>NZ_AP024510.1:0-2400000 GCF_018406465.1 Longicatena caecimuris
ATGTCAAAGTTTGCTAGTATACAGCTGGATCAGATCTGGCAAAAAACATTGACCCTCATAAATGAAAATGCGCATTTTGATGATGCTGTTTTTAATGCATGGTTTAAAGAGGATTCATCGTTATATGATATAGATGGTGAATTGGCAACCATCATTGTTCCATTTAAAATTAATAAACAAATAATGATGGAATCCATTGATCTGATTCAGGAAAAATTATCTCAGGTTTTGGATCAGCCAGTATCCTGTCAAATATTATTAAGAAATGAAGTCGATTTGTTACAACCATCCTCAGCGGTGAGAAGAAGAAATGAAATCATGTTTGAGGATAAAATAAAAAAAGAATATACCTTTGACAGCTTTGTTGTCGGCAAGAATAACCGTGAAGCCTATGCGGCTGCCATGTCCGCCTGTCATTATCCCGGTAAGTTTAATAACCCATTATTTATCTTTGGTAACTCGGGATTAGGAAAAACCCATTTATTACATGCCATCGGTAATTTTGTAAAAGAAAATAAACCTGATGAAAAAGTTCTTTACATATATAGTGAAGATTTTGTCACTTTACTGATTGAATCTATGAAAAATAAAACAGTAGAAGAGGTCAAAGAAATGATTTGTTCTGTTGATTATCTGCTAATTGATGATATTCAACGATTGAAACAAAGTACTTCACAAGAAATCTTCTTTAACCTTTACAATAAATTGGTTAGTGATAATAAACAAATTGTTATTACCAGTGATATTCATCCTACTGAATTAAAAGGTATCGAAAATCGTCTGATTTCACGCTTTTCCAGCGGTCTTTCTGTTTCCGTAGGTTCTCCGGAATTCGAAACAGCCAAAGCTATCTTGCAAAAAAAGATGGAAGGACGAAAAGAAGAAATCATGATTGAAGATGAAGTTCTTGATTATTTAGCAACACGGTTTTCCAGTGATGTAAGAAAACTTGAAGGATCTTTAAATGAACTTTTCTTTAAAGCAATATTATATAATCCGGAAAAAATTGATTTAGCATTTACGCAGGAAATATTTAAAGAAAATCCCGTCATTGCAGTGGATGATGAATTAACACCTAAGAAAATAAAAAAAGCGGTTTGTGAATATTATGGATTAACAAGAACGCAGATAGAATCCAAATCAAGAACCAAAAATATCGCCAATGCCAGACATATAGCCGTATATCTATGTCGTAAACATTTAGAAATGCCATTTGTGAAAATAGGCTTTGAATTTGGTAACCGCGATCATTCTACAATAATGGCTAGTTATGAAAAAATGGTAAAATTGTTAAAGGAAAAAGAAACCTTTCAGCAGGCATTATTACAGATTGAAAACAAGCTGGGGATAAAATAAAAAAGTTATCAACATCTTTCAACGTTTCATCCACAGCAAAAATATGTTAAAATAAACGTATGTTATGGGATATACTGAAGTTTTCCACAGTTTCCACATACTTATTATTATTTCATTATAAATAAAAGATAAAGAAGGGAGCTCCACTCATGTACTTCAAAGTAAGCAAAAAAGAATTTTATAACGCATTATCCGTAGCTGCCAGAGCTATCTCAACCTTTTCACCTTTACCAGCTTTCTCTGGTGTGAAAATTGAAGCTACCATGGATTGCTTAATTTTAACAGGTAGCGATTCTGACATTTCCATTCAAACAAAATTAAAAAAGAGTGAACATTGTGTCTTAGAAATTCACGATATGGGATCTATTGTCATTGAAGCAAAATATATTTTAGAGATTGTACGTAAGATAGATGCTGATGAAATTGAATTTGAAATGTTAGATGGATCATTAACAAAGATTTCCGGCAATACCGCAGAATTCAGAATCAATGGTATGAGAGCTTCTGAATATCCTGCGATTGATTTTTCTAAACCAAACGAATGTTTTAATGTAAGTGAAGATATTTTAAAGAAAATTATATTACAAACTAGTTTTGCGACCAGTGATAAAGAAACACGTCCAGTATTAACAGGTGTTAACTTCCAATGTAAAGAACATCAATTACATTGTGTTGCTACCGATTCTTATCGTTTAGCTAAAAAGACAGTAGAAATAGAAGAATCTTTAAACTTTAATATAACGATTCCGGCAAAATCTCTTCAAGAAGTTGTAAAAACTTTAGAAGGGGAAGGCGATGTTGAAATTGCTGTCAATGATAAGAAAGCACAATTTATCATTCATGATACCATTGTACAGACTCGTCTGATTGATGGTGTTTATCCGGAAACAAGCCGTTTGATACCTTTACAGTTTGATTATGAATTAACAATTGACGCTCATGATTTATTAAATGCCATTGACCGTGCAAGCTTTATTAAAAATGATGGTGTATCCGTTATTAAATTTAATTTAAGTGAGCAGGAATGTGTATTATCCAGTAAATCTGTTGAAGTAGGTTCCTCTACAGAAGTCTTAAGCAGTGCAAGTTTTAGTGGAAACGCTCTTGAAATCAGCTGCAACGGACGTTACGTATTTGATGCAATCAAAGCATTAAGCGGCTCTTTGGTAAAATTCAGTCTGTGTGGAGAAATGAAGCCTTTTATCATCCAATCCGTTGATGATGATTCTGTCTTACAGTTAGTATTACCGGTAAGAACTTACGCATAAATAACAATTTAGATAGAAGTGGTTGTACATTTGATCACTTCTTTCTTTTTATAGAAGGAGGTAATCGCATGAGTTTTCTTGAAACAGAATATACATCCCATCATGATAGTAAATGCTTTGGTTTCTTTCTTCGTTATCATCGTAAGAAACAAAACCTGTCTTTGAACTATTTTGCGGATATGATTGGAATTACCCCATCTTTTCTAAGTGATATTGAACATGGTAAAAAGGATGTTGCGGAATATACAAAAAAGAAAATATTTCATGAACTCTTTATTGATCAGGAAAACTTATGAAAATCATGTGTGCAAGTTTGATATTGTTACTATACTACAAGCCATTTTAGAATTTGATATGTCGTTTCTTCATGAAGTATATACTGATATTGAAGATAACATGGATATTTATATGGAAACTTCGGTATTTCATCAGTACATTTTGGCATATACATTAACCTATCTTTTTGAAGATCATAAGACGTTTTTCTTTGATGAAGTATTTATGAAAAATTTTATCTGTATTTTAGATATAGAAGAACAGCATCTTTTATCCGTATGTTATGCCTATAACTTAGAGAAAAATAAATCATGGAAAGAAGCGCAAAAAGAATATAATAAAATAATTCAAAACTATAAATTTACGAAATATCAGGCAATCGATGCATGGCTGTATTTTCGTTTAGCAGAACTTAATCTACGTTTGGGTGATATCTATCATAGCCTTGTATATTGTGAAAAAGCGGATGAATATCTAAAAAAAGGCTTATATTTAAAACGTATGTATTATAATTTAGTGACAAAAGCCAATATAGTATCCCTATTACATCAGTATGATGATGCTATTTCACTATTAGATACAATTTTAAAAAAATGTGAACAGGATGATAAACTATGTTTGCATATATTAAATAATAAATGTGCTATCGCCTTGGAACAGCAAGATTATCCCTCACTTTTACTGTACGCAAAACAAGCCAAAACGGCAGGTTATCATTCTGCCTACCTTAGTTTTTACCAGGCATTTGCTTATCTTTGTCTTCATGATATAGAAAAAAGTAAAGAATCTTTTATTAATATGAAGACAATCACAGATCCAATCTTACAGCTCATGTTTTCTTATTGTGCACATCAAATAAAAGGTGAGGATGTAAGTAAAGACATGAAACAGATGATGGATTGGATACAGAATGAATATGATTTTCAGACAAAAAAGTTTTTAAAAACGATCGTCATGCAATATCATGAACAGCATTCTGATTATGAACAGGCGTATTTCATATCGAAGCTATGATTCTCTATTAGCTAACAGCGACTTATTTACATACTAGTATCTCTATCGTATCTTAAAAACGGCGGTGATACTATGAAAAAAGAAAAGCAATTTTATCGAAATATACTTCTAACGATTTTATTGCATAAAAAATTATATGTAGGTTTATGGATATTTTTTTGTTTGTTACTTGTTTTTTTACAAATATTATTTGCCTTAGTTTTTCAAAATTTAATAGATGCTATTACAGCAATGAAGCTTGATGATTTACAAATACAAATTATCTATACATGCATGGTAATTAGCGGTATGTGTGTTTGTAAATATCTACGTCAGATACTTTATGCCAAATATCAAAAAGAAACCTTTCAATATATGAAAGCTATCTTGATGAAAGCTATTTTCAATAAACAAATTGCCATATTCCATGAAGTTCCTGACAGTACGTATTTAACATATTTATCTTCATGTATGACGGAAATACAAACAAAGTTTTTTGATTCTCTACAGGCTATGTTATATGATATTCTGTTATTTTTAGGAGCTGTTTTTGGTATTTTTTATCTGAATATGATGATGGGATGCGTCATTCTACTTATGACTCTGATGAACATCTGTGTTCCTTTCTTAACGCGCAAGAAAATCATGACAAGAACCGAAAAATCACTTCATATGAATACCATTTTCCTAAGCTACATGAAAAACATCATCAAAGGTGCAGATACGGTGAAGTTCTATGGAATGGAAGAAGCCATTCATACACAATTTTCTGATATGAATAAAAAACAGGAAACTTGTAAATATCAGCTACAGACAGTCCTTTGTTTATCTGATACGATCATTTTTTTATTAAACTATGTTACTGTATGTGTACCTTGGTTTATTGGTGCTTATTTAGTGCTTCATGGTGCGTTTCATTTAGGTACCTTAATGGGAATCAGTCAGCTTAATAATAATGTAGCCTCACCTTTACAAGACTTTTTCACTAGATCATCCTTATGGCAATCTGGTCTAAAAGTAATGAAGGAAGTATTGCATACGATTGATTTACCGATGATTGATCATACGAATAAAATTGATGATGTAAGATCAATTACATTACAATCAGTTTTTTATAGCAGTCGGCATCATAAAATCTTACAAGACATCAATTTAACATTTAAAACAGGTAAAAAATATTTATTGATTGGGGAGAGCGGAAGTGGGAAAAGCAGTATTTTAAAAATGCTGTTGCGCTATGATGCACCTGATAAAGGTAGTATAAAAATAAATGGAGAATATGAGGTATCACAAATAGCAAATGTATATGAAAATATGCATATTATTACGCAAGATCATTTTCTTTTTGAAGCCACGCTTTTACAAAATTTGACGCTTTATCAAACCGATATTCGTGAAGATGAAGTAATTACAATAATGAAAAAAGTAGGCTTATCACATCTCATCAAACGGCTTCATGATCAAATAATCGAAGATAAAGTTCATTTCAGAGGCGGGGAAAAACAAAGAATTGCGATTGCCAGAGCTTTGTTACATCCATCCAAGGTATTACTTGTAGATGAGGCTTGTTCCTCATTGGATGGCATCATGGGACACCAAATAGAAAGCTTATTGCTTACACTTGATGTTGCTATCTTGATTGAAGTGGCTCATCATGTGTATCCTGATTTATTACCTTGTTATGATGAAATAATTTGGATGAAAAAAGGACAAATTTATAAGTTAGGCTCTTATGAATCTTTGTATAAAGATAAAGAATTTTGTCACTTTCTGAATTTAACAGAAGTATGAAAAAAAGCTGATCATCAGCTTTTTTAGGTTATAAGCAAACAGCAATGCTTTTACTTTTTCCAACGTTTTAAAAGAGGCATATAGGAAGCAATCATATTTCTTATTTCAGTTTCACTTTTTTCAGGCATCTCTTCCATCATTGGTTTTACACAGAAATCAATCATTTCTTCCATCGTACAATCGGCTGTAAAGTTTCCTTCTTTCATACAATACATGCAGTATTCCTCGTTCTTTGAACCATCGGCATTACTTCCTAAAACATCTTCAGATAACGGCATGCCACAGCTCTGACAAATGGCTTGTTCCATCTTCATCATCCTTTCTTTGTACCCTCATTATAAACAAGGTATCTTGACATCATCCTGTCATATTTAAAATGTATTTTCGCTATTATTTTTACTAAAATTGCATATATAAAAATACTTATGGTACTTTCTGAAAAAAGATAGCAAACCTTATAAAAAACCAACAAAAAAGCCTTAAAATATGATATAATATATAAGAATGTGAGAGTGGTTTTAGAATGAATATCAAGTTAAGCAGCGAGTATGTTACTCTGGGCCAGTTGTTAAAGATGGCAGACTTTATTCAAAGCGGCGGAGAAGCTAAATTTGCCGTAAAAGAGCTTTCAATTTATGTAAATAAAGAGAAAGAAAATCGCCGTGGCAGAAAGCTTTATCCCGGTGATGTCATCAACATTGAAGGAACAATCATAACATTGTCATGAGAGTTTCTGAAATCAGACTGCATGATTTTCGCAATTATGAGGATTTACAAGCTGTTTTTTCTGATGGCATTCATGTGCTGGCAGGAAAGAATGCACAAGGCAAAACAAATTTGTTGGAAGCATTATTGTATCTTTCTACGACCAGATCACATCGGACAAATACAGATAAAGATTTGATCAGAGAAAAAAGCGAGGCTTTTTTTATTCGGGCTAAAATTGAAAAAGAGCATAAAAAAGAAGATATTCAAATTACGGTGAATGAAAAAGGTAAAAATCTCTTTATTTATCAAAATCCGGTAAATCGTGTAAGTGATTTTATCGGTGAATTTAATGCCGTAATGTTTTGTCCGGATGACATGTCATTATTTAATGCCTCTCCTCGCGTCAGAAGACGCTTTGTGGACATGGAATTAAGTAAGATAAGTAAAAAGTATGTGAGTACGCTTTATGTGGCTTTAAAGCTCTTAAAAGAGCGTAATGCATATTTGAAACAAGAACATGTAGATAAGGCTTATTTAGAAGTCTTGACCTCACAGTTGATTGAAGAAGAAGTTGTGATCATACAACAGCGACATTATTTTTTAAAGGAACTATTAGAAAAATGTCAAAAGTTTTATAAAGAACTCTCACAGGATGATACGCTACTTAATATTTCCTATGACAGCTGTATTCCTTTTGATGAAGATAAAAATGTCATGAAAGAAGCTCTGCAAAAAAAATATGCAAAACATCTTGCTCGTGATATCTATCTAAAACAAACAATCATTGGTATTCATAAAGAAGATTTTACTTTTATGATCAATGACAAGGATTTAGCAACCTATGCATCACAAGGTCAAAAAAGAAGTGTCTTATTGGCTTTGAAAATAGGTATGGTTTATATGATACGTGATATCATACAAGAATTTCCGGTATTATTGCTGGATGATGTATTCAGCGAACTGGATGTGTATCGAAGAGAAAAACTGTTAACGTCGTTACCTGCCGAAGTGCAAATCTTCATTTCTACCACAGATACGACGGAAGCAGAAAAAATACGAAAACTGCGTAAGGTTACCTTATGGAAAGTAGCCAATGGAACATTACAGAGATGTTAGGAGGATGTCTATGGATGAAAATCAGATGAAAGAAATCGAAGAAATGGAAAACATCAAGGTTGATCATTCCTATACTGCGGATGATATACAGGTGTTAGAAGGTCTTGAGGCAGTACGGAAAAGACCTGGTATGTATATTGGTTCCACCAGTGAAAAAGGTCTTCACCATCTTGTATGGGAAATTGTGGATAACTCCATTGATGAGGCCTTAGCAGGCTTTGCGACAGATATTGATATTGCGATTGAAAAAGATAATATCATTCGTGTCGAAGATAATGGTCGAGGTATGCCTACAGGCATCGTTGAAAAATCAGGAATTTCCGGTGTGGAAACGATATTTACCATTTTACATGCCGGCGGTAAATTTGGCGGTGGTGCGTATAAGGTATCCGGTGGTTTGCATGGTGTTGGTGCCAGCGTTGTTAATGCTTTGAGTGAATGGCTAGAAGTTACGGTATATCAAAATGGCAATATTTACTTCATGCGTTTTGAAAATGGCGGTAAAGCAGTTGAATCATTAAAGATTATCGGTAAGACAGATAAGCATGGTTCTATGGTACGCTTTAAAGCAGATCCAACGATTTTTACCGAAACGCAGGTTTATGATTTTGAAACATTGAATACCAGAATCCGTCAATTGGCCTTCTTAAATAAAAGTATTAAGTTGATCTTAACGGATGAACGTGAAGAAGAAAGAAAAGAAATCGTTTATAAATATGATGGCGGTATTCGTCAGTATGTAGAATATCTGAATCAGAATAAGAGTCCACTGCATGAAGAAGTTGTTTATGTAGAAGGTATTGAAGATGGTATCTTAGCAGAAATCGCTTTACAGTATAACGATGGATATGTACCAAATATTTATTCTTTCTGTAACAACATTAATACAGCAGAAGGTGGAACACATGAGGATGGTTTCCGCTTAGCTTTAACCAGAATCGTCAATGCTTATGCCAGAGAAAATGGGATGATCAAAAAGGATGAAACCTTAGCCGGCGATGATGTGCGTGAAGGTTTAACGGCTATTATTTCCGTTAAACATCCAGATCCACAATATGAAGGACAGACGAAGACAAAGCTAGGTAATTCAGAAGTTCGTAAAATTGTTTCCAGTATTCTTGGTGAACAGCTGGAAAAATTCTTCTTAGAAAATCCGGATACAGCAAAAATCATCATTGATAAATGTATCCTAGCTAGCAAAGCACGTATGGCTGCGAAAAAAGCCAGAGAGCTGACAAGACGTAAGAGTGCGTTGGAAATATCTTCACTTCCTGGTAAATTGGCGGATTGTTCCAGCCGTGATGCATCGGAATGTGAAATTTATATTGTCGAGGGTGATTCTGCCGGCGGTAGTGCAAAACAAGGACGAAATTCTAAATTTCAGGCCATCTTGCCACTGCGTGGTAAAATCTTAAACGTTGAAAAAGCGCGTTTACATAGAATCTTTGAAAATAATGAAATTCGCTCTATGATTACTGCCTTTGGCTGCGGTATCGGAGAAGAGATGGATATATCGAAATTGCGTTATCATAAGATTATTATCATGACCGATGCCGATGTCGATGGTGCACATATTTGTACACTGATGCTAACCTTCTTCTATCGTTTCTTACGTCCTATTATTGAAGGTGGATATGTATATATCGCCATGCCTCCATTATTTAAGATTCAAAAAGGACAGCGTATTGAATACGTATATGATGAATCCAGCCGTGATCGTGTCATTGCGGAAATGGGTGAAAATGTAAGTATTCAGCGATATAAAGGTTTAGGAGAAATGAATCCGGAACAGTTGTGGGAAACAACGATGGATCCAGCCTTCCGTACATTGAAGAAAGTCAATATCAATGATGCGATGGAAGCAGATAAAGTCTTTGAAATGCTGATGGGTGAAGAAGTTGGACCTAGACGTGAATTTATACAGGAAAATGCTGTATATGCAGAATTGGATGTTTAACAGGAGGTGTATTTTTGAATGGATTTGAATAAAGATAAACTAAAAGAAGTTGATATATCAAAAGAGATGCGAAAATCCTTCCTGGATTACTCCATGTCTGTTATTGTAGACCGAGCTTTACCAGATGTTCGCGATGGCTTAAAGCCGGTACATCGCCGTATTCTGCATGCGATGAATGAGTTGGGTATTGTTGCCAGCAAGCCTTTTAAGAAGTCTGCACGTATCGTAGGTGAAGTTATTGGTAAGTATCATCCACATGGAGATACTGCTGTTTATGATGCTATGGTACGTATGGCACAGGATTTCAGTTACCGTTATATGCTTGTACAAGGTCATGGTAACTTTGGTTCTATGGATGGTGATGGTGCTGCAGCTATGCGATATACCGAGGCGAGAATGAGCAAGATTGCCATGGAATTGCTGCGTGACATTAATAAAAATACTGTAGATTTTGGACCTAACTATGATGGTGAGGAAACAGAACCTAAAGTTATGCCGGCACGTTTTCCTAATTTGATCGTCAATGGTGCTGTTGGTATTGCGGTAGGTATGGCAACCAATATTCCTCCGCATAATCTTACGGAAACAATAGACGCAACCTTTGCGGTTATGGATGATCCGGATATTACAGTCATGGAATTAATGGATAATTATATCAAAGGTCCAGACTTTCCAACTGGCGGTATTATTTTAGGTAGAAGTGGTATTCGTCAGGCATATGAAACCGGACGAGGTTCCATTATCACAAGAAGTAAATATCATGTGGAAGAAATGGGCAATGGCAAGAATCGTATCGTTGTCACAGAAATTCCATATCAGGTAAATAAAGCAAATCTAATTAGTAAGATTGCTGATTTAGTTCGTGAAAAACAGGTGGATGGTATTACCTATCTGAATGATGAATCGAATCGTGACGGTATTCGTATTGTCATAGAATTAAGAAAAGATGTACAGGTAGAAGTAGTGATGAATCAATTGTTCCGTCTGACATCTTTACAGACATCCTTTGGTGTCAATATGCTGGCATTGGTCAATGGTGCTCCTAAACAAATGGGCATTAAAGAAATGCTGCAGCATTATGTAGATCATCAGATTGATGTTGTTGTCAGAAGAACACAGTTTGATTTAAAGAAAGCTGAAGATCGTGCGCATATCTTAGAGGGTCTGCGTATTGCATTGGATCATATTGATGAAATCATTCGTTTGATTCGCGAAAGTCAAAATGATGCAGAAGCAAGAAGCGGTTTGATGGAACGTTTTAAATTAACCGAAATTCAGGCAAATGCAATCTTAGAAATGCGTCTGCGTCGATTAACCGGTTTGGAACGTGATAAGATTGAAAATGAATATCAGGAATTGTTAAAGACAATTGCTGATTTAAAAGATATCTTAGCAAATCATTCCCGTGTTATTCAGATTATTAAAGATGAATTAACAGAAGTAAAAAATCGTTTTGGTGATCCACGACGTACAGAAATCAGTGAAGCAGATTATTCCATGGAAGATGAAGATTTAATTCCGGTGGAAGATGTTGTTATCACAATGACAACAAATGGTTATATTAAACGTATGCCAATTGATACCTATCGTACACAGAATCGTGGTGGCCGTGGTGTCAAGGGAATGTCTGTGAATGAGGATGATATCGTTGAATTATTAACAACCATGTCAACACATGATTATCTGATGTTGTTCACAAACCTTGGTAAGGTTTATCGTATGAAGGGATATAAAATACCTTCTGCAGGTAGAACGGCGAAGGGTCTTCCAGTCGTTAATCTATTGAATCTGGATAAAGAAGAAAAGGTACGTGCTTTAGTACCGGTAAATCCGGAAAGTGAATCAGAATATCTGTTGTTTGTGACACAGAATGGTCTTGTAAAACGTACACCAATGAGTGAATTTGATTCGATTCGTCAAAATGGTAAGATTGCGATTACTTTACGTGATGATGATGAATTGATGGGTGTGAAGGAAACAACAGGCGATGATGAAATTATTATTGCCGGTTCTAATGGAAAGGCAGTTCGTTTCCATGAAGATGGTATACGTGCTATGGGACGTACGGCAAGTGGTGTCAAAGGCTTTAATGTCGATGGTTCCGTTGTTGTAGGTGTTGCGACTTCTAGAGATGGTACGCATTTATTAGCCGTTAGTGAAAATGGCTATGGAAAACGTACAGCTATTGAAGAATATCGTTTAACAACTCGTGGGGCAAAAGGTGTTAAGACAATTAACATTACCCAGAAAACAGGTGATTTAGTATCTGTAAGAGCAGTGAATGGTGATGAAGATGTCATGATCATTACAAATACAGGTATCATAATCCGTATTGCTGTTGAAAATATTGGTATTTATAGCCGAAATACACAGGGTGTAAAATTAATCAATGTTGGAGAAGATGAATCTGTAGCGAAGATTGCTATCGTTGATAAAGAAGAGGAAGCGGAAGATACGGCTGAAGTTTCGACAGAAACAGTTGAAAAAGCAGTAGAAACTGAAGAATCTGCGAAAGATGCCGTGGAACCAATTGACAACGAGAATAAAGAATGATATAAAAAATAAGAAAACGTCGATAAGGATAAGTAATAGAGTCTTTGAGCAAAGAGAGATAACGGCTGGTGTGAGTTATTGTCAAAGCTTTATGAAATCAACCTTGGAGTGAAGTAGTGAATAAAGTAGTTACTTCCGGTAGTACCGTTATCACTTGAGAGGATTCATAGTGTGATGCTATGAATTAAAAAAGGGTGGCAACACGAGGTATCGTCCCTTTCGGACAATACCTCTTTTTTATTTGTAAGGAGGATATAGCGATGTTAGATATGAAATTTTTACGTGAAAACGTAGATTCTGTAAAAGAGAACATGAAAAAGAAGTTTCAGGAACATAAGCTTGAATTAGTTGATAAAGTTGTCGAAATGGATAAAGTGAATCGCCAGTTAAAACAGCGTGGTGATGATCTGCGCGCAAAGCGTAATGCCATGAGCAAGGAAATCGGTGGATTGATGGCAAAAGGCTTAAAAGATGAAGCAAATGCAGTAAAAGCAAAAGTGCAGGCCATGGCAGATGAAATGAAAGAAATTGAAGAAAAAGAAGCGAAGATGGCTGCAGAAATAAAGGAAATCATGATGAAGATTCCTAACATGATTGATCCTAGTGTTCCTATTGGAAAAGATGATTCAGAAAATGTGGAATTACAAAAATATGGGGAACCGATCGTACCGGCTTTTGAAATTCCTTATCATACGGAAATTATGGAACGTTTTAATGGAATTGATTTAGATAGTGCCAGAAAAGTTGCAGGTAATGGCTTCTATTATTTGATGGGAGATATTGCAAGATTACATTCTGCTGTTATTTCTTATGCAAGAGATTTTATGATTGAGCGTGGCTTTACCTATGTGGTTCCACCTTTTATGATTCGCAGCAATGTTGTAACTGGAGTTATGAGCTTTGCGGAGATGGAAGGTATGATGTATAAAATTGAAGGCGAAGATTTGTATCTGATTGGAACAAGTGAGCATTCTATGATTGGTAAGTTCATTGATACAATTTTAGATGAAAAGGATTTGCCTTATACGTATACAAGTTATTCTCCATGCTTTAGAAAAGAAAAGGGAGCACATGGTATTGAAGAACGTGGTGTTTATCGTATTCACCAATTTGAGAAACAAGAGATGATCGTTGTTTGTAAACCAGAGGAAAGTGCAGATTGGTTTGTGAAACTTTATACGAATACTGTTGATTTATTTAGAAGCTTAGATATTCCTGTTAGAACTTTGGAATGTTGTTCAGGTGACTTGGCGGATTTGAAATGCAAGTCTGTCGATGTTGAGGCTTGGAGTCCAAGACAGAAAAAATACTTTGAAGTTGGAAGTTGTTCTAATCTAACAGATGCACAAGCAAGAAGACTTGGAATTCGTGTAAAAGGCAAAGATGGAAAATATTTTGCTCATACGTTAAACAACACAGTTGTTGCTCCTCCTCGTATGTTGATTGCTTTCTTAGAAAACAATCTGAATGAGGATGGAAGCGTAAATATTCCTAAGGTGTTACAGCCTTATATGGGTGGTACAGAAAAGTTAGTACCGAAGAAATAAAAAATTGAGGAAATCACTTAATTTCCTCTTTTTTTGTATTTTCAAGGCATTATTTTCAAAAGCTTGAAAAAGTAAGAAAAAGCTTTATTTAAAGGATTATTTTGAATAAAATAGAATATTTTTACTGCTTGTGATTTGCATTGAAATACTAAGAGATTGGCAGTTGTATATCTCACTGCACATCATTTTCACATTTTAACCACTTTTTTTGTTTCACGTGAAACATTATTTGAAAATTGTTTTACATGAATTTAAATATTGTGGTAGTTTTTTGCTAATTTTTAAAAATGAGAAAAATGATTTTTAATATTAAATTTAAATATCTAAATACCAAAGAAAGGTGTTAATGTTTTTCTTGTGTTACAATCTTGGAAAGAGTATTACCAATAAATTAAGTGAAGTATAAAAAATTATTGATACATAGAAGCTATGTAGAAAAGAAGATAGATACGGTTCAGATAAAGAACGTTGCAGATGATTATATTAAATATGGTGTATTATTAAAAATCATATTTACTTTAAAAAGTATTTAAACTGAAAATTGAAACAACTTTTTTTTAAAAAGAAATCATGTTCTATGAATTGTTTTTTAGTATGAAAAGCTATCATATTGGTGTCCTCTATTTTATGTTTCCTTTTCATCTTTGTTACTACAATAAATTGAAAACAGATATTGCATTCAAATGAATATATGTTATAATATATAAGCTACTACAATGGTATCTACTGAATCAGGTCAGATTGGGAACAAAGCAGCCTTAAGGGAGCTCTATCATGTGTAGTAGCTTTTATTATACCGAAATGAAGGTGATAATCATGCATGAAAACTTTATGCTTGAAGCAATTAAAGAAGCTGAGAAAGCATTTGCTATCGATGAAGTGCCCATTGGCTGTGTTATTGTCTATCATAATAAAATAATAGTAAGAGCACATAATTTAAGAGAAAGTAAACAGTCAGCAATTGCACATGCTGAAATATTAGCAATTGAAAAAGCATGCAATATAATCGGAAGTTGGCGTTTGGAGGATTGTACTCTTTATGTTACTTTAGAGCCATGTCCTATGTGTAGTGGCGCAATTATCCAATCACGTATGAAAACTGTCGTGTTTGGTGCATATGATCCAAAAGGTGGATGCATAGAAAGCTGCATGAAAATGTATGAGACACCCGGTTTTAATCACTATCCCGAAACTATTGGCGGCATTTTGGAAGAAGAATGTGGAGCATTATTGAAACAATTCTTTAGGCAAAAAAGGAAACAAAAAAAAGCAAATACAAGCCCTAAATAGGTGAAAAGTATTTGCTTTTTTACTATATGAGAACATTGCTTTATGATATAATAAATAAGACAGAGAGCAGGTGAATTATGGCTTATAAGGCTTTATATCGTACCTATCGACCTAATAGTTTTGATGAAGTTTACGGTCAAAAACATATTGTCCAAACATTAAAACATGCTGTTGAACAAAATAAAATAGCACATGCTTATTTATTTTGTGGCCCACGTGGTACTGGTAAAACTTCTATTGCAAAAATATTTGCCAAGACAATAAACTGTACAGATGAACATACGAAGGCTTGTGGAAAGTGTGAAAATTGTATTGCTGTACAAGAAGGAAATCATCCAGATATTATTGAAATAGATGCTGCCAGTAATAATGGTGTTGAAGAAGTACGTACCTTAATTGAAAAAGTGAAATATGCACCTTTAAAAGGAAAATATAAAGTGTATATCATAGATGAGGTTCACATGATGTCCACTGGTGCTTTTAATGCACTGTTAAAAACGATTGAGGAGCCACCAGAACATGTTATTTTTATTCTGGCTACTACTGAGCCTCATAAAGTTTTACCTACAATTATCTCACGATGTCAACGTTTCGATTTTACTAAGATTCCAAGAAATGATATAGAAAATCGTTTACGAGATGTCTTACAGGGTGAACAATTAACATGTGAAGATGAAGTAATAAGAATTATTGCACAACTAGCAGATGGTGGTTTGCGTGATGCTTTATCAATTCTGGATCAATGTATTGCATATGCACAAAATGATATTAAGGTGCATCATATTAACGAAATATATGGAATTACCACAATAACAGAAAAACTTGAAATTATTGATGCCATCATCGATAAAGAAGCAGTGAATCTTTTAAATATTGTAGACACTTTGATTGAAAAAGGTATAGATATTAAACGATTGACAGTAGATCTGATTGAAATTCTAAAAGAATCAATTATTTTCGAATATACTAAAGATATAGGGTTATTACGTATATTAAACGGTGAAGAAGTCAATCATATGATTGAAAGATTGAGTCGCAAGAAACGTTTCGATATGATTCATCTCTTAATGGAAACATATGATAAATATCGCGGTGCAGCGAATGTAGGATCTTATTTCGAGGTTTGCTTATTGCAAATGTTGGATGATGATGTAATACAAAAAAATGAATCAGTACAGGTGTTGCCAGTAAAATCAGAAAGTAAACAAGCTATTATTAAACAAGATTTGAATAAGAATGTTTCACGTGAAACATTTGAACCTAAAAAGGAAAAGAAAATACTTGAAATACCTGAAGATGATGAACCATATGATTTGGATGTATCCATAACAGAAGACAACCAAGAACTTGAATTACATACTCAGGTGATTTCATCAGTAGATGTTCCTAATACATCTAAAACAATTAAACCTTTAGATGATGATTTTATTTTAGGACTATTGGCAGGGGCAAATAAACCAGAAAAGGCGCAAGACATAAAAGATTTCTATCGAATTGCTGAATATATGTTAGATTTAACATGGGCAAAGTCAGCAAATCTATTAAAAAATAGCATGATTGTCGGTAGTGGTAGTAACTACATCGTTATTAGTGTGGACAATCAGGCAGAAGCAAATGAAATCAATGAGGCAGATAGTAAAAATGAATTCAATGCATTTATACAAGAACTGCTGCATAAAAATAAAAAAATATTTGCTATTTCCAAAGAACATCAAACAAGAATTATTCGTGAATTTAAAGAACGAATGATAAACGGAACATTGCCTGAACCAATACAGATAGAAACTGTAAAGATAGAAAGAAAAGAGATTGTTGAGAAAACACAAGAAGAAACAATACTGGATTTATTCGGTGAAGAAAATATTATTATAACGGAGGAATAGATATTATGAATATGCAAAGCTTATTAAAACAGGCACAAAAGATGCAGAAAGAACTTGCAAAAGCAGAAGAACTTTTAAATGAACAGACATACGATTCTACCATGGGTGGTGGGGTTGTTAAAGTTACCGTAAAAGGAAGCATGGAAATTGAAACAATTTGTATTGATGAAGCATTATTAGAAAAAGATGGAAAAGAAGATTTAGAAGAAATGTTGAAATCAGCTATTAATGATGCATTAAGTAAAGCCGTAAAAGATAAAGAACAGAAAATGAATGCTTTAACAGGCGGAGTGAAAATGCCTGGAGGATTTTAATGTATCCAAAAAAGTTTGAGGCTCTTGTAGAAAGTTTTCGGAAACTTCCCGGTGTAGGAATGAAAACCGCAGAACGATATGCTTTTCAAACACTAGAGTGGGATGAAGAAACCTTAGATGGCTTTATACAAAGTTTAGCTGATATGAAAGACGGTCTGAAAAAATGTGAGGTATGCGGAAATCTGGCTGAAGGAGACTTGTGTGATATATGCAAGGATACAACAAGACAGCGTGATATTATCTGTGTTGTTCAAAGTCCTAAGGATGTAATTGCCATGGAAAAGACGAAAGAGTATGCAGGTGTTTATCATGTTTTAAATGGTGTAATATCCACAGCGAAAGGTATTTTACCTGAAGATATTAACATTGAAAGCCTATTGACACGTATTCAAGAAGATACAAAAGAAATTATTATCGCAACCAATCCGACGGTAGAAGGAGAAACGACTGCTTTATATCTCTCAAAGCTTTTAGAAAGCTATGATGTTACAGTCACACGTATTGCACATGGACTTCCTATGGGCGGTCATTTAGATTATGCAGATGAACTCACTTTAATCAAAGCAATTGAAGGTCGTAAAAAAATGTAAAAGAAATCGTGAGAAATCACGATTTTTCTATGTTTCAATTTCGATTACATGATAAAATAGATAAGAGAGAAAGAGGTGTTGTACGATGGCTTCCATTGCCTATATTACAGATAAAAAGATGATAGAATATCATAGACTGAATGGCAATCATTCCATCAATTTTTGGAAACCTAGCAATACCAAAAAAATCAGTGATTTTCATAATGGTGATTTATTATTTTTTCTGGCGAAGGGTACTGAAAAAGGAAAAAATAAAGAAAAAGGTCTAATCGGATATGGCAGACTACAAAAAAGCTATACACTGACATTTTCACAAATGTGGAATCGTTATGATACAAAAAACGGTTATCCAGATAAAGATTCATTAGAGGAAGCAATTCGTAAAGTAACAAAAAATCATAAACTTCCAGATTATTTAAATTGCCTTATATTAGAAAACTTAGTCTTTTTTCAAGCTCCCATTTATTTAAGTGAAATAGGCGTAGCTATTTCAAATAAAGTAGAGAGTTATATCTATCTTGATAAAGATGATATGTTTCTTACTTCAAAAATATTAAAATTAGCGAATGAAATAGGTTCAGATATGTGGTCATCCTTGTTTCACGAACAGACACATGATTTTATGATCGATGCACAAATAAATCTTGTGAATAATATACATGATAAAATTGCATGTGATATGTATAGTACGCATGATGTTCGTATGCTCTATAAATATGCAATTGCCATCATGAAGAATCATAACCAATATCAGTTTGTCAGCAATAGTAAAACAGAGTTTATAGAATATACGAAAGCGGGACTCATCTTGTATCTTCCTTGTATTGTGAATACTTTGGAATTTACGAAAAAGTTTCAATACATGTTAGGACACTATATGTTTTATTCTACATATATTGAGAAAAGTGAATTTAATGCAACAATACAATTATGTCTGTTATTTAATCAAAAACTAAGTGACGAATACAGAGAGATATTATGTCAGTTACATATAAATTACGAAGAAAGGCTAGTCGATGATGACTAGCCTTATGAAATGAATTTGAATGTACATAACATAAAAAGAAATGGTAAAGATGGATGCTAACGATTTTATAATATGCTCATTCCTATAAGCTAACTTAAAGGCACAAACAAGAATGGAGAAAACGTGGTTATTCTAAATGAATCTTTGTTTCTATTGCATTTCTCATAGCAACATAGTAGTTACATTTTGAACAATCAAAAATTATAAACTGTTGATTGCTCTTTGAATTTTTGAAATACAATTTTTCTCATATACGACATTTATTTGTTTCATGATGTCTTGGAATATGGAAAGACCATCATGTTCCTTTTTATATTCATATTCAATTTCATAATCTGTTTTTCCATGATAGGTGCTGATATCAAAACATAGCTCAGCAAACTCACTTTCATAAACCGCTCGCTGCGTATGAAGTTCGGCTATCTTAAAAAAAGGACCTTGTAATTGATAGCGATGTAATAGTTCCTGAATTTCTTCATCTTCTAAACTAGTAATAGCATTTTTCGGTACTGGCTTCTCAAATTCTAATAAACCTTCTTCACTTTGCATCTTCAATGTGAAAATATGCATACCATTGACATCACGAATACGCATTGCTCCTTTATGTTTACGAATCATTAAATCTTGAGTGTCATAATAAATATTTACTTGTTCATGAAATGGTGGTGTAGCAAAATTTTGATATAAATTATAAAATTGTTCCTTTGTGACGAGAACTTTATACTCTTTTTCAATATTGTTATTCATCTTATATCACCCAAATGTTATAATACAATAGTATGAATAAGAAAGGAAGTGATTTCTTATGAATTATGCAACTGTCGCAAAGAAAGATGAAAAATCATTTCAAACAGAACAATATTTGTGTAGTCAATTAAATAAACATGGATGGATATATGATAAAAAAAATCCTGAATTGGTAATTTGTATAGGTGGAGATGGCACTTTATTATATGGGGTGCATAAATATCTTCCCATTATTAATACAATAAAATTCCTCGGTATCCATACAGGT
The DNA here is from genome assembly GCF_018406465.1 of Longicatena caecimuris. Classification (GTDB taxonomy): domain Bacteria; phylum Bacillota_I; class Bacilli_A; order Erysipelotrichales; family Erysipelotrichaceae; genus Longicatena; species Longicatena caecimuris. The sequence continues at coordinate 19,685 of NZ_AP024510.1, forward strand.
ACATTGGGTTTCTTTACGGATTATACAGGAGAGGAAATTGATGAATGCATTCAGGATCTTTTACACAAAAAGCCATCCATCTTCACTTCCAATTTGTTAAAAATACAGATGGATAATGATCCTGTACCCCGCTATGCTTTAAATGAAATGCGTGTTGAAAATATCGTGAAATCACAAATTTTGGATATCTATATAGATGGAGAATTTTTTGAAACATGCCGTGGTTCAGGGATATGTTTAAGTACACAGGCAGGCTCTACTGCATATAATCGAAGCTTAAAAGGTGCTGTTATTGATAGTGGTATATCGTTAATGCAATTGACTGAAATTACACCAATTCAACATTCCAAACATCGTTCACTAGGGGTACCTTACATTATGATGGAAAATCGCATCATCACTATGCGTAGTGAGACATTTGATACTGCTGTATTATGTTATGATCATTTGAATTTATCATTAGCGGATACACACGAAATTATTTGCAGTATGTCAGATCTTAAAGTACAATTTGTTCGTTATCGTGCATACAGTTATTTAAAACGATTAAAAAACTTATATTAATTCGCAAGCAGTAGGAAGCATCGGAATGAAAGTAACTGGAGGAAAAGACTATGGGTTTTCTTAAAAAAATATTTGCCAAACAAGAGGTAAAGACACAAAATGAAACAAAACCAAAAAATGAAGAAAGAGTAGAAAACCAAGAGAAAATACAAGCAACCGTTGAAATGTTTTATGAACGTTTAAAAAACACATCACAAAAACCGATTACTTACTTTACTCTTGAAAAAGATAAACCAGCTTTATTTGATTGTAAAATCGGAGGTGCATATTATATTCCTGAACATGAGACACTTCCAATTGATCAAATAGAAAAGAGTCCATTGTATTTGTTGGCGCAGATTAATTTTTCGCAGTTTAAAGCACCGGAAGGATTTCCAACATCAGGGCTTTTACAGATTTTTATAAGTGGTGATGATGATCTTTATGGCTGTGATTTTGATGATCCAAGATCTCAAAAGAGATGGGCAATTCGCTATTATGAATCCATACCAAACCAGCCTGTAAGCAATCGTATCTTTCAACCGAAAGCACATAAAGAAACAATGTTACCCTTTCCATTGGATTGTGAATACCGTCTGCAACCGCATGAACATTTTCAGACAATTACCATAAATGATTATCGCTTTAAAGATTATTTTACTCAGTCATGTCAAGATTTATTAAAAGAGGATCAACACACTATTTTCGATTTAGATGATGTCATATATGATAACTTATGTGATAGATTAGAAACATTTGCTTCACAAATAGGCGGATATCCTTGTTTTACACAATATGATCCCAGAGAGTATATGAAAGACAATCCTTGCGATATCCTATTATTTCAATTAGATACAGTAGAAGATATTATGTGGGGAGATTCTGGTGTCGCAAATTTCTTTATTTCTGAACAAGATCTTAAAAATAAAGATTTTACAAACGTTGTTTATAATTGGGACTGTATGTAAGAAAAGAGGTTGTAGTGTATAGAAGATTTCATTTCGTAAATCTATCTAATATCATTACAACCTCTTATTCATATACATAGTCTGATAATTTTTTAGCTTTCGCACTGGCATTCATAATGATTCCAAAGGCTACCAAATAAGATAGCATGCTAGATCCGCCATACGATATCAAAGGAAGGGTAATACCGGTAATTGGTAATAATCCAATGATCATTCCGATATTTTGCACTTGCTGATATAGCAACATTCCTAAAACACCTAAAATCAGATATTTTTCAAACATATTCTTCGATATGCTGGCAATCTTACATAAATGAAGATCAAGTCCTAAACATAGTATTAAGATGAATACTGCACCAATCAATCCCCAGCTTTGACCAATAACAGCAAAGATGAAATCCGTCTGTGCTTCGGGTATCGGTACTAGAAACTGTTGCATACCATGTCCGCTTACACCGGCACTGCCTAACGCTAACAAGGCCATATATTGTTGATAACTATCCGTATTGATGCTAGATTCAGGATCAAGCCAAGAAGTGATCCTTCGCATTTTATAGCTTCCTCCCATCATACTAGTTAGTAAATCAAATTGAAATATGTAGAGATAAGCAAAGACGGCAATAAAGATGATGATAAGTCCGGCTAATAGCCATATCCATTCTTTGCGTATTCCCGAACATAATAGCATAGCCAATAGACTGATACCAATAATCAAAACAACTCCGGTATCCGGCTGTAATAGAATTAGTACCATAGGTGGCAGAGCCCATTTTGCAACTTCTATAAATAGTTTAACATCCATCTCAAAGGAATCAATTACTTTTTCTTTGTTATGTTCATCAATAATACCTGCGGTAATGATGATCAATACAATTTTCATAAACTCACTGGGCTGAAAGGAAGTTCCAGGAAGGAAAAACCATGAAATAGCACCATTGGTTGGCTGCATGATAGAAATCACTCTGCCGGTCAGTGAGTATAATATCCTGGCAAAAAATAAGATGATCAAACAGACCATTAATATCCAATAGGCAATCTTAGCGAATTGAAACATACTGTCATTGCCTAAATACATGATTACACCTAAGGCGATAAAACCTGCCATAAACCACATGATCTGTTTTGTAAGATACCCCATTCCAGCTTGGGCTCCAACAATTCCGAAAGAAGAATAGATAGAAACGAAGCTGGTGATTGCCATGACAATTAAATAAGCCATTAAAACAAAATCAAACTTATCCGGACTCTTCGCCCTGGATAATCCTACTTTCATTGGCATCACTCCATTATTACTATGCCTAATTAAAGGCTTGTATCTATTATAGCACGGTTTTTCTTCCTTATGTTGCGCACGGCATACAAATTTGAATAAATTAAGGAAAATGTAATGCTTCTCATATAAGAAAGATATGTAAAAGATTTCTGCATACTTATACCAAGCAACCTTCATTTTTGATATAATATAGAAACGAGAGCAGGAGTTGATTTTATGACAAAAAAGAATACCTATACACCGATGATGACACAATATTTAGAGTTAAAAGAGAAACATAAGGATGAAATTATTTTTTACCGTTTAGGTGATTTTTATGAAATGTTTTTTGACGATGCAAAAATAGCAAGTCAGGAATTAGATCTTGTGTTAACAGGCAAAAATGCCGGTGTGGAAGAAAGAGTGCCAATGTGTGGTATTCCGCATCATGCAGCGAATGGCTACATTCAGCGCTTGATCCAAAAAGGGTATAAAGTTGCTATCGTGGAACAGATGGAAAATCCCGCTACAGCAAAAGGCTTAGTAAAACGTGATATTCTTAAAATTGTTACTCCTGGGACGATCATGGATGAAGTGAATGATGAAAAAGCAACTGTTTATATTGCGTCATTGCATGATTATCAATTTGGCTTAGCGGTCGTTCTATGTGAGATGACGACAGGAGAAATGCGCGCACAGTTGATTGATAAGCAGGTGATGGCAATTCAGAAAGTACTGCTTGGTAATAATGTGGCAGAAATTGTCATTGAAGAAAAGTTCGATAAGAAAATTGTAAAAATGATCGAAGATATGGATCGGATAACAATTTCTTATTATCAAGATGCAGCCATCAAGGAAGCATATGAACATCTTATCAGTGATATTGAAGATGATCGAATACGCCATGCATTTGGTATACTTACGAATTATTTAGATGAAACACAACGCCGTAATATGGCTCATCTGAATCATGTTGAACAGGTTTATGAAAATGAATTTTTACAAATGGATTACAATACTAAGCAAAACTTAGAATTAACGGCAAGTATTCGCAATAATTCTAAATCATTGACTTTATGGAGCTTCTTAGATAAATGTCGCAGTTCTATGGGGTCTCGCTTGTTAAAAAAATGGATTGAGTATCCACTTGTTGATACGAAAATGATCAATAAACGTTTAGATGCTATTGAATATTTAAATGATAATTTTATTACGAAAGATGAGCTGAAAGAACATTTAAGCTTTGTATATGATATGGAGCGATTAAGCGCAAGAGTAGCTTATGGAAGTGCCAATCCTCGTGATATTTTACGTTTGATTAAAACACTGGAACATGCTCCGATGATTTTTGATCTATTCAAAGATTGTAATGCTTATAGCGAATTTCAAACAATTGATGTCTGTCAGGAATTATATGAGGTAATAGATGGTGCTATCGTGGAAAATCCACCGGTTACATTAAAAGATGGAGGTGTCTTCGTAGAGGGCTATCATGAAGAACTTGATCAGGTAAGAGAAATCGGTAAGAATGGAAAGAATTGGATTTTAGCATTAGAAAATAAGGAGCGGGAGCGCACCGGAGTTAAATCATTGAAAATCGGCTATAATCGAGTGTTTGGCTATTATATCGAAGTGACGAAAACGAATCTTTCACAAATAAAAGAAGAATTTGGTTATGTGCGAAAACAGACACTGGCAAATGCGGAACGTTTTATCACACAAGAATTGAAGGAACAAGAAGATGCAATCGTTCATGCACAGGAAAGAAGTATTCGCCTGGAAAATGAATTGTTTGAAAATTTATTAGACAAAATACGTGTATATCTTCCTAAATTACATGATTTAGCAATTGCGTTAAGTACCATTGATGCGTTGTATGCCTTAGCAGAAATTTCAAGTGAAAATGGTTATACCCGACCTCATTTTCATAAAGAGCATACGGTTTATATGGAAGAGGCACGACATCCCATCTTGGATAAGATCATGAAAACAACACGCTATGTTTCTAATGATCTTAAGATGCAAGAGGATCAGGATATCATGATCATTACAGGACCGAACATGGGCGGTAAATCTACCTACATGCGGCAAACGGCTTTACTTGTGATTATGGCACAAATAGGTTGTTACGTGCCTGCGCGCAAAGCGGAATTGCCAATCTTTGATCAGATTTTCACACGTATTGGGGCAAGTGATGATATCATGTCAGGACAATCAACCTTTATGGTAGAAATGATGGAAGCCAATAATGCCTTAAAGCATGCAAGTGCGAATTCATTAATTCTATTTGATGAGATAGGGCGCGGTACTTCTACTTATGATGGTATGGCATTGGCACAGGCGATGATTGAATATATTTTACGCAATATCAAAGCGAAGACTTTATTCTCAACACATTATCATGAATTGACACAGATGGAAGAACGTAATCCGGGTATTTTGAACGTTCATGTCGATGTTCATGAAGAGGATGAAAAGGTGACGTTCTTGTATCGCGTCATAGAAGGTAAAGCTGATAAATCGTATGGTATCAATGTTGCCAGATTGGCACATCTGCCAGGTAGTGTGTTGGATCGTGCACAACAGATTCTTGATAATTTGGAATTGAATGATAATCCTATACAAAACATCGTCGGACCGCATGTGATTGAAAAAGAAAATCCGAAACATGTAGAAATTATCGAACAATTGGATAAAATAGATTTAAATAAGATGACACCGATAGAAGCTATGCAGCTGCTATATGAATTAAAACAAAAGATGAAATAAAGAACAATACGTTTATCGAAAACAGGAGGTGAGGATATATGGGAAAGATTAATCGCTTGGATGAACATTTATCAAATATGATTGCGGCTGGTGAAGTTGTAGAACGTCCTATGGGAATTGTAAAAGAATTGGTAGAAAACTGTATTGATGCATCCGCAAGTCATGTGGAAATACAAATTTTACAAGGTGGTATAGATACGATTACCATCATTGATGACGGTATCGGAATGGATGCGGAAGATGCCACATTAGCTTTTGAACGCCATGCGACTAGTAAACTGAAAGAAGTAAATGATTTATGGAATATACATACGATGGGATTTCGTGGCGAGGCGCTGCCTTCTATCGCTTCTGTATCTCATGTGATCTTGCGAACGAACAATGGGACAGACGCTACGGAAGTGGAAATCAATTATGGTACGTTAGTAAGTGCAAAACCATGTGGTACACCAAAAGGAACGATGATTGAGGTAAAAAACCTATTTCAAAAAACACCGGCACGTTTTAAGCATTTAAAAAGTCCGCAATATGAATTTTCTTTGATCTCGGATGTCGTTCAGAAGTTTGCTTTATCACATCCAGAAATTGGTTTTGTTTTATCACATGATGGAAGAACGGTATTTAAAACAAGAGGGAATGGCAGCTTACTTGAGGTGTTGATGCAGATTTATGGCAGAGATAGCGCAAAGACAGCAATTGCTTTAGATGGCAATGATATGGATTATCATATTGGCGGTTTTATCATGCAGCCTAATTTCAATCGAGCAACCAAATATTATATGTTATTGTATATCAATGGGCGAATGATCCGTAATTATCATTTACAAAAAGCAGTGATGGATGCGTATGCGCCTTATCTTCCTAAAGAACGTTATCCTATTGCCATTATCAATATGGAAATGGATGCTCAATTAGTCGATGTGAATGTGCATCCAAGTAAATGGGAGATTCGCTTATCAAAAGAAAAACAATTGGAAAAACTAGTGTATGAAACGATAAGTAATGCATTAAAGGAACATCTGCAAGTACCGAAGGTCAATGTAAATCGGGAAAAGAAAATTAAAGTAGAAATGCCTGAAATGCAATTAACATATGAACGTGATGATAAGGTGAAAAAGCTTCATGATGAAGTGAATGAAAGCTTTGCGAATCCTAAGGATGTACCACCATTAAATATGGAACAGTTAAAGGTGGATATAGAAAAGTCAAAAGAAGAAGCGCATATCAAATATCCACAACCGATAAAAAGAGAATGTATCACAGAGACAAAAGAAACAGAAACAATTTATAAAATAAGAGATGCCGTCGATACGAAACAAAAGCAAACACATAACGTAGGTATCAAACAACAGCCAGGGAATGAAGTAAAAAAAGAAGAAAAGGAACAAGAAAAGGAACAAGAAATGCTTACACCATCTACAGCAAACGTAGAGCAGGCATTTCATCCTCATATGGAAACAAGCAAATTGGAAGTACCTAAAAAGCAAGTACAAACAATGGAACAATCCGATTTGATTCATAAAAAACCACGGAATCCAAGCCTTCCCCAACTGCGTGTCATCGGTCAATTCCATAACTGCTATATCATTGCCGAAGGAGAAAAAGGGTTATACATTATTGATCAACATGCGGCACAGGAACGTTACCACTATGAAGTAATTCGAGAGTCCATCTTAGCCGGACAAAATGATGCACAACCTTTGTTGTTGCCGATAACAATTGAGGCAAGTGTATCTGCAATCATGCAGTTAGAAGATCTGAATAAGGTCATGGAACAACTTGGTATTCATCTGGAATCCTTTGGAGAGAAGACACTTGTCTGTCGTGAATTGCCTGTTTGGATGAAGGATGTTGAGGAAGCAGCTTTTTTACAGGATATGATTGATATTTGGGAAAGAGATAAAGCGTTAAGTTTGGAAAAACTAAGGAAGCACGCTATCGCAACGATGGCATGTCATAGCTCCATTCGATTTAATCGCAGTCTGACAATGGAAGAAATGAACCGTGTCATAGAAGATTTGGGCAAATGTGAACAACCATTCCATTGTCCACATGGAAGACCGACATTGATATGTATGGAAGAAAAAGATTTGATTCATGACTTTGAAAGAGGTTGATTATGGAAAAGGTATTAGTAATCGTCGGACCGACCGGTGTAGGGAAGACAAACTTAAGCATTCAGCTGGCTAAGCAATATGATGGAGAAATCATCAGTGGCGATTCTATGCAGATTTATCAGGAAATGAGCATAGGAACAGCGAAAATCAAAGAGGATGAAAAACAGGGAATCCCACATTATCTTGTAGATGAATATCATTTTGATGAAGAATATAATGTGAAGATTTTTCAGCAAAAGGCGAGAGACTATATACATGCAATCAATGCGAAAAAGAAACTTGCGATGATTGTAGGAGGTACCGGTTTGTATGTGAAATCTGTTATCTACGATTATCAGTTTTTAGATCAGAAAGAGGATACGGAATTTTTAACCTATCTAAAAAAACGAAGTAATGACGAATTATGGAGCTTGCTGAAAATCGTTGATACTAAGGCATGTGAAAACATTCATCATAATAATCGCCAACGTATAATCAGGGCATTAAGTATGGCACATGATGGTATAAAAAAGAGTGAGGTCATTGCCTGTCAAGATCATAAACCGGTCTATGATGCCTTCATCATTGGTTTGACAATGGAAAGAGATGCATTATATGAACGTATCAATCAACGTGTCGATCAGATGATGGAAGAAGGATTGTTTGAAGAAATCAACGAATTAGTAACGACACATGAGAATGTTTGGCAATTACAAAGTTTTCAGGGAATCGGCTATAAAGAATGGAAAGCTTATTTTGAAAAGCAGTGTCCAAAAGAAGCTTGCATAGAACAAATCAAGAAAAACTCACGTAACTTTGCGAAACGTCAATACACTTGGTTTCGCAATCAGATGAAGGTGCATTGGTATGATATAGCAGATGCTTCTTATCAAGAACAATTAAGGAAGGATGTTGAGTCATGGCTTCACCAGTAGAGACACCATTACAACGTATGGAACTGTTGATTGGTGAAGATAATATTATAAAATTGAAACAGGCCAGTGTATTGATCGTTGGTGTTGGCGGTGTCGGTTCCTATGCTGCAGAAGCGCTCGCTCGAAGTGGAATAGGCAAATTGATACTGGTAGATGGAGATACGGTTGCGCCAAGTAATCTGAATCGTCAAATACATGCAACTTTTGCGACCATCGGTCAATCTAAAACGAAGGTGATGAAAAAGCGTATTGAAAGCTATCGCAACGATTGTGAGGTTATCACACAGGATCTTTTCTATAATGCAACAAAAAATGAGGAAGTGTTTAAAGAACCTGTCGATTTTGTGGTTGATGCAATTGATACCATGTCTTCAAAACTGGCTTTGATACAATATTGTCTGCAACATAACATTCCTTTTATCTCTAGCATGGGAATGGCCAATCGCATGGATCCTACGTGTGTGACCATTTGTGATCTGATGAAGACAAGTTATGATCCGGTTGCAAAGATTATGCGCAGTTTGGTAAGGAAACATCATATCAAAGGAAAGATTCCGGTGGTATGGTCAAGTGAGCAGCCTACCGTGCAGACAAAGGTGATTTATGAAGATGGAATTACGCGTAAACAAAAGATGCCACCGGCCAGTTCGCCTTTTGTACCATCCGCTGCCGGTTTAGCAATTGCTTCTTATGCCATAAAACAACTATTAAAAAAGTAACCAGGCTATTTTGATATGTACCTGGCATTCTGAATCATTCAGTATGAAGGGTACAAATCACTTAGGTCTGGTTTTCTTTATGTTATAATGATGAAGAAAAGAGGTGGTCATATGACAATATGGGATCCATGGCGTGGCTGTCATCGCTATAGTGAAGGGTGTAAGCATTGTTATATACATAAAGGAGATGCAAAACGTGGTATCGATACGAATGAGATTGTAAAGACAAAACGTTTTTACGCACCGATTGAAAAGAAAAAGAATGGTGAATATAAGATGAAATCCAATCAATTGGTATATGTTTGTTTTCGTTCTGATTTTCTTTTAGAAGATTGTGACGAATGGCGATGGGAATGTTGGAACATGATGAAAGAACGTCAAGATTTGACTTTCCTTTTTTTAACAAAACGCATCGAACGTTTAGCTAATTGTCTTCCTAAGGATTGGCAGGAAGGTTATCCCAATGTTATTATCGGATGCACCATTGAAAATCAGAAACAGGCAGATATTCGCCTGCCCATATTTACTGCCTTGCCGATTGTGCATCGCAATATCATCTGTCAGCCATTATTATCGCCGATAAAAATAAAACCTTATTTGCAAAATGTAGAACTGGTAGTTGTTGGTGGTGAATCGGATGTTCAAGGACGTGTTATGGATTATGACTGGGTCTTAGATATCCGAAAACAGTGCTTGGAAACACAGACACATTTTGAATTTCGGCAATGTTCTACCAATTTCAGAAAGGATGGGAAATACTATCATCTGAGTGTTCGTGAGCTTATGCGCCAGGCAAAGAAAGCAGATATAAATATATAGCGACCAATATAAAAAAAGGGAACGTAATGGTTCCCTTCCCCCCCTATGTCAAGGTTAATGGTCTTTGTCTATGACATATAGGATAGTGCTGGTATACCAGCAATACTATTGTAAAAATAATTCACCAGAAATGCAATATATTTATGAAACTATTTATTATAAATAGCTAACTGGCGTAATATATTCGACGGTTTTTTAGTTGTTTCGCGGTGTTTTGCGTTTTTTCGACACTTGCCTTATTTGTTATAATTACGCTGTCCGAAGATGATCGTACCTAAACGTATCATATTAGAACCATGTTTTAATGCCAAGGCATAGTCTTGACTCATTCCCATTGATAAATAACGGATGCGCTCTGCACCATATTCATTTTGCAATGTATGATATAAAACTTGCATTTTTTCAAAACAAGCTTCTATATCGGCAGTAGTACCATTCATAGGACCAACACACATTAAACCTTGCACATCCAAATGAGGAAAGCTCATGCATTGTTTTACGAAGGATAAGCATTCTTCTAATAATATACCAGTCTTATTTGCTTCTCTTGCTATATTGACTTCGACTAAGACAGGCATCACCTTTTCAATCTTCGCACACTGTTTTTCAATTTCTTCAGCTAAACGCAGACTATCCAGGCTTTGAATCATATCTACCAAAGGCACAACATCTTTTACTTTATTGCGCTGTAAATGGCCAATCATATGCCAATGGTAGTTAGGATCATATTTTTCCTTAATTTCCTGAACTTTATTCTCACCAAATATCCGACATCCACTCGCATAAGCTTCATCAATCTCTTCTTTTGTATGTGTCTTGCTGACAGCAATTAAGACCACATCTTTTGGCAAATCTCTTTGAATTGCTGATAATTTCTTTTTATCCATGAATCTCACCTCTGATTACGTAGTAATTATAGCATTTAACAAACGAAAAGGATAGCGGTTGCTATCCTCAACGTGGTATGTGACATACCTGTATATGAAAGGGAAAAGATTTTCCCTATACATAGCGTATGCAGAGTTATACAGATTATGCAGTTTTTCTCTTGTTTAAAAAAGAAATACGGCACTTTTTTTACTGCTGAATAAACCATTTATGCGATACATAAGGTTCCTTCCTTAATTAAAACTTTTATATGGGATCTATATGTAAGGTATATTATGTTTTTTTAATTAGCAAGTTTCTTCTTTGGTGTTGCGAATCCATGAAATTTCATGCATAGATATAGCGAATATGCTATAATAAAGAAGATTGGTTAAGGAGTGTTTTAATGATGAAAAAAGGATTATTTATTACATTTGAAGGAAATGATGGCAGTGGAAAGACTACAATATCAAAGATGGCTTATGAAAAGTTAATGGATATGGGGTATCCGGTCGTTTATACAAGAGAACCGGGAGGGATTGATATTGCTGAACAAATCCGTCATGTGATACTTGATCCTAAAAATACAGCCATGGATGCGCGTTGTGAGGCATTATTATATGCCGCTAGCCGCAGACAACATCTGGTAGAAAAAGTTCTGCCAGCCTTGGCAAAACATCAAATTGTACTCTGCGACCGATTTGTGGACAGTTCATTGGTATATCAAGGAATTGCCCGTGGAATAGGTATCGAAGAAGTGTATAAAATTAATGAATTTGCGATAGAAGGACATTTGCCAGATGCCACTATATTTCTTCATGTTGATTTGCATACAGGACTTTCCCGTATTGAAACAAGAGGAGAAAAGGATCGTCTGGACAATGAAAGTATGAAATTTCATCAGATGGTTTCAGAAGGCTATGATACCATACGGGAAATGTTTCATGAACGCATGCATGTGATAGATGCGACCAAATCCATTGAGGATGTGTTAAAGGCAACGATAGAGTGTCTGTTGGAGATTATAAACGCTCATGATTAAGGAACTATTAAAAGAACAACAGCCGGTTGTTTATACAACCTTAAAGCATGCACTCGAACTTGATAAGCTTGCGCATGCCTATATGTTTTCCGGGCCTGCTGGGACAATGAAGAAAGAGGCAGCTTATCTGCTTGCACAAAGTTTGGTATGTTCTACGCATGGTTTTGCATGTGAGTGCTGTGATACCTGTAAACGTATAGCGGCAAATGAATTTGCGGATTTAAAATATATTGATGGGACAACGACTTCGATTAAAAAAGAAGATATCGTAAAACTGCAGAAGGAATTTAATAAAACCGGTTTAGAAACAACCGGTAAGAAAATTTATATTCTTGATCATGCAGAAAATGCCACTCCAGATGCGTTAAACTCTCTATTGAAATTCTTGGAAGAGCCAACGAATGATATGACAGCAATCTTGATTGTTGAACAAATGGATCGAGTGCTGCCAACCATCATTTCACGCTGTCAGAATATACCTTTTACAGCACCGGGATTTTTTAGTTGCTATCAAGAGGTCAGAGCAGAAATAGCAGAATTAGATGCCTATTTGTTATCTCATATCTTGCATCAGAAACAAAGTATTCTTGAGGCGGTAGAAAGTGAAGATTACCAACATGCTGTATATGTATTTAAAGGAATGTTGGAACGGTATCAGAAATCTTGCTATCAAGCCTTATTGTTCTTGCAGTTGGAGGGTTTCCCGGCAAAACAAAAAAAATATGGGAAACAGGCTTTGCAATATGTATTAGATATGTTGCTGCTGTTTTTTAAGGAATGCATGAAAAAAGAAAGTGCATGTCAAGATATGTGGTATAAAAAACAGCTGGAAACCATGCAGCAGAAAGATATGGATATCATAAAAATTATGCAGATATTGATGCGTGGAAAGGATATGCTTTTACGCTCTGTAAATCTGCAGATGCTGATAGATCAATTGTTATATGAAATGAAAGAGGTGACACGATGAATCAGAATACACAAAATAAAACGAATAACGCAAAAAATGAGCATAAACAAAACGGGCGAAACACGTATCATGACAATCATAAGAACAATGATGCACGACAGGATAAAAAAGAAGCACACAATCAAAATCATTATGATAATCATCGCAAAGAACATGGAGAACATGTAAATCGTACATATAAATATTTGGCCTTTGTATCTTTTTCAGAATCAAAGAAGGTCTATTCTTTTGGATGTAACGATAATAACTACCATGTTGGTGATGATGTTGTCGTTGAAACGATTCGCGGACAGGAATTAGGAAAGATCGTAAAGGAAACAGAGACGTTCATACCAAACGGTATGGAAATTAAACCAATTTTGCGTAAAGCTACGGAGAAAGACTTAAAACAAGTAGAAATCAACGCAGAAAAGGCAAAAAAAGCGATGGAAATCTGCAATGAATGTATTGCTAAGTTAGGCTTGGATATGAATTTAATTGAAGCTGAATATACGTTAGATTGCAGTAAGATCATTTTTGTTTATGTAGCCGATGAACGCGTAGATTTCCGTGAATTATTAAAGGATCTAGCTAGTATTTTCAAATGCCGTATTGAATTGCGACAGATCGGACCTCGTAATAAATCAAAAATTATCGGTGGTTTGGGTATGTGCGGTATGGAAACTTGTTGCTCACGGTTTCTTAATGATTTTGATGTTGTATCTATCAATATGGCAAAAAATCAGTTATTGGCATTGAATATTCAGAAATTAAGCGGCCAATGTGGAAAATTGATGTGCTGTTTAAAATATGAAGATGGACAATATAAAAAATTAAGAGAAGGGCTGCCTAAAATGAACAGCCAGATAGAATATAAAGGCAGTCGTTATCGTATTACCAGTATGAATGTTTTACTACAACAGGTAAAAATTGAAAATAAGGAAGATGTACAATTTTTATCCTTCCAAGAACTTTGGCCGGACATTGATTTTTCTGATCGGTAGGTGACAAACATGAACAGACAAAAAAGCTTTGAACAAAAGAAACCGGCATTATATTTGGTGGCTACGCCTATCGGAAATCTTGAAGAAATGACACCAAGAGCCATTTCTATCTTAGCAAGCGTTGATGTCATAGCAGCTGAGGATACCCGCAATACGATGAAACTATTGACACATTTTGGTATTAAGACCAGACTGCTTTCTCATCATCAGCATAATGAACTGCAAAGTGCTAAGGGGTTAGTGGATTTGCTAGATCAGGGGAATTCCATTGCAATTGTTTCAGATGCAGGTTATCCTTTGATCTCTGATCCTGGCAGTATCGTATGTAAGATGGTGATTGAAGCAGGCTACAGTGTTATTCCTGTTTCCGGCAGCAATGCTATGTTAAATGCTTTGGTATGCAGTGGCTTAGATACACAGCATTTCTTGTTTTACGGCTTTTTGAAGGCATCCGAAAAAGAACGTATTCGGGAACTGCATGATTTGAAGTATTATCCTTTCACCCTTGTTTTTTATGAAGCTCCCCATCGTATTCGTAAAATGCTGGAAAGCTGTAAAGAGGTGTTGGGGAATCGTCAAATGTGTCTGGCAAGAGAATTAACGAAGAAGCATGAAGAATTCTTACGTGGCACGATTGAGGAATTGCTGGAGGTTGTTGAGGAATTAAAAGGGGAAATGGTTGTCATTATCGAAGGCAGCAAAGAAGAAAAAGACCCCGGTGAAGATCAGGCAATGCCTTTGGTCCACGATCAGATTAAAACATATATTGATGGTGGTTTAACGACCAATGAAGCGATAAAAAGAGTCGCGAAAGAAAGAGGTCTTTCTAAGAACGATTTATATAAAGAGTTCCATGGCTTAAGCTAAAGGAATGCGTGTCTTATCACGAAGCGAAGTCCATACTCACCTTAGATAAAAAAGGGTTACCATCATTTCAAAAACGATATGATGATTTACTTCTAATTTATCTATTCTTGAGTAGGAAGCTTAAGTGAGAAGACACTTTTTTATTCGTTATAGTGTGCCAATCGATTAAGGAAAGTACTATTCAGAAAACAGGTAAATAAAATGATGTCATATTCTATATCAAAAGATAGTATAAAAGAACTATGATTTTAATTTCATAGGAAAAAGGAGGTTAGATGCATGAAGCTTGAAGATCGTATCTTATATGCCGATATGTTAGAATGTCGCCGAAAGAAAGGTAAGATTTATTATGAAGATAGCCATGGATTATTAATAGAGAGTCCGAAATCACATATGTTATATTGTGCTGCCGAGAATGAAGCAAGTGCAAAAGCTGTTGTAGCACATCTTCCTTCCTCTTTTGCTATTTTGGTGGCACATGATATGTATACCGATCGTTTTATTCAACAACAATACCATATCACCTGTGAACTACGTTGTTATCACAGTGCTTATATCGAAAAAACATTACCGCAAGTAAAACTTCCTCATGGTTTTACCATGCAAACGCTGACAGAAGCATATATACCAGAAATTATTGCTTTATATAAGCACTCCATGCCTTCTTTGGCAACAGTGGAATATATAAAAGAATGTCTAAATGATGACATGTTTGCTGTCTTTGATAAAGAAATCCTTTGTGGCTTTATTGGTGTGCATGAAGAAGAAAGTATTGGTCTATTAGAAGTAAAGCAAGAATATCAAAGAAAAGGTATTGCAACCGCATTATTACAACGGGCAGTACAATCACAAATGTTAAAGGGACGTATTCCTTATGGCGAAATTGTTGAAGACAATATCATCAGCTTACAGCTGCAAAAGAAAGCCGGTATGAAAACTTCTGAGAAACTGACTTATTGGTATTTTATGGAGGAATAGGATCCATGATCCTTTGCTTTCATTATCACTTGTATAACGTAAGAAATTCATGAAACATTCACACAGCAACGTCAAAAACACGTTATAATGAACATAGAGGTGATAACATGAGCAAGCTGTTGGTCGTTGATGATGAAGCGCAAATACGTAACATCATTCGGAAATATGGGGAATTTGAAGGATATGAAATTGCTGAGGCAGTGGATGGCATGGACGCGATTGAGAAATGTCGAAAAGATCAGTTTGATTTGATTATCATGGATATCATGATGCCTAATCTTGATGGGTTTTCAGCAGTGAAAAAGATACGTGAAGAGGCTTCTACTCCGGTTATTATGCTTTCCGCGCGTGGAGAAGAGTATGATCGTATTCATGGTTTTGAAACAGGGATTGATGATTATGTCGTTAAACCTTTTTCACCGAAAGAGCTGATGATGCGCGTCAATGCGATTTTAAAAAGAGTTCATGGAGAAGAGGATAAAAAACATAAGGATGTGTATGAATATGAAGGCTTACGTATTGATTTTACAGCCAGAAAGGTATTCATAAATGAAAAAGAAAGCGAAATGTCGCCTAAGGAATATGTTCTGCTGTTTTACATGGTGCGTAATGAAGGCATTGCCTTAACAAGAGAACAGCTGATTCATGATGTATGGGGATATGATTTTTACGGTGACGATCGCACGTTAGATACACATATTAAATTATTAAGAAAAAGCCTGGGAATTTATAGTTCTACAATCGTTACCTTACGTGGGGTAGGTTATCGTTTTGAAGGCAAACAATAGAAAAGATACCAGTATCAAATGGAAAATTTTCGGCAGTTTACTAGTCTTTATTGCCATCATCATTTTGGTACTGTGGCTTTTTCAGGTTTTTTTCTTAGAAAAATTTTATGTGTTGATCAAATCACGTTCCGTAAAAGATGCCGCAAGTGATATCAATCAGGTAATAAATAATGAGAATTATAAGGATGAAATTGATGCGATTATCAAAGAAAATGAATTCTGTGTCATTGTTTATGAGAATGAAAATGAAACACCGTTATATTCCAGTAGTGGAAAAGGAGATCCTCGCTGTGGCATCACCGAGTTTAGCATGAAAAAGCACATGGATATCATTGCTAAGCTACAAAAAGAGGCGAAGGAACATGATGGTACTGCTTCTACTTTATTAGAAGAATCTGCGAATAAAGAGGATTTTAATTTCAAAGAAGAAGTAGAACTAACGGATCGCTATCATAGTATCTTAAATACACCTTATGATGAGAAAAAGCTTCGAAAGCTATTACCATCTAATAAAAATGCCCAAATGATGACATATATCAGTGTAGTCATGCAGGCAGATAAAAGTATAAAAACCATTGTGGTCAATGCACAGCTGACACCAGTGAATGCCACCATCGAAACGATTCAGACACAGTTTCTTATCATTGCCGTAATTCTCATTCTAATCGCGTCGCTTTTAGCGATGTATTTATCTCGTAAAATAGCTACGCCGATTATTGAAATCAATGATGGCGCCAAGATACTTGCGAAAGGACGATATGATGTAGCATTTAAGGGGAAAGGCTATCTGGAAATCGAAGAGCTCAGCAACACCTTGAATTATGCGGCGAAAGAGCTGTCAAAGGTTGAAAGCTTGCGCAGGGAATTAATCGCAAATATGAGTCATGATTTGCGAACGCCGCTGACAATGATTAGTGGTTATGGTGAAGTTATGCGAGATATTCCTGGTGAAAATACAGCAGAAAATGTGCAGATTATCATTGACGAAACGAAAAGGCTGACCAATTTAGTAAATGATATGTTGGATTTATCTAAGTTACAAGCCGGTGCTCAAGAAATTAATAGCAGTAGCTTTAATATAACAGAAGAAATTGAACATATTATCGCCCGATATGATAAACTGCTGACAAATAAAGATTTTACAATTCAGTTTCAGTATGATAAACCGGTTTTTGTTAAAGCAGATATCATTAAAATTAATCAGGTGATATATAATCTGATAAACAATGCCATTAATTATTGTGGAGATGATCATAAGATATATGTCCGTCAGCTCATTGAAAAAGATCGAGTACGCATTGAAGTGATGGATCATGGTGATGGGATTGAAAAAGAACAGCTGCCTTATATCTGGGAACGTTATTATAAAGTGGATAAAACACATGTTCGCTCTAAAATAGGAAGCGGATTAGGTCTTAGTATCGTGAAAGCAATTTTAGAATTACATAAGGCTGAATACGGGGTAATTAGTAAACGAGGTCAAGGCACGACGTTCTGGTTCACATTGCCTTTATGTATAGCGGATCATGAAAAGATGGCATAAGTAAGAGATTAGGATAAAGGTGCACTGTATTTTTCGCAATGAGAATCTAATAATTGTCCTATTTATGGGTGTTATCCATGAATAGGATTTTTTCTTTGTCAAAAAGAAGAATCTACGAAAAAGTATATGCAGATACACACGTATAGTTTATCTGATGAATTTATAGCTTGACAAAAAAGCTAACCATGGTATCATATAGTTCTAAATAGAACAAAGAGGTGAGGTTACATGTTGGAATTTTTAGAGATTCTTGATTTATGGAAACGGTTGTATGAGAAGGAATTGCATAATGTTTGCAAACGTTATGACCTACATAAAATGGATGTCGATATTTTATTATTCCTGGCCAATCATCCACAATGTCAAAATGCGACGGATATCGTCCAACGTCGTAAATTAACGAAATCACATGTTTCAACATCCTTAAAATTTTTAGAGGAACAGGGATATATTGAAAAATATTATCAAGAAGGCAATCATAAGACGATATATTTGCATATGTTAGCAAAGGCTGATAAAGTGATTGCCGATGGTCGAAAAGCACAGGAACGGTTTCAAAAGCGTTTGTTAAAGAACTTTAGCGAAGAAGAGTTAAAGAGGATGAAAGACACTTTTCGGCGGATGAATGAAAATGTAAAAGCAGCTTTAAAGGAGGAAGAAGAAACATGCTGATGAAGTTTATCGTTTGTTTTATAGCCGGTATTGGTGCCGGTCTTGGTACGGGATTTGCAGGAATGAGTGCTGCAGCAGTCATCAGTCCCATGCTGATTACATTTTTAGGCATGCCGGCATATGAGGCAGTTGGCATCGCCTTATCCAGTGATGTATTAGCAAGTGCTGTCAGTGCCTACACGTATGGTAAAAATAAGAATTTGGATATTAAAAACGGCTTGGTTATGATGGTGACGGTATTAATCTTCACAATGGTGGGCAGTTGGATATCTTCTTTAGTGCCGAATACAGCTATGGGCGGTTTCTCGGTCTTTATGACGTTTTTATTAGGTATTAAATTTATTGTGCGACCGGTGATGACGACAAAAGAATCAATGGGAGATATAGATCCCAAAAAACGCTTTGTGCAATCGGTACTGTGTGGCATTTTGATTGGCTTTATCTGTGGTTTCATCGGTGCCGGTGGCGGTATGATGATGCTGTTAATTCTAACAAGTGTTTTAGGATATGAATTAAAGACAGCTGTTGGAACCAGTGTCTTCATCATGACCTTCACTGCCTTTACCGGGGCTGTTTCACATTTTACTATTGGAGGAGCACCAGACTGGTGGGCAATGTTGTTTTGTATCTTATCTACCTTGTTATGGGCAAGAGTGGCTGCTAAATTTGCCAATAAGGCAAAACCGATTACCTTAAATCGTGCTACCGGTGTTGTTTTAACAGTTCTCGGTATTGCCATTATGACCGTAAATTTTTTACAATAAACTTAAAACATCAATGCCAATTATCGCTTAAACATTGGATTTATCAGCAATAACTTAAGTTATTGAAGTCCAGTTTACCACTAATTTACCACTTACGAAAGAGCTTTGATATGACGTTATGATAAATATGCAAAACCGTAGCTTGTAGATCACATGAATGTGAATTACAGCTACGGTTTTTCTTCGTTGAATTTATAGCCAACACCCCAGACAGTTAGTATGTACTGCGGATTGTCTGGGGACGGCTCTATCTTCTTTCTTAGTTTCCGTATGAATGATGTGAGATTGTTTCCCTCTGGTGCGTTGTGAAAGCCCCAGACATTTTCATATAGTTGGTCTTTCGTAAATACCTGCCCTTTGTGGCAAAAGAGAAAATAGAGTAAGTCAAATTCTTTGGCTGTCAAATATACACTGTTTCCTAAATGATTAGTAAACTCTCTGGTATAAGGATTAATTTTAAATAACTGTGCAGTAGTTTGTATAGTAGGAGTTACAGATAATTTTGAAGACAACCATTCAACAGTTTGCTTTAAAATAAATTCTTCACTTTCGCTAAATTCAATAACTAATATCTTCCCATTTCTTTACCTCCTTTTATAGTTTTGTATGTTATGACAATTCAAATGCTCCTGTATAAAGGCTATAATATACACCTTTCTGCTCTATCAATTCATCATGAGTACCACGTTCAATAATTTTTCCTTGCTCTAAAACTATAATAGAGTCAGAATTTCTAACAGTTGATAAACGATGAGCAATAACGAACACTGTTCGTCCATTCATCAGATTGTCCATGCCTTGTTGTACCAATTTTTCTGTCCTTGTATCTATGGAAGATGTTGCTTCATCTAGTATCATGACAGGGGGATTGGCAACAGCTGCTCGTGCAATAGAAATTAATTGTCTTTGTCCTTGTGATAGAGTAGCTCCATTCTGTGTCAGAAATGTCTGATAACCGTCTGGCAATCTGGATATGAAGTTATGAGCATTAGACAACTTTGACGCCTCAATGCATTCTTCGTCAGTAGCTTGTAAATTACCATATCTTATATTATCCATAATTGTTCCTGTAAACAAGTTTACATCTTGTAATACTATTCCCAGAGAATGTCTTAAATCTTCTTTTTTAATCTTATTGATATTTATACCGTCATATCGAATTTTTCCATCCGCCAAATCGTAAAAACGATTTATTAGGTTAGTAATCGTAGTTTTTCCAGCTCCTGTCGCACCTACAAAAGCAATTTTTTGTCCAGAAGTTGCATTTAAGATAATATTATGGAGAACTAATTTTTTATCATCATATCCAAAATCAACATTACAAAATTCAATTTCTCCTTTTAATGGTGTATAAGTTAAAGTCCCATCATGATGAGGATGTTTCCATGCCCAAACGCCATCTTTATCCGTTGTTTCTATAAACTCATTGTTCTTATTTTTAACATGAGTAAGCGTTACATATCCAGTGTCTTGTTCTGCTTCTTCATCAATCAATTCAAAAATACGTTCAGCTCCTGCCAGAGCCATAGCCATCATGCTAATTTGTTGAGCAATCTGAGAAACAGGCATACAGAATGTTTTTGAAAGATTTAAAAATGCAACAATCATTCCAACTGTTATAGCCCCTATTCCATGTAAAGCCATATAACCTCCTACTAAAGCAATTAGTATATATTGCAAATTTCCTAATTGCATAATTGTAGGCATTAAAATATTTCCATATTTATTTGCTTGAGTTGAGTCAGCACATAATATTTTATTTCTTTCATCAAATTGCTTCTTTGCTTCTTCTTCATGACAGAATACTTTAATAACTTTTTGCCCATTTATCATTTCTTCTATATAACCTGTTACATTTCCTAAAGTTTCTTGTTGTTTAATAAAATATTTAGCGCTAGCCCCACCAACTTTATTTGTAACAAATCCCATTAAAACCGTTACCGCAATGACTAATATAGTTAAAAGAACATTGCTAACAAACATTGAAATTAAAATTACTATAACAGTTACAATAGCGGATATAAATTGTGGTAAAGCCTGTGAGATAAATTGCCTAAGTGTATCTGTATCATTCGTGTAGTGGCTCATTATATCTCCATGTGTATGAGTATCAAAATATCTAATAGGTAATTCTTGCATATGAGAAAACATATCATCCCTTATTTCTTTTAATGTTCCCTGTGAGATTTTCACCATAAAACGATTGTATAAATACGTTGCCAACACACCTATTATGTAAATACATCCCATTAAAATAATTGTATGCAATAGTGGTGTAAATGAAGGTGTATTTTCCAATAATAACGGTGTGATATAGTCGTCAATCAGTATTTCTAAAAATAATGAACTTACCACAACTGTGCAAGAACTTAGAAGTATACAAACTACAACAACACTAAATAGAGCCTTATGTTTTCCTGCAATATATGATAAGAGTCGTTTCCAAACTTGCAGAACATTTTTTTTACTTTTCATCAATTATTATCTCCTTTCGTCTGTGAAGCGTAAATTTCTTTATAAATCTCATTATTTTTTAATAATTCCTCATGTGTACCGTAACCATTTATTTTCCCTTGATCCATTACTATAATGTGGTCAGCGTCCTCCACAGAAGAAATGCGCTGTGCAATAATGATTTTCGTTGTGTCTGGAATTTCTTCACGAAATGCTTTTCTTATCATTGCGTCTGTTTTAGTATCTACCGCACTGGTTGAGTCATCAAGAATTAAAATTTTAGGCTTTTTAAGTAATGCTCTAGCAATACAAAGACGTTGTTTTTGTCCCCCAGATACATTCGTTCCACCTTGCTCAATATATGTATCATATTGGTTAGGAAATGTTTCTACAAAAGAGTCAGCTTGTGCTAATTTGCAAGCATGAATTATTTCATCATCACTTGCATTTTTATTTCCCCAACGGAGATTTTCTTTTATCGTACCAGAAAATAGTTCATTCTTTTGGAGAACCATAGCAACTTCATTTCGCAATGTAAACAAATCATATTTTTTTACATCAATACCACCAATGGTTATTTCTCCCTCTGTAACATCATATAGTCGAGGTATTAGCTGAACTAAAGAGCTTTTTCCACTACCTGTACCTCCAATTATTCCAAGAGTAGAACCACTGGGAATATGTAAAGATATGTTTTTTAAACACTCTTTATCCTTATTTACAAAATAACTAAAACTTACATTTTTAAAAATTATTTTACCGTTTTTCATTTCATATACAGGTTTTTCTCCATTAGTTAGAGAACTTTCTTCATCAAATAATTCTACAATACGTTCTGTAGAAGCTCTTGCCATATTTATCATTACCATAACCATTGATAGCATCATTAAACAATTTAATATATTCATAGCGTAAGCAATTAAACTGGTTAAATCTCCAGTTGTCATTGTTGTTGCGCCAGTAAGAACTATCATTTTTGCTCCAAACCAACATAATAATAGTAGGCAAATATAAACCGCAAACTGCATAAGAGGCATATTATAAGCTACGATACCTTCCGCTTTTGAAAAGGTTTTAAATATTTTATCAGAAACATGATTGAATTTTTTGATTTCAAATTTCTCTCGAATAAAGGATTTTACAACTCTAATTCCTGTTAAATTTTCTTGTACCACACCATTTAAATCGTCGTAAATATGAAATACTTTTTCAAAATATGGGTGTGAACGGTTTACTATAATATATAGACCAATCCCTAAAATGGGTATAGCCACTAAAAACATGACCGACAGTTATTTATTTATCATAAAACATGCAATCAATGAAAATATAAGCATTAGAGGTGCTCTTACTGCTACACGAATTATCATCATATAAGCATTCTGGACGTTCGTGACATCAGTGGTTAATCTCGTGACAATACTTGAAGTTGAAAATTTATCAATATTTGCGAAAGAGTATTGTTGGATTTTATAATATAAGTCTTTTCTTAAATTTTGGGCAAACCCTGCTGAAGCAACAGCACAACAACTCCCAGACAAAATACCAAAAAACAATCCAAGAAAAACGCTTATAATCAAGATAGTGCCTAGCTTGATTAGAGTGGCTTCATCATTTCCACTTATCCCCATATCAATCATTTTTGCCATAATGAGAGGTATGAGTATTTCTAAGACTACTTCTATAATTACCAGTATTGGCGTTAAAATAGAAGCAAATTTGTATTCTCTAATAGAACGCATTAGTTTCTTTAACATTATTTGTTTCCTCCATGATTTTTTTAATTTGTTTTAATGTGTGAGTGTAATGACTTATTTCATTAGAAGTCATCTTTTCTAGCAGTAAATCAGACATAGCTTTATCAATCTTTTGGATACAATCTTTTGTTTTTTGAGTCAAGATTATCTCTTTGCAACGATTATCAGTATCCAAAGGATAATGAATTATAAATCCTTTTATAGATAAACTTTTTAGATGTTGACTAATTGTAGCTTTACATAAACAACATGAATGAAATAAATCTTTTTGACTCACTTTGTTTTTGCCTTGAATAAATACGATTTTCAAAAGTATATATTGACCAAATGACAAATCAAGGTCTAAGCTGTCCATGATTGCATCAACTTTTTGATTTAAAGAAATAAATAAGTTGTATGTATCAATATAAAACTCACTACTATCATTCAAATTACCTGCTCCTTTCTCAGAATAATAAATTCATTTGCTTTCAAAGCAATATTAGTTTAGCACCATACTAATCGATTGAGAATTTCAAAAAAAGCAATATCGTTAGAAAAAATCTAACGATGTATTGAAATATACTTAGATTTTTATTATACTGTGATTAAGGAGGGTTATGTCATGAATACGCAACAGTTAGAATGTTTTACTTGTGTGGCAGATAAACTTAATTTTACAAAAGCCGCAGAGGAATTATATTTGTCCACACCAACTGTTACTCATCATATAAAAAGCCTAGAAGAAGAACTCGGCACTAAATTATTTCATAGGACTTCCAAAATGGTGCAATTAACAGAAACAGGTGCTTTATTTTATAGCGACGCCAAGGATATACTTAATAAAATTGATTTGTCACAAAAAAAGATTGTGAAAGCTTCAACACGCAATTTGTCATTTTTGAGAATTGGTTGTTCAAGTTATGCTGAACTAGACAATATTCACTATGTACTAAAAGATATGCAAAAAGAATATCCCAACACATACCCTATGATTTATGTAGAAGATTATTTTAGACTAAAAACGATGTTCGATAGTAAGCACTTAGATATAATGCTTGCTACAAAAGAAATGCTTAAAGACATGGATTGTTCTTTTAAAAAGGTTAAAGATATAAAAAGTTATGCAATCTTTTCTGCTCAATCAGACCTTTCTGTAAAAGATTGTCTTTCGTTTGAGGATTTAAAATCTTATTGCTTAATCACTCTAAATCCTAAATTTATACCATTTCAGCACGGAAATGTTTTGCAGGCTAAAATTGCTCTTCATTCACAAGACAATTTTAATATTGTATGTGAAAATGACCAAGCAAGCATTTTACTTGCTAAAAGTGGTTATGGAGTAGCAATTCTTCCAGAACATTGTATTCCAGAAAATATTAAAGATGTTAAGATAAGTCCTATTGAGGAACAAAATCCTATCGAATATGGTATTGCATATCAGAAAAAGTCAAAAGAAAAATACATAAAGTATTTTTTAAATCAATTTGATACAAGTAAAAACAAGAAGAATGTGATAATATAAACCACATTCTTCTTGTTGTATGAGAAAACCCCCAGATAGTCTGGGGGTTCCGTAGAGCTTTAGCGATGAGCCTTTAAAAATAAAACTCCTTTTGATAGAATAAGAATGCGGTCTGGCAACTGCATAAAAATCAAAAGGAGGACAAATAATGAATAATAATCCATTAAATGACGTACATACTTTATCACACACCACATGGAATTGCAAATACCACATAGTCTTTGCGCCAAAGTATAGAAGAAAAGTTTTTTATGGAGAAAAGCGACTAGAAATAGGAGCAATACTGAGAGAATTATGCGAGTGGAAAGGTGTGAAAATTATAACAGCAGAAGTATGCCCAGATCATGTGCATATGCTAGTTGAAATCCCACCTAAAATGACAGTATCAGGATTTATGGGATTTCTGAAAGGGAAAAGTAGTATTATGATCTATCAGAAATGGGGGAATATGAAATATAAATATAGGAATCGATCATTTTGGTGTAGAGGATATTATGTAGATACAGCAGGAAAGAATGACAAAGTAATTGAAGCATATATAAAAAATCAATTAAAAGAAGATGAACTAAGTGAACAATTGACACTGGATATAGAAGACCCGTTTACGGGTAATAAGAAATAGAAATGCAAATGCCAGACCGTATTGTTACGCTGGTAAGCGTAGCCTGAATCTGAGCCCCTTGGGGCGATTACGTAAAAACCACCAGCTAAGCTGGTGGATATTTATTTATTTTTATCGGACAATTTTCCAGTTGCTATCTTTATGTAACACAAGCTCAAACTGCGAAATCTGTGTAGTCTTTATCCATTATGGAAAAGAGCGTCAGCACACGCCCTCTTTATCCTCTTGATTACCCAACACAGGAAATAAAAAGCCCTGTCAAGAACTTGCCACCAAAGGTGGTGCGAAGCATTCTTGACTGGGCTTTTTACTTTGCTGTATCTTCTGTGAGAGGATAAGAGTTATCCTATACCTTTCAAATCTTCAAAGCCTTCTATGGTTGGAACACTGGGCAAACTTTGCCTGTCCTCGTCCACATGCCTGTTAAGTATGGTTTCTCCCTCATAAGGGTTCACATTTCTGTGTCCCTTTATGGTTTCTCCAAACAAATCAAGGCTGTATAGATCGTCATATTTATCAAGCAAATTCTGGAATTTATAACGCTGTATCAATGCTTTTATAGGGTACAGGTCAGACGCTTGCCTGTCCTCTGAACTGATATAGTCCATGATGTATTCACGGAGCTTCTTTAACTCATATTCTTTCCATTCTTCCTCACTGTCAAAATAGTTGTCATACTGTCCGTGTGCAAGTTCCACATTTAATCGTTCCTCACATTCCAGAAACTTCAAAATCTCCTGTTCCATGTGGGAAGTGTTCTTCCATTCCCCACATAATAACTCATTGGGTGTCACACCTAAAACAGAAGTAATCTTTTCTAATGTATCAAAGGTGGGAAAGTTGACACCTCTTTCAATCTTGGAAAGGCTCTGCATATTGATACCGATTGCGTCTGCCAGTTCCTGCTGGTTCATGCCACGAAACTTCCTTACCCTCTGTATGTTCTCTCCTAAAAGCTCATATTTCATGTTGTTTTTCCTCGCTCTCTTGCTTATTTAAGCCTATGATACTTAATATTTTTGAAAATGTCAAGAAATATTGTTGACAAATAAGTTTGATGAGGTTATTATATGATCGGTTGATTGATTAAGCACAACAACATTAATTATCTACTTGCATAAGCATTATAAAGAATTGTTTTCATTCTGAAGGCGTTAATATCAGACTTTCGGGATTGGAAAACGTGGTTTCCTAAAGTGACTGGCTGGACAGGGCACGTCCCCCAGACGTGTTCTGGACAGACAGTTACTTTAGGAAAGGAACGCCTTTAGGCGTTCCGACAGGGCGTTATAGTAACACCGCCCTGCGCGTACAGAATTGATAATTGAAAACAGGCTTAAAATCAGCGTTTATCAAGGATTTTGCAATGTAAAGAATTGCAGTAGAAAAGGAGGAAATACAGATACCAAAGAAAGAGCATATTAGCATTAAGATTGACTACATCAGCATTATATTTGACACTGCAACCGCAGAAGAAGTCATACGTTATGTTCTTGAACTGCCTGTTGATATTTTTGAAACGCAATCGGCAAGGGTACTGCATAAAGACTATCAGACAAAATGGCAGATAGGAAGTATTGAGGTTTTCGGAAATGCAAGAAAAACAGAAGCTAACCCTATGGGGCTTAGTGCATACCTCGTATTAAAAGGAAAGGGCTGTGATGAGATTTTCCGCATACTGGATATGCACGGTCAGACATTTGGTGATTTATTCCGTCGCTGTGAGCGTTGGTTTTATGGCAGTTTCCACTTCACAAGGCTGGATATTGCCATTGATGACAGAAATGAAGTGCCATATTTTACACCAGAGCAGTTAAAGCGGAAATGCGAAAAAGAAGAATATATCGCAAACAGCAACACCCACCATTTTGCTGAAAGTAAATATGAGGAATTTGACACCGCAAAGACGGTCTATATCGGAGCTGGCAAGTCTGCCCTGTCCTACCGTTTTTATGATAAAGATAAAGAAGTCAGCATGAAGAATAATAAGCCTTATGATGAAATCGGGAGCTGGAAACGGACAGAAATGCAGTTACGTGATAAAAAGGCTCATTCATTTGCCATGTTGTTCAAAGACAATCCGCTGGACTTGGGAAAGCTGGCATTTAACCTGCTGGCTGGAAACTTGCGTTTTGTCGTGCCAGAAGCAATAAAAGCCGTTGGAAAACGTGCCAGTTCTGGAAACGGTTTTTAGGAGCAGTTGAAACTTTGAAACTTCATACAGTAACGCCGGATAATACCCTTGTAGAAACACAGAAGTGGCTGAAAGAGGGTGGCGTATTATCGGCTGTCAAGGCGTTCTATTTCCTTGAACAGCATGAAGCATTAGGCGACTTGGAACGTGTGGACGATATGCTGGCAAAAGTCAGATACAGCCCAACATTCAGTTGTAAGCTGACAGGTCATTTACAGAAATTACACAGGGAAGAACTGATACCATATGTACAGTATGATACTAAGAAGAGATAGGAGGTGCGTGTATCAGATATATGAGTGAGATTGATATTCCTGTATGGGAACGCTATACCCTTACCATTGAAGAAGCGTCCCGTTATTTCCGCATTGGAGAAAACAAACTGCGCAGACTGGCAGAAGAAAGTAAAAATGCAAACTGGCTGATTATGAATGGCAACCGTATTCAGATTAAGCGGAAACAGTTTGAAAAAATCATAGATGAATTAGACGCAATTTAGTGAAATTGAGCCTTGTATATGCTATCATAGTTTTAGTCGTATCAAGGCTCTTTCCATAAAGGAAAGGAGCAACCACATGACAGAAAAAAGACGGGATAACAAAGGTCGTATTCTGAGAACAGGAGAGAGCCAGAGAACAGACGGGAGATACTTATATAAATACGTTGACGATACTGGTACGCCACAGTGCGTTTATGCATGGAAACTTGTACCTACGGATAAGACACCAGCCGAAAGCGTGATAAACCCTCATTGAGGGAACTGGAAAAAGAGATACAAAAAGACCTTGCAGACGGTATCGACAGCATAGGCAAGAAAATGACGCTCTGCCAGGTATATGCTAAGCAGAATGCCAGCAGAAGCAATGTAAAGAAAACTACCGCTGTACAGCGTGAACAGCTCATGGAGATACTAAAACGTGATAAGCTGGGGAACAGGAGCATTGACAGCATAAAGCCCTCTGACGCTAAAGAATGGGCTGTCAGAATGAAAGAGAATGGCTATTCCTATCAGACGATTAACAATTATAAGCGTTCCTTAAAGGCTTCCTTTTACATAGCAATAGAGGACGATTATGTCAGAAAGAACCCATTCAATTATGCCTTGAATACAGTGATTGAGGACGACAGAAAGCCCAGAGAAGCACTTACAGAGGAACAGGAAGAAAAGCTGTTATCCTTTGTAGAACATGATAAGACATACCAGAAGCATTATGACGCAATCCTGCTATTGCTGAAAACAGGGCTTCGTATTTCAGAATTTTGCGGGCTGACTGTCAAGGACTTGGATTTTGAGAACCGTATCATCAATGTAGACCACCAGTTATTAAAGAACAAGGAAGTTGGTTACTACATTGAAACACCGAAAACAAAAAGCGGTATCCGTCAAGTTCCTATGAGTGATGAAGCGTGTATGATATTTCAAAGAGTGTTGAAGAACCGCAGAAAACTAGAACCCATCATCATTGACGGTTACAGCGACTTTGTATTCCTTAATCAGCAAGGCTATCCCATGACGGGTGCAAACTATACAACTACGTTTGGAAATCTCATCAAGAAGTATAACAAGCACCATGAGGGCTATTTACCAAATGTTACACCGCATATCTTACGCCATACGTTCTGTACACGTTTAGCAAACAAGAATATGAACCCAAAGAGCTTGCAATACATCATGGGGCATTCAAACATCAATATCACGCTGAACCTATACGCTCATGCTTCGATTGATGGTGTGAAAACGGAATTGTTACGTTTGATAGCGTAAAGAATTTACCACTTTTCAAAGCCAAAACATGAAGATATATAAGAAGAAACGTGAAGTATCTACCGATAGTAAAAATGCCCGAATAGACGATAAAATAAGGCTATACGGACATTTAAGAAGATTTAAAAAGATAATCAAAAATTTAATTTAAGTTTTAATAAATAAAAAAACGTATTTCTTTAGCAAGTGTCGCAATTTTCTACACTTCTAACGATGAAATACGTTTTTTAATATGTAAAGATCTAACTGATATCAAAAAACAGCAGCCTAGGATATAGAGAATATATCCCATTTTATTTCATGTGAATTTGTTTCGTCATATCCTCATCAAAATCTAAACCTTCAAATTGTAAACGATAATAATTCGCGTAAATGCCATTTAACGCGATTAACTCATTATGCGTTCCTCGTTCTTCCTGTCCATTTTCAGAAATGACGATGATTTCATCAGCATTACGGATGGTTGATAGACGATGAGCAATCGTAATGGTTGTACGATTCTTTGCCAGCTCTTCCAGACTTTTTTGAATATGACGTTCACTTTCATTATCCAAAGCACTGGTTGCTTCATCTAATATTAAGATCTTAGGGTCTTTTAGAAAGACTCTGGCAATGGAGATACGTTGTTTCTGACCACCGGATAACCGTGTGCCACGCTCTCCTACAAAGGTATCATATCCATCTGGAAGAGAAACGATAAATTCATGGATATTTGCTTTTTTAGCAGCGGCAATGATTTCCTCATCACTTGCTCCAGGTTTTCCATAAGCGATGTTTTCTTTAATAGAGCCGGTAAACAGATAAACATCCTGTTGCACGATACCAATCGCTTTGCGCAAACTTTCCAAGGTCAGTGAACGAATATCTTTCCCATCTACCTTAATAGAGCCATGTGTAACATCATAAAAGCGAGGCAACAAGGAACAAATGGTTGTCTTTCCACCGCCGCTTGGTCCAACAAGGGCAATGGATTTACCGGCATCAATATGAATGTGAATGTGATCCAATACTTTCTCTTCATCATTGTAAGAGAAGCAAACATCTTCATAATCAATGACACCATGAACTTCTTTCAACTCTTTTGCATCTGGTGCATCTACGATGTCTGGTTTTGTTTCTACTACTTCAAGGAAACGTTTAAAACCAGAGAATCCTTTTTGGAACATTTCCGTGAACTCTACCAACACTTCAATCGGTGCAACAAAGATATTTACATACAGTGCATACGTTGCTAAGGCAACTGGTTCTAAATTTCCCATGGCAATGAAATAACCACCAGCGACTAAAATCGTCAAATACAACAAACCCTGAAAGAAATTATTACCGGCATGGAATAAGCCCATACGATAATAATTGTTTTCCTTTGACTGTAAGAACATTTGATTGCTGTGGGCAAATTTATCACGTTCAATGTCTTCATTCGCAAAGGACTTCACGACACGAATACCTGCTAAGCTATCCTGCAAACTGGCATTTACACCAGCAATCTTACGGCGGTTATCCATGAAGGTTGCCTGCATCTTGCGATTTTGAAATAAACTGAATATCAACATTAATATGGTTACACCGATCAGAATTAAGGTCAAACCGACATGAATATACATCAATAGAATAAAAGAACCAAAGATTTTTAATAAAGAAATGAAGACATTTTCCGGGCCATGATGGGCTAATTCGCTGATATCAAATAAATCCGAAACCAGTTTGCTCATCATTTCTCCGGTATTATTTTTATCATAATAGGAAAAAGATAAACGTTCAAACTGATCAAACAGATCCTGACGCATATCACTTTCCATGCGGGCACCCATAATATGACCTTGTGCTGTTACATAGTAGCGACATAAGGCACGAAGGATATACATGATCAATAATCCAACACCTAACCAAACCAGACTATCTAAAATAGCTTCCTTTGTCTGTAAATAAAATGTGTTATTTAAGTAATTTAAAATCTGGGGGAATGCCAGATCAATAACACTAATGACTAAGGCACATATCATATCTAATAAGAATACGGTACGATATGGTTTATAATAATTCATAAATTTCTTCATAATATGCATATGTATCACTCCCTCTTTGACATACCGCTTTATTATAAAGCAATTTTTAAGTTTCCTCCACTCTTTCAACCGAAAAAATATTGAAAAAATAAAGGAAGGCTACCTATTTTTCGTGAATTACGTTATAATATGAACGGTGTAATGAAAAGAAGAGGTAAGAAATATGAGTATAATATCTTATGTAGTAATTATCTTATTGTTTGCGGCTGCAATAGCCTTTATGATTTATAAACAAAACTCTGTCGGTCGTTTAAATATAGCTATTCAGGGGAAGGATTATGCAAAGGTTATTGAGCTTTGTGAAAAAGATGCTTATCAGAAAGCGGTTGGCAAATTTAATTGTGAATTGTATCGCTTAAAAGCTATTTATCGTAGCCGTCCTGAAGCAGAACGTCAAAAAGCATTGGAAGAGGCCTTGGCGAAGGATTATACAATGGAAAATAAAGAAGAAATCTTAGATTTATATTTCCATATTTATTTACAGAATCAGAATCGTGCATATTGTGATAAATTGATGGAGATCATTGACACAATTGATGATGAAACTTTTAAAATGTATCAGCGTTGGTCTTATGAAGTTGTCTTTAATAAACGAACAGATTTAATTAAAGAAATGGATGATGCCATTGAAGATAAACGTATGAAGGGCTTTGGCTTGGGCGTCAGTGCTTATATGATTGGCTTATCTTATTACTATTTAGAAAACTGGGAAAGTTCTCGTTCCTATTTCTATTCCAGCATCAGCTGTTTTCATCCAGGCAACATGTATGTAGAGCTAGCGAAAAAATATGTAAATGAGCTAAATGAAAAATTAGGTTCTGACATCACGATTTAGTAAAAAAACCTTGTGAAATTCTCAAGGTTTTTTAAAAAAGAGGGAAAACTATGGAATATGTATATGAATATCAGTTTGAAAAGGACAGAGTTCATGATTACAGTGATGAATTTTTTGAAATCCTGCAAAAACGTAATCACATATTAAAAACGAAAAAAGCAGTGGTACATAAATTTCATTATTTTTATTATGCACTTGCAGCTGTTTTTTTATCCATGTTAAGTATTCTATTTGGGGCAGAAACAGATTCTGATTTTTATAAGGTGATTTTCACCCTGTCTATATATTTGGCTTTATTTTGGAGCATCATCGGTTGTTACTTATTTATATGCAAACTGCGATTTCGCAAACGTTATTGCGGGCTTCGTGAACAAAATGGAGTGGTAACACTAAGCGAGGATACGATCAGTGATGAATACCAAGATGTCATGATGAGCTATAAACAAGAAGTGATCAAAAAAGTTGTCATCGGACGTGAAATTATGGTCTTTTTTGTGGATAAGCATAAGCCTTTTATCATGGTACCAAGAGTTGATTTTAAAGAGGAAACCTTTTTAAAATTAGTAAAGGAAATATTTCATGATCGCATCGTATATTGGAAACGTATATCTTAAATTCGTGCGATAAACAAGCTATGTGATGCTGTAGTAATGACTGTGACAAACCGCAGTCTTTTTTTATTGTGCAGCAAAAATCATTTATGTACATGACAGCTTGTTCTTTTTGTATCCTTGTCAAAGGGCAGAGTTCAACAAATGGTTTTATTTCAGAATTATAAAAGCTTTTGTAGTGTGCGCCAGATAAGATGAATAAGCCAAGCACCTAAGAGGATGCAGAAAAGATAAATAAGATTACGCATAGAAATACCAAAAATTGGTGTTAACAAGTCAAAGAAAGGTTGCGTGCTTTCATAATAAGGGCTGATATAAAACATATTAAGCTCTCCCAGTGTATGAAAAGCAATATTTAAAAAGGTTGCTATGCCGGCAAACATAAAGAATAAAGGCAAAGTTTGTAAGAAACCTTTTGTGGTTGTATCGCCTTGTTTATGAAAGCCAATCCATAAACTCAAGAATAGTAATAAGAAATGCCATAAAAAGGCATGTGCCGTTAGCATCACGTAACGATGCATCAAATCATCCGGAAAAAGAAGGGCCATGATAGCTCCTAGTAAACTAAAGTCCATGAGAAAGGTTTCTAATGGTATCCGCCATTGATCTTTTAAGAAAGGAAATAAGATTCCGATATACATAGGTAAGGAGCATAACTGAAAAGGAAAGATCCACCAATCATATTGTTGGGCATCAAGCAGATAAAAGTGAAACAGCTGTTTATAAAGTTCTAGTATGAGCAATACAAGACTGATTCCAAAGATGCCATAAACATACTGTTTTTTAGTAACATGACGTAAACGATAAGCAATTCCTATGCACACACTAATTCCCACGAGTAACATCAACACATGAAAAAGACCGAAAGGTTTAGGCTTTTCCATTTCCCAGGCAGTATAGCGTAAAAATTGTTGCATATGCTCACCTCATTTCAAAAGGCTTCTTTATCTTTATTATACAGCGTATTCAACTTACCAAACAAAAACTTCTCCGACAAGCAGAGAAGTTATACGATTATCGATCAAAGCGTTTACGACGAATGGTGGATTGAATGAATAATTCTTTTAATCCTTCAACATCATCCTGTTCCAACTTTGTCTTTAAATGATTGATTTCCTTCACGAAGTCATCGATTTCGCGAATTAAATTATCTTTATTTAAGAAAAACAATTCACTCCATAGATTTTCATTGATCTTGGCAATTCTTGTTAAATCACGGAAACTATCTCCGGTATATTCCACCAAATGTGTATTATCGTTAGTATTCATTAGCGATACGGCAATCACATGCGTCAATTGTGAAACAAAGCCGACCATTTCATCATGTTCTTCCGGTGTTAATACGGAAATATTCGTAAAGCCTAAAATACTGGCAAATTCTTTTAAGGTAGCTATGGCTGTCTCGGTGTTTTTAGCAGTTGGAGTGATAATGAAATTAGCAATATGGAAAATAGCATCATCCGCATATTTCACACCGCTGACTTCTTTCCCTGCCATTGGATGAGAGGCGCAAAATTCTAGATCCTCACGTAAAATACTTTGGATACGTTCTACAATATTGCGTTTTACACCACTTACATCTGTCAGAAAAGCATGGGGCTTCATGTATTTTTGATACGTTGCATACCACTCCACCGTCATGTTGGGATACAATCCGGAAATGATGAAATCAGCGTTTTGAATCAGTTCAATAGCAAAAGTACTTCCTTCATCAATGATGTCATGTTCCTTGGCATAATCAATGCTTAACTGGTTAATGTCAATGGCATCCACATGAAATCCATTGCGTTTTAATCCCATGGCATAGCTGCCACCAATCAAACCAAGTCCAACAATTAAAAAACGGGTATCTTTTTTTATCATAAGCTTTCCACCTTTTCTTGCACCTTCGCAAAATCATCAAAGAAGGTAGGATAGCTCTTGGTAATCGCCTGTGCATCCTCTATGGTTGTACAGGAATTACTGCAAGCTGTGGCAACACTTAAGGCCATCACAATGCGATGATCATTATGTCCATGCAATGTCTGTTTGCATGTATAGTCTTGCCCGCCTTGAATGAAGATTTCATCTTCTGTAGAGGTTATGGTAACGCCAAACTTGCGCAGTTCTTCTTCCATTGCCGCAATGCGATCACTTTCTTTAATGCGCAATCTGCCGGCATTGTAAATATGCGTATTTCCCAGGGAATACATGCCAAGCACACAAAGAATAGGTCCTAGATCCGGACAGTTTGCTAAATCAATGGAGGTGCCCTTTAATTCACTTTTATAAAAGGTATAGCCATGGGGTACTTCTTCTATACGTGCCCCAAAGCTTTTTAAGATTTCCAAAATCGCTTTATCACCCTGTCTTGATGCATGAGAAACACCGGTCACGGTAATCTTTCCATGAATCGCAGCATATACCGCAAAGAAAGCCAATTGTGAATAATCACCTTCAATCTCATAATTGTTTGCTTGATAGGTTTGTCCACCCGGAATAGCAAGTGTCATTTCATCTTTAAAATAAGCATGGACACCGAAATGTTCCAGCATTTGTAAGGTCAGTTCCACATAAGAACGTGATTCAAAGGGAGGAAGAATATGAATTGTAGAGTCCTTTTCCAACAGTGGTAGGGTGAACAATAAACCACTGATGAATTGTGAACTGACATCACCTTTGATCTGATATTCTCCATAAGGTAGTGCCTCCTGAATGTGGATACCATGGGCATCTTGCTGAAAGGCTAATCCTTTTTCATGAAAGATGTCTTCATATACTTTTTGCGGTCTTTGTAATAATCGTCCGCTGCCGGTAAAGGTGATTGGTTTTTCACAAAGAGAGAAAATAGGAATAAAGAAACGTAAGGTAGAACCGGATTCATTGCAAAAAATTTCCTTGTCTTTTAAACCTTGAAAGTTTGCTATACCATCAATAGTGACAGTATCTTCCGCTATTTCAATATGTGCGCCAAGCTGTTTCATTCCTTCTATCGTTGCACGTATATCTTTGGAATAGGCAACATTGGATATGACACTTCTTCCCTTCGCAAGAGAAGCAC
Organism: Longicatena caecimuris; assembly: GCF_018406465.1. GTDB lineage: Bacteria > Bacillota_I > Bacilli_A > Erysipelotrichales > Erysipelotrichaceae > Longicatena > Longicatena caecimuris. Next base: position 56,108 of record NZ_AP024510.1, read on the forward strand.
AGATAATTGCACGATGTGCCATGGATTTGCTTGGGGGAATATGCACATGACCTTTACCTAAAGAGGTAGCTATGGTAACTTTCATTACATATCCCTCCCAATGACATTCGCAATCGCTTTCCCTTTTTGAATCAACTGCTTAAAGTTTTCCGGTTTCAAGGATTGTGCACCATCGCTCCATGCACATTCCGGATGATCATGGACTTCAATGATTAGACCATCTGCACCTGCCGCAATCGCAGCTAAAGATGCGGCTTCCACCAGTTCCCAATCACCGGTCGCATGACTTGGATCAATGATGATAGGCAAATGGGTCTTCTTCTTGATGATTGGAATGACACTAAGATCTAAGGTATTTCGGGTGTATGGCTCAAAGGTACGAATGCCTCGTTCACAAAGAATGACATTTGGATTTCCTTCAGAAAGAATATATTCTGCACTCATGATCCATTCTTCTATCGTATTGGCCAAACCACGTTTTAGCAAGATTGGTTTTTGTGTCTTTCCTACCGCTTTTAACAAATCAAAGTTTTGCATATTACGGGCCCCAATCTGAATGATATCGACATGTTCCACAAATTCATCAAGTTTATCAGCACTCATCAATTCTGTGACAATTGGTAAGCCACTTTGTTTTCTTGCTTGTGCTAAAGCAAGGATACCTTCTGTTCCCATGCCCTGAAAAGCATACGGAGAGGTTCTCGGTTTATAAGCGCCACCTCTTAACATACAGCCACCGGCATCCTTTACTTCTTGGGCCAGATGCATGATCATCTCTTTTCCTTCTACACTGCAAGGACCGCCAATAACAACTAGTTTTTCGTTACCGCCAATGCGGATACCATTGACTTCGACAATCGTATCTTCTGGATGAAACATACGACTTGCTTTTTTATATGGGGATGATACACGCACAACACTTTCCACATGAGGGTTTGCCTCAATGCGCTTAGGATCAATTTGACTGGTATCGCCTACGACTCCAAAGACATTGAAATTCTCACCAATGCTCTCATGTATTTGTAAGCCGCGCTCCTTTAATTGCTTCATAACATGTTCAATATCACTTGTTGTTGCATCTTTCTTCATCGTAATAATCATATGAGAAACCTCCTTTATTTCTAATCTTATCTTGGTGGACGTATCCACATCGTTAATTTTATTTCTGCATTTCCATAGTTGCACTACGCTCCATGAGCATATCTAAGATACCGATAGCCAAAACCGCATCGACTACGATTCTTGCGCGATGGATGATGGCAGGATCATGTCTACCCTGAATCGTTAGTTTCACGGCTTCAAGCGTTTCCTTATCAATCGTATCCTGTTCCTTATAAATAGATGGCGTTGGTTTAATAACTGTTTTGATCAGTACCGGCATACCATTACTGATACCTCCGTTAATACCACCGTTATGATTGGTCCTGGTTTTTACTTTGCCATCATAAATAATGGCATCATTGACTTCACTTCCATAACGATCACAAAAGGCAAAACCCAAACCAAATTCGACACCTTTTACAGCCGGTACACTGAATAATAAATGGCTTAAACGACTTTCCATGGAATCAAAGAAAGGTTCTCCGATACCAGCCGGTAAATGTAAAATTGCACTTTCTAAGATACCACCTACACTATCTCCTTGCATCGCTGCTTCTTCTATTTGTGTACGCATCGCTTGCGCTGCTGTTTCATCTAATACCGCAAGATCGCTGGTATTCATTTGTCGAAGCTGTTGTTCAAGGAGTTCTTCCTCTTGAGCAAATGGCTGATCTTTGATGGTATGACACTGGGCAATATGAGAACCAATCAAAATGCCTTTTTGTTGTAACACCTGCATGGCAATTGCACCTGCCGCCACAAGGGGTGCCGTAATGCGTCCGCTGAAATGGCCGCCGCCGCGATAATCTTGATAACCACTATACTTTACATCAGCGGTATAATCGGCATGTGAGGGACGCAAGCGATTCTTGGTTTTGGTATAATCACCACTACGCGTATTGGTGTTTTCTATCAGAATGGTTAACGGTGTCCCGGTAGTATAGCCTTCAAAATATCCACTGACGATATGCAACGCATCACTTTCTTTACGCTGTGTGCTGATACGTCCTTTCGCCTTACGTTTATCCATCATGGCATTGATGAAATCCATGTCCAGATGAATACCGGCAGCTAAACCGTCAATGACGACACCGATTGCCTCTCCATGACTTTCTCCAAAGATCGTAACACTGAATTGATTTCCAAATGTATTCTTCATAACCTTATCCTTTCAAAATGTGACGAACATCACTTAACTTCCATTCTTTTAATTCTGCTTTACCAATCGTATTGACCTTAACAACGGTGACATGATCGCCGCTTGCTTTCTTATCTTTGCATAATATTTCAAACACTTCATCACTATCATAAGGTACATCACTTTGTAAATGCATCCGTTTATAAATAGGTAAGACACGTTTTTGAACATCTTCACTCATAAAATACAACATGCCCATGGCAACACATTCTCCATGCAAATATTGTGAAAGGTGATAATAGCTTTCAATAGCATGTCCGATGGTATGACCAAAGTTTAAGATCTTGCGTAAGCCCAACTCTTTTTCATCAGCTTCCACAACTGCTTTTTTCACGCATAGCGCATGATAGATGATTTCTTCTAAATGAGCAGGAATATCTTCTTCCTCAAAAAGGGCAAATAGTTTTTCATCATAGATCAATCCGGCTTTCAATGCTTCTACTAAACCATTATAGAAATGCCGTTTTGGCAGTGTTAATAAAGTGTCTGTATCAATGAAGACAGCTTTAGGCTGATAAAAGGCCCCAACGATGTTTTTCACATCATCCAAATTGATGGCAACCTTACCACCGATACTACTGTCGATTTGTGAGAGCGTAGTGGTCGGTATCTGAATAAAGTCAATACCACGCATATAGCTGGCTGCCACAAAACCGGATAAATCTCCTACAACCCCGCCACCTAACGCAATGACACAATCCTTACGTGAGAAATTATGTTCCAGCAAATCCTCACAGAGTTGTTGAAAGACCTTCATGCTCTTACTGGATTCACCAGCTTCGACAACATGTACATAGCCTTCCTTACATTGTTCCTTAACGGTTTGTGCATAGGAATTTGGTACACCGGTATCGGTAATGATCATAACCTTGCGATTCAGTTGAATATGATCGTTTAAGCGATATAAGATGCCTTTTTCCATATAAATATCGTATCCATTTTCTTTTAGATCTACATGTAGTTTCATAACGATTCCTCCCTGATAAAGAAAAAAAGCATCAGTGAATTGCAGATGCTTTTTTTATCCGTTATAAAGAAGTGAAAAAGAACCATGTTTGGCTTTATAACGAAGATTAAAGATAATAATAAAATCCTTTGTTATGCATGGCTATCACTCCAATTTCCTATATCATAATATAATCAAGAAAGAATTTCAAGCAAATCCATACATAAAATGAAAGAAATTTCAAATTCTTGTAAACGCAATGAAAACAATCGCATCTTACCATGGCTTCACTATGCCATTCTTACGCATGATTGATTTCTTTCATTTGCATAATTGGTAATTAGATGGTTTCTGATGCAGGACCTTAGATGGCTATTCATATAAAAGGATATGATATAGTATCTGAATCGAGGGTCAACGCTTCATTTCCTTTACATTTCTTTTCTGAAACTATATTCATTCATATCAAAGTATTGTATAATAAAAAAGAATGAAAAAGAGGTGAGGATATGACGAAGTTGGATGATGCCCGCAAGGACATTAATGAGATAGATGCGCAAATGGCAGAGCTGTTTGAAAAACGCATGCAGGCTGTAGAAAAGGTCATAGCTTATAAACAGGAACAAGGGCTTCCGGTATTAGATCGCAGCCGTGAGAACTTTGTCATTGCACATAATCTGCAATATATCAAAGAAGAAAAATATCAAGACAGCTATAAAGAGTTTTTGCAGGATATCATGGCAATCTCACGTAAATATCAGAAAATGATTCTGAATCAGGATGTTGTCGGTTATCAAGGCGTGGAGGGTGCTTTTTCACATATCGCCTGCACACATGTCTTTCCGGAACATAAAAAACAACGGTATGCATCTTTTGAAGATGTGTTTAAAGCCGTTGTGGATGGAGAAATCCGTTATGGTATCGTACCGTTTGAAAACAGCTATACCGGAGAAGTAGGAGAGGTATTAGATTTATTAATCAAGTATCCTGTTTATGTCTGTAAGGATTATGACTTAAAGATCTCACAGAATTTACTAGGAATCCCGGGAGCAAAACTGGAAGATATCCGTCAGGTATATTCAAAAGATCAGGCAATCTATCAATCGAAACAATTTTTAGAAGGCAGAGGATATGAATTGATACCGTATCCGAATACGGCATTAGCGGCAGAATATATTGCTAAACAAAATGATAAAAAGAAAGCTGCCATAGCCGCAAAAGAAAATGCAGAACGGTATGGCTTAGCCGTGTTAGCAGAGGATATCAATACCAGTGCCCAAAATACGACACGCTTTATCATCATTGGCAGAGATTTACAACCAAGTGGAAATATCTTTTCCTTAGCTGTCATTATACCGCATAAAGCAGGAGCATTAGTCAGTGCCATGAATATCATTGCACGTCATGGTTTTAATATGCAAAGCATCATCTCGCGCTCCATAAAAGACAGACCATGGGAATATTATTTCTATGTTGAAATTGATGGTAATATCCAAAAGGAACAGGAACAGTTGTTGGTACAGGAGTTAAAAGATGTTTGTGAAGAAGTGCGCATCTTAGGTGCATATACAAAAGAAAGCAGGGATGAAAAATGAGTTTTGTGAAAGAAAAAGTGAATACGACACCAATTGAAGATACCGTTTTTGCGATCGTGAAAAAAGCGAAGGAAGCAAAAGCAGCAGTTGGTGCAGAGAAGATCGTTGATGCGACCATTGGTTCTTTGTACAATGAAGAGGGAACAATCGTAGCCTTTGAAAGTGTGTTTACACCTTATGATCATATAGCCAAGGAAACAAAGGCAGCCTATGCCGGAAGTTTTGTCGGTAATGACAGCTATCGTCAGCAGGTGTATGATTGGATCGTTAAACCAAGTGGTTCCACCTTAGCACACAGTGTGATTGCCACACCGGGAGGCACCGGTGCTGTGGCGATCACTTTATCAGAAATTTTGGATGAAGGGGAAACTGTTATCTTACCGGAAATTGCCTGGGGCAGCTATAAGCTGATGGCAACGATGGATAATCTAAATGTCGCAACTTATGCATTGTTTGAAGAAGATCATTTCAATTTAACATCTTTAAAACAAGTATGTCGTCAGGTGATGGAAAAACAGCAGAAACTGTTAATTGTCATCAATGACCCTTGCCATAATCCTACCGGTTATTCTTTAAGTAAGGAAGAGTGGCAGGAAGTTGTTGCTTTCTTAAATGCATGTGCCAAAGAAGTACCGGTCGTTTTATTAAACGATATTGCGTATATTGACTATGCGTATGATTTACCACATTCTCGTGACTATATTAAAACCTTTGATGAGTTTAGTGATAATGTATTTGCCATCATTGCGTTCAGCTGCAGTAAATCATTAACTTCTTATGGTTTGCGTTGCGGTGCTGCTATTTTGTTAGGTAAGAGTGAAGAAGCTGTCCGTGGCGTTGAAATTGTTTTTGAAAAAGCTGCCAGAGCAACTTGGTCAAATGTACCTAATGCCGCTATGGATAACTTTACGTTTGTGACAACCGAAAACTATGATGCTTTTATGAAAGAAAAAGATGGCTATGTGAAGCTATTGAAGCAACGCAGTGATATCTTTACTAGTGAAGCTGATGCCTGTGGCTTGGCATATTATCCTTACAAGGAAGGCTTCTTTGTAACGGTAGCAATTCCAGATAATAAAGTACGTGACAGTTATCATGAAAAGCTTATGGAACAGCATATCTATACCGTAAAGGTAAATAAAGGTATTCGTGTAGCTGTATGTAGTTTAAGTGTTGCGAAATGCAAGGGCTTAGCAAAACGAATGAAAGATATTTTAGATACAATTGAGTAAGGAAAGCGGAATGTCTGAATTGCTTCATTGATTTTGTGTGGATTTTCATTTGAGAAAAGAAACAAGTTTAAAAAGTTATAAGCCGATTAACATAACAAATCATTCTTACCAAATGATATTGATGCAGATGGTAAGGGTACCTTAAACCGTTATAAAAAGAAGAGCTTTTACTGGTACCAGAAAGTAATTAAAAGTAATGGGGAAGATTTAGATTAAAATAAAAAATATCTGTATGGATGTAAAAACCATGCAGATTTTTTTGTATAAGAAGCTTTACGAATAATGGATTTCTTTGTGTAGTTGAAGAATGATTCAATCATAACGTCAAACTATTTTTTATCAGCCAATGCCTTTGTATATTGAAACATTTTACTACCAGCATAGATAACAACAATGAACTCAGTAAGGGGCATCGTATACCAAAGAGCTTCAGGACTTAACAAAGGTAATAGATAAATAAGAATACCACTAATGATAAGTCCGCGCGCTACGGAAACAATGAAAGCGGCTTTTGGTTTTAATAAAGCTTGGAAGTAATAAGTTGAGAAGATATTGAATGGTAGTAATAAAAAGGACAATCCATAGGTACGAATAATTAAGGGAGCAATTTGTAAGATTTCTTTAGTGGGTGCCATAAACAATTTAACAAATAGGTTAGGGGCTAATGCAGACAGTGCAGTCCAAAAGATACTAAAGAATAAAACAGTAGCTAAGGCATAGTTTAGAACTTTCTTAATACGGAATCCGAGTTTTGCGCCATAATTGACGGAGATGATTGGTTGTGCTGCTTGTCCGATGCTATATGCACAACATTGCACAAAGGTGCTGATGTTTACGATGATACCATAAATGGATAAGGCATCTGTCCCAAGATAGTTCATAATCTGACGGTTGAATAAAATGGTCAAGATTCCCATGGCAATATCAATAAAGAAAGTTGAAAATCCCGTAATGGTAATTCTTTTGAGTTTATGCAGTATATGTTGTGGCATTTGAAACTTTAAGGTATTTGTCTTAGAAAAGAAATGTTTTAGCATAACGATACAGGAGATGATAGAACCAATCGCCGTTGCTAAACCGGCACCAAAGATACCCATATCAAACACAAAGACGAAGACATAATCACCAATCATATTAAAAATACCGCCGGCTAATACTCCTATTGTCGCAAGTGTAGGATCAGCATCATTACGTAAGAAAGCAGCTAATACTTGCGTAAACAGGAAACAAGGTAAGACAAATTTGATTGGTAATAAATAGGTTCTTGCTAGAGCTAACAAGGAACTTTTTGCGCCAAAAAACATAAGCAGTTGACGATCAAACAAGATGATAAGGATCCATGTGATTACCGCTAAGAAGACGGCTCCTATTACGGCTGCTGAAAAATAAGCATTCGCTTCTTGTGTTCTGCTTTTTCCATTCCCTTTGATAGTACTGAAAATAACCGAACCTCCAATTCCCATTAACAATCCTAAACTAAAAATAATGTTCCAAATCGGCGCAACTACAGCTAATGCTGCTGTACCTTCTGGTCCTTGATATTGTCCAACCATTGCCATATCGACAATCGAGTAAACAGATGTAATCAAAACACTCCCAAAGGCAGCTGCTAAATATTTAAAATAAAGTGTCTTTATATTTCCCTTTAAAAAATCCATAAAAATTCCTCCTAATCAAAAAAAGAGCTGAACAAGGTTACGGGTATCTCAATCCGTCGCCTTATCCAGCTCATCATTTCTCTTTGAATGACTCGCCCTCCGAGCAACCCTATTTTAACAGAGCTATACATAAAGTCAAGCCAGAAAATAACTTTTATACGTTTGCGGTAATAAGATGAAATGTTTATGATATAAGCGGTGGTAAATACTTCCTCATATTTTTTCGATAAGATTTACTTGCAAAAGTACTACATGCATGTTTTAATATAGATGCCTTTTTTATCAAGAGTTGGGGTAGAGAGTTAGCTCGATAATCCCACACCAACCTGTATGGGGTAAATCATATAAGGTGGTACAGCTAACAGCGATAAGAGAAGAAAGAATCGATACGTATGCCTTCTCTGACGCTTGAGAAGGCTTTTTATATGGAGGAATTGATATGAAAGATTATGTATTTACATCAGAAAGCATTACAGAAGGCCATCCGGATAAAATCTGTGATACGATTGCGGATGCTATCTTAGATGAAGCATTACGTCAGGATAAGAATAGCAAGATGGCAGTGGAGGCAACAATTAAAGATGAGTTTGTGTTGATTTATGGAGAAGCTGACACAAAAGCTAAGATTGATTTTGAAGGTATTGCGAAAAAGGTCATCAAAAACATTGGATATGAAGAAGAATATCAGGTAATGGTGAAAGTAAATAAGCAATCCAGTGAAATACACCAGGCAGTTGTCCAAGATGGTAGTATTGGTGCAGGGGATCAGGGAATCATGTTTGGCTATGCATGTGATGATACAGAAGAATATATGCCAGCGCCAATTGCTTATGCACATAAACTTGCAAAACAGTTAAGTGAAGTACGCCGTACACATCCGATTTTAAGACCTGATGGCAAGACACAAGTAAGTGTTGAATATGAAAATGATCAAATTAAACGTATTGATACTATCGTTGTATCGACCCAACATACACCGGATGTGAGTCAGCAGGAAATTGCCAATTTGATTATGAAAGAAGTCATCACGCCGGTAATTCCAGATGAATTATTAGATGAGGACACGCGCTATCTTATCAATCCAAGTGGCAGCTTTATTGTAGGCGGTTCTTTTGGTGATAGTGGTACGACAGGACGCAAGATTGTTGTTGATACTTATGGAGGTATGGGTAGAATCGGTGGCGGCTGTTTTTCCAGTAAAGATCCATCAAAGGTAGATCGCAGTGCTGCATATTATTGCCGCTATGTTGCTAAAAATATTGTGGCTCATCAGTTGGCAAGAAAATGTGAGATTCAGGTGGCATATGCTATCGGCAAGGTAAAACCAATATCTATTTTATTAGATACATTTGGTACAGGAACTATGAGTGATGAAGATTTATTAGATATTGTAAAGAAAAACTTTAATTTCGAAGTGAAAAACATTATTGAGGAATTAGACTTGTTAAAACCTATTTATCAAGCAACAGCCTGCTATGGACATTTTGGTAGAAATGAATTTCGTTGGGAAAAGGTTATAGATTTAAAATATTAATCACACTACTTTACTATAAAGCTCTTATGAAATCCTATAAGAGCTTTTTTATAACCAAAATAGTATGATAACGAAGGAACTACATTGCTATTCATAAATAAATCGGTTATAATTTTTATGTAAACGGTTACAGAAAAATGCTTATTGCACAAATAAGTGAAACTGAAAGGTGAGGAAAAAATGAAGGAGCGGATGAAACAATTAGGAGTATTGTTTTTGGTGTTTATGATGGCACTGACAATACTGCCATCACAAGGAACGATCAAAGCAGAAGAAACAAAAGAAAGCTTCACCGTGCATTATCATAAGAATGATGGAACAGATGAGATTATAGACAAAGAATATGCAAGCAAAGAAGAGGCCATCGAAGAAGGAAGTCTTTTTACATGGGAAGGAAGAACCTTTGTATCATGGAACTTGCAAGCGGATGGCAAAGGTAAACGTGTAGCGGAAAAGACGAAATTGAATGAAGTGATGAAAGACGAAACAACACTAGATGTTTATGCTATCTGGAAAGAGAAAGTCTTTAAGGTAAATTTCATGGATATAAATGGAGATAAGGAAACTATATACCATGAAGAAGAAACAAAAGATGGGAAGATAACACTACCGGTATATCGCAACAGCGAACATGAGAATGAAGTCTTTGCAGGCTGGAAGAATGAAAAAGATAGCAAGGTCTATGAGCCTGGGAAAGAGATAGAAATAAAAGAAGATAGCACTTTTGTTGCACAATTTATGAAAAAAGAAATTAAAGCAAAAGGAATAAAAGCTTTAGAAAATACAGAAATTACATACTATAGTGCAAATAATGAATGGTTGGAAAAAACTATAGAGGGAACAGATATAATTAATTATCCTGAAGAGTTTAGAGAATCTGGACTAGAAACAAGAAAATTTCTTTACTGGGCTGCAAGTATTGATGCATATATAGATGAAAGTGTACCTAGAATAAAACCAGGTGATAAATTATCTGATGTAGATTTTTCTGAATATATATGCATCACAGATGAAGGAGATGTATTGCTGTTTTTGTTCGCTATTTACGATAATGAAAACAAATTAGGTATATTATCTATTTACCAAAATGATAATAATGAAATAATAAAAGATTTTAAAGATCGCTATAACTATAGTTATAATGAAGATACAGAAGAATTGATTGTTGAAGATGTGGTCTTAAAAGAACCTGATTTGATAAGGAAAAATTTTTTATATTGGTTATATGAAAACTATGAAAACCAAGTGGCTATTGAATATCCTGCAGGATCAAAAATATCACTAAAAGTAAAAAAATTAAAAATAGATTTTCCGAGAACATTGGCAGCAGGCTGTTTTCCAGGTGTTTTAACGGGGATTTATGATGAAGAGGACAATTATGGCATTGATATTATCTATGAAAATCCAGAAGGTTTAAACGGTAAACCACCTGTCGATAAAAATATATATGGATTAGAAAAAGGTATGAAGCCAGTGGCAGCTATTGCTGGAGCAGGTACTTTAACATCAAGAAACAGTATTTTTTATGGATGGAAAACTTATAATGGAGATATTTGGAAAGAAAATGATTTAATCACTTTTGAAAAACTGCAAGAAGCTTTAAGTTATAATGGAGATAAAACAAAAGTTAATCTTAAACCTATTTTTATATATGTTCCAGCTACATTTGACTTATCATCCTTACCAAATAATATAGAGATTCGGCAACCAGAACTGATTGTGATATTCGATGAATTAAATAGTGATTATTCATTCTTACTGCCGGATATCTCGGATGAATTTAAAAATTCAGATTATGTGTTTGTTGGATGGAAAAATAAGCAATTAAATGAGGTGTATGCTCCTTTTACTGATGAAAATGATTATGGCGTTGGAGTGGTCTTAGAACCTATAGTAATGAAGAAGACAAAGTTTAAAATCGTATATGAATGTCTTGATTCAGTTACATGTCCTATTGATAATGCAGAATATGAATTAGGCGATGAAATTAAATTGAAAAATATGCCAACAAATGGTTTAGAATATGAGGGAAGTTATTTTATTGGGTGGTATCCGTTTTATGATCAATCTTTCAAACAAATTCCCGTTTTTGAATATATACATGCAATAACAAATGGTGAATTACAAGTGTTTTCAAGCTATTCTGATGAAAAAAATAGCATCTTTTGTGATCCAAATGGTAATGATATCGCACTAACTCCGGAATTAAAAGAAATTAATAGTCTCCCACTATTTTCTAGAGGTGATTATATAATTCCTATGGAAGATAAGGAATATTTAATAGGATGGTCTTTAACACCTAATAATGAAAATCCTGATGAATTTTTATCTTTTTGGACAGCTACTTCCGACGACATATATGAATTAATAAAAGGAAAAAATAATCCAGTTCGATTGTATGCACAATGGATAAGTGAAGAAGAATTAAAAAAAAGAAGTGATTTTATCAAAGTAACCTTTGAATTGGATCAAGGAAATGGGAACAAACTAGTGGATACTACTTATGCACCAAAGGGAATAGAATTTAATGCCTCATATTTTTTGTTCAATAATAAGTATTCTGTACTAAATCAGAAATTGACCTACGAGCAAAGCTATGTTAATGCTTATAATGAAATATATGTTAAAGATTTAGATGGTGAGAACAAAAAAAGCATTATATTACCAACAGATGTTTCAGAAGTAACATATGAAATAAAAATGATAAATCGAAAAATTCCCACATCCTATATGGCAAACAATCATGGCGTTTTAAAGAATGAAACAGGTAAAATTACTAAATACATAGAAGATAGTGGAGAAGATATATTTCTTCGCATACTTGATTTACCAATACCTGTCGCTGATGAGGGCTATGTATTTGCAGGATGGAAATTACGCCCTTATTTCAAGAATTGTTTTCCTAAAGTTCCCTCTAGAAGTGTTAATGCAAAAAATGAAGTAACGATTGCAGACTGGTATACATTAAAAAAAGAGATATGGTCTACAGAAGAATTATCAAAAACACCAATTTATGAGGGTAATCTTGTTGATTCTTTACTTCCACCATATGCGAGAAGTTTTTTGATATCTAAACTAAATGTAATTGCCGTCTTTGAACCAACCGGTAAAGTAGAATACTACTATGATGGGGTTAAAGATGATGAGGCGACAGAAACCTTAACTGACCTTCATACTGGGGATACAGTAACTGCTTATCCAGACAAATCAAAAGATGGTATGTATGAAGTAGATAAAACAGATGGACTTCCTATGATCGTAGATGATGACTACACCAAGAATGTCATCAAGGTTTATTATAAGAAAAAGAAAACGGCTGTAACTGTCCAATATTTCTATGATGGTATAGAAGATAAGGAAGCTGCTTATACCATCAATGATCTTGCGGTAGGTTCTCATTATGATACTTATAAAGATAAGAAGAAAGAACATTATTCTTTGGCAACCGTAACAATTCCTGAGAAACTTGTAGAGAATGCAGAAGAAAATGTCATCAAGGTATATTACACAAGAAATAAGACCATCGCTAAGATACAGTATTACTATGATGAAAAGTTGGATGATAGTCAGACAGAAATTCTAGCAGATCAAAAAGCAGGCGATACGATTACAACGTATCCGGATAAGATCAAAGAAAACTATAAACTTGATAAAGTAGAAGGGTTGCCACTTACATTAAAAGAGAATGCAGAAGAGAATGTTATTAAGGTATATTATGTACACAAGAAGACTTCTGTAACCGTAAAATATTTCTATGATGATGTGGAAGATGAAAGCCTAAGAGAAAGAATTGATGATTTGGAAGTAGGTTCTTATTTTGGTGGATATAAGGATAAGAAGAAAGAACATTATTCCTTTGCGGCAGTACAGATCCCCGAAAAACTTGTAGAGGATGAGAAAGCAAATGTCATTCATGTATACTATACAAGAACAAAAACAATCGCGAAGGTACAATACTTTTATGATGGAAAGCTGGATGACAGTAAGACAGAGATCATCGCAGATTTAAAAGCAGGCGATGTCGTAGAAACCTATCCGGAAAAGAATAAAGAAGGGTATCACTTTGTGAAGAGCGAGCACTTGCCACTAACGTTAAGTGCTATAGCGGCAGAGAATGTCATCAACATCTATTATGCAAAGGATGAAGAAGATAGCAAGACAACTTCGGTTACTGTGAAGTATTACTATGATGGAGTAGAAGATAAGAAAGCGTCCTATCGAGTAGACGAATTAGAAGTAGGTTCACAGTATAAAAACTACGAAGATAAAAAGAAGGAACACTATTCTTTAGCAGAAGTAAAGATACCAGAAAAACTAGTAGAAGATGCTAGTCAGAATGTGATTGAAGTATACTACACAAGAACAAAAACAATCGCAAAGGTACAATACTACTATGATGGCAAGCTGGATGAGAGCAAGACAGAGATCATTGCAGATTTAAAAGCAGGCGATGTCGTAGAAACCTATCCGGAAAAGAATAAAGAAGGGTATCACTTTGTGAAGAGCGAGCATTTACCACTAACGTTGAGTGCTATAGCGGCAGAAAATGTCATCAACATCTATTATGCAAAGGATGAAGAAGATAGCAAGACAACTTCGGTTACTGTGAAGTATTACTATGATGGAGTAGAAGATAAGAAAGTGTCCTATCGAGTAGACGAATTAGAAGTAGGTTCACAGTATAAAAACTACGAAGATAAAAAGAAGGAACACTATTCTTTAGCAGAAGTAAAGATACCAGAAAAACTAGTAGAAGATGCTAGTCAGAATGTGATTGAAGTATACTACACAAGAACAAAAACAATTGCAAAGGTACAATACTTCTATGATGGCAAGCTGGATGAGAGCAAGACAGAGAACATCGCAGATTTAAAAGCAGGCGATATCGTAGAAACCTATCCAGAGAAGAACAAGGAAGGGTACATATTTGAAAAGGTGGAGAATATACCATTGACCTTAGGTGAAGATGCAAGTAAAAATATCATCAAGGTATATTATGTAAAGAAAGAAGATACAGAACCAACCCCACCCAAAGAAGACCCACAAAAACCGGCGACGCCAAGCAAACCAACAACAGAAAAACCAAAACCAGAAGATGAAGTACAGACAAGTGATACAAGTCAGCGAACATTATGGATCATGATGGTATTGTTAAGTGGTGGTGCTGTATTGGCATATGGTTTAAAACGTAGAAGAAAAGAAAAACAATAAGCAAAGAAAGGTGGATTCTTTATTGAAAAAGACCACCTTTTCTACAAGGTTGACATTATCTATTCACAAGATAGGTAAAATACGATACACTTACACGGGAGGAATTCGTTATGAAAAAACATTTATTACTATTATCTGCATTGAAACCACATCATTTAAATAGAATACCTGCGTGTTATGAATATCGTTTAAAAACCCCTGACTCTGTTAATGAAGAGGATATACGTTGGGCTGAGGTGATTGCCGGGAAAGTGCCTTTAACGTATTTACCAATCGCTGAAAATCTTCGCTTGTTACAATTGGAAACAGCCGGAAATGAACAATATTTAAATAAGCTTCCTTCGTCATGCAGCTTATGTAATGCCAGTGGCAGTTTTGGTTTAGCGATCAGCGAATATCTGATTTGTACTATATTAATGCTTATGCGTAATATACATCTCTATCAGCAACATCAAAAAAAGCATTTATGGCAAGTGGAAGAACCTATTTCTTCTATTTACGGTTCCAAGATTTTAGTAGTAGGTACAGGTGATCTTGGAAAAGAATTTGCCGGGAAAGTTAAGATGATGGGGGCACATACGATTGGCATTAATCGTCATCCGAAGCTTCCCCTAACGGCTTTTGATGAACTTTATGGTATAGAAGAAATAGAAACACTTTTACCTCATGCTGATGTTGTCGTATTGGCTTTACCAAGCACAGCAAAAACAAGACATATCTTTCAAAAGCAATATTATGCTAGAATGAAAGAAAACGCTATTTTGGTAAATGTGGGAAGAGGAGATGCCCTGTCGTTAGATGAGTTATTAGAAGCTCTTCATACATACCCTATCAAAGGAGCGGTATTAGATGTAATGGAACAGGAGCCGTTGCCGCAGCAACATCCTATCTGGAAAGAGACAAATGTCATTTTGACACCCCATATTTCAGGTACCTTTCAATTATCGGAATCTTTTGAGCGTTATGTAAATATTTTAATACAAAATCTTGAGGCTTATGCACAAGGAAAAGCACTTTGTAATCTTGTGAATATAAAAGAAGGCTATTAAGAAAAGGAGAAGATACTTCCATCTGAATTGTAAGATATAAAAAGTATTTCTATATTTATAATAATAGAATTGGAATGATAATAAAAATTTTATTAAAAAAGCCGTATAATATGATAAAATAACTACAGAAGGTGAAGAAAATGGAAACTGTGCGTTATGAAGCAAAAGATATCGAAACAATCGCTGATTTATTGAAAGAAGGAAAGGTGGTTGCCTTCCCTACGGATACGGTTTATGGTTTGGCTGTCATTTATGAAAATGAAGCGGCCTTAGAAGCTCTTAAAAAAAGTAAAGGAAGACCAGAAAATAAACCAATCCCTACCATGGTTTCAAATTTCCGACAAATGGAAGAAATCGCCTATATGAGTGAAGACGCAAGAAAACTTGCGGAGGAATTTATGCCGGGAGGCTTTACGATGATTCTTAAGAAGAAAGAACACCTTCCTGCATATTTGACAAATGGATTTGATACGGTAGGAATACGCATGCCGGATGATGACATCATACTACATCTGATTGATCTCTGTGAGAAACCATTGCTTGTGACTAGTGCTAATCTAAGTGGTGAAGAACCGCAAGAAACAGCAGAGGGGGTATTAAAACAGCTGGATGGACGAATTGATGCTATCGTAGTTGGCGAAAGTGGAGGCAGTAAGGCAAGTACTATCGTGGATATGAGTACCGATGAATTACGCATTGTAAGAGAAGGACCTATCAGCGAAAAACGAATTCGCGAAGTCCTGCAAGACTAACACGACAGAAAGGAGAAGGATGAAATTATCATCCTATACATGAAATGAAAAAAGAAAGACCAATAAAGATTCATTTGCTGGGTGAGTTTTCGATTGAAAATAAAGAATTTCAATTTCCTAATAAAGTCAAAAAAAGCACACAATTGATTATCTTAATTGCTTATTTAATCATGTATCGTCATACTTCTTTAACGAAAGAGGCATTGATTGAAGTTTTATGGCCAAATGGCATCAGTGAAAATCCGGAAGGGGCCTTGCGAAATCTGATTTATCGTGCACGTAAGGAATTGGAGCCATTTTGCAGAGAGCGAAAACATTCTTGTATCTTATCAAAAGGTAATACGTATTCCTGGAACAATGCAATACCATGGGATATTGATATCGTCCGTCTTGAAAAAGCATGTGAGGATATTGAAAATATCAAAGATGCTTCAACGATGTGTGATAAATGTCAGCATTTACTGAATACATATGGAATGGCTTTTTTACATGACTTTGATGAAGAATGGATTTTAGTAAAACGCCGTTATTATAAAGATATGATTCAGCGTGCTTTATTACATGGATGCAAACTATGTGAACAGGAAAAAGATTATGATCGTGTATTGAAAATTTGTGAATATGCAGAATTTAAACATTTTATCTTCCCAGAATTAATGGAAGTTAAATTAAAGGCTTTTTATGAAGTAAAGCAATATTCGCAAGCTATTACGTATTATCATAAAATTGTGGAACTATATAGTAGTACATTTAATATTGAACTAACACCGAACATCACGAATATTCATCATGAATTATTAAAATTCCATAAAGATGAGCCAGAGAGTATTCAAGAATTGATAGGAGATTTAAATGAGGAAATATATCGCAATGGAGCCTTTTATTGTGATGCTGAAATTTTCCGTAATTTATATCAGGTGCATGTTCGTGCATCATCACGTGGAGTTGTCAGTTATATCGTCATGTTACAGTTAAAGATGGTGTCTAAGACGAATGAAGTAGCAGTGCGTAAAGCCAGCGCATTGTTAAAGGAAGTGTTGTATCATAACTTGCGCAGAAATGATGTATTCTGCCATTGTTCTGCGTTAACGTATGCCGCAGTATTACAAGTACCATCACTTGAAAACTGTATGGTGGCATTAAAGCGTGTCCAGGGCAAATTCAACAGTGAGAATACAGATGAAGGTGTTTGTTTGTGCTTTGATGCGAAAGAAATTGGATAAATTTCGCATAGGAAATAGGTTAGCTGAATAGGAAATATGGGAGGTTATCGTTATGAAAATTGCATTAGCTTGTGATCATGGAGCTTATGAGTATAAGGAACTCATTAAGAAAATGTTGTCTGAGGAAGGACATGAGATTGAAGACTTTGGCTGTCATAGTAAGGAATCCGTAGATTATCCTGATTATGCAGCACCTGCTGCACAGTCTGTAGCGAATGGTAAGAATGATCGAGGAATTGTAATATGCAGTACCGGTATTGGCGTAAGTATTACCGCAAACAAGATCAAAGGTATTCGCTGTGCGTTAGTATCTGATCCGGTGAGCGCACGCTTAACTAGAGAGCATAATGACACAAATGTATTAGCACTCGGTCAGCTGGTAACCGGAGAAGCTGTGATGAAGGAAATTGTTCATGTTTGGTTGAACACGGAATTCTCGCATGCAGAACGTCATCAGCGTCGTATTGATAAAGTGATGGCATTAGAAAAATAAAGTGAGAGCTGCTGATAAAGGCAGCTCTTTGCCTAGTGAAAGGAAACAAATATGACTTTATGGAATCCTTGGCATGGCTGTCATAAATACAGTGCCGGTTGTGCAAATTGTTATGTATATCGGATGGATGAGCGCTATGGAAGAGATAGTAGTGTTGTAAAAAAGACGAAAGATTTCGCTTTGCCTGTGAAAAAGAAAAAAGATGGTTCCTGGAAGATACAGGAAGGTGTTGTCTATACTTGTTTTAGCTCTGATTTCTTTGTGGAAGAGGCAGATGCATGGCGCAAGGAAGCATGGAGCTTCATGAAACAACGTTCAGATCTACATTTTTATATGATTACAAAACGTGTGGAAAGAATTTTGCCAAACTTGCCGGATGATTGGCAAAGCGGTTATGAGAATGTAACTATTTGTGCGACGATTGAAAATCAAATAGAGGTTGAACGCAGACTGCCCATCTACATGGAATTGCCTATTCGTCATAAAGAATTGATCTGTGAACCGCTGTTAGAGGACATAGATCTTACGTTATGGTTGGATGAGCGTATCGAGCAGGTAACTGCCGGAGGAGAAAGCGGCGATGAGGCAAGAATATGCGATTATGCATGGATCTTACATCTAAGAGAACAATGTTTAAATAAAAAGATTCCTTTTTATTTCAAGCAGACCGGTGCACGCTTTGTGAAAGATGGAATCTGTTATCATATACCACGTAAACAACAACTTACCCAAGCAAGAAAAGCAAACATCGATTATCTTGCTGTATATCCTGATTTTAAGAAATAACGTAGGAGAGGAAAATGAAGAATTTAAACACACGATTATTACGGTTTACCAAACTTTTAGAATTCAGCGTAGCCTTATGTTTGATGGTGGCAATCGTTATCGCGGCAGGAATGGCATTGTTGGATACAACCGCCTTAGTCATAGCAGGAGATTTTCAGTTAGAACACTTTTTAAGCGGTGTACTGACAATTGTTGTGGCAATTGAGTTTGTGAAGATGTTATTGTTGCATACGCCGGAATCGGTGATTGAAGTATTGCTTTATGCAGTAGCTCGTCAGATCATCATTTCGCATGAAAGTGCCATGGAAAATCTGATTGGTGTCTTAGCTGTTGCGATCATCTTTATTATCCGCAAATATTTTTCAAAAAGTTTTCAGAGCGCAGTAGGTGACGAATAAAGGATTTGTGATAAAATAAGAGAAAACGGAGGACACACTATGAACGATAAAAGAATTGCCGAAGCGATTGCAAAGGAAACAGAAAGACAGCTTTACAACATTGAATTGATTGCATCAGAGAATTATGTATCCGCGGATGTATTAGCCGCAGCAGGCAGTATCTTAACGAATAAATATGCAGAAGGTTACCCACATAAACGTTATTACGGCGGTTGTGTGAATGTAGATGAAGTGGAAGATATTGCCAGAGAACGGGCAAAAGAATTGTTCCATGCAGAACATGCGAATGTACAGCCACATAGTGGTTCACAGGCGAATATGGGTGTTTACATGGCACTGTTAGAACCAGGGGATACAGTTTTAGGTATGAACTTAACTGCCGGAGGACATTTAACACATGGACATCCGTTAAACTTCAGCGGTACATTATATAATTTTGTTGATTATGGGGTTACCAAAGATGGGGAAACCATTGATTATGAGGATGTTAGAGAAAAAGCCTTGCAATATAAGCCAAAATTGATTGTCGCAGGGGCAAGTGCTTATCCAAGAATCATTGATTTTCAGAAATTCAGAGAGATTGCTGATGAAGCAGGGGCTTACTTTATGGTGGATATGGCTCATATTGCCGGACTTGTGGCGGCTAATCTTCATCCTAGTCCAGTGCCTTATGCTGATTTTGTGACTACAACTACACATAAAACCTTACGTGGTCCGCGCGGCGGCATGATCTTATGTAAAGAAAAATATGCAGCACTATTGGATAAAAAAGTCTTCCCTGGTATGCAGGGTGGCCCATTGATGCATATTATAGCTGCTAAAGCAGTGTGCTTTTATGAAGCCTTACAACCATCTTTCCAAACATATGCACAACAAATTATTAAAAACTGTAAGATCATGAGTGATACTTTGCAGGCAGAAGGCTTTCGCATCGTAAGTGGTGGTACCGATAATCATCTGATCTTGGTGGATGTAAAATCTAGTATTGGCATGTCTGGGAAAGAGGCAGAAAAGCTCTTAGATGAAGCAGGCATCACATGTAACAAAAACACAATTCCGTTTGAAACAGAAAAACCATTCGTGACAAGCGGCATCCGTTTAGGAAGTGCGGCGATGACTACCAGAGGATTTAAGGAAGAAGAATTTAAACAGGTAGCTTTATGGATTTCCCGTGTGTTAAAGCATGCGGATGATGAAACTGTACGCAAACAAGTATTAAAAGAGGTACGAGAATTGACCGTAAAGTTCCCTTTACCTAATGAAAAATAAGCAGATAGGATAAGGTTAAGGCTTTATCCTTTTTTCACGCAAATAAAGATAGTTCATTAAGATTGTTTGTATAAGCTATAATCTGTATTCATATTATAGGGCAAGCTTTTTTGCCAAGAATCCACTGAAATCCATGCAGCTTTTCAGAAAAAAAAGAATGTAAATAAAACCATTCTCTTTATTACCCTTTTTAAAAAAGTAGTTGCTTCTCATTTATAATTTTATCACGTTGAAAGAACATGATGTTATAGATCGGAATATAAGTGATGTTATTTTTCTGTATGATCTCTCTTTCATTCGATAGTACATAAGCTTTTTTAATAGGATAATTGTTATTTTTTGTTAAGGTATTTAAAGCACTATGCACGGTATAGTCTTTTCCGGATTTTGCTTCAAGAGGAATTACTGACAAACTTTCATAATCATCAATTAAATAGTCTACTTCACCTTTGCTTCTATTATCAAAATAATATAGTCGATAACCATGTGCTATTAGTTCACTCGCAACAACACTTTCATAGACAGCACCTAAATTTATGCTTTTTTCATCATCGAGAATAGCGCGAATGTTATTGCCATATAGGATAGCGGTTAATAGACCAATATCATTCAAAAAAAATTTTAATAGATTTTTTCCGCAAGATGCTATGAATGGAAAAACCGGATTAGCAATTGCCTGTACAGGAAGTGCGATACCGGCACTGATCAAATAATCAAACTCATCTATATAATTTTGGAAGGTTTTTCCTCTTTTATTTTCAATATTTTGTATGACGACACGTTTCTTTTTGTTTTCCATATTAGATGGTATTAAATCATAAATTCTGCTGATTTTAAGTTTTTTTCTGTATCATACTTTGAAGCGTCACTTTTATAATACTCATATATTTCATTTTGAACTTCTCTAACTGCTTGAATATTTTTGGTTTCTAGATACGTGTTAATGACATCGGGGAGCCCTCCCACAAGTAGATATTTACGAAATAAATCCATCATTTTATCATGCATGGTTTCATCAAGTGTTTCAAGATGGTTAAATTTATTTTCTAATATAGATAATGTAAGATCATTCAATCCTAGGACACGTATAAATTCTTCAAAATCTAAAGGACACATTCTGATTTTACGTATGCTGCCCATAGGAATAGAGGAAGTGTTCGATAAGGTAACGTCTAATAGTGAACCACTGGCAATATAGGTGAATTTGTCATCTTGTGATAAAAATTTTAAAAGGGTTAGTAGATGGGGATATGCTTGTATTTCATCAATGAATATTAAGGTGTTCTCTTTCTCTTTCATTTGAGAACCGGCAAGCATGCTAACCTGAAGATAAAAATCTTCAACAGTTTTTACATTTTTAAATAATTGGTTTTGTAAACGATCTTCAATCATATTAATTTCAATGAAATTATCATACATCTTTTTTCCAACATGGCGAATAATAAAGGTTTTTCCTACTTGACGTGCGCCATCAATTAAAAGTATTTTATTTGTTTTCAAAGAAAGGTGATTTCGATTACGGAAGCGATTTTTCGATATAGCATAAGTATACCTCCTTGCTTGTCAAGCTTGTTATAATACGAAAGCATTGACATTTCAATAGAAATTTATTGATAAAAATATGACATTTCAATAAAAAAATTCATCCATTTTTATGACATTTCAATAAATCGATTCCTTTCATTGTTTATGAAACAGTATCGAAAGCTTTACTTCCTCTTTGCAACAGGCAGTATTATTCCTACACAGTATTATTGGGAAATAAAGTATTTACAGATTGAAACCGAAAGTATTTCATTTGCCGCGGCCATCTTGGTTTTATTGTTAACACACCCAGAGCTCGTTCATTAACATAAGTATAATTCAAAAAATCGCAAAGAAAGAAGCTTGTAAGAGAACTGAAAAATAAGTCTTATATAGATGAATCATTCAGTTCTTGTTTTTGGTTAAGCGAATCTGTAACACATCTATTGTAAAGCAACATTTTTGTGCCAGAAAATTAAGCTTTTATCGTTAAAAACAGGACATCCATGGTATAATAAAAAAGACGCAGATAAGCTGAATTTTGACATAATGTCAAATTTGTCTGCTAATCAAATGACGCAGATATGGTAAAGTGTATACTGCGCAAAGAAAAGAATAGGAGAAGTAACATGTTGAAAGTTTTAGAACATCCCCTGATTACGCATAAGCTTACGCAGATGCGCAGGAAGGAATGCGGAACCAAAGACTTTCGGGCCAATCTTGATGAAATTGCCGGTTTGATGGCATATGAGATTTCCCGCGATTTGCCTTTGCGTACCGTAGACATTGAAACACCGGTTTCTCCCTACACGACCAAAGAGCTGGCAAAGGATATCGTATTAGTACCGATTCTGCGTGCTGGTCTGGGCATGGTGAATGGTATTGCCAATCTGATTCCAACCGTTAAGATTGCGCATATCGGTTTGTATCGCGATGAGGAAACATTAGAACCTCATACGTATTTTGAAAAATATCCTAAAAATGTGAAGGATGCGGTTGTGATGATCGTTGATCCAATGCTGGCAACCGGAGGAAGTGCTAATGCTGCCATTGATATGGTGAAGAAACAGGGCGCAAAAAATATTCGCCTGGTTTGTTTGGTAGGTGCACCGGAAGGTGTAAAAGCTGTGGAAGAAGCACATCCGGAAGTGGATATTTACTTAGCTGCATTAGATGAGAAGCTAAATGAACATGGCTATATCGTACCGGGTCTTGGTGATGCAGGAGATAGAATCTTCGGTACAAAGTAACATGAAGGACTATTATAAGGCCGTTCGCTTTATGATGACGATGCTGTTAAGCTGTCTGTTAGCCGTTTTGATTGGTATGTGGCTGGATGAAAAGCTTCATACAACACCAATCATTTTGTTGCTGTTGCTGGCATATGCAATCATTGCTAATTTTTATCTGCTGATGAAAGGAATGAGTGAGCATGATGGATGAAACTTCACAGATGGGAAAAGAAATCCGCCGTATTACGCTTGCTTTAGCACTTGTCAGCTGTGGTATCTCACTCATGCTTTTTCAAGGGCATTTCAAAGATATCGGTGCCGGTATTTTGATTGGTGCACTCACCGGTATCATCGGTTTCTCGATGATCACGCACATGAGCAACACCATTGAATTATATGGCAATCCCAAGGCAAAAGGTTACAGCAGCTATGTAAAACGCTATGCCATTTATACACTGATCTTTGCGTTAGCCGCATGGCGAGGCGTACATGTTTTGGCACTTTTGGCAGGAATGCTGCTTCATAAAGGGGCAATTCTTATATATGTATTTCTACACAGAAAGGAGGATTGATTCGTGGAATTTGTAATCCGGATAGGTGATATGACGATTCAGCTGCACCCATCCATTGTGAACTGGCTGATTCTGTGTGTGCTATTATCTGTCTTTTTCATTATTGCAGGTAATAAGATAAAGAAAGCAGATCCAACACAGGCACCGAAAGGCTTTGTGCTTGTATGTGAATGTGTCGCCAAATTGGGTACCGGTATTATATCCGATAACCTTAAGGCACGTACGAAGTTTTATCTGCCCTTCTTTGGAACACTGATCTTTATGATGGCTCCTAGTAACTTACTGGGGCTGATAGGATTACAGCCACCGACATCAAACTTAAGTGTTAATGTGACACTGGCTGTTATGATGTTCTTGCTGATTCAATTCGTCGGACTCAAGGAAAAAGGTGTGATTGGAAGATTTAAGGAGCTGTGTGATCCTATCTTCTTATTCTTACCGTTAAACATTCTTGGTGATCTGGCATTACCGGTTTCGCTGTCACTGCGTTTGTTTGGTAACCTGTTGGCAGGTACCATTATTACCGGTCTTGTTTACACACTGATGGAATCGCTGATGCCGTTTGGTGTACTAGGTTTATCCTTTACGCCATTCCTGCATGCGTATTTCGATATTTTCTCAGGTCTGATTCAGACCTACATCTTCTTCACATTGGCAAGTTTCTTCTTGAGTGAATCGTATGCCGATGAAGAAGAATAAAAAAGCTGTTTGCAAATTAGTAATAGGAGGAAATGAAAATGGCTGAATTTAATGAATTTTTCGTACAAGGTATGGCACTGTTAGGTGCTGGTATTGCAATGATTGCTGGTCTTGGTCCTGGTATTGGTCAGGGTATTGCCGCTAGTAAAGGTGCTGAATCCGTAGGCCGCAATCCAGAAGCTGCCGGTAAGATTCGTTCTATCATGGTATTAGGTATCGCGATGGCCGAAACAACTGGTATCTATGCATTGATCATCGCATTGCTGCTGATTTTCCTGAAAGGTTAAGCGTAAGATCTTGCAAGGTCATGCGCATGCAGAAAGTAAGCAAGTTTTGCTATTAGGGAAAGAACCCTCTGCATGAAGAAAATATCTTTTACATAGGCATGACTTTTATATGAATTTTCGTAAGATTCACAACCATAAGGAGGTTTAGCAGATGAATATCGACATTACCAATTACCTGCGAATAAACCCTGTGGATATGGCTCTTGTCTGTATTTCAACCTTGATCATCTGTCTGGTTGCCAAGCATTTTTTCTGGGATGTCATCACGGATTATTTCCAGAAACGCCACGATGCAATCGCAGCAGATATCCAAGCGGGCAGCGATGCACGCAAAGCGGGTGAAGATTATAAAGTACAGTATGAAACGCAGATGGCAAATGCCAAAAGCGATGCTCATGAGATCCTGGAAACCGCAAAACGCAATGCGACGGCTGAGAAGAAAGAAATTCTTGCTAAAGCCAGAGATGAAGCGGATGGATTAAAAACAAAAGCAATGCAGGATATTGAGCGTGAAAAAGTTCAGGCACAGAAAGAAATGAAACAGACGATTACGGATGTAGCATTTGAAGCTGCCAGCAAGATCATTGAGAAGGAGCTGGATGAGAAACAACAGCAGAAGTATGTGGATGAATTTATTGAACACGCAGGTGATGACACATGGCAGGCATAGTCAGTAAGAATTACTGCGATGCATTGTTTGCGCTGGCACAAGAAGATCAAAAGCTGGATGTATATAAAGAACAGCTGAATGTGGTGGCAGACAGTGTGAAGCAGGATGATGAATTCCGTGCTGTCATGGCACATCCGAAAATCAGCAAGGAAGAAAAGAAAGGCATGCTGGAAACAATCTATGGAAAGCAGATTGACCATATGCTGTTAAACTTTTTAAAACTGCTGATTGATAAAGGACGTTTCGCTAAAATTGAAGAGATTCGCAGAGAATACAATAAGGCTTACAATGACTTTAATAACATTCAGGTGGTACACGTGAAGAGTGCAACACCATTACAGAAGGAAGAAATTGCGAAGCTGAAAGAAACACTCGAAAAGAAACTGCAG
Source organism: Longicatena caecimuris (assembly GCF_018406465.1). Classification (GTDB taxonomy): domain Bacteria; phylum Bacillota_I; class Bacilli_A; order Erysipelotrichales; family Erysipelotrichaceae; genus Longicatena; species Longicatena caecimuris. The sequence continues at coordinate 81,926 of NZ_AP024510.1, forward strand.
AAAAAAGTAGATTTCGTGCTGTCAACAGATAAAGATCTGATTGCCGGCATCCGCATCAAAATAAACGATCAGATTATCGACAATACGGCATTAGGCAGACTACAGCGTCTGAAACGTACCGTTTTGAACGTATCTGAAACACAATAAGCAAGTGAGGTGAATATGGTGAGTTTAAAGCCAGAAGAAATCAGCAAACTGATCAAGGAACAGATACGGCGCTACGATGATGAGCTGGAGGTCGGAGAAACCGGCACCGTCATCACGATTGGTGATGGTATCTCGTTAGTCCATGGTCTGAATAATGCAATGTCTGGAGAACTGTTACTGTTCCCACACGATGTGTATGGAATGGTATTGAACCTTGAAGAGGAACATGTCGGAGCCGTATTGTTAGGTGATGATGAGGGAATCAAAGAGGGCGACGAAGTAAAGCGTACAGGAAAGATCGTAGAAGTTCCTGTTGGTGATATGATGTTAGGAAGAGTTCTCAATGCCTTAGGACAGGCGATTGATGGCGGTGCTCCTATTGTCAGTGAAAAATACCGTCCGGTAGAGCGTGTTGCTCCCGGTGTTATGACACGTAAAAGTGTTCATCAGCCAATTCAGACAGGTTTGAAGATCATTGACTCTATGATCCCAATCGGAAAAGGGCAGCGTGAGTTGATCATCGGGGATCGCCAGACAGGTAAAACAGCGATTGCCATTGATACGATCATCAACCAAAAAGGTAAGAATGTAAAATGTATTTATGTAGCAATCGGACAGAAAGCCAGTACGGTTGCCCAAATCGTAGAAAAATTAAGAAAACATGGTGCTATGGAATATACGACAATCGTATCTTCTACCGCTAGTGAACCGGCACCTTTGCAATACATTGCTCCATATGCAGGATGTGCGATTGGGGAAGAATGGATGGAAAACGGTGACGATGTCTTAATCATCTATGATGATTTAAGTAAGCATGCGGTTGCTTATCGTACCATGTCCTTATTGTTAAAACGTCCACCAGGACGTGAAGCCTATCCAGGGGATGTCTTCTATTTGCATAGCCGTCTGTTAGAGCGTGCAGCGAAGCTGAACGATGAATTAGGTGCAGGAAGTTTAACCGCACTGCCAATTATTGAAACGCAGGCAGGTGATATTTCTGCTTATATTCCTACCAACGTTATTTCTATCACCGATGGACAGATCTTCTTACAGACAGAATTGTTTAACAGCGGTGTACGTCCTGCGGTAGACAGTGGTTTATCGGTATCCCGTGTTGGTAGTGCAGCCCAGATCAAAGCCATGAAGCAGGTCAGCGGAAGCTTAAAACTGGAATTAGCACAGTTCCGTGAAATGCAGGCCTTTGCGAAATTCGGTAGTGACTTAGATGCTGCTACGACTGAAACATTGGCACATGGGGAACGCTTAACACAATTACTGATTCAGAACCAGTATGAACCAATGCCGGTTGCCCATCAGGTATTATCTTTATTTGCGGCAAAACATAAATTCTTGAAGCCTGTGAAGGTAGAACAGGTCAAACTGTATGAAAAAGAAATGTTAAAATATATGGAACGTGAACATGCGGACATCATCCATGATATTGATGAACAGCAGGCATTAGACGATGCTTTGTCACAGCGTATCAAAGATGCCTTGACTTCTTTTGAAACAGAATTCAAGAACATGCTGGAAGGATAGTCTATGGCAGCTGGAAAACTGGAAATCAAAGCGCGCATCCGCTCAGTAGAATCTACCAAAAAGATTACCAAGGCGATGCAGCTAGTGGCGACCAGTAAGCTGAAAAAACAAAAACAGTACATGGAAGAAAATCGGGAATATGCCCATTATTTAAAAGAAACGGTGCAAGAAATCCTGTCTTCCATAGAACATTCCCGCCATCCTTATTTAAGTAAAAATGAAGGCGCAAAACCATTCACCATCGTTTTTACAAGTGATATGGGCTTATGTGGCGGCTATAATGCGAATATCTTTCGCATGCTGTTGAATGACATTGGCAATGTCGGTGATTTTGTCATGATAGGAAGTCGCGGTGTCAATTGGAGCCGTAATAAGAATTTCCATGTCGTGATGGAAGAAACAGACTTTGAAGATGACTGTTACAGTGAACTGGTAACCATTGCCGATCATGCATTGGACTTATACCGCAAGAAAGAAATATCCGAAATCCGTATCCTGTATACTCACTTTGTGAACTCTGTCAGCTTTGAGCCGCAGTTAGTAACCTTGTTACCGGTAGAAAAGGATGAGGAACGTGAAAAGAAAACAAGCGCTCTGACAATCTTTGAACCAGCGGGTGATCAAATTCTTGATACCTTGGTTCCGATGTATGTCAGATCTCTGTTATACAGCTATTTCCTGGAAACTAAAACAAGTGAACAGGCAAGTCGCCGTATGGCTATGGAAAGCGCTACAGATAACGCTGAAGAAATTAAGGAAACACTGGAATTACAATTCAACCAGGCTAGACAGGCCGCCATTACACAGGAAATCACAGAAATCGTCGGCGGTGTCAACGCAATGGAAGGAGTGAGCAGTTGATGAGTAAAAACACAGGAAAAATTGTGCAGGTCATCGGTCCGGTAGTTGACGTTGCTTTTGAAAACGGCGAATTACCACAACTGTTGAGCGCAATCGAAATCCCTTTGAAAAATCAAGACTCTCTGATTGTCGAAGTGGCACAGCATATCGGCGATGAACGGGTACGCTGTATTGCCATGGGTGGTACGGATGGTTTAGTACGTGGCATGGATGCCATCGATACAGGCGCACCGATTCAAGTACCTGTCGGAGATGAAGTCTTAGGAAGAATGTTTAATGTCTTAGGCCGTGAAATTGATGGTTTAGGCGAAGTAAAAACAAGCAAACGTCTGCCTATTCATCGCAAAGCACCAAGCTTTGATGAACAACAGACATCTGCGGAAATGTTAGAAACCGGTATTAAGGTTATCGACCTTTTGTGCCCATATTCCAAAGGTGGTAAGATTGGTCTGTTCGGTGGTGCCGGTGTAGGTAAAACCGTATTGATTCAAGAATTGATTCACAATATTGCCAAGGAACATGGTGGTAAATCCGTTGTTACCGGTGTTGGGGAAAGAACCCGTGAAGGTAACGACATGTATCATGAAATGAAGGACAGTGGTGTCCTTGATAAAACCGTTCTGGTATATGGACAGATGAATGAATCTCCAGGTGCCAGAATGCGTGTTGGTTTGACCGGCTTAACGATGGCGGAATACTTCCGTGATGTTGAACATCAGGATGTGTTATTGTTTATCGACAATATCTTCCGTTTCACACAGGCTGGTTCAGAAGTAAGTGCGCTGTTAGGACGTATGCCAAGTGCCGTAGGTTATCAGCCAACATTGGCAACGGAAATGGGACAGTTACAGGAACGTATCACATCTACGAAGGATGGTTCCATCACTTCCGTACAGGCCATCTACGTACCTGCCGATGACTTGACAGACCCCGCACCAGCAACGGCATTTACTCATTTGGATGCTAAAACCGTATTGGATCGTGACATTGCGGCATTGGGTATCTACCCGGCTGTTGATCCATTGGAATCTAGCTCTCGTATCCTCGATCCATTAGTGGTGGGTGAGGAACATTATGAGGTAGCCCGTGGTGTACAGCAAATCTTACAGAGATATAAAGAATTACAGGATATCATCGCTATCTTAGGTATGGATGAATTAAGTGAAGAAGATAAGATCATCGTTAATCGTGCCCGTCGTGTACGTAACTTCCTGTCACAGCCATTCCATGTTGCCGAAGTATTCTCCGGTATCAAAGGATGCTACGTATCTCGTGAAGATACGGTACGCAGTTTCAAAGAGCTGTTAGATGGCAAGTATGATGACTTACCGGAACAGGCCTTCATGTTCGCTTCCACTATTGAAGAAGTGGTAGAAAAAGCCAAAGCGATGGAAGGCTAGTCCTATGATCAAGCTGAAAATCATTACTCCTCTTGGTTTGTATAAAGAGGGTGAAGTGGAGGCTGTGCATGTCACAACGGTAGATGGTGAAACAACCATTCTTTCCAATCATATGCCAATCGTGGCAATGTTAAAGACATGCAAATGTACCTTGAGCGAGCATAAGGAACAAAAGGATTATGCTTTGGCCGGTGGTTTGTTACAGTTTGCGGATAATGAAATGCGCATTTTGACAGATGCCGTAGAAGGTCGTGAAGAAATAGATATTGAACGAGCAAAACGGGCAAAGGAACGTGCGGAAGCGCGTTTGAAAAAGCAAGACAGCCGCACAAATATCAAACGTGCAGAGGTTGCCCTTGCCAAAGCTATCAATCGTATTCATGTTTATAATGGATAAGTAAAATTGACGTATGAAACTCTTCGAGAGTGCATACGTCTTTTTATGTTGTGTTGTAAAGAAGAATGTACGCTAAAGTCTTATGGTATAAGGAATTTGTATGGATAGAAGGAAAAGAAAAAGGTAACAATATGGAAAAACGTCGCAGTTAGGTAGTCAAAATATTGGAAAAACATCGCACTATATCGGCATAATCCATAGAAAACCGTCGCAAAATAAAGAAAACTCTTGTACGACCGCAGGCATACCTTTAACAAGACAGTAAAATTTAAATGAATGGAAATTAGGAAAGATTGATTTTCAACTCCATATTTAATTAGTTCAAAGACATTTCTATAATCTAATAGACCTATATGAAGAAATTGCACATTATCTGCTATTTCTGCGATATGAAATACAGAACGTTTTGCTTTTCGACAATTTCCCATTTTGTTTTAGATAAGTAGTGTTATAATAATGTACATAGTCGAAAAGGAGCAAACCTTTATGGAAGAAAAGAAATCAGAAACAGAAACAATAGAAAATACAAAACCAAATGTAGAAGCTATGATTATAGATGATGAACAACAAGAAGATAGTTCTTCAATGAAAAAGAGCAAGAAGAAAAAGCCTAAGAAAAGCGGATGGAAGTATGAATTGTTTGATTTAGCCAGAACCTTCATCATCTGCTTTATCGTCGTAATGCTGTTATCACACTTTGTCATCAATCCAGTGCAGGTTGATGGAGATAGTATGTATCCAACGCTTAGCGATTCAGAAATCGGTGTCATGAATATCTTTTTGGCAAAGACCCAAGGCATTAAACGCCAGGATGTGGTGGTTGTCTATAATGAAGAAACTGATGAAAACTGGGTAAAGCGTGTGATTGGTATGCCAAATGATACGGTATATGCGAAAGATGATGTTGTTTATGTAAATGACAAGCCATTAGAAGAGCCTTATCTAAATACAGAGTATGCAAATCATATTCGATCACAGGGGAAACCATTTACGGAGGATTTTAATAAAATAACCTTAGGAAAAGATGAATACTTTTTGATGGGAGATAACCGTGTGGTATCTTATGATTCTAGAGCAGTCGGGCCTTTTAAAAAATCTGCTATCGTTGGTAAGGATGTTTATGTTTTATTTCCTTTCACGGAAATTAAAATGGTAAGAAACGGTGCTCCTGAATAGTGTAAGATAAAATTAAGAAATGGAATGACAGATTGAAAAATTCAGTGTTATAATAATAACGTAAATTTATGTGTTTTCATCTAGCCAATGAAATCATGATGCATAGATTTATATAAGAATTTTTCTCTCCTCCTTTGAGTGTGAAAATTCTTCTTGAGTGTCCGATTGGACGCTCTTTCATTAAATGAAACCGCTAATTGTAACGGAGGGATCGTATGCAGAACAATAGAAAAAACGAACATGATGATGTAGATTTGACAGGTATTATTAACGATTATAGTAAAGATAGTGAATTACGCCGAAAGATAGAAGAGATGAAACGCCAAAAAGAAGCACAGACAACTGCTTCAGCATCACCACGAAACCAAGAGGAAAATGCGATTAATCCATTAACGGGAGAGAAATTTCATTCCCCTATCTTTGAAGATAAAAAAGCAAGTACAGAGAAGAAAGCTATCCCTGATATTCGCGTAGATGAAGAAGAACTGGCGAAAACAAGAGTAGGCTTTGTGGATGATACAAATGATCAGACATTGGTAATCATGAATGGCAAAAAAAGCCTAACTGCAGCTGAAGAGCCACAAGATGTAACGATGACTCAGCAGATGCCAATCTCTGATTATGATGAAGAAGCAGAAGACGAGGAAAAATTGGGGAAAACGATCGTTCAGCCATTATCGGATGTACATGTGTTAGATGAGGATGAAGAACCATTACCTGTAAAGAAATCAATTAAGAAAACCACATCTAAAAAAGAAGAAGTGGAAGAAGATGAAGGCGATGATGAAGAAAAAAATACGAAGATAAATAAAATCATTACCTATGTCATTCTTGGCATTGTTGGGATTTTAATCATTGTTGCATGCTTTTTTGCCGTACAATATGCAATGGATACTTTCCTTGGCGGTAATGATAATAAAAAGGCACCGGAGCAAACAGAAGAACCAACAACCCCAACCAAGGATCCGACAAATACGGATGCAAATAAGGATGATACCAATAACAAAGACGATGTTACTGATTCTTCAGCCAAGATTGCAGCTTTAAAGAAACAAAGAGAAACCTATGTACAGCGGAAAGCAGATGCCAATGATAAGTTGGAACTTGCCGAAAAGGATAAGAAGGATGCAACTGAAACTTTAGCATCTTTAGAAAAAAATGAGTTGGCAAAGGCTAAAGAGGCGCAGAAAAAAGTAAGTACTTATGAAAATGGTGAGTATAAGGTAGCCAACGATGAATATGAACGTATTTTAGGGAATTATAATGCGGAAAAAGATGAAACAGTAAAAGCCCAGTTAAAAGAAAGTTTAGATGCGGCATTAGAAAGAAAAAATGCAGCTATGACAGAATATAATCGTCTTACTGGAGAAGCATCTTCACTTACCGGTATTTATAATGAGAAAAAAGAAACCGCAGAAAGCAAGAAGAGCAAGGCTGAGCAGACAATCACAGAACAAAAGAATGAAATTGCGACTTTAGAAGAAGAAATCAAAAAAATTGATAATCAGCTAAAAGAGTTAGAATAGTCTCGCTTGTAAGTGGTGGGCAAAAAACGTAGGAAATCGTAAAACCTGATGTAGGGTCTTAGGGTTTCCTTTTTTTATGATTTTTACGTCTTTTTTACCGGTGATGTCAGAAAAAGAACCGATTTTGTGTTTCATACATCCTTTTTATCATATTGTGTGTATAATGAAACTATTAGTGAGGGTGATAAGATGTTGCAAATTTGTGTATTGGATGACGAATATCAGGATGGGAAAAGAAATGAAGATTTATTGCGGGCATATTTTGACAAACGTCATATGGAAGCCAGAATTGATCGTTATACAAATGGAAAAGAGCTTCTAGATAGTACGAAGATATATCATATGCTGTTTTTAGATATTGAGATACAAGAAGAAAATGGGATTGAAATTGCGATGGAATTACGTAAACGTTTACCGGATATGATTATCGTAGTAATTACCAGCTATCTAAAATATTCTTTAGAGGGTTATAAGATACAAGCATCCCGGTATTTGTTAAAGCCAATTCATGAGACTTTGTTGTATAGTGAATTGGATGAAATTTTACAGACAAGAGATACCTCACAAACACTGACTTTAACTATGCACCAAGAGACAACCATGGTGAAAATGAAAGAAATTTTATATTTTGAAAGTATTGGAAGAACGACTTGTTTCCATACGCCTCAAGGAGTATATGAAAGTAAGGAAGGGGTTAGTTATTGGGCAAAGCAATTACATGTGCATTTTGTTGAATGTCATAAGGGGCTGTTTGTACAATTGAGCCATATTATGCAGATTCGTAAAGACTGTATTGAAATAAGCAATCATGAGACTTTACCCTTGGCTAGAAGAAGAGTGCAGCAGGTACAAGAAAGCTGGTTACAGTTTCAGGAGATGAGTCTATGAATTATTTCACGGTATTTCTTTGCACAGGCAGCATGCTTTATATGACCTTTTTATATTATGAGACATGGTTTCAGTTTTCCGCAATGAAGATGAAAATCAGGCAGTTTATGAGCATCCTGGTTATGGGAGCTTGTCTAAGCAGCTTGGTGTTACCAATGGATTGGTATTTATATGGTTTATGGGCATTGTGTATCTTTGCTAGTTTCATTTATGAGAAAGAAACAGCCTTTGTAAAATGTTTCTGCAGTTTTCTGGCAAGTTTTATCCTCTCCTTGCTGGTGGTATTCATGATGGATGTTTTTCTCCATGATTGGTATGCAAAATGCATGTGTTTTCTGCTTGTCGAGGGAATCCTTCATGCGTTGCTTTTTTTGATACTTCGCAAGCAAAGCGAAGGCGGATGGTTTTTATTAATGGCATATGGAGTGTTGTTAGGTATCATGATACAGTTTGTCTGGCTTAAGAAATCCAATATGATGCATATAGAGCATATGTTACCGTTTTTGCTATTTCTTATGATCACGTTGTTAAATCGTTTTGCGTATGTGCAAAAGCAGCAGTATGAAACGATGTTATCAATAACAAATCGCAGACATTTAGCAAAAGAAAATGTCATTCAGTATGAACGATTACAAAAGGATAATGATGAAATATTACGTCAGATACATGATTTACGTAAACAGATGAAGCTCTTAAATAATAAAACAATAGAAGAGAATGATACATTGACGAAAAAAATCATGATGACCTATTCTGAGGTGGTAAGCTTTATTCCTACCGGTTGTCCTTTGCTGGATCGGGTTTTGCGCAATTATCAAAAGGATATCATGGAGCAGGATATTCAATTGATACTAGATGTAGAACCATTTGCAGAAGATCAGTTTGATCCTGTGGATATGAGCGCTATTTTTTGCAATATGGTGGAAAATGCTATTGAAAGCTGTGTAAAATGTAAACAACGTGTCATACAGTTAAAGATACGCAAAGAGAAAGGGTATGTTTTTATAAAAATGAAAAACAGCTGTGAAAGTGTACATCAAGTTGGTGAACGCATGCTGTCAACGAAAGAGGATACCTTTTATCACGGTTTTGGATTGCGTAATATGCAAGATGTGGCACAGAAATATCAAGGAGATCTGCATTGTTGCTTTGATCAAGAACATCAATTATTTATTACTAAAATACATCTTGCTTTACCACATGTGTCATAAAAGCAGCCACTTATGCAAAAGTATGACACAGAAAGTAAAAGATGACGTATTGTATAAGCGGGTAAAGAAAACCTATGGGAGGTATTGTTATGAAGCAGAAGAAAGGAAATGTCTCACGTGGAAAGATCTTAGCCAGTGCAGCTGTTATTGCGGTTATCGGATTGTTGTTTGGTGTTGCAATGCAGGGACTGTTAAAGGATACACTTGGTTTATCCCAATCCAACATTACCATTTGTATGATCGTCTTTCTAATGTTCGTCGAATGCTTATGGCTCCCCTTTGCGATAGATTCCAGCAAATGTATGGAATATCATGAAACATATCTGGCTTATCTTCCTCCATACGGTCATTTTAAAAAATTATCATTGGTATTACAGATCTTGTTATCAAAAGAGATTAGTGATTTTTATGAACGATTGTATTGGCATGAAATTGATAGAGTTAAGTTTACCTTTGAGCGCAAATGGGGCACCTGGGGATATAGTCGTTACACCATGCAGCTATATTTCCTATTGAAAAATAAAGATGTGAAGTTGTTTACCATGAATTCCATGGAAAATGGCTTCCTGTTGCCATCAAGTACGGGAGGCTTACCTATTTTTGCCAATCTTCATCATGAAGACATAGTAAATATTCTCCAATATATGAAGACTTGTGGGGTTATCATTGAGGATCCCTATCATCTTCTGGAGGCGTTGAAGAATCCGGATATTACGATGTATGAATATATGGAGACAATTAATAAGCCTTATAAATTCTGAGTTTTCTTCCCTTTCACTGATGGAGCCATCTTCTGGATGGCTCTTTTGTAATTCTATCTGTTGTTTGCAAAGGCGTGTTTTTTCTTTCTATCAAATTTGTAAGATTACTTTGGTAAATTGTTATTTTCGATGTGGAATGCTATAATAAAGCTACTTTTAGGAACGGAGGAAACAAACATGGACAAAATTGCTGCCTTTTTACATCGCAAGCTAGACAACTTTTCATTTGATGAATATCTGATCATGTTTGTTGTCTGTACGATATTTTTACCTTTCTATTGTTCGATCATCGCGATTATCGGTGTATTGCTTTATTTAACCATTCAGGGACGTATGAAAACGATCATTCAATCAGTACCAAGATCAAAATTCGCAATTGCCTTTTGCTTGTTAGCTTCTTTGGTGGCAGCATTTCATCAAAACTGGCTGGGAGCTGTTTGTGGAATCGGTATCTTAGTGATCTTTCTCTTTATTTTTTACTTCCGTACGGTGATTAATAAACGTTTATTTGAATTGTTAATGGATGCCTGCTGCATCATATCATTATTCTGTGTAGCTTGGGCCTTGATGGAATATATGCGTATCGTACATCGTCTGAACTATGATTTTATGATGCTGGTTATTGAAGACAGTCCTAAAAATCGTGTGAATTCAACCTTTTTTAATGCCAATTACTATGCAATGATGATTGAATTTCTGGTGCTTATCTGCGTATATAAGATGATGCAGGTTAAAACAAAACGCCGTATTATTTTTTATATCGTAACGATTTTGGCAAACTTATTTGCTTTATATCTGACAGGCTGTCGTACGGCCTGGGTACCATTTGTTGTGACGATACCTTTCATGTTTTTGATGAATAAGCGTTTTGGTTATTTCACCGCGACCATGAGTGCAATTGGAACAGGTGGGATAGCAATATTATTAAAGCCGGAGGTATTTCAAAGAGCTTCTATCTTTACGGATTTTCTTAAGCGAGCTAAAATTTGGACAACAGCCGTTAAAGGAATAGAGGCGCATCCTTTGCTGGGGGAAGGTCCATTGACTTATTTCCATATTTATAAACAATATGGTGGACATCCTACACAACATGCTCATAATGTGATTTTAGATCCTATCTTAAGTCATGGAGTGATTGGCGTATTGATCATGGGAGTCTATTTTGGCAGTAATCTGAAAGAAATATATCGTTTATTTGTAAGACGCATTGATTTGCGTTTATGTTCCTTGATCGTTGCCTGTATCCTAACTGTCTTGATTCATGGCATGTTGGATTATACAGTGTATTGGGTACAAACGGGCTTGTTGTTTCTTCTGATATTATCAAGCTCCAGTATTTACTTCCACAAAGAACGTGCGTATACACAAGAGGAGGTTTAACGCCTCCCTTTTTTTGATGGAGAAGTATGATATAATATAAGAAATGTAAGGAGGGTGCTTATGCGTTATTTCCTAATCACTTTTACTGTATATCTTTTTTGTTTTGCGGCAAGTTTCTGGGCATTAAGCAGTGTCAAATTTGACCGTTTTTGTGATGTGCACAAACCAGGAAAAGTGCAATGTCTGCTGTTATTGCTAGCGTTGGCTTTAGGCTATCTGGTAGCACAATTTTTATTGAATATATCTTTGTTCAATGGTCTATAGATGATGGTGCATGATATGAAACAGCGACGCAAATTGTTACGTAATGTGAGCATACGCTCCCGCCTTTTATTTGGTTTTATCGCATTGCCATTGGTGGTAATGATTATCTGTTTTTTATTATACTATAATTTCAGTATGCAAATGATCATATCAAAGAATCAGGAATCATCACAACATTCTGTTGAGATGGTAGAAGAACTCTTTCATCTGAATATGGAGCGTCTTGAAGATCAGATGACGGAATTCTGTGCACAAGGAATCGTATATGACATGTTGCTGAGTGATGGTGAAAGCTCTGTACGCAAAAATTTCGTTGCCTATGCAAAGATGAATATGAATTTAAACGGACGAAATCGTCTGGTGCTCTTTAATGAGAAACAGGAAGTCATTTATGATGATGCCGGTGAAAAGGAACAAGGAAATTTGTCATTACCATCTACCTTGGATATTAGTTGGGCATATAAAAAAGAACATAATGGAATATTCTTAACAAAACGTATCGTTTACCATAATGAAACCATTGGCTATGTTTGTGGTGGTTTTAAAGAGGGAGCATTCAGTCCATCATTTACCAATGCTTCCAGTATTTCAAATATGATGATCATTATTGATAAGGATAATCATTATTTATTTGGTCAGGCAGCGTTTCCGAAAGGAAAAAATATTCAGATAAGTCAAGACATGGTCAATGTGAATGGTAAGTCTTATTACCATGAAAGTAAACAAATCGAGGGCATGGATTGGAAGGTTGTCAATCTGGTAAGCTCGGAATATGTCTTACAAGAAATTCATAGTACGCGGAATATGCTATTTCTTTATGGAGTGGCCATCTTGATATTAGAAGCTATCTTATCGACTATTGTATATCACAGTATTTATGATCCGATTCATAATATCTTGGTATCCATGCGTAAGCTTGATGAAACGAATCTTATTAGTAGTCAGGTGGAGGATAATGGGAAAGATGAGGTACATGAATTAAGTGAAAACTTTAATGACTTGTTGAATCGTGTACAGGAATTAGTAAAGACGGTTGCACTGGAACAGGAACAAAAAAGAGAAACGCAACTTCAGTTGTTACAGGCACAAATAAATCCGCATTTCTTATTCAATACGTTAAATACACTTCATTATTTGGCGATTTTAAATGAAGACAATCCCGTTAGTGAAGGCATTAGTGCGCTATCAAAGTTATTACGTAATACGATCGTAGACAGTAATGAATATGTTGATGTGGAAGAAGAAATAGAAAATGTGAAAAATTATATCATCATTCAAAAGCTTCGCTATGGTGATTTGTTTGAAACGGTTTATAATATTGATGAAGATGTACGCCATTGCCGTATTTTGAAATTTCTGTTACAGCCGATTGTTGAAAACAGTATTCTGCATGCATTTGAAGAAGATCGCGAACATCAGATTTTGACGATTCGTGCGCAGGCTGAAAAAGGTTGTTTGAAAATAGAGATAGGAGATAATGGAAAAGGATTTCAAGAGGTGGAACAATCCTATACCAATAAGAAATTAAGTGGCATCGGTATTATGAATATACAAGAGCGCATACGCTTGATGTATGGAGATAAATATTCGATGAATATTCAGAGTGAAGTAAATAAAGGAACCATTGTGACACTGTTGCTTCCATATAGGAAAGGGGGAATTACAGATGTACAAGGTATTGATAGCAGATGATGAAAGACTGATCCGAATCACGTTAAAAAATATGATTGACTGGCAGGCCTTACACTGTGAGGTGATTGCGACGGTCAAGGATGGCAAGGAAGCTTATCGCATCTTTCAAGAGGTACACCCTGAAATTGTTATTACCGATTTGAAAATGCCGGAAATGGATGGCATAGAACTCATAACAAAAATAAAAAAAGAAAGCCGAAATACACAAGTCATCGTATTAAGCAATTATTCCGACTTTGAGCTAGTCCGTGATGCGATGAAGGCAGGCGCTTTTGATTATCTGTTAAAGATTACATTGGAAAAAGAAGAATTGACCAGGATCATCACCCAGGTGAAAGAAAACTGTGAAGAAGGTGGCTCATCACAAAATGAAGAAGAAAAACAGGGAATTAAAGAATTACAACAATGCATGGTATTAAGTAAAAATGAGCATATCATTGATGTGAAGGAATATCAGCGAGCTTTAGCACAACCGATTTTTCAGGAATATGAGGATTTTTATCAATTGGCTTATTTTCGTGTTGATAATATTAATATGCTTTATGAAGGGAAATTTAAAGAACATGCGCGTTTACAGAGTAATCTGCGTGATTTGATACGCGAAAGTATCTCGTTATATGTAAAACATCAGGTGATTTTTATTAGTAATCACTCTGGTGTCATTCTTTTCCACAGTGCGGAGAAGTTGCGTATTATAACGATATGTAATTCCATTATGCGAAATATTGAACAATATCTGGATGTCCATTTATCGATTACCTTATCTGATATACAGCGCACCTTAAAGACCTATGATGAAGTATATATGCAGGTGGTACAGGCTCATGAACAGCGCTTTTATAAAGGGGAAGGTGTGTTGATACACAGTGAAGAAGGGGATCTGTTTCATAGCCTGCAAATGAATGATTTACAATACCATGTGGAATTGCTGGAGGCGGTGCAGAAGAAAAATTTTCATCAGGCGAATGAATTAATTGATAAAACATTATTGTATATGCGTGAAAATCATATCGTACCAAGACAAGTCTTAGAATATACGATTTTTATTATTAATAACTTAGAGGGAAAAGAGATTGAAAAAGGAGCCCGACAGAATATGCCGTTTGGCGCAATCACCGCAAACATACGGAAATGTGAAACACTGGATAAATTGTCAGAAGTGTTAAAAGAAGGCTTTGTGAAGATTGAGGAGTGGATGAAAGATTCTAGCAGTAGTAAATATCGCCGTGAAATAACGGAAGTGATGGATTTTGTGGAAAAGAATTATCATCAGAAACTGAATTTGAAAATGCTGGCAGAAACATTAGATATGAATGAAAGTACGCTGAGTAGATTATTCAAAAGTGAGACGGGTATCAATCTGAATTATTATATTAATGAAAAAAGAATGAAGAAGGCCAAAGAATTGTTACAAGAACCCGCTTATAAGATTAAGGATGTGGCAAATGCTGTCGGTATGGAGGATCAGCTATATTTTAATAAGGTGTTTAAAAAATACTATCATGTATCACCAAGTGATTATCGTAAGAAAGTTCTTCAGGATGATGAAGCATAGAACCGGCTTTGTCATCATACCATGATAGGGGAGGTGTGAGGCTTTGAAGGAAACATGCAAGGCAGTCGCGCTTGTTCTCAGCATCATTGTTATCTTTTACTTATGGTTACATATTGGAGATGGAAAGCAGTCATCGCTTAAATGGCAGACACAGGAAGAGAAATCTTTTACAGCTGAAAAGCAGAAAGAATCTAAAAAGAAAGTACATGTCGTCAGACAAGATGGCAGTGAGCTGCATTTGGCTATGGATGATTATTTACGTGGTGTCATAGCCTCTGAAATGTCAGCATCTTTTGAAATGGAAGCATTAAAAGCGCAATGTGTTGCGGCGAGGACCTTTGTGATACGGCGAGGCTTAGAAGTAGATGATACGACACAGACACAAGTTTATCATGATGATAAACAATTAAAGCAAATATGGGGGGCATCCTATGCGAAGTATTCTAAACGTATCAAACAGGCCGTGAAAGAGACATCTGGAGAAATTTTGACGTATCAGGGAAAACCGATATCCGCAGTGTTTTTTAGCGGCTCTTGTGGGAAAACGGCAAATGCGGAGGAGTATTGGGAAAGTAAAACGCCCTACTTGCGTAGTGTCGATTCCCATTGGGATAAAAAGGAAAAGGGATATGAAAAAACGGTAACGATCGATAGCAATACCTTTCATACGAAATTGGGTTTTCAAAATCCTGTCAGCGAAATCAGTGAGCCGCTTCGATATGCCAGCGGTTATGTAAAAAGTATAAAAATCGATGGTATAACATTTAGCGGACGCAGTATAAGAGAGAAGTTAAATCTTCGCTCTTCTTGTTTCACTATTAAAAAAACCGGGGATGCTTATCGCATCACGACAAAAGGATATGGGCATGGTTTAGGAATGTCACAGTATGGTGCTCAGGGGATGGCATTGGAAGGTAAGAGCTATCAGGAAATCCTACATCATTATTACACTGATGTAAAGATTGAAAAAAAGGATGTATAAAGGAATTTCATAAGGGAATAATCATCACTAGAGGTGATGAAATGTATAGCTATACGAAAGAAAAAAACACATCAAAACGAAGACTGATTGTTGCATTAAGCTGTGTGCTGGTGATTGCCGTAGCGTTTATCAGCTATGAATACACAAGCCGCAAGGATAAAGAGGACACGGCAGTGTTCAAGGAAAGTGTTCCGGTATTGTCATTGCCGGATACCACGCAGAAAGGCATCCATCCATTCAATGTAGAAGCGAAAACGGTGTTAGAATACTTTGATGGTAAGGATCATGAAGTTGACAGCATGACAAAGTTTGAAGGTGTCTATCGTGCCAATCAGGGAATTGATTATGCATGTAACGATGAAGCCTTTGATGTTTTAGCTGTTTTTGCCGGTGATGTCAGTGAGGTGAAAGAAGATGCCTTGTTTGGAAAGAGTGTTACCATCAAGAGCAAGGATCTTTCCATCACCTATCAAAGCCTGGATGATGTGGCATTAAAACAAGGTGATAAAGTGAATCAGGGTGATGCCATTGCTAAAGCGGGTACGAATATTTACAATAAAGAGTTAGGAAAGCATTTGCATATGGTCGTTGAAAAAAATGGTACGATCATAGATCCGAAAACCGTCTTTGACAAGACTTTGAGCGAGATAAAATAGTACCTAAAGGGTACTATTTTCATATCCGTAAAATAAGAAAGCGGTTAAATCTTAAGGATGTCTGAAGTTTGCAGAATTTGCCTTTTTTAATCGGAATTTTATGTTATAATGATATTTGCTTGAAGAACGGAGGAATAACTATGTTTTCGAAAGAAGTAGGAATCGACTTAGGAACAGCGAACTTATTAATGTATGTAAAAGGCGAGGGTATCGTTATTGACGAACCTAGCGTCGTGGCAATAGATGCAGAAACAAAAAAATGTCTGGCTGCAGGCCAGGAAGCAAAGGATATGCTTGGAAGAACACCAGGCAGAGTATTGGCAATCCGTCCTTTAAAGGATGGCGTTATCGCGGACTTTGAAGTAACCGAAATTATGCTGAATTTCTTCTTTAAGAAATTGGCAATCAAGGGAATGTTCAAACGTCCTACGATTCTGATTTGTTGTCCAAGCAATATTACAAGTGTGGAAAGAAATGCCATTCGTGATGCCGCTTATCGCGCAGGGGCAAAAAAAGTATTTATTGAAGAAGAACCAAAAGTAGCAGCGGTTGGTGCCGGTTTGGATATCGGTAAGCCAAGTGGCTGTATGGTATTGGATATCGGTGGTGGTACTACCGATGTTGCGGTTATTTCTTTAGGGGAAATCGTATCCAGTACATCTTTGAAGATTGCCGGAGATACCTTTGATCGTGATATCATTAAATTTGTAAAAGAAGAAAAGAAACTGTTGATCGGTGATCGTACAGCCGAAGAAGTGAAGAAAAATATCGGTACTGCTTGGAAAGGCAGCTTACATGAAACAATGGAAGTCAGCGGACGTGACTTGGTTACCGGCTTACCAACAACGATTTCCTTATGCTCTGAGGAAATTCAGGGTAGTATGGCAGAAAGCCTGCAGGATGTTGTACGTGCTTGTAAAACGGTATTGGAACAGACACCTCCGGAATTGGCTAGCGATATTGTTACCAGAGGTATCGTATTAACCGGTGGTGGTGCATTGTTGCATGGTATTGATGAATTATTGCGTAATGAATTACATATTCCAGTATATGTTGCGGAAAATGCATTGCGCTGTGTTGCAGAAGGAACCGGAATCTTATTGGAGAATTTGCATCTGGTACGCTAAAACACATAAGATAAGCGAGGTGAATCTATGGATTACCTGAAATATCTATTGATTCCGTTGTTACTATCGGCTTTTCTGACACCTTTCTTAAAAGTTGTGGCAACGCGATTAGAAATTTATGCCTTAGAAAATGAACGAACGGTACATAGTGGCAAAATTGCCCGTATTGGCGGAGTTGCCATCTATGTATCTTTTGTTGTGTGTATGGCGGTGTTTATGAAAACCGATATGACCATCAATGGGATCTTGATTGGCGGAAGTATTATGTTTATCGGCGGATTGATTGATGATATGGTAAACTTATCGCCGAAATTGAAATTATTATTTGAAATAGCTGCTGCCATTGTACTGATGATGGTAGGAAAGGTGAGTTTAGATGTCATTCGTTTACCTTTAGGTATTACGATTGATATGGGAATCATCTCTTTCTTAGTAACTTTTGTCTGGATCATCGGGATTACCAATGCGGTCAATCTGATTGATGGATTGGATGGCTTAGCCGGTGGTATCAGTACGATTATTTTGATTGTGGTTGCATGTCTTTCTGCTATTGAAGGACGTATGGATATTCAAACGATGTCGTTGATCTTGGCGGGTGCAACGATGGGGTTCCTCATTTATAATTCACATCCGGCAAGCATCTTTATGGGAGATTGCGGTGCGTTATTCTTAGGCTTTATCATATCAGCGATTTCTTTATTAGGCTTTAAGAGTTCTACGATCATGACATTGGCCTTACCGATTTTATTATTGGCGGTACCGATTGTGGATACCTTAGGTGCAATCTTACGAAGAAAATTGTCCGGGCATAAATTCTCAGATGCGGATAAAAAACATGTGCATCATTTGTTGATGCAGCGTTTCGGGCAACGAAATACAGTGCTAATTTTGTATGTGGTTACAGCTTTGTTTGGTTTTACCGCATATATCTATTTGGTGAATAAAACGGCTGGCTTTGTTGTTCTCTTCATCATTGCCTTGATTGTTGAATTGTTCATTGAAGGCAGTGGCATGATATCGAAACAATTTCATCCTTTGTTATCGGTGATAAGAGGCGTTAAAAAACGATTCCTAATAATCTGCCATAAATTTAGTAAAAGAAGTAATTAAATATAAATGTGAGACGTCGATGTATATGGGCGTCTTTTTTCGTATGGTTATAGGAAGAGAAAAAGTTTATATAAAGAAAACTTTCCGATTTAATATCTTTCAAAATGCTTGGTAAATAAACACCTATGAAATATTGGAATTATAAAAAGCTTTCATTTTTATTCAGGAAAATACATAAATCTTTTCACTTTTACAAAAACACCGGTTCCTCTGTCGTATAGTTTTATGAGGTGATAGATGTGGAACTAAAGGAATTGCAAGAAATTTTAGATAAGGATGAGAAGAAAGGAAAGATTGTAGAGAAAGCATATTGGGAAGAGCTTTGGCAACATTACATAGAAGAAAAAAGTCAGGATTATCGCAGTTTGGAAGTGAAGGATGCGATACCTAAACTGATTAGTGATATGAATTTACGCGAACGACGTAATATCACGAATTGTAATGAATTGGGAGTGGATATTCGTGTTGGTGATATTTGTTATATTGATTTTGGCGAAGCTTATATTTATGAAATCGGATTTCAACATTTTGGTATCATCATGACTTTATTTCACAACAAAGCGTTTGTTGTGCCGATGAGTGGGAATCACAGTGCTTATGTACAGGCTTATGGGAAAGACAATCCAAAAGGTAAACGTCATTTGATGCGGCTTGGCAAGATTCGGGGCATGAATAAGGAATCGGTTTTATTTATCAATGATGCTAAGTGGATCAATACGGCACGTATTATAGATGTGAAATCACATTTAGATAAAAATAGTAATCTGTTTCGTGAAATAAAAGAACGTGTGAAACAATGCTTAGATTAAAAAGCATCCTTAGGGATGCTAGGTGTTAAAACATTTCATCGTTAGATGTTAGGACTAACTTTTGGGATCACATCAGGGATTCGCTGGTCTGTATTAAGATATGAATCCATTTTTTTGAATGGAAACGCCATAAAGTGATGAGCGCTTTGACAATTTCATCACTAAAGGATAATGCTACGACCAAAGGAAGTGGAAGTTTCCATACGGCTGCGCCTAGGAATGCCAGCGGTATCGCAATACACCAAATGCCGATGACATCACATGCCATACAAAAGCGGGTATCGCCACCTGCTCGAAGAATACCGCAGATATGCACATAGGACATCATCTTCGGGGTATTATAAAGCGCAAAGGCGATGATGGTCGCATCTAATAAACGACTCGTAGCTTCATCATAGTTATAAATATCTACGATCATAGCACGACTGGCATATAGCAGAATACTCATGGTCAGACAGAATCCCAGATTCATCAGAATAAAGATTTTTCCATAGGTATAGGCAAGATCACTACGTTGGCGTCCTAATTCATTTCCGATCATGACAGCACAGGCATTGCCTAAACCAAAGAATACGCATTGGAATAAATCATTAATAACACTCGCCACTTGTACAACTGCCACAGCACTGGTGCCCAATAATCCATAAGCCATGAAGCAGACCGTTGTACCTACGCTCCAAGCACTTTCACTTGCCGCTACCGGCAGAGCCGTTTTCACAACACGTTTTAATAATTCATGATCCAAATGTGTAATCGTAAATAAATCTGCGGCTAAAGGATGCTCCTTACTGGTGTATACGTAAGTTAGGATAAAGACCATTTCAATTAAGCGGGCAATGAGGGTAGCTATCGCCGCTCCCTGGGCACCTAATTGAGGCATATAGAAATTACCATATATTAAACCATAATTAAGAATGGTATTAATCGTTATGGCAATAATCGTTGCAATAGTTGGTATGCGCAGGTTATGAATGGCACGCGAGTTAAAACTCATTAAAAAAGAAAAGGCAGTCATAATATAGGTGAAGCAGGTAATCCGTAGATATTGTGCGCCTATTTGAATGGCGTGTGCATCTCTTACGAAGAGTCTTAAGATGCCAGGGGCAAATAAAAAAGCAGTGATACAGGTGAATACGGATAGGATAAAACCAATCCGCATTTGAATAGCGATGACCTTTCGGATGTTTTTCACATCATGAATCCCCCAATATTGCGACACAAAAATACTAGCACCGCTATAAATACCAAAACAGATAGTAGAAAAGATAAAATAAACTTTATTAGCAGCTCCCACAGCAGCTAATTCGGCAACACCGACACTCCCGATCATGAAGGTATCAATCATATTCAAACTTAACGATATGATCTGTTGAATGATGATGGGCAGACCGATGGTCAGCATCGTAGATAAAAAAACACGACGATTTATCATATAGATCCCCTTTCAAAACAAGATTATTTTATCAGAAAACAACAAGAAATGACAGATGGTTTCACATGTTCAGTATATCTTGTGGTGATTATGTAAAGATAAGACAAAAACTGACAGAATCCTTGAGAAAACACTTTTATAATCGTGTCATGAAAGAGGTGGTTTCGGTTGGAAAAGGCAGTCATTAAGAAAACAAGGGGGAAAGCGCTTTTGCGTCCCAGTGATATTGTTTGTGGTATTTTAGCGATTTACATAGGTATCAGCGACACGGTGGTATCTCCGCTCATCATTTTTTTATTTGTAGCATATTCTTATTTACGTAGTAATAAAGAGGCCTGTATCAGCGTGTTTTTCATACTGTTATTGGCATTACAGAAAGATATTCTCACGGCATATTTTTATGCATTAGGATTTTCGTTGTTTTTTGTTTTGTTGTACATAGTGAAAATCTTGAATCGTAATCTTTATCAATGGATTCCCTTTGTGATAGGTTTGGTATTGATTCCTTATGCGATACGGCAATTTAACATAACCCCGAAAGCTATGATTGAACCAATGATTGGCGGTATTCTGATGTATCAAACATGTTCACAATATGGCTGGACACAGAAACGCTATGCCCTTACTGAAAGCATGTATGGCGCAATGCTTATGAGTATCGCCCTGGTGTTAGCTGCCAGTATGCCATTATATTACACACCAATACTTCTTTTTGCGTATTTGTTAATCACTATTATCTGTACACGGGAAAGTGCTGCAGCACTTTTAGGAATTTTATTTTTATTACCCATTCATGAAGAGGCGCTATTCTTAGTATTAGGAATCTGCATGATCTTTAAAGATAAAAAAGCTTTGTGTTGTTTTATCCTTATCCTAAGTTATTTTTTCCTTCCTTCGACAATGTTTACTTATGCTTATCTTGGTGTTGCAATCTTATCTGTACTCATCCTGCGTGTGGAGTATATTCCCTTGTTATACTTGGAAACAAAGGAAACAATGCTTCCTTATAGGGGGAATGATAATCTATTGCGTAGACAGATGCAAAATTATGCCGGTATCTTTCAATCACTGGCAGAGTATTATGAGGGCATTCATCAGACGGGGGCTGAATTACTATTAAATATGGCAAATGCATTGCAATATAATGCAGAAGAGATTCAGAAGATACCGTTAGAAGGGAAACGCTATGAACAATTACAAAAAGCCTTAGAGGGTTATCAATTCAGCGTAGAAACTTTACATATAGAGGAAAGCAGTGATGGCAGTTTGCAATTACATCTGGAAGTCGGCAATTTACGGCGAGGGGAAATTCATATGACCTTGCAGCCATTATTGGAAACTTTGTTACATCGTAAACTGCAAGTCTTAGAAGTTCAAAAGAAACGTTTTGTCCGAGGGTTTTCCATCTTATTTGCAGATGCCTTACCTTTTGATATAGAGGCATATGGCGATAGTATCCGTAATTCTTATACCGGAAATGGCGATAGTTACTCAATCTTCCGTTTTCGCCAAAGTATGATTTGTATGATCAGTGATGGTATGGGAAATGGTGAAAATGCAGCACGCAGTTCTCGTTTGATTACCAGTTTATTTCAGCGTATGATCATCAGTGGCATACCACAGGATAGTGCCATTCGCTGTATCAACAAATTGATTCAAAGTGACACCTATGCGACCTTGGATGTAATCTGCATCAATCGCTCCAGCGGGATGGCATATATTTCGAAATCAGCCGCATGTCCAACATTCTTATTACGTGATGAGCATCTGCATGAAATCAATGGTAATGCCTTGCCGGTAGGAATCATATCGGCTATAGAACCAGATTGCTTCGAAGTAGCCTTGCAAGAAGGTGATGAATTCTTAATGATCTCTGATGGCATTACCCGCAGTGAGGTAAGTGCATGGCTTTCACAGCGTAAAAAAGAAGATTTAAAAGAAGATGTTGCCGCCTTTAGCGATACTTTATCACGTCAACGAAGAAAAGACGATTCCACCTTAATCGCTATAAAAGTATGTAAGGCAAACGCACAGATAGGGGCATGATCATGATATACGCTTTGCATTGTGTAAGTAGGTAAGACTGTATGTACGCAGTCTTTTTTTAAACGACATTTTTCTGTATACCGATGTGAAGTTCATGTGAAATCAATGAAAAACCTTGATTTTCATAGGCTTTAGTATATAATACGCATATGAAAAGTTTAGCCAATCTTTCGCAACAACACGTATATGTCATTGGTGTCAGCGGCGGTCCGGATTCTATGGCATTATTAGATATGTGCAGATCTTATGGTCTGTCTTTTCTTGTGGCACATATGAATTATCAGAAACGCGAAAGTGCATTCCGTGATGAAGAGCTGGTGGTTAATTATTGCCAAAGGTATGAAATCCCATGTTATGTAAAAAGGCAGAAGAAACCATGCAAGGGAAACTTTCAGGCATTTGCCAGAGCAGAACGTTATCATTTCTATCACGAATTACTTGAAAAATATCATGGTGATGCCATCTTGTTGGCACATCATTTAGATGATCACTTAGAAACGTATCTGATGCAGATGGAAAGAGGTTCTAAGGGTGTGTATTATGGGATTCAAGAAGAAACGGTATTATATGATTGTAAGGTTCTGCGTCCACTATTATCCTATACCAAACAGGAATTATTAGCATATTGTATTGAACATCAAGTTCCGTATGGCTTTGATGAAAGTAACTTTACAGATGATTATACAAGGAATCGGATTCGTCATTCTTATATTGATCATATGAGCCGTAAGGAAAAGGAAGAGCTGGCGGCTGAAATAGCAGAGAAGAATAATAAAGCACAACAGGTATTAGAGAAGACAAAGGCTTTTTTAGCAGTTTGGCAGTATGATGTGGCAGCTTTATGCGAGCTTGATGAAAATTTTCGTAAACAAGTTTTACGTACATGGATTTATCAAGAATGCAAAGAACATGTATCAGAAAAGCTGTTAGATCAATTGGCAGGCCTGCTTTTTAAGGCAAATAATTGGACAAGTGATATCGGAAAACGCTATTGTATGAGTAAGGAATATGGCATTGTGCATATTCATGTGAAAGATATGCCATTCTATGCCTATGTACTGCATGAAGTAGCATGTTTGCATACACCTTATTTTCATACTAGCTTAACAGGAAAGAGCTGTGAGGCGCTAACCTTATATCCGCAGGATTTTCCAATTACGATTCGTAATGTACAAGAAGGCGATGCTATCGTATTGCGGTTGGGTAGAAAAAAGGTGCATCGTTGGTTTATTGATCGCAAAATTCCTTCTTGGGAAAGAAAATGTTGGCCGGTTGTTGTCAACGCACAGGGAAATGTGATTTTAGTACCGCAAATCGGTTGTGATATTGCACATTTCTCTAACAATCCAAGCATATTTGTGGTAAAATAGTTTATAGCTGTATTAGGAGGAATAACGATGCATGAAGTTGTAGAAAAGGTATTGGTTTCACAGGATGAAATCATTCATAAATGTGCAGAACTCGGCGCAAAGATTACGAGTGATTATAAAGCTTTGAATGAGGTTCCTTATGTCGTAGGCTTATTAAAAGGAAGCGTTCCCTTCATGGCGGAAATTATTAAGCATATTGATTTAGATATTCAAATAGATTTTATGGATGTATCCAGTTATCAGGGGACAAAGTCTGTAGGAGATATTCGTATAGATAAGGATTTGGATTGTTCCGTACAAGGATTATCCATTCTGTTAGTTGAAGATATCGTCGATACCGGCAGAACATTAAAGGAAGTAAAACGTACATTGATGAATAAGGGTGCCAAGGATGTGAAGGTTGTATCATTGCTTGACAAACCGGATCGTCGTGTTGTTGATATAGAGGCAGAATATGTAGGATTTGCCATTCCAAATGAATTTGTCATTGGATATGGTTTAGATTATGACCAGAAGTATCGCAATCTGCCATACATTGGAGTTTTAAAACGCGAAATCTATGAATAAGCAAAAAGGAGGCGTATCATATGAACAATAAAAAGGTAATAAGTCTGTTGCCTTATATTCTTGTTATTTCTATTATGGTCCTTCTGATTACATTTGGAAATGGTAGTAACACAAAAGAGTTCAATTATAATGAATTTGCGGCGCAAGCTGAAAATTTATCATTTAAAGAAGTCAATATGTCTATGGGTACTACCGTCATCGGAGTCAGAGGAACCTATCAGAATGGCGATAGCACGAAGAGTTTTACAGTCAGTGTGCCACGCACGGATGACAATGTAAAATGGCTGAGTGAATTATTTGAAAAGAATAAGAAGACAAAAGTGAATGTATTAGATGCAAATAAGGAAAGTGTATTAGAAGTTTTCCTTAAAAGCGTATTGCCTTTCTTGATTCTTGGTGGAGCAGCAATCTTCCTGTTCTCTCGTATGAATGCAGGAGGCAATAACAAGGCCTTTGAATTTAGTAAATCCAGGGCGAAGATAGAAAGCAGCATTAAAGTGCGTTTTAAGGATGTTGCCGGATGTGATGAAGAAAAAGAAGAAGTGAAGGAAATCATTGATTACCTGAAAGACCCAAAACGCTTTACCGATATGGGTGCTCGTATTCCTAAGGGGATGCTGATGGTTGGTCCTCCGGGTACCGGTAAGACTTTGTTGGCGAAAGCGGTGGCCGGAGAAGCAGATGTGCCTTTCTTCTCAATCAGTGGATCTGACTTTGTGGAAATGTTTGTCGGTACCGGTGCTAGCCGTGTGCGCGACATGTTTAAAAAAGCTCAGCAACACGCACCATGTATCGTCTTTATTGATGAAATTGATGCGGTTGGACGCCAGCGTGGAGCCGGTATGGGCGGTGGAAACGATGAACGTGAACAAACCTTAAACCAGCTGTTGGTAGAGATGGATGGTATGGGTGAAAATAAAGGTATTGTCATTATTGCTGCAACGAATCGCCCGGATGTCTTAGATCCTGCCTTATTACGAAGCGGACGTTTTGACCGCCAGATTACGGTTAATCTTCCGGATAAGAAAGGCCGTTATGAAATCTTAAAGGTACATGCCCGCAATAAGAAATTGGCAAAGGATATTTCTTTGGAGTCTTTGGCGAAACGTACTCCGGGATTCTCTGGTGCGGATTTGGAAAACGTGTTAAATGAAGGTGCCATTTTGGCCGTTCGTGATAAACGTAAGATGATTACGATGGAAGATTTAGATGAAGCTATCGACCGTGTAATGATGGGTCCGGCGAAGAAATCAAAGAAGTATACGGAGAAAGAGAAACGTCTGGTAGCTTATCATGAGGCAGGGCATGCGGTAATTGGTCTGAAACTTGAGGATGCCGATAAGGTAGAAAAAGTAACGATTATTCCACGTGGAGAAGCCGGTGGCTATAACCTCATGACAC
The DNA here is from genome assembly GCF_018406465.1 of Longicatena caecimuris. Classification (GTDB taxonomy): domain Bacteria; phylum Bacillota_I; class Bacilli_A; order Erysipelotrichales; family Erysipelotrichaceae; genus Longicatena; species Longicatena caecimuris. The sequence goes on from NZ_AP024510.1 coordinate 108,223, forward strand.
CGAAGGAAGAAAAATTGTTCCCGACAAAAGCTGATTTTATGAGCCAGATTACTGGATTAATGGGTGGTCGTGTGGCCGAAGAAGTCATGTTTAATGAAATTTCTGCCGGCGCTAGCAATGATATTCAAAAGGCGACAAAGATTGCGAAAGCAATGGTAAGAAGTTGGGGTATGTCTTCCCTTGGACCTATTCAATATGATGATGGTACAGGAAATGTTTTCTTAGGAAGAGATTATGGCAGCGGAAGTAATTATTCCGGAGAGATTGCTTATGAAATTGATAAGGAAATCCGGAAGATCATTAATGAGTGTTATGATCAGGCAAAGAAACTGATTGAGGACAATAAAGATCTGTTAACATTGATTGCGGAAAATCTGATTGAAGAAGAAACCATTACAAGTGAGCAGATTAATAATTTAATGACTTATGGTAAATTGACTTCTCCGGAACAGGAACAGCGGAAAGAACAAGCCCGTATAGAAGCAGAAAGAGAAGAAGAACGTTCTGCGCAAGCTCAGGCAGAAGCTGAAAATCCAACACAGGAAGTAGAAGATAATGAAACTTCTTTGAAGCGAGAAGAAGAAAAACAAAAAGCGCAGAAGAGTTTTGAAGAAGCGTTAAAAGAATTAACGAAACACGACAATGAAGAATAACAATGGGAAGCCAAATCATTGGCTTCCTTTCCTTATTCATAGGGGTGAAAACAAATAAGAGGATAGGATAAGGATTGCGAAAGGCTGTTCCTAATCGATCATTTATGCTAGTATCATGATAAATGGATAAGGTTTATTTTATAGTTACTATCAATAGCCATAGGTTGTAAAACTTAAATGATACTCTTTAAAACAGATATGAAATAAGCGTGTAAATCGTAGTGCTTTATTTAATGAAATAGGAGTTATGTGTTTCCTTGATAGAAAAGGAGGGAAATGGATGGCATTTAAGAAAAGATTAAGGGCTTATCGTATTGCACAAAAACTGAGTTATGAAGAACTTGCTTTATTATGTAATGTAACACCATGGACCATCAGAAGATGGGAACTTGGATTAGGTAAAGCAAATGAAGAGCAAATGGCAAAGTTGATTAAGCTTTTGCACATCCCAGAGGAAATAAGTGAGAATAGCATGCCAATTAAGCAGCGTATGGGTAAGGATAAAAGTACTTTTTTTAAAGGTTGTGAATATACTTCTTCCTGCAAAGTATTTGGGATTCCTTTGCTTGCTGTTCAACTTGGTTTGGGAAGGAACAGAAATGGAAAACGACGAATAGCGAAAGGCATCATTGCCATCGGTAATACAGCTGTGGGGGTGATATCGCTTGGCATGATGAGCTTTGGTATTTTATCTTTTGGCCTATTAAGCTTTGGCTTCCTTTTTTGTTTAGGTGTGTTGGCAATCGGAGTGTATGCTTTAGGAGCGCTAGCTATAGGCTATATCAGTGTTGGTACTTTAGCTATTGGCATGTATAGTATCGGGGTTATTTCCATTGGCTTTGAAGTAAGCTTTGGTATCGTTGCTTATGGGCATCTGACAATCGGAACGCACGCTTTTGGTGATACGATGCTTCTCTTGGCGAATAAACAAGATTGTTATTTAGATAGTACAGCGATGAAAACCGTGATGCTATTGTTGGCAGAAAACGATTATCCCTTTTTGATACGCTTCCTTTTAACACATATCCCTATCTGTATATGATCAAGGGGATGCGTATAAAAGTCATTGTTTCGCAAGTTAATTTATGTTAGAATAATGCGTAAATGCGAGGTGATGCTATGAAGAATATGACACAAGGGAATGTTATGAAATTGTTGTTGAGTTTTGCTGTTCCGGTCCTTTTGGGAAATATCTTTCAGCAATTTTATACTATGGCAGATACGATGATGGTAGGACAGATTTTAGGGGTACGTGCCTTAGCTGCTATGGGAGCTACTGCTTCCTTATCCGGTTTGGTCATTGGTCTGGTAAGTGGTGTATCTATGGGAGTATCAATATTGATAGCACAGTATTACGGGGCTAGGGATCAGGAAGGCATGAAAATGGCAACTTATGGATGTATTTTGTTATGTATGTCCAGTGTGGTAATTATCGTGCTTGCCGCGATGCTTTTAAAGACACCAATTCTTTCCTTACTTCAGACACCGAAAAGTATTCTTTCGATGGCAGATGGGTATTTAACTATCATATTTATGGGATTGTTTATTACTATGGCATATAATATGATGGCAAGTATGTTACGCTCAATTGGTGATAGTAAGACACCATTATATTTTCTCATCATTGCCTCTTTAACCAACATCGCCTTAGATTATCTTTTTATTGCTCAATTGCATTTAGGCATCAATGGAGCTGGCTATGCCACCGTACTGGCACAGTTGTTAAGTGTAGTATTATGCTTCCTGTATATGAGAAAGAAATATCCAATGTTTTTCTTGAAAAAAGAAGAATGTCATGTAGAAAGAGAAGTTTTTCTGAAACAAATGTCTATGGGGATTTCCATGGGGCTTATGAATTCCATTGTATCCATCGGTTCAGTAGTCTTACAGAGTGCAGTGAACAGTCTGGGAGAAATGACCATTGCGGCACATGTGGCAGCACGCAAAATTGTGGAGATGTTTATGCAGCCACTGATTTCCATTGCCATTGCTGTTACAACCTTTGTTTCACAAAACTTAGGTGCTAAACAGTATCATCGAATCCGAGAAGGTATGAAAAAAAGTGTATGGATAAGCTTTGGTTGGGTAGGTATCGTCATCTTATTATCCTTTACATGCATTGATTTCTTTATTGGCTTCCTTGTCAATAAGCAACAGACACAGGTTGTTTCACTAGCGGCTTATTATACCAGAATCAGCAGTGTATTTTATTTCATCCTTGCTATCTTATTTATTTATCGTAATGGTTTGCAGGGGCTTGGCAATGGGCGAAGTCCGATTGTATCCAGCTGTATTGAAATGGGCGTTAAGATTATTGCAACCTTTGCTTTGATACCTTTTAGCGGCTATACCGGTGTATGTTTTGCGGAGCCAATTGCCTGGTCATTGATGGGACCTTTTCTCTTTATATTCTTTTACCGGGACCTTAAGAAAAAAGAGCGTATGTTGATCTAAAGAGAAAACATATTGGATATGAAACTATATTTAAGATAAGGGAACTATAACAGACGGTAGCATTTGGAAGATCTTCATGAAAGAAAGTGTTATGTAATAAGCGAAGTGTTATCACTTCCTTTTCTTTTTGTTAATGATTATGGTATACTACAGGTGCAAATTCAAGGAGTGAAGGAAAATGAAAGACTATTTAATAAAAGCATTAGCATGTAATGAACATGTGCGAATTTATATATGTTCCTCTACCGCTTTAGTTGAGGAGGCTCGCAAGCGATTTGATTTATGGCCAACCAGTGCTGCGGCTTTAGGGCGTACACTAAGTGTTGGTTCCATGATGGGAAGTATGCTGAAGAGTGATAAAGAACAATTGACCATTCGTATAAATGGCGGCGGTCCTATTGGAACCATTTTAGTTGATGCATACAGTGATGGACATGTCCGCGGCTTTGTATCCGATCCACATATCATGTTGCAATATAACGATACAGGAAAACTTGCTGTAGGTACAGCGGTAGGAAAAGAAGGTTATTTAGAAGTTATCAAAGATTTGAATATGAAAGAAAACTGGAGTGGCACTGTCGCTTTACAAAGTGGAGAAATCGGTGATGACTTTGCATATTATTTTACGGCCAGTGAACAGACACCATCCGCAGTATCTGTAGGCGTACTTGTAAATCCAGATAATGCTATTCAGGCTGCCGGCGGCATGATCATTCAAATGATGCCAGATGCAGAGGAAGAAGATATTGTAAAAGTAGAAAACATCATAGCGCATATGGAACCTATTTCAAAATTGATCAATGAAGGGGAAAGTTTAGAGGATATTCTTACTTCATTGTTTGATGATGCAACAATCTTATCTAGTCAGGAAATAGCATTTCGCTGTCATTGTGATCGAGCGACTATGAAACGGGTATTAGTAACATTGTCAAAAGAAGAGCGTAAGAAACTGATTGAAGAAGATCATGGTTGTGAGATTACCTGCAATTTCTGTAATGAAAAATATTATTTCAATGAACAGGAGCTGCGTGATTTGGAAGGATTCATAGAACGTTATGCAAGATAAATCGTGGAAGATACGCGATATCACCATACCCAATCAAGTTGTTATTGCACCTATGGCTGGTATCAGTAATCCGGCTTTCCGTGTGATTTGCAAACAATTTGGCGCAGGATTGATTTATACGGAAATGGTAAGTGATAAGGCGTTATATTATGAAAATGAAAAAACATTGCATATGACAGCAGTTGAAAAAGAAGAACATCCTTTGACCATGCAAATCTTTGGACATGATATTGAAACGATGGTCTATGCTGCTAAGTTACTGGATGAAAAAAGTGATTGTGATATCATAGATATCAATATGGGATGTCCGGTGAATAAAATAATCAAATCCAATGCCGGCAGTGCCTTAATGAAGGATATTGATCATGCGGTTACAATGACGAAAGCAGTTGTCGATAGTGTAAAAAAACCGGTTACTGTTAAGATGCGTATAGGCTGGGATATGGATAGCATCAATTGTGTCGAACTGGCAAAAGGGTTAGCATCTGTCGGTGTGTCTGCTTTGGCCGTACATGGCAGAACACGGAAACAAATGTATGAAGGCAAAGCTGATTGGCAATATATCAAAGCTGTCAAACAAGCTGTTTCTATTCCGGTTATGGGAAATGGTGATATACGCAGCAGTGAAGATGCCAAGTGGATGTTGGATACGACTGGTTGTGATGCGATCATGGTAGGTCGCGGTGTATTAGGTGATCCATGGCTGATCAAAGAAATTGCGACATATTTGGCTACCGGTGAAAAGCTGCCACCGGTCAGTGTGAATGAAAAATTTACCATGGCAAGACTTCATGCAAAACGCCTCTGTGATTTAAAGGGTGAACATGTGGGTATGCGGGAAATGCGTGGACATGCCGCATGGTATGTTAAAGGTTTACCAAAAAGTCATCAGTTAAAAGACAGTTTGACAAAGATGGATACATATGCGCAGATGGAAGAAATTTTATGTGCATATGAAAAAGTATATCAAGAATATATAGATAGTTATGTGCCATCCCAACGATAGCTGTTTTAGGCGAAGTGTTTCCATATGTAGGGGGCACTTCGATAATAAGGAAAAGTTGTTTAATAATAAGAACTCTAAAATTTGGAATACACCAAAAAAGGAGTTCTTTTTATTTGATCTTTCATCTTTATATCATATAATTATCACATAATAATTAAGAAATTTTCCCTTGGAATTGCTTGTTGTTTTGTGACGTACCTGTTATAATGACATTATAATTTGAAGGAGGATGCGTATGCCAAGAACAATGTATAAAGAAGAAACGATCATTCAAAAAACACAGGAAGTCGTTCGCGGCTTTTATGATAGAGATATCATAAAAACAACGCATCTAATGAGTGATGACTTTATGTATATCGGGCCTAATGATTTTCAATGGTCCAAAGGATCTGATGAATTCAAACGAATAACGGAGAAAGAATTGCATGAACCAGCTGCCATAGTATCCGATGAAGAATATCATCTTTTGTTTCATGAACGCGGTGTTTGGGTTGTTTATGGTCGCTATAAGATCATGGCGGCATTAGAGGATGATAACAGTATCTATGCACATGTTCGTTGCACGTTTATCTGGAAACTGATAAAAGGGGAACTATCACTTGTACACATCCATAGCTCACATGCACAGGATATTCCTTTAAGTCAAGCGGGTTTAATAGAAGAACCATTTACGGAGGATACAGAATTCTTTGCTTATTTAAAACAATTGGCATTGATGAATACCAATCTAAAACGCCTTTCTTTCCGAGATAGAGAAAAACATTATCGTTATTTATTGCCTTCTGAGATTTTATATTTAAAAGCAGCGGGACAATGTACTATAGTGTATACAAAAAATGAAAGCTTTGAAGTTTGGGGATTGTTAGCTGATTTTGAAAAGAAATTACCGGAGGTGTTCCATCGTATTCATAAAAGCTATTTGGTAAATTGTATGCAAATTGACAGTATTCAAAGATATCGGGCGAAATTGAAATATTCTGCCACAGAATTACCAATATCGAAAGAACGGTATATGGAATTGAAACGTTATCTCCAAAGATAGATTATATACATCGTCTATTTAATATCATCCACATTACGTATTGCAAATGCTTTGGATTGGTATTGTTTAGGCGTTTTTCATCGAAAATCATTTGACAAACAAATGCATTCTCTATATAATCATAAACGTAATAGGCGATGAAGAGAGAGTAGGTTATTGAGTAACTGACAGAGAGTCCCGCTAAGCTGGAAAGGGATAGTGATACAATAGCTGAAATAAAGACTTGGAGCCTTCCAACAGGACGTTACATCTGCGTTAAAGATGGACTTAAAGAAAGTCACTAAGGTCAGTTAGGGAAACCGGCTGATAAATTAGGGTGGTACCACGATGTTAACTCTCGTCCCTATGCGGAAGAGAGTTTTTTTAATGGATAAGGAGCGTAAAAAATGGAAAAGTTAACGGAACAGGAAAAAATTCGTCGACAAAAAATGGAAGAACTCAAAGAAATGGGTATTGAGCCATTTGGACAAGCGTATGAAAGAACACACAAAAGTGGACAGATTCGTGCAGAATATGAAGGCTGTACAAAGGAAGAGCTAGAAGAAAAGAATGTGACGGTAAAAGTTGCCGGTCGTATCATGACAAAGCGCAGACAAGGAAAAGCCGGTTTTATGCACATTCAAGATATTGATGGACAAATTCAGATTTATGTACGTAAGGATGTTATTGGCGAAGAAGCTTACGAAGTATTCAAGAAATCAGATTTAGGTGATATTGTTGGTATTGAGGGTAAAGTCATGAAAACCAATCATGGCGAGCTTTCTGTTAAGGCGGAAGTGTATACTCATCTAACAAAAGCATTGCGTCCATTACCTGAAAAGTTCCACGGTCTTCAGGATAAGGAAGAACGATTCAGAAGACGTTATGTTGACTTGATTATGAATGAGGAAAGCAAGCGCATTGCCGTAACACGACCAAGAATCATCCGTGCGATTCAGCGTTACTTAGATGGTAAAGGGTTGATGGAAGTGGAAACACCGGTATTGCAGCCAATTTTAGGTGGAGCAGCCGCAAGACCATTCATTACACATCACAATACTTTAGATATGCCTTTCTATTTGCGTATCGCAACAGAATTACCATTAAAGCGATTGATTGTCGGTGGTTTAGAGGGTGTATATGAAATTGGCCGTTTATTCCGTAATGAAGGAATGGACGCAACACATAATCCAGAATTTACAACAGTGGAGGCTTATGTTGCTTACTCTGATTTGAATGGTATGATGGATTTGATTGAAGGTTTATTTGATTATGTCGCAAATGAGGTATTAGGCACAACCGAGATTACTTATAATGAAAAAGCTATTTCTTTAAAAGCACCTTTCAAACGTTTGCATATGGTAGATGCAATCAAAGAAGCTTGTGGTGTAGATTTCTGGAAAGAAATGAGCTTTGAGGAAGCTTGTGAGATTGCGAAGGAACATGATATTGAAGTAGAAAAGAAGCATAACAGTGTTGGTCACATCATCAACTTATTCTTTGAGAAATATGTTGAAGAAACATTGATTCAGCCTACTTACATCTATGGACATCCAACATCAATTTCTCCATTAGCAAAGAAGAATGCACAGGATCCACGTTTTGCGGATCGTTATGAATTGTTCATTGATGGACATGAATATGCGAATGCTTTCTCTGAGTTGAATGATCCAATTGATCAAAGAGAGCGTTTTGAAAATCAGTTAAAGCTGCGTGATCTTGGGGATGATGAAGCGAATGAAATGGATACGGATTATGTAGAGGCGTTGGAATATGGGTTGCCTCCTACAGGCGGTGTTGGTTTGGGTATTGACCGCTTTGTGATGTTGCTGACTGGGCAGACAACGATCCGTGAGGTGTTGTTGTTCCCACATATGAAGAATAAGTAAGAGTTCGTACAACTACCATACACATAGCATACAACGCTAAAAAGCCGATAACGAAAGGGTTTTTGGCATCATACAGGTAGCATATAAACGCATATAAAAAGCGAAGATTTTTTGCATAAAAACACGATTTTTCCGTGAAAAGTCGTAAAAAAGTCGTGAGAATGGCCAGTTATCATTATGTATAATTGGTCATTTTTATTTGAAATTAAGATTAATTTCTAGTGCTGTGGTATTAAAAATGTCATCGTGCTATAATAAGAAATATAGGTAAATTCGAATTTTTTAGGAATGAAAAGTATGAGTGAATACACATGTGAAAAAGTGTCTTTTAATATAAAACTAAAACACAAGCGTGTTGATATACTCTATTGAGAGATGTATTCGGAGTACGTAAATAACTAAAGAAAGGTTGATGAGAAAAATGGATAATAATTTAATGGATATTAATCAACTTATTAAAGCAGAAAAGACAGAAGATATTGTATCAGATTTAAAAAACATAATTGAATTATCTCAGAAACAGGCATACCAAGCGATCAATACTGCTTTAGTTTATAGAAATTGGTTGATAGGTTATAGAATAGCAGAAGAAGAACTAAAAGGTGAAGATCGTGCTGAATATGGGACAACACTTATTAGAAAATTATCAAAAGAACTTACAAATGAGTATGGTAAAGGATACACAAAAACAAATCTTTATAGTTTTTATTCTTTTTATAAAATGTATCCAAACATTTTCCACTCAGTGAGTGGAAAATCTGTTCCATTACTTAGTTGGACTCATTATCGTACTTTAATACAAGTAAAAGATGAAAAAGCACGTAACTGGTATGAAAAAGAAGCTGCTCAACAAGCTTGGAATGTTAGAACCTTACAACGTAATATTGCATCACAATACTATTACCGTTTACTTAAATCGCAAGTAAAGGATCCAGTAGTTGAAGAGATGAAACAATTAACAACAAAATATCAATATGACAAGTTAGAATTTATTAAGAATCCAGTGATTGCGGAATTTTTATCTTTACCAACTAATACTTCATTTACAGAAACAGAGCTAGAAACAAGTATTATTAGTAACTTGCAAAAATTCTTAATGGAACTAGGAAAAGGATATGCTTTTGTTGCACGGCAACAACATATCCATACGGAAAAACAAGATTATTTTATTGATTTGGTCTTCTATAATTATTATTTAAAATGTTTTGTGTTAGTCGATTTGAAAACAGAAAAAGTAACGCATCAAGATGTAGGGCAAATGGATATGTATGTAAGAATGTATGATGAATTAAAACGAACAGAAAGTGATAATCCAACCATTGGCATTATCTTATGTTTAGAAACAGATGAAGATATTGCACGTTATTCAATATTGAAAGGTAATGAACAATTATTTGCAAGCAAATACAAGTTGTATTTACCATCCGATGAAGAATTAAGAGCAGAAATTGAATCACAGAAAACAATATTTGAATTACAAAATAATGAAAAGTAATAAGTATCTTGCGAGGTTATATTTATGTAGAGATCAATAAATAATACTATTATTCCAGTAACGATTTTCACGTGTAAATAAAGTTATAATTTTACGCACTAATGACTAACTTCTGTTATTTCCTTGTTGCATTACTCATAATTACATACAACTGCATACAGATAAAATATACATGATAGATAGAAGCATATAAAAGACGTAGATTTTCCGTGAAAAGTCGTAAAAAGTCGTGAAAAAGTCGTGAGAATGACCAGTTATCGTAATGATAGTTGGTCATTTTTTTGAAAATGAGTTTGATTTCTTGTGATGTGGTGTAAAAAATGATAATATGCTAAAATAAGATATAGCTATCATCTACACTTATATAGTACGAAATAAGAATTTGTGAGGACAAGGTTATGAACTTAAACAAAGAATTATACAGTATAATTTTTAAAAGGAAATCGTTTCATTTATTTAGAAATATTGGAAATGATTCTATATCTGCAAATGACATTGAGAATATCAAAGAAATATATAAGACACTTATCCCGCTATGTCCCGATATAAAAACAGCAATTAAAATTGTTCCTGCGAATGAAACTACTTGTAAACGTGGTCAACAGTTCTGCATTTTGCTATACAGTGAAAAGAGAGATAATTATTTGCAGAATATTGGGTATTTAGGCGAGCAATTAGATTTATACCTTGTTTCACAAAACATTGGAACACTATGGTTTGGAATTGGAAAGACGAATGAACCGTCATATGATGGTCTTGATTTTATCATAATGATTGCAATATCAAAAGTAGATGATGAAAGAAAATTCCGCAAAGATATGTTCAAGAGCAAACGAAAGTCTATGGATGAAATTTGGTTGGGAGAACCACTTGGGGGAATATCTGATATTGTTAGATTTGCCCCCAGTGCTTGCAATACACAGCCCTGGTTAGTAGAACATACTGATACCCTTTTAAATGTTTATAGGTATAAAAAGCAAGGTAAGCGAGGAATAATGCCTGCTGATAAAGTGTCTTTCTATAATCAAATTGATATTGGAATTTTCTTATACTTTCTTGATTTATGCTTGCAACATAAAGATATAAAGTATGAAGTACAATTATACACAGACAATGGGGCAGATGAAGAAAAAACATTAAACGCGGTTTATAAAATACTTTCATAATTCCCGTTATAAGATGTCATAATAAAGGCAATGAAAGACATATTTGATTTTGAGGAGTTTATGATGACAGAATTATTTGATGTATTTCCATATATAGAAAACGATAAAGTAATTATAAGAAAAATGGACATGAACGATGTTGCAGCATTGCCAGAGATTAGCAATAACGACAATGTTTATAAGTACATATCACCGTTTTTATATAAGGAAAGTAATAAAATGTTAGAGACTGCGATTAAAAATTTAGGTGGAAGAGATTTTGAGAAGAAAAAGCTAATAATTTCTAATGATGGAATATTTAGCAAGCAAAATTGGAATTACAACACTTAACGCATTTGTATAGAAAAATGTAGATAATTTGAATATCCGATAATTTCCAGTTTGTAAAGCGAATCTGAAGTATGACGCGATGTCATGCTTTTTTTGGATTGTCTAGTGTAACTCAAATAAAAAGATATTTCAAGAATAGACTTTTTAAAGGTAATAAGTCTATAATGTAAGAAAGTATGAAAGAAGATACAACAATACCAATAACAAGGCAAATAGGTAAATTAGAAGTTGATGAGGAGGTTTTGTATGGGGTTGTTTGATAGGTTTAAAAAGAAAAATTCAGAAAAAGATGTAGTTAAGAAAAAGCAATCAGCAGAAAAAACAAATAAAATTAAAAGTGGTACAAAAAGAAAAACTTTAGTTAAAGATTTTGATGAAATTTTTGAAAGAGGAAACGAAGAAGAAATAAAAGCAATATTTGAAAAATGCGATATCAATGCATATGGTGGGTACGATAAAACGAATGCCCTTTCTTTTAAACTTTCTGAAAATATAATGAAATGGCTTGTTGAACAAGGGGCAGATATTGATTATAAAGACACTTATCATAATACACCGCTCCACCACCAAGTGATAAATCCAAACGGAAATCCTGAATTTTTAATTCGATTAGGTGCCAATATAGAAGCTGTCAATTCAAGAAATGAAACACCATTATTTTATGCTACACAATACTTTCGTCTCAATCATCTAAAAACCTTAGTTGAAGCAGGAGCGAATATAAATGCTAAAAATGATATGAATCAAACACCATTACTAAAAGCAATGGCTGTTGCAAAAAATGCGAATATCCCTGATTTGGTTATAATGATAAAGTATTTAATAGATAAAGGTGCGAAGTTAAGCGGCGAAGAGCAAAAACAAGTAGAAAGAATCGGAACTGATTTTGAATGGTTTAGAGATCGTATAAATAAAGATTATATCGATGAAATAGAAAGCAGTTTAAAAGAATTATATAAAATTTTTAATGTGATGCCAATTCCCAAAAGAGTCGTATATGATGGAAAATCAAAAATTAAGGTCAAAGCTAAAAAGTGGGAAGATCAGCATGAAGAACTATGGCAACTACTTGTTCCATCATGTGGACATGCTTCAACGTTACAAGGAGAAGTGATTAGAATTTCAGGTAAATTATCACAGGAAATACTTGATAATGGTAAGATGAATTGGGATAAAGAGTATCTACAAATGGTCCAAGCATTATTGGGGTATTTAAGTCAAGGTAATCAATTGACAGAAAGTGAAAATAATGAATTTATAAATATCATCAACAAAATCAAACAAAATCATGCTTGGAATGATGAATTAAGTAGATTAAGCGAATTATGTGTAAAATGGGTGTTATTGAATACAGAACCTATACAATTAGGTAAAGCAGAGTATAAACGCTAAAAATCCAGTTTGTGTTAAGTATTCAACTTTGAATAACGTTTGTTTGTCTTGTATTAAATTAGATGACATAATAAAAAAGCCATGTGTAATATATGAATTAAAGAGTATAAAATGCCTTATCAAGTCGTGAAAATGATAAATCCGAACGCAAAAGAGGATATGGAGTTTTTACAGGAAGTATTAAAAAAGTACGATTTAGATAATGCGGATGAGTAGTCTTTTTCCTCTTTGCAGAAGATACAGTAAACAAAAAGCCCGATCAAGAGTGCAAAGCACCACTTCTGAAGAAGTGGTAGGCACTCGACAGGACTTTTTCTTTTCTATCTTTGATACTCAAGAGGACTATAGGAATATTTTTGAAAATTTATAATTTTGTAATAAGCAATATTTAGTATTAATCCAGTCTTTTGACACTAGATAATGCATGTAAAAAAATTTTGACACAGATATTTTGTGTATTCCAAACATTTTTGATAGACAGCAAAGCATAGAAGTGGGATAGTAACTGCGAAAGGAATGGTGTTATGAAAATAGGTGTAAAGTTAAAAGAAGCAAGGTTGCAAGCAGGTTTGACACAAGAAAATGTTGCTGAGGAAATTCAAGTTACACGTCAAACAATTTCAAATTGGGAAACTGAAAAATCTTTTCCGGATATTGTTAGTGTAATTAAATTAAGCACCTTATACAACATCAGCCTTGATAAACTGTTGAAGGGGGATGAGGAAATGATAGAGCATTTAGAAAAGAGTACCAATATCGTAAAAAGCAATCAAAAATTGATAATAGCGATTATTGCAAATGTGATGATGATAATTGCTTTTATACTATTCAATGGGCTAATAATTAGCAATCAATACTTGATTATGGGCGGTTCTGCTCTTGGTATCATTGGTACTTGCTATTTATTTTATCAGATAATTAGAAAAATCTAAGGAGGAAAGTAAAATGATAGTAGTAGCTTCGATTATGGTTTTTATGGTTTTGCTCGGTGCTTTTACTTTAATGTATCAGATTTTCAGGTTAGTAGTTCTCGATGCAGAAAGCAGAGGAATGAAACACCCTACATTTTGGGGAATATTCTCACTAAGTGGCAATAATGGCGGTGGTGGGCTTATATTATATTTATTGGGAAGAAACAGATTTCCGGCTAATATGACAGAAACTACAAAAGAATCATTCGATTCTCGAAAAAGGAAAGCTGGATTGTCTTTGTGCTTCATAGCAATAGGTACAATCGCCTTGATTTTTATTGCTTTATTTGGAAATCTTTAATTAGCAAACAAAATAAGAAAAATTAAAATCAATTTATTTGGCTCATACAAGTATCATGTCTTGTGCGAGCTTTTTCTTTCTCTCTTTTTCGCATTTCCAAAAGGTATAAATGGTACTCCGTTTATATTCCAAATTTGCGGAAAGAGGGTGAGAGACAGATGAAGATATTGCACGTTATTCAATATTAAGAGATAATGAGCAATTGTTTCAAGTAAATACAAATTGTGTTTACCGCCCGATGAAGAATTAAGAGCAGAAATCAAATCACAGAAAGCAATATAGAGGTTATATTTAGGGAGATATTAATAAATTTCCAGAATACTTTTATGAATTAAGATTGAAACACAATAACTAATAAAGGATTATTTGAAGGGAAGTTCAATCAAAAATGCCCATTGACTATTTTCTCATATGAAGAACAAGTAAAATTGCACCCTTTACAAAGCGTGGATTTTTCAATAGCAGAAAAAAATGACAACGCTTATAACAGCATGATATAATGCAGATAAAGAAAAATTTGAATTTAGAGGGATAATTGATTATGAATAAGGTATGGTCAGAACTGAATAAAATAATGCAAGCGCAAATCAAAAAGAAAGATACCTATGAAGCAGGCATTGCTACACTATTTGATTTGCGAAATCAGTTAATGGAATGCTTAACATCCTTTCATAAGGAATTGAGTAGAAAAGATTTTGACGCAATTCCGTTTATAAACACAGACGGTTATCATAGTAAAACGATTGCATATTCAATTTGGCATATTTTCCGAATTGAAGATATAGTTGCTCATACATTGATAAATGAGAGCGAGCAAGTTTTTTTTGCGGGAAACTATCAAGAACGTATCAATTCACCTATAATTACAACAGGAAATGAACTGGTAAAAGAGCAGATTGCAGATTTTTCAAAACAGCTTAACTTGAAAGAACTTTATTCATATATATCTGAGGTAAAGGATAGCACTGAGAAGATAATCAATAGTTTATCTTATGATGAATTGAAAAAGAAAATATCAGAAGAAAGAAAAAAACAGTTAAAATTATTGAATGTTGTAAGTAAGGATGAAAATGCAAGTTGGCTCATTGATTATTGGTGCGGTAAAGATATTCGTGGGCTAATACAAATGCCATTTTCAAGACATTGGATTATGCACATAGAAGCAAGTTTGCGTATAAAAAATAAGATACATTCATAAGCACAAATCGCCGTTTTTAGAACTAAGAAAATTGGAAATTAGAAATGAGGTGTTTTTATGGAATATCTTAGAGTAACTAATGAGAATATAGACAAAGAGCATATATGCTGTGCTATTTCAAATAACAATGATATTCAGGTATCATCAAAAAAGGCTTGGTTACAAGAACGATTTGATGAAGGCCTAATTTTTCTAAAGAGTGTAGCACGAGGAAAGTGTTTTGTTGAGTATATTCCTGCTGAAAACGCTTGGAACCCAATTGTTGCAGATGATTTTATGTATATTAACTGTCTTTGGGTAGCTGGATCATTCAAGGGGCACGGATACTCAACAGACTTATTAAATGCGTGTATTGAAGATAGTAAAATCAAAGGAAAAAAAGGGGTATGTATTCTATCTTCCAAAAAGAAAAAACTCTTTTTAGCTGATCCTAAATTTTTAAAATACAAAGGTTTTACCGTTTGTGATGAAGCAGATAATGGTATTCAATTATGGTGTTTATCATTTGACAGCAATGCTTCTTTACCTAAATTCAAAGAGTGTGCGAAACACCCTCACATTGATGAAATGGGATATGTTTTATATTATACCTGTCAATGTCCATTTAACGCAAAATATGTCCCTATTGTAGAAGAAGTCGCAAAAGAAAAGGGCGTACAGTTTAAAGCTATTCATTTGCAAAGCAAAGAACAAGCACAAAGTGCACCTACGCCGATTACAACGTATGCTCTGTTCTATAATGGGAAATATTTAACTAATGAACAGATGAATGATAAGAGATTTTTAAAGTTGTTGGCAAAATAAATTCCGTTTATCTTATTAGTGAACCCTTAAAAAGGGTGATATAATGGCAGATTTTAAGTATCAGGGTTAATCTATTTATGATGAAGAATACGGGCAGGGAGAACCACTTATTTTCTTACATGGCAATACGGCTTTCTCTAAAATGTCTGGACTTCTTTTGCCGTTGTACATAGATAAATTCAGAATAGGATAGTTGATATTAGCTGTCCTGTTTTACGTTTAAAATGATGGATTTTATAAATATTTGGTAAAAATAGTGCTAATTTCTGGTGATGTGGTATTAAAAATATCATCGTGTTATAATGAGGCATATAGGTAAATTTGAATTCTTGAAAATGAGGAGAATATGTGATGAAAGACGTATTAGAATTTGCTAATAGAGATGAATTTAGAAAATGGTTATCTTATAATTGCTTATCAAACGAGGGCGTTTGGATTTTATTTAGAAAATCAGGAGAACCAAAAACAATAAAGGCAAATGAAGCACTTGAAGAAGCATTATGTTTTGGGTGGATTGATGGACAAATGCAAAGACTTGATGATAAAACTTATAAAAAATATTTTTCAATGCGTAGGCAAAAAAGTAAGTGGTCGGAAAAAAATAAAGCATTAGCAGAAAGCCTTGAAGAAAGAGGTCTTATGACTGAATATGGCAGAAATAAAATGGAAGAAGCTAAAAATAATGGACAATGGAATGCACCAAAAGCTCTTGAAATAACAGAAAAACATATATTAGAAGTATTGAATGTTCTAAAAGAATATGAACTTGCTTATAAAAATTTTCAATCAATGTCTCCATCAGTTAAGAAAACTTATACGAAAGCCTATTTTGATGCTAAGACGGATAAAGGTAGAAAAAAGAGAATTGATTGGATGGTAGATAGACTTAATAAAAATTTGAAACCAATGTAGCAAATTGAAAATACCAGTTTGTTTGTAACTTCGGTAAACTACCATTATTTTCTCATTGATTTTTTATAATCGCATACAACTGCATACAGGTAAAATTTACCCACAAGATAGACGTAAATAAAAGATAGACTTTCTGTAAAAATTGTGAAAGTGGCGAGTTATGGTAATACAAAATTGGTCATTTTTCTATCTGAAATTAAAGTTTAATTTCTAGTGATGTGGTATTAAAAATTCCAGAATGTTATTAAAAAATATCAATTTTGAATGTGCTTGAGTCCCAGTTGGAATTGCACAGCCCACATAATTTCAAATTTTATAATCAGACATCGGCTTGTCCGATTTTTATATTAAAATTTTTAAACCTGGAATAAATCTTTCCTATTGTATAAGAGGTAATAGTAAATAAAATTATTAGAGAAAGATAATTATAATATTATATGAGAAATTTTTTACAATAAAGTAACCTACTGTTACTAAGGAACCGGTAATAGTTGCTGGAACAAAGAAGATATTTCTGAAGTATTTGATAAATCATTAATAAAGTTTTGAACGCTAGGATATGCTGATATCTCGATAAACCATATATCTACAGTAGTTTTTATAATCATTTCTCTAGGTGTAAACAACAAAAAAGCATATCCTCATGAGAATATAAATAACTATAATATCTAATAGGTGTATTAAGTTTATAAATTGGCTACCTTATGGTATTACAAATGCTAGTATGCTAGAATGAGGTATATAGATTTTTACGGAGATGATAAAATGGAGTTTAGATTAGCCGTTCTACAAGACTTAGCAGAGATAAAAGATATGTATAAGCAAATCATTGAAAATATGAATAAACAGGATATACAAATTTGGGACGATATTTATCCTTGTGAATTCTTTGAGGAAGATATAAAAAATAAACAGCTTTATGTTTTACTTAATAAGAATGGTATGATCGTATCGGCTTTTGTTTTGCATGATGCAATCTCAAAAGAAAATACAATAACTTGGAGTGATCATTACGCAAAGGCTCTATATGTGGATCGATTAGGTGTAAATGTCAAGTGTTTAAAAAAAGGAATAGCTAGTTTAATGCTTAATAAAGCAAAGGAAATGGCCAAAACATTAGGAGCTGAATATCTTAGACTTTTTGTGGTAGATATAAACAAACCGGCTATCCAACTTTATATAAAAAACGGGTTTATAAAAGCAGATGGTGTTTATGATGAAATATTCGATGATGGTTTTGTGTTACATGAATATGGGTATGAAATAAAGATTATATAAGAATTATTAATCTGGTTTCCATAGAAAATAATAAAATCTTAGGTTGCCAAATGGTAAAAGATACAATAATAGAAAAATGAGTATGGCAGATAAAACACTTAATACAGAGGAAATAACAAATTTAATCAAGCTATCATTATATGATTTTTTTGATGAAAAGTATGAAAGGGAATACCTGTGAAAAAAGGTGGTGAAGCATAGATGTATGAGTATAATGACTGTTATAAAAGTATTATATAGATATACATAAGCCGTATGAAAGATCATGCTAATCACTGAATAATTTACAATAATTAGAAATTAAAACAAAAAATACCAATATAATAGCTAAAAAATAATAAGCGCTTACAGAAAAATTAAATTAGCTATTGCATTATAAAAATTTTTATGGTAATTTATAAATGTAATGATGGTGATGTGATTATTAAGTTAAGCAAGACCTGTTTACAACATATATTTTGTTGTATCCGTCTTGCTTTTTTTGTACGCAAAAGGAGGTTATATCATGCAAATCTATAAAGTGATCAACAACAATATGGTGTCAATACGTACTTCTGAAAATCAAGAAATTATGTTAAAAGGTTTATCTATCGGTTATAAAAAAAGACCCGGTGATGAAGTAGATGAAACCAAAATAGAAAAACGATTTGTCTTAGAAGACATCTCTTTGATCAGAAGATTCAACCAAATGTTTACAGAGATTGATAAACAATTGATAGATGCCTGCATTGATGTAACTTCGATGATTAAAGAAAAGTCCAAAACAGAATTAAGTGATGCGTTATATGTAACATTATTGGACCATGTCAATAATTTAGTGGATCGCCTGCAACAAAATATATCATTTGATAATTCTATTTTATGGGATTTACCGAGAGTATATCCCGATGAATATAAAATAGCAGTCCATGCAGTGAAGTTGTTGAATGAAAAAATGCCATATAAAATAGATGAAGATGAAGCCAATTTTATTACATTGCATATCGTAAATGCAGAGAAATCAAATGATATGCATAAGACATATCAAATGACTGGTTATATTGAAGATATTTGTGACATAGTGGCAAGTGATTTCAACATAGCATTTGGTAATACAAATGATTATCATTATAACCGCTTTGTGATGCACCTACGATTTTTAATCGAAAACATACAATTGCATGTTGTATTGGATGTACAAAATGAAAATGGCATTTTAAATACGTTAACGGATAAATATCCACAAGTTTGGCAAGTTGTTCAAAAAATCAGCAATTATATTGATGCTTGTATGAATTATAAATTGAATGATGAAGAAAAATTATATTTAATGATTCATCTCGTACAGATATTTACGAAAAAATGAATGGTTAAATATAAAAATGAAGGAAAGGAGAGGATAAAAAGAAATTCTATATAGTTACGGCCGGCTTATAGAATATTTAAAAAATAAGATAAGAGAAAAGGATATAGATGAATGATTTTAGGAAAGGAGAAAATATTAGAAAATGTTCTAATTAAAATAAAATTTATATGGATAAAAATAAAACACTAGCACAAGATGTGCTTCAAAAGATAGGCGGTAAAGAAAACATTATTTCTGTATTTCATTGCGCTACCCGTCTAAGATTTGAATTGCAAGATCAAACAAAAGTAAATGAAGAAGAATTAAAAAAAGTAAATGGTGTTCTTGGTATTAAAAAAGCCGGAACCAGCTTTCAGGTCATCATTGGACCAAATGTGTCATTGGTTTATGATGAATTATGCAATATGGCAGAATTGGATAAAAAGGATGAAATTAAAGAAAATTTGGATGATGTGAAAGAAAAACGTAAATTTTCTTTTAAGTGGTTATTTGATGTCGTAATTACCTATATCATGAACTCTGTCGCTCCTATCATCCCTATATTGATTGGTGCATCTATTTGGAAAACGGTAGTAACCTTACTAGGACCTGATATGTTCAATGTAATATCAAATAAATCTGATTTCTTTATTACCTGTAACTTCTTTTTTGAAGCATTATTCTATTTCTTCCCACTGTATATTGGTTATACAGCGGCAAAGCAGTTAAAGGTAAATCCTATGTGGGGTATCTTCTTAGGGGCAATGATTATTACACCGAGTTTTATGGCTCTTGTCGGTGTGAGAGAGTCTATTAGTTTCTTTGGTATCAATGTTCCTGTATCCAATTATTCACAACAGTTTTTACCGGTACTGATTGGTGTATGGATCTTTAAATATGTAAATAAGTTCCTTACAAAATATACACCGACCATGATAGCTTCATTAATCGTACCAATACTAAATGTCATGATCATGGCTATTGTGATGTTTGTATTCTGTGCACCGTTGGGTTCTTATTTGAGTCAGTTGTTGAGTGATTTCTTTATGTATTGTGCAAACGCAGCAGCACCAATTCGAATCATTGCTTTAACGATCTATACGGCATTAAATCCGTTTATGATTTTATTTGGTTTACATGTAACTACCTATGTTGCGGCTGTTACAGCTGCTGCTCCAATTGGTTTTGAAGCATTTGTTTTACCGGCTGGAGTAATTACTTCCTTTATTATTTATGGTATGGCATTGGGCGCAGCGTTTAAATTCAAAAAGAATAAAGATATTCCGATGGGATATTTTGTATCTGGCTTTGTAGCGGGTATTACCGAACCATCGCTCTATGGAGTTTGTTTAAAATCTAAAACATCCATCCTGGTATTGGTTATATGCAACGCTATCGGAGGATTACTGCTAGCTGTATTTAATATTAAATGTGCATTGATGGCATCTGTTAACATTTTATCCGTAGTACCGTATTTCAGTGTTGGATCAACATTTAATGTTGTGGCAGGAACCATTATTGCATTGGGTTGCTGTTTGATGGCGGCTTTAGGTGTAAACTTTTTTGCAAAATTTGATGAACAATAAATGAGGTGTAGAAAATGACAAAAGTAGAATTTATAAATCACAAGGATCAGCCTTTATATGCAACTATAAAAGATGTAAACAACAAAGACTTAGCAACTAAAAGACCGGAAGTATTCGATAACGATTATGATGGGCATTCTATCTTATCTTTGGCGGATATTATCGCTATGGTATTTCCAAATGGAGATGTTACTCAAAAACCAATGCTTTATATTCGCCATACGGATATGATTAAAAATCAATATCGCTTTGGCGATATCGTAGAATTAGGTGATACATACCTTGATGTACAAAAAGGGGTATATCATGAAGAAGAAATTGCGCAAGCAGGAACAAAAATAAGTGAATATCACGAATTTGAGGATGGCATGTATGGCTTTGAATCAAAAGAACCATTCTCACAGTTAAAGTTTAATGAAGATTATTTTACCGCAAAGGAAGGAAATGTATTTTCCATAAAAGGAGAAGGATGGCCTAAGACGATTTTTGAACATCAATCTATGTACAATCATGTCGCAACGATTATACGTCCTGCTACGGTTAGTGGAGTATATGAAGGTAAACCAATCTTTGGATTAGGTGAACATGATCGCCTATTTATTCCGACAGAAATCAATGGCTTTGATGGCATAACGAACAACTTCGGCTATGTTTATATGAATATGATGGGAATTCGTGAAGATGGACGCAGAGAACAGGCGCTGATAAGTCTTGAATTTTCAGGAAAGATTTTTGCTTACTATTATATTGATGGAGAAGAGCCGATTTTAACCGATCATGTCACAATGGAAGCAGAATGGGAGCATTTACCATATGTTAATGATGGTACATGTGTATTTAAAGATGCAATCTTTAGATTCTGTGGAAAAGAATTTCATTTCGAAGGGAAATGGGGATGCAAAGGATTTACACCAAAACCACGTGTGGAAAAGCATGGGCAGTCACAAATTTTTGGTACATGGTATGAAGGAAAAATACCATACCGTCATCGTGTATATTTAACCTTTGGTGAAAATATGGAGGCTTATGATGTTAAGCTAAAAGAATTAGGCTTTGATGTGAAGTAAAGGAGACTTATATGAAAAAGAGTGTATTTAGAGAAGATTTTTATTGGGGAGGGGCTACGGCATCAAACCAATGTGAAGGTGCGTGGAAACAGGATGGTAAAGGAGAATCCTGTGCCGATCATTTTACGGTCGGTAAAGTTGATTCCCCACGAAGATTTACAAAAGAAATAGAAGAAGGATCGATTTATCCATCTCATTTTGCAGTTAATCATTATAATCAATATGAAGAAGATATAAAACTCTTTGCAGAGATGGGATTTAAGATGTATCGTTTGTCTATCAATTGGACACGTATTTTTCCAAATGGAGATGATCAAAAGCCTAATCAAAAAGGTTTAGATCATTACCGCTCAGTTTTAGAACTATGTAGAAAGTATGGTATTGAACCGTTAGTTACAATGTCACATTATGAATTTCCTTATCATTTAACAAAGAAGTGGAATGGATGGGAAGATCGAAGAACGATTGATTGCTTTGTTACATATACCAAAACGATTATGGAGGAATATAAAGATTTGGTAACCTATTGGTTAACCTTTAATGAAATCAACACACCTTTGATGGGTGGCGGTGTTACCATGTCACTAGGTATGATGCCAAAAGAAGAAAAACTATTCTTTGGCAAAGGAGATAAAATCACACCTAATGATGCAAATCTTATTGTAAATGGCATGCATCATCAATTTATCGCTTCTGCAAAAACGGTAATTGAAGGGCGCAAGATAAACCCGAATTTTAAATTTGGTTGTATGATTGCCAGCAATGTCGTTTATCCATACACTTGCAAACCGGAAGATGTCATGAAGGCGTGGGAAGTACAACAAAGAACCAACTATTATTGTGGTGATGTCATGGTTAGAGGGGAATATGCACCTTTTACTAAGTCTTACTTAAAAGATTTACAGGCAACTATTCATACATTGCCTGAGGATGATGCTATCCTTAAAGAAGGTGTGGTAGATTATTATGCATTCTCTTATTATATGTCCGGTTGCGGTACTGCGGATAAAGAAATTTTAGAGAAAAACAAAAGTATTTTCTCAACTGCCAAAAATCCATATTTAAAGGCTTCCGAATGGGGCTGGCAAATTGATCCGGAAGGACTTCGCTATTACCTAAATGAAACATATAATCGTTATAAAGTGCCTTTGATGGTAGTGGAAAATGGTTTAGGCGCTAATGACAAGCTTGAAAACGATACCGTTCATGATAGCTATCGTATTGATTACTTAAGACAGCATATTCAGGCAATGGCAAAAGCGGTGGAAGATGGTGTAGATATTCTTGCCTATACAATGTGGGGATGCATTGATATTGTTTCTGCATCTACTGGAGAAATGAAAAAACGTTATGGTTTTATTTATGTCGATATGGATGATCGTGGTAAAGGTACTTTGAAAAGATATAAAAAGGATAGTTTTTATTGGTTCAAAAAAGTTATCCAAAGCAATGGAGAAGATTTAAGCGATTAAAAAATAACTTTAAATTTAAATGAATTCTTAATATAATTACTTATGTCAAGATATATAAGATATGAAAAGTGAGGAATCAATATGTTTTTCAGAAAGAAAAGGGAAGAAAAAGAGAGTAAAGAAATCGTTTCACCATTGAACGGTAAATTGTTTCCAATCGAAACGGTGCAAGATGATGTTTTTGCACAGCAGATGATGGGGCAAACAATCGCTTTAGAACCATTAAAAGGAAAAGATACACTGTTATCTCCAGCTGATGGTGTTTTAGAAGTGATGTATCCAACAGGACATGCATATGCCGTGAAGATGAAAAATGGTATGGGATTATTGATACATATCGGTATTGATACGGTTGAATTAAATGGTGAAGGATTCACAGTATTAGCGAAACAAGGGGAGAAAATAAAAATGGGTCAACCAATTGTTGATGTTGATTTCGACACTTTGAAGGCAAAAGGTTTTGATGTAAGTGTTATGCTGATTGTTACACAGAACCCAGGTGGTGAACCCATTGCGTTTAAACAAAACATGACTGTGAATGCTATGGAAAGTTTAGTACTGTAAATTATAAAATGATGAAGAGTGTGTAATCTTATCCATTAGGTGGTTACATACTCTTTTTCTATTTCATCATTGAAAAAACGCTATCTTTGCTATATCCTGCATAGGATTAAATTTGATTCGAGAAAAACAGATTCGTGTTGCCAATACACTTCTTCCTATATGATAGCGATAATATTTGGCTTCTTTTAAAGCATCACACTAAAAATTCCGGTCTAAAGATAGCTGCATCTTTACGATTGGCTATATGTGTACGATGCGCCTGATATACCTTTATACGGCATCGCTGCATATATTCAGGGAAACTTTCCCAGTTTTCTAAAGCTGCATTTTTTGATAGTTTTTCTTCTAGCATATGTGCCTGGATGATACAGCTATAATATAGCTGGGCATCAGGTTCTTTTTCTTTTGAAATGCTAATTAACAGATTAGTGACATCTTCATATCGACGCCAAAGTGCTTTGGTTGCCTGTAAACGAGTGTAAGGGAAGATAATACAAATAGCAATATAGGCAAGTATTGCACCGGCAAGTATATAACCTAATCGAATTATAAACATATCGAAGTTTGCCTCAAAACCAAAGGCGGACATAAATACAGCACCGCCAAGTGCACCGATTGTAGAACAGGTGAAGGTTGCGGCATAGTCATGAAAATAGAAAGAAGCGTAACCGGATAACATCATCGCAGCCATGCGGCTGATTGGTGAAGCAAACAAACTGTATATGAGAACGGAGGCAAGACCGCCTAGCAAGGTTGCCAAGATACGCTTCTTCATTTTGACAGGTACATCATCAGCATAAGGAAGAGAAACAGAAGCCAGTGTAAATAGAAGCCATTTCCCATGTGGTAATGAAAACCATAGTACAAACAGCGTTGCCAAAGATAATACAAGAGCAATACGCAAAGCATAAACAAAACGCACAGAACTAAAATTGCAGGCAGTGATTAGCCTGTTTTTTAAGGAAAGCGAGGATCTTTGCCAATGCTTTTGACTGCCTGGATCACTCATATGCAATAAGCGATCACGAATATATAATAGAATGTGATAAAACAGGTGATTCTTTTTGTCATCATCAAAATCACAAACATCCAGCTTTGGTAGTTCAGTGATACTTCCTTGAATATAGGAATCAAACAAAGAAAGCTGTTTATCAATCTGTTGTAAGAAAAGTCGCTCATGATCATGTAAAGGTGTATCTAGTTCCTGTATCAATACATTCAAATGCTCTAAGCCACGGCCTGCATCAATCAAAGAAAAACTTGCATCCGATACGCAAAGTACCTTTTTACGGCGATCATAAATAATCTTACTTAAAGCATGGAGCTTATGATGCATATGATTCAAGTTGTCATTGGGCATATCATCTGATAAAGTGAGCTGTATTTGTTCCTTGATATGATGGATCATATCGCAAAGAATATCTTGCGCATTGTTTTTTATTTTTTTCCTTCCCATGATCCATTGATAGGCGATGATGGAAAACGCGCCGGCGACCATGGCTAAGATTCTGCGTGGTAATAATGTTGGAGGAACCGGCGATATAAAAATTAAAAATAAATAGGATAAAATATAAGGGAAATATAGTTGATTGGCATATTCATAGGTAAATGCGTATAGGATAATAAATAGCGTGATGAGATTGATGAGTAAGGATATTATCGGTGGTAATATGTTTACAAGACAGGCAGCGATACTCATCCAAATGAGCACAAACGTCTGAATAAAGAAATGGCGCAATATGGTGCCGGTAAGATCTCTTACCATAGAAGCCGACATCAAAATCGTAAAGATAACTGCCACAATATTGTTTTCTGCACCAAACAACATAGGAAATATATTCACATAGGCAATGATAAACAGGAAGCTGAGAGTACTGAATCGAATCTTCTTTTTCCAGTCATCGCTTAGTTGAAAATGTAATTTTTTCATGTTTCTTCCTTTCCAGCATATTCACAAAGCTACTTGTTTCTTATGCTTAACTAAGATATAATGAAATTATATTGAATAGTAATAAAAGTATTACTATATGTAAGAATATCACGATGATAAATGTTTGTCAATGAAGTAAAAATCATGAAATGAGGTAAGCATATGGAAGATAATAAGCAGTTAGATGCCTGTGTTGATGAAATCTATACACTGATGCCTAAATGGCATACCAAAATAGAGCGACCATTTAAGGATATGTTACAAAAGATGAGTTTGGAAACGTATGTTTGTTTGCTTACCTTACAGGAAAAGCAGATGATGACGATGAGTGAGCTCGCTAGAGAATTGCATATGCCCAAACAAAATGTCACGAAATTGATCGTAAAATTAGCACAGTATGATTATGTGAAACGGATATTTAATGAGCATGATAAACGTTCGGTATATATATCTTTAAGTGATAAAGCGTTAGAGCATTTAAAAACATTTCGCAAGCAGAATACATATATCAATGAGATGTTGGAAAAACAGTTAGAAAAAGAAGATATCATGCGTCTACAAACTGCTTTACATACGATAGATGAGATATTTGCGAAGATGGAGAATAAGTAGGATGGTGAGCAAGTACCATGCATATAGCATACAGCGCTAAACAGCAATTAAATATAGGATTTTGAGCATTATATCGGTAGTATAAAACGCATATAAAAAGCAAATATCCTATGAATAGTTGTAAAAAAAGTTGTGAGAATGGCCAGTTATTGTAACATATACATGGTCATTTTTTATTTTGACTTAGCTTGCTTTTTGTTGATATGGTATTAATAATACCAGTATGTTACTATAAGACATATAGATTAATTAGCAATTATAAGAGGAGATAAGCAAGGGCAAGCATAGTGTATTGAGTAATATGTATGACATTTCTCACTTTGTGTCGTGTTTATTACGCTACGTATATGATACTCTTTTTGCAGAAAGGAGAAAAAGGTTTTTATGAACCAACAAAAAATAGGAGAATTTCTAAAGGAACTCCGAAAGCAAAAAGGACTTACACAAGAACAATTCGCAGAAATAGTAAATGTGTCAAACAGAACAGTATCTCGTTGGGAAAATGGTAATAATTTACCAGATTTGGATATTCTGATTGAAATATCTGATTATTATGAAATTGACCTTCGAGAACTGCTTAATGGAGAAAAGAAAGGTGAGAAAATGTATAAGGAAGTAGAAGAAACAGTATTAAAAGCAGTAGCGTATACAAATAATAAAACGGAGCGTTATACAAGGGGTATTCGCTGGTTGTTGTTAGCAGGAGTAGTGTTTTGGTTTACAGCTCAATTAATACAACATACAGAACTTGCCCAGATTACAATTATTAGCAATTTTTCTGAGTTTGCCAAGGGTGCAGCATGTGGTCTATTAATTTGTGTGATTATTGTAACTAGCAGATACGGGAAAAGACTTCGCGACTTTAAAAAACGTTTATTGAAAAGACAGTGAAAGTTTCGCATTTGATAAGCTAACTTTTAGCAAATGTCATATCCTATTGTATAGGTACAAACATGTAAAATATCCATTTTGGTGTTATAAAACATAGAAAAAAATTAGAATATGATGATTTTGGAAAAACTAATGACATGAAAGAGGGATTTGGTTATAATGGAGAAGAACCGGATGTACTTAGCTCAGTATATTTAAGAGCAAACTTTTACATTCAGAACTTGATTAAATCAAACAAATTGATAGAGTTTGAGGTATAAAAGAGAGAGAGTTAGAATAAATACTTATATACTAGTAATAATTCATATTGATTAATTAATAAAACAGGACAATCAATGGAAGTCTTTAGTATAACTTTCCGGATACAAGTCTTTGAAGTTAGTGCTGCTGTGGTTTACTGCACGATCATGGTCTCTAACGTCACGAGAAGCCGGAAGCATGTGCTGTTGTCGTTGATGTAGCAGCAGGTAGTATTTATTTACGAATATAGAGATTCTTTGTAAGAATTATATAATAATGAAAAAAATGAAATGGTAGCGAATACTTGGTTCACAATGTAATTGTAATAATTTTTGACGGAACCACTTCACAAGTAGGAATATAAATTGTGTATGAGAAAGGAGACAATATGAATGTCTTTTTAGTAGAACATGATCATGCAGGGGATAAAAAAAATATAGGGCTATTTAGTAATTTTTCAAAAGTTCAATATGCAATAGATAAATTGAGTAATGTTGAAGGATTTGAGGATTATACAGAAGGCTTTAATACTATAAAATTAAAGGTCGATTATTATTATGATTTCAATGAAATAATAAAGCGTGAATCATTTGGGAGTGATAAATCTTTTGAAGAAGATAGACTTATTAATAAATGCAAAGACTTAATATTACTGCAACATTGTTATGATTTGGATAAAGATGAAAATACAATGATTTTAGGAGTATTTACAACTGAGAGTGAGGTAGCCAAAGCAATAGAGCATTATCAGAATACTTACCTATATTTTTCACTAACAAAAGATTGCTTTTATCCTCAAAAAATATCATTAGATAAAATTAATTGGTGTGAAGGATTTTATACTGAATACAATAGTTTAACAAATCGACATTTATTACCTAAATGGTTTGTATCCTATGATATTGATGAAGATAAAATTTTTGAATTATGTAAAAGCAAATATAAAGTAGATTATGTTAATACCAATCTTGGTAGTGAATTTTATTTTATAAATAAATTCATAAAAGAGAGAGGTGATTGATATGAAAGTTTATTTACTAAGGTATAATGTATTTTCTGTAGATGACTATTTTACTTTACTTATCGGTGCCTTTGATTCCAAAGACAGATTAAATGAAGTGATAGAAAATTATGATAAGAATAACTGGTTTGATCGTGAGGATGCAATACAAGAAGAATATGAGTTAGAAGATGAAAATTCAATTGAAGGGGTCTATATTATTTATTTTAAACCTAAAAAAGAATCGATTATAAGAGTAATTGAGGTTTTAGGAGATGAAAATGAAATTTCAAATAAACTATCTTGTCTTAAAAAAGATATTTCACTTAATTTAGTTGATGCAGAAATTTTTACGGGGTATTATCCAATCAATATATCTTTTTGGGATGGCGGCTTTTACCTTCTATAGAGATTCACAAGTCAAATGGATAAGTATCAAATATAGGTATAAATAATGGAGGGAACTATGACATTCAATAAAATTTTAGATACTGAATTAGATTACATGAGCTTCAATATGGATAAGAATATAATGATTGAATTCACTGATGGTCATTATTATACCTATTTGAAATTGCATGATTTTATGGATATTGAAGTATTTGATGAAAAATTCTTTGATGCAAATAAGTATGGTTTAAAACCAAATCCCAATATTTATGGTATCTATGAAATGAAAACTGAAATACCAAAAATAACATTATTAATTGTTAGCATTAATGATATTCTTATAGTTAAGACTAATAACTATGAAATTATTCATAAAGATGAAAGAAAAGAATTTGATATTAATAGCCGTTATATTAAATCTATAAAAACAAATATATCAAATTTTGAAATTAGTAAGATTAGATTATGCAATAGTGTGAAACTAGATGTAGCATTTGAAGTTTGTTTGAATATACAAAATCAGAAATTTTCGTATATGTCAAAAAATTATGTTGAAGCATTCAAAATCGTTAAACATTCAGGAAAAATTGAAAATAATAGTTTTTTAAATAATCTTGATAAGGTATTTCCAGTAAAAGATTCTATAAATAAAGGATATCATCATATGGAATTACATGATCATCGTATATCTTTGGAACTATTGTTTACTGGAGTGAATTTTGATGTGCAATTGTTTGAAGAGGATTGTTGAACTCATATTCATTAACTTAAATATAACCGTTATAATAAAGCGCATTACTTATAGTAGCGGTACTAGAAATTTGTAGTAGTTAAAAAAACATAAAGGGCAAGCCAAGTCGTGGGTAAGTCCTAGGAGGTGAAAATAAGATGATGATGGAAAAAGTGGAAACACAAAAAGATATTGATCGCTTAATGCAAGAATTGAACTATTTTCATGATTATGTTGTATTGCATATTGAATATACAAGTGGAACAGCAATTTTATCTGATGGTATGTATCCTCTTGCTAGTGAAAGAAATATAATAGTAAAGTTAGGCACTTACGTAAATGGAATTGGAAAATTGATAGAGTTGCATTTTAAAAAAGTAAGTAGAATGGATTTAATTCCTATAGATGAAAGATATGATAGTTTAATCGTAAGAGCTAGTCTAAATTTAAACGATGGTAATATCGTTTTTTCAGATAGTGATAATACTGAAAATAGTCAGACCTTAATGATTATATCTAAAGAACTTGAAATACATTTTTGTTCATAAATTAGATCTTGAAAGTAGCACACAAGTTAAACAGTATGGGAAAGCTTATGTGCTTTTTATAAATTATATAGTACATATGGTTTATAGTCTTCAAGTATTACATACTTATCAATACTCGTGGTACCGAATTATACGGAAGGGTTTGCAAAATGCTCTAAATAAATGATGAATAAGGAGTGATATGATGGTTCAAAGAGGTGTTTCATATTATGAAATATGGAAAATTGTTGAAAAGTATTTTCCTCTTTATGTTGAAAATAATGTTATGGAAGGATATGATGATAGAACGATTTTATCTAGAACAAATCCATATGAATTTATGAATCTAAATCATTTTCTTAGACCTATCATATATGATTTAGAGAGAAAAGGAACATACCGTTATGAAGATCTTGAGTTAAAAATGATATCAATGATGCAGGAACTTAAAAACTTTAGAAATTGGAGAACAGAATCCATTATCAAATATTTTCATAATAGTTTGCTAACAAGAACTAGGGTAGAAATAGAGTTTATCCAAAAATATGTAAAGAATATGCATATAATGTATTCTGAAAATGTTTTCCAAATGAATGATTACCAAATATATAGGTATATAGATACTCCACCAATTGATTATTGTGATCTTAATATGTTTTTTCTTGATTATTTTCCTGAATTATTATCTGAGTATCATCAATTAGTGTTAAAATATCATGGTGATGATACAGATTCGTGTTATGTTTATTCAAAACTTATGCTCTATCTTTTATCAAAAAATATAAATGATAGACTGGTACAGTCAAAGATTTTAAAATTTTTTCATAAGGTGATTGAATTGCCAGATATGGATGAGGGTATTTCACCTAGAGGAGTTATAATGGGAAATGGAACTGGCGTTATTTCTCAGCTTGAAATGCATAATTTTAACTTTGACATTAGGATGCTATAGAAAGCTTTGTTCAATATTTAACCTGGATCAGATTATCTTAAATCATTGAGATTATAAAGTAGTAGTGGTAAGAATGGGAAGTGGTCTTTATGGAACATTTGAAGCAAAGCATAAACAACCAATTACTTGAAGATGATTGGAGATTGCAAGGACAAGAATCATATCTGAACGGTAAAACATTGTATTGGCGTAATTATTCAGAAAAAAGTCAATTAAATGATCATGACCATTGTGATTTTTGTACCGATGAGATAAGTGATTTACCGGATACGTGGCATGCAGGTTATAGTCTGCTTGATGAACCGCATGCGACGATATGTCAAAAATGTTATGAAGATTTCAAAAAAATTTTTCATTGGAAAGCAATGTCAAGAGATCATTTTATTCATGTAATTAAGCCTAAAATTATACAAAGGATGAAAGTAAACGATCTATTTAATCATTACTTAGAATGTGGTATGCAGCCTTTGATAACAATGAAATGGAATGGTGATTTACTTATTGAATTTGGAGTCGGGGAGAAAGCAATCGTTCTTGATACAGGGCTGAATATAAAGAAGTTTGGTGATGTTATCGATGAAGAAAATTAATTTATAGAAACTATCACTATTTAATATAGGGTGTGGTTTTGGAGTATCTGAAACGTGGATAACACAGGTACATGAAAGGCGGATATATATGAAAAAGCGTATTCTAATTTCGATTTGTGCATTTATTTTATGTTTTACTGGAGGTTGCGCTAATGATAACTCTGAGGGAAATAAAAATGAATTGGGAAATTATATTACTTTTCAAAAAGTTAGCACAGCTAAAAATATTGAAATAATGAAAGATGTTACCATAAATATTACAGCAACTGAACATGGGGGACATCTCAGAATAGAAAATGGTAAAAATCTTTTCCCTAGTAACGATGGCGAATTATTAGGTGTAATTGCGAAAGTGAACAATCAAAGTAATTCCAGTATTAATATAAAAAATTTTTTGAATTGTAAAGAGGGCTCTGTTTTTATGGTGGATGAGAACTATTATCCAGTATCAAATTATCATGTTGAAGGAAATGCTAAAGATGGTATTATACAACCAAATGAAGAAAAGACAGTATATATTTATACAGAGGTTCCTTTTAATACTGTTACTGATCAAAGCCTGCTTGAAGTGTATTTAACATATGGAAAAGAAACAAAACCATTCTGTGCGATTAATGAAGAGGATTTGAATGGAAATACTACCCAAAATGGTTTTCACTTTCAATTGCAATGGTCTACTTTAGCAGATGATATGTGGTAGTTTTACATAATCGTGAGTATAATAAAAATTTGTTTACATATTTGTTTTATGGATGACTATGGACATATTGATAATAAAACACCATCCTTTACATATCACAGCATAAAAATAGGAAGGTACACGATGTAAGTTCAGACGTTTATCTTACTTATGTAACTATCAAAAAGGTTAATAAGAGGATGGATGAATTCATATCTTTATAAACAAAACAATGAAGTGATGATATGTCAGAAAGGGGCTTAGCAAAATGAAGAATATAGATAAATACAGAGGCTGCCTTGTCGGTGGTGCATCCGGAGATGCGTTAGGCTATGCTGTCGAGTTCTATCAGGAAGATTTTATATTTAAAAAATACGGTGAAAACGGTATTACAGAATATGATCTTATAAATGGTATTGCTCATATTTCTGATGACACACAAATGACACTTTTTACCGCTAATGGTTTATTACTTGGGACAACAAGAGGTATGACTCGTGGAATCATGCAAGCTTATCCGAGTTATATTGCTTCCTGTTATAAGGATTGGCTTAAAACACAGTTGGAATTAAAAGAACATTTATCCTATTCGTGGCTTGTTAATGTGCCGGAATTATTTAATCGCCGTGCTCCTGGAAACACTTGTATATCAGCGATTGAAAATGGAGCAAATGGAACAATAGATGAACCAATAAATCAGAGTAAGGGTAGTGGAGGAATTATGCGTGTTGCTCCTATTGGGCTATATTTTGATGGAAAGAAGTATACAAGTGATGAGATTGCTATGATTGGGGCAGAAACAGCAGCTTTAACGCATGGACACGAACTTGGCTATATTCCTGCAGCTGCTTTGGTGCACATCCTTCACTTGATTTCTCATAATGAGGACATTTCTCTGCTGGAAGCAGTGATAGATACAAAGAAGGCTCTGTTGCGTTTATTTGCCGACAAGACACATCTGAAAGATCTAATTTTGTTGATAGATAGAGCAGTTGCATTGGCAAATAAGAATTTAGATGATTTAGAAGCTATAAGAGAACTTGGACAGGGTTGGGTAGCTGAGGAAACACTTGCAATTGCGATTTATTGTTCGCTAAAATATTCTGATGATTTTGATAAAGCGATAATTGCATCGGTCAACCACAGCGGTGACAGTGACTCAACCGGTTCAGTAACTGGTAATATCATGGGTGCTTATCTTGGTTACAAAAGCATTCCTCAGAAGTATATAAGAAATCTTGAACTTGTAAATGTGATAATGGAAATTGCAGATGATCTTTATAATGATTGTAAGATAACAGAATATGGTTCTTATCACGATGAAATATGGGAACAGAAGTATATTAAAAAAACTTATGTGCCGAGTAAAACAAGCTCTGAGGAATAACAAATTCCGTCTTGCTGGACGAAAAACAAGCGTGAGATAAAAACAAATTTTGTCTTGTTGGACGAGAAACAAGCATGAGATGAAAACAAATTTCGTTGTATTAACAAAACTTTCAGCAATGGAAAGATAAGGTCAAGAAACGGCAAATTAAAACGTCTATATTATTATTGGAACGTGATGAACTTCTATTTATAAACTGTAAGAATATCAAAATGGAGTATAAGCTGAAGCTTAGAAGGTATATGAAGCAATGTAAAGCTTTATGTTGATAACGAAAAAGTAAATGGATACAGGCAAAAAAAACCGTTAGTAGAAAAACGGCTTTTGGTTTAAAATTAATCTCAAAAATTAAGTAATAAGCAAGTTGCTTTACAATACTATCGTTTTCATCACAAAATTTGTAAATGCTAGGATGCATATGAATTTCATAACAGTTTAGAAAAGTGAAGGAACATCTCGCCTATTAATAAAGGAAAAAACATAAAAGCATAAAAGACGATGATCAATCAATAGCTTTACAGCTAAAGAAAAATTATCATTTAGAAACAATTTTATGATTGGAAAACCATAATCTATATAATATTCTCAAGTGCCGTTTTTAAGGTTTCGACAGCTTCATCAAAACTTCTCACAAAATAGCCATGCTTCAAAATTGCCCCAAGAACATAATGATTCATGCCGTAAGTAGGGATATCATAGCGATTCGCTGACTGCAAACGTATATCACTGTTAATCCCAATGATGATTTTTGTATGTGATTTTATGGCAATTCCTAATTCTACCATAACACCAGCATCTTCATTTGTTAGATCTGCAATAAAGATATCACAGTCTTCGACAGCTTTTGTGTCACCATCATAAATTTCTTCAGGTGTTGGAAGCGACTGCTTATTCTCATTAAATGGTTGGTCAATCGGATTAAAGATATCCAACTGTGGAAATGTTGCTCTTAAGATTTCCCCTTCTTTTTTACGCTGTGCGACTTCTGCCTCATTAAACAAGGAACCGGCAACATAAACTTTTAACATATATATATTCTCCTTTACATCTATTAGGATTATACAGGCAGGTAAGAGAATTTTCAACTATTGGGTTTAGATAACAACGGAAGAATTTATACAAAGGGGTTTTATTAAACGATTTTCCATAACAAGTTCACAGAGCGGCAATTTTTTTATAATTTCTCCTCAATGTTCTTCCATATTTATTTATAATCTCCCGCATTCCTTTCTGTACGCTTTTAAATTACAAAAAATTCAGAAATTCTACTATGTTCAAGCGAAAGATAACTTGCTATAATAATGAAGAATTTAGAAAAGGGATGAATGAATTGAGAAGAAGTTATGAAATTGATATGTGTCATGGCCCACTCTTCTCACGACTGATTGTTTTCGCAATACCACTAATTTTATCAGGTATTTTACAACTGCTCTTTAATGCAGCCGATATTATCGTCGTGGGAAGATTTACCGGAAGCCATGCTTTAGCAGCGGTTGGTTCTACCAGTTCGCTGATTAACCTGTTAGTCAACCTGTTTATTGGTGTTTCCGTTGGAGCGAATGTTTTACTAGGCCGCTATTATGGCGCGCAAGATTATAAGAATGCATCAGAAACGGTCCATACAGCAATGGTAACGGCTATTGTGGGTGGTGTGATTATGATCATAGCAGGAGTTTTATTAGCACGACCTCTGCTGGAAATGATGGGAACGCCACAAGATGTCTTATCGCTTTCTGTGCTATACATGCGTATTTACTTTATCGGTATGCCGGCGTTTATGGTATATAATTTCGGAGCTGCTTTATTACGAGCTTTAGGGGATACCAAACGTCCGCTTTATTTCTTAACAGTTGCTGGTGTTGTTAATGTTATTTTTAATTTGTTTTTTGTCATTGTTTTACATATGGGAGTTGCCGGTGTTGCGCTTGCGACAATTATTGCACAGGCAATATCTGCTGGTTTAATATTACTAAGCTTAGAAAAATCAGAAGGTGTTTTGCATTTACGGCTAAAGGAATTATCTTTCCATAAAGATAAGCTGTTTGGTATGTTACGGGTAGGACTTCCTGCCGGCTTACAGGGGGTTATCTTTAATATCTCCAATGTGCTGATACAATCTTCCATTAACTCATTTGGCTCTGTGGTTATGGCAGGAAACACTGCTGCCAGCAATATCGAAGGCTTTGTGTATACTTCCATGAATGCCGTATATCAGACATCACTTAGCTTTACCAGTCAGAATTATGGGGCTAAGCAATACCACCGTATTGATAAGATTCTGTTGCAATGTTTAGGCATTGTTACCTTTGTCGGTTTGTTTATGGGAATAGGAGCATTTTTACTGGGACATCCATTATTAAGTATCTATTCTTCCAGTGAAGAAGTCATACAATATGGAATAGCACGATTGAGCGTGGTAAGTGCCAGTTATTTCTTATGTGGTATTATGGATGTTTTTGTGGGAAGTTTACGAGGAATAGGATATTCAATCATGCCGATGTTGGTATCGTTAGCTGGGGCTTGTCTATTCCGAATCATTTGGATCTTTACCATCTTTCAGGTAGAGCATACGCAGTTTTCTTTATATGTGTCCTATCCTATTTCTTGGATGCTTACCATCAGTGCACATTTTATTTGCTACCTGCTAGTGCGTAAAAAAGCTTTTGCGAAATAAGGATGAAATAGATTCTATAGAAGTAAGAAGGAAGAATACGACAGCTGTTGTTGATGCAGGTGGCACGTATTCTTTTTTCGTATTCATAGGGAAGGTTGTCTTACTTACACAATTTCTCTTCGCTGTAGCCGAAGAATACTACACATAGTGCAGTTCCGATAATGTTTAAAGCTTTTCTCATAATGGTTTTCCTCCTAATGTATCTTACACCTAAAGTTTATCTCATTATTTCGTAACTGTCGTTGGATTCAGCTTACGAATGACTTACACTTTTGTTAGATTCCCTTTTCTTTTCATTGCGTATTCCTGTATAATGAGAAAAGAAAGAAAAAGGTGAAATTATGCAATTTAAAGAATTCGCATTACATACAGATATCTTAAAAGCATTAGAAAAACTACATTATGAACAAGTATTACCGATACAGGAACAGGTGATACCGGAAATCTTAAAAGGAAGAGATGTCATTGTCCGTTCACGAACAGGTAGTGGAAAGACAGCTTCCTTTGCCATTCCTATCGTGCAAGAGCTGATATGGGAGGAAAGGGAACCGCAGGCAATTATCCTGACGCCAACAAGAGAATTGGCGCTGCAGATCAAAGAGGACTTTGATAATATTGGTGCTTATCGTCGTATCAAAACGGTTGCCATCTTTGGGAAACAACCTTATAAGTTTCAAATACAGGATTTGAAACAGCGTGCACATGTAGTGGTGGGAACACCGGGTAGAATATTGGATCATTTAGAAAGAGAAACTTTGAAAACTGGTCATATACGCTATGTCATAATTGATGAAGCGGATGAAATGTTGAATATGGGTTTTATAGAAAGTGTTCAAAGCATATTTAACTATTTCCCAGGGAATAAAATAACTTGTCTATTTTCCGCAACGATGCCGCAACCGATACAAGAATTGGCGGAAGGGTTTATGAAAGAGCCAAAGCTGATCACGTTAGCGGAAGAAACCACAGTAAACGCGGCAATCACACACTATGCATATGAAGTGAAAGAGAAACAGAAGTTGTCATTTCTTAAACAACTGTTATGCAAGGAACAACCAGCATCTTGTATCATTTTTGCTCGAACGCAAGAGGGTGTTAAGACCATTTGTGATGAACTCTATGCATTGGATATGTGTGTGGATAAGCTTCATGGCGGTATGTTGCAGGAGGATCGTATAGAAAATATTCGTGATTTTAAAAGAGGAAAGATTCGCATTCTTGTCGCAACGGATGTAGCGGCCAGAGGTATTGATGTACAGGATATTTCCCATATTATCAATTATGATATGCCGAATCAAAAAGAGACCTATTTACATCGTATTGGCAGAACGGGCCGACAGCGTGCAAGTGGAAAAGCAATCACTTTGATCAATGAATATGATGGAGAGCGCAAAGCAGAACTTGAAGATTATTTGGGATACCCTTTAGAAATACGCGAACGAGGTGAAATCAGTAATCAAGATGTTACGAAAGAAACTATCGAGCCTTTGACAAAACCATTTGCCTTACGAGAAGATAAGGGAAAAGAAGTGCATAAAGATACTATGAAGTTGTATTTGAATGGTGGTAAGACAAAAAAGATTCGTGCAGGAGACATCGTTGGGGCAATTTGTGAGATTCAGGGGGTAAGTGCTGAGGATATTGGAGTGATTCAGATTCAAGATAATCAATCTTATGTGGATATTTTAAATGGTAAAGGTAAGCAGGTGTTAAAAACTTTACAGCAAAGTACGATTAAAGGTAAGAAATTGAAAGTACAAAAAGCAAAGGAACAAGGAGAGTAACTATATATTTTTAAAATTATAACGGTAACCAAAGTTTGTCGTTTGTTTACCATAAACGATAAAGACTCTGATGAGTTAACAAATCAGAGTTTTTTTCATATATACACATAGAAGCTAAGAAATATGCATATACTGCTATAGAGGTGTATGCATTTTGCGAAAAGAAACATTGGAACGAGAATTTGCCTATCATGAAACAAATGGTAAAAAACCATATTTCGAAGGTTGGTATTATAAAATTCAGACATCTGAAGTCAGCGTAGGTGTCATTGTCGGCATTCATTATGAGAAGGGAATACGAAATGGCTTTATTCAAGTTTTAGATACGTATCGCAATATCTCCGATTATCTAGTATTTCCTGATGAAGACATCCATATTGAAGAGCATAAAATAAAGTTTAAAGAAAATGAATTTACTCGCCATTATCTTCACTTTCATGATGAAGAGAAACAACTGCACATGGATGTTCAATTCCACCAACAGCATCATCTGCATGACAATATCTACATGCCAACCATCATGGGACCATTTTCTTATATGGAGATGGAATGCACGCATGCGATCATCAGTCTACATCATCGCTGTGACGGAAAGCTTATAATTCAGGGAAAAGCGTTCGATGCTAAGGGCATTGGCTATATAGAAAAGGATAGGGGAACATCCTTTCCGAAACGTTATCTTTGGTATCAATCAAATGCCTGTAGGAAAAAGGAAAGTTGTTTTTTTCTATCCATTGCGGATATTCCTATAAAACAGCTAGAATTCCAAGGAATCATTTGTGTCTTGATGTTGCAAGGAAAACAGAAGCGTTTTGCGACCTACTTGGGTGCCAGAGTTACCCATATGGAAATGATGCGTAAAAAAGAAGGTGTTCATGTCTTTCTTCATATGAAACAAGGTTCTTATGAATTGGATATTCATTTGTTGTATCGTGATGTTTGTTCCTTGAAAGCGCCTGTAAGCGGAGTCATGTGTAAGACGGTAAAAGAGAGCTTAAATAGTATTGCGAAAGTGATTGTTTATCATCATCATAAAATTATTGAAAAACAGATATTTCAAAAAGGTGGATGTGAGATTAGCGGATATTATGGCTAAAACATCTGCTTTTTTTGTGGATGATTTACGATTTATTCAGTATGAGTTGACATTCCTTGCAAAGTGACGTATCCTTTTCGCAAGGAGAAATTTTTATGACAAGTTGTATACAAACAAACCACTTATATTATGCTTATGATGAAAAGGATACCCTACAGGATATCAATATTACAATGGAAGAAAAAAACGGATGTATTTTATTAGCAGGAACAAACGGTAGTGGAAAAAGTACATTATTAAATGTTCTCTGTGGCTTTTTGATTCCATATCGTGGAACGTTGGAAAGAACTATGCCGATTGCTTATTTGCCTTTCGAAAGCCCACTTTTCCCACAACTTACCGTAAAGGAAAATTTGCGTTATTTTTACCGCTGTTATAACGGTGAGGATATTTCATTCAAGATGGATGCGGTAATGGAAGTGTTAAATGCCCTGCATATTGATTATTTAGAACAGCGTTTAATGAAATGCAGCTCAGGGCAAAAACAAAAAGTAGCGATTGCGATTATCTTATTAAGCAAAGCACCGATCATTTTTATGGATGAACCCTTTGTTGCTATAGATGCGCAAAGTAGTGCGGCAGCTATCGACTTAATCAAGCAACAAAGTAAAGAACGCCTTTTTGTTATAACATCACATACCTTAGAGGCGACACGCTCTCTTATTACACGTTTAATTCACTTAGTGGATGGACAAATACAAGTAGATACCAAAGATCAAAAAGAAATTACAGCGTATTATCAGCGCACGTTGGAGAATTACTTATGATGATGTTGGAATTAGTAAGGTTATTACGTACATCAAAATGGAAATATCTAATCTTCATCATCATTGTAAGCATTGCTTATAAACAGCTTATTTATACCGAAACCGGCACATCCATGGGAATCGCACAGCTGATACCGATTATGCCTTCTTTATTGCCACAAACCGCCATGCGTTTGTCTATTGCCATATTGCCGTCATTTCTCTGTATTTATTTGCTATATGATATTGCTTATCAAGAAGAAACGATTAGTACATGGGAAAGTATATTGCCTTGCAGAAAGATTGCTAGAAAACGTATCTTGCAGAAAGAGCTGATACTGCTTTTCCTGCAATGCGTATGTTTGTTTCCTTCTCTCATAATTTTTTATCTTTTAACCGGCACCCTATCTAAGACATTTTTCTTGATTCTGTTTAGTATTGCCTTCCTTTATTTTTTAGGCTTTCATATCAGCTGTTATGTTACCAGTAATGGCTTTTTGTGTATCGCAGGTGGTGTGGCAATCATAAATGTATGGAAAACTTGTATGCCTTTGTTTCTTCTTATTTGCATTTTCAATCTTGGTGAATGGTCAGCTCTTCTCGTACAATATGC
This sequence comes from Longicatena caecimuris, assembly GCF_018406465.1. Taxonomy (GTDB): domain Bacteria; phylum Bacillota_I; class Bacilli_A; order Erysipelotrichales; family Erysipelotrichaceae; genus Longicatena; species Longicatena caecimuris. The sequence continues at coordinate 149,013 of NZ_AP024510.1, forward strand.
TTTCGGTATAATTGGTACCTGTGTGATTGTTTATGGCATCTTGTTATTGATGGGAGAGCGGTTATTGTTAAGGAAACTACAAAGAGAAATGGTATTGAAAAAGTTGCTGAATGGTTATCATGTAACACAAGGTGAACTCTTAGCAAATCGATATCTATCCTTGTTGGATATAGGAATGCAATTTATCTTTCATAGAAGAAACACGCATACAGTACATTACTGGAGAGCTTGTGCGGCATGGGAAGTTACTTTGAAACAGCATGTATTTATTATATTTTTTATGCTATTTAGTGTTGTTTATGGCATTGTACAGAAAACTTATCTTATGTTTCTTGGTACGGTTTGTGGCATGCTGTTGTTGCTTTATTTCTACTATAAAGAAAAGCAACGTATTACCAAGATATATATTTTACCCACAACAAAAATTACATATGAAAAATAGGATATCATTTAGTATCCTATTTTTCATTGTTATAAAGTTGTTAAAAAGATAGTTCCTGTTTAAAAAATAATAATATACGCACTCAGATGCATAGCTAAAGTTAAAATACATAGCTCTTGTGTTGCTTTTGTTTCCATGAATTTATGATGGCGTAGCAACTAGATTAATAAAATAGTGATCATTGCGAAGAGAACGCCATATATTTCTCTGGCATTATCATTTTTGCTAATATTGTTGTTTGTATAGAGTGCAAAGAGGAACAAAACAATATTCATAGCGCAGGTTAGATATAAGAAATTGTTTGTATTTAGTGATTTCAGCATATGTATATTATAGGAAATCGTATTAGAATAGAGCGTATTGCTTTCATCAATAAAGAAAGCATTCGTTACGATAACCTGATTTCCTTTCTGTTTCAGTATTTATAAATGTAAAAAGCTAGTGCTTTTATAAAGAAAGAAGGGCATTTCTGTAGGGAAATGCCTTTCTCTTTAACGAAATTTTTCCATGAATGCATCTATACGCTCAATGGCTTCTTTAATATGCTCAATGCTATAAGCATAGGATACACGAATAAAACCTTCTCCGGCATCACCAAAAGCGGTACCAGGGACACAAGCAACTTTTTGCTCATTCAATAGCTGCTCACAAAATTCATCACTCGTTAAACCGGTCGAGCGGATATCCGGGAAGATATAAAATGCTCCCTGAGGTAAATGCGTAGGCAGACCAATGCGATTAAACCCTTTTGTAATGAAATTACGGCGTGACATATAGGCCTCTTTCATTTCTTGGACATGGATATCGCCATTGCGCATCGCATCAATTGCACCATATTGTGCACCGGTAGGGGCAGACATGATGATATACTGATGGATCTTATTCATCGCCTCTGTGAAGGTTTGATTAGCTAAAACATATCCTAAACGCCAACCGGTCATCGCATATGCCTTAGAAAAACCACTGATAATGATAACCTGATCTTTGATTTCAGCAAAATTTGCTAAAGAATAGAAATTATCCTCATAAGATAATTCAGCATAGATTTCATCGCTGATGACGATTAGTTCATGTTTTTTAATAATTGGCACTAATTTCGCATAATCTTCCTTCGTCATGACACCACCGGTAGGATTACTTGGGAAATTCAGCAAGATTGCTTTCGTCTTTGGCGTAATGGCAGCCTCTAACTTTTCCGGTGTTAGTTTAAACTGTTCTTCGTGTTCCAATTTTACATGCACCGGTATGGCTCCGGTTAACTGTACACTTGGGGTATAGGCAACATAACTTGGCTCCATCAAAATGACTTCATCGCCAGGATTCACTATCGCTCGCATGGCAATGTCGATACCTTCACTTCCGCCAACGGTGATGATGACGTTATGAACGGGATCATAATCTAAATGAAAACGGCGTTTTTGATAAGCACAGATTTCTTCTCTTAATTCCAGCAGTCCCTGATTCGCTGTATAATGCGTTTTTCCACTTTCAATAGAATATATAGCAGCTTCACGAATATGCCATGGGGTATCAAAATCAGGTTCTCCAACACCCAGAGAGATGACACCTTCCATTTCACTCGCTAAATCAAAAAATTTACGGATACCGCTAGGTTTAATTTCCTGTACTTTTTTACTTAAGAAATTTTCGTATTGCATTATGGTGTTACAACCAATCTTTCTTCAGGTTTTTCTTCATCACCAAAGACAACGCCGTTAACTTTGTATTCTTTTAATACGAAAAATGTCGATGTGGATGTGACATGGTCAGTCGTCGCTAATTTTGAGCCGACAAAATTAGAAACTTCCTGCATGGTCTTGCCATAAATTATGACGATAAACTCGCTCTTTCCGCTCATCAGATACATTGTATCGACTTCCGGATAACGATAAATATTTCTGGCGATACGATCATAGCCATAATCGCGTTCCGGTGATACTTCTACCTCGATCATTGCCATGACTTTATCACGGTTTGTTTTATCCCAATTGATAATGGTATGATACCCACATATAATTTTCTTTTTCTCAAGTTCATTCATGGTATGAATGACACTGTCTTCATCTTCCAGTAAAATGTCAGCTAAATCTCTTGTGGAGTAACGGGCATTTGTTTCCAGAAGGGAAAGTAATAATTCTTGTTTCATTTCATCACCCTTTTTCTGTATAATACTTATATTTTAAACCGATAATGGTATTTAGTAAATAAAGAATATCATGAAACTGAATGTAAATGGGGAATGTTAAGAAGATTTAAGATATCCTCTTATGGTTTATTCTAGTATATGAAAAAAATTCAAAAGAATGAAATGTTTTCTTAAAAAGAAACGGAGCTGCTGACACTTCTATTATGCCGCCAGCAGCCCCGCAAATCAACGATGGCTTCGGAAAACCTTACGCCCTGGCTTCCTCATTCTGCCGTCTGTCGGTGTACTTGCGGAACACCTCATAAAGCTGTTGTTCCAGTTCCCGGCGTTTGGCCGCTTCCTGCTCCGGCGTGAACACCGGGGAGAGGTTTCTCCTTAGCGCACAGGCGGTTGTCCTTTATCAGCGGCACAAAGGTCAAATGCAGGTGGGGCGTTTTCTCGTCCATGTGTACCACCGCCGACACGATATTTTCCCGGCCTACCCGCCCGATCAAAAACTCTGCCGCCCTCTGGGAAAACGCCTGTATCTCCTTTGGGGATTTTCTCTTGAAAAACACCGGGCTGGCGGTGATGAGCGTATCGACAAACCGGGTGCTGTCCTTTCGGGTGCGGCACCCCGACTGTTCAATACGGCTCTGAATGAAGTGGTAATAGCGTCCCGACCGCTTGACGATATGGAAGTTGTATTTACTCCGGCTGGTGTCAATGTCGGGATTGCTGGCGTATTGTTCTTTCTGTCTTTCGTGATGGGCTTCCAGCGGCCTTGCCGGGTTGCCCTTGTGCTTCTCAAAACGCAAGATTGCGTGTTGTGCCATTCTCCTCCTTTCCCCGTTCCATTCCTTTCCGATGGGTTTTCTACAGGGAAAATCCCGCCAAAACGATCTCTGATAGGATTGGAATGAAATGGATATAAATAAAATATTTTTAATCTTTGTATTTCTATATACCGTCCAGTTTCCGTACTTCAAGAGGATTGATTATCGAACTTGTCGGATATGGTTTTCAGACCTTGGGCGTTCCAAAATCGGATTTCTTGAAGTCAGCGTTTGAAACCGCTTCATAGGATTTCGGGTAAATACAGTTGGGTTTTCCACAGCCCTGTTTCTTAATGTCAATCAACTCCGCATACTGTAACTCCCGCAGGGTGTTGACGGCTTTCTGCCGCCCACAGTGGAGCAAGTCCACCACCTCACAGATGGGATAGTACAGGTAAATGCGCCCGTACTCGTCCGCCCACCCATTTTTACGGGACAACTCCGCCCGCCGCAGGATAAAGGCATACAGTAGTTTAGCTTCGTTGGACAGAGGCTGGAATGTAGGTGCTTCAAAGAGGAAATTCGGGAGCCGGGTGAAGCTGAACGCCTTTTCCGGCTGATGAATATAAATCGTGCTTGTCATAGCGTATTTTATGGACGGTTAAAAACCTATTTTCCGGAGTGGGCGATACTTTATACCACCCGCCCCGGTTTAGGGCTTGCGAAGCCTTGTAAATCAAGGCTTTTTTCGCTCTTAACTGTCCACAGCAGACCTCCTTTTCCGTTCATTTTCTGTTTTCTGCCGCCTGTGAACTTTGGCGGCGCAGCCGGGGCAGTATTTAGCCCGGTTGGATTTTTGGATGAACACGCCGCCGCAGACTGTACAGCGTTTCAAGTCCCTATCCCGGTAAATCTCTGCTTCCAACGTCCCGGCAAGGGGCAAGACCGCCCACCGAAACCATTTACAGCAGACCGAGAAAGAAATCATCTGAGGGCAGGTGCAGGTGTCTCCATCGTCAAGGACAATGCAGTTGCCGTCCTCACAGTTACAGCACTCCCGCCGTTGCCGTTCTCCCCGAAAGGATTTCCGGTGTTGGTACGCTCCCCACAGCTTCGGGTCAACTTGTCCCGAAGTGATCTCTGGACAAAGTGTCCAGAAGTCGGTTCCTTGCGGTGCTTCCCCCGCCGGATATTCCTTTTCGGACGGTCATTCTGTTTTCAAGTTGCTGTCCATCGATGAACTACCCTAAGTCTACACGAAAAAAATGTAATCCCCGGAATTTTGCGAGAATTGCATTTTTGCAATTTTGCTGTATAATGGAAATCTGCGGAGGAGGTGCGTGTCTATGGCTCTACCCGGAACACCCGGACAGCGGATTTCCGATTTATGTAACGGAAACCACATCACACAAAAGGAACTTGCGGAAAAGATAGGCGTTTCTGCTTCTCAGTTGAGCCGGATTGTCAGCGGCGAAACAAGAACGGTCAGCAGTGATATTCTCATAGGCGTGGCAAAGGAATTTAAGGTATCAACGGACTACATACTGGGCTTGTCCACCGTGAGCGTCCGTAAAAGCTACGATATTTCCGAATTGGGCTTATCCGAGGGAGCCGTGAGGGGGCTTGTGACGGGCGCAGTCGATGTGCAAATCCTTAACCGCCTTTTGGAACACAAGAACTTTCCGAAGCTGATAGATTTGATACGGATTTATTTTCAGGATACGGCTGCAAAGGAGATAACAGCAAGAAACCAGCTAATCGAGATTGCAACGGCTTCTTTGTCCAACCTGATGAAAGAACACCCGGAACACCGGGCAGACGCAAGGCAGGATTTACAGCTTTTGAATGCCCAGAAGATAGGGGAACACGAAGCGGAGATTGAGAAAATCAAGAGCATGTTCCTTGCTATCCTGCGGGATATTAAGAAAGACATTGACAACGGGGAACAGCCGGGGGAAGCTGTGACCGCCGCCATGTTCCAGACTTTTCGGGACGCATTGGTAGAACAGAAACAAAAACCGATTTCCGTTGATGATGTAACAGCAATGATTGCCGGACAGATCGGACAACTTGCGCCGATGGACGAGGAGGCCGCCGACCTGTTTCAAAAGCTGGCGAAAAAGATGATTGAGCAGGCAGAGAAAGGAGGAAAATAGTGTGGCACAATCAGAAATAAAGAAAATAATCAGACAATTAAAGAAAAAAGAAATTCGGGTTTTTGATGTCCCAGAAGAATATAAGAACGATATTCAGCTTGTAACTTTTGAACGAAAAGCAGGTTTTCGCATAACAGGGAAAAGAGGATTTGACATTATTTCTAATTCTTTCTTCGTTGAAGAAACGCTAATTTATTTGGACGCAGATGGTGTGGAACAAAAAAGAGGCGTTTTTCTATCGTTTGATAATTTTGATTCTTATTTTGACTTCTTAAATGGGGATATTTATGATGATGCTTGCTATACATTTTGCCCTTTTTCGAGAATATCTATTTCTAAAAAAAATAACGCAAAAACCTTAATGGCAAGAAAAGCGTTTATCGAAGATACAATAGACGATTATTCGTTGTCATTATCAAACGAAGAAAAAAAGAATTATGAGGAAGGAAAGCTAATTCATAAATATTGTCAACAGTGGAGCAAAAAATTTAACAATTGTAGTAGCTATGATGAATTAGTAAAAGTCGTGGGAAATTATAAAAAATCTAAGATTGCTTCCATTGTTGATGTCAGCTTTTTCTTTTTTCAGTATATTTTCGCAGATGTCAAGGATAAACAACGCTTCTCTATTATTATGGAGTATATGTCCTCCGGTGCTTATCCTGAATACAAAATGATAAATGCTTTATGTTCAATATATGATTCTGACGATGTTATGCAATCATTCAATTACTCTTCAGGAGCAAAGGGGACAATATATAAGCATAAGAAGAAATTAAAAGAGTATATTCGTCTCTTGAAAGAGGGAGAGATTGATTTTTATTCAAAAGCATTTTTTGACAAGAAAACGCACTACTATTGCGAAGAAATTAAAGGATATCAAAAAGGTAATGAATATTTTCCAATCACGACAATTTGTAGATATTTTGAAACGTTTGATGAGTTTATTGATTATCGAAATAGGGATTTAACATATTGCGATTTATCAGGCGCACTTGAATGTAATGAGAATTTTTTCAGGTATATCGTTGATGAAACAACAAAGCTTCCGATTCATGCAGATATGGAAGTCACATATTCTGTAAAAAAATACTATCATGATGGGAAATTTTATGTAGTTCAGAAGTGGCTCAACAAATCTGGTAGCATACTTAAAGAATATAATCATACATTTAAGTATTTTTTTGATTTTGTTGTTTTTCTTAAAGGAAACCTATCTAATGCAGATTTGCTTTTTTGTGATGGGCTTGACAATTTAGCTCAGTGGGATTTTATTGACTTTACAGGCGCAAAAATGAAAAGCAGCTTATGTGAAAAGTTTGGCCTACAATATGATACTTATGTGATCAACTTGAACGTCATAGAATCCTTTGAGTGTATTGAAAAAAATGAATCTAAAACTGCTTTAGTTCTTCAATCTTCAAGAGATTTGGTATCAGAAGTAGCGGGGCGAGACTTATCAAATTTTGATCTGGCTTTTGATAACAAATGCCAAAGAGTTCACTATATTTCAGATCTTCATCTTATGCACAGAATACAAAATGCAGGCTGTCGTTCAAAAGAAGATATTATATATGTGATTCAAAGAATAGTTAATACTATTGCTAATGAAGCAGGAAGATTATTATTGATTGACGGTGATGTAGCATCAGATATTGGAATATTTCAGTTATTTGTAAAGATTCTTTCCAAAACATTACGTCGGAAAACACAGATTGTGTTTACGCTTGGAAATCATGAGTTATGGAGTTTTCCGGGCTTTCAAATAGAACAAATCGTTTCAAAGTATCGAACTATTTTAGAAGAATATGGTATGTATTTACTTCATAACGATCTTCTTTACAAAGAAGATTGCGGTTTACTTGCTGATCCGAACACAGGAACACACCTGATTAAATATCATGATTTGTGCCAAATGAATAAAACGCAAATTGCTGATCGCTTGCGAAGTGCAAGATATGTAATTCTCGGCGGATCGGGATTTTCGGGATATAATATGGAATTTAATGCCGATAACGGCATTTATCGAATGACTGTGGACAGGACTACTGAAATAAAAGAATCTAAAATTTTTGAAGATTTGTATAATCGTTTGCGCCCCATTCTAATAAATAAGAACACGATTATTTTAACACATACGCCTAAAAAAGATTGGTGCAGAGAAGCGGAGCCTGACAAAAACTATGTTTATGTAAGTGGACATACCCACAGGAATTTCTTCTATGATGATGGTGAGTACAGAGTCTATTCGGACAATCAAGTGGGATACCATAGTGAGGATCCTCATTTGAAAACTTTTTTAATTGATAACGATTATGACTGTTTTTCCGATTATGAGGATGGCATATTTGAGGTTACAAGTGAGCAGTACAATGACTTCTACCGAGGAAAGAATATATCCATAACATTTCAGCGAGAAGTAAATGTACTTTATATGCTGAAAAAGAAGGGGTATTACTGTTTTATTCATCAATCAAGAAATGGTAGCCTTACCATACTTAATGGCGGTGCTATGAAAAAGTTGGAAATTCCAGATATTCAGTATTATTATGATAATATGGACGCTATGATTTCTACAATAAAAACGCCGCTTGACAAGTTTACTTCATTTCAAAAACGAGTTGCAGATATAGTAAAAAGAATTGGTGGAGTAGGCACGATTCATGGGAGCATAATTGACATTGACTTTTATAATCACATATATGTAAACCCAGTTGACTTATCAATAACGGGATATTGGGCCAGTGATATAATTAACAAAATTGTATATCCGTCCATTCCTGCCTTATTGGAGAAGAACTGTCCTGCAATATTTGGCGAATATGTTAAACTTCTTAAAGGTAATAGCGAAAATCCGTTAGCATTGAAACAACAAACGAATGTTACAATATTACCGCAAATATATCTTGATACGGATATTTATAAGGCTTCAAGAGAACTAAAAAAGATGCAGAAACTTAGTTCGAATATTTTGAGTTCTTGGAATGAAGATACGCTACGTAAAAAACCTCGAATTGAACTTACATAAAAAAACTGATATTTTCTTAGTTCTATTTTGAGGAAATATTTTTCATATACGCCCTGTCTGCTGATGAAACCAGTCCTGCGCTTGCGGCTTCACGCCACGCAATCACAGTCCTGTTTTCCTGCCGCTTCAAATGCCCTTGCTCTCCTCGGCGGCAACGTTCACGGCAACGCCGACAGAGCGTATAACACACTACACTTTGCAAGCAAAGTCGTGTGCCAAAGGGCAAGCCCCTTTGGAAACCCCTGACAACAAAACAGGCGGTATGCTGCCCTCTTTGGGAGCATACCGCCGTTTGTTGTCAGCAGCCCGTTTCACATTCTGTTTTCGCCCTTTGTAAAGTTTGGCGTATCAGGATTTATGGGATTTCTGAAAGGGAAAAGTAATATTATGATCTATCAGAAATGGGGGAATATGAAATACAAATATAGGAATCGATCATTTTGGTGTAGAGGATATCATGTAGATACAGCAGGAAAGAATGACAAAGTAATTGAAGCATATATAAAAAATCAATTAAAAGAAGATGAACTAAGTGAACAATTGACACTGGATATAGAAGACCCGTTTACGGGTAATAAGAAATAGAAATGCAAATGCCAGACCGTATTGTTACGCTGGTAAGCGTAGCCTGAATCTGAGCCCCTTGGGGCGATTACGTAAAAACCACCAGCTTAGCTGGTGGAAATTTATTATAGGCTGAGTTAAGCTTACATAAACCTAGGGTTAAAGCAAATGGTGTTAATTTTACCTTGTCCATAATAGTACAATACACATCTTTACGGTTTTGCAATATTATTAAGTAACTTAAGTTTATGTCACATATTTATGAAAACGCTTAAATTTTGGTTGAAAAATAAAAAAAACGTTGTAAAATGAAGATAGATATACCTTTCTATACGATTTTAACGAATATATGAATTTACTTTTTCATAAATTATAGATGTAGTATTGTATCATCAGACAACATAGTTCCATTGATCTTCAAATGTAAAATACGACTGGGAAAGGAGGAGAACTATGGCTATTTATGATATTTTGAATGGGGTTAAAGACATTCGTGAAAGTGGTGAAGGAATTTGTACGTTTAATGGATTCCTAGAGGATTACCTTTCCATCATTGAGGCTGATGAGGGGAAGGAAGAAGTACGTGAGGTATTAGAAGCACTCTTTGAAGAGGATCATAATCTGAAAGTTGCAGTAGATTTGCACTTGAATATTAATAAAGAGGCAATTGCCAATCAGATCATTCGCTACAAAGATTCATTTAAGTTGCCGCATGGAACGATTTGTTGTCCATATGTAGTATATGGAAAATTTGATGATTATCAAAAGGCCGTAATTTTAACATTAGGAGATAAGGAAGAATATGTCATTGCTAAGGCATTGTACTATGTAATGAGTGAACCGGAAAATGAATACGAGGGAACACGAAATGAAATCATTGCGATGTCAGTGAATAAAGATACGATTGAGCGCATGATGGAAAATGTGATTGCATTCTTTATGCAGAATCAGAAAGCCGGTATCGTTCAAAGACGTCTTGACAGTAAGGTATTTGAGAACTATGATGAGATGTATGAAATGGCGAAAGAAATGGGAGCCTGGCAACAGGAACATTTACAAAAACTGTTAGAAGAAAGTAAAAACCGTGAAAAAACAATTAATGAAATCATTGCGAAATGGTTCTTATTGAAGAAATTCTCTTATGTGCAATACATGATGGATAAAAACAATTTGAACCGTGTGCATGAAGGTAATGTAAAGAAACAGCGTCAGGTGGCTAAGGAAAAATGTGATGCCATTGGTTTTGTATCTTATAGTGAATTGTGGAAAATGGTGAAGGATATGCATTAAAGAAACCTGTGAAGGTTTCTTTTACTGTTATTATGGCTATAATAATGATGGAAGGAAGGATGTCTATGAAATTTTGCAGTACATGCGGTAACGCATTAATTATGAAAAAACATGAACATGAGGGTTGCATTCCATATTGCACGACTTGTCAGAAATACATATTTCCGCAATTTAATACAGCTGTATCCCTGGTGGCATTATCACCGGATGAAAAGCAAATACTTTTGATTCAACAATATGGTGAACAGCGTAATGTTTTGGTGGCTGGCTATGTGAATCAAAAAGAAAGTGTTGAAGATGCGGTGTGCCGCGAGATGACAGAAGAGATAGGCAGAAGGGTTGTTGCGTATCGCTATTTGAAAAGTGAATATTTTGAAAAGACAAACACTTTGATGCTAAGTTTTGCAGTTCTATTAGATAGTACATCTTTGGCAGACATATCAGATTGGGAGATAGATGAGGCTAAGTGGTATTCTTTTGATGAAGCACTTAAAGCGATTGCCCCAGCATCATTAGCACAGCGCTTTTTATTGAATTTTATTCATTGTTATGAAAAAGAATCTAAGGGAAACTTTTTTAAATAGAAGAAATAATTTACGTTTTATATATATAAGGAATGTTAAGCACCATAATTTGAAAACATGTAAAGATCCAGACTCAGGAATCTGTTAGATTGGTTTTTACACCTTGTAATGCTACATCTATTATACATTCTTTGATAAAGACGGGAAGATAAGCGCCATTGGTGATTTCTGAAATTTCATCATCTAAGGGCTGCTCACATAAATACGTATAAACAGCATCTTCTTGATATTGCTTATCAGATACCTCGATATTGTGAGAACGGAAAAGATAATCCATCTTACCAATGAGATGATATGGAAAATGTAAGGTATATACGAACATTTTCTGTTTACGGGTAAGACAAGCACTTTCAAGCGCATGCGATACACTTTTTGCATACGCACGTATCAATCCGCCTGCCCCTAATTTGATACCGCCGAAATAACGTACGGTAACTGCTACGATATCTTGCATCTGATGTTTCATCAAACATTCTAACATGGGCACACCTGCTGTACCGGCAGGTTCTCCGTCATCATTACTGCGTTGTATTTCATTTTGTTCACCTATGATAAAGGCATAACAATGATGTCTGGCATTAGGGTGTTCTTTTTTTATCTTGTTAATAAAAGTCTTTGCCTCTTCTTCACTGTTACAACGATGAAGGTAACATAGGAAACGACTTTTTTTGATTTCAAATTCATCCATATGATCTTCTTTTAAACGATACATGTTATCACCTGTTTCATTATAATATAGATAAGGACAGAAAAAAAGAATCGATAGCGATTCTTTTAAAAAGTAAATGGGTACTTCTATTTAAGATATTTATAACCGTCGATTTTCATTATGAAGATCATCATCAAATAACTTATCTAAAAACCATCTTGTTCAAGAATTAAACTATTTGTCCATCGGTTGATTTGGTAGCTTTAAATTCGATAAACTTTACTTCTCCACATTCAAAATCCAATGGTAGATTGCGGAAAGAGTCCTGCGGTACATCATGTATATAAGGGTCTGAAGTAGAGAAGATTTGATGGATTTCAGCTACCGTAAAAGGCAATTCACTATATAAATTCTCAGTATGGATATGTAAATGACTGGCTGTATTAATGTTTGTATTACAAATAACCATTAATGCACGATCCTCTAAGACAAAACTATACCCAATGCCAAAATCTTTTGGGGAATCAAACCATACGGGAATACAGCTTTCTTCTTTACTAATGGCATCAAGATATGTATTACGTATTGCGCAACAACGCTCTAATAAAGAAGGTAAAACATTGAGATCCGGCGTACGATAATTAAAATAGTAAGCATCTAAGTAAGCTTGTTGACGGTAGCGGAGATCTTCTTTTGGCAGAGAAGACAAATATTTTTTATCCCCATACTCACTCAACTGCATTGGCTGTACCTCATAGCATTCTACACCATTCATCAACATCGGAATACCATTGGGTAAGAATTGATTCATAACACTTAACATAATCATCAGTTTTCTACCATTTTCCAATGAACATACCCTTCTGGCATCATAAAATTCACTAGCCGCAAACATGGGACAGGCATTGCCTTTTAAACGATATGCAAAGGTATGGAAACGGAAATCCCAAATATTGGTTTCTTCATAACCACTATTTCCACTAATGGCATCAAAGCCTTTTGCAACCCATGCGCTACTATTTTCCATGAGCGTATCTTCTGCAATCATGGCAAAATGACGGTTTCCTTTGCGCGCTGTCTTCACCAATTCCTTTTGCAGTTTTTCAGGTAATAAATATGTTTTTTCTAAATAAATACCATCAACGCCGAGTGTTTGTTGATACCATTGAATGGTTTCATTTAACATATCCCATAAACTACGCAAAGCCTTTTTTCCCGGATGCAAATCATAACGAATGCTGTCTTGCATTAGATAAGGTGCACAATTTGCAGGTAATGCGTTTTTTGGTACATGAATATGAAAATCTTCAAAGAAACGGAATACAGTACCATCTTCATCAATAGGTAAATGTGCATTGATTTGATCTGAGAACATTGGCGCAATCGTGATATGTTCTAGTTTTTCTATAGCAGCCAAATCCATATCCGTAGGCTTTGGTGCATTACGGAAGAAAGCTAGGTGTGCTTTTACATCTTCGCTGCGATAAAAATCTTTCAACGCATACGTATGCGGTATTGTGTTTTGCGGTAGCGCATTACAAATCGGCGCATGATAATTTCGCAATTCATCATTTGTCATCCAATAAAACCATTCCGGATGTTTCTGATAATATGTATTATCTCTGGCAAGCTTACCTGGACAAAATTCTAAAAGAACACGGATACCATGCATATGGCAGGCTTCAATAAATGCTAAGCATTGTTCCAGAACATTTAATTCCGGTACAAGTGGATCATGTAACGTTTCATCTATATCCGTAAAACTACGCACACATTCCTTTGCGGCATACGTATGAGGCGTCTGTGTTTTGCTTAAAGCAAATGGCTGGTGCATAAGTATGGTGTTTATACCCATGCGTTTTAAGTAGGGAATTAATAAAATACTCTTCAAAAAAGTGCCATTATCACTTAAATGATACAAATTATCATGTGGCAATGCATCATCACGATCGTGATCCCATGCCGTGGCAGTACGTACCATGAGGGAATATATACTGGACTTTTTCAGCCAGCTGCCTTTTGAAGCTTTAGCATCTTGAAAAGGAATGCTTTTTTTCACTTTTCCTTGTTCATCCATTAAGATGTGGCGCAAAGTAAAAAGATAAAAGCGGTATGGATTGACCAGAATTTCACGGCTGCGTAAGTTTTTCTTATCCGGATAGCCATACATATTCCATGCATTAGGAATCGCATAATTGTAAATGTCATCGTGGTGGAGTTTCTCTTCTTTCTCTAATGCATGATAAAGTGCTGTAACATGGTTCATTGGAAAACCCCCTTGTCTATAGTTATAGTATAGTATACAAGCAGGAAAAAGCCAAACGAATCTTTGCTTTTTTTCATACGGGAAAGCTTATATAAAGTTATCGCAAATGAAGGATACAGATGATTAAAAAGGCATATGTGAATTCGACAGAATGTGATGATAGAAGTTGTTATACTCAAAACAGGTGAGGACATGAAAAAACTAATTTTGTTAGGTATAACAGCGTTTCTTTGTGCATGTAGTAATGCTTCAAGAGAAAAGATTGAAATGACTGAAAAAGATGCGCATCTGTTGATTCAGGTGGAACATCAGGCATATGCGGATAAATTAAACGATTTATGGAATCGTAGCTATCCGAAACAAAAAGATGCTTTACATTTCGTTGTACAACCTTATTACTTTACCCAGGATATCAAACAAGATATTATCTGGACGAACGATATTGACGCAACTTTTTTAAAAGATAAGCTCATGGAGATAAAGGAAGTGTCATATACATATGATGTGCCAAATAGTTTACAGAGAAAGGAATTAAGCGATTATTATACACCTGTTATTGGGGAGGGACTGGTGTTTTGTTATCGCAAGGATATGTTAGAAAAAAATAAATTGTCGGAAGAAGATCTAGTTAGTTTTGAGCAAATGGCAGAAAGTCATGTACGTTATTATCATAATCATATGGGAGAATATGTATATCCGTTTTTCGCTAAACTACTTCCAGAGGAAACAATTCCATTTACCAATCTTTTTCCTAAAGAGCAGACAATCAAGCAGTTAAAAGCATATAAGGAAATAAATACAAAATTGGATATGCCGGATGATTTGATACAGCAAAAGGATTTTTATAATGGTGATGATTATTTATGTGGCTTACTATCGACAAAGTTTCAGTATGAAAAAAGAGGTGCCTATCAAAATGGTAATCTACATTTCATGGCGATGCCATCTTGGCAAGAAGAAACCATAGCACCGCCGTTTACGACGTTTGGATTTGCCGTAACAAAAGAGTGTAAATACCCGAATACAGCAAGACGGTTTCTAGCTATGGTACGATCGAAGAAAGGGATACAGGCATTATTAGACACTAATATGAAAGTACCTTTATTGTGTAGCGAGGATGTAAAAGATTTCGATATTTATGATCATGCTAAAAAGGAACTCATAGAGGCTGTAAATACAACACAACTATATAATCTGTCAATAATAGAAGAAAATCCGGGAATTACAATGGAAATGTTGATAAACCAAAGTGATTTTACATCAATCTTACAAAACTATATTTGTAGTAAAGATTCCGCAGCTAAAGTTTATAAGGAATTGGTAAAAAATCTAAGGACATGGAGCATAGGTAAATAATAAAAAGTGATGCAACCATCACTTTTTATAAAAATTCATTAGTTCTTATCTTGAACAGTTATATCTATTTCTTTAATCGTATAAGCACCTTCAGAACTTCCTGCAATTACTGAGAAAGTATAAAAATTTGGTACTTCTGTAGAAAACTCACAACTTTGTTTACCGTCACCACAATCAACTTCTATAGAATAACAAAGTTTTTGTGGCCACTTATAATCTTCAACGTGTTTGAATTTAACCTTTTTATCGCTTTGCATTTCATAAACATCCAAGTATTCGTTAATATCAAAATCACTATCTTTTTTAAGTGTTTTTGGTCCGGAATATTTAACAATTGCTTTTATGCGTTCTTCATAAGGCTTGGAGTCAGAATCTTTACTCTTTTGCGTGCAAGCAGTTAGATTACAAAGAAACATAAGAAGGAGCAAAGAAAGTAACACAATTTTCTTTTTATTCATACAAGATCCCTCTCTTTTTGCTATAAATGATAGCAGTTATCTTTTTAATACATGTATGAAACAGAGTTACTGTCTTTTCTAAAGCAGTATCTCAAAGATGATAAACCCGGTAATGATACCTAAAACGAATATACCGATATAATATCCAATATTTTTCTTTTCCATGTTGATCTCTTTTGTTTGATCTAATTATCTTATAGACAAGAATAATCTAATTAGATTTTGTTCATGTCCCAATTTTCTAGGCTTTAATAATTCATAATTTTATTTTTTAAAGAACTCATCAAATACCGCTTTTACTCTTTCTGCTTCTTGCTTATCTTCAATATAAGCATCAGAATTAAACAATACAGGATTCTCTGAAATATAAACAGCTAAAGTTTCATTTGCAGTCGTAGTGATTTTAATTCCCACATACAATTTAGGTTCTACAGCTATAAAAGAGGAAGCACCACCAAGTACCTGATGAAGAAAAGGTTCTGCTTTTCCACGATAATTTGCATGTTCATTTAAAA
Organism: Longicatena caecimuris; assembly: GCF_018406465.1. GTDB lineage: Bacteria > Bacillota_I > Bacilli_A > Erysipelotrichales > Erysipelotrichaceae > Longicatena > Longicatena caecimuris. Next base: position 165,222 of record NZ_AP024510.1, read on the forward strand.
TACTATATTTTTTAATTTCTGATAACTTGTATTCTCCCTGTGTTCCATCTTTAATAGTATAAGTGTTTGAATCTGCGTCAATTACAATACTCCTAAATTCTTTCATCATTTTAACTCCTTTCTAATCCCTATACGTTTAGGATTTTATATCATATTTCTTATTCTATTCATCCCATGGGTATCACATCTCCTAATTAATGTTATGGTTATCTTTCTACATCCATCATACCGCTTTTTTGGGAAAAGACAAGCTTTCTATTGTGAATACCAAAGTTTTAGTGTTTGTTTAGATTGTATACAGCACTTGAACATACACATGGAAAAGCCTCCTACATAATCCGTTATGTAAGAGACTTTCTCGTTGTTTTTATTCATTAAATAAGATATCTTTCATGGTATACGTACCATGGGGCTTGTTTTGGATAAAGCGTGCTGCGCGTAAAGCACCATTCACAAAAATCTGTTTACTATTAGCCGTATGTTTGATTTCCAGAACTTCATCTTCTCCAAGATAGAGGACACTGTGCTCTCCGGCAACCGTACCGCCTCGTACGGCATGAATACCGATTTCTTTTTGTCGTTTGCCAATGAACCCTTCTCTTCCATGTACTTCTTCATAGGCATGATCCTTGTTCAGAATATCGACAAGCATCTTTGCTGTGCCGCTAGGTGCATCCTGTTTTTGATTGTGGTGTGCTTCTATGACTTCCATGTCAAAACTATCTTCTAACAAGGGTGTCACCATCTTAAGAATTTCCTGCATGACAGCAATACCTAGTGAGAAATTTGCTTGAAAGACAATAGGGGCATACATACCTAAAGCATTGATTTCTTGTTTCTGCATATCACTATGTCCGGTCGTTCCACAGATATAAGGCGTATGATGCTCCTTCACATAAGGGGCAATCCACTCTAAATTGGCGGGATGTGAAAAGTCGATAATCGCATGCAGTTCTTCTTGCAGTGTTGATAAATCAGGTTTCTGAGTACCATCGGCAATCATTACCACCTGCATATCTTCTTGTTTCTGAATACTGTCGACAACCAGTCTTCCCATCTTGCCAAAGCCTGCGACTAGAATATTTAGCATAAACCTTTCTCCTTCATTTTAGCAGCTAATACCTCTTTATGTTCTTCTGACATTTCACATAACGGCAGACGATATCCACCAACCTGTTTGCCCATCAGATTCAAAGCTTCTTTGACAGGAATCGGATTGACTTCAATAAATAAAGCGTGAATGAGATCTAAATTATCTAACTGTATCTGTAAGGCTGTATCTACATCATGATGTAAATATGCCATCACCATATCGTGTGTTTCTTGTGGCATCACATTTGCCAATACAGAAATCACACCACTGGCACCTAAAGATAATAAAGGAACAATCATGTCATCATTTCCAGAATACATACGGAAATCATCATTCAGATAACGGGCGATATTTGTCGCATAAGCGATATTTCCGCTTGCTTCTTTAATACCGCAAATATGTTCATGTTTACTTAATACGGCAACGGCTTCTTCAGAGATACTGCAACCTGTTCGGCCAGGAATGTTATACATGATGATTGGTGTATGAACGGCATCGGCTACGGCCAGAAAATGCTGAATCATTCCACTGGCATTGGCTTTGTTGTAATATGGGGAAATGACCAGTAAGGCATCGGCTCCCATTTCTTCATACTTCAAGCTTTTTTCAACAGCTGTCTGTGTACAGTTAGAGCCACTGCCGACAATGACCGGGATTCGCTTGTTAATCGTTTGTAAGGTAAATTCGACGACAGCATCATCTTCCTCATGCGTCATGGTGCTGCTTTCACCGGTCGTTCCTAAAACCAGTATACCATCGGTATGATTGGCAACATGCCATTCTAATAATTCGTGTAACTTTTCAAAATTGACACTTCCATCTTCATGGAAGGGTGTGATAAGTGCTACAATACTTCCCTTAAGATCAAATTTCATGATGTTCTCCTTTCACCTTTCGGTGTTTTGTTATAAATAGATTAAAGATCAAAGGCTTCCCCTAAGACTTCAATTGCTTTCTGTTTATCTTTTTCCTCTATGGTCAATGAGATAGAAATCTCACTTGATGTTATCATGTAATATCGAATATTATGTGCATTTAAGGTACTTAATACTTTTGCCGCTATACCACTGTGTGTGGAAATGCCGACACCGACGACCGAAAGTTTCACAAAGCCCAACAGACGGGAAATCGGATATTTGGAATTTAACTCATCGATATGCTTTAAAATGGTATCCGATTGTTTTTTATTACAGTAAAATGAAAAGTTAACTTTACCATCATGCGTCAACTGTTGCGATATTGTATCTAAATTGATATCTAATTTGGCAATCAGTGTGAACAACTCGCCAAGAAAGATACCATCATTGGGAAGATCGTTCACCCGCATAATTGCATAATCTTCCTTGATACTAATACCGGTAATCGGCATATCTTCCAGATTTTTCGTTTTTTCCATAATAAACGTCCCCTTACTTTTATCTTTCTCTAAGGCTTTTCCTAAGAATAGGCGTACATTGTATTTACTAGCCAGCTCTACACTGCGTGTTTCCAAAACACCGGCGCCCAAACAAGCCATCTGCATCATTTCATTATATGTGATTTCTTTTAAACGTTTGGCTTTTGGATACATTCTTGGATCAATGGTATAAACACCATTGACATCGGTATAAATATAGCAGTCCCAGCCAAGTTTGGCAGCTAAGGCGACGGCCGTTGTATCACTGCCGCCTCTTCCTAACGTCGTAATTTCACCATGCTCGGTAGCTCCTTGAAAACCAGCCACCACCACAACCTTTCCATCGTCCAGGTGTTTTTGTAAATTGGTGATGTCAATATCTTTAATACGCGCATGTGCATGATGATGGCTGGTAATGAAACCACATTGATATCCGGTTAAGGAAATCGCCGGTATTCCAAGTGCATCAATCGCCATGGCTAATAGGGTAATCGTTCGCTGTTCACCGGTAGATAAAAGGGAATCCATTTCTCTATCATTGGTATGACCACCTAATGCCGTTGCCATTTCAATAAGCTTATTTGTGGTTTTTCCCATGGCACTAGCTACCAGAATCACATTGTGACCAGCCTCTTTCATTTCTTTGACATGCTGAGCAATAGCGCGTATCTTATCCAGATCGGCTACGCTTGTTCCTCCATACTTCTCTACTATATTCATACGTTGATGACCTCATTACATTCTAAGTCCAACATGTTTTCATAGCTTTCTTTTTTAATGACGACACGGGCATGGCCATCTTTTACGAAAACGACTGCCGGACGTCCCAGCTTATTATAATTGCTGGCCATACTATAGCCATAGGCACCGGTCGTATAAATAATTAGCAGATCATTTTGTGATATCTTTGGCAATTTGGCATTCTCAATCAAAATATCTCCTGATTCACAGCATTTTCCGGCAATTGTTACGGTTTCTGTTTTTTCTTCCTGCATGCGATTGGCGATATCACAGGCATATTCTGCCTGATACAATGCTGGACGAATATTATCACTCATACCGCCATCGACAAAGATATACTTCTTATGCTCTGTTTGTTTTTGATAACCGACACGATATAGGGTACTGCCAGCTTCTGCTACGATGCTGCGACCTGGTTCAATCATAATTTTTTCGATGTTTAATTGTTGTTTGGCATTTTCTTTCTTACAAGTATCTAAGATAGTATGACAAACATCTTGTAAAGGAATAGGATGATCGGCATTCGTATAAAGTGCCGCAAAGCCGCCGCCTAAATTTAAAGCTGAGATATGAATATCATATTCAGTTTGCATTTCTTTTGTAAATTGCATGAGCTTTTCAATTTCCGCTACATAAGCCTGTTTATCAAATATCTGGGAACCGATATGGGAGTGATAACCAAGAAAAGTAATTTCCGCAACGCTTGTTAATGTATGGATCATGGCGGCAATTTCTTTTTTCTTGGTGATAGAAATGCCAAACTTACTATCTAAATGGGCGGTCACAATGTATTTATGTGTATGTGCTTCAACACCTGGATTTACTCTTAACATGGTTTTGATGCTGCGGCCACTGCGTTTTACGGCTTTTACCAGCATATCGCATTCCATCGCATTATCGACAATGATTGTTCCAACACCATAGTCTAAGGCCATCATGATTTCATCATAGGATTTATTATTGCCATGAAAATATACACGTTCCATAGGAAATCCAGCTTGTTTTGCGGTATATAATTCACCACCACTGACGACATCTAAGGACAAACCGTATTGCGCGACCAGTTCTACCATGGCTTTACAGGAAAACGCTTTGGATGCATAGAGTACTTCTGTTTTAAAAGTATCTGATTGAAATAATTCATGAAAACGGCTAAGCTTTTCCGTTATTTTATTCTCATCATAAATATACAAAGGGGTCTGGCAAGCCGTCGCAAGCTGTTCTACAGACACGCCTTGGATGTGTAAAACGTTATCTTTCATCATTCATCACCTCGTTAAAAAATGCCAGTAGGATAATGACCTTACTGGCATGTGAAATTTACTTACTACATGGACAATAAGATAGCACTCCTACGACTGTAGACAGTTTTATGGATGTTCTCCATAAACCCACCACAACTTCTTGCCAAAAGTTGTAGTTCGGCGAAATTGCTTCAGCTAACTGTCAAATGTCCGCCGACTCCAATTAACTTTGTCGCTTCCGCTCCTCTATCTGATTGGTTGTATCATACCACTAATGAGATGAAATTACAATAACATTATGAAAATAACAGAATAAATTTCAGAAAACATTTACACTATCAAGATATTAAGACCTTTTTCATCCCAGAATTAGGGAAATTTGTTTTTGGGAAAGCTGAGAGAGGATCGTTGAAAGGAAACAATACGGTACTTTTTTTCAAACATAAACAGTTGCCACCTACATCACCAAATGACGATAAAAAAAAAGACACGTGTCTTTAGCATGTTTGCCAATCATCACCATGTGGCTTGTACATTGATAAGACGTGTCTTTTATATGATATGGTATGGTTTATCGTTCTTTATTTCGCGAAGATATTAATGACTACTAATAGCACTCCCAACACAATTGCACATAGAAGTACATTACGAAAACTGAAGATTTCCCCTAGTAAATCACGCTCTTCTTCTGGCATCGGTTTTTCCGGATGCATGTTTTTCTCTATCATACCTCTCACCCCTCAGTTCATGGTTCACCTATTATAGCACACTTCTCTTATTTTGCATGAAAAGTTATGAAATTGTAAGAATCTTCTCGTGTACTAGGTGAATAAATAAAAAGATAAGATAAAGACAGCCATTAGACCAATGACAATCAGGATGTTACGTGGTTTCACAATTGCCGTCAGTATTGTATTATCCGGATGGGTTGTCGCAATCGTTGTATTCGTGGTAAGATCTTTCCCTTTCATATCAGTCACCTCACTTCGTAAGTGTTTGTTTATCTAACCGCATTATAGCATGATTCTTTTTTTGATAGGGGTGTATTACTAAAATGTAAGACAATCTTTAGAAAAATTAAGAATTTTTTATGATATTTTTTTGTCTATCTTTATAATTAGCACTCCTTCACTAAGTTAACGAAAGAAAAAGCCAAAAAGTTTCATTCTCACTACTTTTTTTTAAAATTATGCACATTGTGAAGAAGATGGTCTTATGGTATGATTACTGCGTTTGGAAGGTGATGCATATGAAGCGCTGGAATGATTTGTTTCAACAGGAAATACAGAAGCCTTATTATCAAGAATTGATGGCTTTTTTAGATGAAGAATATAAAACCAAGGCGATTTTTCCTCCACGTGAGGATTTGTTTACCTGTTTTGATGTTTGTCCATATGAAAAGGTGAAAGTAGTGATTTTGGGGCAGGATCCTTATCATCAGCCAAATCAGGCACATGGTTTGTGTTTTTCCGTGCGCAAGGGGGTAAAGCTGCCACCAAGTCTGCGTAATATATATAAGGAACTAAAGACCGATTTGGATATCGATATGCCCTCACATGGCTATTTGCTGGATTGGGCCAGACAGGGTGTTTTCATGATGAATGCAGTGTTAAGTGTCGAGTGTGGAAAAGCCGGTTCTCATCGTAAAAAAGGATGGGAAATTTTTACCGATACCGTTATTCGCGCATTGAATGAAAAAGAAGAAGGTATTGTATTCCTTTTATGGGGGAATTGGGCACAACAGAAAGCAGAATTCATTACCAATCCGCTACATCATATCATAACTTCAGCACATCCTTCTCCTTTATCGGCCTATCATGGATTCTTTGGCAGTCAGCCATTTTCTAAGACAAATACTGCTTTGTTAAAGATGGGGCATTCACCGGTGCAATGGAAGATTGAGGATTAAATATGTTTACAAAGGCAGAGGAAATTATTCAGCTTATTGAAGGACGGAAGAATCGCGGATATGGTTTGATGCATTTTAAGGACTATATGAAGAGCATAGGGGATCCCCAAAAGAAACTAAAAAGTATTCATGTTGCAGGGACGAATGGAAAAGGTTCTACGACCAATGATATCCGCAGTATGCTGCAGGAAGCAGGGTATTGTGTAGGCTCCTTTACCTCTCCTTATATGATTACGCATTTAGACCGCATCCGCATCAATGATATGTATATGGATGAAAAAGAATTCATAGAAATTGCCAATACTTATTATGAAAGTTGGCTTACCTGGGATCTGAGCATGTTCGAGATTGATATGATGCTGGCATGCATTTACTTTGAAAGGCATCATGTGGACTATGCCGTGTTTGAGGTTGGTTTAGGAGGCCGCAAAGATGCGACCAATATTTTGGAACCATTGATCAGCGTGATAACAAACATCGGATTGGATCATATGGAGCTTTTAGGAGACACCTATGCAAAGATTGCGGAAGAAAAAGCAGGTATCATCAAAGCTTGTGCAGATGTGGTGAGTGCAGAAACCAGAGCAGATTGCCTGGATGTATTTTTAAAACATGCCGATGCACAAGGAGTAAAATTGTACACCTTAGAGCCGATTTGTGATTTATCTACAAATTTGCAAACGGTATTTACCTATCGACATTTACAGGTGACACTGGCTTCTATGGCGAATTATCAGATTCGCAATGCGGCGCTTGCCTTGGAAACAATTTGGCGGCTACGTGAAAAAAGACTTGTGGAAATAAAGGATGCGCAGATTTTGGCTGGTTTACGTAAAGCTGTGTGGATCGGTCGTTTTGAAATTATGCAGAAAGATCCGATTGTGATTTTAGATGGAGCGCATAATCCGGATGGTATCCAGGCATTGTGCAACTCTTTACAAGGTTATGACGATATCGCTGTTTTATTTTCTGTCTTAAAAGATAAGAACTTTGAAACGATGTTATCGATATTAGAAACCATTACAAGTGATATTACCATCACACATTTTGATAATGAGCGCTCTTTAGATATCCGTTGTTTAAAAAATCGAAAACAGCTCCATCTTATTGAAGATTATCATGCGGCATTAACGTATATGTTAAAGAAAAAGAAAACGATCGTTATTACCGGTTCCTTGTATTTCATAAGTGAAATTCGCCAATTCTGGCAAAAGTAGAAAGAGCTTATGTACAAATAAGCTTTTGGTATAATATGGCTATATGGATGCTACATAAGAAAATAGCAGCTGCGAATTCCCGCTAGAGCCTAGGGGAATTGTAAAATAGTTAAACTAAAGTTTGCTTAAATGTACTACGACAATTTAGCAGATAAAAGATAGGTTGATACTTTCCATATATGATAAAGGATCAATCTTTTTTGTGTTTAAAATATAAAAAAGGCAATCCTTAAACATCAAAGAGAGGCAATAGCGTCTAAGATAAAATTGTGGTAAACTATAGAGGTAGGTGATATCCATGAAAATTAAAGAAATTATTGTTGTGGAAGGAAAAAATGATACCAACGTGCTACAAAGCTGCATTGACTGTGATACCATTGAAACTCATGGTACCCATCTGTCAGTAGAAACATTGCGACTCATTGAGCAGGCTGCCAAAACCAGAGGTGTCATCATCTTTACCGATCCTGATCATCCCGGGGAAATCATTCGTACTGCCATCAATCAGAAAATTCCCGGCTGTAAAAATGCATATATCGAGAAGCATAAAGCAAAAACAGCGAAGAAGGTCGGTGTAGAACATGCATCAAAAAAAGATTTGTTGGATGCATTATCTCATGTATTCACCTATCAAGAACAGCCTGTTGAAAGTATATCCTGGGAAGAATATTTATCTTTAGGCTTGCATGGGGGGAAAGCTGCCGCTCATCAAAGAGAAAAAGTTGCTCAGGCGCTTTATTTAGGAAGACCAAATGCCAAAACGTTGTTTAAACGTTTAAATATGATGCAGTTGACACTGCATGATGTTGAGGAGCTGTTGCGCAAATGAAACAAGAAGAACAAAAAATTCGCAGTGTCTTTGTCCAACGTGAAACATTAGAAACATGGTTGCGGCAAATGGCTATAAAGGGATGGATCGTAAAAGATTTTTCTTACATCTTTTTTGATTCGTTTTTGTTCTTTCGTTTTGTGAAAACAGCACCGCGATATGGGAAGTTTTGTATTTATGATGTAAAATACCTCGGTGATGAAGATATCTTTACCTCACTGGGATGGAAGTTGCTTTTGGAACATGAATCCACAATGATTTTTTATCACGAGGATATCCAAGGAAGCTTACCATTATTAGATATGCGCATGTATTCGTTACGGCGTTTTCTAAAATCCATCAGTAATCTTGTTTTTCTGATTGCCGTAATCTTTGCGTTACGTATGGATAATGAAACCATGCGCCAGCAGGTCTTATTTTACAGCGCTTTTCTATTGTTTGCTTTTCCTCGCTTGTATGATGTAAAAAGCACCCAAAAAGGAAGTAATTTTACGAAGTTAATTAAAAATATTGTCTTGGCTGCTGCTGCGGCTGTTCTTACCACCTTGTATGATTGAGGCAGCTATTAAAGCGTTTGCGGCTTTAGTATAGAAAGGATATCATTATGAAGAAACCTATCGCAACCCCATCCAGAACAAAGGAAATCTTAGAAACGCATGACCTGTTCGCTAAGAAAAATTACGGACAAAACTTTTTAACAGAGCCAAGTGTTGTAGAAAAGATTGCCCGCAGTGCTATTGTCAGTGATCATTGTGTTGTGTTTGAAATCGGACCGGGCATTGGCGCATTGACGCAATATTTATGTGAATATGCGAAAGAGGTTGTCTGTTTTGAGATAGATGAACGTTTACCTCATGTATTAGCAGATACACTTTCTGAATATACGAATGTTTCTATTGTTTTACAGGATTTTTTAACAATTGATTTAAGGGAATGGGTAAATCGTTATCGTGAAAAAGGTATGGATGTCGTGATAGCGGCAAATCTGCCTTATTATATTACAACGCCGATTTTGTTTAAAATTTTTGAATCAAATGCGGATATTGCGGCGATTACGGTAATGATGCAAAAAGAAGTGGCAGATCGTTTTCATGCGAAAGTAAATACGAAAGAATATAATGCGTTAAGCATTATAACGCAATATCGCTGTGATGTACGCGCTGTTATGAAAGTTCCAAAAAATGTTTTTCATCCCAAACCTAATGTTGATAGCGCAGTGTTGCAATTTACCTTTCGCAAACATTACACAAATTTACAAGAAGAACCATTTTTCGCAATGGTCAAAGCTTGCTTTAAACAACGTCGGAAGACCATCTTAAATAATTTTCAGGAATATTGCAGCGATAAAGAAACCGCAAAAGCTTATTTAGAAAAGGCTGATATTGATGCGAAGAGAAGAGCAGAAAGTTTGACACTGGATGAATTTCTGCATTTATACGAGGTGATGCAAGATGATCGTTGAGGCACATGCTAAAATCAATCTGACATTAAATGTTGTAGGGAAACGTGAAGATGGCTATCATGAATTAGAAATGATCATGTTGCCACTGGCCTTACATGATACGATTGAAATATCCATTGCAAAAGAAGATATGTTCACAACAGATGATTCACAAGTTGCCATGGATGATACAAATACCGTTGTTCGTGCTGTTCAATTAATGCGAAACACCTTTGCGTTAAAAGAACATTTCCATGTACATCTGCATAAGCGCATACCTTCACAAGCCGGCCTAGCCGGAGGAAGTGCCGATGGAGCAGCCGTTCTTAGAGGGATTCAAAGTTTGTGTCATCTTTCTATAACGATGGAAGAATTAGCACAGCTAGGAAAACAGCTTGGGGCAGATGTGCCTTTCTGTGTCTTACAGGAAAGTGCTTTAGTACAAGGTATCGGGGAAAAACTAACGCCATTTCACTTTGACTGGAAGCCACATGTATTACTTGTAAAACCTTCTATCGGTGTATCTACCAAAGAAGCCTTTGCAACGTTGGATTTTGCGAAATGTCCACATCCGAATGCGCATATCATTCAAAAACTGTTACAAAATAAAGAGTATGAACAACTACCGCAGTATATTGCGAATTCATTAGAATATAGTGCTTTCCAACTGGTTCCTCAGATTGCTGATATCAAACAGGAGCTAATTGCCATGGGCTTTCCCTGTGTCTTAATGTCAGGAAGCGGAAGCACCGTGTTTGCGTTGAGTGAAGATAAAACACGGATTGAAAAGGCACTCCGTCATTACGCACATACGGACATGTTTGTATGTGATACAACTTTTTATCCATAACCATGCGCGAATACCGCATGGTTTTATATCAAATACAAGATTAGATGCTAATGATACCTATGATGGCAAAGATCGTCTTACACTATAGGAGGTGAGGTTATGTTGTTGTTTGTAAGTGGCAGGTGTGATATTCCGGCATTTTACAGTGAATGGCTGTTTCAACGTTTCAAAGCAGGTTTTGTGGACGTACGAAATCCTTTTAATCCTCACCAGATCAGTCGTATAGCACTAACACAAGACCAAATTGATGCGATGATCTTCTGTACAAAAAATCCTTTGCCCATATTGCATCGCTTATCCGAAATTCCTTTTCCCTATCTCTTTCATGTGACATTTACTCCTTATCATCAGGATATAGAGTCCCATGTCTTAGATAAAAAAGCCATTTTAGAGGGCATTGTGGAGCTATCAAAACAAATTGGAAAAGATCGTGTATATGTACGCTATGATCCGATTCTCTTAAATGAACGTTATACCATCAGCTACCATGCACAAGCCTTTGAAAAACTTTGTGCAAAGCTACAAGGCAAAATAAACAAAATCATCATTTCCTTTCTTGATATGTATAAAAACACACAAAAACATGCGCCATCTTTACATTTACAAGAGTTGCGTCATGCACAGATGTTGGCCATAGGAAAATGTCTTGGAGAAATTGGCGTATCCTATGGTATGCAAATACAAACTTGTGCGGAAGCCATTGATTTATCCCCTTATCATATCCAAAAGGGCTTATGCGTAGATCGTAAAGAGATAGAAGCTTTGGTAGGATATCCGATAGCATTAAAAGAAAAAGGCGTACGAACACAATGTGCGTGTTTGGCAACGGTAGATATTGGTGATTATAATTGTTGTAATCATGGCTGCGCTTATTGTTATGCCAATTATGACGAAGATAGCATTTCCCAACGCATGATGCAACATGATCCAAAGAGTAGTGTATTATTGGGACATATCACAAAGGAAGATGTGGTCACCATGCGAAAAGAAGCCCCACGACAACTGCGTTTATTATAAGTATCGCTGTAAGAATTGCATAAGTTCTAAACGCTATTTCATGAACATAGGATGTAATGAAGAAAAGAGGAGGAACTTATATGGAAGATACAACGAATACAAATCCTTTGCGCTTTGAAACAAATCCATACCATAACGTTGTGATAAAAGATCGTAAAGTGATGGAATTAACTGGTGTCAAACAGATTGACAGTTTTGATTCCAGTGAATTTTTAATGGAAACCGCACAAGGCTGGATGCTCGTGCAGGGAAAAGATCTGACCTTAGGAAAGCTGGATACCGAGCGTGGAGATGTCATTATCCGCGGATTGATTGAATCCTTATCTTATGTATCCAATAAAAAAGGTAATGGAAAGGATTCGGTTATTTCTAAGCTGTTTAAATAATGCTGCTGCCGGTTCAGATACAGTCTATTCTATATCACTTTCTCATGGGCTGGGTATATGGATTAGGGTTTAGTTTTCTTTTAAATTTTGTGAAATATATGCATGTTTCCTTTTTAAGAGGAACGATGGAAATCCTGTTCCATGTACTGTTTACATCTTTGCTTTATTATGGTCTTTATGGCATCAATGGCGGGATTACCAACATTTACCTACTTGGTTTTTTCCTGTTAGGTGTCATGGTGTATTATACGTGGTATCTTGCGGTATTTCAGCAATTCTTCTTCGCTCTTGTTAAAACTTTGCGGCCTTTACGCAAAAAACTTAAACTTGTCAAATCCAAAATACTTGCTATAATAAGATTACCGAAGAAAATCAGGAGGCGAAGGATAAATGAGCGAAGAAGTAAAAAAAATAAGCGCAAAAAGAAAAAAGAAGAAACATCCATTTCGCACGTTCTTTAGTTTAGCCGCCATATTCTTATCCTGTTTTCTGATTTGGATAGCTGCAGAAGATTTGATCACAACGTTTCGTTTAAAGAAAGAAATCTCTACCAGTGAAGAGATGATCAGTTCATTAGAAAGTCAGCAAAAGGACTTAAAGAAACGTAAAGAAAATTTGGAAGACCCTGAATATGTAAAACGCTACGCCAGAGGTAAATTCATGGTGAGCAAACCAGGTGAGCAAATTTTTAAGCTCCCTTCCAAAAGTGATGATCCTGCAAATGATGGTAATTAATTCCCCCGTAGAGAATTCTATGGGGTTTTCTTGTATGGAGGTTACGATGAAAAAGTGGAAAGCAATTTTATTTGATATGGATGGAACCTTATTTGATACGGAACAAATATCGCGTATTGCCTGGCTGGCAACCATGGAGCGTTTCCATCTGCCCAAAAGTGAACAATTTATTTTAGATTTGATTGGAAGAACCTATCAAAGTGCACAAGTTGTGTTTGATGCCTACATGCCAAAAGGCTGGCCTCAGGAAGAGGCGTATCAATATCATGAAGATTACGCGATGGAGTATAAAAAAACACATGGTCCATTGCCTAAATGTAATTTAAAGCAGCTGTTTACAGCTCTCCAAGAAAAAGGTTATCGTTTGGCTTTAGCAAGTAGTGCGCGAAGGGAAAATGTGGAGTTTAACTTGCGGCATGAGGGCATTCAAGATGTCTTTGAAGAAATCGTAGTGGGTAAGATGGTAGCGCATGGAAAACCTCATCCTGATATTTATCTTGAAACAGCAAAGCGTCTGGGCTTGCGAAAGGAAGACTGCCTTGTCATAGAAGATTCTAAGAATGGCATATTGGCAGCACATGCAGCAAAGATGGATGTCATAATGATTCCGGATATGATAGCACCGGATGATGAATTAAAAGCAATGTGCTATCAGGTGATGGAGAAGCTGGAAGATATTTTAACAGTGTTATAGTTTTATGCTGTGAAAAAATACGGTTTATCAAGCAAGCATTTTTTCAATTATAATGTTTATGCAGAAGCTCTTGTCATACTTAGATCAAGTAAGATAGGAGCTTTTTTTCGAATGTTTTTACTAAAACTTTGTTAAATTCTATGCATACATTTTTTTACATTTATCAAATCAATCTTGTGATGCTATGGTCATTAAAAGATCTTATAGATAAGTTTTTAAAATTTTGATACTTGTATAGATATGTTTGTGCTTTTCTTTTATAAATGGAAATAATTTAAGAATGTATCTCATGCTAATACTATGAAAGATGGGAATGTCTTATCATATGGTGAAAAAGGATAGCTGAATCATGGAATAGACGAAAAAAATACCCTCCTTACTGGCTGATAAATATGGAGGGTACATATCGGATAGAAAGTGTATATCTTTTCATCATAGGCAGAAGCTTATTTCCTATGCTTAAAAATATTTTTACGATGATATTCTAAAAATTGCAGGCGTTCTCTTGTCAAAAAGCAGGCAGGTAACTGATAGTTTTTTCTTAATACATAAGAAGCTAAATGATCTCGTTCTAACATCTCCTCACTAAGCAGGATATAACCAAGTTCATCAAAGGAGATATAACCTTGATCAAAAAGATAGTCATGATTACGACACAACAATAGCCCATTATTATGATCAATTGCCTCATAAATGTGCGCACAATCCCGGAAAGGTTTAATATGAGATGCAATTAACATATGAGGAATATTTATACCACATAGCGGGCAGGCATGATCAAATTCATGAAACAAGGTGTCCTTATAAAAGGATTGTAGTGCCTTGGTTTCATCACGATCGTGTGGTATGCCACGTCTTGGGATGATGGAAAGAATCGTTTGTTTATATTTATAATTTAACATCGGTGTTTTTGTATTTTTATAATCGATGCGCATATCTTCATGGGCAACGATACTGGAAGTAAACAGCGCAGTAAGGGCGACGGAAATCAAAGGCTCTTGTTCGTCATCATATTCCTGTAGAATATCCGTAATACCTTTTAACAGCTTTGGCTGAAAATGACATTGCTCATTTTCTATTTCAAACAGAATGGTCTGTTGCAGCAAACGATACACATCTGCTCCTAGCGCTTCTTCCACATCTTGCTTGTCCATCCAAGCATTGTCATAAGCCAATTTTTGATAAAAGGCGTAAACAGATACATCATGGATAAAGGTTTCAAATAATGATAAAGCTTCAACACCGGAATTCTGATTACTCTTCGCATAAATCGTCGGTGCAGGATTTAAGTCGATACCGTTTTCGGTTTCTTTTAAGGCTTTCTTTTCATGCAGAAAATGAATGATTTCACGAATTTCCGGTAGCTTTGTTGCATAATAATCATTTGCCAGCTCTTCATATACCCGAATCGGTGCATGATGAAGATCGATACCTTGTAATTCTATGGCGTCTAAGACAGCCAGAATTTTTTTAAACAACATTTTTTTCATGCCTTCACCACTTTCTTAATTTTATGCGCGTAATCGATGATGATTTCTCCTTTTATTTTATCATGGATTCATCATGTGATACAGAAATTTAGACATTCCTTTTATAGAAAAAAACAAATTTTTTAGAATCTGCCAGAATGTGCGTGCATTCGACAAAACAAAACAATTACAATGTAACCAATAAAAGGAGAGTGTTAAAATGAAAGGTCCAGGAATTAAAGATTACTTGGAAGTTATTGAAAATTTGAAACTGACAGCGATAAAGGAGGGAAAAACCTGCATTGAGGTGAATTCTAAGCAGCTACATGCCTCTGTATCACCTGAGCATGCAACGATGCCTACTTGCTGTCAGGCTATTTATAAAAAAATGTTAGAAGGAGATGAAATCTTACAACGCCCAAAAGGTAATACCGGATTTGGTTCCCATTTAACGGTGCGTTTTCAGTTGCATGATTTAGCAAATCGCCAGCGCATGTTCCCTGACAAAAAACGCGGTCGTCCGGCAAAAAGTGAAGAAGAAAAATTGGCAGCACGAAAAGCAAAGATGAAGCGAAATACAGAAGATTTGCGTAACCTCATCAAAGGATGGCTAAATGAACATGGCTGGGAATATGTGGAAAATAAAGACTTTATCGAGGCCCATATCGAAAATAAGCGTTGGGTCATCAATGTGCAAGGTATTAAACGTGGCCGTAAACAGCCATTACCGGTGAAGGTGAGTGAAGTATTAAAGCATATTGAAGATACAAAAACACATTACAGCATTGCGTTTAATGATTCTCTTTCTTATCGCCGACAATGGAATGAAATACCGGAAGCGGTTAAAAACAGTTTGAATATGAGTGTGATCTTAGCCGATAAAAAAGGAAATATCACAGAATTATAAAATACAAGCATCTCATGACGCAAAACATGCGAATTGAGATGTTTTTAATTTGGCAGCAGCCGTCACCGAAATGCAATAGCGTAATACCATAATAAAGAGGAGAATGCGAAATGATTACTTCTTTCCTATTGGTTGTGGCATTAAGTTTAGATAGTTTTTTAGCATCTCTTGCTTATGGTGCACAAAAGATTCGTATTCCATTACGTTCAACTTTGTTAATCGCATTGATAGGGACAAGCTTTTTGGGTGTTTCTATTTATACTGCAGGGCTTTTTCAAAAGGTATTACATCCTCAGTATGCTGCTGTTTTCTCGTTTGCTATCTTTTTCTTAATGGGTGTTAGTGCACTTTTTCAAGGAACGATTAAATCTTTTTTAAAGGATCGAAAAAGTCGTAAAGTTTCCTTTCAGTACAGTGGTATATCCTTTGTACTTGATGTTTATCTGGATGAAACACGGGCAGATGCCGATCATTCAAAAGAGTTATCATTGCATGAAGCGTTATATTTAGCGGTTGCTCTTTCCATCGATTCGATCGTCAGTGGTTTTGCTTATGGCGTACAGGTACATGATCGTTTACTGGTTTTATGTATCAGTTTCACTGTCGGTTTCCTTGCGGTCTTTTTTGGCTCATATATAGGAAGGCATGTCGCTTCCTTGGCAGATTGGAATTTATCATGGGTTAGTGGCATCCTGTTTCTATTACTGGCATTCATGCGTATTTTATAGTGTCCATAAACTATCATAAAGAAAAATCACGAAAAGTGATGTTTTTTCTATGGGGATTGTGAACAAAACAGTTTCTAAAACAAGAAAAAGATGGTATATTTATAAGGTAGACAGGAGGTATGGATACTATGAGTAAAAGACCAGTAGTATTAGTGGTTATGGACGGTGTTGGAATCAACGCATCAGAATTTGGTAACGCCGTTAAAAAAGCATATAAACCAACATTAGACGAATTATGGGCAAACTGCCCACACACAGAAATTAAGGCACATGGCTTGGCTGTTGGATTGCCAAGTGATGGTGACATGGGGAACAGTGAAGTTGGACACAACGCTCTTGGTTGTGGACAAATTTACTCACAAGGGGCAAAATTAGTAAATGAAAACATCGAAACCGGAGAAATTTTCAAGACTGAAACATGGGAAGCTTTGGTTAACAATTGTAAAGATGGAACAATGCATTTCTTAGGTTTGTTATCGGATGGAAATGTACACTCTCACATCAATCATTTGAAGGCTTTGATTAAGAAAGCAAAAGAAGATGGCGTGAAAGAAGTTCGCATTCATGCGCTGTTAGATGGACGTGATGTTCCGGAAACCAGTGCATTGATCTATATCGAAGATATTGAAAACTACATGGCTGAATTAAATGATGATAACTTCCATGCTTGCATTGCTAGCGGCGGCGGACGTATGACGATTACGATGGACCGTTACGAAGCAAACTGGGCAATGGTAGAAAAAGGATGGCATGTACATGTTTTAGGTGAAGGACGTCAGTTTGCTTCTGCTTCTGAAGCAGTAGAAACATTCCGTAACGAAACAGGCGTAATTGACCAGGATTTGCCAGGCTTTGTCATTGCGAAAGATGGCAAACCGGTGGGAACGATCGAAGATGGCGACAGTGTTGTACTGTTTAACTTCAGAGGCGATCGTGCTCAGGAAATCTCGTTAGCCTTTGACGGTGATGACAGCTTTGATAAGTTTGATCGTGTGAGAATGCCAAAAGTTATGTATGCCGGTATGTTGCAGTATGATGCAGATTTGAATATCCCTCACAACTTCTTAACATACCCACCAAAGATCAAATATACATTGACAGAAGAATTATGCAAACACGGGATTCGTGAATATGCTATTTCCGAAACACAGAAATATGGACATGTGACATACTTCTGGAATGGGAATCGTTCTGAGAAATTTGATGAGAAATTGGAAGATTATGTAGAAATCACTTCTGATGTTGTACCATTTGAACAGCGTCCTTGGATGAAATCTGCTGAAATCACCGATGTGTTATGTGCCGCTATTGAATCAGGAAACTATGACTTCCTGCGTACGAATTATCCAAATGGCGATATGGTTGGCCATACCGGTAACTTTGAAGCTACTGTTATCGGTGTAGAATCTGTTGACTTACAGCTGGCTCGTGTTAAGAAAGCGGTGGATGCTGTAAATGGTATCTTAATCGTTACAGCAGATCATGGAAATGCTGATGAAATGTATGAAAAGAAGAAAAAAGAAGATGCACCTGTTAAATCTAAGACTTCCCATACATTAAACAAGGTTCCATTCATTGTTTATGGTGCAGATGTAGAATTGAAACAGGATGAAGATCTAGGACTTTCAAATGTTGCAGCTACGGTAGCTGATTTACTGGAAGTAGCACCAAACGAACATTGGAATACATCCATTATCAAAAAATAATGCGACCTTTCTAGAGAAGACGGTTTTATAAACTGTCTTCTTTTTTTGCTCTTTAATAGGAATATCTACATAAAGTTTTATTAGGTTAGAATATTGACAGCTTCGGCATGTAAAAAAGGTCATATACAGGAAAATTCTGCCATGGTAGAAAACGCTTTGACTTTAGAAGTACAATCAACTATAATCACATATAGAGATGTTATGACAATTCTGAAATTGAGGTGGAACAATGCTAAGGAAATCAAAAGTATTTGATTGCCTGAAACAAATGTGTCAAACCGTATCAATAAAACAGATCATGGAAGGATATGAAGGGGTAAATGCGGCAAATCTTGCGGCGGTTTTACAAATGGACAGGGCAAATGTGAGCAAAGAGCTCAATCGTCTGGTACAGGAAAAAGTGGTTGTGAAAGTTATTGGAAGACCGGTGTATTATTTTGATGCAAAGATATTACAGGAATTAAGTAAGACAAGGCTAGAACAGTACGAAGTAACAACCTTAAAAAACAGTATACGAATGCAGGAAACCATAGGGACGGATGCCTTTTTGCATGTGATTGGCAGTGATGGTAGTTTAAAGACGGTTATCAAGAAAGCAAAAGCAGCGATGATCTATCCGCCATTTGGGTTGCATACGCTGTTGATTGGTCCTACCGGAGTAGGAAAGACAATGTTCGCGGAAATCATGTATCGTTATGCCAAGGAACACGGTGTATTAGGTGAGGATGCGAAGTTTATCGTCTTTAACTGTGCAGAATATGCGGATAATCCACAGCTGCTGTTGGGTCAATTGTTCGGTTATGTAAAGGGTGCTTATACAGGGGCAGAGAAAACGAATGATGGCTTAGTGGAGCAGGCACGCGATGGGGTTTTATTTTTGGATGAAATACATCGACTGCCTCCTGAAGGACAAGAGATGCTATTCATGTTAATGGATCGTAATGAATATCGCCGCTTAGGAGCAAAAGAAAATAGTACGGCAAGAACATTGATTATTGCGGCAACCACAGAGAATGTAGAATCTTCTTTACTACAGACATTTTTACGAAGAATCCCGATGACGATCACAATGCCTGCTTTGCATGAGCGAACGATAAAAGAACGTTATGAGCTGATTGAGAAATTTTTTGCTCAGGAATATAATCAGGTTATGATACCAATTCAAGTACATAATAAAGTCATGCGTTCATTATTGTCCTATGATTGTAAAGGAAATATCGGACAATTAAAAGCTGATATTCGATTACTGTGTGCCAATGGCTTTCTTGAATCGAAAATGAAAGGATACGATGAAATTCGTATTACGACATCCATTTTGCAAGATCATATTTATCGTGGATTATTAAATGCTGAAAAGATGCAAGAAATAGAAAAAAATCTGCCACTTCATGAAGAATATATATTGTATGATCAAACAACCTCGGAAGAAAATTATGATGAGAAATTCTCCGATATTTATCATGAAATCAGTCGTAAGCTGATAGGGTATGAACGTCGTGGTTATTCGATTGCGGAGGCCAATTCTTTTATACGCCGTTATATTGAGCAATATATGGAAACTTTGTCAGATCGTATCACTGATGAGCATGAAGATATGGATATGTTGCATAAGATCATACCGATTCATATTTATCATGCTGTGGAGGTTGCCTTATCTTTAGCAGAACAGCGTTTAAGCTGTCATTTCTCGAAAAAAATTTGCGTAGCCATGGCGATGCATGTTTCTGCAATAGCGGAGCATAAACGGGATACTTATGAAATCAATGATGGAATTTATAAGGTCATGCGGGAAAATCCTAATGAATATGCGGCAGCCAGAGAAATACGCGATTTTCTGGAAATGGAATTGGATATGAAACTAAAAGATCAGGAGCTCTTATTTTTCACCATGTTTTTATGTGTGGAAAAGGAAAATGAGGGAAAGCATGGGGCGATTGGTTTACTGGCGTTAGCACATGGAAATGGGGTAGCGCGCAATATGGTGGATGTGGCAAATTCACTTTTACATACTACGCATGGTCATGCGCTGGATATGAGCCTGCATCAGAATGTGGATGATTTTTTAGAGGTCGTTACGGAAAAGGTAAAGGAAATCAATGAGGGAAAAGGGGTTTTGATGTTAGTGGATATGGGTTCTCTCTTATCCTTTGGGGACATCATTTCGCAAAAGACACAGATTCCTATTCGGACCATTGATATGATATCAACGCCCTTTGTATTAGAAGCATTGCGAAAAACCATGCTGCTGGAATATACATTGGATGATCTATATAAAGAATTACGTAGTTATACGCCCTATATCGGCAAGCTATATTCAAAGAATCTGCAGCAACAAAATGGGGAACAATATGTGATTATTACGACTTGTATGAGTGGAGAAGGCGCAGCTATTAAATTAGGAGATTTAATCTGCAGTGCTTTGCCACTGGTAAAAGAATGCAGTATTGAGATTATTCCCTGCAATACCGAAACTTTTAAACAAAAGGATCTAAGTGGGAAACGAGTCTTGGCTGTTGTAGGTGCATGTGATTTGCATATTCAAGATGTAGCCTATATCTCCAGTGACAAGATTATCTTAGAAGATGGCTTTTCCCAATTAAATCAGATTATTGCGATGAATCTAGGGGTAGAAGGCGAAGAAATCGTTTCAGCGAACTTAATGACCAATAATTTCTTAAAAGAAACGCTTGTTTTTCTAGATCCGATCAAAGCGGATGCTCTCATTCGTAAATCCTTCCGTGTCATTTCAAAAATGTTAGATATTGATGATTATAATCGTGTGTTGATTGGTTATATGCTACATGTAGGATGTATGATAGAGCGCTGTATCCGTAAGGAAGAAATGCCCTATGTCGGCATGGAAGAACGTATTAAAGCAGACGAAAAGCTATATCATATCATCCAAACGGCATTGCGCATTTTAGAGGATGAATTTCAAATAACAATCTCTGACACAGAAATCGCTTATGTGATGGATATCTTCGACACAGAATAACACACTATGCTTCGTATAAGGAAAAGTGCTGATGTTCACGGCACTTTTTTCTATTGGCACACAACTTGCTAAAAGGAAGGTGAAAGAGTAAAAGCAGGAAGGAGGATCGTATGGAAAAGGATTTGTGCATCTTTGTCTGTACACATGGAAGATTTGGTGAAGAACTTATTAAATCCGCAGAAATGATTGCAGGCAAAAGCGAAAATGTATATTCATTTTCATTACTGCCTGGCATGCCTCCAGAAGAATATAAGGAAATGATGGAAGCAGCCTTACAGAAAGAAGCCGGGAAGAAAGTTTTGTGTTTGGTAGATTTATTCGGAGGAACCCCTTGTACAACATGTGCTATCTTATCTCAACGCTATGATATGCAAGTCATATCAGGATTGAATCTGGCCATGTATATTGAAATCACATCACAAAAAGATCATCACAGCCGGGAGGAATTGATTGATGTAGGTCTGTCAATTTTACAAAGCAGCGGGAAAGATGTTATCAAGCTGTTGAAAAACTTGTCATAGAGGAGGAAAACATAATGGCAGAAATTAGCTTAATACGAATTGATTTTCGTTTGATTCATGGACAGGTCGTTACAAAATGGGTAAAACAGGCCAATGCAAATCGTATCATCATTGTAAATGATATGTTGGCAAAGGATGAATTTTTGGCAAGTG
The DNA here is from genome assembly GCF_018406465.1 of Longicatena caecimuris. Lineage (GTDB taxonomy): Bacteria > Bacillota_I > Bacilli_A > Erysipelotrichales > Erysipelotrichaceae > Longicatena > Longicatena caecimuris. The sequence continues at coordinate 187,253 of NZ_AP024510.1, forward strand.
TATATAAAATGGCAGCACCTTCAAATGTGAAGGTGGATATCTTTACCATAGAGGAAAGCAGTCAACGTTGGAAGGAAAATGCGTTTGGAGATGGCAAGGTATTGCTGCTGTTTAAGAACGTTGAAGATTGTCATGCATTATTGATGAAAGAATTCCCAATGCCAATTATTCAAATAGGGGGCTTAGGTGGCGGCTCTGGAAGAGTCAGTACACCAAGTGGCATTACCTTTGATGCAAAGGATGTCAAATTGTTAAGAGAAATGATGGAGAAAGGATGTGAAATGTATATTCAAGTCGTACCTACACAACAGAAGTATGAAGTAGATAAAGTCATAGACAAACTTGATTTTCATGAGTAGAGGAGGAAAAAATTTATGGACACAGGTTTATTATTAGTCGCGGCATTTTGCGGTATTTGGCAATTTGTTTCAACAACTGATTTTGGTTATACATTGAGTGATACCTTAGGACAGCCGGTATTGGTAGGCGCTTTATTGGGTATCATTACCGGACAGATCGAACAGGGATTATTAATCGGTGGTTCTCTGGAACTGATGTACCTTGGTATTATTTATCCAGGCGGAACGGTTCCGGCTTGCGCATCTAGTGCGGCATTAGTAGCAATTCCCATTGCTCTTCGTACAGGATTAGACGCTCATGCGGCAACTGTCTTAGCGGTACCTTTCGGTATTCTTGGTTCCGTGTTATGGAATATTAAATATTCCATTAACTCTACATTCACCATTCGTGCTGAAAAAAGCGTGGAGAAGAAAGATTTTAACGCGGTTACAAGAAATGCATCTGTTTATCCGATGATTTTAACCTTTGTATTAACAGCTGTACCAATCTTCTTAGCAAACATCTTAGCACCGACATTGGTAGAAAGTATGATCAATGCGATACCTGCATGGGCAATGCATGGAATTGAAGTTGCCGGCGGGGTATTACCTGCAATCGGTTTTGCCTTAGCTGTTTATACTATCGGAAAGAAAGAATTCCTTCCTTTCTTCGTTATCGGTTATTTCATTGTCATTTATTTTGAAGTAGCAACGATGGGAGTTGCCATCTTCGGTACATGTATTGCACTGTTATATCTATTCTTAAAGAATAAGGAAAGTGAGGTATAGTTATGGCAGAGAACACAAATGAAAGAAAGATTACCAATAAGGATATTTTTCAGGCATATAATAAATGGTATTGGCTGTGTGAAGTTTCACACTGTTACGATCGTTTGCAGTCGTTAAGCTTCTGCGCATCTCAGCAGAATGCATTGCGAAAGCTATATCCAAATGATGATGATTATCAGGAAGCACTGCAACGTCATTTACAGTTCTTTAATACCGAAGGTACGATTGGCTCTGTTATTCATGGTATTACCTTATCTTTAGAAGAAGAAAAAAGTATGAATCCGGATGATATTTCCGGAGAGATGATCATCGCCTTAAAAACGGGTCTGATGGGACCAATTGCCGGTATCGGTGATACGCTGATATGGGGAACATTAAAACCAATTTGTCTGGCTTTGGCTACGACGATGGCTTTAAGTAACAATCTCATCGGAGCATTCTTCGTATTGTTATTCCCATTAGCCGGTTATTTTATTGGCTTGTATATGTGTAAATTAGGGTATTCTTTAGGACGTAACGCTATCGGTAAACTGATTCAAAGCGGTTTGATGAATCGTATTATTGATGCTTGCAGTATCTTAGGGTTAATGATGATGGGAGCATTATCAGCAAGTTATGTATCCTTAACTACAACAGCTGGTTTCAAATTGGAAAACAGTGATCCGATTCTGTTACAAAATATTTTAGATGGAATCATGCCAGGATTATTGCCATTTGCGTTAATTGCCGGAATTTATTTCTACATGAAGAAAAAAGGTACGAAATATGGTGGAATCTTGCTTGGTATCATCATTGCATCTATTGTATTAGCCTTCTTTGATATCGTGTAGGGGGGACATTCATGGAACGTAAAGACATAAAGCAGCTCTGTGATGAAAGTGTAGAGGAGAACTTAGAACATCTTTCTAATATCGCTAGTTATCTTTACATGAATCCGGAAATTGCTTTTCAGGAACATAAGGCGTGCAAGGTATTATGTCGTGAATTAAGAGAACAAGGCTTTACGGTACAGGAAAAAGCAGGCGGTTTAGATACCGCCTTCCATGCCGTATATAAAAAAGGAGAAGGCTTGCGTATTGGAGTAATCGCCGAATATGATGCATTAGCCGATATCGGACATGCTTGTGGTCACCAGTTGATTGCGACAAGTGCAATGGGAGCTGCGCTGGCAGTCAAAAAGGTGTTGGATGAAAGTAATCTATGTGGCAGCATTGAAGTCTTTGGTACACCGGCAGAAGAAGAAGGCGGTGGCAAGATCATCATGCTGGATAATCATGTATTTGATGGTGTAGATGTGTTATATTTCATGCATCCGACAAGTGCTATTACTAGAATCGGCGGTGAATGTGCAAGTTTTACAGATTTTATAATTGAGTATCATGGAAAAAGCGCTCATGCGGAAAGCCATCCCGAAAATGGAATCAATGCTTTGGATGCAGCTGTCTTATTCTATCAAGGAATAGGTCTGTTGCGTCAGCAATTAAAGGATGATATTCATATCTGTTGTATCTTACCAAAAACCAATCAGGATATCGGCCGAATCAGCGATTATACTAAGGTAGAAGTAGAAATCTCCACCATGCATGTGGCAGATATCGCAAAAACCAGAGAAAAGATTTATCAAATGGCAGAAGGAATGGCCATGGCTACAGGATGTAAGGTTCACTATAAAGAAATTCCCGGCTATTTAGGCAGAACCCCCAATGCCATTTTAGGAGATCTTTTAAAAGCGGAACTTACCTATTTAAAAGAGCCATTGATGGAAGGAATGCCAGCTGATAAAGGTGGAGAAGATTTAGGTAATGTATCGCGCGTGATTCCTGCCTGCAATTTGTTTATGACGTTATTGCCTGAACGTAAGATCAGTGGACATACCGAAGAATTTCGCGAATTAGCAAATGGAGAAGCAGGAAGACGTTGTTTAAAAATCAGTGCAATCGCGATGGCAAGGGCAATTGTAGAAATCTTGTTAGAACCTACGATCGCCGCAAAAGCCAAAGCCGAATTACAACAGCGTATCGCTGATGAGGTGGCTTATGCATAAACAGATTGGATTGTATGGATTAGGTGTGATGGGACAATCGTTGGCTCGTAATATTGCCAATAAAGGGTTTTCCATCAGTGTCTTTAATATTGAAACAGATGTGACAAAAGCTTGTTGTCAAAAATATCCATTGTTACATGGCTATGAAAATATCGCAGATTTTGTGGATAGTTTAGAAAAACCACGTAAGATCTTATTGATGGTGACAGCGGGAAAAGTTGTGGATAGCGTAATTTCTTCCTTAGTTCCGCTTTTGAGTCAAGGCGATATTCTTATGGATTGTGGGAATTCTTTCTTCCTTGATACAGAACGTCGGCAGCAGGAATTAAAAGAAGTCGGTATCCGTTATATTGGCTGTGGTGTATCCGGTGGCGAAAAAGGGGCATTAGAGGGGCCAAGCATTATGCCCGGTGGAGATCGTAAGGCATATGCAGAAGTGGCTAGCATCGTAACCGCAATGGCTGCACAAAATGATGATGGATCTGCTTGCTGTACTTATATCGGGGAAAAAGGTGCCGGGCATTTTGTTAAGATGGTTCATAATGGTATTGAATATGCGGATATGCAATTAATTGCGGAAAGTTATGCATTGTTAAAGAACTATTATCAGCAGGATATGAAAAAGATCCAAATGGCATTTCATCGTCTCGCACAAGGCCCATTAAATTCTTATCTGATGGATATCACTTGTGATATTTTACGTCGTAAGGACGATAAAAAGGAAGGCTGGTTAGTAAATTATGTCAGTGATGTTGCCAGACAGAAAGGGACGGGGAAATGGACAAGTCAGATTTCCTTTGATTATAGTGTGGCAATACCAAGTCTTACCGAAGCAGTTCAGACACGTTTTCTATCTATGAACCATGTGGAACGTACCCAGGCATCTGCCTTATATCCGCATGCATCCTGTAAGATGGAAATAACAGAAGAAGCTTTCTTACAGATGTTAGAAAAAGCCATGTTAGCAGCGAAAATGAGCATCTATGCCCAAGGCTTTTCCTTAATCACGAGTGTATCAAGACAGAAAGAATATCATATTGATTGCATTGCCTTAGCAAATATTTGGCAAAATGGCTGTATCATCAAATCGGCTTTTCTAAAGGATATCATGCAGGCATTTAAAGAAGCATGTGCTTATGATAATCTGATCTTATCAAGTGTTTATCAGAAAAAGCTGGCAGAAACGCGACACGATTTACAAAATCTGGTAAGTATGGGTGTTTTACAATCCCTGCATCTTCCCATCTTTACAAGTGCCTTACAATACATGCAAGGGATTACCTGTGCCGCTTTGCCGACAAATCTAATCCAGGCACAGCGTGACTGCTTTGGTGCACACACCTATGAAAGAACAGATGCGCAGGGAAGTTTTCATAGCGATTGGCAAGCGTAATCATCGTAAAGAGGCTGTAGGACAATGTTCAGTGATACAATTGTCGTAACACCTCTTTTTTATATAGGTATAAAATATCGCGAAGTAAGCAGTTTTCAATAGCAGAAAAAAATGTCATTGCTGAAATACGCATGCTATAATGGTTTTAAAAACGGATGGAGATATGCAGTGAATAAAACGGGATAAATTAAATATAAAAGACTTTCAGTTGTATACATCTTCTTGATAAGAACATGGAAAGCACTTCACCGTTACCTACCATCTGCATACGATAAAAGAGTATACGTATTGAAAATCTGGACATACTATAGAAACTATACAATGAGCTTGCGATTTAATAAAACGTAGCATTTAAAAGATACACAAAAAGTGAAAGATTTTGTTACAAAGTTCTATGTTCTATGATAGACTATAAGTGATTTGCACAAAGAAGGAAAGGAAGGAATTGTATGGAAAATTATGTAATCCGAAGAATTACCACAAACGATTACCATGACATCCATGAATTAAACCTTAAACTAGGTTATGCATACGATGAGGAGAAAGTGGCAGAACGTATTCAAAACATATTGGATGCCGGCATTGACTTGATTCTAGTCGCAGAGCTTGAGGGAAAAGTAGTCGGCTATGTTCATGGAACACCTTATGGAACACTGTATTCTGATAATCTTGTCAGTATCATTCAAATGGTATTCACGAATGAAACTAGAGAAAATAAGGAAATGACAAGTGAAATTATTAAAGAGTTTGAAAAGGTTGTAAAACGTAATGGTTATCATGGTATCCGCATGGCAGCTGATATTGATCGTAAGGTGCTATATGAAATCATGATGGAAAATGGTTATGAGAATAAACGAGATCTGAAACACTACATCAAATATTTCTAGGATGGATCCAAAGGTTCATCTTTTTTTGGTATTAATCCAAAAAATTACGGCTTGAATTAGATAAACAAGAGAAGCGAAACAATGTGCAAACATAAATTATGAGTATTAACAACCAAGATACTGTTTGAAAATATCACAGCAGGATTTTAACATAACACAAATAGTATTTTATGATGTAAAATGGGATGCAGTTAAAGAAAAGTTTAATTTGAGGAGTTAAAAGTAAATGAATACACCTATCTTAAAAACAGAACGTTTGATTTTGCGAAAATTTACGGAAGCAGATATCGAAGCTCTTTTCCTTATCCTAAAAGATGAAGAAGTTAACAGATTTTTGCTTTGGTATCCGGTAAAAAACATGGCAGAAATAAAGACGTTTTATAAAGAAAGATATGGGGAAAATATAAACAACCACAAGCCTATGCTTATGCAATTTGCTTAAAAAACGAAAATTTCCCCATTGCCATAAGAATGAATCCGAAAATTAAAAGATATATCCTATCTTTTTCTTCATAGGGCGTCTTTATATGTATAAGGGCATTACCTCATTCCTTTATGTTATACGCAAGATATCTCTAGACTTAATTAAGACTAACCATCATCTTATAAAGTACTTTTTAAGATTTAAATCCTTTTTCATCTTATCGTTTTTTCTTTAAGGCTGCTAAATTACTTGTACGTTTTACCTTTCGTAATTTTTCTAAATTCTGCGCAAGAACTTTTTCATAAGAAGAATTCATCTGTGGATGATAGAATTGGGTATCCTTTAAAGCATCCGGAAGATATTGAATCTGATTCCAGATATCACTGCGATTATAATCATATTGATCCTCTTCCTTCATATTTACAGGGGTAAAGCGAAGATAATCCGGTACTTTATAAGAAGTATGGCGCAATACTGACATGGCAGCATCAATGGCACTTTCCGCACTTTTGGATTTAGGCGATAAACAAAGATCAATGATGGCCATTGCTAATGGAATCCTTCCTTCAGGAAAGCCAACACGCTTAGCCGCATCAATTGCCTGCACACAGCGGGCAACTGCCGCAGGATTGCCTAAACCGATATCTTCATATGCCGTAACAAGTAATCTTCTTTCAATACTATCCATATCATTTGCCTCAATCATGATACCAAGGTAATATAATGCGGCATCCACATCGCTGCCACGTATGGATTTTTGAAATCCACTTAAAATATCATAATAGCCATCTCCATCGCTATCCATGCTCATGTTTGGTATTTGCGAGAATTGCTCTACTAAAGCCTTACTAATACAACCGTCACTAGCGATAGCACAGATTTCCAATATATTTAAAGCATAGCGGATGTCTCCGTTACTGTGGCGAGAAATGATATGCAAAGCATCCTCTTCAATTGTAATTTCATTATTTAAACCTTTCGGTGATTGCAGAGCTTTGCATAATGCTTCTTCAATATCTGTCTGCGACAGTGCTTTAACTTCAAATAAATGACAACGAGAACGTATAGCAGGATTGATGGCATGCAATGGATTACTGGTGGTTGCGCCAATCAAGGTAATATTGCCATTTTCTACATGTGGCAATAATAAGTCCTGTTTATCTTTATTTAAACGATGTACTTCGTCTACAATTAAAATAAGCCCCGGATATAAGCGGGCTTCCGCAAAAATTTGTTCCAATTCTTTTTTGTTGCCGGTTACAGCATTAAACAAACGATAAGGTAGTTCTAGTTCATTTGCTAATACCATGGCCAAAGTTGTTTTCCCTGTTCCCGGAGGACCATAAAATATCATAGAGAAGATACGTTTCGCAGCTAAGCATTTACGAAGGACGTTTCCTTCTCCGATTAAATGTTTTTGCCCGATGATTTCTTCTATTTTTTGCGGTCGCATGCGAAAGGCTAAAGGTTCCTGCATTATGATCACTTCACTTTCTATCTTATTTTATCATGGATATGGATGGACATGCCAACTATTAATGAAACGAATTATAGGGTGTGTTCAATTACGATCTTAATACCGATCAATAGTAAGATAATACCACCTAAGATACCGGCATATTTTTCAAGCAGGCCGCCCATAAAATGTCCGATAAACACCGCTAGAAAACTTAATACAAAGGTCGTGATGCCAATTATGACGATTGCTAAGACGATATCTACTTCCAACAAGGCAAAGCTAATGCCCACAGCCAGCGCATCAATGCTGGTGGCAATCGCAAGAATCAGAATCGTCTGTAGAGATAAAGATGCGTCTTGTTGATCGAGGTCAGGATGGAGAGCTTCTCTAATCATATTGATGCCGATGATTGCCAGTAAACCAAAGGCAATCCAATGATCAAAAGAGGCGATGATTTCCTGAAAGTAACTGCCAGCAAGCCATCCAAGCAAGGGCATCAAGGCCTGAAACATCCCGAAGAATACAGCGAGGATTAAGGCATAACGAAGGACTTCATGCTTTTTCATCGTCATACCTTTGGCGATGCTTACAGCGAAGGCATCCATACTCAAACCGATACCTATGAAAAATACAGAAATTAAACTCATATTTCATACCTCCAAAGAAAAAAAGACTTAGGCGCAAGAAAATCTTACGTATAAGTCTCGTTGTTTAATACTTAAGCCAGATTCAATACCTGAATCATCATGTTGACTTAACTACTCATCATGAGCCAACTACTCCCTTAACGGTGGCTAAATCATATCAGAAATTGAACAGAAATGCAATGTTAAATTGTATTACCAGTTGTATTTCCAAAGTCTGTTAAGAAATTTTCAGCATTAAAATCAGCTTTGGGATAATCTTTAAAAGAAGGCATTTTGATATCCGTCACTTGATTTGGTTTTGCAATATGCATCGTTACTTCAGCTTTCATAGGCATAGACTGTTTATCGGCAATAATATTCATATCCATATGGATAACAATAGATTCCAACATCTTATCCTTAGCTACGACAAGATCTGCTTCATACTTATCTAATTTGGCATCAAAATTTCCATTTTGTAATTGCTTGTTTGTCTTTTTTGCACTTTTTAAAGCATTTTGCATTGTTTTATCATTAAATACGGCATGTAAGTGATATTTACCATCTTGTTCTTTCATTGATAATTCTTTAAATTGATCCTTTGTACCAACATTTAAACTATTAGGCATCTCTTTTTCTAAGGCAGCAATTACGGGCTTTAGATTATATGCAATTTTTTCCTGATTCATCATATTCATATAAAACATATTCTTGTTTACATATAGCTGCAAGAAATCATCCATTTTCACACCACTCATAGCCGCTCCGAAATTTGCGGCAAGTTGCAATTGTTTCTCTGCATTGTACAGCATATCTGCCGTCACTTTCATATGCATATTCATATCATCTGCATCAAATAGCATTTTCATTTTTATATCTGCGCTTTTCAGCTCTTCCATCTTCTTTACCGTATCTTGATACACTTGGAATGCTTCATCACTTACTTTACTGCTACAGCCACTCATGCTAAAACCAAATGTCAGCATCAGTATTACGAGAACTACTTTCCATCCTTTTTTCATTTCACTAACCTCCTTTTTAAAAGAGGATCATTACTTAAGCAATGACCCTGTTAGATGTTATTTTTTCTTTTCTGGATAAGTCTTTAAATCCGCTGGGAATTTAACCTGTTGGTTCTTACCAACGTTTTTAAATTCCATAGACAGTTTAATATTTGCCTCTTCTTCTTTATCATTGGCTTTCTGAGTCATGTTAAAGTTCATATCAGCTTTACGGAACTGTCCGTTTTCTAATTTAACGACTAGTTTAACTTCTTTAATGGTAGCATCTTTTACATTCGCCACGCTATTGCCGGCTACATTTGCGTTAACAGAAGCTAAAGAATTTAAATTGTCTTTCAATTCTTTATTCAATTTTTCCTTATCGAATACTAATGTCAGTGTATCACCTTTGATACTTGCTTCTTCTAGATATTCTTTCATTTTATCCTTAGGAATTTTTAACGTATCCTTATCTAAGGATATACTAGGTATCTGGTTCATAGTGTCTTTAATGGCTTCTTTTTCTTTCTGAAGTCCCATCATATTCGTATAGACATAATTTGAATCCATATACATCGTTACATAGTCATCAATCTTCTGTCCGGATGCAGATAAATCAAGACCTAAAGAAAACTGTGGTTTGCTTGATTCAAAATTGTAGGTGCCATCAATTCCAGCTTTCACCATTTGACCACTGGCGCTGACTTCCATTTGGATATCATAATCCGCTGACTTCATTTCCGTTACATTCTGAATAGCAGTTTCCAGTGCATCTAAAGCTTTATCATCAACCTTAGAACCGCTGCAAGCGCTCATAGAGAACAGAACGCCAACACTTAATAAGAGTGCTGTTAATTTTTTCATTTACTTTTTCCCTCGTTTCTTTCTTCTTAATACAATATTATATTAGCATAAGAAGGCGCGAAAGTGTATTCATTTTCCAAAGAAAATCCATGGTTTTTTATCTTTACTGTTACAAGTTTGTGATTAAGTAAGATGTGTTATGCAATATAATGAAAAGTGATTTTATATACTTGAGATCTATCGTATCTACATATGCGTACATAAGATGTGATTTCTTACAACGTGAATTGAAAAACGGAAGGAATTAGGGTATGCTAAGATGAGTAAAGGATAGGTGAGCATATGTTTCGTATAGGACAATCCAGTGATATTCATCAACTGATACAGGGTAGAAAGTTAATATTGGGTGGTGTGGAAATTGACCATGAAAGAGGATTGCTAGGTCATTCTGATGCAGATGCCCTTTTGCATGCTATTGCCGAAAGCATTTTGGGTGCTTTGGCTTTAGGAGATTTAGGGAAGCATTTTCCTGATACAGCAAAGGAATATAAGGATATGAATTCTTTATGGATGTTGCAGGAAGTATACAAGATCATGGATAAGCAGGGTTATAAAATCAATAATTTGGATGCTCTTATCATGATTGAGCGACCAAAGATGGCTCCCCACATTGTGAAAATGCGTGAGAATGTGGCTGCTGCTTTACATTGTGATATTGATCAAGTAAGCATCAAAGCTACCAGAGGTGAAAAAATGGGGTTTATTGGTAGAGAAGAAGGCGTCTTAGCACAATGTATCGTACTTTTAATTAAAAAATAGAATTTATCAATGTTGATGAAAGGAACTGCCTTTTCAGACATTGTTTTTTATTGATTAGCGAACTATCAAGGAGTTGGAAAGAGCTTAGGCTGTGGAAGTATGTACAAGTTTATGCTGATGAAGGTTCATACGATTCGTCTGTGATGTTGATGAACAATCTTTTTTTGCTAAACTGGCAAACAAAAATTTGATAAACATCGTCCATTCACTCATAACGATGAAACTTTTAATAGTGCTTTCTCTTTACCTTATGGCTAAGATAAAGAAGAAAAGTGGATATTTTTCATAATTAAAATAATCAATTATGCTGATTTTCCTTGTTAAAGTTAGATAGAATTTGTGTAGTAGATAGTAAAAGAAGATTTTATTTTATGAATGAGAAAAAAATGGTTAAAAATATGTTTTTTGGGAAATGATAAATGACAAAGCATAGATAATTATATGTATAGCAATTGCTATAGTATTTTTTTATTGCTTTTTAGATATGTATAGTTATTGTTAAAGTGAAAAGATATGCTGAACATCAATATACAGAAAAACATTATCTGCTTAGACAAATAAAACAATGAAGATACGGTATGAATAGATTGACTTAATAATAAATTATAAATCTAAAGACTTACATATTAATTTAAGTTGAAAATAACGTAGAAATTCGTCTGAGGTTGTAAGGGAAAGCTATATTATTTTTAGGAAACTGATCTTTTCTAAAAATAAGAATATTTCTTAATTTTATTCTTAAAAAGTGTTGACAATGATAAACCTAAGAGCTATAATGAGAACGGTTCTTAAGAAAGGAGGCTGTTCCAATGAAACGTAAATCATCAAAACAGCGCGATATGATATTAAATTATCTTAAAACGATTGATGGACATGTAACAGCCGAAGAAGTTTTCAAGAACATGAATGAGGATGGTAATAAAATAAGTCTGGCAACCGTCTATCGTAATCTGAATATTCTGGTGGAAATGAATGAAATTAAAAAGATTGCCCATCCTGTAGAAGGATATCAGTATGATAAGACAAGTCATCCCCATTATCATCTGCATTGTGTAAGATGTGATCGTATTCTTGATTTAGATATTCCATATATGGATGAATGGAATCATCAAATGGAAGCACAGACAGGTCTTTTGATACGCACGCATAACATGATGGCAGAAGGTATTTGTAAAGACTGTTTAAAGAAAGAAAAACAGTAGTGGTATTTAAGCGATACTTTCGCTTAAAGATAAAAGTTAAATAGGAGGAAAAAAACATGGAATTAAAAGGATCTAAAACAGAACAGAATTTGATGGCAGCATTCGCAGGAGAAAGTCAGGCACGTAACAAGTATACTTACTATGCGCAGATGGCTCGTGAAGAAGGTATGGAACAGATTGCAGATATCTTTGAAGAAACTGCACGTAATGAACAGGAACATGCAAAATTGTGGTTTAAGGCTCTGCACGGTGATAAAGTACCTACAACGGCAGTAAATCTGGAAGATGCAGCTGCTGGTGAAAACTATGAGTGGACAGATATGTATAAGAACTTTGCCGAAACAGCAAAAGCTGAAGGCTTTGCTAAAATTGCTTTCCAGATGGAGCAGGTAGCAAAAATTGAAAAACATCATGAAGAAAGATACTTAAAACTGTTGGAAAACGTGAAAAACGGTAAAGTATTTGAAAAAGAAGAACCAACCGTTTGGATCTGCGACATCTGTGGATACCGTCATGAAGGTACAGCAGCTCCTAAGGCTTGCCCAGTTTGCGGATACTCTGGAGCACATTTCGCTGAAGAAGCAACAAACTACTAATCATGAAATAGGACATATCTATGCGGGTATGTCTTTTTTCTTATGGTCGTTTGTAAGCAAGGGAAACGTAGATACAGGACAACTAAAAGTGTGTGATAAATAATTAAATTACCAATTATATGTATATTAACTATAAAAAAAGGCCTGTCTTAAGAAAGTAAAGACAGGCTGTTGCATATAATAAAAAAGTGTTGATGCTATCAATCTGGGGGAAGATACACTGACTTGCCATATGGGTGGGGGAAGAAAAAGCAAGTCAGGCGATAGCACCAACATGTATAATATAACGTATTTGTTTATAGAAATCAATAAAATTTGTAACAATTTTTAAATTCTGACAGAATCTTTTGATAAAGCTGGAAATTCATGGCATGTACTTATTTTAACAGGCTATAATCAAATTTCATGAAATCCTGAATGACCGTATTTACTCCCGGCAACTGTTTGTATTCCGCTACTTTATCTAAAGTGGTAATTGCGATGATCTTTGCGACATGACAACGATATGCAAAGTCAATACCGCTTAAGGAATCTTCAAAAACGAGACATTCTTCAATGGGCACATCAATGCGGGATGCACCATCTTGAAACATTGTAATTTTATTTGTATGTAAACCATCATCATACACAATCTTATCTACATCAAACCAGCGATCTAAGTGGAAACTGGAGATAAAGAAATCGATATTATCTTTAATTGAGGCACTGCAGATCGTCATTGGTATGTGCCTTTGTTTTAAGGTGTCTAGTACTTCCTCTAAACCGTCTACCAAATGGAAGGTAGCTGGATCATTACGGCATACCTCACGATACAGGGCTTCCTTGGAAAGCGAGAGGTTTTTGCTCTCTTCTTCACTCAAATGATCTCCCATTAACATTTCAATAATACGTTTATTTGTCTGTCCGTGCATGTGATCCAATTCATCGTCCGTAATCGGTTTATTGCGATACTTTAAGGAAAAGGTGTTCCATGCCTTTTTATGCATGGGGCCATCAAAAAACATTGTTCCGTTAAAATCAAATAATATTCCCTTTATCATGTACTATCCTCTCTCTTTCCCTTTTATTTTAGCTGACCTTGGCAAAACGTCAAGAAAAATTATCAGTAGTATATCATAAACAAGATAGGTACGCACTTGCATTTAAAAGGAAAACCTTTATAATAAAGAAAACCTGAAAGGGGTGATTGCTCATGCTGCAGGAAGAAGTGTTTTTTGATTTATCATTATTATCCTATTTTAATAGCTATGGTACAGGTATTCGTGTTGCGGATATGATACGTAGGATTTTAGCGGATACATCACTTGTAGAAGATTATGGACATTTAGCTGATTTTCGTTTAAATCTAGCATTATTAAAAAGTATTTCCCTAGAACATTATGAAACGATGCGGGTACGGGAATATTTTGATGATAATGCGAACAGTGGTGTTGTCTATTATATCTTTGAAACGGATGAAGAACTAATCTTTGCTTTTCGTGGCAGTGAGGCTTTTGACGATATTCGTCATGAAACCGGTTGGCAGGATTGGATGGACAATTTTCGCATGTTTTTAAAGGAACCAACGTATCAACAAATCTTTACACTTCATTGTTTGCATACGACACAAATCACAAAGCCATTTTATCTGTGCGGTCACTCCAAAGGAGGGAATCTTGCCTTATATTGTGCATTGACGATGCGTCAAGATTTACAAGAGTTGTTATTAGGCGTTGTCAGCTTTAATGCACCGGGTATCACGAAAGATATTTTTAACCTGTATCAGGAGCGTATTGAAGATAGTGAGTTTCAAAGAAAATTATTAATATTTGAAAATGAAAATGATTGTATATCATCTTTCTTTGAACATATGAAAGAACCATATTATATACGTTCTACATTTCCTTGTGGGACGATGGAAGAACTATATCATAATCATAATCTTTATGCTATGCAGGAATTTCGTCATAATGCATTTCTGTTGGCCGAAAAGAAAACGGCAGTTCCTAAAGTTGTCTATCATTTTGTGAATGATTTTTTTGTGAATTTGAAAGAAGAGCGTTTGCATAAATTAGTTGCCAGAATGGATGATTATTTTGAAAGTGGTTTATCCATGTCAGAATTGTATCGTGTATTGATCTATCATATCAGTAAATATACATCTTTATTCGAAGATATCGATTATGAGGAAATAAAGACGATTACTTTTCAAGATTTAATCGAGCGTAGAAAAACTAAGCAGTTGTTAGAAAAAGTAAAAGGATTACAGCCGAAAGATGCTTTGCGTAAGGCTTATGATGTAGTAGGAAATTTATCAGCGATCAATAAGCTAAATGAGCTAGATATTTCTCAGATAACCCAAGGGTTTATTCATAATTATGAGCTTTTGATGAATAAGACAACACAAAACTTACAGGATCTGCTGACACAAAATAATGAGCGTATTCTCCAAGCGATGCGCTCTATCCGCAATCGTTCCGCACAAGAAATAAAAGAACAAAACGAGAAAGAGGAAGACTTGCAAAGTGACTGAAAGTATAGTACCTATCTTTAGAAGTTAAAAGTAAAAAAATGGTGTAAACTCGAAATTATAGCTAACGAGTATGCATCATTTTTATTTGTTTATTGGTAAGATAATAATTTGTGATTGGTTGTTTTAATAGAGCTGAAAGCTTGGTGATGAAATCAGAAGAACGTGTCATGTTGATGTATCTTGAATCGTTGATCTGTACAACTTTAAACTCCTTGATAAAACTACATATATCACTTGTTGAGTATTCGTTATTTAGTATCTTGAATTGAAACAGTCGTATTAGTAGTACCGTAGTATAACATATAAGAAAATGTCCTTTTATACTATTCTCTTTTTGAAGATAGACAGGTCTTGCGTCTAATTCACTTTTCATAACTCTGAAAGATTCCTCAATCCTCCATAAATTATGATATGCTTCATATATCTGTTGATCTTCCATTTTGTATTCGGAAGTGATTAGAAGATTAAAGCCTGCTAGTTTTCTATCCATATCTATCTTTTCTTCATTTAGTACTGTATGGGCTTTTTTACCATCTCTATCCACAAAATTTACATATCTCGCACTTTCCCCATACTCTTCTTTCTTTGCTTCTGATGCTCGTAATCTTTGCGCTCTTTCAATCATTTTGTCGATTTCCATTAACTTTTTTCGTTGTAGCTTTGGGGAAAATGTACAAACACGTTTTTCTTTTACTGTCTTTGAATGTTTGATTCCATTTTCGTCTTTATATTCATATGTGTAGTTATCGATACATGATTTGTATCGATATATTATATTTCCTTTGCTGTCTAAAACATCATGAAAATCATTTTCAAGGAGTACCCATGTCTTTTCTTTATCAACTAGCTGTTTGACCGATTTTGAGAATATATAACCATCGCATTTATCTGTTGCTTCGATGATATTGCGAGCACAGTTCAACCCCTTATCTGCGATTTGTATAGTCCTTCCGTTGATGTTGTTTTGTGATTTCAAGTCATTGATGATATTGCGGATAATAGGCTTCTCTGACTCATTACCGGGATACATCCTCATACCGATGGGGATCATATTGGCATCAAGTAATAGACCTAGCCCAACAATGGGATCATGACGCATTTCTTTAGATGGGCCACGTCTTTGAAAATCATTTTCTTTATCGATTTCAAAGTAGAAGTTCGTACAATCGAAGAAAGTATGTTTTGTATCAATACCAAAATTATCAGCTGTAGCTACCGTAAGTATTTCAGTGAACTTCTGATATTCACTCCCCAGAAATTCAACGGCATCTAATAATTGATCATAGCTGAAGTCAACTTCATTCAAAAGGGAAGGAAGTACATCATGAAACGTTTTGTGTTTAGACAAAGGTGCTACAGCACGTGCAAATACAAGAGATGAGAATATATCATAGACATTAAACTGAAAGTAGCGAGTAGACTGCATATAGTTAAAATGATCTTTTACATCTAATGTGTTAAGAATGTTGGCAAGAGGAAAATAGCCGAGATACTTTTCAGGAGAGACTTCACCAATAAGTCTTTGATTTATCTTTGCATTCGCATTTTTGAGTTTTCTTTCTTCATTCATTCTAGCCACTTCAGCTTTGTAGTAGGCAATAGGATCATCAATCCCAGAATCAATAAGAGACTGAAGATTACCAAGTTTTCTAATACTGCGATGCTTGGTTCCCTTAACATCAGGAGAATAAAAGCTTTCGTAAATAGATAAATAGGTACGATTTTGTTGTTTAGCAACCTTAAGGAAATAAGCCATAAGAACACCTCCGGCATGAATACACCACGGCACCATCATTATAACACAATTAAATAAAATATGAAAGTATTTTCGCACATAAAAACCCGCATAAATACGGGCTCTGATTAACATTTGTTTTTTTTGCTCCTAAAGAAACATGGTGCTAACTTCTAAAGACGGGATTTACAAGAGTTGTTATTAGGCGTTGTCAGCTTTAATGCACCGGGTATCACGAAAGATATTTTTAACCTGTATCAGGAGCGTATTGAAGATAGTGAGTTTCAAAGAAAATTATTAATATTTGAAAATGAAAATGATTGTATATCATCTTTCTTTGAACATATGAAAGAACCATATTATATACGTTCTACATTTCCTTGTGGGACGATGGAAGAACTATATCATAATCATAATCTTTATGCTATGCAGGAATTTCGTCATAATGCATTTCTGTTGGCCGAAAAGAAAACGGCAGTTCCTAAAGTTGTCTATCATTTTGTGAATGATTTTTTTGTGAATTTGAAAGAAGAGCGTTTGCATAAATTAGTTGCCAGAATGGATGATTATTTTGAAAGTGGTTTATCCATGTCAGAATTGTATCGTGTATTGATCTATCATATCAGTAAATATACATCTTTATTCGAAGATATCGATTATGAGGAAATAAAGACGATTACTTTTCAAGATTTAATCGAGCGTAGAAAAACTAAGCAGTTGTTAGAAAAAGTAAAAGGATTACAGCCGAAAGATGCTTTGCGTAAGGCTTATGATGTAGTAGGAAATTTATCAGCGATCAATAAGCTAAATGAGCTAGATATTTCTCAGATAACCCAAGGGTTTATTCATAATTATGAGCTTTTGATGAATAAGACAACACAAAACTTACAGGATCTGCTGACACAAAATAATGAGCGTATTCTCCAAGCGATGCGCTCTATCCGCAATCGTTCCGCACAAGAAATAAAAGAACAAAACGAGAAAGAGGAAGACTTGCAAAGTGACTGAAAGTATAGTATTCTAATTATGGAATATAGACAACAGAAAGAAGGAATACAATGCCTTTAAAACATGCAATCTTAGGTTTGTTGAATTATGCGGATATGACAGGGTATGACATTGATCGTTATTTTAAATCCAGCATTGCCTTTTTTTGGCATGCGCAGACCTCACAGATTTATAAAGAGCTGACGACATTAACAGATAAGAATTGGGTAGACTCAGATATCGTGTATCAGAGTGATAAACCGAATAAGAAGGTGTTTCATATCACGGAGGAAGGAAAACTCGAATTGCATCGCTGGCTGGCAGATGCAGAGCTATCTGATATTATGAAATATAAAAACCCTTTATTGATTAAAATCTTCTTTTCCAGTGAGATTGATATTGACCAGACCATGCGTTTACTTGAAAAATATATACGTGAATGCTCGGAGGTCATTGATCATATGAATGAGGATTTAAATAAGATACCTGATTTTGAGGCACAGATTCATAAAGATAACGAATCTTTTTATTGGGGGATGACGATGACCTATGGATTTATGTATTATCAGAATGAAATTAAGTGGGCGAATTGGTGTATTGATAAATTAAAAGAAAAGATTTCTTGATCAAAGTGGTGCATGCACATGCATAGAAAGCAAATCCTTGAATTTCAAAGAATTTTTGACACAGCGTGAAAACGTGCTATAATAGCCTTGTAATTACCATATGAAAACAAAGATATGAAGGCAAAGGAGCGTGGAAATATGGAAACGAAGAAGTGGGAAAAACAACAATACTTAGATGTACTTCAAGATAAAAAATGGGAAGCACATAACAAGCAGTGGTTATATATCGAAGTTAACGCAAAAGATTTACTAGAAGAATGTGAACCGGGCATGAAAAATCAGAATGTTTGCTGTAAGGCAATGCTGGAAAGCATGTTAGAGGGTGATGGCTTTATCGTAGAGCCAAAAAATAAAAGTAAATGTGCGGCAAGTCTGACCATTCGCTATTACGTTGATAATCTGAGTCCTGAAAGACGTAAGTATTCTGAAGTAAATTAAGAGTAAAGAAAGCTGTTCTGCAGCTTTCTTTTTAAAGGAGCTAACTATTAAGAAGTCAAGCCTTTTTGAAAAAGATTGAAAAAGCATGATAAAAACAAGTGCTGGTAAAAGCACAAAAATTGATCTTTGAAAATTAGATAAAATTGACTAGTAAAGAAAGGTTGGGTCGAATGATTCTCCAGTAAGTTCTAAATGATAAATCACACGTAGAAGTTTCTTAACGACATGTGATTGTGCTACACGGTAATTCTTTCCTTCATGAAGTTTCTTATAAAAGAATTCACGGAAAGTTATGTTATGAATAACTAGATAAGGGACTGCATTAAAAAGGACATAGCGCAATTGAGAAGAACCGTGTTTTACCATTTTGCCTTTATGAGAAGATGTTCCAGATTGGTAAATGGCAGGCTCTACTCCACAAAAAGCGCAAAGCTGTTTCGGATTACTAAATTTTGAGAAGTCACCAAATTCACCGAGAATAGTCGCAGCACTAAGCGTACTGATTCCCGGAATCGTATCAATAGGAGAACGCAGTTCTTCCATGATAGCTAAGATTTCCTTTTCAATGCTTTCTATTTGCCGTTCAAGAGTATTTACGATTTGAAGTGCAGAGGAAAGAATAAGATCATTGTAGTTAAAATGATGCCCAATCGTATGTTTTGCTAAATCACGAAGTTCTTCAAAACTAGAAGTTGGAATGCGACGAGATTTATTATGTAATAAAACACAGTCTTGATGAGTTAAACGTTTCATACGATCCACTGTTTTATATTTGTTTAAAAGAAATAAAGCAGTATCACTAAGTTTGTTATGAAAGAAAGCTTTAAATTCAGGGAATTCCACATCAAGAACATTTGTGATAATAACGTATTGGTCGCTGCGAGAACGAATCAGCTTATTTCTTGTACGAGATAGTTGCTTTAAAGCCTGAGTGTGGTATGATGAATACAGATAGGTTCTAGAAGCACCTGTGGATAGATATAAAGCGATGATACGAGCGTCAATTTTATCTGTTTTGGTTTTTCGATTGGAAAGTGAATCATGAAATCTTTTCACTAGTAATGGGTTGAATTCATGAAAGTCATAGCCAATGGAAGAGAGAAAGAGTTTTAAATTCTTTCCGTAAATACCAGTTGCTTCTAGGCCTATCTTTATTTGTTGGGAATGATCAAGATGGTCTAAAGCAGACTGAAGTTCTTTGAATCCAGTATTTGAATTATCAAATGAAAAAGATTCAAGGACAGTAACACCTTCAGAAGTGCAGATGTAACAGTCGTGTTTGTACTTGGCAATATCAATGCCTACGTAATACATGATGAAATACCTCCTTTTGAAGTAAGGGCTGTTGGTGATCACAGTTGTTTATTCGGACCTAATCTTGTACGAAATAAAACATCAAGTGTTATCTAACTAATCAAAGTTTGTAAATAAAAACTGTGGTCTGATTCTCCTTTAAATGGTCTACGCCACAAAAAAATAGATACAAATCCACAGCCCTAAGCTAATTATATAGCTTAATGAATTCCCAAGAAAGGAAGATATTATTTAATTACCTGTTTCTTGGTTAATTAAATAATACAAGATAAGGATAGATATGGAAAAAATAACAAGTTTCTGTGTAAATCATGATATATTGCCAAAAGGCATGTATATTTCACGTGTCGATGGGGATATCATCACCTATGATTTGCGAATGGTTGTCCCTAATGGTGGAATATATTTGGAGAATGACGGTTTACATACCTTTGAGCATTTATTTGCGACTTATGTACGCAACAGTGCATATGCAGATGAGATTATCTATGCCGGACCAATGGGGTGTCGTACCGGATTTTATTTTTTAGTACGTGATAAAATGACGAAGGCAGAAGCGATTGCCCTTGTTCAAAAGACCATGCAATTCATCAGTAGTTATGAAGGTGCTATACCGGGAGCCCAAGAATCAAAAGAGTGTGGAAACTATTTGAATCATGATTTAACGAAAGCTAAAACGATTGCAAAGGAGTATTTAGAAGTCATTAAGGATTGGCACATCGAGCAGTTAACATATCCTCAATAATCAAACAAAAGCATGTTGTGGGAAACAGCATGCTTTTGATTATCTATTGATAATTAATTAAATGTAATAATCATGGATATCATGATACAGGAAGGTAGATGGTATATAAACTTTGCTTAGATCATGGCAGTTACAGTTCTATCCCATATTGCTTAGTAATAAAGTTCAAATCACTATATAGCTGATCTTTGGAATAGCCATGTGCACGCAGTTCACTGTCTTCTTTTGCGTTTACATAATCAAAGAAAGCCAAGGCTGTTTTCAAATATTCCAGATTCTTATCTGTGAAATGCTCAACTAAATAGTTCATGGCTTGGGCATAATTGTCTTCTTGGATGAGCTGGTAAATAGTATGATAATAAACTTTTGTCTCTTCGTCCTTTAATTCTTCTTCGGCCGTGATTTCTTCAGAGGCCTTGTGGAAAAACATCATGCGAAGCATTTTTGTCATGGAAGAGATTTGCCGCATCATCCAATCGTTTTCAAAGACACTCATGCGATATGATCCGCATCAAATATGATGCCGCCATCCTTACGTGCTGCTTCATAAACTTCCATTACCGTTCGGGAATACTCCAGCTTTTGGTAACAGGTAGTATAATCCTGTTCCGTAAAAAGGCGATTGAATTCTTTTACCTCATAGTACAATGCGATATCGTTTTGCGGCAATGTCAGATTTTCTTCTTTGCCATCCTTATAAATTTTTAATACCGCACATTTACTTGTTTCTGATTCTACAACAGCATAGCCCTTTTCTCCTTGAATCTGCGCCATGCAGCGACTTCTAGTATCTTTTGCCCCAACGCATACAGATGTAAAGCCATCATATTTTAAAATTGCTACCCCACTGGTGTCGATTCCACGCTGGATAGTTGGGAAATACTGTACGGCGTTAGGTTTGCCAAATAAACCAATCGTAAAATGTAGATTATAAATATTAATATCGGATAAAGCACCGCCTGAAAAGGCTGGGCTAAAGACATTTGGAGTCTCACCAGCCAAAAACTTATCATAACGACTGGAATATTGAGAAAAATTACACTGTACCATGCGAATGGTTCCCAGCTCAGGTAATTTCTCTTTCAGCGTTAGATAGTTTGGCATATGGGAAGTTACGATTGCCTCGAATAAAAATAAGTGATGTTCTCTTGCATAGGTATCTAAGATTCGAAATTCTCGACAATTAGAAGTAAATGGTTTTTCACAAATGACATGTTTACCATGTTGCATCGCCTGTAAGCTATATTGAAAATGTAAGCTGTTTGGTGAAGCTACATAAACAAAATCAATATCCTCACGATTTAACATTGCTTCTAAATCTTCATAGATGTCTTTGATGTCATACTTATCTGCAAGGTTTTGTGCATGCTCTTTCTTCCGGGTATACATGGCAACACATGTAACACCTTCATTTTGCTTAACAGCATCTAAAAACCAGTCAACAATGAATCCGGTACCGATGGTAGCTACTTTCATGATGAAATCCTCCTCTTTGTATAGTATAAATATATCACAAACCTAAAAGATAATGAAGGAGCATCGTTGGAAGTTATTGTAATTGTTAATGATTTTTGTATAATGTAGATAAGGAGAAAAAGGATATGAAAAAAGCATGGTTGGTATTTACCTGTCTGTTGCTTTGTATGATGACGACAATCCCTGTCTGTGCGCGAGCAGGTGGGGGTGGAAGCAGTGGCTCTGGAGGAGGCGGAGGTTCTTATGATGGGAGCCATACAAGCAGTAAATATAACAGCGAAGACAATGGTAACAGTTTTGGCGGTATACTTCATATCACCCTCATACTGTTACTTACTAGCGGAAGCTATCTTGTTTATCGCAGTAAAGTATTCAAGAAAAGCAGACAGAGCAAAAAGTTGTTAAAAGAAATAGATGATTTAGATGCTATTTGGGATGAAGACCATATTTATGAAAGAGTAGAAGAAATATTTTATGCTGTTCAAAATGCTTGGACAACAAAAAGCCTAGAAGAACTTCAACCATACTTAAGTGATGCTTTAATGGAGAATTGGAAAACAAAACTCGATTGGATGGATATTCGCAGGGAGCGGAATATCTTAGAAAATATTCAATTGTTATCGCGTTCCATTGTAGGTATCTATGATGACATAGATGATCGTAAAGATATGGTTTGGTTCTATATAGAAGGTAAGATGATTGATTATACGATTCATGAGGATGATGGCAGCTTGCTTGATGGTGATAAGCAAGCACATTCTTTTGTGGAATTCTGGAAGTTGATTCGCAAGGATGATGAATTTTATCTTGATGAGATACGTCAAAAAGCAGAAATGAATGTACAGGATTTTGTGAATTTCAGTGAGGAATTAGGAAATGAAAACAATGGAAATCGTATGCGGCATCCTTCACGATGAAGATGGCTATTTGATTGCACGCAGAGGAAAAGGGATACATGAAAATATCTGGGAGTTTCCCGGTGGCAAGGTAGAAAATGGCGAAACGAAGGAAGAAGCAATTTTACGTGAGTTAAAAGAAGAACTGAATCTAACCTGTCAGGTGGAAGGTTATTTGACAAGTATCGATGATGTGCGTGAAGATGTCGTGTTACATGTACATGCATATAGATGTAAGGTAATATGTGGAGAAATGAAGTTGCGCGTGCATCATGAGGTATGCAAAGTAAGGTTAGATGAAATTTATGCGTATCCATTCGAAAAAGCAGATGCCCCGATCTTAGAAGCTTTGCGAGTATATGAAGGGAAAAGTGAGGAAAGCTAGTGTGATGCAGAGGGTGCTTGTTCTATAAGGAAAATAAAAGAACTGTTGTGGCAGTTCTTTTATTTAACTAATGGATTTTATATAGAGAAGGACTAGCTTTAGCAAGGAATCTTGGACAAGCAGAAGCAATGCTTTTATCTTTCTTCATAGGATGAAGATACTGTTGTCTTTTTGCTTGTATTCTTTCGTTTTCTGTATTTTAGAAACTGTTCTAGTAACAACACTGCGGCTATGTAAATAAAAAGAGGGAATGCAATCCTATAGTTTAGATCCCATAAAGCATGGCAGAAAATAGCGAGCCATAAAGAATGTGTTCTTTCAAATAAACATATGAAAATAACGGAAATTAGAATGCTTAACACCACAAACCCAAAGATGTCATTTGTATGGCCGCTCATAAGCACAGGAAGGTGTGCAGCAGTAAATAAGATACAACTCATAAGCCCGGCAAAACCCTTACCGCGCTTTGTTTTAAAGGTTGTATACACAATACCGCGATACATGATTTCTTCCCATACCCCGGTCATAAGTAGATACTCGACAACGGTATAAATAAAGCTTGCAGAATCTATGGTTAGATCGCTTGCTAGCAGAAAATAGATAAATATAGAAACTGCGATATACACGATAAGTCCAATAATAGGGGGCCAGAGCATTTGTAAATTCAGCCATTGTTTCATTTCCTTACGATAACAAGTAAAAGCCAGTAAAAGAATAGGCAGATAAGAAATTAAAGAAATACCGAATGACACGAATAAAGATTGCGATGTGGTATTGATAAATAGATAACGGAAAGCGGTAAGCCAACCGATGTACATAAGACAAAAAATAAAGACACTCTTTTCTTTCTTCAAAATTTGTTTCATAATTCTGCCTCCTATATATAAAGAAGATCGTGATATAATAGTTATAGTGTATCATTAAAAAAAGAAAAGATAAAGCTAGCCAATAGTTTATGCAGCATCTAAATAATAAAACATCTCCTCCATATGCATTAGAATATAGTATAATATATATAATCATAGAAAAGAGGGAACCGTATGCAAAAAACATCTGAAACAAAGGTCTTGCGTGATCCGGTTCATGGCTATATTCATGTGGATCTACAAGTCGTATGGGATTGTATCAATGCCAGAGAAATGCAGCGCTTACGTCGCATTCATCAACTTGGCGGTGATTTTCAAGTTTATCATACTGCAGAACATTCCCGTTTTTCACACTCTTTGGGGGTATATGAAATCGTTCGAAGAATGGTGTATGAAATTGACAGCATTGCAGAATCTTTAAGTGAATATGGCAAAGCAGTTGTTATGCTGGCCGGTTTGTTGCATGATATCGGTCATGGCCCATTTTCTCATGCCTTTGAGGATATTTCTCCCCTTAAGCATGAGGAATATACGGTTAAGATCATTTTAGAAGACAGTGAAATTCATCGCATTTTAGCCAATTGTGATCCCGAATTACCGAATGATGTTGCCAGCATCATTCGGTATGAGAACCCCAAAGAATGTCTAAATCAAATTGTCAGTGGACAACTGGATGCGGATCGTATGGATTACTTATTACGAGATGCTTACTTTACAGGGACAAGCTATGGGAAATTTGATTTAGAGCGCATTCTTAGAACTATTCGTTTAAAGGATGAACGTATTGTAGTAAAACAAAGTGGCATCCACAGTGTGGAAGATTATATCATGGCACGTTATCATATGTATTGGCAAGTATATTTACATCCGGTGGCACGCAGTTATGAGGCATTATTATCAATCATGTTTCAAAGGATGAAGGATGTTGCTAAAAAAGATCCGGATGTTTTGCGTGAAGTTTCGATGTTTCATCCCTTTTTGTTTAAAAAAGAACCTGATATTGAAGATCTCTACCAGATGGATGAACCAGCTGCCTTTTATGGTTTTTCCCGTTTATTGTATTGCGGTGATGAAATTTTGTGTGACATTGCATATCGTATCTTGAATCGTAAATTATTCGCTTATAAAACAATTGAAAGTGAAAAGGATTATACAGCAATCTGTGATAAAGTAGCGGCAATGGGATATGATCCTACTTATTATGTATATCGCGATGCAGTATCTCAGCGCCCTTACTCACCTTATTCTATTCAGGATAATCCTCATAATATTTTAGTATTACAAGAAGATGGCAGTATTAAAGAATTGAGTGAAGCAAGTGAAATCGTCAAAGCTTTAACAAGAGCTGATTTAAAGGAAGAACACAAAATTTATTATCCGATTGAACATTTAGCCAATGAAGATGTTCGTATTAAGACGAAAACACACAAAGATTATAAGGAATCCACCATCTGGCAATTATCAGAATAAGGTGTGACTCTTACAAGATAACGGTTACAAATTTAGCAATTTTACGATTTTCTAGTGAATTCAGATAAGGGATATGGTACAATGAATAAACAGAAAACATGAATGGAGATGAATGCGATGCAACCATCTGAATTAGATATCCTGGAAATCATTTCATCTGTAGGACAGGCACGAAGTTTTTACATTGAGGCTATTCAGGAAGCAAAAAGTAAAAATTATGAGGGATGCAATGAGCTTGTGCGTAAAGGAAATGAAATGTATGCGAAAGGTCATCGGATTCATCAACTCATGATCCAAGAGGAAGCAGGGGGCAACCATGTAGAGGTAAATTTATTATTGACCCATGCGCAAGACCAGCTTATGAGTGCTGAGAGCTTTAAGATTCTCTGTGACGAATTTGTGGATACCTATCGTCGTCTCGATGAATTAGAAACACAAATCCATCGTTAAAGATAAATCGTTGGAAGCCTTGTTTAGAAGCTAGAATCATAAAAATATACAGAAGTAGATAGGCGTGCTGCTTCTGTTTTTTTATTCTTAATATTTATGGTACGGTTATCAAGTGTTTATGCCTTTTGCCTCACAAAAGGTTTTCAACAGCGTTCCCTCAACACTTGAGAAAGCGAAAGGTCTGTGTTAAAATGCTCTCAGGAAATAACAGGAGATATGTAATGAAGAAAAAAGCGCTATTTTTTGATTATGATGGTACACTCATTTCTGATGAAACACATACGATACCCAAGAGTGCACGCAAAGTATTGAATAAATTGAAAGATAAAGGATATTTATTGTTTTTGAACACGGGAAGAACAAAAGCAATCCTTGACCCAATCATATCTGAATTGGATTTTGACGGACAAATCTTAGGTTGCGGCAGTTATATCGAATACCATGATAAAGTGCTGTATGATGTGGATGTTGATAAGCAATTATATGAGGCAATCATCCAAAAGGTTGCTGCGTGTCATGTCGATGCCTTCTTTGAGGGAACGCATGCTTTATATATGACACATGGCATTCAATCACCTAGATTATTAAATTTGTTGGAGCGTTATCATGATGCCAATATGGTGATGAAGTCCGTAGATGATTTGGAAGATGATTTTGTGAAGATGTTTGTCAGTTATCAGGATTTGGATAAGGAACAGGAATTTCATGATTTTATCATCCAAAACTTTGAATATATTGACCGTGGGCAGCATTGTGCAGAGTTGATTTTAAAAGGTCATTCTAAGGCAACCGGGATTCAATTCATTATGGATAAGCTGAATATTGATATTGAAAACTGTTATGTGTTCGGTGATAGTAATAATGATTTAGCAATGTTTCGTTTTGTGGAAAACAGTGCTTTGTTAGGCAACGCCAATGAGCATCTCCATGAAGAAGTCATGCATGTATGCAGTGATGTAGATCATGATGGTTTAATGGAAGCTGTCAATGCTTTTCAATTATTATAAAGAGCAATCGTAAAGTGTCCTTTCAGTAGGGCGCTTTTTATATACGCAGATATTCAAATATGATATTCTTAAAAAGAAAAGATGGGTTTTATCACAATAAAAAGGGATTCTTGTTATCGTAAGGGTAGATATTCTTGCCATTTTTTATGGTATGGTGTTGGATAAGCAAATGCTTTATTGTTGGTAAAGAAGATTGCTTTATCGGCTTTTGCAGTGCAACTTATCCCCATAAAATGCAGGTTATAGAAAGTAGCTTGTCTTAAAGCGTGAATTCGTTAAACTAAAAGTGAAGAGAGGGAAAGATCATGAAAATAAGGTTGCTGTGTAGAAAAGAAACAGTGGAAAAAGTAAAGGCGGCTATCCAAAAGGGGGATGTACAATTTGATGATCATGCGAGTATGGTCTTATATGAAATTAACCATGAGTATGATTACCTGTTGGTAAAAGATGGCGAAGAGCATATGCGCTTGGCAGTGGATGAGATCCTGTATATTGAAAGTATTTCCCAGGAAATACTCGTCCATGCGAAAAGTGGCTGTTATCGTAGTAAGAATACGATGTATCAATTAGAAGCAGGCTTGTATGAAAAAGGTTTTCTGCGTGTTCATAAAGCGTATATCGTCAATAAAAAAGCAATTCGAAGGATTCGTACCAATCTTTATATGAAATTCACACTGGTGTTGGATAATCAAGAGGAAATTGAAGTATCACGAAGCTATTATTACCGTTTCAAAGAAGAGATGGGTTTCTAGGAGGCGAACAAGATGAAAGAACAATTACAAAAAATTTTTGCGCCGCAGAGTACAGAAGGGTTTCTATGCATGCTAGGTATTGTGATCTTACTGGGGGTATTGTTGTATGCAGGTTATCGAAAATTTTATGAAAAGCGAATCAATCAAGTGTTGACAGGGAAAAAGGTGCGTATTCTTTCTTTGGAAGCAATCATGATCCTATACTTTATCGCAAGCGTGATTAGCGTATTGGTGTATATGGGAAATGTCTATGCATTACCAAACCAGCAGATTGTAGAAGAAACGTGTAATGTAGAAAATGGCTATGTTGACTTTGGAAATACAAGAGAAGGTGTAGAGAAAAAGATTCGCGAGTTGCAGAAGCAAGCGAAAACCACTTTTATTCATCAAGAGAAAAAGAATAAAGATGGAACGATAAGCATGTATGCGGAGGCAGATGGGAAATCCTATATTTATGCTATCGTATATCCTTACACATATCCTTTAGAAAATCGTGAGTTCTTTCATATATCGGTAAATAATGCAGGTATAGGCGCTAGCTTTTATCAAGAAAGGGTAAAAAGTGAGAATGAGCTTATCGGAATGATCGTAGGACATCATAGAAAGAAAAATTGTCCGGTGGTTGAGTATGATTTGGAAATTTATAATTTTACCGAAGGTGAAAATAAGCATCCACTAGATATAAAACAGCATTTCCGTATTGAGAAAGGAGGCATTGAAACAAAATGAAAAAGAAAATAATCGTTGTTGTTGTATTGGTTATACTAGTACTTGGTGGTTATGCCGTTTGCAAGGCGACACAGAAAAAGGAAACCATGCTGCCTAAAATCAGTTACTATTATGAAATGGATAATGCACATTTCTGGCAAGTTGATTATCTCTATCAGGGAAGTGGGAAGTTTGTGGATATCCACGATTATCAGTGTGCTAAAAAGATGGATCCGCCTTATAAAATAATGCCTACTGAAATAATAAAAGATGATACTTGGCAAGAATTCTCTGTGATCATGCACCTGTTGGACAACAGTGAGCTTAGTTTTACGCAGCTGATTTATCAAGAAGGGGATAAGAAACATTCAGAAACGATCGGTGAGGTACACTTACAAAACCGCAAAGTAAAAACGTTTGATTTTGATGAAGGAGAATCTTTTGCTATGCGAGTTGATGGAAAACCGAAGGTGCTAGACCTTGAAATGCATGAGAAAACCAAAGGGAAACTACAGCGTATCGAATGTGTAAATCCACATGTTGGTGTACAATGGAAACAAGGAAAGCCAAATGTGGAAGATAAGAATATCAGTTATGAGTTAACCTTTCAAATAAAAGATAAAGGATATGACTACTATGCGACCAATCTTCGCTATTATTATGTACAAGATAGTAAAGAAGTCGTATACACCGGACAGGCAATCTTTTATCTAAAAGCGGATGGCAGTATCTTCCGTACGAATAATATCAGTGGTAGTGCATTTTTAGAAGATGAGGTGTCGCAATGACATCTTTTCTTTTATATGTTGAAGAAAAGCTAGTTAAGGTGAACTATGAAGGAAAAATAAGGGGGGATGCGAAAAATTGAAGAAGCGGGTTTTCCTACGGATGTAAAAAATCAATCGAAGTAAAAAAGGCAGCTATAATTAGGATTGTAA
The DNA here is from genome assembly GCF_018406465.1 of Longicatena caecimuris. GTDB lineage: Bacteria > Bacillota_I > Bacilli_A > Erysipelotrichales > Erysipelotrichaceae > Longicatena > Longicatena caecimuris. The sequence goes on from NZ_AP024510.1 coordinate 216,940, forward strand.
AAGTACATGAAATAAAGTAAAATAAATGTGGTAAAACCTTGTATAGTATCATAATTTGGTTGATAGTTTCTACCCGCTGACCTAATCGGTGGACTACAAGGAATCTTTTGACATGGTCATGAAGGTTTCTTGCGAACTTTTCATGTTTTTTTATTTTAGATAACAGAAAGGAAAAGAAAAATGAAGGTATTGGTAATTGGAAAGGGTGGAAGAGAGCATGCTCTTGCACTTGCAGCACATAAAAGTGCTTTGGTAGATGAAGTTTATGCTGCACCGGGAAATCCCGGCATGGCACAGTTTGCGACCTGTGTAGACATCAGTGACAGTGATGTGGAAGGTTTGGTTGCATTTGCGAAAAAAGAACAGATAGATTTGACAATCGTCGGACCTGAGGCTAGTCTATCCCTTGGTGTTGTCGATGCATTTCAACAGGCTGGCTTAAAGATTTTCGGACCTACGAAGGATGCGGCACAAATTGAGTCCAGCAAAGATTTCGCAAAGCAGATCATGGTGAAATACGATGTACCAACCGCTGCTTATGCAACCTTTGATAAGGAAGATGCTGCAGTTGCCTATGTAAAGGCACAAGGTGCTCCTATCGTTATTAAAGAAGATGGCTTAAAAGCCGGAAAAGGTGTTACCGTTGCTCAAAGTGAAGAAGAAGCGCTAGAGGCAATACATATTGCATTCGGCATTCCCGGTAATAAGGTTGTGATTGAGGAATGTCTGGTAGGCTTTGAGTTCTCTTTGATTTGCTTTGTATGTGATGATATCGTTGTGCCAATGCAGGTGGCTCAGGATCATAAATGTGCGTATGATGGAGATAAAGGTCCTAATACCGGAGGTATGGGCTGCTATTCACCGGTTAAGAAAATTACACCGGAAATCATTCAAGAGGCAATGGATACCATCATGGTGCCAATGGCCAAAGCAATGGTGAAAGAAGGCCATTCATTTACCGGTTTCTTATATGGCGGTTTAATGTTAACGGATAAAGGTATTAAGACCATTGAATTCAATGCCCGCTTCGGTGATCCGGAAGCAGAAGTAATTTTACCACGCTTAAAAAGTGATTTCGTTGATGTTATTTTGCGTGTGATGAATCATGAGGCTATGGAATTAACATGGGATGATAAGGTAACACTTGGTGTTGTCTTAGCAAGTGAAGGCTATCCTGCGGGAAGTACTAAGGATGCTGTGATTACAGGCTGTGATGAAGTAGATGCCCTTGTTTATCACATGGGAACGGCAAAGAAAGATGGTAAGTTAGTAACCGCCGGCGGACGTGTCATGATTGTTGTGGCACAGGAAGATACTTTACAAGCTGCATATGATAAAGCTTATCATGAGGTAGCAAAAATTCAGTGTGAGAAGTTGTTCCATCGCCATGATATTGGCAAAAAAGATATGTAATTGATTACGATCAGAAGGAGGAACGTCATGTTTAAAACAGATTTGGAAATTGCACAAGAATGCACATTGGAGCATATTCGCGATGTAGCGGCTAAAATTGGTGTTGAGGAAAGTGACTTGGAATACTATGGCAATTATAAGGCAAAAGTATCCCTGGATTTATTAAACCGCAATCAGGATAAAGCGGATGGTAAACTGATTCTGGTGACTGCCATCAATCCAACAAAAGCCGGTGAAGGAAAATCAACGACAACGGTTGGATTGGGAGATGCCTTAAACCGTATTGGAAAAAAGACGATGATTGCTTTACGTGAACCATCTTTAGGACCGGTCTTTGGTTTGAAAGGTGGGGCAGCCGGAGGCGGCTATGCGCAAGTTGTGCCAATGGAAGATATCAATCTGCATTTCACCGGTGACATGCATGCCATCACAACGGCCAATAATTTAATCAGTGCTTGTTTAGACAATCATATTCATCAGGGCAATGAACTGGATATTGACATTGAACATGTAACTTGGAAACGCTGTCTGGATATGAATGATCGCACGCTGCGTAATATCAATATCGGACAAGGCGCAAAAGCCAATGGTGTAGAGCGTAAGGATGGCTTTAACATCACGGTCGCATCCGAAGTTATGGCGGTGTTATGCTTAGCTACATCCCTCATGGATCTAAAAGAGCGTTTGGGTCGTATGTTGGTTGCTTATAATACGAAAAAGGAACCTATTTATGTAAAGGACTTAGGCATTGAAGGTGCTTTGGCTATGGTGTTAAAGGATGCCATCAAACCAAATATGGTGCAGACATTGGAACACAATCCGGTTTTGATTCATGGCGGTCCTTTTGCGAATATCGCTCATGGATGTAACTCTATTTTGGCAACTAAGACTTGTCTTAAACTGGCAGATTATACGGTTACGGAAGCTGGTTTTGGCGCAGATTTAGGAGCTGAAAAATTCTTAGATATCAAATGTCGCTTTGGTGGCTTAAAACCAAATGCAGTGGTTATCGTGGCAACGATTCGTGCTTTGAAGCAGCATGGAAATGTTGCTTATGAAGATTTAAAGGAAGAAAATGTCGAAGCTATGTTAGCCGGTTGTGCAAACTTAGCAAAACACATTGATACCGTAAAACAATTCGGTCTTCCTTATATCGTAGCGATTAACGAATTCGCAACCGATACACCAAAAGAAGTAGAAGCTCTAGAAAACTGGTGTAAAGAGCATCAACATCCAATGTCTTTATCTCAGGTATGGGCAAAAGGTGGCGAAGGAGCCATTGATTTAGCACAGCAGCTAGTTGCTTTATGTGATCAAGAGAATGCTTATGCGCCTTTATATGCTGTAGAAGACAGCATTGAAGATAAGATTCAGGCAATTGCAACGAAGGTATATGGCGCTGATGGTGTTGATTTTACCGAAGAGGCCAAAGCTCAGATTGCTCTGTATAATGCACTTGGCTGGAATAAGATGCCAATCTGTATGGCCAAAACACAGATGTCTTTAAGCGATGATGCGAAGGTTTATGGTGCACCAAAAGGTTTCCGTATTACGGTACGTGAATTAAATCCATCTTTAGGTGCCGGCTTTATTGTCGCATTGACCGGGAAAGTTTTGACCATGCCGGGTTTACCAAAACATCCGGCTGCCTTAGATATGGACATCAATGAAGAAGGACATATCGTAGGTTTATTCTAATAGAAACAAGTTAAACGATATAGTGATTGAAAAAGAAGAAATCCTATCCTTGTGTAAGTGATATTAGATTTCTTCTTTTATGTTGCTTCTTTGTTTTGTACCATAATGTCTAAAAGTGTATATCATAAAAGATTAAGGGCATGACTTTCTTCTTTTATATAATGCTGTTTTGACTATTGGTATGCAATAATTCCTACTGTATTTTTATCATATCTTATATTTTTAGAAAGACTATTGTATTCGATAGGGGAAAAATAAAAGGTTTGCTTCTTTCAAGACAGCAAACCTTACGATAGTTCAAGAGTGATTTAATTAACGATGATATAATTTTTTGGTCTGATACTGATCCTCGCAAGTCAGATTGACCTTTAACTTACGGAAGGTTCCCGCATCTACTTGTGATAGAATAACAGTACTATGGGCTTCACAATTCTTTAATTTATCAAGCTGCTGCAATGCCAAATGTGATACCGGATTGGTCGTAGCACTGATGGCAAGGGCGATTAGAACTTCATCGGTATGTAAACGAGGATTGTGATTGCCTAATGACCCCACTTTTAATTTTTGGATTGGTTCAATGATATTCGGTGATATTAAAGGAATGATATCATTGATATTGCCTAATTTCTTTAAGGCATTTAATAATGCTGCCGAACTGGCACCTAATAAAGATGTTGTTTTTCCTGTGACAATGGTGCCATCCGGTAATTCAATGGCAACAGCCGGTGCATTTGTCTCTTCCGCTTTGGTAAGTGCCGGTTTTACACAAGCACGTTCTTCCGGTATGATATTTGCCTGAGACATGATAATTTCTATTTTTTTGATTGTGTCTTCATTGGTATGTCCTTTTTTGAAGTCTACCTTCGCTTTATAGTAACGGCGAATAATTTCCTCAGTACTTGCTTTGCGTGCTGCTTCATCATCGCATATGCAATAACCAACCATGTTAACCCCCATATCCGTTGGTGATTTATAAGGGCTTACGCCTAGAATCTTTTCAAACATCGTATTTAAAACAGGGAATATTTCTACATCACGATTATAATTTACCGTTGTTTCACCATAAGCCTCTAAATGGAAAGGATCAATCATATTAATATCATTTAAATCAGCTGTCGCAGCTTCATAAGCAAGATTTACCGGATGTTTTAGAGGAAGATTCCAGATAGGGAAAGTCTCAAATTTCGCATAACCGGCTTTTACACCACGCTTATGTTCGTGGTAAAGCTGTGACAAACAGGTAGCCATCTTACCGGAACCCGGACCCGGAGCTGTCACCACGATTAATGGTTTCGTGGTTTCTATGTATTCATTCTTTCCATAACCTTCATCAGAAACAATCAGCGGAATGTTGTTAGGATAACCGGCAATCTGATAATGCAGGAAAACACGAATACCTAAATGTTCCAGGTGTTTTTTAAATGTATCAGCGGATGCCTGGTTCGCATATTGCGTAATGACGACACTACCTACAAATAAACCGGTATCACGGAAGGCATCAATCAAACGCAGTACTTCTACATCATAGGTGATTCCCATGTCGCTGCGAATTTTATTTTTCTCTATATCACTTGCGCAAACAGCGATAACAATTTCTACTTCTTCTTTCAGTTCTAACAACATTTTTAATTTACTATCTGGCTGAAATCCCGGAAGGACACGTGCAGCATGATGATCATCGAACAGCTTGCCGCCGAATTCCAGATATAGCTTATTGTCAAATTTAGAAATTCTATCTAAGATATGCTTTGATTGCAGTTTTAGATATTTGTCGTTATCAAAAGCGATTTCTTTCATCGTTCCACTCTCCTTTAAATCGTTTAAATCACTAAGTCTTATTATAGCAAAATAATTATATATTTACTAATTAAAATAGCAAGAAATAAGAAAATTCTAACAAAGGATTTTAGATGGGAAGAACTAGGCGAATAGGATGGGTTTATATAATTTCAATATGTTTGCGAAAGATTGTGATGAATACTCCTTTTGCATGCAATATTTAAAAAAGAAAGCAGGCAGGGTAAGGATAATTAAAATAGGAACAGGCTATTCGCAAACAAAGATATTATGCTGTTACAGGGTATCTTTTCATAGTGTATTTGAAAAGTCAATTAGTGTATACTTTATGGACCGTTTCTACAGTATGATTGATGATGATATTCATGAATACAATAATTGCCATTCGTTTTAACTTATCCGATGTGAAAAAGGTGTTTACTACTTATATGTCCAATGGCTATGTAAGATATTTCTTAGGAAAGCATGAGTACATGAAATCAAGCGAGAAAGCAAAAAGAGTTATATTTAAGGATGTATAACAATATATGGAAAATCGCTTTTCTTTAAAAAGCTATGTTATAATTATGTATAGGCAATTACCGCTTTTCATTGTGCTTCATAGGGAAATGTGAATTTGTCTATTTTCTCATAGCTATACGGGATAAAATGTTTTATAATAAGAATGCACTTTTTTACACGCAACTATCACGAGTGATAGATTTCATAATAAAATAGTAATACTGGAAGGAGATAAACATGGAAGAAGTTATCAAAATAGAAGGTGGACATAAATTGAATGGTACCGTGCGCATCAGCGGATCAAAAAATGCGACGGTAGCACTTATACCAGCAGCAATATTAGCAAACGGACCGGTTACGATATGTGGGGTACCAAGCATATCCGATGTAGAATCTTTATCTGTACTCCTTCGTGATCTTGGGGTTGTTGTCGATATACGTTCCTCTGACAGCATTGTCATTGATCCGACACAGATGGAAAATAAACCTTTGATCCATGAAGCGGTAAATAAATTAAGAGCATCCTATTATTTTATGGGGGCATTATTAGGTAAATATGGCCATGCGGAAATTCGGATGCCCGGAGGTTGTTATTTAGGTCCTCGCCCGATTGATTTACATTTAAAAGGATTTGAAGCATTAGGAGCGACCATTCATTATGACCATGGAGCATATATCTTAGATGCACCACAATTGATCGGAAATAAAATTTTCTTGGATATTGCCAGTGTCGGGGCTACGATCAATATCATGATGGCTGCTGTTCATGCACAAGGCAGAACAACCATCGAAAATGCCGCAAAAGAACCTGAGATCATTGATGTGGCTACTTTATTAAATAAGATGGGTGCAAAGATACGTGGAGCAGGAACGAATGTCATCACGATTGATGGTGTTGAGGCATTAGGCGGCTGTTTCCATGAAATTATACCTGATCGTATTGAAGCAGCGACATATATCGTATTAGCAGCAGCAGCGGCTGATGAGGTTGTTGTGGAAAACGTCATTCCACAGCATTTAGAGTCCTTATTAAGCAAGCTGCATGAAATCGGTGTTGATATTAAGGTAGATGTAGATCGCCTGATTATAAAAGGAAATACGGGAAATTTAAAAGCAACAGATATCAAAACACTCCCATATCCTGGCTTTGCGACAGATATCCAGCAACCGTTAACGGCATTACTGACACAAGCACATGGACAGTCTATTGTGACGGAAACAATCTATACAGAGCGTTTTAAACATTGTCAGGAGTTAGCAAAGATGGGGGCTAATATTAATGTGATGATACCAAGCTCATTCATCAATGGACCGACACCATTATCCGGTGCTGAAGTGTCTGCAACCGATTTGCGTTGTGGAGCATGCCTTGTCATTGCCGGATTGATTGCAGAAGGAACGACAACCATTCGTAATATTTATCATATTGAAAGAGGTTATGAACACATTGATGAAAAACTGAGTGCTTTAGGTGCTAAGATTTGGAGAGAAACGATAGAGTAAAATAGAGCAGGTAAAAGCCTGCTTTTCTAATAGCGAAAGAGTCGCTTTATTTCGAACCTTCCTAAGCAGGAGAGGAAAAAAGGAGTATAATGAAGATGACGATATGTCAAAGGAGGAGCATTGAAATGAAGCGATTAATCGTTAATGCCGATGATTTCGGTTTCGATGAGGCAGTAAACTATGGCATCCTGAAAGGCTATCAGGAAGGCATCGTTACATCAACATCTATGATGGCAAATATGCCCGGATTTGCGCATGCTGTCACATTGGCAAAGCAGCATCGCGATTTAGGCATCGGTGTCCATTTAACCTTGACCTGTTATTATCCATTAGGTAAGGGGTATAAGAGCTTAACAAGAAGGGATGGTTCTTTTAAAAAGCAAGGGGATATCAATGAATTTGACGAAGAGGAAATGTATGAAGAACTAAAGCTCCAAATTGAAAAAGTGTTTGCGTCCGGTTTGCATCCTGATCATTTAGATTCTCATCATCATATCCATACCTTTCCTCATGTACAAGGAGTATTCGAGCGGCTGCAAAAGGAATATGATCTGCCGGTGCGCGGTGGGTTTCAATACGAAACAATGATGCCACATGCACTCTTACTTGATCAGTTTTATGCAGATGGTGCAACAATCTCAAATTTGAAACAAATTGTGGATTCTTTAGAGGAAGCAAACTGCTATGATTTAATGTGTCATCCGGCTTATCTCGATATGTTTTTACAACAAACAACTTCCTATAATATACAACGTATAAATGAATTGGATATATTATGCAACAAAGATTTAAACGAGTATTTACAAGCAAAAGGAATACAACGATTGCGTTATAGTGATTTATAAGAAAAGATGAGGTGAGGGTCATGTTAAGGGTGGCAATTTTAGAAAGTGAAGAAATGGTAAAAAATATCTTATTTATTTTAGGAGATATTTTAAAGGATGAAGATTGGACCTTTCAGTATTTCGCAAAGTTGTCACAATTTGTGAAAGCCCAACAGCAGAAAGAATATCAGATTCTTATTCTTCAAGATAAATTTGACACGCAAAGAATTGCCGGCACCTTTATTCAACCTTATCCGGAACGTGTTGTCATATTTACAACGTTAGAAGAAAAACGCTATGAGCATGAAGTTGGCAACTTTGAACGTATTTTATATATCGATCGTAGACGGTTACGACATGAATTTCAGCGTATTGATCCTTTTGTGCGAAATTTATTGGCCAATCAGGAAGAATATTTCTTCTCTTATAACCATATCAGTGTACCTTTGAAAATCAGTGATATTTATTACATTGAAAAAGATAATAAAAACCTTGTTTATCATACAAAACGAGGAGAATTCAGTGAACGCAAGAGTATTAAAGATGCTGAAAAGTATTTTGAAAAATATCACTTTTTACGGATTCATTCCAGTTTTTTGGTTAATTTGCAATATGTAACACGATTTGAAACAGAAAGTGTATTTTTGCAGAAAATAGAATTACCTTTTGCAAGAGCTAGACGACCGGAAGTCATTGCCAAAGTAAGAGATTTCACTAAGCATACATAAAGTAACAGATTATTCCAAAAAAACGCCAGATTTTCCACTTCTCTTTACATAACCAGATTGACGAATATAATGAAAGTGTAAAGAAAAAGAAAACAAAAGAAAGCGGTGAGAAGATGGGAACGTTTGATCGTTGAATTATGGAACTTGTCCAAGGCTGATGCGTGAAAGGGTATCTTGTAGAGGTATTCCATCAGAGGAAAGTTATTTCAATATCATAATCTCAACATAATTTAGGAAAATACGGTGAGGATCATCGGAAGTTAAAGCCTGAAGAAGTACTGGTGACAGCAGACAAGGTATCAGGAAACGATAACAGTGATGTTATCACTCATAGGGATATGAGGAAACTCCATAGTATTGTTCCATTAGGATTATAGAATTTATCAAGAAACTACTTCGTAATAACAATATATGTATAAGGGTGGTGAGAAGATAAATTATATAAATCATGTTAAGATAATTTCGTTGTAAAGAGAACCGTAAGAAAGTGTTTCACATATTGGTTGTGTAAATAGTAGTAATTACGTAAGTGTATCAAACAATGAAAGGGTAACATGATATTCACAAACGTTAAGTATACTGATGAGATTTGAGCAGCGTCATTGGAATTCAAGCAAAGTCAGGAGAAATCAAAAGCGTAAGTGAAAATGTGAAACATAGGCAATAAGAATGCAGTAAGGTGAAATAACTGCGCTAGATAAGGAAATAGGAAAAGACCTATGTGGACATAATGAAACAGATACGTAGCGCTATTCTTGATTGATGTATTGTAATTTGATGGAAATCGCGAAGTAAAAAGATGAATATCTTATACAAAGACATGAAAGAGAATGGTCGTGATAAACATACAAATAAATAGTAGAGCCTTCTATACAAGTGAATTGAGATAGAAGGCTTTTTTTAGTGACAGATTGACTCCTAATGATTCTGAATATTCGAATATCATTTATGTTAAAGATGTAAATTGATAATCATAAAAAGAGAACTGTAACGCTTAACAGTTCTCATAATAGGAAATGAAGGGTAATGTTATGAAACTATTCTCCTAGCTCTAATGTAGCTACTAGAGGATTGTGGTCAGACAATTTAGAAGGAATCATTTTAACTTCTTTGATCGTGATGTTTTTTGACACAATGATGTTGTCGACACTGTTTACTTTCATAGTATCATCAACGCCATTATACGTATCTAACCATTTGCCATCTAAACCATTGGCAATATGATATTTTTCTTTAAATGCATCAAATTCTTTTGTGGACTGATCGGCATTAAAATCACCAACTGCAATTACATATTTGCAAGTATCGCTGTCCATGGCTTTCATTAAGGTTTCCATCTGCTGTTTGCGCAATTTCTGATCTTCATAGCTTAAATGAGTGTTATAGAAGGCGATTTCTTTGCCGTCTTTTTCAATTACGACACGCTGATATAAACGTGGTTCAATAGGATTCTTTGCGGATACAGCATCCATCTTTGCTTCGGATTCTTTATTGTCTGGATCATAGTCTTTGTAAGCATCCGCCAATTCCTGTGCGATTTCTTTACCAGCAAATAAATCGCTATACAATTTAGTAGCATCTTTGCTCTTGAATTCATATTTCGATACTGTCGCAATACCATATTCACCACCGGAGAAAGCGATGGCATTTGAGAAGAATGCATCCTTGTAAGGATCAACTTTGAATTTGCTGACTACATCATAGTGATTACGTCTTGTCATGTTATCGACTTCTTGAAGTCCGAAAATCTCAACACCGTTTTCTTCCAATAATTTACGCTGTGCATCTACATCTGGCTGTGATTTTGCGTCAATGTTGTTTGATGCGACAACCAGTGTATTGCCGCTTGTTTCCTTTTTGTCCTTGTCGGCATTGTTGTTAGAACATCCTGTTGCAGTTGCCAATAAAGTCATGGCACATAAAGCACATAATAATTTTTTCATAGTTTCCTCCTGTTTTACGAACATAAACATGTAAAGCTGGATCCAGAGCAGAACGATATCTACATGAAACTACAAAAAAAGGCATAAGTTTTTCCCCAAAAACTCATGCCTGATTGAACAGTAACACGTTTTATCATTTCGCTTCTAACTTTTACACACAAATGATAAGCGTTTACATTTCGTTTGTCAATCCCTTTTTTTAAAAAATTTTTATTTGCGATATTTACAATTTGTGAAAAAATGTTATCATGAAAACGTTTTATAATTCTAGAAAAGGAAGTGGTTTCATGACTTGGTATCGAAAATTATGGGTTGCCTGTATGCCTCTTTTGTTGTTTCTTCCTATAGTTTCTATCATGGCTAGTATCAGTCAGCTACTTGCTGAAATCCTTCCTTTTATGACACTATTTGTTCGTCTGGATGCCTTGTATGCTAAGGCGCTGCCTTTCTTACTGGCAGGCTTTGTATCTTATCAGTTTTGTAGACATAAGGATGGCAGTGTTGTCTTATCGGCAATGATTGCTTATTTACTCATCATCAGTGTTTTACAAAGTGAGGTTTTGAATGAGGCTTTTGCTTATCAATGGCATGTAGATGTGGCTGTAGATTATATTCAAAATCCATTGACTGCCATCTTATGCGGATTGGTTGCGGCAAAGCTATTTGAGCGGTTTTCGCAAGTACAGTTGCCCAAAAGTCTGGCTTTTTTCAGTGGACGTCGTTTGGTCCCGATATTAACTATTTTCATCATGTTGGGATTGGCTGTTCCGTATTACTTTATCTGGACATTTACAATACGTCAATTGTTCTCTTTAACAGCTGTATTATATGAGCATGGAATAGTTGGGGCAAGCATTAGTAAAGTCCTGAATAGTGGACTTGTGATTGTTGGTTTACGTGATATCAGTGATGGTTTTTATATCCTTCCCGGTTTTCAGAAGGGCATTACCGTCATGCAATATGGTGTAATGCCTGCATTTATGCTTTCCTGGATGGTATTCCTTCTTCATAAGAAACGATATCCCATGGCTATTTTTGTGAGTTTGTGTCTGTTACAATGCCTCTTATCACAGGCTAGTGACGCTTTTGTGTTGTATTTGTTTATCAGCGCACCGCTATTATGGCTTGTATATTGCATAGGGAGTGGCTGTATATTTTATTTGGCTTACTTTTCTGTTTCAGGTGGATTGCTGACGGTCGTTTTTGGTAGTATCTATATCAGCTTGCTATGGCTTTCTTATAAAAGACAGTGGCTTTATTTACCCCAGGAAAAGCGTGGTGCTATCCATGATGAATATGTCGTAGAACTGTTAGAAGTTTTTGGCGGCATGGAGAATATAAGAGTGATGAAAGCGATGAATCGCAGCTTATTTATCACTGTGTATGACATGGATTTTGTAGATGAACAACGATTACAAAAGCTGTGCGCTTATCATCTTGCAAAGGATGAATACTGCTATGAATTGGCGGCAGGTAACCAGGCATTTGCTTTGCAGCAAGCGTTGCAAAGGTTACAGGAAAAAGAATTACAGCAATTGCTGTTGTAAAAGGAGGGACATCATGCAAATCATACATGTTTACAACAACAATATTGTTTCGGCAATTAGAGGCAAACAGGAAATGATCATTGTCGGAGCAGGAATCGGCTTTCATAAACGGCCCGGCGATACGGTAGATGAAAAACGCATTGAAAAGACATATACCTTTGAAGATGAACAGAAAAAACAGCTGCATATGCTGTTGGAACGTACACCTATTTTGTATTTTCGAATTGCTGAAGTCATAGCCCGTAAGGCATGCGAGACTTTAAAAATAGAAGTGAGCCCACAGCTATTGATCTCATTGAGTGATCACATCCATTATGCGGCAGAACGTAAGAAACAGAATATCAATGTTCCTAATTTCATGTTAAATGAAATCAAAACATTGTATAAAAGAGAATTTAAAGTGGGTCTGTGGGCGTTAAAGCTCATTCAGGCAAATACGGAAATCAGTTTCCCAGAGGATGAGGCTGGTTATATTGCCATGCATATCGTCAATGCCACATTAAACAATGGTGGGCGTAGCAGTAATGTATCAAAAATCTTACGTTTCATTAAAGATGTACAGCGAATCGTTGAGGAAACGTATCAGGTTCATCTTGATGAGAATGAACTTAACTTTTCACGTTTTATTACGCATTTAAAATTTTTGGGACAGCATATGTTTTCAAATCAAAAGACGAAAAAAGAAGAGCTTGGCGATTTGTATGCCTTTTTGATAAAACGCAATGATAAAATGGAACATTGTATTCATCAGATCAGAGAAACGATCAAAGAAAAATATCATTATGAGCTACAGGAAAATGAACAGGTGTATCTGATGATCCATATTGGAAAGCTGATTGATTAAGATGAAACTACAGAAATTAGGAAGAGCCCTCATGTTGCCAATCGCCGTCTTCCCGGCTGCGGCATTGCTTATGGGGATTGGCTATGCATTAGAAGAAAGTGGTATGGAAAATCTATATTTTATGGCAATGATCTTGCAGAAAACAGGAAATGTTATCATCTCTCAGATGCCAATGATTTTTGCGATCGGTGTAGCTTATGAACTAAGTGATGATAAAAGTGGTTTAGCTGCCTGTAATGGATTATTATGTTTTCTTATTATCACCAGTTTGCTTTCGGTATCGAATGTCTCTTTTTTAGAAGATACCTTGCGCTTTCGGGTAGATGAAGCTTTTGGCAATATTAATAATCAGTTCATTGGGATTTTAAGTGGTCTGTTAGCTGCATTTAGTTATCGTCGTAAACATGTTTCTACAAACTATTTACCTGCTGATTTTAGGGTCTTGGTTTATACCTCCATCTTTGCTATGCTTTGTTCCATCGTTTTATATATCGTCTGGCCTCTCATTTTTACATTGCTTATTTCCATTGGCACCATGATCAAGGATATGGGACCTTTGGGCGCAGGTATTTATGCGTTTTTAAATCGCCTGTTGGTTCCATTGGGATTGCACCATATGTTAAATTCTATCTTTTGGTTTGATGTGATTGGTATTAATGATATTGGCAATTATTGGGCAGGCACGGGAATACGCGGAGTCACGGGCATGTATCAGGCAGGGTATTATCCAATCATGATGTTTGGTGTGGTAGCCATGGCTTTGGCGATGTATCAATGCTGTTTTATTACGCGGAAAAAGAAGATGAAGCCGTTTTTTGTATCCTCTGCTATTGCGTCGTTTCTCACCGGTGTTACGGAGCCATTAGAATTCTCCTTTATGTTCTTATCTCCATTGCTCTATGTGATGCATGCTTTACTGACTGGTATTTCGGTGTTTATGGCAGCCAGCTTACAATATATTGCTGGCTTTAGCTTTAGTGCCGGGGCTATTGACTTTGTATTGGCGAGTTCGCTCCCTATGGCAGTAAAACCATATATGCTATTCGTTCAAGGTGGGCTTTTCTTTGTGATATATTATGTGCTATTTCGATTAATGATCAAGAAATTTGATCTTTGTACTCCGGGAAGAGAGAATGATCAAAATGAGCCGTTTCAAGAAGGAAGTATTGCTGCTGAAGATTTGAATGAGATGGCAAAAGTCATCATTGAAGGCTGTGGCGGGGCAGAAAATATCATTGCGATTCATTCCTGTATCACACGTCTTCATATCACATTAAAAGATCAGGATAAGTTTGTTTTTAAGCGCATTCGTCAAAATGGTGCTGCCGGTTATTTAAAGACAAAAGAAGAAATTCAGATTGTGTATGGTGCGCATGTGGATGCTATCATGGATGTATTAAAAAATTATCAATTGTAATCAGTTAAACGACGGGGAAGCCATGCAACGTATAGAAAGATACAGAAAACTTCATGGCAATTCTTTCAAAGATTGCTTCTTTTTATGATGCCCATCATTGAAAATCATAAACTTAATGTTTTGTTCATACGGTAAGTTTGTTATAATAGTAGATGCTGGAGGGATACTATGTCCAATACATTTCATAAAGAAGATTTTTTTCATGTTGTAAAATCATATGGCATAACTTTGCAGGATACGCAGCTGCAACAATTTGCCATGTATGCTGCTATGCTCCTTGAATGGAATCAAAAAATGAATTTGACGGCGATTACGGATATGGATGAAATCTATGAAAAACATTTTCTGGATTCTATATTGCCCTCCTTTGATGTAAAACTGAAGGGTACTTTCTGTGATGTTGGGGCAGGTGCTGGGTTTCCTAGCATCCCTTTGAAAATCGTTTACCCTGACTTAGAAATTACGATTGTAGAAACATTAGGAAAACGAATTACTTTTTTAGAAGCTCTGTGTCATCAGCTGAAGTTAAACAATGTGCATTGTGTACATGCAAGAGCTGAAGATTATGCGAAAGAACATCGGGAAAGCTTTGATATCGTCAGCGCAAGAGCGGTTGCAAACTTAACAATGCTTTCAGAATTATGCATTCCGTTGGTAAAGGTAGGCGGTATGTTTTTGGCATTAAAGGGTGCCAATGCGCTAGAGGAGTATGCGTTGGCTGAAAAAGCAATTCGCCTTCTTGGATGTGAGGAGAAACGCAGGGATGAAAAAGTGCTGTCGGATGGTTCCAAAAGGGTCAATTTTGTCTTTGAAAAGGTAAAGAAAACCCCATTGAAATATCCAAGAGCATTTGCGCAAATAAAGAAAAATCCCCTTTGAGGAGGAATAGAATGGAAGATACAAAGATGATAGCAATCGATTTGATTGAACCGAATCCATATCAGCCACGCTTGGAATTTGATCAAGACGCGCTAATGGATCTGGCACAATCAATTCGTGAAAATGGTTTGATTCAGCCAATCACCGTACGAAAGGTTAATGATAAATATCAAATCATCGCCGGTGAACGTCGATTCCGTGCATTACGTTTAAATGGTGCTGTAGAAGTACCGGCAAATATTATGGATGCTGATGAAGTACAGATGGCAGAAATGGCATTGGTTGAAAATATTCAAAGAGAGAATTTAAGTGCCATAGAAGAAGCCAAATCGTATGTGGAAATCATGAAATATGCTGGCATTAATCAATCGCAGCTGGCTTTACGTGTAGGTAAATCACAAAGCTCTATTGCCAATAAAATTCGCTTGTTAAATCTGGATGAGGAAGTACAGGAGGCAGTCAGTGCACGCCGTATCAGTGAACGTCATGCCCGTGCTTTGTTAGGCTTAGATGAAGAAAAACAGAAACAGACATTGCAGAAAATAGAAAAAAGAGGTCTGACCGTTGCACAGACAGAAAAATTATTAAAGGAAGAGGCACAAGGGCCAAAACCAAAGAAAAAAGTTATGCTGAAAGGCATTAGTAAGAGTATACGTATTGCTTTAAATACCATTCATCAAGCGGTAAGCATGGTGAATCGGGCAGGCTGTGAGGCACTCATGCAGGAAGAAGAACGTGAGGATGATGTCATCATAACCATACGCATTCCGAAATAGAAAGGTCTGGTTACATATGGGAAAAATTATTGCTGTTTCAAATCAAAAGGGGGGCGTTGGTAAAACGACCACTTCGATTAATTTAGCGGCAGGGTTAGGATATTTAGGTAACAAGGTTCTGTTGGTAGACTTTGATCCACAGGGCAACGCAACACAGGGAGTCGGTGCTGAAGTAGGTGAAGATAAACTTTCTGTATACAATTTGATTATGGAACATTATGAGGTGAGAGACATTCGTAAAAAGTTATCATCACCTCCGATAGATATCATACCAGCCAATATATCTTTAGCAGGTGCCGATTTGCAGATGGTAAAATTTGAGGTTGGAAAAGAAGAATTATTAAAAAACAAATTAGAACCGATTAAGGATGAATACGATTTTATCATCATTGACTGTCCGCCTTCTTTAGGCTTGTTGAATACCAATGCCTTAACGGCGGCAGATTCGGTTATTATTCCAGTACAGTGTGAATATTATGCGTTGGAAGGTGTGACACAACTTTTATTAACGATTCGTCTGGTACAGCAGCTGTTTAATAAGAATCTGATGATTGAAGGTGTGATCTTAACGATGTATGATGGACGTACGAAATTAAGCGTAGAAGTGCAACAGGAAGTTCGTCAGCATTTCAAAGATCGTGTATATAAAACCTATATACCTCGAAATGTAAAATTAAGCGAGGCACCATCACGTGGTATGTCGATTTTTGAATATGATGTACGTTGTGAAGGAGCAAAAGCATATGCCGGATTAGCGAATGAGGTTGTCCGCATGAATAAGAAGGCGAAGGCCAGATAGGAGGTAAGCGTCAATATGGCAAAAAAAGAGAACAATGCCAGACTGGGCAAAGGACTATCGGCTATCTTTGGTGAAGATGTCAGCAATGTTTTAGAAGACATTCAGCAAGGGAAAAGCGAGGTTCATGAAGACAGCAAGTTTGAGGTGGATGTTAAGGATGTAAAACCGAATCCTTATCAGCCAAGAAAACACTTTGATGATGATAAGATTCAGGAATTGGCAGATTCGATTAAATTACATGGTGTGTTTACACCAATCTTAGTTAAAAAAGCAGTCAAAGGTTATGAACTAATTACCGGTGAGCGTCGTTTACGTGCCAGCAAGCTAGCTGGGTTAAAGCGTATTCCGGCCATCCTGATGGATTTTGATGATCAGCAGATGATGGAGATTGCCTTATTGGAAAACATTCAGCGTGAAGATCTGAATGCTATTGAAGAGGCGCAAGGCTATGAAAAGCTGATTAAGAAACTAGGATATAAACAGGAAGAATTAGCACATCGTATTGGGAAATCCCGTGAACATGTTGCCAATATGTTACGATTATTAAAATTGCCTGCATCTGTGCAACAGCATGTAGTGAATAATGAACTCAGCATGGGGCATGTACGCGCCCTGTTATCCTTGAAAGATCCAAAACTCATGGAAGAGGTAGCGCAAAAGGCAATACAATTGCATTTATCTGTGCGTGCCGTGGAAACGCTTGTTAAAAATATGAATGAGCCTAAGCCGGAACCGGTGAAAAAAGAGCGAGACGTTAATCTGGATCAGGTAGAGAAACGATTACAGAGTCGTTTTGGCACAAAAGTAAAAATTGATGAAAAACAAATTGTCATTAAGTATCATGGCAACGATGACCTCAATCGTGTACTTGAGATGATTGGCGGATTAGATGAAGAAATGTAAGAAAGATGCGATGTATTCGTGTCTTTTTGTTTGCGAATTTTCATGGTGATAAAGACGATAGAAAGGACTATAGTATAACTTTTAGTAATAAAAAAAGAATTGTGATAGTACAATCATATGCACAATTCTTTAGGTCATATAAAAAATTATTTGTTTTTTAAAATATTATGCCGGATATAAGCAATGGTCTGATCTAAACCATGATCTCTTAAATATTCTAATATATGCTGTGTCAATGCTTTTGTGTTAGGATGCATCATGACTCTGTCATAACCGTTTAAGAAGTATTCTAAAGCACTGGCATCGGTATAGTTTTCCTTTTGATAGGTCATGGATGCCGCAATACGATCGCAAATCATCTCAACAACGTAGTTGACAGGCATTTCAATAGCAATGACACCATTTTTTACATTTCCATTGTCCAACCAGTATTCCCAGTGATGACGATTCCGTCCTTTATGATGCAACCATCCAAGGGAATACCCTTTTACTTCTTTTTCTCGATTAATAGGGCTGCGAAAGCCTTGATAATAGGTAACTCCTGCCCAAAATTCAACAGGTGAATATTTTGATAAATCGTGTAAGATTCCTTGCTTATATAAATGGCAGCGAAAGCATAATTTAGTTACCAGTATTTTATGATGATTGATCGTTGAAAGATGTCCCCAGAAACGATTCATAATAATCTCCTTCCTATGTGAATTTATAATGTCAGAGGTATTTTAACACAAATAAAGAAAAAGGGAAGAGTGGAATGATGATCGATCATAGATGGGTATTTGTATGGGGAAGGTCTTATATCCTCTCTTATGATTATCAAAAAGTTGTAAAAAAACGCATGACCATCACATATCCTTCACATTCGCACGTTATAGTATAGGTACAGGCAGACTTACTGCTTGTGTGGTAATGGAAATCGTTTCCCCATCCCTATAGTAATAGTAACAACAGCTATCATGTTTACATAATTTTATAATTTCCATTACCGGCCTTCATGCTTAAGACCTCTATCCCTCGTAGAGGTCTTATTGTATGTGCTCTTTAATAAATTAACACAGAATTCAAATACTATTCATATGTTTTTCACAAAGCTGTCTTATACTAAAAGTACAAGGTAAGTAATACCTTGAAAGACTTTGGTAATGGTACTTACTCCCTCGTTTGCATTTGTTCATTCCATAAACAAACCGCCATTACCTTTCCATAAAAAACGACTCCTTACTACTTCAAGGAGTCATTTTTAGCTGAATTACTGCTTTTTTTTATGTTGTATGATCCATGCATGTATTGGTATAAAGATGATAAACAGGATCAAAACAATTGGTAAGATTGCATTCCATGGTGTTGAAAACTTCTCGATATAACCTTGGAAGAAAATAAAGATGACGATGACAGGCAGTATGAAACTGACGTAGCCTCGTATCCAGCTAGGAAACTTTAGCCCTTTTCCTGTATTTGCTTCACCAAGGAAATTTTTCCATCCCCAACCATAACGGAAGGTACAGAATAATAGATATAATAAGGAACCTAATGGTAATAAATTGCTGGAAACGATGAAATCTTCTAAGTCCTGAATGGTTGTTCCTTCACCTAATGGCTGTAAGAAGGATAGAATATTAAATCCTAATGCACAAGGCAGTGATAAAATCAGGATGGCAAAGAAATTTACCCATACGGCTTTCTTTCTTGACCAACCGCTATCCATAGCAAAGGCAACGATATTTTCAAATACGGCAATAATGGTCGTTAATGCTGCAAAGGACATAAATAAGAAGAATAAGGTTCCCCATAAGCGTCCTTGAGCCATGGCATTAAAGACATTTGGTAATGTCACAAATACCAATCCTGGGCCACTTCCGGCATCTACACCAAAAGAGAAACAGGAAGGGAAAATAATCAAACCGGCAATAAAGGCAACTAAAGTATCTAAGATACAGACATTCAGACTTTCACCTAGTAAAGAACGATCTTTTCCGATATAGCTGCCAAAGATAGCCAACGCTCCGATACCCAGACTAAGCGTAAAGAAGGCTTGACTCATTGCCGCAAAAATGGCGTCCCATAAGCCGTTTTCCATCATTTTACCAAAATCAGGCACTAAATAAAACGTTAAACCTTCTACAGCATCTGGTAAAGTGACAGCGCGTATCACCAGTATCAGCATAACAATAAATAAACAGGACATCATATATTTGGAAATCTTTTCAACCCCATTTTGTAATCCCTTGCTGCAGACGAGAAAGCCGATCATGGTAATTACGACCATCCAAAACAGGTTCTGCGCAGGACTTGCGAGCATATCATGAAATATCTGCCCCACTGCTTCTGTTGACTGGTTTTCAAAAGTGCCACTTATCATTTTTAAACAGTAATTCAACATCCATCCGCCAACGGTCGTATAAAACATCATCAGCATGTAATTACCGCCGATTGCCACATATTTGATGAAATGCCATTTTGTCTTTTTTGGCTCTAGTACATCAAAAGATTTTGCGGCCGATTTCATAGATGCGCGTCCTACGGAAAATTCCATTACCATGATAGGTAAGCCTAACAGCATCAGAAATAATAAATATAGCAATACAAAGGCAGCTCCGCCATACTGGCCGGTGATATAAGGAAACCGCCAGACATTCCCCAGTCCGACTGCACATCCCGCTGAGATTAGGATAAAGCCTAAGCGCGATGAGAATTTTTCTCTTGCTTTCATACATTCACACCCTTTTATGCATAATTTTATCGGTGTATATAAGGAAAGTCAATCTTTAATTCGGCTTTGTCATGGCAATTGTATTACTTTTTAGGAAATGGTATGAAAATTTAAGAGATACGTGATATACTATACGACGTAAAGAGGTGTAAAGATATGGAAATGCATAGAAATTCCCGCTGCTGGTGTGGCAGTGGCAAAAAATATAAACAATGTCATGAAAAGTTTGATGAAAAAATTCGCGAATTTGCTAGAAATGGCGAGATTGTGCCAGATCGCAGTTTGATCAAAAGTACAAAGGATATTCTTGGTATCAAAAAGAGTGCTGCTATTAACACCGGTGTACTTGATCATGTCGCAAAGCATATACATGTCGGTATGAGTACCGGAGATATTGACCGATTGGTGTATGATTACACAGTAAGTCATGGGGCAATACCTGCTCCTTTGAATTATGAAGGCTTTCCTAAAAGTGTTTGTACATCGGTTAATGATGAGGTATGTCATGGTATTCCGGATGATGAAATCATCTTACAGGAAGGCGATATCGTCAATGTAGATGTTTCCACCATTTTTCATGGTTATTACTCCGATGCTTCGCGAATGTTTATGATTGGTGAAGTGAGTGAAGAGGCAAAGCGTTTGGTACAAGTGACGAAAGAATGTCTGGAAATCGGTATAAAAGCTGTCAAACCTTGGGGGCATGTAGGCGATATTGGAGCGGCGATTCATGAATATGCAACGAGCAAAGGTTATAGTGTCGTGATAGATTTTGCCGGACATGGCGTTGGGAAAGCATTCCATGAGGATCCTATCGTTTCACATGTAGGGCGTAAGGGAAAAGGCATGATTCTGGCTCCCGGTATGGTGTTTACTATTGAACCGATGATCAATGAGGGAGATTATCATCTCTATATTGATGAAGATAATGGATGGACATCTTATACGGCGGATGGCAAGCTTTCTGCTCAATGGGAACATACCTTACTGGTAACCGAAAAAGGTGTTGAAATTTTGACATATTAAACAAGGGGGGTGCCCTTGTTTTTCAAATAGGAAAAGATTATAGCAAGTAGTATTGGAAAATGGAAGGAAAATGATATGCGAGTGATATTACAAAGAGTGCGGCATGCATCCGTTACAATTGATGGACAAGTGCATGGCGCCATTCAAAATGGTTTTTTAGCTTTGGTAGGTATTACCCAGAGTGATGATGAAGGCATTGTGAAGAAAATGGCAAAAAAATGTGCTGAATTGCGTGTCTTTGAGGATGAACAAGGAAAGATGAATCGTGGGTTATCGGATATTCAGGGAGATATTCTTTCAATTTCGCAATTTACATTGTATGCGGATTGTAAGAAGGGAAGACGTCCCGGTTTCGAGAAAGCGGCACACCCTGCGCAGGCAAACCCGCTTTATGAGCTCTTTAATAAAGAATTACGTTCATATGGATTGCAAGTACCAACAGGTGTGTTTGGCGCTGATATGAAGGTAGAATTGCTGAATGATGGTCCGGTTACGATCATTTTAGACAGTGCAGAATTATAGGAGGCTAAGCGTATGGCAAATGTGATATATGGCAGTGAAATTGCTAAGCAAGTAAAAAAAGATCTGCGCTTGCGGATCATGAAGTTAAAAAATGAGCAAAAACGACTCCCTAAGCTTGTTGTCGTTTTGGTAGGAGAACATCCTGCCAGTGTATCTTATGTGAAAGGGAAAGAGAAAGCTTGTCATGAAATCGGCATGGAAAATGATCTCATTTTACTGCCGGCTACCACAAGTGAAGATGAATTGTTACAGATCATTCATCAGTTGAACACCGATACCAAGGTGGATGGTATTTTGGTACAGCTTCCTTTACCTGCACATATGGATGAGCATGTGATTCTACATGCGATTGATCCAAAAAAAGATGTGGATGGCTTTCATCCGGTGAATGTAGGGAAGATGCTATTACAAGAACCAACGTTCCTTTCCTGCACGCCAAAAGGTATTATACGAATGCTAGAGGAAATCGGCATGACAGATTTAAGCGGTAAACAGGCTGTTGTTCTTGGACGTAGTAATATTGTTGGTAAACCGGTTGCACAACTTTTATTAAATCATAATGCAACGGTAACCATTTGTCATTCCAAAACAGAGGATATTAAAAGTATTACCAAACGTGCGGATATCTTAGTTGTATCGGTTGGAAAAGCGCGTCTTGTAAAACGTGATTGGGTAAAACCAGGTGCTGTCGTAATTGATGTCGGTATCAACCGTGATGATCAAAATAAGCTGTGTGGGGATGTTGATTTTGCAAACGTTAGTGAGGTTGCTGGTTATATAACTCCTGTGCCGAAAGGGGTGGGGCCTATGACCATTGCGATGTTGCTAGAAAATACTTTGCAATCCTATGAACAAAGAGAGCATGTTTCATGGGACGAACGATAAAAACTATGATACAATGAAGATAACTTAAATAAAGAGAAGGGAATGAGCACATGATAAAGCATGAATATGATTTGAATGACATCGTAGAGATGAAGAAAGAGCATCCATGTCATAAATCGAAATACTGGAAAATTATCCGCATGGGAGCTGATATCCGTATCAAATGTCAGGGCTGCGGTACCAGCGTGTTATTTCCTCGTGTGGAATTTGAAAAAAAATTAAAACGTGTTATTGAACATGCACCAAAATCGGAAGAATGAAACCGCAGCTATCGCGGTTTTTTTAATGCTTTCTCAGCGTGTCTTGCTAACTAAAAGAAACATCAAGAAAGATTCACCTAGTTTTAATAGAGTAATTTAAATCGTAATAAAAGTAATATATACTTGACATAAAGTAATATTGGTTATACTATATAGGTAGAAAGAGAAGTGGTGTTATGGCAAAGAATTTGCGAATAAAGGCCGCAAGAGCAACAAAAGATATGACACAGAAAGAACTGGCAGAATGTGTAGGTGTTACGCGACAAACAATGAACGCCATTGAAAAGGGAGATTACAATCCCAGTATTCGTTTATGCATTGCGATATGTAAAGCATTGGATAAAACACTGAATGATTTATTTTGGGAGGAATGAACATAGAACAATTTGATGAAAGACAAAAAGCCATACGCAATAAGATTATGACGAAAGCCTTTGCTTTAGCAATTATTCTTTTATGTGGGGCAATCATTTTGAATGAATGTAAGGTCATAGAAATAGGGAAAACCGTAAGCTTTACGGATTATGGCTTTATCACATTTTTTATACTCATCTTATATGTGACGCTATCTTTGATTTGGAAGGATGCTTATGTGGGTATAGTGAATGCTGCATCGATTAAAATAGCTCTATATGGATTTAGCGTACTATCTATTCTGGACATCGATTTATTCATAAAACACAGAATGGAACAAGCGCCAATAGATTATGTAGTTCTTGCTGGAACAATTACGATGATAGCCATCACCATTAGCTTATGGTTAAAGAAAAAAGATTGGGATAATTAAATTCACGAATCAATAAAAATGTATATACAAATACGTGCGCAAACAGTTGCATAACCTTAAAAAAAACGGTAGAATGTTAGAGTTGAGAGGAAGGATAGTATGCCATTAACAGCAGGAATTGTTGGGCTTCCTAATGTTGGAAAGTCTACATTATTTAACGCAATCACAAAATCACAGGTAGAGGCAGCCAATTATCCCTTTGCGACCATTCAACCGAACGTTGGTGTCGTAGAAGTGCCGGATCATCGTATTGATCGTTTGGTAGAGCTGTTTCATCCAAAGAAAACCATCTATACAACTTTTGAATTTACCGATATTGCCGGTTTAGTAAAAGGTGCCAGCAAGGGTGAAGGTTTAGGAAATCAATTTTTAAGTAATATTCGTTTGACAGATGCTATTTGTCATGTTGTCCGTTGTTTTGATGATGCAGATATTACGCATGTCGAAGGCAGTGTGGATCCCATTCGCGATATTGAAATCATTAATCTGGAACTGATTATGGCGGATTTACAGACAATCGAAAATCGCTTAAGCAAAGTAGAACGCAAGGCGATGACAAACAAAGATAAAGATGCGATAGCCGAAGTCAACGTACTAAAAAAATTACAAGCAGCTTTAGAAGCCGGAAAGCCTGTTAGAAGCTTGGATTTGGAAAAGGAAGAACGATTGCTTATCAAAGCATTTAATTTATTGACCTTAAAGCCAATGATCTACATTGCTAATATGTCAGATGAAGAAATCGCAGAGCCAGAAAATAATCCCTATTATCAGAAGGTGAAAGAGCTGGCAGATAGTGAACATAATCAGGTTGTACCTGTATGCGCTAAGATCGAAGAGGAATTGTCTGGCCTGGATAAAGAAGAAAAGAATGCTTTTTTACAGGAATTAGGTATACCAGAAAGCGGACTTGATAAAGTCATCAAAACAGCTTATCAAATCTTAAATCTTTGTACATTCCTAACTGCCGGTGAAGATGAATGTCGTGCCTGGACATTCCGTAAAGGAATGCTGGCACCACAGTGTGCAGGTGTCATTCACACGGACTTTGAAAAAGGCTTCATTCGTGCGGAATGTTACCGCTTTGAAGATATTGATGCATTAGGCAGTGAGCAGGCAATTAAAGAAGCCGGCAAACTACGCTTAGAAGGGAAAGAATACGAAGTGCAGGACGGTGATGTCTTACATTTCCGCTTCAATGTATAAGTATTCGCTATGTAAGTTTCCTACTTAAGTTATACAAAGGATTTTATAGTATCACAAAAAAAGGTAAGTACCACCTGCATGTGGAAACTTGCCTTTTCTTTTTATGCTTTTATTTTATAAATTGTACAATGTCTTTCACAAAGGTTACATCTAATCCTGCCTCCTGGTTGTAATCTTTTGGTGAAGGCTGTTCACTACCTTTACTCATTGCGTGATTTGCCGTTGCATACGTACGAATGGTCCAATTCGCTTTTTCAGCAAATGCTTGTTGCCAACGCTTTAAATCCGTTTTGGTCACTTGATAATCACGTAGTCCTTGACAAAGCAGGACCGGCACTTGGATCTTTTCTGCTGTTTTTACTGGATCATATGTGGCCAGATCCATAAGATAAGCTCGTGTCATACCCAAATAAAGCGTATCATCGTGCTTGCTGGAAGCTATTTGTTTGATCTGTTTTCGTACTGTTTCAGCCTCATCCAGCTGCTTTTGTTCCTCAGCATCTACTTTGCCATCCAACTTCGCCAAGTAGGTAAGTTGCTCTACCATGCTGTCTTCGATTGGTCGAGAAGGAGCAGCCATAAAGATATAGCCTGCTACATCCTTTGTTTGTTCATTTAGGCGAGGTAAAATATAACCTCCCTGGCTATGCCCTAACACATAAATACGCTGTTTGTCAATCTGCTTTTGCTGCTGCATCAGTTGAATAGCAGATAAGGCATCTTCTATATATTCCTGCTGTATGGTGTCGGTTTGGGTAAAGGTATTTTCTAAGGTACGCTTATCAAAGCGATACGTCGCAATACCTTGTTTCCCTAATTCCTTGGCAAGCTCATAAAAAGGTTTCTGATTCCCGATGGTTTCATTGTGATCACTGGGACCTGAACCTCCCAACAGGATCACTACAGGAAATTTATCACCTTTTTCAGGCGTGCACAAATAACCTTTTATGTTACCGCCAGTTGCTATTTTTAAATCCATTTCTTTTTGTTTTATGCCATCCATCTTCATCGTTTCTTCAGGAAGTTGATATGGGCGAAAGAAAATACCGGCTATCTTATCACCCGCAAAGGTTACTTGCAGATTGAATTTCTGTTTTTGCGTTATTACCGGTTGAAAAACGGCAACATTCCCTTGATAGGACTGGGCATAAGGTGTCTGTAAAGATACCACACTGCCACAGCTCTTTGAAAAGCTCATAATCTGTGTTTGAAAGTTTTTTTCCTTCACAGCTTTTCCCATTTCATCTAAATACGTAAAGTCATTTTGCAGTGCTTGTATATCGCCATCACAAATGATGTTTGCCAACTTTTCACAGGTTTCTTTTTGCGTTAAGGTAATCGTTACATCCTGTGTCTTTGTCGTATCTGATGCCGACTCTTCATTAGAAGAGCTGCAGCTGCTTAGTATTAAAGTAAAAATTAATAAAAATAACCATCCTGTTCGTTTCATACTTGCACCTCGTTTATATCTCTTATTTTACCATGAAGTAGGAAGAATATAAATGAGAAGTGAGAAAAGTGGACGAAATGGAATATTCTAAAAGAATGTATGAAAAAGAAGAAAAAAGCATATGGCAGTAAGGAATGAGCATATGACAAAAAGGAGAGAGCAGATGACAAATAGGAATGGACATAGGAAATAGAAGAAATAAGCATGTGACAAATAGAATATCACGATACTGCAAACAGATGAGGATGTTAAAGAGAAAACGATATAAGCACAAAAAAAGCAGCATTAGCGCTTGATGAATTCCATCAATGCTTCCATGCTGTTTTTAGCGTCTTCATAACCTTGCTCATATAATGCTTTCAGCTTTTTCTCATCTTTCTCTAAACGTCCAATCGTAACCGGAGAACTAGGGCGAATAACCAAAATACGGCCTTCTTTTTCCATTACCCCTAATTCATCTAACGTGCGATTATAGTTGATATGACGATTTGCCAATGCTTCAACAAACTTTGGATATTTGCGATAACTGCGACGGATGAGAGGAAGAAGGTTGTTTTTTCCCTTGCGATAGTCTTTGCATTGGGTAAGGACTACGATATTTTTCTGATATCCCATTTTCTGGAATTGTTTTACGGGAATGCTATCACATGCACCACCGTCAAGCAACTTTTTGCCATCTACTTCCACAATGCGGGATAATAGCGGTAAGGATGCACTGGCTCTTACATAGATGACATCATGCAACATATTAATGCATTGTAAATATTCGGCTTTTCCTGTTTCCAAGTTACTTGCCACAGCATATAATTTAATGCCAGAGCGATTAAATGCATCATAATCGTAAGGGTCTAATTTGTTTGGAATTTCGTTATACATGAATTCTGCTCCAAATAAATCACCCGTTTTGAGCAAAGACTGCATGCTCATATAACGTTTATCATGCAGGTAGTCTGTATTTGTGCGATAGGCACGTCCACGTTGTTTAGAAGCATAACTACACGCATGACAGGCACCGGCACTGACGCCAATGACGCCATCTGTATATATATCATGATCCATAAGAAAGTCTAACACACCGGCTGTATAAAGCCCGCGCATGCCGCCTCCTTCAAGAACTAAACCTAATTTATCCATATGATCACTTCCTTTGACTGTCCTATTATAGCATATTTTGAATAGGAAAAACCTTTCAATTTGTTCATAAATTTATGTAAAATACATGATTTTTCACCTTTTCATAAAAAAGCATAAAGCATTGAAAAAAAGTGAAAATACTTGTGAAACCATTTAACATATTCACGATTTATTAATTGTAAAACCTCCTATTAAGTGTTAGAATAAACATATAAATTGAAGAAAGGAGCATTGCATATGAAACTCATTTTAGCGATCATGTCAAATGATGATAGTCCCGCAGTTTCCAGTGCGTTGACAAAGGAGAATTATCAGGTAACACGTCTTGCGACGACTGGAGGTTTCCTGCGTGCCGGAAATACTACCTTGATTGTTGGTACGGATGATGATAAGGTTGAACGTGCCATAGAAGTTATTGGCGAATACAGTAGAAGACGTACAGAAGTTGTACCGAGCACTGCATCTTATGATATTGGAAGATATGCATCTTTCCCTGTCGAGGTTCAAGTTGGAGGAGCTACTATTTTCGTAATTGATGTAGAGAAATTTATCAAATTATAATTTGTGATTACTGAATGACCCTTATAATGCTATTTAGCTTTATAAGGGCTTTTTTTGTATACACAACACCAATAGTGATAGGTGTTCAGAAAGCTTAGTAGTTTGTATAAGCGGTAGATATTTATAAGTTTCTTGAATGATTGTTTACAATCATCGATTTTCTCGCTTTGCTTTTGTTCATGATACGTTAAATAGTAAAATGAAAGGTTTCCTTTCGTTGAAGTCTTTTGAAAGGATAAGGATTTGGTATTTTCAAAGGGAAGAAAGAACATGTTCAATGAAATGAACTTTTTGACTGTTTTTAACTATACGCAAAAAGAAGCTATTAAATCAGCATACTTGATAGCATGATAAGATGGGAAAGAGAATGTGGCGGTAAAGAAATGTTAGGTGTACATAATTATCCTTGTAAAAGCATCCTTTATGAAATACAATGTAAGGAGTGAGGTGCATAGCATGAAAAAGATAATTGAAAATGTAAGCTTTATGCTGGATGGCACGATGGTTTTTGGTGATCTTTATTTAGAAGATGGTTTTGTGGAGCGCATGGAATTTAAGACACCTAGAGGGAAAGGACATATCGCTATCCCAGGCTTTGTCGATATTCATACGCATGGTTTTCGTGGATATAGCTGTGATGATGAAAATATCGAAAATCTTCGTCAATTGGCCAATGCATATGCCAAACGAGGGGTAACGACATTTTGTCCGACCTTATCTCCACGTCCTTTACAAGAGTATATTCCAATTCTGAAAGCATATCGAAAGGCTTTTCAAGGAAATACGATGGGAGCACGTTATGCAGGCGTTCATTTGGAAGGCCCTTATTTATCAAAAGCGATGCATTGTTTATTAGATGCAAATCAGTTACAAGAAATTGATTTAAATGAATTAGATACATTTCTAAGTGAATATCATGAAGATATCCGTGTGATGACGATTGCCCCGGAATTGACAAATGCCATGGAAGCGATACATTTATTGCATCTATATGGTGTTCAAGTATCAATCGGTCACAGTAAGGCAACGTATGAGCAAATGCTGGAGGCTTTTGAAGAAGGTGCCTCCCAGGTGACGCATCTATGCAATGCTATGCCTGGCATTGATCATCATGAACCGACGATGTTTGATGCCGTGCTCTTATCCCAATGCAGCTGTGAAATGATTATGGATGGTGCACATATACAATCAAAAATGTTAGAATGGCTGATTAAACTGTTGGGTGCAAAACGGGTCATCGCAATCAGCGACGGTACGATAAACTCCGGATTGGCCTATCCTGAAGGTCATGTGCTAGATGATGGCAGTTACATACAACATCATGCAGTTTATAAAGAAGGCGTTCTAAAAGGAAGCTGTATAGACCTGTTGGATATCTTTCGTAAGCTATATGATGCCTATGGACTTGCTGAAAGCATCTTGATGACTTCGCAAAATGCGGCGCATATCGTGAAGAGTTATACAAGTGATATTCGCCTAGGTCATAAGATTGATCTGGTCATACTGGATAGTGAATTGCATTTGTTAGATGTAGTAATAAACGGTCGCAGTGTTTTATAGCATATGGTGCATAATGAGCATCCGATAAACGTAACGTTTTGGATGCTTTTTATGTGTGGCGGGCATGCCACATATCTAGGGTGAAAATCCCTCGGGGCGTAGTTATCGACGAACCCAAGAGCGACTTGCAAGTTTCATATCGTGAGGTATGGGAGAGAGGAAGCAATAGCGAAATCGTGGCTTAACGGACAGGAAGTCTGAACATTAAATTCAGACGGCTGATAATAAGGCGGCATTAGCGGATGAGATGGCATGAAGCATCAAAGTCCAAAAGATAACCGTAACCTAATGGCGTAAATCAGATAAGTAAACGAGGAAAGATATGTGACTTACCCCGCGAGGTCTCATTGACTCAGTAGGCGAGACGTAGAACGACGGGCAGTCGAGGAGTAGTAACAACGAACAATGAGAAGTCAGCAGAGGTCATATTAGGTAGAGATACTGAAGGACCGAACGTTTTAATCGCACGAGCAAAATGTATGTTTCTTACAATAATCAGACAAGGATATGAGTGAAAACGTAAATGAGCAAATATCCAAAACACGTATGATGATTTGTAAGAAAGCGGAAAGGAAAGGAGTGCACAAAGTATGTCAGAACTATTAGAAAAGATACTGAACAGAGAAAATATGAACAAAGCCTATAAACGTGTAAAAGCGAATAAAGGAACAAGCGGAATTGATGAAATAACGATTGAGGACGCCTATGTTTATATAAAAGAAAACTGGGAAAGTATCAGAGCAGAAATCACAGAAAGGAAGTACAAACCACAGCCAGTAAAGCGAGTTGAAATACCAAAACCGAATGGAGGAACTAGAAATCTGGGGATACCAACGGTAATGGATAGAATCATCCAGCAGGCAATGGTACAAGTATTAAGCCCAATATGTGAAACGTTCTTTTCGGATTATAGTTATGGATTCAGACCAAATCGGAGTTGTGAGCAGGCCATAAATAAATTATTGGAATATATCAATGATGGATATGAATGGATAGTAGACATTGACTTAGAGAAATTCTTTGACAACGTGCCACAGGATAAATTGATGAGTTATGTACACATCATCATAAATGATGGAGATACAGAGTCGCTCATACGAAAATATCTTAAAGCAGGTATCATGATAAACGGAAAATATGAAAAGAGTGAAAAGGGAACACCACAGGGTGGAAACCTATCGCCATTATTAAGTAATATTATCCTAAATGAATTAGACAAAGAATTAGAAAGCAGAGGATTACACTTTACCAGATACGCAGACGACTGCGTGATAGCGGTAAAAAGTAGAGCCAGTGCGAACAGAGTGA
The DNA here is from genome assembly GCF_018406465.1 of Longicatena caecimuris. GTDB lineage: Bacteria > Bacillota_I > Bacilli_A > Erysipelotrichales > Erysipelotrichaceae > Longicatena > Longicatena caecimuris. The sequence goes on from NZ_AP024510.1 coordinate 247,918, forward strand.
TGCATACAATCACAAAGTGGATTGAACACAAATTGGGACTGAAAGTGAATGCGACAAAGACGCATATCACAAGACCTAACAAATTAAAATATCTAGGCTTTGGATTTTATTATGATACAAAAGATAAGAAATATTGTGCAAGACCACACGCAAGTTCCATACAACGATTTAAGAGGAAACTGAAACAGCTAACAATCAGAAAGAACACAATGGCTTTAAATGAAAGGATAAGACAACTGAACCAAGTAATACGAGGATGGATAAACTATTATTCCATATGTAATATGAAAACACATATGACAAGGATAGATGAACATCTTCGTACAAGACTGCGAGTAATTATATGGAAACAGTGGAAAGTACCCAGCAAGCGACAGTGGGGATTACAAAAACTTGGGATTAGAAAAGATAGAGCAAGACAGACATCGTATATGGGAGACCATTATCAATGGGTCGTAACCAAAACATGTGTGGTAAGAGCAATATCAAAAGAAAAACTAGCCCAAAAAGGACTAGTCAGTTGTTTAGATTACTATATAGAGAGACACGCTTTGAAATTAAAACGAACCGCCGTATACGGAACCGTACGTACGGTGGTGTGAGAGGGTGATTTATTTCACCCTACTCGATTGTGTGGCGGGCATGCCACATATCTAGGGTGAAAATCCCTCGGGGCGTAGTTATCGACGAACCCAAGAGCGACTTGCAAGTTTCATATCGTGAGGTATGGGAGAGAGGAAGCAATAGCGAAATCGTGGCTTAACGGACAGGAAGTCTGAACATTAAATTCAGACGGCTGATAATAAGGCGGCATTAGCGGATGAGATGGCATGAAGCATCAAAGTCCAAAAGATAACCGTAACCTAATGGCGTAAATCAGATAAGTAAACGAGGAAAGATATGTGACTTACCCCGCGAGGTCTCATTGACTCAGTAGGCGAGACGTAGAACGACGGGCAGTCGAGGAGTAGTAACAACGAACAATGAGAAGTCAGCAGAGGTCATATTAGGTAGAGATACTGAAGGACCGAACGTTTTAATCGCACGAGCAAAATGTATGTTTCTTACAATAATCAGACAAGGAAATGAGTGAAAACGTAAATGAGCAAATATCCAAAACACGTATGATGATTTGTAAGAAAGCGGAAAGGAAAGGAGTGCACAAAGTATGTCAGAACTATTAGAAAAGATACTGAACAGAGAAAATATGAACAAAGCCTATAAACGTGTAAAAGCGAATAAAGGAACAAGCGGAATTGATGAAATAACGATTGAGGACGCCTATGTTTATATAAAAGAAAACTGGGAAAGTATCAGAGCAGAAATCACAGAAAGGAAGTACAAACCACAGCCAGTAAAGCGAGTTGAAATACCAAAACCGAATGGAGGAACTAGAAATCTGGGGATACCAACGGTAATGGATAGAATCATCCAGCAGGCAATGGTACAAGTATTAAGCCCAATATGTGAAACGTTCTTTTCGGATTATAGTTATGGATTCAGACCAAATCGGAGTTGTGAGCAGGCCATAAATAAATTATTGGAATATATCAATGATGGATATGAATGGATAGTAGACATTGACTTAGAGAAATTCTTTGACAACGTGCCACAGGATAAATTGATGAGTTATGTACACATCATCATAAATGATGGAGATACAGAGTCGCTCATACGAAAATATCTTAAAGCAGGTATCATGATAAACGGAAAATATGAAAAGAGTGAAAAGGGAACACCACAGGGTGGAAACCTATCGCCATTATTAAGTAATATTATCCTAAATGAATTAGACAAAGAATTAGAAAGCAGAGGATTACACTTTACCAGATACGCAGACGACTGCGTGATAGCGGTAAAAAGTAGAGCCAGTGCGAACAGAGTGATGCATACAATCACAAAGTGGATTGAACACAAATTGGGACTGAAAGTGAATGCGACAAAGACGCATATCACAAGACCTAACAAATTAAAATATCTAGGCTTTGGATTTTATTATGATACAAAAGATAAGAAATATTGTGCAAGACCACACGCAAGTTCCATACAACGATTTAAGAGGAAACTGAAACAGCTAACAATCAGAAAGAACACAATGGCTTTAAATGAAAGGATAAGACAACTGAACCAAGTAATACGAGGATGGATAAACTATTATTCCATATGTAATATGAAAACACATATGATGAATATAGATAAACATCTTCGTACAAGACTTCGAGTAATTATATGGAAGCAGTGGAAAGTTCCCAGCAAGCGACAATGGGGATTACAAAAGCTTGGGATTTCAAAAGATAGAGCAAGACAGACATCATATATGGGAGACCATTATCAATGGGTAGTAACCAAGACATGTGTGATAAGAGCAATATCAGAAGAAAAACTAGCCCAAAAAGGACTAGTCAGTTGTTTAGATTACTATATAGAGAGACACGATTTGAAATTAAAACGAACCGCCGTATACGGAACCGTACGTACGGTGGTGTGAGAGGGTGATTTATTTCACCCTACTCGATTTGTATGAGGAAGGGGGAAGAAGAAAAAAAGGGTTGTGATGAGAGATGATGTGGATGAAGATGAGCAGATGAAAGTAGTTACTTAAGAAAAATTAAGATTTATTCGTTTTAAGAAGAGAAACGAGATTCAATAGGAAGATGTTGCGGAAAATAAAAAAAGTCTCTTAAATCGCTTAAAAACATCGATTTAGGAGACTTTAGATAGAAATACCTAATGTAAATAAGCAAAAAAGAGAGAAACTCTCTTTTTTTGTTTTTTATACTCTACGAATTCCTGTAATACTCTGTCCGTAAGAAGCCCATTCACTGACACCACTTACAATAACACCCATACTAGGATTTGCTGCATGAACCATCTGTCCACCACCAATGTAAATAGACACATGAGATCCGCCATCCCAAACGATGACATCTCCATACTGCATGTTGTTGTAAGAAACCGCAGAACCCATACCAGCCTGGCCATAACCAGATCTAGGTACGCTTACTCCGACTTGATTGTATGCATAGTAAATTAAACCTGAACAGTCGAATCCAGCAGGACTAGCACCACCCCATACGTAGTTATAACCTACATAAGAAGATGCAATTGATGCAGCAGAACCATTACCGGCATGACCAGCAGGGTTCAAATTTGCATTGTTATTCTTTTTTGGAGCTGAATAAGAAGTAGACGCTGCTGTTTCATAAGTTGTTGTTTCAGCTTTCGCTTTCTTCTTAATTTTCTTAGCTACACCCTTCTTATCGAATTTGTAACCATCTTTTTTCGTATCTGTGTAGGCATTTCCATTCTTACTGAAAAGGTACTTCTTACCTTTAATGGTCTGCCAACCTTTTAAACGATAGCCATACTTGTTATAGTACTGAATCATATCGTTTTCATGTGTCCAACCGGATTTTAAAGTACCGTTAGACTGGAAGTTATACTTTTTACCATCAATCTTAGTTTCACTTGTTGCCAGAGAACCATCTTCTTTGAAGTAGACTTTTTTACCATTCAGCTTCATCCAACCTTTCTGGATGTTGCCGTTAGCATCAAAGTTATAAGTCTTACCATCAATTTTCTGTTCACCGGTAACTTTTACACCATACTGGTTATAGTATGTAGTGTTTTCATCTTGCCATCCAAGTAACAGTTTTCCGTTTTTCTGGAAAGCGTACTTGTGACCATCAATCACCACGTCACCACTTACTCGTTCACCGTTTGCGTTGAAATAATAAGTGCTTTCGTTGATTGTTTTCCATCCTGTAACAGCTCTACCTTCATCATTCAGGTAGTAGACAGCACCTGTTTCTTCAAACAGCCAAGCTGTTTTAACTTTTCCATCTACCATGTAGACGCCATCGTGCCATCCGTCTGTATTGGATGCTGCATATACTGTTGTAACAGCAGAGAGCGCTGTAGCAATTCCTAAGACAAGAGCAACTTTTTTTGTGTTCTTTTCGATAAAGTTCATGTTATCACCTCGACATCAACGTCCTCATTGTAACAAAGACTTTTTAATCGTGCAACCCGCATTTTTTGAAAATCTTACGTTTTTGTCACTTTACGACCCCATTTGAAATCCGCATTTAACCGATGAACAAAGGCTTAATGACATTTTTTAAAATTCTTAAAATTTTTTTTATTTTTTTTTAAATTTGCCTGTTTTTTATTGACTTTCGACAAAAAAGCCCTATTTATCAGCTATTGCGTAAAAACCAGTAGGTAGAGCCGTTACTGGAAGGTACTCCCGTAATCGGATTTACTTGTACTTCCATGATATCATCACTTGGTTGATACCAGATATTTTTCTGATTTTTATACAGTGTGTTGATTGTATCCTGAAAGATCTTTTTACTGTTTGCATAATATTGTTTTGCCAGCTTGCGATTATCATCAAAGCCACACCATACCCCGATGACATATTCCGGATTGTACCCCATGACCAAGGAATCCCAATCACTCGTTCCAGATTTCGCAGCCATTGTCACTTTCGGCTGATAGCCATACATACTTGGAAACGCATAGCCTTTATTGCGAATATCAAAAGTTGAAGTCAGCAATTGTGAGAGCAGTAAAGTTTCATTTCGCTGCAGCATGCGTTTAGGAGTTGTCTTATGTTCATATAAAACTTTATCATCGCTTGTTACAGATGAAATCATCGTTGGTTTAACATAAAGCCCTTCAGAAGCAAACGTCGTATAAATGCGCGACAGCTCCAGTAAATTCATATTCACAGTGCCTAAGGCTTCACTTGGGTTTGGCTGTGATTGTTTAATGTCAAAATCCAATAGTGCTTGATGCAGGGTATCTTCACCTAAAAACAGATGAGTTTTAACGGCATAGATGTTGTCACTTAATGATATGGCATTGATCAATGAGATTTTTGCATTGGCATATTGATCATCATAATTGCTTGGGGCATAAGTTTCGTTGTTCGCAAGGCGAAAGGTTGTTTTCTGTGAAGTAAATTGTGTGGCTGGGGTAAAGCCCTGTTGTAAGGCACAGTAATATAACAGTGGTTTAATCGTGCTGGCAACTTGACGCGAAGACTGGCTGGCCCGGTTATATTGGGAAATGGTGTAATCCTTTCCTCCGGCAATTGCCAGGATATTACCAGTAAAGGGCTGAACGATGATACCTGCGGTTTCTAGTTCATCATTCATATCCATGTGAGCCCGTATGGATTTGTCTAAGGCCGCTTGTACATCTGGATCATAGTTTGTATGTACATGGATTTCTTGATCTAAGTCGATGGATAGTTCGTTGAGTTCTGCAATCACGGCATCAACGTAATATTCGTTCAGACCATTTTGACTATCTTTATGGTTTTGTGATAAGACCAGAGGTTCTTGGCGAGCTTGTGCTTCTTCAGCTTTTGTGATAACCCCATGTTCACGCATAAGTTTTAAAATGAGGTGTTGTCGCTTAATGGCATTCTCTTTGTGAAGGTATGGGGAATAAATACTGGGACCATTTGGAATACCTACTAGCATGGCCGTTTCCCCAACGCTTAAATCTTTCATATCGGAATCAAAGAAATAATGTGCAGCTGATTGTATGCCGTAAATGCCATGTCCAAAGTATGCCGTGTTTAAATAACCTTCTAAAATATCTTTTTTACTATATTGCATTTCTAGTCTTGTGGCATAGAAAAATTCTTGAATCTTGCGTGAAACCGTTTGTTCATTTGTCAGGAACAGATTTTTGGCATATTGTTGTGTGATCGTAGAACCCCCTTGCAGAATATCCCCATGTACCAGATTTGTTGATAAAGCTTTGATAATGCGAACTGGATCAAAACCGGCATGATAATAGAAGCGCTTATCTTCTACACTGATAAAGGCATCTTGTATGAATTCAGGAATATCGTCAATCGAAGTCCACTGCATATTTTTTTTAAAATTGGATTCATACATGACATTGCCATTGCAATCATAAATCGTGATATTTTTTCTTTGCTCATCCAGGGGCAATCTGTCTATGAAAGCATATGTGTATAACAAGATAAAAGCCGTAAGAATAAAAAAGATACTGCCAAAGATAATTCTGCGAAACCATTTCATAAGCGACACCTCTTTACGATATTAGTTTGAACATCTCCTTGTCTTTTAAACAAACTGATACAGAAAGACGTAGAACTATATATTCTATTAATAGAATATTATAAATATATATGTTGTTTCGTTTGTGCAGAAAAGTTATGCGTATAGAAGCAGGTAAAGCTTTTATATTTAAAAACAGGTTACATATGCAAAGGATGCATCTAATTTCTTTTTCTATAATCAATAAAAAGGATATATTCTAATAATGGAATATAGCGAAGAAGAATAGATTTGTCTAGAAAGAATTCACCACATGTGATATATAGGAATCAAAGCAACCGATATAACTGCATGACAGACATATATATTATAAGGAAGAGATTTTCTTATGCCCCTATATATTATAAGGAAGAGTTTTTGCTCTAAATTGCTCTATATAATATAAGGAAGACTTTTGCAAGAGAAGGTCCTATATATTATAAGGAAGAGAAATATGAAAAAAGGGCGTGCAAAAATAATCGCTATATAATATAAGGATAGGGAAAAGCCATAATAAAAAGTACTCAACTTGTATCCAAATGATGAAGATACCTCGTTTCAATTGGATAAATATGATAACGAAGTTTTGGAAAAGGTTAAAAAAATAAGATTTAATAAAACTTTCTACACTGCATATTATAAAAATAGAACATCCAATTATAGAATAATATTCCATGATTAGATTATCATGTTGAATAAAAAAGTAAGGGTAAGCACAAAATCATAAAAAAGTTTAAATTTCCATAAAAAAGGCTTGCACCTTAGCCTATTTCTGCTATAATGCTCATGATAAGTGGTGAAAGCATGAAAAAACACGTTACGTTAAAGCAGACACATCTGGGTACAAAGCAGAAAAACATTTTATTTAAAGGCTATTTAGAACTGTTGCCAGAGCAAGACAACATTTCTTTTCATTATATAGAGAGTGATCAAACAACCGTGGTGGAAGTGCGTGCAGAACAAGATAGTTTTTATCTAAAACGCAGTGGCGAAATGATAACTGAATTATGCTTTCGGGAGAATGAAAAAACAAGAGGAACGATCCGTTCGGAATATGGAACCATAGAACTTACATTATTTACGCATAAATATATTCAAAAGGATAATATTATCGCTGTAGAATATGATGTCATGGTGAATGGGGAAGTGAGCGACAGTTTTCGTTTCTTATGTACGATGAAGGAGGTTATGGCATGAATCAGATTGAAACAAACTTAAAGAAGGCGTTAGCAGATGCTGCTAAAAAAGCGTTTGATACAGAAGTGGAAATTGAAAAGATCGTAATTGAAATCCCTAAAGACAAAAGCCATGGTGATTATTCTACAAACCTGGCCATGCAACTGACAAGATTATTGAAAAACAATCCACGTGTCATTGCGGAAGCGTTGCAGCAAAACCTGGATATGGAAGCAGCTGCTATTGAACATTGCGAAATAGCCGGGCCGGGGTTTTTAAACTTCAAAATTAAAAATACATCTCTTGCACAGATTATTAAAACCGTATTGGCGCAAGGAGATAACTTTGGACATAACGAAACAGGAAATCATGAACGCGTAAATGTAGAATATGTTTCAGCGAACCCAACGGGTGATTTACACCTTGGTCATGCTCGTGGTGCTGCATGGGGTGACAGTATTACACGTTTAATGAAAGCAAGTGGTTATGATGTGACACGTGAGTATTATGTGAATGATGCCGGTAATCAGATTGTCAACTTGGGAAAATCGTTGCAGGCACGTTACCGTGAATACTTAGGTCTTCCATTTGTATTACCGGAAGATGGTTACCATGGCGAGGATGTTAGAAAGATTGCCGTTAAACTTGCGCAAACATATGGTCAGACGTATGCAGAAGAAAATGACGAAAATTTGAAGTTCTTTAAAGAAAAAGGCATCGCGTTTGAATTAGATAAGATTAAGTGCGATCTGGATAATTTCCGCGTTCATTTTGATGTTTGGAGCAGTGAACAAAAGATCAGAGATGATGGAAAAGTAGAAAAAGCCTTAGAAGTGTTGCATGAAAAAGGGCTGACCTATGAAGAAGAAGGTGCGCTTTGGTTTAAAACAACACAGTTTGGTGATGATAAAGATCGTGTTTTACGTAAAACTGACGGTTCTTATACATATCTGGTACCTGATATTGCATATCATAAGGATAAGTTAGACCGTGGTTTTGACTTACTTGTTGATTTGCTGGGGGCTGATCATCATGGCTATATCCCAAGATTAAAGGCTAGTATTCAGGCGTTAGGAAACGATCCTGAAAAATTGCAGGTAGATATCATCCAGATGGTTCGGCTTGTAGAAAACGGTGAAGAAGTGAAAATGAGTAAACGTTTAGGGAATGCGGTAACCATACGTGAACTCTGTGATGAGGTAGGCGTTGATGCTGTCCGTTATTTCTTTGTACAACGTGCCGTTGATACGCATCTGGATTTTGACCTTGGTCTGGCAAGAAAACAAAGCAATGACAATCCAGTATACTATGCACAGTATGCACATGCGAGAATATGCTCTATTTTACGTCAGGCACCTGATTTTAAGGAAGCAACAAACTATGATTTGCTGACGCATGAAAAAGAAATTTCATTGATGAAATATATCAATGAATTCACAAATGTCGTAAGTGATGCCGCTAAAACAAGAGCGCCACATAAAGTATGTAACTATATACAGAAACTGGCCCAGCATTTCCATAGTTTCTATAATGCATGTAAAGTTATTGACCCTGAGCATGAAGCGTTGTCCGCACAACGTCTGGCTCTTTTAAAAGCTACACGAATCACATTAAAAAATGCACTGTTTCTGATTGGTGTTGATGCCATTGAAAAAATGTAGGAGGAAAAGCGTTTACTATGAAAAAAGCAATGATTGATATAGCCTTCGATCTCATGAAAACTAAGAAAAAGGCTGTTACATTTTTAAAAATATGGGAGGAAGTCTGCCAGATTGCCGGTTTTACAAAACAACAAGAAGAGGATAATATCGCACAGTTCTACAGTGATTTGTCTCTTGACGATCGTTTTGTATGCGTAGGTGAAAACCGCTGGGATCTGCGTGAGCGTCACACATATCATGAAGTTGTTGTAGATACAGAAGAAATTCTGATTGACGAAGAAAGTGATGAAGAATTTGAACATGAAGCTGTGGCTGAGAAAACAGCGGATGAAGAATACTAAGCATGGGGTACCATGCTTTCTTTTGATATTATAGGCATTTTCAAAATTATATGGCAGAAAAGCTTTTCAAAAAGATAAAAATGAAGTAGAATAAGAGTGTAAAATTGACAAGGAGGAATTTAAAATGGCATTAGTTTCTGCAACAGAAATGCTTAACAAAGCACATGAAGGTCATTATGCTGTTGGTGCATTTAACATCAACAACATGGAATGGACGAAAGCAATCTTATTGGCAGCTGAGGAAGCAAAATCCCCAGTTATGTTAGGAGTATCTGAAGGTGCTGCTAAATACATGTGCGGATTTAAAACCGTAGTCGCTATGGTAAAAGAAATCCACGACAATTTGGGAATTACAGTTCCAGTTGCTCTGCACTTGGATCATGGTTCTTACGATGGTGCGAAAGCATGTATCGAAGCTGGTTTCACTTCAGTAATGTTTGATGGTTCTCATTATGCATTTGAAGAAAACTTAGAAAAATCAAAAGAAATGATCGAACTGGCTCATTCAAAAGGTTTATCTATTGAATGTGAAGTTGGTGGCATCGGTGGTGAAGAAGACGGTGTTACTTCCATGGGTGAATTAGCTGATCCTCAGGAATGTAAGACAATTGCTGAATTAGGCGTTGATTTCTTGGCTGCTGGTATCGGTAATATCCATGGTAAATATCCTGCAAATTGGGCTGGATTGAACTTTGAACGTCTGGGCGAAATCCAGAATGTTACAAATGGTAAGCCATTAGTATTACACGGTGGTTCAGGTATCCCTGCAGATCAGATCGCAAAAGCTATCTCTTTAGGTGTATCTAAGATTAACGTTAACACAGAATTACAGTTGGTTTTCGCAGCTGCAACTCGTGAATACATCGAAGCTGGTAAAGACACAGAAGGTAAAGGTTATGACCCTCGTAAATTGTTAAAACCAGGTGCTGATGCAATCAAAGCAAAAGTTATTGCTATGATGGAAGAATTTGGTTCTGCTGGTAAAGCTGAATAATATACAAATCAGAAAATGAAAAACACATCCTTTAAAGTGATGTGTTTTTATATGGTTGATTATGCAGATGGTAGATACTGTATAAGGGAAGATAACATAATAAGGCACCGCCAAAATTCAGAATGAAATCATCAATATCCATCGTACCGGTTAAGGTGAAAAACTGTGTTACTTCAACTGCGATTATGATACATGCTATACAGGGAAGATAACATCTAGCTTTCTTCATACATGGAAATAACTTTGGTAAAAAGAAGGAAAAAGGCATAAATGCAATGAAATTACCAAATAAATTGATAATAGCGATTTGATTGGAAATGGCTGGTATATCGAAAATAATCATCATCTGCTTAATGGTTTTAAAGGGCATAAGATTGGTTCCGTTTTCCCACTGTATCTGCAAGGCCGTTCCATAATTTCCATCCAACAGATTTACTTTATCGCGCGCAAAATCAGCTGAAAAAAATAACAAATAAGCCAATTGGAAGACATATACTAGAAACAGCAACATCCATATCTGATGTTGTGCATCATGGAGAATATCCTCGTTTTCATGAGTGTGGTAAAATATCCATGGGAGGATTCCCAACACGATGATAGAGCCAGTAATCATCAATATGGCATCGTTGGAAAAAGGTGTTTTAAACAAGAGCAGATATAAGGTATGAATCAGTCCGGCCGGTAAGATGCCGAACAGTAGAAAATCTATTATTTTTTGATGCTTTTGTACCATAAGAGTCCGCTCCTTTCATAGGACTTTATCATATAAGATTTTATGCGATGTTGCAAGATAAGAAACCTTAAACTTTTCTTAAAGCATATACAAATCATGAATCTGTAGTATAATATGCATGTGAGGTTTAAGATAATGAAATTATATACTTGTGAACAATGCCATGCCCCAATAAAACTAAGTATCCTAAAGGGGAATGTGCATATCGTCTGCCCATCTTGCCATCAGAAGTATCAATTGAATACGATGAGTGTTAAAAAATATATGCTCATACCATTCGTATCTGTGGCAATTGCTGTTAGTAGCAGTTTACAGCTCTTACAGGGGAAAACGATTGATGTTAAGTTTATTTATATATTAGGTGTTTCTTTCGTGAGTGCTGCACTCATGGAATGGCTATGTGTAAAAGCAGGTATCCTGCGTTATGAAAAAAGTGAAGAAATTGGGTGAAACTATGCAGAAAGTAAAGAAAAAAATAGGAACCTCAGTTCAGAAATATCGTTATATTGAAAAGAAAGATTTCGGTGACAGACTTCTTTCTTTTATGTTAGATGTGAGTGTAGCTTTATCTCCCATGATGTTATGGAATATTGTCATGCTTGCCGTCTTAGGAAGCTTAATGAGCTTTTCTGGTGTGAAAGTTGTGAATGTGATTGTCGGTGTCATGATGATCGGGTCCATTTTCTTTTTAAATACTATCATTTGTCGTAAAACAGGTGGACAGAGTCTGGGAATGTATTTATATGATTTTCAGCTTATCAGCATCAGTGGAAAGAAAGCGAATATTCGTCAGATGTATATGCGAGATCTTATTGGTTTTGCAATACCATTTGTAGTGTTGATGCTATTCACTAGTATTTTTGGTGTTATGGCATATTGGCTGTTAAATGGCATCGTGGTACTAGCGGACAAAAAACATCGCTCCTTAATTGATTTTCTGACACGTACCTGTGTGGTTAAAATCGTAGGTTCTACTTTTATAGCAGAGTCAGTAAAAGAAACGGTAAAACAACCATCGATTAGTGAAGCAGCTGCTCAGAAAACCGTTTCTATAAATAGCGTTGATTTGCATATTCATTCCAATTTCAGTATTGGTGCTGACTATAATATCGAAGAAATTTTTCAGAGCGCAAAACGTCAAGGACTTAAAACCATTTCGATCACAGATCTAAATACAACAAAATCAAATGCCATCGCTTTACGAATGAGTGAATTGTATGGAATACGTTATGTGAATGGTGTGGAAATTTTAGCCGATCTGCATGGGCATACAGTACATGTGCTTGGTTATTTTGTAGATTATCAAAATGAATTGTATAGAACGATTGAAAATGATGCTTTATTGGCGGAAAAACGTGCTAGTATACAGCGTGTGCGTCTATTTGAACAATATCTTGGAAAGCAAATCCATGTAGATGATTTGTTGGAAAATAACCGTTTTCAACAGATATCCGGTGAAATGATTGCACGTCATGTTTTAAATCATCCGCGTTTTCAAGACTGTGAGATAATAAAACCCTATTTATTAGGGAAAATGAAAAATCCTTATCACCAGTTAGCAACTGATTATTTTGCGCAAGGGAAACCATGTCATGTAAACGCAAAACATCCATCTTTACAGGACGTCTTAGATGTAATTTCCTTAAGTAATGGTATTGCCATCCTGGCAAATCCATATCCTTTATTTGAAAAAGATGAAAATCTCCTGATACTTGCATTACAGATGGGGATAGAAGGTTTGGAAGTATTCCGTCCAGATTATAAACGCAAAGAAATGGCAACGTTAATGCAATTGGCGAAAGATCGAAAATTGCTGATTACTTGTGGAAGTGATTTTTATAAAGAAGGTACGGGCAGAACAATTGGAGAGTGTCATTGTCCAAAAGAAGCAGAGCCACTCATCGATATGTTGCTTTACGCGAAAGAGTAAGAAGAGAGTAATCTCTTCTTTTTCATAAGATTTGTTTAGATGAGGCGATAGAAAGGAAAATCGAGGACTTTACATCTCATTATCAAAAAAGGAAGCTTTCAATATTCTTGTAAGGAGCAGTGCCATCTACATAAGCACACAGGTAAGGCTTTTATATCTTCATCTTTTTTCGTGATTTCGTTTTGAAAACCTTGCCAATGGGCAGAATATTCTATATAATGATAACTGATAGAAAGGTAAAGACAGGAAGAGTATTTTTATGAAAGCCTTACAGAGAGTGAATGGCTGGTGAAAATTCACAGGTGAAATAAAAAGAAGATGGCCCTGGAACCGTTTTTCTGAATAGTCAGGAAAAAACGTAGCATCGGCGTTAACGATGTTAAGGTGTACAGCAAGTACATAAATAAAGGTGGTACCACGAACTTTCGTCCTTTGGCGGAAGTTTTTCTTTTATAAGGAGGCGTATGTTATGTGTAAAGAATGTAAAAAAGGTAAATATTATATCACAACTGCAATTACGTATACATCCGGCAGACCACACATTGGGAATACATATGAAATTGTATTAACCGATGCCATTGCCAGATATAAACGTCAGCAAGGCTATGATGTGTTCTTCCAAACCGGAACGGATGAACATGGACAAAAGATTGAAGAAAAGGCAAAAGAAGCCGGTGTAACACCAAAGGAATTCGTAGATAAAGTTGCCGATATCGTACGTAAGAATTTTGATATGATGAATACTTCTTATGATTATTTTGTACGTACAACGGATGAAGGACATGAACGTCAAGTACAGAAAATCTTCAAAAAACTGTATGAACAAGGCGATATCTATAAAGGAAAATATGAAGGCATGTATTGTACTCCATGTGAATCTTTCTGGACCGAGAGTCAATTGATTGATGGAAAATGTCCGGATTGTGGCAGACCTGTACAAAAGGCAACAGAAGAAGCTTACTTCTTCAATTTGCAAAAATATGCACCTAAGCTAATCAAGCATATTGAGGAACATCCGGAATTCATTCAGCCAGAATCTCGTAAGAATGAAATGATCAATAACTTCTTAAAACCGGGATTACAGGATCTATGTGTTTCCCGTACATCTTTTAAATGGGGTATACCGGTAGACTTTGATCCAGATCATGTTGTGTATGTTTGGATTGATGCATTGAGTAACTATATCACTTCTCTGGGCTATGATGCTGATGGTAATCATGGCGAAAACTATAAGAAATATTGGCCGGCAGATGTGCATATCATAGGTAAGGATATTCTTCGTTTCCATACGATATATTGGCCAATCATGCTGATGGCCTTAGGGGAACCACTGCCAAAACAGGTGTTCGGTCATCCTTGGCTGTTGGTTGGCGATGGCAAGATGTCAAAATCAAAAGGCAATGCCATTTATGCGGATGAATTGGTCCACTATTTTGGTGTGGATGCGGTACGTTATTTCGTATTGCATGAGATGCCATTTGCACAGGATGGAACTATTACCTGGGATTTGATGGTAGAACGAATAAATTCTGATTTAGCAAATGTCTTGGGAAATCTGGTAAACCGTACGATTTCTATGCAGAATAAATATTTTAATGGTGTGATTTCTAATCCATTAGAACGCGAGGATATTGATAAGGAACTAATGGACTTAGCGTTGGATACACCAAAACGAGTAGCTAAGAAAATGGAAACATTGCATGTCGGTGATGCCATTGAAGAAATCTTTACTTTATTAAAGCGTTGCAATAAATATATTGATGAAACAACACCTTGGGTATTAGGTAAAGATGAAAGTAAGAAAGATCGCTTGGCAACTGTATTGTACAACCTATTGGAAAGCATTCGTATTGCCGCTGTCTTACTAAGCAGCTTTATGCCGGAAACTGCTGAAAAAATTCTGGATGAATTAAGTACATCAGAGCGTTCAGCTGAAAGTCTGGAAGAATTCGGTAATTTGGAATGTGGACATACAGTAGATGCGAAACCAGAAATTCTGTTTGCCCGTATCGATGTCAAAGAATTTATGGAAACCTTAGAAAAGGATAAAGCAAAAGAAGCAAAGGAAGCTGCTAAAGCAAGCAAAAAAGCAGAAAAGAAAGAAGCAATTGAACCTTCTGAAATCACTATTGATGATTTCACAAAGATTGAATTAAAGGTAGGTACGATTATTGCGGCCGAAAAACATCCGAAAGCGGATCGTTTGCTTGTTGAACAAATCGATTTGGGAACAGAAACACGTCAGATCGTCAGTGGTATCGCAAAAACATTTGAACCAAAAGATGTCATTGGTAAAAAAGTCGTTGTCGTCAGCAATCTGAAACCGGTGAAATTGCGTGGAGTAGAGAGTCAGGGTATGATTCTTTGCGCAAGCAATGATAAGGATTTAGATATTGTGACAATTTTAAAAGATTTGCCAAATGGAACGAAGGTGAGCTAATTGGATAGCAAGTATGTGATGTTGTCAATGGGAACGGATATCTTATTGATTTTTATCTCCATCTATTTTATTTATCATGGAGTACACACGGATCAAATCGTTTTTTCCGTTATAGCGGCTGTTTTATTGATTATCGCAGTGATTCGTCTGATTATCTTTGCAATTGCTTTTATGAAGCATGGAGATGAATAAGGCTATATGGATGTGAAACAAAAAACCGCATTGTATAGCGCTGCAGTTGTTTTGATGATAGCCGGTGGTGGCTTTCTCTTAAAAGGGCTGTCCTCTAGTAACATCGCATTTCTTTTGATTGGTAGTATTTTATTGGCTATGGGAATTGCCAGATATCTCATGGTGAAAAAACTTATGAAGGAGCATGAAGATTGATCGTCTTTGTGCTTCTTTTTTTATTATTTTTAATTGTTATGGAAAATCTTATTGTGATGTAGAAGGAACAATTATTTCTTACGATAATTTCAATATCTTAGTTTCGCCGTCAAAAAAAATTGATAATTTGTGAATTAGCTAAGTTCCGTTATCACTTTTCATCATCTGTTGTTAGTAAGAAATAGGCTTACAAATGATAATAGCTTAAAGGCGATTGAAGAGAAATATAAAAGAAATACATATCGATCCTTGACAGATATGAAAATATGGTATACTGTATTAGTGTACTAGATACAGTAATACAGTTGGAGGTGAGATGATGTTTCTCATAGATGTACAAAGTAAAACGCCAATATTTGAACAATTAAAAAAACAGATATTGGAATTTATCTCCATTCAGGTCTTGTCACCTAATGACAAGTTACCCTCTGTACGTTCGCTTGCATCACAATTAGGTGTAAATCCCAATACGGTTGCCAAGGCATATCAGGAATTGGAAACACAAGGCTATATTTATACCGTGAAAGGGAAAGGCTGCTTTATCTCAGATAATGATACAGACGCACAGATTCGCTTAGAAAAAATGAAGGAATTTAAAGATAAGGTAAAAGAAATGAAGAAATATCATATTGGGAAAGATGGTCTTTATCAGACAATCAATGAAGTTTATGAGGAGGAATATCATGATTGAAATAAAAGCGTTATCTAAAAATTTTGGTTCTCATATCGTGTTAACAGATGTAAATCTGAACATTCCGGATGGTAGTGTATTTGGTTTGATCGGGCCCAATGGTGCCGGAAAATCTACATTGCTGCGCATATTGTCAGGAATCGTGAAACCGGATGTCGGTGGGGTTTTGTATGATGGAAACAATGTATATGAAAACCCTGAAGTAAAACAAAATATCCTAATGATCAGTGATGATCCACATTATTTCTTCCATGCCAGCATAGCAGATATGAAAGAATTTTATAAAGTATGGTATCCGCAATTCAATGAACGTATTTATCATCAGTTTCTTTCAATCTTTAAATTAGATGAGAAAAAACCGATGGCAGATTTCTCCAAAGGTATGAAGCGACAAGCTTTTATTGCCATTGCGCTTGCGATTGCACCTAAATATTTATTTTTAGATGAAGCCTTTGATGGGTTAGATCCTATTATGCGTCTTACCTTTAAACGAGCTATCATGGAAATGATTGAAGAAAAAGAAATGACCGTGATTATCAGCTCACACAATTTACGAGAGATGGAGGATATTTGTGATAGCTTTGGTATTTTGGAAAATGGGAACATTTCTACCAGTGGTGATTTAGATACAACAAAGGATAATATCCATAAGATTCAACTGGCTTTCCCAAAAGAAAAAGAGAAAGAAGACTTTGCTCAGCTTGATCTGTTATCCATTCATATTCAATCCAAAGTCGTGAATCTTGTCGCAAAAGGCAATATTGATAAGATTCAGAATTATTTAAAAACCATGAATCCATTGATGATGGAAATACTGCCGGTGAATTTAGAAGAAATCTTTATTTATGAAATGGAGAGAAAGGGGTATGGTCTGTATGAATAAGCTCTTTAATCAACAATATTTCAAATATTTATATAAAAGTAATCGACGCCTGCTTATTCTGATCTGGGCAATCTTATTTATTTGTATCTGTTTCTTTACTACCATTTTCACGATAAATGATTTTACTGCTTACAGCGAAGTACAAACATTTGTCACTGCAATGAGTGGGTTCTGTGGTATTAGTATTTCGATGTTTGTGCCAATTTATTTCTTTCGCTTCCTTTATCGGAAACGCAGCTGTGATTTATATTTCGGCTTGCCGATTCGTAAAAAGGAATTATTCTCTACAACCTTTCTCTTTGGCTATCTGGCTATCCTGATCCCGATTGCAGTATACTTTTTATCAACTTCGATCATTGCCAGCCAATTCATGAATGTGTTATCCTCAACAATCTTAATGAACATCAAGGTCATGGGTTTCTTTGCTATCTTCATGTTATGTATACAAGCTATCATTTGCTTTTTGTGTATTCGATGTAACACGATGATGGATGCTTTATTTATTAGTGGAACTTATGTGATTTTACCTTTTATCTTATACATTTCGATGAACATCTTCTTAAAGGAACAGGTAAATGTCATCACACTAGGCTATGGGAACTATATAGAATATATCTTTAATACAGATACTATTTTAACGTTTCTAAGTCTTCCTTATGCGGCATTGCGAAATGTAGCTTACCTTTTTGATTATTCACCAGATTGGTTATCCATCTTTTATTGGATCATCCTCTGTGCGATTGCTCTTTATTTCGCCTATCACTATTTTATCAATCGAAAAGCTGAAGATAGTGAGCAGCGTACAACATTCTGGTTGGGCTATTCATTCATTATTCTTATCGTAACCTTCTGTATGATTCTAGCTGTCCAAACAGCGAGAGGTGTTTCTCTGCTTGTCGGGTTAACGATTATATTCTTTATGTATTTATTCCTTGTTTTCTTTTCAAAAAGGAAAATCGTCTTAAATATAAAAACGATTACTGTCTTTGTCGGTCTGCTTATTGGCAGTGCAGCATTTGGTCAGGCATTCCAATATACACATGGCTTTGGCGTAGTACAAGAATTACCACAGTTGGAAAAAGTAAGTTCGGTAAATATAGAAGTTGTAATGAGCCAAGAAATTAACCATAATAAAACGACTATAAATGGACTTTCCTTAGTAGGTAAGACAAAGAATGAAACGTTAAATAAAAGCATCTATGAGCTGCACAATGATGTGCTAGATGTCTGCACAGATAAGCATGAGGGTGGCTCAACACAAATTACCTTCCTATATACGTATCGTAACGGACGATATATGAGTCGAACTTATAGTATAGGAGATGCTGTAACAAAGGGAATCATCCTACCTAAATTTGATGAATATCATGAAGAGGCTAAGCAAGGTAAGATCAACGCATCCGTAGACTATACGTATACTGTTTCAAATGATGTGATAAATTATTAATGAATTCTGCCATAAGCCTTTCTTATGATGATTATGAAGAGGGGAATGGCTATAAAAATTTAATGTATTTTACCATCTTTTTCGCGAGAAACACTTGCGATTTGAAAAAAGTGTTGCTATAATGGTATAGCACTTACTTTGGACCCACCTGAGGTCTAAGGCGGAAGGAGAGTAAAATTATGAAAAAAGGAATTCACCCAGAATACCACCGTATCATGGTGAAATGTACTTCTTGTGGAGCTGAATTTGAAACAGGTTCAACAGCGAAAGAATTACGTGTTGATACTTGCTCAAACTGTCATCCATTCTTCACTGGTCGTCAGAGATTTGCTGCTGCCCAGGGACGTATCGAGAAGTTTAACAAGAAATACGGACTTAAATAAGAACACACATAAAAAAGAGGGTAACCTCTTTTTTTCTTTCATAGGGAAGCCTAGCCTTTCATAATTGAATGGTATTGAGGCAATTGTTTCCAATCAATAAGCAGATGTTACATATTGAAAAAGTATTTGGGAAATATGATAATTTCTTATGTTTATTTCTACCATTTCCCACATAAATTCGTTATAATAGATACTGTTGTAATGAGGTGAAAAGATATGTATCAACAATATCGTGAAGGGTGGCTGGAAGTCATCAGTGGCTGTATGTTTGCAGGAAAAACAGAAGAATTGATTCGTAGAATCAAGGTGTTGGAATATGCTAAGAAAAAAATAGCTGTTTTTAAACCGAAGATTGATAATCGTTATAGTGAGGAATGCGTTGTATCACATGCCGGAAGCAGTGTAAAAAGCTTTAACATCAGTAAGGCAAGAGAAATTTTTGATTACATAGATGACAGTTATGATGTAATTGCTATTGATGAAGTACAGTTTTTCGATGAAGAAATTGTGCAGATTTGTGACTATTTTGCTGATCGCGGCAAGCGTGTCATGGCGGCTGGATTAGATATGGATTTTCGCGGTGTTCCATTTAGTGTTATGCCGGAATTATTCACGCACGCGGAATTTGTTACGAAACTGACTGCTGTTTGTACAAAGTGTGGAGCACCTGCTACACGGACACAGCGTTTGGTAAATGGTAAGCCTGCAAGTTATGATGATCCTATTATCGTTGTGGGAGCCAGTGAACAATATGAGGCTAGATGTCGTCATTGTCATGAGGTAGAAGGACGACCTCAAATACATGTAGAAATGAAGAAATAAGAAAAGATGAGCGTTTGATTTATTAATTTGATAACGTTCATCTTTTTAAATGTCTTTGTCATTTGACTTTTTTTGTTTTAGATAATTCATGATAAGAAATTTACGTTTTTCACTTGTTTGTGTCGTATATAAAAAGGAAGGAGGTCTAACTAATGGCACATATTGAGTGTGGCGTAGTTATGGGAGGAAATGACAGTGGATTTGGTATATTTATTTATCTTTCTGCTAATATGGATTGAATATCTGCGTACTAGCAGATAATTGATTTATTGAAGCGTAAGATAGCCCCGCCGTGGTCCTTATCACACGAGCAGGTTTCCATTAGCCATTCTCTCATTGTCCTGAACTCCTTTAAGCGTCAAAAAGGGAACGACCACCATCGTTCCCTTTCCTTTGCCCGAAGGCATTGTCCTGATGACTATATTTTACTGATTTCCTATAGTTTGTCAAGATAAAGTAGTCGTATTTAAAAAAATGATTTCTTTTCTTCATCTTTACGTTTTTTATTCGCTCGTGTCGTATATAAAAAGGAAGGAGGTCTAACTAATGGCACATATTGAGTGTGGCGTAGTTATGGGAGGAAATGACAGTGGATTTGGTATATTTATTTATCTTTCTACTGATATGGATCGAATATCTGCGCACTAGCAGATAATTGATTTATTGAAGTGTAAGATAGCCCCGCCGTGGTCCTTATCACACGAGCAGGTTTCCATTAGCCATTCTCTCATTGTCCTGAACTCCTTTAAACGTCAAAAAGGGAACGACCACGAATCGTTCCCTTTCCTTTGCCCGAGGGCATTGTCCTGATGACTATATTTTACTGATTTTCAATAATTTGTCAAGACAATAAAGGAGGGTTCAGAAAAAATAAGCTCTTTTCATATTCTTTACGTTTTTCACTCGTTTATGTCGTATATAAAAAGGAAGGAGGTCTAACTAATGGCACATATTGAGTGTGGCGTAGTTATGGGAGGAAATGACAGTGGATTTGGTATATTTATTTATCTTTCTGCTGATATGGATCGAATATCTGCGCACTAGCAGATAATTGATTTATCGAAGCGTAAGATAGCCCTGTTGCGGTCCTTATCACACATTCAGGTTTCCATTAGCCATTCTCTCATTGTCCTGAACTCCTTTTTACGTCAAAAAGGGAACGATTCGAGGTCGTTCCCTTTCCTTTGCCCGAGGGCATTGTCCTGATGACTATATTTTACTGATTTTCAATAATTTGTCAAGACAATAAAGGAGGGTTCAGAAAAAATAAGCTCTTTTCATATTCTTTACGTTTTTCACTCGTTTATGTCGTATATAAATTGAAGGAGGTCTAACTAATGGCACATATTGAGTGTGGCGTAGTTATGGGAGGAAATGACAGTGGATTTGGTATATTTATTTATCTTTCTGCTGATATGGATTGAATATCTGCGTACTAGCAGATAATTGATTTATTGAAGTGTAAAATAGCCCTGTTGTGGTCCTTATCACACATACAGGTTTCCATTAGCCATTCTCTCATTGTCCTGAACTCCTTTAAACGTCAAAAAGGGAACGACCGAGAATCGTTCCCTTTCCTTTGCCCGAAGGCATTGTCCTGATGACTATATTTTACTGATTTTCAATAATTTGTCAAGATAATAAAGGTGGATTTAAAAGGTGGTTTTAGAAAAATAAACTCTTTTCATTTTCTTTATGTTTTTTACTCGCTCGTGTCGTATATAAAAAGGAAGGAGGTCTAACTAATGGCACATATTGAGTGTGGCGTAGTTATGGGAGGAAATGACAGTGGATTTGGTATATTTATTTATCTTTCTGCTGATATGGATCGAATACCTGCGTACTAGCAGATAATTGATTTATTGAAGCGTAAGATAGCCCTGCCGTGGTCCTTATCACACGAGCAGGTTTCCATTAGCCATTCTCTCATTGTCCTGAACTCCTTTAAACGTCAAAAAGGGAACGATACTCGGTCGTTCCCTTTTCTTTGCCCGAAGGCATTGTCCTGATGACTATATTTTACTGATTTTTATTAATTTGTCAAGATGAAATCAACTGTGTTTTTTAGTAATAGCTTTATTTATTTTATTAAACATTCTCCATTACTTTCAATGACTGATTTATACCAGTAAAAAGATTTTTTACGGATGCGCTCCCGTCTTTAGAAGTTAGCACCATGTTTCTTTAGGAGCAAAAAAAACAAATGTTAATCAGAGCCCGTATTTATGCGGGTTTTTATGTGATAAAATACTTTCATATTTTATTTAATTGTGTTATAATGATGGTGCCGTGGTGTATTCATGTCGGAGGTGTTCTTATGGCTTATTTCCTTAAGGTTGCTAAACAACAAAATCGTACCTATTTATCTATTTACGAAAGCTTTTATTCTCCTGATGTTAAGGGAACCAAGCATCGCAGTATTAGAAAACTTGGTAATCTTCAGTCTCTTATTGATTCTGGGATTGATGATCCTATTGCCTACTACAAAGCTGAAGTGGCTAGAATGAATGAAGAAAGAAAACTCAAAAATGCGAATGCAAAGATAAATCAAAGACTTATTGGTGAAGTCTCTCCTGAAAAGTATCTCGGCTATTTTCCTCTTGCCAACATTCTTAACACATTAGATGTAAAAGATCATTTTAACTATATGCAGTCTACTCGCTACTTTCAGTTTAATGTCTATGATATATTCTCATCTCTTGTATTTGCACGTGCTGTAGCACCTTTGTCTAAACACAAAACGTTTCATGATGTACTTCCTTCCCTTTTGAATGAAGTTGACTTCAGCTATGATCAATTATTAGATGCCGTTGAATTTCTGGGGAGTGAATATCAGAAGTTCACTGAAATACTTACGGTAGCTACAGCTGATAATTTTGGTATTGATACAAAACATACTTTCTTCGATTGTACGAACTTCTACTTTGAAATCGATAAAGAAAATGATTTTCAAAGACGTGGCCCATCTAAAGAAATGCGTCATGATCCCATTGTTGGGCTAGGTCTATTACTTGATGCCAATATGATCCCCATCGGTATGAGGATGTATCCCGGTAATGAGTCAGAGAAGCCTATTATCCGCAATATCATCAATGACTTGAAATCACAAAACAACATCAACGGAAGGACTATACAAATCGCAGATAAGGGGTTGAACTGTGCTCGCAATATCATCGAAGCAACAGATAAATGCGATGGTTATATATTCTCAAAATCGGTCAAACAGCTAGTTGATAAAGAAAAGACATGGGTACTCCTTGAAAATGATTTTCATGATGTTTTAGACAGCAAAGGAAATATAATATATCGATACAAATCATGTATCGATAACTACACATATGAATATAAAGACGAAAATGGAATCAAACATTCAAAGACAGTAAAAGAAAAACGTGTTTGTACATTTTCCCCAAAGCTACAACGAAAAAAGTTAATGGAAATCGACAAAATGATTGAAAGAGCGCAAAGATTACGAGCATCAGAAGCAAAGAAAGAAGAGTATGGGGAAAGTGCGAGATATGTAAATTTTGTGGATAGAGATGGTAAAAAAGCCCATACAGTACTAAATGAAGAAAAGATAGATATGGATAGAAAACTAGCAGGCTTTAATCTTCTAATCACTTCCGAATACAAAATGGAAGATCAACAGATATATGAAGCATATCATAATTTATGGAGGATTGAGGAATCTTTCAGAGTTATGAAAAGTGAATTAGACGCAAGACCTGTCTATCTTCAAAAAGAGAATAGTATAAAAGGACATTTTCTTATATGTTATACTACGGTACTACTAATACGACTGTTTCAATTCAAGATACTAAATAACGAATACTCAACAAGTGATATATGTAGTTTTATCAAGGAGTTTAAAGTTGTACAGATCAACGATTCAAGATACATCAACATGACACGTTCTTCTGATTTCATCACCAAGCTTTCAGCTCTATTAAAACAACCAATCACAAATTATTATCTTACCAATAAACAAATAAAAATGATGCATACTCGTTAGCTATAATTTCGAGTTTACACCATTTTTTTACTTTTAACTTCTAAAGATAGGTTTTATTAATTTGTCAAGATGAAATCAACTGTGTTTTTTAGTAATAGCTTTATTTATTTTATTAAACATTCTCCATTACTTTCAATGACTGATTTATACCAGTAAAAAGATTTTTTACGGATGCGCTGCATGGAGCCACTGCCATCATCCTGTTTATCAACATATACAAAACCATACCGTTTTTTCATCTCACCGCTGGAGGCACTAACTAAATCAATCGGTCCCCAAGCGGTATACCCCATCAGTTCAACACCATCTTCTTCTATTGCAGCTTTCATAGCAAGGATATGCTCACGCAAATAAGAAATACGTGCATCATCTTCAATCGTTCCATCAGCCTTTACCGTATCAATCGCGCCTAAGCCATTTTCTACAATGAACATTGGTTTTTGATAGCGATCATAGACGTGATTTAAAGTGATTCTTAAGCCTAATGGATCAATCGGCCAACCCCAATCGCTATAGGTCAGATAGGGATTCTTTGCGGAAGCAAACAGATTGCCTTCTGTTAGTTTTTCTGGTTCTTTCTGTCCACTGACACAGCGACTGTTATAATAGGAAAAGGAAATAAAATCAACCGGATACTTCTTTAAAATCGCATAGTCATCATCTTCCATATGGGGCATGCAATGTTTTCTAGTTAATTCCTTTATCGCATAGGATGGATAAGCTCCACGTGCTTGGATATCAATGAAAAAGTAACTTTCTCGATCTTTCTTCAAAGCCTCAAAGACATCTTGTGGATGACAGCTATAAGGATAGACAGAACCTGCCGCAAACATGCAGCCAATCTGATTTTCTGGATCTATTTCATGTGCTAATTTTGTGGCTAGAGCGCTGGCTATCAATTCATGATGCGCAGCCTGATATTTGATACGCTCTTCATCATCTCCATCCTCAAAATATAAACCGGCACCTAAGAATGGAGCGTGTAAGATCATATTGATTTCATTAAAAGGCAGCCAATATTTTACGATACCTTTATAACGTTTGAATAAAACTTTGCATAAACGAAGATAAAAATCAATCATCTTACGGTTTTTCCATCCACCATAGGTTTGGATGAGATGCATAGGACAATCAAAATGTACGATTGTCACAAGTGGTTCTATATGATACTTTTGGCATTCACGAAAGATGGCATCATAAAACTGCAAACCTTCTTCATTTGGTTCTTCTTCATCCCCATTGGGAAAGATACGTGTCCAGGCAATGCTCATGCGATATACCTTGAACCCCATTTCTGCCATGAGGGCGATATCTTCTTGATAATGATGATAGAAATCAACACTGTCATGTGATGGATAGTGATGGTGTTCATCACAGGTAAAGGTTTTAAGATGACCACAAATAATAGCGGAACGATCACTTCCTGAAGGACAGATATCAACATTTGCTAAGCCTCTGCCACCTTCCTGATATCCACCTTCAAATTGATTTGCGGCGGTTGCCCCACCCCATAAGAACTGTTTAGGAAAGCTCATACACATACCTCTATTTTACGATATGCAGGAAGTCTTCTCCTGCATGTATCGTGTCTTTCGCAACATCCAGTACATCTAAATACTGAGCAGAGTTGGTAATGACAACTGGTGTTTCCAGACAGAAACCTTTCTCTTTTACAAATGCTAGATCCACATTTACTAATGGTTGACCTTGTTCTACATGATCACCTTGTTTCACAAGTGCTGTAAAACCTTCCCCATTAAGCTGTACAGTATCTAACCCAATATGAATCAGCACTTCTATTCCATCATCCGATGTAATGCCGATGGCATGACGTGAAGGGAATAAAGTAGAAATCGTTCCGCTGATTGGCGCATGAA
This sequence comes from Longicatena caecimuris, assembly GCF_018406465.1. Lineage (GTDB taxonomy): Bacteria > Bacillota_I > Bacilli_A > Erysipelotrichales > Erysipelotrichaceae > Longicatena > Longicatena caecimuris. The sequence continues at coordinate 273,778 of NZ_AP024510.1, forward strand.
AACATCCATCTGTCGGTAAAATAGCGCAGCCTTTTCCAAGAATTTCACTGGCAAAAGCATCATCCTGCACATCACATAACGCAATGACTTTACCATCAACAGGTGCTATCAGCATGGTTTTCTTTACTAAAGGTTTTTCCATATCTGTAGTTATTTCGTTTTTTTGTATTTCAATCGCTGAATCATTCGTATTTTTAGCTTTATCTTTAAAGCTAATCATTGTGATTACAAAGGCGATGACCATCGTTAACAGGATACCGGCAATCGCAACTGTAAGATTGCCCATACTGCCATCAGGTTCTATCATAGCAGGCAATTCAAAGATGCCCATGCCACCCATAGAGAACTTACGGAAGTTACAGAAGCCATAGAAACCGCCGCCGATACCTCCGGCAATACAGCTGATGATAAATGGTTTTTTCAAAGGTAATAAAATACCATAAATAGCAGGTTCGGTAACCCCGAAGATACCGGAAATAAAGTTAGGAATGCACATTTCTTTTAACTTTTTATCTTTTGTTTTTAAGAAGATGGCTAAAACAACGGCAGAAGTCGCAAAAGTACAAGCGAAGAAGGGCATCATGACCGCATCAAAGCCATTGGTCATAATATTATTGATATATACCGGAATAAAGCCCCAATGTAATCCGAAGATGACAAGAATCTGCCAAGTTAAGCCAACCACAGCACCTGCCAACATCGGAGAGAAATCACGAATCGCAATAACCGTTTCGGCTATGATCTTAGAACCAAAGGTAGCAACCGGTCCGATTAATAAGAACCCAACTGGTAAAGCAACAAGCAATGTCAACATTGGCACAAAGAAGAATTTAACCAGATCCGGAATCCATTTGTTAAATAGTTTTTCACATTTACTAGCAAAGTAAACGATAAAGATGACTGGAATAACGGTAGAAGTATAATCCATGGAAATCAAAGGAATGCCAAAGAAATCAATATAGACAGGGGAAGCAAACATCGTTCCCTCAAACAGGGTATACATAGGCTCTCCCAAGGTTGATACAGCACTACTTTGAATAGCCGGATAACACATGATCGCACCGATTGTTAAACCAACCATTGGCTTTAAGCCAAATTTCTTTGATGCAGTGTAACCAAGATATAGCGGCAGGAAGGTAAACATCGCATCCCCAATTGCATTGATGATCATATAGCCACCGCAAGTATCGCTATACAAATGCAAAGATACAAAAAGGATATTTAAGCCTTTGATCATACCACAGGCAGCCATGATACCAAGGATTGGCTGGAAGATACCGGAGATGATATCCACAAAACGATCTAATAATTTTTCCTTTTTGCCATCGCTTTGTGTTGCCATATTGTCCATATCACCAAGATGCAATAAAGGCAGGACCTGCGCATAAACATCCGCAACTGCATTGCCAATGACAACCTGATATTGTCCACCGCTTTTCATGACGGTCACAACACCATCCAAATTCTTTAAGACTTCATCCTTGGCGATGGATTCATCTTTTAGTTTGAAGCGTAAACGAGTGATACAGTGTGTGAGGCTGATGACATTGTCACTGCCTCCGATGTTTTTCACAATTTCTTGTGCAAGTGTTTCGTAAGTAGCCATTTTAAAGTCCTCCATTTCTTCATTTTAATGAAATACACGAAACGAAGGTCAAGCCAACTCAATGTAACTATCCTTCTTAAATGCTGCTTAGCTGTCGCTTGTAACGACTTATATCAAACTCAGCTTTTCTGAGTAGATACCTGAACAATACGTGAGATATGAATGCTTAAATATAAGATTTCTTCCTCACTTAAGGTATAAGCATATTTTTTTGTTAGAAAGGCACTGATTTTATTCACACAGGCATAAGCCTTCGGATATTTTTGAATGATGACATCCAATAAGCCATCGACTTCTTGCCCGGTAAAGGTTTTGTGAGAAAAGACACGTTCGGCAAAGAATTTCAAATGGGAAATAAAGCGATCATAATAGATAGAATCCGTATTGATATCAATCGCAAAATCAATGCGAACGATACGTTCGATTTCCTGCATGAGTACCGTGATCTCTTTTACCGTCTTCGTTTGCAGATTCAACTGCGCATTTACGATATGCAGGGCAATAAAGCCTGCTTCATCTTCGCTCAATGCAACATGAAAGCGTTCTTGCACCGCTTTTACTGCATAGCGGCCGACTTCATATTCATCCCGATAGAACTTTTGAATATCCCACAAGAGAACATTCTTCACATCGACGCCCTGTTTCTTACGTTCTACTGCCATATAAATATGGTCACATAAAGCAAGAATGGCATTTTCATTCATTGCCTCATTCACATGGATCTTTGCATAATTTACAATTTCTTCAGCTAATTCCACATGCTCCATCGGAATCGTTTCACACAGCTCCAACAATTTCTGATTCGCTTTCTTATCCGCTAAGGCAAATATTTTTTCAATCTTTGTTTCATCTACTTCGTTGCCGGCCTGCATCTGAAAGCCTAATCCTTTTCCTGTGAGAATTTTCTCATCTGTCCCATCAATCGCAATCACAACATTGTTGTTTAAGCGTTTCTTAAATATCATCTAAGCCATCCTCCTAACAAAAAAGACCCATATAAGAAACCATATGCATGAAAGCATATACGTTAATTTATACAGGTCGAGCTTGTCTTTCAACAATAACTATCCTTGTTTGCGGTTTCATTATAACAAGCCTTTTTTTAGATGTCAACGCTTTCATGATGATTTTTTGTTTGATATGCAGGTGTGTCGTGCTTTTATAAGCAGCGATTATTTGAACGATGGTTTCATTTTTCTATTGAATCATTTGCATGATCATCTCATCTTTTCTAAGCGTTGCTTATCATCATATCATGTTATAAGCACCTGTTTACTGTCAGCCTTTTCTATGATGTATTCCCTTCATTAAAATTCGTTTCTCTTATCCTTTAATACAGGGTGTACCACCTTCATCAACATTAACTTTTCTTATCTTTTTCCACACAGTAAAACCTTATATTACTCTATAAGAATTGCTTTTCATTTTTTACTTTCAATGGTATAGTATATAAGGATATTTACGCATATAAAGGCAACAATAGAAAAGACGCAAAACAAGGAGGTTTGTTTATGAGCATTATGATCGAGCGACTGGAAGGTATGGTCAACCGGTATCATGAGATTACAGAACTGATGATGCAGCCGGATATTGTCTCTGACAGCAGAGAATTGGCAAAGCTGGGAAGAGAGCAAGCAGACTTAACACAGGTCGTTGAAACCTATCAGGATTATAAACACAGTATGGAAGCCTTAGAAGAGGCAAAGGAACTGTTAAAGGAAGAAGATAAAGAAATTAAAGAAATGGCGAAGATGGAAATTGAGGAATTAGAGCCGAAGATTGAAGAATATTTAGGAAAACTGGAGATTCTTTTGATTCCTAAAGATCCAAATGATTCGCACAATGCCATTGTGGAAATCCGTGGAGCTGCCGGTGGCGATGAGGGCAATATCTTTGCGGGTGATTTGTATCGTATGTATAGCAAGTATGCGGAAAGTCAGGGCTGGAAGATTGAAATTGTTGAAATGGATGACAGTGAGGCCGGCGGTTTCTCTTTGGTATCCTTCATGGTGAAGGGTGATGGTGTGTATGGCAAGCTGAAATTTGAATCTGGCAGTCATCGCGTACAACGTGTGCCAAAGACAGAAAGCCAGGGACGTATCCATACTTCTACAGCAACGGTTTTAGTTACACCAGAGATTGAGGCTGAAGATTTTGATATTGATATGAATGATTTGGAAATTGAAACGATGCGTTCCAGTGGTGCCGGTGGACAGCATATCAATAAGACAGATTCCGCTGTTCGTATCGTGCATAAACCTACCGGTATTACAGTAAAATGTCAGGATGGACGTTCACAGCATGAAAACCGCGCAACTGCCTTAATGACGATTCGTTCTCGTGTGTATGAGGAACATCAGCGCAAGCTGGAAGAAGAGCAGGGCATGGAGCGTAGAAGCAAGATTGGTACCGGAGATCGTGCAGAGAAGATTCGTACGTATAACTATCCGCAAAACCGTGTGACCGATCATCGTATTGGTTATACCGTGAATCAGTTGGATCGCATTATGGAAGGCAAGATGCAGGATTTATTAGATGCCTTAACAAGTGCTGATCAACAAGCAAAACTGGCAGGTAATAACGAATGAGTACATATCGTGAGCTGTTAAAAGATGCCAACAAACGCATGGAAGAGGCCGATCGTGGGGAGCAGGCAGCCTTGTTGTATTTGTTGGAACTTACCAATATGGAGGCCCATAACCTTTATATGGAATATGAGCAGGAAGTACCTGCCGATATAGCCGAACAATTTGAACAGGGCTTATGTCGTCTGATTAAAGGAGAACCTTTAGGGCATGTTTTAGGTTTTGAATGGTTTTATGGCTATCGTTTCAAAGTCAATGAAGACGTATTGATTCCCAGACCGGAAACCGAAGAATTGGTGGCAAATGTATTAGCTGCTTATGATGAAGTATTTGATGGTAAACAGGTAACGGTCGCAGATATCGGTACCGGTAGTGGAGCAATCGCGATTTCCTTGAAAAAGGAAGAGGATAGATTGCACATGTTGGCAACGGATATCAGTGAAAAAGCCGTTATGGTTGCCAAAGAAAATGCCGCTGCCAATGAGGCAACCGTGTGCTTCATGGTAGGGGATATGCTGCAGCCTTTGATCGAACGCAATATTAAGCTGGATATCTTAATTTCCAATCCGCCATATATTCCCAATGAGGAAGTGATGGAGGAGAGTGTTGTTGATTATGAGCCACATGTCGCATTGTTTGGTGGTGAAGACGGTTTAAAATTCTATCGCATCATCTTTGAAAATGCGCGTAAGGTATTAAATGAAAAAGCTTTTATGGCTTTTGAAATGGGCTATGATCAAAAAGAAAGACTGACAGCATTGGCAAAAGAATATTTTCCGGAAGCTAAGATTGAAGTCTTACAGGATATGAGTGGAAAAAATCGCATGTTATTTATTTATCTGCATACGGATGCGTCTTAAGCGTATCCGTTTTCCTTTTCTAGATGAAGACAGCTTAAAATATCTTACGAATTGTCCTTGATAAAAGAAGGGTTTATAATTAATGTGCTATGATTTCCAACCGAAAGAAAAAGCGGGTAAAACAGGTGTATGTATTTTATTTGAGCATTTAGAAAAAGAAAAACACGCAACCTTTTCCTTTGTATCAAATAGGAAAAGGGGTAAGGGGTTACTTACAGATTATATGAAATAACATGAAATATTGCTGTTCAATGGATAGAAAATATTTTATAATATACCACGTAAATATGTATTTGCTTTATATATGAAGGAAGGAATGTTTATGTACCATCAGAAAACATATTTGTATGGAAAAGAGCGCTGGATAAGTTTTGGATTCTTATGTATAAGTACCTTGATTATTTTGCTGGCAGCTTTTCTGACAAATCAAATCGTGTCAAGAAGTATCTTGCTGGTGATGTCCTTATTGAATCTTTTATTAGCAGGTATGGTATTAAAAATGAATTTGCGTAGGAAACGTATTCAGAAAGAATTTATATATGAACTAGATAAAGATATTCGTAGTAAAGAGGTATTATGTCCTTCATGTGGGGCTAAGATCGGGGCAAGTGGCATTTGCCCTAAATGCGGATATTGTCGAAAGAATTAGGAGGAAACAGGATGGCAGATGTTATCGTTATCGGCGGAGGTCATGCGGGTGTTGAGGCCGCATTAGCTTGTGCTCGTTTACAGAAAGAAACAATCTTATACTCCATGCACATAGATATGATTGCATCTATGCCATGCAATCCAAGTGTTGGAGGACCTGCAAAAGGAATTGTTGTAAGAGAAATTGATGCGCTTGGCGGTGAAATGGGCAAAGCGGCAGATGCAACAGCGTTGCAGTTTAAGATGCTAAATACCACAAAAGGCCCAGGCGTGCAGTGCTTACGTGTACAATCGGATAAATTGGCTTATAAAGCTTATATGCAGAAAGTACTGTTAGCGCAGGAACATCTGGAAGTAAGAGAAATGTGCGTTGAAAAAGTCATTGCAGAAGATGGTGTCGTAAAAGGCGTTTTGCAGGCTGATGGACATATGGAAGAATGTAAGGCATTGATCATGACAACCGGTACATTCATGTCAAGCAATATACTGGTTGGTCATACCTCTACACCAAGTGGACCGGATGGAGAACCAACAACGAATTACTTATCTCAAAGCCTGCGTGATTTAGGTATTCGTACTTTCCGTTTAAAGACAGGTACACCGGCGCGTGTTTTAACAAGCTCTATTGATTTTTCCAAAACAGAAGTACAGCCCGGTACAGATGCCTTTCTTTGTTTCTCTCATGAAACAACAAACATCAGACCTTTTAAAGAACAGGCATTATGTTATTTAACCTATACCTCCCCTGAAACCCATCGTATCATTAATGAAAATCTAGAACGTTCTGCCATGTATTCCGGTTTGGTAAAGGGAGTAGGGCCTCGTTATTGTCCAAGCATTGAAGATAAATTGGTGCGCTTTGCGGATAAACAACGACATCAGATATTCCTTGAGCCAGAAAGTGAATCTTTGGATACTACCTATGTACAAGGTTTTTCAACCTCTATGCCACATGATGTACAGGAAGCTATGCTGCATAGCTTACCAGGATTGGAAAATTGTGTCATTAAAAAATATGCGTATGCGATTGAATATGATGCAATCGATCCTTTACAGTGTAAACCAACCTTAGAAAACAAGCGGATTGCTAATTTGTATACCGCAGGACAAATCAATGGAACCAGCGGCTATGAAGAAGCAGCTGCCCAAGGGTTACTAGCAGGCATAAATGCAGTCTTAAAACTGGATGGCAAAGAACCTTTTATCTTGCGTCGTGATGAGGCATATATTGGGGTAATGATTGATGATTTGGTTACCAAAGGGACAAAAGAACCTTATCGTCTATTAACATCGAGAGCAGAATATCGTTTGTTGCTGCGTCATGATAATGCAGATTTACGTTTAACACCTTATGGTCATACAATAGGCTTGATTTCAGATGCACGTTATGAAAACTTTAAAGGAAAAGAACAACAGATCATTGACTGTCTGGAATATTTAGATACCGTTCGCTTTACACCGAAATCTACTGTAAATACGTATATGCAGGAATTGGACTATGAGCCTTTAAAGGAAGGCATTAGCGCAAAAACCTTATTAAAACGTCCGAAAGTGACAATGGAAGGTTTAGCACCTTATTTAGAAAAAACCTTTGCGCCAGCCATTGCGCAGCAAGTAGAAATAGAAATAAAATATGAAGGTTATATTCAAAAAGCGAAACGTGACGCAGCTCATTTGCGACAAATGGATGCCGTCCGTTTGCCGGAACATATAGATTATCAGCGGATTCAGCATTTATCATTAGAAGCGCGACAAAAATTAAATGAAGTGCAGCCAATGACAATGGGGCAGGCTTCTCGTATCTCCGGTGTCAATCCGGCAGATATTGCCGTTTTAGCTGTTTATCTTGAACAATTAAAGCGTGAAGATCATAAAAATGAATCATGATATGTTTATTTATCTACAAGATAAAAGGTGCTTAGCATAAAAAAAGATAATGTATAAAGAGGTAAAAAATGAAACTATTATTTAAACAACGGATCTTCAGCTGGTTCGATAGCTATGATATTTATGATGAAGAACAACAGCCACGCTATCATGTGAAGGGGGTTATGTCACTTGGACATCGCCTACAAATTTATGATAGAGATGGTAATATGCTAGGCGAAATCAAAGAAAAAGCATTTAGCTTTCTGCCTAAATTTACTATGTATATCGACGGCGAAGAAGTTGGTACTATCCAAAAAGAATTAACCTTTTTACGGCCTAAATTTCATTTAACCTGTAATGATTGGGAAGTAGATGGAAACGTCATGGAATGGGATTATGCTGTTGTCAGCCAGAGTGGACATATTATGGATGTTCATAAAGAGCTGTTTCAACTTTCCGATACATATACAATGGATATCGTACATGAAAAGGATGCATTACTCTGCCTGATGATTGTATTGGCAATTGATGCGGCGAAATGTTCACAAGGTGAATAGCATCCAAATAAAGGGCTTTACAGATACGTCAAAGCTCTAACATAAAAGATATTGTTTTAATAGGTAGCTACTCGTAAAACAATATCAACCAACAAACAGAAAGCGAGTAGCTGTTGTACAGGGTGGCAAGAAAGACGAGGAAGAAGCGATTGCTTTTTGCCCGTCTTTTTTTGTCTGTTTCCAATAAAAACGATTACAACAAACGCCCATGCGGCATAAAACTACATAGGCGTTTGAATAATGTGATTTATATAAGTATGTATAATATATGGACAGTTTATAAGCATGGATAAAATTCTCGTTATATGGATTCAGCCTTTTTTATGAATTCCATAACGTTTGCATGATGGTAATTAACATAATAAAACCTCTTCCAAAAGAGAAAAACCGAATTTTGTCCTTTCTGGCCTTATTGCGTGATTACAGATAGGACACAGGATCCAATGATACATATCTAAATCCCTATTTTTTTTGCACAATGTTATGCAATCTGCTGTCTACGATAAATTTCTTTTTTCGTGGGTCACCCTCTGCCCGATATATCATCAGCTTTTTCAAATCAAAGATGGAACTCCAGACGGTTTCAAAATCTGGTTCATCATATTGACACATGAACCCGAAATTGCCTCTTAAAAGCTGTTGAGTCGCTTCTATCAGATTTCCTTTTATGTGGGTGCTGAAATTTTCCATAACCGTACGATAGCGTTTTGCAGATTGATAATCGTTTCCCTTAGCTGCGTCGTGTTGCTTCATTTCATCAGATGTAAAGCTATTAACAGTACACACAATTTTAGCATCATCGATGCTTACCGCTTCACGGATTCTTTTTTCATATGGTGTACATTCGACAACAAGCATTTCTCCACTCTTGTCTGCGATAAGAATATTACAGTTAGATGCTATTGGCAGTTTCATCAGCAGAAACAGTGCACTTTCTGTGCTATTCGCTTTTTCAAGCAAGTACCTTACGACAAAACAGGAATTAAAACCCGCTTGTATGTTTTCCAGACTAGTCATTACAAAAGTCATTGCTACGGCCAATCCATGTTCATTCACCCCTTCTTCTCCGTTAATGAAAGAAGAAGTTGTTATATTAAATCTATTCCCATTTAACGGGGAATAGATTTCACTTTTACTCCCTTTTTTCAAATATGGCGGTAAATCATTATTTCTTCCATAGATTATGTTGTTGTTTTTGGAATAGGCAAAGGCTGTACACCCCCTGATTTCTACGGGGATATTATCTTCCAGATTATACATACAGCAGCCCATGCATAACATCCATGATACAAAGGGTAGATAACTTACCCCGATGGTATCACTGACGCCCTTTATTTCTTCACATACTTCGGGAAAATACTCTTTCAATATCTGTTCGCTTTTTCTTCCATGCTCAAGTTGAAAATCATCAAGATGCAGAGGAAATGTGATATTGCTTTTTTGAAAAATTTTTCCTCTCTTAACGCCCATTTGATAATGGTCGCCTTTCAATCGTAAATGATACATATTTTATCCTCCTAATCTTTCTTTATAGCAATCCATACTTCAGAATGACCTCTTAGCGGTGTTTCTTTGGTGATAGGATATACTTCTATGTCTGGAAGTCCAGCATATGCATATCCTGAAAACGGTAGCCATTCTGTATAAAATCTTCGAAAAATGTCCTGCACATTTTCTTTAAAATCTCCTTTGTTCTCAAAGACAGCCCATACAGCAGCCGGAATTTCAAATGCAAACATACCGGATGGGACAGGTTCTTTCGTGGCTGCTGCAATATAATAAAATATCTTTTTGGGATTTTCATAAACACTAACGCCTAATATTCCTTCGGGAGATTGATGTGATAAATCACATATTTCGGAAAATAAACTGCTCTTTAAAACAGACTTCCAAAATTTTGGAATTATTCTTTGATTTTCCTCCATGTCCTCACTTAACGCAATACGAACACCTACCATACGCATGGCTTGTTTTTGTGTAATATGATAGGACATAGCGGTTTCTCCTGAAACTTGAACGGAAAAGCGAATTGCTGGATAAGCATTGAATGTATTTCCTATGCTGCGCGCAGCTGCGGGTGTGATATTATGGACGCTCTGAAATGCCCTGTTAAATGAAGTCGGAGAAGCATATCCATATTTTAAGGCAATATCAATTACTTTCGCACCTGTCCGTTGTAAATCAAACGCTGCCTGTGTCATTTTTCTGCGCCGGATATATTCAGACAGTGAAACACCTGCCACATAAGAGAAAACCCGTTGAAAGTAAAAGGTTGAACAACAGGCGATTTTTGCAGCTTCGTCATAGGATATATCACCGTCTAAATGGTTTTCTATATAATCTATGGCTGCGCTTAGCTTTCTCAACCATTCCATTTTGTGTGCCTCCTTCTATATAATCATAGCTTCTCATTACTTATTATTCCTCGCTTTTGATGCGCTCTTTTGTAAACTTATATATAGTGTAGATGAATAAAAATTTTGGTGCAAATTTTCTTTATCTATTTTGGCATTTTACAATTACCACCGTATTTAAAATTGAGAACTATCTGACAACAGATTCTAAATGCTTTTTGATAATGATGAGCATAAGCAGGAATAACTGTGGGAAGACTTCCCACCTCTTTACTAACGAGTGCAAAACGAAAAAACGGCATAACCTGTAAGTTACGCCGTTTCCTGAAAATAATTTTAATCATACTGTTTTATTGAACCGTCTTAGGCAGCTTTTTTATGTTATATGAGTTTAATCATCATCTCTTTCACTGGTCCATTTTAAGAAAGTTCCGGTTTTCGCATCAATTTCAAAATCATATTCCATTTGTTTATACTTTATTTCTCCTTCATATACCTGTTTGTCATCTTCATCATCTAAGGATAAGTGAATGTTTTTACTGGTTGCGCCAGGCACTTTCTGCAATGCGATAGAGCGAGCTTTTGCTAATGAGATAATAGAAGTAGATGGTGTGTGGTGTTTCTGTTCTTCCACATCAATATCATACTGGATAATCTTTCCGTTACTGCGGGCAATGTCATAGTCATATTCGGTATTACCAACGTAGAATTCAACGGAATACACCTTAATGCCATCTTCACGTTCTTTTTTTACTTTCAACAATTGCGTGTTGTTTTCAGTGACCTTGGCATGCGCTAAAGCAATCGCTTTCGCTTTTTCCGCACTGATTTCTTTTGTGGAATCCGATGTATTTGGCTGTGAGGATGCATGGTTATCAGTAGACTCGGTTGCCTTTGTTTGAACATTGTTTTGTGTATTCTTGTCTGCTGTTTTATCATCTTCCGTCGTCTTTTTCTTATCGTCATCTTTCATGTTGTTGGAAATGGATGAAGATAGGATTTCTCCTTTTTCTTGCGTTACCGTATAATCATATTCCTTTGTTTTTGTTTCAAATTCAATATCATATACCGCTTTGCCCTTCTTTGTTTCTTTTTCCACATGAATTTTGGTAAGCTCTGCCTCTTTTACCTTTGCATGTTCCAGCGCAATCGCTTTTGCCTTTGCTTCCCCAATGTCACTTGCGGCTGAGGATGGAGTTACGGAACTGCCACAGCCAGCTAAGATAACGGCACTGAGAAGAGTTGTCAGATATAATTGTTTTTTCATAATCGTTTCCTCCTATGCGACTCCTTCTTTACACATACACAGTACCATGGAAAGATTAAAGGAAGATTAAAGCTTTTCATCTTTTTTTAAAACGGGTAAAGTGAAAGTGAAGGTTGTACCTTTTCCATAGCAGCTCTTCACATCACATAAACCACCATGCGCTTCAATAATCCATTTTACCATAGATAATCCTAAACCACTGCTAGTGCTGTTGTTTCTGGCACTGTCACAGCGATAGAACCGATTCCATATATAAGGTAGCTGTTCTTCTGTTATGCCGATTCCATCATCATCCACAACAATCTGCACATGATCTTCCATAAGTTTTACCTGTAGGAAAAGATGTCCTTGCTCCTTACCATATTGAATTGCATTATGTAACACGTTCATCCAGAAACGAATTAACAATGTCTGATCACCATAGACCATGATGTTGTTCTGTATGTCACTTGTTACCTGTATCTGTTTCTTTTCTGCCTGTAGCTGTATTTCTTCAATGGCATAAGCACTTAATTCACTAAAGTTCAGTGGTTCCATCGTCAGCTGGGCATTACCCATATCGGCTCTCGACAACAATAACAACTGGGAGATGATATTACGCATGGCAATGGCTTTTTGTTGGATGACTTTTAACTCTTTGGCGGATGCTTCATCCTTCTGTTTCTCATGTAACAGCTGTTCACATTGCATTAGGATAGTTGTTAATGGTGTTCTTAATTCATGTGAAACATCACTGGTAAATTGCTGTTCTCGTTGTAAACTGTCTTCCATCTGCGCTAACAGTTTATCAAAGGTTTCAGCCATCTCATAGATTTCATCTTTTCCTTTTCCTAAAGCCACGCGTTTCGTCAGATTTTGTCCTTTTAAAATGGTCTGGACTCTTTGGGTAATGGTCGCAACCGGTGACAATGCTTTTTTCGCAAGAAAATAACCGGCAATTGAGCTGACGAGTACAAACAATGGCAGTAACAGTAAGCTCAAACGCAGGGTAGCATAAACGTTTTCCTGTGCATCACTGATGGATATGATACCGCGCACCAACAAAGAAGGGGCACTCTTTTTTACCTGATACTGCATATCTAACACATAAAACTTAGTCTGATTGCTTTTAATCTTGCGCACCTGTCCATCCGCAAAAGGAAGATCATACGCAAAGCCATAAGGAACTCGCCCATACACCAATTCCTGCGTTTTTGCATCATATACAGAAAGATAGACACCATCCTCTAATTCTAATATATCATTATCAAAATGATAGCTGTCATGCTTATAGTCGATGTTATCAAAACTGGATGATACATGTTCTTCTAAAGTTGCTTTGGTATGGGAAAGAATCTCTTGGGAGCTGTATGTGAAGAATAGTCCTATGATAAAGATGATCAAAAGCATCATCAATGAGCTGTACAATACTGTCAGTTTGGCTTTAATAGATAATCGTTTCATACGTCCACCTTCAAAACATAGCCAACACCGCGAATCGTATGCAGCAGCTTATGCGCATGCCCTTCATCGATTTTCTTACGCAGATAACGGATATAAACATCAATGACATTCGATTCTCCGCTGTAATCATAATTCCAGATATGCTGTTCCAGTTTTTCTCGGCTTAAGACAATACCGGTATTTTGCATCATATAACGTAATAATGAGAATTCCTTTGCGGAGAGATGAATTTCCTTATCAGCACGTAACACTTTATGAGTATTTGGATATAAGACTAAATCATCTACCTGATAAAAACCGGTGTGCTGATTGGATGGTTTGCGTAATAAAACACGGATTCGTGCCAAAAGTTCATCAAAGGCAAATGGCTTTACAAGGTAATCATCTGCTCCGGCATCCAATCCTTTAACTCTATCCTGAATGCTGTCTTTTGCTGTCAACATCAAAACCGGCACTTGCTTGCCATTAGCTCGCAAGGTTTGTAAAACCTCTAAACCATCTACGATAGGCATCATGATATCCAGTATGACAACATCATATTCCATGACTTGTAAAAATGCTAAGGCTTCTTCACCATTTAGGCAAGCATCAACACTGTATTGTTCTTCCCGTAATCGTTCACATACGATACGATTTAGTTCTTTTTCATCTTCGGCTAAAAGAATACGCATAAAATCACCTCATCTTCTATGTTCATTTTAGCATATTCCTTGTAATGGGGTATAGGAAATGCCAATAGGAAAAGAAAAACCAGTAGCAGACAGGGATTCAGACCATTGTCAACTACCGGTAATTCATATATGAATCAGAGAGGCTACATTTCATCAATTAGCGTGATGATGTCTTTAATCGACATGAGTTGTGCATCTGCTTCCTTCGCGCGATGATGTTTTAAGATGCTGGCTGCTGTTTCTTGCATGGCTGGGAAAGCACTGCGCGTTAACTGATTGGCATAGATAACGATGTTGATACCATGCGCTGCCAGCTGTTCTTCCAATACACTATGATAGGAAGTAGGCACTACCACAATCGGGGTGTTCTTATCTTTTTGGCGAAAGGCATCACAAAAGGCAAAAATTTCATCCGGTGTTTTTTGCCTTGAATGAATCATAATGCCATCTGCCCCAGCCGCGACATACGCATAAGCACGTTGTAATGCATCCGCTATGCCTTTTTCAAGAATCAAACTTTCGATACGAGCGATGATCATAAAGTCCTCGCTTAGCTGTGCCTGTTTCCCGGCTTTGATCTTTTCACAAAAATGGGCAATGCTGTCCTGTGTCTGTTCTACATCATTACCAAATAAAGAGTTTTTCTTTAATCCTGTTTTATCTTCAATAATAATTGCCGAAACGCCAAGACGTTCCAAGGTTCGTACGTTGTATACAAAATGTTCAATCAAACCACCAGTATCGCCATCTAATATGATGGGTTTGGTAGATACATCCATCACATCATCAATGGTACGTATGCGGCTGGACATATCCACCAGTTCGATATCAGGTTTTCCTTTTGCGGTAGAATCACACAGACTGCTGATCCACATGGCATCAAACTGATCAAGTTCTTCTTTGTTTTGCACAATTGTTTTTTCGGCAATTAAAGCTGTAATGCCACTGTGGACTTCCAGTGCTTTTACGATTGGACGCAGCTGTAAAAGCTGACGCAATCGTTTCCTTCGAAATTCAGGCATAGCTAACTTATCATGCATCACTTTATCGATATGCTGTACCTTTTCCGTGCGTGTATAAGGAACCTCAATGAGTTGTCCTCCCCATGTTGATAGAACCTTAAGCACGTTATCACGTATGATTTTTTGTTCGTTCGTCTTCCAATTATCACCATGAATGACATAATCTGGTTTTAACTTTTGTAAGTTTTCGGTATATGAAACCGTGGATTGCGCAACAACATGTGCAACGCCATCCAACTTTTGCATCATTTGAAACCGCTCATCAAAGGTAATTGTCGGGAAACGATCAAACTTTATCAACGCCTCATCTGTTAATACCCCTATCGTGAGTTCTCCATAGGCCTGTGCTTCTTGAATAATATGAAGATGTCCTTCGTGAATGACATCGGTACTAAAACATGCATAAACACTTTTCATGTTAGTATTCTCCTTTCAAAACGCTCATAAATTGTTCTTTATTTTCTACAGCAGTTTCTTTCGGTCTTCCTAAGTCAGCACGAGAACCTACTGCAACACCGATTTCGATAAATACCGGTCCTTGATAGTTTCTTTGTAAAGTGCTATCCAATTCTTGTAAATCAGTAATATAGAGAACATGTTTATAGCCCATGGCCTTTGCGATTTCATAAAGGGGCGTCTTAGCACATTGTGTCGGCATGCCACCAACGGATTCATGAGCAAGATTATTAAAAACGATATGGATAAGGTTCTTACAAGGCTGTTGGGCAATATAGTTCATAGAGCCCATGTGCATCAGCGCAGCTCCATCGCCATCAAAACAAAAGACACGCTTATGCGGACACTTTAAGGCTATACCTTGTGCAATCATAGAGGCATGTCCCATAGAGCCTACGGTTAAGAACGCTTGTTTATGATGACCTAATATAGCATTGCTCTGTTCATAAACCTCTCGGGAAATCTTGCCGGTCGTACTGATGATGACATCTTCTGATTGCAGTGAAGAAATAACGTGTTGAATGGCTTCTTCTCTTCGTATATGGAAGCCATTTTGAAAGTGTAAGGTTTCTTCGCTTTCAAGAGCACCTTTTTCCACAACGATGGCAAATTGCTTCTTCGCTTGAAAACATGTCTGTGCTTTTTTTAGTATCTGTGAAAGGGAGAAGGCATCATCGTCTTTTTTCAACACGGCATAGGGAATTTCTAACAGCTCTAGCATAGGTAAGGTGATCGCTCCCTGAAATTTATGTTGTGGTTCATCTGTATATCCTGGCTGACCGCGATAGCCGATGATGAATAACATTGGAATCGCATATACCTTTTCATGCAGCAGACTGGTGATAGGATTTACAGCATTACCTAAGCCACTGTTTTGCATATAAACACAAGATATCTGACCGCTTGCCAAATAGATGCCGGCTGCCATAGCCAGTGCTGCACCTTCATTTACAGGCACATGATGCTGTGCAGGGCTCTTGTGCAAGTATAAATAATCACAAAAGCTTTTTAATGTGGAATCTGGAACACCAATATAATCGTGGATAGCAATTGCTTCTAAAGCATTTATCAAAGTTTCTGCTTTCATCTGTTTTCCTCCATATACATGCGTAAGACTTTTTTAAAGTGAAGAATATCTGCATCGCTGATTTCCCCTATATTACCAATCCTAAATGCATCTATACCAGGTAATTTCCCAGCATATAACAAGAAACCATGGGCTTTAAAAAAGTTGTAGAAATGCGTAAAATCAAAACCTTTCGGACACAAATATGTCGTTATGACACAAGATTGCACGTCAGGCTCTACTAAGGTATGGAAACCATACTTCGTCATACTGTCATGCAATTCTTTTTGGACATGCATATAGCGTTCATGACGTGCTGGAATGCCTCCGTTTGTTATCAGTGTTGTTAAGGCTTCTTGCAAAGCTAACATGACATGCGTTGGTGAGGTAAAGCGAAATGCGCCTTGGGTTTCTTCCATAGAGCGATATTGTTCGTACAAATCCAAGGACAGGCTAACAGCACAATGCTGACATGTATCCAAATGTGCTTTTCTGGCAAAGATGATAGCTACTCCCGGTACACCATGCAGACATTTATTCGCACTGGTTATCAGATAATCAATCCCTGCATCTGCAATAGCAATCGGTGCAGAACCAAAACTGCTCATGGCATCGACAATGCTGATTTTGTGATAGCTGCGGATACATTCTTGAATACGGTAAAGATCATTCATCACACCTGCCGTTGTTTCACAATGCACATAGGCAACATGGGTATAGCGAGGATCGGCTATCTGCTCTTTTACTTCATCGAGTGGTAAAGCTTTATCCATAGGATAATTTTTTAATGTAAATGGGATATGAGCAGTTTCACATATTTGTGCCATGCGGTTTCCATAAGCTCCATTCGCTAAAATCAGAACATGCTCATCTTGACGAATCGTGCTTGTTAAGACACTTTCTACTCCAAAGGTTCCAGAACCTTGCATGAAAATCAAAGCGTATTGCGCTGGATGCACTTGTCCCAATTTGCATAGTTGTTCACGCAAAGATTGGATTATCATACGATATTCATCATCTCTAGTGCCAAGATCTTGTAACATTGCTTGCTTTACAGCAGCGCTGGTTGTTAAAGGACCCGGTGTTAATAAGACAGTAGGCTTCATTTTTAGCATCTCCTTTTGATGAATCATATAAGATAATTATATGTTCAATATCGTTATGATAATACATAAATTGAACAAATACAAGGAAAATATCAATATAAATGTTTTTTCTATCTGAATTAATCGCTATAATATGAACAAATAACAACCTTTGTAACTAGCCGTTTGCTTCTTTTTGTATAGGATAGATACTATCCGGGAATACCTTAAGAAAGGCAGTGATAAAAAACTTGATGCAATGCTATTTACAAAAATGAAAACGGAAACATTGATGTTGTAAGCAGATGATAGTATAATGAAATTACAAGGTGAGGAGGTCGATTTTATGAAAAAGACCATTATTACAATCAGTAGAGAATTTGGAAGCGGCGGTAGAGAAATCGGCAAAAAGCTGGCTGAACAGCTGAATGTACCTTTCTATGACAAAGAACTTATCGAAATTGCTGCAAAGGAAAGCGGATTAGATAAGGAATTGTTTGAGGAAGAAGATTCTCGTACAAGCAAAGGTTTCCGTTTATTAGGTGCTCTTGGTTATTCCTTAGGAGGACCGTTATCAACAATTACTGAACTTTCCTTGAATGATCGTCTGTTTCTGGTACAATCACAGGTTATTGAGCAGGTGGCAAAGGAAGGCGCATGTGTTATTGTCGGACGCTGTGCAGATTATGTTTTAAAAGATTATGATACGGTATTAAATGTATTTATTCATGGTAATATGAAAGAGAAAAAAGAACGCGCTATTCATTCTTATGAAGTAGATGAACGCGATATTGAAAATTCTATTCATAAAATTGATAAGCGTCGTGCGAATTATTATGAGTATTATACCGATCGTAAATGGGGTCGTGCAGAAAATTATGATATTTCATTAAACTCCAGTACCTTTGGTATTGATGGTTGTGTGGAAATCATTAAAGAAGTTGCGGTCAATAAGAGTTTATAAAAAAGATGTGCATATGTTGAGCCTTCTAAAACAGAGGGCTCTTTTTGTATGAAAAAAATCCTTCAAATAGTGATAAGAATTCTGGGTATAAATCATAAATCGGTGGATATTTATTCATATTTACTACGTTTGTCATTACCTTTTTGATCATTCAGATGATTACGAAGGGAATGACTTATCATGAACGCTGAAATATGGTATGATAATACACGTAATAATTTTCAGTTATGCTGATGAGGTGATGATGATGTCTGAAAAAAAAGTAGTTCGTTATAAATTAGTGCGCCATAAATGGCCGGATGAGATAGAAGCAGAGAAGAAACAAAGGAAAAGACGCATTGGCATAATTGCTCTATGTGTTATTTTCTTCTTTTCTGGATATGGTCTTAACCGATTTTTAAGCCGTTCAGATGTCACCAATGATAAAACTTTTGCTAAATTGAGTGAAGTATATACCATCATGAAAAATAAATTTTATTTTGGGAAAGATAAAGAAGACTTCAATGAGCAACTGATCAATGGAGCTATCAAGGGTATGGTCGATGCCGGCGGTGATCAGCATACGATGTATCTGAATAATGAGCAAAGTGAAAGCTTTACAAGCTCTATGGAAGGCAGTGTTGTCGGCATTGGTGTTACAATGTATGCCTTAGATGATAATACGTTTATCATCTCTGATATTATTAAGGATTCACCGGCAGAAAAAGCAGGACTTCATGCAGGTGACCAGATTTATGCAGTAGATGGCAAAGTATTAAAAAACACTTCAACAGAAGAAGTGGCTAAAAAAGTTAAAGGGGAAAGTGGCACAAAAGTGAAGCTGGAAATCATTCGCAGTGGAAAACATATAGAAAAAACGATTACCCGTAAAAAAGTAAATGGAACTGTGTTCAGTGAAATCAAGGGAGATACAGCAAAAATTGAACTAACGACTTTTGCGGAAACAAGTGGTGATGAATTTGGTCGCCATTTAGAGGATATCAATAAAGCAAAAGTTAAGCATTTGATTATTGATTTACGTGATAACAGTGGAGGCTATTTAAAAGCGGCACTACAGATTGCCAGCTATTTAATGCAGGATGATCAGGTTATTTTTAAGGAAGATGATCATGATGGAAATATCACGGAATATAAGACATTGAATGGTTATGAGCATTATACCTTTGATAAATTATTGATACTGGTCAATGGTGGAACGGCAAGTGCATCAGAGGCTTTAACAGCGGCTTTAAAAGAACAGGCGCAAGCAATCGTTATCGGTGAAAAAACATATGGTAAGGGTACGGTACAGATTCCATTACCATTTAAGGATGGCAGTATGCTAAAATACACAACCGGTGAATGGATAACACCAAAAGGTAATAAGCTTAATAAAGTTGGAATTACTCCGGATATCAAAGTAGCACAGGAAGCGGCATATGTAACGGGCATGCCGCAATTAGATAAAGAAGAATTTGCTTTTGATACCGTAAATGAAGCGGCATCTCCTGTACAGATCTACTTAAAGTTTTTAGGATACGCAGTTGATCGTACGGATGCCTATTTCTCTTATACCTCTGCAAAAGCATTAACACAGTATCAAAAAGATCATGAATTGAAAGCGGATGGAAAGATTCGCGAAGAAGTCTGTAGATCACTGGTATCAGACTGCCTTAGAAAATGGCGGAGTGATCCATATAAATATGATTTACAATTAAAGAAAGCGATGGAAATAGCAAATGAAAAATGAGGAAAAGCTATTTGATTTAGTATCAGAATATCAGCCTCAAGGAGATCAACCTAAGGCAATCAAAGAGCTTGTAGAAGGCATAAAGGAAGGAAAGAAACAGCAGGTTTTGTTAGGGGCAACCGGAACGGGTAAGACCTTTACGATATCGAATGTCATTGCACAGGTCAATAAACCTACGCTAGTGTTTGCGCATAATAAGACGTTGGCTGGACAGCTATATTCAGAATTTAAAGAATTCTTTCCTAATAATCGTGTGGAATATTTCGTATCTAACTTTGATTATTATCAGCCTGAAGCCTATATACCAAGTTCTGATACCTATATTGATAAGAATGCCACAACCAATATGGAATTAGATATGCTCCGAATGGCAGCCGTCAATTCGATACTGGAACGAAGAGATACGATTATTATTGCGTCTGTAGCCTGTATCTATGGTGCCAGTAACCCAGAGCAATATCGGGATATGTTTTTCAGTATTCGCGTAGGGGATATCATAGATCGTAAGGAATTAATGGGGAAATTAGTAGCACGTCAGTATCAGCGCAATGATATGGATTTAATACGTGGTACCTTCCGTGTACGTGGTGATGTGATTGAGGTGGCACTTGGACATACCGATTCTTATATCTTGCGTATTGAGATGTTTGATGATGAAATTGAACGTATTTGTGAAGTAGATCCTTTGACTGGTAAGGTACAAAACGCTTATACGGTATATGTTGTGTATCCGGCAAGTGGCTATGCGACAAAGCAAGAAATTATCAATCGTGCCGCAGATACGATCGGTGCGGAATTAGAAGAACGCTTAAAAGAACTTGATAATGAAGGAAAGCTGCTAGAGAAACAGCGCTTGGAACAACGTACTCGTTATGATATGGAGGCATTGCGTGAATTTGGCGTATGCCCCGGTATAGAAAACTATTCTCGTCATATCGATGGACGAAAACCAGGGGAACGTCCTTATACCTTATTTGATTACTTCCCGGATGATTTTTTATTGGTCGTAGATGAAAGTCATGTATCTTTGCCACAGATTCGTGGGATGTATAATGGCGATCGGGCAAGAAAAGAAACTTTGGTGAATTATGGATTCCGTTTGCCAAGTGCATTGGATAATCGACCGCTGCGTTTTGAAGAATTTGAAAAAATGTACCATCAGGCAGTCTTTGTTTCCGCAACACCGGGAGATTATGAAATGGAGAAGACGCATGGTGAAGTCATTGAACAAATCATACGTCCTACAGGATTGTTAGATCCTAAGGTTGAAGTTCGTCCAACACAAGGACAAATTGACGATCTGGTGGATGAGATAAAAACACGGATCGCTCGTAATGAGCGTACCTTGATAACCACATTAACCGTGCGAATGGCAGAAGATTTATCCAGCTACTTGAAAGGGATGGACTTTAAGGTTGCCTGGCTGCATCATGAAGTAAAAACAATTGAGCGAACGGAAATCATCCGTGATTTGCGTCGTGGGAAATATGATGTATTGATTGGTATCAACTTGCTAAGAGAAGGTCTGGATATTCCGGAAGTTTCCTTAATAGCGATATTAGATGCGGATAAGGAAGGCTTCTTGCGTAGCGAACGCTCTTTGATTCAGATCATTGGACGTGCTGCCCGTAATGCGCATGGTGAAGTTATCATGTATGCCGATACGATTACCGGCAGTATGCAGAAAGCTTTGGATGAAACAGCCAGAAGACGTGAAATCCAGATTGCTTATAATAAGGAACATGGAATCACACCAAAAACAATCATCAAGCCGATTCATGAGGTTGTTCGCAGTAAAGAAACACAGGAAATGACGGCGAAATATATGAGCAAAAAAGCCAAAGTAACAAAGAAGGATAAAGAAAAACTCTTAGTAAATTTGGAAAAGGAAATGAAAGAAGCGGCAAAAGTGCTCGATTTCGAGCGAGCTGCGGAATTACGTGATATTTTGATTGAATTACGTAATTCATAATCACTTGCAAAGAAGAAGGAGATGGGGCAATGTTAAAAGATAAGGATAAGAAGTTAAATCGTTTGACGATGAAACACATTATATTCATCATCACCTATACCATTGCCTTGGTTTGGGTCATTTTACATATTGATCAGGTCATGGGTACTTTACAGATGATCATAAATTTATTAAAGCCATTTATTTATGGTATTATGATGGCATTTGTCTTTAATCTGCCAATGAAGTACTTTATGAAGAAACTGCCTGCATCCTTGGGTAAAGGTAAACGTGCAGTGGCAGCCTTGTTATCATTGATCATTATTATAGGTGTGATCACCTTTATCTTTTGGATTGTCATGCCGCAAGTAATTCACAGTGTTACCACACTGGCAAATGCATTGCCGGGGTATTTAGAAGAAGTGCAAAAGAATATTCAAACGGCGATTGAGAATAAACAGATACCGGAGGAAGTTTTAAAACAAATTGAAACCTATGCGATGGATATTCAAAAAATGGCGGTTAATATCGTAAAGAATGGGTTACCTCATCTTATTGATATGGCAAGTGGCTTTGCGAGCAGCATTGCGAATATCTTTATGGCTTTGGTGATTGCGGTCTATCTGACAATTTCCAAAAACCGCTTAATAACCCAAGCAAAAGAATTCTTATATGCCTTTACATCAAAGCGGGTAAACGAGTATTTACTAAAGGTTGCACATTTAACCAATGTAACCTTTGCTAATTTTGTTACCGGGCAATTAGTAGAAGCAATCATCATCGGTATCCTTTGTTATATCGGATGTCTGATTTTACAATTCCCATATGCGCCGATTCTTAGCGTAATCATTGGCTGTACAAATATTATCCCTATCTTTGGAGCAATCTTCGGTGTAGGTTTAAGTGCCTTGCTTGTTGCTTTTGTTGATCCGCTGCAAGGAATCTTCTTTATTTTGTTCGGTATTTGTCTACAGCAATTTGAGTCTAATCTCATCTATCCACGTGTTGTGGGGAATACAGTAGGCTTATCTGGCTTATGGGTGTTATTTGCAATCACGGTAGGCGGAGGTTTCTTTGGTTTTGCCGGTATGTTATTGGGCTTGCCGATTTTCTCCATCATCTATGCTTTATTGCGTGAAGAAATGCATCGGCGAAGCAGTTTGAAAAGACAAAGTGATGAAGGAGAAAAGTCAAAGCAACCTTTGCCAAAACAAGCATCATAAAAAATAAACAAGGCGGTAGGAAGTCATACATTCTTATCGCCTTGTTTTATGATCGGTGTTTGAGCTTTCAAGAAGCGTTTCATAGTGCTGTATGACTTCTTCATAAAAAGCATTCGTTTCTTCCACAGAATAAACCATTTCTGTGTCCCATAAATTCGCTAAAAAGTCATAAATACAATGATTTAAACTATTCTCCTTAAAGAAGAAGGTACTTTTATCCATATCTTCTCCGTAATAGAAAATAATATTCGTTGGAGAATAACAGCTGATAGAAAGGATGCTTTCAAAAGAAAAGTATTCTTCTTTTAATAGGAAGTCAGCTCTATTATCTTCTTGATTTTGTTTTAAGATCTTACGCAGGACATAAAGGCGTTCTGCTAATGTGGTTGGTTCATATAAAAAGGAAGGTATTTGAAAATCACGTCCATTTTCCATAAACAATAACACACCTTGCTTCGTAAAATAATTTACGGAATTTTAAAACGTCCTGCTGCAGCCAAGGTACAATTAAGTACAACGAAAAAGACGATGTATAAAGGACAGAAATCTTCCTTAAAAGCCAGCGTCTTACCTTCAAAAGCATCTCAGAATGTTACTTGGTCGAGTAGTAATAAAAAAATTGAAACGGTGGATAAATATGGTAAAGTCAGCGCAAAAGCCACAGGAAGTGTAACCATTACAGCGAAATCATTGAATGGGAAAAAAGCACAATGTATTGTAAAGGTTGTAAATGCTCCTTCAAAGGTGACTTTAAATTATAAGAACAAAACATTGAAAAAAGGATCTTCTTTCACCTTAAAAGCGACACTGGCACCGAAAGGAACCATTCAAACAGTTACCTGGTCAACATCTAATAAGAATGTTGTGACCGTCAGTGCAAAAGGAAAGGTTACAGCTAAGAAAAAAGGAACTGCCTATATTTATGCACGTAGTGTAAATGGCAAAAAAGTTTCCTGTAAGATTGTTGTAAAATAATGCTAATTGAACAGCATGAGAAAATCTGCTGTTCTTTTTTAATGCAACCAAACTTTTAGGAAGTTTCACCAGAAAATTACGGGGCAACTTTAGGGGAATGAAAAAACAAACAAGAAATTTCAGACCCCTAAAGATTTTGGATACCCCCTTTTTTTATGCCATCAGCATTCTGTCAAAATGGAGGATATCTGTTATAATACATACAGAAAGTGAGGGATTTTATGCTTTATATCATTTCACCGACAAAAACAATGAAAACAACGACCCATTACAAACCATCTGCCATGCCACAGCTGTGGGAAAAAGCAGAGTTGCTTTTAGCGAATATAAAGATGTTAACAGTAGAAGATATTATGCATTTCATGCATGTGAAAGAAGCATTGGCTATACAGACAAAACAACGCTTTGATCAATTGTCTTTTCATGAGAATGGCTATTGTGCAATAGAAGCTTATGATGGCTTACAATTTAAATATATGCAAATGGAAGATTTAGCGATGAGCGAGCTTTCCTATCTTCAGGAACATCTGCGTATCCTCAGCGCTTTTTATGGCATTGTCAGACCCTTTGACAGTATTCAACCTTATCGCTTAGAAATGCAATGTAAATTAAAGGTACAAGATTATAACGATCTATATGCATATTGGCAAGATACTTTGGCTAAAGTATTGCTAAAGGAAGTTCATACGCATAAAGAGAAGTATCTTTTGAATCTTTCAAGTAAAGAATATGAGAAAGCAATACGTCCCTATATTCCAAAAGAACAATGGATTGATGTTATTTTCCAAGTAGAAAAAAAGGGAAAACGTAAAGTTGAGGCAACACAGGCCAAGATGGCAAGAGGACGCATGGTTCACTTTTTGGCACAGCGACAAGTAGAAACTTTGGCAGAAGTTTATCAGTTTCAAGAAGATGGTTATCAGCTAGATAAGGAACGAACTGGAAATCAGCAGATCGTATTTTATAAAAAAGGATAAAATGATAAGATTTTAAGGTAATCCTGTTTGCATAGAGATTGATTCCTTGATAAAATTTAAACCGTTCTAGAAAGGAGTCAAAAGAATGGATTATATAAAACTTATCGGTATCGTTATCATCGTCGCTGGCTTTGTCATGAAATTTGATGTTTTAGCGACCGTGTTGATTGCCGGTTTTGTAACTGGCTTGGTATCCGGATTAAGCTTTATGGAAATATTACGCATTATGGGAGAATCCTTTGTGAATAATCGCTTGATGTCGATTTTTTTGGTGATTTTTCCTGTTATTGCGATTATCGAGCGATATGGACTTAAGGAACGCTCTGCTTATTTGATAGGGAAGATTAAAAATGCATCTGCCGCCAAGGTATTGGCTTTGTATATGATCATACGCAGTATTGCCAGTGCCGCAAATATACGAATCGGCGGACATGTAGAATTTGTACGTCCTTTGATTTTGCCGATGTCAGAGGCGGCAGCAGAGAAGGCTAAGGGGGAACCCTTAAATGAAAAGCAAAGAGATACATTAAAAGGAATGACAGCCTCCATTGAAAACTATGGGAACTTTTTTGCGCAAAATCTGTTTCCTGCCGCAAGTGGTGTCTTATTGATACAGGGAGCGTTAGCAGAAGCCGGCTATGGAGAAGTTACGATCAGTTCTGTAGCAGCAGCTTCCATACCGGTGGCCATAATTGTCCTGTGCTTAAGCTTTGTGCAGGTTTGGCTAAAGGATAAGAAATTGCGAAGGAGGGAAGAATAAAATGGCGGCATTCTTAGATTATGCAGCGGAATTTATCTTTATCCTTTGTGGATTTATCAGTTTTAATGCAGCCTATCGGGCTTTGGAAAATGAACATGCCAAAGTGGGGACGACATTGTTTTGGAGCATCCTTGGGGTGATCTTTATGTTTGGTAAGGTGTTACCCTATGAAGTGTGCGGCATCTTGTTATTAGTGATGGGCGGTTTGACCATGACCCATCAAGTACAAGTTGGTACATTTGCGCCAGTAGATCAAAAAGCACGTCAACAATACAGTGAAAAAATTGGTAATAAGATATTTATACCGGCGGTGTTGGTAGCGGTTGTGGCGTTGATATTGTCAAGAGTGAAACTTGGTGAATTAGCGTTACCCGGTGCGGTAATGGTTGGAACAGGATGCATCCTTGCTTTATTTACCGCTATGTTTATTTGTCGTCCAAACTTTCAGGATACACGCCATGATACGGCTAGATTGCTGATGCAGGTGGGAAGTGCCTCCTTGTTGCCACAGTTGTTAGGAGCATTGGGGCAGGTATTTACCAAAGCCGGTGTTGGCGATGTCATATCAACAATGATGGCTGGTATCTTACCAGAAGGCAGTATCTTCTTTGGTGTGGTTGTCTATTGCCTTGCGATGGTCATTTTTACGATGATCATGGGAAATGCTTTTGCGGCTTTTTCAGTTATAACGGTAGGGATAGGTATTCCATTTGTGATTGCTCAAGGCGGTGATGCCAGTGTTGTTGGAGCTTTAGGTATGACGTGTGGATATTGTGGAACATTATTAACACCGATGGCGGCAAATTTTAACATTGTACCGACCGCCGTATTAGAAACAAAGGATAAATGGACCATCATCAAAGCACAGGCACCAATGGCTTTGTTGTTGATTCTCATTCATATCATCTTGATGCTGACCTTAGCTTTTTAAAAAAGTTTAAAAAGCTTTGATTGGCACAGAATAAAGCGTATGGAAAGGAGCACATACAGCACATAAAAGCTGTATCATAAGATTATGAAAATATTAGTAACAGGTTTTGATCCGTTTGGAAAGGAAAGTATCAATCCGGCAATCGAGGCAGTGAAACGTTTAGATGATGAAATTGCGAATGCACAGATCATAAAATTAGAAATACCAACAATTGCCCACACATCTCTTGCCGTCATCAAACAGGCGATTGAAGACCATGAACCGGACATGGTGCTATCCATTGGTCAGGCAGGAGGCAGAAGTGATATCACGGTAGAGCGCATTGGTATCAATATTGATGATTATCGCATTGCAGATAATGGTCATCAGCAGCCTATCGATGAAAAAATCTTTGCGGATGGTCCGGATGCTTATTTTGTTAATCTGCCGATTAAGGCGATGGTCAAAAGCATACGCTCTGCAGGTATACCAGCCTCTATATCTAATTCAGCAGGGACCTTTGTGTGCAATCATGTTACCTATGGCGTTCGCTATTTATTAGAAAAACGTGGAAAAGGACAAAAAAGTGGGTTTATTCATATTCCATATCTCCCAAGTCAGGTTGTTGATAAACCAAATCAGCCAAGTATGGCATTGGATGTCATTGTAAAAGGTATTCAAGCGGCGATAACGGCAATGGTTGAGCAAGCAATTGATGTTAAAGAAAGTGAAGGCACGATTTGTTAATGAAACAGATATTTGTATATGGTTCTTTACGTAAGGGAATGTATAACTATGAACGCTATCTGAAAGGGAAAAGCCACTTTGTTGGATATGGATATGTAAAAGGCTGCCTCTACGCATTAAAAGATGCGGCGTATCCGGCATTGCTAGATGGTGATCAGGATGTCTTTGGTGAAATTTATGAGATTGATGAACAGGTTGCATCAGCGATTGATGAGCTGGAGGGCTGTCATAAAGATACGTTAGGGGAGTACTACAAAGCACGAAAGATAATACGTACAACACAAGGCGCACTTTTAGAATTGGAAGTCTATTGCTTTTCCTTGGATTATGAAAAGAATGCGGAGCGTTTAAAAGCGGTAATTCCGCATGGAGATTTTGTGAAATATGTTAAGGAAGAAAAGAAAGAGGCAATATAAAAGATAGAAGCAAATAGCAAGCAGATTGACACATGAAGGATCTAGGGACGTATTTGATATTGGTCTATGTGAAAGATATAGGAAATCTCTATATCGGCTGATGAGAAAGATAGCTTATTAAATAAAATAATAAGCTATATGATTTTTATAAAAGGATAACCGATCAAAGCACTTACTCAGAGGATTTGTTGAAATTGTTGCGTTCTTTGAAAGTATGGTATAATGATGCTACATGAGTGATCAAATCGAAAGGGAAAGGGGCAAAATGAATGAACTATGCGGTGAGTGCATGTCTTATGGGCGTGAATTGTAAATACAATGGCGGTAACAATGAAAATGCCAAAATTATAGCATTTTTAAAGGATCGTCCTCATCTTACAGTATGCCCTGAAATAGCCGGTGGTTTACCGGTTCCGCGGGCATGTTGTGAGATCGTTAACGGACGTATCTTGAATACAGATAAGGAAGATGTGACAGACGCTTTTATAAGAGGCGCTGAAAAGGAAGTACAGCGGTTGCTTGATGAAAAAGTAGATTTGGTAATCTTACAGCCAAGAAGCCCAAGCTGTGGAAAAGGGCGTATTTATGACGGTACTTTTCAAGGGAAATTAAAAGATGGTGATGGTGTTTTTGTACAGCTCTGTAAAAAGCAGGGAATTGAAGTGTGGAATTGTGACGAATTTCTTGAAAAACGAATCGGCTTTTTAAAATAATGGCGATTTCCTTTGTTTTCGTTAAAAAAAAGATTGTAAGTGGTATCAAAATGGTTTAAAATAGAGTATGTAAATAAGTTAATTTAGGAGGAATATAAAATGAAACAAATTACTGTATCTGTAATCGACCCAGTTGGTTTGCATGCACGTCCAGCTACTGTTGCTGTAAACGCTGCAAGCAAATTCAAATGTGAAGTTAACGTGTCTTTCAAAGGCCGTGAAGTAAACATGAAATCCATCATGGGTGTTATGTCACTGGGAATCCCAACACAGTCTGAAATCACAATCACTTGTAATGGTGATGATGAAGATTCTGCAATCGCTGCTATCGAAGAAGTATTGCGCGCACAGAAAATCATCGGTTAATGAAATTATGATGAAAAAGATGACAAAGGTCATCTTTTTTTTCAACTCTTTTATAAGGTAATAAAAAAGAAACATAATGCATCACAGAAATCTGTGGTAATCGCTTACATTTCGATAAAGTTTGATATAAAATGTAAATGAAGTATGCTATAATAGAAACAGCAATACAGAAAGGAAGAATGAGAAAATGTACAAAGATATTTATGAAAGATGGTTACATCATCCTAACCTAGATCCTTCTTATAAAGAAGTGCTTGAAAACATGGATGAAGAGACGATGAATGATGCTTTTTATACAACGATAGAGTTTGGAACAGCAGGAATGAGAGGCTTGTTGGGTCCTGGAACAAATCGTATTAACATTCATACGATTCGTAAAGCAAATGTGGGATTTGCTGAATATATCTGCGCACATGGCGAAGAAGCTATGAAACGCGGCATTGCGATTGGTTATGACAACCGTCATATGTCAAAAGAATTTGCTATGGATTCTGCAAGATTGTTGGCTACGTATAACATCCGTTCTTATGTGTTTGAATCCTTGCGCCCGACTCCTGAATTAAGCTTTGCAGTCAGACATTTTCAATGTTTCGGCGGTATCATGGTAACGGCTAGTCATAATCCGAAAGAATATAATGGTTATAAATTGTATGATGAAAAAGGCTGTCAGCTAGTACCGGCACTTGCTGCACAAGTTATTGATCGTGTGAATGCGGTTGCGGATGAATTGGCAATTGAGGCAAATCCAACTGCTGAACAGGAGAAACTGATTACGGTCATCGGAAAAGATGTTGATGAAGAATATTATGCTAATGTATTAAGTATCCAGTTGAATCCGGATATTCCAAAAGATGATGTGAAAATTATCTTTACCCCAGAGCATGGAACAGCCAATATTCCAGTGAAAGAGGTATATACACGTGCGGGATATCATTTTGTGGCTGTGGAAGAACAATGTACGCCAGATCCTGATTTCTCGAATACACCAACACCAAATCCTGAAGAAGCAGGTTCTTATGAAATGGCATTAGAATATGCAAAACGTGAAGATGCCGATATTATTTTGGTATGTGATCCTGATGCAGACCGTATGGGTGTCGGTGTTAAACATAATGGAGACTATAAACTATTAACAGGGAATCAAAGTGGTGCCGTTTTAATTGAGTACATCTTCTCACAATTGACAGCAAAAGGGGAAATGCCAAACAATCCTGTCATGTTTAATACCGTTGTAACCAGTGATCTTGGAGAAAAGATTGCGACAAAGTATGGTGTTGCAACAGAAAAGACATTAACCGGCTTCAAATTTATTGGTGAAAAGGTTGCGAAATATGAAAAGACAAATGAAAAGCAGTATGTATTTGGTTATGAAGAAAGTTATGGCTCTTTGATTAAACCATTCGTACGCGATAAAGATGCTCCACAGGCTTGTTTGATGCTAGCTGAAGCTGCTTGCTACTATAAAGCAAAAGGTAAGACATTAGTGGATGTATTATATGATTTGTATGCTGAATTGGGCTATTATGAAGAAAGCCAAACTTCTTTGAAATTAGAAGGACAGGCTGGAGCTGAACGCATTCAGGAAATTTTAGCTACTTTGCGTAAGAGTGAAGTAAAAGAAATCAATGCAACAAAGGTAACGCGTTTTGAGGATTACAAGGAATGTCGTATCTTAGAAAATGGTGTAGAGAGTGAATTATGTGGCTTTACGAAATCAGACGTCTTGAAATACTATTTAGAAGATGGCAGCTGGATAGCAATACGTCCAAGCGGTACAGAACCAAAATGTAAGTTCTATTATTGTATCAAAGGCACTTCCTTACAGGACGCACATGAAAAAACATTAGCTTATCAAGATGCTATGAAGAAACTGATTGGTTAATAGAACATAGCAAAGTACATTTTAATGCCCGATTCGGGAAAAAATAAGGAAGTCTTAAGACTATTGAAAAATAGTAAAGACTTCCTGTTTTAATTAGCAAAGGAGTATGAAGATTTTACTATCTGCCATGAAAAGGCAAAGTTTATGCGAGATGTCAGTGCCTAATTGTCAAGGTAACCAAAATGATCAATTGAAAGACAAAGTTTATTGAAAGATGACTTATGCACACAGTTTAACAATCTGCAATAGTTTTTTCTTAATGAAAAAGGTACTATAGGCAAAAGATAATACAAGTAAAGGGATTAAGATGATCATAAAAACGCCTCCTTTTGTTAGCTTAGGATAACTCTATATATACAATAACTTATATGGGATTAGAAGTCAACATAGATGCATAAAACTTTGATTATCAAAGGCTGAACGACAATTTTCATGATTTGTATAAAAAAACAGCAAAAAACCTTGAAACCCATTACAAATTCTTTAAAATAACAAAATTCTTGTAGGTTTTACAGGCAAAATAGAGTAAAATAAAGATATGATATAGAAACTGGAGGAGTTCTCATGAAAAATAAAATTTTAGATAATTATTATAAAGGAAATGCCATCAATGCATATGAGTTTTTTGGTGCGCATATCTGTGAAGAACGTGGGAAAAAGGGTGTTCGTTTTACGACATTTGCGCCGCATGCACAGGAAATACAGGTCATTGGAAGCTTTGATGATTGGAGCTGTAAAGGACACAAGATGCGTCGCAGTGATGATAAAGGAGTATGGACATTATTTATTGCTGGTGCTAAAGAAGGAGATATGTATAAATACCGTATCACACAGGCAACTGGCAGAGTTGTCGATAAAATGGATCCATATGCATTTTATTCAGAGTTGCGTCCGAACACAGCATCCATTGTGACAAATCTGGAATATAAAAAATGGAGCGATGGCAAATGGCTCGCAGAAAGAGATAAGAACTTTGCAAAACCAATGAATATCTATGAGTTGCATATAGGCTCATGGAAAAAGGAAGAAGATGTGGAGTGGGTAAATTATCGCAGCATAGCAAAAGAATTAATCGCTTATGTAAAAGAAAATCATTTTACTCATATTGAATTGATGCCTTTGAATGAATATCCATTCGATGGTTCTTGGGGTTATCAATGCAGCGGTTATTTCAGTGCAACGAGCCGTTATGGTACATGTGAGGATCTGATGTATCTGATTAACGCATGTCATAAAGCAAAAATTGGTGTCATTATGGACTTTGTGCCAGTACACTTTGTACGAGATGATTTCTCTTTGTCTTATTTTGATGGAACGCCTCTATATGAATATGAGAAAGCATGTGATGCAGACTCACAATGGGGAACCGCTAATTTTAATCTATGGAAAGAAGAAGTACGCTCATTCTTAATGTCAGCGGCAGCTTTCTGGATTGATAAATATCATGTCGATGGTCTTCGTATGGATGCAATCAGCAATGTCATTCACTGGCATGGCAATAAAGACTTAGGAACAAACGAAGGAGCATTGCACTTTATTAAACGAATGAATTTTAATTTACATGAAGCATTCCCTGGAATCATGCTGATAGCAGAGGATTCCAGTGATTTCCCTAAGGTTACACATCCGACGGTTGAAGGTGGTTTGGGCTTTGACTATAAATGGGATTTAGGCTGGATGAATGACACCTTGAAATATTTAGAAAAAGATCCTATTTACCGTAAATGGCATCATAATAATATTACTTTCTCAATGGCCTATTTCTATTCTGAAAGATTCTTGATGGAATTTTCTCATGATGAAGTAGTACATGGCAAGAAGACAATTGTTGATAAAATCTTTGGAACCTATGAACAAAAATTTGCGCAATTAAGAACGTTATATTTGTATATGTTTACACATCCTGGTAAAAAGCTAAACTTCATGGGAAATGAATTGGCTCATTTCCGTGAATGGGATGAAGAAAAACAGTGCGATTGGGATCTATTAAAATATCCGATGCACGACGCTTTCCATAAATACTTTGCGAAACTAGGTGAAGTATACTGTAAATCGGCTACGCTGTATGAAAAAGAATATGACTGGGAATCTTTTGAATGGATCGATGCGGATAATGCGGATGAAAATCTCTTTAGTTATATGCGAAAAGGGGAAACTAAGAATTATATCGTTCTTCTGAATTTTTCACCTAATGTATATAAGGCTCATACCTTCGGGGTTTCTGAAAGTGGAACCTATCAGGAAATTCTGAATACGGATATGGATATATATGGAGGAGAAACTACAACATTGCAGAAATATAAAACGATAAAAGAAGAATGCAATAAACGTCCTTATACCATTACAGTAGATGTGCCAAGTTTTGGCGGTGTCTTATTAGAATATAAGAGAAAAAAACCAACTGCGAAAAAACAAGTGAAATAAAGTAAGAAAGGTTCAATGCCATGATGGTATTGAACCTTTGCTATATATGGGACAAACGTTATACATTTCATAAAGAGTATCGTTTTTTAATACCTACTATCGCTTTTGGAAAAGAAGTTTAAAAAAATAAACACTTCTTCTTGCATTTCATTTCCATTCGTATTAAAATACAAGAGCGCCACATTTTGTGGTGTTTTAGAATGCGTGGGAGAAGGAGCAGCTCCTTCAATCAAACCACTGCATAAGACAACAATATATAGGAGGTGTGTCTTGTGAGTAAAAAAGTTGCAAAGATTTGTAAACTTCAGTTCCCTGCAGGAGGAGCTAGACCGGGACCAGCACTGGCATCTGCCGGAATCAACATGCCGCAGTTCTGTACAGCATTTAACGATGCTACAAAGGACCGTAATGGTGATATGGTACCAGTTATTATTACTGCATACGAAGATAAGAGCTTTGATTTCGTATTAAAAACAACTCCAGCAAGCATCATGATCAAGAAAGCTGCTGGCATCAAGAAGGCTAGTGGTGATCAGAAAGAAACCGCTGGAACAATTACAGTTGATCAGCTGCGTGAAATCGCAGAATACAAAATGCCTGACTTAAACGCAAATGATGTAGAAGCTGCTATGCGTATCGTTGCTGGTACTGCTAGAAACATGGGCGTTAAAGTTGAAGGTTATGAAGGATAAGAAAGGCGAGAGGTAAATAGATATGGCAAAAGTTGGAAAGAAATACGCTGAAGCTGCTAAGAAAATCGACCGCTCAAAGTCTTATTCGGTAGCTGAAGCTGTAAAATTAGCAAAAGAAACAAACATCGCTAAATTCGACGCATCTGTTGAAGTTAGCTTCAAATTAAATGTAGACCCACGTCATGCAGATCAGCAGATCCGTGGTGCTATGGTACTGCCTCATGGTACTGGTAAAACACAGAAAGTTTGTGTTATTACACAGGGACCTAAGGAACAGGAAGCAAAAGACGCTGGCGCAGATTTCGTTGGTGGAAAAGAATTGTTAGAAGAAATCCAGAAGGGATGGTTTGACTTCGATGTGATCGTTGCCACTCCAAACATGATGGGTGAATTAGGTAAATTAGGTCGTCTGTTAGGACCTAAGGGCTTAATGCCAAACCCTAAGACTGGTACAGTTACCATGGATGTTGCAAAAGCTGTTGAAGACATCAAAAAAGGTAAAGTAGAATACCGTGTTGATAAAGAAGGTAACATTAACCTGATGATCGGTAAAGTAAGCTTTGACGATGAGAAGTTAGTGGACAACTTCAACGCAATCTACAACACAATCGTAAAAGCACGCCCTGCTGCAGTTAAGGGTGCTTATATCAAAAACCTTGTATTAACAACAACAATGGGTCCTGGCATCCATGTAGAAATCGTTAAATAAGGTTGACAAACTGCAAAACAACGTTTAAAATATTCGATGTTATCAATATACCATAGACAGTAACGGCGTAACAGCTTAATCATGTTACCGAGGTAGAAAGCAAGTAGATAAAACTTTCACCCGTAGACTGTCCAGTTTGCGGGTGTTTTATATCACTCTTGAAAGGTATATTGTTACATATAAATCAGGAGGTGTGAAGTTCATGAACCAGGCAATCATCGATAGCAAAAAGGCAGTCATTTCTGAAATTGCTCAGAAAATGAAAGAAGCCGATTCAACCGTAGTTGTTGAATATCGTGGTCTGAGTGTTGCGGAAGTAACACAGCTGCGTAGAGATCTTCGCGCAGAAGGCGTAGAGTTCAAGGTTTACAAAAACTCTCTTGCTCAGCGTGCTGCCGAAGAAGCCGGTGCCAGTGAATTAGTAAAAGACTTGGTTGGACCAAACGCAATCGCATTTGGACCAGACGCAGTTGCCCCTGCTCGTGTATTAGCAAAATTTGCGAAAACACACGACAAGCTTGTACTGAAGAGCGGTATCGTAGAAGGTAAGGTAGTCAGTGTTGACACAATCAAAGAGTTGTCAAGTCTGCCAAACCGTGAAGGTATGTTATCAATGCTGTTAAGCTGCTTACAGTCACCAGTACGCGGATTCGCATGTGCTGTTAAAGCTGTTGCAGAAAGCAAAGAAGAAGGTGCAGCACCAGCTGCCGAAGCTACAGAAGAAGCTGCTGCTTAATTGCATGCAGACAAACTATTAACTAGGAGGAAAAGAACATGGCAAAATTAAACCAGGAAGACATCTTAGCTTACTTAGAAGAAGCTACAATCTTAGAACTGAATGAATTAGTAAAAGCAATCGAAGAAAAATTTGGCGTAACGGCTGCTGCTCCAGTTGCTGTTGCAGCTGCTGCTGATGCAGGTGCTGCTGCTGAAGGACCAAGCGAAGTAACTGTTACATTAACAGACATCGGTGGAACAAAAGTTGCTGTTATCAAGGCTGTACGTGAAATCACAGGCTTAGGTCTGGTAGACGCTAAGGGTCTGGTTGACAAAGCACCAAGCGTAATCAAAGAAAATGTTAGCCCAGAAGAAGCAGAAGAAATCAAGAAGAAATTGATGGACGCTGGAGCTAGCGTAGAAGTTAAGTAATAACTTACACATCTTGATGAACTACAAAAAGCCTTCGGGCTTTTTGTCACCTAAAAAAGGCGGGATAACGATGGATCATTATTTTACAGATAATCGTCATTTAGCAGAAAACCGGAAGGAAATATCTTTCCGGTTTTGGTGTTTTAACTATACTTTCTTAACTGATAACGGTGTCTTCTCAAAAGGCGGTGTTGATTTTGGAACACAGGTCTTCTTAAACACCCTGCTGAAAAGAGATGAACTACAGGATACGATACTTGATGTTGGCTGCGGATATGGACCAATCGGTATCATCATCAAGCATACATATCCCGATAAGCATGTGGAAATGGTCGATGTCAATCCACGTGCAATCGCCCTAGCTAAAGAAAATGCCAAGGCCAATCATGTGGATGTGCAGATTCATGAGTCCGATGTATATGCACAGGTAACTGGGAATACTTATACTGACATCCTAACCAATCCACCCATCCGGGCCGGTAAGAAGGTCATTTATGAAATCTTTGAAAAAGCTTATGATTATTTATGTGAAGGCGGTTGCTTATGGGTCGTTATTCGTAAGCAACAGGGCGCAAACAGTGCAGTGAATAAAATCAAAGAAGTGTTCGGTAATTGTGACATCATTGAAAAAGAAAAAGGCTATTGGATCTTAAAGGCAAAGAAATAAATATACGTACAGCATAACTATAGTACCACTATAACGTAGGGAGAAGTAAAGCCGATTGATATCAAGAATACCAACGATAACGTAGAAAAGTTAAGCCGGGTGATACCAAAAATACCAACGATAACGTAGAGAAGTTAAATCGGTTGATACTAGGAAATGCCAGCATGCACACTTTCACGAAATTATGAAGGAAAGCTCTTCTTTATGGAAATTGCCACCATGATGGTGCAACAATCGTTATCACATGCAATCAGTTATGAAAATATACCTTTCCATGCAGATTGCTACCCAACGGACACAAATAGCTAAAATATCGAAAAAGCATTGACAATTTGACAAACCATTGATATTATAATAAATTGCATAATACTAAAATATTAAAATGGGTTTTCATGCCCTATTTTGGTAAGAAAAACTTGTAGAAAGGATGGCGTACATGGACAAAAAACAGCCTTATCGTATTGTCGCTTCCGGTAAAAAGGCAGAGCGTCGCGATTACTCAAAAGTTAGTGGACATCTGGAACTGCCGAATCTGGTTGAAATTCAGACGGATTCTTTTGAGTGGTTCAAGAACGAAGGAATTGGAGAAGTTTTCAATGAAATCTACCCGATTCAAAACTATGGAGGAAATATCAAGCTGAAGTTCGCCGGTTATGAATTCGGTGAACCTAAATACAATGCGGAAGAATCAATGTATCGCGAATGTAATTACGCAGCACCATTGAAAGCACGCATGGAACTTGAAATAACAGATAACACAACAGGTGAAGTTATCAATAAATGGGAAGATGTCTTCCTAGGTGATTTCCCTTTAATGACCGAAACAGGTACTTTCATCATCAATGGAGCGGAACGTGTCATCGTTTCGCAGATCGTGCGTTCTCCGGGAGCGTACTTCTCTACCGGTTATGATGAAAAAACAGGTAAAGTATCGTATGCCTGTGAATTAATTCCAAGCCGCGGTACTTGGCTGGAATACATGACAGAAACGAAAAAAGCGTCTACCGGACGTGTTTTAAACATGAGCATTGACCGTAAACGTAAAATGCTTTCTTCTGTATTGTTTAAAGCTGTCGGTATGTCAATTGATTTAGATCACAGCGAAGATGCCCATGATACAACACAGATCAAGACGTTCTTAAAGGCTATGGGACGTGATGTGATCGAAGATGTTGCACAGGATGATGAAGATCGTGAATTCATGAATCTTTACCTTACATTATATGCATCTTACTTTGGTAAATACGAAGAAATTGAGAATACCCTGTTAGCCGATAAGGTTAAGACTACACAGGAAGCTTTATTGTCTATTTATGAAAACCAGCGTTCGGATGAAATACCTACCTTGGATGGTTCTATCACCTTAATGAATGCGAAGTTCTTTGATCCTCGCCGTTATGATCTAACCAAAGCCGGACGTTTTAAATTACGTAAGAAATTAAATGCCATCAACCGTATTTACGGTAATCGTTTGGCAATGGATATTTTGGCAAGTGATGGCAGTGTCTTCATGCCTAGCGGTACGATGATTCATCGTGATGAACGTAACACTTTACGTGAAGAGTTGGAAAAAGGTATGCATGTACATGCTTTCCCTTTCAATCCATTATTCAACCATCCGGATAAAGTAGAAGTTCCGGCATCTAACCATCTTGGTCTTGTTGGCCGTGTTTTGGCAGAGGATGTGGAATTGAGTGATGCTACCCTGTTTGAAGGAACCGTATTAACACAGAAGGATGTAGACGCAATCGCAAAAGAATGTGAAACCATTTCTGTACATGGCGGTATCATCGCAAAGCAGGTGGCTTTGGAAAAAGGCAATGTCAATGCAGTGTTAAACTATGGACAGCGCATGTATGCGTTAGGCCGTGTAACGGATGCACAGGGCAATGACCTGGAAAATGAAGAAGGTGACTTCTATGCAGAAGGCTATTTACCTCGTCATAAGCCAGATACCTTAAGTGCAAACGACCAGGAAGCTTTACGTAATAAAGTAAACAACGGTGAAACGGTGTATGCATGGTTGGTAGGTGCAGCCGTTCAGGAAGTGCTTGTACGTACTGGCGATGAGCAAGTAGTAAAAGTAATCGGTAATGACCCATATGCGAACAAGCATACCATTACGATTTCCGATATGTATGCATTCTATACGTATAACTTAAATGTTATGGAAGGTGTTGGAGAAACCGACGATATTGATATGTTGGGTAACCGTCGTATCCGTTCTGTTGGTGAATTGATCCAGAACCAGTTCCGTATCGGTTTAAGCCGTATGGAGCGTGTTGTTAAGGAACGTATGTCCATTGCGGAAACAGCAACCTTAACACCTAAGAAATTAACGAATATTCGTCCATTAACAGCAGCTATCAAGGAGTTTTTCTCCAGTTCTCAGCTGTCACAGTTCATGGATCAGCAGAATCCATTGGCAGAATTGACCAACAAACGTCGTATTTCTGCCTTAGGTCCAGGTGGTCTGACCAGAGATCGCGCCGGTTTTGAAGTACGTGACGTTCATAGTTCTCACTATGGTCGTATCTGTCCTATCGAAACTCCAGAAGGTCCAAACATCGGTCTGATTTCCAACCTGACTTCTTATGGTAAGATCAATGAATATGGATTTATTCAGACACCATATCGTATCGTTAAGAAAGATGGAACAGTAGAAGATGAAGCAATCTACTTATCAGCTGATGAAGAAGCAGATTATGTTATCGCGCAGGCGAATGAGGTTGTAGAAGGCCGTTTGATCAATGAAAATGTCGTTGCTCGTAAAGCGGGAGAAACCATCATCGCTAAACGTGAAGAAGTAGAATTGGCCGACGTTTCACCAAAACAGATCGTATCCGTGGCAACTGCCTGTGTACCATTCCTGGAAAATGACGATGCTTCTCGTGCCTTGATGGGTGCGAACATGCAGCGTCAGGCCGTACCTTTGTTACAGCCACATTCTCCATATGTAGGAACTGGTATCGAATATAAGATTGCCAAGGACTCTGGTGTCGGTATCGTCGCAAAAGAAAACGGTATTGTTGAATACGTCGATTCTCAGCGCATCATCGTCAGTGGTGATGATGGAGAACGTCATGAATATCGTTTGCGTAAATTCCAGCGTTCTAACAATGGTACCAACATCAACCAAAGTCCAATCGTAAAAAAAGGTGAACGCATCGATAAGGGAGATATCCTAGCCGATGGACCATCTATGGAAAAGGGTGAACTTGCCCTTGGACAAAACGTTACGATCGCCTATATGACATGGTATGGCTACAACTATGAGGATGCCATCATCATGAGTGAGCGTTTGGTACGTGATGATGTGTATACGTCAATTCATATTGAAGAATACGACATTGATTGTCGTGAAACAAAATTAGGGCCAGAAGAAATTACTCGTGACATTCCTAACGTAAGTGAAGCAGCCTGCCGTAACTTAGACAGCCGTGGTATCATCATGGTTGGTGCGGAAGTACGCGAGGGTGACATTCTGGTTGGTAAAGTAACACCAAAAGGACAGAGTGAAATCTCTCCTGAA
This sequence comes from Longicatena caecimuris, assembly GCF_018406465.1. Lineage (GTDB taxonomy): Bacteria > Bacillota_I > Bacilli_A > Erysipelotrichales > Erysipelotrichaceae > Longicatena > Longicatena caecimuris. Next base: position 314,053 of record NZ_AP024510.1, read on the forward strand.
GAAAAACTGTTATTAGCAATTTTCGGTGAGAAATCCCGTGAAGTGCGTGACAACTCCTTGAAGGTACCTCATGGCGGTGCCGGTATCGTCCATTCTATCCGCATCTTCAAAAGAAGCGAAGGACATGATCTGCCACCTGGAGTCAATGAAACCGTAAAAGTTTACATCGTTCAGAAACGTAAGATTTCTGAAGGTGATAAGATGGCCGGCCGTCATGGTAATAAAGGTGTCATCTCCAAGATCTTACCGGTTGAGGATATGCCATATATGCCAGATGGAACGCCAATTGATATCATGTTGAACCCATTCGGTGTGCCATCTCGTATGAACATCGGACAGGTTCTGGAAATCCATTTAGGATATGCCGCTAAGAAACTGGGCGTGAAATTCTCCACACCGGTATTCGATGGTATCAACAATCAGGAATTAAGCGACATCATGAAAGAAGCCGATATGACCGTAGATGGTAAACAGGTACTGTACGATGGACGTACCGGTGAACCATTCGATGAACGTATTTCTGTCGGTGTTATGTACATGATCAAACTGGCGCACATGGTTGACGATAAGCTGCATGCCCGTGCAACCGGACCTTATTCCTTAGTAACGCAGCAGCCATTAGGTGGTAAAGCACAGAATGGTGGTCAGCGATTCGGTGAGATGGAGGTTTGGGCACTGGAAGCTTATGGTGCTGCCCATACACTGCAGGAAATCTTGACGGTAAAATCTGATGATATCGTAGGACGTACTAAGACTTATGAAGCAATCATCAAAGGAAAAGATATTCCTGAACCAGGCATTCCTGAATCCTTCCGCGTATTGAAACATGAATTACAGGCATTAGCCATCGATGTGAAGATGCTGGATGAAGACGGAAATGAAGTCGATATCAACAAAGAAGAATCAAGTGAACCTGCTGCACTGCCACCAATTCCACAGGAAGAGGTTGTCAGTGAAGAGGATATCAATGATATAAATGAAGATGTTGAAGTTGAAGATGATGAAGTGCTTTTGGATGATGAAGAAAACATGGATGACTTCGACGAAGATGTATTAATTGCAGAAGATGATGAACAAGTAGAGGAGGCGTAAGTAGATGAGTGTTAATGATTTTGCCTCAATTCAGGTGAGCCTAGCATCTCCTGAAAGAATCCATGAATGGAGTCATGGTGAAGTTAAAAAACCGGAAACAATCAATTATCGTTCCCAGAAACCGGAACGTGATGGATTGTTCTGTGAACGTATTTTCGGACCTAGCAAGGACTGGGAATGTTATTGCGGTAAGTATAAGAAAGTACGTTATAAAGGTGTTGTCTGTGACCGCTGTGGTGTAGAAATCACCAAATCCAGTGTTCGTCGTGAACGTATGGGACACATTGAATTGGCTGCACCGGTAGCACACATCTGGTATTTACGCGGTATTCCTAGCCGTATGGCACTGCTGCTGGATGTAACACCAAAACAATTGGAAGAAGTAGTATATTTCGTATCCTGGATCGTAACAGATCCTAAGGATACGAATCTGGAATACAAACAGATCTTATCTGAAAAAGAATATCGTGAATATATGGCACTGTACGGTCCTGGAAGCTTTACGGCACAGACTGGTGCAGAAGCTGCTTTGACCCTGTTGAAAGAAGTTGACCTGGAATTAGAATACAAACACATTCAAGAAGCTTTGGAAAATGCGCAGGGTGAAAAACGTAAGAAATTAATCAAGCGTTTGGATACCGTAGAAGCTTTCCGTAATTCTGACAATAAGCCAGAATGGATGGTTATGACAGTAATTCCGGTAATCCCACCTGATTTAAGACCAATGCTGCAGTTAGATGGTGGACGTTTCGCGACAAGTGATCTAAATGATTTATATCGTCGTGTCATCACACGTAACAACCGTTTGAAGAAGCTATTAGAGTTGGGAACTCCTGCTATCATCGTACAAAACGAAAAACGTATGCTGCAGGAAGCAGTTGATGCTTTGATCGATAATGGTCGTCGTTCTAAACCAATTACCGGTGCCGGCGGACGTGCTTTGAAGTCTTTATCACATTCCTTAAAGGGTAAACAAGGACGTTTCCGTCAGAACCTATTAGGTAAACGTGTTGACTTCTCCGGTCGTTCTGTAATCGCCGTAGGACCAGATTTGAAGATGTATCAGTGTGGTATTCCACGTGAAATGGCAATTCAGTTGTTTAAACCATTTGTTATTAATGAAATCGTAAATCAGGAAATCGCCAGCAATCCAAAAACAGCAGAGAAACTGATTGATCGTCAGGATCCACGTATTTGGGATATCGTTGAAAAGGTAATTGATGGCTATCCTGTCTTAATGAACCGTGCCCCTACGCTGCACCGTTTAGGTATTCAGGCGTTTAAGCCAAAACTGGTAGAAGGACGTGCATTGCGTCTGCATCCATTAGTATGTACTGCCTTTAATGCCGACTTCGATGGTGACCAGATGGCTGTCCATGTACCATTGAGTGAAGAAGCAAGAGCTGAAGCCTTAGTGATGATGTTAGGTTCTAACAATATCCTAGGTCCAAAGGATGGAAAACCAATCGTTACCCCAGGTCAGGATATGGTCATGGGTAACTTCTATCTGACGATGGAAGAAACGGCTGAAGAATTCCATGATGAAGCGCAGCGCTATTTATCTGTCGATTGTCCAAAATCAGCAGCTATGTGGCAGCGTTATGGAGATAATGAAGGACATGTCTTCGGTAGCATCAATGAAATTTTGATGGCTTATGAAACAGACCAGATTCATTTACATTCTCGTATTGCCATTCCGGCAAGAGCATTAAATAAAACAAGCTTTACGGATGAACAGCAGAAACAGTATTTGCTGACAACAGTTGGTAAGGTTATCTTTAACAACATGTTCCCTAGCGACTTCCCATTCTTGAATGAGGTAAGTGCAGCCAATTTCCAGGCAACACCGGAAAAGTATTTCCTGGATATGGGAAAAGATGTAAAAGAAGCTATCCGTAATTTACCTGTAACACCTGCTTTCAAGAAGAAAGATTTAGGTAAGATCATCGGTGAGATCTTCAAACGTTACAGTACTGAAAAAACATCTGAAATCCTTGACCAGATCAAGGATATGGGATTTAAATATTCTACAGTTGCCGGTGTTACGGTATCCTTAAGTGATATCGAGGTTGCTCCTCATAAAGAAGAGCATGTGGAATATGGTAAAGCCAAAGCCGAAGAATTAAAAACCCTGCGTAAGAAAGGTAAGCTTACGATGCAGGAGTGGGAACGTCACTTAAATAAGCTGTGGGCAGATGTCAAAGATGATATCGCCGAAGAGCTGTTAGGTAACTTGCCACGTAAAAACCCAATCAACATGATGGCGCGTTCTGGTGCCCGTGGTAATACGTCAAACTTTACTCAGTTAGCTGGTATGCGTGGTCTGATGGCGAAACCATCACAGTCCAAATCAGCGAAGGGTGAATATGTACCAAGTATCATCGAGGTTCCTATCTATTCATGTTTCCGTGAAGGTCTGAATGTGTCTGAGTTCTTTATCTCAACACACGGTGTGCGTAAAGGTCTGACCGATACCGCATTGAAGACTGCCGAATCTGGATATCTGACACGTCGTTTGGTTGACGTTGCCCAGGATGTTATCGTTAAACAGGAAGACTGTGGTACAGATAAAGGGTACTGGGTAGAAGCTATCGTAGATCGCAAAACGAATACGATTATCGAATCTTTGTATGATCGTTTAGTTGGTCGTTATACAAAACAAGAAGTTACAGATCCTAAGACAGGTGAAGTCATCATTGAAAGTGATGAATTCATCACGGAGCCAATTGCGCAGCGAATTGTAGATGCTGGTGTTGAAGGCTTATATATCCGAAGCGCATTTACTTGTAAATCTATTTACGGTGTATGTAAGAAATGTTATGGTCGTAACATGGCAACCGGTAAAGATGTTGAAGTTGGCGAAGCTGTTGGTATCATGGCTGCCCAATCTATCGGTGAACCAGGTACACAGCTGACCATGCGTACTTTCCATACCGGTGGTGTAGCAAGTGCTGATGGTGGAGATATCACACAGGGTCTTCCTCGTGTCGAGGAGCTGTTTGAAGCTCGTTGTCCTAAGGGTGTAGCTGTATTAGCTCAGATTACCGGTGAAATCACATCGATTAATCAGATTGAAACAGGCTACGAAGTAGTTGTCGCAAATGATAAAGAAAGTATTACGCATAAGGTGACTTTGGTACAGGCAATTCGTCCTTGGATGAAGGTTGGTGCACATGTCGAAGCTGGTGACAAAATTACGGAAGGTCAGGTTGACCCTAAGGAATTGTTAAAGGTTGCTGGTGTACGTCAGGTTCAAAACTACATTCTAAAAGAAGTTAAGAAAGTATATGCTAGCCAGGGTATTGAAATCAGTGACAAGCATATTGAAGTTATGATTCGCCAGATGCTGCGTAAAGTAGTCGTTCTGGAAGGCAATGATACACACTTGAATCCAGGTGTGCAGGTATCCTTGACCGAAATCACGAAAATCAACCGTCAGGCATTGTTAAGCGGTAAAACACCGGCTACTTTCAAACCGGTATTGTTAGGTATTTCTAAGGCATCTGTTGAAACAGACTCCTTCTTATCGGCAGCATCTTTCCAGGAAACAACGAAAGTTCTGACGGATGCAGCAATCAAAGGTAAGAAAGATTACCTGATTGGTCTGAAAGAAAATGTTATCATCGGTAAGCTGATTCCAGCTGGAACCGGCTGCAAAGCTGATCGCCAGACAAATGAAATCATTGCGGAAAGAGCAGAAGAGTTACGCGAAGAGCGTATCGAACGTAATGCGAAACCAGATGATGATCAATTTATGGCATATGTACCTTCACCTGAGAAATTAACAAGTGAAATGGTACAGAAAATCATGGATGGTGAAGATGTATCTGATGAAGAAATTGGAATTAAACAGCCAATTCTTCCGGAATTACACGATTAACAATCCTAAAGGATATCAAGAAGGAGTTCTTACGATGTAGGAACTCCTTTTGTGATTATCAAAAGTATCCATATCAAGAGGCAAATTCGTAAAGCGATAGAAAGAATTTCTGCCTAGATCATATGGAATAGCAGATTAGTAAAAATAATCTGAAATAATCATAAAAAAGTTATTATTTTGATTGACAGGAACGATATAATTTGATATTATATACAGGCACTCAACGAGAGTGACGTCCACCAAACAGTGGATGCTATCGGTCTTTGAAAACTGAACAGGAAACGTCAATTTCAATGAAAAAGAGAAGTAATTCTCGGATAAACAAATAAAGAAAAACGTTAGTAAACGTTTTGAGCTAAATCAAATGGAGAGTTTGATCCTGGCTCAGGATGAACGCTGGCGGCATGCCTAATACATGCAAGTCGAACGAAGTCTTTAGGAAGCTTGCTTCCAAAGAGACTTAGTGGCGAACGGGTGAGTAACACGTAGGTAACCTGCCCATGTGCCCGGGATAACTGCTGGAAACGGTAGCTAAAACCGGATAGGTATGAGGGAGGCATCTTCCTCATATTAAAGCACCTTCGGGTGTGAACATGGATGGACCTGCGGCGCATTAGCTGGTTGGTGAGGTAACGGCCCACCAAGGCGATGATGCGTAGCCGACCTGAGAGGGTGAACGGCCACATTGGGACTGAGACACGGCCCAAACTCCTACGGGAGGCAGCAGTAGGGAATTTTCGTCAATGGGGGGAACCCTGAACGAGCAATGCCGCGTGTGTGAAGAAGGTCTTCGGATCGTAAAGCACTGTTGTAAGTGAAGAATGCCATATAGAGGAAATGCTATGTGGGTGACGGTAGCTTACCAGAAAGCCACGGCTAACTACGTGCCAGCAGCCGCGGTAATACGTAGGTGGCAAGCGTTATCCGGAATCATTGGGCGTAAAGGGTGCGTAGGTGGCACGATAAGTCTGAAGTAAAAGGCAACAGCTCAACTGTTGTATGCTTTGGAAACTGTCGAGCTAGAGTGCAGAAGAGGGCGATGGAATTCCATGTGTAGCGGTAAAATGCGTAGATATATGGAGGAACACCAGTGGCGAAGGCGGTCGCCTGGTCTGTAACTGACACTGATGCACGAAAGCGTGGGGAGCAAATAGGATTAGATACCCTAGTAGTCCACGCCGTAAACGATGAGAACTAAGTGTTGGAGAGATTCAGTGCTGCAGTTAACGCAATAAGTTCTCCGCCTGGGGAGTATGCACGCAAGTGTGAAACTCAAAGGAATTGACGGGGGCCCGCACAAGCGGTGGAGTATGTGGTTTAATTCGAAGCAACGCGAAGAACCTTACCAGGCCTTGACATGGATATAAATGTTCTAGAGATAGAAAGATAGCTATATATCACACAGGTGGTGCATGGTTGTCGTCAGCTCGTGTCGTGAGATGTTGGGTTAAGTCCCGCAACGAGCGCAACCCTTGTCTTCTGTTACCAGCATTAGGTTGGGGACTCAGGAGAGACTGCCGGTGACAAACCGGAGGAAGGTGGGGATGACGTCAAATCATCATGCCCCTTATGGCCTGGGCTACACACGTACTACAATGGCGCCTACAAAGAGCAGCGACACCGCGAGGTGGAGCGAATCTCATAAAGGGCGTCTCAGTTCGGATTGAAGTCTGCAACTCGACTTCATGAAGTCGGAATCGCTAGTAATCGCAGATCAGCATGCTGCGGTGAATACGTTCTCGGGCCTTGTACACACCGCCCGTCAAACCATGGGAGTTGGTAATACCCGAAGCCGGTGGCATAACCGCAAGGAGTGAGCCGTCGAAGGTAGGACCGATGACTGGGGTTAAGTCGTAACAAGGTATCCCTACGGGAACGTGGGGATGGATCACCTCCTTTCTAAGGAGAAAGTACAAAGAAGCAGATATTTCCTGTTCGGTTTTGGAAGACCGAAAGAATCTTCCAAGAGAAGTCGATCTTTGAAAACTGAATAACAGAAAAGACATAACAGAAGGTCTATAACGTAAAAGTTGTAAACAAAATAGATATTCACGAGTATAAAGTTAAACAAACAGTAATACTCAAGCAAACCGAAAGCAAAAACACGAAGAAGTGATTAAGTAAGTAAGGGCGTACGGTGGATGCCTAGGCACTTGAAACTGAAGAAGGACGCAACAAACGGCGAAACGCGACGGGGAGTGGTACGTACACAAAGATCCGTCGATATCCGAATGGGGAAACCCGTCATCTGTAATAGGATGGCATCCATGGATGAATCCATAGTCCATGAGAGAGGTACCCGGAGAACTGAAACATCTAAGTACCCGGAGGAAAAGAAAACAAAAGTGATTTCCTGAGTAGCGGCGAGCGAAAGGGAAGGAGCCCAAACCATCTCTAGAGATGGGGTTGTAGGACCACGATATGGCAAGAGGATTGTTAGGAGAACGGCATTGAAAGGCCGACCGTAGGGGGTGCAAGTCCCGTATCCGAAAACGATGTGAAGCCTAGTGGGATCCTGAGTACGGCGAGACACGAGAAATCTTGTCGGAAGCAGGCGGGACCATCCGTCAAGGCTAAATATAAACAAGTGACCGATAGCGAACCAGTACCGTGAGGGAAAGGTGAAAAGAACCGCGGGAGCGGAGTGAAAGAGAACCTGAAACCGTATGCCTACAAGAAGTCAGAGCCCGTTAAAGGGTGATGGCGTGCCTTTTGTAGAATGAACCGGCGAGTTATGTTATCGTGCGAGGTTAAGCAGGAGATGCGGAGCCGAAGCGAAAGCGAGTCTTAATAGGGCGAGAGTACGATGACATAGACCCGAAACCGTGTGATCTAGCCATGACCAGGTTGAAGTTCAGGTGAAACTGAATGGAGGACCGAACCGACCCCCGTTGAAAAGTTGGCGGATGAGTTGTGGCTAGGGGAGAAATTCCAATCGAACACGGATATAGCTGGTTCTCCCCGAAATAGCTTTAGGGCTAGCGTCGAGGCTTAGTCATGTGGAGGTAGAGCACTGAATGTACGATGGCCCCATCCCGGGGTACTGAGTATAATCAAACTCCGAATGCCATAAGATATGCCCGGCAGTCAGACCGTGGGTGATAAGGTCCATGGTCAAAAGGGAAACAGCCCAGACCGCCAGTTAAGGTCCCAAAATGCATGCTGAGTGGAAAAGGATGTGGGGATGCACAGACAACTAGGAGGTTGGCTCAGAAGCAGCCACCCTTCAAAGAGTGCGTAACAGCTCACTAGTCGAGTGACCCTGCGCCGAAAATGTACCGGGGCTAAGCATGCTACCGAAGCTGCGGATTTGTAGGAATACAAGTGGTAGGGGAGCGTTCTATGCAGCGTAGAAGCCATATCGTGAGGAGTGGTGGAGCGCATAGAAGTGAGAATGCCGGTGTGAGTAGCGAGATGTAGGTGAGAATCCTACACACCGATAGCCCAAGGATTCCAGGGGAAGGTTCGTCCGCCCTGGGTAAGTCGGGACCTAACGCGAGGCCGAAAGGCGTAGTGGATGGAAAACAGGCAGATATTCCTGTACCCGCGATGGAAATGAAGGAATGACGGAGAAGGTAAGTATGACCCACTAAATGGATTGTGGGCGAAGCGTATAGCAGGATGGCAGTGAAATGCGTCATCAGGATGTAAAGCGTGAAAGGTAAGGGAACGCCCAAGGGCAAGTACCGAAGCATATGTAGCCAGCTTCCAGGAAAAGTTTCTAGTATATTCCATAGCGGCCCGTACCAAAACCGACACAGGTGGGCAAGGAGAGGATCCTGAGGTGAGCGAGAGAACTGTTGCCAAGGAACTCGGCAAAATGACTCCGTAAGTTAGCGAGAAGGAGTGCTTATGAAAGTAAGCCGCAGTGAAGAGGCCCAAGCGACTGTTTAACTAAAACACAGCTCTCTGCAAAGTCGCAAGACGAAGTATAGGGGGTGACGCCTGCCCGGTGCTGGAAGGTTAAGAGGATTTGTCAGTAGCGATACGAAGCAATGAATTGAAGCCCCAGTGAACGGCGGCCGTAACTATAACGGTCCTAAGGTAGCGAAATTCCTTGTCAGGTAAGTTCTGACCCGCACGAAAGGCGTAACGATTTGGGCGCTGTCTCGGCAGCAGACTCGGTGAAATCTTAGTACCTGTGAAAATGCAGGTTACCCGCAACTAGACGGAAAGACCCCATGGAGCTTTACTGCAGCCTGATATTGAGTTTCGATCAGAGATGTACAGGATAGGTGGGAGACAAAGAGACATGCACGCCAGTGTATGAGGAGTCGCTGTTGGGATACCACTCTTGTCTGATTGGAATTCTAACCTGCATCCCTAAGCGGGATGAGGGACCGTGTCAGGTGGGCAGTTTGACTGGGGCGGTCGCCTCCCAAAGAGTAACGGAGGCGCCCAAAGGTACGCTCAGATTGGATGGAAATCAATCGACGAGTGCAAATGCAGAAGCGTGCTTGACTGCGAGACAAACAGGTCGAGCAGGGACGAAAGTCGGGATTAGTGATCCGGCGGTGCCGAATGGAAGGGCCGTCGCTCAACGGATAAAAGCTACCCTGGGGATAACAGGCTGATCTCGCCCAAGAGTTCACATCGACGGCGAGGTTTGGCACCTCGATGTCGGCTCATCGCATCCTGGAGCTGAATTCGGTTCCAAGGGTTGGGCTGTCCGCCCATTAAAGCGGTACGCGAGCTGGGTTCAGAACGTCGTGAGACAGTTCGGTCCCTATCTGTTGTGGGCGAAGGAGATTTGAGGAGAGCTGTCCTTAGTACGAGAGGACCGGGATGGACCTACCGCTGGTGCACCGGTTGTTCCGCCAGGAGCATAGCCGGGTAGCTAAGTAGGGAAGGGATAAGCGCTGAAAGCATCTAAGCGCGAAGCCTACTCCAAGATGAGATCTCCCATTCGCAAGAAGTAAGACCCCTTGAAGACGACGAGGTAGATAGGTCAGGGATGGAAGCATAGCGATATGTGAAGTTGACTGATACTAATAGGTCGAGGACTTAATCACAAGAAATGTTTGGACTGTTATTCAGTTTTGAGGGAGAGACCTCAAGCGATCTGGTGATGAAAGCGAAGTGGACACACCTGTACTCATCCCGAACACAGAAGTTAAGCACTTCAGCGGCGACAATAGCTGGACGAGCTCCAGTAAAGATAGCACGTTGCCAGGTAGGAAGACCTGTTCTGAGAAGGACAGGTTTTTTTCTATATAGAGGTAGAAAGCCAAAAATATCCCTCATAAAAGGCCTCCTTTCCATTTTGAGGAAAACGTAGTGCAAGGCCGTTATTGACAATTCGTTATTTCTAATATTTTGTATGAAGCATTAAAAAAACAAGATGAACACTCGTGATTACATATCATCATTTTATCTTATACAGAAATCGTTTTAGAAATTCCTTTTTCTATTTTTAATGTGTTATAATGCACAAGTTATATGAAGGGAAGTGCCAATGATGTCAATTTCAACAGATATATTGCATCAAATGGAAATTCTGAAGTATGCGGGTGCTGTAGATAGAGAAAATGAAATATTATATTTATCATCTTACATGCAACGTGAAACAGGATTACCCTCTACCAACAGGATGAAGAACGTTGTGGTGAATTATTCGCAGTTCTGTGATTGGTCACATACAAAACAAACAGCTTTTGATTTGCAGTTGGTAAAAACAACAAATCATCATGCATATTATCGTCTACAAAAGATATCGACCATAACTACTGGGCAAATGTTTCTGATGACGAATATTGATGATATCCTCGCCATTGAAATGAAACAAAACTATGATCGTCTACAAAATAAAAAATTAACGAATAATATCCCTTGTGGCTTATTTAAGGCGGCATTGGATGAGAGTATGACACTACTTTATCATAATCTTTATTTTAATAAGACTTTTGGATATGATCCTACGGATGCTATTTCAGACATTCAACAGATTGTATTACCTGATGAATTTATGCAACTTCTAAAAGATATAAGAAGTCATAAAATTACCGCTTCTGATACGTATTATTTTGAGGAGGAAAATCGTTGTATTAAGAAAGATGGCTCTATTATATGGGTGTTATGTCGTTATGCGTATGAAGGTAATGATATCTTTGGAGCTGTTTTTGATATCACGGATCGCAAACTGATTGAGGATAGATTACGTATCAGTGAACAGGAATATCGAATTGCGATGAAACAGTTGAATAAGACATTGTTGCGGTATCATATTCCTACAAAGACATTGTCTATGGGAGACCCAGATGATCGTGTATTGGGGGATTATACAGAAGTTAAAAATGTCCCCGAATGTGTGCAAAACATGAATTTAGTCGCAAAGGAAAGCTTAGAGGAATATATGCGGTTCTATCATGCAATGCTGGAAGGTGTGCCACAAGGAAGTGCTATGTTTAAATTGCGTGTAAAAGACAGAGATGATTATGCATGGATAAAAGCACATTACTTTTTAACATATGATAAGGAAAAACATCCGGTTACATCTATCATTTCATATGAAGATTATACGGAAGAATATGATCAGGAGTTGTCTTACCAACGATGGATACAGATATTTGAAAATCAAAAGGCAAATGCGATTGCTTATTATGAATATGATATTACCAAAGATCAGCTTGAGGTGATGGAAAGCACGGTGATACCTGAAATTCCATTTGCGAAACGTCGTTCTTTTACTTTTGTCGCGCAATATGCGGCAAATAACTTTGTTTATGCAAAAGATCGCAAAAAATACCTCACCATCTTTGATCGCCAATATCTGTTATCTTGTTACTATCAAAAAAAGTTTGTCGTGACTTGCGAGCATCGCCGTTATGATGTAAAAAAACATATTTATTGGGCTAAAGCGGAAATACAATTAATGGAAGATCCTTATACAAAGCATATTAAGGCATTCGTTTTGATTCAAGATATTGATAAAATCAAGTGTCGAGAATTAGAAGTGCAGTTGGAGTTAGAGAGTGATTCATTGACAGGATTGTTAAATCGTAAGACAATTGCAGAAAAAGTAGATTATATTTTGCAGGAACAGGAGGAGGAACTGCATGCTTTGATCATGTTGGATCTGGATAATTTCAAACAGCTAAATGATAAATTGGGGCATATGCAGGGAGATGAAGTATTACGTGATGTAGCGCAAATCTTACGCGGCTTAATGCGTTCACATGACTTGTGTGCACGTATTGGCGGTGATGAATATATCTTATTTTTAAAGGATATTTGCAATCGAGAAGCTTTGCGTAAAAAACTTCAGCAATTAAGCGATGCTCTTAGTTTTAATGTAGATGGCATAACGATCAGTGCCAGTTTGGGAGCTTGTTTGGCGCCGGAACATGGCGATAATTTTATGACACTATATCAAAAAGCAGATGAAGCAATGTATGCAAGAAAACGAAATGGGCGCCATGGTTTTCGTATATATGGAGAATAACTGAAATAATCCTTATAGACAACAGACTGTGATTCGGATGGTAAGCACATAAATAGGAACATAAGAATACTCATGTAGATTACCGTATGAAATCTATTTTGAAATGCTGTTAGAAGATAATAGATGTGTGTATCTGTAATTATTTTTGCAATAGAATGCAAAAGATAGTTACGATCACGCATCTTTTTACATGTAGGGATTGCAAATTGTACTTGGTTTCGTTATCATGTATAGGCATGTCATAAGGAGAAGAATTATGAAAACATTAACTTTTCGTCAAATAATAACGGTATCTATGATGCTGTTTGCCATATTCTTTGGAGCTGGTAATATGATTTTTCCACCTGCCATGGGACAATTAGCAGGAACAAGCTATCTTGCGGCTTTGGCTGGTTTTATTCTGACCGATGCTGGAATTGCCATATTAGGAGTTACTGCTGTTGTCCTGGTTGGTAATTCTATGAGTGACTTAGGTAAATTGGTAAGCCCTAAATTTGCATTATTTTTGTCTATCTGTGTGTATATGTTAATAGGCCCTTTATTTGCCTTGCCAAGAACAGGAAGTGTATCTTTTGAAATAGCGGCATTGCCTTATCTTGGAAATAATAATCGAATGCTGTTTTCCTTTTTGTTTACGGCGATATTTTTTGGATTGACCTATTATTTAAGTTCTAATCCTAGTAAAATCGTCGATGTCGTTGGAAAATATTTGACGCCTGTATTACTGATCAGTATCTTCGCTATCTTTATCGCAACCTTATTGTATCCGCAATCACAAGAACCCTTAGCTTTTGGAACGATGACACAAGCGAAGGGAGCTTATGTGGATATACCATTTTTTCAAGGTATGATTGAGGGATATAATGCATTAGATGGACCGGCAGGGCTGGCCTTTGCTATCTTAGTAATAACAGCAGTTCGTGGATATGGTGTCAGTGATAAAAAAGCAATTGCGAAATATACCATTTTATGTGGATTAGGTGCTGCGGCTTTTTTAGGTATCGTTTATTTTATGCTGACCTATGTGGGAGCTATGACGATTACACCATTTGAAAATGGTGGTAGCTTGCTGCATGCAGTGACTAATCATTTATTTGGCAGTGTTGGAGGTATCATTTTGGGAATTGCTGTTTTATTTGCCTGTCTTACCACTGCCATAGGTTTGACAACTTCCTTTTCTGATTATTTTCAGACATTATTGCCACGTGTTTCTTATAAGAAAATTGCTGCTTTTGTCTGTTTATTCAGTTTTGTGATATCGAATGTCGGTTTGAGTCAGCTTATTAAAATCGCATTACCAATATTATTAATTATTTATCCTGTTACGGTTACGCTGATTTTGTTATCTTTTATGCGCCGCTTTATTAAACATCGTAAAAGTGTTTATATCGTTGGCATGGGATTTACCTTTATTGTTGCATTTTTATATGGCTTAGACACAGCCGGTTTATCTTTAGGCAGTGTGAGTGTTTGGGTAAGAGAATTGCCATTTTATGAGTTGGGCTTAGGTTGGGTACTTCCAGGAGCTATTGGCAGTATTCTTGGTGCTTTGCCTTTCCTAAATAAAACAGCAGCTAGTGCTGCTGCCGCACAGGAATAACGCTTATTCTAATGCATAACCTATATTAAAATCATCATACATCATACAGTTGCTTTTCTTCCTCTATTTATATTTTCCAAAGCAATAAGTAATGACATCTTACTGAATAAAAAAGGATAGTGCCCGACAATACGCATCTGGCGCTATCCTTTTCATAAGCCTTCTTAATGGTAACAGCAAGTGTTTGCGATAATACAAGTTGTGCCACCTGCATCAATATAAGGCAGTGTCTTAGAATTGAAAAATTTTCTTTAACCCTTTGGCAACGCCTTCCTCATAGACAGAAGCGGTAACCATATCCGCGAAGGATTTCACATAATCACTGGCAGTCCCCATGGCAACGCCCATCCCTGCCATTTCCAGCATCTTAATATCATTTGTACTATCACCAAAGCAGACACATTCCTCCCAAGTGAGGTTCTCCTTTCGCAATACCTGAGAAATGCCAACAAATTTATCATTATTTGCATTGAAGACATCGTAACAGAAATGATCTTCAGCTACTTCAATCAGATCACTGCGCAGCATCGGGTGCTGCTTTAAGAAAGTATCCAATGCACGCTGATTCTTTGTCATAATGACAGAATTATATGCATTATGACGTTTGTGATAACTGCGGTTTTCATCATAGAATAAATAATCCAATACATGATGATCTCTGCAAAAGTCATATAATGGATAAAAGCTGTCGTAAATATACGATGCATCGCCAAAATGAAACATCAAGCCATTCTGTTGTTCCTCGCACCAGTCAACGATATCCTGTGTGGTTTCCCTTGCTAAGGGATTTTCAAATAACAGATTTTGTTGTGCATCCAACACATAACCGCCATTGATCAATACCATATAATCAAAATAGGGGATGCGTTCTAAGATCAGGTGCATCTGATTCAAAGGTCTTCCGGTAGCTGCACATACCAGCACGCCTTGTTCTTTTAACTTGCGCAGTGCATCCAGATTTGCCTGTTGAATAATGTCGTTTTCTGTTTGATACATGGTCCCATCCATGTCAAAAAAAGCGATTTTGTAAGCCATAAATAAACTTCCTCTTTCCTGTATGTAATCATACCGTTGTCATTATACTAAAAGAATGGGCATTTTTCAAAGAAAATAGAAAAAAGGTGTTGACATCCGATTTCAGTTGATTTAAGATAGATAGGCAAGTGGATTTTTAGGGTTCCCCAACAGCGGGAACTAAATTTACACTTCAAAATGACACACCCGGAAATGTGTGTTTGCGAAAGGAGGATATTATGCCAACAATTAACCAATTAATTCGTAAAGGTCGTGAACAGAGCGTGAACGTTTCTAAGTCACCTGCTCTGAATAGAGGATATAACTCATTGAAAAGACGTCCTACTAACCTGAGCGCACCTCAGAAACGTGGTGTATGTACCCGTGTTGGTACCATGACACCTAAGAAACCAAACTCTGCGTTGCGTAAATATGCCCGTGTTCGTCTGAGCAACGGTATGGAAGTTACAGCTTACATCCCAGGAATCGGACATAACTTACAGGAGCATAGTGTTGTAATGATCCGTGGAGGTCGTGTTAAGGACTTACCAGGTGTTCGTTATCACATCATTCGTGGTACTTTGGACTGTGCCGGTGTTGCTAACCGTAACCAGAGCCGTTCTCTGTATGGTGCTAAAAAACCAAAAGAAGCGAAAAAGAAATAGTCAATTGTGAAAGGAGGAAATTTCAATGCCTAGAAAAGGACATGTAGCAAAACGTGATGTATTAGTAGATCCTATCTACAACTCCAAGCTGGTCACTCGTTTGATCAACAAAATCATGATTGATGGTAAAAGAGGGGTTGCTCAGAAGATTCTGTACAACGCGTTTGATATTATTGAAGTAAAAACAAATGAAAAACCAATGGAAGTTTTCGAAAAAGCTTTAGAAAACGTTATGCCATTATTGGAACTGAAAGTTCGTCGTGTAGGTGGTGCAAACTACCAGGTCCCAGTAGAAGTATCTGCTGAAAGACGTTTGACTTTAGGTCTGCGTTGGATCGTTAACTACGCTCGTCTGCGTAGTGAAAAAACTATGGAGCAAAGACTTGCTGCTGAAATCATGGACGCTGCTAACGGAAGCGGTGCATCTGTGAAAAAACGTGAGGATACTCATAAGATGGCAGAAGCGAACAAGGCATTTGCTCACTACCGCTGGTAAGAAAGGAGTTCATTATGCCACGTCAGTATTCATTAGAAAAGACTCGTAACATTGGTATCATGGCTCATATCGATGCTGGTAAAACTACAACAACAGAACGTATCCTGTATTATACAGGTGTTAACCATAAAATCGGTGAAACCCACGATGGTGCTTCAACGATGGACTGGATGGCACAGGAACAGGAACGTGGTATCACCATTACTTCCGCTGCCACAACAGCAGCATGGAAGGGTCACCGTATTAACATCATTGACACTCCGGGCCACGTAGACTTCACAGTTGAAGTTGAACGTTCATTGCGTGTACTTGATGGTGCGGTAACAGTATTGGATGCAAAAG
Organism: Longicatena caecimuris; assembly: GCF_018406465.1. Lineage (GTDB taxonomy): Bacteria > Bacillota_I > Bacilli_A > Erysipelotrichales > Erysipelotrichaceae > Longicatena > Longicatena caecimuris. The sequence goes on from NZ_AP024510.1 coordinate 330,583, forward strand.
CCGGTGTAGAACCTCAGACGGAAACCGTTTGGCGTCAGGCAACGACTTATGGCGTACCAAGAATCGTATTCTGTAACAAAATGGACGCAACAGGAGCTGATTTCCTGATGTCCTGCAAGACGATCGTTGATCGTTTAGGGGCAAAATCTTGCCCAATCCAGCTGCCAATCGGTGCTGAATCTACATTCTCTGGAATCGTAGATATCATCGAGCGTAAAGCTGAAATTTATACAAACGACTTAGGAACTGACATCAAGATTGAAGAAATTCCTGAAGATCTGAAAGATCTGACAGAAGAATATCGTGCAAAATTGCTGGAATATCTGGCTGATTACGATGAAGAATTCATGATGCAGGTTCTGGAAGGTGAAGAACCAAGCGTTGAAGAAATCAAACGTGTACTGCGTATTGCGGTATGTAAGGGTGACTTCTTCCCAGTATTGTGTGGTTCTGCATATAAGAACAAAGGTGTTCAGATGGTTCTGGATGCAGTTGTTGATTATCTGCCTTCTCCATTAGATATCCCTGCTATCAAGGGTACATTGGAAGATGGTAGTGAAGTAGAGCGTCACGCAAGTGATGATGAACCATTCTCTGCATTAGCATTTAAGATTGCTACGGACCCATTCGTAGGTAAGTTATCTTACTTCCGTGTATACTCCGGTACAGCAAAATCGGGAAGCTATGTATTGAACTCTACCAAAGGTAAGAGAGAGCGTTTCGGACGTATCGTTCAGATGCATGCAAACTCTCGTAAAGAAATCGAAGAAGTTTATGCAGGTGACATCGCTGCTGCCGTTGGTTTGAAAGTAACGACAACAGGTGACTCTCTGTGTGCTGAAAATGATCCAGTCGTTTTGGAAAGTATGGAATTCCCAGAACCAGTTATCGAATTGAGTCTGGAACCTAAAACTAAAGCTGACCAGGATAAGATGGGCTTAGCATTGGCAAAACTTGCTGAAGAAGACCCTACATTCAAAACTTATACAGATCAGGAAACAGGACAGACGATTATCGCCGGTGTTGGTGAACTTCACCTGGATATCATCGTTGACCGTCTGCGTCGTGAATTCAAGGTAGAAGCAAATGTTGGTCAGCCAATGGTTGCTTACCGTGAAACAATTCGCGAAACAGCTGATTGTGAAGGTAAATACATCAAACAGTCCGGTGGTCGTGGACAGTATGGTCACGTATGGATCAAATTTGAACCTCAGGAAGAAGGCAAAGGATTTGAATTCGTTGACGCTACCGTTGGTGGAAGCGTTCCTCGTGAATACATCAAACCTACCGAAGAAGGTCTGCGTGATGCATTAGAAAACGGTATTATTGCCGGTTACCCTGTAATCGATATCAAAGCAACATTGTTCGATGGTTCTTACCATGATGTCGATTCAAGTGAAATGGCATATAAGATTGCCGCTTCTATGGCACTGAAAGCAGCTGCTAAGAAGTGTAAACCAGTTATTCTGGAACCAATCATGATGGTAGAAGTTACTGCACCAAACGAATACTTAGGTAGCGTTATGGGTGATGTTAGCTCACGTCGTGGGGCAATCGTTGACCAGGAAGAAAGAGGAAATGCGATCATCGTTAAGGCACATATCCCATTGTCTGAAATGTTTGGTTATGTAACTGATCTTCGTTCTTTCACTCAGGGTCGTGGAAATTATTCCATGAAATTCGACCATTACAGCGAAGTTCCTAAGAGCATTGCGGAAAAAATCGTTAAAAACAACAGTTCTGAAAATTAATTGTTGCTTTTATAAAAACTTTGAATTAGAATATACATGAAATCTATAAATTTAGGAGGAAATTAAAATGGCTAAAGAAAAATTTGACCGTTCCAAAACACATGTTAACATCGGAACTATCGGTCACGTTGACCACGGTAAAACTACTTTAACTGCTGCTATTACAAATGTATTGGCATCTAAAGGTATGGCACAGGCTCAGGCTTATGACCAGATTGACGGTGCACCTGAAGAAAAAGAACGTGGTATCACAATCAACACTGCACACGTTGAATATCAGACTGACAAACGTCACTACGCACACGTTGACTGCCCAGGTCACGCTGACTACGTTAAGAACATGATCACTGGTGCTGCACAGATGGATGGTGCTATCCTGGTTGTTGCTGCATCTGATGGTCCTATGCCTCAGACTCGTGAGCACATCTTGCTTGCTCGTCAGGTAGGTGTTCCTTACATCGTTGTATTCTTGAACAAATGCGACATGGTTGACGATGACGAATTGGTTGACCTTGTTGAAATGGAAGTACGTGAACTGCTGAGCGAGTACGGTTTTGACGGTGACAACGCTCCAGTTATCCGTGGTTCTGCATTAAAGGCTCTTGAAGGAGATCCTAAATATGTTGACGCTATCAACGAATTGATGGATGCAGTTGATGAATTCATCCCTGATCCAGTTCGTGATACGGATAAACCATTCTTGATGTCTGTAGAAGACGTTATGACAATCACTGGACGTGGTACAGTTGCTACTGGCCGTGTTGAACGTGGTGTTGTTAAATTGGGTGAAGAAGTTGAAATCGTTGGTATCAAAGACACTCAGAAGACCGTTATCACTGGTCTGGAAATGTTCCGTAAACAGTTAGACTTCGCAGAATCTGGAGATAACATCGGTGCATTGCTGCGTGGTATCAACCGTGATCAGATCCAGCGTGGACAGGTTCTTGCTAAACCAGGAACTGTACACCCTCATACAAAATTCAAAGCTCAGGTTTATGTATTGAGCAAAGACGAAGGTGGACGTCATACTCCATTCGTATCTAACTACCGTCCTCAGTTCTACTTCCGTACAACTGACGTAACAGGTGTTATCACATTGCCAGAAGGAACTGACATGGTTATGCCTGGGGATAACGTAGAAATGACTGTTGAATTGATCGCTCCAATCGCTATCGAAAACAACACAAAATTCTCAATCCGTGAAGGTGGACGTACTGTAGGTTCTGGAAACGTTACTGAAATCATCGAGTAATCAGAATTTATAAACGATAAAGAGTGCTTCGGCACTCTTTTTTTCTAGTCTATTTCCCTTTGCAAATTCTTTGCTCAATAGCTATCCCCTTTTGCTTTTTCTCTTTATCTGTTTCATAATAAAGTTAGAAACTAGGTGATATTATGGGAAAGAAAATGGCGGCCCCTATCATCATTGGTATTATTGGCTGCTTTTACATGATCATGTGGATATGTCTTTTATTTTGGGGACAAGCACCACTGCCAATACTGCTGCTCATTGGGATTCCTATGCTGGCACTGTTGTTTTTATGGATTCATGTAGTCATGGAACGCATCCATGAGATAAGGAGCAATGAAGAAGATGATCTTAGTAAATACTGATTACATTACAGGAAAAGAACTCGACATGTTAGGATTGGTAAAAGGAAGCACCATCCAAACCAAAAACATCGGCAAGGACATCTCACAGAGTTTTAAAACTTTGGTTGGCGGTGAATTGAAGGCATACAATGAGATGATGAATGAAGCACGTGCGCTTGCGACAAAGCGTATGGTTGAAGAGGCTGAAAACTTAGGCGCAGATGCTGTAGTGAATGTTCGCTATGCTTCCAGTGCCATTATGGGTGGTGCTGCAGAAGTTATTGCTTATGGTACCGCAGTAAAATTTAAATAGTAGCAAAAAGGCATTTGTTTTAGGAAAGCTGATAGATGCAGATGGAAAAAGTTCTTGATGCAGTCGTTCACTTACTAACCAATGCTTTTTTCTTTGGTGATGTAGATGATTTTTATTGGGGATATACATGGATCTCTTTACAATAGCGATATAATCTTTGCCAATACACATGAATCGCTTTACAATAGCGGTATTATCTTTGCCAATACACACGAACCTCTTTACAATAGCAATGATATCCCTAGGTGATATAGATAATATTAAAAAATATACGACGAAAGATTATAAAGTTGGAAAGATTAAAAAGTTGCCCCATCTTATAAATTTAGGTAAATATTTCGATGGCATTGCATTTCGCCTAGAATAGAGTATAATAATACTGTCATGACAGGGGCGCCTTTACGGCTGAGATATCCTTATGGATGGTCCCTTATGACCTGATCTAGTTAATGCTAGCGTAGGGAGTCATATCTAAGAAAGAAATACTAGATTGGTTCGCTTACGCCTCATTTGAGGTGTTTTTTATTTGCAGGAAAGAAGGTGCAAGATGAAACGTTATCGTAAATACGTAATGCCGGTCATAACCCTTTTTGTAACACTTGGTATTTGGGAAGCATGTGTGAGAATCTTTGATGTCGATTTATATATCTTACCTGCTCCTAGTAAGATCGTAGAAGCGATGCTTGCGAATGCGGATGTATTATGGATGCATTCCATGGTGACCTTGCAGGAAGCTGTTACAGGTTTGATGATTGCGACAGTGGCTGCTATCTTGATTGCCATTGGCATGGATCTGTCAAAGAACTTTAAGCATAGCATTTTCCCTCATTTGGTTGTCACACAGACCGTGCCGGTGATGGTCTTAGGACCGCTGTTTACCATCTGGCTGGGCTTTGGCATGGCACCTAAGGTATTGATGGTCGTGTTTATGTGCTTCTTTCCTATCGTAATTGCCTTTTGTGATGCATTGGCACAAGTAGATGTTAACCAGATCAACCTGTTGAAAAGCTTTGGCGCGAAAAAGTGGCAAGTTTATGCGTATGTCAAGATACCGGCAGCCGCAACAGCCCTTTTCTCTGGGTTAAAGGTGTCAGCGACCTATTGTATCGGTGGAGCTATCGTCGGGGAATGGCTGAGTGCATCCGCAGGTCTTGGTTATTATATGATACGGGTAAAGAACGGTTATATGTTAGATAAAGTGTTTGCCTGTGTCATCGTTATCATCTTCTGGAGTCTGTTATTACATTTGGCAGTGACCTTACTTGAGCGAATCGTATTTCCCTATAAACGCTAGAAGGGAGGAAAACAACATGAAAAAGATTGGATTGCTTGCTTTATCTGCGTTGATGGTTACATCTCTTGCGGGCTGTGGATCTGCAAAAGATAACGTAAAAAAAGAGTTAAAAGAAGTTACTTTAGTATTGGACTATGTACCAAACACAAATCACACGGGCTTTTATGTAGCACAGGAAAAGGGTTATTTTAAAGAGGAAGGTCTAAAGGTCAACATCATAGAACCTGGAGATGATTCTACGAGTGCAGTATTGGTTGCCGCTAATAAAGGTGAATTTGGTGTCAGCTATCAGGAAGATGTCACCTATGCCAGAACGGCTGAGGAAGTGTTGCCAATCAAAGCCATTGCGACCATTATCCAGCATAATACCAGTGGGTTTGTTTCTTTAAAGAAAGAAAATATCAAATCGCCAAAGGATTTTGAAGGAAAGGTGTATGCCGGCTGGCAGGCACCAAGTGAGGAAGCGGTTATTAAAGCGGTCATGAACAAAGCAAATGCAGACTTCAAAAAGCTTACCATGGTAGGAGCTGATGGCAGCGGATTTGCGGCATTAGGTAAAAAAGTGGATATTCAATGGGAATTTGAAGGCTGGGCAGTTATCAAGGGCCGCATGGATGGCTATGATGTCAACTACATGCCATTAAAGGACTTAGATAAGCGTTTGGATTATTATACACCGGTCATTATCACAAATGAAAAGATGTTGAAGGAAGATCCAGAAACGGTACAGAAATTTATGAACGCAGTGAAAAAAGGATATGAATATGCCATTGATCATCCTGAAGAATCTGCTGAAATCATGAAGAAGATCTTACCGGATACTGATTTCGCATTCTTAAAAGAAAGTCAGAAGTATTTAAGTGCTGAATATCGTAAGGATGCCAAAACATGGGGTGTCATGAAAGATGAAGTGTGGGATAATTACACCGATTTTATGTATGAGTATAAACTGATTGATAAAAAGATCAAAGCTAGTGAACAATATACAAATGAATTTGTAAAATAAGGAGAGCTTATGAAACTGCGTGTGGAGGATATGGCAATTGCCTTTGAAAATAAAAAAATACTGGAACATGTCAGCTTACAAGTGGCAGAAGGTGAATTTGTGGCATTGATAGGACCTAGCGGCTGTGGGAAATCAACTCTGTTAAATATTTTGGCTGGAGTTTTACAAGCTGCAGAAGGCTGTTTCTATGTAGATGATGAAAAAGTAGAAGGCATATCCTCCCACTTTGCTTATATGCCACAAAGCGATTTACTGCTCCCTTGGCATACGATCTTAGAAAATGTGACCTTGTATGGTCGCTTGCACCATGCCAAAAAGCAAGCGCAGCAACAAGCGTTAAAAGAATTTGCGACTTTTGGTTTGGCTGGTTATGAACATGCCTATCCGAAAGAATTATCCGGTGGTATGCGACAACGAGCAGCATTCTTGCGAACAGCGCTTTGCAGTGCAGATATCCTATTGTTAGATGAACCTTTTGGCGCCTTGGATGTCATTACGCGCAATGATATGCAGGATTGGCTGTTAGCGATGCGAAAAGAATTGCAGAAGACGACCTTACTAGTAACACATGATATTGATGAGGCTTTATATCTGGCAGATCGTATCTTGATCTTAGGCGGTTCACCGGCATCTATCGTCAAGGAAATCAATTTACATGAAGTAGTCAAAAGTCGGGACTGGCTGTTTACACAAGGCGAACAGCGAAAAGAAATTTATTCATTATTAAGGGGGGAGTCGCATGCATGATGCACATCTGCATATCAGCGATATAGCGTTCTTTAAGGAAATGCAAAAACATCAGATAGAGGGTATAGCAAATGCGGCATCGCCACAGGAATATCACTTTCTAAAAGAACTGCAAGCACAATATCCAAAGCTTAGAATTAGTGCCGGGATTCATCCATGGCAGGCGGACGCGATAACTTGGGAAGCGATGTTAGCGATTCTGCAAGAAGCAGAGATCCTTGGAGAAATCGGTTTAGATTCCGTATGGTGTAAAACACCGATGGAAAAGCAGAGGGAAGTTTTTGAAAAACAACTGCAGTTGGGACAGCAATTACATAAGCCCATCTTGTTACATCTAAAAGGCATGGAAAAAGAAGCATTATCATTGCTGCGAAAATATCCGAATACGTATCTTGTGCATTGGTATTCCTGCGATGATTATTTGGAAGACTATATGGCATTGGATTGCTGGTTTACCATTGGACCATCGGTTGGTGATGATCCTGCCGTTACCAAAGTAGCCCGTAAGATTTCTTTACAACGTATGCTAATAGAAAGTGATGGCATTGATGCGATACGCTGGTGTGAGCAGAAAGAGGTACCGCTTGCTGCCTATCGTACGTATCTTACACGCAGCATAACGCGGATTGCGGCGCTTCGTCAGATAGCAGAAGCATCTTTAGCTGCACAGTTGATGGATAATTATCACCATTTCTTAAATAAATGCGAATCATCTGTATAAAGAATAAAGAAGTGTTTCACTTACGATGTGTGCCATCGACATAAACAGAAAGCTTTGGATAAGGCATTGCATAGAAAGCCTTCGTGCACATAAAAATACGATTTCATCTTACTGGAATATATCGAATCTTCTTTTCAAGAGGCACAGCGGCTTCTAGAGGAGGAGATTTTTTTTGTTTTTTTACCGATTTTGACCATGAATTATCATAAAATAGCCGTCTTTTATGGATGAAAATTCATGTAAACGCTATCATTTTATATCTCGCAACCATGTGAAGTAAGATGATAAAAAACCTTGAAAAAAAGTTAAAAAATACGGTAAATAAGGCTTGTATTCACTATTCAACTGTGTTAGAATATTCTCACGACCGCAATGACATGCGAGGTTGCTGACCCACTGAGAAACGTTGTCATGGACGGCGAGGTCAGGGAATTCGCATCGAGCGAGTCTATAGTCGATATAGACGAAAGGAGACATATTCATGGCAAAAAATAGCGTAAGAATTCGCTTAAAGGCCTACGAACACAGAATCTTGGATGCTTCTGCAGAAAAGATCGTTCAGGCAGCACAAGCTCACGGTGCAAAAAAGATTGTTGGACCAGTACCTCTTCCAACTGAAAAGCAGGTTGTAACAGTCCTGCGTGCGGTACACAAATACAAAGATTCTCGCGAACAATTCGAGATCAGAACGCACAAACGTTTAATTGAGATCGTCGGACCTACAGCAGAAACAATCGACTCATTGAGCCGTCTGGAACTGCCAAGTGGTGTTGACATCGAAATTAAGCTGTAATGGAGGTGACATCATGAAAGGTATACTTGGACGTAAACTTGGAATGACACAGGTATTTACGGAAGAAGGAACACTGATTCCGGTTACTGTTGTTGAAGCTACACCAAACGTAGTATTACAGAAAAAGACAGTGGAAAACGATGGATACGAAGCTGTACAGTTAGGATTTGAAGATGTAAAAGAAACACGCAGCACAAAACCTAGCAAGGGACATGCTGCAAAAGCTAACACGGCTCCTAAGCGTTTCGCTCAGGAAATCCGCGATTGCGAATTAGATGTAAATCTTGGTGACGAGGTTAAAGTTGATATCTTCGCTGCTGGTGAAACGGTTGATGTAATCGGAACTAGCAAGGGTAAAGGATATAACGGTACGATCGTTCGTAACAATGCGAAGATCGGTCCTAAGAGCCATGGTTCAGGACACCACAGACACATTGGTTCTTTGGCTACCAACGGTATTACATCTCGCCAGGGTAAGATTCTGAAAGGAACAATCATGGCTGGTCAGGAAGGTGGTTACAGAACAACAAACCAGAACCTGACAATTGTTAAAGTTGATGTTGAAAACAACTACTTATTAATTAAAGGTAACGTGCCTGGACCTAAACGTGGATTAGTAATGGTACGCACTGCTAAATGTTCTAAGGGCGATAAAGCTCCTGTGACTTTGGTAGATTACACGAAAGAGGAGGAATAAAAGATGCCTAAGATGGTCGTATTAAGCCAAGCTGGTAAAGAGCTTCACGAAATTACTCTTGCCGATACAGTATTTGGCATCGAGCCAAATCAGCAATGTATCTTTGATGCCATTGTGATGCAGCGTGCAAGCATGCGTCAGGGAACACACGACACCAAAAACCGTACAGAAGTTCGCGGTGGCGGTCGTAAGCCTTGGCGTCAGAAGGGAACAGGACGTGCGCGTCAGGGTTCCATCCGTGCTACACAGTGGAGAGGTGGCGGAACGGTATTCGGTCCTACACCAAGAAGCTATGCATACAAGCTGAACAAAAAAGTTCGTCGTCTGGCACTGAAATCAGTATTATCTGAAAAAGTGGCAGAAAACGCTATGAGCGTGGTTGATAAGCTTGAATTGGAAGCACCTAAGACAAAAGCTTTCAATGAAATCATCGCAAACCTGAACGCTCCAAGAAAAACATTGTTTGTAGTATCTGAAGGTGAAGATTTTGAAAATGCATTTCTGAGCATGCGCAACATCCCTAGCATGATGATGCTGACTGCTGATGGATTGAATGTTTACGATATCGTAAATGCTAACAAAATCGTCTTTACAGAAGCTGCTGTGAAAGATGTTGAGGAGGCACTTGCATAATGGATAACTATAAAGACATTATTATCCGTCCAATCATCACAGAAAAAACGATGAGATACATGGACGAAGACAACAAGGTAACCTTCGAGGTTAGAAAAGGCGCTAACAAGACACTGGTAAAACAAGCTGTTGAAAGCATCTTCGGTGTTGATGTAGTTGCTGTTAATGTTGTTAACGTAAAGCCTAAAACAAAAAGAATGGGTAAATACGTTGGTAAAACAAAAGCTGTCCGCAAAGCCTATGTAAAAATTGCAGAAGGTCAGGACATCAACTTGTTTGGCGAAGAAGAAGCTAAATAAGCTCAGGAAGAAGAACGCTATTTCCTGAATAAATATTGCGTAAGGAGGAAATTGACACATGCCAATTAAGAAGTATAAGCCGACCACTCCAGGTCGCCGTGGTATGACCAGCTTATCTCGTGAAGAGATTACAGCAAACAAACCAGAAAAATCATTACTTGCCCCTTTAAATAGTAAAGGTGGACGTAATAACAACGGACGTATTACAACACGTCATCAGGGTGGCGGACACAAACGTGCTTACCGTATCATCGACTTTAAACGTAATAAAGACGGTATCCCTGCTCGTGTTGCAACAATTGAATACGATCCAAACCGTTCCGCTAACATCGCTCTGTTAAACTATGCAGATGGTGAAAAGCGTTACATCATTGCTCCTAAAGGATTAACTGTTGGAATGACAGTTGTTTCTGGAGAAGGTGCCGACATCAAAGTTGGTAACACATTGGAACTGAAAGATATCCCAGAAGGAACTTTCATCCACAACATCGAATTAAAACCTGGTAAAGGTGGTCAGCTGGCTCGTTCCGCTGGTGCATCTGCACAGATCTTAGGTATCGAAGAAAAGTATGCTACTGTTCGTTTGGTATCTGGAGAAGTTCGTAAAATTTTGTCTAACTGCCGCGCAACCATCGGTTCTGTCGGAAACGAAGACCACAGTCTGGTTAACTACGGTAAAGCCGGACGTAACCGTTGGAGAGGTATCCGCCCAACAGTTCGTGGTTCTGTTATGAACCCTAACGATCACCCTCATGGTGGTGGTGAAGGACGTACTCCAGTAGGACGTAAATCACCAATGACTCCTTGGGGCAAGAAAGCTATGGGTGTGAAAACACGTAAAGCAAAACAAGCGTCAACGAAATTAATCGTTCGTCGTCGTAATGGCAAATAGGCAAAGGAGGAAATGAAAAATGAGTCGTAGTTTGAAAAAAGGCCCATTCTGTGATGACCATCTGATGAAGAAGGTAGAAGCACTGAATGCTGCCGGTAAAAAACAAGTTATTAAAACCTGGTCACGTCGTTCAACGATTTTCCCTCAGTTTGTGGAACATACATTTGCCGTTTACAACGGAAAAGAACATCTGCCTGTTTATGTTACAGAAGATATGGTAGGACACAAGCTTGGTGAATTCGTGCCAACCCGCAAATATGCTGGACACGGCGCTGATGACAAGAAAGCTAAGAGATAAGGAGGAAACGTAGAATGGAAGTTAAAGCATGCGCAAAGACATTACGTATCCCACCTAGAAAAGCTCGCCTTGTAATCGATCTGATTCGTGGGAAAGACGTTGAAGAAGCTGCCGCAATCTTAAAGTTTACACCAAACGTAGCTGCGGAAGCTGTAGGAAAAGTGTTGAAGTCAGCGGTAGCAAATGCCGTTAACAACAACGATATGAATGAAGAAAAATTATACGTGAAAGCATGTTATGCAAACGAAGGTGTAACTTTGAAACGCTTCATGCCACGTGCAAAAGGATCTGCAAGTGCGATCCACAAACGCACCAGCCACATCACTGTTGTGGTTGACGAGCGTGATTAAGGAGGTAGCTCATGGGACAGAAAGTTAGTCCGATCGGAATGCGTGTCGGTGTTATCCGTGACTGGGAATCCAGATGGTATGCTGACAAAGATTATGCCGATCTTTTACTGGAAGATGTTAAAATTCGTGAATTCTTATTCGCTGAACTGAAGGCAGCTTCCGTATCAAGAATTGAAATTGAACGTTCTAAAAACCGTGTTGAGATCATGATCCGTACAGCTCGTCCTGGTGTGATCATCGGAACAAACGGTGAAAACATTGAAAACTTGAAGAAGAAACTGGAAAAATTAACTGGTGGAAAGAACATCTATGTAAAAGTTCTGGAAATCGCTAATCCAGATTTGGATGCTCGTTTGGTTGCTAGAAGCATTGCTGACCAGTTGGAACAGCGTGCAAGCTTCCGTACAGCTCAGAAAAAAGCTATCCAGAGAACAATGCGTGCTGGTGCCAAAGGTATCAAGACTGCTGTATCTGGACGTTTAGGCGGAGCTGATATGGCGCGTACTGAAGGTTATAGCGAAGGTGTTGTACCTCTGCATACATTGCGTGCTGACATCGACTATGCTTGGGAAGAAGCTTCTACTCAGTATGGCCGTTTAGGTGTTAAAGTATGGATCTGCCGTGGTGAAGTATTGCCAGGACAGATGGTTCAGGAACCAGAAGCTCCTAAGAACAATATGAACGATCGTCGTCGTAACCGTCGCAACAACCGTGGCGGAAATCGTAACGACAACCGTAACCGCAACAACAGCCAGAGAAACAACGCTGCTGGAAATGCTCCTAAGAAAGCGGAAGGAGGAAACTAAATTATGTTGATGCCTAAGAGAACAAAATATAGAAGACCTCACCGTTTAAGCTACGAAGGACGTGCGAAAGCCGGTCGTGAAGTATCTTTTGGTGAATATGGTCTGATGGCTGACACTGGTGCTTATGTAAGTAACCGCCAGATCGAGGCTGCCCGTATTGCCATGACACGTTATATGAAACGTGGTGGTAAAGTTTGGATTCGTATCTTCCCTCACTTGGCAAGAACGAAAAAACCTCTTGAAGTACGTATGGGTTCTGGTAAAGGTGCACCTGAAGGATGGGTAGCAGTTGTAAAACCAGGACGTATGATGTTTGAAATTGCTGGTGTTCCAGAAGAAGTTGCACGTGAAGCATTCCGTCTGGCTTCTCACAAACTGCCAGTGAAGACGAAATTTGTTAGAAAAGGAGAAGAGAAATAATGACAGCGAAAGAGATCAGAGAGTTAAGTAACACTGAAATTGCACAACAGATCGAAACGCTTAAAGATGAACTTTTTAATCTTCGTTTCCAACAAGCAACCGGACAGTTGACGAACACTGCACGCTTAAAAACCGTGAAGAAAGACATTGCCCGTATGAAAACCGTATTGACTGAGCGCGAGCTTAGCAATCAGGATTAAGGAGGATCACTAAGTTATGGAAAGATCTAACCGTAAAGTATATCGTGGAACAGTTGTTTCCGATAAGATGGATAAAACGATTACTGTAGTCGTTGAAACAAAGAAAACACATCCATTATATGGAAAACGTGTAAAATATTCTAAGAAGTTTAAAGCTCATGACGAAAACAATGAAGCGAAAATCGGAGATAAGGTAGTTATTATGGAAACTCGTCCATTGTCTGCTACAAAACGTTTCCGTTTGGTTGAAATCGTCGAAAAAGCTGTACAGCTGTAGGCGCTAGGAGGTAGACATTCATGATCCAGAATGAAAGTAGATTACGCGTCGCTGACAACACAGGTGCCAAAGAAGTATTGGTTATCCGCTGTTTAGGTGGAAGCGTTCGTAAGTTTTCAAACATCGGGGATATCGTTGTCTGTGCTGTTAAGCAGGCTGCTCCTGGTGGAACTGTAAAAAAAGGTGACGTAGTCAAAGGTGTAATCGTACGTACAAAACGTGGCGTTCGCCGTGACAACGGAACATACATCAAATTTGATGACAACGCTGTTGTCCTGATCAAAGACGATAACACACCTCGTGGAACTCGTATTTTCGGGCCAGTAGCAAGAGAACTGCGTGACAAAGACTTTATGAAAATTGTGTCTTTGGCACCAGAAGTGCTGTAAGGAGGTGTCTTTGTGAAAATCAAAAAAGGTGATAAGGTTCAGGTTATTACAGGTGCTTACAAGGGCACTGTTGCAGAAGTAACCAAAGTTTTCCCTAAGGAAAACAAAGTTATCGTTGAAGGTGTAAATGTTGTAAAAAAACACTTGAAACCATCTCAGGCTAATCCAGATGGCGGCATTATTGAAAAAGAAATGCCAATCCATGTTAGCAATGTTATGGCTTACGATAGCAAGGCTAAGAAAGCCAGCCGTGTTGGATTTGAAATCAAAGAAGACAAAAAAGGCAATCAAACAAAGGTTCGCGTCTATAAAAAAACCGGCGCTGAAATTAAGTAGGGGAGGTTAAAGGATGAACCGCCTAAATCAGAAATATACAGATGTAGTTGTGCCTAACTTAATGAAAAAGTTTAACTACAAGTCAGTTATGGAAGTTCCTTATGTAGATAAGATCGTTATCAACATGGGTATCGGTGAAGCAATCGCGAATCCAAAGGTATTGGACGAAGCCGTAGCTGAATTGGCACAGATCACTGGACAGGCTCCAGTTATCACAAGAGCAAAGAAATCTATCGCAAACTTCAAATTGCGTGAAGGTATGCCTATCGGATGTAAGGTAACTTTACGTAAAGAGAAGATGTATGATTTCATGGATAAGCTGATGAACATCTCATTGCCACGCGTGCGTGACTTCCGTGGTGTTTCTACAACATCTTTCGATGGCCGTGGAAACTACACACTGGGTGTTAAAGAACAGCTGATCTTCCCAGAAATCAACTACGATAAGGTTAACAAAGTACGTGGTATGGATATCGTTATCGTTACTACTGCAAAAACAAACGAAGAAGCAAAGGCGCTGCTTGAAGAATTAGGCATGCCTTTCAAGAAATAGGAGGACTTACAGTATGGCAAAAAAAGCAATGGTTAATAAATCAAAACGTCCTCAGAAGTTCCAGGTGCGTGAGTACACACGTTGTGAACGTTGTGGCCGTCCTCACTCAGTTTTACGTAAATACAAACTCTGCCGTATTTGCTTCCGCGAGCTGGCTTACAAGGGTCAGATTCCGGGTGTAAAAAAGGCGAGCTGGTAATCAGATAGGAGGAATACAGTCATGATGATAATGACAGATCCGATTGCAGATATGCTGACTAGAATTCGTAATGGAGTTCAGGCTCGTCACGAAGTTGTAGAAGTACCTGCAAATAAAGAAAAGATCGAAATCGCAAAGATTTTAAAAGAAGAAGGTTTTATTACAGATTACAACGTTGAAGGTGACGTTAAGAAAACCATCAATGTTACACTGAAATATGGACCTAACAACGAAAAAGTAATCAATGGAATACGGAGAGTTTCTAAACCTGGTTTACGTGCTTACGCAAAAGTGGACGAAGTTCCTCGCGTATTGAACGGTCTGGGTATTGCAATCATCTCTACATCTCATGGTTTAATGACAGATAAAGAAGCTAGAGCTAAACACGTTGGTGGCGAAGTTATCGCCTACGTGTGGTAATCTAGACGGAGGTAAAGAAGAATGTCACGTATCGGTAATAAAGCGATTACCATTCCTGCTGGCGTTGAAGTAAACATCGCTGCTGGGAATGAGGTGACTGTTAAAGGACCTAAGGGAACTTTAACTCGTCAGTTTAACCCGGAATTGGGTATTAAAATTGAAGAAAACGTTTTGAGCGTAACACGTCCAAACGAACAGAAACACACAAAACAGCTGCATGGTACTACACGTGCTCTGCTGGCTAACATGGTTGAAGGTGTTACTAACGGATATTCCAAAGAACTGGAATTGGTTGGTATCGGTTTCCGTGCTGCCGTAAGCGGTAAGAAACTGACACTGAATGTTGGTTACTCCCACCCAATTGAATTTGCTATCGAAGAAGGATTGAGCGTAGAATGTACTTCTGCGACAGCTATTAAAGTGTCCGGAATTGATAAACAGCGTGTCGGTGAATTCGCTGCAAATGTTCGTGCTGTAAGAAAACCAGAACCTTACAAAGGCAAAGGTATTCGCTACAAAGGTGAATATGTTCGTCGTAAGGAAGGTAAAACAGCAGGTAAGAAATAGTGGGAAAGGAGAAATTGAACAATGCTTAAGAAAGTATCTAGAAATGATGAGCGTTTACGCCGTCACTTGCGTGTTCGTACCAAAATCAGCGGTACTCCTGAATGTCCCCGCCTGAACGTTTTCCGTTCAAACAGCCACATTCACGCGCAGATCATTGATGATGTTAACGGTACTACATTAGTAGCCGCTAGCAGTGTTGAAATGAAACTGGAAAACGGTGGTAACGTTGAAGCTGCCAAAACCGTTGGCGCTGAGGTTGCGAAACGCGCACTTGAAAAGAATATCACAAATGTTGTATTTGACCGTGGTGGATATGTTTACACCGGTCGAGTTAAAGCTTTGGCTGAAGCGGCTAGAGAAGCCGGCTTGAAATTTTAGGAGGTTATGCGAATGGAACGTAAACCAAGAAGAAATCGCGACGTTGAAAAAGAATTTGAAGAACGCGTCGTTACCATCAACCGTGTAACTAAAGTAGTAAAGGGTGGACGCCGCTTCCGTTTTGCTGCATTGGTTGTCATCGGTGACAAAAAAGGCCGTGTCGGCTTTGGTACAGGAAAAGCAAACGAAGTTCCTGATGCTATTAAAAAGGCTGTTGAAGACGCTAAGAAAAACGTATTCAACGTACCTATCGTAGGAACTACCATTCCTCACGAAATCACTGGACGTTACGGAGCTGGAGAAATCTTCCTGCGCCCTGCTACAGAAGGTACCGGAGTTATCGCTGGTGGTCCTGTACGTGCCGTATTGGAACTGGCTGGTATCAACGATATCCTGTCTAAATGTCTGGGAAGCCGTACGCCAATCAACATGGTTCGTGCTACGATTGCAGCATTAAAAGATCTGAAAACGATTGAAGATGTTGCTCGTCTCCGTGGTAAAAAACCAGAAGAAATTCGCGGTTAACAGGAGGAATTAGAACATGAAATTACATGAAATGACATATACAGAAGGTGCCAGAAAAGCAAGCTACCGTGTAGGACGCGGTCATGCTTCTGGTAACGGTAAAACTGCTGGTAAAGGACATAAAGGTCAGAAAGCAAGATCTGGCGGAGGCGTTCGCTTAGGTTTTGAAGGTGGACAGACACCATTAGCAAGACGTTTGCCTAAACGTGGTTTTACAAACTTTACTCGTAAAGAGTATGCAATCGTAAATGTAGCATCTTTAAATCGTTTTGAAGATGGTACGGAAGTAACTCCAGAACTGTTGATTGAATGCGGTCTGGTAAGAAAAGAATTAGATGGAATCAAGATCTTAGGCGAAGGTGAATTAGAAAAGAAACTGACAGTGAAAGCTAACAAGTTCTCTAAATCAGCTTTAACGATAATCGAGCAAGCAGGCGGAAAAGCAGAGGTTATCTAGTATGCTTAGCACGATTACCAGCATGTTCAAGAATAAAGATATTCGTAATCGAATATTCTTTACTCTTGCCATGTTGTTTATCTTCCGCTTTGGTACAGCAATCACTGTACCGGGCGTAGATACGACATCGCTGACGAAATCCAGCAATTCACTGCTTGATATGATCAACCTGCTTGGTGGTGGAGGTCTGGAACAGATGTCCATTTTTGCTATGGGAGTCGGCCCTTACATCACCGCATCTATTATTATTCAGTTATTATCCATGGATGTTATTCCGGCTTTGACAGAACTTGCCAAAGGCGGCGCATCCGGTAAAAAACAAATTGATCGTTATACACGTTACCTGGCAGTTGTCTTGAGCTTCTTCCAGGCTTCAACGCTAATATATGGCTTTTCAAGAAGCTATCCGGATTTACTGGTCAATGGCAATGGTTGGTCAAGCATCCTTTATATTGCAACAATCTTAACAGGTGGCAGCATGTTCATCTTGTGGATCGGTGACCGTATTACGATGAAGGGTGTTGGCAATGGGGTATCTATGATCATCGCCGCTGGCATTATCGCAAGACTTCCACATCAGTTCGCAACAGCTTGGGGAACGCTTGTCGATACATCCAGCAGTTCTGCAACCTTTAATGGAATCTTGAGCTTTGGCGGCTTCCTGTTATGCTATCTGCTGATCATCATCTTTGTTGTCTTCATGCAGACAGCGGAACGTAAGATTCCAATTCAGTATACATCCAGCACGGTAACAACACGCAAGAAAGACATGACATACCTGCCGCTGAAAATCAATTCAGCCAGTGTAATTCCTGTTATCTTTGCTTCTGCTATCATGGTGGCGCCACTTTCCATCATTAAGATGGTAACGGCTGCTGAATGGGTAAGTACCGTAGAGTATTACCTGGGTATGCAAACACCAGTGAGCCTGGTTATCTATGTGGTATTGATTCTGTTATTTACCTTCTTCTATACGAAGTTACAGGTAGATCCGGAAAAGATTGCCGAGAACTTAGGTAAATCAGGAACATATATCCCTGGTATCCGTCCTGGTACGGAAACCAAAGATTACATTAACAAGGTATTAAACAGAATCACGGTATTAGGCGCAATTGGACTGGCTTTCATCGCAGTTCTGCCTCATGCTCTTCCATTATTTACAAATCTGCCTAGCTCTATGGGTATCGGCGGTACTGGTATCATCATCGTCGTAGGTGTTGCAATGGAAACCGTGAAACAGATCGAAGGTCGTCTGACGCAGAAGTCCTACCGTGGATTTCTTCAGAGATAGAAGGTGAACCTATGAATATCTTGATTATGGGCGGTCCTGGTGCCGGTAAAGGTACGATGTCCGCAAAAATCGTTGAAAAATTTAATGTGAATCATATTTCAACAGGAGATATTTTCCGCAGTGAAATCGGGAATGGTACAGAACTTGGTCTTGAAGCGAAAAGCTATATGGACAAAGGACTGCTCGTCCCTGATGAACTGGTAAACAATATGGTGAAAAGCTATCTGGATAAACTGGAAGATAAGAAAAACGGCTTTCTTCTAGATGGCTATCCAAGAACTTTAGAACAGGCAAAGGCCTTTGATGCATTGGCTGGCGATGGGGCATTATCCATCGACAAAGTCATTGCCATGGATATTCCCTTTGATGTTCTGGCTGGCAGAATCACCGGCCGCCGTCTCTGTAAAGAGTGCGGAGAGATCTATCACTTACAATCCAAACCTCCTATGGTAGAAGGTAAATGTGATGTATGTGGTGGAGATCTATATCAGCGAAAAGACGATACGGTAGAAAGTCTTACCGTACGACTGGATGAATACAGCAAACAGACAGCTCCTGTTCTGGATTACTATGAGCAGAAAGGAATTGTCGCAAGAATCAATGCCGATCAACCAATCGAAAACGTCTGGAGCGATGTCCTGAAAGCGTTGGAGGACTAAAATGGTCATTCCGAAGTCAAATCAGGAGTTGACATTCATGAAAAAAGCAGGTATAATTGTTGCGCTTGCACATCGTGCAGCGCAAACAGTTATACAGCCTGGAATCACTACGAAAAAAATCAATGAAATCGTGGAAAACACGATACGAAAACATGGCGGGATACCGTCATTTAAGGGTTTATACGGGTTTCCAGCTGCTGCATGTATATCTGTAAATTCTGTCATGGTACATGGTGTCCCAGATGATACGATGTTACATGACGGGGACATTGTTTCAGTAGATATCGGTGCCTGTTATCAAGGGTATCATGGTGACTCAGCATGGACATATGCTGTCGGTAATATCAGCGAGGAAACAAAAGCCTTTCTGAGAATTAGCGAAGAATCTTTATATGAAGGTTTAAAAATGGCAAAGGCTGGGAATCATCTAACTGATATATCTCATGCAATCGGAGAGTATGTCTTTGGGCATGGCTTTTCTTTGCCACGGGATTATGCAGGACATGGTATTGGAACTTCCGTCCATGAAGATCCGACAGTTCCAAATTTCGGCCCGGCAGGTCATGGCATTCTGCTTAAAGAAGGCATGACGCTTGCAATCGAACCGTTGGTTTTAGCAGGCAGGCCACATACACGAACACTTGCGGATGGCTGGGGTGTCGTCACCAAAGATGGTGGCTTGGCAGCTCACTACGAGCATACGATCGTGATCACAGAAAAAGGGTATGAAATACTCACAGAGATAAAAGAGGAGGAACATCCAAGTAATGGGTAAGCAAGATGTTATTGAAATGGATGGCGAAGTAATTGATACTTTACCAAACGCAATGTTCAAAGTGAAATTGGGAAACGGACACGAAATACTGGCTCACGTTTCTGGTAAAATCCGCATGCACTACATCCGCATTTTACCAGGGGACCGTGTAACCGTTGAAATTTCACCTTATGATTTAACACGTGGGCGAATTACATTCCGACACAAATAAGTCGTGAATAAGGAGGAAGACGCATGAAAGTAAGACCATCTGTCAAACCAATATGCGATAAGTGCCGCATTATCAAACGTAAAGGCCGTGTCATGGTCATTTGCGAAAACCCAAAACACAAACAAAGACAAGGAAACTAATGGAGGTGTAATGTAAAATGGCTCGTATTGCAGGTGTTGACTTACCACGCGACAAGCGCGTAGTAGTATCATTAACGTACATTTACGGAATCGGCCGCCCAACTGCGGAACAGATTCTGGCAAAAACGGGAATCAGCGAAGATATCCGTGTAAAAGATTTAACTGACGAACAGATTAATGCCATCCGTAACGAAGTGGATTCTATCAAAGTAGAAGGTGATTTGCGTCGTGAGGTTGCATTAAACATTAAGCGTCTGATGGAAATCGGATGCTACCGCGGAATCCGTCACCGTAAAGGTTTACCGGTTCGCGGACAGAGAACAAAAACAAATGCTCGTACGCGTAAAGGTCCAGTTCGTACAGTAGCAAACAAAAAGAAATAGGACGATAGGAGGAAATTAAAATGGCAAAAAACGTAAAAGCGGGCGCACGTAAACGTAAAGCACGCAAGAATATTGCTCGTGGATGTGCTCATATTCATTCAACTTTTAACAATACCATCGTTACTATTACTGACGAAAATGGAAACGCTGTAGCATGGTCCAGCGCTGGAGCACTGGGGTTCAAGGGTTCACGTAAATCCACTCCATTTGCTGCACAGATGGCTGGAGAAGCTGCAGGTAAAGCAGCAATAGAAAATGGTATGAAAACAGTATCAGTAAACGTTAAAGGTCCAGGACCTGGACGTGAAGCAGCTGTAAGAGCTTTACAGGTTGCGGGATTAGAAATTACAATGATCAACGATGTAACTCCTATTCCACACAACGGTTGTCGTCCACCTAAACGACCACGTGGTTAATCATAAGCTTAATTGAGGAGGTATACTATGCAAAAATTCGAACGTGCACATTTTGAAGTTAAAGAATACGATGAATCTAAACACTACGGTAAGTTTGTATTTGAACCTTTAGAGAGAGGTTTCGGAACAACTATTGGGAATGCACTAAGACGTGTTTTGCTCTCCTCTTTACCGGGAGCTGCCGTATTTTCAATTAAAGTTGACGGGGTTTACCACGAGTTTACATCTATTCCAGGAATCGTTGAGGATGTAACGACCATGATCCTGAATATCAAGACACTGGTCATGAAAATTCAGGATGATGAGATCTATACATTGCGTATTTCAAAACAAGGTCCTGGAGAAGTTACCGGTGCAGATATCTACTGTCCAGAAGGCGTAGAAGTGCTGAGCAAGGATTTGCACATCTGTACTCTGGAAGAAGGCGGAATGTTGGAAATGGAACTGCAGGCGCGTGTTGGCCGCGGATATGTAAATGCTGACACAAACAAACAGCTGTATCAGACTCCAAATCAGCCTTTAGGAATCATTTATACGGATTCTATCTATACACCAATTGAAAAGGTTTCTTACTCTGTAGATCCTACACGTGTTGGTCAGAATGCCAATTATGATAAAGTGACTTTGGAAGTATGGAGTGATTCCTCCATCAGTCCTGCGGAATCATTAGCATTATCAGCAAAGATTCTGATTGATCATTTGGAACTGCTGACAAACGTTGATGAAGCTGTCAATGATATGGAATCTGTCATGAAGGAAGCTCAGGGTGAAGTGCAGAACAAGGGTCTTGTCATGATGATCGAAGATCTCGATCTGTCTGTACGTTCTTACAACTGTTTGAAACGCGCTGGCATTCAGACCGTCGAAGAATTAACACAGCGTACAGAAGATGAAATGATGAGAGTACGTAACTTAGGTAAGAAATCACTCAAAGAAGTTAAAGATAAATTGTATGATTTAGGCTTAAACTTTAAATCATACGAATAATATTATTCGCAAAGGAGGCTAACAACCAATGTGGAATCGTAAATTAGGACGTAAAGCTGACCACCGTAAAGCTTTATTACGTAACATGGCTACATCAGTGATCGCTTATGGTCAGATTGAAACAACTGAAATGAAAGCAAAAGAACTGCGTTCTGTTGTTGATGAGCTGATTACTTTAGCAAAACGCGGTGATTTACATGCTCGCCGTCAGGCTGCTAAATTCGTTCGCGACGTTGTTGTAGACGAAAAAACAGGTCAGACAGCTTTACAAAAACTGTTCAACGAAATCGGACCTGCTTACAAAGATCGTAATGGTGGGTACACAAGAGTTGTGAAAACAAGAGTACGTCGTGGTGACGCTGCTCCTATGGCAATCATTGAACTCGTAAAATAAAAAAGCTAACGACATCATGGAGACATGGTGTCGTTTTCTTAAGCACTATTAAGTTGTTTCCCGCAAAAAACCATGATACAATTTGAGATGAAATGAATGAAAATGAAAGAAGGTACACAATGATCAAAAATAGTACGAACAAAAAGAAATTTTTTATAATGCTATTTGTGGCAGGGGTGCTCATTGGAATTATCCTTTTTGAGAAGTATCATAAGTCTTCATCAAAGATAAACTTTATTGAAAATGCTACAGAAGTGGAATATGGGAATACCACAATCACGAGTAAAGCCTTAGTAAAAAATACAGATGGCGTCATTGTTACCTATCCTAAATTAAATGTACATGCATGCGGGGAACAGGATCTTGTTTATGCGGTGGTCGCAGATGGAGAGAAAACAAACATTCATTTAAAGATAACTGTGAAGGATACACAAAAACCGGAAATCATTCTCAAAAAAGAACGTATAGCAATACCGTATAATGGTACATTTGATATCAAAGATAATATTATCAGTGTCAGCGATCCGGTTGATGGACCATTGCTTTATACTACAGCAACGGATTTACAAAATAATTATTATCGTATTGAAGGCAATGTGGATACAAAAAAATCTGGCGATCATAAAATACGCGTTATTGCGAAAGATAAAAGTGGAAATCGCAGTGTACGAACCTTTAAAGTTCATGTGGGTAAAAAACCAGTCAATCTTAATGATAAAGATAAGGATAAAAAGAAAACAGAGGATAAAAAGACAACAGCGAAAACTAATTGAGTGAGGTGAGATCATGGAACTAATTGAAGAGATGGAGGACTATGCGAAAACATACAATGTCCCAATCATGCAGCCGGAAGGAATTGCCTTTCTATGTGCGTTTATTCAGCAACACCATTTAACGAACATTCTTGAAATTGGCAGTGCTATTGGATATTCTGCTATTCGTATGGCTTTGTTGGATGAACAAATACACGTCGTGACGATTGAACGCGATAAGGAACGCTATCAAAAAGCGGTTGAAAACGTACGCAAAGCACATTTAGAAGAACGTATCACACTGCTTTATGGAGATGCTTTAGAAACCACCGTGGAAGGATCATTTGATATGTTGTTTATCGATGCTGCAAAGGCGCAATATATAAAGTTTTTTGAACGCTATGAGAAGAATCTTATAAAAGATGGTTATGTCATTACTGATAATCTTAAGTTCCATGGGTATGTCGAACATCAGGAACGGATTAAAAATCGGAATCTGCGACAGCTTGTCACCAAAATCAGTCGATTTGTTGAGTATTTAAAAAAGCGTGAGGATTATGATACGACATTTTATGATTTTGGAGATGGTGTAGGGATCAGCAGAAAAAAGTAGTTTCTATGTATTTTTTTCTTTGAAGTGTGATACAATAGAAACATGAAAGTGGTGATAAAATGAAAAAGATATTTCCAATTTTAGCTGTTTTAGGGAGCGCAGCAGCTCTTATTGCTTACAAAATGAAAAAAGAAGAAGAAAAACAAATTATTGATTTAGATCAGGGTTTGCTGTACGATGATGAGCCTGAAGATAATGAAGATGCAGCTGAAGAAGCACCGATCAGTGATCCACAACATTGTTGTGAAGAAGTGAATGAAGCATTTGAAGAGGCTCATGAAAGTCTGGATGAATTTGAAGATGTGCAAAGCACATCGGATGATGAAGCAAAAGAGGAAACACAAGAAGAGTATGATGAAATGTTTACGCATCTGACCAGAGCAGAAATGGCATTATTGAAAGAAGATACCGATGCACGAATGGAAGCACTGGAGCAAAAAGGGGATGTCCATGATCATGAACGCCCTGTACAGCATGTCGTAAAATTTCAAGATGAAGAGAGCATGAACCAGTTTAAAAGCGTTGTGATAAATCGTGGATATGTTATTACCAGAGGCAGTGAAGAATTTGAGTTGATCGTTCTTCATATCACACCGATGGATAAGGTAAAACTGATGTCCAATGTTTATTATCTGGCAGATGTTGCCACAGCTTATCAAGGTGTTTATAAAGGATGGCAGAGCAAGGCCGTATATTAAAAAGCTGATAAGCGTAAATGTATGAAAAAGTCTTAATCCTATTTATTAACAGAATAGGATTAAGACTTTTTTTCTGTATATTTTATAACTATGGAAGATGAATATGCATAATAAATGGTTTTATAGTTAAACTGTACGTTCCTATGGAATAATCGATTAGTATTCTTCTATACAATGACACTATGGAACCTTGATATATTTAGAATAGTATCATTCTTTATGCAAAGGGTATTTACGTATACATAAATCAAAAAGATAACCAAATGATTCTTAATATTTTAACGATATTTTATAGTTTTGGATTAAAAGTGGTTATAAAAAGTGTTATATTTTTTACATTTCTGCTTTTGCTATGGTATACTGAAAAATTGTGTGGTTATTGAAGGAAAAATATGCTAAAAAATATATGGATGAATAAGAAGCAAAGAAAGATGATGGGCTTTTCGACAGTAGTAATTATCGTTTTTATCATTAGTTTATCTTTTTTACTTACGCAAAAAGGAAAAGATATCGTAAACACAGAAGTTAATAATTATCTCCATGAAATATCACAACAAACTTCTTACAAAGTGACGCAACGTGTCGAAACAAATTTTTCTTACTTAGCAACGCTATCGAACTCTTTAGCATATCTGGATGAATCCGCTTATGAAGCGTATCTTTATGATGCTTATGAAGGTGGAGCTTTTGAATGGATTGGCACTGTTGATCATAAGGGAATGCTAAAGGTGAAGAACCATCCTTTAAAAGATGTATCTCAACTAACTTGTGTAGCAAAAGCTATGCATGGGCAAGTGAGTGTAAGCGATAAGCTGTTGAAAATTTTTGATGAAAAAGGGGCTGTTTATGCAGTACCTTATAAAGGAAAGGATAATAATATTAGCGCAATCGTAGGATGAATACCACCTGAAACCATGAAATTATTGCTGAATACAGAATCATTTTCAGGTACCGGGTTTTCACATATCATAGCGAAAAATGGTGATTATATTTTACATTCCAAAAATAAAAATGCATTAATTGATGGTGATAACTTTTTGAACACCTTCCAGCAAAAGCTGAAATTACATCTTCAATGTAATTCCAAAAGTTTTGTCAAGATATTGCTAATCATAAAAAAGGTACCATTACGTTTAAGGTAAATGGCGATAATATGCGAACACTCACTTATACTCCATTAGATAATTGTGATTGGTATCTTTTATCCATCGTACCTTCTACGATGTATAGTCAGAATATTCAAAATTTCATCAGTCTTGCAATCGCCGTTCTCGCTTTAGGCATAGCGGTTGTATTCTTTATCTTCATTGCGTTTTTACTGTACACATCGAATAAAAAGAATAAAGAAATAACAAATATCGCCTATATTGATCCTATCACACAAGGATTTACGCAAGTACGGTTCGAAAAAGAACTCTTAGATCGAGCGAAAGACTTTGTACCATATACTTTTATATCCTTAGATTTGCGTAAATTTAAATTAATTAATGCCAGCTTTGGCAGTGAAAATGGCGATAAAGTATTACGACATGTATATGTGTGTATCAAGAAACATTTAGCTAAGGATGAATTTGTTACCCGCGTCAATGCGGATAACTTTAATATTTATTTGCATACGATTGATGAAGGGAAGATTAAGGAACGTTTACACAGCATCGCGGATGAGATTAATAAATATAATCAAGAGCGTCAGCTTCCTTATTATATTCCATTATCTTGTGGCTGTTATATTGTAAAAGATGATGCACAGGAATTAATCGTCGTACGTGATAAGGCCAATATAGCGCGTAAGACAAATAAAAATATTCCAAACTATTATCTATGTAATATTGTTTTCTATAATGACTTAGAACATCAGATGTTGCTGAAAGAAAAAGAAATGGAAAACATGATGGAAAAGGCTCTGGATGAAGAAGAATTTATCATATATCTACAACCTAAGGTTAGTTTAAAGACGGGTAAGATTATTGGCTCAGAGGCTTTAGTAAGATGGGACAGTCCAGAAAAAGGCTTGATTCCACCAGATGACTTTATCCCTTTCTTTGAGAAAAATGATTTTATTATTAAACTTGATATGTATGTTTTTGAAGTTGTATGTAAGATCTTACGTAAATGGATCGATGAAGGGAAAATCGTTCATCCGATATCAGTAAATTTATCAAGAAATCATCTTCATCATCCAAACTTTTTAGAAGAATATCGAAAGATACAACAAAAATATGAAATACCGGATCAGTATATTGAAATAGAATTGACAGAGATAGTTGTATTTGAGAATTTGGAAATGTTAAAAACCATTATAGATGAAATTCATAAATATGGCTATAAATGTTCTATGGATGATTTTGGCAGTGGCTATTCATCCTTAAATGTGCTCAAAGAGATTCCTGTGGATATTCTAAAACTTGATCGTGTTTCCTTCAGTAGTGAAAATGATAAACGTGGAGAAGACATTGT
Source organism: Longicatena caecimuris (assembly GCF_018406465.1). GTDB lineage: Bacteria > Bacillota_I > Bacilli_A > Erysipelotrichales > Erysipelotrichaceae > Longicatena > Longicatena caecimuris. The sequence continues at coordinate 357,273 of NZ_AP024510.1, forward strand.
TGAAACAGTTATCAGTTTAGCTAAGAAATTAGGAATGGAAACAATTGCCGAAGGGATAGAAACGATACCACAGGTAGAGTTGTTAAAAAGTATGGAATGTGATGCTATTCAAGGATATGTATTCTCTAAACCGGTTCCAGTGGATCAATTTGAAACACTCGTACAGGATGATCCTGAAATGATGAGTGTATAATACGTATAGGATACGTCTGATAATCGATCATTCGTATCTTTTTTACTTTCAGTATCCAGATATCCTAAGGCTGTATTATAAAAGACGCAATAATTTCAAAGCTTTATCTGGTGAATGGAATGGCTTTTATACGGTAAACAAAGTGCTGATACAATAGTCATTTTCATATATAAAAAAAGGTAGATTCATATACAGAAAGAAAGGCAGTTTACGAAAACAATAGTTCTTGTTATAATTAAAAAATATAGGGAGGTAAAAGGCATGTTGAAAAAGCAGTTCAATTATGTAACAATGGCATTAACAGGCGTCTTTTTCTGCGTGCTTGGATGCTCTTTTGTTGTCGAATCTTTGACCGTATGGAATTGGCTGTATACAACCTTAGTTATTGGTATATCCGCAGTAGCCATCTTGAAATTAATCAACTTGCTAATCAACTTTCGCCGTATTGAAAAACGCTTCTCTCAGCTTTTAGATATTATCATTTGGTGTATTGCTATCATTTTCTCATTAGCACTGCCACGGGCATTTTATTCCATTCTGCCACGTATTGTGGGCAGTTGGATCTTATTGCATGCCATTGTTAAGATCATTGTTTTATACATTCGTATCAAAGATCATTTAACCATATCCTTCTTTCGCATTCTGTTTTTGTTAGGTGATTTATGCATGAGCTTTTATTTGATTGGTAATCCTTTTCATCATAACGACATTATCAATGTGGTTACCGGTCTGTATTTTTTAATTTATGGGGGAAATACCTTGTTGGATATGGTGCGCGAGATTATTCCACAGGGAAGTGGTGAAAAGCTGGATCAAAAGCTACGATTAGCAGTACCGCCATTCATGTCGGTCATCATTCCGCCTCATCTTATGAGGACTTTGTTGAATAAAGACAAAGAGGATCAGATCAAAGAACAATTTGATGAGATAAAGGAAGATATTCCTGTAGATATGGAAGTGCTTATTCATCTGGCACCTAGTGGACCTGCTATGTTAGGACATGCGGATTTAATCTATCGTGGCTTTGTGATATCGTATGGTTGTTATGATCCCCATAACCGTCATCTCTTTGGCACGATGGGGGATGGCGTTGTTTTAATGGCTGATCGTAATCCATATATTTATAATTGTTTAAAAAATGAAAATAAGACGCTGATCAGCTTTGGCATTGCTTTAGACGAAGAGCAGAAAAAACGTCTAAATGATCGTTTGTTAGAGGTTTTTGGGACCTTTGAAGATTTTTACAGTGATGAAGATTTAAAACGCAAGGGATTGCCTTATCAGGGTCCTTGTGATGATTATATCAGCCGGGTAACACGAACATCCCCAGGTGCAAAGTTTTATAAAATTAAAGAAGGAAAGCTGAAAACATTTTTTGTTGTTTCCAGTAATTGTGTCTTCTTTATGGCGAATATATTAAGTGTCATTGGTTTAAATTTATTTGATTTAAGTGGTATCATCTCACCGGGAGCGTATTATGATTTTCTAAACAAGCAATTTAAGAGCCATAAAGGTTTTGTAATTTCTCGTCGTTTATATCGGAAAAAAGATGCGGAAGCATTCAAAGAAAGAAAAGTAGATCATAAATGAAGTTGATTGAACTATGTAGAAGCTTAATAGATAAGTAACCTATCATTTGATAATATATACAGGAAGTTTCATAGATAAGCAATTGTTTTATTCTATATACAGTATTAAAAAGGCACATAAAAGACACATAGATGTCTTTTTTCATGTGTGGCGGGCATGCCACATATCTAGGGTGAAAATCCCTCGGGGCGTAGTTATCGACGAACCCAAGAGCGACTTGCAAGTTTCATATCGTGAGGTATGGGAGAGAGGAAGCAATAGCGAAATCGTGGCTTAACGGACAGGAAGTCTGAACATTAAATTCAGACGGCTGATAATAAGGCGGCATTAGCGGATGAGATGGCATGAAGCATCAAAGTCCAAAAGATAACCGTAACCTAATGGCGTAAATCAGATAAGTAAACGAGGAAAGATATGTGACTTACCCCGCGAGGTCTCATTGACTCAGTAGGCGAGACGTAGAACGACGGGCAGTCGAGGAGTAGTAACAACGAACAATGAGAAGTCAGCAGAGGTCATATTAGGTAGAGATACTGAAGGACCGAACGTTTTAATCGCACGAGCAAAATGTATGTTTCTTACAATAATCAGACAAGGATATGAGTGAAAACGTAAATGAGCAAATATCCAAAACACGTATGATGATTTGTAAGAAAGCGGAAAGGAAAGGAGTGCACAAAGTATGTCAGAACTATTAGAAAAGATACTGAACAGAGAAAATATGAACAAAGCCTATAAACGTGTAAAAGCGAATAAAGGAACAAGCGGAATTGATGAAATAACGATTGAGGACGCCTATGTTTATATAAAAGAAAACTGGGAAAGTATCAGAGCAGAAATCACAGAAAGGAAGTACAAACCACAGCCAGTAAAGCGAGTTGAAATACCAAAACCGAATGGAGGAACTAGAAATCTGGGGATACCAACGGTAATGGATAGAATCATCCAGCAGGCAATGGTACAAGTATTAAGCCCAATATGTGAAACGTTCTTTTCGGATTATAGTTATGGATTCAGACCAAATCGGAGTTGTGAGCAGGCCATAAATAAATTATTGGAATATATCAATGATGGATATGAATGGATAGTAGACATTGACTTAGAGAAATTCTTTGACAACGTGCCACAGGATAAATTGATGAGTTATGTACACATCATCATAAATGATGGAGATACAGAGTCGCTCATACGAAAATATCTTAAAGCAGGTATCATGATAAACGGAAAATATGAAAAGAGTGAAAAGGGAACACCACAGGGTGGAAACCTATCGCCATTATTAAGTAATATTATCCTAAATGAATTAGACAAAGAATTAGAAAGCAGAGGATTACACTTTACCAGATACGCAGACGACTGCGTGATAGCGGTAAAAAGTAGAGCCAGTGCGAACAGAGTGATGCATACAATCACAAAGTGGATTGAACACAAATTGGGACTGAAAGTGAATGCGACAAAGACGCATATCACAAGACCTAACAAATTAAAATATCTAGGCTTTGGATTTTATTATGATACAAAAGATAAGAAATATTGTGCAAGACCACACGCAAGTTCCATACAACGATTTAAGAGGAAACTGAAACAGCTAACAATCAGAAAGAACACAATGGCTTTAAATGAAAGGATAAGACAACTGAACCAAGTAATACGAGGATGGATAAACTATTATTCCATATGTAATATGAAAACACATATGACAAGGATAGATGAACATCTTCGTACAAGACTGCGAGTAATTATATGGAAACAGTGGAAAGTACCCAGCAAGCGACAGTGGGGATTACAAAAACTTGGGATTAGAAAAGATAGAGCAAGACAGACATCGTATATGGGAGACCATTATCAATGGGTCGTAACCAAAACATGTGTGGTAAGAGCAATATCAAAAGAAAAACTAGCCCAAAAAGGACTAGTCAGTTGTTTAGATTACTATATAGAGAGACACGCTTTGAAATTAAAACGAACCGCCGTATACGGAACCGTACGTACGGTGGTGTGAGAGGGTGATTTATTTCACCCTACTCGATTTATCCATATGATGACGCTTATGCTTAATCATGATGCGAAAGATTAAGTTTTTTTATTAAATGGATTATTCTTGATGATCAGCAAACAGGTAAATATTTTATCAACAAAAGATCTTTTTATTCATTGTACGATAAAGGTTCTCATAGTTTTATTAAAGTGCTTGACTCTCCTGTAACAGGAGGATATATCCTTGATTTACAAGGAGGTATGAATGATGGAATTATGTATACAAGTGGAACATCTGACAAAGCGATTTCAAACACAAATTGCGGTGAATCAATTGTCTTTTGAGGTGAAGAAAGGTGAAATCTTCGGTATTCTAGGACACAATGGTGCGGGGAAAACGACAACGATCGAAATGCTTCTTGGTTTACAAAACCCTGATGAAGGAAAAATCAGGCTCTTAAAGAAAGATGGTGCTAGCATAGATAAAACAATCTTTGAAAGGATTGGAGTACAACTGCAGGCATCAAGTTATCAAAACAATATTCGGGTAAGGGAATTATGCGAAGAAATGGCATCACTGTATCAAGATCCTGCAGATTACCATGAACTATTGGAACAGTTTGAATTATCGCCGTTTGCACATCATTTTGTAGCGCATTTATCACAAGGAGAACGCCAAAAGTTATCTATCCTATTGGCATTGCTACCAAAACCGGAAATGCTTTTTTTAGATGAAGCTACGACAGGGTTAGATGCAGCCGCAAGAAGAGCGGTTTGGGATCGTCTTTTGTTATGGAAAGAAAAAGGTACGACCATTTTGTTAACGACACACTATATGGAAGAAGCAGCGTATTTGTGTGATCGCATTTTATTATTGAAACAGGGAAATGCTATTATGGAAGGAACTGTAGCAGATATTGCAAAAGGTTTTGCCAGTTTAGAAGAAGCTTATTTACACTATATGGAGGTGACTAAGTTATGAAGCGCTTTTTGACATTGTTTAAAATAGAAGGGAAATTAGCTCTTCGCTGTCCGGATGGTATCATTTTTGGTGTGATCATGCCGGTAGGAATCTTATTTTTGATTGGTTTTATCGCGAAAGATCAACAAGCAGGAAATAGTGGCTATACCTTTATGCAAAGTGCATTTTCTTCTCTAATCACCATTGGTATCTGTGCGACAGCATTCATGGGTCTTCCTATGACGTTCAGCGATTATCGTGATAAAAAAATCTTAAAACATTTTTTTGTGACACCGGTAAGTCCGCGCGTGTTATTATTAGTGGAAACACTTATCGCCGCATTGACGGCAATCGTATCAGCCTGTATGATAAGCTTATGCGCCATACTATTTTTTGATTATCATATGGAAGGAAATCCCTTCTTATTTCTAGGAGCTTACGTTTTCGTGTTATTTTCGATGTATGGCATAGGAATGATCATTGCTGGTCTATCACCTTCGCTAAAGGTTACGAATATCATTTGCAGTGTTGTCTATTTCCCTATGTTATTTTTATCCGGAGCAACCATTCCATATGAATTGTTTCCTTCACCGTTGCAACACATTGCGGATGTATTGCCCCTAACGCAAGGAATTCATGTATTAAAGGATGTTTCTATGGGGATATGGAATGAACAAACACTACTGGCGGTTGGCATACTATTACTAATTGGCATACTCGGCTATCAAATAGCAATTCGATTATTCCGCTGGGATTAACAAAAGGAGGATGCAGATGGAACAGAATTACCATTGTACAGAAATAATTGAGAAGAAATTCTCACAACAGAATAAAGTGCTTGGAAATATTGAAAAGTTCGCTGAAAATCAAGGTTTACAGACATTTTTCTTCAATGAAAAGGTATCGTAGAATATCGCAAAATATCGTAACAGATTTTTAAAATGGAGTAAATTTGGAGTAAAAGTTGAAAGAAAATGGAGTAAATATTTCAAGAAGACATGAAAGGAATGACGCAGATGGTAGAGATATTGTCTGCGTTATTTTTTTTGATTATAATGGTGTAAATAATTGCAAAGTATGATATTATGAGAAATAAACAAATTGGAATTTAACACGAACAAGATTTAATTATAGGAGTGTACTCAATGTGGCTTTTAGGGAGTATTTTTATATTCACATCACTATTAATTCTATACATAAAATATAGGGTTGTTTTTACTGGCGAAAAATGCAAAGGGAAAATAATCGACATTGTAGAACAAAATGCAGGTTATGTAGTAGGTGGTGTTAATGTCAAAAAGCATGCTTATATAGTGAAGATTAAAAACAAAAAATATCATACTGCACATGGTTGTATCTTTTTGTCATTGGGAAAGAGAAATATTGGAAAAGAAATTTCCGTATTTAAGAATGAAAAATATGGAAATGAGGTTTTCAAATGCTTTGATTTTCGTATAGAGATTGTTGCTTTGTTAGTATTTTTATTTGGCGTTTTTATGATCTACTCAGCCTTATGATAAAGCCAAGCAGGTTTCAGTTTGAAAAGAAGTTATACGCAAAGAAAAATTTAGAAGTTATGGAGGAAACCATATGGAAAATTTAAGTGCATATAGATACTGTATCGCTATGAAAAAAGGTCGAAAAATATTAAATCTGATTGTGGGCTGCTTAATGATTCTTATAAGTATCATTTTCATAACCACAACTGTTTTTAGCTGTATTTTTATGCAAGAATTTGTTTATTACACATTTTTAACAATATTCCTTGTAATTATACCCCTACCTCTTTTTATTTTTGGAATTATAGGTATTGTCTCAGCTACAAAACGAGTTGAAGTTTATAAAGGAAAAGTGATTTATCATATTGGTTTTAAAAATAAGGAATATCGTATGTCTGATATTAAAACATCAAAAACAAAAAGTGAAACATATAGAACAGGATTAGATTATGGAAATATTGTACCCACCTACAGTTATGATAAATTAACTGTATTCTATGATAAAAAAGGGAAAAAGATTTTTAAATTTGGATTGGCATACGATAATGTAGAACGACTGAAAGCAGATGTTAATAATACTCAAAAAAGCATAGCAAAACAGCATAACAAGAACTAAATAAATTCCAGTTGTGCGCCCAGCTAAGGGTGTGTAGTCAAGCCGGTGGGATTCCGGTTTATCCAAGGTTTAGCCAACCAGATAATAGCGAGTCTTGGGATGATGCCGGTAACGGCATCTGACAAGCGTAGACAGCAAGAAAGCAGGGTTGAATAGTGATTGAGCTTCGAAACGTTAACTTCAGTCGGTCGACGTCTTAACTGGTGCGGAAGACAATATCATGTAATGCGATATGGCGAGTGTTATGTGGCACTGCGGAGTCAGAGAACCAATCATGTTTTACATTGTGAATACACATCAACTGGGGAGAACCTGCCATTTCTCGAAGAAGAGTATGAAGTTGCAACTGAAAACGGAGGATTTCAAATGAATGGTAGGTGGTCGGACAATCCCATAGTACTGTAGAAATCGGGCAATGCCGATGGAGGGAAGGGGATTGCATAGTAAAGGTCTTACTGAGGACACATTATCCGTACCCAGGGACGGAGGAAATAATGGAAACGAAATTAGTAAGAATAGCTGAGATATCGGCAACATCAAAACATCCTATATTTACATCAGTGTACCATTTGATAAATGAAGATATGCTAAAGCAATGCCATAAGGAATTAGATGGGAACAAAGCAGTCGGAATTGACAAGGTAACTAAGGATGAGTATGGGAAGAACCTTGATAGAAATATCAAGGAACTGGTACAGAGGTTGAAAAACAAATCCTTTAAGCCACTTCCGTCACTGAGGGTATATATACCTAAAGGAAATGGAAAGAAACGACCATTAGGGATTGCTTCCTATGAAGATAAGATTGTACAAATGGCAGTGAAGAAAATACTGGGAGCTATTTATGAACCGAGATTCCTAAACTGCATGTATGGATTCAGACCGAATAGGGGGTGTCACGAAGCAATAAAAGAAGTATACCAACGGATAAGCTATGGAAAAATCAGCTATATCGTAGATGCCGATATCAAAGGTTTCTTTGACCATATCGACCATGATTGGATGATGAAGTTCCTTGAATGGAATATACAGGATAGGAACTTATTGTGGCTAATACGTAAATACCTTAAAGCAGGAATAATGGAGCAAGGAAAATTCGAGCCAACAGAGGAAGGTTCGGCACAAGGCTCAGTAATGAGTCCGATGCTTGCAAATATATACATGCATCATGTGCTGACGCTGTGGTTTAAGCTGGTGGTGCAAAGGGAAATGCAGGGAGAGTGTTTTCTCGTCAACTTTGCGGATGATTTTGTTGCAGGATTTCAATATAAGTCAGAAGCTGAAAGATACTATAAAGAATTAAAGGAACGAATGGAAAAGTTTGGACTGGAGCTGGAAAGTAGTAAAAGCAGACTGATTGAATTTGGGAGATTTGCAGAGCAGAATCGTAGAGCAAGAGGAGAATGTAAGCCTGAAACATTTGATTTTCTGGGATTTACCTTCTACTGTAGCAAAACTCGAAAGGGAGGTTTCGTGCCAAAGGTACAGACTTCAAGAAAGAAGTTTGAGCAAAAGGTTAGAGCATACAAGAACTGGATTTACGATAATCGAAATCGACCAATGCGAGAAATAATTAAAGAGTTGAATGTAAAACTAATTGGACACTATCGGTATTATGGTGTTACATGGAATTTTCGGAAGATAACAACATTCCTGCATAGAGTACAACAGTTTCTATTCAAAGCCATGAATCGGAGAGGTTGTAGACGGGCATACACATGGAATGGATTTGTGGAAATGCTCAAGTATTACCCGTTAGCAAAACCTAAAACGTACTATTGTTTATATTGAAGCGAATGTTACTATGAGGAGCCGTATGCGGGAAAGCCGCACGTACGGATCTGTGAGGGGCTAAGATTGAGAGGTCTTAGTCTACTCGACTGTAGCAGACAGTTTTTTAATCGACTGTCTGCTTTTCCTTTTCAATCATAATTGATAGTAGTGGTATAAAATGGTTCATATCCATTGTGAAAAGACCATTTAGAACGGTGTAGATTGATTGTAAGGGTGGTGGGAGTTCCGTTGATTTGGTTATGTTCTGCTTCAATTTCTGCTACCACTTCATCAGTATTCCAGTATTGATATACGATAACTTGTAGTTCGGTATCACGATTAGCCCCATTGCTGAATGACATACTGTTAAATACAAGATAATCGGGTAAACTGATATAATAGAGAACACTTGCAAGCAAGACTAGAATAATAGTGATAAATAATAATTTCTTTTTCATTTTGACATACCTCTGTTTCTATATATTTATAAGGATAACTATATAGTACCTCACTGTATAGTGAATTACTACATAAAGATTTATTGAATATACTTTTATGTAGAGGTGAGGTAATGAAGTACGGACATTTAGAACTTCACATAGAGGAACTGCTGAAAGAAAAAGGAATTAGTAAGAATACCATTTGTAAAGAATTGGATATACCGAGGTCTAATTTTAATCGTTATTGCAGAAATGAATTTCAGAGATTAGACGCACAACTAATCTGTAAACTGTGCAGTTACTTGGATTGTGGAATAGAAGAATTGATAGAGTATGTGAAAGAATGAGAGTCTGTCGGATTGAAGAAAAATCGTGCAGGCTTTTGTTGTGTCAAGAAAAAGAGAAAACCTAGTGAGGTCAAGGAACAAGGCGTAGCCGATACGCCGTAGGGCAGTCCTTGACGGAACGGACGCAGCCAACTGCACCATGATACAGCAGAGGACTTGAAAGGTCAGAAACCTTGCAAGTCCTCTTGTCTGTTATTGGGCGTTATTCTTTAAATAAAGTGCTTCTTTTACCACTTCTTTTTCAAATGCTTTTATGTGACCGTCCTGTATTCCGTTGTCGATATAAAAGCAATCGTCAGTTTGTGAGTAGGCAAGTTTGGTAACTTTTGGTTCACAGGTCTTTGTATCAATTCCATAATAGTAAATCGTGGCTGTTGTTAATACCATGTGAATACTTTCAAAATCTCTTGTAAAAATGGTATGCCTGTCAGAATAGAAGAAATCAGACGGACATTCATAGAATTGGGAACTATCCTCTTTCAAAAATAATGGCAGTATGTGCATTGCATTTCCAGCACGATTGACAAGGACATAAAAGCGTGGAATAAGGGCGGCATATTGCGTCATCATGGCAATATAGATATCGTCTAAATTATCGAGAAGATATTCGGAGCAGGAGTTGTTATAAAAGACATATTGCAGGGCATTGTCATTTTGGCTTGTATGTTCCATAGGCACATTTTGTCCGTAAAGCCACCGCAAGTCTACATCTAAGGAGTCAGCAATCAGTTCCATTTTATCGGCTTTCGGATTGTACTGTCCCGAAAGATAGGAACTGAACGCCCCTTTGCTGATACCTGTATCTTTGACTATATCTACCTGTTTTTTATTTTTTGCTTTCATGGCAAATTTAATCCGTTCTGCGATTGTATTCATCTGAAAACCCTCTCTTTCCATATCCTGTTATAACTTTTCATATCTTATCGTCTAAGGACACTATACCACAAGTTCAGAAAAAAGAAAACAAAAAGTTTATAAAAAACTAAACTTTATATTGCAAAACGAATATGTCTGTGCTAATATACAATTAAGTTCAGAAATAACTGAACTAAAAACGACGTCGTAAATATGAAAATGAAAATATGAGAAGCTGACCTATCGGTTCAACGGGGAGAAAGGAACGTGTATGCAGATTACATTGACAAAAGAACAGGTAAAAGAAGCGTTTGGAGAACTTCGTTTTATGGGTGCGGATAACTGTTACCGCTATGATAAAGACAGTAAGAAGAAAACAGAGGAAGTGGAAGCCTTAAAACTTCATCTTGGAAGCATGAAACTTGGGAACAGCGTGGATATTCGCTTGGAAGCAACGGAACTTCCGAAGATTGAGCCTTATGCTGTGGTGGAACTGGAAGAACCAGTATATGCTCCTTATGTGCAGAGAGGAAACTTTCCTGTATTAGTGGAGAAGATTACCTGTAAGGGTATCCGCCCTGTTCCAAATAAAAATATGTAGGCGGTCAAAGTTCCTGCCCTCGTTCTGACGTACCAAACGGCAGGTTGGGGGGCAGGGCAATGGCAACGCCATTGCAGGTAAGGAGGTTTGATAAATTTGGAAGAAAGAAGCGGAAGTTTTCTTCCAGAACTCCCCTACACTAACAGGGGAGTAATACGGCAGAAAGAAGAATTAAGTGCCTTGATAGATTGGTGTCAGATAACCATTAAGGAAGTTCCGTTAGAAGCAGTCATAGAAGATGTGTTGAAAATACCTATGGAACTTATGACTGTAACGGGCTATGAAAAGGGGATTGCAGGACATGAGGTTGTGGCAATCTTCGATAATATCAAGGTGCTAAAGCCGACAGGAAATGCACAGTATCAAGGCTTTCAGATTTTGATGAGTGGGAAAGGCTGTCGCAACTATGAGAATTTTTTACAACTCAATGAGGAAACATGGTTTGATTTCTTGAACAGAGTTTGCCAGTATCATATCAATGTTCCTCGGATTGATTTGGCGATAGACGACAGAAAACCGTATTTGAGTATTCCCGATTTGATTGTACGGACAAAAGAGGGATTGCTTTCCACAAAACTAAGGGAGATAGATTTTCACGACTCGGGAGAACTGAAAGAAGAAGTGTTTCAGAGTAAAGGTGGCAGTCTTTATCTCGGCAGTTCAGCCAGTAATTTGAGATTGGTATTTTATGAAAAGGGATATGAACAGAATAAAAAGTATGGAACAGAATTAGACGAAAATTGGAATAGATATGAGTTGAGATTTCGGCAGGAAATGGCGGTAAGTGTAGTACAGGAATTATTGAGATATAGAGATGTGGCAGGACTGGCAATGGAAGTATTGAACAGTAAAATACGATTTTTAGAAAAGCCGACAGGCAGCATGACAACACGAAAAAGACTTTATCCAACCTATCAAGCATGGGCGGAACTGATGAAAGATATAGGCAAGGTGAAACTTACCATGCAACCACAGAAGAAAAGTTTACAAAAGGTGTGGGAGTGGTTGGAAAAGTATGTTGCCCCGTCTTTGAAACTGTTTGCAGAGGTTGGGAAGATAGAGCAGAGAGATTATATTGGCAATCTCATAGAAAATGGAGAAATGAATATTACACAGAAGCAGTTGTATGATGATTATATAAAAGCAAGAAAATTAGACGAAAGGGGGTGATCGTATCGAAAAAGCATTACTAAATATAAATGAATTTTGTGAGTATATGGGGATTGGGAAAACAAAGGCAAGAGAACTGTTGAACAATCCGAAAAATAGATTTACAGTACGCATTGGTAATCGGTTGTATGCAAATAAGAAATTACTTGATGAATGGCTGGAATATCAATGCAAAAGGGCTTGAAAAGAAAATGGGGTGTGGATATAATGAAAATTGAAATATTTACTTTACCATATTTCTTTCAGTAGAAGAAAGGAAAGTTGGTATGGGTAAAGATTTAAAGGGCAAAGAACTCGGTAAGGGAATTTCACAGAGAGCAGACGGACGCTATATTGCAAGATTTACAAGCAAAACAGGGAAACGAAAAACGCTTTATGATTTTAAACTGAATGAATTAAAACGGAAGTTGCGAGAAGCGGTTTATGAAGATGAACATGGTTTGAATGGCAATGGCGAAAGTATCACTTTAAACGCATGGTATGTAACGTGGACGGAGTTGTATAAGAAGAAAACAGTTAAAATGACTACGATATATAAAAACCACAGTTACTACAATTCAAGAGTGAAGAACTCTATCGGAAAGATGTATTTGCAGGATATTAAAACATATCACGTTCAGAAGTTTTTAAATGACTTGATAGACAGCGGTCTTGCACATGGAACGGTGTCGAACATCAGATTTATGTTGAGTGATATGTTTGATAAAGCGGTATTGAGTGAATACATTAGAAAAAATCCTTGTATCGGTGTGGAAATGCCAAAAGAAGTGAAAAAAGAAAGACGTGTATTAACAAGAGAGGAACAGGAAAAATTCTTTACATTTGCTTCTTCCTACATACACATCAATGTTTTGAAATTTGCTGTGACAACAGGTTGTCGGATTGGAGAAGTGCTGGGACTAAAATGGGAAGATTGTGACTTTGAAAAAAGAGAAATTATAATCAATAAGACAATCCATTATTCAAAGGCTTCCAGTCCTGTTGAGGGTTCAAAGTTTTTCTATACGACTGCAAAAACCATATCCAGTAATCGTGTAATTCCTATGACAGATGAAGTGTATGAGATTTTACAAAATCAGAAGATAAAGCAGACAGAACAGAAGATGTGGAAACGCTCGATATGGAAACAGCATAAAGAATTTCAAAACTTGGTATTTACCTGTTCTGATGGTTCGCCAGTTTATTATTACAACGTCAATAGTGCAATCAAAGACTATGTAGCGAAAATCAATGTGATAGAGATTGAACTGGCAAAGGAAGAAAAGAGAGAGCCGAAGATATTTGAAGTGTTTACCTGTCACACTCTGCGACATACATACGCTACAAGGTGTTATGAAAATGGAGTAGACCAACAGGTAGTACAGAAACTCTTAGGTCATTCCACGCTGGCAATGACAACCGATTTATACACGCACGTTTCAGAAGAAAAGAAAAAAGAAGAAGTAGCCGAACTGAAAATATTGGCTTAAAATTGGAGTAAAAATGGAGTAAATCAGAAGATAGATAGCGAAAAACAGCGTAAAATCAACGTTTTCAAGTGGATATAAATATTGTGCAGAAAAAGAGGTACCTTACTATTACCGTATTGGAATGTTTGCGCAAATGAATAAGATTACGATTAAAGCATTGCGTCATTATGATGAGATTGGCTTATTGAAGCCTGCATATGTGGATGAGCATAACGGATATCGCTATTACAGTTCTAGTCAATTGCCAATCTTACATCGTATTCTCGTTTTACGTCAAATTGGTTTTCGTTTGGATGAAATTCAACAAATATTAAGTGGTGCTAACGAAACAGGAATGTTATTGATGAAGAAAAGTAAGTTACTGCAGTCTGTGAGTGATTTGACACAGAAAATAGCTGCCATTGAAGGTTATCTGGCCAAAGAGGATACGGTATCTGCTTATCATCCCATTATAAAATCCTTGCCTAAGGTGAAATGTGCATCCATGCGTGTACAATTAGATAGTTATCAAGATTTATTTACCTATATGCCAAAAATGGGAGAGGCAATGGAAAAAGCCGGTTGTATATGTGCAGAACCAGATTATTGCTTTACTTGTTACCATGATGGAGGATATAAAGCAAATAAGGTTGATGCAGAAATATTTCAGGCGGTTACTGCGATGCAGGATGATATGCAAGATTTGCATTTTGTCGAATTATCGGAGGTGGAGCAAGCGGTTTGTGTCCTTCATAAAGGTAGTTATGAAACGTTGCCTTATGCCTATCAAGCATTGATTGCTTACATGGAAGAGCATGGCTATATGGCCGCAGGAGAGCCTCGTGAGGTGTATATCGATGGTGTTTGGAATAAAGATACGAGTGCACAATGGCTTACGGAACTGCAATTTCCAATAAAACAGGAGTAAAGGATATGGAAAGTGAAGGCGAAAATTCTTCACTTTTTTTCTTTGATGACTGCTATGAACTAGCTCAAAGTGCTTGCGAAGCCTAGTGCCATCAGCATGAAGAAGATGAGGATACGTGTGAAAAAGCGTTCCATCTGCATAATGGAATTGCTGGATTCAAATTTATGTTTCCATATGAGAACGCTATCACGTCATATGTCTTGACACATCTACAAATACAGGCGTAATTTATTGTGTTCATTCTGCTTTCGTTGTATAATAAATGGGCTAAACTTTGAGGTGATGATATGGAAAAGATACGAGTAGAAGATCTAACCTTCTCTTATGACAAGGAGCGCAATGCCGTTGAGGCAGTGTCCTTTGCGATTGAAGAAGGCAGCTATACAACAATTATCGGACATAATGGCAGTGGCAAAAGTACGATAGCAAAGTTATTGATTGGTTTGCTGGATAAAGATCAGGGACATATCTATGTGGATGGTGAAGAGCTGACTATGGATACGCTATACGATATACGCGATAAGGTTGGTATCGTCTTTCAGAATCCGGACAATCAGTTTATCGGCGCTACGGTTGCCGATGATATCGCGTTTGGTTTGGAGAATCATCAGGTAGCCAGCGAATATATGCAGGAGATTATCGATCGCTATGCGCAAAAAGTCGGCATGAGCAAGTATATGCAAAGTGAGCCGACAAAGCTTTCCGGTGGGCAGAAACAGCGTGTGGCTATCGCCGGCGTTTTAGCAATGACACCGGAAATCATCATCTTCGATGAATCTACAAGCATGCTAGATCCACAAGGGAAAGCAGAAATTAATGAGCTGATCCAGGAAATACATAAAGAAAGCAGTATTACGATCATTTCGATTACGCATGATATCGAAGAGGTAGCAAAGTCAGATCATGTTATTGTTATGGATGGCGGACATGTTGTCATGCAAGGATTACCGGATGACATCTTATTGAAGGAAGAACAGTTGATAGCATTACAACTGGATATTCCATTTGCCTTGAAGTTCACAAATGCATTAAAGAAGGCGCATATCGAAATTGCGCCATGTACCACACTAGAAAGGGCGGTTGAGGAAGTATGTCAATTACGTTCAAAAATGTAGCACACACCTATAATGAAGGTTCTCCTTTTTCCTATGCCGCTTTAAAAAATATCAATTTAAATATTCCCGAAGGTAAGGTTACTGCTGTGATTGGTGAAACAGGCAGTGGTAAAACAACCCTTGTACAGCATCTGAATGCATTGTTGTTGCCTAGTGAAGGAGAATTAGAGGTATTAGGTAAGAACATTGTCGCTAAGGAAAAACCAAAAAATTTAAAGGCGTTGCGTAAACAGGTAGGCCTGGTCTTCCAGTTTCCGGAATATCAGCTATTTGAAGAAACGATTGCCAAGGATATTGCTTTCGGTCCTAAGAACTTTGGAGCAAGCGAAGAGGAGGCATTGGAAGTTGTAAAAAAGGTCATCAACGTCGTCGGCTTAGATGAAAGCTATTTAGAGCGGTCTCCTTTTGATTTATCCGGTGGCCAAAAACGCCGTATTGCGATTGCCGGTATCTTGGCTATGGACCCCGGTGTGTTGGTGTTGGATGAGCCAACAGCCGGACTTGATCCGCAAGGAGCAAAAGATATGATGGAACTGTTTTTACGCATGAATCGTGAATTTCATAAGACGGTTTTAATCGTTACCCACGATATGGAGCATGTATTGCATTACTGTGATGAGGTCATCGTGGTTAAGGATGGTCAGATTGAAAAGCAATGCGATGTAAAGGAATTCTTCCGTTCGGTTGCATTATTAAAAGAACTGCGCATCAATCCGCCAGCCATCATACGCTTACGAGAAGAACTGATTGCGCAAGGTTTTCATATTGCTTCTTCCATTCTTGATTTAGATGAATTGGCACAGGCAGTAGCGAAAGAGGTGAAATCCCATGAATAATATTGCTTTGGGTAGATACCTTCCATTAACGTCTATCATACATAACATGGACCCCAGAGCAAAAATTGGGGCAATGCTCTTAATGATGGTAGCAATCTTTATACCGGCCGGTTATACCGGTTATATCATTATCGGCATAGCGGTAGTACTAACTGCGTTGTTAGCGAAATTAAAGCTTAGTTTCTTATGGAGAGCCATGAAACCAATGCTTTTTATGTTAAGCTTTCTACTTATCATTAATCTGCTTGTTGTACGCAGTGGGGATGTGCTCATTACCATTGGCAGCTGGAACATTTATACAGATGCTTTGACACAGACGCTGTACATCGTGATACGATTGGCATTGATGATCATGATCACAACGATTTTAACAGCAACCACCAAGCCTTTAGAACTAACCTTAGGCATTGAGGATTTATTAAAACCATTCAAAGTGATTGGAGTTCCTGCCCATGATATTGCGATGATGATTTCTATTGCATTGCGTTTTATCCCAACGCTGATTGAAGAAACTCAGCGTATCATGAAAGCACAGGCATCACGTGGTGTGGATATGGAAAATGGGAAACTGATGGAAAAGGTGAAAGCCATTTTATCGTTGATCGTACCTCTATTTGTTTCTGCTTTTCAAAGAGCAGAAGAATTGGCATATGCAATGGAGGCCAGAGGATATATTCCTAGTCGCCCACGTACCCGTTATAAACAGTTAAAGATGCATGGGAAGGATGTAGCTTTATTGTTGTTAAGTGTGTTAATTCTGGTGGGAATGATTGTATTAAGTATGACAGATCTTGGCTTCTTTTAAGGAAATGTCAAAGAGAGTGCTTAAGGTTAAGCACATAAGCTAAAGATTGGTAATAGTGCATTTATCCATATTGTAAAGATAAAGGCGTTTAAGATAATATTTAAGCGGTAATGGTATAAAGGTTATTACGAGAGGTTCAGATAGAAAAAGAGTAAGGAAAGGGGAATTCTATGGCACGCTATAAAGCAGTTGTCAGCTATGATGGCAGTTCCTATGGCGGCTGGCAGAAACAGTTGAATACTACTTCTATACAAGAAGTTATTGAACAAGCATTAGCGAAAATGCACAAGCATGATGTTGCAATCGTGGCTAGCGGACGAACGGATGCCGGTGTACATGCTATAGCTCAAGTGTTTCATTTTGACAGTGAGATGAAGATACAAGAGAAGCATTGGATAAAAGCATTGAATTCTCTATTACCTAAAGATATCCGGATACAGTCCGTAAAACAGGTTACTGAAGCGTTTCATGCCCGTTTTGATGCCATTGGAAAACGATATGATTATTTGATTAGTAATGATATTTTAAATCCTTTTAAGGAAAATTATATGGCAAAGGATGCACATAAGCTTGATGTAGCTTATATGCAGGAATGCGCTACTGTATTGATAGGAACTCACGATTTTACCAGCTTTACCAGTAATAAGATTGATCCGCGAAAACCGCGTGTAAAAACCATTACTCGTTTAGAGGTGTTACAGGAAAAGGATCATGTACATATGATTTTCGAAGGAAACGGTTTCCTTCGTTACATGGTACGCATGTTATCCCAAACATTAATAGAAGCTGGTAAACATCGCATTACAAAAGCTGATATAAAAAAGATGTTAGAAGCGAAAGATAAGCATGCCTGTCGTTACAAGGCAGTCCCACAGGGATTATACCTTGTTCGTGTGGATTATGCAGATGATGAGGAACAGAATTAGGGACTATGCCAGTGTTATAAGGATATCCCCCATTTTGTTCTTTTTATTTTTTGAGAGCATCTATGGCGTATAAGTAAACTAGTATGGATGATAATAAAGGTATCATTATTAAAAGAGGTGAAAGAAAACAGAGAAGCTGATGCGTACCATAAAAAATCATGGAAAGAAATAGCAGATTATTGTTAGGAAAAGAAGGCTTTTCGCATACCATTTTTTACTTGAATATGGTATAGTTACCATGGAAATTTATAAAGATGAAAGGAGGAGGTTATATGCGTAAAACAAACTATCATATGCATACGAAACGTTGTATGCATGCTTCCGGCAGTGATGAAGATTATGTGCTTGCAGCTATCGAAGGTGGATATGAAGAAATTGGTTTTTCTGATCATTCACCTTGGCAATATAAGAGTGACTATGTGGCACATATGCGAATGCGTGCAAGTCAGTTTGATGATTATTATAACAGCATTAAAAAACTGCAAGTGAAATATAAGAATCAGATAGCAATTCGCATTGGTCTGGAATGTGAATATTTCCCTGAATATATGGGATGGTTGAAGACACTGCTAGTGAATTATGATATGGATTATATTATATTTGGAAATCATTATTATAAGACGGATGAAAAACGTATTTATTTTGGAACTGCTTGTGAGGATGACACCTATTTAAAACTTTATGTGGATGAGGCAATAGCCGGTATGAAAACAGGCCTGTATGCTTATTTAGCACATCCAGATTTATTCATGCGAGGAAAACGGGTGTTTGATCATAAAGCGGTAGAAGAATCGTATCGTTTATGTATAGCGGCTAAGGAATTAGGAATCCCATTGGAGTATAATTTGGCAGGTGCTGAGTATAATGCAATTATGAAGACGGAGCAGTATCCGCATAAGGATTTCTGGCGAATCGCTGCCGAGATTGGCAATACAGCCATTATTGGTGTAGATGCTCATGAACCATCGGCTTTAAAAACGGATACATATCGTGTTGAAGGTATAAAAAGATTGCGGGATTTAGGGTTAAATATAACTGATACGATAGAATTTGGAAAGTTTAAAGGATAAAGTGTTTATTTTTTATGAATTTCAAAAGATTTTTATTGACTTCTTGAGGGATTGATAATAAACTATTAAATAGGCACTTATGCCTTTGTAGCCCCGGAAACTACATAGGAAAGGAAGTAAAAATATGCGCCAAACAACATTTACTAAACCTGCAGACGTTAAACGTACATGGTACGTTGTTGACGGAACAGGATTGACTTTAGGTCGTTTATCTACAGAAGTAGCATCTGTGTTAAGAGGAAAACATAAACCTACTTACACACCAAACGTTGACTGCGGAGATTTCGTTATCATTATCAATGCGGATAAGATCGAAATGACAGGAAACAAACTGGACACTAAGAAATACTACAACCACTCTGGTTACGCTGGAGGATTGCGTACACGTACTGCACGTAACATGAAGGAAAACTATACTGTTGAATGGGTTGAAAGATCTGTTTATGGTATGTTGCCTCATACGAAGTTAGGTGACAGAATGCGTAGACATCTGTTCGTTTATACTGGAGCAGAACACCCACACACAGCTCAGCAGCCAGTTGAGTTGAAAATCAAAGGATAGGAGGAATAAGAAATGGCAGCTAAGAAAAATACAGTAACTTACAATGGTACAGGACGCCGTAAAACTTCTGTTGCTCGTGTCTTTATGACTCCGGGTAAAGGTAATATTGTTGTCAATGGAAAAACATTGGAAGAATATTTACCATTAGAAACTTTGCGTATGGTTGTTCGTTCACCATTAGAATTAACAGAAACTTTAGAACAGTTTGATATCAAGATCAACGTTCAGGGTGGAGGATACACAGGTCAGGCTGGCGCTATGCGTCATGGTATCACTCGTGCTTTAATGGAAGCAAGTGCTGATTATCGTCCTGCATTGAAAGCAGCTGGATTTGTTACTCGTGACCCTCGTGCTAAGGAACGTAAGAAATACGGCCTCAAAGCCGCTCGTCGCGCTCCGCAGTTCAGCAAGCGATAATCTACAGCTTAATAATGCTAAAAAAGCCCGGAAATACGCCATTTTCCGGGCTTTTTCTATACCCAAAATTCTGTCTGGACTGTTCGGTTTTGATGGAATTTGAACGGAAATTTATGGGTTTATAGTGGTCAAATTACTGGTGGACAAGCCCATTTTGACCTCTTATGGGTTAAATTACTGGTGGACAATAGGAGCAAATGAAGTCCAATTTTGCCATCGACGGACGAACACATACTTGACTGATTTACATAGAGCCTTGGCTCATTCTTTGAAAACGAGAATGGGTCGAGGCTCTATTTTTTTCGCCCGAAATCCGGCGAGACAAATTTGAGCAGGAGGTAACAGGTATGACGGATTTCAATCAGAAGACCCATGACACCGATGTGGGCAGTCATGGCGGACAGTCAAGGCAGATGATGGAGGTGTTTGAGAACCAGGAGTTTGGTTCGATCCGCGTGTTGCAAGAGGCGGGCAAGACCTTCTTCTGTGCAAGCGATGTGGCGAAAGCGTTGGGGTATGTGAATCCCTACGCCGCAGTGAAACGCCATTGCAGAGGCCCCCTAACGAAACGCGAGGGGGTCGTTCAGAAGGTGAATCAGTATGGAGATGCTGGAGAGCAGGTCGTTGAAATCTCCTTTATCACAGAAGGCGATGTTTACCGGCTGATCGTTCACAGCAAGCTGCCATCGGCAGAACGATTTGAACACTGGGTGTTTGATGAAGTCCTTCCTTCCATTCGCAAGCATGGTGTGTATATGAGCGATTCCATTTTGGATCAGGTGATTCAGCATCCGGAGGTCATCTACACACTGGCACAGGAGCTTGTAGCCGAGAGAGAGCAGCTTGAGGGTATCCGCAAACAGCTGGATGCGGCACAGCCCAAGGCAGACTACTTCGACACCTTTGTAAATTCGGAAGATTGCACCTGTATCCGGAATTTCTGTAAGGAAATCGGAATCCCAGAGAAGACGGCAGTAGCTCTCTTACTGGATCACCGCTATCTGTACCGCAGTCCAAGCGGCTGGCTGTTGCCTTTTGCAGACAAATCTGCAAGGGGCTATTTTATTGTCCGGGATTGCTACGGCAGAAGCGGAAAACTGGTGCAGCAGACGAGAGTGACCTGCAAGGGAAAGAATCATCTCTTCAAGTTGTTTAAGAAATGGGGTGTGATCGAATGACGCTTTTTACAGAGGGACGCCTTCAGGCGTTTGAACGCATGATGCAGGATACCGGCAAATACCATCGACGGGAGGACAGCGAAGATCGTTCGCGCAAATGTCCGAAGAAAAAAACGGAGCCTGCGAAAAAGGATGGTGAGCACCATGCCGGTATTCAGGGTTGAGAAAAACAGCAATTACACAACGATGTGCAATTACCACCTGCGGGATCAGGGTCTCAGCCTGAAAGGAAAAGGACTTCTCTCTATGCTGCTTAGTTTACCGGACACATGGAACTATTCGGTACGGGGATTATCTTCGATTACACCGGATGGCGTAGATGGGGTGCTTACAGCTCTGAAAGAACTGGAACGTCTTGGATATCTGGAAAGGAACCAGCAGCGTGAGAGTAACGGTCGGATGGGCAGAGCGGAGTATGTGATCTATGAGATGCCAAGGAAAAAGCCGTGTTCGGAATCACCGTGTACGGAAAAGCCGTATACGGTAAATCCGGATACGGACACACCGGTTACGGAAAATCCCGCGCAATTAAGTACTAATAGAACAAGTACTGAAACAATCAATAAAAGAGAGAAGAAGGAAATCCAGCACCGGTATGGCTCATACGAAAATGTCCTTCTCTCTGACACGGAATACGGCAAGCTCCGGCAGGAGTTCCCAGGAGATTATCAGATGCGGGTGGAACGGCTCTCTGAGTATATGGCTTCCACCGGCAGGAGCTACAAAAATCACCTTGCCACAATCCGGAGCTGGGCAAAGAGAGAAAAGCCGAAGTATAACCCGGCAGACTACACATTTGAGGAAGGAGACAGCCTATGAGCGACATGGTGCCTGAAGTTTTGAATGCGGCGTTGGATTCGCTCTTTACGCCGAAAGAACCCGGAGAGCTGGAATACCAGGGTGATGACGGACTGTTGTATTGTAGAAACTGCCATACGCCGGTGCAGTGCAGGGTAAAGCTCTGGGGCAGAGACAAGATTGTTCCCTGCCTTTGCAGATGCCAGCAGGAAGCGATGGCGGAAAAGAAACGCCAGGATGAACTGGTGGAGCGGCAGCGTAAAATCAGGCAGCTGAAAGCAACTGGGATTCAGGAAAAGCATCTTCTGGAATGGAATTTTGGCGTTGCAGAAGACAACAAGGACATCCAGATGGCAAAACGTTATGTGGAGCAGTGGAAAAAGGTCAAGGCTGAAAACCTTGGCCTTTTGTTATGGGGAGATGTCGGAACCGGAAAGTCCTTTGTGGCGGCATGTATAGCAAATGCGCTGCTGGATCAGGGCATTCCGGTTTTGATGACGAACTTCTCCAAAATCCTGAACCAGATGGGTGCCATGTATTCGGAAGAACGATACCGGTATATCGCTTCGTTTTCCAACTATTCTTTGCTGATTCTGGATGATCTGGGAATTGAGCGCAGCACCGAATATGCGCTGGAGCAGGTCTACGCTGTCATTGATGAGCGGTATAAGTCCGGGCTTCCGGTCATTATCACAACCAATCTGAAAATTGCAGAAATCCGCAATCCGCAGGATGTGGCATACGCCCGGATTTACAGCAGGATTCTGGAAATGTGTACGCCGGTGCGAATCAGCGGAGAGGACCGCAGAAAGAGCATTGGAAAAGAAAAACAGCAGGTCGTTAAGGAGGTACTTGATCTATGAAGTGCAAGGCAAAAAAGGCGTTTTTCGCAGGTAAGAATGACATCTATCACCGCTGGAAGGAGGTTAAGAAGCTGAATGGCAAAAGCAAAAACCAGTATTACAACAGAAAACCGCAGTGGCTCAGCTGCCGGCGCTGCGGCTAAGGAGAAGCGGACGGAGATGCCGCTTTCTGACCTGCATCCTTTTGAAGGGCATCCCTTTAAGGTGCTGGATGACGAGCTGATGGAACAGACCGTAGAGAGCATCAAGCAGATCGGTGTGGTATCACCACTGATTGTCCGATCTGACCCGGAAGGCGGATTTGAAATTCTTTCAGGACACCGCAGACTTCATGCGGCGCAGCTGGCAGGTTTGGAGACTGTGCCGGTCATCGTCAAGGAAATGGACGATGATGCAGCAATCATCTTTATGGTGGACAGCAACTTGCAGCGGGAGAATATTCTTCCCAGCGAGAGAGCGTTTTCCTACAAGATGAAGTTGGAGGCGATGAAACATCAGGGTCAGAGAAAAGATTTGACTTCGGAGCAATTTGCACCGAAGTTGTCTACGGAGATTATTGGTGAAGCTGTTGGAATGAGTAAGGATACGGTTAAACGCTATATCCGCCTTACCAACCTGATTCCTGAAATTTTGGATATGGTGGATGAGAAGAAAATCGCCTTTAATCCGGCGGTGGAGTTGTCTTACCTGAAACCGTCTGAACAGAAGGAATTTCTGGAGGCAATGGACTATGCACAGGCATCTCCATCCCTGTCGCAGGCACAGCGGCTGAAGAAGCTCTCACAGGAGGGCGGCTGCACGTTGGATGCCATGTGTGAAGTGATGAATGAAATCAAAAAGGATGAGCTTGACCATGTGACGATTAAAAACGAGGTTCTTCGGAAGTATTTCCCGAAATCCTATACGCCGAAGCAGATGCAGGACACGATTATCCGGCTGCTGGAAAAATGGCAGCGAAGTAAACAACGAGATATGGAACGATGAGAAGGAGATTTTTATGATGTTGAACTTTAAGAAGAATCAGAACAACGCAGTGTGTAGCATGGATTGCAAGAACTGCCCGCACGGTGCATCGCAGCCCAATCCGATGGATGATCCCATGTTTGAGAAGTCCATTGCGATGCTTCATAACTGGCTGATGCTGGAGGCAATCCGTGAAGATCACCCGAAGGAGCGCATTGTGATGGTGATCCTGCCGGGGGCTGGCGGCGAACTCCTGACCGAGGATGGCAGTCGAGACATCTTTGAGGATGTTTACGATGAGATGGAGGCTGATCTGGTGGCAGATGGGGAACTGCTTCTCCATTATGATAAGAGCGATGTGATCGAGACTGACAGAACCCGCTATCTGTTGGGAGCTGCGGAGGTTTCGGAAATCGACCAGAACGGCAACGAATGCAGCATCAATCTGTTTACGCTGGAACGCACCATCGACTATGTGAACGAAAACCTGACGGTGTTTTCCATTGGCGGCGAGTTGGTTCCGGCACTGCGCCTGATCTAAGGAGGTGCCTATGAAGAAATTTGATGTGGAGATTACAGAGACTCTCCAGAGAAAGGTTTCTGTGGAAGCTGCCTCACAGGAAGACGCGGAACGCATGGTGACGCAGGCGTGGAATAATCAGGACTATGTTCTGGATTCCGGCGATTTCACCGGTGTGGACTTCAAGACCGTGGGAGAACATGAACTGGCAGAGACCAGGACAATGGATGTGCTGCTGGTACAGCCCAATGCTTACCCGAAGAAAATCAGTGTTGGCACGGAGCTGGAAGATTTGCAGGCAATGGTTGGCGGCGATATTGAAGTAACCTACCCATTTGAGGATGAAGTAGCCATTATTCTGAATGAATCCGGTAAAATCAATGGACTGCCGCTGAACCGTGCAATTTACACCGAAGACGGAGATATGCAGGACATTTATGCCGGTGATTTTCTGGTGGTTGGGCTGACAGAGGATGATTTTGGTTCTCTGACCTCGGAGCAGATGCAGAAATTTGAGGAGCAGTTCCATCAGCCCCAGATGTTCGTTCGCATGGGGCGCAGCATCATGGCGATTCCGGTTCCGGATGACATGGTGAAGAAGATGGAGGAAAAGGCTGCAAAGCCCAAGGAAAAGAGTAAACCGGCACCGGACCGGGACAGTTTGTAAGGAAGGAGGCGGAGATTCATGCAGGAAGAAGTTGAAAATCGTACCGTCAATCTGGCAATCAGTACCACGAAACTGACCTTTCGCACCATCGTGAATGGCTATAATGCATGGAAGCGGCACCATCAGGCAAAGGTGGCTCAGAAAACAGCACAGTTGCCGATTGGAAAGCAGAGCATCAAGGAACTGATCGGTCAGAATCAGGGAGTCAGCAGTATCCCCATTGAGAAAACGGATTTGAAAGGCTTTGAACAGGTGGCGCGGAAATACGGTGTGGATTATGCTATTACGAAAGACCAAAATGTGATGCCACCCAAGTACACAGTATTCTTTAAGGCGAAGGATGCGGATGCATTGACTTCCGCTTTTGAGGAATTCACCAACCGCAAGCTGAAAGCAAAGGAAAAACCGAGTGTTTTGGAGCAGCTTAACAAGCTCAAAGAGCTGGTTGCTGCAATTCTGCCGGATAAGGTTCGCCACAAAAGTCAGGAGCGTGATCTATGAGTAATAAGACCAAAAAGCTTCTGATCCTGAACCTGCCGTATCTGATTGCCGGTCTTATATGTACCAATCTGGGAGAAGCGTGGAGAATTGCCGAGGGTGCAGACATGTCTGAGAAGCTCCTCGGCTTTCTTTCTGCCTTGGGTGCAGCCTTTTCCAATCCGATGCCAAGTCTGCATCCGATGGATTTGCTGATTGGTGTGTGCTGCGGAGCAGGTCTGCGGCTTGCCGTGTACCTGAAAGGAAAAAATGCCAAGAAATATCGTCATGGCATGGAGTACGGCTCTGCTCGTTGGGGTACGCAGAAAGACATCGAACCGTTTGAAGATCCGGTGTTTGCAAACAATGTGATTCTGACCCGGACAGAGCGGCTGATGATGGGCAATCGCCCGAAGAATCCAGCAAATGCCCGAAACAAAAACGTGCTGGTGGTGGGTGGTTCCGGCAGCGGTAAGACCCGGTTTTGGCTTAAACCCAACCTTTTACAATGCCATAGCTCCTACGTGGTCACTGACCCGAAAGGCGATATCGTAATCGACTGCGGCCAAGCCCTTTTGAAGAACGGATACAGCATCCGGATTTTCAATACTATCAATTTCAGAAAGTCGATGCATTATAATCCCTTCGCGTATATTCACAGCGAAAAGGATATTTTGAAGTTGACCACAACCCTCATTGCCAACACCAAAGGAGACGGCAAGGCCGGTGACGAATTCTGGACGAAGGCGGAGACTCTGCTGTATTGTTCCCTGATCGGTTATATCCACTATGAGGCACCGCTGGAAGAACAGAACTTTGCAACGCTGATTGAATTTCTGAATGCGATGGAAGTACGCGAGGATGATGAAACCTTTCAGAATCCAGTGGATCAGATGTTTGAAGCTCTGAAAAAGAAAAAACCGAACCACTTTGCTGTCCGCCAATATGCCAAGTTCAAGCTGGCGGCGGGCAAGACCTTAAAGTCGATTCTGGTGAGCTGCGGCGCACGTCTTGCTCCCTTCGATATTGAGGAAGTCCGTGGTATCACTATGTACGATGAGCTGTCGCTGGATACGGTGGGAGATAAGAAAACGGCTCTGTTCCTCATTATGAGCGATACAGACCCGACTTTTAATTTCCTGATTTCCATGATTTACACACAGCTGTTTAACCTGCTGTGCGAAAAAGCGGATGATGTTTACGGCGGCAGACTGCCGGTGCATGTGCGCTGCCTGATTGATGAGTGTGCGAACATTGGTCAGATTCCGAATCTGGAAAAGCTGGTAGCCACCATCCGATCAAGAGAAATCTCGGCGTGTCTGGTGCTTCAGGCACAGAGCCAGTTGAAGGCAATCTACAAGGACAATGCCGATACCATCATCGGCAATATGGATTCCCGTATTTTTCTTGGCGGTTCGGAGCCGACTACGCTGAAAGAGCTGAATCAGGCACTGGGGAAAGAAACGATTGATCTGTACAACACTTCCGATACCAGAGGTAATAGCCCATCCTACGGCACCAATTACCAAAAAGTCGGGCATGACCTGGCCTCGGTGGATGAACTGTCTGTGTTGGATGGCGGTAAGTGCATTTTGCAACTGCGCGGTGTGAGACCGTTCAAGTCAGATAAATACGATCTGACCCAGCATCCGAACTACAAGCTCACTGCCGGTGCTGATAAGAAAAACACGTTCAGCATCGAGGCGTTTCTTGACCATCGGCTGAAACTCAAGCCCGGTGATAAGTACGAAGTGGTTGATGCAGATCATGCCAAGTAAGTTCGTTCCGGTGACGAAGATGTCATAGGTGTGCTGTTGGCAACAGAATAAGAAGGGGCGGCGAGCTGCCGCCTCTTTACATAGCCAGGTTTCTGATTGGGATTGGAAATCTGGCTATATGTTTGCCCATTTGCAGGTGCACATGCAGATGGAAAATCACTATTCATCAGCCCATAAGGGCGCAACGTACAAGGAGGTACACATTTATGGCATTTTTCAACAGCGCAGTAACCGTTCTTCAGACCCTCGTTATCGCACTGGGTGCCGGCCTCGGCATCTGGGGAGCGATCAACCTGCTGGAAGGCTACGGCAACGACAACCCTGGTGCCAAGTCTCAGGGCATGAAGCAGCTGATGGCCGGTGGCGGTGTAGCACTGATCGGCACGACTCTGGTGCCGCTGCTTTCCGGTCTGTTCGGTTAAGCAAAGGCTGTCGGAGCGAAGATTCCGACCGGGCGGCGAAAGCTGCCTGTTACATAGTCAGGTGCAGGCAATCTCCGCAGCTGGCTATTTTCTGCGCTCTCCGGCAGGTGCACATGTTGGAAGTATGGCGCAGAACCGCAGTTTAGAATCGCACCGGCTGATAGGCCGGACAAGTTACAGGAGGACAAATCTATGGCGTTTCTTACTACAACTGCATCGGCACTGTCTCTTTTCTCACAGCTGTTTATGCTTCTGTCCCGGATGGCGAAGCTGTTCGGCGTGTTCGCGTAAGGAAGGAGGCGGCTCATGCAGAGTATCCTTGAACAGATCACAGATTGGCTCAAGAGCATGATCATCAGCGGTATCATGGGAAATCTTTCAGGGATGTTCGATTCGGTCAACCAGCAGGTTGGACAGATCGCAGGCGATGTGGGAACCACACCGGTGAACTTTTCACCTGCGGTTTTTTCTATGATCCGTAACATCTCGGAATCCGTGATCCTGCCCATTGCCGGAATGGTGCTGACATTCATCGCTTGTTATGAGCTGATTCAGATGCTCATCGAGCATAACAATCTGGCAAATTTCGAGACGTGGACATTTTTCAAATGGGTCTTTAAGACCTTTCTGGCAGTGACTCTGATCTCGAACACATTCAATATCACGATGGCTGTCTTTGATGTGGCGCAGCAAGTGATCTCCCGAAGTGGCGGTCTGATTTCCGGCAGTACGTCCGTCAGCGATGCGACCCTGACAGCAATGCAGGCTACACTGGAAGGCATGGACTTGGGACCGCTGCTGGGACTGTATTTGCAGACCTTTGTGGTTCAGGTCACGATGCTGGCGTTGTCGGCTATCATCTTTGTCATCGTGTATGGCCGAATGGTGGAAATTTACCTCATGGTGAGCCTTGCGCCGATTCCGTTCGCAACCTTTGGAAACCATGAGCAGAGCCACACCGGTCAAAACTATCTGCGCTCCCTGTTTGCACTGGGATTCCAGGGGTTTCTTATCATGATCTGTGTAGGCATCTACGCAGTTCTGATTCAGAACCTGTCCTTTTCGGATAACATCATCAGCAGCATTTGGGGCGTTATGGGCTATACGGTTTTGCTGGCATTTACGCTGTTTAAGACGGGAAGCCTCGCAAAATCCGTGTTTGCAGCGCATTAAGGAAGGAGGCATGATTCGTGGCATCTTATATTTCTGTACCGCGTGACCTTTCAAAGGTCAAAACCAAGGTCTTTATGAACCTGACCAAACGGCAGATTCTCTGCTTCGGAGCCGGTGCGCTGATTGGCGTTCCGGTTTTCTTTTTGCTCAAGTCCAGCGGGAATCTGAGCCTTGCTGCACTTGGCATGATGGCAGTGATGCTGCCGCTCTTCTTTCTTGCCATGTACGAGAAAGACGGTCAGCCGCTGGAAGTGGTGGCAAAGCACTTCTATGAGGCAAAGTTCAAGAGGCCGAAAACGCGGCCTTACAAAACAAAAAATTACTATGCACTGCTGGTTCAGCAGGCAGACGTGGAAATGGAGGTAAATCGCATTGTTCAAAATTCTCGAAAAGCTGACAGCGAAGAATAAAAAGCAGGATGACATCCGAATGCCGTCCCATCTGTCAGCCGCAGAGCAAAAACAGGTGCAGACGGTGATTGACCGTGCAAGGGGTGACAGCACGGTTCCGCACTCAGCTCAGGATAGCATTCCCTTTCAGCGGATGTTCCCGGATGGTATCTGCCGTGTGACGGACAACTACTACACCAAAACCATTCAATTTCAGGACATCAATTACCAGCTGGCACAGCAGGAGGATCAGACGGCTATCTTTGAGGAATGGTGCAGCTTCCTGAACTTCTTTGATTCCAGCATCCGCTTTGAGCTTTCTTTTATGAATATGGCTACGGATGCCTCGAATTTTGAGAAGATGGTGCGTATCCCGTACCAGAAGGATCATTTCAATCCGGTGCGCACGGAGTACAGCACCATGCTGCGCCGCCAGCTTGCCCAGGGCAACAACGGCCTGACCAAGACGAAGTACCTGACGTTTGGCATTGAGGCGGAATCCATGAAACAGGCAAAGCCGAGGCTCATTCACATCGAGATCGACCTGATGAACAACTTCAAACGCTTGGGTGTCCGGGCAAAATTGCTGAACGGCAAGGAACGGCTTCATCTGATGCACGATATGTTCCACATGGGTGACCATGACCGATTCAATTTCGATTGGAAGTGGTTGCCGGAGAGCGGGCTGTCGGTAAAGGACTTTATTGCACCGACCGGTTTTGCCTTTCCGAAGAACCGTATTTTTCAGATGGGCGGGATGTATGGCTCCATGTCCTATCTCCAGATCACGGCTTCCGACCTGTCGGATCAGCTGCTGAAGGATTTTCTGGATATGGAATCCAGCCAGATCGTGACTATGCACATTCAGTCGGTAGACCAGAATAAAGCAATCAAATCCATCAAGCACACCATTACGGAGCTGGATCGTTCCAAGATTGAGGAACAGAAGAAAGCTGTCCGTTCCGGATACGATATGGACATCATTCCGTCAGATTTGGCAACTTACGGCAAGGACGCAAAGGCACTGCTGAAGGAATTGCAGAGCCAGAATGAGCGTATGTTCCTGCTGACCTTTCTGGTGATGAACACCGGCGAGACGGAGCAGGAGCTGGAAACCAATGTGTTTCAAGCTTCCAGTATCGCGCAGAAGTACAACTGCAACCTGCGCCGTCTGGACTTTCAGCAGGAGCAGGGGCTGATGAGCTGTCTGCCGCTGGCACAGAACCTGATTGAGATTCAGCGCAGCATGACTACCAGCAGCACGGCAATTTTCGTTCCGTTTACCACCCAGGAACTGTTTCAGACCGGGAAAGAGGCTCTGTACTATGGGCTGAATGCTCTGTCCAACAACCTGATTATGGTTGACCGGAAAAAGCTCAAAAACCCCAACGGGCTGATTCTGGGTACTCCCGGTTCCGGTAAATCCTTCTCTGCCAAGAGAGAAATCGCCAATGCGTTCCTGGTGACGGATGACGATGTAATTGTGTGCGATCCTGAAGCCGAGTACACGGCACTGGTGAAGAAATTTGAGGGGCAGGTCATTAAAATCAGCCCTTCCAGCACGCAGTATATCAACCCGATGGACATCAATGCGAACTATTCGGAAGAGGATAATCCGATTGCCCTGAAAGCAGATTTCATCCTGTCCCTGTGTGAGCTGATCGTGGGCGGAAAAGAAGGCTTGCAGCCGGTAGAAAAGACGGTCATCGACCGATGTGTTCATCAGATTTACCAGACCTATTTTGAGAATCCGGTGCCGGAGAACATGCCGGTGTTGCAGGACTTGTACGAGGCACTGCTCCGGCAGGATGAAAAGGAAGCACACCATGTGGCAACGGCACTGGAAATCTATGTGACCGGTTCGCTGAACCTGTTTAACCACCGCACCAACGTAGATATCAATAACCGGCTGGTCTGCTATGACATCAAGGAGCTGGGCAAGCAGCTGAAAAAGATCGGTATGCTGGTGGTGCAGGATCAGGTCTGGGGGCGTGTAACCGCCAACCGCAATGCCGGTAAAGCCACCCGCTACTATATGGACGAGTTCCATCTGCTTTTGAAAGAAGAGCAGACAGCGGCTTACAGCGTGGAAATCTGGAAGCGATTCCGTAAATGGGGTGGTATTCCCACCGGCATCACCCAGAACGTAAAAGATCTGCTTTCTTCCCGCGAAGTGACGAACATTTTTGAGAACAGCGACTTCATTTATATGCTGAATCAGGCAGCCGGTGACCGTCAGATTCTGGCGGATCAGCTGAATATCAGCCCGCACCAGCTGTCCTATGTGACTCACTCCGGCGAAGGCGAAGGACTGCTGTTCTACGGAAATGTGATTTTGCCGTTCGTTGATCGTTTCCCGACCGATCTGGAACTGTACCGGATTATGACGACAAAATTAACCGAAGTTCAGGAAGCAAAGGAGGCGTAAGCAATGGCTGGCAAGAAAAATCCGAATCTCGGAGACAAGCTGCGGCAGGAGCGCGAGGGTGCGGAGAACACCCTTCGCGATTCCAGAAGCAAAACCGCAGATAGCAGTACGGGAGACGGCGGCAAGAAAAAAGCGGAACACCGAAGGCAGATTCGTCACGAGGCCGATCTTGCTAAGATGCGCAGTAAGAAGCTGAAATCAGAGCAGGAAGTAAAAGCGAAAAAGAATGCAGCAGCTTCCGGGAAAAAAGGCGGAAAGCCAAAGAAGCCGGGAAATCTTGCGGCAGATGCACTTTCAGCCAAGGCACATCAGAGTGTGCGCAATGCCGACCAGGATAATAATTCTGGTGTGGAGGCAGCGCATTTTACCGAAGGTTCAGCGGAAGGTGCAGCCCGTGCTGGTTCCCGGTTCCAATATGGTCGAAAGCTGCGGCAGTACAAAAAGCTGGAGCGGTTGGAGAAAAAGGCAGATAAAGATGCCGTGGATTCCATCTTTGCGGAACGCATGAAGTCTGATCCGCAGGCAGGTTCCAATCTCTTTTCCAGATGGCGGCAGAAGCAGGCTATCAAAAAAGAGTATGCCGCTGCGAAGGCAGGTGCAGCCGCAGCGGAGAACACAGCAGCTGGCACAGCCAAAGCTGCGCAAGGCACTGCCAACATGACGGAAAAGGCATTTCAGTTTGTGCAGAGCCACTCGCATATCATCATCGGTATCGCAGCCGTGGGACTGCTTGTTTTGGTGATTGCCGGTTCGGTTTCATCTTGCTCTGTCTTGATCAATGGCGGCGGCAATGTGGTGCTGGGTACTTCCTACACGGCAGAGGATGAAGATTTGAAAGGCGCGGAGACGGACTATACCAAGCTGGAAGATAAACTTCGCAAACAAATCGACCGCATTGAAACCGACCATCCGGGCTATGACGAGTATCGCTACAATCTGGCAGAAATCGGTCACAATCCCTATGAGCTTGCATCTCTGCTGACCGTAGAATTTGAAAACTATACGAGAAGCCAGGTGCAGGCGCGGCTCCAGAGTATTTTTGAAGCACAGTATGAGCTGAAGTTGGAGGAAAAGGTAGAAATCCGGACAAGGAAAGAAACCCGTGTGGGCTATCGCTACAATCCAATCACCGGAACCGGGTACACCTACACCTATCAGGTAACGGTACAGTATGAGTATAAAATCCTCAATGTAACGCTGCTCAATCGGGGTGTGGACTATGTTGCCAGAAATTCCGGTCTTTCAGATGACCAGCTGGAACGCTATGAAGTCACATTGGAGTGCCGGGGCAATCGGGATGACCTGTTTGCAGGCATCGCCTTTGCAACGCCGGATGGCGCAGGTTCCAGCGGAGAATACCAGGATTACGACATTCCGGGCGAGGCTCTGACGGATGAAAAATTCCGAAAGATGATTACCGAAGCAGAGAAATATCTCGGTTATCCCTATGTCTGGGGCGGCAGCTCGCCGAGCACGAGCTTTGATTGTTCCGGCTTTGTCAGCTGGGTCATCAACCACTGCGGCAATGGCTGGAATGTAGGCAGACAGACGGCCAATGGTCTGATGGGAAAATGCGACATTATCCCGAAAAGAGAGGCAAAGCCCGGAGACCTGATCTTCTTCCAGAAAACCTACAACACCAGCGGAGCGTCCCATGTGGGCATTTATGTCGGCAACGGGATGATGATTCACTGCGGCAACCCAATTTCCTATGCTTCCACTGAGACGAACTACTGGAGGCAGCACTACTACTGCATGGGAAGAATTCGATAAAAACAGGGCGTTTATTCGCCCGGAAAGGACACAACATGAGTTTGAAACTGGAAAAGATTGCTGCGGAGCGTGAGAAAGCCCGCAGGAAACGCGATGAGTGGGAGGAACGCAGAAAGGAATGGGACAGAAAGTACCACGAGCAGGAAAACAGCGAAATCTGTGAAATGGTACATGCCCAGAGCCTGACCCCGGAACAGCTGGCAGTTATCATTCAGATGGCGCAGGCTGCGGTTCCCAACCCGGAAAATCTGAAACTGGATGAGAAAGAAACGGAGGATATGGAATGAAAAAGATGATGGCAATGCTGCTTGCCAGTGTGATGGCGGCAGGAACCTTTACGACCACTGCATTTGCCTATACGGGCGATGATGTGCAGAAGAACACGCATGTCAGTACCGCTGCACAGGAGACGGATGCAGCAGAAAGCACAAATGCGGGGAAAACGGACAATACCGACAGCATCGAAATCGACCCGGACATGCAGGTTCTGCCGGATGGCTATGAGGTCTCTACGGATGCGGATGGGAACCTGATCGTTACGGTGGGCGGCAAAGAATACAATATCGGCAGCGAAAAGTCCCAAAAGCAGACTGGTACGGTGGTGCCGGGGATCACCAGTCTGCATTTTCGTTCCGGTCCCGGCATGGATCAGGAGATTATCGGATATCTGCATTCCGGCGATACGGTGGAGATTGTCGAAAAATGCGGTGACTGGTATAAGGTAAACTTCAACGGCAAAACCGGGTATGCACATGGAAAGTACCTGAATGTCACGGATTCTGCAAAAGACAGCAGCATGTTCAGTGAAGATGCGCTGAAGCTGTTTCTGGATCTGATGCAGAGTGGAATGTCATACGAGGATGAGACGAAATCCAGTGCAGCTTTGACTCCGGAAGGAAATATGACGCTGGTGGACGATATCGGTGAGGAAGAAGATAAATCCAGCCAGCAGTTCATTACGCTGGTGACAAAGGCGGGCAACACCTTTTATCTGATCATCGACCGCGATAAAGACGGCAACCAGAATGTGCATTTCCTGAACATGGTGGACGAGGCCGATCTGCTTGCGCTGATGGATGAAGAGGAAGCTGCCAAGTATCGGGAGAAGGAGCCGGAAGTCACGGAACCTGCGGAAACCGAAAAGCCGCAGGAGACGGAACCGGCACCGGAAGAGCAGAAAACAGAGAGCGAGCAGAAGAAATCGTCTCCGCTTCCGATGATTATGCTGCTTCTGTTTGTGATCGGTGCAGCCGGTGTCGGCGGTTATCTCTATATCAAGATGAAGGGCGTAAAGCCTGCGTCCAAGAAAAATCAGCCGGACCCGGATGCGGATTATCACGATGAGGATGAAGATACGCTCCAGCTGCCGGAGGATGATGGTGACGAGGACGAAGAAGTGGATGTCAACGAGGATTATGAAGCGGAATCGGACGATGAACCTGTCTGATTAACGCAGCGTTGACCGGTGGGGCGGCTGAAAAGCCGTCCCCTTTACATAGCCAAATGGTTGGTGGGTGAACTGTTTTGAGCTATGAAGCTATGGACTCTGTAGGCGATATCTGATAAAATAGAAAGTAAGAACAGCTCAACAACTCGGAATTTTACCATCCAGCATCTCTCAAAAATAATAGGCATATTTTCATATAGTGTTGATTAAATGTCTATAAGTGCTCATATTCTGCGCATTTTGATCTGCATTTATTCATATCTATAAATCATCAAATACGTATTTATATTGGTATCTGGATTTTCGCCCTTCACACCCGTTCTCGTACGATCATGAGTGCATACCCCAGCAGGTTCGTTCCGTGCCACTTTTTCACGTCGAGTCGATCTGGGTCCTTCATCAATAAGCCGATGCCCCAGATGTGGTCCTTGACGGCGCACTCTGCGAGGATGGCGTCGCCGGTGGATTTGAGCTGAGCCTTCAGGTCTTCGTTCTGCTCAAACTTTGCGAGGAGGCCTTCGTAGACGAGGATCTGGCGCATGCCGTTCCATCTGCTTTCATCATAGTTTGAAACCTGGCGGCCCAGTTCCTTGATGCGGCCGACGTCATCGGTTTTCAGGATTTCTGCGGCGACCTTCTCGTCCCGAAAGCAGCGCGCCTTCTGGTACATCATGGTCAAACTCTGCGCGCTGAACTGTCGCTTTAATTCCCAGAACTTTATAGAGATATTCCATATGTTCTCCTTCTATTTAACTCTATTTTTGTATTATAACTTGTTTTAAGTTAAGTTTCGATATTAAAGTTAAGATAATTCAAAAAAATCATCAGGAAGCGGAAATATCATAAGAATAATTTAACACCATGGCACCTTCTTTTTCCTCTCAGATTTCCGTGCTCTGCCACTTTTATGAGCGTTCTTTTCAGTATTTTGCCACTTTCATGAGGGAATAATCCGTGCTTCATTACACTTTCATGAGCGAATTTATGCTGTAATATGACATTTTCATGAGGGAATTGGTGCTTCGATGCGACGTGAGGAGGTAGTGGGCGGAGGCATGGGCGCGATAAAGGCAACGAGTGCGAATGGGTGGACGCGACGTGAGAAGGTGGAGGGTGCGGACGCGTGGGCGCGGAGTGAGCAGGCGGAGGGTCGAGACATTGGCCCGGGAAAAGTGAGCAGAAATATACGAGTGTCAACGGGAGGGTTTTATGGTACAACTAGAAGTAGTTTTTTGATGGAGGTGCCTATGGAGCCGAAGGTCAGTATCATCGTGCCGGTGTATAACGCGGAGAAGAGTCTCGCGCGCTGTGTGGACAGTATTCTGAATCAGGAGTTTCGGGATTTCGAGCTGATCCTCATGGATGATGGAAGTAAGGATCGGTCCGGGTAGATCTGCGACGGATATGCGCGGGCGGATGCGCGCGTGGTGGTCGTGCATAAGGAGAATACGGGGGTGTCGGATACGCGAAACCAGGCGATCGCGCGGGCGCGGGGTACGTTTCTGCAGTTCGTGGACAGTGATGACTGGCTGACGGCGGATGCGACGAAGCTGATGGTGCGGGCGGCCGAGGAGACGGGCTGCGACATGGTGATCGCGGATTTCTATCGTGTCGTCGGAGAGATGGTGTCGCGGAAGGGGGATATCGACGCGGACCAGGTGATCGGGTGTGAAGCGTTCGTTGGCTTCATGATGGAGAACCCGGCGGACTACTACTATGGGGTGCTGTGGAATAAGCTGTACCGGCGCTCGCTTGTGGAGGCGCACGGGATCCGGATGGATGCGAAGCTCAGCTGGTGCGAGGATTTTCTGTTTAATCTCGAGTATGTGCGCTATGCGACGACGTTCTATGCGCTGCGGACGCCGGTCTACTATTATGTGAAGACGAAGGGTTCGCTGGTGAATCAGAAGATCAGCTTCGCGCGGACGGTGGAGATAAAACTCGCGATGTTCGAGTGCTACAACGACTTCTTCAAGCATGTGCTGGATGAGGATGCGTATGAGCGGAAGCGGCTGCAGGTCTATCATTTTCTAGTGGATGCGGCGAAGGATGGTTTCGTGTTCCCGGCGACGATTCCGGGGACGCAGAAGCTCGGTGAGGAGCGGAGCCAGGCGCTGCAGGAGGTGATTTCGGAGGATGGGATCATCGTGGAGAAGTACCGCGACCGGAAGCTGCTCGAGCGCTATCTCGAGTCGGTGGCGCTGAAGTATGATATGACGCTGGCGGAGCTGTCGCTGCTGCTGTATCGGAAGGACGCGGGAAAGGCGCTCACTCGAGGGGCTGAAGCGCAGATGCCTGCGCGGGAAGATGCCGTGGAGGCGACTGATCGAAAGGATGCCGGAAAGGCGCTGAGCCGGAAGGATCTCGCGGAGCTGATGCATATGAGCCGCGGGGATCTGCGCGCCGCGCTGCAGAAGCTGGTCTCACGCGGGATGCTCGAAGTGGTCGACGTGCCGAGGAAACGACGTGAAGCGGCGGAAATAGCCGAGGCGACCGGTCTTTTCGGAAAGCGTGGCGAGGCACAGGATGCAGACGCGAACGGAATGACGAAGAAAAAACGCGAGCCGCGGAAGATTCGTCTCGAGCTGCTGCCGGCGTCGGATGCGGTGCTGCAGGATATCGCGGCCGCGGAGCGTGACTACGAGCAGGCGAAGTTCCGGGGATTTACCGAGGACGAGCTTCGGCAGTATACAGCGCTCGAGCGGCGTGTGCAGGAGAACGAAAAGCAGATACTGCAGAAGTGAGGATGGGCAGACGAACACCATCAGCGATGCCTGGCGATGAGTCAGCGAGGGGCAGAATGCGTTGCGGCGAGGCACAACGCATGCGCGGAGTGATGATGTGGAGGGCCGAAACATGGGCACAAGCGAGTAGGAGGCGGTGACTAGCCGCCGTCCTCTCACACCACCGTGCGTACCGTTCGGTACACGGCGGTTTCAACAGTTGACGTGCATAGACTGATAAGCTGTGGCAAGATCATAAAAGCCCCAGTTTGTAGACCTAAAACAGAATACCGTTCCTTACATAGCAGTCATGCGCTTCGGTGCCTGGCTGCTAATTTTTTTGCGAAAGGAGCAGTATCGAATGAAGCTTGTATTAGCGGAAAAGCCCTCGGTTGCCATGAGTCTCTCGAAAGTGATCGGGGCAGATCAGCGCGGGGACGGTTATATGGAGGGCAATGGCTACCTTGTCAGTTGGTGTGTGGGGCATCTGGTGGAACTTTCCCAGCCGGAAGCCTATGATGAAAAGTATGCAAAGTGGAAGTATGATGATCTTCCGATTTTGCCGGAACATTGGCAGTATCAGGTGTCCGCCAGCACGAAAAAGCAGTTCGGAATCCTGAAAAAGCTCATGCAGCGGAAAGATGTGGAGAGTCTGATCTGTGCAACCGATGCAGGGCGTGAGGGCGAACTGATTTTCCGACTGGTTTACCATCAGTGCGGCTGCAAAAAGCCGGTGGAACGGCTTTGGATTTCATCAATGGAGGACAGTGCTATCCGGGAAGGCTTTCAGAAGCTCAGACCGGGAACAGAATATGATGCCTTATATGAGGCGGCTTTATGCCGGGAGCGAGCCGACTGGATTGTCGGAATCAACGCCACCCGGCTTTTTTCATGTCTGTATGGGCAGACCCTGAATGTGGGGCGCGTGATGACACCAACGCTTGCGATGGTGGTCATGCGGGATGCAGCAATTCGTGCGTTCAAGCCGGAACCATTCTACTCGGCAGAATTAAAATTCCGGGATTTTCAAGCAGGCGGTGAGCGGATGAAAGCAAAAGCAGAAGCAGAAAAACTGGTGGCAGAGTGCTGTCAGGCGGGAAGTGCCATCATTACTAAGGTGGAGCAGAAAGAAAAATCAGAGAAGCCCCCGGCCTTGTTTGATCTGACCTCGCTTCAGAGAGAAGCAAACCGGCAGTTGGGATTCACTGCCCAGCAGACCCTGGATTACACACAGGCTCTGTACGAGAAGAAACTCGTAACTTATCCCCGTACCGACAGCCGGTATCTGACGGATGATATGGCACCGCTGGTGCCGGAACTTGTTTCTGTGATCCAGCAGAGCTTTCAGATTCAGCCGGATGAGACAGCACCGGTGAATGCAGCGCAGGTCATCAATTCCAAGAAAGTCACCGATCACCATGCCATTATTCCTACAAAAACAGCGGCAGGTTATGACATTTCCTCTCTTCCCAGCGGAGAACAGGCGATTCTTACCATGTTGGCGGTGCGGCTGATTTGCGCGGTAGGAACTTCATGCCGCTATGCAGAAACCATAGTAGAAGCCGAGTGTGCCGGTCAGAAGTTCAGCACGAAAGGCAAAACAGTTACGGATATGGGCTGGAGGCGATATGCAGGAAAGCCGGTTGAAGATGCTGAGAAGAATGCGGAGGCGGGTGATCTTCCGGAGCTTTCGGAAGGCATGACACTGGAACTTGCCGGTGTCGATCTGAAAGAGGGCAAGACCAGCCCGCCTAAGAGATTTACCGAAGATCTTCTGCTTTCAGCGATGGAGAGTGCCAGCTCGGATGAATTTCCGGCTGGTGTAGAGCGAAAAGGCATCGGCACACCGGCCACACGCGCTGCCATCATCGAAAAACTGGTGCAGAAAGGCTTTATCGAGCGCAGGGGCGATAAGAAAACGAAATACCTTTGTTCTACGGACAAGGGAAATGCGCTGGTGACGGTGGTGCCGGAACAGATTCAGTCCCCATCCATGACGGCAGACTGGGAGGAAAAACTGCTGAAAATAGAACACGGCGAGTATGACAGCGATGACTTTATGGGTGAAATCAGCAGCTTGGTCAGCGGACTTGTTAAAACCTACGAGGCTGTAAAAGGTGCTGATGTGCTGATGCAGCCGGAACGGAAAGTCATTGGCTCCTGCCCCGCCTGCGGCAGTGATGTCTGCGAAACGGCAAAGGGATGGTTTTGCAGGGATAAGGGCTGTAGATTTGCGCTCTGGAAGGAAAACAGGTTCTTTCAGACACTGGGAAAGCAGATGACGGAGGAACTGGCAAAGCAACTGGTAAATCAGGGGAAAGCACGGCTTACCCATTGTTATTCCAAGAAATCTGGACGTTACTATGACACAACCGTTTATGTAGAGACCGGCGAGGACGGTGCAGCAGCATTTAAGCTGGAGTTTGGAGGTAAAAAATGAGCATGAAAATGATGAATGCAGCTTATCTGGTGGATAATGCTGCACTGCTTTCCTTGCAGGAAAAGCAGGACGGCGTGGAATTCCATTGCTTTGATATGGACAGCAAGGTGCAGATTGCCGAGGGACACATTGGCTGGGATGTGTTGGATAAACAGCCGTTTTCTACGCTGGAAGAAAGCGCGAGGATGGCGGCACTCCAGCAGATTCTCCGGCTTGACGGTCTTGCCGTTGCGCCGGTAGCCCCGGAGATGCTGGAGCAGGTACGCGGCGGTAGAAAGGTTCTCTGGCAGATGAAAAAGGCTGATCCTGAGCTGGAGAATGCTAAAAATATCCGGTTTATCACCAGCAGCTACGAAGATCGGTTCAAAATTCCGGATGGCAGTGCGGTGGAGATTGAGTATCCGAATCGGAAATTTTCAGCCCGCTGCGAATATATGGACGAATATCATCTGCGCCTGGGGTATGATGTTCTGCACATCTGTCAACTGGCAGAAATGCTGGAACGCGGCGGTGGCACCTGCCGCCCGGAGCCGCTGATTACGGAAGAACGCTGTGCATGGGATTTGGGAAGCAAGGGCTTTCTTGCCATTCAGACCTGTGAGGACGGTTACGACTATACCTTATATCATAAGGACTTCACGGAAATTGACGGCGGACAGATCGACGACCCGGAAATCAGCATGAATGCAGCCAGAGACCAGATTCTTTCGGATTATGGGTTCGGTGGCCGCACCATGACGCGGATTGACTATGATGAACTTTGTGATCGTGCAGAGGAAGCGGAAATCAGCAGACGGGAATCTGTGCTGGGTAAACTCTCGGATTTGTCTTCCAGAACGGATACGCCGGTGAAAGCTGCCAAGGCGAAGGAGGCGGAGCGATGAAATACAAGCTTACGAAGGCAGAGCAGGAAACCGTCATCAATTTTGATAATGAACTGGATACCGCCAGCATTTATACCCATGACAGCCGCCTGATTAAGAAGCTCAGGGAACTGCGAAAACAGTATCCGGAGCAGTTTATTTTGGAGCACCGGGAGCATGGGTCGGTCACGTATACAATTCCGAAACGCTGCGTCGGTATCCGACCGCCTTACAGTGAAAAGCGTCGGGAACAGCAGCGACAGGAAGCAAAGGAAAACGGCCTGCCGTTTATGGAGAAGGGAGAAATGGATGATGGCAAGAATTGAAAAATGGGATGAAGTGCATGGAAATCAGGCATCAGACGAAAGAATGATGGCATTTCTCGACAGTGCTACCGACCAGTATGCGATTTTGCAGCTTCGCCGCAGTGAGGATACGGTATATGAACGCTTTTCGTCTATGCGCGAACTGGAACGGATGGGGCTGGAACCGGATATTGACCATTATGAGGTGGTGTATACGGCTCCGCTTCTTCCCTACAAGGATCAGAATACGATGTTGGAGGAACTGTATGCGAAATTCAATGTTTCCCGCCCTGATGATTTTACTGGGCATAGTCTTTCTGTGTCTGACATCGTGGCTTTACGGCAGAATGGTGTTGTAAGCTGTCACTATGTGGATTCCATCGGCTTCCAGGAACTGCCCGGATTTTTGAAA
This sequence comes from Longicatena caecimuris, assembly GCF_018406465.1. Classification (GTDB taxonomy): domain Bacteria; phylum Bacillota_I; class Bacilli_A; order Erysipelotrichales; family Erysipelotrichaceae; genus Longicatena; species Longicatena caecimuris. The sequence goes on from NZ_AP024510.1 coordinate 399,020, forward strand.
CCGGAGAATTACCTGAAAGCCGCAGAAATGGCAATGGAAGACGATTACGGCATGATTGACGGCGTAATCAATAACGGAAAGAAGGAAGAACCTGCGGAGAGAGCATCGGTTCTGGATCAGCTGAAGGAAAAGCAGGAGGCGGTGCCGCCTGCACCGCCTCGCAGGTGCTGCGAAGAAAAGGAGTTGTAAATGCGTTTTACGGATGACGAGTGGATGCTCATGATGCTTTACAGCCCTGGCACACGGACGGGGCTGATTGCAGAGCTTCAGACGATGCAGAAAAGTCTGACGGGCAGAGATAGAAACCTGCGTAGGTGGACGGCCTCGCTGCTTGCGAAACTGGCTGAGATGACAGATGCAGAATATGAGGCACTGGATTTGTATCCGGACGAATAAGGGAGAGGAGGAAAAAGACAGATGATGACGAAAACGGCTTATTATATGCAGATGGCGCAGGAAGCTGCGGCACAGATCACTGGAAGCAAAGAGCAGTGGACAGCGTTTCTGACCACATCCGCACGGCTTTATAAGTATCCCTTTGCGGAACAGCTGATGATCTATAAGCAGAGGCCAGAAGCAACGGCCTGTGCAGAGTACGATCTCTGGAATGACCGGATGAATCGCTATGTGAAGCGCGGCTCCAAGGGCATTGCTCTTTTGGACATGCGCGGTGAGCAGCCGAAACTGCGGTATGTATTTGATGTGGCAGATACCGGAGAACGGAAGAATTCCCGCCCGGTACAGCTCTGGAAAATGAATGCGGAGCATGAGCAGCCGATCATTCGGGCACTGGATGCAGCATTTGATGTTCCTGCCGGTGCCGGGTCTCTGGAAAATCACATTATGGAAGCAGCAGAACGCCTTGCAAGGGATTACTGGGAGGAAAACCGCAGGCAGATCAGTGACATCGTTGCAGATTCTTATCTGGAAGGGTATGATGAACTCAACATCGGAGCTTCCTTTAAGAGAGCTGCCGCTGTCAGCATCGCATATTCCGTCTTTACCCGGACGGTGGGCAATGCAGATGACTATTTTGAACACGAGGATTTTCTGGACATCTTTGATTTTAATACGCAGGCTGCTGCCAATGTGCTGGGAACTGCGGTCAGTGAAATGTCCAGCCAGATATTCCGGGAAATTGAACGCACGATCCGAACCTATGAAAGAGATAAACAGGCAGAAAGGAGCCAAAACTATGATGGAGCTGAATTACACGAAGAACGGCGATTACCTGATTCCGGACATCCAGTTGTCGGTGCAGGAACAGAAGCCTCTGGGCAAGTACGGGAGGATGCGCAGAGCATTCCTGCAGGAGAACAACACGCTGCTGTACAATCACCTGATCCTGACCGAGAAGCTGTACCCGCACCTGTGGGAGATTCAGGAGACCGCGACCGCACGGATGGAACAGATGATGGCGGAGCTTCTGAAAGCGAATCCGGCACCGGACAAGAAATTGAACCAGATGGCCTGGGTGCAGCACATGAACATGCTGAAAGCGCAGGCAGAGGAAGTCATTCTGACGGAACTTATCAACAGTTGAACTTTATGAGCCTGTTTCAGTCCGAAGCAGAGCAGATTCAGAAAATTGATGCGGCGGCAGAGAATGCAGCCAGAGAAGCGGAGAGCGAAAAGCCCTCCGCTTTTGTAATTTCTGAGGATGAAATCGACCGGATGCTGCGGACAGGCTCTAATTTTGAAGGCGGAAAAATTCGTATTTATGCGCTGTATCAGCAGCAAGGGGACGCAAAAGAACGAGCTGCATTCCTGAAAGCGGAATATGGTCTCGGTGGTCACAGCTATACCTTTATGGATGGCAGTCGCGGTTTTGCCGATTATAACGGAAAAGGCATTCTGCTTCGCAATTATGACCATGACCGGGAAGTGCGCCTCACATGGTCGGCGGTGGATAAGCGGTTAGACCGGCTTGTGGAAAATGGTCAGTACCTGACTGCGCTGGAAATGGAAGAGTATCGGAAGCTGGAGCAGGAATATGGTGCGTCGCTTCCTATGCCGACTGCCGCCCATGTATTTCCGCCAACGCCGCCGGAACGCTACGATACCGGAAATGAGCATGTGGATAATATGCTGAATACGGCTGCGGATATCTATGCCCGTAGCGAGTTGGCAGCACCTCAGCGGTTTACCGTGATGGAAACTGACGATGGCTATGCGGTTTGGGATGATATTCAGGACGGCATTCATGTGGAGCCGGATGGTGTCAGCGAAGAGTTTACCAGCGAATGTGAGGCAGAGACCTACCGCCAGCAGTTGATTAAAAAAGTCCAGGAACGGGAAGCCAAAGACTGGCTCTATGTTGAGCAGAGCAAGCAGGATTTGCAGCAGGACATTCCATTCCCGGATGTGGAATCCGAAGAAGTACAGGAACCGGCTCACGCAAAGGCAGATCCTCTGGTGCTGGAAATGCAGGAACACGCCAGAGAACTTGCCAGAGAGTCAGGCTATGCACCGGATGAACGGTTTGTAGTCACGATGACCGGCGATAATTTCCCGGATTCTAAGGATGCGTTTGCCATCTGGGATTATGTTAAAGAAGAGTATTACGGATATTCGGACGGAAAAGTGCAGACATTTGCCGATTATGTAAGCGCATCAGAGGCGTTGCAGGAGATTCGCGGCAGGAACATGAAGGCTGAAAAAGAGCCTGCAACTGTGCAGCCAGAACCCGCAGCTCCGGTGCAGCCGGATTATCGTGTCGGCGATACGCTGTATCTGGACGGAAAGGCATTTACGATTGAAAAAGTCGGGCTGTTCGACGTGGAGCTTCGGGACCCGGATTCCGTGTATCCGATCTTCCGCTCGGAAAGCAAGGAAAATCTGGCAAGACTTTTGGGGCACGAGGATAATATTCACCTGCACAATCTGGTGGTTGATCTAAATTCTGGAAAAGAAGCAGCGTCAAAAGATATTGAGAATACAGGTACTGTATGGTCGGATGAGGCGTTGGATCAGCTCCCGATTACAGCTGTGATTGATGGGACCGTTCAAACATTTCCTAATGCAGCTGAGGAAGAAGCGTTCCGGGCAGAGCATGAAGCAAAACATGCGGAGAACTACCGCATCAACAGCTTTCATCTCGGTGAAGGCAGCCCAAAGCAGAAATTCCGTGCCAACATGGATGCCATCTATATGCTGAAAACCTTGGAAAACCAGCACAGGGATGCGACAACGGAGGAGCAGGAAACGCTGGCCAATTATGTCGGCTGGGGCGGGCTGGCAGATGCCTTTGACGCAGAGAAAACTGCCTGGACAGGCGAATATAAGGAGCTGAAAGCAGCTCTTACGGAAGAAGAATATGCCGCAGCCAGAGCTTCGACTCTGAATGCGCACTACACCAGCCCTACCGTGATCCGTGCAATCTATGAAGCATTGGACGGTATGGGATTTGAGAAAGGCAATATTCTGGAACCGTCGATGGGTGTCGGCAACTTCTTCGGTATGCTGCCGGATTCCATGCTGGGGAGCAGGCTCTATGGTGTGGAACTGGATTCCATCACCGGGCGTATTGCGCAAAAGCTGTATCCGCAGGCAGAAATCAAGGTGGCAGGCTTTGAGACCACCGACCGGCGTGATTTTTATGATCTGGCCGTGGGCAATGTGCCTTTTGGCAACTACCGTGTCAGCGATAAGCCATATGATAAACTCGGATTTTCTATCCACAACTATTTCTTTGCCAAGGCACTGGATCAGGTTCGGCCCGGTGGTATCGTGGCCTTTGTTACCAGCCGCTATACGATGGATTCCAAAAATCCGGACGCACGAAAGTATCTGGCGCAACGGGCAGAACTGCTGGGAGCCATCCGACTTCCTAACAACGCATTCCGTGTCAATGCCGGTACGGATGTGGTGTCGGATATCATTTTCCTGCAAAAGAGAGACCATCCCATTGATATCGAACCGGATTGGGTGCATCTGGGGCTGACATCGGAGGGTATTACCCTCAACAGCTATTTTGTTGACCACCCGGAAATGGTGCTGGGTGAGATTACAACGGAAAGTACCCAGTACGGCAAGGAAGAATGTACGGTCATTCCGATTCCGGATGAGGATCTGGGAGACCAGCTGCATGAGGCTGTGCAGCATATCGGCGGTCACTATGAAGCGCAGGAGCTGGCACCGGAGGAAGAACTGTCCTTGCAGGGCGAAACCATTCCGGCAAACCCTAATGTAAAGAACTTCTCCTATGCGGTGGTGGATGGGGATGTCTACTTCCGTGAGAACAGCATCATGCGAAAGGCTGACCTTTCTGCGACAGCCACCGGCAGGATCAAGGGCATGGTGGAGCTTCGTACCATTGTGCAGGAACTGATCGACTATCAGCTGAACGATTATCCGGAGGACGCGATTGCCCAGAAACAGCGGGAACTGAATGTGGCCTATGACCGATTCGCCGATCAGTATGGACTTATCAACTCCCGTGCAAATGCACAAGCTTTTTCGGAAGATTCGTCTTATTATCTGCTTTGCTCTCTGGAAAATGTAGATGAAAACGGCAGGCTGGAATCCAAGGCGGATATGTTCACCAAACGGACGATTCGACCGGAACGGGCTGTTACCAGTGTAGATACCCCGGCAGAAGCTCTGGCAATCTCCATCGGAGAGCGCGGCAGAGTGGATTTGCCCTATATGTCGGAGCTTTTAGGTACACAGGGGGAATATGAAAAAATCCAGCAGGAACTGCATGGTGTCATTTTCAAAGATCCGATGACGCAGGGTGGCGAGGAAACCGGCTGGGTAACAGCTGACGAATATCTGTCCGGTAATGTCCGGGAAAAGCTCCGCGTGGCAGAACTGGCTGCGGCCTCCGATCCTGCCTTTGCGGTAAATACAGAATATCTGAGAAAGGCACAGCCGAAAGACCTGGATGCTTCAGAGATTGATGTGCGCCTTGGTGCCACATGGGTCAATCGGGATTATATCCAGCAGTTTATGGAAGAAACTTTTGAACCGCCGTTTTACTTGCGCCGAAACATTGAAGTGAAATTCTCTCCCATGACGGCAGAATGGCAGATCACCGGCAAGAGTACACCGAGCCGGAATGATGTCCATGCCTATATGACCTACGGCACCAGCCGAGCCAACGCCTACCGGATTCTGGAGGATACGCTGAATCTGCGGGATATCCGTATCTACGATACCGTGGAGGATGCAGACGGTAAGCAGAAGCGGGTGCTGAACAAAAAGGAGACCACCCTCGCCCAGCAGAAACAGCAGGCCATTAAGGATGCGTTCCAGAACTGGGTGTGGAAAGACCCTTATCGCCGTGCGGAACTGGTGGAAAAGTATAACGAGCTGTTCAACAGTACCCGTCCCCGTGAGTACGATGGTTCTCATATCCGCTTTGGCGGCATGAATCCGGAAATCCGGCTGCGGGAACACCAGCAGAATGCCATTGCTCATGTGCTGTACGGCGGCAATACGCTGCTGGCCCACGAAGTAGGTGCCGGCAAGACCTTCGAGATGGCCGCTTCTGCTATGGAGGCAAAACGGCTGGGACTGTGCCAGAAATCCATGTTTGTCGTTCCGAATCATTTGACCCTTCAGTGGGCAAACGAGTTTCTGCGTCTGTATCCGAGTGCAAAATTGCTGGTGGCAAGCAAAAAGGACTTTGAAACCGCCCGCAGAAAGAAGTTCTGCGCACGAATTGCTACTGGTGATTACGATGCGGTCATCATCGGGCATTCCCAGTTTGAGAAAATCCCGGTGTCCGCAGAACGGCAGGAGCGAATTTTGGCTGCCCAGATTGATGAAATCGAAAACGCCATTGCTGAGATGAAATCCCAGAATGGCGAACGTTTCTCCATCAAACAGATGGAAAAGACCCGGAAAGGATTGGAGGCGAGATTGGAGAAACTCCGGGCAACCGACCGAAAGGACGATGTGATTACCTTTGAGCAGCTGGGCGTAGACCGGCTGTTTGTAGACGAGGCACACGCGTTTAAGAACCTGTTCCTCTACACAAAAATGCGCAATGTCGCGGGCTTGTCCACATCGGAAGCGCAGAAATCTTCGGATATGTTTATGAAGTGCCAGTATATGGACGAGCTGACAGGCGGGCGCGGCATCATTTTTGCGACCGGCACCCCGGTTAGCAACAGCATGACAGAGCTTTACACCATGATGCGGTATCTCCAGTATGGCACGTTGCAGCAGAAAGGACTGACCCATTTCGACAGCTGGGCTTCTACCTTTGGTGAAACCACCACAGCTATTGAGCTGGCACCGGAAGGAACCGGATACCGGGCAAGGACAAGATTTGCAAAATTCTTTAACCTGCCGGAGCTGATGAACATGTTTAAGGAAGTGGCGGATATCAAGACTTCCGATCAGCTACATCTGCCGGTGCCGGATGCAAAGTTTGAAACCGTGGTGGTGCAGCCTTCGGAACATCAACAGGCGATGGTGGCGGAGCTTTCGGAACGGGCGGCGGCTGTGCATTCCGGTGTGGTAGACCCGTCGGTCGATAACATGCTGAAAATCACATCGGATGGCAGAAAACTGGGGCTGGATCAGCGGCTGATGAATCCGCTCCTGCCGGATGACCCCAACAGCAAGCTCAACGCCTGTGTGCGGAATGTGCTTCGGATTTATGAGGAAGGACAGTCGGATAAGCTGACCCAGCTGCTGTTCTGCGACCTCAGTACACCGAAGAACGATGGAACCTTCAACGTGTATGAGGATATCCGCGCTAAACTCATCCAGTCCGGTGTACCGGAGGAAGAAATCGCATTTATCCATGATGCGGATACCGAGGCAAAAAAGAAAGATTTGTTTGCCAAAGTCCGTACCGGGCAGGTGCGGGTGTTGTTAGGTTCGACGCAGAAGATGGGCGCAGGCACGAACGTGCAGGATAGGCTGGTGGCCGTGCATCATCTGGATGTGGGCTGGCGGCCTGCGGACATGACCCAGAGAAATGGCCGTATCATCCGTCAGGGCAATCGAAACAAAGAGGTGCAGGTTTATCAGTATGTGACGGAAGGAACTTTTGACGCTTACCTCTATCAGACACTGGAGAATAAGCAGAAGTTTATCAGCCAGATTATGACCAGCAAATCTCCGGTTCGTTCCTGTGATGATGTGGATGAGCAGGCACTTTCCTATGCGGAGATCAAGGCACTTTGTGCAGGAGACCCGCAAATCAAGGAAAAAATGGACTTGGATGTAGATGTTGCAAGACTGAAGGTATTGAAGGCGGATCATCAGAGCCAGCAGTACCGATTGGAAGATAAATTGATGAAATATTTCCCTGCGGAGATTGAGAAAACGCAGGGGTTCATCAAGGGCTTTCAGTCGGATATTCGGACGGTGGCGGCACATCCGCTGCCGGAAGAGGGGTTCTGCGGTATGGAGGTGAATGGCACACAATTTACTGAAAAAGCCGAGGCCGGTGAAGCAATTCTTGCGGTCTGTAAAGCCAATCAGAGTCTGGAGCCGGTGCCGCTTGGCAGCTATCGCGGTTTCAAGATGGAGTTGTCATATGACAGCTTCCAGAAAGAGTATCAGGTGCTGCTGAAAGGCGAGATGACCCACCGGGTGCCCATCGGCACCAGTGCTGCGGGCAATATCCAGCGTTTGGATAATGCTCTTGCCGGGATTCCTGCAAGGCTGGAGAAGGCGGAACAGCAGCTGGACAATCTTAGGAGCCAGCAGGAAGCTGCGCAGGCCGAGCTTGGAAAAACGTTTCCCCAGGAGGCAGAACTGGCAGAGAAGAGTGCAAGACTGGCAGAACTGGACGCACTGCTGAATATGGATGACCGTGGAAATGATGATTCTGACCGTGAGAATACAACAGAAAAGCCGTCTGTCCTGGCAGAGCTGCGTGACCGTGCTGGTCGCATTCCGCCGATGACACATCGGGATGAGGAGGTGGCACTATGAGTGTTCGGGAACACTGGATCAATGTCCGGGTGAACCCGGAAGAGCTGGCGAGGATTCGTGAAAAGCAGAAAGAATTGGGGATTCGGAATACCGGTGCCTATATGAGAAAAATGGCGATGGACGGGTACTGCGTAAATCTTGATTTGTCGGATGTGGCGCAGGTATCCACACTTCTTCGCCGATGCAGCAACAACCTGAACCAGTACGCAAAACGCGCCAATGAATCTGGAAGCATCTATGCGGAGGATATCCGGGATTTGCAGAGACGGCTGGATGAACTCTGGGAGATGCAGAAGCTGATCCTGAAGAGGCTTTCTGGTATTCGCTGACGGCGCAAATGTGCGGGATTTCTGTAGCACATGGCACAGATGAAACTGTCTGTGCCGTTACATATTTTTTGGTCTACCTGTTGACATCGTGGTGTTTGGCAAGCAGGTACGATAAAATGAAGATGAAAAGAAAAACGAAGGGGTGAAATCCATGAAGATCGTATGTTTTTTGTTGAAGCTGGTGCTGAAAATCCTGTTGCTGCCGGTTGCGTTTCTGCTGCGATTTCTATGCTTTATCTGGAATCTGCTGATGCAGCTATCCCTGTGGGTGCTTTCGCCGGTTATGCTGTTCGTTCTTGGCTGCGGCATCTATTCGGTGGTTCGGGCGAGCTGGACGGATGTGTTCCTGCTGACCCTGATTGAGATGGGGTTGTTCGCAGCTGCGGTTGGTGCGGGCGGCATCATGGAACTGATGGAGCGGCTATGCGAGCGTGTAGAGGATGTTTTGGCAATTTGAGTTCAGGAGGGATTTGATGGATATTCAGTTTATGAAAGATTATTATGATTTACGGTACGAGGAAACAGATGGAGAGAATCATTTTGTGGAAGAGACTGCTTATCAGGAAAAACAGTCTGAGCAATCGAAGATGGAAGACCAGCTGATGGAAATGGTGGGCGGCAGCGAATCTAATGTGTGGAAGCTGTACGAAAGCATTATGTGTGTCTATTTCGATATGGAAGAAATCATCAAGCAGGCCGTTTATTTGCAGGGAGCTTATGACCGGGAACGGATGTTAAAATGAGAATAGTAGATTGGTAAGAGCTGCCTTCGGGTAGCTCTTTTTAGATGGAGAAATATGAAAATGGCGGCTACAAGACTAATTGCGCTGCATATTAATAAAGGAAAGACGGTGGCGCAGTGTCTGGCTGACCGTACTGCTTATACTGAGAATGCAGCAAAGACGGAAGATGGAAAATATATCAGCGCGTATGCCTGTGACGCAAAGACCTGTGATGAAGAATTTCTGCTTTCCAAACGGCAGTATGAGCATATCACCGGTAGAACCCAGGCGCATGATGTGATTGCATATCAGATTCGGCAATCTTTTAAGCCCGGAGAAATCACGCCGGAGGAGGCGAACAAGGTTGGATATGAGACGGCCATGCGCTTTACTAAGGGAAAACATGCCTTTATCGTGGCTACCCATGTTGATCGTGCGCACATTCATAACCACATTATTTTTAATTCGACTACATTAGACAGCACCAGAAAATTCCGAGATTTTCGCTTATCCGGTCTTGCACTGGCAAGGCTCAGTGATATCGTCTGTCTGGAACACCGGTTGTCGGTCATTATCCGGAAGCCCTATGGAGAGCGGCAGAAGAGAACGGAATACCCGGTGAAAAAATCGCAGCGGGATGAAATCTGCGAGGCCATTGATGCAGCATTGGCAAGAAAACCGAAAGACTTCCGGGAACTGATTGGAATTTTGCAGGAAGCAGGGTACGAGTATAAAGATGGAAAACAGCCTGCACTGCGGGGAAAAGGCCATGCCAGATTTGCCCGCTTCCGCTCTCTTGGCAAAGGATATTCGGTCGAAGAACTCTGCGAAGTGATTGCTGGGAATGTGGTTCATAAAAGCAAATTTGCAGAGAAAACCCGCACAAGCGCAAGGTCAGCACAGGTGCATCAAAAGGCAGAGCTGTCGTTCCTTATTGATGTCCGTGCCAAAATGCAAGCAGGCAAAGGCGCGGGATATGCGCGTTGGGCGAAAGTATTCAATCTGAAGCAGATGGCAAAAGCCATGATGTTCATGGAAGAGCATGGAATCAAGAGCTATGCAGAGCTGAAGGAAAAGGCGGATGGAATTTCTGAAAAATGCGATGCGCTGCTGGAATCTGTAAAGGCGGATGAGGCACGGATGTCGGAAGTGTCGGTGCTGCGGAAGCATCTAATCAATTATGCCAAGACAAAAGATGTTTTTGCCGCGTATAAAGCATCCGGCTACAATCGGGAGTTCTATGAAGCCCATCGGAATACGCTGGCCTTGCGCAGCGCAGCGAAAAAAGCGTTTGATGCCTATAAGAAAGAGAACGGTTCTGACAAAAAGCTTCCACGCATCAGCGAGCTGAACGCAGAGTATGCGATGCTTCTGGAACGAAAGAAAAGCTCCTATGCAGAGTATCGCAAGACCAAATCGGAAATGCAGGATTGGCTTGTGGCGCAGAAGATTGTGCAGGAAATCCTGAAAGAGGACGAGCAGAAAAAAGAGCAGTTGCATGAGCAGGAAGTTCGGCAGGAAGAAGAAAATAGACAAAGCAGTCGATGATGGATTGTCCGGTGCAATGTGGGCGTAATGCTCATGCTGCACCGGGCTTTTTTCTTTGGCAGGAACTGCCGTTAAAGCATCCGGAACGGATGCGCAGCTCGATGCCGCAGGCAGCGTTCTATGGGGATTGGGGAGATTCCCCAACAAGCAGAAAATCGCTTTCGTGTCACGAAAGCCCTGCTTGCAGAAGAGTGGTTCTAAATTGACTTTGTTCGCTGATAAGTCTATAATATTAACTGGATTATTATGCAAAAACCTCGAAAACTGATATTTACAAAGTAGTGTATATGAATGCGAGATATATTAAAATGAATTGGAGAAATCAATATGGCGCGAGCTGCATCTAAACCTAAGAAAGAAATTTCTATGGAGGAAGCTCTGTGGAAGTCCGCAGATAAACTCCGTGGTTCTGTTGAGCCAGCAGAATACAAACACGTCGTTCTCAGTCTTTTCTTCTTGAAGTTTGCCAGTGATAAGTTTGAGGCACAAAGGAAAGCTATTTCTGAAAAATACGGTGAGAAGTTTGTTGACAATGTTGCCTTCTATACGAAGGACAACGTGTTCTTCCTGCCTGAGATCAGCCGTTGGTCTTTTATCATGGAGAATGCGAAACAGGATGACATTGCGTTAAAAATTGACACCGCCCTCTATACGATTGAGAAAGCGAATCCCGCACTGAAAGGCGCACTGCCGGACAACTACTACTCACGTCTTCACATCGACACAGCAAAGCTGGCATCACTGCTGGACGAGATTGATAAGATCAACACGGGCGATAAAGAGAATGACATTATCGGGCGGGTTTACGAATACTTCCTGAGCAAGTTTGCACTTGCGGAAGGCAAAGGCAAGGGCGAGTTCTATACGCCGAAGTGCATTGTCAATTTGATTGCAGAAATGATTGAACCATATGATGGCATTCTCTATGACCCTTGCTGCGGTTCTGGCGGTATGTTTGTGCAGTCAATGAAGTTCGTGGAGGCACATCACGGCAACAAGAAGAAGGTCTCTATCTACGGTCAGGAGTATACAAACACAACGTATAAGCTGTGCAAAATGAATCTGGCTATCCGCGGCATCTCTGCAAACCTTGGAGAAATGGCAGCGAACACATTCACCAATGACCAGCACAAGGACCTCAAGGCAGATTACATTATGGCAAACCCGCCTTTTAACCAGAAAGAATGGCGTGGTGATAATGAGCTGACTGATGATCCGCGCTGGGACGGCTATGAAGTTCCACCCACGAGCAATGCAAACTATGGCTGGATTCTGAACATCGTTTCAAAGCTATCTCAGAACGGTGTTGCTGGGTTCCTGCTTGCAAACGGTGCACTCTCTGACGATGGCACAGAGCTGAAAATCCGCCGTCAGCTCATCGAGAACAATCTCGTTGAAGCAATCATCATCCTTCCCCGAAACCTCTTCTACACCACTGACATCAGCGTTACGCTTTGGATTCTGAATAAGAACAAAAAGGCTCGTGTGGTTGAAGAAAATAGCGAGGTAAAACGCTTCCGTAACCGTGAGAGGGAGATTCTTTTCATGGACTTGCGGCAAATGGGAAGCCCCTATGAAAAGAAGTACATTGAACTGACAGAAGAAGACCGTGCGAAGGTCACGAGCGTCTACCACGCATGGCAGCAGGAAGGCTATGAAGAAACTTATCAGAATGTGCCTGAGTTTTGTTACAGCGCATCTTTTGATGAGGTTGCAGAGAAGGGTTTTACCCTTGTTCCGAGCCGTTACATTGAGTTTGTAAACCGTGATGAGAATATCGACTTTGATACGAAAATGAAGATGCTGCAAAGCGAGCTTCGTGATCTGCTTGTTGCAGAAGAGAAGTCGAAGGCTGACCTGTTGACCGTGTTTAAGGAGCTGGGCTATGAAATCGAATTATGAACCCCTTGGTAAACATATTCAGCTTGTTGATTATCGGAACTCCGAGGAAGTCACCAGCACTGTTCTTGGCATAAGCATCGACAAAGAGTTTATACCTTCCGTCGCAAATGTAATTGGCACAGATTTGAGCCGGTATAAGCTAATCAGCAAGGGACTGTTTGCCTGTAACCCAATGCACGTTGGACGCGATGAACGTCTTCCGATTGCGCTCTATGAGAAAGGTAGCCCCGCAATAGTATCTCCGGCATATTTCATGTTTGAGATTATTGATCGCGACATCTTGAATGAAGAGTATTTGATGATGTGGTTTCGCAGACCGGAGTTTGATCGCGAGTGCTGGTTCATGACGGACGGCAGTGTTCGAGGCGGAATTACATGGGATGATTTTTGCCGTATAAAGCTCCCTGTTCCTTCCTACGCGAGACAATGTGAAATCGTCGAGTCCTACCGTGCAATCACCGACCGCATTGCTTTAAAAAGATCGGAAAATGATAATTTAGAGGCGCAAACACAGGCTCTTTTTGATGAACTCTTCCTTCGGGATGGAATGCCTGATTGCACTCTCAGCGAAATTGCTAATGTGAATCCAACTCGAACATTGTCAAAAGGCTGCATCGCTAAATGCTATGATATGTCCTGCCTTCCGACTCGTGGCTGCATCCCAGAAGGCGGCGAAATGAAAATTTGCAAGTTGACCTGATTTTGCTTCTGGATGAGTTTGATTATCCTCCGGTAACCATTGATGATGTTTACAAAGAGGTTTTGGAACAAGCAGAGAATTTCAAGAAGTATTCGGAATAATATATTGAGCGAAAATATGACGGACTTGTATGTAAACGCGATTGTAGAGAAAATTTAAGATAAAATGATTTGTTATCCAGTAATTCAAGGAGAACGAATCAACTATCAAAATAAATAATGTTTTGAAATCAGGGATGAGGTAGAAAGGAAAGTTCCATGACAAAAGATGAAGTAACAAAACTCAGGATGAACAGTCCGGAATCACTACAGTTTTTAAATAATGCTACAAAATTTTATAATTTAATGATGATGTATCGTTGTGCTATTCGGGAGATACAAACTAAGCTTGAGGTTTTGGATGATGAATTTTCAGTTGAGAACAATCGAAATCCTATTTCTTTTATAAAAACAAGAATTAAGAAGCCCAATAGTATTTACAATAAACTGCAGAAGATGGGATATGAATTTACAACAGAAAATATACAGACATATCTCAATGATGTAGCAGGCGTTCGAATAGTTTGTGCGTTTATTGACGATATTTATATGATATCAGATTTGATTACCCAACAGGATGATATTAAAGTTATTGAAATAAAAGATTATATAAAAAATCCAAAATCGAATGGTTATCGAAGCTATCATATGATTGTTGAAATACCAGTATTTTTTGCTAAGGGTAAAACACCTATGCGTGTAGAATTACAGATTCGAACCAATGGTATGGATTTCTGGGCAACATTGGAACATCAACTTCGCTATAAAAAAGGAATTGAAGAAATGCCTGGCTATGATGAGATAAGTGAAGAATTACTTCATTCTGCAAAAGCTATCATTGAAGCAGATAATGAAATGCAGAGAATAAAAGACAAAATTGGTATGTTCCACGAAATTTAGGGAGAAAACTGAGCAAGTAGGAAGGCGGAATATATATGAAACAAGATACTTTAGAGGGCAAAGCAAAAACAAAAAATGGGGTAAAACGGCTGTGTTTTTCCATAGTCTGCATTCTTCTAGAAGTAGTTTTTATTATTACTATTGTAACACGCTTAAATGAATATGCAGAAATCATAAATCTATTTACAAGGATTTTAAGTGGAATTTTAGTTTTGGGATTGTATGCATCAGATAAGACATCCTCTATGAAAATGCCTTGGGTCATCTTAATTCTAATTTTCCCAATTATGGGTGTAGGCCTGTATTTGTTGATTGGTTTGAATGGCGGCACACATAAAATGCGTGAGCGATATGCAGAAATTGATAGCAAATTGTTACCAATGCTTTCCGATAATCAGGAGTGCTTAAACAGAATAAACGAAACGATTCCGAAGGCAGGAAATATTGCAAGTTATATACAAAGAAATTCGCAGTATCCAATCTATCAGAATACGGATATTGTGTATTTTGATGAAGCAGTGAAAGGATTAGAGGCACAGCTTAAGGATTTGGAGAAAGCACAAAAGTTTATCTTTATGGAATATCATGCGATAGAAGACGCTGAAGCATGGCATAAGATTCAAGATGTTCTGGAAGAGCGAGTAAAAGCAGGTGTGGAAGTTAGAGTATTCTACGATGATATGGGTTCTATAGGCTTTATTAACACAGATTTTGTGAAAAAAATGGAGGCAATAGGAATTCATTGCCGTGTATTCAATCCGTTTATGCCAGGTTTAAATCTGTTTTTGAACAATCGTGATCATAGAAAAATAACAGTTATTGATGGAAAAGTCGGATTTACAGGTGGATATAATCTAGCAAACGAATATTTTAATTACACACACCCGTATGGACAGTGGAAAGATACAGGTATTCGTTTAGAAGGAGATGCTGTTCAGTCGCTTACAGTGACATTTTTAGAAATGTGGAATGCTGTTAGTGAAAAAGCTACGAATGATACTGATTTTAGTAAATACATTATTCATTACGATTATAAAGCACAGCAAACAGGTTTTGTTCAGCCTTATGCAGACAGTCCTATGGATAATGAGCAGGTCGGAGAAGAAGTTTATATCAGTATGATAAATAAAGCTGAAAAATATTGTTGGTTTATGACTCCATATCTAATCATAACAGATGAAATGACGCATGCGTTATGTCTGGCTGCTAAGCGAGGGGTAGACGTAAGAATTATCACACCTGGTATCCCTGATAAAAAATTCATTTATAATGTAACTCGTTCTTTTTATCATGGATTAGTTAAACATGGTGTTCGTGTTTATGAGTGGACTCCTGGTTTCTGTCATGCAAAAATGAGTGTGGCAGATGACTGTATGGCAACTTGTGGAACAATTAATTTGGATTATCGAAGTTTATATCACCATTTTGAAAACGGCTGTTTTATGGCAGATTGTCAGGCAGTTGTGGAAATAAAAAATGATCTGATAAGAACGATGGGAGAATGTCGTGATGTGACAGACCAATATCAAACCGGACGAAGTGCATATTTGCGACTGGGACAATTATTTATGAGATTATTTGCTGGATTGCTATAAGAATCTGATGAAACGACCTTTCAAAAAACAGTTGATTTAGAAGTTAACTGTTTTTGAAAGGCCGTTTTTGCTATATCTAACAGTCTGTTGTACAAAGAAGATTTTGCATGGATGAAAAAACAAACCTTGTTGAGGTTAAATTGAGTTTTCCATTGTATTGTATTGCTAATGAATAAGAATAAGAAATAAAAAGGAATCAGGTGATGTACAATGAAAAAGCATAAAATATGTAAAATCCTTCTTGTTATACTGGCAATTTTTTTATGTGTGGCTTTTTATGAATTGCTCGGAATCTGCGTTGCATATAAAAAGCAGCCGGAAGTGTCCAATACAACCAAAAAAGAAACAAAAAATGGGTCATGGAACGAATGCAGTGAAAATACAGAACGGGCAGTAATCATAGAAAAGAATCCAGAAGCGCTTTTACAAAGAGTGCGTTTGATCAAGAATGCAAAAAAGGAAATTATTCTTTCTACTTTTGCATTTCAATCCGATGAAAGTGGAAAATTGATCTTAGGAGCACTGCATGATGCGGCAGACAGAGGTGTACATATTCGTCTGTTAGTAGATGGAATGGAGAGCTGGATTGATATGGAAGGAAATCCGTATTTCTATGGATTATCTTCCCATGAGAATGTTGAAATTAAACTGTATAATAAGGCCAATCCGTTGAAACCGTGGAAAATGATGGGTAGAATGCATGATAAATATTTGATTGCAGATGGAAAGAGATATATTCTTGGGGGAAGAAATACATACAATTATTTCCTGGGTGATTTTCCGGGACATAAGAACTATGACAGAGACGTGTTAGTGGTTTGCGATGAACCTGAGAAAGAAAATTCAGTTAACCAGTTGTTAGAGTATTTTGAAACGATATGGGAACAAGAAGACAGTGATTATTTTCATGACAATAAAAAACTGGCAAATAGAAAATCTGTAAAGAACGCAGTTTTAGAGCTGCAGAACGGCTATCAGAAATATTTTGAAGAGAATAAGGAAAGAATCTGCGATACCGATTACACGGACGAAACTTTTGAGACAGAAAAGATTGCATTAGTGTCAAATCCTATTCACACAGGTTCCAAAGAACCAGTAGTGTGGTATCAGTTGGGAGAATTGATGAAAAATGCAA
Organism: Longicatena caecimuris; assembly: GCF_018406465.1. GTDB lineage: Bacteria > Bacillota_I > Bacilli_A > Erysipelotrichales > Erysipelotrichaceae > Longicatena > Longicatena caecimuris. Next base: position 415,788 of record NZ_AP024510.1, read on the forward strand.
AAAATCGTGTGAAGATCCACACGCCATATATTATCTGTAATGATATGATGTATAACACATGGGAGGAGATTGCAGAGAACGTTTCAGATTTTTCTATCATGACAAATTCAGTTGCGAATAATGGGAATCCATTTGGGGCTGCCGATTATGCGAAAAACAGAAATAGAATCTTAAGTACAGGAATTAATATCTGGGAATATGAAGGCGGTTATTCATACCACGGAAAAAGTATTCTGATTGACGATGATCTGTCTGTAATCGGTTCCTTTAATATGGACATGAGAAGTGCATATCTGGATACGGAACTGATGCTTGTAATTCGCAGTAAAGATATTAATAAACAGTTGGAAGAGGGCATGATGGAATATGAAAGAGTGTCCCGCCAGGTATTGGAAGATGGAACCTATCGTGATCCATATCATGTAGAGCCAATCGAATTAACAAAGAAACGTCAGAGAAAAATATTTTTGGTACAGCATCTGCTTGGATGGGCAAGGTATCTGTTTTAATAAGGAGGAAGGAAAACGTGTTTCAAATATTGATTGTAGAAGATGATAAAGAATTAAGCCAGCTATTCCAAAAAGTGCTTGAGAAGAATGGATATCAAGTCAAAAGTGCATCGGATGGAGCAGAGGCATTAGAAGTATTGGTTAAGGAATATATTGATCTGATCATTTCTGATATTATGATGCCGGTTATGGATGGCTATGAACTGGTGTCAGAACTTCGCTCAGCAGGATATCAGATACCAGTGCTTATGATCACTGCGAAAGGTTCCTTTGATGATATGCGCCAGGGATTTCTTTCGGGAAGTGACGATTATATGGTAAAACCGGTAAATGTGAATGAAATGGTTTTAAGAGTCGGAGCACTGCTTCGCCGTGCACAGATACTGAATGAACACAAAATTGTGATCGGTTCAACAGAGTTTGATTATGATGCAATGACGGTTACAACTGATAAGGAAAGTCTTGTTTTGCCTAAAAAAGAATTCCTGCTTTTATATAAGCTTGCAGCTTCGCCAGGCAGAATATTTACAAAACAACAGTTGATGGATGAAGTATGGGGATACGAGACGGAGGCAGACCCACATACGATAGAGGTACATATAGGAAGAATCAGAGAGCGTTTTAAAGATAACCCTGATTTTGAAATCGTAACAATGCGTGGAATTGGATACAAGGTGGTGAAAAAATAATGGAACAAAAGAAAGAAAAAGGATTGCGGATCCGATCCTGTCTGACTGGTGCAATCTGGCTGGCACTTGTATTTTCAACAGTCATATCTGCTTTATTATTTGCTTTTTTGAATCATTTTTTTAATCTGCCGGGCAGCATACCTGTGCTTGGCTGGCTTTTGATTTTCAATACATTGATTGCAGGGCTGATCACTTCCTTTATTAATGCAAAGTTACTGGAACCAATTACAAGACTTAGTAAAGCAATGAAGGAAGTTTCTCGGGGAGATTTTGAACAGCATTTGGAAACGAATAGCCGTATAGCAGAAGTTGGAGAATCTTATCAAAGTTTTAACGTTATGACAAAAGAACTTCGTGCAACAGAGGTGCTGCAGATGGATTTTGTATCTGATGTTTCTCATGAGTTTAAGACCCCGATTAATGCCATTGAAGGATATACAATGCTGCTTCAGGGAGAAGAACTGTCTCCGGATCAAGAGGAATATGTAGAAAAAATCTTATTTAACACCCAAAGACTTTCCGGATTGGTTGGTAATATTTTGCTGTTATCCAAGTTAGAGAATCAGAATATACCAATGAAAAAAACAGAATATCGTCTGGATGAACAGATCCGCCAGGCAGTTCTTTCATTGGAAACAAAATGGACAGAAAAAGAAATTGGTTTTCAGGTAGAATTGGAGGAAGTTAAATATACTGCGAATGAAGGACTTTTTATGCATATCTGGATAAATCTTTTAGATAATGCGATTAAGTTCAGCCCTTCAAAGGGGACAATTACGATGTTTCTGAAACAAGAACAGGATTCTGTTAAGTTCATTCTGGAAGATGAAGGACCAGGAATAGAGGATGATGTAAAATCCAGAATATTTGACAAGTTCTATCAGGTAGATGGATCTCATAAAGCAGAAGGAAATGGCCTAGGTCTTGCACTTGTAAAACGGATTGTAGATAGTGCCGGAGGAACAATCAAAGCAGAAAACCGTGAATATGGTGGATGCAGATTTGTTATAGAGCTGCCAAAGCAGAAAGATGAGATTATCTAGTTTTAAGATAAATTAGAAGATGAGAGGATTTATATGACATTTTATCAGGAGTTGCAGTTAAATCAGGCAGGTTCTAAAAACCTGTTGAAAAAGAGTGAAACACTAAAAGAAAAACTATATCATATGTGGGTATATCTGGTGAAGATAGCTGCTACAATGGCATTTTGTTTTTTCTTTGTTAGTATTTTCAGCATCCTATTTGGAAATGAGAACAGCATTGTAGGTGTAGTAGTCTTATTATGTCTCATGGTGTTTAGGAATGCGGATCTGGGGATCCACACCGGACAATCTACGATGCTTTTGGCTTTGTTCTTTGTAATTATGACTGTATGTCCGCATTTAGCAAATCAGTTTTCACCGGTATTGGGAATGCTGTTAAATATTGCGGCACTGGCTGTGTTGATTCTGTTCGGATGCCATAATCCATCCATGTTTAATCAATCTACATTGGTTCTTGGGTATCTGCTGCTATATGGTTATGATGTTACGGGAAAAAGCTATCAGATGCGATTAGTCGGAATGGCTTTAGGTGCAGCACTTACCTGCTTCGTATTTTATCGAAATCATAAAAACAGAACTTATAAAAAAAATCTGAAAGATCTGATACAAGAATTTGATATCACTTCTTCCAGAACAAAATGGCAGATATGTCAGATTTTATGCGTACCGATTGTCCTTTGCATTGCAGAACTTTGTAATATGCCACGTGCAATGTGGGCTGGTATTGCGGCCATGTCCGTGATTTTGCCGTCTATGGAAGATATGCACTACAGAGTCCGTAAAAGGATTGTCGGAAATATTGCAGGTGTTATATGTTTTACAGTATTATATTTTCTGCTTCCTTCGTCAATCTATGCATATATAGGAATTCTTGGTGGAATCGGTGTAGGATTTTCAGCACAATATGGCTGGCAGGCAGTATTTAACACATTTGGTGCTTTAGCCATTGCTGCAGAGACATATGGACTACAAGGAGCGGTTAGTCTTAGAGTGAGTCAAAATGTTTTTGGTGTTGTGTTTGCTTTAGCATTTTGTGTTATATTTTATTGGTTTATGCCTAAAAAAAAGGAAAGTGAGGTGACCGTACATGCAGAGTGAAGTGAATCAGGAAGAAAATTTGAATAGAATTATTACGGTTCCTAATCTTCTTTCTTTTTTCGGCTTTGTCTGATTCCGGTAATTATATGGAGTTATTGTGTAAAGAAAAATCCTCGAATGAATGCAGGGAAGTGACCGAAAAGTACCGCACAGGACGGAGTGCATATTTATGGCTCGGACAGTTGTTTATGAGATTGTTTGCAGGATTATTATAGCAGAAAGAAGAGGTGTTCGATATGTGTACAGCAGCAACTTACAAAACAAAAGATTTTTATATGGGCAGAACGCTTGATTATGAATTTTCCTATGGGGAACAGATCACGATAACGCCAAGAAATTACGAATTTGATTTCCGGTTTGCCGGGAAGATAAAAAGCCATTATGCTTTGATCGGAATGGCATTTGTTGCAGAAGGTTATCCGCTTTATTATGATGCTGTTAATGAAAAAGGCCTTGGAATGGCAGGTCTTAATTTTGTCGGCAATGCGGCATATGAAGAGGCTTTGCCGGAAGATGAAACAGAAGTCAGCCAGGTGGCACAGTTCGAGTTCATCCCATGGATCCTTACACAGTGTGCTACTGTAGCAGAGGCGAGAGAGAAGCTGGCAGCAATGAGACTGACAGGTACAGCATTCAGTGAACAGCTGCCGACAGCACAGCTTCACTGGATCATTGCAGACAAAGACTCCTGTATCGTTGTTGAGTCTATGAAAGATGGGCTGCATGTATATGATAATCCGGTAGGAGTGCTTACCAATAATCCACCATTCCCGAGTCAGATGTTTGCACTGAATAATTATGCCGGAGTATCCAGAAAACAGCCGGAGAGTACTTTTGCAGGAGTATTACAGCTTGATGCATATAGCAGAGGAATGGGTGGAATGGGAATACCTGGAGATCTTTCCAGCCAGTCAAGATTTGTGAAAGTTGCCTTTACAAAATTAAATTCGATCTCCGGTGAAGAAGAGGATGAGAGTGTAAGTCAGTTCTTCCATATCTTAGGATCCGTAGATCAGCAGCGTGGATGCTGTGAGGTGACAGAAGGCAAATATGAGATCACGATATACACGTCCTGTTGTAATACAGCAAAAGGTATTTACTATTATACGACTTATGATAATCATCAGATCACAGCGGTTGACATGCATGCGGAAAATCTGGATTCAGATCAGCTGATCTGTTATCCGCTTCTGTCCAAGGGCGAAGTCAGATGGCAGAATAAATAATACGAAAATGCACGGAGAAAGCATAACGCAGAACAACAGGAGGACAATATCGAGATTGTATGGAATGCAGATGTTAGGTTGATAATTGTGCAAGCACCGCCTGCACAATTTGTGCAACAAAAAAGAGGAGCCAGTCCAGACTCCTCAAAGGTACGTTATTTCAAAAAGTTGCTCTTGTGTTCCAGCGCGTGCAGATTATAGCCAAGTGTAGCCAGGTGCGCTACCTTCAGCGCAACCAGATTGATGTCGGTGGACATCGCACTGGCAATCTGCTCGGCTGTGTATCCATACTCATAGATGTAACGAAGGACTTCATCGCTGTCCATCAGAATCTCTGCTGCTACGATGTTCGCTTCATATTCCGGTTTGGATTTCATATCGTAGAGCATGAACTCATGAATCGGGGTGGTTTTCGCCATATTCCGGTGAAGCTGATCATGCCCTAATTCATGTGCGCACACGATGCGCAGCATATTTTCATCCAGACTGTTATTCAGGAAAATAAAGCGATTTCGCTTAATCACCCGGTACATTCCCTTCAGGGAACCGAAATTTTCGCAAAGCATGACATTGATACCAAGCTGCCTTGCAATTTCAAAAGGGTCTCTGGAACCGCAGCGTTTTACCAGTTTCTCACCGACCCGTGAAAGCTGTTCCGCATTCATCATACCACCTCCAGTTTACAGTATAGCGAAAAGTGTGTACGATAAATATCACTGATCGGTTTTTTTACGCCTCGTTTTCGGGGCGTATTTTTTATTGTTCTCTTTGGCAATCCAGTAGGCATCGGTCAGAGCTTTATATGCTCCTTCGATGGCATCCTCGCTTAATTCGCCGCCAGCGAACATACCGGTCACTTCGCTGACCAGTTCTTCAATATCTTTCGCTGCTTTTGCGCCGCCTTTTTCATGGGCTTCTACAACATAGGTGCCGCTGCTTCCCAGCAGATACTCAGTAGTAGTATTCAGCGCATCCGCGATCTTCTGGATCGTAACCATATTGGATGGTTTACGGCTGCCAAGCTCATAATTCTGAATTGTGCGGGCGGTTACACCGGCCTTCTCTGCAAGTTCTACCTGAGTTAAATTGGCTTCTGTTCTTTTTTCTTTCAACCTTTCTTTGAAGACCATAGGAATACCTCTTTCTTTTTTGATTACGAACACGAACGCTTTTTCATAAAAAACTATTGACACGAAAAACTGTGCTTGCTATAATGACGATGGAAACACGAAATACAATTCGTGTAATTATAGTATCACAAGAAATGCTGTGTGTCAATGCGTTCGTGAAAAGTTGTTCGTGCTTTCACGAACGGAGAGGAGGAATACGGGATGCAAAGGGTGATTCTTCATTGTGATATGAATAACTTCTATGCCTCTGTCGAGTGTATGCTGAACCCGGAACTGAAGAACAAGCCGGTGGCAGTGTGCGGTTCTGTGGAGGAACGGCATGGCATCGTACTTGCGAAGAACTATGCAGCAAAGGCGTTTGGCGTTTCCACGGGAGAGGCAATCTGGCAAGCAAAGCAGAAGTGCCAGGATCTTGTGATCGTGGAGCCGCACTATGAGCAATATATGAAGTTTTCAAAGCTGGCTCGTGGGATATACGGTCGCTATACCGATCAGATCGAGCCGTATGGGATGGACGAATGCTGGCTGGATGTGACCGGAAGCGGCTGCATGGGAACCGGATTTGAAATCGCAGATGAGATTCGCAGAACGGTTAAGTTTGAATTGGGACTTACGATTTCCGCAGGAGTGAGCTTCAATAAGATTTTTGCCAAGCTTGGGTCGGATATGAAAAAGCCGGATGCGATTACCTGCATCGAAGCAGATTCGTTCCAGGAGAAGATTTGGTGTCTTCCCGCCTCTGACTTGCTTGGAGTCGGCAGAGCGACCGAGAAGGTTCTGTCCGGTTATGGGATTCATACCATTGGAGAGCTTGCTGCAACATCGGATGATTTCTTGAAGTGCCGCCTTGGAAAGAATGGACTGGCGATTAAGAAATATGCCAATGGACTGGATGATTCGCCGGTTATGCGTTCCGATTATGTCTCCCCAGTAAAGAGCATTGGGCACGGAATAACGACCATGCAGGATTTGGAGAATAACGCCGAAGTCTGGTGTGTCATGCTGGAACTGGTGCAGGAGATCGGAACCAAGCTGCGAGCACATAAAAAGAAAGCTGGCGGAATAGCGATTTCCATCCGCAACAACGAGCTTTACACGAAAGAGTGGCAGTGCCGGATTGGTATTCCGACACAAAGCCCTACCTATCTGGCGAAAACCGCATTTGCACTGTTTGCAAAGAACTATCAGTGGGAGCATCCGATTCGTTCAGTGACGGTTCGGGCAATCAACCTGTTTGAAGAGGATTGTCCGATACAATACGACCTATTCACCGACGTGAAATCACTGGATCGCCAGGAACGGCTGGACGCAGCGATTGAGCAGATTCGATTCCGATTCGGGAAAGATGCGATTAAAAATGGGGTACTTTTTCAGAAAAGCAAGATGCCGACAGAGCGAAAAGTGGATTTGGTTATGCCGACAGGAATGATTGGTTAATACAGCACCGGTAGAATCTGGTGAGTTCTTTGCTAAAAGAAGTCAACACATTCGCCGGTTTACAGAGGAGGAGCGTAGAATATGTCGGAACAGAAATGTAGAAAAGTATATGTACCTGTGAACTTAGATGTGGATGCAGAGGGAAATATTCGCCCGCGCCTAATTCGATGGATTGACGGACGGGTGTATGAGATCGACCGATTGAAGCATAAGTGCCGAGCTTCTTCCACGAAAGTGGGCGGCTGCGGAATTCGTTATACGGTCATGATCGGTGGGCATGAGAGTTTTCTGTTCAACGAAGATGAAAAATGGTTCGTTGAGGCAAAGGAGCAGTGCCTATGATCCTTTCACAGAAAAAAATAGAAGAAATCGCTGTTGCAGTGATAAGAGATTTTCAAAAGTCCTTTTTCGGCAGCGAAGCAGATGATCCGGCAAGATTTGCGCTTCCGACACCCATTGACCAGTTTGCATCCGATTATCTGAACCTGAAGGTGTCATTTCAAAAGTTGTCCTCGGACGGAAGCATCTATGGTCTGACCGCGTATGTGGATACAGAATATCAGATAGAGGTTGATGGAAGTCAGAGGAGCATCTTCCTGAAAACTAATGATGTGGTTCTGGACAAGAGTTTCATTGAACCAGAGAATATTCGGAAACTCTGCGGAAAACGCAGATTTACGCTGGCACATGAGTGCGCTCACCAGATATTGTTTCAGCTGGATGCCGATGACCGAAAGATAGCCTGCCATAAGAGACCGGAAGTGAGGAAAAAAGGTTCCCGCGTTCTGAGAACGCAGGAAGATTGGAACGAGTGGCAGGCCAATTCGCTGGGAGCTGCCATCCTGATGCCCCAGTTAGAAGTGGATCGGGCGATGTGGTTCATCAACAGCAGAAAGCCTCTGACATGTTATGGATGGCGTTTTTATAACAAAGACCAGGTGAAGATAGATACTTTCTGTGGTGTCTTTGGCGTTTCGAGATCGGCAGCTGCTATCCGCTTGGAACAACTGGGCTATCTGAACCGGAAAAAGGATTATGAATATCGTGATCCATTGGAGGTGTGGCCATGAGCAGGAATATCAGAGTATCGGAACCATCTGCGGAAATGCAGATTAAAATCATCCGGGCAAAGGATGCGATTGCTTCGCAAAAGCCCAGGATTGTCAGGTGCCCTTATTGCCGACACAATTCAATCATCGTCTTTGAGGATACCAGAGGACATGTGCAGACCAAATGTAAGGCCTGCGGACGCGAGACCGTCTTCAATGTTTTGGAGATGAGAAGATTACGGAGATTGCAGCTCTACTATTCGTCTTTGAATGGTTGAGATGACAATAAATAACCCTATTAACATAATTTTATAAGTCATAGCTGTGCTGTGGAGCCGCTGATAGGCGAAGTCTTCCGAATGCCGCATGAGACAGAATTATGGGATACCCATGTTCTGTTTTATCGGCACAGGATTTTTTCTTCACCGTCATGCGGCTCTTTTTTTGACCTTCCGTCGATCCGGTTCTGTACCGGCTGTGCGGAAGGAGAAACGTATGTATTACGATCAGCATGTATGTGGAGCAAGAATTCAGGAATTACGCAAATCAAAAGGGTATACGCAGGAGGCCCTGGCTGAGGCGATTGATATTGATGCAAAACGCATTTCCAAAATTGAGCGCGGAGTAATATCGGCATCTTATAATGACATGATTTTGTTTTCGGAATTCTTTGGAGTAACGCTGGATTATCTGATCATTGGCAAGAGACAGGATGTGGATGCGTTGAAAAAGAAAGTGCAGGATGCCATTACGCAGCTTCAGGAAGCACTGATGTGAACTCGCAAAATTAGGTGGGCAAAGTCGCAGTTTCCGGCGTGTTATGTAAAACCGCATTCTTTTATACTTACTTTACAGCTAAGGCAACAAGGCTGATGAACTATGAAAATTGAATACTCATTCTCCAAGTACATTACTGACAGAACGAGCCTTCGACTGCACGCCATGATGCCCAACAGGGGCGAAGCGGAATCGCAGCAGCAAATGTCGGATTGCAACCGACGGTGGTGTAAAAGCCTGTCAGGGACAATGATACTTCCGTAATTCGCGGTCCGGCCATAAAGAAGGCGGGATGGTTAAATTCCAATGGAGCAGTGAAGCACACTGCCGCTTGTGAGAAATCCCCGATCTCTGGGGTGCTAAGAAAAAGTACAGAGAAACCATATTTTAAGAAAGGCTGTCAGAATAAAGCATTTGTATTATTTTCTGTCAGCTTTTATCCATAGATGATTATGGGATTGGAGGCAACCAGATGAAAGAAAACTGGGTTTACCGGCGAGGAGATATTTACCTTGCCAATCTTGGTGTTCCGATAGGATCAAAGCAGGGCGGTGTTCGTCCGGTAGTGGTTCTTCAGAACGATGTCGGCAACTTTTATTCGCCGACGATTACGGTTGCTCCTCTGACAACGAAGATACAAAAGAAAAGAAACCAGCCGACACATTATTTTCTTCGGAAGGCAAAAGGGCTGGCAAGATCTTCGATGGTATTGGCGGAGCAGCTTGATACATGTGATAAGACCTGTGTGATTCGGTATCTCGGCAAGGTAAGCAAGGGACAGATGCGCGGAATTGATGAAGCTGTGAAAGTGCAGCTTGGATATTATATTCCGGAACAGGCAGAGAAAAAAAGGCAAGGCAAATGCCGAAAGGAAGTGAATTTTGATGGTGGATAAATTGATTAAGCGTAAAGAAGCCGCTGAGATGTTGGGGATTAGCCTGGACACCTTGGATCATGCAAGAATGGAAGGGTTGATCACTTACGTTCAGTATGTTGAGAATGGCTGTGTTTATTTTACTGAAGTTGGACTTCAGGAGTATATTGCAAGGTCTACACACCGTGCAAGGCCGAAGGATAACAATCCGACTTTCCGAAAGAAGAGAACAGTCAGGAGCGAAATTCGACATCGTTGAGTATTGGCAGGTTATTCGCAATAATGAATATATCAGCTAAAAGTTTGGAGGTGTCGAAGATGGCAAGAAAAAGATATGCGATTCCTCAGTACGGAACCGTCATCATGGCGGGTAAGGAATATTACCGGACTCGAATTGAGGATGCTGATGGAAAGCGGGTGGCGTTGTATGGTAGAACCCGTGAAGAACTATATGATAAGGTGCTCGAAGCGAGAGAGCAGATTGAGGATAATACATTTCGCAGATCATCCCCCACAGTAAAGGAGTATTGCGAAAAGTGGCTGTTGTTACAATCCGCACAGGTAAGAGCCACTACTTTGACGGATTACACATCGAAAGTAAACCGGCATATTATAAAGCCTCTGGGTCATATGAATATAGCAGATGTTACAGCAGATGATATTCGTCTGGCACTGGTTCCGGTATCCAAAAAATCAGCGTCTGTGTACAAATCGGTTAATATACTTTATAAGAGCATTTTTGCGGCGGCAAAAGAAAGCAAAGTGATTCAGGACAATCCTACAATTTATTTGTCTGGAAAGAACGGAGGCGTTCCTCAAAAAGAGAAAAACCCTTTGACTGATGATCAGGTGGAGAGATTGCTGGATGCGATAAGAGGACTGCCGCCGTATGTATTTGTGATGCTTGGTTTGTATGCGGGGCTTCGGCGAGAAGAAATTCTTGCATTGCAGTGGGATTCAGTTTTTCTGGATGAAGCAGCACCGTATTTGACAGTGTGCAGAGCTTGGCATACAGAGCACAATCGACCGGTAATAATGTCTGAACTGAAAACAAAGGCTGCTCATCGAGATGTACCGCTTCCTGATTGCCTGACGAAATGCCTGAGAGAAGCAAAGGAGACTTCCACATCAGACTATGTTGTTGCGAACAGCGAGGGTGAACCGCTTTCATATACGCAGTTTAAGAGGCTCTGGCAGTATATTGTGACCAGAACTGTAAAGGAACGGAGCTACTACCGTTATGAGAATGGAAAACGAGTGAAGCATACGGTGAAACCGGTGCTGGGCGAAAGAGCTGCGCATAATGGAAAGGTGGTTTATAGCTTAGACTTTGAAGTGACACCACATTTGCTGCGGCATACTTATATTACAAATCTTATTCACGCATCGGTTGATCCTAAAACAGTTCAATATCTTGCCGGTCATGAGAACAGCAAGATAACGATGGACATTTATGCAAAGGCAAAGTATAACCGGCCTGATGAACTGGCGGGCATATTAGAGGATACCTTTACACTGTGGGATGCAGAATAGGCCAGACAGTTTCATGAATGAGATCAAAAAGAGTAGGGATAATCCCTGCTCTTTTTACATATAGCCGACATCCTTGAGAACCGGAGCAGCATTCTGGATAATTAAAGAGCAAAGATCAATTTGAATATATCAAGAAAATGGAGGAAGCAATAATGGCAAGAAAAAAAGTAGTGCCGGAATATGGAACAATTATGAAGAGGGGCGTTCAATATTACAGAACACGAATGCAGGATGCGGATGGAAAATGGATTTCGCTATATGCACAGACTCCTGAAGAGCTGTATGATAAATCCATTGAGATGAAGCGCAGTATTGAGGATGAAATATTCCGAAAGAATAATCCGACAGTAGCTGAGTATTGTGAAAAATGGTTGAAGATGCGCTCGGCGAGTGTGCGAGAAAACACATTGAGTGGATATGAGCGCACGATAAGAAAATACATTATTGGAGCTATTGGAGATATGTATATGGACGAAGTGACGACCGATGACCTTCGCTTGCTGCTGGTGCCAATCTCCAAGCAATCAGCTTCCCTGTACAGCAAAATGAATATGCTGATCAAATGTGTTTTCTATTCAGCAGAAGAAAGCAAAATCATCAGTTATAATCCGGCTGCGTCGCTTTCTGCAAAAGGCGGAACACCAAAGCAGGAAAAGAAGGCATTGACGGATGAGCAGGTGAAAATTCTTCTGGATACAATCAGGGGATTACCACCGTATGTTTTCGTAATGATTGGGTTGTACGCAGGGTTGAGGCGGGAAGAAATTCTTGCACTGCGATGGGATTGTGTTTTCCTGGATGGTGCCACCCCATATATATCGGTAAGGCGAGCATGGCGTTCTGTAAATAATCGTCCGGTAATTTCAACAGAGTTAAAAACGCCAGCAGCCAAAAGGGACATTCCAATTCCGGGCAAGTTGGTGGAATGTTTGAAAGAGGCAAAAGAAAAGTCAAAATCGGAATATGTGATCTCGGACAGGAATGGTAACGCTCTGGCTGAATCCCAGTTCGTGAGGGTGTGGAAGTACATAGCAGTTCGTTCTACGGAAGAACGCTGCTATTACACCTATGTGAATGGGCAGAAGATTAAGCATGTGGTACAGCCGAAGCTTGGTGAGCATCAGCCGAACAATCCGAAGTTGGTATATACGATGGATTTCCAAGTGACACCGCATCAATTACGTCACACTTATATCACGAACCTGATTTATGCTTCGGTTGATCCTAAAACCGTACAGTATCTTGCCGGACACGAAAACAGCAAGGTGACTATGGACATTTACGCCAAAGTCAAGTATAATAAACCTGCCCAATTGCATGGGGTGATTAACAGAGCAATCGACACATCAAAAAAAGATTAGGGTTAAAATCCGACAAAAGCCTACAAAATCGTGGGTTTAAGAACTGGTGGACGAAGAGCAAAATGCTTGAAAAACTGCGTAAAATCAAGCAAAATTGAGCTTCGGTTTCGTGAAATACGGTCTCAAGGCAGCTCGTCGCGCGCCTCAGTTCAGCAAGAGATAATCTGCTGTTCAAACCGTATCAAAATGGTTCAAAAACCCCGGAAAATCAAGGTTTTCCGGGGTTTTACTATATCTAAACGGGCTGATATAGTTTGACCAAATTTAGCAAAACGAGAGCCGTTTTCACCCAATTTTTAGTGGTCCGCAAGTGGTTAACCGGCCAAAAAGAGGGCAAAAAGAGGGTCAAGTGGTGCCCAAAGTGGTTAACCGAGAGCCGATTTTGTGGGTGTTTTGGGGGCTACTTTTCAGCCATCTTTCCCCTCGTTTTTGGCTGTGGCAGTTTGGCATAGTTTGACCTAATTTGAATAATTGAATATGAATTTGATACAGCACTCAGTGTAAAATGACTGGGTGCTTTTTTCATTTCAGGAACTCATATTCCGGCCATAGAAAGAGCCGTCACTTCACTTTTTATTTTGGAGTGGCGGCTTTTTCTATTTCCAGAAGCAACAGCAACAATCAGAAATGAGGTGAAGTCAATGAACACGCAAATCATCGCCATCGCCAACCAGAAGGGCGGCGTTGGCAAAACCACCACCTGTGCCAATCTTGGAATCGGTTTGGCACAGGCCGGAAAGAAAGTCCTGCTGATCGACGGAGATCCGCAAGGAAGCCTGACTATCAGCCTGGGCAATCCACAACCGGACAAGCTGCCCTTTACGCTGTCGGACGCTATGGGGCGTATCCTGATGGATGAGCTGCTTCGTCCCGGCGAGGGTATCCTGCACCACCCAGAGGGCGTAGACCTGATGCCTGCGGACATCCAGTTATCCGGTATGGAGGTATCCCTGGTAAATGCCATGAGCCGTGAGACTATCTTGAGGCAATATCTGGACACGCTGAAGGGGCAATACTCCCATATCCTCATCGACTGCCAGCCCTCCCTTGGGATGCTCACAGTCAATGCGCTGGCCGCTGCAAACAGGATCATAATTCCCGTTCAGGCGGAGTATCTGCCCGCCAAAGGGCTGGAACAGCTGCTCTCCACGGTAAACAAGGTAAAGCGGCAGATCAACCCCAAGCTCCAGATAGACGGTATCCTGCTGACGATGGTTGACAGCCGAACCAACTTTGCCAAAGAGATTTCCGCACTTTTGCGAGAGACCTATGGCAGCAAGATCAAAGTATTCGGCACAGAGATTCCCCATTCTGTCCGGGCAAAGGAAATCAGCGCCGAGGGAAAAAGCATTTTTGCCCATGATCCCGGCGGCAAGGTGGCAGAGGGCTACAAAAATCTGACGAAGGAGGTGTTGAAACTTGAAAAGCAGCGCGAAAAAAATAGAGCTGGCATCGGTAGATGATCTGTTCTCCACCGAAGAAGGCCGCCAGGATGCAAAGCTGGAAAAGATTCAGGAAATTCCGTTGTCTGAACTGCATCCGTTCAAGAACCACCCATTCAAAGTCAAGGATGACGAAGCCATGATGGAGACCGCTGACAGTATCAAGCAGTATGGCGTTCTGGTTCCGGCCATTGCCCGACCGGACCCGGAGGGCGGTTATGAGCTGGTAGCCGGACACAGGCGGCACAGAGCCAGTGAACTGGCAGAAAAGGAGACCATGCCGGTCATTGTTCGGGATTTGGATGATGATGCCGCTACAATCATTATGGTTGACAGCAATTTACAACGAGAAAGCCTGCTCCCCAGTGAAAGAGCATTTGCTTATAAAATGAAGCTGGATGCCATTAAGCACCAAGGAGCCAGGACGGATTTAACTTCGGCCCAAGTTGGGCCGAAGTTGACTGCGGCAGAAAAAATCGCGGAGAACAGTCCAGATAGCAAATCACAGATTAAGAGATTTATCCGTCTGACAGAGCTGATTCCTGAATTGATGGATATGGTGGATGAAAAGAAGATTGCCCTGAACCCTGCCTATGAGTTGTCCTTTCTCAAAAAGGAGGAACAGGTAGACCTGCTGGACGCGATGGACAGTGAACAGGCTACCCCTTCTCTTTCCCAAGCCCAGCGGCTCAAGAAATACAGCCAAGAGGGGCATCTGACCCTCGATATGATGCGTGTCATCATGGGTGAGGAAAAGAAAAGTGATCTGGACCGAGTGACATTTACCTCTGACACTTTGCGGAAGTATTTCCCCAAAAGCTACACGCCCCAGCGGATGCAGGAAACCATCATCAAGCTGCTGGAGGCATGGCAGAAAAAGCGTCAGAGAGACCAGGAACGATGAAAGGAGCCGCCTATGAGGGATATTTCAGCCCGTGAGCTGAAAGGACACAACATTCTCGCCGTAGAGAGGTTTTGGGATAATACCCGCTGGATGATCGAGTTTTCCGTCCTGCGTCCCAGCACTGCTTACGGCAGCCGCGGAGATGAAATGCGGTTGTTTTTGACTGAGGACGGGTATCAGACCGCCCTGCAAAGCCAACAGCGCCGGGAGATCAAAATCAAGCGTTACGCTCGTGTGATTGAGGGACATATCCTCGATTTCAAACCGGGAAAACGCCGCCGCTCATAAACCCATACAACGAAAGGAAAGGAATGACTATGTGTACGGTAAAGGAAATTCAAGAAGCAATCCGGGAAGATTGCAGATCTCAGCATGACATGGATTCAACGGATATTGACCGCGTGATGCAAACACTTCCTTTCGCCCAGGAGGAGCCATTTACAGAGGCGCGTCCCCAAAAGCCGCTGTTTTGGTTCTATGCAAGAAAATTTGAAAAGCGCTGAACACCGCAATTCTTTGAAATGAGGATTGCGGTTTTTTGTACCCAAAATTCGGAAGGAGTGAGGTCGATGGCCGTTTTTCGCATTGAACGGACCCGTGATTATACCGTGATGAGCAATCATCATTTACGAAATGCAAATCTGTCGTTAAAAGCCAAGGGGCTGCTTTCCATGATGCTGTCTTTGCCAGAGGACTGGAATTACACTACCCGTGGCCTTGCAAAGATCTGTAAGGAAGGCGTGGATGCCATCGGTGCTGCCCTGCGTGAACTGGAAGGAGCCGGATATATCGTGCGCCATCAGAGACGCGATAAAAGTGGGCGGATTACAGATACCGAGTATGTCATCTATGAACAGCCCCAGCCAGATATGTCCCAGCCGGATACGGCTTCACCAGATACGGAAAACCCGGATATGGTAAGACCGGATATGGAAAAGCCCGCAGAATTAAATATAGAGAAATCAAATACAGAAAAATCAATTACTTATGGATCAAGTACCGATTCCATTCCCTTCCGGGAAACAGCGGCGGCAAGACCGCCGGAACGGAAAGGAAGGGATGCGATGTCTGTCACAGAGATAGAAAATTATCGGGAGTTGATTTTGGAGAATATCGAGTATGACTGCTTGAAGCAGCGTTATCCTCTCTACCTGGATGACCTAAATGAGATCGTAGAGCTGTTGGTCGAAACGGTCTGTGCCAAACGAAAGACCACCCGGATCTCTGGGGCAGACTTCCCTCACGAGATCGTGCGTTCCCGTTTTTTGAAACTGGACAGCTCCCACATCGAGTTTGTCATGGACTGTCTGCAAAAGAATACCACCCAGGTACGCAACATGAAGCAGTACCTGCTTGCAGTGCTGTTCAATGCGCCTACCACCATGAACAATCACTTCACTTCATTGGTCAACCACGATATGCACGCAGGCGGCTGGTAAAGGCCGCCTTTATCATGCCAAAGGAGGCACGACATGAACCAGATGGAAATTTTCAAAAACCCGGAGTTTGGCAGTATCCGGGTCATCGAAGAAAACGGCAAATACCTGTTCTGCGGAACGGATGTGGCCGCTGCGCTGGGGTACAGCAATCCCCGCGATGCAATTATCCGCCATTGTAGGTATGTCGTGAAACGCGACGCACCTCACCCACAAAGCCCCGACCGCAAAATCAGTATGACTTTTATCCCCGAAGGAGATTTGTACCGCCTGATCGTTCACAGCAAATTGCCATCGGCAGAGCGGTTTGAACAGTGGGTATTCGATGATGTCCTGCCTACTATTCGTAAGCACGGGGCCTATCTCACAAAAGAGAAGCTGTGGGAGGTTGCCACTTCCCCGGAGGCTCTGATGAAGCTCTGCTCAGACTTGTTGGCTGAGCGTGAAGCGAATATTTCTCTGCGTAAGGAAAATGCACAGCTGGAGGGCAAAGCCGCTTTCTATGACCTGTTCATCGACTTAAAGCACAGCACCAATCTCAGGACTACCGCCAAAGAGTTGGATGTCCCGGAGCGCCGGTTTGTTCGGTTTCTGATAGAACGGCGGTTTGTGTACCGCACGGCATCCGGCAATGTGCTGCCTTATGCCAATGTGAAAAATGCAGGGCTGTTTTGCGTCAAAGACTACTGCAACCACGGTCATACCGGTTCCTACACGCTGGTCACGCCCCAGGGCAAGCTCTATTTTGCTCAGCTGCGGGAGATGATCTTGCTGGTCTTATAAGAACAGAAAGGAAGTGGGTTTTATGCAGGAAGGAAAAACAATCGGTCAGCTGATGGAGGAAATGCGTCAGAAAGCCGGGGCGCAGAACTATCACGGCCATGACTACATGGATCTTCAGCGATTTGCGGAGAACACCCGGCACATGATTATTTTTGATGTGCTGACGAATGACTCCCCGGTGGGCTGGAAAGGAGAACGAACCCGCCTGTTTTTGTCAGATATAGGCTATGAAAAAGCTCTGGACAGTCAGGCAAAGGGGCAGATCAAGATTCTCAGCCATGCAAAGGTCAGAAATGGAGATTTGTTTTATGACCACAAAGAACAGATACGATAGGAGGAATCTGATATGAATGAGGAAAAGAAAGTCCCCTTCAAGTGGGAATATGGGGAAGAAACCATATCGCTGCAACTTGGGATGTATGCGAATAATCAGCGGCTTTATATCGGCATGATTACCCATACAGAAGATGGAGCAGAACCGTTTGCAGATATGACGGTGAACCTACCGGGATATTCCCTGGACCCCGGAGAGGCGTTTATTTCCGGTGACATCAGCAAGGACCTGCTGCGATTCATCAAAGAGAACAAATTGGGGAAGGTGCTTCCCTATCAGGTGCAGTCCGGTTATGGAAAATATTCTGCCGTTGCCTTTGATCTGGAGAAGTTGAAGGTATTTGATCCCAAAGGTGTGGCAGAGTTTCGGGAAGAGTGGAATTTGCCGGATAAGAAGCCGGTAAAGAAAAAGAGCCGCGGGATGGAGCGATGAAGAAATATTTTCTCCGGCGGCTGGTGGTCCCGCCTTAGAAGAAAATGCACCACCCCTGCACATTTTGTGGAAAGGAGGCGATGAAAATGCAGGAAGAAGTGGAAAACAGAACTTTAACGCTGGTTGTCAGTGGAACAAAGTTCACCGGCAGGCTGCTCAAAGCCGCCATCAGCAAGTACATGGCCCACTGCAAGGAAAAGAAGCTGCAAAAGCAAAGAAGCCGTGACGCTCCTGTGACACCCCACGGAAAACAGACCGTCAAGCAGCTCATTGGTCAGAATCAGGGGATCTCCAATATCGAGATCACAGACCCTTCCATCAAGGAATTTGAGAAGATCGCCCGGAAATATGGTGTGGACTATGCGGTGAAGAAAGACCGCAGTAGCTCCCCACCCAAGTACCTGATCTTTTTCAAAGGCCGTGACGCCGATGCGCTGACCGCTGCATTTACCGAGTACACCAGCAAAAAGGTCAAGAAGGCCGAGAAAACAGAACGCCCGTCTGTGCTGGCAAAACTCAGTCAGTTCAAAGAGATGGTCAAAAATGCCGTGGTGGACCGCACCAAGCGAAAGGAGCTGGAACGATGAAAAAGCAGTTTGACATCAAAAAGCTCGTTTTGCTGAACCTGCCCTATCTCCTGATGG
Source organism: Longicatena caecimuris (assembly GCF_018406465.1). Taxonomy (GTDB): domain Bacteria; phylum Bacillota_I; class Bacilli_A; order Erysipelotrichales; family Erysipelotrichaceae; genus Longicatena; species Longicatena caecimuris. Next base: position 434,489 of record NZ_AP024510.1, read on the forward strand.
GGCTGTTTACTACCAACTTCGGGGAGGCATGGCGACTGGCTCAGGGGGCAAATGCTTCAGAGAAATTCCTTTCTCTGTTTGCTGTCCTGCCTGGGGCGCTGCAAAGCATCTGGCCCAGCCTGCACCCGCTGGATCTGCTGGTGGGGCTGTGCTGCGGTGCTGGCCTGCGTCTGGCGGTGTATCTCAAAAGTAAAAACGCCAAGAAGTACCGTCACGGCATGGAGTATGGTTCTGCCCGTTGGGGAACCCATGAGGACATTGCACCCTACATCGACCCGGTATTCCAGAACAATGTGATTCTGACGAAAACGGAGAGCCTGACAATGAACAGCCGCCCCAAGGACCCAAAGACCGCCAGAAACAAAAATGTGCTGGTGATTGGCGGCTCCGGTTCCGGTAAGACCCGCTTCTGGCTCAAACCGAATCTGATGCAGATGCACAGTTCCTATGTGGTCACAGACCCGAAGGGAACCATTTTGGTGGAGTGCGGAAAAATGCTCCAAAGGGGCGCACCCAAGCTGGGGAAAGACGGAAAGCCTATGAAGGATAAGCACGGCAAGGTCATTTATGAGCCGTACCGAATCAAGGTCCTAAATACCATCAACTTCAAGAAGTCCATGCACTATAACCGTGCGACTTGTTCGCCGCTGAAAAGGCGGCGCACAGCGCTGTTTTTAATCAGTTCTGTGAACTGATAATTCGAGAGGTGGAATGATAGGGTAACGCCTTGAAGCGCCTCCCCTGATACTCCGGCATGCGTCATCACTCTGTGATGAGGTGTGAAGCCCGGTAAAGTCGGCAGAAAGGTGCCGTAACAGATAACGCTGACGAAACCTGTCCAGAGGTGGACGGCGCACCCCATATGCCGGGGGTCTATAAAATACCTATGGTGAGAATGGCAGCAATGCCTGACGAAACTCCCGAATGTAAAGGTCTAAAAGTGCCACATACAGAAATGTATGTGTGGGTTCATGCCCAGACAGTGCGGTCTAGTAGGAATGGTTGTTACGAACCACCGTGATGTGTTACAGGCACATGCAAGCTGTCAGGCTTAGAGGGAACACCTAAGGGTATATATGTACAGATAGAATTATCGGAACAAGGAAAGGCAGAGAGTCCTATGGATAATCCGGCGAAGAACAATAAGCGGATGAATCTCTGCTGAAAGGTCGTGGTCGAACTGTCGATGTTGCCTGCGAAAAAGAGGGCGACGGAGGAATGGCCACAAGTCAGGCAGAAAATCAGCAGTACACACTCTCTAATCATGCAGTCGAGTAAGAATAAGAAATTGTCACTCGAATCAATGAAACGGGGTGATGTACATGACACAAAAAGCTAAAAAAAGAAGCAAACTGCGCCATGCGGAATACTACGACATGCAGAACATCTTTGATGAACTGTATGCAAAAAGCAGAGATGGAGAAATATTCAATAATCTCGTAGAAATCATTGCGGCACCAAATAACATCATGCTTGCTTTCAGAAATATTAAAAGCAATGATGGGAGCCATACCGCCGGCACAGATGGGAGAACGATAGAATCACTGGCAGATATGCCGGGAGAAGATTTTGTCTCCCTTATTCAAAAACAGTTTACAAGGTATGTGCCAAAAACAGTAAGGAGGGTAGAGATTCCCAAACCAAATGGGAAATTAAGACCGTTAGGCATACCGTGTATCATAGACCGGATTGTACAGCAATGCATATTACAGGTCATGGAGCCAATCTGTGAAGCAAAGTTCTATGAACATTCATACGGCTTCAGACCTTGCAGGAGCGCTGAAAACGCTGTCTCCTACGCTTATGGACTGGCTCAAAGGAACAAGCTCCACTATGTGGTGGACGTGGATATAAAGGGGTTCTTTGACAACGTAAATCATAGAAAGCTGTTACAGCAGATATGGACGCTGGGTATACGGGATACCAAACTGATTCAGATAATCAAAGCAATGCTGAAAGCGCCAATTCAAATGCCAGATGGAGAAATCTTATATCCAGACAGGGGAACCCCTCAGGGCGGCATACTTTCCCCGCTGTTAGCCAACATTGTCCTGAACGAACTGGACTGGTGGATAGCGTCACAGTGGGAGGGTATGGCAGACCATATGAAGTCTCCTTGTAAGGTCACATATTATCCGAATGGGGCAGAGAAAAAGTGCAACAGCTACACGGCGCTCAAAAAGAGCAACCTCAAGGAAATGCGTATAGTCCGGTATGCAGATGATTTTAAAATCTTTTGCAGAAACTGTAAGGACGCTGACAGAGCATACCATGCGGTTAAGGACTGGCTACTAAAGCGGCTCAAACTGGAAATTTCCGATGAAAAATCAAAGGTCACAAATCTCAGGAAAAGAGACAGTGAATTTCTGGGGTTCCGTATGAAGCTGATAAGGAAACGCAGGACATGGGTAATCAGTTCAAATGTCTGTGACAAGGCAATGTCGCATATGCAGAAAGAACTCTCAAAAGCAATTATAGAGATTCAGAACAGCAAGACAGCAAGTGACATAAAGAGCAACATTCACGAATACAACGCCAAAGTCATAGGTATGCAGAACTATTATTGCATTGCTACGAGGATAAATCTGAATTTCAGCCGAATGGCTCATGTGAATAACGGTCGCTTTCTCCATCGGATAGATGGATATAAAAAGCAGGGCGAGCTAAACAACAAATATTTAAAAAAACGGTATGGAAAATCGAAGCAAATGCGCTGGATTGGAGATACACCAGTAGTACCTCTGGCATATGTGCAGTTTAAAATACCAATGCGCAAGAGCAGGAAAATCAACCCATATACTCCAAACGGAAGAATGGAAATCCACAGCAATCTGAAACTGAACGTTGAAGATATGCTCTGGCTCATGCGCCACCCGGTAACAGGTGAAACGGTACAGTTCAATGATAACCGAATCTCTCTCTATGCCGGACAGGAAGGTAAATGTGCAATCACCGGGGAACATCTGGAAGTGATTCACTGTACTTGTTACAGAAAATCGAATGAGTGTAAAAATGGAAGGGACAGTTACCGTAATCTGTTGCTTTTATCACCTACCGGATATGAACTTATCTCAACAACAGACAGTATAAAGTTCGCTACACTGACAAAGAAGTATGATTTGAATAAGGCACAAATTACTAAAGTAAACAAACTGCGCGTTGCCGCAGGATTGGCAGAAATGTCAATGTAAATCGTAACAAACTGATTTAGCTAATGTGAAAGAGTGAGTGTGTATCACTGCTGAAACTATGCTTGATGGGGCGCCGGATGCGGTGAAAGTCGCATGTCCGGTGCTAGCCGGGGGAAAAGCCGGAGATAACATCAAAGGCTTACCTATCGGAACCTTTCGCCTATATCCATAGCGAAAAGGACATCTTGAAGCTGGTAACAACGCTGATCGCCAATACCAAAGGCGAAGGCAAGGCCGGAGACGATTTCTGGGTAAAAGCAGAAACCTTGTTATACTGCGCGCTTATTGGCTATATCCATTATGAGGCTCCGGTGGAGGAACAAAACTTCTCCACCCTCATTGAGTTCATCAACGCCATGGAAGTCCGTGAGGATGACGAGGAGTTCAAAAACCCCGTAGACCTGATGTTTGATGCACTGGAAGCCGAGAAGCCAAACCACTTTGCGGTGCGCCAGTATAAGAAATATAAGCTGGCCGCCGGAAAAACAGCCAAGTCGATTTTGATTTCCTGCGGCGCTCGCCTTGCCGTGTTCGACATTGCAGAGTTGCGTGAGGTCACGGCTTATGATGAGCTGGAGCTGGATACTCTGGGAGACAGGAAAACTGCTCTGTTCCTCATTATGAGTGATACGGATGACAGCTTTAACTTCCTGATCTCCATGTGTTATACCCAGCTTTTCAATCTGCTCTGCGAAAAAGCCGACGATGTGTATGGCGGCAGGCTTCCGGTTCATGTGCGCTGTTTGATTGATGAGTGTGCTAACATCGGGCAGATTCCGAAACTGGAAAAGCTGGTGGCCACCATCCGAAGCCGTGAAATCTCTGCCTGTCTGGTGTTGCAGGCACAGAGTCAGCTCAAGGCGATCTATAAGGATAACGCAGATACCATCATCGGTAACATGGATACATCCATCTTCCTGGGCGGTAAAGAGCCGACTACCCTCAAAGAGCTGGCTGCCGTGCTGGGCAAGGAAACCATCGACACCTACAACACCGGAGAGAGCCGTGGGAGGGAAACCTCCCATTCACTCAACTATCAAAAATTGGGGAAAGAGCTGATGAGCCAGGATGAGCTTGCTGTTATGGATGGAGGCAAGTGTATCCTCCAGCTGCGCGGTGTGCGTCCTTTCCTTTCGGATAAGTACGACATCACCAAGCACCCCAATTTCAAGTACACTGCCGACGCGGATGACAAGAACGCTTTTGATATTGAAGCATTTTTGTCCGCAAGGCTGAAACTCAAGCCCAATGAGGTCTGCGATGTATATGAAGTAGACACAAAGGGTGCTTAATTTCGTTCCGCTTTAGAAGGGAGTGATCTTATCTATTCGCCGCACCTGCCCTCTATGGGCCATTGGCGTACAAAGCGGACAATCGCAAGAAAAAATAATGAAAAAGGAGGACAGCCGGAATCATGCCCCCCGGAAACCGGGCGGCAGATTGTTCCGGCTTTTGTATGCCTATGAAACATGACAAACCTATTTTTTAATCAGATTCCGGCTAACAAACTATATGGCATTTTTTGAACAGGCAATCACCGTTCTTCAGACCCTCGTTATCGCGCTCGGTGCCGGTCTCGGTATCTGGGGCGTTATCAACCTGCTGGAAGGTTACGGCAACGACAACCCCGGCGCCAAGAGCCAGGGCATGAAGCAGCTCATGGCCGGTGCTGGTGTAGCCGTAGTCGGCATGGTCCTTGTACCTCTGCTCTCCGGGCTTTTCTCTGTCTAAGCGTCTCCGTATGAAATCCTTGCCGCTCCCGCAGCTTTGCGGGGGCGGCGGAAAGGAGGTTGACACCGTATGGATTTCTTACTTGAAGCCCTGACAAATTGGCTGAAAGAAATGCTGGTGGGCGGTATTATGAGCAACCTTTCGGGGATGTTTGACAGTGTAAATCAGCAGGTCGCGGATATATCCGTACAGGTAGGCCAGACCCCACAGGGATGGAATGGCAATATTTTCAGCATGATTGAGAATCTGTCCAACTCCATCATGGTGCCGATTGCAGGTGTGATTCTGGCTATCGTGATGATCGTAGACCTGATCCAGATGATTGCAGACAAGAACAACCTGCATGATGTGGATACCTGGATGATTTTCAAGTGGGTGTTCAAATCAGCTGCCGCCATCCTCATTGTCACAAACACATGGAATATCGTGATGGGCGTCTTTGATATGGCGCAGAGCGTAGTGGCGCAGGCGGCAGGGATTATCAATTCGGATGCGTCCATTGACATTTCCTCAGTTATGACCGATCTGGAACCGAGGCTGATGGAAATGGATCTGGGACCGCTGTTCGGACTGTGGTTCCAATCCCTCTTTATTGGCATTACTATGTGGGCGTTATATATCTGTATCTTTATCGTTATTTATGGCCGTATGATCGAAATCTACCTTGTGACTTCGGTGGCTCCCGTTCCAATGGCTGCAATGATGGGTAAAGAATGGGGCGGTATGGGACAGAATTACCTCCGATCCCTGCTGGCGCTGGGCTTTCAGGCGTTTCTCATTATCGTCTGCGTGGCAATTTATGCTGTGCTGGTGCAGAACATCGCTCTGGAAGATGACATCATCATGGCAATCTGGAGCTGCGTGGGCTACACCGTACTGCTGTGCTTTACACTATTCAAAACCGGCAGCCTCGCAAAATCAGTCTTTCAGGCGCATTAAAACGGAAGGAGGTTTCCACATTGGCTTATGTACCCGTACCCAAGGACTTAACAAAAGTCAAAACAAAGGTCATGTTCAATCTGACCAAGCGGCAGCTTATCTGTTTCACGGGCGGAGCGCTTATTGGCGTACCGCTTTTCTTTTTGCTCAGAAAACCTACCGGAAACAGTGTAGCGGCTATGTGTATGATGCTGGTTATGCTGCCCTTCTTTATGCTGGCTATGTATGAAAAGCATGGACAGCCCCTTGAAAAGATCGTGGGCAACATTCTCAAAGTAGCTGTGATCCGTCCCAAGCAGCGTCCCTACCAGACCAATAACTTTTATGCCGTATTAAAGCGGCAGGAAATGCTCGATAAGGAGGTGTATGACATTGTTCACCGCAATAAAAAAATGGCTGCATCGGATGTTCGGGAAAACCGAGGAAAAAACTGTGCAGCCGGTAAAGACAAAGAAAAAGCTGTCCCGCGCCGATAAGAAGCAGATCGAAGCGGCCATTGTCCGCGCCAACCGCACGGACAAAAAAGGAAAATCTGCGCAGGACAGTATCCCTTATGAACGGATGTGGCCGGACGGGATCTGCCGCATATCGGACAGCCACTACACAAAGATCATTCAGTTTCAGGACATCAACTATCAACTCTCCCAAAACGAAGATAAGACGGCAATCTTTGAGGGTTGGTGTGATTTCCTCAATTATTTTGACAGCTCGATTCATTTCCAACTGTCTTTTTTGAACCTTGCGGCATCGGAGGAGACCTTTGCTAACTCCATTTCCATCCCGCCCCAAAGGGATGCCTTTGACAGTATCCGCGAGGAATACACCACAATGCTGCAAAATCAGCTGGCAAGAGGTAACAACGGTCTCATCAAGACCAAATACCTGACCTTTGGTATCGACGCAGACAGCATCAAAGCCGCCAAGCCCCGTCTGGAGCGTATTGAGACCGATATACTCAACAACTTCAAGCGTCTTGGTGTAGCTGCCAGAACGCTGGATGGTAAAGAAAGGCTTTCTCAGCTTCATGCGGTATTCCACATGGATGAACAGCTCCCGTTTCAGTTTGAATGGGACTGGCTGGCTCCTTCCGGTCTGTCCACAAAGGATTTTATTGCACCAAGCTCCTTTGAGTTCCGCACCGGCAAGCAGTTCCGTATGGGCAAGAAATACGGGGCTGTTTCTTTTTTGCAGATTTTAGCCCCGGAGCTGAATGACCGTCTGCTGGCTGATTTTCTGGATATGGAAAGCTCGCTCATTGTGAGTATGCACATTCAGTCGGTGGATCAGGTGAAAGCCATCAAAACGGTAAAGCGCAAGATTACCGACCTGGACCGCAGCAAGATCGAGGAACAGAAAAAAGCAGTCCGCGCCGGATATGACATGGACATCATTCCATCTGATCTTGCGACCTACGGCAGTGAAGCGAAAAAACTCTTGCAGGATTTGCAGAGCCGCAACGAGAGAATGTTCCTTTTGACCTTTCTGGTGCTGAACACAGCGGACAATCCCCGTCAGCTTGGCAACAACATTTTCCAGGCAGGCTCCATTGCCCAGAAGTATAACTGTCAGCTGACCAGGCTGGACTTTCAGCAGGAAGAAGGGCTGATGAGCTGTCTGCCCCTGGGACTCAATCAGATCGAGATCCAGCGAGGACTGACCACCAGTTCTACAGCTATCTTTGTGCCCTTTACTACGCAGGAACTGTTCCAGAACGGGAAAGAAGCTCTGTACTACGGCATCAACGCCCTATCCAACAACCTCATCATGGTGGACAGAAAGCTGCTGAAAAACCCCAACGGCCTGATTTTGGGTACGCCGGGTTCCGGTAAGTCCTTCAGCGCAAAACGAGAAATCGCCAACTGCTTTTTGCTTACCAGTGATGATGTCATTATCTGTGACCCGGAAGCGGAGTACGCACCTCTTGTTGAGCGTCTGCATGGGCAGGTCATCAAGATCTCGCCTACCTCTGCCAACTACATCAATCCGATGGACCTGAACCTGGACTACTCGGATGATGAAAGCCCGCTGTCCCTCAAGTCTGACTTTATCCTCAGCTTGTGTGAGCTGATCGTGGGCGGTAAGGAGGGCTTGCAGCCGGTGCAGAAAACCATTATTGACCGCTGTGTGCGTCTGGTCTATCAGACTTACCTCAATGACCCGCGCCCGGAGAATATGCCCATACTGGAGGATTTGTATAACCTGCTTCGGGAACAGGAAGAAAAGGAAGCCCAGTATATCGCTACGGCTCTTGAAATCTATGTAACCGGCTCCCTCAATGTGTTCAATCACCAGAGCAATGTGGACATCAACAACCGCATTGTCTGCTATGACATCAAGGAACTGGGTAAGCAGCTCAAGAAAATCGGTATGCTGGTGGTACAGGATCAGGTGTGGAACCGCGTTACCATTAACCGCGCTGTCCACAAGTCCACCCGCTACTACATCGACGAGATGCACCTGCTTTTGAAGGAGGAACAGACCGCTGCCTATACGGTGGAAATCTGGAAGCGATTCCGCAAATGGGGCGGCATCCCGACAGGTATCACCCAGAATGTCAAAGACCTTTTGAGCAGCCGCGAGGTAGAGAACATCTTTGAAAACTCCGACTTCGTGTATATGCTCAACCAGGCAGGCGGAGACCGTCAGATACTTGCCAAGCAGCTGGGCATTTCCACGCACCAGCTTAGCTATGTGACCCACTCCGGTGAGGGCGAGGGCCTGTTGTTCTATGGTTCCACGATCCTGCCTTTCGTGGATCACTTCCCGAAGAATACCGAGCTGTACCGTATTATGACCACCAAACCTCAGGAACTGAAAAAGGAGGATGAATGATTATGAACCCCAACATTTTGAATAAAAACCCGCTGATGTTTTTTGACAGGGCGGTAAATGCCCAGCGTAGCCAGCTGCTTACGGTCATGGCTGATGCGGTAAGTGAGTGCCGCACGGCGGCAGATCAGGCAGCCGAACTGAATGAGACCGGTCAAGTGGGGCTGCTCCGTCTGGCAGAGGTCTGGAGCACCATCCGTGCCAAGGAAGGTATGGGTGGTCTGGTTCTGGAAGGAACCGAAGCGAAAATCCTGTCCGATGTGGTGGCACAGTTTTATGCCTACCTGTCCGGTTGTATGTTCAACGATCCTGTGGGAATGGCCATTTATGCAGAGCTGCACTACATGATGTCCTCCCTCATGCTGGGAGAATGGTTTGAATAAGGAGCCGCGCCTGCGCTTTACTGATGAGGAACGGTCTGACCCTGCGCTGGAAAAGCCGATCCGTAAAGCGGAGAAAGCTGCGGCCAGAGCAGATAAGGCGCAGGCCAATATCCCAAAGAAAAAGGTCAGGCAGACGGTCATCGACCCGGATACCGAAAAAAAGACCTCGAAGTTGACCTTTGAGGACAAGAAAAAGCCACCCTCCAAACTTTCTCAAGGGGTCAAGGAAGCTCCCGTCCATCTGGTTGCGGGCAAGCTCCACAAAGAGATCCGGGAAATAGAACAGGACAATGTGGGCGTGGAAAGCGCCCACAAGTCCGAGGAAGCGGTGGAGACCGGCGCTTATCTGGTGCGGGAGGGCTATCGCAGCCACAAGCTGAAGCCGTACCGCAAAGCAGCCCAGGCAGAGCGTCAACTGGAAAAGGCAAATGTAAATGTTCTGTACCAGAAATCTTTGCAGGAAAATCCCCAGTTTGCCAGCAACCCTCTTTCACGCTGGCAGCAAAAGCAGGCCATCAAAAAGCAGTATGCCGCCGCCAAACACGCCGGTCAGACTGCCGGAAATACCGCCCAGGCGGCATCCAAAACCGGAAAAGCCGCAAGGACGGTAAAAGAAAAGGTACAGCAGGCAGGGGCATTCGTCATGCGCCACAAGAAGGGTTTCCTGATGGCAGGGGTTTTGTTCCTCATTACCTGTATGCTGATGAATACCATGTCCTCCTGCTCCATGATGGCGCAGAGCATCGGTTCCGTTCTCTCCGGCACCACCTATCCGTCGGATGACCCGGAAATGCTGGCGGTGGAGGCAGATTATGCAGCCAGAGAAGCCCAGTTGCAGGAGGAAATCGACAACATTGAAAGCAGTCACCCAGGGTATGACGAGTATCGCTATGACCTTGGTATGATCGGCCATGACCCTCATGAGCTGGCAGCATTTCTCTCTGCCGTCTTGCAAGGCTACACCCGGCAGAGCGCTCAGGCAGAGCTGGCGCGTGTGTTTGCAGCACAGTATCAGCTGACGCTTACTGAGGAAGTGGAGATTCGCTACCGCACGGAGACCTCCACCGACCCGGAGACCGGCGAGACCACCTCAGAAGAAGTCCCCTATGAGTATTACATTTTGAATGTGAAACTCACCAGCAAGCCCATTTCCGCTGTGGCGTCGGAGATTCTGACCCCGGAGCAGATGGAAATGTATCAGGTCTACCGACAGACCATGGGCAATAAGCCGTTGTTGTTTGGCGGCGGTTCCCCTGATACCAGCGGCTCGGAAGATCTGTCCGGTGTGCAGTTCATTAACGGTACCCGCCCCGGCAATCCTCAGCTGGTGGAACTGGCCAAGCGTCAGGTGGGCAATGTGGGCGGCTATCCTTATTGGAGCTGGTATGGCTTTGACAGCCGCGTGGAGTGGTGCGCCTGCTTTGTATCCTGGTGTTATAACCAGGCTGGAAAAAGTGAACCGCGCTTTGCAGGCTGTGAGTGGCAGGGCGTTCCGTGGTTCCAGTCTCATGGACAATGGGGTGCAAGAGGCTATAACAATCTGGCTCCCGGAGATGCAATTTTCTTTGATTGGGATTTGGATGGGACAGCAGACCATGTGGGTATCGTGATCGGTACGGATGGCAGCCGTGTTTATACCGTGGAGGGAAATTCCGGCGATGCCTGCAAGATCAAAAGTTATGACCTGAATTATCAAAGCATTAAAGGCTATGGTCTGATGAACTGGTAACAGAGATTTTTAAGAAGGAGTGATAGACGATGGCAAAGAACAAAATTGAGCGCATTGACCAGGAGATTACAAAGGTCCGCGAGAAGATCGCAGAGTATCAGGAAAAGCTCAAGGCGCTGGAAGCACAGAAAACCGAGGCAGAAAATCTGGAGATCGTCCAGATGGTGCGCGCTCTGCGTATGACCCCGACTCAGTTGAGCGCCATGCTGTCCGGTGGCACAGTTCCCGGCAGTTTGGCTGATGACAATAACGAACAGGAGGAAAACAGCTATGAGGAATAAACGATTGCTCCGAACACTTTCCGCCTTTTGCCTAACAATGGTTGTGGCATTTGGCTTTACGATCCCTGCTTTTGCACAGGGGTCAGAACAGGCACCGGCGGCACCGGCAGAGGATTCTACCAATGATAGCAACGTGATTGTGGAAGAAACAGAACCAGCACCGGCACTTACACCGGAGGGGAATGCGGCACTGGTGGATGATTTTGGAGGAAATAAGCAGCTTATTACTGTTACGACCAAAGCTGGAAATTACTTTTACATCCTGATTGACAGGGCGAATGAGGACAAGGAGACTGCTGTTCACTTTCTGAACCAGGTGGATGAAGCGGATTTGATGGCACTGATGGAAGATGAAAATGTCAAAGAGAAGCCGTCTGCTGTGTGTAGCTGCACGACAAAATGTGAAGCAGGGGCAGTCAATACGGCCTGCCCGGTCTGCGCAACTGATAAGAGTAAATGTACGGGCAAAGCACCGGAACCTCCGGCAGAAACATCGGAGCCGGAAAAAGAGAAGCCTGCCGGATTGAACCCGGCTGCGCTGGTCCTTTTACTGGCTCTGCTTGGTGGCGGTGGCGTATTTGCCTATTTGAAGCTCGTTAAGAACAAGCCTAAGACCAAGGGCAATGACAGTCTGGACGATTATGATTATGGCGAGGAAGATTCCGAGGAATGGGAAACCGAAAATGAGGAGTCGGACGAACCGGACGCTGACGGGGGCAGCACAGAAGAAGATGACGAGGACAGCGTGAAATGACCCGTTTCACAGACAGTCCCTATGAACGCATGATGACACGCAGGCCGGAGGGCGGGAGGGAAACTTCCCGTCCTCCTTCTTTACCCCACAACCACCCCTGCTATGGTTGCGGGAGTTATGGAAGCCCCTGCGTAGGTATCTGCCATCGTGAGATGGAACGCTGGCTCAAAGAAAGGAAACGAAAAAAATGAGTGTTCTGATTATATTTATCAAGCTGATTGCTGTTTTTGACCTGCTGGTGATCGCCGTGTATTTTGGAGGCGACATTCTTTCTACCATGTTAAACAAACTTCGGAGAAAGCCAAAGCAAGATGAACCCTTTGATTTCTCCTTAGATACCGTGACAGTTTCATTGTCCATAGATTCTATCCGTCAGCTTTATTCCGGTGACGCGGCAGAGTTTGTGGAAGAAAAGATCCTGCCAAATGCGGAGAAAACAATGGCCGTTTTGACGGAACAAGAACAGACGGCGACTCGTCTGCTCTTATCTGCTCTGATCGGTTTTCTTGCAGCAGAAGCTCCTATGGATGAACAGAGCTTTCCTTTGATGATGGAACTTCTGAACTGCATGGAAGGGGAAAAAGAAGATGGTTGTCAGGATGCAGTAGATAGTTTACTTGAAGATGCCGCCTGCAATACCCGCCGTCACGAAGAATATTACAGCAATTATCAACGCTACCAGCTGATGCAGGTGGATAAAACCCGTGTCATTTTGGCTTGTCGTATCATCATCAATGACCTGCTGGGGAAACTGTACCGCTATGACTACCGGTTTGGTTATAACCTGCTACTGGATGAGGAAAACAGCATAGAGAAAAAACTGCACACGCCTGTGCGGGAAGAATGGGAGGCTGAAGATGATGAGATATAAACTGGTAATCGCTGAAAAACCATCGGTTGCACAAAGTCTGGCTGCGGTAATCGGTGCAACTGCTCGTAAGGACGGGTATTTGGAGGGTAACGGTTGGCGTGTCAGCTGGTGCGTGGGCCACCTGGCCGGTCTTGCGGATGCAGACAACTATGACCCAAAGTATGCCAAGTGGCGATATGATGATCTGCCTATCCTGCCGGAACATTGGCAGATGGTGGTAGGAAAAGATAAGAAAAAGCAGTTTGATATTCTCAAAAAGCTGATGAATGCCCCGGATGTGACGGAAGTGGTAAATGCCTGTGATGCCGGACGCGAGGGTGAGCTGATCTTCCGCAGCGTCTATGAGCTGGCAGGCTGCCAAAAGCCGATGAAAAGGCTCTGGATTTCTTCGATGGAGGACTCCGCCATAAGGGAAGGCTTTGCAAATCTGCGCCCCGGTGCGGATTATGACGGACTTCGGGATGCTGCCCTCTGCCGTGCCAAGGCCGACTGGCTGGTGGGGATCAATGCGACAAGGCTTTTTTCCGTGCTGTATCACCGAACCCTCAACATCGGGCGCGTGATGTCCCCGACGTTGGCGCTTATTGTCCAGCGAGAAGCTGAGATCGACACCTTTCAGCCGATTCCCTTTTATACCGTGGCGCTGGAGCTGCCCGGTCTTACCGTATCCGGAGAGCGCATGGCGGATAAGGTTGCTGCTGAGCAGCTGAAAGAAGCCTGTCAGGGTGCAAATGTCACAATCAAAAAGGTGGAGTGCAAGGAAAAGTCCGAAAAGCCGCCTGCCCTCTATGACCTGACTACCCTGCAAAGAGATGCCAACCGCCTGCTTGGATTTACAGCCCAGCAGACCCTGGACTATCTGCAAAGCCTGTATGAAAAGAAGCTCTGCACCTATCCCCGTACTGACAGCCGCTATCTGACTGGCGATATGGCAGACAGCCTGCCGGTGCTGGTGAATCTGGTTGCCAATGCTATGCCGTTTCGCAAAGGAATCGCCATTACCTGTGATCCGCAGACGGTAATCAACGATAAGAAAGTAACCGACCACCACGCAGTAATCCCTACCAGAAATCTCAAGGATGCAGACCTTTCTGCCCTTCCTGCGGGAGAAAAAGCGGTGCTGGAGCTGGTGGCCCTGCGTCTGCTGTGCGCCGTAGCCCAGCCCCATATCTATTCGGAAACCGTTGTGATTGCAGCGTGTGCCGATGGGGAGTTTACCACAAAAGGAAAAACAGTGAAGCACCCCGGATGGAAAGCACTGGAGGACGCTTATCGTGCCAAAATGAAGGATACAGAGCCGAAAAAAGAGGGCGTAGAGAAAGCCCTGCCGGAGCTGACCGAAGGACAGACACTTTCGGTTTCTGCGGCAATCGTCAAAGAAGGCAAAAGCAGTCCGCCTCAGCACTTTACGGAGGACACCCTATTGTCCGCAATGGAGACTGCCGGGAAAGATGATATGCCAGAGGATGCTGAGAGAAAAGGTCTGGGGACACCGGCCACCCGTGCCGGTATTTTGGAAAAGCTGGTATCTGCCGGTTTTCTGGAGCGAAAAAAGAACAGAAAAACGGTGCAGCTTCTTCCTTCCCACGATGCAGTATCCCTGATCACGGTGCTGCCGGAACAACTGCAATCGCCGCTTCTGACTGCCGAGTGGGAGTATCGCCTGGGCGAGATCGAGCGCGGGCAGCTTGCTCCAGAGGAGTTTCTGGACGGGATCAGCACCATGCTGAAAGATCTGGTGGGGACTTATCAGGTCATCAAGGGAACTGAGTACCTGTTCACTCCGCCCCGTGAGGTGGTGGGCAAATGCCCTCGCTGCGGCGGTGAAGTTGCAGAACTGCAAAAAGGCTTCTTCTGTCAGAATGATTCTTGCAAATTTGCAATCTGGAAAAACAACAAATGGTGGGCTGCCAAGAAAAAACAGCCGACCAAGGCTGTGGTGTCTGCGCTGCTGAACGATGGCCGTGTCCGTGTGACGGGGTTATATTCGGAGAAAACCGGCAAGACCTACGATGCCACTGTGGTTTTGGAGGACGATGGACAGTATGCCAACTTCAAGCTGGAATTTGACCAGTGGAAAGGAGGCAGCCGATGAAGCTCTCTTTAGTGGAACGGGAAACCATTCTCCTCTATAACCAGGCAGAACCAATGGCTGAGGTCTATACCCACGATCCCCGTCTGATGGAGAAGCTGGAACTGCTGGCAAAAAAGCACCCCGACCAGATCACCCGAAAGGACGCCCATAACTTTACCGTCCCCAAGCGGTGTGTATCAGTCCGGGAGCCATACAGCGCCGAGCGCCGCAAAGCTGCCAGTGAGCGTGCGAAAGTCGCCGGATACCAGCCCCCTGTGAAAAAGTCCGGCAGTTAAAGGCACATGGCAGAGAATGTATTTGAAGCGGTCAAGCAGTCGGTTAGCACCAGAGAAGCGGCAGAGTTTTACGGGATAAAAGTCAGTCGAACTGGCATGGCCTGCTGTCCCTTTCACGATGATAAGAATCCCAGCATGAAGGTAGACCAGCGGTTCCACTGCTTTGGCTGTGGTGCAGATGGGGATGTGATCGACTTTACCGCAAAGCTCTTTGACCTCTCCCCAAAAGAAGCGGCGGAGAAACTGGCACAGGACTTTGGCCTGATCTATGACAGTCAGGCCCCGCCCCGCAGGAGATATGTCCGGCAAAAAACCGAGGCACAGAAGTTTCGGGAGGATCGACAGCGCTGTTACCGTGTACTGTCCGATTACTACTATCTGTTGAAAAAATGGGAAGCCGACCGTTCTCCCAGGACACCGGAGGAAGAACCGCACCCCCGCTTTGTGGAAGCAATCCAGAAGAAAACCTATGTAGAGTACCTGCTGGACCTTTTTCTTTATGAAAGTGAAGAAGAACAAAAGGCATGGATTGCAGAACACACAGCAGAAATCACACACTTGGAAAGGAGATTGAAAATCATGGCTGAGAATAAACCCACCAACCGAGAACGGCTAAGGGAAATCACAGATGGCATCGAGCAGGGTATCAAAGAATTGTTTGAAAGCGAAAAGTATATGCGTTATCTGTCCGTCATGTCCCGCTTCCACCGCTATTCGGTAAACAACACCATGCTCATCTATATGCAGAAGCCGGACGCCACATTGGTAGCCGGATACAATAAGTGGAGAGACCAGTTTGAGCGTCATGTAAAAAAGGGCGAGCATGGCATTACCATCATCGCTCCCACACCGTATAAGAAGAAAATCGAGGAGCAGAAGCTGGACCCAGATACCAAGGCTCCGATTCTGGATAAAGACGGAAAGATCGTCACAGAGGAAAAAGAAATCGAGATTCCCATGTTTCGCCCTGTCAAGGTCTTTGATGTGAGTCAGACCGACGGGAAACCTTTGCCGGAGCTTGCTTCCTCCCTTTCCGGCAATGTGCCAAATTATGAGGCATTCATGGAGGCCCTGCGCCGCAGCGCACCGGTGCCGATTACTTTTGAAGCAATGGCCGCCGATACGGACGGCTATTTTTCTGCCGATCATCAGAAAATTGCCATTCGTCAGGGCATGAGCGAGGTGCAGACGGTTTCGGCCACGGTTCACGAGATTGCTCACAGCAAGCTCCACAATCAGAAAAAGATCCAGATTGCCAATGACGAGCAATATCAGGAGATAGAGCTGTTTGATAAACTTGGTCTGTTCTCCAACGGACGGATTGCTCGCGATAATCTGCCAGAGGGCGTTTATTGCTATGACCTGCGCGGTTCTGACTACGATCCTGGAGATCCGGTCTGTGTGGAAGAACGAGTGGTTGTAAACCATGCAGGCTCCGTTCTGCTGACAGAGCCGTTGGAACTGACGGAAGATGGACGCTTGATGCTGACCGAGGAAAAAGGGCTGAATTTTACCGGTGGCTTTTCTACCCTCTCCCAGTTTTTGCAGAAACAGAGGAAAGATCGTCACACGGAAGAAGTGGAGGCTGAAAGCATCTCCTATGCGGTCTGCAAATATTTTGGCATTGAGACCGGAGAAAACAGCTTCGGCTATATTGCAAGCTGGAGTCAGGGCAAGGAACTGAAAGAGCTGAGAGCCAGTTTGGAGACCATCAATAAGACCTCCGGCACTTTGATCTCTGACATTGAGCGCCACTATAAGGAAATCTGCAAAGAGCGCGGAATCGACCCTCATGCAAAGGCAGAGCCGGAAACCGCCCCGATAGAGCAGCCAACCAGCAATCTGACTTACTATGTAGCAGAGTGCATGGAATTTCCAAACCTCGGAGAATACCACGATAACTTGTCTTTGGAGGAAGCAATCCGCATTTATCAGGAGATTCCGGCAGAACGAATGAACGGGATCAAGGGCATTGGTTTTGAGCTGAAAGACGGAAGCGACTATGAAGGACCTTTTCCGATTTTGACCGGCCAGACCATTGACCTGGACACCATCCAGGCAATCGACTATTACCGTGATAATCCTCTGGTGCAAAAAGCGGTAAAGGAACTGGCTGCGGCAATGCCGGAAATGGAAGTGCTGGGGGCGGACGCCAATCAGCAGGAGGCTTTGTTTCTGATCGACAATGCCACCTATCTTCATATCCAGTCCTGTGACAGCGGCTGGGACTATACCCTTTACGATGCCGCATCCATGAAAGAGCTGGATGGTGGTCAGCTGGATATGCCGGAGATTTCCCGCATGAAGGCAGTTCTCCAGATTTGTGATGACAACGATTTGGGCAGAGACTCGGTAAAATACGCACCGTTGTCCATGATTGAGACCTTGCAGGACGCTGCCTATCAGCAGATGCAGGCAGAGGTCAGTCAGATGGCTGCTTCTTCCCAGCTGCCGGAAGCACAGGAGCAGGCACTGGATGAATACCCCATGCCGGATGAGCAGGTCTCCACACCAGATATGCAGGAATACGGCTACTCCTATGATGGGATGCTCCCTGTTACCAGAGAACGGGCGCTGGAACTGGATGCCGCCGGTTTGACCGTTTATGTGCTGCATGAGGACAATACGGAGAGCATGGTGTTTGATCCGCAGGAAATCATGGATCATGGCGGTCTTTTCGGTGTGGACCATGAGGAATGGGAGAAAAGCCCTCAGTTCCACGAAAAGGTCATGGAGCGTCAGGAACATCAGCAGGAACGCGAACAGGCATTTCTCTCTCAGAACAGAGATTGCTTTGCCATCTATCAGGTAAGTCGTGACGATCCGCAGAATGTGCGCTTTATGAATCTGGATTGGTTAAAGTCCCATGACATTTCCATAGACCGCAGCAATTATGACCTCATTTACACAGCTCCGCTAAGTGCGTCTGGCACGGTGCCGGAGCAGTTGGAAAAACTCTATCAGCAATTCAATCTGGAAAAGCCCGTGGACTTTCACAGTCCCTCCATGAGTGTCAGCGACATCGTTGCGATCAAGCAGGATGGTAAGGTATCCTGTCATTACTGTGACAGTGTTGGTTTTACCCAGATCCCCGGATTCCTGCCAGAAAACCCGCTGAAAAATGCGGAAATGATGCTGGAGGACGATTACGGCATGATCGACGGTATCATCAACAATGGCGCAAAAGAACCCACGGTGGCAGAGCTGGAACAGCAGGCCCGAAGCGGTCAGCCTATTTCCCTGATGGAGTTGGCAGCCGCCACCCATCGGGAGGAACGGGAAAAGAAAAAGTCCGTCATGGAGCAGCTGAAAGGCCAGCCCAAGGCAGAACACAAAAAGACAGCACCCAAAAAGAGTGCGGAAAGGGAGATTTGATATGGGAAATTTTACTTTTGAGGAAATGAACCTGATGTGCATTTACAATACCGGCAGCCGCACCGGGCTGATTGACAGTCTGCGTGAGATGCGCGGCGAGCTTTCGCCGGAGGAAACGGAACTGAGGGAACTGACCGACAGCGCCCTTACGAAGCTCTGTGCGATGACCGATGAGAAGTTTGCCGAACTGGAGCTGTACCCGGATTTTGACCAGTAAACAACATAACCGCAGGGATGGGGTGGCGATCTGCCACCCCGCCTTTTTACCCCAAAACTGAAAGGAGGACAGAACACCATGCCAACCAAAGCTGAACTATATGCACAGATGGCGGAGAAGGTGACAACGCAGCTCACGGGGAGCTGGCAGGAATGGGCAGGGTTTCTCACTACTGCTTCCCGCCTTTACAAGTACCCGTTCCACGAGCAGCTGATGATCTATGCCCAGCGACCGGACGCCACCGCCTGTGCGGAGTACGATTTGTGGAATGAAAAGATGGGCCGGTATGTAAGGCGCGGCTCCAAAGGGATTGCTCTGGTGGACGATTCCGGGGACAGACCTCGCCTGCGTTATGTCTTTGACATTTCCGATACCGGAACCCGTGAACATTCCCGCACTCCCTGGCTGTGGCAGCTGGAGGAGCGCCATCTGGATTCCGTGCAGGCCATGTTTGAGCGCACCTATGATGTTTCAGGTGATGACCTTGCCGGACAGCTCACCGAGGTAGCCGGAAAACTGGCTGAGGAATACTGGACGGAGCATCAGCAGGACTTCTTCTATATCGTTGACGGTTCCTTTTTGGAGGAATATGATGAGTTTAACATCGGAGTACAGTTCAAGGCAGCAGCCACCGTCAGCATCACTTACGCTTTGATGTCCCGCTGCGGACTGGAGCCGGAACGCTACTTCGACCACGAAGATTTCATGGCAATCTTTGATTTCAACACCCCGTCCACCATCGGGGCGCTGGGAACAGCGGTCAGCCAGATCAACCAGCAGGTGCTACGGCAGATCGGCGTTACCGTCCGAAATGCAGAGCGCGAAGCCAACCAAGAAAGGAGCAAACAAGATGAACAATCCAATGACCTATATCCAGAACGGAGACTATCTGATTCCCGACCTGAAGCTGAGCCAGCAGCCGGAGAAACCCCTGGGCAAGTACGGCAGGATGAGGAAAACCTATCTGAAGGAACACCGTCCCATCCTCTACAACCAGATGTTGCTGAGCGAGAAGCTGTACCCGCACCTCATCGAGATCGACGAGACCGCCCAGAGCAGACTGGAACAGATGATGCCCCAGCTGGCGAAGGAAGCGGGAGCCACCGAGGAACTGAAAGCCAGCGATCCCATGAAGTGGGTGGGGCTGATGAACACCTGCAAAGCTCAGGCCGAGGAAATCCTGATGGCGGAGCTTATCAACAGCTGACTCTAAACCTGTTCCTCTCCGAAGCGGAACAGATCCAATCCATAGATGAAGCAGAGAATGTAGCGCATACATCCTCTGCTTTTTCTTTTGCCCAAAATGACATCGACCATGTGCTGCGTTTGGGCGGCAATACAGACCGTCAAAGGGAGCGTGTGGTTGCAGCTTTTGAAAAGCAGAAAACCACCGCTGAGATTTCCGAGATACTGAAAACGCTGTACCACGGCGGCAATGGCCTTGGCAGTGTGAGCGCATGGTATGCCGAGGATGGTATCCATCTTTCCCATGGGAAGTCTGTCCGTTATGACAGGTCTGCCCAGGTCATTTCCTGGGAGAGCGCCGCAGAGCGTATCGGGGAGCTTTTGGAGAGTGGCCAGTTTGCCTCCAATGTGGAGCTTGCAGAAGCGGCAGGCTATGAACGCTCCCTCCTCTCGGAAAAGCTCTGGCATCTGTATCACGATCTCAGTGAGGACGCCAGAAAAGCCGGATATTTGTCCTGCCTGTCAGAGATCAAAGGCAATGGTTTCCCAGAGGAGACCCGTCGCCTGACGGAGCAGCTGAGTGACCCGGCTTTCCGCCAGACCCTCAAGGAAGAATACGCTGCCTTCTGGACTGCCTATCAGCAGGACCGTGACCTGTTGCGTTTTCACTATCATAGACCGAGGGAGATCTGGGGGAACCTGAAGGACCTTGACCTGCCCCGCAGGACCTTTTCTTCAGAGCTTTCCAAAGTGCCAACCGTCCAGCACTTTATTACCGAGGATGAGATCGACGCCGCCATGACCGGCGGAAGCAGTTTCGCCGGAGGAAAAGGCCGTATCTATGCGTTCTTCATGGCAAACCATACGGATAAGGAGAAAGTGAGATTCCTCAAAGACGAGTATGGCATTGGCGGACGCTCTCATGCCTTGTCCGGTGCAACACACAGCGGCGAAGATCACGATGGGAAAGGACTGCACTATAAAAAGCAGGACTGCCCGGATGTTCACTTGAACTGGGAAAAGGTTGCCAAGCGCATTACCTCACTTGTCCAGAAAGACCGCTATCTTACCGAACAGGAACAGGCGCAGTATGACAAAATCCAGTCTGAACAGGAACTGGCCGAAGAAGATGCCATTCAAGCCCAGCAGCCGGAGATGGAAGAAGAAACGCCAAAGCCTATCCTTCGGGAGCAGTTTGAGCAGTATAAGCCTGTGGTGACTGCCGCTATTTCCGAGGATGCCGCATACCGCAATGCCTGCGGGCATTCTGACCGTGAAAATGCTGTCATCGAGGGCAATGCCGCTGTGCGCCGTGCGGTTCTTGGTTCTAAGGATATGGAGCTGATCCGACTCTATTCGGATGTGCCGGAGTTCCGTCAGCGTTTACACCGGGAAGTGATCGACGAAACCTATCCAAAGCTCCATGAGCTTCTGCGCCCTCTTTCTCAGGAAGATATTGATACTGCCCTTTGTGCATGGAACGGCAATATCGAGAGTAAACACGCTGTTGTCCGCTATATGAAAGACCATGAAAGAGAAAAAGATACCGCCGCATGGCTGGCTCAGGAATACGGCGGCAGTAACAGCAACAGCCTGTTCGTTGTCCGTGCCGGCAGCCCGGAGGAAACACAGCTGCCCTGGCCGAAGGTACAGCGCCGGATTGCCCAGCTCATTCAGGAGGACCGGTTCTATACCGAAGAAGAACAGAACCGTTTTGACGACATCGACCCAATCGCCATCCGGGAAGCTCTGGAAGAAAGAGGGATCGTCAACGGACAGGTGACAGACCCGGAAAAACTGGACAATGCCCCGTTTATCCAACAGGTGATGTCAGATGCAGAGCAGATCGCAGATGCCGAGACAGAGCAGACTTCCGAAGTTTCCATTTCCGATGAGGAATATGACGCAGTTCGCCGCCCAATTCCGCAAAGAACCTCCTACGACCCAGCCGCCCCGGTCTATGCCGTGGGCGATACCGTGTATATCGAGGATGACGCCTATCAGATCACAGAGCTG
This sequence comes from Longicatena caecimuris, assembly GCF_018406465.1. Classification (GTDB taxonomy): domain Bacteria; phylum Bacillota_I; class Bacilli_A; order Erysipelotrichales; family Erysipelotrichaceae; genus Longicatena; species Longicatena caecimuris. The sequence goes on from NZ_AP024510.1 coordinate 456,360, forward strand.
CGGGAGGACACCGTACAGCTTCTGCCCACCGGGATGGTATATCCCATCTACCGGGCAGAGCGCAAAGAACAGTTCGAGCAGCTGCTTCGGGCAGACCGCCGCAATGCTTACTATACCGAGTTTCTTCCTATTGACCCGGACAAGGCAGATCAGGACTTGTGGGATGTATTGGCTCATGGACTGATGGATGAAGCGGATAAAAAGCAGATTTCCACGCTGCTGCAATCCGGCAGGAGCAACAGCGAGATCGCCTACTGGCTGAGCAGAGCCTATTCCGGTGAGATCGAGACACTGAATCTGGAGACCGGCGATATTGCCGATTACCGTACCACGGCACAGGGCATAGAACTGGAAGTCATGGATGCAGAGGAAAAGCGTCTGGCTATGCTGTATTTCCGCTGGGATGAGGTTGCACCTTTGCTGCGCGGGATGTATGCCCGTCAGCTGGATGGCTTTGGACAGGAACAGCCCCAATCGGCTACCGAATCCCCGGCCTTCCATTCCGAGACCATGGCCGTCTATCCGGGCGATAAGAACAATCTGTCTTATGATGTGGTGGTGGAACGACTGCATATCGAGGAGCCGGAGCCACCAGCCCCTGTGACTGAGCCGGAGAAAACCTTTGAGGAAGTGTTGGATGAACACCCGGTTTCCATTCAGGTCAATGGCCAGTGGCAGACTTTTCCCAATGCCAGAGCCGCCGAGGAAGCCGCTTACGGGGAATACAAGGACAACCTGCGCCGCACCGCTGAGAATTTCCGTATCACCGACGACCACCTGGGCGAAGGCGGTCCGAAAGCCAAGTTCCAAGCAAATGTTAATGCCATTCGTTTGCTGAAAGAGCTGGAATCTGCCGGACAGCAGGCAAGCCCCGAACAACAGGAGATTCTTTCCCGCTATGTGGGCTGGGGCGGTATTCCTGATGCTTTTGACCCAGAGAAACTGGCATGGGCTTCCGAGTATACCCAGCTGAAAGAGCTGCTGACCCCGGAGGAATATGCCGCCGCCAGAAGCTCTACCCTCAATGCCCATTACACCAGCCCTACGGTTATCCAGGCAATCTATGAAGCGGTGGGGCGCATGGGCTTTGAGACCGGAAATATTTTGGAGCCATCTATGGGTGTGGGCAACTTCTTCGGTATGCTGCCGGAGGAAATGAGAAACAGCCGTTTGTACGGTGTGGAGCTGGACCCGGTTTCCGGGCGTATCGCAAAGCAGCTCTATCCCAAGGCGGACATCACAGTAGGCGGCTTTGAGACCACTGACAGGCGTGACTTCTTTGACCTTGCCATCGGCAATGTGCCTTTTGGTCAGTATCAGGTCAATGACAAAGTCTACAACAAGCTGAATTTCAACATTCATAATTACTTTTTCGCCAAAGCACTGGATCAGGTGCGTCCCGGCGGTGTGGTGGCTTTTGTGACCTCCCGCTATACCATGGACGCCAAGGATTCCACTGTGCGCCGCTATCTTGCCCAGCGTGCTGAACTGCTGGGAGCTATCCGTCTGCCCAATGATGCGTTCAAAAAGAATGCCGGTGCCGAGGTGGTGTCGGACATCATCTTTCTCCAAAAGCGGGACCGTCCGCTGGACATCGTGCCGGAATGGACTCAGACCGGACAAACGGAGGATGGGTTTGCCATCAACCGGTATTTTATCGACCACCCGGAAATGGTGCTGGGCAGACAGGAACCGGTAAGCACTGCTCATGGTATGGATTACACCGTGAACCCTATCGAGGGACTGGAGCTTTCCGACCAGCTGCATGATGCTGTGAAGTACATTCATGGCACTTATCAGGAGGCAGAGCTGCCGGAGCTGGGCGAGGGCGAAGCCATTGACACCTCCATTCCTGCCGACCCCAATGTGAAGAACTATTCTTATGCCATTGTAGACGGGCAGGTGTACTACCGGGAAAACAGCCGCATGGTGTGCCCTGATCTCAACGCTACCGCCGAAGCCCGTGTGAAAGGTCTTGTGGGACTGCGTGATTGTGTGCAGGAACTGATCGACCTTCAGATGGATGCAGCGGTTCCAGACAGCATCATTACCCAAAAACAGGCGGAACTGAACCGACTCTATGACAGCTTTTCTGCCAAATACGGTCTCATCAACGACCGTGCAAACCGGCTGGCCTATGCAGATGATTCTTCCTATTACCTGCTCTGTGCGCTGGAAGTTATCGACGAGGACGGAAAGCTGGAGCGCAAGGCGGACATGTTCACCAAACGGACCATCAAGCCCCATCAGGCAGTGGCTACTGTGGATACGGCAAGCGAAGCACTGGCGGTGTCCATCTCGGAAAAAGCCTGCGTAGATATGAGCTATATGAGTCGGCTTACCGGAAAAACAAAAGAAGCACTGGCCGGAGAACTGCAAGGCGTGATCTTCCGTGTGCCGGGACAGCTGGAACAGGACGGCACACCCCATTATGTGACTGCTGATGAATACCTTTCCGGCAATGTACGCCGCAAACTGCGTCAGGCGCAGCGGGCGGCACAGCAGGACCCTTCTTTTGCAGTCAATGTGGAAGCTCTTACCGCCGCCCAGCCCAAAGACCTGGATGCGTCGGAAATTGAGGTGCGTCTGGGCGCTACCTGGATTGACAAGGAGTACATCCAGCAGTTTATGTACGAGACCTTCAACACCCCGTTTTATCTCCAGCGCAGCATTGAGGTCAACTATTCCTCCTTTACTGCTGAATGGCAGATCAAGGGGAAATCTTCTGTATCCTACAACGATGTGGCAGCTTATACCACCTACGGAACCAGCCGCGCCAACGCCTACAAGATTCTGGAGGATTCCTTAAACCTGCGGGATGTCCGTATCTATGACACCATAGAGGACGCAGACGGAAAAGAGCGCCGCGTACTAAACGCCAAGGAGACCACTCTGGCTGCCCAAAAACAGCAGGCTATCCGGGAAGCCTTTAGGGACTGGATCTGGAGAGACCCGGAGCGCCGCCAGACTTTGGTGCGCCAGTATAACGAAGAAATGAACTCTACCCGTCCCCGCGAGTATGATGGCAGCCATATCACTTTTGGCGGCATGAACCCGGCCATTACCCTGCGGGAACACCAGAAAAGTGCCATCGCCCATGTGCTGTATGGCGGAAATACCCTGCTGGCACACGAAGTAGGCGCGGGCAAAACCTTTGAGATGGTGGCCGCTGCGATGGAAGCCAAACGCCTGGGCTTGTGCCAGAAATCTCTCTTTGTGGTTCCCAACCACCTGACTGAGCAGTGGGCATCGGAGTTTCTGCGCCTCTATCCTTCTGCCAACATCTTAGTCACAACCAAAAAGGACTTTGAGACCCATAACCGCAAGAAGTTCTGCGCCCGTATTGCGACCGGTGACTACGACGCCATCATCATGGGACACAGCCAGTTTGAGCGTATCCCCATCAGCCGGGAGCGTCAGGAACGGCTTCTCTATGAGCAGATCGACGAGATCACCGAGGGTATCGCAGAGGTGCAGGCCAGCGGCGGCGAGCGTTTTACCGTCAAGCAGCTGGAGCGTACCAGAAAGTCTCTGGAAGCCAGACTGGAAAAGCTGCAAGCCGAGGGGCGAAAAGACGATGTGGTAACTTTTGAGCAGCTGGGTGTGGACCGTTTGTTTGTGGACGAGGCCCACAACTATAAAAACCTGTTTCTATACACAAAAATGCGGAATGTGGCTGGTCTTTCCACATCGGACGCGCAGAAATCCTCCGATATGTTTGCCAAGTGCCGCTATATGGATGAGATCACCGGAAACCGTGGCGTGATCTTTGCCACCGGCACACCGGTCAGCAACTCCATGACCGAGCTTTACACCATGCAGCGTTATCTTCAATATGAACGCCTGCAAGAACTGAACATGACCCACTTCGACTGCTGGGCTTCCCGATTTGGGGAGACCGTCACAGCATTGGAGCTGGCACCGGAAGGCACCGGCTACCGGGCAAGAACGAGATTCAGCAAGTTCTTTAATCTGCCGGAGCTGATGAACCTGTTCAAAGAAGTGGCGGACATTAAGACTGCCGACCAGTTAAATCTCCCTACCCCGGAAGTGGAGTACCACAACATCGTGGCGCAGCCCACCGAACATCAGCAGGAAATGGTCAAAGCTCTTTCGGAGCGTGCATCGCTGGTACACAGCGGAACTGTTGACCCGTCCCAGGATAACATGCTCAAGATTACCTCGGATGGCCGTAAGTTGGGGCTTGACCAGAGGATCGTCAACCAGATGCTGCCGGACGAACCTGGCACAAAGGTCAATCAGTGTGTGGACAACATCATGCAGATCTGGCGGGACGGCAAAGCTGACAAGCTGACCCAGCTGGTGTTCTGCGACATTTCTACACCACAGGCAAAAGCTCCTGCAAGCAAGGCGGCGAAAACGCTGGATAATCCACTGCTTCACGCATTGGAAGGCACTGTGCCTCTGCCGGAGCAGGAGCCGGCCTTTACGGTATATGACGATATTCGTCAGAAACTTATTGCCCAGGGGATGCCTGCCGACCAGATCGCTTTTATCCATGAAGCCAATACCGAAGTGCGGAAAAAGGAGCTGTTCTCTAAAGTCCGTACCGGTCAGGTTCGTGTCCTCTTAGGCAGCACCGCCAAGATGGGCGCAGGCACCAATGTGCAGGACCGTCTGGTGGCACTTCATGACCTGGACTGTCCGTGGAGACCGGGAGACCTTGCCCAGCGCAAGGGTCGTATCGAGCGTCAGGGTAACAAGAATCCTCTTGTCCATGTGTACCGCTATGTGACAGAAGGAACCTTTGATGCATACCTCTGGCAGACGGTGGAGAATAAGCAAAAATTCATCAGCCAGATCATGACTTCTAAATCGCCGGTGCGTTCCTGCGATGATGTGGATGAAACAGCCCTCAGTTTTGCCGAGATCAAGGCTCTGTGTGCTGGAGATCCCCGCATCAAGGAGCGTATGGATTTGGATGTGGAGGTATCCCGCCTGAAGCTGATGAAAGCCGACCACCAGAGCAAGCAATATCGTCTGGAGGACCAGCTGCTCAAATACTTCCCGGAGGAGATTGAAAAGCACAAAGGCTTTATCAAGGGCTTTGAATCCGATCTGGAGGTTTTGGCAGCGCACCCGCACCCGGAGGACGGTTTTGCTGGTATGGAAATCCGCGGCGATCTGCTGACCGATAAGGAGAATGCCGGCGCAGCACTTCTGGATGCCTGCAAGGAGGTCAAAACCTCCGATCCGGTGCAAATCGGCAGCTACCGGGGCTATGCCATATCCGTGGAATTTTCCGCATGGAAACAGGAGTATACGCTCCTGCTGAAAGGACAGATGACCCATCGGGCAACCCTTGGTACAGACCCTCGCGGAAATCTTACCCGTATCGACAATGCCCTCGCCCAGATGCCCCAGCGTCTGGAGGCGGCAAAGGCTCAGCTGGATAACCTCTATCAGCAGCAGGCTGCCGCAAAGGAGGAAGTCGGAAAGCCATTCCTTTATGAAGAAGAACTGCGAAGCAAAAATGCCCGTCTGGTGGAGCTGGATACTTTGCTCAACATCGACGGAAAGGGACAGGCACACGCCGAGGCTGTTGTTGCCAAAAGCACACGGACTTCGGTGCTGGACAGCCTGAAGCGCCCGGTGACGCCCCGCAGTACAGACAAGAAACCAAAACAGCATGAGGAGGTGCGATAACATGAATACCAATAATCTGAATACGGCCCTTTATGAAAAGATGGCCACTGAGCAGGAAAAATATAGGGACTGGTTGAAAAGCCAGCCCCCGGAAGAAATCCTGCACCACACCTATGAATATACTGTCCGTGAGGATATTGTGATGGCGATGGAGGAGCTGGAGCTGACCGACGCACAGGCCCAGGCGCTTTTGGAATCTCCCTCGCCGCTGTCGGATGTGTACCGTTATTTTGAAAAGCTGGAGACCGGCTATATGGATGTGATCCGGGACAGCATTGAGAACCGTGCCGACGATGTGTGCAGAGCTAAAGAGGAACTGCGAACAACACCGGTCTATCCCCATTCTGCTGCCTATGCATCCGAGCATGGGGAAATGGCACAGTACAACCTCTCATATCAGGCGAACAGCGCCTGCAAAGAAGCTATTGAGCAGACCATCAGCGCCCACTATGCAGAGAATCGGCTGGATACGGAGGCGGCGGTCAAAGATGTGCTGGAAAAGTTCGGGACGGAACGGGTACAGTTTATTCTTGCCAACACCATCCAGCGCAAGAACTATGACGGGCGTATCTCTCAGGACAATAAAGCATGGGCAAAAACCATTCCTATGCTGGAGGACAGCGGCGCTTCCCACCACTGTGCCTATCTGGTGGTAGATCAGGTCAATCCCGGTTTGACCGACCTGTTCACCAGACAGTTCCGAAAAGTCGCTCAAGAACAGCAGAAAAGTTCTGTCCTGCAAAAGCTCAAACAGGAATCGCCTGCCCATAAGCCTGCCGCCCCGAAGAAACGAGAGCCTGAGCGATAACCATGGCAAAGCGTAAGCGGGGTGTTCCGGTGCTGTTTTGGGTGTCCGCAGAAGAACTGGAACTGATCCATCAAAAGATGCAGCAATACGGGACAGAGAATTTGAGCGCTTATCTGCGGAAAATGGCACTGGATGGGTATGTGGTCAAACTGGATCTGCCGGAGCTGAAGGAGTTGGTTTCCCTGATGCGCCGAAGCAGCAACAACTTGAATCAGCTGACCCGTAAAGTGCATGAGACCGGGCGGGTTTATGATGCTGACTTGGAGGATATATCCCAGCGGCAGGAACAACTGTGGGAGGGTGTAAAGGAAATCCTTACCCAACTCTCCAAACTTTCATAACAGGGATAGATACTCCATTTGCGGAGGGAGGAACGGCGTTTCTTCGCCGCACCTTCCTCCGCTTTTTCTTTTTGTCTGTATCCTTGTCTTTTGCCTGTCCGTACCGGATAATATGAGTAGAATAAGAAGCGTAGCAAAGGAGTGAAAACAGATGCTGACCTTTGAAAAGGTGCTGGAGATTTTTGCGGATTACCTAACCGCAGACGAGACCATAGAAGTTTATATCAGCCGCCATGGATGTGTAAGAGTTGAATTTGACCAAGATTTTCACTATTGCTCTGGCGAGGTGTGCCATACTCCCAAGGAACTGTTCGACCTCTTAGCCGATGATTACCGGACTTATCTGGAGATTGAACTGACCAAAGGAAAACGGGAAGTGACGGAAGATGATGAGAGAGAAGCGGATGCCCTATGCAAACAGTATCTGGAGCGTTGGAAGGAGGAACAGAAATGAAGATTTTGAAATGTCTGCTGATGATCGTAACTGCACCGGTCATTTTGGTGTTGACGCTTTTTGTCTGGCTCTGCACGGGGCTGATCTACATATCCGGTCTGGTGCTTGGTCTACTAAGCACGGTAATTGCTCTGCTTGGCGTGGCTGTGCTGATTACCTATTCCCCGCAGAATGGTGTGATTTTGCTGGTTATGGCATTTTTGATTAGCCCGATGGGGCTGCCGCTGGCTGCGATCTGGCTACTGGGAAAGGTGCAGAGTTTGAAATTTGCGATACAGGATTGGGTGTATGGGTAAATGATGTGAATATAATTTGGAATGAAAAAGAAGCAGGACAATGGGAGATGAGACCCAATGCCCTGCTTCTCTGTTTATTCGGAACGAACTGTAATATATTTTTGATTGCGACTTTTAGGTTTATCGGGAATAGTCATTTCTAATTGCCCGGATTCTAAAAGCGGATTGATATGTTTCAAAGTGAAGTTTCTTAAATCTTTGAAGCCGCAAAATACTGCAAGCTCTTTCTTGGATTTTGGTGTTGTGCAAAAAGTCAAAATCTGTTTGGATACCGTTGATAGTTCAATAACTTGGTGGGTAACTTGGTGGATAACTTGGTGGGCGTCACCCTCTAAGTTGTAGTTTACATTTTTCAAGATGACTCTGAAATCTGTCGCTGTTGAGGAGAATTCAGGCTTATATGCCGCTGTGTATCCAGGCAGCTTTTCAGTTTCACTGACGATTTTGCGTAGGCCACTTCCACGGCGTTCCATGTACTTCATGCGGTGGAACAGGTCAGCAATCACAGGGTTTCGTCGCATGGAACGGATACTGTAAATATCGTATTCCTGAATTGAGCCGCCGCCAAACATACCGCCCGGAGATGTGATTTCCACCCGATCATCAAACATATCAATATGGATTTCGCTGCCAAGCACAATATAATCACGATGGATAAGCGCATTAACAAGAGCCTCTGTCACAGCTCGTTCAGCATAATCCGGCTTGTCTACACGATACTGTGCCTTTTTGACAAAACGGACTTTGGAATTATTGCGAATAAATTCACTGCCGCTTTTCAGTAAATAAATCAAATTTCCCTCGTATTCTTTATCGTCCAGCGCATCATCAAAGATAGAGCCTTTTTCCAAGCCATTCCACCGGGTACAGAACATACGGGAGTTATAAACCGTGTGCTGATCGGTCATGAGTTTTCCGGCATTGGTCAGGAGTCCATTTTTATCAGTCAAACCGAAGGAAACATAATCGGATGGCTCAAAGCGGAGACCGGTCCGTTCCAGATAGGTTGCTTCCAGAAGTGTAAAGCTGTAATCCTTTTTTACCGCGTCTGTTGTTAGGGTATCAAAGGACTGATTGGTTCCCTTTAAGATCAGTTCATTCACAATGTAATCAGGGGCAATTACGCTTTCATTTCCAACACGGATATATGCTTCCATCACGCCGTCTGCCTTGTAATAATATGGGGTGCTGCGGCCGGGAGAAACCTCCAGAGCTAATAGATTTTTACCATCTTCCTGTAATGGTTTTAAGATGAACTGAGGTAATGGTGTGATTCGTTCTTTGATTAAGCGGCTGATCGCTTCAGCATCCTTTTGAACATCTGACAAGCCGATAGGCTCCCGGTCATCAGAGACTCCGAAAAACAGAGTGCCGCCGATCCCATTGGAAAAGGCACTGACACTTTTTAACCAGCTTTTTGGCTTTTTTGTTTCGAGAGCAACTTTGAAATCACATTCGGTTGCTTCAGCAATGAGCTGTTCTATCATAAAATCCCTCCTTTGAGGTATTGGTAGTTTCTTTATATTATACCCATAAGGAGAGTTTATTTCAACGATAGGCACAAAGAGTTCAGAGAAAATATTTTGAAAGGAGGGCTTTTTATGGCAACTACAAGAATCATGCCGCTTCATGTCGGCAAAGGCCGCACAGAGAGTCGGGCGATCAGTGACATCATCGACTATGTGGCCAATCCAAAGAAAACAGATAACAGCAGGCTCATTACCGGCTATGCGTGTGACAGCCGGACTGCGGATGCGGAGTTCCTTCTGGCAAAGCGGCAGTACATTGCCGCTACCGGACGAGTGCGTGGCGCAGATGATGTGATTGCCTATCATGTGCGCCAGTCCTTCCGCCCTGGTGAGATTACCCCGGAAGAAGCAAACCGGCTGGGCGTAGAATTTGCAAAGCGTTTTACTAAAGGCAATCATGCCTTTGTGGTCTGCACTCATATAGACAAAGCCCACGTTCATAATCACATTATCTGGTCATCGGTCAGCTTAGAATATGACCGGAAGTTCCGCAATTTTTGGGGCAGCACCAAGGCGGTTCGTCGGCTAAGTGACACCATCTGTATTGAGAATGGACTGTCCATTGTAGAGAATACGAAACTTCACGGAAAGAGCTATAACAAATGGCTGGGCGATCAGGCAAAGCCCTCTCACCGAGAGCTGCTTCGTGTGGCGATTGACAACGCATTATCACAAAGTCCTGCTAATTTTGAGGAGCTGCTGAAGCTGCTGCAAGAGTCCGGCTGTGAGGTATCAAAGCGTGGAAAATCGTATCGTCTGAAGCTCCCCGGTTGGGAGAAAGCAGCCCGTATGGACAGCCTGGGCGAAGGATATGGATTGGAAGATTTACAGGCAGTTCTTTCTGGGAAGAAAACGCATACCCCACGAAAGAAAACGGTCACACAGGCAGTGCCGCCGAAGGTCAATCTGCTGGTGGACATTCAGGCAAAATTGCAGGCTGGAAAAGGCGCTGGCTATGCTCGATGGGCTAAGGTGTTCAACCTCAAACAGATGGCGCAGACCATGAATTACCTGTCAGAGCATAACCTGCTGGAGTATGCGGTTTTGGAAGAAAAGGCTGCGGCTGCCACGGCACATCACAATGAACTTTCGGCGCAGATCAAAGCGGCTGAAAAGCGCATGGCAGAGATCGCTGTTCTGCGTACTCACATCGTAAATTATGCCAAAACCCGTGAGGTCTATGTGGCATACCGCAAGGCGGGTTACTCTAAGAAATTCAGGGAAGAACATGAGGAAGAAATTCTGCTCCACCAAGCTGCTAAGAATGCCTTTGATGAGATGGGCGTCAAGAAGCTGCCAAAGGTCAAAGAGTTGCAGACAGAGTATGCGAAATTGCTGGAAGAAAAGAAAAAGACCTATGCCGAGTACCGGCGTTCCCGTGAAGAAATGCGGGAGTTTTTAACGGCAAAGGCCAATGTGGATCGGGTCCTGAAAATGGAGGTAGAACAGGATGTTGAAAAAGAAAAAGACCACGGCCAGCGGTAAGCTGGTCCTGGTCAAAAGCGTTCGCAGAACGCGCAGCCACAGAATGAAATTCTGTGTTCAAAGGGGCTTGGGGGTGCTGCCCTCAACAAGCAAGCGGAGAGGAAAATCACAAAGGGATTTTCTTCTCTGCAGGTCGGTGTGTATTAACACCGGCATTGCTTGCCGGTATTATCCCTGAATCAGAATAATTTCGGAATAACCACCGTTCTAACTATCCCACATGATGGAGGCGGCGGGCGTTACCGAGGAACTGAAAGCCCGTGACCACATGCGCTGGGTGGGGTTGATGAACACGCTGAAGGCGCAAGCGGAGGAAATAATTTTTCAAGAGTTGATTTCCGCATGAGATTTTAGGCATAAGAAAGGCCGGGACTTTGCTATCAAGTGGCAAATCCCGGCTTTACTCTTATATATTTCCCAAATTCTTTGACCGCCGGTATTCCAGCGGAGAAAGACCAAACTGCTTTTTGAACACGGCTGCAAATTTTCCTTGATTAGAGTAGCCGACCTGTTCGGATATTTCGGCAATCGGACGCTTTGTGTCCGAAAGAAGCCTTGCGGCTTCGTTCATACGGATTTCCCGCAGCCAGGTGGATATATTCTGTCCATATGCGCCTCTAAAATAATTTTTCAGGCTGGTTTCACTGACCGAAAATCGTTCTGCAATCTGTCTTACAGGGATGTGCTGGCGAAGGTCATCAGAAAGGATTTGTGCCGCCCTTTTTGCAATTTCAACCTGTGTTTCCGTGTAGAAGCCGCAAGTTTTCGGAGGCCGGATTTCCATGTTAAGAAGCCGGTGGAGAAGTTCAAGAGTATAGATTTGCAAATGGAAGGCAGAGGGTCTTTCGGATAGCCGCCAGAGTTTTTGAAATATATTTTCCAGCTCGCTGTCCGCTTCGTTGATATATGTTTTATGGTTGCCACAATAACTTTTTTCCAGCGTAGGGAGGTCAAGTGAAAAAGATTTCAAAAGTTCACCGCAGGACTGTAAAAGAAGTGACAGGTCAAAATATATTTTTATCCCCTGATACTGCTTCGTAGGAAAGATATATTCTTTCTGTGCGGTCTGTTCACTGACACAAAAATCATTCTCCTTCAGGTAAATGTAGGAGCCGTCATCCAGAAGCAATTCACTTCTGCCTGAAACGCAATAGTTAATCAGCAAAGGCTTTAGATTTGAATTTTCATCCGACTCCGGCCATACGGGAGCATTTACAAAAATAAAAGCCAAAGTCAGCCCCGGAAAGAGCGTATGGAATGTCATGCGTCCCTTGCCATCTGCCCGATCCAAAAGCAATGTGCTGCTATTTGGACTGTTTTTCAAAGTCACATCAGAAACAGTATCGCTGTTTTCTAAAATGCTGTATATCATATCACGCAACTGCTTCGCCCCTTTCATCACGCAAAATCGTTGATATTATTATACCCGCGAGAAAATTCACGGTCAATGGATATGCTGGCAAAACGAAAAAACTCCTTGCTATACGGGCCTAAAATACTGATATGTGCATAGAAGCATAATTGAATATGTGCTACCATTAGAGTTGGTTAGCAAGGTCTAACCGATAAAGCAATCATGTTAGGAGGTTTCGCAATGAACAACAAATTGCAAGGAAAGGATCTTATCAACATCGGTATTTTCACGGCGATTTATTTTATCGTCATTTTCGCTGCGGCGTCCATCGGTTTTATCCCGATTTTCATTCCGCTTATCAGCGTGATCGTGCCGCTTGTGGGCGGTATTCCGATGATGTTGTTCTTCTCCAAAATCAAAAAATTCGGTATGCTTACCATCTGCGGGGTGCTGCTCGGTATCATTATGTTGCTGACCGGCATGGGCTGGTGGTGCATCCCTACCGGGCTGATTTTCGGGCTGATTTCCGATTTTATGATGAAAGCCTGTGACTACAAGAACGCCAAGCGTGAAGTGCTGATCCACGGCGTTTTTTCCATGTGGGTAATCGGGGCGTTTATTCCCATCGTTGTGACGCGTGACGCTTACTACCAGAGCCTGCTCCCCGGCTACGGTCAGGAATATGCCGACACGCTCATGGCTTATATGCCCGACTGGATTTTGCCTGTACTGCTTATTGCTGCTTTCGTCAGTGGTCTTGTTGGCGGCCTGATCGGACGGAAGATTTTCAAAAAGCACTTTGAGCGGGCGGGAATTGTGTAATGAGCCGCGAACTTCTTGCAAGTCAAAAAAACAATAGCGGAATTTTATTAGACCCCCGGACAAAACTGGCGGTACTGATTACCATAGCTGTCTTTGTTTTAGGCGGTTCGTATGAAGGTATCATGCAGTATTACATCATCGTATTGGCGGCGATCCCTCTGTTACTTTTGTCAGCAGCCAGAAAATGGAAAGATGCTGTTCTCTATATCCTGATTTTCGGAGGCAGCCTGTGTCTGGAAATGTTCGGCCTGTCCCGACTGACCGGCGTAGCAAACTACATCGCGGTAGCCGTCGTTGGTATTCTTCTGCGGTTCACCCCCAGCGTGGTCATGGGATATTTCGTGGTAACTACAACCACGGTCAGCGAATTTGTTGCGGCGATGGAACGGCTCCACCTGCCGCAGCAGATCACCATTCCTATGTCTGTGATGTTTCGCTTCTTTCCCACGGTTGCGGAAGAATGGAGCGCCATTGGGGACGCCATGCGGATGCGTGGCGTCCGCTTTGGCGGTGGTAAAGCTGGTACGATTTTAGAGTATCGGATTGTTCCCATGATGATCTGCTCCGTCAAAATCGGGGAGGAACTGTCCCAGGCAGCCCTTACGCGGGGATTGGGAGGCCCGGTAAAACGGACGAATATCTGTAAGCTGGGTTTTCATGTGCAGGATGTTATTTTCCTGCTGATCTGTCTGGGAGCATTTGCAGCGCAAATCTATGTGCTTGCCGCAAGGGGGTGAAGGAAATGATTGAATGTCAAGATGTGTCCTTTTCTTATCCTGCCAGTACCCTTCCCGACAGTGAGAGGCAGGCCGGTGGCGCTTTGAAACATATTTCCTGCACTATTGAGGACGGTTCTTTTGTCCTGCTCTGCGGGACTTCCGGCTGTGGGAAAACAACCATGACCCGGTTGTTTAACGGCTTGATCCCCCATTATCATGAGGGGACTTATACCGGCTCCGTCTATCTGGATGGAAAGGATACCCGTGACCTGTCACTGTTTGATATTTCTCTGAAAGTCGGTTCTGTATTTCAAAATCCGCGTTCTCAGTTTTTCAATGTGGACACGACCAGCGAACTGGCTTTCGGCCCAGAGAATCACGGCATAGCGGAAGATCTTGTGCGTGACCGTGTAAAGCGTGTAGCTGCACAGCTAAAGTTGGAGCCGCTGCTTGATAGAAGTATTTTTTCTTTGTCCGGCGGTGAAAAGCAAAAAATCGCCTGCGGATCGGCAGCGGCGATTGACCCGGATATTTATGTGCTTGATGAGCCATCATCCAACCTTGACGCATACGCTATCGCTGATTTCCGGCAGCTTCTCTTTACTTTGAAATCGCAGGGAAAGACCATCATCATCTCTGAACACCGGCTGTATTATCTGTCCGGCCTCTTTGACCGTGTCCTGTACCTGAAAGATGGAGAAATTGACGGTGATTATACAGCAGAGGAATTTTGCGGCCTGTCGGCAAAACAGCGCGACGATATGGGATTGCGTCCTCTTGACCTTGCGGGGCTTTCAGAAGTTGAAGGCCCGCCGCAGAGAACGAATGAGGCGGTTTGGACGATAAAAAATGTATCTTTCGCCTATAAGCATGAGCCGGAAACCTTGCATATAACGGAAACCTCTTTCCCATCCGGCAGCGCCACGGCCATCATCGGACATAATGGTGCTGGAAAATCCACATTTGCCCGGTGTCTATGCGGATTGGAAAAGCACTTCAAGGGAACAGTGCAGGATCAGAGCAAGACTTATTCCAGAAAAGAACGATTGAAACTCTGCTATATGGTCATGCAGGATGTGAACCACCAACTCTTTACCGAAAGTGTTCTGGATGAAATTCTGCTCAGTATGAGAACTGAGGATAAGCAGAGGGCAAGAGAAATCTTGCAGGAGATGGACCTGCTGCCTTATGAGGACTGCCACCCGATGGGACTGTCCGGCGGCCAAAAGCAGCGCGTGGCGGTTGCCTCTGCGATTGCTTCGGAGCGCCCTCTGATTTTATTCGATGAACCGACCAGCGGTCTTGACCTGTTTCACATGAGGCAGGTTGCCAATGTTGTTAATCAGGTGGCGAATACTGGAAGAACTGCGCTTGTGGTAACGCATGACCCGGAATTTATTCTACGCTGCTGCAATTATGTCCTTCACTTAGAAAACGGGCAAATTCAGGAAAGTTATTCCATAGAGGACAGCGATGGCCGAAAACGCCTGCTAAAGTTTTTTCTGAGTGATATGAAGAAGGAGGTGTCCACAGAATGAAGGAGGAAAAGAAAGAGTCGCCCATAGGCGTCTTATGGGGATGGGGCAAGCCCTATCATGGAAAATTCATCGGCAGTGTTATCCTTGCGGTATTAGGCGTGGCCTGCCAGATGGTGCCCTATTTCTGCGTGGCGAATATTGTCACAATGATGTTGTCTGGGGAACAGAATTTTTCCCGCTATGTGACCGCTGGTATTATTGCATTGTGCGGCTACTTTGGGAAAGTGCTGTTTTCCAGTCTTTCTACAACGATTTCCCACACGGCGACCTATTACACGCTGTGCGATCTGCGAGAGAATATCACTGCAAAGCTGGCCCGCGTCCCGATGGGGACGATTTTAGATACTCCGTCCGGCCAGTACAAAACGACGATTGTTGACCGGGTTGAAGGCATGGAATCGACCTTCGCACACCTGCTCCCGGAAATGACCGCAAATGTGCTGGTGCCTTTGGTGATTGTCGTATATCTGTTCGTTATGGACTGGCGCATGGCGCTCCTGTCCCTTGTTACGCTGGTGGTGGGCCTTGCTGTCATGTTCGCCGGTATGAAGAATTATCCCGTCAAATGGGAGGGCGCGGTTAAAGCGGGAAAGCAGATGGCAAACGCCATTGTAGAATACATCGGCGGGATTGAGGTGGTAAAAGCGTTCAGCCAGTCCGCCGGTTCCTACAAAAAATATTCTGACGCGGTGAATTATAACGCCAACTATTATGTGGACTGGATGCGTGAAAACCAGAAAACCATGAGCGCCTACAACGCCATCCTGCCCTCAGTGCTGATTTGCGTGCTGCCCTGCGGCTTCGCGTTCTGGCTCTCCGGCAGTCTGGAGCTTTCCACCTTCCTGTCCATTGTGATTTTCTCGCTGGGGCTGATCGGGCCGATTATTGCGGCCTTTACCTTTACGGACGATTTGGCTGTACTGGGGACAAATGTGGAAGAAATCAACCAGCTTCTGAACGCCGAAGAACTGAACCATAAAGAAACGCCGATCAAGCTGGAAAATACCGGCATTTCTCTCAGGTCTGTGTCGTTTTCCTATGACGGGACAACAGAGGTTTTGCATGATGTGAATCTCGCCATCCACCCCGGAACAATGACCGCCCTTGTAGGGCCGTCCGGCTCCGGCAAGTCTACGGTGGCGAAGCTGATTGCCGGGTATTGGGATGTTACATCCGGCAGCATTACCCTCGGCGGCCATGAGCTGAAGGATATGCCGCTGTCTGAAATTGCAGACCAGATTTCCTATGTATCTCAGGACAACTACCTGTTTAACCGCAGTATCCGGGAGAATATCCGCATGGGAAGACCCAGTGCCACGGACGCAGAGGTGGAGCAGGCAGCCAAACAAAGCGGCTGCGACGCTTTTATCCGCAAGCTGGATAATGGCTATGATACGGTTGTCGGCAGCGCCGGTTCCCATCTTTCCGGCGGTGAACGCCAGCGGATTGCCATCGCCCGCGCCATGCTGAAAAATGCGCCGGTTGTCATTTTGGACGAGGCAACTGCCTATATCGACCCAGAGAATGAGGCGCTGGTGCAGAAAGCCATTTCCACTTTGACTGTCGGCAAGACCCTGATTGTGATCGCACACCGGCTGTCTACCATTGTTGGCGCAGATAACATCGTTGTGGTGAAGGATGGAAACATCCACGCACAGGGTACGCATGAGAAGCTGCTGGAAACCTGCCCCCTCTACCGGGATATGTGGCAGGCGCACATCGGCGCGAAAGACCAGATGTAAGGGGGTGTTGTCGGATGTATGGAACATTGAAAAAAATCTTTGCTTTTGCAGGCAGCAAAAAGGGGCTTCTAAAAAAATCCCTGTTATTCTCATTCCTGTCCGGGCTGTTTTCAGCCATGCAGTTTGCCGCCCTCTTTGTAGTGATCGGCGCGCTGGTATCTGACAACCGGGACGGAAAGTTTATCTGGCTTTCGCTGGGGATTATGGCCGTTTCCCTCATTGGGCGTATTATTACGACCTATTTCTCCACGATGGAGCAAACGGAAACCGGCTATTGCATGGTGGCGGAAAAGCGTATCCACATCGGAGATCGGCTGCGCTACATCCCGATGGGCTACTTCAACAAGAATAGTATCGGGAACATTACCGCCATTGTCACAACAACTTTGGGCGATGTAGAGAACTCAGCAGCCCGTGTCCTGGTGTCAGTGCTGGGCGGTTTTTTCAACTCGGTTGCCCTTGTCATCGTCCTGTTGGTATTTGACTGGCGGATCGGTCTTGTGGCCGTTGCTGGTGTCCTGATTTACCTTGCGGCGGCGGAACTGGCGCTTCGCAAATCTGCCGCGCTCAGCGGGGTACGCCAGCACACACAGGAGTCCCTTGTGGAGTCTGTGTTGGAGTACATTCAGGGGATGGGGATTGTCAAAGCATTTGGACTGGAACGGGACAGCACGCAGTCTATCGGCAGTGCAATTAAGGCGAGCTGCCGAGATAACCTGAAATTGACAAAGGCCAGCGTTCCCTATGACGCTATCAAACAGGCTGTTGTCCGAGTGTTCAGCGTCCTGTTGCTTTTGGCCTCGGTCTGGTTCTGGCTGGACGGCTCCCTGCCGCTGGCCTACGGTCTGATTTTGGTGATTGCTTCTTTCATGGTGTTCAACGATTTGGAGAACGCCGGGAATATGGCCTCTCTGCTGCAAATGCTGGCGGCCTCGATGGATACGGCAAACTCCATTGATGACACGCCGGTAATGGACGAGAAAGGCGCTGATATTACGCCGAAGTCCAGCGAGATCGTGTTTAACAAGGTGGATTTTTCCTACGCAGACCGCAAGATATTAGATCAGGTCAGCTTTACCATTCCCGAAAAAACGACTACGGCCATTGTCGGCCCTTCCGGGGCAGGAAAGACAACGATGTGCAACCTGATTGCCCGTTTTTGGGATGTGAATGCCGGGAAGATTACCATAGGCGGTACGGATGTACGGGATTTTAAGCTGGACAGCCTGATGAAGAATATCTCGATGGTGTTCCAGAGCGTATACCTCTTTGCAGATACGATTGAGAACAATATCAAGTTTGGCTGCCCGGACGCCACCCATGAGCAGGTAGTTGAGGCGGCGAAGAAGGCTTGCTGCCATGACTTTATTTCTGCCCTGCCGGATGGCTATGACACTGTGATTGGCGAGGGCGGCGGCACTCTGTCTGGCGGCGAGAAACAGCGGATTTCCATCGCCCGCGCCATGCTGAAGGACGCACCCATCATCATTTTGGACGAGGCGACAAGCAGTGTTGACCCGGAAAATGAGGATGAATTGCAGCGGGCTATTGAGGCGCTGACCCATGACAAGACTATCATCATGATTGCCCACCGGCTGAAAACCGTCCGCAACGCCGATCAGATCCTTGTACTGGACAACGCTCATATCGTCCAGCGCGGCACTCATGCGGAGCTGATCCAGCAGAAGGGCCTGTATGCCGACTTTGTATCGGCCAGACAGGAGGCCATCGGCTGGAAGTTGGCTCAGTAAAGGAGGTTCAGATGAAACTTCATGCGTCCGGGGAGGACTACCTGGAAACCATCCTTGTTCTCCAAAAGAAGCTCAGTATAGTGCGCTCCGTAGATGTGGCCCGGCACATGGAGGTCACGAAGCCCAGCGTGTGCCATGCAGTGGCTACCTTGCGGGACGGCGGCTTTCTTATGATGGACGAAGATCACTTTCTCCATCTGACCGATGTGGGCCGCGAGGTAGCCGAAAAAATCTACGAGCGTCACTGCTTCTTTACCGAGCAGCTTATCACCGCAGGCGTTGCCCCCAAAACTGCGGAGGCCGATGCCTGTCGTATTGAACACATCATCAGCGATGAGAGTTTTGACCGGCTGAAAGAGGCAGCCGAACAAGAGCAAAACTAAAACCGAATAAGCCAAGCGATCCTGCCCCGCAAGACGGGGAAAGAAAAAAACCGTTGCAGGGCAGGCAGCTTTGTGCGCCCAAAATGGATTTTCCGGGTACTGCGGCGGTTTTGAGTAACATCAAGGCCGCCGTTCCTTATGCCCTCGACAAAGGAGTGACGACTACACGCTGACACGGCGGCTTTAGGAGGGAGCCGCCGTGAAGCAAAGACCGCTTCGACATAATTCGGCAGGAATTTACCTGTCAAAAAAAGCCTGACCGTCAATCGGTCCCCGTCTGCTTATGAACAGGCACTATCGTGGCTGGTCCATAAGCGTCATAAGTCCTCTTTTAGCAGCGCCAGCCGCCGTTCTTCGGATGCTGGCGCTTTTGTTTGTCGTTTTTTCGGGAATTTCCCCGAAAGATGTCGCTCACCGCCTTCATTTTGGTTCACCCGTCAACCCGTGAATCGAAATGGAGGTACATAATGCAGAAGATCAATCTTCGGGAACTGTATCCCGATGTGTATAAAACCGATGTCTTTGTAGACGTGGCCGAGGAAGTCGTGGCCGCGATCCGGGGCCAGGAGCAGGACGATGCCGCCTATGAACGCCGGAAGTTCCGACACAAGGCTCACTACTCTCTGAACCGGGAGGATGGCATTGAAAACGATGCCCTCAACCGGCTACTCACCCCCGGAGGAAGTCCTGGAGCAGAAGCTGCTGCGGGAGGAAGTGTATGCCGCGCTGATGCAGCTGACCGCCATCCAGGCCCGGCGTATCTACGCCCGGTTTTACCTGGGCATGACGGTGGCCGAGATCGCCCGGATCGAGGGTGCTGACCGCCGCCGCGTGTGGGAGAGCATCCGGCGCGGACTGAAGAAGCTGGCGCGGTTGCTGGATACGGCCCAATAACCTGATCGCCGCATAGCGGCAAAAGAGAGCCGGTGGGGGTTTTTATTCCTCCACCGGCTTACTTATTCTCTAAATGTTCATCTGGGTCAACCCCAGCCGTCTGCACCATCTCTTTTAGCTCATCAGTCAACGCGCGGGTCGAGTTTAACAGCACTTTTCTGGCAGCCGGAGGGCACGAAAGGTAAAGCTGCCGCATATCGTTGGCGGCTTGCTCATCTTCAGGCAGATCGAGATTCATCAGGGAATCTAAGGATAAATTCAAGACTTTGCAAAAAGCGCGCAGAACCTCAAAAGAAGGATTTTTCACCCCTCTTTCGCAGCCTTGAACGTGCTTTAGAGAAACGTGGCTCAGATCTGCGAGTTCCTGCTGCGTCAATCCTTTTTCCTTACGCGCTTTTTGTATCCTTCGTCCCAGCTCTTTTATCAGTTCCATAGGCACTATCGTCTCCTTAATTATATTTTATCGTGCCCATTTCCTTGCAGGAAGAACCTCATAAAAGGCGTTTTTGAGTACGATAGTACCTATTTTATTGTGCTTGTAAGGAGCTTGCGCTGTCCGCAGCTTCTATGAAGGGACAAGGCAAAATATTTTTTTCAAATAAATCGCAGTACAGACAGGACAAATCGCCTGTTTTTGTCATGGCTGTCAAGAAGGAGCTTTTCTTTCGCTGACCTTTGACAACTGAATACACGGCAGAACAGGTACATAACCCGCGCATGAGCGAGTGCAGGACGCCGCGAAGATGGAGCAGCCAGGAGGTGATGGACAAGCTGTTTCGGAGCGATCAACGTCCCTGTGACCCGGATGGTGGCACATCCGGCGCGATGAGGGCGCGGGGGCTTAAAGATACTTCCTCACGGCCCGCCAAAGACTTGGGGGGAACCCTGCGGCGCACGCTACGAACGACGCTGCGGAGTTATGACAGCCGCGCCAGCGGAGACCTGTTGTGTTCCCATCGTCAGGGGGCGTGGCAAATGTGACGAAAGCTGAGAAATATAAATAGGAAGCGTTTGCCGCTTTCTGTTCAAAATCAGATACCATGCGCTGGTGGTTTCGGCTGCCAGCGTATTCATGTGATTTTGAACAAACACGATGACAAACTTGACGGATTGGAGGAAATATGCTTTATGGAAAAACTTATTACGCGAAAAGAAGCAGCAGAAATTTTGGGTATCAGCATTGCAACGCTGGACGCGGCCCGTAACAATGGCCTTATTTCTTATGTGCAATATGTGCAGAATGGCTGTGTGTACTTTACCTCAGCGGGACTTCAGGAGTATATCGCAAAATGCACCCACAGGGCAAAGCCAACGGAAAAGAACGCAACTTATCGTAAACCTCGCAGAGCTGGAGTGTGAGCCGGTCCGTATCCTTGTCGAAATCATAATGGTCTGATAAAACATAGATACAGCGCTGGAGTATATTCTTAGGAGGTGGAGGAATTGGCAAATAGGAAAATAATGCTTCCTCAATATGGCACAGTTATGAAAAGAGGTGTCCTATATTATAGGACCAGAATCAAAGACACGAATGGTAAGCTCGTAGCTATCTACGCAAAAACACCTGAAGAACTATACAACAAAGAAACGCTTGCGTTGGAACAGATTGAGAATGCCACTTTTCATCGGAAAACGCCCACAGTTGCAGAGTATTGTGAAAAGTGGCTGCTGATGCAGTCGGTTCATGTACGAGCTACTACTTTGACGGATTACACCTCAAAGGTCAGGCGGCATATTATAGCGGAATTGGGAGATAAACGGATGGGTGAGGTTAGCCTGGATGATATTCAGCTTGCTCTTGTTCCGGTTTCCAAGAAATCTGCATCGGTTTATAAATCTGTGGTAATCCTTTACAAATCTATCTTTCGCGCAGCAATGGAAAGCAGGATCATTGACCATAACCCGACGATTTATCTCACGACAAAAGGTGGCGGTGTTCCACAAGAGGATCGTCAGGCTTTGACAGATGAACAGGCAGCACGCCTTTTGGATGCTATCCGAGATTTGCCGCCTTATGTCTTTGTCATGATTGGTTTATATGCAGGGCTGCGCCGGGAAGAAATTCTTGCTCTGCAATGGGATTCAGTATATCTGGATACGGATACTCCATATCTGACGGTAAGGCGGGCATGGCACACAGAACACAACAGACCGGTAATCTCAGACGAATTGAAAACCAAGGCTGCGGAGAGAAATATCCCTCTTCCTGTTTGCTTGGCTGAGTGTTTGAAAGCAGCAAAGGAAACATCGACTTCGGAGTATGTGGTTTCAAACCGGGACGGCGAACCGCTGTCCTACACGCAGTTTAAGCGACTTTGGCAGTATATTGTTACGAGGACGGTCAAGGAGCGGAGCTATTATCGGTATGAAGATGGAAAAAGAGTAAAGCATACTGTCACACCTGTCTTGGGAGAAAAGGCTGCTCATAACGGAAAAGTGGTTTACAGTCTGGACTTTGAAGTAACACCCCATCAGCTGCGGCATACTTACATTACCAATCTCATTCATGCATCGGTAGATCCCAAAACGGTTCAATACCTGGCAGGCCATGAAAGCAGCAAGATTACCATGGACATTTATGCAAAGGTTAAGTACAACAGACCAGATGAGCTGGTCAGATCAATGAGTTGCGCGTTTGCAAGCTGGGACGCAGCACAGTAATAATAAAATAGGAAGTAAAGCAGGAGCGAGGCAAGGATGTCTCGCTCTTTGTTTTACATCAGCCGTATCTTTGATTAAATCGAGGCTTTCTGATAAAAAGAGAGTGTAGATACGGAGACTACACATTATCAAGAAAGGACGATCAAAGATGGCAAAAAAGAAAACACAGATCCCGAAGTATGGAACCATTACATTGAAAGGAATCCAGTATTACAGAACCAGGATTACGGATGCAGATGGCAAAGAGTTGAGTTTGTATGCCGCTACTTGTGAAGAATTGTATGAGAAGCAGTTAGAGGCTCGGAAGCAGGTGGAAGAAATTATCTTTCACCGGCAGCACCCGACAGTAGCTGAGTATGGAGAGAAGTGGCTGCTGATGCAGTCGGCAAAGGTGTCTGCGTCTACACTCAGAGGTTATACGAGGGATATGACAAACTATATCATCAAACCTCTGGGAGAGATGTATATGGAAGAAGTGACTGCTGACGATATTCGGCTGGCTCTTGTTCCATTGTCAAAGAAATCGGAAGGTTTATACAATAAGGTCAATATGCTGCTCAAGTGCATTTTTTATGCGGCAGAGAGAAACCAAATTCTTGAACACAATCCCTGTACGGGAATATCCGGTAAAGGCGGAAAACCGACAAAAAAGAAGGAGGCATTGACAGATCAGCAGGTAGCCGTGCTTTTGGATACAGTCAAGGGGCTTCCTCCATATTTGTTTATTATGCTCGGTTTGTATTCCGGTCTGCGTCGGGAAGAAATTCTTGCACTGCAATGGGATTGTGTATTTCTGGACGAGGATACACCTTATCTATCGGTGAGGCGGGCATGGCGTACAGAGCATAACAGACCCGTGGTTTCTACGGTGCTAAAGACTCCGGCGGCAAAAAGGGATATTCCGATACCGAAGTGTTTGGTGGATTGTCTGAGAGAAACGAAAGAAAATTCCATATCAGATTATGTGATCGCTGACAGCAAAGGAGAGCCACTGGCTGCCTCGCAGTTCCAAAGAGTGTGGCAGTATGTCGTTGTCCGCTCCACTAAGCCCCGGAACTATTATAAGTATGTAAATGGGGAGAGTATCAAATATACGGTTACTCCAACGCTGGGTATGACCCAGAAGAATCAACCCCAAATCAAATATACGCTGGACTTTGATGTGACACCTCATCAGCTGCGGCACACTTACATCACCAATCTTCTCTATGCGGGCGTTGATCCAAAAACAGTACAATACCTTGCCGGACACGAAAACAGCAAAACAACTATGGACATCTATGCAAAAGTGAAGTACAATAAACCAGAGGAGTTGTTTGGGGTAGTAAATGGTGCGTTTCATCAGGCTATCGCTGAATGAAAAAAGGCGATTTTTTATGGTCCGCATACCGGATAACCGAGAAGCAGAAAGCCGGAAAAGCCCGGAATATCAAGGAAAAACAGCTCAAAAACTCGCGCAGTACGGTCTGAAGGCTGCACGTCGTGCACCACAGTTCTCTAAGAGATAGTTATTGTTTCTTAAGAGAGCAAAAGAAAATTAAAAAAACGAGAAAAAGCCTTTATTTAAGGGCTTTTTTTCATGTTCCGTGATTTTGTGGATTTTCATAAAAAGTGACAAGAAGTACTATAAAATTTCGAAAAGTGGCTCAGTTGGTGGAAAATAAGCAGCAAATAAGCAACAATTAGGCGTAAAATCTGGCGTAATTTTTGGCGTAAAGTTAGCGCAAAATTTCAATCATTCGCTGTTATTATTTTATCCATGCGATAGAATGATTGTGTAGAAAGTGTAATTAGATAGTCTGGTGTTCAAATATCAACACCTTTTTTAAATCTTGCATTCTAGTTTAGAAGATGACATAATAAACTTAATGAAAGAAAATTAGAATTTGTAAGGTCAAGGAGATGATAGAAGTGAATTTTGATACACAAGTTGAAATGCTTGTTTGCGCAGATAATAAACAAGCATATAAAATATGGAAAGAACTGTTGAATATAAGTGAAAAATGTAATGACTTATATCCATACTTTGATAAGTTTGTTGATATGATGGATGATCATACAAATTCATATATTCGTACAAGAGGATTACGATTAATTGCTTATAATGCAAAATGGGATACTGATAGTAAAGTTAATAATATTATTAATCAATGGCTTAAACATATTGAAGATGAAAAACCAATCACAGCAAGACAATGTATTAAAGATGTGGTTATTATAGCAAAATATAAACCAGAACTTATAGATGTTATTCTTGAGGCATTAGTAAAATATGAGAAAATATATGACGATAGTATGCAAAATTTAATTTTTAAAGATAGGCAAAAAGCAATACGTATAATAAGACAATATACTTGGTAAATTAGAATTTGAATTACAACAAATTATGACTTCTTAACAGAGGTTATAGGTTATCAATAAAATCCTCCAAAAGCCTTGAAAACAAAGGATTTATCGCAATGTGTTCGCCTTATCCCTTTATATGATTTCACACAAGTTTACTCATTCCCTGACTGCTTATAAGGGCAAATTCAAGGGCAAGAAAATCTGATAACAAGATATAACAGAGTGTGGCAATCGGAGAACTGTGATATATGTGCGAATATATTATAACGGAGGATTTTTTAATGGACAAGTATATTTATGATGAAAGAAACGGTCTTTGGTATGAGTTGCAGGGAGATTACTATATTCCTTGTCTTACCTTACCAACCGAAGAAGAAAGACCTATCGGCATTTGGGGACAGCAGCACAGACGATATCTGAAAGAGCATAAAAAGGCGGCCTATACAATGCTTCTGACAAACGGTAAGCTGAACAGTTATCTTGCCGATATTGATAAGCAAGCGGAAGAAATGTTTTCTCGGTTGGTGAAACAACTTGCCGAAAGAGAGGGCATGACTGAAGCACTCAAAGCAGAAAATCAAATGCTGTGGATTGGTCGAATGGCGAACATTCGCAACCGAGCTATGGAGATTGTCAATGCTGATTTAATATTTGCATAATACAAATGGGAGACGGTCTATAAATACCGTCTCCCGTTTTATAATCTCGGTCATATATTATAATAGTCCCTGTGCAGAAAATAATTCTGCAATTTCATCAGCAGATTCCACCATTCCCCTCTGAAACCATACATCAATCCAACCATACAGCGTATAGGCAACAAACGCCGTAGTGTAAGCCTGTGTCTTTTCATATTCTGGTTTCGGCCCACAAATACCGATAATCACGTCTTTCAGAAGATAGGTAAGTCCTCTTTCGTTCAAAAGCTGGTAAAAGGAATGGTGCTTTTCAAAATGAACAATCATTGTGTGGATTTGCTTGCTTAGCGGAACACCATCGTTCTTTTTCCATTCGTCTGTCCACTCACGGAAAAGAGTGTCTAAATATGCTTTCAAAATATCTTCTTTTCGCTTGTAATTGCGGTAGAAAGAGGCCCTTCCAACACCCGCTGTATCAACCAATTCGCTGATAGAAATATCTTCTAACGGCTTCTCTGCAAGCAGCGAAAGAAATGCGTCCGTCAAATGTTTTATAACATATGCATTCCGCCCCTCGTTGCTCATCGGTGATACTTTTTTAGCATTTTGTCTCATTTTCAATACACCTCTTGATTACTTAAATATTTGACGATACAATAATAACGACGAAATAAATGTATCATCATTATAATGCGAACAAAAGCGCATGTCAATAGCGAACAAAAATATCAGGAGGAAAGAAAATGTCACTTACGATGAAACGAGCAATCATTATACTGGTTGTCATGGTCATTGCTTTTGTACTCGGAAGACTTGCCGTCCGTGCCGTTATGAACCTACTGCTCGGCGGAACGATGTTCGGAGGTAATTTTCTATGAGAAAGGGTACAAAAAAAGGTATGAAAACAGGAGCGTTTGTTTTTCTGTGTATCGTGGTTTTTATCGTCACATTTGTAACATCCATAGTAATTAAAATAAGCTATAAATCTCCCGAAATGCAACAATATTCAGTGCAATGGAGCGATGAGATTGGAACAGTCCGAACAGACCTTACATACGGAGAGAAACCCGCAAATGAATTCGATTTGTATCTCCCTGTTGATGATAGCAAGGAAAGCTACGGTTTAGTTGTATATCTCCACGCAGGCGGATTTACAAGCGGCGATAAAACGGATGACAAGGAAATATTACAGTGGCTTTGCTCCAAAGGCTATGTTGCAGCCGGAATTAACTATACCTTGCGTGATGACGCTCATCCTGAAGCAAGTGTTCTTTCACAGTCGAACGAAATTAAAGAGAGTATTCCGTTTGTGATAGAGGAAGCAAGAAAGCTCGGATACAATATTGACCGTATGGCTACGGCAGGCGGATCAGCGGGCGGATGCCTTGCTTTGATTTATGCTTACCGTGACGCATCTTCTTCTCCTGTACCTGTAATGATGGCGTTTGAAGGGGTAGGTCCTACATCGTTTTATCCCGAAGATTGGAAATGCTATGGTTTTGACCAAAACGCGGAGGCCGCCGCGGAAATGTTCAGCGTGATGACAGGCAAAGAGGTTACGGCTGAAATGTTCGGCACAGCAGAATATGACGAACTTGTCAAGGATGCTTCAGCACTCCTGTGGGTAAATGAAGATACTGTTCCAACGGTTATGGCATATGGTCAGCACGATAAATTTCAGCCTTATGAAGGCTCTGTTCGTCTTGACAAAGCGTTGACCGAGAATGGAGTTCCCCACGAATATATCGTGCTTCCTCATTCGGGTCACGGTTTGCAGAACGACAACAGGCTGTATGCCGAATATATGGCGAAGGTCGAAGAATACTTGAATAAATATATGAGCGAATAAAGGAGATAGGCGGGGTATGAAGAAATTGCTAAAAGTTTTACTTATCATTTTTTTGGTAATCGTGGTACTTGTCATTGGTTTAGTCATTTTTCTGACCATCGCATCAGGAAAACAAAACGCACCGAAAGAATATTGGAATGCAATAGCCTCAGAAGGAACTATTGAAAAGGAATATAACAAATTAGGTAGTTACGAATTTGAATCTAAGGTTTATGATGCTCCAAAAGTGGATTCTCATGATAATAATTTTGTGGTGTATATGCCGAAAGAGGAAGGTACATATCCGCTTGTTGTTATGGTAAATGGTTCAGGAACTCCATGGGATAAGTATAAAGCAGTTTTTGAACATTTTGCAAGTTGGGGCTATGTTGTTGTAGGATGCAATTACGAAATAAGTTGGGACGGAAAACACGCATCTGAAACACTTGACTTTGCACTAAATACAAAAGAAATTGCCGATAAAGTAGATACAAGTAAAGTTGCAGTTTGTGGGCATTCTCAAGGTGGCGAAGGAGCATTTAATGCAGCCTTAGAATACGATAACTCTGATATGTATAAAGCAATTATTTCATTAAGTCCAACAAATCAAGAATTAGCATTAGGACTTAAATGGGGATTTAATCTTGATACGGATGATATGTATGCTTACAGATTAGAAAATGTAACAATACCGACAATGATAATTGCAGGGACTGGAAAATTTGACAGTGAAACAGTAACGCCATTGTATAAAATGGAAGATATGTTTGAGCAACTGAATACAGACGTTGTAATGGCAAGGCTAAGTAATAATGTTGACCATGGGGCAGTTTTATATGAGGCAAATGGATATGTAATCGCATGGCTTGATTACTATCTAAAAGGAATTGAAACCAACGGAACGGCATTCTTTGGGAATGAAGCTGAAATCAAGAACAACACAAGGTATCAGGACTTCACTTCGCAGAAAGTTAAATAATGCTGTTTGCGTGGAGAATACTAGTTTTCATTGGAGAGAACGGTGATGAACACGAAAACAGAATGGATACTATGCCCTGTCTGCGGCAACAAAACCCGTGACAGACTGCGGGAAGATACCGTATTAATAAACTATCCCCTCTACTGCCCAAAATGCAAACAGGAAACGCACATCAATGCAAAGGGTTTGCAGATAACCGTCATTCAAAAGCAGGAACGCTGACAAGACTATGTATGCCGCCGTGTATGGGTAACACCATAGCGGCGGTTTTTCTTAACATAAGAATGTCTCGCAAAGCGTGGCATTCGTTGTTTTCTATCGGCTGTTTCTGTCAAAGGATTTCTTTCTGCGTTGCTGCTGTTTGCCCTGCTCCTGCAACTGCCTGAGCCTGTTTCTGACGCTCTCTTTTTCGGGCGATTTCTGCGGTCTGCGCTTTTCCTTGACCTGTCGCTCCCACTCGGCAAAACTGCGGTTGTACTGTTCTACAACGGCTTCCGCCTCTCGGTAGGTTGCCATAAACGCCTGCACATCGGGATAACCGTCCTCTTTCAGAATATCGGGCAGCTTGTCAAGCCTTTCGGAGATTTCGGCTTCGGTCTGCTGTATCTGCTCGGTAAGAGCTTTTCGTTCCTTGCCCTTGAAAATCCCTGTTGTCTCTGAAAGCTGTGTTCTCAGCTTGGGCAGAACATTGTCCTGCAAATTTCTAATCCCTCTTGCTTCGTCCTGTACCCGTATCATCAGGTTTTGCATAGTTTGGAACTCCGCCATATCAATATCAGGCGTGGGCTTTGGCGGCATACCGTGTTCACGGATAAGGTTTTGCAGGAAGTCTTTTGCTCGACTTACGATACTGCGGAAAAGATTGGGAAGCCAGCCGCTTTTGCGGATAGAACTGCTTACTTTGTCGTGTATCTCGCTCTGCTTGACCTCCAAAATCCTTATACAGTTTCTAATGATGATAATTGGAGAGTTCAAGAAATATTAGCAAAATCATTTGATGAGTTCTGTAAGAAAAAAGGATACGAAAATGCTATTCCAATAATTGATGAATGGTTGAAAAACAGCAACCCTAATACTCGACGGGCTGTTACAGAAGGTTTAAGAATTTGGACAAGCAGACCTTATTTCAAAGAAAACCCTATGGAAGCGATTGAACGATTAGCTGATTTGCGAGAGGACTCCAGCGCATATGTTAGAAAGTCGGTAGGTAACGCTTTAAGGGATATAAGCAAAAAATATCCAGAGCTGATTAAAACCGAACTGGATAGTTGGAAGTTGGAAAGCAAAGAAATCAATCAAGTATATAAATTGGCAAATAAGTTTGTTAAATAACAAATTCCAGTTTGATTGCTTTCAGGTATTCAATTATAAACACCATTTCAGCATTACTTTTCCTTTATTTGATAGTCATAGATGAAGATGTGTTTAACTGAATGATATAATGACTGGATAGGAGATAATATTCTTTGAATCGAAAACTCTTTGCTTTTTATAAAGCTAATTGAGTGTATTTACATATCACTCAAAATGATTCTTTATATCTCATGCCAGTTCATAGTTTGATGTTATAAAGTTGAAAGATTACATGGAATTTTTAGTTGTCAATATTACTTTAAGTTATTTTAATACATATAACTTATTTAAGTACTATGATATAAATAAGTTTATATTGAACTTGTTTAAGTATTGTGATATATGATAATGAACTACTATAAAGAGATTAGAATTTCTGATTCTAAACTTGGTGATGATAAAGTAAAATTAGCGAGAATATAATATAGGGGAAAAGGTAATTATATTGATGAGATTCTGTTAAATGGATCTAACATCAACGAGTTCTGAAATATTCATGCGAAGATTTATGAATAGTAAAGTGGTAAAAGCAATAGATAATGAAAGTATCTTGCAAATGAATTTACAACCAAAAGATATTAAACAAGTTGAAGAAGAATATAAAAAAGATCAGTAAAATATACAAAAAATGAAATGTATTGGATAGGGTATTTATATAGATATTTTTCATATACGTATGAATTATCATCGATTAGAGTCTATAAAATTGTAAAGCCGAAAGAGTTTAGAGGATTATTTTTACCATATCATATACTTACCCCTGAGCAAGCAATAGAACGTATATTGGAAGCAAAAGGTATGATGTTAAATTTAGAAGATGAGATAAACAGACAGTTTGAAATCTATAAAAGAATAAGAGATAATTCTTATAAGAAATATAGATATAGTCTAGTGTTCAAATAGGAACACTGTTTTGAAATCTTGTATTCTTGTTTATAAGTGTCATAATAGATTTAATTAAAAGAACTGATATGAATTTAGTGTTAAGTATATCGTTATAAATACACAGAGGATGTAAAAATGAAAAAGAAGATATGGAAAAATCCAAATAATCTTAATGAATTAGAAGTCGATGAAAATTGTTTAATAGACAATAGAACTGGGGAACGATTTGTTGAAGATGAAAACGGAATTATTCAATTTATTCAAAAAGAGGAAATAGAAGGTTCAAATAAAAAGAGCACGGATTTTTATAATAGTTTTGCGCCATTCTATGAGATAGGTCAAAAGATATGGTACAGTTTTTTTGGTGGTGAAGAAAAAGCACGGATGGATTACTTAAACTATCTTGATATTAAAGAAAATACAACGGTATTAGAAGTATCTATTGGGACAGCAGCTAATGTAAAATATCTAACAAGAAATGCAGATTATTACGGAATAGATATATCTATGGGGCAACTTCTTCAAAGTGTAAAAAATAAAAATAAATATAAGCTATCGATTACATTATGTTATGCAAATGCTGAGAGTTTGCCATTTAAAGATAATTCATTTGATGTTGTTTATCATATTGGTGGTATTAACTTATTTAATGATAAACAAAAAGCAATTTATGAAATGGTTAGGGTTGCAAAAAAAGGTGCTAAAATCATGATTTGTGATGAAACAGAGAAAGTTGCACAAAAATATGAAAAACTGCCTTATTTTGGAAAGCCATTCAAAAATAGAGAAAAAATAGTTCCACCTATTAAACTGTTACCAGAAAATGTTGAAAACATAAAATCAATTGAGATAAGAAAAGGAACGTTATATATTATTACTTGCAATAAAAAATGATTTTAAAACACTAAAACGGTTGTATTCAATAAAGTTGAGAGCTAATTTTTAGTTTATATGATTTTAGGCGTTCAAATAGGAACAGTTTTTAAAATCTTGTATTTAGGTTTATAAACTGTCATAATAGATTTTATAAAAATCAAATTTGGATTTGTGAAGGTGGAAGAATGGTAGAAAATAGACCTAATTTTATAAATATTAATTCATTTGAGGAGTTCAGTAAATACTATTGGTATCGTGAAGAACTCTCACAAATATGTAAATCAATAGGATTGGAGTATAGAGGTACAAAGCAAGAACTTATTTATAGTATTGAGCAGTATTTTAAAGGTAATCTGATAAAAAAATCTTCAAAACAAACTAAGTATGCTCAAGTAGATGTTGTAACTTTGGATACACCATTACTTGAATGTGGATTCTCTTTTAATGCTAAATTTAGAGAGTGTTTTTCGACTTTAACAGGCATTTCACCTTTTAAATTTACCGCAAATATGGCCGCAGCATGGAGAAAAGTGAAAAGTGAAAAAAATATAGCGTTTACAATACAAGATATGCTGAAAATTTATTATGGCGAATTGAACTATGCCCAATATGATAAATCAGTTTGTCAGTGGAATCAATTTTTAAAAGATTTTTGTGCAGATGAAAACAGTGTAAATTATTCTAATAAATTAAAAGTAGCATCTATTCTTTGGAAAGAAGTCAGAAATTCAACAGAAGAAAAGACTTATTCTAAAGAACTTTTAGATATCTATTTTGATAAAATAAAAGAGTACCAGAAATAGTTAAATTCTTATTTAACAAAAAGGATAAGTTATAAGTTGTTTAATCAACCAAAGGTTGATTATTGTATAGTCGACTCATTGTGTATAGAATTAATATCTTCTGTATGATATTTTGGATTAGGAGGTGACAAGAATGAATCAAATTCAAATTGGTAGGTTTATAGCTGATTGTCGGAAAGAATCAAATATGACACAGCGACAGATTGCTGAAAAATTAGGCATAACAAACAGAGCAGTTTCAAAGTGGGAAACCGGTAAAAGTATGCCAGATGCATCACTTATGCTTGAATTATGTGAAGCATTACATATTAGTGTAAATGAATTACTCTGTGGAAAAAGGTTAAATGAGCTTGAGGAAAGAAAAGAATCTGAACAAAATACACTAGCTATGTTTATGGCCAAACATGAATTAGAAAACCTACGTGTTTTAACAGAATTACTTATATTTATAGGAATCATTATTACAATGACATTGACATCTGCTGTGGCTAAGACTACAATACAAAAAATGATAACACTAGCAGTAGGGTGCTTTGTTTGGGGATATGGAATTTATATGAGAATAAGGCTTGGAAAAGCAATAAATAGAATTAACTAGCATTACAATCTATGTGATTTTGGTTGTTTTAAATTTGTATGCAAGTTTATAAGATGTCATAATAGATTTAATGAAAGAATAAATAGAATTTACGGAGGAAACAATATATGTGGATGTGCCCAAGATGCGGCAGAGAATTTAAAAGAACGAATCAAGGTCATTACTGTGGAGAAGCTCCTAAAACAGTATTAGAATATATAGATACGCAACCTATAGAAACACACTCCCACTTAAAGGAGATGATGAATGCAATACAAAACAGTGTCCCTTGTGTAAATGAACGTATATTATGGAGTATGCCATATTATGAAAAAGAAGGAAAATCCATCTCATTTTCTGCTTGTAAAAAGCATATCAGTTTTTATGTAGGAGTTGAAACTATTGAAAATTTTGCATTAGAGTTAAAAGGACTTGTCACTAAGAAAAATGCTATTTATTTTCCTTATGATAAAGCATTACCTACAGAATTGATTGAAAATATTGTAAAATGGTGTTTAGGCTGATTTGATAACTTTTGGTTTGCTAATTTAATATAGAATGTACAAGAAGCGGTTTGCTATATGATCAACCGTTTTTGAAATAATAAGGCATTTACGAGATATCTTAAATATTTTTAATGAAGGTCCATATATTACCGATTATGTCAAAGCAAAGGATTTCATATAGCGACCTTGGTTTTTAAGAGTATAGTACAATTTTATTATCTTTATAGCAACCGTATCCAAAAGCTAGCTATTGGAATTATAATTTAAATGACCCAATTGAAATATCAAAACTTTTTGATAACTTCTATAAGGGTGACAAATCTCGCCATAAAGATTCCACAGGGTTGGGATTGTCTATTGTAAAAGAAATTTGTCTTATCTTGCATTGGGAGATAGAGGCCAGACAAGAAGACGATGATGTAATCATCCAGATTAACACAAATAACAATTCAATTTATTTAGAGGAAAAAGATGTTTAGAAAAGCTTAGCGATATCACATGAAAAAACGTGTTGTTAAAAACATTAAGATTGCAGTTGTTAAATTCGCAGGATGTTGCTGAGATGATCATCATTGCACTTGCATTTTCGTATAAAAGGAATTCTTGAGGCTTACTTGGCTTTAATATGTTAAAATGCATTGCTTGTAGCAATAGGGTGGATTTCTTATAGTGGTATTAGGACATGAGAAAGGAGCCTAGAAATGTTAAATGAAAATATTAAGGCAATTAGAAAAGCGAAGGGGCTTTCACAAGAAGAGCTTGCAATCAAATTGAATGTTGTGCGTCAAACGATATCAAAGTGGGAAAATGGATTATCCGTTCCAGATTCGGATATGCTAATTTCAATTTCGGAAATTTTTGAAACACCAGTTAGTGCATTACTCGGTGAATCGATTATTGAACAAGAGGCTGATGATGTAAAAGTAATAGCAGAAAAACTTGAAGTTATTAATTTACAACTGGCAAAAAGGAAGGAAACAAGGCGGAAGATTTTGCATTGGGCCTTTATCACATTGTGCTTATTATTGGTAGTGACTTTTGTGTTTTTCCTCACATTAAATAGTGCCTATCTAAATTGGGATTACGGTAATCCAGAAACGGCGGTTCAGGGAGTTGGGGTTCATATCTTTGAGTGGATGTTTATCAGGATCGCACCAGTGGCAGCTGTGATTGCTATTATCGGTGCTATTTTGACACGAAATAGAAAATTACATGGACTATAGAAGAAAAGAATAAGTGGAAATAACAGGTGTTCTTATTTGAACACCTGTTATTTAAAACTAGTTCAATGAATTCTCATGATTAGCAATATATTGCATTTGTTAGCAAATAAATGGCGGTATGATGCAGTGATTAAAGTTGTTTTGTAAATAAAGTTGCTTCTTGCTTTACAATTAAAAAAAGAATACAGATACTATATAAACTTAAATATATTAAGATATCATAGAAAAAGGTTTTCACGAATCGATCTTATTGATCATAGCGAAAACCTTTGACTATTTGTATAAAAATCATCTTTTTTGCTTGTGAAACATTTCAAGTGTATAGTCGATGGCGATTTCTAAGGGATCTACAAAGCGTTCATCTAATTGCTCACGCTCTTTTAAAATCGATAATTCTGTACAAGCTAAGATCATACGCTCAACCTGCTGTTCTTCCATCTCTTTGATGATGCTGATTAATTTATCCTTATGAATAGGTTTACCGGCTTTAATATCATCATAAATTAAAGACATAACATGTTGTTGATTTTCCTGATTTGGGATGACCCATTCTAACTGTTGTGACTCACAGCTTTTCTGATACAATTGGCTTTTTATTGTACCATCAGTCGCTAATATTCCAACTCTTTTTATGCCTTCTTTTTTTAATCGTTCTGTCGTATGGTCAATCAAATGGTAAATAGGTGCATGACTTACCTTTTGAAATTCATCATAGAAAAAATGCGAAGTGTTACATGGAATCAAAATGAGTTTTACCCCAATCTGATTGAGTAAATGCAGATCTTCCATAAAATAAGGAAGAGGATTATCATTTGTATGATCTAAGATATAGCTCGTGCGATCAGCAATCTCGGCATGATTCAATATCACCATATTTAAATGGTCCTGATCGGTAGGT
The DNA here is from genome assembly GCF_018406465.1 of Longicatena caecimuris. Taxonomy (GTDB): domain Bacteria; phylum Bacillota_I; class Bacilli_A; order Erysipelotrichales; family Erysipelotrichaceae; genus Longicatena; species Longicatena caecimuris. Next base: position 491,716 of record NZ_AP024510.1, read on the forward strand.
GCCTTGGTTGCACGTAATATTTTTTCATATAGGTATGCACTCGCTTCTGAGCCGACACCACCGATAATACCTAGTTGATAATTCATGGAGCACCTCCTATCCTGCCCTTAATAGTATCATACATCAAAAAGGGAAACAATATGACAAAATAAGAAAACGTTTAAGAAATTAGAGAGCTTATTTAAAAGTTTTGACTACTAAGGTACGATCCACCTGAATGTGAAAAAGAAAAAAGGGGGAGGTCATTCTTGTGCTCTAATGAATAGGTTACTAGGATGATAATAAAAAAACAGCAAGAATGCTGTTTATGATTAAATCCCACGTTTATTGAAATAGAGCTTATACTTTTTATAAGCCATATGATAAAATCGGCGGATCATGACGGCGCGGAATAAGGAGCGATCTTCTTTATATAAAAGTGTTGTGTCATATTTCTTTTCTTGAATTAATTGCTTTACCTGTGCATAAGAATCCTTAGAAACATACTTCAACAACAATTTCGGTGGTATATGGAGCCATAGATATGGATTATCGTGATAATGTGTTTCCATTTGCTTATGTTCAATCAAATCATCAACAAGATATTTTACTAGATTACATCCAGACGCAGTTGTGAAATAGCTGCTGCGACCTTGTCGGATATTGATTTCGAATACTTTGAATTTACCATCACGGACATCATATTTCATATCAAAATTAGAAAATCCAGTGTAGTGCATATCTTCAAGGAATTTCTGATAGCGTGCATATACCTGTTTATTTGCTTGTTGGACGATTGCATTGTAATTGCCAATACCATGTGGTGTATAATCTTCACTGACACAATGTCCAAGGCACATCATTTTTACTTTACCATCGCGATCAGAGTAGCTGTTTAAGACATACATTGTACTGTCATCACCTGGAATGAAGTCCTGAATGATCATGCTGCCGGTATAGCCGGCATTGTATACCGCATCTAGGATTTGTCTTAATTCATCCATATTTTCAGCACGGTAGCCTTTTTTCTTTCCTTCAAATTCCAGATCTACATATTCGATAGAATTGCTGGCTTTCGCCGCTACAGGAAAGTCGAATGGTAGAGTGAAGTTATCTTTATTTGCTTTCGTTATAATAAAAGTTTTTGGATAGTCGAGTCCGTATTCTTCACAAATCTGATAGAAATCTTCTTTATTTTCTAATTTTTCTTTCATTTCATTGGAAATGTAATTTGTCACAAAATAGTTATCCAGAACATCGCGGTGATTAACAATCAGTTCGGTATAACGGTCTCCGCAAGCGATGAGCAGTAAGTGCTCATAATATTGATGATAGGTCTTACCTACTTCTTCAATATATTTAACAAAGTTATCATCATGATCAAATTCATGAAAGGTCATTACTTTTACAATGTTACTTTTTTTTGTTTCTAATAAAGGAGCTTTCCCTAAAGAGAGAGATGTAATTCCATATTCTTTATGGAAGGATTTTGCTATTCCATAGGCATTGGCGTCGGTACCTAAGATGACTGGTAGAAACTTGCGGTTGGTGTTTTTTACTAGAATATCCATATTGTAGTTTTACCTCTTTTCTATATTCAATGTAGTTTATCGTCCATGTGATCATATTCGTTGTTATTTTCATACATCTATATATTCACATTGCGTTAATCATTATAGCATAGTTTTGGTTAGAGGTTTTAATAAAATCTTAAAGTATGATGAATTCAGGGCATGAGTATGTAATGTTTTTAAAAGATAGGATTAGGAGGGGGAAAAGATGCTATGTGAATTGTTTAGGATAGGGAGTTATCAATAGTGAGAAAACTTCTTTTTTTAATGAATAACTGTGTAAACGTTTACATAAAAGGTGAGTAAAAAAAGCCTTTTAAAAAGTGAAAAAAATAAAAAATAAGCGTTGACATGAAAGATAAATTGATGTATTATAAACAGGCACTCAACGAGAGTGACGTCCACCAAACAGTGGATGCTATCGGTCTTTGAAAACTGAACAGGAAACGTCAATTTCAATGAAAAAAGAGAAGTAATTCTCGGATAAACAAATAAAGAAAAACGTTAGTAAACGTTTTGAGCTAAATCAAATGGAGAGTTTGATCCTGGCTCAGGATGAACGCTGGCGGCATGCCTAATACATGCAAGTCGAACGAAGTCTTTAGGAAGCTTGCTTCCAAAGAGACTTAGTGGCGAACGGGTGAGTAACACGTAGGTAACCTGCCCATGTGCCCGGGATAACTGCTGGAAACGGTAGCTAAAACCGGATAGGTATGAGGGAGGCATCTTCCTCATATTAAAGCACCTTCGGGTGTGAACATGGATGGACCTGCGGCGCATTAGCTGGTTGGTGAGGTAACGGCCCACCAAGGCGATGATGCGTAGCCGACCTGAGAGGGTGAACGGCCACATTGGGACTGAGACACGGCCCAAACTCCTACGGGAGGCAGCAGTAGGGAATTTTCGTCAATGGGGGGAACCCTGAACGAGCAATGCCGCGTGTGTGAAGAAGGTCTTCGGATCGTAAAGCACTGTTGTAAGTGAAGAATGCCATATAGAGGAAATGCTATGTGGGTGACGGTAGCTTACCAGAAAGCCACGGCTAACTACGTGCCAGCAGCCGCGGTAATACGTAGGTGGCAAGCGTTATCCGGAATCATTGGGCGTAAAGGGTGCGTAGGTGGCACGATAAGTCTGAAGTAAAAGGCAACAGCTCAACTGTTGTATGCTTTGGAAACTGTCGAGCTAGAGTGCAGAAGAGGGCGATGGAATTCCATGTGTAGCGGTAAAATGCGTAGATATATGGAGGAACACCAGTGGCGAAGGCGGTCGCCTGGTCTGTAACTGACACTGATGCACGAAAGCGTGGGGAGCAAATAGGATTAGATACCCTAGTAGTCCACGCCGTAAACGATGAGAACTAAGTGTTGGAGAGATTCAGTGCTGCAGTTAACGCAATAAGTTCTCCGCCTGGGGAGTATGCACGCAAGTGTGAAACTCAAAGGAATTGACGGGGGCCCGCACAAGCGGTGGAGTATGTGGTTTAATTCGAAGCAACGCGAAGAACCTTACCAGGCCTTGACATGGATATAAATGTTCTAGAGATAGAAAGATAGCTATATATCACACAGGTGGTGCATGGTTGTCGTCAGCTCGTGTCGTGAGATGTTGGGTTAAGTCCCGCAACGAGCGCAACCCTTGTCTTCTGTTACCAGCATTAGGTTGGGGACTCAGGAGAGACTGCCGGTGACAAACCGGAGGAAGGTGGGGATGACGTCAAATCATCATGCCCCTTATGGCCTGGGCTACACACGTACTACAATGGCGCCTACAAAGAGCAGCGACACCGCGAGGTGGAGCGAATCTCATAAAGGGCGTCTCAGTTCGGATTGAAGTCTGCAACTCGACTTCATGAAGTCGGAATCGCTAGTAATCGCAGATCAGCATGCTGCGGTGAATACGTTCTCGGGCCTTGTACACACCGCCCGTCAAACCATGGGAGTTGGTAATACCCGAAGCCGGTGGCATAACCGCAAGGAGTGAGCCGTCGAAGGTAGGACCGATGACTGGGGTTAAGTCGTAACAAGGTATCCCTACGGGAACGTGGGGATGGATCACCTCCTTTCTAAGGAGAAAGTACAAAGAAGCAGATATTTCCTGTTCGGTTTTGGAAGACCGAAAGAATCTTCCAAGAGAAGTCGATCTTTGAAAACTGAATAACAGAAAAGACATAACAGAAGGTCTATAACGTAAAAGTTGTAAACAAAATAGATATTCACGAGTATAAAGTTAAACAAACAGTAATACTCAAGCAAACCGAAAGCAAAAACACGAAGAAGTGATTAAGTAAGTAAGGGCGTACGGTGGATGCCTAGGCACTTGAAACTGAAGAAGGACGCAACAAACGGCGAAACGCGACGGGGAGTGGTACGTACACAAAGATCCGTCGATATCCGAATGGGGAAACCCGTCATCTGTAATAGGATGGCATCCATGGATGAATCCATAGTCCATGAGAGAGGTACCCGGAGAACTGAAACATCTAAGTACCCGGAGGAAAAGAAAACAAAAGTGATTTCCTGAGTAGCGGCGAGCGAAAGGGAAGGAGCCCAAACCATCTCTAGAGATGGGGTTGTAGGACCACGATATGGCAAGAGGATTGTTAGGAGAACGGCATTGAAAGGCCGACCGTAGGGGGTGCAAGTCCCGTATCCGAAAACGATGTGAAGCCTAGTGGGATCCTGAGTACGGCGAGACACGAGAAATCTTGTCGGAAGCAGGCGGGACCATCCGTCAAGGCTAAATATAAACAAGTGACCGATAGCGAACCAGTACCGTGAGGGAAAGGTGAAAAGAACCGCGGGAGCGGAGTGAAAGAGAACCTGAAACCGTATGCCTACAAGAAGTCAGAGCCCGTTAAAGGGTGATGGCGTGCCTTTTGTAGAATGAACCGGCGAGTTATGTTATCGTGCGAGGTTAAGCAGGAGATGCGGAGCCGAAGCGAAAGCGAGTCTTAATAGGGCGAGAGTACGATGACATAGACCCGAAACCGTGTGATCTAGCCATGACCAGGTTGAAGTTCAGGTGAAACTGAATGGAGGACCGAACCGACCCCCGTTGAAAAGTTGGCGGATGAGTTGTGGCTAGGGGAGAAATTCCAATCGAACACGGATATAGCTGGTTCTCCCCGAAATAGCTTTAGGGCTAGCGTCGAGGCTTAGTCATGTGGAGGTAGAGCACTGAATGTACGATGGCCCCATCCCGGGGTACTGAGTATAATCAAACTCCGAATGCCATAAGATATGCCCGGCAGTCAGACCGTGGGTGATAAGGTCCATGGTCAAAAGGGAAACAGCCCAGACCGCCAGTTAAGGTCCCAAAATGCATGCTGAGTGGAAAAGGATGTGGGGATGCACAGACAACTAGGAGGTTGGCTCAGAAGCAGCCACCCTTCAAAGAGTGCGTAACAGCTCACTAGTCGAGTGACCCTGCGCCGAAAATGTACCGGGGCTAAGCATGCTACCGAAGCTGCGGATTTGTAGGAATACAAGTGGTAGGGGAGCGTTCTATGCAGCGTAGAAGCCATATCGTGAGGAGTGGTGGAGCGCATAGAAGTGAGAATGCCGGTGTGAGTAGCGAGATGTAGGTGAGAATCCTACACACCGATAGCCCAAGGATTCCAGGGGAAGGTTCGTCCGCCCTGGGTAAGTCGGGACCTAACGCGAGGCCGAAAGGCGTAGTGGATGGAAAACAGGCAGATATTCCTGTACCCGCGATGGAAATGAAGGAATGACGGAGAAGGTAAGTATGACCCACTAAATGGATTGTGGGCGAAGCGTATAGCAGGATGGCAGTGAAATGCGTCATCAGGATGTAAAGCGTGAAAGGTAAGGGAACGCCCAAGGGCAAGTACCGAAGCATATGTAGCCAGCTTCCAGGAAAAGTTTCTAGTATATTCCATAGCGGCCCGTACCAAAACCGACACAGGTGGGCAAGGAGAGGATCCTGAGGTGAGCGAGAGAACTGTTGCCAAGGAACTCGGCAAAATGACTCCGTAAGTTAGCGAGAAGGAGTGCTTATGAAAGTAAGCCGCAGTGAAGAGGCCCAAGCGACTGTTTAACTAAAACACAGCTCTCTGCAAAGTCGCAAGACGAAGTATAGGGGGTGACGCCTGCCCGGTGCTGGAAGGTTAAGAGGATTTGTCAGTAGCGATACGAAGCAATGAATTGAAGCCCCAGTGAACGGCGGCCGTAACTATAACGGTCCTAAGGTAGCGAAATTCCTTGTCAGGTAAGTTCTGACCCGCACGAAAGGCGTAACGATTTGGGCGCTGTCTCGGCAGCAGACTCGGTGAAATCTTAGTACCTGTGAAAATGCAGGTTACCCGCAACTAGACGGAAAGACCCCATGGAGCTTTACTGCAGCCTGATATTGAGTTTCGATCAGAGATGTACAGGATAGGTGGGAGACAAAGAGACATGCACGCCAGTGTATGAGGAGTCGCTGTTGGGATACCACTCTTGTCTGATTGGAATTCTAACCTGCATCCCTAAGCGGGATGAGGGACCGTGTCAGGTGGGCAGTTTGACTGGGGCGGTCGCCTCCCAAAGAGTAACGGAGGCGCCCAAAGGTACGCTCAGATTGGATGGAAATCAATCGACGAGTGCAAATGCAGAAGCGTGCTTGACTGCGAGACAAACAGGTCGAGCAGGGACGAAAGTCGGGATTAGTGATCCGGCGGTGCCGAATGGAAGGGCCGTCGCTCAACGGATAAAAGCTACCCTGGGGATAACAGGCTGATCTCGCCCAAGAGTTCACATCGACGGCGAGGTTTGGCACCTCGATGTCGGCTCATCGCATCCTGGAGCTGAATTCGGTTCCAAGGGTTGGGCTGTCCGCCCATTAAAGCGGTACGCGAGCTGGGTTCAGAACGTCGTGAGACAGTTCGGTCCCTATCTGTTGTGGGCGAAGGAGATTTGAGGAGAGCTGTCCTTAGTACGAGAGGACCGGGATGGACCTACCGCTGGTGCACCGGTTGTTCCGCCAGGAGCATAGCCGGGTAGCTAAGTAGGGAAGGGATAAGCGCTGAAAGCATCTAAGCGCGAAGCCTACTCCAAGATGAGATCTCCCATTCGCAAGAAGTAAGACCCCTTGAAGACGACGAGGTAGATAGGTCAGGGATGGAAGCATAGCGATATGTGAAGTTGACTGATACTAATAGGTCGAGGACTTAATCACAAGAAATGTTTGGACTGTTATTCAGTTTTGAGGGATGGACCTCAAGCGATCTGGTGATGAAAGCGAAGTGGACACACCTGTACTCATCCCGAACACAGAAGTTAAGCACTTCAGCGGCGACAATAGCTGGACGAGCTCCAGTAAAGATAGCACGTTGCCAGGTAGGAAGACCTGTTCTGAGAAGGACAGGTTTTTTTCTATATAGAGAAAGAAATCCAAACACATTCCTTATGTGAGCGAAACCAATGGCATCACAAGAAGTTGTACTATTTCTGCTTTATCAGAAATAATCTTACTAACCCTTTTACCTATCATGTACTATTACTTAGTCATCTCCTAATATAATCAATACAATAATCAATACATCTTTTGTTGAAGATTCCTCATGGGGAAATCGTATATTGTGATTTCTATGGAAATCTAAACCTTTCTTAATTTACCTTGTCTTTAAGCATATATCCGATATAATAAAATTGATGATAACAGCTGCACCTTATTAAATCTTTCCTATTCTCAGATTTTTATGTTTCTACTGCTATGTCCTATTGGTTTATCGAAAATAAAAAAAAACTTGCAAAAGCAGAAGGGAGCTAACTATGATATTAGCATTGATAGGAGCTTTGTGTCTTGCGACGCTATTTACTTTACCATTTGTATATATCTTTCTTTTAAGTATCGTATGGACTACGACACATCCTTTTATTGAATACCTTCTCATTGTGGCAATGTTGATCCTATATGTATATATATGGTTAATGGTTCTTTATCGTTATCGACGCCATGCCTGGTTATCTTTTCGTAAGCAGCTTTTTATGGTAGTACCATTTTTATCATGCATTGTGATTTTGTTAGCTACATTTGGCTATGATATGTGGGAAAATCGTTATGAAATTAAGGGTACAGAAGTGAATCTCAGTGAATATAAACCATTTCACAGTTATAAAATAGCTACTTTGAATAAGGAAAGTCAATTTCAAATAAAAGATGAACTTGTTCGTTTGGATGGTGCTACTGCCTTATATCCGGTCTATGCATCCTTTGTACAAGCGCTTTATCCTAAGGATGAGTATGATCCATACGTTAGTGAAATCGTTAGCTGCACAACAACACCTACCGCCTATGAACGTCTATTAGAGAAGAAAACAGATCTTATTTTTGTGGCTGCTCCTTCGTCAAAACAGGAGGAAATGTTTAAAAAGCAAAAGGAAGAATTGGTTAAGGTTCCGATTGGTAAGGAAGCATTTGTCTTTTTTGTGAATAAAGATAATCCCGTAACAAATTTGAGCAGTAAACAAATTCGGGATATCTATAGTGGAAAGATAACTAATTGGAAAGAGGTAGGGGGAAAGGATGAAAAGATTCGTGCTTTCCAACGTCCTGAAGGCAGTGGTTCTCAATCAGCGTTGATTCGGTTTATGAATGGTCAATCAATCATGAAACCTATGACAAAGGATGTGCCTGCAGGTATGGGGGCAATTATTTCCGTAACAGCTGAATATGAAAATCGGGATAATGCAATAGGGTATTCTTTCCGTTTTTATACACAGGCAATGAAAAAAAGTAATAAAATCAAGCTCTTACAGATTGATGGAGTCGCCCCAACGGTAGAACATATACGTGATGATATCTACCCTATTACAAGTCCGTTTTATGCGGTTTATGTAAAGGGGAATGAAAATAAAAATCTTATGCGATTGATCAATTGGATACAATCAGATGAAGGCCAGCAATTGATTGAAAAGACTGGTTACGTCTCAATAATACAGAAGTAGTATAAATTGTCTAGTCAAGAAAGATAGCAGGAGATTAGTATCTCTAAGTATTATAAAAATAAAATGAGAATAGAATCAGTCTCTCTTTCATATTATTGCGATTTTATTTAAGTGTTAGTCCTTCTTTTATGCTATAAGTTCTTTATGAATATTAATAAAAGGCAAGCTTTTTGTAGGAAGAGCTCGCCTTTTCGTGTGTGGCGGGCATGCCACATATCTAGGGTGAAAATCCCTCGGGGCGTAGTTATCGACGAACCCAAGAGCGACTTGCAAGTTTCATATCGTGAGGTATGGGAGAGAGGAAGCAATAGCGAAATCGTGGCTTAACGGACAGGAAGTCTGAACATTAAATTCAGACGGCTGATAATAAGGCGGCATTAGCGGATGAGATGGCATGAAGCATCAAAGTCCAAAAGATAACCGTAACCTAATGGCGTAAATCAGATAAGTAAACGAGGAAAGATATGTGACTTACCCCGCGAGGTCTCATTGACTCAGTAGGCGAGACGTAGAACGACGGGCAGTCGAGGAGTAGTAACAACGAACAATGAGAAGTCAGCAGAGGTCATATTAGGTAGAGATACTGAAGGACCGAACGTTTTAATCGCACGAGCAAAATGTATGTTTCTTACAATAATCAGACAAGGATATGAGTGAAAACGTAAATGAGCAAATATCCAAAACACGTATGATGATTTGTAAGAAAGCGGAAAGGAAAGGAGTGCACAAAGTATGTCAGAACTATTAGAAAAGATACTGAACAGAGAAAATATGAACAAAGCCTATAAACGTGTAAAAGCGAATAAAGGAACAAGCGGAATTGATGAAATAACGATTGAGGACGCCTATGTTTATATAAAAGAAAACTGGGAAAGTATCAGAGCAGAAATCACAGAAAGGAAGTACAAACCACAGCCAGTAAAGCGAGTTGAAATACCAAAACCGAATGGAGGAACTAGAAATCTGGGGATACCAACGGTAATGGATAGAATCATCCAGCAGGCAATGGTACAAGTATTAAGCCCAATATGTGAAACGTTCTTTTCGGATTATAGTTATGGATTCAGACCAAATCGGAGTTGTGAGCAGGCCATAAATAAATTATTGGAATATATCAATGATGGATATGAATGGATAGTAGACATTGACTTAGAGAAATTCTTTGACAACGTGCCACAGGATAAATTGATGAGTTATGTACACATCATCATAAATGATGGAGATACAGAGTCGCTCATACGAAAATATCTTAAAGCAGGTATCATGATAAACGGAAAATATGAAAAGAGTGAAAAGGGAACACCACAGGGTGGAAACCTATCGCCATTATTAAGTAATATTATCCTAAATGAATTAGACAAAGAATTAGAAAGCAGAGGATTACACTTTACCAGATACGCAGACGACTGCGTGATAGCGGTAAAAAGTAGAGCCAGTGCGAACAGAGTGATGCATACAATCACAAAGTGGATTGAACACAAATTGGGACTGAAAGTGAATGCGACAAAGACGCATATCACAAGACCTAACAAATTAAAATATCTAGGCTTTGGATTTTATTATGATACAAAAGATAAGAAATATTGTGCAAGACCACACGCAAGTTCCATACAACGATTTAAGAGGAAACTGAAACAGCTAACAATCAGAAAGAACACAATGGCTTTAAATGAAAGGATAAGACAACTGAACCAAGTAATACGAGGATGGATAAACTATTATTCCATATGTAATATGAAAACACATATGACAAGGATAGATGAACATCTTCGTACAAGACTGCGAGTAATTATATGGAAACAGTGGAAAGTACCCAGCAAGCGACAGTGGGGATTACAAAAACTTGGGATTAGAAAAGATAGAGCAAGACAGACATCGTATATGGGAGACCATTATCAATGGGTCGTAACCAAAACATGTGTGGTAAGAGCAATATCAAAAGAAAAACTAGCCCAAAAAGGACTAGTCAGTTGTTTAGATTACTATATAGAGAGACACGCTTTGAAATTAAAACGAACCGCCGTATACGGAACCGTACGTACGGTGGTGTGAGAGGGTGATTTATTTCACCCTACTCGATTGTATGTAAAAAAACCCCCTAAACTCAGCATTTTATCATAAGCCGCTAAATCGTTATTATCCCATATATACCCATTCAGTATTTCATACGATTACAAGTAAAGGGTGCGAGAAAAGAGGTCTTTATCATAAAAAGAAATTATTTTTAGCAATACAAGAATATTGATACATTTCATAGTTTATAAAACAAATATGACATTATGAACGTAAAATATTTTTATATCCGATATAAGTAATGGCAAAATAAGATCCATAGATAAGTGTGATAATACACGCTGTATAGAAAGAAGGGATAAGGATATCACTTTTACCGAATAATAAAACTAATTCATTTACGACTTGAATACCGATAAAACTATGTAAGAGTGCTAATAATAATGGCAGGAGAAAGTATATACTGATTTGTAAAAAGATAGAACGATTTAACATTTTCTGATCTGTACCAATCTTGGTTAATATCGCATAGTGTTTTTTATTATCATTTGCCTGTGATAACTGTTGAAGTGCTAGGATGATGGCACTAGCAATCATAAAGACGATGCCAAGATATAAACCAATATAAGTAAATATCACCGACATGCCTTTATTGGCTTCTTTAACTATTTGCGCTGAACGTCCTAGAAAAGGATAGTGATTAGCACTTTTTGTATGTAATTTTTGATTTACCATTTGATCAAATGCAGTTTCCTTGGTAGGGTCTTTTAATTCGACATTCCAAGCTTTTACATAGGGAAGCGCATCTGAGGGAATAAGCTCATCCTGTATGATAAAAACAAAGGTATCATATCCGATATTGCTGGAGGTGTACATGGAAACAGCTTCATAAGTATCATTAATTATCGTTAGTGGGGTATTATATAACTGAATAGTAGGATGAGCAGCAAGAATATCAGAAACAGCTTGATCAAACAAAGCCATGGTCGTATAAAGATAAGTTTCATTTGATTTCAAATGAAGTTTAGAATTCCCGGTTTTTTCTAAAACATAATTAAAGTCACTAAGGGGAACCACCAGTATAGAAGTATTTAATTCATTCGTATTTATAAGATTGCGCAGTTCTTTATCGCTTACATATTTACTGAAGGAATGCACATCACTTTGCAGTTTTGTCATATACATGCTAGTGATTCTTGTTTCCTGTATATTAGGATCATCGCTTATTCCAAGTTTATCAATAACTGCTTGAAATTGCTCGTTGTTCATTTGTTTAGGATGTTTTCCCCATGGATATTGTAAAGATAAGGAATAATCAAAAGGGGTCACATTACGTATACTCTTATTAATGGTTGCATTCATGTTCCAGCCGGTAGATAATGCCCCGATACTTATTAACAGCATGATGCAAACAATGCTCATTGAAATATAGTTTGAATTTATTTTGGCATTGATCTGGTTCAGAATAAAGATATTTAAGTTTTTTAAATAAATAGTATGAAATCGTTTGATAATTGTTATCAGAAAGCCAGCCAAAGACATGAAAAATAAGAAAGTTCCTATGCTGCCACAGAGGATGATGGTTGGTAGATGATCGAAGGAAAGTATCAGACTTTTTTCATATAAAGCCTTATGATATGTAAAAGCGAGTATGGCTAGGGAAAGGATAAATAGCGTAAAAGATAAATAAACCTTTTTAATGTGCATGTGTTCAATGATGTGTTCTGCTCTTACTAAGTCTATCAGTTTATAGCGGTTCAAAATGAAGGTATTAAACAACATGACAATAAAAAAGATGATACTAAAGGAGAAAATGGTTAATATAGTGGCATTATTTGAGTAGATAAAATGATAATCTAAAGAAACCTCAAATAAATTGGCGGTGACGCTTGTCAGGATTTGGGAAAGAAAGATGCCGATAAGCATGCCGGTAAACAAGGATAAGATACCGATAATAAATGTTTCATACACCAAGACACGGGATATTTTGTTTTTTGGCATTCCAAGTAGCATATATAAACCAAGTTCTTTTTTTCTGCGCCGAATCAAAAAGTTATTTGCGTATAAAATAAGAAAGGCTAAGACAATAGCAATAAAGATGGAAAGATATTTCATGGTATAAACCAGAATTTTAATCATTTCCATCTGTGATTGACTGACCTCCATGACTGCCTGTTGTTCTTGAAAGGAATTAAACATATAGAACAGACAGACAGAAAAGGCTAAGGTCAAGAAATATATGAGGAAGTCTTTATAACTTTTTCGGACATTGCGCAGGGCAAGTCTAAAGTACATTACTAATGTCACCTCCCAATAGTGTGACAACTTCCATAATACGGGAGAAAAATGCTTTGCGCGTGTCATTGCCGCGATGAAGTTCGTTAAAAATCTTACCATCCTTGATAAATAAAATACGATGAGCATAGGATGCGGTGAACGCATCGTGGGTTACCATCATGATGGTTGCGTTAAATTCTTGATTTAAATGTTCCATAGTATCTAATAGCATACGACTGGATTTGGAATCTAAAGCACCTGTTGGTTCATCTGCCAATATCAAGCTTGGATTGGTGATTAATGCTCGGGCACTTGCGACACGTTGTTTTTGACCGCCGGACATCTGGTAAGGATATTTTTGTAAAACATCAAGAATATTTAATTTATGAGCTACTTCTTTGATACGTTTATCAATCGTATCTGGTTTCACTTTTTGGATGGTCAATGCTAAAGCAATATTTTCATAAGCATTTAAAGTATCTAACAGATTAAAGTCTTGGAAAATAAAGCCCAATTCTTCACGACGAAATTTGCTTAAGTCACCTTTTTTCAATGTTGTAATATCAGAATCATTGATAAAAATGTGACCACTGGTTACCGTGTCGATGGTAGAGATACAGTTTAACAGTGTCGTCTTTCCAGAACCACTGGGTCCCATCACACCAACAAATTCCCCATGTTCAACAGAAAAGCTGATATTATCAACTGCTTTTGTTATGTTACCGCGATTTCCATAATATTTTTGAATTTTATCTACAACTAATACAGGTTTCATAAGCTCCTCCTTTATTTATGCAAATGCTCATGGATGGCATTAAGTCGATATAATAGTATGGTCATAAGAAATAAGAAGAACAGACACCAGTAAATGCCGGTATGTAAAAATGGTGGCAGCAGAGTCTGTAGAAATAAGAGTATCGCCATACATAAAATACAGCCTTCGATTCGATGATTCCATAATGTTTTCATATCATCACCTCCATGGTACACTCATATTTTACGTTATCTGTGTCTGCTACGCCATGGATGTGTATTACAATATACTTACATTTCTGTAAGTTAGCATTTTTATCATCTTCCACACACATCTCTTATGAGCTTTGTTGTGGACAGATATGTAAATGCATTATCTTATAAAAGAAAGAGGCAGATACGAAAACGTATGTATCCTCACATATAAGAAACGTATATAAAAAAACGCAGTTATCGTATCATAAAGAAATGCATAGTATAAAAGCAAACCGTTATCCTTCAAGAAAAATGCTACAGATGCCCCGTTTAAAACAAAGCGTTCTGTAGCTTTTTATCTGCTTACCACAGCTAGGCTAGCAGATCTTGAATTTCTTTTAGAAAAATAGAAACTTCACGTTCACCAAGTGTCTGCTTCAGATACAATCCACAATAATTTTGTAAAAGGTCGCACTGTTCATGAATACGTTTTTGCTCTTCTTCTGTCGTAGCAGCTTTTTCCAATTCTTTTACATAGCGGACAAAGTCAAGCAGAACATAGATAATCAGATAACTGTTTTTTTCACTTGTGTTCATAGTTCTCCCTCCCTGTATGTTCATACTAGCAGAAATTTGTATATTTTACCATAGATATTCCGACATATTATACAATAAAAAGCCTTATATTAAAGGCTTCTAGATAAAATTTATAAAAAATTAATTACTTTAACAGCATCAATGTACTAATGGGAAAATCCAATGTTATAGTAGTGCCTTCACCTTCTGAAGAAGCGGCATGTATACCCAAATATAGTTTATCGCATAAACTCTTACATAAATATAGCCCCATACCGGTTGCTTTCTCATTTATTCGGCCATTTTTACCAGTAAATCCCCGTTCAAAGATGCGTGAAATATCACTTGGACAAATACCGATGCCATTATCCTGAATATGCAGGTGGATCGTATTTTCTTTCCGCTCTGCATAAATGTGCAATGTTTTTTCTTCTTTATCCATGTATTTGATAGCATTTAAAATGATTTGTTCGAGAATAAATTCCAGCCATTTATTATCACTATATACGATTTGGTCAAGATTTGATAATTCTACGCTGATTTTCTGTAAGATAAATATTTTAGAATGCTTGCGTAAAATCTTGGATATACATTCCTGTAGTGATAATTCTTTAATTAGATAATCCTTTTCTACTGATGTGCTGCGGGCATAGAAAAGTGCTTGTTCTACAAAGCTTTCTACTTTTTCTATTTCTTCATGTAAACTATCGGTAATGGCGGATGGATTATTAGAAATCACCAATTTTGCTGCGGCAAGTGGGGTTTTAATTTCATGAACCCACATCTCAATATAATCTTTATAATCGGCTTGTGCACTGCGATAAAGGTTGACATGATCAGCCATCGATTTATCTACCTCATGCAATACTTCCATAAGAATTTTACCATCTAAGAATAAGGGCTCTTCCATCATTTCAGTAAGCAAATATTTTTCATCTAAGGATTGTGCGGTATCTAACAAACGTTGATAAAAAGATGCACGGCGTACATATTCAATGATGAGGATTGCCAGCAGCATGCCCCAATATAATAGAGATACAACCATGATGGCCTGCGTATTATTTCCTATGCCATAAAGAAATAGCACGATAATGGCATAGGTCAATAAGCCTAACAAGATGAAATATAGTTTCTCAAATAAATAATCTTTAATCTTCATAAATAATGTATCCCATACCACGTTTTGTCTGAATCAAATCATCCAATCGCAGATATTCCAATTTCTTACGCAGGCGGTTAATATTGACCGTTAAGGTGTTATCATCAACAAACAGATCACAATCCCACATATGCTGCATCAACTCATTGCGGGAAACAATCTTATTTTTATTTTGAAACAGACAATGCATGATGCGTAATTCATTTTTTGTTAAATCAACACTGTTGCCTTTCCAATTGAGGGTGCTTTTGGATATATCTAAGACGATATCATGAATCATCAATTGGTTGCTGGAAGCGTGCTCATAGGAACGCTGTAAGATACGGGAAATTCTTGCTAATAGAATTTGCAGGTTATATGGTTTTGTCACAAAATCATCGGCACCAAGATTCATGCTGATTAATTCATCCATATCAGAATCACGACTTGTGACGATCATGATAGGGAGTTCACTGTTCTTACGTACTTCGCGGCATATAAAATGGCCGTCTACGACAGGAAGGTTTAGATCTAGCAGTAGTAAATCTGGCTTCTGCTGATGAATATCTTCCAGTAAATGATCAAATTCGGCAGGACCAAAGGCCTCATATCCGTTTTTACTTAAAAAATCACAAAGCTCATTACGTATTTTATCGTTATCTTCAATTACCATAATGCGATACATATCATCACCACCTTGGTTTTATTATAGCTTATTTTGTTAAAAATGAAAAAGAAATTCCGGTGGGAATTTCTTCTATGAGGAAATCGGCTCTTCAATTTCCAGCTTTATTTTTACGATATCATAAGCGGAAGGGCTCATGTGATGCATTAATAATTCAATGCGGGCAAGCTCTTCATTTAGAAATAAAAGGGGAATTTCATCCATGCGCAGATGGTGAGAGCTGTGAATGCCGGTATGTGTATCTACGCCTGCAAAAAAACGATGGGTGCGTTTACTGCGAATTGCATACATAATAAAAACCTCCTGTTTAGATTATTGACAAGAGGTAACTGCTTTATACGGTAGTTATACTATATGTATAGGAAATTTAGAATTGTATTTTTGAGTGGAGCACTTTGCCTAAGATTTGAATACGTCCATTGCGAAGATCTTCTCCATGAAATAAACGAGGTTCATAAGTAGGATTGCTGGCGACTAATAGTAAAGAGTCTTCTTTTTTGATGATCTTTTTAATCGTAACTTCTTGTCGATCGACTAAAACAACAGCAATCTCTCCACTATTGACATCGCTACAGCTTTTCACATAAACCAAATCTCCATCATAAATGCGCGATCCGTTCATGGAATCCCCTTGTACTTTTAAATAATAATCACCTTGTCTGGCTTCTTTGCGTGTCACCTCTTCATAACCAAGTAGATTTTCTTGTGCAAATAAATCATAACCGGCTTTCACATATCCCAAAATAGGTTTTATCTGGTTGTTTAGGCATGCCTCTACATTAATGCCAAATAATTCCGAGAGTTTTTCCAGTTTCGCCTGAGGTATGTTTTTTGATTCTCCGGATTCCCACCGTTTAACAGTGGATTTTGCTACACCGACATAATCTCCTATAGCTTCCAGACTCAGATGCTCACTAGCACGATAATAACGAATCAGTTCACTTAATGTCATAGCGTGCACCTCACTTTACTTTAGTTTACCATAACTTTTCATTTGTGACAAGTTTTTGGAACACTTGATATAATAATGAGAGGAAAAGTTATCCAATGTTCCAAATTTTATTGAAAAGTGGAACAAAAGAGGTATAATAAATGCGAAAGGCGGGATAATATGCAGGAACGTGTGATTTTACACAGCGATATCAACCATTGTTATGCGCAAATTGAGGAAATGCGACATCCGGAGCTGCGAAAGATACCGATGGCGGTCGGTGGTCATGAAGAGGCTCGCCATGGCATAATTTTAGCAAAGAATGATATGGCAAAAGCTTATCATATTAAAACAGGTGAATCTTTACGTGAGGCTTATGCAAAATGTCCGCAGTTGAAAATCATACATCCGGATTATGAAGCTTATATGTATTATACGGAGCAGGTAAAGGACATTTATCGGGAATACACGGATAAAGTGGAATCTTTTGGTTTAGATGAAGCATGGATTGATTTGACACAATCGATTTCTTTATTTGGCAGCGGAAAAGCGATTGCGCAAGAGATTCAGAAGCGAGTATGGCAGGAAATAGGATTAAGTGTTTCCATCGGAGTCAGTTATAATAAGATTTTTGCGAAACTTGGTTCCGATATGCAAAAGCCAATGGGGCTTGTGGAAATTCGCAAGGATAATTATCAGACACTGGTTTGGCCATTGCCGGTAGAAGATTTATTTTATGTGGGCAGAGCTACCAAAAAGAAACTGCGTTATTATGGTATTGATACGATTGGTGATTTGGCTAATTTATCAAAGGGATGGATGAAAGATCATTTTGGCAAGATGGGAGAGCTTATCTGGTGGTTTGCGAATGGCGAAGATATTTCCGAAGTGGCGTTGAGTGGAGCGAAAGAGCCGGTAAAATCCGTAGGGAATGCCATTACGGCTCCAAGAGATATCAATACCTTTGAGGAAGCGAAGATTATTTATTATGTTTTAGTTGAATCCGTAGCTTCAAGAATGCGTGACAGTGGATTGAGGGGAAATGTAATCAGCATTTCTTTGCGCAATAAAGAATTATCCTGGTTTTCAAGACAGCGTAAGATCATGCAAGCTACCAATATTGCGCAGGAAATCATGCCGGTCGTATTGCAGTTATTAAAAGAAAATTATACTTTTGAACAACCGTTGCGAACGATAGGAGTAAGTGTAAGTGGCATTGAGGATGATCAAGCACTTACACAATTAAATTTATTTACCAGTGAAGAAGAGCGACAGCGCCAGAAGCAATTAGAAATCAGTATTGATCAGATACGCAATCGTTTTGGTTTTGCGAAAGTGCGACGCTGTGTAACATTGCTGACACCGGATCTCTCAGAATTTAATCCTAAGGAAGAACATGTGATTCATCCGGTATCCTTCTTTTAAGTATGATGAAACTGTATAAGCGCTATGTGGATGTATTGACTTTACATGATCGCTATGGCAATCTGATACCCAAGGTCATGATATGGGACAATGGCATGGAATATCCAATTGATCGGGTATTGGAAATCCGCAAGTCAGCATCACAGGTAGGAGGATGTGGCATCTTATATCGCTGTCGTATAGCAGGGGTTGAACGTAATTTATTTCTAGAGAGAACTCGCTGGTTTATTGAAAGTGCAAAACCTTGATTGACGAGGATAAAAATTATCTTTATAATAAAAAAGAAAGGCGGTGAGCAGAATGCTGTATCGGGTATTCAAAAAGCATCGAAGAGCAGAGGGCTTCGCAGTGAAAACAGTGTTGTGCGAAGCCGTTGTCTTAAAAATAGATAGTATCGGTCAATAAACAAAGTTCTTTGTTTTTTTCGTCATATAAAAATAATATGCTGTTTCACATGATAAAGACTTACGCGAATTTTTTTAACAAGGCGAAGTCTTTTCTTTATGTTTTGTATCTTATAAAAAGGGAGTATGATTATGCAATTATGGAAACAGAATAGTATTAAATTTTTAAGTGCCCAAACAATTTCATTATTTGGATCCAGTATCGTTCAATTTGCAATCATCTGGCAAATTACTCTGCAAAGCAAATCCGGTGTTATGATGAGTGTTGCTACGATTTGTGGTTATGTTCCGCAAATGTTGATATCCATGTTTGCAGGGGTGTTAGCAGATCGTTTTTCGCGGCGTAATTTGATTATGTGGAGCGATGGTATAATTGCGTTTTCCACATGGATCGTCGCTATGGCTTTTTTAACAGGCTATCAGGAAATGTGGATGCTGTATGTTGTTTTACTTATCCGCTCTGCAGGAAGTGGTATCCAAATGCCGGCTGTAAATGCTTTATTGCCACAGCTAGTGCCACAGGAGCATTTACTGCAGATAAATAGTATATATAGTGTTATTAATTCGCTGATGATGTTTTTATCTCCTATCATCAGTGGGCTGCTGTTAACACTTATGCCATTAGAAATAGCTTTTTTCCTTGATGTGATAACTGCCCTCATTGGCAATGGCATTATGCTGTTGGTAAGGGTGGATTCACAAAAGCTAAACGCAAACAAGAAAAAGACGATGCAGATGATGAAAGAAGGATGGCAGTATATAAGACATCATGACATGCTGTCTAAGCTGCTGCTCTTTATCTTCTTTGTTATGGTATTTATATCACCTGCTGCTTTTATGACACCGTTATTGGTTGCACGTAATTTTCATGGAACCGTATATGCTCTTTCTATCAGCGAAATGCTGTTTGCCTTAGGTGCTGTTGTTGGCGGTGTCTTGATGAGCATCTGGGGACATCGCCAAAGGCATATTACAATGCTGCTATACTCAACTTTTGTTTATGGTGCATTCATGTTGGTATTAGGAATGGCCGTTAATTTTGCAGTGTATTTAGGTGCTAATTTTCTGATAGGCATATGTATGCCTTGTTTTCAAACGTCTTATCAAACGTATCTGCAAGAGCATGTAGAATCTTTCTTACAAGGTAGGGTATTTGGTGCCGTACAGATCATAAATGCCTGTGCGTTGCCTTTAGGCACTGTAGTGTTTGGACCTTTGGCAGATTATATCGCATTGAAATGGATATTTTGTGTCTGTGCTCTGACGGTTATGCTTTGTGTCATTTTTTTTGTTAGCTATATACATAGAATCAGCGATAAGCATCCACGCTACTAGCGACTGAGGTGAGAATATGAAAAAGCAGAAAGCAAAACCAGCCACAAATAAAAAACCGGCCAAAAAGGATGCCGGTAATAATCAGTGGACCAATGCCAATCTAAAGTATTATCCTGATGAAAGGGAACCTAAAAACGGTCCTTCGGGAGAATAACATTGTCCACAGGTTATGATAAGTCAGACTTTGGTCTGGCTTTCTTTTATGTTTTTAGTTAAACATTTCGCAATGAACATGACGATAATTCTCTGATTTATCGAAAGCATAATTAATGTTGCTATTTCAGCATTTTGATCAAGCTTGGCAGAGTGCATAAAAACGTGTTTTGAAATTCTATTATCTTTCAAGTGCTCATTATAATTTTTCGGGAAATCATCAACGTTCTTTTTGCATAGCGGTAATGATTGCCATTTTATATATTTCATCTATGCTGGCAGAACGGGATAAGTCATTCATTGGCAAACGAACGCCTTGCAAAATAGGTCCTAATGCCTCATAGCCTCCTAAATTAGCAACAAGCTTATATCCGATATTGCCGGAATTCAAATCAGGAAAGATCAGTACATTGGCTTCTCCTTTGATGGGGCTGTTAGGTGCCTTTAGCTCTGCCACTTGAGGG
This sequence comes from Longicatena caecimuris, assembly GCF_018406465.1. Lineage (GTDB taxonomy): Bacteria > Bacillota_I > Bacilli_A > Erysipelotrichales > Erysipelotrichaceae > Longicatena > Longicatena caecimuris. The sequence continues at coordinate 512,565 of NZ_AP024510.1, forward strand.
TTTAATGCACAATCTACCTGTAACTCACCATCGACAATATAATCCAAGGGCATATGAGAAAGACGTATGGCGGTTTCACGTACCAGGTCAACATCAATACCACTGCCACTTCCTTTACTAGAATAGGATAGGAGTGCCACTTTTGGCGTTAAGCCGAAAGCTTTTGCACTTTCAGCACTTTGCAATGTGATTTCCACCAATTGATCAACATTGGGATTGCGATTCATGGAACAATCTGCAAAAATTAGGCGCTGTTCTTTTTTTAGCATTAGAAAACAACTGGACATAAAACTACAACCGGGCTTCGTTTTTACCAATTGCATAATGGGACGTAAGGTATCTGCAGTAGAATTGGTAGAACCGCCAAGTAAGCCATCGGCATACCCCATTTCTACATACATTGTACAAAAATACGTATCCTTTTGTATCCATTCCTCTGCCATTTTGCGATCTGCTTTTCCTTTGCGCAGTTCCAGCATTCGCAATAGCATCTGTTCTTTATCGGCAAACGCATCCGGATCAAGGATTTCCAGTTTACGGATATCTAAATGTTCTTTACTCGCTACTTCTTTAATGCGATCCCGTTTTCCATAAACAATCGGGTGTAGCATGTTTTTATCAATTAATTTTTGGGCGGCATGTAAAACGCGTGGATCGGTTCCTTCCGTGAAGAGGATTCTTGTCTTTGCCTCAAGTTTTTGCATGATGACACCAGCTTTCTTATCTTCTGCCTTAATCATAACAGAAATTTATGAAAAAGGTATTGCCAAAATAACCGCAATTTGATGATGTATGAAAAGGGATGTGTTGAGCATACTATGAACAAGGAGGCTGAATAAACATGAAAGCATTGAATTATATAGCTCTTTCTCTGGTAATTGTAGGAGCTGTTAACTGGGGTCTTATTGGATTTTTAGATTTTAATCTGGTAGATGCCTTGTTTGGAACAGGATCTGTATTATCCAGAATCATCTATGCAGTTGTAGGTGTATGTGGTTTATACGCCTTGAGCTTCTTTGCTCGCATAGATACACCGCATAGAGATTAAGGAGAAGCGTTTCTCCTTTTTTTATGCTATGTATTTTTTTTATATGGCGTTAGATCGTTTCGCCTAATCGCAATTCTTCATTTCTTGGAAAATGCCTTCAGCAATCAGTTTGGCAAGAGCTTTTCGTTTGTCGGGATGATTTAGAATTTGTTTATCTGTTGTTTGATCTAGATAACCGACTTCAATTAGGATGGAATTCATTAAGGTATTGCGTACTACATACAAACGATTACCATCAAATACACCATTATTGCGGATGTCTTTTTGTGTAGCTAGAGCAGCAGATACAGCGTTTGCTAAAGCAGTTCCTTTTTTGTTTGTATAGATTTCAAAGCCATGTGCCAGATGATTGTTCGAGGCGTTCGCGTGCAAGGAAACAAAGTATTTGCAGGAAGTATGATTGGCAAGTTGTACCCGACGCTTTAAATCGCTAAGTTCATTTTCACCTAAGGCTTCATCTTTATAGCGTGTCATATGAACTTTAATTCCTTTTTGCTCTAAGCATCGGCGCACTTCATGTGCCATTTCAAGATTAAAATCTTTCTCCATGAATCCACCATACACCGCACCGCTGTCCTGTCCGCCATGCCCTGCATCAAGGATGACTTCACACTTATCATAGGCAGGAGCTTTCTGTTGGAATAGCCGTGTGGCAATGAGCAAAGTTCCAACCGCTACAATCATGTATTTTAAAGTTTTCTTACGCATAATTTCATCTCCTTCGTTAAGTTAAAGTATAACGAAGAATACTTACGAAAAAGGTAACGCTTTCTTTCTAAAACCTTAATACTTTCTGAATAAATGAAGTACCATGCATATGACGGTGAAATAGGGGCTTAGCTATACGCTTACGAATATAGGATGGTTTTCTAAAAGTAAAACCGTAAGGATAACCTTACTGCATATAGAAAAAGGCTGTCGCTATGTGAAGGAAACCCAATTCTTTGAATAACCAAAGGAAAGGGTTCTTTTCACTTTAAAAACAGCCGTTTTTTATATGCTAATACTCTTATTTTTATTGGACACTGAATGCTAATTCATCATCTAGGGCATCAATCATATTTAAAGAGTTAAATTTCTCTATCAATTTCTCAACAGTTAAGGTTTTCTTTTCTTCACCTTTAATGTCTAATATGATATCTCCCTTATGGAACATTAATAAACGATCTCCATATGTGATGGCATGTTTTAGATTATGAGTGATCATAATCGTCGTCATCTTCTTTTCTTTTACGATTTTATCTGTCAGATGAATGATCAAATCACTTGTTTTGGGATCAAGTGCAGCCGTATGCTCATCCAATAGTAGTACTTCCGGTTTAATTAAGGTTGCCATTAATAAGGATAAAGCTTGGCGCTGCCCACCGGATAAAGCGCCTACTAAGACTTCCAGCTTATCTTCTAAGCCTAATTGCATATTTGTTAATTCTTCCTTAAATAAAGGGATTAAGGAACGATCAACACCTTTTGTTAAACCAAAGGCTTTCCCTTTATTATAAGCCATCGCCATATTTTGTAAGATGGTTAAAGAAGGTGCTGTTCCTTTTTGCGGGTCTTGAAAAACACGTCCGATATATTGGGAGCGTTTATGTTCGGGAACCTTGGAAATATCTTGCTTCTGAAAGCTGATTTTTCCACTGTCTTGCAGGATATTGCCACTAATGATATTAAAGAAAGTAGATTTACCACTGCCATTGGAACCGATGATCGTCACAAATTCTCCATCTTCAATTGCAACATTCAAATCTGTAAACAGAACGACCTCATTTGCACTTCCTTTGTTGAAGGTCTTTTTTATGTGTTCTAATTTTAACATATCGTCACCTCAATTTTTTATCGAGCGATGAAAGAATTTTGCCATCACTCCATTGCCAAGAATCAATACCAGGATGAAGATAATCGACATGATCAAACGCAGATACGTCGATGGAAATCCGGCATTTAAGGCAGCGGCAATGGCAAAACGATAAACGATGGCACCAAGCACAACGCTGGTGGTAAAGCCAATGAAGCGGGAGCGTTTAAATAAGGTGATTCCCATGATGACGCTGGCTAAGCCTAAGACAATCATGCCAGTACCCAGATCTGCGGTAAAGGAGCGCAGAAACTGTGAAATTAAAGCACCGGAAACGGCGGCATACCCATTGCTTAAGGCCAGTCCATTCATTTTGATCCAACCGATATCTTTTCCTAAGGTGGCAATCAATTGTGGATTATCTCCGGCTATTCTCATTAAGAATCCATATTTGGTTTGTAAGAACCAATCTATTAGCAGCTTCATAAGGAGGACCAGTACAAGGAGAATGATTACAGGCCAAAGTTTCATGATCCATTCTCCCATGGTGCCGCCCACCATATCCGCAATTGCATTTCCATAGGTAAATATCGTATCATAAGAGAATAAAGGAATCAAACTGGAATTACCTGCGACAATAAGGTTGATAGAGTATAAAGCAGTCATGACCAGTATACCGCTTAATAAGGAGGATATGCGAAATTTCACATGGAGGATTCCGGTCGCATACCCAGCTAGTACCCCGGCAATGAAAGCAGCGATGAGGACAACAAAAGGATTCCATCCTTGGGTAATAAAGATTGCTCCTACTGCTGCGCCTAAGGGAAAGCTTCCTTCTACCGTCAAATCCGCATAATCCAATACTTGATAGGTCAGTAACACACCGATGGCCAATATGCCATAGGCAAGGCCTTGTGCCACTACATCTAGTAAGAAATCCATATCATCACCTTATTCTTCAATGAAGGTCGCACGTTTTGCCAAATCATCAGGAATGTTGATTTGGAGTTTTTCGGCAACTTTTTTATTAATCATCAGTTTGGTTTCTTTCGCTGTTTCAACAGGGATAGCAGATGGTTTTTTTCCATTTACCAAAATATCATAAGCCATAGCACCAGCCTGTTCTCCTAGTTTTTCATAGCTGATGGAATCACTAGCCAAAAGACCTGATTTCATTTGTCCATCTTCTGCCGCAAATACTGGAATTTTGGCATTTGTTGCCTTATCCGTAATGGTTGCGGTGGCAGCTACGACAGAGTTATCTGTAATGTTATAAATGCAGTCACAGCTACTTGCCAGCTGTTGTGCCGCTGTTGTAATTTCAGAAGCTTGAGAAATACCTTTCTTTACTACGGTAAAGCCGTAATCAGGTGCCATTTTTTCAACTTGTTCTACCTGTAACTTACCATTTGGCTCACCAATATTATAGATCATACCAATTTTTTTAGCTTTTGGTAAGAAGGTGCGAATGAGTTTAACTTGTGTTTCTAAAGGTGCTGCATCTGATACACCAGTAATATTCGCTCCCGGTTCTTCATTGCTTTTTACCAGCTTGGCATCTACGGCATCCGTTACCGCATTAAAAACTACCGGTGTGTCTTTGCCTACGGTTGCATTCGCCGCAGCTAATGCAGAAGGTGTCGCAATGGCATAAATCAAATCGACATCATCAGAGACGAATTGTTTTGTGATAATATCGTTTGTGGCTGTATCACCTAGGGCATTCTTTTCAACGAATTCAACTTCAATGCCTTTACCCTTGAGATATTTCGTAAAACCTTCTTTGGCACTATCCAAAGCCGGGTGTGTCATGTGTTGAACGATACCTATTTTGTACGTTTTGGCGGTTTCTGGTTTTGCTTCCTCGTTTTTTGTGCCACATCCACTGATGAGCAGACAGACAGCGAGAATTCCCATTAATTTTTTCATTGTTTCTCCTCTTTTCTTTTCCATATTATAGTTATGATGATACCTTCTTTTGTATGTAAAATCAACATTTTCATGAAAATATTTGCAAATAAATGCATTGCGCTTACATTTATTATTATAAAATGTAAAAATATTCAGTAATATCTGAATCTTCAAAGACAGATAGCCAACTCTGTGCTATACTAATACACAAACAGAAAGTAGGTGTTGCAGCATGCTGCATATTTATCATGGGGATGGTAAAGGAAAAACAACAGCCGCTTTGGGCTTGGTGATGCGCGAGCTGGGTCATGCACAAAAAGTGCTTGTTGTACAGTTTCTTAAGGATGGCAAGAGTGGGGAAATATCCTTTCTCAAACAGCAGCCACTTGTGACCTGCTTGTATTCTCCTATGCCAAAATTGTTTTACTATCAGATGGGGCAGGAAATGCGCGTAACAACGGCCTTATCTCAGCATGCCTTGTTTGAAACGGCGGAACAAACAGCTGCACAATATGCTTGCATTCTTCTGGATGAAGCTTTGGATGCATTGCAGTTGGGGATTCTTCAGGAAATTGAAATGCTTGCCTTTCTGAACGCAAACAAAGCGCGTGAAATTATACTAACGGGGCGCAATCCATCAAAGAACATTCTCGCATGTGGGGATTATATAACCCAGATGAAGCTGGAGAAGCATCCCTATCAAAAACAGCAGGCACCACGTAAAGGTGTGGAATATTAAGGAGGATAGCAAAATGGCAATTGAACTTGTACGCGAATATTTAAAAACTTATGGAAGAGAACAGGATATCATTGAACTGGATACATCAAGTGCAACGGTGGAATTAGCAGCTGCTGCGTTAGGCACAGAACCTGCTCATATCGCAAAATCAATGTCTTTTATGGGGAGTGATGGAGCACTCATCGTGGTATGTGCAGGCGATACAAAGGTCGATAATCATAAGTTTAAGGAATGTTTTGGAGTAAAAGCTAAAATGTTGCGAGGAGAGGATGTGGAGAAATATACCAATCATGCGATTGGCGGTGTCTGTCCTTTTGCAATACCACAGGATACCAAGGTGTATTTAGATGTATCATTAAAACGTTTTGCGCATGTCTATCCAGCATGTGGCAGTGCTAATTCAGCCATTCGTTTAACCTGTGAAGAACTCGCTGAATTAATTGGAAACGCTACATGGGTTGATGTCTGTAAGATCATAGAAAGCTAAGAGTTGCATGCATATGTGACTTTTTTTTGCGAAACATAAAGTTTCTTCCGGTAGTATCAAAAGATTCATCATACTTTTAGCATTATATTTAGACACCACAAGTTCGATAGCTTTGCTCATGGTGCTAACCAACAAACTAGGTTGTGGTTAGGTTTATCTATTTCATGCATAAGATGGGTGGTAAGATCTATGCGCAGATAAAAGATGATGACATGGCTTTTACCCTTGTCTTTTCATATTGATCAAATATAGAAAAAAGCAGTTATCTGCTTTTTTCTAACGAATTTGATTATAGTGTGTTTTCTATGTTTTCTTCAGCAACTTCTTCTGTGTTTGCGGTCTCTATCTTAGTTTCTTGCACAGCGGCTTTTGTAGTAACTTGAATCATAGAGTGATTTTTTAATTTCACAAGGCGTTCAAAATAGGCTGTTTTATTATGATGAAAGAGCATATGAATGCCTGTTTTTAGGGAAACCAAATAGAATGCGCATAGCAGCACAGCCAATGCCAATATGCAAATCTGATAGGTGGAAGGTATGGAAAAATAAATATCAAACAGCATCAATAACATTAATGGTATTGGCAATATAAATAGATACAGAGGAAAGAAATGTAGAAAATATTGATACCATTTTGGTCGTTCATCTTCCTCATTCACCAATTTTATCTTCACTAAGGCCTTACCGAAGGTCCAGCCTTTGGTAAAAATAGGCAAAATAAACAATAGTAGGGTAACAGAACACACAAGACAGCCATAAAAAACAAGGAGTGTTTGAAGGAAAGTTGTAATCGTAAAGTATTTTGTACATACATAATAAAGCAGAAAAGAAGCAATAAGGATAAATAGAACATCGCTGAAGAAGGCAACGACTCTACGCATTGAGGTAACCTGCTGTCCTTTTTGGAAGGCTTCTTCATCTAACTTTGAACGTGTTGGTAAGAAATGGACAAAGATAGGTGTTAAAACATAGCCACACATACCGCCAAAACTATTCGTGATAAGATCATCCACATCAAATAAACGATAAGGACGTGGATAAATACCAAATAGTGCACTTAGCTGCAGACATTCAAAGGATAAGGATAACATAAAACTGCCAAGCAGCGTTTTCTTCCAACTATATTGAAAATAGTAACGCAGATATACACCGAAAGGAACGGTTAATAAAACATTAAAGATGATTAAGTATAAGCTAGGCTCATTAAAGGCAGTTAAGTAAGTGGCGGGATCATTCCAGACGAGTGAGGTTGATGTTGTAAATTCCATTAAGGATTTAAAAGGAATCAGCTGCATGATTGGTTTGGTGTAATGCTGTACTTCTTCAATAGGTGGTAAAGGAAGGCTTACTAAGAAATACGCACAAAGTAGATAAAAGATAAAAGAATAGATAATCAAGACACGCAAAAAGAGGATACTGCCATAACGGCGGTATTGTACGATGATATAGGGAATCGTAAAAAGAGCTGCTAAAAAAGGAAAGATAAGCATTGCAGCAGTAATGGGAATCAGATATACAGACATAGACAAATACTCCTTCACTGTTTCGTATTATACCATAAGTTATCTTTTCATAGAAAAAAACAATAGGGCTTTAGGTATAAGCATGAAAGTATTCGACAATCTAACTATAGGAGTGTATCAGTAATCATTTGGCGGTAGAAAAAAAGTATGTTATAATGAGACGGCTGTGCGAAACACACCCAATCGTGCGATAAATGAACACACTTTTTTTATGGCCGTAAAGGGTATGGGATGCAAAAGCAAAAAGAAGGAGTGAACACATTGACAATACAAATGGTACTGGCAAATGTAAATGAATTTTTATATAGCAATATCTTACTTGCGTTATTGATTGGTACAGGAATATATTTCACGATACGGACACGGTTCGTGCAATTTCGCTTGTTGAAAGAAGGCATTTCTTTATTGATGGAAAAAGCACATACAGAGGATGGGGTATCTTCCTTTCAGGCCTTGATGATTTCAACAGCATCGCGTGTCGGTACCGGCAATATCGCTGGTGTGGCTACCGCGTTAGCAGCTGGAGGCGCAGGCTCTATCTTTTGGATGTGGGTAACGGCTTTGATAGGTGGGGCGAGTGCTTTTGTGGAATCGACCTTAGCACAGGTATATAAGGAACAAGATGGTGAACAGTATCGCGGCGGTCCGGCTTATTACATAGCGAAAGCTTTAGGCAAGCGCTGGCTGGGAGTTGTTTTTTCTTTACTGTTAATTGCCTGTTTCATTTTCGGATTTAATCCTTTACAGGCATATAATGTGAGCAGTGCCGTATCGTATTATTTTGAAGATCAAGAACTAGTAGCCGTCGTGATTGGTCTTATTTTGGCTATCGCTACAGCAGCGGTTATTTTTGGCGGTGTTCATCGTATCGGTATCATCTCTTCTACAGTAGTGCCGATTATGGCGTTGTTGTATATCATATTGGGACTTTATATCACCTTGGCAAATGTGCAGAAATTACCTGCCATTTTTGGCATGATCATGGAACAGGCCTTTGATCTGAAAGCTATCATGGGTGGTTTTGCCGGTTCTTGTGTGATGTATGGTATCAAAAGAGGATTATTTTCTAATGAGGCAGGAATGGGATCAGCACCAAATGCCGGCGCGAGTGCAGATGTATCACATCCGGTGAAGCAAGGTCTAGTGCAGACAATTTCGGTTTTTATTGATACGATTCTTATATGTACGACAACCGCATTTATGCTGTTGAATTATGGTAGTGATGCTAATTTGACCGGAATGCCTTATGTACAGCAGGCGATATCTGCTGAAGTCGGACAGGCAGGAATCCACTTTATCACCATTTCGATTTTCTTATTCGCTTTCTCTTCTCTAATTGGGAATTACTGCTATGCAGAAAGCAATTTGAAATTCATTTTGGATACAAAGCGTTCTTTATGTATCTTTCGAATATTGGCGATTGTTGTGATCTTCTTTGGAGCACAGGCTAGTTTCTCGACCATATGGGATCTAGCAGATGTGCTTATGGGCTTTATGGCAATCGTAAATATCATTGCCATCCTATTGCTGGGCAAGATTGCAATTACCTGTTTAAAAGATTATAGCGCACAGAAAAAACAGGGGAAAGATCCTGTTTTTGATCCTGAGCGTTTGGGCATCGCAAATGCGGATTGTTGGAAAGCTATTGTAAAAGATTATAAAGAAGACACATCGATGGATGATAAATGATTTCTATCGTTTTATGCATTATCAAAAAAGCGTAACAGGAATTAACATGTTCCTGTTTTTTTTATGCTTTTCTTTTTACAATGAAAAGAAGAGGGCTTCTTATTTGACGGATAGGGAAAAGCGGTTTATCCTATAAGTGTAATATAAAAAGTTACAATTGGAGGTGAGAGAATGCCAAGTGAGTTTATCATTGCTGTTCATGCAATGGCTTATCTGAGAAAGCATCCGCGTTTGATATCTAGTGAAGAGCTGGCCGAAAATATTTGTGTGAATCCGGTCAGGGTCAGAAAAGTGATGGCCAAGCTGAAAGCCTATGGTCTTATTGATACCAAGCAAGGATTAAGCGGAGGGTATTCTTTTTCTATTCAAAATGAAACAGTGACCTTAAGCCAAATCTATGATGCTTTACAGATGCGTATTTTTCACAGTAACTGGCGCAGTGGGAATGCGCATTTAAAATGTATCGTATCGAGTGGTATGGCACAGGTTATGGATGATCTATATGAAACAATGGAAGCTACCTGCTATGAGAAGTTAAAAGCCATATCCATTTGTGATGTCGTAAAGGAACTGGAACAGTTGTATGCGTTAAAGGAGAATACCAATGAAAGAAGATAAAGCAAAGCTCTTTGTAAAGAAGAGTGAATGTTCTGTAAAGACATGTGCACACTTCTTAAAAGAAGTGTTAAAGAAGAGAAAGATACCTATATTTGCTGTTTACGACCATGGGGAAAACGCAAAAACAGTTGGTATGGAAATGCCCGAAACGATTGTTATTGTATTTGGTAATCCCAGCATAGGGACAAAGCTTATGCTGGAGAATGCAGCCATAGCATTAGAATTGCCTTTAAAAATTGCGATTTGGGAAGAAGATCAGCATACCTACGTCGCAACGAATCGTCTGTTGCCCTTGGCCGAGCGTTATGGCATATGTGAAGTTGAAATTCTTCAACAAATGGAAGAATTGGTTGAAGAACTTGTATGGTTAACTGCCATGCAAAAGAGAAGTTTATGTTAAAAGAAGGAACGACTATTTATTTTTATGTACAAGGTTATCTGATGCAGGGGAAAGCCGTACATATCCAAGGTGATGAACAAGCATATACCTTTCATATCGAAGGCTATGGGGCATGCGCAGGGCCACATGTCCTACACTCTTCACAGTTGCATCACACCTTGTTCTTAAGTGAAGAAGAAGCAAAATTGTATCAAAACATAGAAGCTGCCTATTTAGAGAATACGTTTTAATTTATGATTCACAATTTACGCATTAACATCCAAATAACAATAAGATCTAATATGATCCAGGAGGAAAGCAATATGAGTTTCATTACAATCACCAACGAGAACGTTAACGAAGTTAAGGAACGTGAAACAGTAGTTGTCGAATTTTGGGCACCATGGTGTGGCTATTGCAAACGCTTAGCACCTGTTTTAAAACAAGTGGCTAAAGAACATGCAGAAGCATTTGATATTTTACAAATCAATATTGATGAATTTGAAACATTGGCAGAAGCCTATGGCATTGAAACCATACCGACACTTGCTCTCTTACATCATGGAAAGGCGCAAGATGCTTTGATAGCTCCACAATCAAAACATGAAGTACTGGCCTTTTTGAAAGAACATAAGCTAATTGCTTAAGAAAGGAAAGCAATATGAAACTTTATGATGTTATCATTATCGGCGGTGGTCCTGCCGGTTATAGTGCTGCTCTATATGCTGCTCGAAATGCCCGAAGCGTTTTAGTTATTGAAAAATTATCAGCCGGAGGGCAGATGGCTACTACAGGCATTGTGGAAAATTATCCTGGTTTTACCGATGGTATTGATGGCTTTGAACTGGCGGAAAAGATGCAGGAAGGTGCCGAAAAGTTTGGGGCGGAAACAGTTTATGATACCGTGATTCAGGTTGAATTGAAAAACAATCCAAAAATCATTCACGGAGAAGAAGCTGACTACTATGGGAAAACAGTTGTGATTGCTACCGGTGCTCATCCAAGAGAATTAGGATTGGCAAAAGAAGCACAACTGCGTGGAAAAGGAATTGCTTATTGTGCAACTTGTGATGGGATGCTTTATAAAGGGAAAGATGTACTCGTTGTCGGTGGTGGCAACTCCGCCATTGCAGATGCTCTGTTTTTATCCAAAATCTGTCATCGTGTAACCTTGATTCATCGCCGTCATGAGTTAAGAGCATCGCGGATTTATGAGAAACAGTTGGCAAACAGTAAGATTGCTTTCCTATGGGATAGTCGAGTCGTTGATATTATCGCTGATAAAAAAGTCACCGGAGCGAAAATTGAAAATTTACTTACACATGAGATACAAGAGCTTTCCTGCGATGGTATCTTTGTGGCAATCGGACGTGTCCCGGATGCACAGCTATTCAAAGCACAGCTGACTTTTGATAACAATGGATATATCCTTGCAGATGAATCCACACGAACCAATGTGGAAGGTGTCTTTGCCATCGGTGATGTACGTAGCAAGGCTCTTCGACAGATTATCACTGCAGCCAGTGATGGCGCAACCTGTTCCAAATATATTGAAGATTATTTAAATGAACAAGAACATGCTGTTTAAAAACTTAAGGAAGAAACGATACTTCTAAAAGTCCTAGACAAACAGGTGAAACCACCTGATGACACAAAAAACAAGAGAGCATTCTTACAGAAGAAATCCATTAGGACAACGTATAGATCTGTATTTTATGGATTATCTGCTCTGACAATGCCTCTTTCTTAACGAAGGAGAGAAAAGGTATGATTGAAAGCTTATGGGAATTTTACCGAACCCGCTACGATTTTATTGTTCCATTGATTATTGAACATTTGCAGATTGCCGTTATTGCTATCATCGCCGCAACGATGATTGGTGTATCTCTTGGCATTTTTATTCATGAAAAGAAACGTTTATCCCCCATTGTTTTGGGACTTGTCAGCTTTCTTTATACAATTCCCTCAATTTCTATGTTGGGCTTTCTCATTCCCTTTAGTGGTATCGGCAATAAAAGTGCTATCATCGCTTTGACTATTTATGCTTTATTGCCGATTATACGCGCTACCTTTACCGGCTTGGAAAATGTAGATGCAGATATCATAGAAGCTGCCCGAGGAATGGGCAGTACACGAAAACAGATTCTATTTCAGATTAAACTGCCCTTAGCAATGCCGGTTATGTTATCGGGTTTTAAAAATATGACCGTTATGACAATTGCCTTGGCCGGTATTGCATCCTTTATCGGAGCTGGAGGACTCGGTGTTGCGATTTATCGTGGAATTACTACGAACAATATGACGATGACGATTGCCGGTAGTCTGGCGGTTGCTCTACTAGCCTTTCTTTGTGATATTTTGATCGGCTGTATGGAACGCTTTTTGCGCAATCGCCGGCATACACAAAAAACGAAGCATCGTGTTATGCTAAGTATTTTGGCTGTTTTCATCGCGCTTAGCGCTGGCCTCTTTTATACACCACATAAAAAAGAAGTGCTTCATCTGGCAACGAAACCGATGAGCGAAGAATTTATTATCGGGGAAATGCTGAAACAGCTTATTGAAGATCGTACTGGAATTTCTGTAGTAATCACAAAAGGTGTCGGCGGCGGTACTAGCAACATCCATCCGGCAATGGTCAAAGGAGATTTTGACTTGTATCCGGAATATACAGGAACCTCATGGAGCTTTGTCTTAAAAGAAAAAGAACTGCCGGATGATGCTACCTTATTCAAAGAACTCAATCAGCAATATCAAAAAAACTATCATATGGAATGGGTAGGTTTATATGGCTTCAATAATACGTATGGAATCGCAGTAACTAAAAAATTGGCAGATACGTACCATTTAAAAACGTATTCTGATTTGGCGGCTGTCTCACATAAACTCTCTTTTGGCGGGGAATATGATTTCTATGAGCGTGAGGATGGCTATGATGCATTAACGATGGCTTATGGATTTCACTTTAAAAAGACGAGGGATCTTGATATCGGCTTAAAATATGATGCCTTAGAAAATGGCGAGACGGATGCCATTATTGCCTTTACGACAGATGGGCGTTTAAGTAGTCCTAATATCGTATTGCTACAGGATGATAAACATTTTTTCCAAACTTATTATGCAGGAACAATCATTCGTCAGGATACCTTAAAAAAATATCCTGAATTACGCCAAGTGCTGATGCTGATGAATAATCTGATCAGTGAAAAAGAAATGGCCGCAATGAATCATGAAGTAGAAACCCAGAAAAAGAATGAGGCGGATGTTGCACGCGCCTTTCTCATAAAAAAAGGTCTGTTGGAGGTGAAGAACCATGAGTGAAATCATTTGTAACCATGTGAAAAAAGCCTATGGAGAGACAATCGTATTGCATGATGTTTCCTTTACGATACAACCTCATGAACGCATCAGTATCATCGGTGGCAGTGGCAGTGGTAAAACAACATTACTTAAGCTGTTAAACGCTCTTATTCTGCCGGATGAAGGCAGTATTCAAATCGATGGCATTGATATCAGTACCATGGATGCCAACCTCTTACGTCAAAGTATCGGTTATGTCATTCAAAGCATTGGCCTATTTCCGCATATGACGATTTATGACAATATTACTTATGTATTACGTTTAAAGAAATGGGATGCCATACGCATGCAGCAGCGTGTGGAAGAATTACTGCATATAGTTGATTTGGATGCTACTTTATTAACACGTTATCCTGATGAATTAAGTGGTGGACAGAAACAGCGTGTTGGCATTGCTAGAGCATTAGCGGCAGATCCTAAGGTTGTTTTGATGGATGAAGCTTTTGGCGCCGTAGATGAAATAACCCGACATACCTTGCAAGAAGAGTTGTTAAGAATACATGCTGTCGATCCTTTCACTCTGGTATTTGTGACGCATGATATCAAAGAAGCTTTATATTTAGGAGAGCGCGTCATGGTGATGAAAGATGGATGTGTCGAACAATTCGATACCGCACAACACATTCGTCAGCATCCTAAAACAGCTTTTGTGAAACAATTATTATCTTATTTGTAAAGTATATTCTATGTGCAGGGGATGCTAATAATGTAGTGCTATGTAAGAAGATTCTTTTAACTAGAACCTTCTTTTTTGTTTATAAAGGTGTATACACTTTATGAACATAGATGAGACAAACCCCTTTCCTACGGATATCGACAAAAAATCGATTATTGGGTTAATGCAATATACGTTTCATAAATGGTATTCCAAGTTACTTGTCCGACAAGACCATCTTGTGCTAATCCAAATTCTCTTTGGAAAGCTCGCACGGATCGCTCCAATCCGGCCCCAAAACGACTATCGATATCAACAGGGGGGATATTGGTATAAGTTTGGGCAATGACAGATAAGAAATACTGTAGTTGCTGCACCTCAATACCGACATCTCCCCGCCGCAATACGCGGCCTGTCCATAAACCGGTAAAATAACCCTGTGGTCTGCCAAGACTGCCTAATTCAGCTAATTTTCTTACAGCCACATAAATACGAGATATCTGATTCCATGTTGTCTGACCGACAATACCATCTACACTCAAATTGAATTGTTGTTGGAAAGTTCTGACAGCGCGTTCTGTTACTTCTCCAAAGATACCATCCGGTGGATAGATAAGGGGAATATTTGGATAATTGACAGCGATGCCATTCAACAGTTCCTGTATGATGAAGACATTTTGTCCTTGAGAGCCTCTTCTTAGCGCATAACCGGGATAGGAGGGTGTGATATATTGTACATTATCCGTTTCGCGAAATTGCATCGTATCGCCATAGTAATAACGAATAATGCGCGTAGAATCAAAGCCGCGATTTGCTAAATCAAGTGTACCCCATTGTTTCATGCCAGGGCATTGAGCAATCTTACCATCACAATATTCTGCATAATAAGGTTCACGGAAATATGGCTTTTGCAGGAATTGACCAATAACTTCATCAACAACAGCTGCGACACTGTCATAAATATTACGTCCTTTCACAAAAGCCTGATCATAAGCTGTTGAATTGGTGATATCAAAGGGATAGCCACGACCACGATACCATTCTGTATATACACGATTCAACACCAGTGACATCTGTGCCCAGATGTTAGCTCGCAAGGCCTCATATGGCCAGGTCGGATAGATTTCTGAGGATGCGACATTTTTCAAATAATATACAAAATCTACCGTCAGATTTTCAGCTGCCGTATTCGGTCTGCCCAGATGTACTGTAATTGTTCTGGGTATGATGATTTCCTCAAGCATACGTTCTTCCTGTGCCAGTAAATAATTTATGTTCGCCTAAATCATTCTCATTACGCCCTGGCGTTTCTCCTTTCTTTTCTCTTAAAATCACGGTAAGCGTTGATCCAATATCCGCAAAGATCTGTACATTGTGCACGACTTCAGTATCATATTCCACATGACTTACTTCAACACTGTATGTGGAATAGGGACGTCTTGCTGTGGTACTTTGTTGGGATAAGGAAGGATGTGGCGCTTCTAACGCAATTTCTTTACATCGCCCCATTGCATCTGTTTTCTCACATACGACTTGTCGTACCATAAGATTACCATTAAAAATGGTGACAGTCGCATTGCTGACTGGCAGGGATTGTTCATTATAGACTTCTATACGTAAATATCCTTGTGGCAAATCAACCACCTCCATTACAACGTATGCAAATAGGGATACACATCGTGGTCATTTATCCATGAAACCCATAGATTCCTCAAAAGAACACAAGTTTTTTCATGAAGTTTCCAAAGAATATGGACGAATTTTCACATTTACGCTATACTGAAGATGCAAGAGCTCTCCTTTCTTATGTGTGTAAAAAATAAAAAAATTGAGATCTCTTGCATTTTTTTATGACTTTTTTGCATTTGCCCTTATAAAAGCAAAGAATTCTATCTTAATATTTCCTATCATAAAAAGTAACTTATAAAATAGGCAAATTTAGAAAAGGATTGGTTTTTTATTAACTGTCTTTATCTTTATATCTATGTATTTCCTTATAATGGGTGTTGACAGTTACTTTTTACATATGATTCCTAAAAAATATTATTTACGCAATAATCTAATTTGCTGTTATGAAATTCAGCACCGTTTACGTAGCATCTTCCGTATCTAAATGCACACATGCGTTAAGTAAAAAAAGTAATATCTTACAAGAAAATGTATAATTCTTATGGTATACTATAACCGCAAAACTATATTCAGAAGATTTGGAAAGGAGAACCTATGAACGACGCAAAATTAGAAAAACAAAAAGCAAAGCTTGTAGAAGCCAAATTGATGGATGAACAGGATACCTTAATTGATTTTTTACAAGCAAGTTATGTGGAACGCTTAATTGGCAAAATGGGCAAATGGAAACAAGGATGGGCATATTTTACAGAAGAACGCTTGATTATTGTGACAGGACTATTAAATGCTGATATCGTAATTCCGTATAAAAATATTAAAGAATTGGAAAAATGCTCACAGGGCTTTATGCCAATCGGTATTTCCATTACTCATGAAGATATGGAAACCGGAAAGATAACGACCGATAAAATTTCCATGATGAAACGTGATAAATGGATGAGTTTTATTACTGAAAAAGCAGGACTGTAATAGTACAAAAAAAGGGAATCTGAAAGAAACTCCAAAGTTTGGATATCCAAATGAAATGGGGCAATTTCAATCTTCCCTTTTTTAATTTTCTTTCCATAACTGCATTTGCAGTTCCATATAGCGTTGTTTGCCAATAGGCAGCTTCGTACCATTACTTAAAGTTGCACAATAGCGATGTATCTGTTTAATATAGTGGCGATTTACTAAATAACTGCGATGAATTCGTAAGAATAGAGGATGATCAAATTCACGTAAGGTCATCCTTGTCACAAAGGATTCCTCTGCTGTATAAATGGTACATAACTTATTATTCGATACAATATAAAGAATTTCCATTGGAGACAAGAAATGTAGTTGATGATGCATGTCCTTGATGCGAATCTTATTCATAGGGTTCTCTAATCGTATGGTATCTTCGTGTGCGCTGGTACCGTTTTTATAAAAATACAGCTTCTTTTTTTGCTCATTGTTGGAAGCCGGCGTGTTTACATGACATGCCTGTGCGTGGATGAGATGCAATTTTTGTTGCTTGTTTAATTGCCAGATAAAAGTAAAATGAATGATAGTTGAAATCACTTTGGTTGTCGGCAATGTTGCGGTCGCGCAAAATCTTCCATACACGACCCATGTTTTTTCTTCTTGTGTCAACAGGGTGTATTCTTCATGAGATATATGCAGCTGTCCGCTAACTTCAACGTTTTTTAATACATGGATAAAGGCTTCTTTACCACTGATATATTGGTTCGTATAATCACCAATCCAGACAAAATCATCATCTAATAAATATTGAAACATGATGATATCGCGATTCATCAATGCATGAACAAAGTCTTTTGAATGATTTAAAACATCCTGATAGGTGAAATGCTGATTCATCATAGCATCTTTACCTCCCATATAATCTTTATTTATTATACCGCTATTTTTATTTTTATGTGAATTTTTAGCAATACTTTTCTTTTAAAAGGTTAAAAAAACGAATAAGGTGTGGAAAATTATTAATTTTACTGGAACAGCTCTTTTTCTAGCCTTGACCTCATACACTGTATTGGTGAGAGAATGAAAAAAAGAAAAATGTTTTTGGGACTAGGTCTGATATTGACCTTACTGATCACATCGGTATTTCATACACATCTTGTAAATGTAGAAGCAGAAAAAGATAGGAAAGTATTAGATGGCGTGGTCGTTGTCTTGGATGCCGGTCATGGGGGCAAGGATGATGGGGCACGCTGTGAAAATGAAAAAGAACAAGATATCAATTTAAGTATCGTAAAAAAACTTCAAAAACAGTTACAAACAAAAGGCGCAGAAGTTATTTTAACAAGAGATGGAAAATATGACTTGGCTAGTGCTAACGCGAGTAATCGCAAACGGGAAGACATGAAGAAACGTATGGAGATCATCAATGCAGATAAGGTCGATGTTTTTTTAAGTGTGCATCTGAATTCCTATCCAAATAACAGTGTACACGGAGCACAGGCATTCTATCAAAAAGGGAATGCTGTCTCTGAAACCTTTGCTAAGCTCATCCAAAAGCATTTTAAAGTATTAACGCAAACAAAGATGAGCGCTAAACCAGGAGATTATTATTTGTTAAACAATGCGAAAAAAATCGGTTCTTTAGTTGAATGTGGCTTCCTATCAAATCCAGAAGATCGCAGCAATTTAAAAAGTCCTTCTTATCAAGAAAAAGTAGCACAATGTTTATGCAATAGTATCGTAGAATATTTCGATTTTTTATTGTAGTTCACTATTATAAGCATGGTGTAAAGTGGAAAAAATCTTTGGTATTACAGCGACATGAGAATATTTAACTAACATAGCATTAGTTATAAGACAGGATTGCAAACAAAAACTTAAAGGTAGGAATGATATAAATGAGAAAACTTAACTATTAGCATGTGTCGCTTCTAAATAGAATAATACTTTTATAAATAATAAATGGGATGAACCCAATTATTCCAGCCAATGTGTAAAATGGAAATGTAATAAATCCTATAAAAATTTTAGGAGCAATCGGGGTTAACCATTTTTTTGCAATACTATTATAAAAAATACCCCCAATAGCTATCCCTGCTAAAAGACAACCAAAATTGATAATACTCTTCGTTAGTCCTATAGGCTCTGAAGAAGACATATTATGACTGGCTAAAAGTGCCATAAACGTAGGATCTTTATATTGATTTATTTGATAGATTGCGAAGAAATAACCAATTATACAACCAACAATCAAAAAGACACAAATAAATAAGATTTGTTTTAATTCTTTTTTCATATTCATCTTCCTTTAAAATACCATTGTTTTTGTGCTCATTATATCACGTTTTTTTATGCATAATTCTTTTTCCTTTTGAAAAGTTACTTATCAATTCATGCATTTTAAGCGTGCGAAAGCATTGCTTATGCAACAAGTACAGAACAAACTATCATTCTGATAAGTTTAGGACATTGAAGCAAAAAAATAGGAATGCGTATATGTAAAATCAATGCGCATGCCTATCGATATTGTTCATTTGATATATAATAAAAAGAAACGGCTGTTTTGATAATAATTTCAAAACAGCCGTATCTATTAAGCGCTTTTTGATTTACTTTTCAGCAACCCTTTTTTCTCTACATAGTCATAGATAAATAAAGCAATCGCTATTATTAGCAATAGGAAGATTGCCATAAAATCCCAAACATCAAAGAGAGGCGTTTCTGTTGTTTTAAAAAGTAAAACATTGATAATAACCACTAATGGTATAGCTAATAATGTAATTGTTCCAAGAGCAATTAATTTTCTTGTTTTGCCGATACGATAAATGACCGCAAGCATTATCCACAAAAACACAAGAATAATCAATGATATCGCTGTTCCAAGTGGGAACAACTCTTTCACCTTTAAAATTCGGCTAAGCAAATATAGGTACGGTATGATTGAAACGCTAAGTGATATTAAGCTCTTTACGATACCCTTTTTGCCAAACATAATGCTTGGAAAAGATATAACCCATACAAACACAATAGAAGTCATGGAAATAAGGGACCATGATAGATTACCGGTTATGGTAATATCACAAATAACACATACCATCATTCCAATCAAAAGTGTTATTGTAAATAGTGTTGAAATAACGACATTCTTTGCTATGTTGTTTTCGTCCTTTCTTTTTAAAGCAATTAAATTTTCATCTGCTTTTCTTTCTAAACTATCCATAGTAACTTTTTCTCCACTCAATAACTCATTTACTGTAATTCCAAGTAATTTGCAGAGTTCTAACATAATAGATGAATCTGGCATACTTTTACCGGTTTCCCACTTGGACACAGCTCTGTCTGTAATGCTTAGTCTTTCTGCGAGTTGCGCTTGTGTTAATTTTTTCTCTTTGCGGCATCTCGCAATAAACTTACCTGTTTTTATTTGATCCATTGAGCGTTCTCCTTTCACCATTACAATACACGTGTTTTCTATTTTATAACACGAACTATTGGTTGAGTATGCTAAATTCAACTGTTGGTTTGGTGATTATAATACATTTACTAATAAATTCATTGGACAATCTAGCAATTTTACTTATCTGTTTGATTTCCATCAGACATCAACAGTTTTTTTGCTGCTAGGACAAGACATATAGTTTCATTCCTTTTTATCTTTAAAACAAAGTCTAACAATATAATTATATGCGGGCAATCGATGAAAAGCAATAAACAGAACATATGTTAAATTTTAAGACTGTAATCTTTTCTTAAGGTTCTTACATGGAAATGATTTTAACAGAAAAAAGGCACTACTCTTGAACAGAAGAAAAGCAACTTTGGTAGGTTTGTTGCTGTTATGGAAAGTATGTGGGTAACATGGAATTCATGCTACGCATAATTTATAAAGAGCAGATGTCCAGACGTAAAATTATATGGTTAACGTTTTTCAGAAAGTGGATATTGTTTTAAACAGCGTTGAAGGACCCATTTCTATACAAAATTTAAAGACACTGAGAAACTGAAGAATATGGCATAACCTTAGTAGGGGATGATACCACCTAATACGGAGAACTCATCAAATATGTTGAAAGACTTCCATAAGATGTGGTATGCAAGACATGAGATATAAAAAATTATTCATGATGTGGAGAATTGCGGTTAGAAGATATACTTCTATGTAGTCAAAAACCCTTTAGTTATAGGCTTTTTTAACACTTTATAAAAAAAACAAAAAAATTTTATTTTTTTAAAAAAAGTTGTTGACACATTAGATATCCCATGGTATTATATATGGGCATTCGATGGAAACGGGCCTGTAGCTCAGGTGGTTAGAGCGCACCCCTGATAAGGGTGAGGTCGTTGGTTCAAGTCCATTCAGGCCCACCATCGAATTTAAATATACATGGGGTTTTAGCTCAGCTGGGAGAGCACCTGCCTTGCACGCAGGGGGTCATCGGTTCGATCCCGATAAGCTCCACCAATAAACACATTCGATTCCGAAGTATCGGGATCTTTTTTTTGCATTAATCTTAAAAGGTATAAACTTGGCAAGGCAGTTGCCAAACAAGAAGGTATGAATCATTTGCATAAAGAAATCTAATAAACACATTCGATTCCGAAGTATCGGGATCTTTCTTTTGCATCAATCTTAAAAGGTATAAACTTGGCAAGGCAGGTGCCAAATAAGAAGGTATGAATCGTTTGCATAAAGAAATCTAATAAACACATTCGATTCTGAAGTATCGGGATCTTTATTGCATCAATCTTAAAAGGTATAAACTTGGCAAGGCAGGTGCCAAATAAGAAGGTATGAATCGTTTGCATAAAGAAATCTAATAAACACATTCGATTCCGAAGTATCGGGATCTTTATTGCATTAATCTTAGAAGGTATAAACTTGGCAAGGCAATTGCTAAACAAGAAAGTATAGATTTTTTTCATAAACGTATGCTGTACCACCTGAATGTGCAAAGATTTGCTTAAGGTAGTTGCAATCTTATAAAAATAGTGTACTATTACAAAAGGTGATAAAAAATGAAATATATCAATGGAAAAGAATTACTCATGTTTCTAGAACCTCCGATTACAAGACTATCCGTATTTGAGGCAGAAACTGTCGATGCAGCGCTCATCATGTGTGCGGAAGCATTCAAAAAATTAGAAACCGAATTTCAGGTGACAATTGACTTTGCGACCTTCAAATACCAACTGTTAAAAACGATGGGAGAATTTTTACGTGCCTGTCGTGAAAACGAACATGAATGTTTACAGCAGCCAAGAGCACACATTGCCCAAGAACGCTATGAAGCTTTAGCAATTGATATAGCGCAATGGCCTAAGCACTTACAAAAAAATAATGCAGAAAACTTCTTTATCATAGAATATTGTTTGTGTTATGCCAATATTTTAAGCCGCTATCTTATGGACAGTGGTTTACCAAAAGAATTTAGCTGTCGCTTAGCCAATGATGCGGCAATCAAACTGGCACAGTGGTGTGATGAGAATTGTGTCAAGAAGTGTGCATATGAATGTATACGACGCAGCTCTTCAAACGGATATTGTACCTTATGCAGCTTTATGATCCAACCAATGGCTTGCCCTAAGAAACAGGAAATTCCATATGCTCGCTTACAGTTGGAAGAGGATGATTTACAATGCATGCGTCCAGAAAATTTAACGTTAGGATCCTGAATTAGGATCTTTTTTTATTACATTAGGAAGTATACGGTAAGGGAAAGAATGCGAGAATGGAAAGGGGTCAAACTTGTCAAGCCAGATAAAAGCAGTTTATCGGAATGGTTATTTTTTAAGATTTCTTTTGTATTTCAAAATTGACAAATACACAAAAATGACATACGCTAAAATTATATAAACAAGACAGAGGGAAAGCGATTATGAAAAAAACAACAGAAATTTTACAAGAAGTGAATAAGGTCATGATTGGAAAAAAACAAGAAGTCGAAAAAGTTATGATGGTGATTTTAGCTAAGGGACATATTCTTTTGGAAGATATTCCCGGTGTCGGAAAGACAACATTGGCGATGGCATTTGCCAAAGCTATGCAGCTTAACAGCAAGCGTATGCAATTTACCGTGGATGTTTTGCCAAGCGATGTGGTTGGCTATAGTGTAATTGATCCATCTAGTGGAGAAGTTCGTCTGCATGAGGGCGCTGTTTTTTGCAACATCTTTTTAGCTGATGAAATTAATCGAACGTCAAGTAAGACACAGGCGGCCTTACTAGAAGTCATGGAAGAAAAACAAATTACCATAGATGGATATACACAAACGGCGCCACAGCCATTCATGGTCATCGCTACACAAAACCCATACGGTTCTGCCGGTACACAGCTTTTACCAGAAAGCCAGTTGGATCGTTTCATGATACGTATGAGCATCGGCTATCCAAGTGCACAGGATGAGGTTGAAATGTTAAAGCGAAAACAGGCTAAAAAGCAATATCAGATACAACCAGTTGCCAGTGTAGAGGATGTCATCGAAATGCAAAACGCATGCGATGCCATCTTTGTACATGAGGATATTTATCAATATATCGTTGATCTGGTGAATGCTACTCGTCATCATGAGCGAATTTATCAAGGGGCAAGTCCACGTGCCAGTATTGCCTTAACGGCTATGGCCAAAGCACATGCCTATTTAGCCGATCGTGATTATGTCATACCGGAAGATGTCACTCAAGTCTTCCACGATGTTCTTGCACATCGTATAGTAATGAAAAACGATATTGTTAAGGATCATCGCACGACTGCTGCTGTTTTACAAAACCTTTTAGATGAGATTGAAAAACCGCAGCTGAGGAAAGCATAATGCTTCGCGCCTGGTGCCGCTATCTGCTTTTGTTGGCAGTGTGTGCACTGCTCTACATCTTTTTAGGCGGCTATTTATTTCTGATAATTTTGACAGGTGTTATTGCGCTGCCCTTGATTAGTTTATTTGCCATGCTGATTTCATCAAATCATTTACAAGTAGACTTTCAACGCCGTAAAGAGGGCAGTTACTTTTATTGCGCCAGTGGGAAATGGTTCCCGCTTGCTCAACTCAAAATCAACATCCAACAAGAGAATATCTTTTTGGATGAGCAAACCCAAGATAATCTGACCTTATTTACAAGTGATACCATCGTGTATGTTCCTATGATTGCCCATGAGGCAACGATGGGAAAAATTCGCTTATGCTTTGATGGTTTTGTACTACAGGATATGCTAGGATTATTTCAACGCCATTACCACAGCCATCAAAAGCGTACTTATTATTTATATCCTCATGCAACTGGGGCCACTATATCATCACAAATTCATGATATCTTACAAGATCAGGAACATGTATATGAAGGTCATATCCAACACGGTGGCATCTTAGAAGATACACATGAAGTGAAAGAATACCAGCCTGGTGATGATTTGCGCCATATTCATCATAAATTAAGCTACAAATTAGCGAAGACAATGATACGTACTTTTGCCTCTTACCAACAGGAACAACTGCTTGTATATTTAGATTTGCATGGAAGTGTTGAGGAATGCGAGCAGGTTTTGGGACACTTTTATGCCTGTGCTATAGAATGGATACAGCGTTCTATGAGTGCCATTGTCTGTTGGAATTCTAAAGATGGCAATTTGGAACAGGAGGTCTATGATAAAGCGAGCTTAAAACGTTGTTTACAGGCAATTCTCGCACATCCCAAAGCGGAAGAAGAGGACAATGTTCTTTACCGTTCACAGCTGGGGACACACGTATGCATACGCTCTAGCGGGATAGAAACATCTATGGATGAGAAAGGAAGTGATGTGCATGCATAAGACATTCTCACTTACCGATCGCTTTCTTTTCGTCTTAACAAGTTATCTTCCTTTCCTTATCTTCCTATGGGTTTTTCAAATGCTGAATGGTGTCGTACTATGTACGACCTTTATCGCAACACTGCTTTTTCTATTCTTACAAACGACAAAACTGAAAAAATGGGTAATACCTATTTATGGTGCTTTGATAATGCTTTTACTTTTAAGTCTGATCATTAACTTTCGTGATACCATTAATGCCATATATAATCAAATCACATCTGTGTATGCTCATTCTTCCAACTATACGTTTCAAGTTTATGAAGTGACACTATCACAACAAGAGCTTCCTTTCTTATTTTCACGAGTTTGGATAGCGTTGTATCTGATGATCATGTTACTGGAATACCTTTTTATCATTCGCTGGAAACGTCATTTCCCAGCCTTTGCCATCAGCTTTCTGCTATATTTTCCAACGATGCTGTATAGTGTCAAACAGCCATGGCTGCTTACCTGTTTGCTTTTGATGGATTGGTTTACTTTATTGTTTCTTTCTTATATCAGAAGACATAGTACACGTTCATGGCATTATGGCAAGCTGTTTGGCTATGTTTTGCTTTGCTTCTCTCTTATATTTGGTACGCTTTTTATCCTATTACCAGAAAAGGAGTATGAAGTCTCTTCCACTAGCAGTCATATGCGTCAAAAACTGTTACAGACAATTGAGCAGTTCACTTATAATTTGCGTTATGGCTCAGAAAGCATAGGTGAAATTGACTTAGGAAGAGCGGGGAATCGTTCTTATACTGGTGCTATCCAAATGGAACTTACTTATCCTAAGGCATCTCGCTTATATTTAAAAACCTATAGCGGTGCTATTTATGATGGACATACATGGAAATCCCTTGCGCATAAACAATATCGTCAATATCCCAATATTGATTGGACAACAATTCGTTTTTGGATGAATCAGGCGGCATTACCGAAAAATATTCATGCGAATCCATTGATGATCAAAGATATGCGCGCCAATACACAATATGCCATTGTGCCATATTATCTTAAGCACATCAATCAGGATATGAATATTTATTATGATGGCTATGCAGCATGGAGCAATTCAACAAAGGATGCTGTTACTTATGAAATCTGGGATGATGAACAAAAAATATTGCATGTACCACAGGGAACATCCTATAAGGAATATGTGGATTTTATTAAGGAGCAGTATTTACAGCTACCTAAAGATATAAAAGAAAAATTTAATACGGTAGAAGACTTACAAGATAACTTCCATCGTTTTGCGTCTACGGAAGAAATTATTGACTATGTAAAAGGCTATTTGTATGCTCATACCCGCTATACACTTTATCCGGGATCGCCTGACCTTTCCAAGGATTTTGTTTCCTATTTCTTATGGGAAAATCAGGAAGGGTATTGTGTTCATTATGCATCCTCTGCTGTATTGTTATTACGCTATTATGGCGTCCCAGCCCGTTATGTAGAAGGGTATCGTGTGGATAGCAATGCTTATGATCATGAAGGACATGCACAGGTCAAAGATTCTGATGCACATGCCTGGGTGGAAATTTTTGATGAAACCTATGGATGGATGCCTGTGGAAGTAACGCCGGCAGCAGATAACGATTCTACCATACAAAAAAGCGAACAGCCTCTCACGCAAACAACGCCATCAGAAATTACCCCCGGTCTTGAAAATAAGGAAGAGCCGAAACCAATCCAACAGCCTACGCAACACTTAATGGAAGAAAATGGCACGACAACAACGTCTGCCTCTTCCTCGCTGCCTTCTTTCTTGTTACCAGTTCTCGTTGTGCTTATCTTACCCTTATTCATTTATGCACAGGCAAGCCTAAGAAGAAAGTATCGCCGGAAACAGTTGGAAAGCATGAAACAACGACAAAAGCTGTTAACGCTTTATGGCTGGTTAGAAGATTTATTCCCATATGGAGCGAAGATTGATCAAGAAACATTACAACTTGTGGAAAAAGCACGCTTTTCGCAGCATGAGATTACGAAAGAGGATGTACAACAACTGCAATCGCAATGGCAAACGCAGCGAGCTCATGTTCTTACAACATTGTCATGGCAAAAGAAGCTTCGCTTTTGGATATGGGATGCGCTATAAAACAACATAACAATCATTTTGAAAAGGAATATGCACCTTGCTAGGATATTCCTTTTTTTCATTCACAATAAAAAAACAGCGATTGAAATGTCTTTCCATTGAATAACAAATGAAAATTCACTTCAAAAGCTGCTTTTAACAAAGTTTTGCTTGGGCTTTTGCTTCAAACTTTTCTTTCATCACCACAAAACGTTCATGGCTTGCTTTACCGATGATATCCTTTTCATCTTGGGCGATGATCGAAAAGGTGACTTTCTTACGATCAACCGCGATAATTTCAGCGCTTATCCGAACCTTCATACCTGCTGGTGTGGCAGCATCGTGTGTCGTATGCATCAAGACACCAACACTGGTTTCTCCTTCTTCTAAGAAAGGCTGTAGACATTGCACTGCCGCATGCTCCATCGCCGCAATCATCATTGGTGTTGCATATACAGAAACAATGCCGCTGCCCACATTGCAAGCAAGCTTAGCTTCATCTACGATTACTTCTTCTTGACACTTTGCATGTAATTGAACTTCTTTCATCTTTTATCTCCTCTTACGACAGGTTTCCTGCCCATTTTTGCAGCATTATTATAGCATAATCTTCTTTTTCATATCCATACTAGAATTGAAAAAGGAGGAAATCTTGCATGTATTTGTATGATAATCAATTACCTATGGAAATAAACAATATTACCCCAGATCCTAAGCTTTATGAATATATGGATCATGAATGTGGCGGATGTGAAAAAGGCTTACAACTTGCTATATTATATTTGCGTCAAAGCTTCATGATACACAATCCCACATTTCATGAATTATTTCGCCGTATTGCTGCCCGTCGCTTAAGTGATATGGAAGTTTTAGCCGAGCTATTGCACCATCTGCATGGGGAAGATGATCGCTATTATGATGAATCCAATGACGATACCCCGGTCTTTGCATTTATTCCACCCTGTGATCAGCCAACGCATAAGGAAATAAAACAACATCATGTAAATAATGATCTAAGCGCTGCCTTACTATGTGATATCGAAGAAGAACAAGCCTATCAAACATATTATGAACAAGTATTAACCAAAACAAAGGATGAAGAGACAAAAAAGGTCTTGACATATTTATCTGAGAGCAGTGCCCATGTATTGCAGCATTTAAGAACAACACTGGACATTTTAACTACACATGACGAATTAAAAGACTTTGGAGAAGGGGATATGCATAATGCATGGGATTTAGATACGTCCAATTATTTTGATAAACCGAATCCATATTTCTTCAATCCAAACGACAAATTGAATAGCTGATAGAAGAACGGTCACATTTGTAAGAGATGCGACCCTTTTTTTCATGTATAATAAATACAGGTGATGCATATGCATGAGAAAAAGGATACAACAAGATATCAGAAGAAGATAAAAACGCAGCTGCGCTTATTTACTTGGCTTTTTCTATTGTTTTACATATGCTATGCCGTTTTACAAGTCATGCTATTGAAAGAACTATTTCCAATTCGCTTCCAAGAGCCACAGAAAAGATACATGATACGTTTACTCATGGAAGGGATATTATGGCTGTTTATCGTCAGGTCATTGCAAAAGGGTAGAAAGATTGCGCGCCTACTGTTCACCCTATGTGCGATCCTCTCTCTGTATTTTCTATCGGCACTGCCTGCTTTTTATCAGCTCAGCCTGTCTGGCTGGGAAGCTACGACGTTGCGGATCTTATTCACCTTATTGATGATCAGTAAGTACCTCATCACCTTTTGTTGCGTCTGCTATCTCTATCGCGATCCACATATTGTCAGTATATGGAAAAAAGCAGATAGAAGGATGGCAATAACGCAGCCAGAAGAGGAGGAAGAAAGACAAGAAGATGAAGTCTTAAACCAAGTGTTACAAGAAGTATCTCTGGTCCATATGGAAGAGGATAATCGTCTTTTTATAAGAGCACAGCATTTTTTACATCGCTATACGTTTTATCTTGTCATGATTTTATTGGGGACGTTGATAGGCTTCTTACTGTTTTTATTCATCATGCAACTAAGTTTTCCTACGGACATAGATGGGTTACAATATGTGCAGCGGTTTTTCCTGTTAGCTATTCTTTTTACGTCGTTGCTATGGTCTTTTGCAGGTGTTGCCATGTTCATGTACAGTTCTTCCTGTCGCATTCTAATCATGCTTGCATGGCTTTGTGAAAGTATCCATCTGCTGCAAGAACTCCCTCAAGTATGGCAGACTTTTCAAAGTCAACAGTATCAACTGCCTTCCATACTTTGCATTATCGTGTTGGAGTTATTGCGTTATGGATTATTGTTAAAGCTTACGATAGCGCTATATCAAAACCCATTCTTGCAATTATATTGGAAACGTAAAACAGCAATTAAAAAAGCCCAAAGAAACAAGGATAGTCGTTATAGCTGAGAAACAATAAAATCAGGTTTTCGTTTCAGAGGGAAAATGCTATACTTAAAGTGATAAGTAGGAGGATGTTCTTATGAAAATGAACAAATATATCGATCACACTTTATTGAAAGCGGATGCTACACAGGATAAGATCCAGGTATTGTGTGAAGAGGCTAAGAAATATGATTTTGCGAGTGTTTGTGTAAATACGTATTGGGTAGCTTATTGTGCGAAACTATTAAACGATAGTGATGTTAAGGTTTGTACGGTCGTAGGTTTCCCACTAGGCGCAATGAGTACGAAAGCAAAAGCTTTTGAAACAAGCAATGCCATTGCCGATGGGGCAGAAGAAATTGATATGGTAATGAATATCGGTGAAATGAAGGCACATCATTATGATGCTGTTCGTGATGATGTGGCTGCTGTTGTTAAAGCGGCAGATGGACACTGTGTCAAGGTAATTTTGGAAACATGCCTATTAAGTGAGGAAGAAATTGTGAAGGCTTGCCAGCTTTGTGTAGAAGCAGGGGCAACCTTTGTGAAAACATCCACTGGTTTTTCTACAAGAGGTGCAACACCAGAAGATGTGAAGCTGATGAAGGATACCGTAAAAGATAACTGTAAAGTTAAAGCAGCTGGCGGTGTACGTTGTCGTGCAGATATGGATGAGATGATTGCAGCAGGTGCTGATCGTATCGGAACCAGTGCCGGAGTTCAATTGATGCAAAATGAAGCAAGTGAAGGAGGCTATTAAGCCTCTTTTTCATAGCGCAATGAAAGAATTCTTATCTGCTAGAAAAGCAATCGATAGAACACGCTAAAAGTTTTTATGATAGCACAAAACGGAATTCATAAAAAATTAAGTAAGATTGGAAAAAAGATGGAAGTAAAAAAACACTTGCAAGGAAGCATTCCACATGAAGCTTTTTCTGCTATTTTTGCTAAAAAAGATATTGTCAAAAAACTAACTTTATGATATTATAATTAAGCACTTGATAAGTGCCTTAATAGCTCAGTTGGTAGAGCATCCGGCTGTTAACCGGCAGGTCACAGGTTCAAGTCCTGTTTAAGGCGCCATTAAAAAAGATAACCTCACAAATGTGAGGTTTTTTTGTTATGTTTGCGATATCCTAAGTAAGTGCTTTTTAATAAGTTGCTGTTAAACTATTTAAATGGTTTCTACCAAATAACCATTAAATTGAAAGAGGCTTCTTTAGCATTATAAGGCAACTCAATAAATAGCCTCTTTTAAACGACATTTTAAATAGTATTATCGAGAACCCTTGATTAATCAGTACTTCGAAATTACTTGAAGGAATATAAAAATGTGTCACAATGCCTTTACAGGACGAATGACACATTTTCTTACATAGATGAAGTTTTTTGCTGCCTTTATAATCCAAATGATTTAGGATAAACGGGAATATCTAGCATTCTGCCTATTTCCATAGCCCACTCACGAAATCCATAGATCACACTGGTGATGATATGCTCATGACGGATAAATTTAAGATCTTCTTCAGCACAACATGCATCCCAATCGATCATATTCTGTAAACAGCTTAAAGCGTAACCTTCTTCAACAAGATCTTGTTTGTTCATGGCACACATAAATGGGCGATCTTTTAGAATGCCGGCATTGTATAAAAGTAAAGGAGCAATGGAAATAGCCCCAATGACTTTTTTCTGTTGATCAAATATGCGCAATTTTTCTTTAAGAAGTTCATTCTTTAATATAGTAGGGTTCTCTTCCATAAATCCCGACAACAAGATGCCATCATAATCATCAACATCCAATTCATCAAGGGTATGTTCACATTGCAATACTATGCCTTCTTCACTGCGATATGCTTTCTTTTCAACACCAAAATAAGTAACGGGGATGTCAGCCATACGAAGCATTTCTAAAGCTACGGTGATTTCACACAGGCAATATCCCTCATATAAGATAACTGCAATTTGTTTCATAACGTCATTCCTCTTCTTTCTTAGTACAATAAAGCACAATGGATGAATTACGTTTTTCTTTTGATTTTATGCTCACTTAACCATGACAAAAAATAAAAGCTAGAGAAAAATTATCGATATTTCTTTACATACATGTGCGCATACAAAAAGCAAATCATCCATTGAAAAAAACATTCGTTTTCTACAATAGATTATTTGCTCATGTTCATCACCACGCCATTTCTTATTGCTTTTATTGTAGCCTGTGTTTGGATGTCTGTCAATAAAAAGGGAAACCATAGTGATGCAACATCTTACTTTTCCAAAGACTTCGCATATGCTACAATATTTTGTAAGTATAAAAAAAGAAAAGAGGAATACAGCATGAATGAAATAGAGCGAATCAAGGCCTTAAGTAATGCCTTTGGACCAAGTGGCATGGAAGATGATGTAATCGCATTGGTACGTGAAGAGTGTAGTGCTTTTCATTGTGAAGAGGATCATATGCGCAACTTATACATTTATTCATCGACAAGCAACACGAAGCAAGAAAAACCGATCATTCATCTTGATGCCCATGGGGATGAGGTTGGTTTTATCATCCAGGCCATACGTCAGGATGGGATGCTGCGCTTTCTACCCTTAGGCGGTTGGGAAGCGAAAAACATCGTTGGGAATAGTGTGCTTATTCGCAATGTAGACGGTGAAATCGTACAAGGCATCGTATGCAGCAAACCTCCACATTTTATGAAACAGAGTGAAAAAGGAAAAGCCATCGCTTTTGATGATTTGCTCATTGATGTAGGAGCTACCAGCTTAAAGGAAGTGCAAGAATCTTATCGTATACAGATAGGCTGTTTTGCCGTACCCAATGTTTTATGTTCCTATGATGAGCGTCACGATATCTTTATGGGAAAAGCCTTTGACTGCCGCATTGGCTGTGCCGCTTTGATTGAAACGATGCATCAGGTGCAGAATATGGATGTAGCAGTACAAGGGACGATATCAGCACAAGAAGAAGTTGGCGAGCGGGGCATGAAATGTGCTATTCAAAACATCCATTGTGATGTTATGATCGCTTTTGAAGGATGTCCTGCAGATGATACCTTTGAAGAAAGCTATATGATTCAAAGCGCATTGAGAAAAGGACCGATGTTACGTCATTTTGATTGTTCTATGATTACCAATCCACGTTTTCAACGCTTTGCCTTGGATGTGGCAAAACGTCATCACATACCGGTACAGGAAAGCGTACGCAGCGGTGGCGGCACCAATGGAGCCATTTCTCATACGCATTTGCGAGGCATTCCAACCATCGTAATTGGGATTCCAGTTCGTTATGCTCACAGCAGTTATGGTTATACAACATTAAAAGATTATCAAAATGCTGTCAAACTTGCCGTGGCGATAATAAAAGATTTAACAAAAGAAATGGTGGCATCTTTTTAATTAACCAAAACTTAACAAAGGAATATTCACAAATGGAAGAACTTCTGTTACAATCAAGACCATAATATAATTTAGAAAAGGAGCGATTTTAATTTATGGACACAGACCCCGCAGGGACCTCTATTACGTTACAATTGATTTTAATGGTGATATTAACAATGACAAATGCCTATTTCGCAGCGAGTGAAATGGCCATTGTTTCTGTTAATAAAGGAAAAATCAAACGCCTGGCTCAAGATGGAAATAAAAAGGCTAGGTTAGTTGAACAGCTGATGGATGCACCTACGAATTTCTTATCTACGATTCAGATTGCCATCACGTTATCCGGCTTTTTCAATTCCGCAAGTGCGGCAACGGGAATTTCAAGTTCGCTTGCTGAAGTATTACAGCGTTGGGGCATTCCCCAGGCCAATACGATCGCCGTGGTGTTGATCACGATGCTTATTTCTTTTATCACGCTTATCTTTGGTGAATTGGTACCCAAACGAATGGCTATTCAAAAGGCGGAAAGCTTTTCCATGTTTTGTGCTAAGCCGATTTTGATAATTAGTAAAGTAGCGTACCCTATCATTAAGATTCTCTCGGTATCTACCACGCTTGTTTTACGTTTGTTTGGCATACAAGATGAACATGTGGAAGAATCTTTATCGCGTGAAGAGATTCGCAGTATGCTAGAAGATAGTCGTGAAAAGGGTGTGCTTGATGAAGCTGCGGCAGAAATGATGGATGGGGTTTTTGAATTTGATGAGATCTTGGCTAATGAAATCATGACACCTAGAACACAAGTATTTTGTATTGATATAGATGATCCCAAGGATGCATATGTACACGTTCTGATGGAAATGCAGTATTCTCGAATACCGGTATATGAAGAATCTATTGATAATGTGATCGGTATTTTAAATATTAAAGATTATTTTACGCAAGCATATCAACATGGTTTTGCTTTTGTGGATATCCGTAAGATATTAAGAAAGCCGTATTTTGTTCCTGAAACAAAAAATATCGATGATTTATTTCAAGAGATGCAGAAGTTGCATCAACATATCGCGATTCTGATTGATGAATACGGAGGCATGTCCGGTATTGTGACCATGGAAGATCTCGTAGAAGAAATCATGGGAGAAATCGAAGATGAATATGATGATGCGCAAGCGATGATGTTACGCAAATTGTATGATAATGTCTATGAAATCAATGGTAGGATGCCCATCGAAGATTTGAATGAAGCACTGCAAATAAATATTGAGAATGAGAAGTATGATACGATTGG
The DNA here is from genome assembly GCF_018406465.1 of Longicatena caecimuris. GTDB lineage: Bacteria > Bacillota_I > Bacilli_A > Erysipelotrichales > Erysipelotrichaceae > Longicatena > Longicatena caecimuris. The sequence continues at coordinate 546,333 of NZ_AP024510.1, forward strand.
TGGTTTCATCTTAGATCAGTTAGGCTGTATCCCTGAAGATGGGGAAAGTGGAACCTTATATTGGAATGGTATACAATTTCAAATGTTAGAAATCAGAAATCATCGTATTGAACGTATCCGTGTGGAATTGCCGAAACAAAAGGAAGAATAACGAAAATAAAGGCTATGCGAAAGAAAGGAATTTTCTAATGCATAGCCTTTCTAAATTAGATTGCGATAAAATTTGGAAAATGAGAAAGTGTTGTCATCTGTTTACTTTTTTATCAAAAATGGCTATACTATTAAAGAACATCCAGAGGTGTTGTACCGCTTAAAGAGCGGCATATGGAGGTTTTTATGAAAAAAATTATGTACATTACGACGTTATGCTTTCTTTTGCTGCTAAGTGGATGCGGCGGTTATACAAGAGATGAAACACCAGGTGCCTTACGCACGATTTCCGTAGCAGATATGGAAAAGAAAATGAAAAATAAAGAAGATTTTGTAATCGTATTTACCCAAAGCTGGTGTGCACATTGTGAGAAATTTCGCGATATGCTGGATGAATATTTACCAAAGCACCATGTGATCGTATACGATGTTGTCATTGACAAAGACCCTAATCCGGATCGCAGCGGCAATATTAAAAAGATTCAATCTTACTTTAAAACCATGGATAGTACGCCTTCCTTGTATTATGTGGAAAAAGGTAAGGTCAAAGATGAATTGGAAAACGGCGATGATGGAATCACGAAAGAAAAATTCGACAGCTGGGTCCAAAACTTTAAGCTCGATGAAAAGAAATAAGAAATTTGCGCTAAATAGCGTTGAAAACTAACATTTGTCACATATGACTAACAAATGTCATGAAAATTATGTGACAAAAGAAAGTTGCAATTCTTTACCTGGTTGTATACAATATAAGTGCAATAGTAGAATGATTGTTTGCAGTGTAGATCTACATCAAACAAAACATCTATGGTATTGTGGAACAACTAGATTTAAAGTATAAGTCTCTTTTAAATCTACACTACATTGGTGGATGGGGCATATCAGGAATAAGGATACGAAAATCAGATGTCTGCTGGTAACATTCAATGGTTTTCTTAAGATTTCCTTTCACTAATTATCATAATATAAGACCCCATACAATCCTTTTTTGAATAAACATGAAACCCTTCACACATTACACACGGGGTCATGCCTTATTCTCTGAGATTACACCGTTCATTCAATTACATGCGAGTGTTTCATACAATTATGAAGCAGGAAGAAACAAGTCAATGATGAGAGAGTGGCTTGTTTTTTCTTATGTTTTTAACATGGAGAAACATCACTTTTTCCTTCCGAGAAAAACATCTAAGGTGCTCTAAACGCAATCGCTTATACAAAAGCGGGCTTAATGTGTTTTATCATAAAATGAAAAGGAGTGGCTTTTTCTTAAAAAGGAAACCGAAAGGAGAGAACGAAATGATTAGCGAAATCAATCACGATATCATACTATTACAGAAAACAAGTGAGCCAGCAACAGAAAAAGATCTATGGGTGGCAAAAAATCTATTGGAAACACTGCAAGCACATGAAGATAGGTGTGTAGGCATGGCTGCCAACATGATTGGCATATTCAAGCGAATCATTGCTTTTGTGGATATTGATACAGGATTTCATTGGGTCATGCTGAATCCGGAAATCATCAAAACATCAAAAGAAACTTATCTGGCGCAAGAACAATGTCTGTCCATCAGCGGAATTCGCCAAACAAGACGCTATCGCCGTATCAAGGTACGATATCAAGATGAACATATGAACATAAAGATTAAGACCTTTCATGATAGGACTGCACAAATTATTCAACATGAAATCGATCACTGCAATGGCATACTAATATAAACGCTCTCGTTGTTTTCATTTCACCAACAAACAAATTAAGAAATGTCATTCCTTTTTCTCATTGTGAAAATTCCGGCAGATATCTTTTTTCACTCTGGAAATTGCGGTAGGAATGCTTTAGAATATGATATAATAAGGAAAAACAGTCAGGAGGAAGGGTACGTATGTCAAAAATGAAGGGCGCATTGAAAACGGCTATCATTTTTTTGTTTTTAATGGTGTTTGTGGCGGCAGGCATCAGTATCTTTAGTAAAGCCAGTAAAACTTCCTTTGTCTATCGCAGTAAGGAGCCTCTGAAAATCGGTGCTACCTACATGACACTTAACAATCCTTTCTTTAGTATCATTGATGAAGAAATACATAATGTAGTCGAAGCGAATGGTGATGTGTTAATCAGTCTTGATCCTGCCTTAGACTTAGAAAAACAAAAACAACAAATACAATACCTCATTGATCAGAATGTCCAAGCGATCATTGTCAATCCTGTTGATTTCAACGGCTTAACTTCCTCCCTTGAAGCAGCCAAAAAAGCCGGTATCCCGGTCATTGCTGTGGATAGTGAAGTCATGGACAGTGACTTAATTACTTACAGTGTAATGTCAAATAATTATGATGCCGGTGTCCAGTGTGCAAAAGATATGATGAAATATAAGAAAAAAGCAGATATCGTTTTATTACAACATAGTACAGCATATTCTGCTGTTCAGCGCATTCAGGGCTTTATCGATACGATTAAAAATGATCCCAATTATCGTATTGTCGAACGCATTGAATGTGATGGTCAATTAGAGATTGCAATGCCGCTTATGCAAAAGTTCTTGGAAAAGGATGTATCTTTTGATGTGGTAATGGCTTTAAATGATCCAAGTGCATTAGGTGCTCTGGCAGCCATGCAAGATCAAGGCAAATTAAAAGATGTATTCGTATATGGCGTAGATGGCACACCGGAAACCAAGACACTGATATCAGAGCATATCATGCAGGCAACGGTTGCTCAATCACCAAAGACATTAGGAAAAATGGCGGCAGAAGCTGTTTATAAGATTCGCAATCATGAGAAAATAGAAAAACTTCAGCGTATTCCAGTGACCATCATCACACAAAAAAACGTCGGGAAATATTCATTAGAAGGGTGGCAATAGTATGTTACGTAAACAACTTATGGAAAACAGACTGCGCTATACCTACTTCATCATGTGCTTTCTGAATTTCACGATGATTGTCTTTATCAGTTCGATTATTTATATCACAACCAAACGTATCTGTGATATGCAAGAGGCAAGGACCTTTTTATCGATGATTGATTATTTACCGAAAGATCCTATGCATAGTATGATCTTATCAATTACAGCCTTTGTGGCATTATTGATCGTGATGCGTCTGCGTTTAAAACTACATTTTGAAACATGGCAGCTGGTGCTTTGTTTTCTGGTTGAGTCAGGCTTATGTCTATTGATCATGGAACGACTATATTTCAGTTCCAATTCCATATTGTTGCTGATGATGGCTGATTTATTAACCTATATTACTTCCAATACCTATCGTTTCTTCTTTATGGTTGTATTGGTTACGTTTTATTTAGGTGCTAATTATGATTTCTTATCGGCTCGTGTTTCCATGACATCCTTCTATGATTATATCAACTGTTATAATTCCTTTGTCAAATCACTCTTATTAAGTGTTCAAAATACCCTAGCCAGTCTGAATATCATTGTTTTTATCATCTACATGGTCTTTCTGGTTCAAGATAAGATCAATGAAAACAAGCGTTTCTTAGCATTGAATGAAGAATTACAAAGCTTAAATGAACAACTGAAAGAATATGCCGATATACGTGAAAAAATGGGAGAAACAAGAGAACGAAATCGTTTAGCCAGAGAAATCCATGATACACTGGGGCATACTTTGACGGGGCTATCCGTTGGCTTAGATGCCTGTGTGCTGACCTGTGAACTGGATCCCAAAGCCACACGTAAGCAATTAAGTGTATTAAGTGAAACCGCCAGAAGAGGCTTAAAAGATGTTCGTCGCTCGGTTGATAAGCTGCGACCGGATGCCTTAGAACATTATACCTTGAAAGTGGCAATTGATAAGATGATCAAGGAATTTCAGGAAATTACGGATGTGACGATTCACTTTGTCTGTCATTTACCTAAGTTAACCTTTGATTCTGATGAAGAAGAAGTCATCTATCGTATTATTCAAGAGGGAATGACCAATGCGGTTCGCCATGGACATGCGACGAAAATATATATTTCTATCGCAAAGGAAGAAAACACGTTAATATTAATAATAGAAGATAATGGTATAGGATGTGAAAACATCAAACCAGACTTTGGTCTTCATCATATGCAGGAACGCATTGAGTTATTAAAAGGGAATATACGTTTTTATGGTTCCAGTGGGTTTATCATTATCGCTGAAATACCAATTCGGGAGGGTTTAGAATATGATTAAGATTTTAATTGCAGATGATCAGGAATTGATTCGTGAAAGCTTAAAAATCATCCTAAGTACCAATAATGAATTTGAAGTAATTGATACAGTAGGGAGTGGAAAAGAAGTAGTCGAAAGCATACGCCGTCATATACCGGACATTATTTTAATGGATGTTCGTATGCCGGATATGGATGGTGTGCAATGTACCAAATTTGTCAAAGAAGTATATCCTGAAATTAAGGTTATTGTATTAACGACATTTGATGATGATGAATATATTTTCTCGGCCTTAAAATATGGGGCAAGTGGTTATTTATTAAAAGGGGTATCTTTAGATGAATTGACCTCCGCAATTAAAACCGTTCTGCAAGGAGGAGCTATCTTTAATCCGAATGTTGCCAGCAAAGTGACCAAGATCTTTTCAGAAATGGCAAAAAACAATATCGTGGCAGAACGTATTCATGATGAAGACTTACCGAATTTAAGCGATACGGAATGGAAAATCATTCAACAAGTATCACAAGGACTTTCGAATAAAGAAATCGCTGAAATATTAAAATTCACAGAAGGTACGATACGCAATTATCTCAGTGTTATTTTGGATAAGCTGCAGCTGCGTGATCGTACACAACTGGCTATCTGGTATATCCATAGAGGAAAAGAAGCATGAAACGGAAGGTTATAGCCGTTGCGGCTGCCTTTTTGTTGATCGTGTCAATCTTATTATATATGACCTATCAGAAAAATAAGCCAATCACATTGACGTTTGGCATGTTTGCCGGCAGTAATTGGGATGTGCCCAATGGCGAAAGCTATAAGATCATTGATGAAGTTGTGGAACGCTTTGAACGTAAACATCCTAATGTAAAGGTAGAATATGTCAGTGGTCTACAGAAAAGTGATTACTCTGAATGGCTCTCGCAACAGGCTTTAAAAGGCAATTTACCTGATGTATTTATGATACGATCAAATGATTTATCTACATTTTCTGATATCGGCATCATGCAAAATTTGAACAGCTATATTCATAAGGATGATGCATTCGATAAAGCGGCATACTTTACACCATCCTATCAATCCGGAACTTATCAGAAGAAACAATATGCACTCCCTTATGAAAGTGTACCAACATTAATGTATGTCAATCGTACCTTGTTGGAAAAAGAAGGTATTTCTCTTCCATCAGATGACTGGACATGGGCCGATTTCTATGATATCTGCCGCAGGGTGACAAAAGATACGAATGAGGATGGCGCATTAGATCAGTTTGGTGTTTATGGTTATGGCTGGCAAAATGCAGTTGCCTCAAATGGAGCTACGGTATTTTATGCGGAAGGTACAAAAGCAACTTTAAGTGATGAGCGGGTATATGAGGCGATAGAATTCACCAGAAGATTAGAAGAACTAAATCAAGGCATGACACCAACGAGCGAAATGTTTGATAAGGGACAGGTTGTTTTCTGCCCTATGCGTTTTAGTGAATACCGCACATATAAACCCTATCCTTGGCGTGTCAAGAAATATAGCAGCTTTGAATGGGAATGCATCCCTATGCCAGCAGGGCCTCAAGGAGATAATGTATCGGAACTTGATACCTTGTTGATGGGAATGGCAAAAACCTCACAGCATAAAGACCTCGCATGGGAATTCTTAAAAATGTTATCCTATGATGAAACAACGCAGGAGGATATCTTTGCTTATTCACAAGGAGTTTCTGTACTAAAAGACATTACCAATTCAAAGACGGTAAGTCGTTATCTGCAAGAAGATACACCAGGAGAAAGTGCTTTTAAGCTAGATTTCTTCAATAAAACAATGGAACATGCTATACCAGTGAATAAATTTTCAGATTATGATCAGGCAATGTCTGTTGCGGATAGTGAAATACGACGTCTTTTATCCACGGATGAAGATATTAAAACAATGGTGAATACACTGCAAAGTAAACTGGATATTTTATTACAAAATTAATAGTATTTCTAACATCGTTCAAACTGTTGACTCCATATGCAAAGGAAAAGTCAGCAGTTTTATTATGCTAAAGTTATATAATTGAGATTACGTTATCTGACTATTAAACTTCTTATATACACACAGTATTTCTACATGTCAGCTTACGATTAAACTTTTGATAAACACGCAGTACTTCTATATGCTATCTTACGATTAAATTTTTGATAAACACGCAGTACTTCTATATGCTATTTTACTATTAAACTTTTAATAAACGTCCAGTACTTCTATATGCTATCTTACGATTAAACTTTCGATAAACACACAGTACTTCTATATGCTATCCTATAAGTTTTATTATCATCACACGACTTATGAACTGGTAGTTGCTTAGGATATGGTACCAAGGAAGAATGTGAAATTGGAAGAAGCAGATGTATATAACTATTAGAATGATGATTTATCCTGGGATAGGTCATCTTTTTTTGATGAAAAGATGTAAGAATTTTACTTTTGTAAAAAAGAGTACGCTATACTAATATCATAAATCTAATGGGAGGTAAGCTTATGCAAAAACGAATCTTATGTGGTTTATTTGCATGTGTGTTATTACTTGGTGGTTGTTCTACAAATACAAATGTTCATAAAAAAGAGCCAGAGAAGCAGAAAGATACAGAGAATAACAGTGAGGTTAATAAAACTTATGAATTTACAGGTGTTATTAAAGATCTGACATCCAATAGTATCATGGTGAAGAATCAAGATGAAGAAAAGCGATTTGATCGTGAACAAATGAAGATGGAAGGTACGGATACGTTGTTACTGGATGAAGAAGTAAGTATTACTTACCGAAAAGAAAAAGAGCATTTGATTGCTCTTCAATGTGTCGTGAAGAAGGTCGCAAAGCAACAGGAAGAAAAAACCGAAAAAGAAGTGGCTATCGATAAGATTATTGCCTCTATGAGTATCGAAGAAAAAGTCGGACAGATTTTCTTTGTCCGCTGTCCAGACATGTATTCTATAGAGGATGTGGATACATATCATTTAGGCGGATATATTTTATTCGACAGAGATTTCAAAGATCAAAACTATCAAGATGTTGTGGCAAAGCTCACCGCTTATCAGAAAGAAGCAAAAGTTCCTTTGTTAATCGGGGTTGATGAAGAAGGGGGAACTGTGAATCGGGTGAGTACTTATTTTCGTGAAGTTCCATTTTGGTCACCACAGGATTTATATCAAGAAGGTGGTATGCCGCTGATTATTTCTGATACTAAGGAAAAGGCAGAATTATTAAAAGGCATGGGCATTAATGTGAATTTAGCACCAGTGGCAGATGTTTCGACACATACAGAGGATTTTATATATGCACGATCTTTCGGCAAGAACGCACATGAAACAGCGAACTATGTGAAAACCGTAGTTCATACGATGAAGAAGAATCACATTGGTTCTTGTTTAAAGCATTTTCCTGGCTATGGAAACAATGTGGATACGCACACCGGTATAGCAATTGATAAACGTTCTATGGCAACTTTTGAAAATAGTGATTTTATCCCTTTTAGCGCCGGGATACAGGCAGGTGCAGATAGTGTTTTAGTTTCCCATAATATTGTAAAGTGCATGGATGCTAAACATCCGGCATCGTTATCTGCAAAGGTCCATAGGATATTACGTGAGCAGCTGAAATTTCAAGGCGTTATAATGAGCGATGATCTGGCTATGGATGCAATTACGCAATATAGTGATGATGCTAGTGTGGCCGTAAGTGCTGTCAAAGCAGGTAATGATTTATTAATTTGCAGTAATTATCGCGTACAGTTGCCGGCCGTTCTAGAAGCAGTGAAAAAGAAAGAAATTCAGGAAGAGCAGATTGATGCCTCCCTGCGTCGTATTTTAAAGTGGAAATATGACTTAGGTTTATTGTCATAAACGATACGTAAAAAAGCAACTCATCTTGGTTTATTATCATAAATGATACGTAAAAAGCATCTCATCATGTAGAATTCCCATTGATAGTTACAGGGAATGATACGATAAGATGCTTTTTTAACTATATGATTACTAATAAGCTACTAAGGTATTACTATAGAATCAATTATTAATGCCATGGTGAAATCCAGAAACACTACTATCTACGGTTTTAAAGGTATAGCCAAGGGATTGATAATATTCAATGATCGCAGGTAAGGCTTCTACACTTGCTTGGGATCCTGGATGATCATGCGTTAGCATCATCAATGGAGATGCCCCGCCATAAGATGTTGCCTCTTGAATCAAAGATGCACTCGGCAAAGCCGAATTTCCATCGCCGCTGCTGGAATTCCAATCATAATATTGATAGCCTCTTTCTTGAACTGCTTTTGCTAAGCGTGTCATTAACCCGGGGACGTTTGAAGAAACCGTGTTACTACTGCCTCCAGGGAAGCGGATAATGTTTGGTGTCAAGCCGGTTTGTTGTTTCACAACATCACTTATGTTTTGTAAATCTTTAAAATAAGCGGATTCGCTAGCATAAAGAGCTCCATAATCATGTGAATAGGTATGTAGTCCAATGGCATGGCCTTTTTGATATGCTGTTTTGATATAGCCAAGATAGGAAGGGCATTGCGCTGTAACAAAAAAGGTCGCTTTTACATGATAACGGTCTAATATTTCCAATACCTTTGGTGTGTTTGCACTAGGTCCATCATCAATTGTTAAATAGATGATTTTTCCAGATGTTTTTTCTTGCACGATGACGGTACGATTTATTTCTGTCTTATTACCGGCTTTGTCTATTGCCTGATACGTTATGCTATAACGTCCGGGTTGTTTTGCGTCAAAGTTATTTTTATTTATGGTAAAGTTAATCTTACCATCACGATCATCAATTGCTTCTACGCCTTTTTTGAAGTCAGGCTTCTCACCTTTTTGGATGGTCATATCTAAAATTCCGGTAAAAACAGGTGGCTGTGTATCTTTTTTTAGAATATTTGCAACAGCCTTTACCGTTGTCTGGTTTTTTCCTTCATCTTCGACGATGATTTGAACGGTTTGTTTGCCAAGTTTTGTAAAGGAATATGCTTTTGCAAAACGAGCTGTTGTTTTCGTAGCATCATCAATTTTTTGAATAAAATCCTCAGGTGCTACCTTATCACCGATGCTTATTTTTTGATCTTGCGCTACTACAACAGGTGGTTTGCTGTCTTTTACGATATAATCAAGGGTGAATGTATGACCATCTATAGTATAGGTTATTTGATGATTGCCAAGTTTTGTCGTGTCGATGTTTGTTTCTACATGTACATCCTGAAGTGAACCATGATCGATCTTTTTGATGAAAGCTTTAGCAGAATAGGTTTCTTTCACTTCCAGGGTTATCGGGTTCTGCGTAAAGTGAATACGTGGCATACTGAACCATATATAGCCGGCAACGGATAGAACAATGATTAGTAAAGCACAAAGAAGAATGCACAGGTAACGTTTTTTCTTTAAAGTATTTTTCATTTTTTCACTCTTTTCCTTACCATTATAGCATAGCATGGTTTTATGGTGAAAATTAGGAAGAAATTATAACAATAGTAAGTATTCTTTAATAATATGATGATATAAAAAAGGAAATTGTTTCGGTTTTTCATAAAATAGCTTTCTTTTATCTTGTTTTTGCTTTTCTAGTTAAGGTGCCTAATTTTTATACACCTATCGAATAACCTTGCACATGATTTTTAGGCAGTAAAAAAGACAATCGTATCTTAGGATACAACTGTCTGTTTATCTGTGGTAGTAGTTCTTTAAAAAGTTTTCTTTAAATTCGGCATATGTACCATCCAGAATCGCTTGGCGTGCTTGCTCTGTTAAGCGAATGATGAAACGCAGGTTATGCATCGATGCCAGATTATAATATGTATGCTTGTCTTCTTGTTTTTCTGATTTCATGAGGGCTCTTAACTGTCCGCGTGTCCAACCTGCTTTACATACCGGACAATCACAGCCTTCATCCAATAGTTCTTCACTATCCGCAAATTTTGATAAGCTATAATATCCATGGGTCGTATAGATCCTGCCATGTCTTGCTTCACGTGTTGGGGCAACACAATCAAAAGTATCGGCCCCCATTTCTACGCCAATGAGAATATCGTCCGGATGGGATAAGCCAAGCAAATGACGAGGCTTATTTTCTGGTAATTCTTCACAGCACCAGGTCAGAATTTCACCTAAACTTTCTTTTAGAAAAGCACCGCCCAGACCATAACCGTCAAAATCCATCTTGGCAAACTTTTGTGCGGTAGAACGTCGTAAATCTTCCCAACGTCCACCTTGTAAAACACCATAAAGCGATTGACGATAGCCTAAATCATCTCGGTGTTTTTTATGTTCTGCTAAACTGCGCAGTGCCCAGCGTTCCGTTCGTGCTAAAGCTTCGACGTTATATTCATAACTATCTGCCAGTGAAGTTAATTCATCATAAGCCATATGAATATCAGCACCGATGCGACATTGAATTTGCATGGATTCCTCTGGACCGATAAAATCATCCTGATCAGTGAAAGGATCATGAAACTGTACCCCATCTTCACTTACGATAGCTAAACGATCCTTAGGATCAGTATTGATAACCTCTTTTTCTCGATCCATACTGACGACTTTTCCTAAACCGGAGCCTAAGGACATAACCTGAAATCCTCCAGAATCGGTCAAAGTAGGTCCATTCCATCCAGACCATGCGGCCAATCCTTTCTGTGCTTGGATTTCTTCTGAAACATTGCGCAGATGATATCCATTGCTCAGCATTGCCTGTGCCTGAATAGCATGCAAATCCTGCATGGATAAAAACCGGACTTCACCCTTTGTGCCGACGCACATGAAAGCAGGTGTCTTAATATCTCCATGCGGTGTGTGAATGATACCTGCTCTTCCTAGTTTTCCAGGTATCTTTTTGACGATTTCAAAGCTAAATGTATTGTTGTTTTTGTATTCTGTCATTCTATCATTCTTCCTTTTAAACTTTTTGCGATGATGGCCTCAGCTGGGGAGAAGATAACTTCAAAGCTGATGCCGAGTACATAAGCAAATATCGCTTGTGCCAGAAATTCATGGAACGGCAGGACACCCAGAAACGCGATTGTTTCAAAGATGAAGGCATCCAGGATATGAGCAAATGCAGAAGAGCCTAACGCTCTGGCAATAAAACTTTTGGCAAATATGCCATCGTGATTCTTTAACTTCATGAAGATAACGTTATTCAATAGATTGCTGCAAACATATGCGAGCAGCGAACCAAGAATGATTCGTGGTGTAAAGCCGAATACACTGGCATATGCATTCTGCATGTTCCAACCATCATATGCCGGTAAAGCAATGACGATATAAAATACGATGATGGCTAGAATATTGATAAGAAAACCAGCTACAATAATATTTTTGGCAATCTTTTTTCCATAGAATTCCACAATCAAATCACCTATGATATAAGTGAGTGGAAAGACAACGACACCTCCATCAACAGCAATACCAAAAAAATTCCATAGCTTTATAGCGGCTAGATTAGATATCAGCAAGGTACTCACGGATATCGTAGCGAAGTAAAGTAAAAGCTTTTGTTTAAAATTTGGCATGGTGATATTATAACATAAATCAGTGAGAATGGAACCTACAGGAAGCAGACGGGTTACATGGTTAATAGGATTCTTTGTTTGGATTGTTTGAAAAACGGTATAAGGGCAATATCTGATACATATCCTATGAATAGGATCATCGTTATGCCATAGCTATACAATGGTTATCTTTTGTCTTTATTTTTGCATAGGAGTTGTGTTTTGTTTGTGATAGAAAAGGTTATATGCTATAGTTTGGTTATAAAATAAGGGAGGTTTTATACCTATGGATCAATTTACATCATTAAGAGAAAAAGTAGTTATCGTAACCGGAGGTACACGTGGTATTGGTTTTGAAACGGTGCGTAGTTTTTTACAAAATGGCGCAAAGGTCGCAATGCTGGGATCACGTCAAGAAACGGTAGATCATGCAATGGCATTGCTGATGGAAGAGGATCATACGTATCCTGTTAAAGGCTATCATCCTGATCTGCATGATGTTGAGGCAGTACAGGCTATGTTAAAGGATGTTACAGAAAAGTTTGGCAGTGTGGATATCTTGGTGAATAATGCAGGTGTATCTGATGCTACCTCTATTTATGCCTATGATGATGATCATTTTCTGGATGTCTTAAAAATTAATGTTGATGCAGTATTTCGTTTATCACGTTTAGTTGCACCGGTTATGAAGGAAAAAGGAAAAGGTGTGATTATCAATGTCAGCTCCATGGTATCGCTTTATGGACAGCGTTCGGGCAGTGCTTATCCAACGAGTAAGTTTGCCGTGAATGGAATGACGAAATCCTTAGCCAGAGAGTTAGGCAAAGATGGCATACGTGTGAATGCCGTTGCTCCCGGCATTACAAGTACCGATATGGTAAAGGCGTTAGATCAGACAATCATTCAGGCGATGGCTGCCAATGTCCCATTACAACGTTTAGGCGAACCGCAAGATATTGCCGATGCGATATTGTTTTTGGCCAGTGATATGGCATCCTATATCACAGGTGCTGTATTATCCGTTGATGGTGGATTTGTCGGATAAGGATTACGGATTTTATACGCAGGCACTCTTTTTTAGATAAAGAAAGAGTGCTTTTTTTACCTGTTTCCTTTGTTTCTGCATTATTCCTTTATCTTTGACCATATCGGCGAATTAGGGTGCTTAATTTGGGCTATCTTTTAGGTCTTTGTTTTTTCGCAGAGAACATAAAAAGCTACACCTGTAGCATAAGATATTTTTATGGATGCTTCATAAGAATTTATGGATGCCCTCTTTCATTGAATATCACATTCAATTTTATTATAATGTAGAAAGCGAGGTGTAAACATATGAAGTTTGGTGTAATCGGTATCAGTTATCAAAAAACCTCCATTCAAAAACGTGAAGGGGCATCCTTTAGCGATACGCAAAAATTACAGCTTTATGATGAACTACTAGATAGCAAAATCCTACAAGCAATGAGTGTGACAACATGCAACCGCAGTGAGTTGTATATTGTCTATGAAGAAAAGCAACAGCTGCATCAGGCGATCACCTTATTTGTGAAGATGGCGAAAACCATTGCTCGTGAAGATGTCTTTGTTAAAACGGGAAAAGAAGCCCTACTATATTTGTTTGAAGTATGTGGGGGCTATCATTCTATGATCCTTGGAGAAGATCAGATTCTTGGGCAAATGAAAACAGCATATGCATTTGCCAATCAGGCAGGAGCATGTCGCAAAGAGCTGCATCGCATCTTACAAACTTGCTTTTCCTGCATCAAACAAATAAAACAGACATATCGCATCAGCGAAATATCCACATCGATTGCTTATCTTGCCTATACATATTTAACACAGCAAACAACGTTGCAAGGGAAGAAAATTCTATTGATCGGAAGTGGGGAAATGGCACAGCTGATGCTTATGTATCTTAAGGATGTAAAAGCGGATCTTTGGCTATGTAGTCGTACCTTAGCTCATGCATCAAAATTACAGGAAGGAAAGGAAAAGCTGCCGATTGTACCTTTTGAAGAACGATATTCTTGTATTAAGGATTGTGATATGATCATTTCAGCAACGGCAAGTCCGCATGTCATCATTAAAAAAGAAGCGTATCCTCTCACAGAGAAAGAACAATATCTCATGGATCTGGCTTCTCCCAGGGATATTGATGAGACCATAAAAGATGAAAATCATCATCTCTGTAATCTAGATGATTTGCAAATCATCGCTGATAAGCATAGCAAAGAACGGCAAAAAAGAATGCGCCTGGCCTATGGGGATATGGTACAGCGTGTGGATTCTTTAATGGAATGGCTGTGCCATGTACAGGTTGACAAAGCGATAGCTTCTTTACAAACATACAGCAAACAACAGGCACAACATACGTATGAATTATTAAAACAGAAATTATCTTTACAGCCACATGAGGAACGCATGATGAAGAAAGTGCTGGAAACTTCTTTTTTGCGTATGGTAAAAGAACCGATTCTTTCCTTAAAACAGCTGCAGGAAGAAGATCAGGAACAATATGCGGCAATGGTAGAGCAGCTATTCTTAAAGGAGGATGACATATGCGATATATCATAGGAACCAGAGGCAGTGCCTTAGCCCTTGCCCAAAGTGAACAAGTTCGCACTTTATTACAAAACACCTATCCCCAGCATAGTTTCACGTTACAGATCATTGCCACAAAGGGGGATCTTCAACAGCATGTGGCATTAGATCAAATGGATGCCAAGGGCATTTTTGTGAAGGAAATAGAAGAAGCTTTGTTAGCAGGAAAGATTCATATGGCAGTACATAGTTTAAAGGACATGCCAACCCAATTACCCAAAGGATTATGTTTTACTAAAACGCTTCTTCGCGAAGATGCACGAGATGTTTTTATATCCCGTACCAAGACAGCGTTTCATGAATTAGGACCTCAGGCGAAAATTGGCACTGGCAGTAAACGCCGTAAGGTACAACTAATGAAACTGCGTCCGGATATATCTGTTGTGGGGATACGGGGGAATGTGGATACCAGATTGAGAAAAATGGAAGAACAGCAGCTTGATGGCATCGTTTTAGCAGCCGCAGGCTTAAAACGTTTGCAAGTACAAGGAATTTCTTATGAATATTTCCCCTACACATCTATGATACCGGCTTGTGGACAAGGGGCTTTGGCCATTGAGGTCAAAGAACAAGATGCCACGCTTTTAACCATGATCAATGCTTTGGCGAATACACATATTGATCAGGAAATTCAAATAGAACGCACCTTTTTACAGGCAATCGATGGGGGATGTCATACGCCGGTTGGTGCGCATTGCAAAATCACGGAAAAGGAAATCGTGTTTGATGCTCTTTATGGAAATGAGGATTGTAGTAAGATGTGTGATCTACATTGGAGGCGTCCTTTAACAGACGCACAGCAGCTTCCCTTTGAAGCAGCGAAGTATTTGATAAAGGCGGTGCAATCACATGAATAAAGTATATCTGGTTGGGGCAGGATGTGGTGATCCTGCATTATTAAGTTTAAAAGGAAAGGCTTGTATAGAAGAGGCAGATTGTATTCTATATGATCGCTTAATTGATCCTTCCTTATTATCCTATGCCAAAGCAGATTGTAAGCTAATTTACGTGGGGAAAGAGAACCATAAGCATACGATGCCGCAAGCGATGATTCAAAAACTGCTTGTAGATGCTGGGAGAACCTATCCTGTTACGGTACGTCTAAAAGGCGGAGATCCTTATGTATTTGGCAGAGGGGCAGAAGAAGGTCTGGCATTAGCACAGGCAGGTATTGCTTTTGAGGTTGTTTGCGGTATTTCTTCTGCTATCGGTGGTTTGGCATATGCCGGGATTCCGGTTACTCATCGAGGATATACCAATGGGTTTCGCGTATATACCGCACATTCACAAAAAGATGTCCTTGCCGATTTAAACTTTGCGGAGCTAGCCAAAACAAAGGATACGCTGATTTTTTTGATGGGCTTGCGCTCAGCCATGCAGCTTGTGGAAAAATTATTGGCATGTGGTATGGAGAAGGCTACGCCAATGGCCATATGTTCGCATGTCAGTATGCCTAGCCAAAAGGTGTTAACGACCACATTGGCAGAACTGCATCAAAAAGACATTGATACCTTATCTTCTCCTGCCATCATTGTGATTGGTGAGGTAGTTAAACTAAGAGAAAAGCTTTGTTTCTATGAACAAAAACCATTATTTCAAAAGCGCTATCTGCTAGTCAAGGTACAGAAAGAAGAACATCAAGCAGCAAAGCTATTACGCGAGCAAGGAGCATGGTGCGAGGAAGTACAATGTGGGTATTGTAAAGCGATAGCACATACATGGACAAAAGAAGCATTCCAATCTTTTACCCATGTCGTGTTTACTAGTGCGCAGGTGGTGCATATCCTCATGAAACAGCTGCAGGAGGCAGGTTTTGACAGTCGTATTCTTTATCAGTGTAAACTTTGTGTCATGGGAAAAGGAACCAAAAAGGCTTTGGCACAATATGGCTTATGTGCCGATCTGATGCCAAACATTCATGACAGTAAACATATGGCAGAGCTTTTAACAGCATCTGTTCAAAAACAGGATCATATCCTACTGCCAAAAGCTGTAAATGGAAATACGTATTTGCAAAAGACATTAGAAACACAATGTAAGGTAAGTTATGTGCCTTTATATACGATAGAAGAGCTGCCCCATTCAATACAAGATGAGGATTATGATGGCGTTTTAATGACGTGTCCTTTTAGTGTTCAGCAATATGCAAAGCAGACAAAGCAACGTAAGCAAATGGTGTATGCAATGGGAGAAAGAACAAAACAGGCATTGATAAAAGAAGGATTCACCTCCATTACGACATTGAAACATGCGGAAATGGAAGAATTTGTGAAAGCCATTTTACACCATGAAAAGAAAGGAAGGGACTAGAGCATGTATCGAGGTCGAAGATTAAGAAAAAACAGTGTCATCCGTGATATGATGAAAGAAACCAGATTGTCAGCAAAGGAGCTTGTTTATCCGCTTTTTGTGACGGAACAGCCAGATGTCAAACAGGTAATTCCAGCAATGCCGGGTGTGTATCATTATTCATTGGATCATTTGCATGAGATTTTAGATGAGATGGTAGAAACGGGTGTTTTATCCTGTATCTTGTTTGGTATTCCTTTACATAAGGATGCCTGTGGCAGCAGTGCATATGCACAAGATGGCATCATCCAGAAAGCGATTGCTTATATTAAACAAGAATATCCAATGCTTTATGTCATTGCGGATGTCTGCATGTGTGAGTATACAGATCATGGACACTGTGGCATCTTATGTGAAGATGGTCATGTAGATAATGATGTAACCTTAACCTATTTAAATAAGATTGCCTTAAGTTATGCAGCTGCTGGTGTTGATATGGTTGCGCCAAGTGATATGATGGATGGTCACATTGCATCTATTCGAGAATGTTTGGATGCACATGGCTATCAAGAAGTTGCGATTATGGGGTATAGTGCCAAGTATGCTTCTTCGTATTATGGACCATTTCGCGAAGCTGCACATTCTGCCCCAAGCTTTGGTGATCGCCGCAGCTATCAGATGGATTATGCCAATCAAGAAGAGGCAATGCGTGAGATAGCAGCAGATATTGAAGAGGGTGCAGATGTCATCATGGTGAAACCGGCTTTGGCCTATTTGGATATCGTAAAGATGGCCAAGCAACAGTTTGCGACACCTTTATGTGTATATAATGTCAGTGGAGAATATAGCATGTTGAAGTTGGCTGTAGCGCAAGGCTTAGTAAAGGAAGAAGTTATTTATGAAACCATGCTAGCCTTTAAGCGGGCAGGTGCAGATATTATCATCACCTATTTTGCTTTGGATATTGCAAAGCAACTTCGTAAAGGAGAGTGCTGAGCATGAACCATCAAAAGAGTGAGGCCTTGTTTGCCAAAGCTTGCCGCTATATACCGGGTGGTGTGAATTCCCCGGTGAGAGCTTTTGCGAATGTAAAAGAAATACCCTTGTTTGTAGATCATGCAGATGGTGCGTATCTATATGATGTTGATGGAAATGCCTATTTAGATTTTATCTGCTCCTGGGGGCCGATGATTTTAGGACATAATCATCCCTTATTGGTAAATGGTATGGAAGAGGTCATGTGCAAGGGAATCAGCTATGGCTTATGTACACCGGATGAGGAACATCTGGCAAAACTTATCTGTGATGCGTATCGTGGTATGGATATGGTACGTATGGTGAATTCGGGTACAGAAGCAACCATGTCTGCCATTCGCGTAGCCAGAGGCTATACCAAGCGCAATAAGATTATTAAGTTTGAAGGGTGTTATCACGGGCACAGTGATTGTCTGTTAGTGAAATCCGGCTCCGGTGCTTTAACCTTTGGCACGCCGACGAGTCCCGGTGTTCCTGAGGATATGGTAAAACATACACTGGTGTGCCGTTATAATGATCTGGCTTCCGTTAAAGAAGTGATGGAACAATATCCTGATGATATTGCGGCTGTCATCATTGAACCGGTTGCCGGTAATATGGGAGTCGTTGGCGCGAACGCTTCTTTTTTAGAAGGCTTACGGGCACTATGTGATGAATATCACAGTGTTTTGATCTTTGATGAAGTCATTACCGGTTTTCGTTTGGCATATGGAGGAGCTGCCCAATATTATGGAATTACTCCGGATATGGCATGCTTCGGTAAGATCATAGGTGCCGGCCTTCCGGTAGGAGCCTATGGAGGAAAAAAGGAAATTATGTCTTGTGTATCTCCATGTGGTCCTATCTATCAGGCAGGTACATTATCGGGGAATCCTTTGGCAATGCATCTGGGCACGCTATTATTAGACTATTTAAAAACACATCCACACCTATACACAGAGTTAGCAGATAAGGGACATTATCTGAAAACAGGTATAGAAAAATTGTTACAGGAAAAAGGATTACCTTTCCAAGTGCACCAATGCGGTTCTTTACTAACGCTGTTTTTTACAGATACAGCAATATCTTCTTATGATGAAGTGAAAACATGCTCGCAGGATATGTTTACCACATATTTTCATACCTTGTATGAAGAAGGCATCTTACTTGCGCCTTCTCCTTATGAGGCCATGTTCTTATCCGATGCACATACCAAAGAACAATTAGATTATGTACTAGATAAGATAGCACTTGCGTTAGATAAGGTCAAACGTCTATGAGCCTTTGTGTACAACTAGAGTTGAAAAATCGTAAGGTATTGATTGTCGGAGGCGGCCATGTGGCATTAAGAAAAACAAAATTATTTTTGCGCGAAGGTGCTAAGGTAACCATCGTTGCATCAGATATCTTAAAGGAACTGTATGCTTTGGCACAATGTCATAAGCGTGCATTTACACAAGATGATGTTCTTGATGCTTTTTTGGTGGTGGCAGCAAGCAATGATGCTGAGGTGAATGGAAAAGTGCGTCAGGCTGCCCAACAGGCAAATGTCTTATTTATGAATGTGGAAGCTGATTCGCAAAGTGATGTACATGCCATGTCTTATATAGAGGATGCTTATTATGCTCTTGCCTTCACTACCAAAGGGAATTCCCCTTGCTATGCAAAACAGGTCTTAGAATCGTTTAATGCACAGCTTAAACAACATCATGTACCATATCTTAAAGCTTTAAAGACGCTGCGCGCAGCCATTTTGCGACATGTCAAAGATGGTGTGAAAAAGCATGCATTATTAGAGGAGTTGATGACGATGGAGCTACCTTTGCTACAATTTTTAGCAAAGGCTTATCTGCAACAAAGGGCATGTGTCTTGGTGTATCATGGTGTGACAGGGGAAAAAGCTCAAGAAGAAATCGCGTTGCTGCTACAAGAACTATCTTTACATCAGCCAGCCATGGCTTTTGGTTATGCTTATCTTTCAAAGCGAATTTTATCGCAGGTAAACGATGAGCGAACAGCAGTATTTTCTTGTAGAAAGCTACTTGCTTTCTTGCAGGATGTATCAATACCGGTACAGGTGGTTCCTATGTTTTTGCAGGAAGGGCACTTTTATGAAGAAGCAAAGCAACTTGCATATGAATACCATGCTTCCATCTTACCCTTACCTTATGCAACAAAAGATAAACTACATGCATTACTTCAGCATTTGTATGACACTTATCATAAAGAAGGTACAAAATTGCTTATCACTTTTCATGCCAGTGAGGATTCACACTTCGAAAAACGCTGTCACGCCATTTGTGCAGAAATGAAGGATATGACTTGTTGCGATGAGAAGCAAAGCAAACAATTAGAAGAAACGATTCAAAGCTATCCATTATATATGTTATATGGTAAGCATGCTTCGGCTGCCAGCACGAAACGGATATCCTGTATGAGTGATAAAATTTTACGTAAACAGTTGTTTGATCATATCATGAGCATGTTGCAAGAGAAAGCTACAACTTAACCATTTATGGTTTGTCATGAGAATTGCATATCCTTTTGATGATAATGGAATAAAAACGCATCAATTCATTTAAAATTCAAGAAACTCCTCTTGTCGGAATACTATTTCTATTGTATAGTAAACATAGCAAAAGATTTTTTATAAGATGTGAATAACCTATGCAAAAGGCTGCATAGTATATAGTAAATCATAAGAATATTGGAGGAGTTTTTTCATGAAATTAAAACACGATCATATGTTGGCACAATTGTGTCATTTTGGTTTCCGCTGTGAGGAGAAGACAGCGGATGGTTTTCTGCGCTATTCCAGACGTATTGGCGATCTTTTAATTACGGTTGCGAATGGTCAATTTGAAAATAAGATTCGTCTTTCTATGCTGGAAGATAAGGAAGGACATATCCGTACCTCTTATCATGATTTGCATGCTTACACGGATTTAATAGGGGCATTGGCACAAGCCGGTATGCTTTTGGAAGAAAGCTATGTCTTGCATCATCATGAAGAAGATCATGCCACTGTTTATGATATGCATGAGAATCCATTAATTGCATTTCCTAAGAAACCAGAAGGGTTTATGATCTAAACAAAGGGTTTGCAATCTCTTTTTATTAACAGTATAATGATGGAAATAAAAAGGGGTGAGCATTATGATTGATGGACATACACATTTAGAAAATGGGCCATTGACACCTGATTACTGTATGGAATTTATCGAGGCAGCAGTGGCAAAAGGGATAGATACTTTGCATATACTGGATCATACACATCGCTTTATTGAATTTGCGCCGATGTATGAACCCTTAAAGAAGGCCGATCCCAGACAAAAAGCATGGTTTGAAAAAAAACAGTTAGAGCCTTTACAAACCTACTTTGATTTAATCGCTGAAATGAAGTCAAAACAGCTTCCTATTGAAGTAAAATTTGGCTTAGAGGTTTGTTATGCTCCCAGGGATAAAGCATTTTTAAAAGATTTGTTACAACAATATCCCTACGATTTTCTGATTGGAAGCATTCATTCCATTGATGGTTTATTGTATGATATGGAAGCATTTTCCCGGGAAATATTATGGGATAAATACGATACAAACGCGATTTATCAGCGATATTATGAAATTATGGAAGATATGATATGCAGTGGTTTATTTACGCAAATCGGACATCCCGACCAGTTAAAGTTATTCCATTATACACCTACGATGGATATGACACCGATATATGAGCGGATTGCTGCTTTAGCAAAACGCTACCATGTTCAGATGGAAAATAATACAGGTATTTATTATCGCTATCATCATGAGGATATGGGGACGAATGCTGCTTTCCTTAACATTTTGAAGCAACATGGTGTGGACATCATAACTGCCAGTGATGCACATCGTAGTGAACATGTGGGGATGTATATAAAAGAAATAAGTGAATGAGCCTTTCCATAGGGCTCTTTTCTCTGGAAAGGATGTATATGAGTTTATATTTTGTAAGACATGGTCAAACCGATTGGAATCAGCAAGGGAAATTGCAGGGAAGAAGCGATATTCCTTTAAATGCTATCGGTATTCAACAGGCAAAAGATACGAGCAGGTTACTAAAAGATGTATCTATTGAAAAGATTTTTTGTAGTCCGTTAACGCGGGCCATGCAGACAGCGGCCATTTTGCAGGAAGTCACAAAGTGCGATATCGTATATGATGACCGTTTAAAAGAGCGCTGCTTCGGTGATTTGGAAGGTAAGAAGATGAATACCATCACAACATACCTTTGGGATTTCCAAGCATTACCTTGCCCGCATGCAGAAGCAATGGATGCTTTCTTTCAACGTGTGCAGGAGTTTCTAAAAGAAATTACCACAGATCTTAGGACACATGATTATTTGATCGTAGCTCATGGAGGTGTATATCTGCCGGTACATGAATATTTTAAAGGATTACAACGTGAACAAGATCTGATGAAGATTGTGCCTAAGAATTGCACCCTAACTAAATTTGATGCATCACTCAGTATTCTTGTTTAATATTGTAAGGATGTTTTAATTGCCAATGAACCTATGCAATCGCATTGGTTTTTTATTACGATTGTATAAACATCCTTTCT
The DNA here is from genome assembly GCF_018406465.1 of Longicatena caecimuris. Classification (GTDB taxonomy): domain Bacteria; phylum Bacillota_I; class Bacilli_A; order Erysipelotrichales; family Erysipelotrichaceae; genus Longicatena; species Longicatena caecimuris. Next base: position 568,668 of record NZ_AP024510.1, read on the forward strand.
GCAAGAGCAAATGTGCAATGGATACAAATGAATCTATCACAATAATGGTAGTTCACAGAAAGGCTTTCTGGTGTTATACTTACCAATGTTGGGAATCCTAGTATATAAGATAGAAAGGAAGGTAGCTATGACAAAAATTGATATTATTTCCGGCTTTTTAGGAGCAGGAAAGACAACTCTGATAAAGAAACTGTTACAAGAAGCATTTGGAAAAGAAAAGATCGTCTTAATTGAAAATGAGTTTGGTGAAATCGGTATTGATGGCGGCTTTTTAAAGGATGCCGGTGTGGAAATTCGGGAGATGAATTCCGGCTGCATTTGTTGTTCATTAGTCGGTGACTTCAGCGAAGCATTAAAGAAAGTGATTAAAGACTATACACCAGATCGCATTATTATTGAACCAAGTGGCGTTGGAAAACTATCCGATGTCATTCAGGCAGTGCGCGGCGTTGCGGAAGAAATGCAGGTGCAGATGAACAGCTTTACGACAGTTGCGGATGCTTTGAAGTGTAAGATGTATATGAAAAATTTTGGTGAGTTCTTCAATAATCAAATTGCTTATGCTAATACGATTGTATTAAGCCGTACGCAAAACTTAAATGAAGAAAAGCTACACGACGTTATTCATGCGTTAAGACATGAGAATGAACATGCGCATATGATTACAACACCATGGGAAAAACTTGATGGCAAGGAAATCTTACAGGCTATGGAACAAAGTGATGATCTGGCGAAAGAATTATTAGAAGAAAGTGCAATTTGTCCAGAATGTGGGCATCATCACGAACATGGTGAGCATCATCATCACGATCATGAACATGACCATGATCACACCTGCAGTTGTGGACACGACCACGATCATGACCATGAACATCATCATCACCATCACGCAGATGATGTCTTTACCAGCTTTGGCAGCGAAACGGTGAAGAAATTCAGTCAGGAAGAGTTAACAGCTATCTTAAACGCATTAGCTGATGAAGAAACCTATGGAATGATCTTACGGGCAAAAGGCATGTTAGAAAGTGATAAAGGGGAATGGCTATATTTTGATATGGTACCTCAAGAACATGAAATTCGTATTGGTGCGCCTACCTATACCGGACGATTCTGTGTCATTGGCTCTAAGTTAAATGAAGATGCACTGAAACAGCTGTTTCATGTAGAATAGGAGATCTTTATGACAGTACCTGTATATTTATTTACCGGTTTTTTAGAAAGTGGAAAAACCTCTTTAATCAAAGATACCTTACTGGACCCTGGGTTTAATACGGGTGAAAAAACGCTATTATTGGTATGTGAAGAAGGTATGGAAGAATATGATGAGGATTTTCAGAAAAAGACCAATACTGCCATCGTCACTGTGGATAAGTATGAAGATCTGACCTATAAATTCTTAAAAAAATGCGATAGCATGATAGAACCAGAACGTGTAATGATTGAATTTAACGGAACATGGAATCTGACCAATTTCCTTGATACGTTAGATTTTCCATATGACTGGTTGTTGGTTCAACTTCTTTCTACCGTAGATGCCTCTACCTTTGAAATGTATCTAAACAATATGCGCTCGATGATTTATGAACAATTGGTGCATTCTGAAACGATTATTTTTAATCGTTGTGATGAAGATACCAAGAAACTCTATTTGCGGAATAATATCAAGGCTATTAATAAAGGCGCACAGATTATTTATGAAATGAGAAATGGGGAAATCGCGGAACTTGGCGAAGAGGATATGCCATTTGATCTGCATGCAGATATTTTACAAATCCGCGATGATGATTATGGCTTATGGTATATGGACGCCATGGAACATCCGCAAAAATATGATGGCAAAATTGTAGAATTGAAAGGAAAAGTCATTTCGACACATGTAGATGATATTCCTAATGCTTTCGTATTTGGCCGTTTTGCGATGGTTTGTTGTGCAGATGATACATCGCTTATCGGCTTATTGGTACACTATGCATCTTCAAATGCGCTTTTGCCGAAAGAGTGGGTAAAGGTTCGCGCTAAGGTGAAACTTGAGTATGATGAAGAATATCAAGGAAATGTGCCTATTTTATATGCAGATGATGTAACAACGGTGGATGCATTAGCGGATGAGTTTGTTTATTTCAACTGATTTTTCATGAGGTATACTTTATAAATGATCATAAGGCATTAGCAAAAGAAGCGAATGCCTTTTTTAATTATATACTAGCGCAATATTACCTAATTTTCTGTTTGATTTAAACTTCTTAAGGTTTCCTTTCAATGCGCTTTTTTGCCTTTTTTTGTGTTATACTTCTAATAAAAGGTGAAGGAGGGTATGCAGTTGAAAAAATTATTTGTGGGATGTTTAGCGATAGCCTTGTTAATTAGTAATATGACGGTCGTATCCGCACAAACGGCTACTGATACGACACAGGAAAAAACATCCACTTTTGATGGTATAGAAATTGTTACGGGCGAAACCTATCAACCGGTTTCTGAAGGTAAAAATACAATGAAGAATGTAGCTATGGGAGATACGATGGAAAAAGGAAATTTGTATCGTTCTGCCCGTGTTGCAGACCCTTATTGGGAAGAAGGGAAATTCTATGATGGCTATGGCACTTTATTGTATGGCGGAAATGCAAAGAAAATCATAGATGTTTCAGAATGGGAAGGAGTAATTGATTGGGAGAAGGTAAAAGCATCCGATGTAGATGGTGTTATCTTACGTGTAGGCTATGGGAACCAAATGATGGATAAACAGTTCTTGCGAAACTTAAAAGAATGTAATCGTCTGGGGATTCCTTATGGTTTCTATTTATACAGTTATGCGTATGATGCGAATTTTGCATATGCTGAGGCACAAGGATTGCTTGAAATGTTAAAGGGACAGGATCTTTCCAATCTGGCTTATCCAATTTTTTATGATATTGAAAACTTTGGAACATGGTCAGAAGATGGTGTTACCTACCATACTCCATCAACGATTGCGGCATATGAAGAAATCATTGCCACCTTTATTGCGCATATGAATGAGGCTGGTTATCATGGCAAGGTTCAAGTTTATTCCGGTCGTTATTATACACAAACGAAACTTAATTCGGAAAAGATTTTACCTTATGTTTCATGGATTGCCGAGTATGGTCCTAAATTGAATTATGTAAATACGTATTATGATGGAGAAGTGGCATGGCAGTATACGGAGAAAGGCAGTGTGGATGGTATTTCTTATGATGTAGATATCAGCAGTTTTGCCGATGATGCTATGCATGTCATACTTCCTTCAAGCATTCAATTATCAGCTTCTACTGCAACACTTGAAACAGGACTGACCAAAAAAATCAATGCCAGCGTGTATCCTACAGGTGCTTACGATGCATTGTCATGGACAAGCAGCAATCCAAAGGTTGCACAGGTAAGCAGCAATGGCACGATTACCGCAGTGGCATCGGGAAGTGCAGTCATCACGGCAAAGACAGCTAATGGAAAGACGGCTTCGGTAAATGTGCTTGTAAAGACGCCAACGGTGAAATTATCAGCCATTTCTAAAACAATGTATCGTGGGGAAACAACTAAGCTAACAGCGACATCCAGTAACAAAAAGCCTGTATCTTGGACAAGTAGTGATCCTACGATTGCCAGTGTAGATAGCAATGGAACAATTAAGACACTAAAAAATGGTACGGTGAAAATCAGTGCAAGTGCTAATGGTGGTAAAGCTACATGTACCATCACGGTGAAAGAGCCAATTCAGATCAGTGCAACAACTTCTTCTATTTATCGTGGTAAAACAACGACATTAAAAGCAATACCGGCATATAGTACGACAATTACATGGATGAGCAGTAATCCATTGATTGCGACCGTAAGTTCTAATGGTGTAGTCACCGGTAAGAAAGCAGGAACGGTAACGATAACGGCCAAAGCGTTTGGCAAGAGTGTTACAAAAACGATTAAGGTGGTAGAGCCATCCTTAAAAGTAACAGGAAGTACATCGCTTTATCGCGGTAAGACAACCACCTTAAAGGCCACGACTTCGTATAGTACCAAGGTCACATGGAAGAGCAGTAAACCATCGATTGCGACCGTAAGCTCCAGTGGTGTTGTCACTGGTAAAAAAGCAGGAACGGTATATATTTATGCGAATGCTTATGGAAAAAGTGTGAAATATAAACTTACGATAAAAGAGCCGGCTTTAAAGTTAAATAAGAGCAGCAGTTCAATTTATAAAGGGAAAACAACGACCTTAAAGGCCACGACTTCCTATCGTACCAAGGTCACATGGAAGAGCAGTAATTCATCAATTGCGACCGTAAGTTCCACTGGTGATGTCACTGGTAAGAAAGCAGGAACGGCATATATTTATGCGAATGCTTATGGAAAAAGCGTAAAGTGTAAAGTAACGGTGAAAAATCCGACAATTACATTAAATAAAAGCAAAGCAACTGCTTATGCTGGAAAAAGTTATACCTTAAAAGCAACAACCTCTTATCGTACGAAAATATCTTGGAAAAGCAGTAATACAAAAATTGCGACGGTGGATAGTAAAGGTATGGTAAAGCTTAAAAAAGCAGGTAAAGTAACCATATCCGCAACCGCTTTTGGGAAAAAGGTGAATTGTGTACTAACGGTGAAAAATCCGACATTGAAGGTAAGTAAGGCAAGCGTAAGCATCTATAGGAAGAAATCTTATACGGTGAAAGCTACAGCAGTACCTGGTGGAAAAGTAAGTTGGTCTTCCAGCAATAAGGCAATCGCAACCGTATCCAGCAGCGGAAAGATCACCGGGATGAAAAAAGGGACGGCTTATGTATATGCGAAGATTCACGGTTTAAAGAAAACAATTAAAGTTATTGTAAAATAAGGGCAAGATTGATATAATCAGCCCTTTTTTACGCATTTTATGTATAGAATAATAAAATATTATCTTAAATATACAGGTTATGAATTATTTACAACCGCTTTCATTTGTTATATAATTTGATACACTCCCGATAGAACTTGCATCTCTATACTGAAGGAGGATACATTATGAAAGTAAGACAACATCTGCAAGTGTCCGCAGAAGCTTTTTTTGCGGAGATTATGACATCGATTTGTGCAGATATTCAAAAAGAAACAAAGAAAAAAGTGCGCATGGCAATATTAGAAAAAGGATATTCCTATACCAAACGCTTGCCTAAGCGCAGCACGAAGAATGCCGAAGTGATTGTAAAAATCTTAGACTGCATTCCCAATCGTCGTTACTGTGCAAGCTTTACAAGCCAGATGGATATCACGATCGTATCTTACGACATTGAAGTGATGGATGCCGGCACGATTGCCGTAACCTATGAAGAAAATTATCAGCTGAAAGATGCCTATCAGCTGAAACATCGCTTTTTCAGAGATACGTTATTAGCAAAAGATGCCCAAAAACGTGGTATTAAATTATTGAAACATATTGAACATTGTATCATCAAACAGCAGAAAGCAGGTGCTGTGTGAGATGTTAACCATATCCTTAGAACCCAAGCAGAAGGATTTTATGGAAATCCTGTTAAACGCTGATGCGCCGATATCTATGATGATGCTACAAAAGCAATTAAATATGAGCAGACGCAGTGTATATTATATCGTCAATAAAGTAAATGAACTATTTGCCCAACTGCATATGGAACCTATTTCGAATATACGTGGGAAAGGCTATGTGATGAGTGAAACACAAAAGCTGCAGCTGAAGCCTTTTTTAGAACAACAACAGGATCATTTCCTGCGCCCTAAAGAACGTATTTTTTATCTTATCTGTTGGATGATGTATCCAACAAAACCGATTCACATAGAAGATATCATACAAACCTTGGATATATCACGCAATTCGGTTTTTAATGATCTTAAGGGACTGAAACATGAACTGTCTCATTATGATTTACAGCTAGAATTTGATTTAAAACAAGGGTATTTCATAACCGGTAAGGCATTGCATAAACGAGCTGTTCTTTTATACAGTTTAAAGATGTTGTTACATCGTGTGCATTATCGCAGCTTGAGCTTCCTGAATGTGGGGGAAGTAGAAGATTTTTATGAGCGCTTATTGCGTATCTCAGCTGAAATGGGAAATGAATTTGATAATGCTAATCTACTATCCATTTCCTGCCTGCTGGGAATCATTCATTACACGCATGATGAATTTGATTTCTCTTTATTGGAGTTGAAAAATTTAGCGGAAACAAAGGAATTGAATCTGATTGATACATACTTTCAAGATTTTCATGTACATGAACGCTTGTATTTGGCGGTACATCTGTTAGGCTCTAAGGCTGGGGAAGCCTTACAGGTAGAGGATGATGAAAATGATATTCGTTTGTTTGAATTGGCACAACGGATGAGTGATGCCTTTGAACGCATGGCATGTCTGCAGTTGGTTGATAAGAACGGCTTGATCAATTCCCTTTATCTGCACTTCAAATTATCTATGTATTATTACCGTTTATCTATTCAGGTAGTAAATCCTATGATACAGGAAGTAAAAGAGCATTATGCGGATATTTATGCGATGATTTCCATGATATGTCAAGATATGGCAAAAGCTTTTCCTTTCCCCGTTATGGAAAGTGAATTGGTGTATATTACCATGCATTTTGGCGGACATCTGCGTAAAGGAGGCGGTAAGTTTTATCGCCGTATCAAAGTATTGGTGGTTTGTCCAAGTGGTATTTCGACTTCAACGCTATTACGCAGGGAAATTGAAGATTTATATTCCAATGTGGATGTCGTGGCAACGACCTCAGCAGCGAATCTAGCGCAGTTTGAGGATGAAGTGGATTTTATTGTATCCACCATAACCCTTACCAGTGAAGTACCTTGGATACGAGTAAATACGATTTTAACACAAGAGGATAAATCGCGTATCGCCTCGATGATGATGTTGAATTATGAATCTTATACGATGGATCGCAAACAAGTGAATGGGTTATTTGATGTATTGCGAAAATATGTAGAGGAAGCACAAATGCCTCAATTACAGCGGGATGTCGTAGCATATTTGCGTAATGGCAATGTGTTGGTACATGTAGAAGAGGAAGAACAATTGCGTATCTTTGATGCTTTAAAACAGCAGACCATCCAGATCTTGGATGAACCAATGGAGTGGCAACAGGCGATCCATAAGGCCAGTGAGCCATTGTTGCATAGGGCAATCATCAAGAAGAGTTATGTACAAGCGATGATTGATTTATTATATGATTATGGTCCCTACATCGTATTGGCGAATGGTGTGGCAATTGCCCATGCCAATCCTGAGCAAGGGGCAAATGCTTTAGGATTATCACTGCTTATCAATAAACAAAGCATTACGTTTGAAGATGATGCCAACGTGCATTTTCTCTTTGTATTATCCAATCCTGATCAGGATAAACATTTGCATCTCTTACGCGATATCATGCGTTTGGCAAATGATACAGCTTTAGTAGATCAGCTTCTTAAGATGGACGATACGCTAGCTGTATTAGAAGGATTAAAGAAATTATCCAATATGCAATAAGGTATTAAAATAAAAAAAGGAGTCCAAGTGATTGCACAATGAAGTTCAGTCGGCTTGGACTTTTTCGTATCTTGCATGGTTGTTATAATGGCAACGTAAAGAGATGCATGTCTTACAAAAAAGGAGTGGATAAGGTGAAAGAAGAAAGTATTCAGCTTGCGAATATACAAATCGTATCACAGGTAAAGGATTGGCAAGAGGCAGTAACCTTAGGGATACAAAGATTAATTCTTCACGGTGATGTAAAGGAACAATATCTTAAGGCAGTCATCGATAACGTAAAACACTTTGGTACGAGTTTTATTGTTTCACCTTATGTTATCCTACCACATGCCAGACCGGAACAAGGAGTAATAAGAAATGCTGTTTCGATTGTCTTGGCACAAAAACCATTTTATTTTGATGAACAAAAGGTGCCGGTAAAGCTACTGCTGATCTTAGCACCGACAGATTCTCGCTCACATTTACAAATGTTGCAAAAGTTAGCGTATATCGTGAGTGACAATCAGACTGTCAAGCAGGTGATGGAATGTACAACACCAGAAGCGTTGTATGACATTTTCCTGCAGTATGAAGCTAAGGTGTAGAAAGATGGGGTGAGAATATATGAAATTTCAATTTGTTCCAGAACTGGTTAAAACGGATTTGGAGGCTGTTAATCAAAAAGAAGCCATCACATCACTTGTGACACTATTGAGGAAAGAAGGTTGTGTGCAGGATGATTACGCCGGGCTGGTACTGGAAAGGGAACAGCAGTATCCAACAGGTCTACAGACAAAAGGTGCGGCGATTGCTATGCCCCATGCGTTTGATGAGCGTATCAAAGATTCACATGTGGCAATCGGCATTCTGAAAGATGCTGTCAGTTTTCACAACATGGAAGATATGGAAGAAAGTCTAAATGTCCATATTATCTTTCTGTTAGCTGTTGGGCAAGCGCATGAACAGTTGGAAATGCTGAAGATCTTAATGGGATTGTTTCAAGAAGAAACGATGTTGCAAAAGATGCTGGCAACACATTCTTCGCAGGCAATCTGTGATATGTTGAATGGGTATGTGCAGCAACAAGCTTAAGAAGCAGAAAAGAGGATATAGAGATGAAAAAAATCGTAATTGCTTGTGGTGCAGGCTTGGCAACCTCAAGCATGGTAAAAGATAAGGTGGAAGCAATCTTAAAACAAAAAGGCATTGCTTTTCAAACAATGCAATGTACGTTAACAGAAGTTGATAATTACGATGGCAGCGTGGATTTGATTATAACGACCATGCGTGTCAGAAAGAAATATCATTCACCTGTACTTTCCGGCAGTGCTTATTTATCAGGTGTAAATGAAGATGAAGTAACCGCAAAAATGCTGGAAATCTTGCAAGGATAGAAAGGAGTTACGTATGCAAGTTGTAATGGATGTCATCAGTTACATTGTAGATCTGGGAAGCTATATCTTTGTCCCTATGCTCATGTGTCTGATTGGTTTATTGTTTGGTTTGAAGTTTCCCAAAGCTCTGCGTGCCGGGGCAACGGTTGGTGTTGGCTTGGTCGGTGTCAGTATCGTATCTACGCTAACATCACAATCTTTAGGCCCAGTCATTAATGAGATGGTAAAGGTCTTAAATCTAAATTTGACGGCAATCGATGTCGGTGGTTCACCGGCAGCAGCCGTAGGCTTTGGTGGGTTGTTAGGAGCATCACTGATCGTTATTATCATATTCGTAAATATCGTAATGGTTGCCTTAAAGCTTACCAATACGGTAAATGTCGATGTATATAACTTCTGGTACTTTGCCATAACAGCAGGTTTTGTACAGATTTTAACAGGTAGCTTCTGGTTAGCTATTTTAGCCGGTGTCACTCATGCCATCTTAGGCTTAAAGGTTGCGGATATCATGGCGCATCGTACCCAGCAAATCATCGGTATTGAAGCAATTGCCATTCCACATGGCTTTGCGGCAGCTAGTGCGCCTTTGTTCCTGCTGTTAGATAAAGTTTATGATCATATTCCTTTCTTAGCACATCGCAAGATGGAAGAAGAGTATGAAGAAGAAACCAAAAAAGGAATTGGCCATTATATCGGAGCTATCTTTGGAGAACGTATTTATTTGGGATTGATCATGGGTATGTTCTTTGGTATCGTAGCCGGCTATGATTTTAAGGGAATTGCCGATGTAACGATTAAAACAGCAGCCTTGATGGAATTATTCCCAACGATGGTTAAAATGCTGGTAAATGGTTTAATACCGATTTCCAATCAAGCAAAGCAATTCTTCACCAAGCATTTTGCGGACCGTGAATTGTATATCGGCTTAGATTCTGCTGTTACCATCGGACATCCGGTGACAATATCTGTTGGTTTCTTAATGATTCCTGTCTTTATGATCGTAGCGGCGGTGTTACCGGGAAATACGACATTGCCACTAGGAGAAGTACCGTTTGCGGCTTTCTATGTTTGCTTTGCGACGATTGTACATCGCGCAAATCGCAGAAGAACGATTGTATCCAGCTTGATCTTTATTCCAATCGTGTTATGGATTTCCAGTTGGGCTGCCCCTATGTTTACAGAGCTGGCACACAATGCAAATCTGACACTGGTAGCACAAAATCAGCAGGCAACTACGATGGCTTTAGGAAATCTGTTTATTTTAATTCCAACCTTATTAGCGGAAATACCGGTGGTTGGCGCTATTGCCTTGATTGTCATTGATGTAGCAGTCATCTTCGGTGGTAAGGCCTTGGAAAAATATTATGCGAAAGAAGACGCAAAATTTGAAGAAACAATTGGGATAGAATCCTTATAAGGAGTGTTAAAAAAATGAAAAAATTAACGATTGGTGTAGTAGGTGCAGGTATTTATGGAAATTATCATATCCATACCTATTGCTGTGATAAAAATGTTGAACGTGTGGTATTTTGTGATTTGAATGAAGAACGCAGAATAGCCACGGCTGATAAATATCAGATAACCGGTTATAAAACCGTAAAAGAAATGATTGCGCAGGAGCAGTTAGATGCAATCAGTATCGCAACACCGGATCCATATCATTTTGAACCAGCCAAAGATGCCATGGAAGCCGGAATCAAGTATTTGTTTATTGAAAAACCACTGGCTACCAGTGTAAAAGAATGTGAAGAATTAATTGCCTTAGCTGAAAAACACGGAGTTAAGATTTCGGTAGATTTTCATAAGCGTTGGGATCCTGCCTATAATGCCATCCGTGATGAAATCAAAAAAGATGAGGATACCTTTATCCGTGGCTATATGGCGCTGGATGATATCATTGATGTACCTAGAAAGTGGTTTACTTGGACAGATAAATCGTCTCCTGCCTGGTTTCTAGGGGTACATTGTTATGATTTAATTCGTTATATAACAGACAGTGAAGTAGAAAAAGTATATGCAGTCGGCAATAAGGAAGTATTGAAAAAGGAAGGTTATCAGACATATGATAACATACAGGCAATCTTGACGATGAAAGATGGCAGCAACTGGACGGTAGAAAACAACTGGATCCTGCCTGTGACTTTTCCTAAATCCAATGATGGACAGCTTGTTGTCGTAACTGAAAAGAAATATTTTAAGAATGAATCCTATCGTGGTGTTAAGAGCTTTACGGATAAGAAAGAGTCGATTCCTAATTATATCTTCATGAATTTTACCCAAGACAGTGCCAGTGGCTTTGGTTTAGAACCAATGCAGGAATTTGTGGCTGATATTTTATCAGACCGTCCATTTAGAACTTCTATTTATGATGGTTTACAGGCAACGCGCATTGCACAGGCGGTACATGATTCTTGTGAAAGCGGAAAGGTCGTGTATTTATAACCATGGTGTGCATCGCCTCTAAACAATTACGGGTAGAAATTGATGAACTGGGTGCACAAATGCGTTCCTTGTATAGCATCCCACAGCAAATGGAATATTTATGGCAAAGAGATGCGGCGATATGGGGCAGCAGTGCTCCTGTCGTCTTTCCTGTCATAGGAAAGCTACACAATTTATCCTATCAGCTGGATGGAAAAACCTATTCCATGCGTTCTAATGGCATCCTGCGGTATGAAACATTGCCCATTCTTGCGCAGGGAGAATCGTATGTGGAGTTTTTGTTCACCAGTACACAAGAAACAATGAAACAATATCCGTATCAATGCCGCGTGCGTCTGCGTTATGAAGTGATCGATAATAAGCTCATTGTAACAGCAGCGATTTCTAATGATGATACACGTACTCTATATTATAATTATGCCGGACATCCGGGGTTCCGCATTCCTTTAGATGAGAATGAATCCTGTGATGATTATTATGTAGAATTTGAGAAACCGGAAACAATGAATATTTATGAGGTATGTGAAAGTGGGCAGCTGCTACAGAAACAACAACCTTTCTTTCATGAAGAACGACGTTTCTTCATACGCAAAAATCTGTTTCAAAAAGAGGCATTGGCATTTATCCATCCTGCATCAACGAAATTGCATATTCGCTCACTGACAAAGCAAACAAAAATAACTGTTGATTTTACCGGCTTTGATCATGTGGGAATCTGGTCACCATATCATAAGGAAAAAAAGCTTTCCTTCCTATGTGTGGAGCCATGGATCGGTCATACGGACTTTTATGGTTATGAAGGCGATTTTAGTAAACGAGATGGCATTGCTTCTTTAGCACCGAAAAAAACAAGCGTACATCAATATAGTATTACCATATCTTAAAGGCGGATTGTTAAAATCGTAAACCCTTCTTACATAACTTACAGATAACAACTTTCGCTTTGGATGTATCATGAGATGAGCATGGTACATCTTTTTACTATGGAAGATAAAGAGGAGTATCCCTAAGAAAGAAAATTGTGCACTTTTCATAGCCGTGTTATACTGATAATATGTATATGGGAGGTATGATCATGGGATTCTTTAAAAAACATAAAGCAAAGCAGGAACAGCTTGTTCCTTTGGAAGTATATGAAGAAAATGAAATCCAAGAGCTGGAAGCATATATTCAGAAAACCTTCGGCCCTTTTGAAAATGTTTTTCACGAAATCTTTTCGCCGGATATTCATGTGGATATTGCCATAATAGCTCCTAATGAAACAGATCCTTATTATAAACTTGTCACCATGGGTATGGGTGCGCATGATATGGAGGTACCATCGCAATTTGCTGCGTATGAATTACGCAATGCCGAATTGCTAATCTATCTTCCAGCAGATTGGAACATCGAAAGTAATGATGAAAATGATTATTGGCCACTTCGTTGGCTGAAAATAATCGCTCGGATGCCGATAGATTATCATACATGGATCGGTTATGGTCATACCATTGCGGCTGGATCCGATCGTGCAACGCTATCTGATAATAATCAATTTGAGGGGATTGGGCTGATTGAAGCATTAGAAGCCGAAAAGAAACCGGCGTGTGTGCGCTTAAGCAGCGGAAAACTCATTCGTTTTTATCAATTGTTACCTTTATATGGGGAAGAAATGGAGTATAAGCTACACTGTCAGGATATGGAGGCATTGTTAGCTAAATTTGATGATGATTTCTCACTTGTCGTCGATATTCATCGTAAAAATTATGGAAAGCTTTGAGTTTATAAAAGTCGGTTAACAATGATAGGATCACTCCTTTCGTAAACAACGTTTTCTTCATTTACGTTGTCTACTAAGAAGTATTCATATCACAATAAGACTGACTTTTTTTGTTTAAAATGAGCATTTCATATTGACAAGATAAGTACCTGGTATTATATTTAGCTTGCTAACAATTAGCAAGCTAATGATTGGGGGTGAAGAAATGAAAACGCCATTTTATCTTATGGTATTTAAAACTTTTCATGCACAGCGCAACCAAATTCGCAAAGATATGGAAAGTTATGAGCTTTCTCCGGGACAACCGAAGGTTTTACGCTATGTTTTAGGAAATGAGAATTGCATGCTGAAAGATATTGCCGAAGCGTGTGATGTAGAATGTGCTACAGTTTCCCGTATTTTAACTTCGTTAGAAGAGAAAAAAATGTTGATACGTACAATTGATGCGAAAAATAAACGCGCATTGAAATTATGCATTACCGAAAAGGGCAAGCATGCTTTACAAGAATGGAATGCCCATTGTAAAGAAGTGGAAGCATTGTCATTGAAAGGTTTTAGTGAGGAAGAGCAGGAGCAATTTAAACAGTTTCTTAACCGTATGTATCACAATCTTAGCAATAAAACGTTAGATTAGGAGGTAAGATTATGCTGAAACGTATGTTTCCTTATATGCATAAGTATCGCAAATATCTATGGCTAAGCTGTTTCTGTGTGGTTGCGGAAACCGTATTTGAGTTGGTCATTCCTTTATTAATGGCGGATATCATAGATGTTGGGGTTGCCAATCAAGATAAGACATATATTTTGTTACAAGGCTCTAAGATGATTGCATGTGCATTGCTGGCACTGATTTTAGGGGTGCTGTATGCACGCTTTGCGGCAACGGCAGGGCAAGGATTTGGAGCAGAATTGCGAAAAGATGAGTTTAGGAAAGTTCAGGAATTTTCTTTTGCGAATACCGACCATTTTTCTACAAGTTCTTTGATAACCCGTTTAACTAGTGATGTTACCATTTTGCAGACAGCCATTTCCAATGGAATACGGCCCTTTGTTCGCTCACCGGTCATGTTGCTGACAGCTTTAATTTTAACCTTTACGATTAATAAAGATCTAGCCATCGTATTCTTGATAGCAATCCCGATATTGGGCCTTGGTTTATTTCTGATCATTCATAAGGTAGGTCCTTTATATCGTTTGATGCAGGCATCCATCGACAAGGTAAATACCATCGTTCAAGAGAATCTGATTGCCATACGTGTGGTGAAATCCTATGTGCGAGGCACGTATGAGAAGGCCAAATTCCAAAAGGTCAATGAGCAATTACGCTATGCAAGTGAAAAAGCATTCCGGACTTCTGTATGGAATCTGCCATTGTTTCAGGTGGTTATGTATACGACCATTTTATGTATTCTCTGGTTTGGGGGAAATATGATTTTCGTTGGTACGATGAAAGTCGGGGAATTGACCGGGTTTTTAAGTTATGTTTTACAGATACTGAATTCTTTGATGATGATTTCCAATGTCTTTTTGATGTTGACACGATCACTTGCCAGCTGTGAACGTATTATTGAAGTGCTGGATGAACCATTGGATATCCATGATGAAGCAGGAGCTGATGCTTATATTGAACATGGAACGATTGATTTTTCTCATGTGTATTTCAAATATAAGAAAGATGCTGAAGAATATGTGCTGCGTGATATCAATCTGCATATTCCAGCCGGTTCTACCATCGGTATTCTGGGAGGTACCGGTTCGGCAAAAACAACCTTGGTACAGTTGATACCACGTTTATATGATGTGGAAGATGGCATCGTATCCATTGATGGACGCAATGTGAAAGCATATCCTTTACAGCATTTACGTGATGCCATTGGTATGGTATTGCAAAAGAATACTTTATTTTCCGGAACGATTCGTGAAAATCTGTTATGGGGAAATGCGCAGGCGGATGATGAAGAGCTAGACTGGGCGTGTGAGGTTGCTTGTGTAAATGAGTTCTTACCTAATTTCCCTAAGGGATATGAAAGTGATTTAGGGCAAGGCGGTGTTAATGTATCTGGTGGACAAAAGCAGCGTCTTTGCATAGCAAGAGCATTGCTGAAACATCCTAAAGTCTTAATTTTTGATGATTCCACGTCAGCTGTGGATACCGCAACCGAAGCGCATATTCGAGAAGGCTTAGCAGCTTTAAAAGACACAACAAAAATTATCATTGCGCAACGGGTCACCAGTGTAATGCATGCGGATCAGATCATCATCTTAGAGGATGGAGGTATTCATGCCATCGGCACGCATGAAGAGTTGTTGGCAAAGGATGCCATTTATCAGGAAATTTATACTTCACAACAGGAAGGAGCTGGTTTCCATGGCTAAACAGATTACGGGAAAGAAACCCCAAAATATGCGGAAAACCTTAAAAACCTTTCTGCATTATTTAGGAAATCATAGCTTTGCTTTGTTGTTTGTTGGGGTATTGGTAATTGCCAGTGCAGGAGCGAATCTATATGGCACCTATATGTTACAACCCATCATAGATAATTATATTGTTCCTCATGATTACGATGGTTTAATCATGGCCATTCTGTTTATGGCTTTGATGTATGGCAGCGGTGCTGTATGTACGGCTATTTACAAACAGCTGATGACGCATACCTCACAAAAGATCGTTATGGAAATCCGTCAGGATTTATTTGCGAAAATGCAGAAATTACCATTACGCTTCTTTGATTCAAATACGCATGGGGATATTATGAGCCATTTTACAAACGATTTGGATACGGTACAGGATGCAATGAATAACTGCTTTGATAATCTTATCCAAAGCTTTACCATGATAATCGGTACATTGATTGCCATCTTTATTTTAAACTGGCAGCTTTCATGTATTGTTATGATTTTTATGATTATTATGTATTTGCTGATTCAGTATTACAGTAAAAAGTCTAAGTATTATTTTTCGCATCAGCAAGCAGCGATGGGAAAATTAAATGGGTTTATCGAGGAAATGGTTGATGGTGTTAAGGTCGTTAAAGTATTTAATCATGAAGAACCAAACTTTGAAGAATTTGAACGCCGTAATGAAGCATTGCGCAGTGCAGCTACCGAAGCACTGACTTATTCTGGAAGAACTATACCAACGGTTGTGTCATTGTCATATTTCAACTACGCAATTGTCGCATGTATTGGAGGTTTCTTCGCAATCGCTGGAAATCTTGGCCTTGGGGCATTATCCGCATATTTGGTATATGTACGTCAAACAGCTTTGCCAATCAACCAATTCACGCAACAGTTAAACTTTATGTTAGCCGCAATGGCAGGTGCTGAGCGTATTTTTGATATGATGGAAGAATGTGAAGAGGTAGATAATGGAGAAGTAACCCTTACACGGGTCCGTCTGTTAGCCGATGGCAGTATGCAGGAATGTCAGGAATATACAGGACATTGGGCATGGCGACATCCACATGATGGTGAAATTGAACTTGTATTGCTGCGTGGTGATGTCCGTTTCCATGATGTTGTTTTTGCCTATGAACCAGGGGTAACGATCTTAAAAGACATTAACCTATATGCCAAACCCGGACAGAAAATTGCCTTTGTGGGCAGTACCGGAGCCGGCAAGACAACCATCACCAATTTGATCAACCGCTTCTATGATATCGAAAGTGGCAGTATCACCTATGATGGGATAGATGTAAAGCTCATTGCCAAAGATGATTTACGTCGTTCGATGTCCATCGTATTACAGGATACGCATCTGTTTACGGGTACGATTGCGGATAATATTCGCTATGGAAATCTACATGCTACCATGGATCAGATTATTGAGGCAGCAAAACTGGCAAATGCTCATTCTTTTATTAAGCGTCTTCCTGATGGATATCATACGATGCTGAGTGGAGATGGAGCAAACTTATCACAAGGACAGCGTCAATTGCTTGCGATTGCCAGAGCAGCAATCGCTAATCCTCCAGTTCTGATCTTAGATGAAGCAACTAGCTCTATTGATACACGTACGGAAAAACTGATTGAACAAGGAATGGATAAATTAATGCAAAATCGTACCGTCTTTGTGATTGCCCACCGTTTATCTACGGTTCGCAATGCCGATGCCATCATGGTCTTAGATCATGGAGAAATTATCGAACGTGGAAGTCATGAAGAACTATTAAAACAAAAAGGACGTTATTATCAATTATATACCGGACAGTTTGAATTAGATTGATAAGATAGATTTCCATGTCTTTGTAACCTTTTTTAGAAGTATTAAGGGCAGCTACGTATAAATAACTGCTCTTTTTCATTAAGAATCAAAAAAATTACTGTCATGTGACATTATGGTATATAATAGATAGCATACAGTAGGGGTAATGGTCATGAAAAACAAAGATAAACTAAGGCATGTTTCGCATACCAATGAATGGTTAGAACATATTTATGAAACCATCATTCAGAAGGATGAAAAAGAATATGCTTTTGTGGAAATGAATATCAAACAATTTCGCTATATTAACATCGAATATGGTTGTGCCTTTGGTGATCATGTATTAGTCAGTATGCAACAGCTTTTAGAAACACAGTTAAAAGGACGTGGCTATGTCGCAAGACGATATGCAGATACCTTTGATTTCTTTGTTGAACATAATCATGAGACGCATGTCTTGGATTCTTTTCTGATGGATATCATAGATGCTGTATTTGAAAATGGAATAGAAGGATTACATAAAAATCTATATACCTCTTTTGGCATATATTTATTGCATGAGGAATGTCCACCTTTTGCGAAGTTACAGACATTGGCAGGCATTGCGCGAAAACAATTACATCACGACAGACGGACCTTCAGCTATGAATTGGCGCAGCAAGATGTCGTGCAAGAATATTTAAAGACCTATCGCTTATCGACAAAGCTTACTCAGGCGCGCTTTCTTAACCAGTTTCAGATTTATATTCAACCTAAGGTAGAACTGCAGACACACAAAATCTGTGGCGGTGAGCTGTTGATGCGGTGGATATTAGAGGATGGGACGATGGTTCCCTTAAATGAATTTATGTCTACCTTTACCAAAAATGGCGATTTATATATGATTGATTTACAGCACTTTGATAAGATGTGTGCTTTCCTTCAGCAGCGCATAAAGAAACATAAGGCAGTAGTGCCAATCAGTTTTAATGTGACCAATTTAACCGTTTTTGATGGTGATTTTCTACAAGATTATCTAGGGACGTTTCGCCAATATTCTTTACCGAAAGATCTGATTGAATTTGAATTTACCGAAGATATTCATTTTGAGAAAAAAGATCAGGTACAAGATATAATTGATATTTTCCGCAGTGAAGGATTCACTTGTACCTTAGATGATTTCGGTAATGGTTTTTCTTCCTTTGATTTGTTAATGAATGCTGCCATTGATATTATTAAGCTAGATCGTTTGTTTTTTCAGGGCATGTTGAGTGAACAGCGAAAACGGGTCATCCATAATATCATCGACATTGCGAAAATCAAGGGAATCAAGGTCTTGGCTGAAGGTGTGGAAACAAAAGAATATGCACGGTTTGTAGAAGCAGAAGGCTGTGACTATATACAAGGCTTTTATTATTATCGTCCAATGCCTTTGGGTGAATTTGAAAAGCTTTTAGACAGTGATAAGATCTTGCCCTATACGATGGATGATAAATAAAAGGATTGTGTTCAGCAGGTGGTTTTGACTATGTTATAAACATGGCGGATCCACCTTTTTTGGTAAATTTGTACCTTCATCATAAAACAGAAAAAGAAAACCGGTAATTTTATAAGGTTATTTTGCTTTTTCATAAGGTATGTAGTATATTAATATTGGAAAATTAAGGTTGTGCATATACAAAATGAAGGAAGGGTAAAGGAATGGTAAGAAAAATTGGAATCGACTTGGGGACAACCAATCTGTTGATTTGTTTAGACAATAAGGGTGTCATCGTAGATGAACCATCTGTCATAACGGTAGATGCCTCTAGCAAGAAATGTATTGCGGCAGGATTAGATGCCAGAGAGATGTTGGGACGTACACCTAAGAATATGCTTTGTATTCGCCCATTGAAGGATGGGGTGGTCGCTGATTTTGAAGCAACGGATATGATGTTAAATTATTTTCTTAAGAAATGTGAATTAAAAGGAATGTTTAAAAAGAACATTATTTTGATTTGTCATCCGACTAAGATAACATCCGTTGAAAAGAATGCGATTCGTGATTGTGCATATCGTGCAGGAGCAAAGAAAGTTTATTTAGAAGAGGAACCAAAGGTTGCGGCTGTGGGAGCTGGTTTAGATATTGGTAAAGCAAGTGGTAATATGGTACTAGATATTGGGGGAGGAACAAGTGATATCGCCGTATTGTCTTTGGGTGATATTGTATGTTCAACATCAATCAAAACAGCCGGAAATCGTATTACTCAGGATATCATTGAAAATGTTCGATCAAAACGTAAGATGTATATCGGTGAACAAACAGCAGAAGAAATCAAACAGAAGATCGGAAATGCGATGGTCGTAAAAGATGCGGAAACCATTTCCGTGAGTGGACGTGATGTGGAAACTGGACTTCCTCATGCTATAGAAATCAATAGCAATGAAGTAGAAAGCTATATTCGTGGTAGCCTTCAAGAAATTGTACATGCCACAAAGACCATTCTTGAGGTTACTCCTCCAGAATTGGCATCTGATATTGTTCAGCATGGATTGGTGCTGACAGGTGGAGGTGCCTTGTTGAGAAATCTGGATACCTTGATGCGCAATGAGTTGATGATTCCGGTATATGTTGCTGAAAATGCGCTGCACAGTGTTGTGGATGGCTGTAACATCATGCTGCAGAATTTATAATAAATGAATGTAAGTAAAGAATACCGATAAAGAATACCGAAAGAACCCCCTATGCTTTATGCATAGGGGGTATAGCATTATATAGGATATGGATGGATACCATTATACATCTTTGTCACAAGTATATCGCGGTAATCCAAGGCTATGTTTACCATATTCAATCGCTTCTTTAGGACAACGATTGATACATGCCATGCAATGCGTACAGTGCTTTCCCCATACCGGTTTTCCCTTTTTCAATTGAATATTGTTAAGTGGGCATACGTTAACACATTGACCACAAGATATGCAATGATCACTCGCATAAAATTTTTTTGCATGGACCATAACAGGATAAAACAGATAATTTACAATTCCACTCTTTATTCTATCCATGAAAGATATTGTTGTATGTGGCAACGGCATTCCTTTTTTAATAGTAAGAGCCGTATGATCGATGATACTTTCCGCCTGATCAATGATTTGCAAAGCTTTATCTTTTGTTGGGGTAGTAAATAATGCGATATAGTTTTCCGGCATGATGATCTTGATGCAGCCATAGTAATTCATGTTCTTTTCAGCACACAATCTTTTAAGATATTTCCCTGCGTTACCGATACTATCACCACAGGTCATTACAAAATAAATATTCTTATTTCCTGTGAACTTTGTTTCCCTGATCCACGTATGGACAATACGTGGTATTCTCCATGCATATGTTGGGACAACAATGACCCATGGGCGTTGTGAGGTTACTTTTGCATTGTCCTTTTCTTTACATTTATCAAAAAGATTCATTACCTCATCTTGAATCATTTTACTTATTCGTTTTGCTACATATTCACTATTTCCTGTACCTGAAAAATATAAAATCATAGGGCATTCTCCTTTGCGTTTGTTTTCGGCTTTATGCTGGCCGAAATTAAGTTCATTAACTTAGCAAGTTCTTTCCAATGCAATATCTCTTAACTTGTTCAATACATTCATTCATAAAATTTAGATGTCTTTTACGAATGCGTTCTCTTGTAACATTCTTTGACTATTGTATCTAACATACGCATGAAAATCAACTTTGGTAAAGCATGTCTTTCGCATAAGAGGGGTGTATGTTTTGCGTAATGAGCACAAGATGAAAGCCTTAGCGTAATAGCGAGAATGGATGTGAATGTTTCTATCACGTAATCAGGATGAACATTACCTAATGGGAATGCTAAAGAATATGAAAAATAGGCAATTGGAAAGATATTGATCATCCTCTGGATCCGAATCTTAAAACAATAAACTATTATAAGTTAATTCTTAGATAGTGGTATAATGAGTGTATCAAAAACAACGATAAGTTGTTAAAAAGAAAGGTGATTTTTATGTTGAAAGCTGCTTATATCGTGCCACATCCACCCATTCTGCTTCCCGAAATAGGAAAGAAAGAGGAAGAAAAAATCAGTCTCACAAGGCAAGGCTATGAAACGATTGCAAAAGATATCGCCCGTATTCGTCCACAAACAATCGTGATATGCTCACCGCATGCACCGGCCTATATGGATTATATTCATATTTCCGATGGAGAACAAGCGTATGGTGATATGCGTGCATTTGGCTGTGAACAGGTGCAATTTCATGAACATTATGATGTGGATTTCATCAATGTCCTTTGTTCCCTGGCCCAAAAGGCTCATTTGCCGGCTGGTACCCTGGGGAATCAGGAACCTGTATTAGATCATGGTACGATGGTACCACTTTACTTTATAGAACAAGCATATCGTGATTTTCAAATGGTCCGTATTGCTGTATCCGGTTTGGATAGAGATACGCATATACAATTTGGAGAATGCATATATAAAGCCGCAACATCCTGTGGGAAGGATGTAGTGCTCATAGCCAGTGGCGATCTGTCACATAAGCTCAAGAAAGATGGACCTTATGGCTATACCAAAGAAGGGCCTGCCTTTGATGAGGCCTTTGTAAAACTTTTAAAAGCAGATGCTTTGAACGATATTACCACTTTACCTAATGATATTTGTGAAAAAAGTGCTCAATGTGGTCTACCTGCTTTTCAGATGATGTTGGGGGCAGTTCAGCATCAATATGAGCATTGTCAATTTTTATCTTATGAAGGAGCATTTGGGGTAGGCTATGCAACGGCAATTATTCGGATGAAAATGCAAGATCCCTATGTAGCCCTGGCTCGTAAGGCACTGGAAACCTATGTCAAAGAAGGACGTATATTAAGAGACGATGAGGTAGAAGATAAAACGCTTTGCCAACAGCATGCGGCAGTATTTGTGAGCATACAAGAAAAAGGACAACTACGTGGATGCATCGGTACGCTGCAAGCAACAAAAGAACATATCGCACAGGAAATTATATCCAATGCGATTGCGGCCGGCAGTCGTGATCCGCGGTTTCCTCCTGTACAAAAAGAAGAACTTGCACACCTTGTGTATCATGTGGATGTGTTATGTGAGCCAGAGCAGATTACATCCTTTGCCCAATTGGATGTGAAACGTTATGGCATCATTGTAAGTGATGCCTATCATCAAGGCGTGTTGTTACCTGATCTGGAAGGTGTGGATACGATACAACAACAGGTAGCAATTGCTTTACATAAGGCAGGAATTGATGAAAACGCTTCTTACACCTTAGAGCGCTTTGAGGTGATACGTCATGAAGAATGTCGTTTGTGATCTTTGTTTTCATCATTGTGTACTGAAGGAAGGACAACGCGGATTCTGTCGAGCTCGTATCGTCAAACACGGTAAAATAATTTGTGAAAACTATGGAAAGATTACCTCATTGGCTTTAGATCCCATCGAAAAGAAACCGTTGCGAAGGTTTCATCCCGGCTCTAATATCTTATCCATAGGCAGCTATGGCTGTAATATGCGCTGCCCATTCTGTCAAAATCATGAAATCAGTATGAGCGAGACGATACCATATCATCCCATTTCACCTGCAACCCTTGTTGAATTGGCTTGTGCGAAACGAAAAGATGGAAACATTGGTATTGCCTTTACATATAATGAACCTTTGATTTCCTATGAATATGTTTTCGATTGCGCAGTTGCAGCAAAAGCTAAAGATCTAGCAGTTGTCATTGTCAGTAATGGCATGATCGAAACAACCAAATTATTAGCGCTATTGCCCTATGTTGACGCAATGAATATTGATCTGAAAGGATTTCAAGATAACATCTATGAGGAATTAGCCGGTAATTTGGAACAGGTGAAAGAAACGATTCGCTGTGCTGCAGCCCATACGCATGTGGAAATAACTTCGCTTATCGTTCCCCGGCGTAATGATGCAATCGCAGATATGCTGAAACAATGTGAATGGCTGGCCCAAATTGATACAAATATACCACTACATATCACACGCTATTTTCCACACTATCATCAATTGGATGCTACTACGGATATCCGGCTGCTAGAACGCTTACTTCAAGGAGCTAAGCAATATCTGACTTATGTCTATAAAGGCAATTGGTAGGTTTTTGTACACAGTCAAATACATGCAGAAGGAAGGGAAGTGCTGTTCGCAAAATAGCATTTCTTTTCTATTACATGAGAAGAAGTATAATAAAGCAAGCGGTCATAGCTATTAGAAAAACGTTAATTTTCGTAATAGTAACAGCAATATAAATGTTAAATCTTTATTTTAAGAATAAAAAATACCAATAAAATGTAAGGTTTCTAGAAGCATTTCCTGTTCGCTATCGTACTTTCTTAATCTATCATGAAGTGATGAATCGCAATACCTATTTTCTCAATATAGCGCAAAAATTATCCATCCGATATCTTTAGATTAAATTGCTCCATATGTTTGTAAAGTAAGTACGAAACATTTTGCATACTATTGGAAGCATATGGAAAATTATGCTATCCTTAAGAAAAGGAAGTGGTATTATGTTTGAAATCAAAAAGCTTAAATTTAAACATATTTTACAGATTGATCATCTGATGATTGATCGTCAGATCACATGTCTGATTGGCCCCAGCGGAAGTGGAAAAACAACACTGTTAAGAATGCTGAACCGCCTGAATGAGGCAGAGGAAGGAAGCATTTATTTTAATGGCGTAGATATCAAGGAAATGCATCCTATCAAACTACGTCGTAAGATCATCATGTTGGGACAGACGCCTATTTTATATTCGGGTACAATTGCAGACAATTTGCAAATCGGCTTAAGGTTGAGTGAACAGCCGCTTGCTGATGAAAATCGTTTGCTTGCTTATTTAGATAAGGTCGGTTTACATAAGGAACTCAATGATACTTGTGAAAAGCTGTCAGGCGGAGAAAAACAACGTCTATGTTTAGCACGTGTTCTTTTAATGGATGCCGATGTATATTTGGCAGATGAGCCTAGCAGTGCAATGGATAAGGAAACAGAAAGCTTTGTTATAGATAATTTAGTAACCTTTGTGAAGGAACATGACAAGCAACTGGTTATGGTGACACATAGTTCTGAGATTGCACAGCGTTATCCTCATGGTTTATTGGAACTTGCCCAAGGTGGCTGTAGGGGGTATGTATATGAATAATACAGTTATGGATCTTTCTATTTTAAATTTAGCCATCGCCTATGTGTTTGTGCTTGTTTTGTTGGTTATTTTCAAGGCAAGAGGCATTCGTCGCGAAAAGATGATTTTGATTGCGACCACACGAATGACTATTCAATTGACCTTGATGGGATTTGTCTTATTGTATGTATTCAAACATCCCAGCTGGTGGCTGACATTAAGTATGCTTGCCATCATGTTAGGCTTTGCCGTTTATAATGCGTTAAAGCGCGTTAAATACTCCATGTCAAAAGAATTAAAACGCTTAGTTGCTCTTTCCATGATCATCGGTTATTTGGTGACGGCAGTGGTCTTTATGCTATTGGTGTTACAGGTAGAACCTTGGTTTAATCCACAATACTTCATACCGATCAGTGGTATGATCATTGGCAATAGTATGACAGGGATTGCCCTTGGGGCAAACCGTCTGTGCGCCAATATGCGAGATCATCGTGAGCGTATTGAAAACAGTCTGATGTTAGGGGCAACGTGTAAGGTAGCAACGTTTGATGAGGTCAATGACGCCTTTGACAGTGCTATCTTGCCAACCATGAATAACATGATGACGATGGGAATCGTATCTTTACCGGGAATGATGACAGGACAAATGTTATCAGGAACTTTCCCACTCACGGCTATTAAATATCAGATTGGTATCATGTTGGCCATCCTTGGCTGTACGGCTATTACGGTTGTCATCTTTGTGACGCTTGGTTACAAAACCTTCTTTACTTCCAGCGCGGCTTTAAAGTAATCTGTTTATTCAAAACAAATAATTATACAGGAGTGTGGGCAGTAGATAAACAGCTCACACTTTTTCCTTGCAAACTTGAATCATCTGTGATATATCTGTTATACACGCGTGCAATATACGAGATGTGGGCTATCTTGGTTAGAAGATAAGGGGGATGACACCTGAATAGAAGCAGAGAAAAATTATCGTTATTACGGTCCTGTTTACATGCTTTTACATGAGCAAGAGATGTGGATCATTACGAATCGTATAGAAGTAGGAGAGTAGTATGAAAATAAATATCGTATATCAATCAGGTTATCCATTCATGATGTTGGAATAAGCATATGCAAATGGAATATATAGGAGCGTATCTGCGTTTTAAGCGAGAACAGCAGCATAAAGATGCAGGCGCACTTTGTCTGTCTTGTAACCTTACCCGCATGCAGCTGCATAGTATTGAACAAGGAAAAAGTGAAGCACATCCGAATACAATCAAGCGCATTTGCGACTATCTGAACATTGATTTTATAGCTTTATTTCAACATCAGGAAAAGTATCGGGAATTGTTGGAAGAATCCTTTATTGCATTGATTTATATGCGAAAGGATGAGCAACAGATGCTTATGCAAAAGATCGAAGCCTTACATTTTGAACATTCCATCTTATATCCGCAATATCTATTGATTCATCTGATGTATGTGGCTATTCATGAAGGTGCTGTAGAAAAGTATCAAAGCCTATTAAAACAATGCAGTTATTTTATTGACGTTCTAGAACCACGTCATCAATTTATCTATTATTTATATAAAGGATATTACCAAATGTTGTCAGGACAGTTAGAAGAATCTTTGCATACTTTATGCTTTGCGGATGGCTTATCGGTATTAGAACATCGTGAAATCTTATACAGTATGTATGGACGTTTGTATTACTATCGTAGAGAAATCGTATTAGCGATTGAATATTATAAAAAAGCATATGAGTTATTAGAAAAGAAATGGAATATCAATCGTCTGTTGGCTACGCAATGTGCTTTAGCTGCCTGCTATAATCGTATGAAGGAATATGATGTTGCCTTGCAGCGTCT
Source organism: Longicatena caecimuris (assembly GCF_018406465.1). Classification (GTDB taxonomy): domain Bacteria; phylum Bacillota_I; class Bacilli_A; order Erysipelotrichales; family Erysipelotrichaceae; genus Longicatena; species Longicatena caecimuris. The sequence continues at coordinate 594,960 of NZ_AP024510.1, forward strand.
AATGGATACGTTAAAGCTTGCAAAGCAGTATAAGAATACGGCCGTTATTGAGCGAACATATTATGAATTAGTGATGAATCGCTTTATGGTAAGAGATTATCACAGTGTCATACAATTAGGTGAGAAGGCTATAACGATACATCATCAGCCGCAATATCTTTATTTTTTAATATCCTATGCCAGTGTAAAAGAAAATGAGATGGAAAAAGCATATCTATGGCTAAAACAACGTTTAAAACAAGACACCAATGCTTTATTGCAGCAGCTATTGACTTATGTGTATCATATGGCACAGGGGACAAGTGTTTTACCTTATTTGGTAGAACTCATTCAGCAATTGGAAAAGAATCAAATGGATACCTGTGAGTTATATCGCTTTTTATTAGAAGATTTAGCAAATCTTTATCATGATGCCGGTTGCTATCAGAAGGAAAGTTATTGTCTTCGTAAATTGATGCAGATGGGCTATTAAACGACTTGGCGTCTTATAGGACGCCTTTTTTATGTGTGGCGGGCATGCCACATATCTAGGGTGAAAATCCCTCGGGGCGTAGTTATCGACGAACCCAAGAGCGACTTGCAAGTTTCATATCGTGAGGTATGGGAGAGAGGAAGCAATAGCGAAATCGTGGCTTAACGGACAGGAAGTCTGAACATTAAATTCAGACGGCTGATAATAAGGCGGCATTAGCGGATGAGATGGCATGAAGCATCAAAGTCCAAAAGATAACCGTAACCTAATGGCGTAAATCAGATAAGTAAACGAGGAAAGATATGTGACTTACCCCGCGAGGTCTCATTGACTCAGTAGGCGAGACGTAGAACGACGGGCAGTCGAGGAGTAGTAACAACGAACAATGAGAAGTCAGCAGAGGTCATATTAGGTAGAGATACTGAAGGACCGAACGTTTTAATCGCACGAGCAAAATGTATGTTTCTTACAATAATCAGACAAGGAAATGAGTGAAAACGTAAATGAGCAAATATCCAAAACACGTATGATGATTTGTAAGAAAGCGGAAAGGAAAGGAGTGCACAAAGTATGTCAGAACTATTAGAAAAGATACTGAACAGAGAAAATATGAACAAAGCCTATAAACGTGTAAAAGCGAATAAAGGAACAAGCGGAATTGATGAAATAACGATTGAGGACGCCTATGTTTATATAAAAGAAAACTGGGAAAGTATCAGAGCAGAAATCACAGAAAGGAAGTACAAACCACAGCCAGTAAAGCGAGTTGAAATACCAAAACCGAATGGAGGAACTAGAAATCTGGGGATACCAACGGTAATGGATAGAATCATCCAGCAGGCAATGGTACAAGTATTAAGCCCAATATGTGAAACGTTCTTTTCGGATTATAGTTATGGATTCAGACCAAATCGGAGTTGTGAGCAGGCCATAAATAAATTATTGGAATATATCAATGATGGATATGAATGGATAGTAGACATTGACTTAGAGAAATTCTTTGACAACGTGCCACAGGATAAATTGATGAGTTATGTACACATCATCATAAATGATGGAGATACAGAGTCGCTCATACGAAAATATCTTAAAGCAGGTATCATGATAAACGGAAAATATGAAAAGAGTGAAAAGGGAACACCACAGGGTGGAAACCTATCGCCATTATTAAGTAATATTATCCTAAATGAATTAGACAAAGAATTAGAAAGCAGAGGATTACACTTTACCAGATACGCAGACGACTGCGTGATAGCGGTAAAAAGTAGAGCCAGTGCGAACAGAGTGATGCATACAATCACAAAGTGGATTGAACACAAATTAGGACTGAAAGTAAATGCGACAAAAACGCATATTACAAGACCTAATAAATTAAAATATCTAGGCTTTGGATTTTATTATGATACCAAAGCTGAGAAATATTGTGCAAGACCACACGCAAGTTCCATACAACGATTTAAGAGGAAACTAAAACAGCTAACAATCAGAAAGAACACAATGGCTTTAAAAGAAAGAATAAGACGACTGAACCAAGTAATACGAGGATGGATAAACTACTATTCCATATGTAATATGAAAACACATATGACAAGGATAGATGAACATCTTCGTACAAGACTACGAGTAATCATATGGAAACAGTGGAAAGTACCCAGCAAGCGACAGTGGGGATTACAAAAACTTGGGATTAGAAAAGATAGAGCAAGACAGACATCGTATATGGGAGACCATTATCAATGGGTAGTAACCAAAACATGTGTGGTAAGAGCAATATCAAAAGAAAAACTAGCCCAAAAAGGACTAGTCAGTTGTTTAGATTACTATATAGAGAGACACGCTTTGAAATTAAAACGAACCGCCGTATACGGAACCGTACGTACGGTGGTGTGAGAGGGTGATTTATTTCACCCTACTCGATTTAAGGAGAAGAGCTGCGTTGATTAAAACAAAGAAAAGTTTATGTACTTACATGGGGAAGTGATTAGATAGATCGTTGTTGATGGAATTCACGGATTCATTAGGGAACTCTTATGTTAGCTTTGTATTGGATAAAACACTTATATGGTGGTTTTAGAAGTATAGGATGTTTTATCTGAATGAAGAAATTAGATAGCATTAAAAATTGTTTTGTTACGCTTGTATGCAATGCTACTTGTAAAATGTAGCATCCTACTTGTGAAAACTTCCTTTCCCTTAAAGTACAAACAACGTCTCACCTTTTTTATATCCAATTATTTCATGCACAGCGCTTTTTCTTTACAATTTTTCTATGGTACGTTATCATATAAGTGCAAGTTAACTTTACAAAGAGATGAAACTATGAAAAAACTATACCGATATATTAAATTCCATATAAAAACCGCATGTAAAAATATAACAAGACATTTTGGACTGGCCATGTCCGCAGCTTTTTCGATGACTATCACGTTGCTGCTGATTGCCGTCTTTTTATTGCTGACAAGTAATTTGTCCAATATCACATATCATATTGAAGATGCTTTGACAATTCGTGCGACGATTGATAATGTCGTGACGGATCAGGAGAAAACCGCGTTACAGAAAAAGATTGAAAAGCTTCCACATGTAACAAGTGTGAAACTATCCAGTGGTGATGAAGAATTAGCAGCTTATAAAAAAGAATATGAAAGCAATGACAGTCTGTTCAGCATGTATGAAGGAAAGACCAATCCTATTCTAGATGCTTTTATTATTGAGGTGAAAGATGCGAATAATGTCAAGAAGCTCAATGCACAGATACATGATATGAAAGGTATCGTAAAGGCGAGCTATGGCGGTGAAGAGACGGATGCCATGATACAAACTTTTTCTTCAATGCGTACCGGCAGTTTTCTGTTTATTATCTTTCTAACTTTGGTAGCAATGTTTTTAATCGCGAATAAGATTAAAATGTCTATTTATACAAGAAAGTCAGAAATTGCCATTATGCGATTTGTCGGTGCCAGTAACTGGTGCATTCGCTTTCCTATGATGCTAGAGGGTATTTTAATCGGTTTGGCAGGAGCAATCGTGCCAGCCATCGTAACTGTAGTAGGATATCATTATGTCTATTTAATGCTTGATGGCAGAATGATGAGTGAGATGTTTCGTTTACAGCCAAGTGAGCCGTTGAGCTTACAGGTTGCAGGTATTCTTTTGCTTATTGGCATGGGAGTTGGCTTATTTGGAAGCTTCTTCTCTACAAGCCGTTATCTGCGTTGGAAACGTTAAACATACGTGAAGATATTTTCATGTTAATATGATAAAAGTAAATAGCAAATCTTTATTTGATTTGTTTATTTATAACTCCATCACGTATTTGCCTACATGCTTATTTGACAGAAATATGCTTACGTAATAAATGATCGTATGTTATCGATGCTGATATAAATTAAATGCTTATCGACCTTAACATTTACTTCGTGATAAAAAGAGGAGGATTTGATATGAAGAGAAAAATTTTAATGATTGTTGCATGTCTGTTCATGGTCGTAATGGCTTCTTGTCCCCTAGAGGCGGAAAGTTTTGCAGGCCGTGAAGCGGAAATGAATAAAAAATGTGCATATATTACCGATAAAGCAACGCAGCAAGAATGTATTGCTTATAAAGAATATTTGCAGCAGAAAAGCAAAAATCTATCCTCAGAGATTGATGGTATTAAAAAACAGCTGAGTAATGTAAAAGGAAGCATGGAATCCATTGGAGAGAAGCTACGAAGCAATCATAAACAGGTTGCCAAGATCAATGCGGAAATGGCCAGTGTGGAAAACGCCATTGCTAAAACGGAAGCATCCATTGCCAAGATGAATGTGAAAATTAAAGAAAAAACGGAAGATATTCAAGAACGTGACAAGATGATGCGTGAACGCCTGATTGAGATGCAGCCTTATATTGGCAGTAATAACTTTATAGACTTTTTGATGGGGGCAGACAGCTTTGCTGATTTACTGCGTCGTTCAGAGATTCTTGGACAGCTGAATTCCTATGAATCTGATCAGATCAAAACATTAAATAAAGAAAAAGCGAAATTGAAGGAAGATAAAGAAGTAGTCCAACAGCAAAAGGAATTGCTGAAAGTGCAGGAGCAAGGATTAAAGGACCAGAAGGAAAAAGCGGAAGCCATAAAGGAAGTTAATGAAAAATTAATGAGCGCATATCGTAAACAGGAAGAGCAACTGCTGGATCAGAAAATCAAGACGCAGATGGCGCAGATGAGTATCCCAAAGGTAGATACTTCTTTGGCTGCACAATTTGATGATGAAACAAGCGATAAACCGGATAAGGATAAAAATGATGGTTCTAACGACCATAACGGGGACTCCCAAGATAATAATCAAGGCAATAATGGAAATGGGAACGGAAACGGCGTAAAACCAAGTACAGGATTTATCACACCAATTCAAGGGAATTGGCATTATTCAGCTGGTACATGGGCATATGCGGATGGCAGTGTACATAGAGGAATGGATTTTGGAACATATCAAGCACAGGGCTTGCGTGTTGTTGCCCCTGCCAGTGGTATCGTTATTTGGACATATGGTGGTTGTCCATCTCCATCCGGTGATAATTTTGGCAGTTATTGTGGTGTGCCGGCTACCGCAGGAAATAACTTAACCATGCTGACCAGAGTTGATGGTGTGGTTTATGCTTTCTCCTTTTATCATCTCTCAGGTACTGCTGTATCTAGCGGAACTGCGGTTGCCCAGGGGCAGACGATTGCCTATACAGGAAACAGTGGCAATAGTACCGGGCCACACTGTCATGTGGAAATGATTCGCGTTGGAAATATGAGTTTGAGTGATGCTTTGAATAAGTTTAACAATAGTGGGGATTTAAGCTTTGGCGTTGGTTGGTACGCTGATCCACATGCTTGTTCCAGCTATGGTTCACCATGTCGTTTACGTCCGGAAAATTATTTCTTATAAGATCAAGTGATTATCTGTACACCATAAGGACAGGTATTTATGGTAAAAGAGTGAGCAGATCATGCGTTTGTGCAAGGCACTAAATGGCATGGAAACAAGATAGAAAAACATGCAAGGTGAATACCGGGTTATTCATTTACTGCAAGAACTGGTTTTAAAATTGTAAGATCTTTGTTTTATATGAACTACGATTATATACAATAGCTATAAAAGAAAAAGACGCCTTATTCAGATGACAGCAAAAGAATGCTGCTTTATCAAGAAGGGGTCTTTTTCTTTGTGATTTCATGAAGAAATGTTATAATACAACCATGAAAGAAAAACATGATAAACAACATTTGGTACAAGCATTATTGGAATGGTATGATGCCAATGCACGCATATTGCCATGGCGGAGTGAACCTACGCCTTATCGAGTGTGGGTAAGTGAAATCATGCTGCAGCAGACACGTGTCGAGGCAGTAAAACCATATTTTGAACGCTTTGTAAATGCATTGCCTGATGTGCATGCACTAGCAAATGCCGATGATGATGAATTACATAAGCTCTGGGAGGGGCTGGGATATTACAATCGCGTAAAGAATATGAAAAAATGCGCACAATACTGTGTGAAACACTATGCCGGTTCATTGCCTAATTCCTATGAATTATTAAAACAACTGCCCGGTATCGGAGATTATACTGCCGGAGCGATTGCCAGTATCGCTTTTCATCTTCCATATCCAGCGGTTGATGGAAATGTATTGCGTGTATTTTCCCGCCTTCTTGTCAGTGAAGATGATATCTTAAAAGAACGTACAAAGAAAAAGTTTCAAAATATTATAAAAGAGTATATTCCTATAGAGCGATGTGATGCCTTTACACAGGCATTGATGGAAATCGGTGCATTGATTTGTGTGCCCAACGCCATGCCTCGCTGTAATATTTGCCCATTAGCAGAAGACTGTATCGGTTATCAAAGCCATCAGGCACAGCGCCTGCCCATAAAAGAGAAAAAGAAAGCACGGCGGATTGAGAAGAAAACGATTTTAGTCGTTGTCCATCAAAAGGAAGTGCTGCTGCAGCAACGCGCTGAGGATAGACTGTTAGCAGGGCTTTATGAATTCATCACGTTAGATGGGGAGCGAGAAGAGGAAGAAGTTATGGCTTTTCTCGGTCATGAACGTATACATAAAATCATCAAACTGCGCTCGGCAAAACATATATTCTCACATGTGGAATGGCATATGCAAGGATATTTACTAGAGGTAAAGGAAAAATTGGATGGCTTATGGTGTACACAGCAAGCGTTGGAACAGCAATATGCGATACCAACTGCTTTTAAGGCATATAAAGATGCTTTATATACATGGTGGAGGACGCAAGAATGAAGACATTATTAGAGGAAGTGAAAGGATTTGATCCTTATAACGAACAGGAAGAAGCAGATAAAGAATTATTGATGACTTATCTGACGATGTTTGATGATATATTTTACCGAGAAAATTTAATGGCTCATATGACAAGCTCTCCCTGGATCGTGAATCAGGATATGAGCAAGGTATTGATGATTTATCATAATATCTATGATTCCTGGGGATGGTGCGGCGGCCATTGTGATGGGGATGAAGATACTTTGCATGTCGCTTTAAAAGAAGGAATGGAAGAAACGGGGTTAACTAAGCTTACACCTTTAAGTGAACATATTATGGCTATTGATATTCTACCTGTACCGCCCCATAAAAAACGTGGTAAGTTTGTTAGTTCGCATGTACATCTTAATGTGACTTATGCCTGTGTGGCAGATGAAACCGAAAATTTACACATCAAAGCGGATGAAAATAGTGGTGTTCGATGGATACCTGTAGAAGAAATTGATACTTGGGTAAGAGAAGAAGATATGAAACCGGTGTATCACAAATTGGTAGAAAAGACGAAAGTTTTGGCAGAACAGAAAACAGAAGTCAGTTTGTAGGATTAAATACAACATGTAATCATGTTTTAATAAAAAAGGTGGATGAATGAAGTTATCGGCATTGCTACAAAGACTTTACAAAATAGAAAGAATAAGCGATAAGGCACTTGCCGTTGATTCAGTGAGGATACTGATTCAGTGAGGGTTCTAGAAATAACAAGAGACATTATAGAAAAACATGCTGAAAAAGGCTATTTTAAAACACATGTTATGAGGTGTGATACATATGCTTTATTTCACATGGCAAATTATACAAATTTAGGAGATTACGAATGAATAAATTGGGGGGTTATTTTTATTTCTTTTCCATTTCTAGTTTTACAAATAAGAAAATGCAGAGGAAGTAAAGAGAAAATTTGTATTATTTCTCATTTGTACGATACCAGTTCCGGTAGTTGCTTTCCTACTTCTTTTACTTGGTCTTAAAACATTTATGTCAGTATCATAAAAGCTATACCATAAAAGAAGTGTGCTATGGATAGAAATAAGTTTAGCAAACGTTATTCAGAAAGTGTTTTTTAATTTATCAGGATATACCGCATGCATGTTTGCATGTCTTGATAAAGTATAGGACATTGAAAGAAAAGACAGTTAGAAATTGCCTGTTTACATGGCTTAAAAAAACGGCAAAAAATTTTTATGAGAATTCGATAATCTCGTAGAAAAAAGGAAGACGAAAAAAGAATTTTGAAGTATAATGAAACTGTAATAAGAGAAAGGACAGGTTTTAATTATGCTGGAAAAAATTAAAGGCGGTTTAGTAGTATCTTGTCAGGCGTTGCCTGATGAACCACTGCATTCTTCTTTCATTATGGGAAGGATGGCGCTGGCAGCAAAACAGGGAGGTGCTGTCGGTATTCGTGCACAAAGTAAGGAAGATATCATGGAGATAAAGAAAACAGTTGATCTTCCTGTTATTGGCATCGTAAAACGTAATTATCCGGACAGCGATATTTACATTACACCGACAAAAAAGGAAATTGATGAATTGTTGGAAACGAAGTGTGAGATGATCGCATTGGATGCGACATTGCGTGATCGTCCAAATGGAGAAAAACTGGAAGATCTAGTTGCCTATATTCATGAAAACGGAGTACTGGCTATGGCGGATTGTTCAACCTTTGAAGAATGTGTCAATGCTGAAAAAATTGGCTTTGACTGCGTATCCACAACGTTATGTGGCTACACTCCGTATTCTGTTTTAGTGGATGGGCCAAATATTCCTTTATTGAAAAAACTAGTAGCTGAATTGCACACCCCAATTTTAGCTGAAGGCAAGATCAATACACCGGAAGACCTTGCAGCCGTTTATGAAGCTGGCGTTCACAGTGCGGTTGTAGGCGGTGCTATTACGCGTCCGAAACAGATAACAGAACGTTTTGTAAAAGTCTTAAAGTAAAAAGCTGAAAACGATACCTGGAAGGAAGTAGAAAAGTCATGACTCTTTCGTGTACTAAATGCTGCTTCCTTTTTATGTTGGTTTAAAAACTTTATGATATTGGTTAGGACACTTTATTTCAATGGAATACGAAAAATCTTTTCTGTGATAAGAAAGCTTGTTCGTTTTAAGACAGGACTTCTATTTGTATCATCCTTTTCTAAAGTAGGCACATGACCATGCAAATCTTTATGCTGTGACATATGGTATAAGGAATGCGAGGGGTAGTTATGAATCTGAAAGTAATGAAATTTGGTGGAACATCCCTGCGCAGTGAGGCCACACGCAAATATGTATACCGCCATATTTTAGAATATCAGAAGACACATAAAATCGTGCTGGTGGTATCTGCCATGGGCCGTTATCCGGATGCGTACGCAACGGATACTTTATTAAGTCTTGGGAGCGAATATCTCAGTAAAGAAGAAAAAGCAAGACTTGTTTCCATGGGAGAGCAGCTATCCACGCTAAAGGTGTGCAGCGAATTATTAGATATGGGGATTCATGCGCATGCCCTTTCTTTTTTTGAAGCAGGAATTTTCAGTGATGATCATTATGATTATGCTAAAGTTTTACGTTTGGATGGCACAAAGGTTAAGCAAGCACTTGCTAACTATGATGTAGTAGTCGTAGGTGGCTTTATCTCTATGACTCCACAAGGACATATTACAACATTGGGACGTGGAGGCAGTGATTACAGTGCTGTGCTGTTTGCCGATATGCTGGATCTGAAAGAAGTGGATATTTATACCGATGTAGATGGTGTCTACGACAATGATCCCAAGCTAAACAGCTATGCGATAAAATATGATAAATTGACTTATGATGAAATGCTCAATATGAAGTCACGCGTATTGCATGATCGCAGTGTAGAGTATGCAAAAGAACATGGTATTCGTATTTATCTTAAGGGAACCTTCTCTGGTAGTCAGGGTACGGTCATAGATGCCTAATTCAATTATCACGATTTCTTAAATATTTCTGAACGGCGCAAAATATAGCATATCTTTTTATGAAATATGCTATAATACGATATAGAGGTGAGCGAGTTGAAAAATATCCTGCTGGTAAAAAATCTGAATAGTGAAGAAAGTGCTAAACGCATTGATGCAGCACTTGCGGAAACGCGGGTGGATTATGAAGTGAATATCGAAAAACAATGTGTGGTTGTCATGGGAAACAGTGACATGGTGGCCGTCGCAAGAAAGGTTTTAAACGACCTGGGATTTATGATTTTATAAAAGGCAAATGTTGCCTTTTTTTCTTGTGCTACAAGCGTTTGGATATGTCAAAAGTAATCGAGTAGGGTGAAATAAATCACCCTCTCACACCACCGTACGTACGGTTCCGTATACGGCGGTTCGTTTTAATTTCAAAGCGTGTCTCTCTATATAGTAATCTAAACAACTGACTAGTCCTTTTTGGGCTAGTTTTTCTTTTGATATTGCTCTTACCACACATGTTTTGGTTACGACCCATTGATAATGGTCTCCCATATACGATGTCTGTCTTGCTCTATCTTTTCTAATCCCAAGTTTTTGTAATCCCCACTGTCGCTTGCTGGGTACTTTCCACTGTTTCCATATAATTACTCGCAGTCTTGTACGAAGATGTTCATCTATCCTTGTCATATGTGTTTTCATATTACATATGGAATAATAGTTTATCCATCCTCGTATTACTTGGTTCAGTTGTCTTATCCTTTCATTTAAAGCCATTGTGTTCTTTCTGATTGTTAGCTGTTTCAGTTTCCTCTTAAATCGTTGTATGGAACTTGCGTGTGGTCTTGCACAATATTTCTTATCTTTTGTATCATAATAAAATCCAAAGCCTAGATATTTTAATTTGTTAGGTCTTGTGATATGCGTCTTTGTCGCATTCACTTTCAGTCCCAATTTGTGTTCAATCCACTTTGTGATTGTATGCATCACTCTGTTCGCACTGGCTCTACTTTTTACCGCTATCACGCAGTCGTCTGCGTATCTGGTAAAGTGTAATCCTCTGCTTTCTAATTCTTTGTCTAATTCATTTAGGATAATATTACTTAATAATGGCGATAGGTTTCCACCCTGTGGTGTTCCCTTTTCACTCTTTTCATATTTTCCGTTTATCATGATACCTGCTTTAAGATATTTTCGTATGAGCGACTCTGTATCTCCATCATTTATGATGATGTGTACATAACTCATCAATTTATCCTGTGGCACGTTGTCAAAGAATTTCTCTAAGTCAATGTCTACTATCCATTCATATCCATCATTGATATATTCCAATAATTTATTTATGGCCTGCTCACAACTCCGATTTGGTCTGAATCCATAACTATAATCCGAAAAGAACGTTTCACATATTGGGCTTAATACTTGTACCATTGCCTGCTGGATGATTCTATCCATTACCGTTGGTATCCCCAGATTTCTAGTTCCTCCATTCGGTTTTGGTATTTCAACTCGCTTTACTGGCTGTGGTTTGTACTTCCTTTCTGTGATTTCTGCTCTGATACTTTCCCAGTTTTCTTTTATATAAACATAGGCGTCCTCAATCGTTATTTCATCAATTCCGCTTGTTCCTTTATTCGCTTTTACACGTTTATAGGCTTTGTTCATATTTTCTCTGTTCAGTATCTTTTCTAATAGTTCTGACATACTTTGTGCACTCCTTTCCTTTCCGCTTTCTTACAAATCATCATACGTGTTTTGGATATTTGCTCATTTACGTTTTCACTCATATCCTTGTCTGATTATTGTAAGAAACATACATTTTGCTCGTGCGATTAAAACGTTCGGTCCTTCAGTATCTCTACCTAATATGACCTCTGCTGACTTCTCATTGTTCGTTGTTACTACTCCTCGACTGCCCGTCGTTCTACGTCTCGCCTACTGAGTCAATGAGACCTCGCGGGGTAAGTCACATATCTTTCCTCGTTTACTTATCTGATTTACGCCATTAGGTTACGGTTATCTTTTGGACTTTGATGCTTCATGCCATCTCATCCGCTAATGCCGCCTTATTATCAGCCGTCTGAATTTAATGTTCAGACTTCCTGTCCGTTAAGCCACGATTTCGCTATTGCTTCCTCTCTCCCATACCTCACGATATGAAACTTGCAAGTCGCTCTTGGGTTCGTCGATAACTACGCCCCGAGGGATTTTCACCCTAGATATGTGGCATGCCCGCCACACATAAAAAACAGATTTGCTTATTAAACAAATCTGTTTCACAGTATCTGAATATGCAAAGGTAGTTAATAAACATTAAGTTAATCCTGCAGGTTAGTTCCAATTAAAGCATATTTTATATACTATGCACCGTCGTATGCAGTTTCTTACATACGGTGATAAGAAGTCGAAAACTTGTTTCCTCCTATGCGATTGTATATCGAATTTATAATAAATTCTCTTTCCTGTGGATTATCGTGTTTCCTCTTTCATATCAAAAACTTTAATGGAAAACGATATATATTAATAAAACCATAAGTAAAAAGAAGAATCTATCAATCACTTGAGAAATCGTTGATAATAAATAGAAAATTCTTAGTTTTAGCTTAACTTCCATTTGTTTTTGCATAATTTTAATGGCTACAAGTATGCCAGCCATGACCTCTATCTAATTGAAAAAGTCTTTGTGGGTTTTGATTGCTTAATGAATGATAAGTATTATCAGTGATGGTAATGAAATTTGTTCAATAGTTTTTTTATAAAGTTTATATGTTATCGTTTTCGATATGTTTCTTTCTTCTTTTATGTTTAAGATAGAACCATTCTATGGTATCATATTCTCTAGATTATCAAATAATCCTAGCAAGTCTTTCCGATATAATGCATTACATATGTGATGGTGGTATGGTTGTTTTTTGATTTGATTATGGAATATTAAAATCAAGGAGATAAAATTCAAAGAGATAAAAGAGATAATAAAAAGGCTAAACAGTGAAAAAGAAAGGAAAAACACATGGAAATTCAAGTAGTATATGAGCATAACTTCGCGGATGCTAAAATCGTTCGTCAAGAAGTATTTGTAGAAGAACAAGGGTTCATGATGGAATTTGATGAAATTGACAATCATGCCATTCATGTGACTTTATATCTAGATAAAGTCTTAGCAGGCTGTGCACGGATGTATGCGGATATAGAAAAAGATGTTATGCGTATCGGGCGGATAGCCTTACGCAAGCCATATCGTAAACAAGGATTTGGCAAGGTACTTGTCGAAAGCTGTGAAGCGTATGGCAAAAAACACAAAGCAAAAGCCTTTGTGCTGGATGCGCAATGTCGTATGCTAGGTTTTTATGAAAGACTTAATTATCAGGTAGATGGAGAAATCCATATGGATGAACATGTCCCACATGTACAAATGCGAAAGACGTTAAAAGACGAACAATCGCATGAAGAGTTTGATTTCAACACATAAATATAAAACAATGGTAATAGCAGGTTTTGATATACCTTGTAGCATATGGAGAAAACAAAAAGATGAATAAAAATTGATCTTCTTGTGATAACATTATGAACATAAAACAGTATTTAAAAACCTAAATTTATCGCACATGCAAATGAGGATAATATAACGATCAATCTTCGCGGCGAAACAAAAGGATATTAAGAAAGCCACATAAGCCGGCAAGAAAGGCATACAAACTCTCTATCCAGGGACTATACGAGAGGATATCGGTAAAGGTATGCAGATGAAATAAAACGGAAAACGCGTATTGAAGACAAATAAAAATAGAAAGGGCCAGAACTAGTTTCTGGTATTTTTTCATGTTGATCACCTGTTTCTACTCTATGAAAAGCCAAAGGAAATATGAATGAAATTCCTATGCGACGCATAAATTAGGATGAGCAGGAAGGGAGCAGATGCAGCATGAAAACAAAAATCATCGCTGGTATCGGTATTGCGATACTAGCAGTCGCACTCATCTTTACCATGAAACCAAAATCCTTCAGTGATGAATTTGCGCAGACCATGAAGGATATGGACTCTTACATCTTACAAGGAAATATGGAAATCACAAAAGGTGAGGATGTGAAAGCCTATGCGTTGGAAGTTGGCTATGAGAAAGGTGAAAAAGATTATTTTAAGGTTTCTTTAACAGATAAGGAACTGAATCAGGAACAAATCATACTACGCAACGACGCAGGCGTCTTCGTTGTGACCCCAAGCTTAAATCAAGTGTTTAAATTTGAAGGTGATTGGCCGATGAATTCACCAAAGCCATACTTATTGCAATCAATAGCGGACATCGTCAAACAAGAAAATGCCACAATAAAAAAGCAGAAGGATGGAACACTGGTAAGTGCTAAGGTTAGCTATCCCAATAATAAAAACTTTGATCATGAGGATATCATGTTTGATAAAAATGCCAAACTTAAGTGGCTTCAAATTTATAATAAAGATAATACCTCTGAATTAAAAATTGTCTTTACGAAATGTGAATATGATGCCAAGATCAAAAAGGATTATTTCAAAGCACCTGCCGTTATAGAAAAGAAGGCGAGTGCCAGCGTCATCAGTGAACAGGATTTACCACTATATCCGGTACAGGTATTTTCATCGGAACTGAAAAGTGCCAATCAGATGAAGGTTAATGGGGAAGTGAAACATGTTTTAGAGTATCATGGTGATAAAAATTTTACCGTTGTCGAAACCAAAAAAGAGGTGCCTAAAGATACACAAACGGTCATCATGCCGGGAGAGATGATTGATGCAATGGATGTTGTGGGATTTTATGATGGAAATCATATGAGTGTGGTATATGATGGTGTAGAGTTCTCCGTATTCTCCGATGAGTTGGGTCCGGAAGAAATGATGGAGGTTATCAACAGCATGCAGGTGGCTGTGATGAAATAATGATCAAACGGGGAGATGTATATTATGCAGATCTGTCACCTGTCATTGGCAGTGAACAAGGTGGGGTACGGCCGGTAGTGGTCGTGCAGAACGATAAGGGAAATCGTTATTCTAAAACAATCATCATTGCGCCGATTTCAAAAAAGATGTCAAAACCGCCAATTCCTACACATGTGATTTTCAGTGATGATTCATTAAGCTATGTGTCCATGATCTTATGTGAACAGCTGCGGACGATAGATAAGAAACGATTGGGGCAGTGGATTTGTACATTAGATGATAAAACAATTGAAAAAATAAATAAAGCAATACGTGTAAGTCTGGCATTATAGGGAGTGTGAAGGCACTCCCTTATGATATGAAAACGGCACTGTTGATGAAGATGGAAGGTATGACGATGATGATGAAGAGGGGAATTTTCACATGATATATAAAACATTAAAAAAATTAAAAAAATTTAAAAAAGCTGTTGACAGAAAAAAAATCAGATGGTATTATATACGGGCACTGGCGGTAACAAAGCTGTCAGTTAAATATACAAGGTCCAGTGGTGTAGTGGTTAACATGCCTCCCTGTCACGGAGGAGATCGTGGGTTCGAGTCCCATCTGGACCGCCATTTTTGCAGATGTAGTTCAATGGTAGAACACAGCCTTGCCAAGGCTGATACGGGGGTTCAATTCCCCTCATCTGCTCCATTAATAACTACGTACTCTCATGAAAATGAGAGTTTTTTTATGCTTATTTATGAAAGATGAGGGGAATTTTTGTGGTCCAGATGGGTTTTAGGGCGTGTTTGGTCTATTTTTGTTGGGAGGCATGCTGTAATCAACGTGTTTTTTTATGTGGTTGATTAAGAAAGTATGAATTATATGGCGCTGCTATGTCAGCACGAACCCCCGTCATAAGCAAATAGCTGTAACCATCGTTCTAGGATAAGATTTATTGCGAAATATCATTTTTTTAGATTAAATGCGTAGAACTGGCGAATTCTGTGCTAAAATAAAAACAGCATCATCAAAAGGGGGCAGGAATATGAAAAAAGTAATATTCGTCATGCTGATTGTATGTCTGTTAGCTGCTTGCTCACCATCATCAAAAAAAGGGCCTATCGAAGTGAGTGCAGCGGAGGTTCTTGAGAAATTAAGTGACGAAAGACAGAATTCATTTCTATTATATGTGATAAGCGATGACTGTTACTCCTGTGATGAATATCAAAAGGTCATAGAGGAAATAGAAAAACAACAGCCGTTTGAAGTGTATTATCTGCATATAAACCTAAAGGAAAAGGATGCAGATGTAAAGAAGATGTTAGATGAATTAAAAGTTACGACCGGTGTTTTGCGCCAGTTACCAACAACCTATTATTTTTATCAGGGGACGTTGCAGGCCGAAAACAGGAAAGAAGGATATTTAGAAAAGAAGGATCTGATAGCATGGCTGAAAAATTTACATATATTACATTAGATGAAGAACCGGAAACGGTTGTATCTACCAAAGAAGATATTTGTGCGCAATTAGAATCTTTGGGTATACAACGTGGTATGGTGATTTTGGTCCAGGCGGATATGAAAAAATTAGGTTATCTCATAGGTGGTGAACAGATGCTGATTGAGGCATTGATGGAAACAGTTGGCTATGAAGGGACTATCGTTATGCCGACTTTTACACCACAGATGGCTGATCCAGCCTGCCAAAAGAAACACATTGCCCGTATGTATTGGGAGGATGTGCGTCAGCATGCCTTGCCCTTTGATAAAAAATTAAGCGCACCCGAAAAAGCAGATGCGCTCATTTATCAGTTTTTACGCAATGAAGGCGTAGTTCGTTCATATCATCCATTATATAGCTTTGCGGCTTGGGGAAAATATGCCAAAATATTATGTGATAAGCATCCTTTGCACTTTGGTTTAAATCAGGATTCACCATTAGGTAAAGTATCTGAATTTAATGGTTATGTCGTACTTTTGGGCTGTGATTACAATGACTGTGTCATGTTTCAATTAGCCCGCTATCATGGAGAACAGCTTCCTATTAAACTTATCAGTGCTCCGATTGAAAATAATTCACGTGTACAGTGGAAAGATATGCTAGAACTTGATTTCACGAAACAGGACATGGGAGAAATCGGTGAAATCATGGAAGACAAGAGTGTCGTAAGAACGACTTACATAGGTACGGCAAAGTGTCGTTTCTTCTCTAGCAGAGAAGCTGTCACCTTAGCAAGCTCCTATTTTCATATTCATAATGATGAAATAAGTATGTTAGAAAATTGATTAAGCATGTCTTCATCTTCCTGCGTGAAGCGAGAAGGTGAATAAGAGTCAATATCCAAAACACCCAGTAGGGTGTTTTCTTTTACTAAGGGGATTACTATTTCAGAATTACTTGCACTGTCACAGGCGATATGGCCGCTAAATTGATGAACATCATCTACACGCAGAATCTTGCGTTTTACAGCTGCAGTTCCACATACTCCTTTTCCCATTGGGATATGCATGCAGGCGACTTTCCCCTGAAAAGGGCCAAGTACCAATTCATCATGTTTATATAAATAAAATCCAGCCCAGCTAATATCGGGTAAGTATTGATATAATAAAGCAGCTGCATTTGCCATATTGGCAATTTCATCATGTTCATCCATTAATAAGCCACGCAGACTCGTTAATAAGGTTTCATATTCATTGTTCATCATTATACTACCTCCATGACAGTATCGTATCACATTTTTCATAAAGCGGAAATGAAAAAAGCATGTTCTGTGCAAGATGATGGATAGCTAAAAAGATAACTCAGGATAAGTGCGTAATACTGCTTAATAAATGGCTGTATCATTGGATTTTATCTTCATCATAAAAAAGTATATGTTTGTATCTTTATTCATACTTCTTATCTATAGAGGCCCCCAGAAAATGGGGCATAGAAAAAA
This sequence comes from Longicatena caecimuris, assembly GCF_018406465.1. Lineage (GTDB taxonomy): Bacteria > Bacillota_I > Bacilli_A > Erysipelotrichales > Erysipelotrichaceae > Longicatena > Longicatena caecimuris. Next base: position 612,523 of record NZ_AP024510.1, read on the forward strand.
GATAAGCTCTATTCACAGAGCTCATCTTCCATTTTACTAAATTTTGTATAGGCTTTTGAGATGTTCTTCTCAGAATCTGAGGTCATCTTATACCAGCCTTGTTCTTTCATCATTTCATAAACCTTGCGCTGTTGAGCAGAAAGATCTTGATATAGCGTATCTACTTCTTTAAAAAGTTCTTCATTACTTGCTTCCTGTGAAAAAGTGTTGTATTCACTCTTCATATGTTTCAAGGTTACTAACAGGTTGGTCGCAATCTCTTTATCGCTGTAATTATTAGTTGATCCACTCATTCTTTTACCTCCTTTTGCAAAAGTTCTACCATTGTATGATAATGTTTAGCAAGATTCGTATTGACCTCCTCAAAGCAGGTTTTCACTTCTTCATTTTGAATCATTGTGACATCATTGGTAATTCTTTTGTTTAAGACAAAGGTCTGATCCAGCAGGTCTTCTAAATATAAGACATCTTTAGGTGTTAACATAGCATCACACGCATGAAACATTGCTCATGCTTCTCCTTTCATTTCTAGTATGGGAAGAGATTGAAAATGTATTCTATGATTTTTTATGATATTTTGCTATAATAAAAAAACGTTAGGAGGCAGACATGGAATTACAAGAAAATCAATATGTATATATTCAAAGTTATAAACATGATGGCAGTCTGCATCGGACATGGGCAATGGGATACGTGCTTGAGGCAAATGAAAAACGTATCGTTGCTGTCACGAATCGTACTTTGGTAAGTGAATCAGACGGTCGTAAGTGGGTGACCAGAGAACCGGCAATCTGCTTTTTCTATCCAGATAAATGGTATAATGTCATTTGCATGATTCGTAAAACCGGCATTCATTATTATTGCAATCTAGCATCGCCTAGTATTTATGATGGTGAGGCAATTAAGAATATTGATTATGATTTGGATGTGAAGGTATCGCCAACAGGAAAAACGATGTTGTTAGATGAGGATGAATATGAACAACATGCAAGGGAAATGGCATACAGCAAAGCGTTGGATCGTGCAATTCATAAAGGACTGGATCGTTTGATGGTGGATATTCGATTGCGGAATTCGCCTTTTGAACATCATGAAATTAATGCATTGTATGAGCGATATTTGGCATGTATGGAGTTGGAGAAGAAGCAGTGATTTCAAAAATGTAGTAAAACTGTGAACGGATAAGTATAGGTGACTTGTTGTAACGCAGCAATAACGTAACTGATATTATATAGATGACGTATGTGATGCAGGTGGTGGATGCTTGATCTTGCATTAAAAACTTGAAAGAATTAGGTAAAATAAAAACAGCAATATAAAAAAATGAAAAAACTAAAAATTATCGTTGACATCGAAAATAAAGTGTTGTATTATATACGAGCGCTAAGCGAAAGCGAAGTGCAAATCGGTCTTTGAAAACTGAACAGGAAACGTCAATTTCAATGAAAAAGAGAAGAAATTCTCGGATAAACAAATAAGAAAAACGTTAGTAAACGTTTTGAGCTAAATCAAATGGAGAGTTTGATCCTGGCTCAGGATGAACGCTGGCGGCATGCCTAATACATGCAAGTCGAACGAAGTCTTTAGGAAGCTTGCTTCCAAAGAGACTTAGTGGCGAACGGGTGAGTAACACGTAGGTAACCTGCCCATGTGCCCGGGATAACTGCTGGAAACGGTAGCTAAAACCGGATAGGTATGAGGGAGGCATCTTCCTCATATTAAAGCACCTTCGGGTGTGAACATGGATGGACCTGCGGCGCATTAGCTGGTTGGTGAGGTAACGGCCCACCAAGGCGATGATGCGTAGCCGACCTGAGAGGGTGAACGGCCACATTGGGACTGAGACACGGCCCAAACTCCTACGGGAGGCAGCAGTAGGGAATTTTCGTCAATGGGGGGAACCCTGAACGAGCAATGCCGCGTGTGTGAAGAAGGTCTTCGGATCGTAAAGCACTGTTGTAAGTGAAGAATGCCATATAGAGGAAATGCTATGTGGGTGACGGTAGCTTACCAGAAAGCCACGGCTAACTACGTGCCAGCAGCCGCGGTAATACGTAGGTGGCAAGCGTTATCCGGAATCATTGGGCGTAAAGGGTGCGTAGGTGGCACGATAAGTCTGAAGTAAAAGGCAACAGCTCAACTGTTGTATGCTTTGGAAACTGTCGAGCTAGAGTGCAGAAGAGGGCGATGGAATTCCATGTGTAGCGGTAAAATGCGTAGATATATGGAGGAACACCAGTGGCGAAGGCGGTCGCCTGGTCTGTAACTGACACTGATGCACGAAAGCGTGGGGAGCAAATAGGATTAGATACCCTAGTAGTCCACGCCGTAAACGATGAGAACTAAGTGTTGGAGAGATTCAGTGCTGCAGTTAACGCAATAAGTTCTCCGCCTGGGGAGTATGCACGCAAGTGTGAAACTCAAAGGAATTGACGGGGGCCCGCACAAGCGGTGGAGTATGTGGTTTAATTCGAAGCAACGCGAAGAACCTTACCAGGCCTTGACATGGATATAAATGTTCTAGAGATAGAAAGATAGCTATATATCACACAGGTGGTGCATGGTTGTCGTCAGCTCGTGTCGTGAGATGTTGGGTTAAGTCCCGCAACGAGCGCAACCCTTGTCTTCTGTTACCAGCATTAGGTTGGGGACTCAGGAGAGACTGCCGGTGACAAACCGGAGGAAGGTGGGGATGACGTCAAATCATCATGCCCCTTATGGCCTGGGCTACACACGTACTACAATGGCGCCTACAAAGAGCAGCGACACCGCGAGGTGGAGCGAATCTCATAAAGGGCGTCTCAGTTCGGATTGAAGTCTGCAACTCGACTTCATGAAGTCGGAATCGCTAGTAATCGCAGATCAGCATGCTGCGGTGAATACGTTCTCGGGCCTTGTACACACCGCCCGTCAAACCATGGGAGTTGGTAATACCCGAAGCCGGTGGCATAACCGCAAGGAGTGAGCCGTCGAAGGTAGGACCGATGACTGGGGTTAAGTCGTAACAAGGTATCCCTACGGGAACGTGGGGATGGATCACCTCCTTTCTAAGGAGAAAGTACAAAGAAGCAGATATTTCCTGTTCGGTTTTGGAAGACCGAAAGAATCTTCCAAGAGAAGTCGATCTTTGAAAACTGAATAACAGAAAAGACATAACAGAAGGTCTATAACGTAAAAGTTGTAAACAAAATAGATATTCACGAGTATAAAGTTAAACAAACAGTAATACTCAAGCAAACCGAAAGCAAAAACACGAAGAAGTGATTAAGTAAGTAAGGGCGTACGGTGGATGCCTAGGCACTTGAAACTGAAGAAGGACGCAACAAACGGCGAAACGCGACGGGGAGTGGTACGTACACAAAGATCCGTCGATATCCGAATGGGGAAACCCGTCATCTGTAATAGGATGGCATCCATGGATGAATCCATAGTCCATGAGAGAGGTACCCGGAGAACTGAAACATCTAAGTACCCGGAGGAAAAGAAAACAAAAGTGATTTCCTGAGTAGCGGCGAGCGAAAGGGAAGGAGCCCAAACCATCTCTAGAGATGGGGTTGTAGGACCACGATATGGCAAGAGGATTGTTAGGAGAACGGCATTGAAAGGCCGACCGTAGGGGGTGCAAGTCCCGTATCCGAAAACGATGTGAAGCCTAGTGGGATCCTGAGTACGGCGAGACACGAGAAATCTTGTCGGAAGCAGGCGGGACCATCCGTCAAGGCTAAATATAAACAAGTGACCGATAGCGAACCAGTACCGTGAGGGAAAGGTGAAAAGAACCGCGGGAGCGGAGTGAAAGAGAACCTGAAACCGTATGCCTACAAGAAGTCAGAGCCCGTTAAAGGGTGATGGCGTGCCTTTTGTAGAATGAACCGGCGAGTTATGTTATCGTGCGAGGTTAAGCAGGAGATGCGGAGCCGAAGCGAAAGCGAGTCTTAATAGGGCGAGAGTACGATGACATAGACCCGAAACCGTGTGATCTAGCCATGACCAGGTTGAAGTTCAGGTGAAACTGAATGGAGGACCGAACCGACCCCCGTTGAAAAGTTGGCGGATGAGTTGTGGCTAGGGGAGAAATTCCAATCGAACACGGATATAGCTGGTTCTCCCCGAAATAGCTTTAGGGCTAGCGTCGAGGCTTAGTCATGTGGAGGTAGAGCACTGAATGTACGATGGCCCCATCCCGGGGTACTGAGTATAATCAAACTCCGAATGCCATAAGATATGCCCGGCAGTCAGACCGTGGGTGATAAGGTCCATGGTCAAAAGGGAAACAGCCCAGACCGCCAGTTAAGGTCCCAAAATGCATGCTGAGTGGAAAAGGATGTGGGGATGCACAGACAACTAGGAGGTTGGCTCAGAAGCAGCCACCCTTCAAAGAGTGCGTAACAGCTCACTAGTCGAGTGACCCTGCGCCGAAAATGTACCGGGGCTAAGCATGCTACCGAAGCTGCGGATTTGTAGGAATACAAGTGGTAGGGGAGCGTTCTATGCAGCGTAGAAGCCATATCGTGAGGAGTGGTGGAGCGCATAGAAGTGAGAATGCCGGTGTGAGTAGCGAGATGTAGGTGAGAATCCTACACACCGATAGCCCAAGGATTCCAGGGGAAGGTTCGTCCGCCCTGGGTAAGTCGGGACCTAACGCGAGGCCGAAAGGCGTAGTGGATGGAAAACAGGCAGATATTCCTGTACCCGCGATGGAAATGAAGGAATGACGGAGAAGGTAAGTATGACCCACTAAATGGATTGTGGGCGAAGCGTATAGCAGGATGGCAGTGAAATGCGTCATCAGGATGTAAAGCGTGAAAGGTAAGGGAACGCCCAAGGGCAAGTACCGAAGCATATGTAGCCAGCTTCCAGGAAAAGTTTCTAGTATATTCCATAGCGGCCCGTACCAAAACCGACACAGGTGGGCAAGGAGAGGATCCTGAGGTGAGCGAGAGAACTGTTGCCAAGGAACTCGGCAAAATGACTCCGTAAGTTAGCGAGAAGGAGTGCTTATGAAAGTAAGCCGCAGTGAAGAGGCCCAAGCGACTGTTTAACTAAAACACAGCTCTCTGCAAAGTCGCAAGACGAAGTATAGGGGGTGACGCCTGCCCGGTGCTGGAAGGTTAAGAGGATTTGTCAGTAGCGATACGAAGCAATGAATTGAAGCCCCAGTGAACGGCGGCCGTAACTATAACGGTCCTAAGGTAGCGAAATTCCTTGTCAGGTAAGTTCTGACCCGCACGAAAGGCGTAACGATTTGGGCGCTGTCTCGGCAGCAGACTCGGTGAAATCTTAGTACCTGTGAAAATGCAGGTTACCCGCAACTAGACGGAAAGACCCCATGGAGCTTTACTGCAGCCTGATATTGAGTTTCGATCAGAGATGTACAGGATAGGTGGGAGACAAAGAGACATGCACGCCAGTGTATGAGGAGTCGCTGTTGGGATACCACTCTTGTCTGATTGGAATTCTAACCTGCATCCCTAAGCGGGATGAGGGACCGTGTCAGGTGGGCAGTTTGACTGGGGCGGTCGCCTCCCAAAGAGTAACGGAGGCGCCCAAAGGTACGCTCAGATTGGATGGAAATCAATCGACGAGTGCAAATGCAGAAGCGTGCTTGACTGCGAGACAAACAGGTCGAGCAGGGACGAAAGTCGGGATTAGTGATCCGGCGGTGCCGAATGGAAGGGCCGTCGCTCAACGGATAAAAGCTACCCTGGGGATAACAGGCTGATCTCGCCCAAGAGTTCACATCGACGGCGAGGTTTGGCACCTCGATGTCGGCTCATCGCATCCTGGAGCTGAATTCGGTTCCAAGGGTTGGGCTGTCCGCCCATTAAAGCGGTACGCGAGCTGGGTTCAGAACGTCGTGAGACAGTTCGGTCCCTATCTGTTGTGGGCGAAGGAGATTTGAGGAGAGCTGTCCTTAGTACGAGAGGACCGGGATGGACCTACCGCTGGTGCACCGGTTGTTCCGCCAGGAGCATAGCCGGGTAGCTAAGTAGGGAAGGGATAAGCGCTGAAAGCATCTAAGCGCGAAGCCTACTCCAAGATGAGATCTCCCATTCGCAAGAAGTAAGACCCCTTGAAGACGACGAGGTAGATAGGTCAGGGATGGAAGCATAGCGATATGTGAAGTTGACTGATACTAATAGGTCGAGGACTTAATCACAAGAAATGTTTGGACTGTTATTCAGTTTTGAGGGAGAGACCTCAAGCGATCTGGTGATGAAAGCGAAGTGGACACACCTGTACTCATCCCGAACACAGAAGTTAAGCACTTCAGCGGCGACAATAGCTGGACGAGCTCCAGTAAAGATAGCACGTTGCCAGGTAGGAAGACCTGTTCTGAGAAGGACAGGTTTTTTTCTATATAGAGATAGAAAGCCAAACACATTCCTTATGGACAGGCTTCATAGCAAATAGAGTGATTTCTAATAGTTATCTAGTAGTTGCCTAGTACTTACATAGTAGTTTATAAGTAGAAATTGCGTTTTCCGTGCTTTTAAGTTGTTTATTTTCCATAGGGTTCATACACCCTTTTTATTTCCACCCATCTTTTCCGTGTACCACCTGCATCAACAATATAGCTGTATTTGTTTATGATTTTGGAGAAGGAAACTTGAAAGTTGCGGGACTTTTCTATTCTTGTGGCAAAATTCTATAGCTAAGCAGAAAAGATATGCTATAATGATACGGTTGAGAAACCTACAGTATCTATAGAGGATAACTGTAATAAAATAGATGGAGGTAGTAGTATGATAGAAATTACCGTGCATTCATTAGCGGAAACAGCACAGCTTGGTGAAAAAATCGGGCATTTGCTGCATCCTGGTTCATTATTAACATTGAGTGGCGATTTAGGCGCCGGTAAGACAACTTTGACAAAGTCTATTGGTAAGGCGTTGGGTGTGAAGAAGGTCATTAATTCGCCAACGTTTACCATTTTGAAAACATATTATGGAAAAATGCCTTTGTATCATATTGATGCATATCGTTTAGAGGGCATCTCACAGGATCTGGGCTTTGAGGAAATTTTTGAGGATGATGGCGTTTGTGTAGTGGAATGGCCACATTATATTGAGGAACAATTGCCGAAAGAACGTTTGCGTATCGAAATACGTCGCATTGATGAGGAAGTTCGTTTGTTCATCATTGAGGGTATTGGCAAAGCATATGAAGAGATAGAGAGGGCATTAGCATGAAAACATTATGTATGGACAGTGCGCATAAGCATTTGATCTTTGTGTTACTGGAAGATGGTAACGTGGTGGCAAGTCTTGCACAGGAGTGTTGGAAACGACAGAGTGAAACATTATTTCCTGCGCTTATTGCGTTAATGGAGGAAGCGCATTGGAAAGCGGATGATATTGATGAAGTTGTGATAACGGATGGTCCGGGCAGCTATACCGGTGTGCGAATTGCGATGACGGTGGCTAAGGTTTTATGTACTAGAAAACATATTCCTTTATATTGCATCAGTACGTTGCAGCTGTATGCAGGTATGCATCCACATACGTTTGTAATGCTGGATGCGCGCAGTTCACGTGCGTATACGGCGTTATTGGATGAAGGAAAGTTCCTTTTGGATGAGGGTATCATGACGCTGGATGAGGTGAAAGCGTATCTGAAGGACAAGGATGTTCGTGTAGTTGGGGAAACGGAATTGATTGATCTTGCTCACGAAGATGTGGATTTTGTGGAAAATTTCCAGGCATTGCGTCCGTTAGCGCGTCGCATTGACAATGTACATACCTTAACTCCGCGATATTTAAAAGAAAATGATGCGTATTTGGTGAAGTAGTATGCTGCGTAAAATGCAAGTGGAGGATATTGAAGCGGTTGCGGCATTGGATAGTGAATGCTTTCCCTTGCCTTGGCAAGAGGAACAATATCGATATGAATTACATGAGAATCCGTTTGCTCATGTTTATGTGTTAGAAGTAGACGATAGGATCATTGGCTATATTGATTTCTGGATTACGTTTGAAACATGTCAGTTGGCGAAGATTGCTGTTGCACCGGCTTATCGTGGACAGCAGTATGCGCATTTGCTGATGGATGTCATGATTGCAACAGCAAATCAAGAGCAGTGTGAAACTATCTCATTAGAAGTACGCGTTTCAAATGAAGCTGCTCATAAATTGTATGAGCACTATGATTTTATCAAAGTGAATGTCCGTAAAGCTTATTATCAGGATAATGGTGAGGATGCGGATTTTCTGATAAAGGCGTTAGGAGGAAATTGTATATGAAAGACACGTATATATTGGCTATTGAATCAAGTTGTGATGAAACAGCGGTTGCCATCATTAAGAATGCGAAGGAAATCGTGGCAAATGTGGTGGCGACGCAGATTGATGTTCATAAGGATTTTGGCGGTGTGATTCCGGAGGTTGCCAGTCGTATTCATGTGGAAAATATTTCAATGGTTATTGAAGAGGCTTTGAAGAAAGCTAACATGGATGTAGCGGATATGGATGCTATCGCGGTTACACAGGGACCGGGATTGGTTGGTTCTTTGCATGTTGGTGTTCAGGCGGCGAAAACTTTGGCTTGGGCATATGATAAGCCATTAGTTCCCGTACATCATATTGCCGGCCACATTTATGCGAATCAGTTAATTACCGAGCTTGCATTTCCTTTACTTGCTTTAGTTGTATCAGGTGGACATACGGAACTTGTTTATATGAAGGATGAATGGAGCTTTGAAATTTTAGGCACAACGCAAGATGATGCAATTGGTGAAGCCGGTGATAAGGTTGGACGTGTATTAGGCTTACCTTATCCAGGTGGTGTCTATGTGGATAAGATAGCAAAGGATGGCAAAGCTATTTATACATTGGCGAAGCCTAAAACAGAGAATGAATTGGATTTTTCTTTCAGCGGTTTAAAGAGCAGTGTCTTGCAGTTTATTGATCGCTGTAAGCGGAAAAATGAAACATTCCTGCCTGAGGATTTGGCTGCTTCTTATCAGGAAACGGCTTTTGAGGCGTTATTGGAAAGAGCACGGAAAGCTTTGGAGCTGTATCACCCTAAACAAATGTTGTTGGCAGGTGGAGTTGCGGCGAATTCTTGTTTGCGTAAGAAGATCAGTGAGGATATGGCTAAGGCGTATCCAGAGGTTACCTTTATCATACCGCCGTTGTCTTGTTGTACGGATAATGCAGCAATGATCGGTGTTGCAGGTACCATCGCTTATCAGCATGGAGAGCGTGGAGATTTTGCTTTGACTGCAGATCCTGGCATGGAATTGGAAAGATAGGACGCATAGAAGGAAAAGTCTTGAGGAAACGTTTATAAACCGAATATTGGATATACCCCCTGAACTGTGGATAAATCAGTAAAGGGGGTTTTTGTATGGGAAAATCTCTAGTCGCATGGATATTATTTTATGAATTTATCTTGTAATAGTATTTACTAGTTGAACATTCTTTCATATAAAGTAATATAATATATAAGGTATCACATTCTTTTTCAATATATGTGTTTCATATCCATTGTTTTAGAGCAAGCAATGGCATAATGAATAGTATTTTGGATAGACTAGATGAGTTTTTTGATGCTATGGATATTTAACATAGCTAAAAAGGAGATGAGCTTATGGATAATTGTTATGATAGTGAAAAGGGAACCTTTCGGTTACGAGCAGGTGCGATTTTGGTTCGTGATGGCAAAGTGCTGATGATGAAAGGTAGATTAGCGGAAGGTGGTAAAGAAGTTATGTATTCACTGGGAGGTGCCATCATGTTTCAGGAAACTGCAGAAGAGGCAATCATCAGGGAAACAAAGGAAGAAATAGGCTTATCTATTCGTGTTAAACGACTGGTATGCATCCATGAGAATTTTTTTGATGTAGAAGATCTTGGCAATAATCATGAGGTATCCTTTTATTATCTGGTAGAACCTGTGCATGAAGAGGATTTAAAAAAGCCATTTCTTAAAACACCTTTAGAGGAGGCGGTTTGGATACCGATCGATGACTATCAAAGCTATGATGCCTATCCGGCTTTCTTTAAGGATACCTTGAAACAGTTGGATGATGAGCGGATACAAACCATCGTGACAAGGCTTGCGAAAGAATGTGAATGATGAAAAAGGAGAATGTACCGGGTAAGCATTTGTAAAGCACTTGATCAATGATTTAAAGAATAAAAAGATATAATTAAAAACATGAAAAGCACGTGATGAGCAAGCGCATAATCAATCACGCAGCCAATAAAGCAATCACAGAAGGTTAGGAGGAAAGAATCATGGAATACTGGGATATCTATACACAAGATGGCATTTGTACTGGACGCAGGGTAAAGCGTGGAGATGCGATGGCAATAGGAGATTACCATTTGGTCATTCATCTGTTGATTCTTGGTAAAGATGGTCGTCTGTTGTTACAAAAACGTTCAGATCAAAAAGAAAGCTTTCCCGGCTATTGGGATTTTGGCATAGGCGGAAGTGCTGTTAGTGGAGAAAATGCCCGGCAATGTGCACAGCGCGAGTTGCAGGAAGAATTAGGCATTTATATGGATTTTCAACAACGTAAGCCGGTTTTGCGCAGCTATGGACAACATTCCTTAGTAGATTTCTTTACCATTGATTATGCCGGAGGATTAGCAGATCTGACATTGCAAAAGGAGGAGGTCAGTGGTGTTTGTTGGGCAGATTTAGAAACTGTGCATCTGATGTGCAAACAGGGAATCTTCATCCCATATCAGCCACATTTGCTTGCTTTATTGTTAGACATGCATAAGCAGCAAGGCTTGCATTGTTCATCATAATATATCGGAAAGCTAAGTTTTCTTGCTTCTTTTTATTAGCACTATGAGATACGTATGACAGTACGTACAAGCCGTAAAAGTTCAAAATGACAAATTCTTCACAATTAAAAAAATTTGTGGTATACTAACAGAGGTGATGAACATGACAGAGAAAAATGTGCCAAAGGCTACGTTGCAGCGCTATCCGGTGTATCTGAAAGCACTGCGGAAACTGAAAAGCTCAGGAGTGGAAAGGATCATGTCCAAAGAGCTTGCCAGTGTTGTGAATATTGAACCAACGACGATTCGCCGAGATTTTTCCTTTTTGGGAAATCTGGGGAAACAAGGGTATGGTTATGATGTCAATAAACTGATTGAAATATTCAACCAGCAGCTTGGCATGGATTTCGATGAGAAGATCATTTTGGTGGGGGCAGGTAATATGGGCCGCGCTTTGATGAAGTATAATAAATGGGATTATGTTGTAGGTGAGATTGCCTGTGCATTTGATATTAATCCTGATCGCCAGGGTGTGCGTTTCGGTATTCCGGTATATGATATCAGTGAGCTGGAACAACGCATTCCGGATGGCTGCCGTATCGCCATCTTAGCCATCAGTGAAAATATTCAGCAGACGGTAGATCGTTTAATTGCCTGTGGCATCACAGGTTTGGTCGATTTTACCCATGTGCATATACAAATTCCAAAAGGGGTTGTATTAAAGAGCGTAGATGTGGTATCATCTATACAGGAACTTGTTTTTGAAACAAACAGTTTAAATGTAGAACGTTGAAACAGGACGATGCCTGCTAACGATGCATAGCGAATCCGGGATGGTGGAAGCCGGAGGCATACGAGCAAGCGGAGAACACCTGTGGAGTTGAATCGGAGAATAGAGTAGACGATTCCGCGAAAGGATGGCGTTAAGATCCGATAAGCAAGATGTCTGTCAGCAGAGGTATTTCTGACAGGAATCAGGATGGCACCGCGTAACTAACTTACGTTCCTGAAAGGGAACGTTTTTTTTGTTCCCTTAATGAATAAAAGGAGGAAATGAAATGTTTGAATTTATGACCATTCGCGAACTATATGAAATCGTATTAAGCGCATCTCATGTAGAACTAGACAGCTTGGAATATGTACAGCTGCAAGGTTGGATACGTACAAATCGCTGCAGCGGTAAATTAGGCTTTATCGAATTAAATGATGGTACGTATTTCCGCAATGCACAATTAGTTTATATGCAGGAATTGAAAAACTTCGCGGAAGTAGAGAAATATCCTACCGGCGCAGCTATTACCGTAACCGGGAAATTAAAATTAACACCAGATGGTAAACAGCCATTTGAAATTGTAGTAACAGAGGCTGTTTTGGAAGGTGATTGTGATCGTGATTATCCATTGCAGAAGAAACGTCACAGCTTTGAGTATATGCGTGAGATACCACACTTGCGTCCTCGTGCGAATTCCTTCTATGCCATTTTCCGTCTGCGTTCTGTATTGTCCATGGCCATCCATGAGTTCTTCCAGAACCAGGGCTTTGTCTATGTACATACGCCAGTCATTACCGGCAATGATGCAGAAGGTGCGGGAGAAACCTTTACAGTTACCACACGTGAAGATCAAAAGTATGAAGAAGATTTCTTTGGGAAACACGCTTCTTTAACGGTATCCGGACAATTGCATGTAGAATCCTTTGCGATGGCTTTTCGAGATGTGTATACCTTTGGACCAACTTTCCGTGCCGAAAACTCAAATACGACACGTCATGCCAGTGAATTCTGGATGATTGAACCGGAAATTGCCTTTGCGGACTTAGAGGATGATATGGATCTTATTGAAGATATGGTGAAATATTGTATTGATTATGTCTTGGAAAATGCACCGGAAGAAATGAAATTCTTTAACAGCATGATTGATAAGGAATGCATTGAACGTATCACCAAGGTACGTAACAGTGAATTTAAGCGTATGACTTATACGGAGGCGATTGAGCTTTTAAAGAAAGCCGATGTGAAGTTTGAAAATAACAAAATCGAATGGGGCATGGATCTGCAGAGTGAGCATGAACGCTACTTATGTGAGAAAGTAGTCAATGGCCCGGTCTTCTTGATTGATTATCCAAAGGATATCAAAGCCTTCTATATGCGTGTCAATGAAGATAATAAGACGGTTGCGGCATGTGATTTGTTAGTGCCAGGCGTTGGCGAATTGGTTGGCGGAAGTCAGCGTGAAGAGCGTTATGATGTGCTAGAAGCGCGTATGAAAGAAATGGGTATGGAAACTGACAGCTTACAATGGTATATGGACTTGCGTCGTTATGGCGGTTGTAAACATGCCGGCTTTGGCTTAGGCTTTGACCGTATGCTGATGTATTTAACAGGCATGCAGAATATTCGTGATGTTGAGCCATTCCCACGTACACCAAGAAATTTGATTTTCTAATCGTAGAATAGACTTTCACAGGGTATGTGAAGGTCTTCTTTTACAATAGATGATACAAAGGGGTAAGAAAGGAACAGAATATGATACGTTTAGCAACAAAACAGGATGCCGCAAGCATATTAGCAATTTATGCTGAATATGTATTGCATGATAGTGCAACTTTTGAATATGAAGTGCCTTCCCTTACGGAATTTGAACAACGTATGGAAGTGATACAACAGGTATATCCATATCTGGTCTATGAAGAGGAAGGAAATATTTTAGGCTATGCTTATGCGCATCGTTATAAGGAGCGTGCGGCTTATCAATGGGATGTGGAATTAAGCGTATATGTCAATAAGGATGTTCATGGAAAAGGTATTGGCAGTATGCTGTATAAAGTATTATTTATTTTATTAAAGAAACAGCAGGTACATCATGCATATGCCTGTATCACTTCTCCCAATCCGAAAAGTGAGCGTATGCATGAGCGGTTAGGATTTCAATTAGTGGCTAGATTTCCTCATACCGGCTATAAATTTGACAAGTGGTTGGATGTTGTTTGGATGGATAAAGAATTACTTTCACCAGGTGTACCTCAACCAATCGTGCCATTGGCATCCTTCATTGAACAATTGCCAAAGAATCTAAGCGAACTTTTAAACAAAGACAATGAGCCTATAAAATAAATCATAAAAAGAGCAGCTTGCATGGAATGATTTCTAATGTGACCTCCAAAAGTTAGACTTAAAATCTAACGAATGAAGGTTGCATCCTTCCTGTAGCTGCTTTTTATCTGTTTGGGGTTTTGTGCCTTTCCTTTTTAAAAGGTGATTCTTTCATGGGGTTTCCAATATGTTAGCCCAATTTGTCAAAAGTTATTCTTTCATGAGTTTTTTAATAGGTTAGTCCAGCTTTTTAAAGGTATCCTTTCTTCGCGTTACCAATACGTTTATCCAATTTCTTTAAAAATTATTCTTTGATAGGCTTTCCGATATGCTTGTCCAATCGCCATTGCGGCGCACTGCCATCATCTGCCCAATATTCATCCAAAGAAATAATTTTATCCTGTTGTAGCTTCAGAAAGGAAACAACATGATAGGAAGCAGTTTGATCTTTTGGATAAACAAGTGTAACACTAATGATCAAATCATCAAGTAACTCTACTCTTTCTACGACCCCATCCCAATCTCCCGGATATTCGCAATTCGCAATAATATATTCATCAAGCGTAAATAGTTCATTGGTACAATGCCAACAAATCCTCGCATCCTGATGAAAATAGTTTCTGATTTCCTGCTCATCCTGTTTTAGGACGGCTTTCCAAAATTCATAGATGTTCATAAGATAACTCCTTTATCAATTATATAGATATAGTATGACATCAGAAAAGCGATAACACAAGGGTAACAAACGATTGTTAGAATAGCAACTGCTTTTTCTATTCACTGACCTCATTCATATAAGCAGTTAACTTGCGAATGAATGTTTGATAATCTTGACAGTTGATGAGATCTTTTAAAAAAGCCGGTTCACTAAGAATCTCAATCAACTGATCAAAGATCTGGGCAAATATTTGTCTGCTGTCATCATGTACGCCTAGTAAGGTGACAATATGCACCTCATGCACTCCCCATTGCATACCATCTGGACAAAGGACGACACTTATAAAGCTTTTTTTAGCGTTATCACCAAGTGAATGAGGAACGGCAGCGTCCTCAAAGGCGGTGCTTGACATATGCTCACGAGCAAAGACATCCTGTGTAAAGGAAGCTTCGGCATAATCCAGTGCAATCGCATCGTTACAAAGCTTTTGAATGAGCTGGGTACGATCTAAGTGAACATCCGTATAAAATAAGCGAGGATCAAATAAATCAAATAGAAAATCTTTCAGCTTCTGTTTGTTTTTTTCGGATAACATCTTAGAAATGGTAGTTTCCAATAAGGCCATATCTTTATTTGTAAGAAATGGATGAATTAACACATATGGCTGAGGAAATCTTGCCTCTACTGTTGAAATAATCAAATCTGCATGCAGCATGTTGGGCTGATAGGAAGGCATAGAAACGGCATATTTTATCGTTATCTTATCTTCAAAATGACGGCTGATCTTCTCTAAGGTATGTTGATGAATGCTGTAATAATCGGCATATAAAAAGAGAATCGTTAACTTGTTTTTTGATTGCACATTGTTTTCAAAGTAACTGCCGATGTGAAAAGAAATAAAGGTAATTTCATCCTCATTCAACACTACATCATAATTTTCTTTAAACTGTTGGGCAATATAAACGGCAATATCATAAATCAAGGGATACGTTGCCTTGATCTTAGCGGTCAATGGATTTTTGGCATAATAGTTATGTGCAACACGATTAAACAGATTCTTAACATGGATGGTGAATTTCGCAATAAATTCTTCATCAAAGGCATCCAGTAAATAGCGCTCTTCAACATTGTGAATCACGGCATGGGCGATATCAATATATTTCTGTTCAATAAAAGATGAAATATTAGAGCCATTAATAAAAGAATAATCAATCATCGTTGTATTGTTCGAGATAATAAGCGTCAAATTATAAACTTCAGCATCATTCATATGGATTTGATAGTTTTTCTCAATATACTGTTTTATTTCCTGTGCCACAAGATATTGTTGTGAATCAAGAAACGGTGTGAAATCGACTTGATCATTTAACTCACAGGCATTACGGATACGATCAATCATGACAATAAGATGCAATGCCGTATTATTTAGTGTATAATCATTCGCAAATACATTATTGCGTGAAAAAATATCGGCAAGATTTTTACGGAAATCCCAAAAATGATAATGATAAGTCAATAAACGCACTTCATCTTTTAAGACAAAATTATCATACGTATCACTGGAAATTAAGCGGCTCATTAATCGCCGTTTATCTTTTTCACTGCCTTCTAAATATAACAAATCATGATCTCTGCGTATGGTTACATTACAGCTAGAAACAATCTTACGGATACTGCGAATATCATTTTCAATCGTAGACTCACTTACAAATAATTCATCCGCTAGATCAAATAGATCAATACCATCTTGTGAAGAAATAAGTTTTTGAATGATCAGATTTTGCCGTGTTTGCGGGGTTTCCACATTTTGACTTCCTTTTTCCCGATAAGCTAAATATTGCTGAGCACTGTTTAATCGATACCCTTTATTTGATGATATTACTAAAGGACTTGTTTCATTCTCATTTAGTGAACTGACATATTTACGTATCTGACGTGTGGAAACATGAAGCAGTGAAGATAGCTCACCGGCAGCTACCCAATGTTCATAATGGTGCCAGAGATAGTCTAACAAGATTGAGATATTATCCTTCATATGTCTATTCACTCTCCTATGCAAGGCCCCCAGATACTCTTCATCATTATATATGTACACGATAAGTATAAAGTATAAGTAATCTTTGCTCAAATTAAAAAAGTTCCTACTGCACGGAACTTTTCTGATTTGTCTTGTTATACTGTGTTCGCTATACTGAGGGTGTGATAAGGAAAGGAGGACAGTTATGTGATTGGCAAATATGAAAAAGAGATATATCGTCGCTGAATATGACTTCAGACAAGTACGGGAATACTTTGATACATCTCTCTTATATCATAACACCAATCCAGATAAAAATCATTCATAATTATAAAGGAGAAGATCATGAAGAACATTTTATTAGTTTGTGGCACCGGTGCGAGCAGCGGTTTCATGGCCAAAAACATTCGCCAGGCAGCGAAAGCTCGCAATATTGAAATTGGCGTAAAAGCTAGAAGTGACTCTGTTGTAGAGGATTATATTGAAGATATTGATCTATTGTTGGTAGGACCACATCTTAGCTACATGCTGCATGATTTAGAGGATATTGCAGATCCATTTGGTGTTCCTGTTCAGATTATCCCCAAAGATGCATATGGGGAATTGGATGGCGATGCCGTTCTTGATTTTGCTTTACCTTTTCTAAAAGATGAGAAAACGCATGAACGTTAATGGTAGAATGCTTGCTTAATAAACGATGGTATCGTAGGAATGTTTATGAGCAGATACGTTAGAAATAATTCCCTGATGAACTATATACATTGGATAAGATTGCCATAGCATGTTAAATTAAGCAAGCGGTTATTTTGTAAAAGGTGATTAAGAAATAGAATCACGAGGAGAAAACATATGAAAAAATTCATGGATTGGATGACAGATAAATTCGCACCGAGAATGAATAAGCTCGCAAGAAATCCGTGGATTGCCTCTGTCCAGGAGGCTATCCTGACTGCGATGCCTATGATTTTTATTGGTTCATTTACGACCGTATTGACCGCTTTTGGCGGCTTGATTGAAGGATTTCCGGATTTTAGCCCACTTTCTACTTTTTCCCTGGGCTTATTATCCTTATACTTAGCATATTTAGTACCATATCTGCTGATGGAAAAGAAACGCCATAATAAAACGAAAAAAGAAGCAGGATTGGCTGGTATCGGATTCTTTTTGATGTTAGTATCTCCAACCTTTGATGAGGCAGGAAATATTTTGTTTCAAAGTTCTACTTTAGGAAATGGCGGTATGATTGCAGCATTGATTGCCGGCTTGTTTGTCGGTTTTGTGATGAATGCTTTTTCTACTCATTCCTTCTTTAAGGAAGACAGCGCTATTCCAGATTTTATCACCGTATGGTTTGATACATTAATTCCGATACTGATGATTTTATTTGTTGGCTGGCTCTTTACTTTCCAGCTCCATATCAGTATCTTTGATTGCATTTATACATTATTCTCACCAATCTTAAAAGCCGGTGACAGTTTCCTTGGTTTTGTAGTCTTATACTTTGTTGGATATACCTTCTTATACACGTTTGGTATTTCTACCTGGGTCATTTATCCGATTGAGTCGGCATTGATCCTGCAAGGAATTGCGGCGAATCAGGCAGCGGTAGCAGCCGGAAATGCTGCCAGTGTTATCAATGCGGATGGAGTATCTTATTATTTTACGCTTGGTGGAGGCGGCTGTACCTTGGCTTTAGGTCTTATGATGTTGTTTATGGCAAAATCGAAAAAGTGTAAGGTCATCGGAAAAGCCAGTCTGGTACCAAACTTATGTAACATCAATGAACCATTGGTATTTGGTGCACCAATCGCCTTTAACCCGATTCTGATGGTACCGATGTGGATCATTGGTTTACTAGCACCGGCCTTGACCTGGTTTGCCTTATATTTTGATTTATTGCCTAAAGTAACGACTTTATTCTCCTTCTGGTATTTGCCTGGACCTATTTGTTCCTATGCTGTAGGAGGTATGGTTGGATTGATCTTTACCTTATTTATTTTCGTCTTATCCTGGATCATCTATTATCCATTCTTTAAGGTATACGATAAGCAATGTGTACAGAAAGAAGCAGAGGATGAAGCACAAAAAGCAAAATTAGCAGCACGTAAAAACGCAAGACAGGAAACAAACAATGCATAAGAAGGAAGGTTTATTATGGATAAAACAACGATTGAACAATTAAATAGTGCTGCGATGCAGATCATTCTGCATGCCGGTGATTGTCGGAATTTGCTCAATGAAGCAATCAATGATCTGTTAGATGATAAAAGTGAAGAAGAAGTAAAAGACAAGATCACGCAGGCAAAGAAAGAAATCACGAAAGCACATGTTATTCAAACGGATATGATACAAAGCTCAATCAATGAAGAAGAGCTGCAGACAACCTTATTATTCACCCATGCACAGGATACGCTGATGACTATCAACAGTGAAGTAAATCTGGTACAAAGCATGATTCGTCTGTATCGTAAGTTGGAGAAATAAGATGAAACGTAAAATTACAGGATTTCCGAAAGACTTTTTATGGGGTGGTGCCATTGCGGCCAATCAAGCAGAAGGCGCTTGGAACATTGATGGGAAAGGACCCTCTATGGCGGATATTGAAATCCTTCCAGAGCAGTATGATCGCCATAAGGTAGTCGGATTTGCTCATACTGCCAAACAGATAGAAGAAGCATTAGCGGATACCAAAGGCTATTATCCACGCCGGCATGGCATTGACTTTTATCATACGTATAAAGAAGATCTGGCATTGATGAAAGAAATGGGGTTTACCTGTTTTCGAACATCCTTTAACTGGACACGCATCTTTCCACACGGAGATGAAGAACAGCCAAATGAAGAAGGTTTAAAGTTTTATGATGATTTGCTGGATGAGATGCTGAAAAATGGTATAGAACCAATCATGACGGTTTCACATTATGAAATGCCTATTCATCTGATTACCAAGTATAAGGGTTGGTATGCCCCTGAAATGATTGATTTCTTTGTGAAATATTGTAACGTGCTATTTGAACGCTATCATAATAAAGTACGTTATTGGATCCTATTGAACCAGATCAACTCTTTACAGGGCTGGGGAGAGTTTGCCAGTTTGGGAATGGTGCAGGATGGTTATGAAGATTGGGAAAGTGCCAAATATCAGGCAACGCACCATCAGTTTGTGGCATGTGCTAAAGCCACACAACTTGCCCACGCCCTTGATCCTTCCTTGCAGATTGGAATGATGTTGGGGGATGATGCCTTATATCCGGCAAGCTGTAAACCAGAGGATGTCTTTGCCAACACCCAGCAGATGCAGATGAGTTTATACTTTTATTCCGATGTCTTATTACGCGGAGAATATCCGGGTTATGCGTTGCGCTATTTTTACGATCATGATATCCATGTGATGATCAAAGAAGAGGAAGAACAGCTGTTAAAAGAGAATACCGCAGATTTTCTATCATTTTCGTATTACTTTACCCGCATCACCAAGGCCAAAGATCCTACCCATCCTAAAGAGAACCCCTACTTAGAAAAATCTATCTGGGGCTGGGCAGTGGATCCATTAGGATTTCGCAACTCATTAAATTTGTATTGGGATCGTTATCAAATACCAATTTTTATCGCTGAAAATGGACTGGGTGCATTAGATGAGGTCGTTGATGGAAAGGTTCATGATCCTTATCGTATCGCCTATTTACAGGCACATATTGCGGCGATGAAAGAAGCCATTAAGGATGGCGTACAGGTGTTTGGCTATGCATCTTGGGGACCTATTGACATCATCAGTTGTTCGCAAGGGGAAATGAGTAAACGCTATGGATACATTTATGTCGATTTGGATGATCGTGGACATGGCAGTGGGAAACGACTGCGTAAAGATTCTTTCTATTGGTATCAACATGTCATAATGACAAATGGAGAAGATTTGTAAAGAAAGGGACGCATACAATCGTCCCTTTGCTTCAACATGAACATAGTATGAACAATATGTGACAAGGAGCTAGCTATTAAGAAGTCAAGCCTTTTTGAAAAAGATTAAAAAAGCATGACAAAAACAAGTGCTGGTAAGAGCACAAAAATTGATCTTTGAAAATTAGATAAAATTGACTAGTAAAGAAGGGTTGGGTCGAATGATTCTCCAGTAAGTTCTAAATGATAAATCATACGTAATAGTTTCTTAACGACATGTGATTGTGCTACGCGGTAATTCTTTCCTTCATGAAGTTTCTTATAAAAGAATTCACGAAAAGTTATGTTATGAATAACTAAATAAGGAACTGCATTAAAAAGGACATAACGTAATTCAGAGGAGCCATGCTTTACCATTCTGCCATTATGAAAAGATGTTCCAGATTGGTAAATGGCAGGCTCTACTCCACAAAAAGCGCAAAGCTGTTTAGGATTACTAAATTTTGAGAAGTCACCAAATTCACCGAGGATAGTCGCAGCACTAAGCGTACTGATTCCCGGAATAGTATCAATAGGAGAATGCAGTTCTTCCATGATAGCTAAAATTTCCTTCTCAATGCTTTCTATTTGCCGTTCAAGAGTATTTACGATTTGAAGTGCAGAGGAAAGAATAAGGTCATTGTAGTTAAAATGATGCCCAATCGTATGCTTTGCTAAATCACGAAGTTCTTCAAAACTAGAAGTTGGAATACGACGAGATTTATTATGTAATAGAACACAGTCTTGATAAGTTAAACGTTTCATACGATCCACTGTTTTATATTTGTTTAAAAGAAATAAAGCAGTATCACTAAGCTTGTTATGAAAGAAAGCTTTAAATTCAGGGAATTCCACATCAAGAATATTCGTGATGATAACGTATTGGTCGCTACGAGAACGAATTAGCTTATTTCTTGCACGAGATAGTTGCTTTAGAGCCTCTATGTGGTATGATGAATACAGATAGGTTCTAGAAGCACCTGTGGATAGATATAAAGCGATGATACGAGCGTCAATTTTATCTGTTTTGGTTTTTCGATTGGAAAGTGAATCATGAAATCTTTTCACTAGTAATGGGTTGAATTCATGAAAGTCATAGCCAATGGAAGATAGAAAGAGTTTTAAATTCTTTCCGTAAATACCAGTTGCTTCTAGGCCTATCTTTATTTGTTGGGAATGATCAAGATGGTCTAAAGCAGACTGAAGTTCTTTGAATCCAGTATTTGAATTATCAAATGAAAAAGATTCAAGGACAGTAACACCTTCAGAAGTGCAGATGTAACAGTCGTGTTTGTACTTGGCAATATCAATGCCTACGTAATACATGATGAAATACCTCCTTTTGAAATAAGGGCTGTTGGTGATCACAGTTGTTTATTCGGACCTAATCTTGTACGAAATAAAACATCAAGTGTTATCTAACTAATCAAAGTTTGTAAATAAAAACTGTGGTCTGATTCTCCTTAAAATGGTCTACGCCACAAAAAAATAGATACAAATCCACAGCCCTAAGCTAATTATATAGCTTAATGAATTCCCAAGAAAGGAAGATATTATTTAATTACCTGTTTCTTGGTTAATTAAATAATACAAGAATTGAAATGAAACAAGTAAAAACAGGATTTCCGAAAGCTTTTTTATGGGGAGGCGCCATTGCGGCAAATCAGGCAGAAGGAGCATTTCTAGAAGGTGGGAAAGGATGGAGCGTTGCGGATATCTTAAAAGTGCAAGATGCTGGTGATTTGAAAAAGAAATCAAATAAAGAAACGAGCAGAAACGATATTGATTTCGCTTTACAGGATAAAGAAGGCTATTATCCTAAACGCTATGGGATTGATTTCTATCATACTTATAAGGAAGATCTAAAGCTTTTAGCAGGGATGGGATTGAAAACATTTCGCACTTCTATTAGCTGGTCACGTATCTTCCCTAATGGAGATGATTCTCAACCGAATGAAGAAGGTTTACGCTTTTATGATGCATTGCTGGATGAAATCATAAAAAACGGCATGGAGCCCCTCATCACTTTATCGCACTATGAGATGCCACTGCATTTGGCAACACACTATCAGGGCTGGTATAATCGTAAGACGATCACTTTCTTTGTGAACTATTGTGAAACCGTTATGCGTCGGTATAAAGATAAGGTAAAGTACTGGATTGTTGTAAATCAGATCAATCTGATACATCATGAATCTTTTAATCATCTCGGTATTCCCAGTGATACAGTAGAAAACCTTATGGAAGCAAAATACCAGGCCATTCATCATGAATGCACAGCAAGTGCGCTTGTCACTAAGCTTGCCCATCAGATCAATCCAGACTTTCAGGTAGGGATGATGGTATATGATGGATTAAGTGAACCATTAACATGCAAACCAGAGGATGTTTTTGCGAACATGCAGCGCAATCAAAGAGAATATTTCTTTACCGATTTATTGCTAAGGGGAGAATATCCGGGCTATATGCTGCGCTATTTTAAAGAGCATGACATTCATTTAGATATCCGTGAAGAGGATGAGCAAGTATTAAAAGAGCATCCGGCTGATTTTCTTGCGTTATCCTATTATTATACATGTGTATCATCAAAAGAATGCAATGACACGCAAGATATTAATGATGATGGGGCCATCGTAAATCCTTATATTGATGCAAGTGAATGGGGCTGGGGCATTGATCCTCTTGGATTAAGAACCGTATTAAATTACTATTATGATCGTTATCAAAAACCAATCATCATCGCAGAGAATGGTTTTGGCACGTATGATGAAATCAGCAGTGATGGAAAGATTCACGATGAACGCCGTATCGCTTATTTACGTGAGCATATTCGTAATGTGAAGGAAGCTATCATGGACGGGGTAGATGTGATTGGTTATTATCCATGGGGACCTATTGATATTATCAGTTGTTCATCCTCAGAAATGAGCAAGCGCTATGGATTTATTTACGTGGATCAGGATGATTATGGAAATGGCAGTAAGCGCCGTATCAAGAAAGATAGCTATGACTGGTATCGAAGTGTCATTGCCAGCAACGGGGAAGATCTATAAGTGTTTCCCTTTCGTTTGATTGCCTGTGATATTGATGGCACATTAAGCATGGACAATACATTATCATTGCGCAGCGTACATACCTTACAGAAACTACAACAACAAGGAGTTTCGATCGTGCTATGCAGTGGGCGCAGTTATCCGGATGTGTTAAGTTTGCGAAATCAACACTTGCTGGCTTTGGATATGTTGTTATTAAACGGCGCAATGCAGGTAAACGCAAAAGGGCAGATTCTTCATGCGACTGCGATAAAAAAACAAAGCGCAAAGATGATTCTTCAGATGCTGCAAAAAGAACCTATCGCAATCGGTTGTTATGATGAGACCCATATTTATTCTTTAGAAGAAGAGGATCGGCCTTCCTTTCAAAAACACTATTTGCAAAGTTTCACGGATACCACACCGGTGATGTCTTGTTTCAAGACGATTACGGAAACAGACTTACCTAAAACTATTTTAAAAATAGAACTTTTGGAAAAGGATGAAGAAAAACGCCAACGTTTACAAACACGACTATCCACCTTGCAAGAGGTAAAGGTAACAACTTCCGGATGGGATAATTTGGAAATCACTTCGCCGCTAGTATCGAAAGGGACAGCTTTACAAACCTATGTTGCTCAACACGGTTTCACAAAAGAGGAAGTTTTAGTATTTGGCGACAGCGAAAATGATCTTTCCATGTTTTCCTGTTTCCCTAACAGTGTTGCTGTAGCAAATGCCTGTACGCAAATAAAAAATGCTGCTCGTTATCATTGTAAAGAGGCAAAGGAAGATGGGGTCGTACAATTTCTTGAAATGCTTATAAAACATGCTGTTTAAGTACAGTGTGTTTTTTTTGACAGCAAATGTTGTAGAGCCACCTGCATAAGGAAAAGATAAAAAGTAGTGTATTTGTTTAAATTTTCATTGTTTACGCAATCGTTTCTGAAGACATTCTTGCGAAATTGTGATATTTCCATAAAATGATTGTGATAAAAACAAATATCTTCTATAATAGATACGGTGATTTTATGGAAGAATACATATTGAAAACAAGAGAAGATGGAACGACGATTACCGTGCGTGATTTACAGCTGAAATTGTTAGAGATGCTGAAAGATATAGATATTGTATGCCGCAAGCACAAAGTCCAATACTGGCTGACAGGTGGCAGCTGCTTAGGCGCTGTACGTCATAAAGGCTTTATCCCTTGGGATGATGATGCGGATATCGGTATGCTGTATGAGGATTATCTGAAACTGTTAGAAGCCGTTAAGGATCTGGATCCTAAGAAGTACATCGTACAAAGCTTTGAAACACATAAGGAATACAATGTGTTGATTCCGGCGATGAAGATTCGTTTAAAACATACGTATTGTGAAGAATACAATGCGTTATTAAAAAACAAATGCAAAGACAGTGATGGCATTTTTATCGATGTTTTCATCATTGATTATGTGAGTGAGAATCATGTAAAAGATTTTGTATGGCGCTGCCGCAATGGAATCTTGATGCTCTTGATTGCCGCATTGGAAAATCTACATATCAATCCATTGCCATTAAAGAAACGCTATGTGCGAAATGCGCGTAAGTATGGTAAGCAAAATCAAGGCAGTCCAATGATCGGTTTTGATCTGACATGGTGCTTTAATTCTTTCTTCCATCCGGTCGTATATCCAAAGGAAAGCGTTTTTCCGATTCAGTATGTTCCATTTGAAGATACGATGCTGCCGATACCAAAGCGGCCTAAAGATTTGTTGGATGCAGAAGTATCCGTGAATCATATGAGCTATCCGCCGAAAAAAGATCAGCAGCCAAAGCATATTAAGGATATTGCATTTTAGAAACGATGACGTAAGGACTTTTTCATGCTTATGAAAATGCATAGCATGGAGACGATATTTCTTATTAAAAGCTAGCTTATGGTAAAAATAAAATATCGTAAAACATAGTAAAAATTGTGAGGAGGTAGAAGACATGGCATATGTACCAAGACAGAGAAGATATAAAGTGCGCTGGAAGGTAGTGGCTCCACTGCTTGTTTTAATTGCGTTGATCGTGTATCTTTTAATTGGCATGTTTCTGCCTTCCAATCATCAAGAAGTAAAGAAATTCACGGTGTGTGGATTGAATGAGGAACAGACGATCAAAGCATTGCATAAGACAAGTAAAGAAACGATTAGCGTTTCGGATTATTTGTATTATGGAGAATCTTTGGATTTGTATGAAAAGAAATATTCACCGGAAAATAAAGATACGTTGAGTGGGAAAACCGTAGAATTAAAAAATATTTGTGATGGAAAGACAATTTCAATGACAATGGAAAATACAGTTGATCAAAAGATCTTATTAGATGAAATACCGGAAGGATATTATGAGGTTTCCATCATTGATAATCTGGTAAAAAAGCGTGTGATTTTTCAACAGCCTTTAAAGGAAAATGCATTTTATACGGCACAGCGTAAAGGAAAGGTCAATAAAGTTTCCTTAATTGCAGATACGCAGCTGTTAAAGGATTATCAGATCACCCTGGATAAAAACTATCTTTTCTTACAAGTAACTTCACAGACGCCGCGCAAAGGGGATATTGATGTGTTGATTGATCCGTTTGGGATGAATACGGATTTAACGTGGTTGCCGGATGAAGGTTCAAAGGTCAATGGGTTAAATGAAAATGATGAAATGTATAAAGCAGCGGTTTTAATGAAAAAGGAATTAGAAGAAAAATATGGATTGCGTGTTGCCATTACAAAGGCAAGTAAAGATGAAAAAGGGAAAGCCTATGGCAGTGATGGCCGTTTAGCAAAAGGTTATAAGCAGCATGCAAAATATTATTTGTTCTTACGCTTCAGCAATTATGCCAACGATACGATTCGCGGCTTTGAAGTAGCGCATAGTTATTATTCCAGCAAGACACTTGCCAGGAATTTGACCTATGGTGTACATAAGAACTTAAAAATGCCACTGTCACCGATGTATACTGGTTCCGATGCCGGTATCGTTACCGGGTTATTGGCCGAAGGGGCAGATGGTAAAACGATATATGATACGAATTTATATTTAAGAGAAAGTGGTGGAAGAGCAACACTGGCAGGGAAATACTCAGAAACAAGTCAAGAACAAAATGCTGATTTTGTGAATGCCAATGGCATGCAGGGATTAGAAATTGACTTTGTCTATATATCAAATAAAGAAGATGCAGCGCTGTGGAAAAAACAGAAGAATGCGATTATTAAGGAAACAGCGCGCGCTTTTGCCGAGGGAATCAATGCCGACAACACCACCAGATAAGGCGGGTGAAACAAGATGAAGTATCAAATTCATAAAGGAAGTAAATATTTTGGGGCGAATACGGTATTTGAGGATATTCAATTTGAAATCCGCAATACTGAAAAAATCGCGATTGTGGGAAGAAACGGATGTGGTAAAACCACCTTATTAAAAGCCATTGCCGAAGTAGAACCGTTGGATAAAGGGGATATCCATAAGGAAAATAATCTGACAATCGGTTATTTAGCACAGACAACGTTTGAAAATGAGCATGCCTGTGTCAAAGAAGAATTGGAAACAGCCTTTGCGAAGGTAAAACGCATAGGTAAACAGCTGGAAGAAATCAGTGAGCAGATGGTATATGACCATAGTGAAACCATCTTAAATAAATACGCCAATTTGCAGCAGCAATATGAGGATTTAGGCGGTTATACATACCATAGTGATATGATGACTGTCTTCACTAAGTTTGGGTTTCAGGAAGAAGATTTAAAACGTGAAGTTGCTACATTTTCCGGAGGACAGAAAACCCGATTGGCCTTTGTCAAGCTATTGTTAAGCAAACCGGATATCTTGTTGTTAGATGAACCTACCAACCATTTGGATATCGAAACGATTGAATGGCTAGAAGGTTATGTAAAACGCTATCCCAAAGCGGTTGTCTTAGTTAGTCACGATCGTATGTTTCTGGATGATGTCGTTGATGTCGTATATGAATTGGAATATGGTGTGATGCGTCGCTATCCGGGTAATTATACAAACTATGTTAATACCAAGAAAAGTGATGTGGAACAACAAAAATCAGCGTATGCGCGCCAACAAAAAGAAATACAGCACATGGAAGAACTCATTGAGAAATTCCGTTATAAGAAAAATAAAGCAGCTTTTGCGCAGAGTAAAATCAAATACTTAGAACGTATGGATAAAATTGAAGATCCCAATGTCGACGAAAAACGGTTTCATGCCCGTTTTACCCCAAGGGTACGTGGCGGCAAGCGGGTCTTAGAGGTCAAGGATTTAACCATCGGTTACGACCTGCCGTTGTGTACGATTACTTGCGATATTCTGCAAGGGGAAAAAGTTGCCATAATCGGCCCAAATGGGAAAGGAAAGTCAACCTTTTTGAAAACCTTGATGGAACAGGTTTCACCATTATCCGGTGAATTCTTATTCGGACACCAGATTGAGGTAGGTTATTTTGATCAGGAGCTTGCGCAATTCGATACCAATAATACGGTATTAGAAGAGGTGTGGAACGATTTCAGTGAACTGAATCGAACAGAGGTACGCACAGCACTGGGATGTTTTTTATTCAGTGGAGAAGACGTATTTAAAACAGTAGACTGTCTATCCGGAGGAGAAAAAGTTCGTCTATCCTTTGTAAAGCTAATGCTGTCACAGCCTAATTTTCTGATGATGGATGAGCCAACCAATCATTTGGATCTAATTGGAAAAGAAGCCTTAGAGGATGCTTTGTGTGATTATGAAGGCACAATGCTATTTGTGAGTCATGATCGTTACTTTATCTCAAAGTTGGCAACTGCGGTATTGGTCATTGATAATGGGAAGGCAACATATTATCCGATGCGTTATCAGGAATATATGCATAAAGATGAGGAACATGTACAGGCCGTTAAAACCGTTGAGAAAAAAGAAACAAAAAAAGTGGATAGAGGGATTCATTATGATCGCGAAGTAAAAAAACTGGAAAAGAAAATTGCAGAAAAGGAGAAAGAGCTGGAAGCACTCAGAGAGCTGCGTTTTGATCCGGAATATTATCACGATTATCAAAAAATGCGTGATTTAGATGATAAAATTGATGACGTACATAATGAAATTGAAAATTTCATGAAGAAATGGGAAGACTACAGCGAGAAACTGGAACAGTAAGAAAGAAGGATCTTCATATGAAACCATTTGAAACATCATTGCTTGGTCGTATGGAATTAAACAACCGCATAGGTATTCCGGCGATGTGTACGTATATGGCAAAGGGCGATGGCATAGCCAATTTGCACCATATAGCTCATTATGAAACACTAGCGAAAGGACGCCCTGCCTTTATCGTACAAGAGGCAACGGCCATCGCAGCAGAAGGCTATATCAGTGACGCTTGTTTAGGAATCTTCACGCCGCGACAGCGAGAACCATTAAAGGATATCGTTGAAGTCGTACATGATTATGGGGTGAAATTAGGAATTCAACTGAATCATGCCGGTATGAAAAGTAAATGTGCAGCCCATAAGGTATCCGCCATGGATAATGAAGATGTACATGCGTTGACAGCAGAAGAAATTCATCGCATTGTTGTTAATTTTGAATTTGCCGGTAAATGGGCAAAAGAGCTTGGCTATGACTTTGTGGAAATTCATGCGGCACATGGTTATCTGATCAATCAATTTTTATCACCGCTTACCAATCAGCGAACGGATCTTTATGGTGAGGATAGAACCTTGTTGTTAAAGGAAATCATCACCGGTGTACGCTCTACATTTGAAAAAGATGTCATCGTTCGTATATCAGCAGAAGAGTATGAAGAAGATGGCTTGCATATAGCCGATATGAAAGATATTGTGGAAGCTATAGAAAGTTGTGGTGCTGCCGCAATTTCCGTATCCAGCGGAGGATTAAACAAACATCCGATACAGACCTATCCGTTGTATCAGATTCCATATGCACGAGCTATCAAACAAATGACTTCTTTGCCGGTAATGGGCGTTGGCCTAATCACAAAGGAAGAAGAAATTGAAACCATTCTAGCACAGGAAGATTGTGATTATGTATTATTAGGAAGAAAATTGCTGCGCGATCCTTATTTTCTATTATCTTGGCAAGATGCTTTCGGTCTATTGACAGAAGAAAACATAGGCGAATGTCTGTATCGCGGCATACATAAACATGGTGAATAACATCATGTTTTTTTTGTGTGTGGCGGGCATGCCACATATCTAGGGTGAAAATCCCTCGGGGCGTAGTTATCGACGAACCCAAGAGCGACTTGCAAGTTTCATATCGTGAGGTATGGGAGAGAGGAAGCAATAGCGAAATCGTGGCTTAACGGACAGGAAGTCTGAACATTAAATTCAGACGGCTGATAATAAGGCGGCATTAGCGGATGAGATGGCATGAAGCATCAAAGTCCAAAAGATAACCGTAACCTAATGGCGTAAATCAGATAAGTAAACGAGGAAAGATATGTGACTTACCCCGCGAGGTCTCATTGACTCAGTAGGCGAGACGTAGAACGACGGGCAGTCGAGGAGTAGTAACAACGAACAATGAGAAGTCAGCAGAGGTCATATTAGGTAGAGATACTGAAGGACCGAACGTTTTAATCGCACGAGCAAAATGTATGTTTCTTACAATAATCAGACAAGGATATGAGTGAAAACGTAAATGAGCAAATATCCAAAACACGTATGATGATTTGTAAGAAAGCGGAAAGGAAAGGAGTGCACAAAGTATGTCAGAACTATTAGAAAAGATACTGAACAGAGAAAATATGAACAAAGCCTATAAACGTGTAAAAGCGAATAAAGGAACAAGCGGAATTGATGAAATAACGATTGAGGACGCCTATGTTTATATAAAAGAAAACTGGGAAAGTATCAGAGCAGAAATCACAGAAAGGAAGTACAAACCACAGCCAGTAAAGCGAGTTGAAATACCAAAACCGAATGGAGGAACTAGAAATCTGGGGATACCAACGGTAATGGATAGAATCATCCAGCAGGCAATGGTACAAGTATTAAGCCCAATATGTGAAACGTTCTTTTCGGATTATAGTTATGGATTCAGACCAAATCGGAGTTGTGAGCAGGCCATAAATAAATTATTGGAATATATCAATGATGGATATGAATGGATAGTAGACATTGACTTAGAGAAATTCTTTGACAACGTGCCACAGGATAAATTGATGAGTTATGTACACATCATCATAAATGATGGAGATACAGAGTCGCTCATACGAAAATATCTTAAAGCAGGTATCATGATAAACGGAAAATATGAAAAGAGTGAAAAGGGAACACCACAGGGTGGAAACCTATCGCCATTATTAAGTAATATTATCCTAAATGAATTAGACAAAGAATTAGAAAGCAGAGGATTACACTTTACCAGATACGCAGACGACTGCGTGATAGCGGTAAAAAGTAGAGCCAGTGCGAACAGAGTGATGCATACAATCACAAAGTGGATTGAACACAAATTAGGACTGAAAGTAAATGCGACAAAAACGCATATTACAAGACCTAATAAATTAAAATATCTAGGCTTTGGATTTTATTATGATACCAAAGCTGAGAAATATTGTGCAAGACCACACGCAAGTTCCATACAACGATTTAAGAGGAAACTAAAACAGCTAATAATCAGAAAGAACACAATGGCTTTAAAAGAAAGAATAAGACGACTGAACCAAGTAATACGAGGATGGATAAACTACTATTCCATATGTAATATGAAAACACATATGACAAGGATAGATGAACATCTTCGTACAAGACTACGAGTAATCATATGGAAACAGTGGAAAGTACCCAGCAAGCGACAGTGGGGATTACAAAAACTTGGGATTAGAAAAGATAGAGCAAGACAGACATCGTATATGGGAGACCATTATCAATGGGTAGTAACCAAAACATGTGTGGTAAGAGCAATATCAAAAGAAAAACTAGCCCAAAAAGGACTAGTCAGTTGTTTAGATTACTATATAGAGAGACACGATTTGAAATTAAAACGAACCGCCGTATACGGAACCGTACGTACGGTGGTGTGAGAGGGTGATTTATTTCACCCTACTCGATTCAAAAAGCAGAAACAGATAGAAAGATAGGATCATTGTGGAAAAGGAAAATAGGTTTAAGAAACCTATGTGATCTCCTTGAGAGAATGGTCAGTTATTTTTAAAACCTTGTTAGCAGTCATGGGTATAAAAAAAGGAAATCCGTGCATCTTAACAACAGGTGATATTATGAAGTATACAGATCGATGTAAACAACTGAATGAGAAACTGCGTTTGCAGGAAAATTTTGATATTGTTGCGAAAACTTTGCAAGTGCAGGATGTTCATATGACATTATATTTTGTTGATGGCTTTGTTAAAGATGAAGTATTAGAGAAAATGATGGAATTCTTATTAAAGGCAGATATGAAAACAACGGTACAACAGGAAAGTGTTTATGTATTTTGTGATCGTTTTGTCTCCTATTTAGAAACCGATGTGGTTGCTGAGGAAGAGAAACAGATTACAGCGGTATTAAGCGGTTCGGTATTAATGATCGTTGATGGCTATGAAGAAGGCATTGTGATTGATGCCAGAACATATCCTACCCGCAGTATGGCTGAGCCCGAAGATGATCGAGTCTTACGCGGCAGCCGTGATGGCTTTGTCGAAACGTTGGTCTTTAATACAGCCTTAATTCGCCGCCGTATCCGTGACACACGCTTACATATGGAATATCACAGTGTCGGTTCTATCAGTAAAACGGATATTGTCTTATGTTATATGGAAGGGTTGGCAGATGATGCATTGGTGCAGGATATTCGCCATAAGTTATCGCAGATACAAGTAGAAGCGTTAACCATGGCACAGGAAAGCATTGCCGAAGCGCTTGTCCCACATAAATGGTTAAATCCTTTCCCTAAGGTTCGCTATAGCGAACGTCCGGATGCTGCAGCCAGTAATGTCCTAGAAGGAAAGGTCATCGTTATGATTGATAATTCACCTTCGGTACTCATTTTACCAACGACTTTTTTTGATTTTGTGCAGGAAGCTCAGGATTATTATCTTCCTCCGATTACCGGAAGCTATTTACGTCTTATTCGGATCATGGTCTTTTTCTTAACCTTGTTTGTGACACCAATCTGGTATTATCTTAACTGCAATCCGGATTTCGCTCCGGATTGGTTTCAATTCGCTTTAATTCAGGATAATATGAATCTTCCTATTATCTTACAGTTGTTAATGCTAGAATTAGGAATAGATGCTTTAAAGCTTGCCAGCTTAAATACCCCAAGCTCCTTAAATTCTTCCTTTAGTATCATAGGGGCATTGATCCTTGGCGATTTTGCGGTCAATGCCGGATGGTTAGCTCCGGAAATAATTTTATATATGGCATTTGTGGCCTTAGCAAACTTCACTCAGCCTAGTTATGAATTAGGATATGCCATTAAGTTTATGCGAATGATGATGCTTATCATCATTGCCCTTCTGCCACGTTTTGGACTATGGATCGGGCTAGCCATTATGGCTTTTATTTTAGCATCTAATAAAACGATTACGCATACCTCTTATTTTTATCCCTTATTTCCCTTCCATGCCCATGATTTTAAAATGATTTTTGCACGTAAAAAACTGCGTGGCAAAAGTAGCAATCGTTCCTAATGATCTCTGAAATGCAATGTCATAGCTTCTTCCCTTTTCTGATCCATTAACAGATCGCTCAGACGCCTATGGAAATTTCTGTTATAATAGTAAGGAAGGAAAGGGATCTTAATGAAACATAATGCCATGAAAGAAGCCATCAAGGTCTGTGTCATACAGCTTATCTGCATGCCACTGTTCCTTTATACGTATACTCCGGATAAGCTATTTTTTTGGATGTTACTGCTTTTTATGGACAGCTATCTTTTAAAACACTATCATGTCATGGAATTTGGCCGTATGATGATGTCCAGTACCAAAGAAGAACAAAAGATGTTGACATTTTTGAATATCGGCATCCTTGCAGGCTATACCATTTTGGCATTTAAAAATTTAGCCTTAGCGGGATATCTTGTCCTAAACGATCTCGTGATGAATGCAGTAAGTATTTTTCTATATATGAAATCCATTGAAAAATAAGACGAAGAAGATTTATATAAACTTGATGGCACGTATTCTAATAAAAGTTATGTATATAAGGAATACAAAGCATGAAGAATTGATGGTATCGCTTACCAAATGATTGCTTGGATTCTACATATCCTAGCCCGTATGGCAAGTCAATATGTTTACAACCGAATGAACAAGTAGGAGAAAGTGCTTACGATGGTAAGTAACTTCTCTTTTTTTTAAAACATGGAATTTATAGGTGCGTAAGCGCTGTTTATTATTGGTGTACACATTTCCACAAATGTTTGAAAATGATGAATTGCATTGCGGTGTCATATGGTAATTTTCACAAAAATGTAAACATGTTACACACAATTGTAAAAAATTTCACTCAATTTGTGTGAAAATGACCGAAAAAATATTGTATTTTCAATTCTTTTAGAGTATAATATGGTCATTATCAGGAATGATAGGAGGGAAAAATATGAAAAAGCTATTAACTCTTGCAGTCGCAGCGTTAATGACGGTTTCACTTGCTGGTTGTGGCAGCAGCAAGGCAGAAAACAAACTTGTCGTAGGACAGGACAAAATGAACGGTGAATTCATCGAAGGTTTTGGAAATAACTCTTATGACAAATCCATCCGTGACTTAATTCATGGATACAACCCAGTTATTGTTGACAACGATGGAAACATTAAATGGGAAACGAAGGTAACACTGAAAGGTGAACCTGCAGTTAAGAACAACAAAGACGGTTCTAAAACATTCACAGTTACACTGAACGATGGTTTGAAATGGAATGATGGAAAACCTGTTACAGCAAATGACTATGTAATGACTTACTTGATGCGTGCATCAAAATCTTGGATCGATGCAAATGGTAACCCAACAGGATACGAAATCGAAGGTTACGACGCATTCAGTGCAGGAAAAACAGAAACATTCTCAGGCGTTAAGATGATTGATGATCATTCCTTCTCAATCACAATCGCTGCTAAGAACTTACCTTACTACTGGGAAAAGAACTTCTTGTGGAGTTACCCATTACCAGCTCACGTTGTTGCTAAAGATGTGAAGATCACTAGTGATGACAAAGGTGCTAAGATCGCTAAGAAAGATCAGGCAGCTATCGCTGATTATGTAAAGAATACTTTCTTAAAGAACCCTACCGTAACTTGCGGGCCTTACAAATTTGAAGGCTTCAAGAACCAGCAGGTACAGTTAACTCTGAATAAAGAGTATGCTGGAAACTGGGAAGGTAAAAAACCAAGCATTGAAAAGATTACCGTTAAAGCAATTGACATGGACAAGGATGTAGATACTCTGGTTGCTGGAGAAGTTGACATCGTTGCCGGTGCAATCGAAGCTGAAAAAATCGATAAAGTAAAAGCACAAGGAGATAAATTCACAATCTCTAGTTACCCACGTAATGGTTATGGTAACATGCCAATATCTTGCTACTATGGAGCTACAAAAGACGTTAACGTACGTCAGGCTTTAGCTTACATTGTAGATACAAACAAGATCGCTCAGGCAGCTATGGGTGCTTATGGTAAACCATGCTACTCTGACTACGGTGCAGCTCAGAAAGTTTATATTGACAACAAAGAATGGGTTGACAAAAACCTAAACACATATTCTTTCTCAATTGCTAACGCTAACAAAGCATTAGACAAATCTGATTATAAGTATGAAAAAGATGGAAAAACTCCATTCGATGCTAAGAAAGCTAGCAAAGATTACCTGCGTTACAACAGCAAAGGTGAAGTTCTGTTGATTTCACACTTAGGTTCTGAAAAGAATACCGTTACTGACAATATCAAACTGCAGCTGACAAAGAACGCTCCTCAGGTTGGTATCAAATATGAAATTACAGTTAAAGACTTTGAAACAATGCTGAACATCTATTACCAGAAACAAAAAGCTGAAGTTAAATACAACGTATATAACATGGCATCTGGCTTCAACGAAGTACCAGATCCAGAAGCTGACTACCATGGTAAATATGAAAAAGTAGCAAACTTCAACCCTTATGGTTTAAATGATGCTGAATTGAACAAGGCTATTGAAAACTTGAAAGCATCTAAAGATGAAAAAGAATTTTCAGAAAACTGGAAAGCATATCAGAAACGTTGGAACTACTTATTGCCAACAATTCCAACTTACACGAACGATTACTATGACTTCGCTGCCAGCAAGGTAAAAGGATTCAAGACTACTCCATTCCGTGACTGGGCAAACAGTATCTGCAATTTCTCAATTGAGTAAGCAGTACGTCTGAAGTAATATCGAAACACACGAGGGAGAAGATGGCTCCAAAAAGCTATCTTCTTTCTTAGTGTTTATAAATGAGAGGAGAATTACAATGCTTAGATATACAGTTAAGCGTATCTTGTCATTGATCCCGGTGGTCTTTATTATCTCCATCATGCTGTTTGGTTTAACAAAGCTGATGCCTGGAGACCCTGCGAAGTTAATGGTACAAGGTGGACGACCGGAAACATATGACGCACGAGTAGAAGCAGCAAGAAAGAGTCTTGGACTTGACCAAGATGTTGTAACACAGTATGTAAAATGGATGGGTAACCTGGCACATGGTGACTTAGGTGTATCCTCTACATATCAAACAGAAGTGAAAAACGTAGTTGCAGAACCATTAAAGAATACCGTATTCCTAAACTTCTTTGTTTTGATTTTTTCATTAGGAATCTCTATTTTGGTAGGTATCCGCTCTGCCGTAAAGAAAGGATCGTTCTTCGATCAATTCTGGCAGGTATTCTCATTAATCGGTATGAGTGTACCAACATTCTTCGTCGGTTTATGTCTTATTTTCATTTTCGCCTTCAAATTAGGCTGGCTGCCTTCTTTTGGTATGCCAGAGCAAGGCTTATCTACAGGAGCCTATATTACTTCCTGGTTCAGGCATCTGATCTTGCCTGTTACGACCCTGACCGTCATCCAGTTAGCCGGTACGATGCGTTATGTGCGTAATGCAATGCTGGAAGTATTGAGTCAGGATTTCATCCGAACAGCACGTTCAAAAGGTTTAAGCCAGAAAGTTATCGTATATTCTCATGCTTTCCGCAATGCGTTGATTCCTGTTGTAACCATTGTTATCACACAGATCGGTATGCTGTTTAGTGGT
The DNA here is from genome assembly GCF_018406465.1 of Longicatena caecimuris. GTDB lineage: Bacteria > Bacillota_I > Bacilli_A > Erysipelotrichales > Erysipelotrichaceae > Longicatena > Longicatena caecimuris. Next base: position 649,235 of record NZ_AP024510.1, read on the forward strand.
TCCATGATTACAGAAACCGTATTCCAATGGAATGGTTTAGGTTTCATCTTGTTGAAGGGTCTGCAAAAACGTGACCTGTGGCTGGTTGTATCCATGAACCTGTTCTACGTAGTCATTTACTTGATTTCCAATTTTATTGCGGATATCACGTATGCTTTAGTAGATCCACGTGTGAAGTTAGATTAGGAGGATAACAGATGGAAAAGAAAGACAACAAGCAAAAGCAATCAATCTTTTCTTCCTTTGGCAGAATGTTCAAACGTCTGTTCTCCTTTGGTGGAAAGAAAAAAGAATTAAATGTATTTGAAGAGGAAGAAATCAAATCACCTTCTAAGGTCATTTTCTCCAACTTCATACATAATAAGTTTACCATTATTGGTTTGATCTTATTCATTGGTATTTTCAGTTTTGCTTATATTGGCGGTATGTTCCGTCAAATGGATCCGGTTTATCAGGAACCTATCCTGCAAAATATCGGACCGGGTACTGGTTATTTGGATTTCCCTTCAGAATTAGAAGGAAAGAAGATTGTACAAATCAGTTCAGGTATTACATTCTCAGTTGCCTTAACTGATGATGGAAAAGTATATGCCTGGGGTAAAGATACCGATGGAGCTACAGAAGTTCCAAGCAATTTAGGAACGAATGTAGTAAAAATTGCTGCTGGTGACCGTCATGTGGTGGCATTGACAGACAGCGGTGAAGTTATCGGTTGGGGTAAGAACGACTTCCATCAGGCAGAATTGACTTATGAAGCCAAAGCCCAGCTGAAAAGCGATGAAAAGGTTATTGATGTATCGGCAAGTGATAAATATACAGCACTTGTTACGGATAAAGGAAATGTAATTATTTTAGGTGCAACCGGCGCAAACAACATGGATTATGTACCTTCCGAAATTCAAGGAAGAGTTGCGGCTGTTGATGCAAACAGCTACAATATGGTTCTTTTATTAAAAGATGGAACCATTGCAACCATGGGTGTTTCCGGTAATGAATTCTCAGATGTGCCAAAAGAATTAACAGATGGCAGCATTAAAATCGTAAAAGCAAAAATGTCTTATGCAAACGGTATTGCGCTTGATGACCAAGGCAAGATCCATGTATGGGGTGCAAATGGCGATAATATGCGTGATGGTGTACCGGCAATCAATGAAAAAGTCGTTGATGTATCCGGAAGCCGTAATGCGTTATTTGCTGTTGGTGAAAGTGGTAAAGTGTATGCATGGGGAAATGATGACTTAAATGATATCAGTGTACCTAGCAGTGCAACGAATATCAAGCAGGTTTTCAGTGGTTATTTCCAAAATTATGCTGTGGATAACAACAATGAAATCCACGCATGGGGAAATGATGGTTATGTATTAGGTACAGACGCTCAAGGTCGTGATTATTTCACACGTTTAATGCATGGTGGTCGTGTTACCTTAGTTGTTGGTATCATCGCAGTTATCATTGAAACCGTTCTTGGTTTATTGATCGGTATGATTTCCGGATTTAAAGGCGGCAAGGTTGATAATCTGCTGATGCGTTTTACGGAAATTGTAAGTTCTGTTCCATTTATGCCTTTGGTTATCACCTTATCAGCATCACTTGGAAATGATTTATCAACTGATCAGAAAATGTATCTGATTATGATTATCTTGGGTGTTATCTCCTGGCCAGGTATGGCACGATTAGTACGTGCACAGATCTTGATCGAACGTGAAAAGGACTTCGTACTTGCTGCGCGTGCTTTGGGTATTAAAGAAGGCTCTATCATTGTTCGTCATATCTTACCAAACGTTATGAATATCTGTATCGTAAATATGACCTTAAGTTATGCCGATAAGATGCTGATGGAGGCTGCATTATCCTTCCTGGGATTTGGTGTTCAAGAACCGATGCCGTCGTGGGGTAACATGTTAAATGGAGCGCAGCGAGCGATCGTTATCGAGAACTATTGGTGGCAATGGATCACACCTGCTGTCTGCGTCGTGATTGCCGCATTGGGTGTTAACCTGGTCGGCGATGCATTACGTGAAGCCTTAGATCCAAAAGAGAATGAGAAGTAGGGGTGAAGAACATGAAATTACTGGAAATTAATAATCTGCACACCTATTTTGATACCAAAAAAGGTCTGATTAAGGCAGTCAACGGTGTTAGCCTGTCGATTGAAGAAGGTCGTACACTTGGTGTAGTAGGTGAGTCTGGCAGTGGTAAAAGTCAGACAGCAATGAGTATCTTGAAATTATTTGAAAATAATCAGAAAATATATGAAGGTGAAATCAAGTTCGAGGGTAAAGTCATTTCTGAGCTTAGTGAAAAGGAAATGCAGAAAATTCGTGGTAACGATATCTCTGTTATCTTCCAAGAGCCAATGACGTCTCTGAACCCGGTATTTACTGTTAATCGTCAGATTAGTGAAGTTCTGATGTTGCATCAGGGCTTAAATAAGAAGGAAGCAGAAGCACGCAGTATCGAAATGCTGAAACAAGTAAAAATCGCCAATCCGGAAACTGTCAACAAATCCTATCCATTCCAATTATCCGGTGGTATGCGCCAGCGTGTCATGATTGCTATGGCACTTGCTTGTAAGCCAAAACTGTTAATTGCCGATGAACCGACAACTGCACTGGATGTTACGATTCAGGCGCAGATCTTAAAACTGATGAATGAACTAAAAGCTGAAACAGGTACAGCAATCATGTTTATCACACACGATCTTGGAGTTATCAATCAGATGGCAGATGATGTTGCCGTTATGTATTGTGGTCAGGTCGTTGAAACTGCACCTGTTGACAATATCTTTATGGATAGCGAATATATCCATCCATATACAGAAGGACTGCTGACATCCATTCCGCGTTTGAATACCAAGCGTGGTGAAAAACTGGATGTTATCCCTGGTTCTGTGCCGCATCCGTTAGCATTGCCACAAGGATGTAAATTTGCTCCTCGATGCAAATATGCCACAGAGAAATGTCGAAACGAAGAACCTGAGTTGAAGGAAATCGGACCTAATCATCAGATTCGTTGTTTCTTCCCTGTCAAAAGAGGAGGTAACAAGTAATGGAAAAGAAAAAACTGATTGAGATAGCAAATCTGCGACAGTATTTTCCTGTCAAGAAAGAATCTTTATTACAGAAAGAACAGCTGTATGTAAAGGCAAATGACGGTATCACCATTACGATCCATGAAGGCGAAACTTATGGACTAGTTGGTGAATCCGGTTGTGGTAAGTCAACCTTAGGACGTGTCTTGTTGCAATTATATGATCAGACACGCGGTGATACGGTATACTTTGGACGTACAGTATATGAATATCAACCAAAGTATTATGAAAAAGATTTAAATGACTTGGCCAAATTACATGAAAAAGCGAAGCATTTAGAAAGCAAGATTAATAACGAAGATCCAAATCATACATCTGTTGATGCTTATGATGACGCAATGCGCCATTTATATCGCTTATGTGGTGGTCTGGTTTTCTCTGACAATTATAGCGAAGTATCCAAACTATTATTGGAAGAATATAAGGCCGGCTGTAATGTTGCACAGCTGGAAAAGAAAAATGCCAGTGCAGAAGAACTTAAAGCAGCAGAAGCGAAGCATGATGCCATCTTAAAATCCATTGAACAGATGAAAGACAGCTATCGCTCAAACGAGAACTTTGCCAAGATTGATGCGATGTGGGAACATGGTATTGAATTACCAAGATTGACAAAAGAAGAAATGCGTATCTTACGTGAGGATCTTCAGATTATTTTCCAGGATCCATATTCTTCTTTGAATCCTCGTTTAACTGTCGGACAGATTATTTCGGAACCATTAGTTGGACAAAAGAAATTTAAAAAAGGAAGTAAAGAGTTAGAGGATTACATTATCGAGGTCATGGATAAATGTGGTCTGGAGGCTTATTTCATCCATCGTTATCCACATCAGTTCTCTGGTGGACAGCGTCAGCGTATCGGCATTGCCCGTGCATTAGCCTTGAATCCTAAATTCATTGTCTGTGATGAAGCGGTTTCCGCACTGGACGTTTCTATTCAATCACAGGTATTAAACCTGTTGCAGGAATTGAAAGAAACCCAGAATCTGACGTATTTGTTTATCTCTCATGACTTAAGTGTCGTGAAGTATATTTCCGATCGTATCGGTGTTATGTATTTAGGTAACATGGTGGAAAGCGCTAGATCAGAAGATATCTTCCGCAACCCATTACATCCATATACCGAGGCTTTATTAAATGCTATTCCGACAACCGATATCCATAACAAAGAATTACAGATTTTGGAAGGAGATATTCCTAGTCCGGTAAATCCTCCAAAAGGATGTAAATTCCATACACGTTGTAAATATGCTATGGAGAAGTGTAAATGTGAACGTCCGGAATGGGTGGAAATTGAGCCTGAACACTTTGTCGCATGTCATTTAAGGAGTCTTAAAAAGTGATTCTCAAAAAGGCACGCGAAATAAAAAATCGTTTAAATAAAGTTGATGAAGATAAATTAAAGGATGTGGATCTGGAAAAACATGATATGTTGGCAATGGTAATTGCGGCATTTATCACGTTTTTACCTCCTATTCTGATTGCCTGTGCCATTATTTATTTTGTGCTCTGGCTGATTTTCCTTCGTTGATATACGGATGTCTTGTGAAAGCAGGACATCTTTTTTTAGGCAAATTGATAAAAAAGGAAGAAAAATTACGTTTTTAGACTCTTTGTGTCGTATAGATAAGTAGAGGGAAGTGATGACACATGGAATCTATGAGTCAATTGCATGCAAAAGCAAATTATCTGGCACAATTATATCGCCGTGATTATTTACGCACTTGCAAAGACATTGAAAGGCTATATGAACTGCATGAAATAATTAATCAGGCACTGCTTAAGCTGAAAAGGGAGGAGTGTATATTGATGATGAATGAGTATTTTTTACCGGCAGATCAAAATTGGTGGTGTATCAACTATGAGAAAGAGATGTTTGATAAGAAGAAAAACATGGCTTTACATGCATTCTTTCGTTGCTTAACGGCTTAAAAAATGTTATTATTTAATATAGAGATAGAGATATGGAAGCGTTTAGAAAACCACGTTTCTATCAATATAAAACACTTTTTTTATAAGTTGCAAGAGTAAGAGGAGGATGTACTTATGTTAAAAGGTATTGCAGCATCAGCGGGAGTTTCCATCGCAAAAGCATACAAATTGGAATCTCCAAAAGTTGAGATCGTTAAAAAAGAAGGAGATCCTGCAATTGAAGTTGAAAAATTCAATGCAGCACTCGAAAAGACAAAAACAGATATCGAGGGTGTAAAAGAAAGAGCAGCAGCACGTCTGTCTGAAGAAGAACTGGCTGTATTTGATGCTCATCTGATGATGGCTGGTGACCCTGAATTCGCATCACAGATTGTCGGCATGATCGAAAATGATAAAGTAAATGCAGAATATGCTGCTGATACGGTTGCCAACCAGATGGTAGCTATGTTTGAGTCTATGGATAATGATTATTTCCGTGAAAGAGCTGCGGATATCAAGGATGTTACGTATCGTTTGAAATGTAACCTGCTGGGACTGACAATTCCTGATTTATCAAGCATCAGTGAAGATTCTATTATTGTTGCTTATGATTTAACACCATCAGATACGGCACAGCTGAATACATTTGTAAAAGGCTTTGCGACTAGTATTGGTGGTAAAACAAGTCATTCTGCCATCATGGCAAACTCTTTAGAAATACCAGCAGTTGTAGGATGTGGAGATATCCTGAGTGCTGTTGAACATGGGGATACATTAATCTTGGATGCTTTAGATGGCGAAGTATTTGTAAATCCTGATGAAGAAACAATTAAGAAATATGAAGCAAAAGCAAAGGCTTATGCTGAAGAAAAAGAAGCATTAAAAGTTTTAGTGAATGCGGAATCTGTCACAACTGATGGACATAAAGTAGAATTAGCTGGTAATATCGGTGGTTTTAAAGATGTTGAAGGTGTATTGAAAAACGGTGGTGAAGGTGTAGGCTTATTCCGTACGGAATTCTTATATATGGACAACGATCACTTCCCAACAGAAGAAGAGCAGTTTGAAGCATATAAGGCTGTATTAGAAGGTATGCAAGGACGCCGTGTCGTTGTTCGTACCTTAGATATCGGTGGAGATAAGAAATTATCATACTTTGAATTCCCAGAAGAAATGAATCCATTCTTAGGCTATCGTGCAATTCGTCTGTGTCTGGATCGTACAGATATCTTCCGTACACAGTTGCGTGCCTTGATTCGTGCTAGTGTTTATGGTAGATTATGCATCATGTTCCCGATGATTGCAACCGTAAAAGAATTCTGTGACGCAAAAGCTATTTATGAAGAAGAAAAGGCAAAATTGATTGCCGAAGGTGTAAAGGTTGCCGATAATATCGAAGTTGGTATGATGGTGGAAATTCCTGCTGCAGCTGTTAATGCGGATAACTTTGCTAAACATGCAGACTTCTTCTCTATTGGTACAAACGATTTGATTCAGTATTCAATGGCCGCAGATCGTATGAGCGAGCATGTATCTTACTTATATCAGCCATACAATCCATCTGTATTGCGTTTAATCAAGATGACGATTGATGGTGCACATAAAGAAGGCAAATGGGCTGGTATGTGTGGCGCAATGGCTGGAGAACCATATGCTGTACCTTTGCTGTTAGGTATGGGATTGGATGAATTCTCAATGTCTGCTACACAAATTCTGAAAGCACGTAAGATGGTAAACGGTTTAAGCAAAGATGAAGCAGCAAAACTTGCTGATGAAGCATTAAAACTTGCTACTGCTGAAGAAGTACTTGATTTAGTTAAAAAAGCAGTGGATTAATCATTGAAAAGGGTATCTTATTGTAGTGACCTCCTAAAGTGAGTCTAACTTTTGAAGGGTAATATCACGCAAAGATATCCTTTTTTGCTTTATTAGGAATACAATATAAGGGATTCTAAGAGGATCGCTAATCGTTGTGTGGGAAGTATGTTGAAATAGATAAGAGATCGCATGCTTAATAGGATACAAATTGTATGCTAATGAGTAGGTAAGTTAAAAAGTAGGACGTTGGAATCATCAATAAAAAGAAGGTGTCGTACCTCTTATTGTATTAGATTAAATGTAGCGCATAGCTCTTTTGGCATTGAAATTAGCAAAATTAAAAAAATATGTGAGATGTGAGAATCTGATTGTAGCGCTTACGACAATAATTTGCTAAAAATGACAAGATATTTCTTATTTCGTAAGATATAATTATTTTGTAATTAGCGGATAGCAACCCCGCAGTACAGCATCATCTGTATGCACATCTTTTCTTAAGAAAACCCTATGACATGAGTCAGTTCAAGGAAAAAGATGAGGAATCATGGTGTGAGGACCTTGATTTTAGCGACATGTGGTGGAAAGAAATGATTCTTACAATCCCTTTCAAGAATCATTTTTTTTTATGCTTAACTATGTTAAAATAATGAAAAGAGGAAAGGGATTACATATGAAAAAAGCAGTACTAGCGGCATCGCTCATGCTTTTGTGCGGATGTCAAACAACGAAGAAGGAAACAGAAAAACCATTATATTTTGTGTTTGCAACACCATTATCTACACATACCCTATGGCTGCAGGCAAAAAGCGGTATGCAGGATGCTTGTGATCTACATCATATACAATGTGATTGGCAAGGACCAATCAAAATTTCAACAGAACAAATGGAGGATGTAATTCAGACAGCAATTTTGAAAAAAGCAGATGGTATTATTACACAGGGAGTTATCAAGAAAACATATATCATGGAATCAATGGAGCAAAATGTACCGATCGTTCTTGTTGATTCACCGGTAGAAGACGCAAAGCCCCTTGCAACTATTTGTAAGGATTTTGAACAACAGGCACAGATGCTTTTGACGGATATTGAAAAACGGATAGGAAAGAATGAACATCTGCGCATAGGAATTCAGGTATCGGAACAAGATTTCGATTTGGCCAAACAGCAGATTGAATCCGTCCGTACGGTATTTAAAAAACATCCGGGCGGTTTTGAAATTGTTGCAATCAGTGAATCTAAGTCAGATCAATCCCGTTCACGTAATGAATGGATCAGCGTTTTGCAAAAAGAAAAAAATTTAAATATCACGCTAAATTTTGCCGGTGAAAGTGCGATTGGCTGTGTGATGGCGCGTGAATATCTGAATATGCAAGATGATCTGCTGATCTATGGTGTTGATGATATGGATGATACGGTAAAGATGATCAAAGAAGGTAAAATTGCCGGAAGCATAGTTACATCTTTTTATCGTTACGGATATGATTCCGTGGAGATGTTATATGAGTATGTAAGAAATGGAAAAGAACCGGTGAAAGAGCTTCAGCCAGCGCAAATTCTATTGCTTAATAAAGGAAATCTAAAAACATATGAAAAGGAGCTGAAGGAATGATGAAACGGTGGTTGCGTCATAATGATCAGCTGGAAAGCTTCAGCGATAAGATTTTTAATTACAATCTCATGTTAATCGTCATTGTAGCCTTTGTTTGTTCGACATATGTCATGCTGAATATACGAATTATCGATAAGTTTAATGATACCTATGTGAGCTACAATGATTTAAATGGCTTTTATTTTCATGTGAAGGAAATGAATGATAATTTTCAGGTCTATTTATATCAGCCCAGTGATGCAAATTATAAAGCTTTTCGTGATTCTTATAATGCATCCGGAAAAAACATAGATAAGATCATGCTGAGCCTAAAAGGGAATGAGCGAAAATGGCGTTTTGAACTCTTGCAGAATATGATTGATAAGTATTATATCGATGCTGAATTGGTCATTGCCAGTAATCTACAGCAAGAAGAAGACTTTAATCAGAAGTATCAGAAGTTAATACATGAATATGAGCTGATAGCAAAGACAAGTGGAGAATATTATGATATCGTAACCGAAGATATGCAGCTGCAGAAAATTGCGGTAAATGATAATCAGCGAACGCTGCATCTAGTATCTTTATTCTTTATTCTGTTTGTGATTACCTGGCTTGCTTATTTTTCCATTACGATGATTCGTTCGATGACAGATCCGATTGAGAAAATCATGAATAATATGAATCGCATTAAAATGGGTGAATACGACTTATCAAAAATTTCCAATGTAAACAAAGAAATGAATGTGCTTTGTTTGGCGTTGGAGGACCTTTCAAGAAGTATACAAAAAAATATTCAATATGCGAATGATAAATCCGATCTAGAGAAACGTGTATTGGAGCAGCAAAACGAAAATTTGAAAAAAGATGAACTGCTTGCGCAAAGCGAATTGCGGGTATTGCAAAATCAAATTAATCCCCATTTCTTATTTAATACCTTGAATATGATTTATAAAAAGGCTTACAGTGAAGGTGCATATGAAACAAGTGAACTGATGGAACGCACCAGCCGTCTGTTGCGTTATGCTTTGGATAATACAAGCCGCATCAGCAGTTTGAAAAAAGAATTAGCGGCTATTGAAAACTATAATTATATTCAGGCGAAACGTTATGGAGAACGCATTCGCTTTATTGTCGAGGCAGAAGAGGATCTTCCTGATATACGCATGCCAGGCATGATCTTACAGCCGCTTGTTGAAAATGCAGTTCTCCATGGTTTACAGGATGTTACGGAAGATGGTGAGGTCATGATTGAGGTTACGCAGCAAAACGATCATGTAATCATCAGTGTAAGTGATAATGGTGTTGGTATGGCCTCAGATGAATTGGAAAAATTAATTTTAAATGATTATGCCAAAGGAAGCGATGATCGTGTGCATCTGGGCTTATACAATGTTACCAGCCGCTTGAAGAAATTTTATGGTGATGAAGTAAGCATTATCATCAATAGTCTGGAAAACTGTGGCTTTGAGATTAATATTAAGATTGATCTAAGGAGGCGTTCCTGATGTATAAAATTTTAATAATCGAGGATGAGCAAATTGAACGCGAGACACTTTATAAAATCTTACACGATAACTTTACTTTAAAAGGATTGTATATGGCGAAAAACGGGAAAGAAGCACTGGATGTTTTTGAACGTGAAAAGCCGGAAATTGTCTTAGCCGATATCAATATACCGGGAATCAATGGCTTAGAGGTCATACGGCGAATCAAACAACAGCAACAAGACACTTCCTTCCTTGTATTATCCAGTTATAACTATTTTGAATATGCACAAGAGGCCATTCGCCTAGGTGTGAGTGATTTTATTTTAAAGCCATACAACATAGAACATTTGAAAGAAGTCGTAGATAGATTGATACACCAGCATCGAGAAAAACGTAAAGAGCAGCAACAGCATGATGAATTATTGGAGAAGATTGAAAAAATTACTCCGGTAGTTGAAAATGAATGTTTGTATGCGATCATCTCAAATGAGAACGAATTAGAATTAAAACGTTCTTTACGACTATTAAGTCCCCATATCTGTAGTGGTTTTTGTATGATCATGCAGAGTTTGACATGTGCTTTTCATACCACAGCCATGGATACCATTTGTGAAAACTTTAAAAAGCAGGGATATCGCTGTATCAAAGAATTGTTTCATGGACTGCAAATTTTCTTTATCCTTTTTGAGCGTCCGATTGACCAACAGGAAGTCCGACAGCTGGCAGGATATATCGATGGTTTGCGTAGTGAATATAAAGATGTCGTAATTGGTATTGGTCCTATTGTTTGTGAATTAATAAAATTTCATCATTCCTTTGATTTGGCGAGAGATCGATTAAGTGCTCAGGCACAGCCAGCTTTGAAGCTATTGATGGAAGATGAAAAAAGCAGTGAAGAAAATGCGGTAAATATTGCTACACAGGTAGAAGTATTCATGAAAGCATTTCAGAAGATGGATGAAGAATCTTTAAAAAAACATTTGAATCAATTAAGTCTTCAACTGATTCAGGAGGAAAAAGAACAATTGTATAAAGATGTATCTGAATTAATTACGTCTTTGAAAAACAGTTGTGAAAAACAATATCCGGAAATTGATTTTACTAAAGTCAAAATTACACCTTTGCGTGTGACAAGCAGTATTCACCAAGAAGTACCTTTATATTTACATATGCAAATACATCGCTTGTATGATCTGATTGCTGAGGAGAAATTCCGTAATACGAATTTACTGGTACGTCATGCCATTCGTTATATTGACAGTAATTATCGTAAACAAATTACATTGAGTGATATGGCAGATGCATTACAGGTATCACCTTATTATATTTCCAAATTACTCAGCAGCTCTTTGAATAAAACATTTACGGAACTGGTGAGTGAACGACGTGTAGAGGCTAGTAAAGAATTACTGAAAACAAATAAACGTATAAAAGAAATCGCTTATGAAGTAGGATTCCAAGGGCAAAATTATTTCACTAAAGTATTTAAAAATTATACCGGCGTTACCCCAAAGGTATATAAAAATACCTTTGAGAACAAGGAATAATAGCTTTGTATGGGGTTAAACACAAAGAATTGCTAAAGATAGCTAAATTTTACTATTTTTTCATTCTATAATAAAAATGCAGATAAAGAGACTATAATAATACTATCTGCAATACCATAATGTAAGGCTGTTACCAGCCAGCCTTAGATGAATCCTTTTTCTTTAAAAAAGTCATGTTACTCCCAGAACATGACTTTTTTACATGATGTGTTTGTCTAGTAAGCATGTTAGCTTACTTTTTTTAGGTTTTATTTACCGATAATTCTAACATAAGTAAAAATGACTTTTTTTCTTTGTAGGAGAATGTAAGGATAAAAGTGACATATATGTCATTTAGAATTAAGAACCCTTAAGAAGTAAAAATGCATCTAGATGCTATAATACAGGTGAACAGGAAGGGTGTTTCCTTCTTATGTAAAGGAGCTAATTGTTATGAAGAATATAGTTGAGATGCTGGAAAACAGTTGTTCTCGTTATCCTGATAAAACAATGCTTATGGAACCGGAAAAGAGCATTACATATAAAGCGTTTGTCAATGAAGCAAAAGCGATTGCTTGTAAGATTATAGAAAAAATACCATCACAGAATCAGCCTGTTGTCATTTTGATTGATAAAAGCATTCAGGCTCTCGTATCAATGATGGGAGTGTTATATAGTGGAAATTATTATACGATCTTAGATGTAAAGATGCCCGTTGAGCGTATGGAATGTATACTGAATACGTTGCAGCCAAGCCTGCTTATTAGCGATCATAAGCAATGGAAAACAGCCGAAAAGTTAAATTTTAAAGGAGATTTGTTGCTTTATGAAGAAAACAAGACCTATGCGATAGAAGAAGCAAACTTATTATCCAGGCGAAGAAAGATGATTGATACGGATCCGGCATATGTATTGTTTACTTCCGGCTCTACCGGTATTCCGAAAGGAACAGTTGTATCACATCGCAGTGTCCTTGCCTATGCCCATTGGGTTGTTGAAACCTTTGCAATCGATGAAACAACGATCTTTGGTAATCAGACACCGTTTTATTTCAGTATGTCTGTGCTTGATATTTATGCAACCCTTTTATCAGGTGCTAGTCTTTATTTGCTGCCAAAACTTTATTTCTCTTTTCCAGCAAAGCTTTTGGACTGCATGATTCAAAATAAGATCAATACCATTTACTGGGTGCCGAGTGCTTTAGGTATCGTGGCAAACTTAAAAGGTTTAGAAGTATTGCCGCCTAAAGATGTAAAAAAGGTGTTGTTTGCAGGTGAAGTAATGCCAACAAAGATTTTAAATATCTGGCGCAGACATTTACCTGATGCTTTATATGCAAATTTATATGGTCCAACAGAAGTTACCGATATTTGTACGTATTATATTGTAAACCGTGATTTTGCGGATGATGAAGCTTTGCCAATCGGAAATGCTTGTAACAATTGTGATGTTATTGTGCTAAAAGAAGATGGTACACAAGCAAAAGGCGATGAAGCCGGTGAACTTTGTGTACGAGGAAGTTTTTTGGCAAATGGATATTATGATCAAGTGGAGAAAACAAGCGAAGTGTTTATTCAAAATCCATTGCAGCCTCATTATCCAGAGCTTATTTATCGCAGTGGTGATATTGTGAAATACAATGAATACGGTGAGTTGATGTACTTATCACGTAAGGATTTTCAAATCAAGCATATGGGATATCGCATTGAACTTGGTGAAATTGAAACCGCTATGTTTGCGATAGAGGGGATGGATGCCTGTGCGTGTATCTATGATACACAAGCGAAATGGATCATCTTATATTATCAGGGCAAAAATTTAACGGAAAAAGCAATTTTGGAACAGGCAAAGGCCAAGCTGCCCAATTACATGTGGCCCAATAAATTTATTCCTATAAAACGCATGCCTTATAATGCAAATGGGAAAATAGATCGGAAAGCTTTAAAAGCTATGTATGCAGGAGGATAAAAAATATGGAGAAATTACTAGCAATCTTAGAAGATATGAAGCCAGGAGTCGATTTTAAAAAAGAAAAAAAACTTATTGAGGATGGTATTTTAGATTCCTTCGATATCGTTGAAATCATTGCGGCTATCGATGATGAATTTGATGTTGAAATTCCAGTTATGGAAGTGCAGCCAGAGGTTTTCAATGATGTAGAAAAGCTATATGCGCTGATTGAGCGATTAATGGAAGAATAGGATTTGTATCATGTCATTGATATCGCTGCCATTCATGCTGTTAGTGACAGCATCTTGTGTGCTTTATTATCTTGCGCCGAAACAGTGGCGATGGTGTATTTTGCTCTTAGCAAATGTCATCTTTTATGTTGCGGCCTCGCAGGCATTGATCATTTTCCTGATAGGTAGTATTTTGAGTGTATATATCGGCGGCTTAGCTATTAACAAACAGATAAAGCTGCAAAAAGCTACCATAAAAAGTTTAGAAAAAGACCAAAAGAAAGCCTATAAGGCTATGATGAAGAAACGGAAGCAACTGATTTTGATCGTCGTATTGGCAATCAATATTGGTATCTTATGCTATTTAAAATATTACGGTTTTTTTGCCGGTAATCTGAATGCCATAAATGCTTTACTGCATGTTAATGTTAATATCGCAGTAAAAAAATTTGTACTGCCACTTGGAATCTCCTATTATACCTTAATGGCCATCAGTTACATGGTAGATGTGTATAGAGGCAAATACGAAGCAAGCCCTCAGCTTGGGAAAGTCGCTTTGTATTTGTCCTTCTTCCCACAAATGACAGAAGGTCCGATCTCACGTTTTGATCAGTTAGCCGATCAATTGTATGCGGGCAATGAATTTGACATTATAAAATTCAAGAGTGGTTTATATCTAATTCTTTGGGGACTTTTTAAAAAATTAGTCATCGCTGATCGAGCTGCGCTATATGTGAATCCAGTATTTAGTGGTATGCATGGAGGTTTTACCGCTTTTTTAGCTGTTGCCTTATATACATTACAAATATATGCTGAATTTAGTGGCGCTATGGATATCGTACGTGGAATTGGCTATTTGTTTGGTGTTCACATGGAGAAAAATTTTGAACAACCGTTTTTCTCAAAAAGTATAGCTGAATTCTGGCGTCGCTGGCATCGTACGTTAGGGACTTGGCTAAAAGATTACGTATTTTATTCAATATCATTATCTAAAATGAATATGAATTTGAACCGTTCTGTGAAAAAGCATATGAAAGGGAATTTCGGAAGATTTATCCTAAGCGCATTTCCCCTCTTTTTTGTCTGGTTTTTCAATGGATTCTGGCATGGCGCCAGCTGGAAATATATTGTATATGGTTTATATTATTATCTAATTATGATGATGGGTTTGTTGCTTGCCCCTGTTTTTACGAAAATCAAAGATACATGGCATCTTCATGAACAGCGAAAAGGCTATCGTCTCTTTTGTATCTTACGTACGGTATTGATTGTTTTTGGTGGCATGCTGATCTTTCGTGCGCACTCACTAGATGATGCCTTGCAAATGCTGTTGCGGATCTTTACGATGCAGGAAACAGATATCTTAGCACATGGGCTGACTCTTGTTGATTTTGGCATTTTGATATGGGGATTGGTATTGATGTTTATAATAGCAGGCTTAAAGGAAAGACGTGTAAATTTATTTGCATTATTTGATCAGAAAAGTCTGTTGTTGCGTTATGGTATTATCCTTATCATAGGGGTATCCATTATCGTATTTGGTATTTATGGTCATGGTTATCAAGCAAGCGATTTTATATATGGTGAATTTTAGTGAAAGGAGCAAACATCATGAAAAACAGACGTAAATCTATCCTAGCCTTTACATCCTTTATTGTTATTTTTGCTCTATTATTAAACTTATTTTCCATGATATTAATTCCCAAAGATAATAAGATGAGCAAAACGATACGTGGCTTCTATGAAGAAAAGAAAAACTCATTAGATGTTTTATTTCTTGGTGATAGTAGTATGTATCGCAGTATCATACCTGCTAAGTTGTGGAAGGAAAATGGTTTTACCAGTTATGCACTGGGCGCTCCTTCGGTAAGAACCTATGCTTTGTATTATTTATTGGAAGAAGCATTAAAAACGCAAAAGCCAAAAGTAGTCGTTATGGAAGTGAATTGCGCATTTAATGATCATAAATATTCTATGGGAAATAAACGAAAGATTATCGATCACATGAAACTTTCGATGAATAAAATTAATATGATTCAAGATGCAGCATTTCAATTTTCTTTAACTGATAAAATAAGTTTATTATTCCCTGTCTTTTTATATCATAATCGTTATAATGAAATAAATGCGGTTGATATAGCTGAAACCTTTGGTTCGCCAATGAATGATACGAAGGGCTTTATTAGTAGCTACAAGCAAAAACCGTATAAAGGGAAGACCAATTATATGCGTGCATCTTCACAGGCGATGTTTGATGCGAATAGTAAAAAATATATGGATATGATTCATGATATATGTAAAAAGAATCATATTAAGCTTATGTTATTAAAAGTACCGGGTGCCAAAGAATGGAATCAAAGTAAAAAAGAGGCAGTAGAGTTGTATGCAAAAGAACGACATCTGCCATATTTAGATTTAAATACGAATATGGAGAAGAACATCGATTGGAGAAGGGATACGAATGATTCCGGAGTACATTTGAATATCTTTGGTGCAGAAAAGGTGACGATGGAGCTCAGTCAGTATTTTCGTCGTCATTATCGACTGAAAAAAACAACAGATCAAGAAGTAATTGCTTCCTTCAATAAAGCTTATCGCTTATTTAATGAGAAACGAAAGTCTTATAAAAGACCTGTCAAGACAGTTACTATTTAAGAATACCTATTATGAAATGAATCTTACAGGTATATGTACCTCTATATTGGATAATCCAATATAGAGTTTTTTTTTGACTTCCATGAAGACGGATGATTACAAAAAAGCTTGTGAATATGCAGGTATTAATTTTGATCAAACATCCTATGATAAAAGCTCGGCATTGCAGAAAAAGACAACGAAAGAAAGCTATGCCGCTGTGGTATTCAAAGTAGGCAAGCAAAAAGTGTCAAAAAAGAAAGTCACAGTAGATGTTGAAATCATAACTACGGATTATTTAGAAATTATGAATCAGGCCGTATATGATACTATGAAAAATAAAAAAGATGATGCATATACATATAGAGTATTTTCTAGTATCAAAATAGAGAAGAATAAGCTTCTAAATTGTTGATACCTAGCAGTTAAAAAAACGATGTATGATACAGCATTTTGTTGTTTGTGTTTTATGAAACAATACAATTAGAATATGCAAAAAAAGCGGTATCTACATGCCATGTTAAGATATGGCGAATAGTTACCGTTTTTATATGAACATAGGGTTTATTTGTTAAAGGACTCGCTCAGAGTTAAGAATTCATTTACTCTTTCCTCAGCGGTTTTTAAACAACTGATCCAGAAATCTTTAGAAGTCAGATCAATGTCAGCCAATTTAGCAACATCTTCAACATCGGATACCGTTGTCGCATGTAGCAATTCACGATATTTTGGTACGAAAGCATCCTTCATTTCATGATATTTTACAATTAAGCCACGGGCAAATAAACCGCCAAAAGCGTAAGGGAAGTTGTAAAAGCTCAGAGCTGATGAATAATAATGGCTCTTATTGATCCACATATAAGGATGCAAATACTGCTCATCTAAGCCATCACCATATGCTTGTTTTTGTGCATCCAACATCATCGCTTCTAGTTCATCCGGGAATAGGAACCCCTCTTTACGTTTTTCAAATACCTTTTTTTCAAATAAGAAACGAGAATAAATATCACACATAATCTGTGTAAGATCTTGAAGCTGTGTTTCTATTAATGCCAGCTTTGTTTCTCCTTCTGCTTCATCAATTGCAGCATTCATGATGATATTTTCATTAAAGGTAGAAGCAGTTTCGGCAACTGGCATGGAATAATCTGTATTAAGCATCTTGTGATCCTGGATCATCATACCATGATATGCGTGTCCTAATTCATGAGCCAATGTCACAACATCGCCTAAGGAACCATCAAAATTCGTTAAAACACGACTTTGTTTCAAGAAAGGGAGATTTTCGCAGAATGCTCCACCAACCTTACCCTTACGTGGATAGAAATCAATCCATTCATCTGCAAAGGCTTCTTCCATCATATCCGCCATATCCTGTGCAAAAGGCGCAAAATGTTTCAACAGATAGTCTTTTGCTGTTTCAATCGTGAATTTTGTGTCGTCTTTTCCAATAGGTGCAAATAGCTCATACCAAGGAAGTCCGTTTTGATAACCTAACATTTCCGCCTTGCGTTTTAAATATTTACGGAATACCGGCATATAATCATCCATGGCCGATAGCATGGCATCTAAGGTTTCCTGTTTCATATGGGACTGATGCAGTGTCATTGCTAAAGGAGAAGCGAAACCGCGCAACTCACATTCTGTTAAGACTTGTGCTTTGATGTTGTTTAAAGAAAAGGCAATAGCATCACGAATCTTGGCATAAGCAGCTAATTCTGCTTCATAAGCGCGTTTACGCACCTTTTTATCAGAGTCATATGCCAAGTTGCGAATCTGTGAAAGGGTAGTTGTTTTTCCATCATAGTCTACTTCTAAGGTGCTGGTCAGATAGCTTTGCATGGTTTCCCAAGCCTGTCCTGCCGAGATATCCATCTTGGATAATACTTCTTCTACATCATCACTGAGTAAGTAACGACCATCTTCTTGAATCGAATGTAACAAGTAGGTATATTCCTGTAATGCTTCTTCTTTTTCCAGGCAAGCATCAAGATCTTTTATTTGTGCAATATAGCGATTAAATTTTGCTTTTGCTTTTGCCACGTTGCTTGTTTTCTTAGTGATCTTATCTAAATAAGCTGCTGTTTGCGCATCAGTGGTATCACAGCTTTGGCGCAGATTGGCATATGCCAACAGCTGGTAGCTGATCTGTTCTAATTCATTTAATGTAGTTAGAATTTGTTTCAAGGTAGCAGTTTCATCCTTATGGGATAAGGTGTCTGCCAAGGTATTGCATTGTGCAATCAATTCATCAAGTTTCTTGATATCTGCTTCAAATTGCGGATCATCATAACCCTTATAGAGGACATCAAGTGACCAAGTTTCTTTCATTTTAGACCTTCTTTCTCTGTTAGATTACCCCTATTATAGCATAGAAATTCCAAAATGAAGGAGAAGATTATGGAAGGTTTATTTTCTTAGAAGGAAGAGTGTGTAAGCCGTAAGCAATTCTTCTTTTTTGATGAATGTGAAGATAATACTATGCTATCTCTTTATGACTTTTCTCATAAATCATACAGGCAATGCTGATGATGAGAATGGAATAGATGATATAGAAAAAGGGGGCTGCTGGATAGGCCTCAAACAAGGTAATGGAGCCAAAGAGAAAGAAGAAAAAGGAAGAAACTACTTTAACACTATCTTCACTTAAATGGGCAAAGATAAATTTTCCAGCGAAGATACCAAAAATATTTGCCATGATAAGGCCTAAGGATGCTCCCAGAAAAACTTGAAGGTGCTGGTCCATGTGATCGGCTGAAAGCGCTACGGTTGCTAATTGCGTCTTATCACCGAGCTCAGCTAGAATAAAGGTAAAGGCAATAGAAAAAATAGGCAATCCTAAGGAAATATGATGCCCCTTGCTTTCTTCTTTTGTAATGCGTAAGTTAAAAAAACCAAAGCCTAGAAACATTGCGGCAGCGGCCAATTTGATAAACTGCATAGGGATCATATCGCCTATTAGATCTCCGGCCAATGTAGAAAAAGCACTGATGATGATGACCCCTAACATCATCCCTAATATCACACTTTTCATACGATAGCGATTGGTGAGCGCCATCATCATAAGTTGTGTTTTATCAGCCATTTCCGCGATAAAAACAAATAAAAACGTATGCAGCAACATAAGATCACCTCTTATTTTACTATATGTGAAATAAAGAGCTTTCATGTATAAAATCATCCTTTCCCTGCTGCGACAAAATAAATATGAAGAAGGAAAGGTGTAAGCGTCAGTAAAATAGGGATTACTTTGAAAAAGCCCTAAGCAAAAGAAAACCCGTACGAATCATACGGGTAAGAAATGCATTCTTTATTCCTCGCAAATATAGGCAAGGATCAATTTCATGGTGTTAAGGACACCATCGATATGTGTACGTTCCATACCATGAGAAGCGTGAACACCTGGGCCAATTAATGCCCCTTTGATATCATTTCCGGCATTTCTTGCGGCACTGACATCTGAACCATATTGTGGATAAATATCAATTGCATAAGATACGGCTTCACGTTTAGCCAGCTCAATAAGTTTGCTGGTAAGATCATAATCATAAGGACCACTGGAATCTTTGGCGCAGATGGAAACATCTTGTTCTGTGCATGCTAAATCTAAGCCGATGCATCCCATATCGACAGCTAAAAGCTCAGCAATTTCATCTGGGATATGCGCCATACCATGTCCGACTTCTTCATAGGTGCTCATCATAAAGATCAAATCATAAGCAGGGGTAATGGCATTTTCTTTTAAATGATGTAAAATGCCCATCAATGCAGAAACGCTGATCTTATCGTCTAAGAAACGAGATTTAATAAAACCACTTTCGGTAATTTGTACTTTTGGATCGATGGCAACAATATCTCCATTTTGAATTCCAAGTTTCTGCGTATCTTCCTTTGTATAAGTGACTTCATCAATGCGTACTTCCATTTCATCAATTTCACGTTTCTTCGTGCTGGCATCTTTATAGACATGGGCTGCTGGAGAAGTGGATAAAATCGTTCCGCTATAGCATTGACCATCTCTTGTATAGATACGACAATATTCCCCATCCAGTGTCGGAATGATAGGACCGCCTAAATTGGTTAAGGCAAGCTTTCCATCACTTTTTATCGAGCGGACCATAAGACCTAAGGTATCGCAATGGGCGCATAAACCAAGTGTCTTATGATGATGATTACCTTTTACATAGATCCATAAATTGCCTTTGTGATTACGTTTTGTCTGATATCCGAATCGCTTTGCTTCTTCTTCAACGAAGTCGATGGCTTTTTTGGTATACCCGGTAGGGGAATCAATTGCTAATAACTTTTTTGCGAATGCTACAACATATTCTTTATTCATCATCATCTTACCTACTTTCTATTTTTACTTAGTGATTTAACGTGAGATGTACACACCATCACAATCATCAATTTCTTCAACTTTTACGCGAATCTGTTCCTGTAAAGAGCTAGGAATGTTTTTGCCGATGTAGTCTGCGCGTATCGGTAATTCACGATGACCGCGATCAACCAAGACGGCCAATTGTATCTCTTTTGCTCTTCCATAATGCATAATGGCATCCATGGCAGCGCGCACGGTTCGTCCTTTGAATAAGACATCATCTACTAAAATAACTTTCTTATCCTTTACCGGCATGGTTTGGTTTGGTAAAGGGTGTGCCTGCTCCAGATCATCACGCCAATGGGAAACATCCAATGCATAACAAGGTACCTGTACTTGCTCTACACGCGCAATCATTTTAGCTAAACGCTGAGCGAGAATTTCACCTCTGGTCTTGATGCCGACAAGAACGATATCCTCAACACCTTTGTTATGTTCAATGATTTCATGTGTAATTCTGGTTAAACTGCGGCGCAATCCTAAAGCGTCGATTATCTCTTTTGTTTCCATGCAGATCCTCCTTGAAAACACTACTCATAGTATACCTGTTTCCGCCTTTAAACGCAATCATTTCCCGTCCAGGATTTCATCAAGAATAGCATTTGCCAATCGCTCAAAAAGAAATTGTTTCTGATACGGTGTTCCCTTCGTACTCAGCTCATAAATACCTACGTTTTGTGTATATAGAATGGTTAAAAATTCATGAATGAGTTCTTGGCTTTTTACCTGATGATCATAAGCAGCTAAGGTTTGACAGAAGAAATCTTCTTTATCATGATGACCGAGAAATAAAGCGATGGCATCATCCAAACTCTCAACTTTTCGCCATCCTTGAAACTTTGCCTTTGCGTTTAAATAGAATAAGGCATGGACCGGATAAAATTGCAGACTGCTTTCATAGGTTGTCAAAGGAGTGATCTGATAACGAATAGTATCTTCTTCTTTTAGAAAGATGCCGGATGCATAATGTGCGAATAGTTGTTGCTTTTTTACATAAGAGATATCTTTACAGGCACTGACCTCACTACCGGTACTGACGATGGCATTATCAAGATAGTGCAAAATGCCGCTATCATCATAATAAGCACTTGCGGCTATCTTGCGAGTATGACAACTTTTCAATATGGCATCTAATAATTCACTCTTACCACTGTGGGTCATCCCGGCAAAGACAAGATTTTGTTGCTGTTGCGAATATGCAATATGCACCATGGAGGCATGAATAGGGAGATCATGCTTTTGAATACAAAGCGCATTGTATAAGGTTAAGATCATTTCTTTTAAGTAGAGAAAATGTAACATCTCATCCCCACCGCTGACCATACCGATGTATAAGGCATTTGTCTGATCGTAATAGTAACTCCGCTGTTTACGATGGCTTTGTAATCCAAACAAGAGAAGAAAATCATAAGTAACACCTGGTTCTGTAATAGGATACATGGCGGACAGAGCTGCCGCAAACCACAATGCTTTACGATGTAAAAAAACAATGCCTTGAAAATTGCCGATGCGGATACAGATGCCAAGGTAGCTAGTGGCATCCATACTGATATCCCGATATAAAAAAGTATCGCTTTTTCGTATCGGATATTGATGAGAATGTTTTGCCATAGCGATGACCGGAACACTGTGTAACTGTACTTCGCTTAAGAAAGGAATATGACTCAAGGGAAGATGCGCATAGGGATGCGATAAGGGGTGTTTCTTTACTTGATAGGTAGCATCAAAAGCAAATTGATGCATGGGTAAAATGGAGCCTGATTGTTGAACAAGACGACTCATATTTTCCCAAAGATGCTGTAAAGAGGGAGAAGGAACATCTGGCTTGGTGATGATGTGAATTTTACCAATAGCAGAAAAGTATTGCAGAAAAATTAATAAAGGACGGTAAGGGAAAGGATTTTTTGTTAAAAGAGAAAGCACCATGGTCTCTTCAATATCGTATGGATAACATTTTAATAATTCTTTTAAATAAGAGCGAGCACTGACTTCCTCATCAAATTCTAATGCAAACAGCATAGTATCACCTGTTAAATAGGTATGCTCGCCATTAACAAAATAGTCAAATGATCTGTTGAAAACATGCTTTCCTAGCAATCATCGTTATGTGTAAGAATAGATGTGCTATAATAAAAAAAAGAATGCACAGAAAGAAGTGTTGAATATGAAAAAAGTTGTATTTCATATAGATGAAATGAAGAATTGGTCATTAACATTAGGAAATGTGAAGAATCTTATCACGTTTTATGAACACCATGATGAGGTGTTTCAAATCGTCGTCGTAGCAAATGGTGAAGCCGTAAAAGGATATGGGAAAGAGGACACACAGGAAAATATTGCAAAGGAAATCCTTGCTTTATTTGCTAAGGGAATATCTTTTCACGCATGTCAAAATGCGTTGCGTGCACAGCAGTTAGAAGCTGTCGATCTTCTTGAGCATATCGTCATTGTTGAAGCAGGTGTGGCTGATATTGTCGCATTGCAAGAAAAAGGTTTTACCTATATAAAACCATAACAATTGCATGAAAAATGTGAAGAGGTGGTCTTATGAAAATCAAATTTTATGAAAAGGTTGATGATGAAAAGTTGCTATTTGCTGTCATAGTGGCTAAATATAAGGAACAATGGGTCTTTTGTAAACACAAACAGCGCAACAGCTATGAATTATGCGGCGGACATCGAGAAGCAAATGAGTCTATTCTGGATTGTGCAAGACGGGAGTTTTATGAAGAGAGTGGAGCGAAGGAATATCAACTGATTCCCTTGTGTGTGTATTCCTGCCTTGGTAAAACACGCGTAAAAGAAAGCAGTGATGAGCATGAAACATTTGGTATGTTGTATTATGCAGAGGTGTATGACTTTGATGAACTTCCTGAAAGTGAGATACAGGAAATTGCTTTCTTCACGGATGTAAAGAAGATACCAGAGTGGACATATCCTCAGATACAGCCGATATTATTCACAAAGGCACAATCCATGTTAACAAAGAAATAAAAAAAGCGTTGAAAAAAAGCTTGTTTCTATAACTAAAAAAACGTTGAAAATCTTATAGACGAAATGAAAGAGGCTGTCCTTAAAAGTATATGCGCTTTGCAAGGATCCAGCCTCTTGTTCTTGTAAGTTAGAACAAATCCATAATTTCATCTTTGCTCATGCTAGTAATCAAACCGTCATTCAAGTGAATGATACTATCACTTAAATCTTGTTTTAATTCTTGTAAATGCATGATTTTTTCTTCGATTGTATCTTTGGCAATTAGTTTAACGACCTGTACATTGTTGTGCTGTCCGATGCGATAGGCTCGATCGGTAGCTTGATTTTGGGCAGATACATTCCACCATGGATCAAAGTGAATGACAACTTCGGCACTGGTAAGATTCAACCCGGTTCCTCCGGCTTTTAAAGATATCAAAAAAACCGGTGTAGCATCAACATTAAAGGCATTTACATATTGCTGACGCTGTACTTTTGGGGTGCTGCCTTTTAATAGATAGTAATCAATTTCGCGTTGCTTTAGCTCTTTTTCAATCAACGATAACAGTGAGGTAAACTGTGAGAATAATAAGACTTTTTTACCCGATGCACGACAGTTTTCGATAAATTCCATGCACGCGTTAATTTTATTGCCTACCCCCTGGTAATTTTCATACAGCAAGCGGGGATCACAGCACAATTGGCGCAATCTGGTCAACATACTCAGCACCATGATCTTACTATTTTCAAAGCCTTTTTGTTTAAAGCTTTTATGCAAATCTTCTCGTATCAAAGATACATTTGCCATATATAATTTTCGGGTTTCTTCATCTAATTCGATCATCATCGTATGTTCGACTTTTTCAGGAAGTTCTTTTAAGACATCTTTCTTTACACGGCGCAAGATGAACGGTTCTACCATTCGCTTTAATTCCTTTAAGGTTATAGGATCATTTTCTTTCACGATAGGAATCTCATATTGCTTTTTGAAGTAAGGGTAAGTATATAGATAACCTGGCATTAAGAAATCAAAAATGCTCCATAATTCCGCTAATGAATTTTCAATTGGTGTTCCGGTTAAGGCAAATCGATGGGCTGCCTGAATCTGTTTGACAGATACGGCATTCTTCGTATTATGGTTTTTGATATACTGAGCTTCATCAATGATTTGATAAGTAAAGTGGAAATTTTCATAGTGTTCAATATCACGTTTGAGATAATCATAAGAGGTGATCACGACATCATAATCTTTCGCTTTGTAGATTAAGGCTTTTCGTTCCTCCATATTCCCGGTAATCAAAATGCTCGTTAAGGCATCAGAAAATTTCGCGATTTCACTTTGCCAGTTCAAAATCAGTGAACTTGGACAGACAACAAGAGAGATAGCCTGTGGATCATGGAGCTTTTCCTCTTCCAATAAAGTAATTACTTGCAAGGTCTTACCAATGCCCATATCATCAGCTAAAATTCCTCCAAAACCATAATTGGCCATCGTTTTTAGCCAGCGGAAACCATCTTTTTGATAATTTCGCAAAATGTTTTTCAGACTGTGAGGAACCTTAAAATCAGAGTCCTTAACATTGCGTATACTACGGATGATATCTTTAAAAGTCGCATCGCGCTCAACCTTGATCATCTCAGCATCTTTTAGGCTTTTATCGATGTATAAAGAACGATATTTGGGAACCTTGATTTTACCACTTTCGAGCTCTTTTTCACTTACATGCATGCCATCTAAAATAAAAGACAACTCTTGCAAAGCACTATCTTCAATATTGACAAAAGAACCGTTGCGCATACGATAGTATTTTTTATTCAAACGGTATGCTTTTAATACCTCTTGCAACTCTTCGACAGGAAAATCAAAGGTATCAAAATCAATTTCTAGCAAATCACTTTCAATACGTACACCCATGGAGATATTCACACTATCACGTATCTGCAGTTTGCGGAATTTCTCACTGGCAAACATTTCACAGGTCTGTGATAATTCTTCAAAGCCTTTATTTAAAAATTCATATATGGCATCTTGTGAATGTTCAATATAGGCAAGTCCTTCCATAGCGTCAATCCGTGTCATATATTTGGTAAAAATCAGACGTACGGCAATTTCATCATTGAAGTTGCGACTGGCAGATAAGGAAGTATCACTGAACGCATTATACATATCATCTCCATAACAATACAGCAAACGTGCAGATATGACATTTTGTTTCGGCATATCGATATACACCTTACATTCTAATGGTAATGGCGCATACATAGAAATATCTTCACCATGCAGAGGCAGATATTTTTTGACATTTAAAATAACATTATTATAGAAGGCACTCATCAAGCCATCTGACACGGTTAAGGTATTATGATGTTCTAAGCATCCGCTGAGCATTGGCTCACAGGCTTTTGTAAAATCTTTATCACAACGATAAAGGATATGATTCATAAGAACATATAGATGGTTTCGTCCTTTAAACAGACGATAGTCTCCTTCATTCAGAGAAATATGAAAAATCTGCTGGGCATCTTTGTGTATCTGTAAAGAAAAAGGGGGATTGATAGCAAGAAAGCGCATGTTGATCAATGTTTTTTCTTTCATGCGATGCATGACATCCTGATCGGTATATAATTCATAAAATTCATCTAAAGCATCCGGCGTCATGCACATATTACGGGATTGCGGGGCTTTTTCTAAGGTAGGATGATTTAAAAAATACAAAACATCATGTTCATGATGACGCATGAAATCAATCAGCTTTTGACTCGTTTCATCAAAGCTATAATAATTATGCATGAATTCCAGTTCCTTACCATAGGCTTTTTTTACATTATGGGCAATATCATCCAGAAATAATGCGATGTCTTTGACGATATATTGTTTTTCATTGCCGATTTTTAAGGTTAACGCAAGAATGTTTTTTTTACGTATTTCTAATACGGGTTCCAAATGAATGGCTGTTTTTAAGTTCATGGCCAATGAAGAATAGACGATTTGTTCTTCGTAGATATTCATGATCTGAATGGCATGTTTATCGACTACTTTATTTTCCATCTGTTCCTTTTCCGCGTTTTTGCGTTTACTGTCTTCCATTAGGCGCAGCAAAACAGCGACACAATGTGCACAGGTCATTTTTTGGGCATGCTCTTCACAGCCACACAAATGAGCTCTTACGATGAAGTCATCCTTATCGATTGACATATTCACTTCCCGATATACTTTTTTATCTACGACATTAGCATTGACCATAATGATCTCAGGACTTGAAAAGTCATCGATATCCAACGATTTGATGGCTTTTTCCTTCATCAATTTTTCTCCCTTTTCAAATGTTTGCTCATCGCCTGCAAAGTCACGTATCTGAGCTATTGTAAATTCCATACCATCACCTTATCTTTCATCTTATTATTGTATCATTATTTCAGATGAAACGCGATGAAGATTAAAAAATTTATCAATGTAAGAAGGAAAGAATTCATCAGAAGAAAGCGTAGAAATGCTACCACCATTCGTATTGGCAAATACCACCAATTTGTGAATACTTTGTATGCAATAGTATAGCATCACATATTCAAGATTTTACCTTTTTAACTTTTATAAAGTGAGAAATCACAAGATGGCTATGACGGTTTCTGCTTTAGGTAATAACAAACTTCATCAAAGTAGGTACCATCGTAATATTCATAAGCATCATGCAAGGTGCCTTCAAATTGAAATCCCAGTTTTTCGATAACACGTTTACTTTGTGTATTAAAAGGGAAATGATAGATACTGATCATTGTGCAGTGCAGATCTTCAAATGCATAGCGCAAGACTTCTTTTGCAGCCTCGACAACAATGCCCTTGCCCCAATAGGATTTTCCGATCCAATAGCCCAACATGCGATAGCCATTGCGAGGACGATGTTGATCCGCATCTAAGCTGATGAGTCCATACAGAGTATTATCCGTTTTCTGATAAATGCCCCATGTGTGATCGTTTATCAGAAAATTAGATAAGATTTGTTTTGTTTCTTCCAGAGAAGCATGCGGCTTCCATCCGCACATGCGAGCAACGTCAGGATCTTTAGCCATCTCGTACATTTGTACATGATCTTGCATAGACAGTCGCTGCAGCCGTAAACGCGTTGTATCCTGTAAACGTTGACGTGTTTTATGGGATTGCAAAATACTAATGAGATGATTGGAATGTGCAAGTTGCTCTCTTTGTTCACAAATGGCCAGATGAAAACGCAGCCATTCTTCATATTGTGGTTTTGTTAATGCGTTGATCCGTTCTGCCAATACTTCAGCAAGTCCATCTTGACTAAAGGTTTTTAAAAGCGTAAAGCCCATGCTTTGAAAGAGTTGCTCTGCTTTCTGCACATAGGTGCTTACAAAGGGATCATTGATGACTTTAAAGGTAGTTGGATCATATTGTGAGCTATTCAAAAAAGAACTATTCGGATATAAGGCTTCCGTGGTAAACACGGCAAGGTTACTAAGAAATGCACAAAAGATAATTCCACCATCTTTTACAACGCGATGCATTTCATCCAAACAGATTCGTTGCTCTTCTTCTTTAAGATGATATAGAGGTCCCATACATAGTATGATATCAAAACTATCATCTGAAAACCTGGAGAGATCCATAGCATTTCCTTGGTGTAGGGTCAGCTTCATCTGTTTCTTCTTTTGTTGTTTCAAACGATTTAGGTGATGGGGCATCAGATCCATGGCACATACCTCATAGCCTGCTTCAGCAAGCGGTAAAGCATAAGCTCCAGTGGCAGCTCCTAAGTCTAAAATACGTTCATGTCCATGCAAATATTGTGTAAGATACTGCGTGGTCGTAAGAAATTCGATATGCGCTGCGGGTGATTTCTGTAATCGTTCTTCTTCATGAACATGTTGATAAAGTTCTTCTAAATTCATAAATATCAGCCTCCTGTAAAGCTTATTGTACCACTGATAAAATGCCTTCCAATAAATCTGCATGTATAGGTAAAAGACGCTTGTTAAGAAGAAAAAAACAAGGCATATGCAAAAGAAATGGGAAAAGATAGTTAGGCGAGATTTAATTTTTCTTCAAATAACAATAGTTGTTTATAATTGCGTGTTAGAGGAAGCAGAGCTTTTAACTCATCGTGGTAAACCTTATGAAATTCCGGTGCCAGAGTCTGTAAGACAGGTAACAGTGTTTTCATGATATAGGTTTCCAATGTCTGGGCATTTTGACCATCACGCTTTAAGATAAAATAGTGCCAACAATCGCGTAATGCTTTACTGCAGGCTTGTACATCAATTTTTTGCATGATACAGGCTGGCAATGTTTTATCAAGACAGAATTGTGCATGACACATCCATATCAATAAAGGCAAGGGGGAATGGCTCTTTGTATCGAAAGAAGATTGATAACATGTCAGCGCTTTGGCATATTGTTTCTGATAATAATAACATCCGCCAATATTATAATAGAAGATAGCAAGCGTATGAGAAGAAAGGCTTGTTTGTTTCATATAAGATAAAGCTTTTTCTTTATAGAATTCAAATTGCTGGGGCTCTATAAAAATGGCAAGATTACTCATCCAATGATATATGGAAAAAAGTGCATGGGGATTGTCCTTATGCATTAGCTCATATTGTTCACATTCCTTTAAGATGAGAAAAGCTTGTAGATAGTCGTGATGTTTATCACTTAAATGTAAGACAATACCAATTGAAAAGCGGGTGATATGATGATGGTAATGCATATGGAATTGTTGATAAAGTTGTTCTAATACAATGTTATTATGGGGAAAAGTACATTGCCATTGATAAAGAGCATCCTCCATCATGATTTGCAAGGATTCACTTAGAAAATCATGACAGGATAAAAATAATTGGTAATCTTTTGATGAAAGATATTCCTGACTTGTCCAAAGGCGAGTAAAGACTTGTAATATGCGAATATAAAAGAATTCCTGCACATGTTGCTGATAGGGAAGTAAGGATTGCAATAAAGCTATGCAGATGGCACACATAGCTTCGTCATCATAATGCGCATAAGCAGAAAGCATAGCCGATAGCATTTGCTCGATATGTTTATCCATAGGGTGCGTATAATTAAAGGATAATGCAAATTGATCCAGTAACGTATCATAAATATCATCATCTTTTACAATTTTTCCTTGTTCTAAAGATATCAATGTCCGTAAAGAGAGGATCCCTACTTGATCAACAAGTTGTTGTTGTGTCCAGCCGGCTTGTAATCGCAGCCATCGTATCATAGCGCCTAATTGTTTTTTATCATGTTCATTCAGATATAATTTTTCTTTATGTGTTGTTTTCATGCGTTTATTATAGCATATTGAGTATTATCTTTTGCTATGGAAAGATATGGTCTGTTTATAAGGACCTCTCTGCCCCTGCCGGTTTATAAAAAAAAGACACCGTTTCGGTGTCTGGCTATTTTTCATGGCAGGGGTAGAGAGGATCGAACTCCCATCAGCGGTTTTGGAGACCGTTATACTACCATTGTACTATACCCCTAAGATTTAACTGCTTAACTATATTACCATAGAAAATAAAATCTGGCAATAATAAAATAAGGAAAAATATGTACTTTCTAACATGCCAGCATATGGTAAAATAGTATTCATACGGATGGAAAATATTGTCTTTTTGTTTTATAGGAACAAACATACCATGTTCAGCATTCTGTTGCCTAATTTCGCTTTGACTACTTCCTATAGCATATTCCATTCGGCATTTATCATCATAAGATATCTTTATTTCATAAAGTCGGATTGTATGTATGACGTAGGCATCTGCTGAAGTACTTCATAGTCTCTTGCTGCTTACTTAACCTTTAGTTCTTTTTCTTTTATAGTTATAATATAACGTATCATAAGGCATTCTAGATACATAACCCCTCTTATGCTTTTTTGGCCAATGCTATGTGGAAAAATTTATTATTATTTCAAATTTGTAAGGAAAGTGTAAGTGACAACGATGGCAGCGAGATACTTGTTCTTTTATAATTGCAGTGAAAGAAGGGATGTAAATGAAATTAACCAGACTTGCGCTGCATAACGTCAGAAAAAGCTATAAAGATTATATGATCTATTTTCTAACTCTGATGTTTTCTATCTGTTTATTCTATACCTTTAATTCCTTTCAAGCGCAAAAGGAAATCATGTCATTAAATGACTCACAATCCATCATGCTACAAACACTTGGTATTTTCATGGGAATCTTATCCGTTTTTGTGGCTATCGTACTGGCCTTTCTGGTCATGTATGCCAACAACTTTTTGATTAAACGACGGAAAAAAGAATTTGGTTTATATATGTTGTTGGGCATGGAGAAAAAAGATATCTCTAAGGTTTTAATTTATGAAACCGTATGCATTGGTGTGGTATCACTTGGTGTTGGATTATTACTAGGTATATTGTGCTCACAAGGCTTAGGCATCTTTACCGCACATCTGTTCTCAGTTCAAGTAAATTATAACTTTGTCTTCTCGCCATCAGCAGCTATTATCACTGCTATTTCCTTTACGATTATTTTTCTGGTTATCATGTTGCTGAACACCAGAGTTATAGCGAAAGTAAAATTGATAGAACTATTGCAGGCTGAGCGTAAACAGGAAAAAGCTAGAATTCAAAAACCTTTCATCGCTGTACTTATCTTTATCGTTTCTTTGTTGTTGTTAGGGGCAGCTTATTATCTGGCGACACGCTCTACTCAGATGTTTGCGAGCTGTTTAGTTCCTATTCTAATTATGGGAAGCTTAGGAACATTGTTCTTCTTTTTGTCCCTATCGGGTTTCCTCTTACAGTTCATACGTTCCAGCAAGCGTTTATACTATCGCGGATTGCGTATGTTTGTATTACGTCAGGTAAATGCCAAAATCAATACTAGTTTTGTTTCTATGAGCATAGTTTGCCTTATGCTGTTATTAAGTGTAGGAGCCTTATCTGTAGGATGGAATCTGAATGATTCATTAAAAACATCCTTGGATACACAGACACCATATGCTTATTCCTTTACCCAATATCAAAAAGCTGATACACAAAAGATGCGTCAGATCTTGATGCTAGACACGGATAAAAATATAACGAGTAGTGAGACAATTTCCGTTTATACGGATCATCTGAAATTAAAGGATTTATTTAATTATGCGAAAGATGTAGACACTGGTATGTTGTATAAAGATGCAGATCTGGAAATTATCACATTAAGTGACTTTAATAAAGCCAGACGTGCCTGGAAGTTATCTCCCATGCAGTTAAAGCAGGATGAAACTTTCTTTATCAGCGGCTCATCTAGTATCATTCCAACCTTAAATGAAATCGCAGAACAGACGAAAAAGCCACTGCAGGTGTTTAATCATAAACTGCATTTACAAGTAAAGCAAGAGGAAGCCATCAATATTGCCACAGAATTTGGGTTTAGTACAGGGGCTGCCATCGTTGTGCCTGATGCCATATTGCCACCGCAAATAGCTAGCCATCATACTTTCTGGAATATTGATGTTAAAGATGAAAGTAAGATCGAGGCATATGATACGAAGGTACATGAGAATGCAAAGAAGCTGTTGGGAACGAATGAACAAACTCTTCGCTATTCTTCTATGACTCGTAAATTGATTATTGATAATCAGGCAGGATTGGGTATGCTGTTCACGTATGTCGGTTTGTATTTGGGAGTAGTCTTCTTAGTGGCAAGTGCAGCAGTATTAGCATTGCAACAGCTTTCTGAGGCTGAGGATAATCAAAAACGTTATTTGATTTTAAGAAAAATCGGTACAAGTGAAAAGATGATGAATCATTCCATCTATGCACAGATATCTATTTATTTCTTATTGCCATTAGTGTTGGCTGTTATTCATGCATCTGTTGGTATTCCTGTAGTATCTACATCTTTAATGTCCGGTTTGGGAATCGGTGATATAGGATTAGCTAATTTCTTCTGTGCCATTGTCGTTATCTTAATTTATGGAAGCTATTATGTATTTACGTGCATGAGTTATAAACAGACACTATATGCAAGAAAGTAAGAATTCAGCTTAATGATTAAAGAAAAAGCATACTTAGGATATGCTTTTTCTTTTGCTCATGGTATGCTATAGGTAAGAAAAATAATCTGATAATGAAATAATATTTTTATCTATCAGCAAGTATAACGATGGGTTTAAAAAACATTGCATATACGCAAATATGGAAAGGAGATGAGCGTAAATGCGAATTGATCGGATATCGAAACAAGAAGATGTTCAGGTGAGGGAGCTGATATGGAAAACCTTTTTGCGATTTGATGCAGTTGATTATAGTGAAGAAGGTGTGAAGGATTTCTATGCCTATCTGATGCGGGATGATCTTTTTGAGCGTCTCATCTTTTTAGGAGCATATGAAGAGGATATTTTGATTGGAGTAATGGCAATGTGTGAGGGACACATCTCACTTTTCTTTGTAGATGAACACTACCATCGCAAAGGGGTAGGGAAAGCTTTGTTTCAAAGCATGTTGCGTTTACAAAAACAAATGATCATCACGGTGAATTCCTCACTCTATGCAAAAGAAGTGTACGAACATTTAGGCTTTCGCGCCATCAATCATGAAATTGAAGCCGGAGGCATTCGTTATATTCCGATGTTGTATACAAAAAATGGGTATCTTTTATAAATGATTTTAACCTTAAAACATATGAGGAAAAAAACCTTTCATTAGGAAATGGTGGGAGTGCGTCGTAAATTCAATATTTATTAGATAATTATAATGATGGAAGGAAGAAAGCGTTATTAACCTTACCGACAAATTTATTTGATTTAGAAAAACTACAAGAGCTTATTTGATCAACATCCATCAACATCACTTGTATAAACACACTCTATAAATGAGAGTGCTAATACAGTAATCATTGATAAATACAGTGTTTCTGTAATCATCTTTTATAGTATATCAAGAAAGAAACAGCAACATTAGCCATCGTCCTAACAAGACAGCAAGGATACAAAACAGCAGACTGCCACATGCATATATACTGCCACTAAGATAACGTTGTGTTTCAAAAAGCTGCACCGTTTCTAAAGAAAAGGTAGAAAAAGTCGTAAAGCCTCCACAAAATCCAGTCTTAATGAAAAGTATGATATCCGGTTGTGCTTTTGTTTCTTGAGCATAAGCTATTATCATACCAATACAGAGTGCACCAAGAATATTTATTAGCATAGTCATAAAGGGGAAAGAAGTACGCATCGGAAGAAGTCCTAAACCATAACGCAATATGGCTCCTAAGGCGCCTCCACATCCCACTAAAATTAATTCTTTCATTCACATGCCCTCCTGCTCTTATGGTATGATTGTATCATGGTTCTAAGTTGTAGAAAAGCATAGGATCGGCAATTTTTATAGGTTTTATCTCCTGTTTATGATATAGTTATGTGGGATTAAAATGAATACGTAAAGGAATAGAATGAAGTTTGTGATAAAGTGATGCCGCTGTAAAAGTTATGATGGCATTATGAACGTTACGCATAAGGAGTCAGTATGAAGAAATATAAAACGCTATTATTTGATGCAGATAATACCTTGTTGGATTTTGATAAGACGGAAAAAGAAGCTCTGCGTAAAACCTTTACCATGCAGAATATTCCCTTTACTCCAGCGATGAAAAACCGTTATCTGCAGATTAACACTGCTTTATGGAATGCCTATGAAGAAGGAAGAATGACAAGGGAAGAAGTTATCTTTACACGCTTTGGTAAGCTGTTTGATGAATTCCATATTGCTGAAGATGGTGTTCAATTTGAGCATATATATCAAAAAGAATTAGGAAAAGGACATGCCCTCATGCCACATGCGCTCGAACTTGTGAAACATTTGAAGAAAGATTATGAATTGTATATCGTAACAAATGGGGTAAGCGCAACGCAGCATTCGCGTTTGCATGATTCAGGCTTAGATCAACATATCCGTAAAGCATTCATATCAGAAGAAATCGGTTATCGAAAACCAATGAAGGAATATTTCGATTATTGTTTTGCTCATATTCCATCATTTGAAAAAGAGCAGACATTAATAATCGGAGATTCCTTATCAAGTGATATGCAGGGAGGTATTCATGCAGGTATTGCGACCTGTTGGATGAATCCTAAACAAAAACCAAATGTGCAGGATTTACCAATTACCTATGAAATAACCAATTTAAAAGAGTTATATTCTATATTAGAGGAGGATGAATAATGCGAGCAATTCTATTTGATTTAGATGGTACCTTAACGGATCCTAAGGAAGGCATTACAAATTCCGTGGCATATGCTTTAGAAAAAGCGGGTATCCCTATCGAAGATAAAAATGATTTAATTACCTTTATCGGTCCGCCTTTAGCAGATTCGTTTGCACAATTTTATGGTTTTAATAAGGAACAGTGCGATGAAGCAATCAAACAATATCGCGTTTATTTTAAAGAAAAGGGAATCCTGGAAAATAAAGTATATCCTGGTATAAAAACGATGTTGCAACAACTGAAGGAAGATGGAAGACAGTTGTTTGTGGCAACGAGCAAGCCACATGTTTTTGCGAAAACGATTTTACATCATTATCAACTTGCTGAATATTTTGATGGTATTTATGGCAGTGAATTGGATGGCACAAGAAGTCGTAAAGGTGAAGTCATCGCCTATATTTTGGAAAAGGAAAACCTAGAAAAAGAGCATTGTGTGATGGTTGGTGATCGTAAGCATGATATATTGGGGGCAAAGGAACATGATCTTGCCAGTGTCGGTGTATTGTTTGGTTATGGAGATGAAGAGGAATTACAACTTGCAGGTGCGGATGTCATCGTGAACGATGTTGAAGAATTAAAACAATATTTACTTAGTAAAAGATAGGAAGTGAAATGCATGAGTGAAAAAAAGAAATTAGATACGAAAGCTTTGCTGGAAAAAAGTCGCAGCGTAAAACAGAAGCCACAAGGCTCCCTGTTAGAACGTAAGTTGAAAAATAAGAAAAATGGCGCAAAGTTTGGTAAAGTGAATTTCAATGGATAACAGGAACGCTTCCTGTTTTTTTTATGTGTGGCGGGCATGCCACATATCTAGGGTGAAAATCCCTCGGGGCGTAGTTATCGACGAACCCAAGAGCGACTTGCAAGTTTCATATCGTGAGGTATGGGAGAGAGGAAGCAATAGCGAAATCGTGGCTTAACGGACAGGAAGTCTGAACATTAAATTCAGACGGCTGATAATAAGGCGGCATTAGCGGATGAGATGGCATGAAGCATCAAAGTCCAAAAGATAACCGTAACCTAATGGCGTAAATCAGATAAGTAAACGAGGAAAGATATGTGACTTACCCCGCGAGGTCTCATTGACTCAGTAGGCGAGACGTAGAACGACGGGCAGTCGAGGAGTAGTAACAACGAACAATGAGAAGTCAGCAGAGGTCATATTAGGTAGAGATACTGAAGGACCGAACGTTTTAATCGCACGAGCAAAATGTATGTTTCTTACAATAATCAGACAAGGATATGAGTGAAAACGTAAATGAGCAAATATCCAAAACACGTATGATGATTTGTAAGAAAGCGGAAAGGAAAGGAGTGCACAAAGTATGTCAGAACTATTAGAAAAGATACTGAACAGAGAAAATATGAACAAAGCCTATAAACGTGTAAAAGCGAATAAAGGAACAAGCGGAATTGATGAAATAACGATTGAGGACGCCTATGTTTATATAAAAGAAAACTGGGAAAGTATCAGAGCAGAAATCACAGAAAGGAAGTACAAACCACAGCCAGTAAAGCGAGTTGAAATACCAAAACCGAATGGAGGAACTAGAAATCTGGGGATACCAACGGTAATGGATAGAATCATCCAGCAGGCAATGGTACAAGTATTAAGCCCAATATGTGAAACGTTCTTTTCGGATTATAGTTATGGATTCAGACCAAATCGGAGTTGTGAGCAGGCCATAAATAAATTATTGGAATATATCAATGATGGATATGAATGGATAGTAGACATTGACTTAGAGAAATTCTTTGACAACGTGCCACAGGATAAATTGATGAGTTATGTACACATCATCATAAATGATGGAGATACAGAGTCGCTCATACGAAAATATCTTAAAGCAGGTATCATGATAAACGGAAAATATGAAAAGAGTGAAAAGGGAACACCACAGGGTGGAAACCTATCGCCATTATTAAGTAATATTATCCTAAATGAATTAGACAAAGAATTAGAAAGCAGAGGATTACACTTTACCAGATACGCAGACGACTGCGTGATAGCGGTAAAAAGTAGAGCCAGTGCGAACAGAGTGATGCATACAATCACAAAGTGGATTGAACACAAATTGGGACTGAAAGTGAATGCGACAAAGACGCATATCACAAGACCTAACAAATTAAAATATCTAGGCTTTGGATTTTATTATGATACAAAAGATAAGAAATATTGTGCAAGACCACACGCAAGTTCCATACAACGATTTAAGAGGAAACTGAAACAGCTAACAATCAGAAAGAACACAATGGCTTTAAATGAAAGGATAAGACAACTGAACCAAGTAATACGAGGATGGATAAACTATTATTCCATATGTAATATGAAAACACATATGACAAGGATAGATGAACATCTTCGTACAAGACTGCGAGTAATTATATGGAAACAGTGGAAAGTACCCAGCAAGCGACAGTGGGGATTACAAAAACTTGGGATTAGAAAAGATAGAGCAAGACAGACATCGTATATGGGAGACCATTATCAATGGGTCGTAACCAAAACATGTGTGGTAAGAGCAATATCAAAAGAAAAACTAGCCCAAAAAGGACTAGTCAGTTGTTTAGATTACTATATAGAGAGACACGCTTTGAAATTAAAACGAACCGCCGTATACGGAACCGTACGTACGGTGGTGTGAGAGGGTGATTTATTTCACCCTACTCGATTTGATAAGGTTAAGTGTTTTAGCATACTTTTACGTTTGTATGGGGAATATTTGATATTATGAATGG
This sequence comes from Longicatena caecimuris, assembly GCF_018406465.1. Classification (GTDB taxonomy): domain Bacteria; phylum Bacillota_I; class Bacilli_A; order Erysipelotrichales; family Erysipelotrichaceae; genus Longicatena; species Longicatena caecimuris. The sequence continues at coordinate 686,804 of NZ_AP024510.1, forward strand.
TGTGATAAAAGCGTAAAAAATTGCTTATCTTTATCATCATGATCAATGGAAAGAATTCTGTTATTTCTCTGCATCGTGTTATAGCAGTATGGTAATCGCTTTATGATGATTTTGGATCTTGGCACAATGCACGCTTCCTCCATCTTCTCCATCTAAGGTCCATGGTATTGCTTGATCACAAGTAATCGTCAAAGCAGAAGTTGTCAGAAAATGCATCCAGGTAGTATTTACTTCGCGTTTTAATAAGGCCGTTATAATATTTTGCACATCTAATAGATTATTCGGTACGCGCAGTAAAAGTACTTCAAATAAACCATCATCTAATTTGGCATGTTCCCCGGTGATAGAAGTAAAGCCTGCCACATAACGTGAATTGGTTATACAGCCAAAGATACAATCCTCCTCAATACGCATATCTTTTGTTTCTAAAACTATATGATAACGTGGGATATGGGTCAGCTGCTTAATGCCTTCCAAAAAATAAGCAGCCTTGCCAAAGGTGTTTTTACTTCCTTGAGGTGTCGAATAGGAGATTTCGGTGAACAGACCAAAGGCGGCAACATAGGTGAAATAGCGTTTGTTGAACTGACCGATATCACAAGCAAAAGGCGTTGGTGTTGCCAGATGTTCCATCAGCTTACCAGGACTTTTTGCTAATTTCAGTGTTGAGGCAAAATCATTAACGGTTCCCGTTGGAAGATAAGCGACTGCCGGTTTTTGTGCCACCTTCATTAGACCGCTGATAACTTCATTCCATGTGCCATCTCCTCCACAGCATAACAGTAAATCAAATTGTTCGGCCTTTTCTTCAACCAATTGGCGTGCATGGTTACCATACTGTGTCACAAATACCTTGACTTCATCTTCCATAGCACAAAATGCATTGCATAAGGTAAATAAATTTGCTTTGGCATTTCCTTTACCGGCTTTTGGATTGACAATAAGCATGACTTGCCGCATGGTATCACCTCCTGCATATAACTAACATTATAATGAAAAAGGCCAAAAATTACCAATAATTTATCGTAATCTTTTTCTATTCGTTCATGTAGCAGTCAAACTTACGCATATATATAAGCAGACGTAATTGAAAATTCAAAGAAAAAAGGTTTCTTTTTTGACCCCATTTCGATATACTGTTTAAGGAAAGAAAGAAGTGAAAGAATGAAGAGTGATCAACTGCTGAATGTCGTAGGATATGCCGGTAAATTATTAATTGAGAGTGGAGCGGAAATCTATCGGGTGGAAGAAACCATGGTCCGCCTATGCCACAGTTTTCATGAGGTACAGGATGCGGAAAGTTTTGTTACGCCAACCGGTATCATGTTGTCAATCACGGTGGATGGTAAGACTTCGACAAAAATCATGCGCGTACATTCAAGAGGGGTCGATCTAAATTGCATTGACCGTATCAATGCATTGTCAAGAAGAGCGAGTGAAACTGCTTTTTCTTTAGAAGAATTGAATCAACAATTGCAGGAAATTGGTCGAAAAGAGCGTTATTCATTTGGGATGACCTTACTATTCAGTGCGCTTAGTGCAGGAGGTTTTGCCATCTTCTTTCAAGGCAGTATGTTAGAGGCAGGCTGTGCCTTTTTCATCGGTTTGATTATTAAAGCAATTACGTGGTTTATGGAACAGCGAGATTTAAATAATTTTTTCATTAATGCGATTGGAGCGGCTTTTGCGGCGATGGTTGCATTAGGTCTGCATAAGTTGTTAGCGAATACGGATGTTGATATTATGATTATTTCCAGCATTATGTTATTAGTGCCGGGACTGGCAATCACCAACGCCATACGGGATACGGTTGCCGGTGATTATTTATCCGGAGTTGCCAGAGCCTGTGAAGCATTTTTAGTGGCGATTGCCATTGCGGTAGGCATCGGTTTTATCTTAAGTATTTTCATGGTACAAGGAGGTGTCTGATATGCTGAATCTGGGCAGTGTGATGATTTCCAGTTTTCTTGCCAGCTTAGGATTTGGGGTGTTATTTAATATCAAAGGAAATAAATTATTACTAGCTGGTATTGGCGGCAGTATTGGCGGTGTTGTGTATCAATTGTCCATGCAGTATGGCTGTAGTGAAATGATGGCGATGTTTTTGGGATCTATCGCTTTTTCACTTTATTCAGAAATCTTAGCACGTATCTGTAAGACACCGGTCACGACCTTTATCATTTGCGCCTTAATTCCTTTGGTACCCGGTGGTGGTATGTATCGCATGATGTTACAGGCGATCCAGGGACATGTAGATGAGGCATTAAATATTGGCTTAGATACGATTAGTATTGCAGGCGTTTTGGTGTTAGGTATCTTAATGGTTTCAACAATCATGCGCTCAGTTTTTAAAACGAAACGGCAGGTGAAAAGAAGTGAGAACTAATGTGGAATTATTAGCTCCGGCAGGAAGCTTTGAGGCATTGCAGGCAGCCGTTCAAAATGGTTGTGATGCAGTATATTTAGGAGGAACTATGTTTGGCGCAAGAGCATTTGCGCATAATTTTGATGATACGCAGATGGAAACGGCAGTTAAATATGCACATGTATATGGTGTGCGGGTATATGTAACCGTGAATACACTGCTTTATGAGAAGGAAATGGAAGAAGTCATAGCGTATGTAAAACGTTTGCAGGATATGGATGTCGATGCTTTGATCATTCAGGATGTCGGCTTATTTACCTTGCTGCATGAGCGATTTCCGGATATGGAGTTACATGCATCTACACAGATGCATATTCATAATCCACAAGGCATTGCGATGTTACAGGAAATGGGGGCAGCCAGAGTGGTTGTTCCAAGAGAAACAACGATTGAAGAAATTCGCGAATATGCAAAACTTGGCGTAGATTTGGAAGTGTTTGTACAAGGGGCTTTATGTGTATCGTATTCCGGACAGTGTCTGATGTCTTCTCTGACTTTGGCACGCAGTGGAAATCGAGGAGAATGTGCCCAATCCTGTCGAATGCAATATACATTGGAAGAAGATCATCATGGTTTACACAAAGAAATCACGACCAAAGGGCAGTATTTGTTAAGTCCGAAGGATTTAAATACCTTAGAACAAGTACCAACCTTAATTGAGGCAGGGATAGCATCCTTTAAGATTGAAGGCAGAATGAAGCGTCCAGAATATGTAGCCTTAATGTGTGCCTTATATCGTAAAGCAATAGATGCGTATACTCGTAAGGAAACGTTTCATGTAGATGCTGCTATGAAACAGGAAATGGAAAAAGTGTTTCATCGTGGCTTTACCAGCGGACATCTCTTTCACCAGGTTGGAAGTGCGTTAATGAATCCGCTGCGTCCCAATCATATGGGCGTGCGTGCAGGTATCATTGAACAGATCAGCAAAGATAAGATGACCGTAAAATTGGTAGATGATTTACATCAAGGAGATGGTGTGCGTATTTTGAAAGCCAAAGGGGATGAGGGCTTTCGTGTCAATCGTATGTATCAAAATGGCTTATTAGTGAATCACGCAAAAAAGAATGAACGCATTCAATTGGATAAAACCGGTTATGTGGAAAAAGGCAGTATATTGTTAAAGACGAGTGATTGTCAACAGCTGGAAGCTTTGCGAGCATCCTATGAGCAGCGTTCACGTACCATTCCCATTCAAGCATCCTTTTCCATGCAGCTTCAGAAAAAAGCAAAATTGATCGTTAAAGATGAGCAACAGCATCAAGTGGAAGTCTTTTCCGATATGCCATGTGAAAAAGCAATGAAAACCCCTTTATCTAAGGAACGCATCCTGGCACAACTACAAAAAACAAAGGATACGCCATTTGCTATCAGCTGCTGTGATATGAGTAATGTTGTAAGTAATGGCATTTTACCTATTAAGGAATTGAATCGCATGCGCAGAAAGGCATTGGAGCAATTGCAGAAACTGCGTGAAGTACGAAATGGTGTTCGACGTTTTGCAGAAGAAAAAGCAAAGGTTATCGCTTTGCCATCAATGCGTGAAGTCATGATTGTCGTACATACAAAAGAACAATATGAAGTATGTCGTGAAGAAGGTTTTTCTTCTATTTACATAGCGGATGTCAGCTTATATCAAACTTTACGACAAGCCAATGAAACAGTCTATTTACGTGAAGAGCGCGTAAAAAAAGATGCTTATACACAACCTCATACTTTAATTCAAGAAACGGCAGGATTAAGTTTTGCTCAAGCTCATGCCGGAGATACTTCTTTGAATATCACAAATTCTTATAGCGCTGCTTTTGCCTTTGCAAACGGTGTGGACATTCTTACCTTATCAGTGGAACATACCCCGGATACCATACAGGAATTAACCACGGCATTTCAAAAGTGTTATCATAGAACAGGCAATTTTGCTGTACAACTATATGGTCATGTGGAATTGATGCTGAGTGAATATTGCCCGATACAGGCATGTCTAAAGGATGATGGTAAGAAACAGTGTGGTTTATGTCGAAAAGCAACACGCTATAATCTGAAGGATTTGAAAGGGCATCGCTATCCGATTTTAAGTGATGTACACTGTCGTATACATTTATTGAGTGAGGATGCCTATGATCATATCGCAGAATGGAAGGCGTATCAAAAGCTTGGTATCACTTCGGCACTTATTGTCTTTACGATAGAAGATGCGCATAAGACACGACGTGTTTTGCGGAAAGTGAAGGAACAGGTTCATGTCGACTAAGGTATCTTCAAATCGGCTATTGAATGATCGTGTGCATCGGCTATATCTGCATTATCTTTTCCCTACGCTGATTGCGATGGCGAGCAATTCCTTGTATTGCCTGGCAGATGTCTTCTTTATTTCCAAAGGTGCCGGCAGTACCGGTTTAGCGGCATTGAATATCGCTATGCCATTGTTTACACTATATTCTGCTATCGGCTTAACATTTGGAGTTGGGGGAGCTACGATCATGTCCATTGCGGAAGGAACAGGACATATGCAAGAAAGAAATCAGGCATTTACTTGCAGTGTGTTGGGCATGAGTGTAATAGGATTGTTTATTGCGGTTTTTGGGACGATATTTGCTCAACCTTTTGCCTACATGTTAGGAAGCAGTCAAGAGCTTTTGCCACATGTTATGGAATATATGCGTCCAATCAATGCTTGTGCCATGTTTTTTGTCATTAATTATGCCGGCAGTATCTTATTACGTAATGATCATGCCCCCAAGCTTGCCATGCAGGCTACCTTATGTGGCAATATTACGAATATCATCTTAGATTATCTTTTGGTCATGGTCTTTGGCATGGGGCTTTTTGGTGCTTCCATTGCGACTGCTTTATCAGCCGTATTAAGTTTATTGTTTATGTTGCCACATTTTTTCTTTAAGCAAAATACGGTGCACTTTTGTAAGAATATCTTTTCTATTGAAGTATGGAAACGTATGCTGATGAATGGAGCCGGTAGCGGTGTGTTGGAAATCAGTGCCGGAAGCGTAGTGCTCATTTTTAATTATGTTATTGTCCAAGAGGCAGATCAGCTATTCTTAGCTGCTTATGCCATCGTCACCAATATCGCTTATGTTACCAAAGGGTTATTAAATGGCTTTGCCCAGGCCGCACAGCCAATTATATCGACGAATTATGGGGCAAGACAAAAAAAGCGGACCCAGCAGGCATTTCATATATCCTTAATTGCCAGCTCTCTTTTTGCGTTACTTTTATACATCCTTTTTCTCCTTTTTCCTAACACTGTGGCTGCCATTTTCAGTGATGGAGATATGCAGCTTATTGCCAGTGCCGGGGATGGCATTCGCTTTTATTTTACAAGCTTGTTTTTTACGGCCATCATCACCATGATTCTATATTATTTGCAAGCCATTGAATGTAGCCGTGCTGCTACTATTTTGGCTCTTTTGAAAGGATTTGTCTTTGTGATCATATCATTATTTATCATGGTCCATCTATTTGGGATGAATGGCATTTGGTTTACGATTACGCTGGCAGAAGGATTGGCAGTACTCAGTGGTTTCTGGCTGTTAAAAAAGTTATGAAAAATTGATAATAAAATACAGTCGTTGTATCGTTATGTAGAAAATATAAGAAAAACACCCTTCGCTTACCTGTTCGCAAAACAGCAGTCTTCTTAAAGGGTGTTTTCTTATGTCTTTATGAAGGAGTAATTTTAAAAGATCAATCAATAATATGCGGATCAATCTCATTGAATCCTTCGCCGTAACGATGTAGACGATAGGTAGCCGGTCCTTTGATCAATTCACCGGTATAGGAAAAACGAGAACCATGACATGGACAATCCCAGGTCTTATCCATGGCGTTAAAATGGCAAACACAACCTAAATGCGGACAAGTCACATCGACGATATGCAGAATTTCTTCCTCATCACGATATACACCATAAGTATGATCATCAATCTGCACTAGTTTCCCTTCACCGATATCAGGATATTGGTCATCGGGATGTTTAAATTTACCTTTAATAAATTCATAGGCAACGTTTAGATTTTCCTTTACAAAAGGTAGGGAGAAGATATCCGACATCCGTTGTGGTGTAAATATTACGCGATATTGGCTGCGTTTACCTAGTGCATGTGCACATAAAAGCTTTCCGGCGATATTTGCACTGGTATTGCCCCATTTAGAAAAACCGCTGGCAAATAACAAGTTTTCATTATGCTTATCTAATTTACCAATGAAGGGGATATGGTCAAAAGAGATATAATCTGAATTGCTCCAACCGGCTTTTACATCACCAATGCTAGAACTTTGGGCAGCTTCTTTGAGCATTTCCTGCAAATCGCTGCTATCCTGCTGACCGCTTTTACCGCTGTTTCCTCCGATTAAAATGCCATCTCTGATGGAGTTCCAGGAACGCATCGGGGTATCGATTGATAATGCCGTACAGTCTTCTCCATGATAGTCACAAAGTAAAATTGTTTCTTGATCACAGCGCATGCGGGCGAAGTAGAAATGTCCATGATCCAATATAGGAAACTGCGTGGCAAGAATGACTTTTTTAGCATGAATACGTTGATTGTTACAAAGCAGTGTATAACTGCCATCTGCTTCTTCTTGCAAGTCACTCACGGGAGAATGCTCATAAAGTGAAACGCCTGCATCACGAAGCACCTTAGCCAAACCGCAAGCATATGCATAAGGATCATACACTGCCTGATAATGCATGATAAGTCCAGCTTTCATCGCAAAAGGCGTTGTTTGTTTTTCCACATAGGTACAAGGAATATGCAGATCCAAATACACTTGATATTCATCTTGCAACTGGGCAATTTGTACATCATCATTTGTATATAGCATCGTATCACAACGATGAAAATCGCAATCAATCCCATGCTCCTGAATGATTTCTTCGATGGAAGTGATTGCTTCTTCATTTGCATGATAGTATAATCGCGCAAAATGTTTGTCATAGCTTTCTAATAAATGACGATAGATTAAGCCATGCTGCGATGTGACCTTTCCCGTATTGCGCCCGCTGGCTCCACGACCAATTTCCTCAGCCTCTAAAACAATGATGTCTTCTTTTGCTCTAGAAAGATAATAAGCGCTGCTTAACCCACATAAACCACCACCGATAATGACAATATTCGTATCCAATTCCTTTGTGACTTGCGGAAATTGGAGCTGTTGTTTTTGTTTGTTGATCCAATAAGAATCGTTCATGCTCTCACCTCGTTATCCTTTATCATGCCCCATACATGGTTTTTTATAAGTTGACATTCATTTTTATTTACGCTATCATAAAAAGCAAGATGAAGGAGTGATAGGATGTACAATCGATAATGAAACTTAAAAATGAATCCGTAAACAGAATCGTTTTTGTCGTGTCATTATCGTATGATCACTTATCCTGATGAACAATCACACAAAGAACGTCTGACGTTCTTTTCTTTTGTGTCAAAAGGAGGTATGTCCATTGCTTATTCTAAAAGATGTTACAATAAAAGATCAAAAGAATCATATATTACTTGATAAATTTAATTATTCCCTGGGAAATGAAGATAAGGTAGGAATTATCGGTGAAGAGGGAAATGGAAAATCAACCTTATTAAAAGCAATTTATAATACAAAACAAATAGAAGACTATGCAGAGGTAAGTGGAACGATTATTACAGACATGAAACATATCGGCTATTTTGAACAACAGTTAAATGACAAATGGCAGGAAAGCTATGTATATGAATATGTTTTAAAAAATGATGTTGCGGATATCATAGAAGCAGAAGACTATAATCGCCTAAAAGAATTTGAACAATTATGTCATCAGGTACATCTGGATGCCACCTGTTTGACATCAGAACAAAAAATCAAAACGTTAAGCGGTGGAGAAAAGGTTAAACTTCAACTGATAAAGTTGCTAGCCAGTCATCCGGAGCTATTACTTTTCGATGAGCCGACCAATGATTTGGACATTGAAACACTGGAATGGTTGGAACAATTCATCGTTCAACAGACAATACCGGTTATTTTTATATCACACGATGAAACATTATTGGAACATGCGGCCAATGTCATCATCCATCTGGAACAGCGAAATAAGAAAACAAAATGTGTGCATACGATCTATCGTGGTACCTATCAAGAGTATGTTAACAGCAGAGCAATGAAATTAAATAAAGAAGCCGCCTTAGCTTCGAAAGAACAGTTGGAATATCAAAAAAAGATGATCAAATTGAACGATATGCGTAATGCGGTACATGATGCATTGAATGATACGGTGCGCAACCCATCCATGGGGCAATTATTGAAAAAGAAAATGAAAAATATCAAGGCACTGGAAAACCGTCATGAAAGAGATGGGGTTCATAAGGTGGATACAGTAGAAGAAGCCATTGATGTCTATTTTGAAGCAACACCTTTACCGGCTGCGAAAATAGTTATGCAGTATCAGCTAAAGGAATTGCGCATACAAGAAAGAATACTGTTACAAGATGTTGATTTATTGATAAAGGGGCAAGCAAAAGTGGTAATTACAGGACGCAATGGCTGTGGAAAAAGTTTATTATTGAAAAGACTTTATGAAGAAATCAAGCTGCGCGATGATCTTAAGGTTGGGTATATGCCGCAAGCATACGCACAATGTTTTCAAGAACATGAGACACCTATTCAATTTCTCTTGGAAGAAGGTGATCAAAAGGATGTTACCAGAGCCAGAGAATTACTAGGAAGAATGAAATTTACGAGTGATGAAATGATACATTCCCTCATGGAATTAAGTGAAGGACAAAAAGCAAAAGTGTATCTTTTACGCTTCATTAAAACCAATTGCAATGTCTTACTGTTAGATGAGCCGACCCGCAATTTATCACCACTTACAAATCCGCTTCTTCGTCAGATCTTAAAGGAATTTAAAGGCTGTATCCTTGCGGTATCACATGATCGTAAGTTCATAGAAGAGGTTTTTACAACGCGATATCAAATCGTCGGGCAAAGGCTCATAAGATGGAAGTGATTATGATAGAGTAATGCCATAAACATGCGATAAGAAAATGTGAAAATTTTACTCATGTGCAAAGGGTATGATAAAATAAAAAAGCAAATGGATACACGCCTTCGTAGTTAAGAGAGGAAGATTTTATATGGCAATTATTGGAATAGATTTAGGTACAACCAATTCATTGGCCTGTGTTTGGCGAAATAACAAAGCAGAATTGATCCCAAATGCATTAGGGGAATATATAACACCAAGTGTCGTCAGTGTAAAGGATGATGAAATCTTAGTAGGACGATTAGCAAAGGAACGTCTGATTACCCATCCCCAAGACAGTGTTGCTGCGTTTAAGCGGGACATGGGTACAGCCAAGCAATATACGTTAGGTAATAAGACATTTAAACCTGAAGAGTTAAGTTCTTTTATCCTACGCCAACTGATTGAAGATGCAAAAATGTATTTGCAGGAAGACATCGAAGAGGTCATTATCAGTGTGCCGGCATATTTTAACGATGATCAGCGTTGGGCGACAAAGACAGCAGGGGCATTGGCGCAAGTAAAAGTGGAACGAATTATCAATGAGCCAAGTGCTGCTGCGTTAGCACAGCATATTCATGATGATGGGGAAGACAAAACTTTTCTCATTATCGATTTTGGTGGTGGTACTTTAGATATTTCCGTTGTAGATGCTTTTGATAATGTGATTGAAATAGCTGCGGTTGCCGGCGATAATCATTTAGGTGGGGAAGATTTTAACACCGTGATCGCTGAAGCCTTTTTAAGGGAACATGGTCTGTATGCTACAGATATCAGTGTCCAGGAAAAAGCGATGTTAATGAAGCAGGCAGAAATATGCAAACGTAAACTGAGTGAACAGGATGAGGTGAACATGAAAGTACGCATCCATGATACGCTTTTGAGTATGAAACTTACAAATCAGCAGCTGATTCTGTTGGGTAATAGCATCTTAACACGGATGGAAGGTCCCTTAAAACAAGCATTAAAGGATGCTGGTGATGATATTGGAGATATTGATGATATCATCCTTGTCGGGGGCTCTTGTAAGATGCCAGTCGTTCAGCATTATATAGAATATCTGACTAAGCATACCGTAACTATGCACTTGGATCCGGATAAGGCGATTGCTTATGGATGTGGAACAGCAGCCGGTATTAAAGAACGCAATCAAGAAATCAAAGATATGCTCCTTAGTGATATCTGTCCCTTCACTTTAGGCACTGCTATATATCCCGACGGGCTGAAGGATGCAATTATGAGTCCTTTGATTGAACGTAACAGTGTATTGCCATGTAGTCGGGAATCTTTGTATACGACTATACATGATCAACAAGAAGTCATTGATTTTGAAATTTATCAGGGAGAACATTACCATGCAGAAGATAATCTGTTATTAGGCAATTTAGAAGTTAAGGTACCACCCAATAAAAAAGGTAAGGAAATCGTAAAGGTTCGTCTAACTTATGATATAAATGGCATTTTAGAGGTGGATGCCTTTGTAATTTCTACCCGGCAAAGTTTTCATAAGATGATCTTATCGAAAAATAATCGTATGAGTGAGGCAGAAATTAAGCAAAAGCTCCAAGCATTAAAGGAGTTGAAGATACATCCACGTGATAAAGAACGTAATCGCTTATTACTGGCACGTGGTGAACGAATGTTTTTAGAACTTGTAAAAGAAGAACGTCAAATGGTAGCAGATCTGATGCGCTATTTTGAACAGGTATTGGAAAGTCAGAATGAACGTGCGATTGATCATGCTTATCATGAAGTCAGCCGACGCCTGGATAGCATAGAAGGGGATGGGGATACAACGACGATTCCTCGTTATTTTCAAGCATAGGGGGAATGAAGTATGAAATCTTGTTGGGAAATTTTAGCAATCACAGAAACAACAGATCTAAAAGCCATTAAAAAAGCCTATAGTAAAATGGTGAGACAATATCATCCTGAAGATGACCCCGAAATGTATCAAACGATACGCCAAGCTTATGAAAGCGCCCTAAAAATAGCCAAACAAAGCGCTATGTCGCAATCTGCAGAAAGTAACAATCAAGCGGAACATGAAGATATGCATAGCATCTATGAAAGGTTATTTGCTTTTGAAAAAGAGGAAGTTCATGCGAATGATGATGAAGAAGCGTACAAAGATGTTTTTGATGTATTGCAGTATATACAAAATAACTTTGTTGAAAAGTGGAAACAGCTCTATGAAACACAAGCCACATACAATGAATGGGAACAATTTTTTCAAGAGTATAAAGGTTTTGAAGACTATTTATTCGAAGCGTTAGAGGAATTAATACCATATCATAAAGACAATTGCGTATTTTCATGCGATACAGCGCTTCTTCTACGCTTGCGTCTTTCACTCTATCAATTTAAAAGAATAGAAACAAGCGTTCCTATCGAAGCCTTTGATGAACAATTAAAAAGGCAGACGATGATGGAGCTAAAGACACCGACTGCTGTTTTGCTGTCCATAAAAGAAAAGTATTTCTATGCACTTTTGCATCTCGTATTGATGGATTGGGCAGCACTCGACCAAAGTCCGCTGCGGACACAGCCATCCAGCTGGCAAGCTTTTTTTAAGACAGTAAGTTTTCAGCTGGTGAAACAAGAAGTTAAATTCCATGAACTCTTATGGAAGACATTGGATCGTCCAAAGCCACTTCAAAGCGAGGTACAACAGATGATGCAAGAGCAGCTTTCCTTGCCAAAGGAAAGTGAAGTGCTTGCTCATATAAGTGGAAAATGTTTTGACATAGTTGATTTCTCTGATTTGATGAGTAAACAAAGACCTGTTGAAGATACGGTGTTGGAGCGATGGATAATGCTGAGTGAATCAACTAAACGAAACGATACAGCGGTATGGATAACCTTTTTAAGTACGAATGCCTTTTTAGAAGCTAGGACAAATGGGCAATTCTTAAAACGCTTATCAGAGTATATCTTACCAAAGAAACGATATCGTCAATCTATCAAAGATCTTATGGATAGACAATTAAAATTATCATCCTATTTACTGTCTATCCAAAACAAAGCAGCGCAAGGTATCCCACCTGAGCAAGACGTAAAGAAAGCTGTCTTTCAATTGCATCAGTACTTGTCGAAAAGCAGAAAAGTACAGACTCCATCTAAATTACCATATATCATTGCAGTGGCCGTATTGTTTAGCATTATGACTGCTATGAATTACCAAGCAAAAGAGGAAAAAGATAGAATGAAGGAGTATAGCAATATTGTTCATTCTAGTTTTGATGAAAATATATATGATTTAGGCTTTATCATTTATGTCGAAGAAAAAGAAGGTAAAAAGATTTTGATGCAGGGTGATGAAGAATTGCTAGAAGTTAAAGATTATCGTAACAATAAAAGTAATTATCGCATTGTGAAGCTTAAAGACGGTTGGCATTTTTATGACCTTGCATATCGTCAAGTCATGGATGAGGTATATGATGACATTTTGGTTGTGAAAGGCAAAGATGGGGAGAGTGAATATTATGCAGCTTGTCTGCATGGTAAATGTGCCCTTTACGATGAACAATTAATAAGAGTAGAAGACTATAAATATATGAAGGATGATTTCCAAGGAAAATACTATGCTGATGGAAAACTGCATGATAAAAAATAAAATGTGATGAAAGGCTGCGCATACATCGGAAGCAAAGATGTTGGCAGCTTTTTTCATTTACTGATGAAAATATATATGACTTTACTGAAGCAAGACATCGTCAAAAAATCTTACATTTTATGGTTGCGTATGCAACTTTCATACGGTATAATACAATAGTTGTTTATGCAACGGTAAGTTAAGAGGTGATGAAATGCCTGCTATTAGTAAATATTCTTCCATGGTATATCGGCTAAGTCAGATTTATTTCGATGAACAACTGGCACCCTATCATATTGGCTGTGGACAGCAGTTTTTTCTATTACATATCTATCGTCATCCGGGGATTAATCAATATGAGCTTGCATATCAAGATCATTATGATAAAGGAACGACGGCCAGAGCAGTAAAAAAATTAGAGGAGCAGGGTTACGTATTGCGACGCAGTGATGAACATGATCGTCGTATCACGAAACTGTATGTGACAAAAAAAGGTGAGGCCATTGTTGAGATGATCAATCAAGTGCTTGCTGATTGGCATGCGATCATCACAGATGGGTTAAGTGATGAAGAATGCGAAGTTACAGCGCGCCTCATGGGAAGAGTAGCAGCGAATGCAGCTGCTTTCGTTAAAAAGAAATAAGGAGGGAATCTATGGAACAACATGTACATCCAAAAACAAGAAATCCATTAGGGTATCAGCCGATTGGACGGCTGTTAATGCGTTTTGCTATTCCCAGTGTCATCAGTATGCTGGTGAATGCATTATATAATATTGTTGATCAAATTTTCATCGGGCAAGGTGTTGGTTATCTGGGAAATGCCGCAACAACGGTCACATTTCCTTTGATGACAATTCTTTTGGCAATAGGCACGATGTTGGGAGCCGGTGGTAGTGCTTATGCGGCAATCAAATTAGGGGAAAAGAAAGAAGACGAAGCCGAAAATACATTGGGAAATGAATTTTTGATGCTGTTGGTCATCGGTCTTTTGATTACTGTAATTGGTTTAGTCTTCTTAGAACCTATATTAAACTTATTTGGCGCAACACCGAAAAATATGGCCTATTCGAAAGACTATGCAAGCATTATTTTGTTAGGATCTACGTTTAATTTGTTAGGTATCGGATTATCCAATATGGCAAGAACGGATGGCAGTCCTAATGTCGCCATGTATAGTATGCTGGCAGGTGCTATTTTAAACACGATGCTCGATCCATTTTATATTTTTGTCTTGCATTGGGGAGTAAAAGGTGCTGCGATTGCGACCATAACATCACAAATCATTGGTGCTGTCATCTTACTATATTATTTCTTGAAAAAAGGTCATATGCGTTTACGCTTTGATCATATGAAGTTAAAATCATCCATCTGTAAAGCGATTTTCGCATTAGGAATCTCTAGTTGTATTACACAGACAGCAGCGACAATTATGCAGGTTGTCATGAATAACTCTTTGGTATATTATGGTGATATGACATCGACCGGTGGAGATGTGGCATTAAGTGCTATGGGCATTGTCTTAAAGGTTTCGATGATCATTACTGCTATTTGTGTGGGCATTGGTATTGGTGCGCAACCCATTTTGGGATTTAATAAAGGCGCAAATCAACCAAAGCGCATTAAAAGTACTTATAAGCGTGCGGCTGGTATTGCGACAATTACTTCCATTGTTGGCTGGTTGTTATGCATTACCATTCCTCATATCATATTATCTTTATTTGGCAGTGGCAATGCGACATTTACCGAATTTGCTATCCGCTGTATGCGTATCTTTATGATGGGAATCTTTTGTGCAGGGTTCCAGATAACAGCGACAAGCTATTTTCAGGCAACCGGGCAGCCATTAAAGGCGAGTGTCTTATCGATGATGCGGCAATTGATCTTATTGATCCCTTTAATTTTAATCTTACCTATGATCTTTGGTTTAAATGGTATTTTATATGCCGGTCCGATAGCCGATATAACAAGTGGTATTGTTGTATTCGGTTTTATCTCTCATGAAATGAAGAAATTGGACAAGCAGATTGAGGATGAAGATGGAAAAGAAGAATTAGGGGTACTGGAATAGACTATTAAGAAACAGAAGCTAAAAGATAGGAAAATCTGATTCTCATAATCCTTTATGAACGCGCATGTAAGGATACTGCCTTATATCGCATAAGCAATGAAGAGTGGCAATTGCCACTTTTTTATTGTGTGGCGGGCATGCCACATATCTAGGGTGAAAATCCCTCGGGGCGTAGTTATCGACGAACCCTAGAGCGACTTGCAAGTTTCATATCGTGAGGTATGGGAGAGAGGAAGCAATAGCGAAATCGTGGCTTAACGGACAGGAAGTCTGAACATTAAGTTTGGATGGCTGATAATAAGGCGACATTAGTGGATGAGATGGCAATAAGCATCAAAGTCCAAAAGATAACCGTAACCTAATGGCGTAAATCAGATAAGTAAACGAGGAAAGATATGTGACTTACCCCGCGAGGTCTCATTGGCTTAGTAGGCGAGACGTAGAACGACGTGCAGTCGAGGAGTAGTAACAACGAACAATGAGAAGTCAGCCGAGGTCATAGTAGGTAGAAATACTGAAGGACTGAACGTTTTAATCGCACGAGCAAAATGTGTGTTTCTTACAACAATCAGACAGGGGTATGAGTGAAAACGTAAATGAGCAAATATCCAAAACACATATGATGATTTGTAAGAAAGCGGAAAGGATAGGAGTGCACAAAGTATGTCAAAACTATTAGAAAAGATACTGAACAGAGAAAATATGAACAAAGCCTATAAACGTGTAAAAGCGAACAAAGGAACAAGCGGAATTGATGAAATAACGATTGAGGATGCCTATGTTTATATAAAAGAGAACTGGGAACGTATCAGAGCTGAAATCACAGAGAGGAAGTACAAACCACAGTCAGTAAAGCGGGTTGAAATACCAAAAGCGAATGGAGGAACTAGAAATCTGGGGATACCAACGGTAATGGATAGAATCATCCAGCAGGCAATGGTACAAGTATTAAGTCCAATATGTGAAACGTTCTTTTCGGATTATAGTTATGGATTCAGACCAAATCGGAGTTGTGAACAGGCCATAATGAAATTATTGGAATATATCAATGATGGATATGAATGGATAGTAGACATTGACTTAGAGAAATTCTTTGACAACGTACCACAGGATAAATTGATGAGTTATGTACACATCATCATAAATGATGGAGATACAGAGTCGCTCATACGAAAATATCTTAAAGCAGGTATCATGATAAACGAAAAAATATGAAAAGAGTGAAAAGGGAACACCACAAGGTGGAAACCTATCACCATTACTAAGTAATATTATCCTAAATGAATTAGACAAAGAATTAGAAAGCAGAGGGTTACACTTTACCAGATACGCAGATGACTGTGTGATAGCGGTAAAAAGTAGAGCCAGTGCGAACAGAGTGATGCATACAATCACAAAGTGGATTGAACACAAATTAGGACTGAAAGTAAATGCGACAAAAACGCATATTACAAGACCTAATAAATTAAAATATCTAGGCTTTGGATTTTATTATGATACCAAAGCTGAGAAATATTGTGCAAGACCACACGCAAGTTCCATACAACGATTTAAGAGGAAACTAAAACAGCTAATAATCAGAAAGAACACAATGGCTTTAAAAGAAAGAATAAGACGACTGAACCAAGTAATACGAGGATGGATAAACTACTATTCCATATGTAATATGAAAACACATATGACAAGGATAGATGAACATCTTCGTACAAGACTGCGAGTAATCATATGGAAACAGTGGAAAGTACCCAGCAAGCGACAGTGGGGATTACAAAAACTTGGGATTAGAAAAGATAGAGCAAGACAGACATCGTATATGGGAGACCATTATCAATGGGTAGTAACCAAAACATGTGTGGTAAGAGCAATATCAAAAGAAAAACTAGCCCAAAAAGGACTAGTCAGTTGTTTAGACTACTATATAGAGAGACACGCTTTGAAATTAAAACGAACCGCCGTATACGGAACCGTACGTACGGTGGTGTGAAAGGGTGATTTATTTCACCCTACTCGATTGCTCAATCAGTATCCTTCCATAATAAAATAGGGATATGTATTCCTTCTTCTTCTTATATCGTTTATAATAAAAGTAAGAAAAAGTAAAGGAGGCAGCACTATGTTTTATGATGATGTAATGGAGGCTAAATCTTATATACAATTGCATATAAACAAGGCTCCTGAAGTAGGGATGATCTTAGGCAGTGGTTTAGGTCAGTTAAGTGAACAAATCGAACATCCTATCACTCTACCTTATGACAGCATTCCTCACTTTCCTATTTCACGTGTAGCGGGACATGAAGGTAATCTTATCATCGGAGAAATGCATGGCAAAAGCGTGATGGTGATGCAGGGAAGATTTCATTATTTTGAAGGCTATGATATGAAGGAAATTACCTTTCCGGTGTTTGTGATGAAAATGTTAGGGGTACATGATCTTATTATTACCAATGCTTGTGGCGGTATCAATCGCACGTTTCAGCAGGGAGATTTAATGCTGATTGATGATTTTATCAATGGCGTTTCTGTGAATCCGTTAATTGGTGTAAATGATGAACGCTTTGGTCCACGCTTTCCAGATATGTCTGAACCATATAGTTCAGATTTAAGAAATTTGGCAAAGACAATAGCTGATCGTTTAATGATACCTTATCATAGTGGTGTATATACGATGTGGCAAGGTCCTTATTATGAAACAGCGGCAGAAATACGCATGTTTGAGCGTGCCGGCAGCGATGCCATAGGCATGTCTACTGTTCCCGAAACCATAGCGGCTAATTACTTAGGTATGCGAGTCTTAGGCATTTCCTGCATAACCAATATGGCAACCGGTATCTGTAAAGAAAAACATTCCCATGAAGAAGTTTTAAAAGTTGCGGAAACGGCAAGCAGCCGTTTATGTGCATGGATTCAAAATATTTTGCAGGAAATGTGATATGAGGGGAATCTGGGAACATAATGGCATTGGTGGCATTTTATGGAGTGAAGATTATCCGGGAGCAAGTGGTAGAGGAAAGACGTTACAAGAAGCAAAGGGTAAACTGTTGCATGATATTCAGCGATATCAAAAATGGTGTGCGCTAGATAAGACCTGCCCAAAAGCTAATGAAGATATCGTCATAGTTCAGGAAAAGGACAGTACCTTACAAGTGCAGGATGCAGATAGTGATGTGCTATTTGATAGTGAACGAAACAGCCTACATATCGAAGAATATCTTATATTGAAACAGCGTTGCATACAATCAGCGCATGATTTTCTTACCTTATATCAAAGCATACCTAAGAAATTATACACTGATCTATTTCCCCGTAAGACTTTTTATGGGAAGATTCCTACAACAGCACAAGCAATGTATGAACATACCAATAATGTCACGTCTTATTATATGGGAGAAATAAAGGTATCACTGCAAAACCTGACAAACATATATGAGAATCGTTTACAGGCTTTTGCATTATTAGAGAAACAAGAGCATTTTTTAGATAATAAGATTTATATAGGAAATTATGATGAAGCATGGACACTGGCAAAGGTCATGCGTCGTTTTATCTGGCACGATACGATTCATGCAAAGGCGATGTATCGTATGGCGATGCGCAAATGGGATAGGAAGATAATCCGTAATCCTTATCAATTCTAAAAAAGGTACAGAGAGCTGATGATGAAATGATCATCAGTAACCTGTACTTTTTTCATAATGATAGTCAAGGTGAAGGCAAGAACGACATATGCTTAATAATATTCATTAAGCAGTTGCGTAAGATGGCGATGAAGCTCAAGCAGCTATTATTTATGATACCAACTATAGTATTCTTCATCCTTTTCACTTGCGATTTCTTCTATCATTTCTTCTTCATAAATATAGAAGGTCTGATTGCCATATAATGCCAGAAAGTCTTCCATTGAAAGCATAAAACGGGAATATTCATTTTGTATGCGAACACCATCTTTATGCTGGATAGCATACACCATCCCCTTTTTATCTGTCGTACAAACGATGGCATGTGCCTTTAAACAATCTTTTAATTGTTGTATTGAATTAATTTTTTCCATAGGAATACCTCACTGTCCATTATTGTATCGTAAAAATGTGAAAGAAGCCAAGTCTTTCATAAAAATAAATCAAAAACCTCATTGTTTTGGCAATGAGGTCTATTGTTTATGCAATCTTTTCAAACATTTCTTTAGGAACCGTACAAATCGGACACTTGTAGTCATCGCTTTCTTTTGTGATATCACCTTCATAGATGTAACCACAAATCGTGCAGCGATATTTTACATCCGTACTTGTTTCTTCTGCAGGTGCTTGTGTAGCTGGCTCCTTAACTAATTCAAACATTTCTTTAGGAACCGTACAAATCGGACACTTGTAGTCGTCACTTTCCTTTGTGATATCACCTTCATAGATGTAGCCACAGATCGTACAGCGATATTTCACATCAGAAGATGTAGGTGTTCCTGCTACAGTTGAATCAGCTTCAAATGCCTTTGCGTAAACAGCGGGATCTTCACCTAAATCTTTGCGTTCATGATAGGTCGTATGCAATAAAGCTTCGGCCAAAGTACTTAAAGGTGTGCCATAGAATTCTTCATAGACAGCTTTGATATGTGGATTATCATGGGAATTACGCAAGCTCATAGAAGCATCTTTATCATATAATGAAGCAATGCGTTTTTTACGGATATCCTGCATATCTTCACCGATATGCTTTGGCTGTCCGCCTCCGCCGATGCAACCACCAGGACATGTCATAACTTCCACAAAGTCATAATGTGTTTTGGTTTCTTCCATATGCGCAATAAATTTACGGGCATTATCTGTACCATGCACAACAGCAACGCGTACAGGAATATCGGCAATCGTTACACTGGCTTCACGTACACCGGCAAGCCCGCGTATCGCTTCAAGCTTCAATAAATCATCACCAGGCTGTTCATTTGTAAGAAAATAATAGGCACTTCTTACAGCAGCTTCCATAACACCACCGGTATTGCCAAAGATGACACCGGCACCACTACCTCTAGGCATGAGGCTATCATAGTCACTTTCCCCAACACTAGTTAGATCTAAATTTTCTGCACGCAGCCAATTCGCTAACTCTTTTGTGGTAACTACCTTATCACAGTCACGATACCCTTGGGTATGATGATAGTTTGCGGCATCATGAAATTCTTCTCTGGTAATTTCAAATTTCTTTGCGGTACATGGGGTAATGGCTACTATATAAATATCTTCAGGAGCGATTCCTTCTTTCTTCGCAAACCATGTTTTAATGGTCGGCGCAAACATACTGATTGGAGATTTGCTAGATGAAATATTTGGTAATAGCTGTGGATAATAGGTTTCAACGAATTTTATCCATGCCGGGCAGCAGCTGGTAAATTGCGGTAATGGTTTCTTGTTTTGAATGCGATCAATCAGTTCACTGGCTTCTTCCATAATGGTCAAATCTGCCGCAAACGTTGTATCGAATACATAATTCACACCAACACTGCGAAGAGCTGCAACCATTTGTTTCTCTACATAGCTTCCGGCTTCCATGCCAAATTCTTCACCTAAGCCAACGCGCACACTTGGCGACGTGATTGCCACCACTTTTTTCTTGCCGCTTTTAATGACATCCGCTACTTCCATCCAATCCTGACGCTCAACCAAAGCACCTGTTGGACAAACATTTACACATTGTCCACAATGAATACAAATGGCGGTATCCTCTGTTTTTAATAAATCATAATGATGACCGACAGATATTTCTTTCTTACAAACTTCTTTACATTGTCCGCAACGAATACATAAGCTCTCAATTCGTCGTATTGCCGGATTATCATTTTCAACTGGTACTCGTATATCTATACTTACATGTTTGCTCATAAACTTTCCTCCATATTTAAGAATGATTCTTAATATATTCATATCATACCTTTATTTCCAGTATCTGTCAATATACTTCTCAATGAATCTTATTTTTTCTAACATGGGCTTTTTTTTAATGCTTCAAAAACCATTGTCACACGATTTTTATGCAATTTTAAAATTTTACATAGTAAGAAAAGAATCCTAGAGAATGCGAAATGATTTAAGGTCTGCAGAAACTTTCCTTCCGTGTGTAAAATTTATTGAAACTAGATGAAAGAATGAAGAAAAAAGGGTATAATGATAAGGCAGTAATGATTTATGAGGAGAGTGATGATGTGACGGAAATAGAAAAAGCAATAGGGGTTTTTGATTCCGGACTTGGCGGCATCAGCGTATTAAGAGAATTACGCAGATGGATGCCAAAAGAACGATATCTCTACTTTGGCGATTCTGCCTTTGCGCCATATGGAGAAAAAGCGCGTACAGACATCACACAGCGCTGCATACAGATATGTGATGAATTGGTAAATAGAGGTGTAAAAGCGATTGTGATTGCTTGTAATACCGCAACGAGTGCTTGTGTAGAAGAACTGCGCAAGCGTTATCCGCACTTACCAATCGTTGGTATGGAACCAGCCTTAAAACCTGCTGTTGAAGGAAAGCAGGCTCAACAGGTCATCGTTATGGCAACACGCTTCACCTTGAAAGAGAAAAAATTTGAGTTACTGATGTCACGCTATCAGAAAGAGCATTGTATCTATAAATTACCAACTCCTAAGTTAGTAGAATTAGTTGAACAAGATAAGTTGGAAGATCATGCTCTTGTGGAAGCTACGCTAAGGGAATACTTTGCCCCTTATGATCTATCAGGTATAGATAGTATCGTATTAGGCTGTACACATTTTGTGTTCTTCCGTGAACAGATACGTCATATCGTAGGAAATCAAATAGCTCTTGTGGATGGCAATGCCGGCACCAGCCGCCATGTCTTAGAATTGCTAGAGAAGCATGGAACTTGTCAAACAGAGGATGGTCATCATGATATTACGATATTAAATTCATCCCCGGATCCTGCTTACATAGCATTGAGTAAAAAGCTGTTGAACATAGAAAGTTTTTAAGTTGAAATCAAAAGGCAAACAGTTATATAATGTCATACAGAATGGAGGAAATGAAAATGAGAGAAATTGCATGGAACAAATATGATGAGCAAAAGATGAAAGAAGTCATGGACTTCTCTGAAGGCTATAAGAAATTTATCTCGGAATGTAAAACAGAAAGAGAATGTGTTACAGAAAGTATAAAAATTGCGGAAGCACACGGGTATCGTAATCTGGAAGATGTCATTCGCAATCAGGAAACTTTAAAGCCAGGTGATAAGGTGTATGCGAATAATATGGGGAAGACCATTGCCTTATTTTTGATTGGTAAAGAACCTTTAGAAAAAGGAATGAAAATTCTTGGTGCACATATTGACAGCCCACGTCTGGATTTAAAACAGAATCCTTTATATGAAGATAAAGATCTGGCAATGCTGGAAACCCATTATTATGGTGGTATCAAAAAATATCAGTGGGTTACATTGCCACTTGCGATGCATGGTGTCATCGTTCGTAAAGATGGCAGCAGTGTGCAGGTGAACATTGGTGAAAATGAAAATGATCCGGTTGTCGGTATCAGTGATTTATTAGTTCATTTGTCAAGTGATCAGCTAGGTAAAAAAGGTAGTGTGGTTATTGAGGGTGAAGACTTAAATATCACGGTAGGCAGCATTCCTCTTAAGGATGAAGAAAAAGACGCAGTGAAGATGAATGTCTTAAAGCTGTTGAAAGAAACCTATCAGATCGAAGAAGATGACTTTGTATCTGCGGAAATCGAAGTTGTACCTGCCGGCAAGGCAAGAGATTATGGATTGGATCGCAGTATGGTAATGGGATATGGTCATGATGATCGCATCTGTGCATACACATCTTTAATGGCTTTATTAGAGATGCAAGAAATTGATCGTAGCGCTGTTTGTTTATTAGTGGATAAAGAAGAAGTTGGAAGTATCGGGGCAACCGGTATGGAATCAAAATTCTTTGAAAATATGGTGGCAGAAGTCATGAATTGTTTGGGAGATTACAGCGAATTAAAAGTACGTCGCGCATTAGCTAATTCTCGCATGCTGAGCAGTGATGTAAGTGCAGCCTTTGATCCTAACTATGCATCTGTTATGGAACCTAAAAATTCCGCATACATGGGAAAAGGTATTGTCTTTAATAAATACACCGGCTCACGTGGAAAAGGTGGCTGTAATGATGCAAATGCAGAATATATCGCAGCTTTAAGAAATATCATGGAAAAAGAAAACGTATCTTATCAGACAGCTGAGCTTGGTAAAGTTGATCAGGGCGGCGGAGGAACGATCGCCTATATTCTGGCACAATATGATATGGAAGTCATTGACTGTGGTGTCGCATTGCATAATATGCATGCACCATGGGAAATCGCCTCAAAAGCAGATATCTATGAAACAACAAGAGGATATGTAGCTTTCTTAAAACATGCATAAGGTATAAGATGGATGGTATGAAACATGTGCCATCTTTTCTTTATGCGATATAGTTGAAAAGCATATCCCAATACGCAATTACGATGATTACTGTGTAAAAGATTAGCAGAGAATGCAAAATCATAGCAGGTATATGGAAAGAAAGAGGTGAGATATTTATAATGCTAGTGAAAGATGAGGTATGAAAATATGAAATTTAAAAAAGTTATTAACTTTAGTATGGCTTTATTGATGCTTTTCAGCAGTATGCAGGTAGTTTATGGTAAAGAATCAAGTTCTTTAGATGAAGAAATCAAAGAAAAGGCTATAAAAGATAAGAAAGTTTTAAATCCTAAAACATATGAAAACATAGTGAAGCAATCGTCCGATATTGAAGAAATTAATGCAAAACTTGATAAATATGTTGTTAAAGAAGAAGTTATATATGAAAATTCAAAGAGTAGAACAAGTAATGGAAAAAAACGTATTACTAAAAAATATTTATATAGTTATGATAATAATCTTCAATCAAAAAGTAAGATTGGTTCGTTAAATACTTTAGCTAATATTGTTTTAAGTTTTGCTAGTTTGGTTCCAAGTACCATGCAATTTAAAATTTCGTTACTGGCAATAGCAACTACTATTTTAGGTATACCAAAAGGTGAGGTCACAACCACGAAATCTGTTAGTGGTAAAACAAAATATGATACTATATTAACAATTAAGACAGGTGAGATTTATGAAAATGGATGGATAGGTAAAGCACAATCTAGAGAAAAAAAGTATTCAAGCTATATATTAGCTAGTGGTTATAATAAAAAAGGTAAACATTTTTCTAAAACTTGTGAGTTAGGCACAATGAAAAAACAAACAGGTAAGTATTTCTCAGATAGTAGTTTATTAGCGAGAGTTAGGTATGGAATGCAACCAACAGAAATTTGGGATGAACATACTGGAAAAACTACGTATTATAAAAAAACGGTAAAGAATTGTAAAATTAAGTGATGCTTTCTATGATGTTATATAAAAATATAGTATAATATAAACGGTGGTGAAAATTATGATAAAGGAAAAAAAGAACCTTATTATCTTTATAAGTATTCTTTTGATAGGTATATTCATGCTTTTTGTAATAATGCAAAAAAAGGAAACAGCTGTTTGTGAAAACGGTATGATGACAAATGTGAACAGTAAAGATATCCAAAAAAACTATGGTGTAGATGTAGCTTTTATCGAAGATGCAGTAGCTGACATAGCTGATTCTGTAAGCAATGGACAATTTGAAATATCCTTTACAAAAAAGGATTGTTCATCAGATGCATGGGCAGCACTTAGTGGCACATACTCTTTTTACGTCAATGAAAAACATGCTTTATTACATTTGATTGTGAATAAAGTGAATGAGCGTCATGGATACGAATTAGAACAACTGACTTCGGCAAAAACGGTACAGCTAGGAAAGATTGAGGCAAAGTTACAAACCGAAAATACGCTAGGCATTTTGCAATTTCAAAAGGATGGCTATGCATTTCAAATTATCTTACCAAAGGATATCATGCATCGCTTTATCGCAACAGTGAAATAATGCAACAGTAAAAAGGTGGGGCATGGGTTATGAAAAATTATAAAATTGTTGTATGTGATGATAGCAAAGATATGCGTGATATGATATACAAGAAATTAAAAAGCCTTGATAACATAAATTTTGATGTTGTTTTAGCTGATGATAGAACGATTGATCTATCACAAGAATATGATGCGTATCTGTTGGATATCGAAATGCCACATACGGATGGCTTTGCGCTAGCTACGAAAATTCATTCATTATATAAGAATGCTTTGATATTATTTTTAACTAGCCATACGGAGTTATCAATGGTTGGTTATGAATATCAAGTATTCCGTTTTATAGGAAAAAATGATTTGGATTCTGTGTTTGAAACTTATATGAAAGATGTGAAAGAGGAGCTGGATCGCAGAAATCGTTATCTTATTGCAAAGGATGAGGAAGGCAATGAGATGGTGGTTTACTTGCGAGAAATTATTTGTATATATTCAGAAGGAAATTATTTGAATTATGCAACGTCCAAGCAGATATATCGTAATAGAGAAAAGTTAAAAAATTTTAAAGGGGATGTTTTCATACAGGCATCTAATGGGATGCTTGTGAATTTCTGTCATATAAATAAGATTGAAAAATCGCATGTTTTATTAAGTAATCAAAATAAAGTGAAATTAGGAAGAACATATAAGAAAGATTTTCTTACCAAAGTTATGCAATGTCGTATTGCGTCTATTTAAAGGAAAAAGATTTTTTGCCTTTTTTCTATAGGCTAAAATGATACAGGTGATACAATAGGTCATCTGTAATCGTAAGGGACATAACTAGGGGAGAAACGATAAAGAATGAAAAAAGTGCAAGAAATCCAAAAGGAAGACGAGCACTTTTTTTGGTAATTACCTTGATTATAAACTAACACATCCAAGCACCCCAGCAATCATTTTTGCACAAAAAAAGTCGCATCTGCGACTTCATTTTTTATATGGCTGGGGTACTTGGATTCGAACCAAGGAAATGCCAGATTCAGAGTCTGGTGCCTTACCGCTTGGCTATACCCCAATTTCGGCAACACCGATATTCTAATAAAAAACCATGCATTTGTCAACAACAAATTTCATTATTTTAAGGAAACTTTCGAAAAAGTTTGGAAATGGATAAAAAATTCATTGCCAATGCCATTTCTTTATTATATTATTAGTATGCTGATTGAAAGGGTGACAATACATATATGAGTAAAATTAGAACGAGATTTGCACCAAGCCCTACCGGTTATATGCATATCGGTAACCTGAGAACTGCTTTATTTGAATATTTGATCGCAAAGCATGAAGATGGTGACTTCATTCTTCGTATTGAAGATACCGACCAAGAACGTTTAGTAGAGGGTGCCGTAGATATTATTTACGATACATTAAAAGAGGTCGGTTTAACCCATGATGAAGGGCCAGATGTTGGTGGTGATTTTGGACCATACGTTCAATCTGAACGCTTGCCTATGTATAAAAAATATGCCGATGAATTGGTTGATCTTGGTGGTGCACATTATTGCTTCTGCGGTGAAGAAGAGATTGAAAAACAGCGCAAAGAAGCCGAAAGCCTTGGTATCTCTTTTAAATATGATGATCCATGTAAACACATCTCTGTTGAAGAGGCAAGAGAACGTATCGCAAATGGCGAGAAATATGTCGTACGTCAGACCATCAAGCATAGTGGCGAAACCTATTTTGATGATGAAGTATATGGACGTATCGAAGTGGATAACAGTATCTTAGATGAAAGTGTACTGCTAAAATCTGATGGGTATCCTACATATAACTTTGCGAATATCATTGATGACCACCAAATGGGAATCACCCATGTCGTACGTGGAAACGAATACTTGTCTTCCACACCAAAATACAATCTGATTTATCAGTCTTATGGATGGGACATTCCAACATATGTACATGTTCCACCGGTTATGAAGGATGAACAGCATAAGTTGAGCAAACGTAATGGGGATGCCAGTTTCCAGGATCTAGTCAAGAAAGGCTATCTTCCACAGGCTATTTTAAACTACATCGCATTATTAGGATGGTCTCCGGAAACAGAACAGGAAATTTATACGTTAGAAGAATTAATTAAAGTATTTGACATTAAACGTATTTCTAAATCACCAGCCATCTTTGATATTGATAAACTGACTTGGATGAATGGTATGTATTTACGTGAGATGAGCGTTGAAGAATTCTATGAACTGGCAAAACCATATATTGAACAAAGCGTTCATCGCCCTGTGGATATGATGGCTGTAGCGCGCATTTTGCAGCCACGTACTGATGTTTTATCCACGATACCGGAAAGTATTGACTTTATTGATGAATTGCCGGAATATGATATTGCCATGTATGTTCATAAGAAGATGAAGACAACGTATGAAATTGCCTTAAAGGCGCTAAAAGCTGCGAAAGAGGTTTTATCAGAGCTGAACGACTGGTCAAATGAAGAAACCCTTCATGAATTACTGTTAGCATTGCCGAAACAGATGGAAATGAAAAATGGGCAGATTTTATGGCCGGTACGTACCGCTATTACGGGAAAACAGTTCACTCCGGGTGGAGCTATTGAAATTGCGCATATCTTAGGTAAAGATGAAACATTAAAGCGTATTGAAGTTGGTATCGCAAAGCTAGAAAAAGAGGTAAACTAAAACCAATACACAAACAACCTGTACAAGCGGGTTGTTTTCTTTTTCTATAAGCAAAAGAGTATACGTTTTTCTACGCAATTGAATTATGATTTAAAAGAAAAGTTACTATCTTTATGGATGAGCAAGGAATATCTTAGCAGTTAGATTCCATGCTCTTTGCGTTGTTATTTTTATGGAATGTATCTATAATAGAGGCATGGGAGGTATTGTTATGGAAAAGGATTATATACAGCAGCGTTTACATGACTTTATCAATCGCCGTTTACAGGCCCAAAATACGATTAATGCAATGATGGAAATGCGCGTGCTTTCTATCAACATAAATAAAAAACAGGTGATATTACAATTCCCTGTGCAAAAATGGCAATTAAATCCTGCCGGGCATATGCATGGAGGCATGCTTTCAACCGCTATGGATATTACGATGGGATGTGCATCCTATATCTTTAGTGATGCCAGCTTTACACCAACGATTCAAATGTCTGTAAACTTTGATAAGGGGATAGCGGAGCATGAAACATTGGTGATTGAAGGCTATTGTGATCATGTGGGAAGCCGCATCGTTCAAGCTCGAGCAATTGCACACTTTTCTGACAGCAATGCGCTTGTTGCTACAGCCAATGGTTCCTATGCTGTTAACCATAGACAAAACTAAAAAGTATTGATTCTCTAACGGTGTTTCGAATGTAGTTTCATTTTGATCGATTCCTTAATTTTCATATCGATGACATGTCATCTTTATAAGAAACTATCATCATGGATTTATTCGTTTTTTTAGAATCTTTCATATACATTTAATCATAAGAATATCATATCTGAAATAAACATGGTACAATCATATTATACAATATGGGAGAATGTTATGAAAAAGGATCAATTAAAGAATTTTGTTGAGGTCGCTGATTGCGGCAGTATCAACAAAGCAGCGGAAAAACTCTATATCAGTCAGCCTAGCTTAAGTCGTTCAATTCACGCATTAGAAGAAGAAATGGGGAGAAAACTTTTTATCCGCTCAAATCGTGGTATCACCCTTACACCTACTGGTAATCTCCTTTACTATTATGCACGTTCGATTTTAAATCAGTTTCGTGTATTAGAGCGTTTGAAAAAATTAGAAAATGAGCAAATCTATAGTAAACTATCAATTTCTGTAAATTCTATATTTCTACATGATGATATGATTTTGGAATTTTATAAACGTGCTTCTTCAGCCGAAACAGAGATACATTTCATTGAAACCACAGCAGAAGAAGTTTTACAAAATGTGGTACAGCTACGCTCTGAAATCGGCATTACGATTTTGAATGATTTACAACTTGGCGTGTTTTCAAAAATGGCAGAGATAAAAGAAATTGAAGTTATGGTAATGGATCGTAAGCCATTATATGTACATGTTAACGAAAAGATACCGTTACAAGATAGTCGCTTTGTCGATGCTGAAGAGTTAATTGAGTATCCTTATATACATTTACCGAAAGATTTCTTTTCTGATTTAAATCAATCACTAACCATCAACAAAACGTTGTTATCGGATTTTAAAAAAATGATTACGATGAGTAATTATCATGCTATTATCAACATGATCAATCACGCTCAAGCCTTTTTATTAGGAAATCAATGGCAAATAGATGAATTGCGACATTCTAATATTCGCAGTCTGCGTTTTAAAAATTGCGATATCATGGAAAATTTCGTTATTATAAAAAGAAAGCGAGAGATTTTATCCAGTGCAGCAGAAATCTTTCTTGATATTTTGAAAAAAGAATATGAGTTTATGTAGTTATGCGAAAAAAACATAACCAGATATGATGCTATTAGCATTATGCAACTTTCCTTTTCTGGCTTACAATAAGGATGTAAAGAAAAAGACATAAATTGTCTGCAAGAAAAACATTACTTTGAAGAGGAGAGAATTATCATGAAAAAAAGTACATTATTATCACTCGCTACCGCTGGTGCCATCGTATTAACATCAGCAGGAACTTACGCTGTTTGGGATACATTAAGTGGAACATCAACAGGTCAGATCACTGTTGCTAATTCTAGCGTTACAGTTGCCGCAACAAATATGACGTTTGTAGAAGGTACAGATACAATTGGAGAAGATAGTATAGCGTATACTGGAACAGCTAAATTTGAAGTAACAGATGCTGGTAACAATGTGAATACGATGACATTAGTACCTACAGTGAAAAATGGAGAAAATATTGTAAATGCTGCTGATGTTGATGTCACAATCAAAAAAGGTGAAGTAGCATTAACTAAAACAGATGCTAACTATACAGATACTACTTTAACAAGTGGTGATAATGAATATACGGTAGAAGTCACTGTAAAAAATAAAGCTTTAGCTGGTAATACATTAGATGTTGAAGTGACAGGTACTGCAAGTCATAGTTAAGCAAAAAGCCGTCGAACGACGGTTTTTTTAAAAGGAGGTTCTCTTTAAGATAGAATATGTTAAAGGAGAGATTGTCATGCAATTGAGAAAAAAATGGCTAAAATTGATAAGTGCTGCCCTCTTGACAGTACTTTTATCATGTCTGTTAAGTGCTGTCTTTTGGCCGGAAAAGACTTCTCAATTCATCGGTTATCGTTTTTATACGGTATTAACGGATAGCATGGAGCCGATCATTCCTACACATTCTCTAGTATTCAGTAAACGGATTGATGAAGATGAACCATTGCAGCCAGATACTATCGTTACCTTTCATGCCAATCGTTTTGGTAAAGATATTTTATTGACGCATTATTTTAAGAAGACACAGGTCAAAGATGGAATAACTTATTATCGAACACAAGGTGCGAGTGCAAAAGATTATGATAATTATGAAACAACACGTTCAGATATTATCGGAAAATATATGTTTCATATTCCTTATTTGGGAAAGATCTTCCTCTTTCTAAAAAGCCCTTTTGGTTTACTCATGTATGCAGAATTAGCAGTGATTTTTCTGATAAATCGTGTGATACGCACACGATGGGAAGAAAAGGATACAGAAATCAAAGAAAAAGAAAAGGCATTATCAGAAGTAAAGAAACAAATGCAGAAAAGGCTATCCATCACAAAGCTTACTTCCTTTATCGATATGAATGACACGCTCCACCTGCATGGGACATTGACAAATTATTTTCCTGAAGCCGTTTCTTACATAGTTGCAAAACTGACTTTCTATGATGAGCAAAAACATGAACTCTTCCATGAAAAATGGTATCTCTGTGGTAAAGAAGGGATACTTGCTAAGGAAAGTAAAGATTTCTCTTATACGCATTTACATGCCAAAGATATAGTGCATTATCACATAGTTATTCTTTCGTATAAAAATATGGAGGATGCACAGGAGTGATGAAACATCACTTCTTTTTTTAAACGCATATTTGCGTAAAGGAGTGGGCAGAATATGCAAAATGAGGTACAATAGGATAGACGATTGATGAGGAGGCAAATGCTATGACGATTATTGAAAAACTAACAGCTTTGCGTTCGCTGATGAAAGAACGCCATATGGATGCCTATATCATTCCAACATCCGATTTTCATGAGACCGAATACGTGGGAGAACATTTTAAGGCAAGAAAATATATGTCTGGTTTTAGTGGGTCTCAGGGAACTTTAATCGTATGTCAGGATAAGGCAGCGTTGTGGACGGATGGGCGCTATTTTATTCAGGCTGAAAACCAGTTACAGGGAACAACGATTGATTTAATGAAACAAGGTGAAGAAGGCGTCCCTACGATGGAAGAATATTTATATGAAAATGTTTTTGAACATGGTACGGTAGGCTTTGATGGGCGCGTAATGAACACTGCCCTTGTGGAAAAACTAGCGGATAAATTACAGGCGAAAAAAAGTACTTTTGCTTGTGAAGAAGATTTGGTAGGAATGATCTGGAAAGACAGACCGGCATTGCCCAAAAAGAAAGGGTTCTTTTTAGAAGAGTGCTACAGTGGAGAAAGTACAAAAGAAAAACTGAAACGCATTCGTGCTGTCCTAAAACAAGAAAAAGCGACACATCATATCGTAACATCTTTGGATGATATTGCTTGGATCTTGAATATGCGTGGCTGGGATATTGCCCACTTCCCGGTAATGCTAAGTTATCTGATCATTGATGAAAACAGTGCATCCTTATATATTAATGAAAGCAAGCTTGATGATCAATTACGTGATAATTTGCAAGAAAATGCTATTGTCATATGTCCATACGATGCCATTTATGAGGATGTGAAAAAAATTGCCCAAGATGCTGTTGTGCTGTTGGATAAAACGATCGTGAATTATGCTATTACTTCAGGGCTGCATAAGGAGATTACCGTAATAAATCGTCCTAATCCTAGCCAACTTATGAAGGCGATGAAGAATCCGATTGAATTGGCGAATAATCGAAAAGCACACATTAAGGATGCGATTGCCATGTGTAAATTTATGTATTGGTTAAAAGCCAAGATCGGTAAAGAAACGATTACCGAAATCAGTGCCAGTGCATACCTGGAAACATTACGCAAGGAACAGGGCTGTTTCGATATCAGCTTTGATACCATATCGGCTTATAAGGAACATGCGGCAATGATGCATTATAGTGCCAATGAGGAAACAAATGCCGAATTGAAACCGGAAGGCATGTTATTGGTAGATAGTGGCGCACAGTATTTGGAAGGCACCACCGATATTACCAGAACCTTTGTGTTAGGTGCTATCAGTGATGAAATCAAGCATCATTTCACAACAGCATTGCGTTCCCATATCGCGTTATCAAAAGCACATTTCTTATATGGTTGTCGTGGCTTAAACTTGGATATTTTGGCAAGAGGACCATTATGGGATCTTGCTCTAGATTATAAATGTGGTACCGGTCATGGCGTAGGACATGTATTGAATGTTCATGAAGGTCCAAATGGTTTCCGCTGGCGCATTGTACCAGAAAGAAATGATAGCTGTGTATTAGAGGAAGGTATGACGCAGTCAAATGAACCGGGTGTTTATGTCGAAGGCTCTCATGGTATTCGTCATGAAAATGAAATGGTCGTATGCAAGGGTGAAAAGAATGAATATGGTCAATTTATGTATTTTGAAACCATTACGTTTGTGCCCTTTGATCTGGATGGTATTGATGCATCTTTATTAACACAGTATGAAAAAGCATGGTTGAATGCATATCATCAAGAAGTATATGAAAAGATTTCTCCTTATTTAAAGGAAGAAGAACAAAGCTGGCTTCGTGAAGCGACCAGAGCAATCTAAAAGAAAAGAGCTGCCCCCAAAAGGTAGCTCTTATTTTCATAATCGTCTTGAATGTTTATTTAATGAGGATTATCGGCCATCGTATCCCAAACGATATGAGGATCTTCATTAATGGCAGGAGTATCCTGATAAAGATTACTTACATCAAAATGATAATTGCTCATATCCAATGGTTGGCTGGCACCATCATATGCATTTACTACAGCATGAACTTCATTCTTGGCAAACAGATATACATCACTTTTGCCATACTCGCTAGAAAGGCTGGCGGTATATTGATTATCATATACGCCATTATCACTAGATATGGAAGAAATGGTCCATGGTTTCAAATCTTCTAATTCATTTGATACAAAGCTGGTAATTTGTGAAGTCGGCATATTGGTGATGACATAGTTTGGCGCAATATCTAACAGCTTATTAATATAAGTAATAGCGCTTGGTGAAATCAGTTTATTGATGATGGCTTTGATGATACGCTGCTGGGCGCGTTCACGGCCGGCATTGTCATAGCCTTCTGTCTTACGGTGCCGGGAATAAGCCAGTGCCTGTTTACCATTTAAATGCTGTTTACCTTTCTTCAGACAGATCAAATCTTCTTTCTTGAAACTGCGATTTTCATCCTGCTCACAGAAATTAATTTCGACATCCACATCAATGCCGCCAATCGTATCTACAATCTCAATCAGTGAATTGAAACTGACACGGGCATAATAATCAATCGGGATATTGAAAAACTGTTCAATGGTTTCCACACTTGCATCCACCCCATATAAACCGGTATGTGTCAGTTTATCATTTGCATTTTGTAATGCTGTATTCGGAATAAAACCATCTCTAGGCAACGAGACCATATCAATGTGATTGGCCTTGGGATTGACGATTAAGATCAGATTCGTATCTGTACGTGTCTGTTGATCTGGAGAACCCATATTATCCAGACCGCTCAGATATATCGTAAAAGGCTGTTCTGTAATATCTTTTTCTTCCTTTTGACTGCTTTCCTTTGGTTTTTCAATCGTGTCAAGAATGGTGACTTGTTTTTCAAAATCTTTCATATTAGATTTTGACATACCATAATATACATCACTCATGACAATCGCCTGTACTTCATTTAGGCTAAGATCTGATAATAAGGTTGTATAATCCAGCTCTTCCTTTACCTGCATATTGGCGATAGAAGATCGTAACTGTTTTTGTGCATAGGCAGCATTTTTCTTATCTACTCCATTTTGAAAACCGATGGTTTTATTTGCCAAGTCTTTGATAGAGGAAATATTGCTGTTCTTAGCGGTTAAGATATGTAATTTGGTAATAGAACTTTGGGCATTTTGATTCATGCGATTGATAGTCATGCGTGATTTATTTAAGAAATACCCGCTGCCTCCGATGATGACACATAATACAATGATGAAGGCACGTTTAACCAGGATAAACCATTTTGGCATCTTGCGTAAACTGACAAGGAATAATCCGATAAAAATAAGGAAAATTACGACTGCACCCATGAATACCCAGGTATGTGGAAGAATACCAAAGCTAAAGGCAATGGTAAAAGAAATAATACTGATGATTAAGAAGATCAATAAAAAGAAAAGATCAATTGTTCTTGTATAATAACGCTTCGGTTTCTGCGCTTTTTTTGTCTGCTTCATGTAAACACCCCATTAAATAAAGTTATCTGTTTTATTATAATATAGTCGCAAAGAAAATACTATTTTGTTTTTCTGAATATTTTGTAATATTCCCATTCCTTCCATATGGCTGCCCCTGCTGCGATCATCATTTTTTATCTTAGAAAACAAGTGCCACCTTCATCATACAAGCAGCCAGAAAGAAACCTTGTCGAAGTATGACGACTATGCAAAGTACATTGCATCTAAGCGAGTTAAAGGTTTGTAAAGATTTGCGAAGAAATTCATTTTATATTAAGGAAATCATGAGGAAAGTATAGTATAATAAGCGGGAGGTGATTTTGTGTCGTTTTTAGAACATTTAAACAAACAGCAGGTAGAGGCGGTTCATACAGTAGATCAGCATCTGCGTATCATTGCAGGAGCTGGCAGTGGAAAGACGCGTGTCGTGACGACCAGAATCGCGTATCTGATAGAAGAGATGCAGGTGTATCCTAATAAAATATTAGCGATCACTTTTACGAATAAGGCAGCTAAAGAAATGAAGGAACGTGTAGAAGGAATGCTTGGCGAGGTGGCTAAGGCTGTCCAGATCTCAACAATTCATTCCTTTTGTGTACGTCTGTTAAGAGAGGATATCTTAGAAGTAGGCTATCCTCGCAATTTTACGATTTTGGATAGTGATGATCAAAAAAGCATTTTACGGGATGCTTATAAACAAATGCAGATTGATGTGAAAAGCTACAGCTATAATTCCATGTTGGGCTATATCAGTGCCAATAAAACTAATTTTGTAGATCCTGTGATGGCAAAAGCGAATGCCGGACCATGGGCAGGAGAGCAGATCAAGGCTGATGTGTATGCTTATTATGAAAAACGTCTGAAAGAGATGTATGGGTTAGACTTTGATGATTTGTTAATTTTTGCTTACCGTATCTTAAAGGATAAAGAAGAAGTACGGGCAAAATGGCAGCGTCGTTTTACATATATCCATGTTGATGAGTTTCAGGATGTGGATAATTTACAGTATGCTATCATACGTCTGTTAGTAGGTGATCACAGCTATTTATGTGTGGTCGGTGATCCGGATCAAACCATTTATACTTGGCGTGGTGCGCAAGTGGATATCATCATGAATTTTGAACGTGATTTCCCTGACAGTAAGACGGTCATTTTGAATCAGAATTATCGTTCTACACAGCCGATATTGAACGGGGCGAATGCCTTGATCCGCAATAACCGCAATCGTATTGAGAAAGACTTATTTACGGAAGTGGAAGGGGATAATCCCATCATTCACTTTACGGCAATGGATGATGTCAATGAACCGGTTTGGGTTGCCAGCCGTATCATGGCTTTATCCCACAGCGGTGTTTGCTATCGGGATATAGCGGTATTGTATCGTTCTAACTATTTATCACGCGGACTGGAAAAAGCGTTGTTGGATTTTCGCATCCCTTATCGTATTTATGGGGGCATTCGTTTCTATGATCGTGCAGAAATCAAGGATGCGTTAAGCTATTTACGTTTGTTGGCACCAAAACAAGAGGATGATGAAAAGGAATTGTATAAAAACCTTTCCATCAAACGAATCATCAATATGCCCAAACGCGGTATTGGCGCAAAAACGATGGAGCTGATTGAGCAGCAGGCGGAACACGATAATACCAATATGTATGAAATAATCAAACAGTATGAAATCGGCAAAGGCAAGGCAAAGGCTAATATTCAGGCATTTGTGGCGTTGATTGAAGAATGCCGTCAGCTGGTGGATGAAATCAGCATTGATCAACTGTTGGAAAAGGTATTGGAAGATAGTGGCTATCTGGATATGCTGCGGGAAGATAAAGAAATCGAGCGATTGGAAAATATCAAGGAATTGATTAGCGATATCGCCGACTATGTGGAAAATAACCCGCAGGGATCCTTACAAGAATATTTACAGGAGATTTCTTTATATACCGATAAAGAGGCAGATAGCAGTGGTGATTTTGTACAGTTAATGACGATTCATGCGGCAAAGGGATTGGAATTTGATAATGTCTTTGTATACAGTTTGTGTGAAGGAATATTTCCAAATGATAAAAGTGTTATCGAGGGAGGTCAAGCAGCTTTGGAAGAAGAGCGCCGATTGGCCTATGTGGCCTTTACCCGCGCAAGAAAACAGCTGTTTTTATCAGACTCTTATGGGTATAGCTATGTCTTAGATAAGCTAAAGACAACCTCACGGTTTGTTAAGGAACTGCCGGAAGAATACTTAGAAGAAGTTGGCGCTAAGCCACGAAATCATTTTGCGAGTGATGTTGATACATTTACCGGAAATGCCTTTTTATCCTCTCAAGCACCGCAGTTTCATGAGGAACATCAGGATGATATGATCCAAACGTTCCCTAATGATGAAGAAACGTCGATGGGTGGGGCAAAGGCGAGTCAAAATGATAGAAAAAGTGAAATGAAACATAAGAAAAAGGGCAGAATACGTAAAGGAGATTTGGTGAATCACAGTGTCTTTGGTGATGGTGTGGTCATTAAACTGGAAGGTGAACTTGCGGCAATTGCCTTTGATAAGCGATTTGGCATTCGTAAGATCAATGTGAATCATCCATCTCTAAGCAAGAAATAGGAGGCTGACATATGGACGTGCAACAGCGTATATTAGCATTACGAAAACAATTAGATACTTATGCGTATGAATATTATGTATTGGATCAGCCCAGTGTGCCAGATGCGGAATACGATCAGGCATATCAGGAGCTGTTAAAGCTAGAGGATACTTACCCGCAATATCGAGATCCCAATTCAATTACCCAAAGAGTTGGCGGTGTGGTTTTAGATGCGTTTACCAAGGTAACACACAAACAGCAGATGTTGTCCTTAAGCAATGCTTTTAATTTGGAAGACTTGCAGGCTTTTGACGAACGTGTGCGCAGTATCGTGCCAAAGGTGAGCTATGTGGTAGAATTGAAAATGGATGGACTTGCCATTTCTTTACATTATCACGATGGCCGCTTTGTACAGGCGGTGACCCGCGGCGATGGCTTTGTGGGTGAAGATGTAACCAATAATGTTCGTACGATTGCTTCCATTCCGATGCACATTGAACGCATGGGCGATGTGGAGGTACGTGGAGAAGTCTTCATGCCAAAGAAAAGCTTTGCGGAACTCAATGCGCAACGTGAAAAGAATGGCGAAGATGTTTTTGCGAATCCCCGCAATGCGGCAGCTGGCAGTATTCGTCAATTAGATAGTAAAATTGCGGCTAGTCGAAAACTGGATGCGTTCTTATATTATTATGAGGATGCTTTAGGCGCTGGGATACAGACACATGAAGAAGCGTTAGAAACAATGGAACAGCTGCATATCAAGGTGAATCCATTACGTCGAGTATGTAACAGCATGGATGAGGTATGGAGCTTTATTCAGGAAATGAGTGAGCAGCGTAATGATCTTCCATATGAAATTGATGGTATGGTCATCAAAGTGAATGAATTGACAGCCTGGGAACAATTAGGTACGACCGTGAAAGCCCCAAGGTATGCCATTGCCTATAAATTTCCGGCTGAAGAAGTTGTCACTAAGCTGCTAGATATTGTCTTAACCGTAGGAAGAACCGGTCGGATTACCCCCAATGCGGTGTTGGAACCGGTTCGTGTAGCCGGTACTAGTGTATCAGCAGCACAGCTGCATAATGAGGATATGATCAAGGAAAAAGATATTCGTATTCAGGACGATGTTGTTGTGCGCAAAGCCGGAGATATCATTCCGGAAGTTGTACGGCCATTGATCGAGCGTCGCAACGGAACACAGGCGCGTTATGTGTTCCCTAAGGAATGTCCGGTATGCGGCAGTGCGTTAGTGAGATTGAGCGATGAAGCAGCGCATTATTGTATCAATCAGGATTGCCCGGCCCGCGTTGTGGAAAGTATTATCCATTTTGCCAGTCGTGATGCCATGGATATTGATACCTTAGGCGATAAAAAAGTCGAATTCTTCCATAAGGAAGGGTTGTTAAATACGATCGAGGATATTTATCATTTAAAAGATCATAAAGAAACAATTTTACAGATGGAAGGCTTTAAGGAACGTTCTTATCAAAAACTTATTGATGCTATTGAAGCAAGCAAACAGAATCCTTTAGAGGATTTGGTCTATGGCTTAGGCATTCGTCAGGTTGGCAAAAAAGCAGCCAAAGTCTTGGCAAAACATTTCCTTACGATGGAGAAACTTATGGCCGCAAGTGAAGAAGAGCTGGTTGCTATCAAAGATATTGGCGATATTACAGCGCAAAGTATCGTGGCCTTCTTCCGAGAACCTAAGAATGTGGAATTGATTGATCATCTGCGTGGCTTTGGTTTACGTATGGATAGTGAGGAAGAAATCATTCAGGAAAGTATGTTCACTGGTAAGACCGTTGTCTTAACTGGAAGTTTGCAACAGATGACACGCAATGAAGCTAAGGAGCTTTTAGAATCCTTAGGTGCTAATGTGAGTGGCTCTGTATCAAAAAAGACAGATCTGGTCATTTATGGCGAAGCTGCCGGCAGTAAACTGACAAAGGCGCAAAGCTTAGGCGTTGCGACGATGGATGAAGCAACCTTTTTACAGGAGGTGAAGACATCATGAAACATAAAACAACAGGATTACTTGCCTTAGCGGCTATCCTAGTAGTAAGCGGCTGTAACAGTAGTTCCAATAAACCGAAAAAAGATACAACCAGTGAAGAGACCACAGTCATTCATGAAGGTGACTATGCGGCTTTACTGCCCTTTGAGGCAAGCAGTTCACGCATCAAACATGCCTATACGACCAATTTGAATGAAGCGATGATCATTGGGGTAGGAATGATGAACCTTTCCAAAGAACATTTTTCACCGGATGATTATGCTTATAAGGAAAGTCAGTTTTTGAGCTATGATGCCTTAGATGCGACAGGACTTGATCGTGTCGGTTTATTAGGCAGAACGAGTGAAAAGAATCCGAATGGTATGAATCCGGCAATCGGTACCGAAATTGATACCAATAACGGAAAGAAAAAAATTGGCAGTCAGGATGTCTTACTTATTGATATCTATGAGCTAGACTGGTATGATGGTAAGGATTTAGAAGGGTTATCTTTAGGTATTGTCCTCAATGATGAAATTGGTGACAGTGTCAATCCAGACATCGTAAGTGATGCGAAATTACGGGCGTATGGGGAAGAGGTAGGCCGTAAGGTTGTCAGCTACTTGCGTAAGACCCATCCGGAAATCGGCCAAAAGACACCAATCTATGTAACCTTATTTAAGGAAAGCGGTGTGAATACGACCTTACCGGGAACCTTTATAGAAGAAGCCTATTTTGAATCCAAGACGATTGGTGAATACAGTAGGCTGAATGAAGCTTGGGCCTTATTCCCAAGCAGTGCCGCAACAAAGCTAGACAGTACCAATGCGACTTACTTTGATCGCCTGGTAAAAGAAATCAAAAATTTCTTCCCGGAAGATACTGCCGTGATTGGTACCGGACATTTCAAGGATAAGGAATTAGCATCCTTAACAATTGATATTTCCATGCATGCGAAGACATGGCCGGAAGCCAATGCGATGATGCAGAAGGTAAATTCATCGCTGTCAATTTTCTCTAGCACTAGCTTTGCAATTAAGGTGCGTTTAAAAAGCGATGATGTCTTAATTGGCGCAATGCAAAGAGAAAAAGGCAGCAGTAAGGTAACCGTTATACAATTAATGGAGTAGGAGGAACATATGGAAGCGTATAGTGCAGAATATTTTAAGAAACTGGCGCATGATATCATGTTTGATGTCAGCGATGATGAAGTCGTCGAGCTGCAGGCAGAGTTTAAAGAACTGCTGTCACAGATTGATGTACTAAATGAAATTGATACCGAAGGTGTGGAAGAGATGATCTATCCATTCGAAGCAGAAACAAAATTCCTGCGTGAAGATGTGGTCGCAAATGTAATCTCTCAGGAAGATGCTTTAAGCAATGCGAAAAGCGTAAAAGCAGGACATGTACATGTACCAAAGGTGGTGAAGTAAGATGGATTTTGAAAGAGCGAGAATCGAAGATGTCGAAACACGTGTAAAAAGCGCTGTTGAAAGAGCAAAAGAAAAACAAGAAGAGCTCAATGCTGTTGTAAGCTTTGTCGATGTGGATAGCCAGTTAGCTGATTTAGCGAACAAAGATCCACATGCTCCTTTGTATGGCATGCCAATCGTATTAAAAGACAATGTGAATATGAAGGGTGTTAGAACAACTGCCAGCTCTCGTATACTGGATAACTATATTCCTGTATATGATGCACATATCAGTGAAAAACTGAAAGAAGCCGGTGCGATTGTCATTGCCAAATCTTCTATGGATGAGCTAGGCATGGGTGGAACGAATAAGAATGCCTATACCGGCAAGGTTAATAATCCTTGGGATCCAACGCGTATTTCCGGAGGCAGTTCCGGAGGTAGTGCAGTATTGGTTGCTAGTGGAGTAGTACCTTTTGCCATCGGTACCGATACCGGGGACAGTGTACGTAAACCAGCTGCTTATAATGGCATTATCGGTATGAAACCAACCTATGGTAGAATTTCTCGTTACGGTATCATTCCTTATGCGAGCAGTTTGGATCATGTGGGATATTTTACCACAGCCATTGAAGATGCTGCTGTGGCATTGGAAGTATTAGCAGGAAGAGATGATCGTGATATGACCAGCTCTTATGAACCGGTACCAAACTATGCAAGCGATATCAACAGTGATATCAAAGGCAAGAAGATTGCGATATTGGATAATGTACAAGAAGCCATTACCAATGCTGAAATCAAAGAAAACTTTGATGCGCTGATGAAAAAATTACAGGCTAGAGGAGCCATCGTTGAGCATGTACGCTTTGATGATAAGCTGATGCGTGCGATGCTGCCGGTCTATTACATCATTGCCAATGCCGAAGCTACAGCGAACCATTCCAATTTAGATGGTATCCGCTTTGGTATGCGTGAAGATGGGGCAAGTGTGGAAGAAGTCATGATCAATTCCCGTACCAAAGGCTTATGTCCTTATGTACGTAAACGTTTTGTCATCGGCAGCTACTCTTTATTTGAAGAAAACCAGGAAAAAATCTTCCGTAAGGCACAAAAAGTACGCCGTTTGATCGTTGAAGAACTGAAAAAAGCATTAGCTGGTTATGATATCGTGATTGCGAGTGCATCCGGCATGATTGCGCCAAAAAGTGAAGACAGCCAGGATGAACACCTAAGCAAGGATGTCTTGGTTGCCGAAAACTATATGGTTATGGGGAATTTCTCCGGCTATCCAAGCATGAGCATGCCAACCGGCTTTGTGGAAGGTATGCCAATCGGTATTAATATGACCGCAAAACCATTTGCTGAACAAACCTTATTTAATATCGGAAAAGCTATTGAAGAAGAAACCGGCTTAAAAGGAAATGATGTGGAGGTGGACGCATGAAATACGAAACAGTCATTGGAATTGAAATCCACTGTGAATTAAAAACGAAGACAAAAATGTTCTCCTCAGCACCTGTCGCTTTTGGAGAAGTTGCCAATACCTGTGTCAATGAAGTGGACTTAGGTCATCCTGGAACATTGCCATGTGTCAATAAGGAAGCCGTAAAGCTCGCAATTAAAGCAGCTACAGCATTAAAATGTGAAATTGATCCACTCGTAAAATTTGACCGTAAGAATTACTATTATTCTGATTTGCCAAAAGGCTTTCAGATTACTCAGCAGTTTCATCCTATCGGAAAAGGTGGCTGCATTCATATCGAAACCAAGGATGGCGTAGAGAAAGACATTCGCATTAACCGCATCCACATGGAAGAAGATACCGCAAAACAGTTTCACTCAGAAGCCGGTACATTGATTGACTTTAACCGTGCCGGTACGCCTTTGATTGAGATTGTCAGTGAACCAGATATCCGCAATGGGGCAGAAGCTGCCGCTTATGTCGAAAAGCTGAGAACATTATTGTTGTATTTAGGTGTTTCGGATGTAAAGATGGAAGAAGGCAGCATGCGTTGTGATGTCAATGTATCCATTCGTGAAGCAGGTAGTGATACCTTTGGCACAAAGACGGAGGTCAAGAACCTAAACTCTATTTCCAATGTGCAAAAAGCCATTGATGCGGAAGTAGAACGTCAGATTGCACTTGTCAGCAAGGGTGAAAAAGTTGTACAGGCTACACGTCGTTATGATGAAACGCAAAAGACGACGATTCTAATGCGTAAAAAAGAAGGCGATGTGGATTATAAATTCTTCCCTGAACCAAATATTCCACCAATTCGTTTAGATGCTGCATGGATCAAGGATATTCAGGAACATATGGAAGAATTACCAGATGAACGTAAAGCACGTTATATGAAAGAAAATGGTTTAAAGGAATACGATGCCAGTGTTCTGGTTGCCAATCGTGACTTAGGTGATTTCTTTGATGCCGTATGTGAACATACGAAAAACTTTAAGAAAGCAGCAAACTGGGTCATCGTAGAATTGCCGGCAGCTTTGAATAAGGACAATATCAAATTTGCCAACAATCCATGTGAGCCAAAGCATTTAGCTGCTATGATCAATATGGTAGAAGCCGGAGAAATCAGTGGCAAACAGGCGAAGATTGTCTTTGAAGAAATCATGAAGGGAAAAGATCCAAAAGTCGTTGTGGAAGAAAAAGGTATGAAGCAGATGAGTGATACCGGTGAACTGTTGGCAATGGTTACCAGTGTATTAGATGCCAATCCTCAATCCATTGAAGACTTTAAAAACGGAAAAGACAGAGCCGTTGGTTTCTTAGTTGGTCAAGTCATGAAGGCCAGCAAAGGACAGGCAAATCCGGCTTTAACGAACAAACTTATTCAGGAAGAATTAAAGAAAAGATAGCTTTTTCCAATGAAATTTAGTACAATGAATATTGTCAGGAGTGATAATATGGCGAAAAAAGGCAAAAAACAGACGACTGATAAACAGACGACTGGAAAAGCAAAACATACGAAAAGCAGAATTCTTTATTGGATTGCCGCTGTGGTAATTCTGATACCGGTGTTGCTTTTAGGTTATATTTATTTAAGTGCCAAAGAGAGTGCCGGCACGCCAACGGTTGGAAGTCGTTTTGACAATTCCCTTGATCCGGCAATCACAGAAGAACAATTAACAAAGGTAAAGGATGCTTTAAAATTTGATGGTGCAGAAAATGTGGAAGTCAATTTAAAGAGTGCTACCTTGCGCATTACTATTGATTTAGATGATAAAGCAGGCAGTAGTAAGGTGAAAAGTGTCTTAAATGATGCCTATGATAAGGTTGTTAAAATATTACCGGTCAAGACATATTTCACTAATCAAAAAGATGTGAGAATGTATGACCTGGATATTCATGTGTACAATTTCATCCCGGAAGGTGATGACACAAGCGGATGGGTGTATAAGGAAAAGGTGAAAAACGCCTCTGCGAAGAAAGCAGTAACCGATACCTTAAGCAGTGCCCGTAATAAGAAACAGGCAAATAAACTGTTGGAAGAACAGAAAAAGGATAAATAACAGAAAAGGGCGTAATGCCCTTTTTTAAGGAGTATGGGTATGAAGAAGAACGAACATGTATTTGGTGTATGCAGCGGCTATACAAGTGATGGGCATGGGGTTGTGAAAATTGATGGCTTTCCACTGTTTGTCAAAGGTATGATGGATAAAGAAAGTGGCGAGCTTGTTGTTACGTTGGTAAAAAAGAGTTATGGGTTTGCGCGTTTATTGAAGCTGGATAAGGTGAATGAAGAACGTGTAAATCCAGCTTGTCCAATCGCAAAACAATGTGGTGGCTGTCAGCTGCAGCATATGTCTTATAAAGAACAACTGGCATTTAAGAAACAGAAGGTGCAGGATGTTATTGAGCGCATTGCGAAATTGAATGTGCAAGTGGAAGATGTCTTAGGTATGGCACAACCTGATCATTATCGCAATAAGGGGCAGATACCGGTAGGTGTTGTAAAAGGACAGGTCGTAACAGGGTTTTATCGTATTAATTCCAATACGATCATTGATACGGATAGCTGTGGCATTCAAAGTGAAAAGATCAATGCGGTGTTACAGACGATGCGA
The DNA here is from genome assembly GCF_018406465.1 of Longicatena caecimuris. Lineage (GTDB taxonomy): Bacteria > Bacillota_I > Bacilli_A > Erysipelotrichales > Erysipelotrichaceae > Longicatena > Longicatena caecimuris. The sequence goes on from NZ_AP024510.1 coordinate 731,508, forward strand.
AGCTTGTTTAAAAAGTATGGAAATGCCGGTGTATTCCGTCATTTGTTAATTAAACATGCCTTTGTGACAGGAGAAGTCATGGTTGTATGGATCGTGCGACAGAAGAAGTTTGCACATAGGGAAGAAATGGTGCAGGAGTTAGTACAAACGATACCGGAGATTAAAAGCGTTGTGTTGAATCTGAATACACGTGAGGACAATGTGATTTTAGGGAAACAGGAAGAGGTACTGTATGGGGAGTCGTTTATTACGGATGAAATTAACGGATTGAAGTTTCATATTTCCGCGAAATCGTTTTATCAGGTGAATCCTGTGCAGACAAAGGTGCTGTATGGAAAAGCGTTGGAGTTTTGTAATTTAAAGGGAAATGAAACAGTCATTGATTTATATTGTGGCGTGGGGACTATTAGTATGTTTTTGGCGCAGAAAGCTGGGAAGGTCATCGGTATTGAAATCGTTGAGCAGGCGGTGCGTGATGCCAGAGAGAATGCGGCCTTGAATGGCTTGGATAATGTGAAATTTGTGTGCAGTGATGCAGCGGCGTATGCGAAGAAGATGAGTGAGCAAGGGGGAAGAGCGGATGTTGTGGTAGTGGATCCACCGAGAAAAGGGTGTGATCAGGTGACCTTGGGTAGTATCGTGCAGATGGCACCAGAGCGGTTGGTGTATGTGTCGTGTGATCCGGCAACGTTGGCAAGAGATTTACGGATTTTGGAGGGGAAAGGGTATCGTGTTGAGGTGGTGCAGCCGGTGGATATGTTCCCGTGGACGCATCATGTGGAGACGGTAGTACTGCTTTCAAAACTTAAGACGAAAAAACATGTCGACATAGAATTGCAAGCCGATTAGTTGGATTTAACTTCTTAAGAGTGTAAAATAACTTACTATAATATAAAACAATATGTTTTTAATAAGTACGGATTTAAGGTTTTGAACTTATATATAGCACAGGTAAAAGAAAAGTGTGGAATTAAAGAAAGAAAAAATTATAATAAACCTTAAAAAAGAAGACTTAAAACAACCAATTTGTCCAATAGAAAAAGAAGAGGCAATCAAAGATGCGTTTAAATATTTTAAGATGATTTAGTGGGATAAAAGGGTTTTAAATAGTAGAGGTGTAATTATGGCTAATATTGAAAGTATTAAACAAAAAATACTACAACTGGATGCAGGTTCATTTCAAAATCTTTGTGATTCTTATTTATATAAAATAGGTTATCCGAGTATAGTATCTCTTGGTGGAGAAGCAGGTACACGAAAGACCACTTTAGGTACACCTGATACTTATTTTATTACATCGGATGGAAAGTATGTTTTTGTTGAATACACAACTCAAAGGACAAACTTATTTTCAAAAATTAGGGATGACCTTGACAAATGTCTTGATACAGCAAAGACAGGTGTTCCACATAATAAAATCTCTGAAATTATTTATTGCCATACTTCATCAAACCTTACACCCTTTCAAGATAGTGAAGTAAAAAAACTATGTGAAGATGTTGGAGTCAAGCTTACAATTATTGGAATTGATAAGCTTGCAGAAGATATATATCTTTTCCATCATAATCTTTCACGTGATTTTTTAGGAATATCATTAAGTACGGATCAAATTCAATCATATGATGAATTTGTTAATAGTTACAATTCAAATAGAATGGCTGCTCCCATTGATACTAAATTTTTATTCAGAGAAAATGAATTTCAAGATATTGACGATGCTTATCTGAAAGTGGATGTTGTTATACTAAGTGGTTCGGCAGGAACGGGAAAAACCCGTTTAGCTTTGCATTATGTAAAAAATCATCTAGATACTAAGAACGAAAAGATCTACTGTATTCACAGTAATGCATTACCAATATATGAGGATTTGAAACTTTTTTTAGACAGATCAGGAAACTATTTTCTTTTTATCGATGATGCAAATCAATTGTCAGGACTGCAGCATATTATCCGTTACGTTAGTATGAAACCAAAGGGATATAATGTAAAAATACTTATTACAGTGAGGGATTATGCACTCCAAAAAGTAATAAACGATGTTCGAGAAATCACTTCATATGAAATTGTGAATGTAAATGTATTTTCAGATAACGAGATAAAGGAATTGCTTGAAACTTCATTGGGCATTGTGAATCAAGACTATCAAGAACGAATTATAAGTATTGCAGAAGGAAATGCTCGTATTGCTATACTTGCTGGGAAGGTGGCATGCAATTCAAATCGTTTGGAGTCTATTGATGATGTGTCACAATTATATGAAGATTATTATGGTGCTGCTTTAGAAGATTATCAATTACTTGTTAACAAAGATATGTGTATAACTGCTGGTACAATTGCTTTTCTGGAAGCAATTCATTTAGAACGCATTGATGCACTTCTACCGATTTTACAGGAAAAAGGGTTAAGTCGAGATAGTTTTATTGAAAATATACGTATGCTTCACGAGCAAGAAATTGTCGATCTTTGTAATGATAAAGCTGTTCATTTTTCTGAGCAATGTTTGTCTAATTATTTATTAAAATATGTTTTCTTTGATAAGAAAATACTTAGTTTGTCGGAAATGATTAAAACTTGTTTTTCAAGCTACAGAGAGAGAATTATCTCTTCCGTTAATACGCTACTTAATATTTTTAGAAATGAAGCTCTTTTAAATTTTGTGGTGAAAGAAATAAAGTTATTATGGGATAAATTATCAACAGAAAAATCGCCAATCTTTTTTGAATTTGTAAAAGTCTTTTTTCGTATTAATCCTACGGAAACACTTTTGCTTTTACAAAATGAAATTGAGTCTGAAAAAAGAGTGATTTGTGAATGGGGCGATATAGATACTGAAAAAGGAAAAAACTATCAGTATGTAGAAAACGATATTATTAAAATTCTTGGTGGATTTGCAGATATGAGTGATTTGCCAACAGCCTGTGATTTGTTCTTTCAATATTATCTAAAGCGACCAGATTTGTTTATGGAATTTTATCATGCAGTTAATACATATTTTGGCATTAACAGAGATTCTGTGTACTATGATTTTTACACTCAAATAACTTTTTTTGAAAAAATGAAAGAACATTCAGATAACTGGAATGAAGAATTTATTGTTAGGTTCTTTTTGCAAATAGCGGAAGAATTTTTGAAATTACATTTTTCCCCGGCAGAGGAAGGGCGAAAAAATACAGTAACCATATATCAAATTCCATTAGTTATGTCTGAAGGTGTTGAAAAATATCGAAATTTAATTTGGGAATCTTTATCTTCTTTGTGTGGAATTGAAAGATATAGTGTAAAAGTTAGAAAAATTCTTAGTTCTTATGGTGACATTATCGAGGATGTAAGCATTCCCGTTTTGCAATTTGATTTAAAATATATCAAATTAATTTTGAAGTCAAATTTTTTGCCAGATAAATTAGAAAATTGTCTTTTGGCGGAAAAAATAGTGCAAGTTATTAGTAGCGTAGATTGTTCTTGTGAATCCTTGTTTTCTGAATATTTTGAAGGAGAGAGTTTTCAATTATATTGTCTTCTTAAAGGACCAGATTACAAAATAGAAGTCGATTACGAAGAACGTGAAAAACTAAAGCAGAAATCAATTAATCAATACACTTCGAATTGTGATTTAGAAATGTTTAAGAAGCTAATCGATGTTTGTGGTGATATTTCTGAATTTGATGCTCATTCATCTTGGAAGGTTGGTGAAGGATTAGGTATTGCTTTTAATGCTATTTCTGATAAAAAAGATTGCTATGTTGATGCAATTAAATATTATATAAAAAATGATACACCAAACAATTTACATCCATATCATTTAGTAGATACTCTATTTTCCTTATTGTCCGATTTGGAAGTGTATGAAATTATTATTGGTGAAGAGTATAGTCAGAAAAATGTTTGGGTATATGCATATTATCATGAATTACCGCCAGAATTAATTACAGAAAAACATCTACATGGGCTTTATGCCTTTTTGAAAGATACTTCTGACGGAGATATTACTTCATCATCAATGCGTGATGTGGATTTTCTCGAGAAGTATAATGTAATAGATGAACTAGCATTAATAGAAGGTTGCAAAATTATTTTGACAAAAAAAGAATATTCCCTCTTTATAGTGGATATTTATTTTGGTTTGTTATTTAATTGTTATCATAATACACCAAAGGAAGTGATTCAAAAATTTAATTGTAATTTAGAATTGCTTGAGGAAATATATTGTACATTGTTGTTATATGATAACCATCATGATTATGATGGACAATTTTTGAAGGAAATATATTCGGTTAGATCTTCTATACTAGACAAGTATATAGACTATTTAATAAATAGGGACTCTTTTACAGACAATCAAGAAAGGCATTGTTGTTTTTTTGATTTGGACGATTTTGTAGAAATATATAATAAAATTTTTGAGCAATTGATAAGAAAATGCCAATATTCTACGTTGTTAGTACCGTATTTTTTGGAATCTTTATTATTGCCAAAACAAAATGAGAAAAAGTTGTTAGAAAGGCAAGATATGTGGATTCGGCAATGTATTCAACGATTCTGTGATGATGAAACAAAAATGTATTGCCTATTTTCAGTTGTGTCAAAATTAGAGTTCGAAAGAAAAAAAGAGTATATAGTGCTCTTTCTTGAGAATAATCCGTTGTTTGAAGACTTTGAAAGGGTACCATTAATACCGACTTCATGGAGCTGGTCAGGCAGTGCAGTACCTATGTATTCAGCTTGGATTGAATTTCTCGAATCATTGTTACCGAACTGTATAGGTTTAAAGTGGATAAAACATAAAAACTATATTGAAACAAAAATTGGTTATTTAAAAGAGCGAATTGAATCGGAGCAAATAGATGAAATCTTAAGAGGATAATTCATAAATATAAAAGTAGAAAGGAAATCAAATGGCAGAGAAAAGTAAAGATGATTTAAACATTAAGACAGTGAAATCATCATATATCAAACAGAAGATGGACAGACTACAATAGATGTAAAATCTAAAGATGAGACAGTTTGGCTTACACAGGCACAATTATGTGAACTCTATCAAACCAGTAAATCTAATATCAGCGAACATATTAAGCATATTTTTGAAGAGGAAGAGTTAGATGAAAAATCAGTTGTTCCAAAATTCCGAACAACTGCAGCTGACAGAAAGAGTTATAATACAATACACTATAATCTTGATATGATTATATCTCTTGGATACAGAATAAAATCTAATATTGCCACAAATTTTCGTCGTTGAGCTACCGAACGCCTTAAAGAGTATATGATAAAAGGTTTTACAATGAACGATGAACGACTGAAAAATCTGGGTGACGGTAATTACTGGAAGGAGTTATTAGACCGCATTCGGGATATTCGTTCCTCTGGAAAGGTTATGTATTATCGTCAGGTGCTTGATTTGCATGCAACAAGTGTTGACTATAATCCTAAGAGTAGTGAATCTATTGCATTTTTTAAGATGGTAGAAAACAAATTGCACTATGCAGCACATGGTCATACAGCAGCGGAAGTTATATATGAGCGTGCAGATGTAAGTAAGCCTTTTATGGGATTAAAAAGTATATCTGGTGATTTTCCTGCACTAAAAGATATAAGTATTGCAAAGAATTATCTTAATGATAAAGAATAGAAAATTCTTAATAATATCGTATCGGGTTACTTTGATTTTGCAGAAATTCAGCTATGCGTTAGTACTGCTTTCCCACAAAAAGTCAGATATTCATGTTAAAGTAAAAATTGAGTTACGAGGGTAAGGACAAAGCTCTTAAAAGCGATCGCTGAAAAAGAGAACATATAAGTCAAAAGAGTGAGTTGAAATAATAAAAAGTATAGATTTAAGGTGCATATCGCATATAATGTAGAGATTAAGAGAGATTTAGATTTGCCTGTGTACGATGCTCTCAATGCGGTGAATAAATTGAAACAGCCAAGGAAACACCTGACAACAGAGAAAGTGGAAGCGATAAAGATTGATAAGATATTGTGAGGTTAAACTATTGAAAACATTACCGAGGTGAAAGATATTGTCCAATTTATTTTACGGTCAGATGAAATAGAATGTGATGGGAGTATTGGTTCAAATATAAATATTCCTGAATATGATATTATCTGGAAATTTTTGAATTTGCGGAAAATGTAATTACGCTGAAACAAAAGAAGGAGTAGTAAATGCTGTTTCGAATCTAAGGAGAGCATTAGATTGTGAAATGGATATGTTTTTGAAAGCCTGAAAATAAAAAGAATTTTTGATAAGAAAAATTTGAAGTTTGAAAAGAAAACTCAATTTTAACTTATATAGGATTGTTTCCATTTTAGACAATTAATAAATTAAACTTTATGAGAAATAAGTTGGAACATGTATATATAAGACTCCGGGAATACATGGTTTATATACATATCATGAATTGACATGGAGTGTAATAAAAATATTGGATTTGTATCTTGAATTATTCTATATAAATGGAGAGATTGATTTAGAATTTTTTATTGAAAATAATAAGTATTATTTTATAATGAAACATGAAATAAAAGAGTGTGCATTTGTATTTGAAGTAATAGATTGGATTAGAGGAAAAGAGAAGGAACAAAAAACACTAAATATAAGTTTAAAAAATCAAGGTGATTTAGATAATTTTATAGCTTTTAATATATATTTGCTATCTATTTAATATTATAATTATGGAGATTTTAATTTATACAATAAGATAGTAAAGAAGCTAGATAGAAATAGAAAGAGTATAAATGTTTGCAATGTAAAGAATTATATAGTCAAAGGGGAGATGTTAAATGAATGAGAAATTTAGTAATATGTTGAATATGGCAAGGGATTAAGTCTATAGAATTACGGCAATGAAAAAGTAGCATATGGGACAGTTTTATTTGACTTTTCCAAAAAGTAACGCATTCAGAGTTAAGTTGGACATATTACAGGCAATGGGGTACTAGGCAGTTAAAAAAGATAGATAAATTTTTTTATGAAAGATTTTTATCCAGTAAAATAAAGAACCAGTTGCAGCAGAAATCTAGATGTTGGAGCCTGCTAAGAAATCAGAAGACTTTATTCAAGTCCTTTATTAGAAGAAAATTATTTGAAAGAAGAAAAAACTAATCTTGAAATTAAGAAAACGGATTAGATAGAGAATATTTTTTAAAGTTTATTATAGATCAAAGTTAAAAATAATAAGCTAAATTTTATATTCAAAGAAAAAAAGAAAAGATAAAAATAGGCCGGTAATATATGATATAATATATAAATAAAAAGAGATATGAAAGGAGGAAACTTTATGTTAAAAAAGTTATGTTTTATTGCAGGAATTTATGGTGTAGGGAAAACAACACTTTGTGAAAAAATAAAAAATAAAGTAGGAATTGAATTCTTTTCTGCGAGTGATATTATATCTCAAGTAAATGGTGAAAAGTATGGGAAAAATAAACTAGTGAAAAATGAAAAAAGAAATCAAGAGATACTAATTTCTAAGATAAAAAAATTAAAAGATGTAGAAAAAATATTGTTGAATGGACATTTTTGCATTTTCGATAACAATAATTATGTAATACAGTTACCAATAGACACCTATAGTGCTTTGGATATAGACTTGATTATTCTTTTAGAAAGAGATACGAAAGAAATTGTTCGAGAATTAATTCAAAGAGATAATAAAAAATATTTATTTCAAGATATTGAACAATTAAAGATAAAAGAAAAAGAAACTGCAATAATGGTCTCAAAACAACTGAATATTCCTCTGCACATTCACAATATGACTTTTGATGAAAGTGATGAAAATACAATAATCTCTTTTTTAGAGAAAGAGGGGGTAATATAAATGAAAGCATTATTAGATACAAATATAATTATTCATCGTGAGAATAATAGAGTTAGCAATAAGGGAATTGGAGAGCTATACTATTGGTTAGATAAATTAAATATTGAAAAAGTTATACATCCTTATACAATATCAGAAATAGAGAAATTTGCAGTTAAAGAAGTTAAGGATGTTTTCTCTATTAAACTAAAAAGTTATGTTGTTTTAAAATCTCTATTAGAAATTGAAGAAACATTTATAAACAAAATTAAGCATTTAAATACAAAAGAAAACGACTATATTGATGATTGCCTTCTTTTTGAAGTTTATAAAGAGCGAGTAGATATAATGATTACTGAAGACCGAAAAATTATGCAAAAAGCAAAATGTTTAGGTTTGGAGAGTAGAGTATATAGCATAGATCGATTTTTATCAAAATGTTTGGATGAGAATCCTCAGCTAAAAAATTATAATATGCTCTCAGTAAAGAAAACGACATTTTCTAAGGTAAATTTAAATGACCCTTTCTTTGATTCTTTGAAAAATGATTATCTTGGTTTTCAAAAATGGTTTATTAAAAAATATGATGAGGAAGCATATGTTTGCTCAACTAATGATTCTATTTATGGTTTTTTCATACAAAATACGTTCTAAAGGCAACAATAAGAGAAAAATCAAGCACTTGATTTTACAGGATATTACCCATATTGTCTTTATTATCAGCTAGCAGAAATGGATATGCATAACTGTAAGATTTATTTAATGAATCTTATCCTTTCTTAAGCTAGATACTAATACTTTGGTTTACAAGAAATCATTTCGTGCTAAGAAATATGCCTAAACCTTTAGAAGTAACACGCAATTTAGAATACCAAAAATTATAGCCAACCTTTTACTAAATCTATGATAATTTAGATATCTTTAATAATTAACTTTTTATAAATTATAAAAAGTTCTATATACTATGCAAAAAATATGGTAGTTTAGTATATATAAATAAATGACTGTGGTGCATTTATACAACCAAACTCACTTAATTTTTTTGGATTTTCAAAACGAGTTATTTCCCCCAGTTCATACGCATATGCAAGTTCTCTTTTCGTAAAATATTTATCAAAAAATTTCTTATCTATTCCTGAATACTTTTCCGTTATATCCCATAATTCATCTGGTGATCCCTTTAATACTTTTTTAACAGTTACTTCTGCTAAAACCCTTTTTACTGGAGCAGTACTATATATCAAGATGGAGTCTACTTTTCTTTTTGCGATTCTAGTTCTAAATTCATATTTTTTCTCACCACTTAATATCTTTTCAACATATCTTGGATTTATCGACAATAATATTTTACACATTGTTAATAACCTCCTCTATTTTAGTTTTGTTTTCGCTATTTTTAAAATTTTATAAAATTCATTATCATCAATCCTCGTAAAAGATCTAACACCTGAACCTCTAGAAACAATTCCCAACTCATATAAGTCATTAAGAATTGGTCTTTTGGTTAAACTCTTTATATATATAAACTTTATTACTTTTACAAAACTTCCTTTAGTTTTCCAAATAGAATCTAATTGCTGATAAGAAAAAACACTTCTATTTTCACAATAATTTAAAAATTCTTCGAAACTTGTAAAATTAACTTTTATTTCTTTTATAACACCCAATGTAGTAATGGTTGATGTATATTTTTTATTTGTCCCATTATCTCCAGTTCTATAAAACAGAACCAAATCCCCAGGTCTTGCACCATTTAACGGCATCCATTGTATATATATCTTTTCTAACGAGTATCTATGTGCTTTGTTATCAAGATAATTTTCTTCATTTTCTGTCTTCAAAATTGAATCTGGAAATAAATCAGTGTGATATTCTGGATAAATCGGATGAATAAATTTACTAGTGGATAGATTAAGAAGTGGAAAATTTTCTTTTATACTTTTTTGCATATCATAAGACTTCATTTCTTTAACCATAACTAACTCCTCGCAATCTCCCGTTCTCTTAGTTCCATGGATAAAGAAGCCCCAACTAAATAAAAGATTTCTTAGTAAATCTAATTCTTTTCTATTTTTAAATAAAGTTACATAAATTTCATCCACATTATACTGCAATGCATTATCAAATATAATTTTAATAAACCTTTCACCTAAGCGAAAGCCCGTTGATTCTACTTTGAAAGTTCCTATTTTTAACCTTTTCTTTGGCTTAAAAACAGGAACAATATCTGAATATACTTCTTTTCTCCCCTCAATCTTTGTATGAAAAATCAGGGTAGTATATAGGGACAAGTGGTCATAAAATAAAATATATTTAGTGTAGGCAACAACTTCAACCTTATCGATACTGATAGAGCTATTATCAAGTAATTTGACAATTTGAATATATAAGAATAATCTATGTGCCCCTCCTTTTGTAGAAAGCATAACCATGAAATATTATAAAAGTAATAAACACATACCCTGTTTGTAATACGAAATAGACCCTTAAAGTTTTTGGATACCCAAGAAATACTAACTATTTGCTTTTCAAGTACTGTTAAATCAAATGAAAAAGGATATTATTTCTTATTAAAGTCTCTTCTAGTCTTATGAAGCATGATAAATCATTTATATCATTATTAATTGTAAATGTGTTATCATACGTTAAAGATTCCTTTTCAGATGCAGCCACACCCTGCATCTTTTCTTTTCGCATTTTCCTCCATCCATCCCTACCACCTTCATCACACAATCAATTCTATCTTTACTCCAAAAAACTTCCACATTATTCTTCCTGCCCCTTTTCCCATAACCTCAAAAAATACCGCATTATTATTTCCGCCCCTTTTTAAAATAAGGGAAAAATTACCGCATTAAAAAGCCCCATAGAAATAATCCCATCTCCTTTCTTACGATTATAATATAGACAGTTAAGAAAGGAGGACGTACAAATGAAAATAGTTGCTGTTGCTGCTTGTACATCCGGTATTGCTCATACGTATATTGCGAAAGAAAAACTGATTCGTGCTGCTGAAAGTCTGGGACACACGATTCACGTAGAAACTCAAGGGACTATTGGAACCGAAGATGAATTAACACCGGAAGAAATCAAAGCTGCCGATGTTGTCATCCTGGCAATTGACATTGCCATCACGGGAACAGAACGATTTGAGGGGAAACGAACTGTTAAGGTTCCAACCAATGTTTGCGTAAAAGCGCCAAAACAGTTACTTCAGAAAATCGAAGCTGAATTAAACAAATAAGGAAAGAGAGGAAAATTGAAATGAAAAAATTGGGAGCAGAATTGAAAAGACATGCCCTCACTGCCATCTCCTACATGCTGCCGCTGGTTGTAGCAAGTGGTCTATTGATTGCCATTGGTAATTTAATGGGTGGCGAAGTTGTTACAGATTTAAGTAAAATGACAATTCCAAGTGCTTTAACTTCACTTGGTGTTCTGGGAATGGGCCTATTGCCATCCTTTATCGCCGGTTACATCTCATACTCGATTGCTGATCGTCCAGGTATCGCCCCAGGTTTCTTAATGGGACAGATCGCATCCTTCTTAGGAGCTGGCTTCTTAGGAGGTATGGTCGGTGGTTACATCGTTGGTTACATCGCACTGTTCATCCGCAAGAACTTGAAAGTTCCTCACTGGGCAGAAGCTTTAATGCCTATGATGATCATTCCAACCTTATCTGCTATTCTTGGTGGATTGCTGATGTACTTCGTTATCGGTACACCAATCGTTTGGGCTACAGAAGCCTTAACAAACTTCATCACTGGTCTTGATAAGAGCGCAAAAGTTCTGTATGGCTTCATCATCGGTGCACTTGGCTGTATCGACTTTGGTGGACCTATCAGTAAAGTACCTAACCTAATCTGTGATGGTCTGTTACTGGAAGGAATCCAGGAACCAGAAGCAATTAAAGTATTAGCTGCTATGGTACCTCCACTAGGTATTACCTTATCCTTCGTATTCTCTAAATTCATGAAGAAAAACATCTATACTTCAACCGAAGTAGAAAACATCAAAGTTGCCTTCCCTATGGGTCTGTGCATGATTAGTGAAGGTGTTATTCCAATTGCTATGAACGACTTGATTCGTACGGTCATCTGTACAGCAACCGGCTGTGGTGTTTGTGGTGCTATTAGCTTTAGCTTAGGTGTTGCAAGTGCTGTACCATCTGGTGGTGTCTTCGTAATTCCGGCAATGTCAAATCCAATCGGTGCATTGTTTGCGCTATTGGCAGGTACTTGTGTAACAGCGATTCTGCTGGTATTGATCAAGAAACCAAGAACTGCTGCTGATGAAGTACAGGAAGAAGAAGTAGAAGAGGAAATGGATTTATCTGATATCAAGATTTCCTAAGATGACATGTTGAAAAAAACACGATTGGTGCTATCTAAGAAAAGGTGGCTAAACCTTGAAGGTGAAAGGGACGATATAAGGGGTTGTTCCTGCCCTCTCAAACAAACGACCTACGCTTAACCAGTGCCAATCGTGACATTCAACAGAAAGGGGTTCTATGTACGTATCTATGAAAGGCATGTTGCAACGTGCCAATGAAGGCAACTATGCCGTTATGGCCATCAATTGCTTTAATATTGAAACGGCGCGTGCCGTTATCAACGCAGCACAAGAGCTGCGTGCTCCAATCATTGTGAACATTGTGCAGGAGCATATGGTCAATCATTGTGACAGTGCATTGATTGCGCCAATCGTTAAGCTGTTAGCAAACCGTGCCAGTGTTGAAGTTGCCTTAAACTTCGATCATGGTGAAGATGTCGGGCTGTTAAAAAAAGCCCTGCAAGATGGTTACAGCAGTGTTATGGTCGATGCTTCACGTTATGATCTAGAAGGAAATATCCGCATGACGCGTGAAATCGTTGACTTCGCCAAACAGTTTGACGCCAGTGTAGAAGGGGAAATCGGCTGCATGGGCGCAAGTGCAGGGGATAACTTTACGAATGAGGATATGAAAACCAATCCGCAACAGGCATTGCGTTTTGCCCAAGAAACCGGAGTGGATGCCTTAGCCATCTCCTTTGGTTCATCACACGGCAATTATCCAAAAGGCTATGTGCCGGAATTTGACTTTGAACGTCTAAAAGAAATCAAAGCATTAACAAACATGCCATTGGTGCTGCATGGCGGCAGTGGCTCAGGGGATCAGAATATAGAAAATTGTGTTCAATATGGTATTAATAAAATCAACGTTGGCTGTGACTTCATGAATGCCAATGTCGTAAGTATCAAACAACAGTTAGCAAAAGACCCTGACATCAATTACTGGGTAATGATGCATCAGGTAGAAAAAGACAGTCAGGAAATCATTAAGCATTACATCAAACTATCAAAATCACAAGGGAAATCCCTGTAAGGGAAAAAGGAGCGAAAACTTATGTTAATGAATATGAAAGACTTATTAAAAGTCGCACAGAAGAATCACTTTGCTGTACCTGCATTCAATATCGGTTCAGACCAGCTGTTAAAGGTTGTAATGAAGAAAGTGAAAGAATTAAAGAGTCCGGTTATCCTGGAAATGAGTCCAGATGAATTTAACTTCGTGGGAGATGCACAGATTCAGGCAATGATCTATGAAGCAGCACAGACAGATGTACCGGTATGTATCCACCTTGATCATGGAGATTCTTATGAAACTGCTGTACGTGCTATCCGTGCCGGTATGACTTCGGTTATGATCGATGCATCTAAGCTGCCTTATGAAGAAAATGTAGCGATTACAAAGAAGGTTGTAGAAACCGCACATATCGTAAATGTATCCGTAGAATCTGAATTGGGAACCATTGGTACTACCGGCAATTCTATTGAAGGTGGAACGGAGGGTGTTATCTATACCGTGCCAGAAGAAGCAAAACAGTTTATTGAAGATACGGGTATTGATACTTTCGCTGTAGCAATTGGTACCGCACATGGTATTTATCCAAAAGATATGAAACCAGAATTACGCATTGACATCTTAAAAGACATTACAAATCAGGTAGATGTACCATTGGTATTACATGGTGGATCTAGTAACAAGGATGAAGAAATTGCGGCAGCTGTAGCAAATGGTATTTGCAAGATCAATATTTCTAGCGATATCAAGGTTGCTTTCTATACACAGTGTCGTAAGACATTGGCAGAAAATCCAGGCTATCGCGAACCACTGGAAATCTATCCAGACGCAATGGAAGCTTGTGGAAAAGTAGTCGAAGAAAAAATTCGCTTGTTCAACTCCAACGACAAAGTGAAGTGCTATTACGAATAATCTGCTTTGGGGATGAAAGTCCCCTTTTTTTCTTAGTGAAAGATGTCTGTTTAAGTGCTGTGATGGATGTTGTGCGCTACTGGTGAGGTTTTTGTCAATTGCTAATATTGCATACTTTGGCTGAAGATAGATCCTTAGCTGGATGTTAATTGCTATGACTAAAAGCATACTTTGGCTGATGCAGGTGGCACATGCACAAGAAGGATATTGCTAGTACAGCTTTTAAAGGAATCCTTATAAACAGGCAGTACAACTTAAAAAATATGAAAGAAAGGATAGGTATAGGAAGGATGTTCTTATACTAGGTAAATTTATGAATTATGCAGTGGGTATTGATATCGGTGGTACAAATACCAGAGTAGCACTGATTAATGAAGCTTATGAAGTTTTACAACGCGAACAGTTTGCGACAGATCCCCTTCATCCTGCTATCACGTTTCAAAGGATAGCAGATACGATTGCCGCTTTTGGACATACGGTAAAAGGGATTGGCGTATCTTGTCCGGGGCCTTTGGATCTGGTACATGGGGTAGTCTTAACTCCGCCCAATCTTCCTGGCTGGCATCATCTTCCTCTTACCAAGGAGTTATCCACAGTGTGTCAAGTGCCGGTTATTTTAGAAAATGATGCAAATCTGGCTTGTTTGGCAGAGGCTGCAATCGGGGCAGGAAAAGGATATTCGCATGTACAGTTTTTAACGATATCGACAGGTATCGGTACTGGTTTAGCTATTGATAAACAGCTTTTCCATGGTGCCCGGGGCTTTGCCCAAGAAATTGCGAATTGTATCTTTTGGAAAGATGGACCTTCACAAGGGGATTTAAAGAAAGGCAGCATTGAATCTATTTCCAGTGGTACTGCCATTACCAAACGCGCACAAGAAGCCGGTTTAACGGTTGCGCATGCCGGTGAAGTCAATGATTTGGCAAAACAGGGCAATGTGGCAGCAATGCAGATCATGGAGGATGCCAAGGAGTATTTGGCAAATTTAATGGCGACTTTCTATGCTGTTTTAGATCCGGATATCTTTGTCTTAAGTGGTAGTGTAGCATTAAAGATAGAGGGCTTTATTGAAGAGATGGAAGCACGTGTGAAAGAAAAAGTATATGATGCCTTAAAAGATAATGTGAAGGTGGTAAAAGCACAATTGGATGAAGATTGTGGATTGATTGGGGCCGCCTATCTTGTCTTTCATGCTTAAGGCATGCATCGTTTAAATAAAAAAAGCATACAAAAAAAGCTGGTTCGTAAGTGTATTACTGACTTCCTTTCCTTGGATGTCTAAACTTAGGGATTCACTTACTGTCTACAACCAGCTTTTCTATTTTGTTTTCTATGTAGGTAAAGATCAAATCGCTTTTCAATCTCCCAGGGAATCTGTTACCTGCAAAGCATTCTACTTTTTAATAACGTAGGCATCAAACAGCTTTTGGTTATAGGCGTCTGCTCCATCCATATTACTGGATTTAAACACGGGAGCATCTACCCCACGCTGTTTCAAATCTTCCACAAAGCATCCCATCAGCAATTGTGCCAGATAGCATCCGGTCAGCGTACTGATTGGCCCCATACGTGTTTCCTTATCAATATCCACTCCGGCATCGCCATAAGGAGCGACATTATCTAAGACAACATCAGCTAACTCAAACAGACGCTTACCACTCTCATGACGGCTTTTGATCGTCTTTGAATGAGATAAGGAAGTAATCGCAATAATCTTAGCACCTTTTGCTTTTGCACGCATCATATACTCAATCACCAAAGGATTACGTCCGGAGTTGCTTGTGGCGATGATGACATCTCCATCTTCTATGTGATATAACACATCCAATACATCAGCGTAAGCTGCCGTACGTTCCACATGGGTACTCTTGGTAGGATGGGTTGCCAAAGTCATCTCAATCTCAATGATTGGATAAATTTTTGCATAACCACCAGCTCTTGCGTACACATCCTGACCGATCATGTGGGAATGGCCTGTTCCAAAGGTATATAAGGTATGACCATTTTGGACAGCATCTGCCATCAGTTTTGCGCCTTTTTCAATGGCATCTTCATTGGTTTTTGTGGCATTTTCCATCGCCTTCATCACAACTTCGTGATAGGTTTTAAAAAACTCCATAATGCACCTTCTTTCTTTGCATTCAGTATACCATGAAAGAAGGAGTGAGGCGTAGCAAAATTATGCAGATATACACAATCTTTCTAAAAAATATACATTATAGTGGATTTGTAAAAATAAATAGACGATAATACTCTTTATTTTGGTATCGTAGAGAATGTTTAATCAAAATATTTTATAATGTACATACTTAAGGAGTGGGAGTATGGCAAAAACAACGGAGATCAACCAAGCAATTGGTTATGCGATCAAAGAAGGGTTAGCACGGAAACATATGACACAATCAGAATTAGCGGGAATCGTAGGTTCTACACAACGTTCGATTTCGTCTTATGTGACTGGGAATACACAGCCGCCATTAGATATACTAACCCATATCTGTTTGACGTTGGAAATTAATATGAATCAGATTTTATTAATTCCGGAATTTCATAATCCACATCGTATTGTTAAGGAAAAGGATGAGCTGGAGTATATGGCCTTGTTGGATGGATTAAATGCTTGTGGGAAGAAGGATTTTATTCAGACAGCCAAACAGATTCGCAAACTAATTAAGTGACAGTGCCAACGGCGCTGTTTTCTTTTTTATGGAAACATCGATATGTCTAGTATAACCAGATGTATTCATCAGCACTTTAGAGAGCTAGAAAAATTATTCAATGTTTCAAGCTTTAAAGCTTAGAGCCTAAAAGATTCTACATGTCCTATATTCTTTTCATATGGTTATAAAATTATGGAAAAGCTTTTTTAATATAAGAACTTACAATTTTTGTAAAATTATCAGAAATTATGGTGAATAGGATGTAGAATCTGCTATTTATAGCAGATTATCTATGGACAACTGCTAAGGAAATCTATACTATATAAAACGAAGGAGTGGTGTGGTATGGAAGAAAAACAGCTAATGGAGGTAGATGAAAAAGAAGTTGCGATCATCCAGTTTTTTCGCAGTCTTTCAAATGAACAAAAGGAAACCTTCTGTGACTTTTTAATTACGCTGAAACAGTTTTTAAATGATGAAAAAAGCTGAGTAAATGGCTTACTTTATCTATCGCCTATGCTATAATAAAGATAACAAATGCATAACGATATAAGACAGAGGTAACACGAATGAATGAAAAGGATGTAAGGAATAATCTGGGGTATTGCGGAAAGGCATGTGCGCTTTGTGCAGATGCTTGGTTTTGCAAAGGCTGTAAATCCAATGATCCAACACTGGCAAGGCATATGCAGAAGACAGGTTGTTATCAACAGCATTGTTGCAAGGTAAAAGGTATTGCTGGCTGTTGGGATTGTGATGATGCTCCTTGTGATAAGGATGTGTTCGCACTGGATGAACCTGCTGTTTATCGTGCAGCGATTCGCTGTGCAAAGTATGGGGGCCCTATGGAATTGGCTGGTAAGATTTTTTTGAATCAGATACATGGGATATGTTATCCATTGGCATATTTTGGCTGTGAGGATGAACAAGAAGCACGAAGGCTGCTAGATACATATGAAGAAGAAGTAACAGAGAAAGTAAACAATAACTAGTCTCATTTGTGATAGCATCATAGAAACGATCTTCAGAGAAAAGGCGGTAAAACCTAAGAGAACCATTTCGTCATAAGGAGGAATGGTTTTTTTAGGTTCTATGTTTATGATAGGGTTTATGGTTTTTATAACAATAAAGCATTCGCTGTTTTAATACAGAAATCGTATGGTATATTCATTTTGCTATAGCATGGGTACCATTGGAATTTCTATATGATCGAAGGATATTCATAATATAAGTTCCATTCGTAGAAACATCATTTTATGGTTTAAAGGGGAGGTAAAGGAAGTAAATGGAATACAGTATGTAAATTAATTTCATAGATTAAATGAAAATATTTCAAAATAATGATTGACATTTACATTCCTTGGAAGTAAGATAGATATAGAATATGAATGCGTCGAAAAGAAATAGTAGGTTTAGGGAACATGACAGAGAGTCTTTCATTGGTGGAAGAAAGATATGCATAACTATTCACGAACACATCTTGGAGCAGTTTCAGGGAACTTCAGTAGCTGAAATCGGAAATGACCCTGCACCCGTTATCGTGCTAGAGTATGTTGGTACTCGAAGAGGTTGGTGCTGTGAGGCATCAATGAACTAAGGTGGAAACACGTAAGGTAACTTTCGTCCTTTGGATGAAAGCTTTTTTTGTATAAAGCGATGCATGCTATCCCCATCTAGATGCATACGGATAGAAAGATAGCAAGGGAGGAACAAACATGAAAAAATTTGCCATACCAGAAGGGACAAGAGATTTGATTTTAGGTGAATGCAGTGTAAAAAAAGCATTGCAGAAGGAAATCGAGGCTGTATTTGATAGTTACGGCTATAAAGAAATCATTACTCCATCTATTGAATTTTACCAAACATATCAGGTTGGATTTGATAACGTAAAAGATGAGTCGATGTATAAATTCTTTGATCATAATGGTCGTATTTTAACACTTCGCATGGATATGACCGTACCGATCGTTCGTGTTGCCACAACGCGTTTTAAGGATCAAAAGCCGCCGTTTCGTTTTCAGTATTGCGCGAACGTTTATAAAGTAAAGGAGTCTTTTGCCGGTAAGCGCAATGAAGTAACCGATTGTGGTATTGAATTGTTGGGACAGAGTGCCGAAGAAAGTGATCTGGAAATTCTTGTTTGTGCATGTGAAGTCATGGAGAAACTGAAACAAGATGCATATACCTTAGAATTAGGCAATATCAATTTTTTCCATAGCGCATGCAGCGATTTACATTTAGATGAAGAAGATATAAAAACACTGGCTGATTTGATTGATCGTAAAAGCATGAGTGAATTGAGTTCTTTTTTAGAATCTTTAGCGCTGAGTGAGGAAGTACAGACTTTCTTTCTACAGCTGCCATGGTTGTGTGGGGATGTAGAGGTGTTAAAAGAAGCATTGCCTTATTGTTTTCATCCCAAGCTTAGAGCCATCATTGCCGGTTTGAAGGAGTTATATGATCAATTAAAAGAATTAGGTTATGAAAAACATATTACCTTTGATTTAGGTAAAGTACCACATTTGAATTATTACAGCGGTTTATTATTTGAAGGCTTTGTGGAAGGCATTGGAACCAGTGTTTTAAGCGGAGGACGTTATGACACCTTGGCAGAAAAATTCGGCAGTCCGATGCCGGCAATTGGCTTTTCCGTAAAATTAGATTATGTATTACCGGTCTTGGAAAAAGTAGCGACGAAGCAGCCAAGTGTTAGGTTATGTTATCCAATGAAGGCAAAAGTAAAAGCTTTGCAAAAGGCGAAAGAACTGCGCAAGGACCATATCGTGGAATTGTTGCAGGATGAGGCGTATGAGGATGTCTGTGTGATTAAGGAGGATGTACGATGAGCATTGCGATTGCATTAACCAAAGGAAGATTAGAGAAAGAAACCATCAAACTGTTGGAAAAAAGCGGTTATGGGATAGAAAGTGTGAAAAATAAAGGCAGACAGCTGGTTTTTCAGGATTCGCAAAAAGATGTGCAGTATTTCCTTGTGAAAGCAAATGATTGTATCACGTATGTTCAGCATGGCGTTGCAGATATTGGCGTAGTTGGGAAAGATACGCTGTTAGAAGGCGATAAGGATTATTATGAAATGCTGGATCTGGGAATCGGAAAATGTAAGTTTATCGTTGCCGGATTACAAGGAAAAAGTCCTTTTGATAAAGTTGGACATGTCAAGATCGGCACCAAATATCCTAATATCGCAAAGAAATATTTCTTAGCGAAGGGCATGGATGTGGAACTGATTAAGATTGATGGCAGTGTGGAATTGGCACCGCTTTTAGGACTCTGCGATGGTATTGTCGATATTATGGAAACCGGTACGACGTTAAAAGAAAATGGACTTGTGGTATTTGATACGGTATGTGAAATCAGTGCCAGAGTGATTGTGAATAAAGCTAGCTTTAAATTAAAGCGAAAAGAAATTTCACAAGTATTAGAGGATTTAAAAGAAAGCTTGGGTGAGAATGATGTTACGACAAATTGATCCAAACGATCACGAAAAATTACGAGAATACTTAGATAGCCGCAGTGAGGATATTAGCACGGAAGTAATCTTAAAGGTTACGGAAATATTACATGCGGTGAAAAAGGAAAAAGATGCGGCCATCAGGCGTTATACCAAACAGTTTGATGGCATTGATTTAGAAGATTACAGAGTAAGGGAAGAAGAAATCAATGAAGCGGCTGCCCAAGCAGATCCAAAATTTGTGGAAAGCATGAGGCAGGCAAAAGCGAATATTGAATATTTCCACAATGCACAGAAGCAGCATGGCTATCTGCTTGAAAAAGCTAAGGGCATTTATTTGGGACAGCGTGTCTTGCCTCTGGATAGTGTGGGCATCTATGTTCCCGGAGGCCGGGCGCAATATCCTTCTAGCGTTTTAATGAACGCCATTCCCGCACGTATTGCCGGAGTAAAGCGAATTGTCATGATTACACCACCATCCAAGATGGGAACTTTACATCCTAATATTGCCGCAGCCGCAAAATTAGCAGGAGTAACAGAAATCTATAAGGTTGGCGGTGCTCAGGGCATTGCCGCATTAGCTTATGGAACAGAAACCATCGCAAAAGTGGATAAAATTGTTGGCCCCGGTAATATCTTTGTGGCAGCAGCTAAAAAACTAGTTTATGGCAAAGTGGATATTGATATGATT
The DNA here is from genome assembly GCF_018406465.1 of Longicatena caecimuris. GTDB lineage: Bacteria > Bacillota_I > Bacilli_A > Erysipelotrichales > Erysipelotrichaceae > Longicatena > Longicatena caecimuris. Next base: position 752,392 of record NZ_AP024510.1, read on the forward strand.
GCCGGTCCTAGTGAAATCTTAGTCATTGCGGATGTGGATGCTAATCCAGCTTATGTAGCAGCTGATTTGTTATCTCAGGCAGAGCATGATCCAATGGCCAGTGCAATCTTAGTGACAACATCTTCAAAACTATTGGAAAATGTGAATAAAGAGTTAGCCAAGCAAACTGCTGTCTTGCCGAAACGCGAAATTGTTGAGCAATCCTTAAAAAATTATGGTACAGCGATTTGTTGTGCAAGCTTATCTGCATGTGTGGAAATTGCCAATGCCATCGCCCCGGAACATTTAGAGCTAATGGTAAAGCAGCCCATGCAACTGCTTCATGAAGTGCGTCATGCCGGCAGTGTGTTCTTAGGCTATTACACTTGTGAAAGTGTTGGAGATTATTACGGTGGTACCAATCATGTCTTGCCTACCAGTGGTACCGCTCGCTTCTCAAGTGCCTTAGGGGTAGATAGTTTTATTAAGAAGAGCAGTTATTTACAATATAGTGAAGAAGCTATTCAGGCATATGGCGATAATATTATTTGTATGGCACAACAGGAAGATCTGGATGCGCATGCCAATGCCGTGAAGGTGAGGTTGAAGAAATGAAACAGGTAGAAACCTATGCACCTCCTAAAGAGAATGGCAAGATCATGTTGAATGCAAATGAATTGTATTGTGATCTTGATGAAGCATTGCGTAAGGAAGTGTTACATGAACTCAGCAAACTTTCCTTTCATCGCTATCCGGATGAAACAAGCAAAGAGCTGATTGAAGCGTATGGCAAAGTTATGGAACTGGATGCTGCTTGTATATTGGCTGGTAATGGCAGTGATGAAATGCTTGGGTTTCTGATTCAGTATTTCCTGGGGAAAGATAAGAAACTATATACCTTACAACCGGATTTCTCCATGTATGATTATTATGCCGGCATGCAAGAAACGCAGGTAGTCAAGTTTGTGACTGATGCGGATGGTCGTTTTGATGTCGATGCTTTCATTGAACAAGGGCGTGAACAGCGCGTGGATATGATCTTATTTTCAAATCCTAACAATCCCAGCGGACATGCCTTGTCCAATCATGAACTGTTAAAGATCGTCGATGCTTTCCCTTGTATACCGGTTGTCATCGATGAAGCATATGCGGAATTTGCACGTGACAGCATGCTTAAGGAAACAAGCAATTATACCAATCTGTATGTAACTCGTACATTATCCAAGGCCTATGGCTTAGCTGGTGTGCGCTTAGGCTTTTTGATTGGTAATAAAGCGATGATGCAAACCTTGCGGCCACATATTGTGCCTTATAATATATCAAGCGTTGATCAGAAGATAGGGGCGGTTGTATTGCGCCATGCTTCACGATATCAACCATTGATACAATCGATTTGTGAAGAACGTGATAAGCTCTATCAAGCATTAGCAAATCTGCAAACTATCACCTTTTATCCTTCACAGGCCAATTATTTATATGGCCGCAGTCAGCGCAAACAGGCAATGTTAAAACGTTTGCAAGAACATGGCATCGTAATACGAAATTATGCGAATGATGATAGTTTTCGTATCACCATTGGCAGTAAAGAAGAAAATGCATGCATAAAAGATTTGCTAGTGGCATTTGATAAGGAGGATACCTATGAGATTGGCTGAAGAAGTACGGACAACAAAAGAAACAAACATTCAATGTAAGGTCAACTTGGATGGCAGTGGACAGGCTGCTATTGCCACCGGTATTGGCTTCTTTGATCATATGTTGACATTGCTTGCGTTTCACTCTGGTTTTGATATTACCATGCAAGCAAAAGGAGATTTAGAAGTATGTGATCACCATACCGTTGAAGATTGCGGTATCATCTTAGGCAGCTGTGTAAAGCAGGCACTAAAAGATAAACGAGGAATAGCACGCTATGGCTCTATGAATCTGCCCATGGATGAAACCTTGGCGAATGTTAGCTTGGATATCAGCGGCCGCAGTTATCTGGTATACCATTGTGAATTAAAACGCGATACGATTGGCACTTTCTCATGTGAAATGGTTGAAGAATTCTTACGTGCTTTTGCGTTTCAGGCAGGAATTACCTTACATGTGAATGTTTTCTATGGAACCAATGATCATCATAAGGTAGAAGCGATCTTTAAAGCCTTAGGACGCGCATTAGGGCAAGCTACACAGGTCATAGGGGATGCTTTGCCTAGTACAAAGGGGATGTTAGAATGATTGCCATCATTGATTATGGCATGGGCAATTTGCATAGTGTAGAAAACGCTTTGCATCATTTGAACGCTGCCTGCATCATTACCAATCAAGCAGCCCAAATACAACAAGCAGATAAATTGGTTTTACCGGGTGTGGGAGCTTTTCCCGATTGTATGAAACATTTAGAAGAATTAGGCTTATTGCCTGTACTACAAGAAGAAGTGCTGCAGAAAAAGAAACCATTATTGGGAATCTGCCTTGGTATGCAGGCGTTGTTTGAAGATAGTTATGAAGGTACGTACACAAAAGGTTTAGGCTTTTTACAAGGCAGTATCGTAAAAATGCAAGATTCGAATGTAAAGATTCCACATATCGGCTGGAATCTGTTAGAACCAATGCAAAAGGCTTCCGTTTTCGATAAGCTGAGTCAAGCTCCTTTTGTTTATTACGTGCATTCCTATTATGCACAGAACTATCGCCCTGAAGATATCTTAGGATATTCCAGCTATGGCAGCTTAAAGATACCGGGACTTGTACGTAAAGATAATATCTTAGGAGCACAGTTTCACCCGGAAAAAAGCGGAGAAGATGGATTGAACATATTACGTTGGTTCAAGGAGGAATTTGCATGATCATTTTACCAGCAATTGATATCATTGAACAAAAGCCTGTGCGCTTGTATCAAGGGGATTATAACAAGCAGGAACAGGTCGGAAACAATATTTTAGATCTCGCAAAAGCCTTTGAAAAAGAAGGTGCCCAATACTTGCATATGGTGGATTTAGATGGTGCTAAGAAGGGAGAAAAGTGTAATCAGCAACCGATTTGTGAGGTCGCTGCTTCCTTGCATATCCCGGTAGAAGTCGGCGGTGGTATTCGCAGCATGGAGGATGTGGCATATTATTTGGAGCATGGTGTAGAGCGCGTTATTTTAGGTACTGCTGCTATTGAAGATCGCACTTTCCTAAAACAAGCCATTAAGCGCTATCAAACACATATTGCGGTTGGTATTGACTGTCGTGATGGTTATGTATGCGGCAGAGGATGGTTAAGTGAATCAAAGCTTTACTACCTGACATTTGCGAAAGAAATGCAAGCGTTAGGAGTAAAAACGATTATTGTAACCGATATTGCCAAGGATGGAACCATGATGGGACCTAATCTGGAAATGTTAAAGAAGTTAAAGGAAAGTGTTTCTATTAACGTCATTGCCTCTGGAGGAATCAAAGATATCACCCATATTCAGGCCTTAAAAGAATTGGGTATATATGGTGCCATCACCGGAAAGGCGATGTATGCCAAAACCTTATCACTACCAGAGGCATTAACCCTTTGTAAGGAGGAATAGCTATGCATACAAAACGTATCATCCCCTGTTTGGATGTCAAGGATGGCCGTGTGGTAAAGGGCATTAATTTTGTTGGATTAAAGGAAGTCGGTGATCCTGTAGAATTAGCAAAATCCTATTATGAACAAGGTGCGGATGAATTAGTATTTCTTGATATTACTGCGACCCATGAACAGCGTGATACTATGGTGCAAGTGGTAGAAAAAGTCGCCAGTGCTATTTTTATTCCCTTCACGGTTGGCGGCGGTATTCGCAGTGTTGAGGATATTCGTAAGATGTTATTAGCAGGTGCTGATAAAGTTTCTTTGAATTCAGCAGCCGTGAAGAATCCCAAGCTGATTCAGGAGGGAGCTGCCATTTTCGGCAATCAGTGTATCGTCTTAGCGGTTGATGGAAAGAAACGCCAAGATGGTAGTGGCTGGAATGTATATGTCAATGGCGGTCGAGTAGATACCGGCTTGGATCTTTTAACATGGGTCAAGCAGGCAGTAGAATTGGGAGCAGGGGAAATTTTATTAACCAGTATGGATGCCGATGGTACAAAGCAGGGCTTTGATATAGCGCTGTGTAAGGCGGTTCGGGATATCGTTGATGTTCCGGTGATTGCATCCGGTGGTTGTGGCAGCTTACAGCATTTTGCTGAAGTTTTTGATGAAGATGCCGCAGATGCCGCATTGGCTGCCAGCATGTTTCATTATGGTGAAGTGAGTGTGCCTCAGGTCAAGCGTTATCTAAAAGAGAGAGGAATTGCGGTGCGTTTATGATAGAGATTGATTTTGCGAAAGGCAATGGCTTAGTACCGGTCATCGTACAGGATGTTACGACTAAAGAAGTGTTGATGCTGGCCTATATGAATGAAGAAAGTTTGCAAAAAACAATAGCAAGCGGTTTTGCTACGTATTGGAGTCGCTCCCGTCAGGAATTATGGCTAAAAGGTGAAACCAGCGGACATTACCAACATGTGAAAGATATTCGTGTGGATTGTGACAACGATACATTGCTGTTACTTGTAGAACAGACAGGGGCAGCTTGTCATACCGGTCATTACAGCTGTTTTTATCGGAATGTAGAAGGAGAAGAGCTATGAAAGAGTTAGATGTCTTATATGAAACCATAAAAGAGCGTAAAGCGCATGGAGAAGAAGGGTCTTATACCAGCTATTTATTTAACAAGGGAACTGAAAAAATTCTGAAAAAGGTTGGTGAGGAGTGCAGTGAGGTAATCATTGCGACGCTTGCGCAACAAAAAGAAGATAAGATCAATGAACTTAGTGATTTATTGTATCATCTGTTAGTATTGATGGTCGATCAGGATATCACCTTAGAAGAAGTGAATGAAGAATTGGCAAAAAGAAGCCAAAAGACACATAATTTAAAGGCAGAACGTAAACCAATCGAGAAACTGTAAGCGCAGTTTCTTTTTTGTCTATGCAACATAGAGGCATTAATTTTTTCTTAATCGCATAGTGAATTGAATAGTGTCTGAATAAAAATATCATAAACATGAGAATGTGATATAATAATGCCAAGGATAGAAAGAGGCGCATTTCTATGAAAAAGGTAACAAAATCTTTGGGACCATCATCATGTATACGATGAAAAGTCTGGCATTGCCTTCAAACTTTGTGATATTTGCTCTTTTCTTCGTCTTTATCCCGGTGTTATTCTTTCTATGCGATTATCTTTCCTTGTGGAAAACCAAAAAGCAGCCAAACTAAATAGAAAATGGAGGAAGTTCTATGAATTTTAAAATTGAAAATTGGAAATTATTAGTGTTATCAATCTTTTATCTGATATTTTCTGTCTTATCCTACAGTATTTCAAAGGAACAGTATTTAAATTTCTTTATGATTGCCGGTATCATTGTCGCCCTTGTCGGGTTGTTTCAAATACTGGTGTATTTCTTTAAGAAAGATTATTTAAAGCCAAATGAATTCAGTTTTTCATTCGGCGTCTTGTATTTATTGGCCGGTGTGATAGTCGCATGTAAGCCAAGTGTGATCGTAGATAATTATCCTATCGTATTAAGTGGTTTGGTTGTCTTAGACAGTACGTTGCGTTTACAATATTCCATGAATTTATTCCGCCTGCAAGATGCACAATGGAAGGTGAACTTAGGATTTGCTATTGCACCTTTGCTCATTGGTATGGTTTTGATCTTAGTGAACATGGAGGATAAACTCTTACATAATTGTTTCAGCTTTTTATTGATTCTGGATGCGATTGCAAACTTTTATACAATCTTATACTATAAACGCATCGTACGCCGGTATGGAAGAAATGGTGAACAAATTTTGGATATTGCCAGTGATGAGGCTAAACAACAGGAACAGATAAATGGCAATGATGTCATCGTCAAATAAACAAGTGCTATTCTTTTTTAGGATAGCATTTTCTTTTCCTGCTTTTTATTAGTTTATCACGTTAATTCGTATTATTTCTTATAAATCATGGTATAATGCTGATAGAAAAGGAAACTACCAGAAAGGAAATAGGTATTGTTAAACATGACTTCGGCGAGGAGTCATTACAATATACCAGGTGATATCATGTTTGTAGAGGAACGTCAATCACTCATCTTAGAAGAGTTGCATGAAAAAGGAAAAGTGCGTGTAAAAGAACTAAGCGAACGGTTTCAAGTAAGTGAAGATCTGATTCGTAAGGACTTAACAGCATTAGAAGAAAAAGGGCAACTAAAAAAAGCCTATGGCGGGGCAGTCATGGTAAAAGAAAATGTGCATCGCAAGATTGCGGCACAGCGCAAACATGTGCATACTGCAGAAAAGCAGCGGATTGCAGAAAAAGCTATGTCGATGATCCAGGATGGCGATATCATTTTTTTAGATATTTCTACAGTTAATATAGAGCTTGCGAAATTATTGAATAATGGAACGAAGAAAATAACTATTGTGACGAACATGTTGGATGTTATGAACCTTCTGGTAAAAAGTGATATGAGCGTCATTTTCATTGGCGGTGAATTGGATTATGGCAGGGATGGTTTCATTGGTAGCCTGGCTATGGAGATGGTGAAAAATTTTCGCTTTGATAAAGCATTCATGGGGGTTGTTGGTGTGGACGTACATGAGAATGCGGTAATGACTTATATGGCAAACGATGGTATGATGAAGAAGGCGATCATTAAGCGCAGCCGCAATTCCTATATGATGTGTGAGGAAGAGAAATTCACCCAGTTAGGAAATTATACCTATGCGGAATTGGAAGACTTTACTGGAGTGATTACGAATCAACAACCAGCAAAAGACGTATGTAAGGCATTCGCAGAACATGATCTTCAGCTTTACTATGCATAAGATAGAGAAGAAGCTTTCTGTTAGAGAGCTTTTTTCTGTGTGGCGGGCATGCCACATATCTAGGGTGAAAATCCCTCGGGGCGTAGTTATCGACGAACCCAAGAGCGACTTGCAAGTTTCATATCGTGAGGTATGGGAGAGAGGAAGCAATAGCGAAATCGTGGCTTAACGGACAGGAAGTCTGAACATTAAATTCAGACGGCTGATAATAAGGCGGCATTAGCGGATGAGATGGCATGAAGCATCAAAGTCCAAAAGATAACCGTAACCTAATGGCGTAAATCAGATAAGTAAACGAGGAAAGATATGTGACTTACCCCGCGAGGTCTCATTGACTCAGTAGGCGAGACGTAGAACGACGGGCAGTCGAGGAGTAGTAACAACGAACAATGAGAAGTCAGCAGAGGTCATATTAGGTAGAGATACTGAAGGACCGAACGTTTTAATCGCACGAGCAAAATGTATGTTTCTTACAATAATCAGACAAGGATATGAGTGAAAACGTAAATGAGCAAATATCCAAAACACGTATGATGATTTGTAAGAAAGCGGAAAGGAAAGGAGTGCACAAAGTATGTCAGAACTATTAGAAAAGATACTGAACAGAGAAAATATGAACAAAGCCTATAAACGTGTAAAAGCGAATAAAGGAACAAGCGGAATTGATGAAATAACGATTGAGGACGCCTATGTTTATATAAAAGAAAACTGGGAAAGTATCAGAGCAGAAATCACAGAAAGGAAGTACAAACCACAGCCAGTAAAGCGAGTTGAAATACCAAAACCGAATGGAGGAACTAGAAATCTGGGGATACCAACGGTAATGGATAGAATCATCCAGCAGGCAATGGTACAAGTATTAAGCCCAATATGTGAAACGTTCTTTTCGGATTATAGTTATGGATTCAGACCAAATCGGAGTTGTGAGCAGGCCATAAATAAATTATTGGAATATATCAATGATGGATATGAATGGATAGTAGACATTGACTTAGAGAAATTCTTTGACAACGTGCCACAGGATAAATTGATGAGTTATGTACACATCATCATAAATGATGGAGATACAGAGTCGCTCATACGAAAATATCTTAAAGCAGGTATCATGATAAACGGAAAATATGAAAAGAGTGAAAAGGGAACACCACAGGGTGGAAACCTATCGCCATTATTAAGTAATATTATCCTAAATGAATTAGACAAAGAATTAGAAAGCAGAGGATTACACTTTACCAGATACGCAGACGACTGCGTGATAGCGGTAAAAAGTAGAGCCAGTGCGAACAGAGTGATGCATACAATCACAAAGTGGATTGAACACAAATTAGGACTGAAAGTAAATGCGACAAAAACGCATATTACAAGACCTAATAAATTAAAATATCTAGGCTTTGGATTTTATTATGATACCAAAGCTGAGAAATATTGTGCAAGACCACACGCAAGTTCCATACAACGATTTAAGAGGAAACTAAAACAGCTAACAATCAGAAAGAACACAATGGCTTTAAAAGAAAGAATAAGACGACTGAACCAAGTAATACGAGGATGGATAAACTACTATTCCATATGTAATATGAAAACACATATGACAAGGATAGATGAACATCTTCGTACAAGACTACGAGTAATCATATGGAAACAGTGGAAAGTACCCAGCAAGCGACAGTGGGGATTACAAAAACTTGGGATTAGAAAAGATAGAGCAAGACAGACATCGTATATGGGAGACCATTATCAATGGGTAGTAACCAAAACATGTGTGGTAAGAGCAATATCAAAAGAAAAACTAGCCCAAAAAGGACTAGTCAGTTGTTTAGATTACTATATAGAGAGACACGCTTTGAAATTAAAACGAACCGCCGTATACGGAACCGTACGTACGGTGGTGTGAGAGGGTGATTTATTTCACCCTACTCGATTGTAGAAAAACAATAAAAAGTAATAAAAAGTAATAAAGAAATGATTGACAATAAGAAAAATTATACTATAATGAAGGCATAAGGAGGATGTGTGAATGAATCTGAAGGAAAACAACAGAATTACGACGTTAAATGAAAAAATGCTTCATCAGCCTCGTTATGTCAGCATTGAACAGGCACTGATCATTACGCAGACATATAAGGAACATGAGCAAGAACCTATCATCATGAAACGTGCACATGCTTTGTACAATGCGTTATGTCAATTGGAAATCGGCGTAGAACAGGAAGAATTAATAGTCGGGAATCGTACCAAGGGTGTACGATACGGGGTTGTTTTTCCGGAAAGCGGGATTTCCTGGGTAGATCGAGAATTAGAAACGATATCCACCAGACCACAGGATAAGTTTCATGTACGCCCTGAGGATATCAAAACATTTCGTGAGGTTATCGTTCCCTATTGGCGAGGAAAAAGTTTAGAGGATGTAGTCAAACAACGCTGTGGAGATGAAATATCTGCAATTGGCAAGGTCGTAAAAATCAATCAGACAGACCATGCCCAGGGGCATATTTGTCCCAATGTCAAAGAGTGGTTGGAAAAGGGGCCGAGCGGTTTATTAGAGGAGGCAAAACAGCAATTGGCTGTTTGCAAGGAAGAACAAAAAGTTTTTTATGAGGCAGTGATCTTAGTCATGGAAGGCGTAAAGAAGTTCTATATGCGCTATCATGATCTATTAGTATCAAGTGCATCAACTGCTGATGAAATATATCGCTCACATATGCTTGAAGTTGCGCGGATTTGTAAGAAATTGAGTGAAAAACCTGCTGAATCTTTCCATGAGGCCGTTCAATCTGTTTGGATGCTGTTTGTGGTTTTGCATATGGAAAGCAATGCTAGTAGCTTTTCTCCGGGACGTTTGGATAAAACGCTGTATCCATACTATGAAAAAGATATAAAACAAGGACGATTAGATAAAGAGAAAGCTTTGGAAATTATTGAATGTTTATGGCTGAAATTTAATGAGATTGTGTATTTGCGCAATCAACACAGCGCAAAATATTTTGCCGGTTTTCCGATTGGCTTCAATATTGCGATTGGTGGTGTAGATGCCCAGGGAAAGGATTATGTAAATGATCTTTCTCATCTATTCTTAGATGCACAAGAAGATTTAGGCTTACCTCAGCCTAATCTATCGGTACGCTTGCATACCCATACTTCAGATGAACTCTTGCATCATGCCATTCGCGTTGTGGCAAAAGGCAGTGGCATGCCGCAATTCTTTAATGATCAGGCAATTATACAAGAAATGGAGAAACTTGGTATTTCTCATGAGGATGCTATGGATTATGCCATAGTCGGCTGTGTGGAATTAACGACACAGGGCAATAATCTGGGGTGGAGCGATGCGGCAATGTTCAATATGAATAAAGTATTGGAATTGACCTTGCATCATGGCATTGATGTATTAACCGGTAAACAGATGGGTCCTGATTATGGTTCGCTAAGCACTTATCAAAGCTTTGAAGAATTAGAAGCGGCTTTTGAAAAGATGCTGTATCATTTTGAAGATCGCATGATTCCTTGTTGTGAACAGGTGGAAAAAGGACATATCGATATTCTTCCAACACCTTTTTTGTCCAGTGTTATTGATGATTGCATGAAGCAAGGCATGGATGTTACCGCCGGTGGAGCACATTATAATTTATCCGGTATTCAGATGATTCAGATAGCGAATTTGGCAGATTCTTTAGCAGCTATCAAACAGCTAGTCTTTGAAGAAAAACGCCTTTTGGCTAAGGATTTGGAAAATGCACTATATAACAACTTTGAAGGACAGGAAGTCATGCGCCAGATGTTATTGAATCGTGTACCGAAATATGGCAATGATGTTGCTTGGGTTGATGAACTCGGTATCAAATGGGCCAGAAAGTTTCGTGAGCGCCTGCGCTCTTATACGAATTATCGTAAAGGACCTTATCATAGCGGAATGTATACGGTCAGTGCGCATGTGCCGATGGGAGAAAATGTCGGTGCCAGTGCGGATGGACGCTTATCTATGACACCTTTAGCCGATGGTGGAATGTCTGCGGTCTATGGCAGAGATTTGAAAGGCCCTACTGCTGTGCTGAAATCTGTATCTCGTATCGATAACAATTTAACAAGCAATGGCGGCTTATTAAATATGAAATTCTTACCGGACTTCTTTAAGACAGACACCGGTATTCAAAAATTTGCGAATTTCTTGCGCTCCTTTGTAGCGTTAGAAATCCCACATGTACAATTCAATGTGGTGCGAAAAGAAGATTTACTGGCCGCGCAGAAACATCCGGAACAATATAGTTCTTTGACCGTGCGTGTGGCTGGCTATACGGCATATTTTACCGAATTGGCAGGTGAGCTGCAAAATGAAATCATTGCGCGAACAAGCTATGACAACGTCTGAATGTCGAGGCAATGTGTTTGATATCAAACGCTTTGCGACACATGATGGGAAGGGCATTCGGACAACGCTGTTTTTAAAGGGATGTCCCTTACGCTGTGTCTGGTGCCAAAATCCAGAAGGCTTAAAAAAAGAGCCGCAAGTCTTATATATGGAAAACAAATGTTTGCATTGCGGCAGTTGTGTACAATGCGCCAAGCATGGCGGTGTCACCATAAAGCAGCAGCATGTGTGCCTACAGCGAGAAGCGCAAGAAGATTGGGAACGCATTGTTGATGCCTGCCCTACCCGTGCGATGCAGTTTGATAGTCGCAGTTATACGGTAGAAGAAGTGATGGAAGAGCTATTAAAAGATGAAGTCTTTTTTCAAAGGGAAGGCGGTATTACAATTTCCGGTGGAGAACCTTTCTTACAGCACGAATTTTTGATTGAGATTTTAAAAGAATGTAAGAAAAAGCAGCTGCATACGGCAATTGAATCTTCCTTTTATACAAATTGGGAAATCATCCAACAGGCATTGCCATATCTTGATCAGATTTACGTGGATTTGAAAGTATTTGACAGTGCTTTGCACAAAAGCTATACTGGTGTTGACAATAAGCAAATTAAAGAAAACATCGCCTTTCTGTTACAGAGTGAGAAAAAAGATGTTGTAACCATACGTACACCATTGATTCCTAAACTTACCGCTAGACCAGACAACATTGCGGCTATTTCCACCTTTATCAGCAATTGCTATTCCAAGGTGCGCTATGAACTGTTAAATTACAATCCATTAGCAAAAGCCAAATATAGCTATCTGGATATGGAATATTGTTTTAATGAAAATCCTAAGCTGTATACAAATGAACAAATGGAACAATTTTATGCCATTGCCCAAACCCATGGCATCCAACAATTTATTAAGGAATAAGGAGAGAAAATAACATGAAAATTTTAGTAGATAACGCAGATCTTAAGGAGATTAAAAAGATTTATGAGGTATATCCAGTAGATGGGGTCACTTGCAATCCTACCATTTTGAAAAAGACTGGACGCAATCCATTTGAGGTATTGAAAGAAATTCGTGCTTTCATTGGGAAAGATGCGGATTTACATGTACAAGTCATTTCCGCCAAAGCAGAGGATATGGTGGTAGAGGCGCATAAGATTCAGGAAGTGCTTGGGGAAAATACCTTTATTAAAGTGCCGGTGATACCGGAAGGCTTAAAGGCAATTCGTCTGTTGGCCAAAGAAGGTGCAAATGTAACAGGAACAGCTATTTATAATCAAATGCAGGGATATTTGGCAGGGAAAGCCGGTGCTGCCTATGTAGCACCATATGTCAATCGTATTGATAATCTTGGCAGCAATGGTATTCAGGTTGCTAAAGATATTCATGATATGCTGAAGAAGGCCGGTTTAAAAACAGAATTACTAGCCGCAAGCTTTAAAAATTCCCAACAGGTGCTGGAATTGGCGAAGTATGGGTTAGGAGCTAGTACGATTGCTCCGGATGTTATTGAAGGCTTGATTAAAGTAGATGCCGCAAGAATTGCTGTTGATGTCTTTACAAAAGACTTTGAAGCATTGTGTGGAGAAGACAGTACGATGCTGGATGCGGCTAAATAAAAAGATAAGAAAAATACCTACTGTGTAACCAATATGGCAGTAGGTATTTTTTATCTAAAGTTATTTATAAATCATCGTTTTGTTCATGCGTATCTTTTGAATAGGTTTTTCCATCAACGTTAATTTCTGTATCAAACGTGATGTGGGAAACTCCGTAGGAGGGATAGGTTTGTACCAAAGCATCTGGGAAACTGTTTCCTGCTTGATACGTAGTGAACTCACGGTAAGGATAAACGAATGCATCATTGCGATATAGGATGTCTATATGCAATAGGCACTTTTCCTGATAGGGCGAGTCGTATTGCATGATAAAATAACTCTTACGTTTGTTTCCTTTTTTGAAAGAGAAGGATTCATCATCATAAATTTCACTGGCATAATGGTGTTTGTTCTCTTGATAGAGCTGTACATACTTAACCATGGTGTTATCTTCTTCCAGTTTTTGCATCGTCAATTGTGCTTTCATCATGGCAGTATGTGTCGTTGGCAATTGTTTCCAATCGATGAATCCTAAGATCATGATCGCACCATCCGTACTTCTAGCAGTCACACTGGTGAAAGGAAATGCAGGCAGCTCATCATAATGGATTTTTGTGGTTTTTACTTTGAAGTTCGTTGCCGTATTCAGAACAAGGGCATCTTCATTGCATAATTCTGCAGCAATAGCTTGTGGCATGCCTTTCTTGATTAGCGCTTTTTGTACTTGGGTAGAAGCTGGTGTTACTTCTTCATAGGACACGGTTTCATAGGTCATAAACATTTTGGTCATTCCATACACCCCAATGGCGAGAACGCTTGTGTAAATAAGAGCGATGGCGAAAAAGGATACATGAGGTTGTTCTGTTTCTATTTGGATATCGGCGTTCAATAATTGATGAATGGAGTGAAACAGCTGATATGCTATATAAATAAGCAATCCCAATCCTATGATGATGGCAATAATTCCAAATAGAAGAAAGAAATAACTTAGTAATACGAAAAGGATATAGAGCAGAAAAGCAATCCGTACGTTCTTCATAGGGTAGCGTTGTGTTAGCTGCGCATCGATATAAAGTGATTCTATCGCCTTTGAAAACTGTTGGATAAAATATACTTGTAACGCGATGGATACGATGGATAGCAGTAAGATACCATCCATATAAGGAGTAGCAGCTAAGCTTGTTTGTATTAGAAAGAGAATGGCCAATCCAATCTCGCTGAAAAAGGCATGCTGAAAGTATGCATTGTGTCTATGTAATGTCCATAGATGGTAGGTCATAAGGCCTATACCGATCAATGGTAAAAAAACATCCAGATAAGCAAATTGCACCGTAAACATCGTTAAGCATAAGCCTACAACAATGCGTCGCAGAATGTGTGTCGTATGTTGTTGATTTTCCATAATTTGATTCCCCCTTGCGCTTTATTGTAGCATATATGATTTTATATCCATAGATGGCTTAAGATATCTTAAGATGTCGCATAAAAAATCCCATAGCTGACTATGGGCGTATGTTTAATGGAACATATCTTTTTTCTTAAAGATAAAGGTGGCAATTACACAGGCAATAATGGCGACTAAGGTAGGGAACCACCATTGTGGAATTGGCAAACCTTCTACATTCATACCATAAAAACTGAAGATAATGTTTGGTATCGCCATGACGATGGTAATAACGGTTAATACTTTCATAACAATATTTAGGTTATTAGAGATGACGGAAGCGAAGGCATCCATCGTTCCTGATAGAATACCGGAATAAATATTACACATCTCGATTGCCTGATGGATTTCAATCATCACATCTTCTAGGATGTCCTGATCTTCTTCATATAGTTTGATCAGCTTTCCACGCATGATCTTATTGAGCGTAACTTCATCTGATTTTAAAGAAGTCGAGAAGTAAACAAGAGATTTTTCTAAGCCCAACATTTGAATCAATTCTTTATTTTTCATAGATTGGTGAAGATTACGTTCTGTTCTTGAAGATACGCGATCAATCTGACGCAGATAGATTAGGAAACGCTGTGAAATCTTCAACAGCAGCAATAATAAGAAACGCGTTTTAAGATCTGTATTCATCCCTTTAATACGACCTTTTGCCATATCTTCGATATTGAGATTATCATATAAAGAGATTGTTACGATACAACCCTTCATAATGATAACACCAAGTGGTAAGGTTGTATAAAGCAATGTATTTTCATCTGTATTTTCATCTTCATCAGCATTAGGATAATCGACAATGACAAGCGTTTGTCCTTCGTCTTCATCATGATCGATATGAGAACTTTCTTCTTCATCCAAACTCGCTTTGACGAATTCAGGGAGAACACCAATTTCTTGAATTAAATAATCACATTCTTCTTGGGTAGGCGCAATAGCGCTGATCCAGCATCCTTTTTCTGGTTTGTCGATTTTTTTGGTCATCGTGCCAAAAGTTTTGTAAAATTCAATCATACGTACCTCCTTTTTACAGGAGGCTGGTTTGTATACTGCCTCCTGTTATGTGTTTTCTTATCTTATTTTGACATGGGCTTTCCGGCTCTGGAGACATATACAACACCTTCTTTCTTCTTAGCTTGTTTATTATAGCACAGTTCGTTTCACTTGTGAGTGTCCTACATAACTTTTTTTATAATTTATATCCTATTTTAAAGGATAACCATGATAACCCAGCTGATTTCGTAATTTGTGTTTTCTTTTTCTATATGGTAAACTTAATAAAACAAAGCGATAAGCTAATTTGGAGGCGATATTTTCGATGGTGGATATTTCTGCTGTCGGCAACGGTAAATGGATAACGAGAATAGGGCATAAGGATGAATCATCCATTTTTATGTTACCTAATTTTGTCCTTGCCGTTAGGATTTTTATGCTTGCGGCACAAGGAGTGCTGTTTTTTTATGTTTATTGAAAGGAATGAAAAAAATGCGAGAAATACGTTTATTAAACATGGATGAAAAGGCGGATATCAAAACTATCTTATTAGCGTTACCTGATTGGTTTGGTCTTCCGAATTCTTTAGAAAGTTATGTAGTAGAAAGTCAAAAGCTTACTGTCCTTGGTTGTTTTGAGGAAACAAAGCTGATTGGTTTTATCACCTTAAAGCCAACGAGCGAGAAAACTTTAGAACTGTATGTGCTCGGGATTTTGCCGACCTATCATCGTCAGGGAATTGGCAACACCATGATGCAAGCGGTAGTGGCCTATGCAAAGACGCATGGTTATTATTATCTTCAGGTGAAAACATTGGCACCTGAGGCGAAAGATGAATATTATTTAAAAACCTATGCCTTTTATCGTTCGCTTAATTTTGTGGATGTAGAGGTATTACCATTATGGGATGAATGGAATCCCTGTCAAATGATGATTTGTAAAACGGAAGAAGTTACTTGTAAATAGGAAAAAAGCATATGGCTAGCGTCATTTGACAGCAATCACATATGCTTTTTATTTAGGATAATGAAAGTCTTTTAATAATAATAGATTTCGTTTTTTACTGCTTCGGCCTTTTCTTTACCTGCTAGCTTTTCAATGATAGCAAACGCAAAGTCAATTACAGCTGCTGCACTTCTTCCGGTGATCAGATTGCCATCCGTTACGGTATATTGATCTACATACGTGCCATTGAAATCTTCATTCATGCTAGTAAAGCAGGTGTAGTTTTTACCTTTTAAATACCCTTGACGGCCTAATATGGTCGGTGCTGCACAAATAGCGGCAACAACTTTATCTGCATCCATGAAGGCTTTTAAAATAGCCATGACGTTATCATTGGCTTCTAATTTCTGATAATGTGGTCCTCCAGGGAAGAACAAAACGTCATATGCATTCGGATCGATCGTATCCAGATCTAACAGATTGCTCATCGTGATATGGAAACGTCCGCATGCTTCTTTTGCGGATACGGCACTGATATCCATGTCAATTCCTGCTCTTCTTAATAAAGCAATGGTTCCTACAGCTTCTAATTCTTCATAACCATCCGTTAAAATACATAACACTCTCATAAAAATGCCTCCTTTTTTCAACATCATTATACGCCTATTTTTCATCAAGTGGGCAGTAAATGCATCTTTTATCAAAGAAGCACAGAGTACTATCTATCTGATGCAGGATAAGCAAATCATTTTCAAGAAAGAAACAGGGATATGCATAGCATAAAAAGGTCGTAAGCTGCCATCACGTCATCATTTTTCGTTTCACAAAGGAATACACTATAGCATAGGTGAGGTGTGGCTATGAACAAGCTTATGTACATCAATCAAGTGCTGAATGGCTTTGTCTGGGGCAAATATATGATTTTCTTTTTATTGTTTACAGGTATATGGCTGATGATCGTGACAAATTTTTTACCTTTTCGTAAGATCAAACTGATATTTCATAAGACCCTTGGGGCTTTAAAGAAAACCAATGCCCAAGAAGGTATTACACCTTTTCAAGCAGTATCGACAGCTTTAGCCGGTACATTGGGTGTTGGCAGTGTCGTAGGGGTTACCACTGCTTTGACCATGGGAGGACCAGGTGCCTTATTTTGGATGCTCATCAGTGCCATCCCCGGTATGATGAGCAAGTATGCAGAGATTGTCTTGGCAATTCACTATCGTGAAAGAAGTGAAGACGGCAGTTATATCGGAGGTCCGATGACGACGCTGGAACATGGCTTGCATCTGCGATTTTTTGGTGTTTTATTTGCTGTATTTTGTGTGTTTGCCTCTTTTGGGATAGGTAATCTGACACCGGCTAATACGATTGCCCACACCTTGCAAACGTATCTGCCTCTTTCCCCTATGCTTATCGGTATTGTATTGGCATTGATCATCGGCATCATCATGCTAGGCAAGGCGAAAGGAATTATGCGTTTTAATGAAATAATCATTCCCATCATTTCGATTGGCTATGTGCTGGCTTGTATCTATTTACTGCTTCTGCATATGGATGAATTACCACATGTCTTCACGCTCATCTTTGATGATGCCTTTGATTTCATGAGCGCGGCCGGAGGTATCAGTGGCTTTGCCATTTCCCGGGCAATGCATTATGGCATATCGCGCGGCGTATTTTCTAATGAGGCCGGTATGGGAAGCTCTCCCTTATCACATGCCGCTGTTGTAAATGTGAATGCAGTGGAACAGGGCTTTTGGGGCATATTTGAAGTATTCTTTGATACGATTATCGTCTGTACATTGACAGGTCTTGTCGTTTTATCCAGTGATGCATGGGGCCAAAGTCTGGAAGGTGTTGCCTTGACCGTAGCTTGCTTTGAAGAAGGGTTTGGTTCTTTTGGTGGTATGCTGTTTGCCATTGCCATCATATCCTTTGCTTTACCTTCGATCTTAGGATGGTACTACTATGCAATCACCTGTCTTCATTATTTATTCAAAACACGTATTATGATTGTTTGCTATTCACTGCTCTTTCTTGTTTTGCTAATATATGGCTGTGGTATGGAACTGGGCTTTGTTTGGGAAGTCGCAGATACCTTAAATGGTCTTATGGCCATACCAAATCTGATTTCACTAGTGCTTTTATATAAAACTGTGGTAAAATTAACGAAAGAATACTTGCGCGTTCATAGGAGTGATTAGATGAAGATAGTAATTGCCTGTGATTCCTACAAAGGATGTATGACTTCACGACAGGTAGCCACACAAATTGAAAAAGGTATCCACCGTCTGGATACCTCTATTGAAACGGTATCCTACGTGATTGGTGATGGGGGAGAAGGCACGGTTGCGGCTTTTCATGAAACCTGTCATGGCATAAAACAGCCGGTACAGACCAGTGATGCGTATGGTAAAAAAATCATGAGCGAGTATACCATCATTGAAGATGGCCGTTGTGCGGTGATTGAAGTGGCGAATATTATCGGCTTGAATATGCATGAAAGAGAGCGCAGAGCACCATTTTTTGGCAGTAGTTTCGGTGTCGGCACGGTTATTTTGGATGCTGTAGCAAAAGGCTGTAAAAAAATCATCATCGGCTTGGGAGGCAGTGCTACCAATGATGGCGGTATGGGGCTGTTACAAAGCTTAGGCGCGCGTTTCTATGATATGAATCATAAATATTTATCTCCGCAAGCGATGAATCTGGAAAAGATTCGTTATATTGATTTGAATCGTTTAAATAAATTAGAAGGTATTGAATTGATTGCGGCTTGTGATGTGAAAAATCATTTGTTGGGGGAAAATGGGGCAACTTATGTTTTTGGGAAACAAAAGGGCTTTTTTCCTAATCAAATCAAAAAGGTGGATATGGCGATGCAGAATTATCGCGATCAGCTTTATCGTTATACCCATGTGGATATTGATACTTTTGAAGGCGGTGGAGCTGCCGGAGGAATTGGTGCTGTATTGATAGGCATTTTGCAGGCGAAGATGATGCCCGGTATTGAGTTGTTAATGAGTTATAGTGACATTGAAGATCAGATACAAGATTGTGATCTGGTCATCACCGGAGAAGGACAAAGTGATCGTCAGACGATGTATGGCAAAGTGCCGGCTGGTATTTTGAAAGTGGCCAAAAAACATGATAAGCCAATTATTTGTATCAGTGGAGCCTTAGGCATTGGTTATATGGATCTATATGAGTTAGGCTTTGTTGGTATTTATAGCATTGCCGATCGTGCCATGACGTTTCAACAAGCTTTAGAAAATGCACCCGAAAAATTAGAATTAGCTGCATATGGCATTATGCGGACAATTTGGTATTTTAAAAATCATTCTTGAATAGAGAAGGTATAAGCAAATAATGAAAGGATTCTTATGAAAATACGGAAATGGCTGATGGTCATTGGCAGCTTACTATGTAGTCTATTGCTTCTTATATGGGGAGTACAATACTTCTTTCATGATCATCTATCTTCCTATGAGATAACAGATCTAAGTAAAAAGGAACAGCGATTGCTTAAGACTTTTTATGCGAATGATCATATCGTCAAAGGGGAATTGTTTGATATTGCATACGATTATTTTTATACATATGATGATTATCAAATAACATTGTTGAAAAAAGTGGATGGAACTATCCATGATCTGACAATTTCTGTCTTTGCTTATCAGCAAGACAAAGAAACTATCAAAGTGATGGGTCGTTATCCTTTAAATCAAGTATTTCAAGATGATCTCATGCAGGATATTATGCAAACACCACATGTCTGGAAGATGAAGGGCAGAAGCCTGTTTGATGTCGCTAATCGACACATGAGTAATCGTATCAAGGTAGTAATTGCATATCGTGATGGTAAAGAACAATTTATGCTGGAAGCACCACACATAGCAATAAAGCAGCTTGTAAAGCGAAAGATAGAAAACGGACAACCATTGCAAATCAGCTATTTTCAAAACAAAGAGAAATTATTAAAAGGCGATACTGTTTGGGATAATGAATATACAGATATGTATAAGTATTTGATAGGATTGTTTTATTCATCATTTCCAACCTATCAAAAAGAATTGGATGTGATCTTTCCCCGCTATCAAAAAGAGCGCGAAGAAGATTGTTTGCGCCTCTTGCAGTTGGCTTTGATCACGGATGAACAATACGCAAATAGCGTAAAGTATTATGATGATATTAACAGTACCCAAACCAAGCGTTGGATCTTGCAGAAATTAGACTCGATGGAGCCTATCATACGCCAAGCATATACAGAACAATCGACGAATGAAAATACATTATGTTTTCTATTAGAACTGAAACAGCAGGTGTATGAAAGATTAAACGATCAAAAGAAAGCCAAAGCGTATGCGAACGAACTGGCAACCTTAAAGTAAACTGGTTGAATGCAGAAAAAACGTTATATAATATTATGGTAAAAAACAGGAAGTAGGATAATCATTCACGCTCTGCTTGTGATGTTCTACTTCTTTTTTTATCCATCACGAAGCAATGGAAGGATGAGAAAGAAGTCTTTTCGATTCATCGAACTCCTTCAATTTTCATAAAAAGTGTTTACAAGCATAGAAAAATGACATATAATAGGTTTGCAAAACATATGAACAATTGTTCATATGTTAGAAAGTTGAGGATGCATGTGATGGCAAAAGAAAAACTAGAATGTGAAGAACGGCAAATCCATGAAGATGCCATTGCCAGAATCAAAGCGGACATGCTGAGTGTGGAAACGGGGAATGAATTATCTGCCTTGTTTAAAATGTTTGCGGATCCCACCAGATTAAAGATATTAGGTATGTTATTTAAAGAAGAGCTTTGTGTTTGTGATATTGCTTTTCTTTTAGATATGACACATTCCGCAGTATCACATCAGCTATCGGTCTTACGGCAGAATCGTTTAATTAAATATCGCAGAAGCGGGAAAAATGTTTTCTATTCTTTAGATGATGCACATATCCAACAAATCTATGATGCAGGTTTAGCGCATATCTTAGAACATTAATGCTAAATACAATTGGAAAACAATTCGCCCATCCCAATGGCATATGTGGCAGGTTAGCAACTAAAGTAATGAATCTTATGAATCATAAGATGTATGATATGGTACTCATGCATCTGCAAACTACAGAAGCAAGAACGATTTTAGATGTTGGCTTTGGTAATGCGCAAGTACTTAAAAAAGCATTGCGTCTTCATTCTGGCACATACTATGGAGTAGAGATCAGTGAAACAATGATTAAAAAAGCCCGGCAGGATAAAGCTTTGCAAGGCACGGAACTAGTATATGGAAAGGTCGAAGAACTGCCGTTTCAAGATGAAATGTTTGCGTATCAATATAGTATCAATACGATATATTTTTGGGAAAGTCTGGATCAAGGGTTTCAGGAACTATATCGCTGTGGAAAACCTGACAGCATTTGTGTGATTGCTTTTTATTCAGCATCCTGGCTGAAACGCAAACGAAGGCTGTTTCCCATGTTTCATTGTTATGAAAAAGAAACGATCCTACAGAGCATGGAAAGTAATGGTTTTACAAAGGAATCCCTATTAACAATGGGGAAAGACAAGGGGTATTGTCTAATCGCGCGTCGTAAATAAAGGAGGTAGAGAGAATGCAGAAGATTTATGTCTTAGAAGGCTTGGATTGTGCAAATTGCGCAATGAAAATAGAGCGACAAGTAGCAAAAGTTAAGGGGGTACAAGAGACCAATGTGGATTTTGTCACAAAGAAGTTATATGTAGAGTATGAAGATGCGACAATAGAGGAAGCAATCCTTTCTACAGTGACAAGCATTGAACCTGAGGTTGTACCACGTGAAGTTAAGCAAAAGAAATCGATGGAAAATAAATCGCAGAAACATGTACATGCACAGGAAGACAGCTGTTGCGAACATGCACATTCTCATGACGAGGAACATGAACATCATCATGATCATGATGGTTGTTCTTGTACACATGCACATGTAGAAGAAGTACGGGAACTGCAAGGGGCAGACAAGTTGTATCTTACAGGGTTAGATTGTGCAAACTGTGCGGCCAAAATAGAACGCCATGTAGCGGGCATGGAAAATGTAGCTGATGCCAGCTTGAACTTTTCAAATGGGATCTTATTTGTTCAGATGAAAGATAAGATGAAAAAAGAAGAAACGCTGATGAAAATCATGGAGGTAATACCAACCTTAGAAGATGGCGTTCTTGTGGAAAAAGAAAAAAAGGTGCAAGAAATGGAACCCCAATATAGTATGTTTTCTTTTCGCAACAATGCTCAACTGTATAGTGGAATTTTCCTTTTTCTTGTAGGACTTTTCTTTCATGAAACAGCTTATAGCGTATGGATTTTTCTGGCAGCCTTTGTGTTTGCCGGTGGTAAAGTTGTTATCACAGCTATGCGTAATGTGTTAAAAGGTGAAGTGTTTGATGAAAATTTTTTGATGAGTATAGCAACCATTGGCGCCTTTGCGATACAGGATTATGAAGAAGCTGTTGCGGTTATGATTTTTTATGAAATCGGTGAGATGTTTCAATCCTATGCCGTAAATCGTTCTCGAAAATCCATATCTTCCTTAATGAATATTCGCGCCGATTATGCAAATGTGCTTGATGGAGAGCAGGAAATCAAAAAAACACCGGAAGATGTCAAAATCGGTGAGCTCATCCTTGTGAAACCGGGAGAACGCGTACCATTGGATGGGATAATTATAAAAGGAAGCAGTGCGTTGGACACGTCAGCATTAACCGGAGAAAGTATGCCTCGCGATGTCCATATAGATGATGAAGTGTTGGCTGGGGTTGTCAATTTAAGTGGTGTATTGACCATGAAGGTTACCAAACCATATGGGGAATCAACGGTATCTCGTATTTTAGAGCTAGTGGAAAATGCCAGCAGTAAAAAAGCACCAATGGAGAAATTCATCACCAAATTTGCCAGAGTCTATACACCAAGTGTTGTTGCTTTAGCAGTTGCTTTGGCGATATTGCCTCCTTTGTTTAGCAATCAAATTCATGTTATGGATATGCTGGAAAGTGCTTTGACATTTCTGGTTGTCTCTTGTCCTTGCGCATTAGTAGTATCCATTCCATTAGGCTTATTTGCTGGAATCGGTGCTGCCAGTAAACAGGGAATCTTGATAAAAGGTGGTAATTATTTAGAAGCATTGCAGAATATTGATACTGTGGTATTTGATAAGACGGGAACGCTGACCAAAGGTGTTTTTCGCGTTGTAAAGGTCGATGCACAGCAAGGCAGTAAAGAAGCATTGCTGCAACTGGCGGCATATGGTGAATATCATTCTTCTCATCCTATTGCCCTGTCTATCAAAGAAGCTTATGGAAAAACGATAGATGCATCTTGTCTAGAACATTATGAAGAAGTTGCCGGTAACGGCATACAGGTTACCATTCATGGAGAGAAGGTATTGTTAGGTAATGAGAAACTGATGCGGACACATGGCATATCGACCGTTCCATGTCCGACACCGGGCACCATCATTCACATAGCGAAAGAAAATGTGTATCTTGGCTATGTGCTGATCAATGATGAAATGAAAGAAACAAGTAAACAAGCAATTCAGGAACTAAAACGAAATGGGGTCAAACGCTGTATCATGTTAAGTGGAGATCGCAAAGAAGTTGGCGAACATGTGGCAAAAGAATTAGCATTGGATGAAGTGCATATGCAATTGTTGCCAGCGGATAAAGTAGCACGAGTTGAGGAATTGCTGCAACAAGAGGATGCCAAACATAAACTGGCATTTGTCGGTGATGGTATGAATGATGCGCCTGTGTTGGCCCGTGCGGATGTCGGTGTTGCTATGGGTGGTATCGGAAGTGATGCAGCCATAGAAGCAGCGGATATCGTGTTAATGAAAGATGATCCACTTGCTTTAAGTGAAGCAATTCGGATTGCCCGTAAAACGATGTATGTACTATGGCAAAATATCGTTTTCTCTTTGGGTGTTAAAGGAATTGTATTAGTACTGGCAGCTCTTGGTATTGCCAATATGTGGATGGGCGTTTTTGCGGATGTTGGTGTCACCTTGCTTGCTGTCTTAAATTCGATGCGGATATTACGTATGAAAAAGAAATAAGAAAGCAATATGAAAGATGTAATCAAAAAAACAGATTGCATCTTTTTCCTTTATCCAAAGCAGCAGGATGCAAAAGATTAAAGGAAAAATGTTATTCCTTGGAAGATGATGTAACTATTTGTAATATTCTATGTGAAATTATGGAAAAGATTGCAAGAGGGAATTGATTTTTGTTATAATGGGGTTTCCATTTATATGTAATTGAGGTGATGATATGAAAAAAGTTATCATATGTTTGTTTACCTTCGCCTTGGTGATGACAGGATGTGTCAGCACAACATCGAAAAAAACCAATTCTGAAAGCAAGGTTATAGAAATTGGTGTGGATGATGCCATCGCAAAAATACAGAAAAAGCAAAGCTTTGTCTTGTTGGTAACCCGTAAGCAATGTGAATATTGTGAAGCTATGCTAGAAATGCTTAAGGATACCATAAACGATCATAACTTGGTCATTTATGATACGATCATGCGAGATGATACAGTAGAGCATCTAAATGAGGATGTGGATAAGTTAAAGGCATATCTGGATCGTCCGGATCAGACACCGCATTATTATTACATCAAGAATGGCGAAGTTGCGGATGCGCAAAAAGGCTACACCCAATTTCAACCGGATCGATTTTGGGAGTGGGTCGCTAAGAACGATTTAGAGGGTATGAAATAGTGTGCAATAAGAAAGATACGCATTTTAGATGATATGAAATGAAAGAAACTGTGAAAATTTTCTAAAACTATTGATAATTTCTTTCATCACCAGTATAATATATAAGAATACGTAATGAGATCCTTTTTGATTTTAGAAAGTGATGTGTGAAGATGAAGACATGGAATGAGGTTTATGCAAACGCAAAATCACAGTGTGCCAAATGTCGATGCTGTCCTGTTTGTGATGGCAGAGCCTGTCGCGGTGAAACTCCGGGTCCCGGCGGAAAGGGCAGTGGCAGCGCCTTTGTGCGAAATAGTGAAATGCTGAAAAAGATTTTGATTCAGATGGATACAATTACTTCCAATGAAGAAATTGATACAGCTTCCGATTTTTTCGGACATCCGGTAGCTTTACCGGTGTATGCAGCACCAATCAGCGGTATTGAACAAAATTATGGCGCTAAGATGCGTGATGATGATTATACCAGAGAACTGGTTGAGGGTTGTCTGCAGGCAAATACATTAGCATTCACCGGTGATGGTATGCATGATGAAATGTTTAAAGGACCAATGGAAATTGTAAAACAACACAATGGATATGGTATCCCGACCATCAAACCATGGCAATATGAGCATATGAAATGGCGCATTGAACTGGCAAATGAAGGAAATGCATTGGCCATTGCTTCCGATATTGATGCCAGTGGTCTTTCTAACTTGCGAAACAGTGTGACGCCCGTTGGTTTTAAAAGCGTAGAGGATTTAAAGGAAATAAAAGCCATGTGCAAGGTGCCCTTTATTTTAAAAGGCATTCTCAGCGTAGCGGGAGCGCGCAAAGCTTTGGCAGCTGGGGCAGATGGAATCATCGTTTCAAATCATGGTGGACGTGTTTTAGACGATAGTCCAAGTGGTATTGAAATGTTGGAAGAAATCGTAAACGTTGTGGATGGACGTATGAAAGTCTTTGTGGATGGTGCATTCCGTAGCGGTAATGATGTCTTTAAAGCATTGGCATTAGGAGCTGACGGTGTTCTGATTGGCCGCCCTGCATCACAAGCAGTGATCGGCGGCATGGCAGAAGGTATCCGCATTTATATGGAAAAGATTCAGCTTGAATTAAAAGAAGCAATGGCAATGTCCGGTTGCAAGAGCATTCAGGATATTACCAGAGATAAAGTTATAGTTACATTTTAAATAGGAGGACGACTATGAGTTCATTTGAGAATAATGCCTTTTTCTGGCAAAAATTAGATACCTTGTATCTATCAAGCAAACTGGTCATTGACCGCCCACGCAACACTTGTCATTACAAGTATAGCAATATGATTTACCCTGTTGATTATGGATATTTAAATGATACAACAGGTTCTGATCAAGCACCGATTGATGTATTTAAGGGCAGTGAAAAAAGCAATCTGGTACAGGCGGTTGTTATCAGTGCCGATATCCTGAAAAAGGATTGTGAAGTAAAATTATTGATTGGCTGTAATGAAGAAGAGGAACATGATATTTTAGAGTTCCTGAATCAGACAGAGTTCCAAAAAGCGGTATTGATTCGCAGAGGAAACGATGTTCCAGAATGGGCCGTTAACGATTAAGCTGACATGTTCAGCTTCTTTTTTTGTTAAAAACGAAAGCGCAATAAGAAAGCGTCATCCCTTGAAAGGTATGGATAAAAACCTGATTTCATATACTGAAGCAGGAGGGATGCATATGAAAAAGATCATTTGTTTATGGCTTTGTCTTTTTGTTCTATGCGCGTGTACAAAACCAGGAAGTTTTGAAGATGGGAATATAGATATGGAAAAAGTCATAGAGGAAATAAATGAAGAGATTGCGGATGGTCATTGGAAGATGGGATTGTTACAGGATGAAGCGCTAAGCTTACAGGAAGTAGAGAAGCAATATCATATGGATATGACACAAATCAAGGATTGCCGTGTTCAACAGGCACTTATTCCGGCACAATTGAGTGAGGTAGCCCTGTTTTTAGCCAAACCCCAGGCAGATACCATGCTGAAAAAAGCTATTCAAGAACATAAAGAAGATTTGAAGCAGCGCTATGCGGGGATACTCATGGATGGGAATACGCTAATAGATTCGGCATTGCAAGGGCGCATTGGGCAATATTATTATTTTGTTCTTGGTGAAGACGCAAAAAAGGTGGTACACTATATGCAGGAGATAAAGTAGGTGTGAGCTATGTACAAAATAAAATGTTTGTATCGTGAATTCACTTCCTTTGAAGGGAGCCTTTTTAAATACTCGCTCTCTTTTTCTCTTTTATTAGCACTGGCTCCATCTTTGCTGATATTTGCATTGATGTTTAAATTCGCTTATCTTGATGATACGATCATTCTCAACTTTATCATGAATTTTATACCGGATGGCAACTTGGAAACGATCAATCAGCTGTTTCAGTTTTTTACGAGTAAGGATTATAGTATCTTATCCTTTATCGTTACGATGTGTGTTTCCTTTTATCTGGCAAGTCGCAGTATTTTTTCTTTTCTTTTGATTAGCGCATCTCATGAAGAAGTCGATGTTCCAAAATGGTCGATTCGTATTAAATCAGTCGTACTCTTTGTCAATCTGGCAATTATTATTGTAGCTGCCATTTTTATTGCGACAAACTTTTTAGAATTTCTCCCACTGATTTCTTCTTTGATCATGCTGATGTTCTTCTATATGATGTATCGGGCATTGAGTTTTCGCCGTCATGATTGGAGCTTTGGGTTATTGGGGGCAATGTTTTCGACGATTTGTATTATGGGATTGGCCACGTTATTTGTAACAATTGTAAAATATTTTACATCTTATCAAGACGTGTACGGACCATTGGCATCCCTTGTCACATTGTTGTTGGCAATTTATCTGATTTCCTGTATCATATACTTCGGATTCTGTTTGAATTTGGTGATGGAAGAAACATATGGTCGTGAAGCAGAATTGCCAATGAAAAATGAACGCATCTTTCACTGGGCACGAACCATCAGTGATAAAATAAAAGAAAAGCTATAAGAAATAGAGGTAAACATATGAAAGTAGTAATTAAAAAAACGGGAATCAATGGGGAAGGTATCGGCTACATTGATCGATTGCCGGTATTTGTAGCAGGGGCATTGGTTGATGAAGAGGTTGATATTCGTGTGGTAGAGCGTAAAAAGCGTTATGCCATTGGAGAAGTAAACCGCATTATAAAGAAAAGTAAGGACCGTATACAACCGAAATGTCGTATGCAGCATATCTGTGGAGGCTGTCCTTTGATGATCGCTCGCTATCCACGGCAATTGGAATATAAAAAAGATGTGTTGAAACAGTCTTTGATCAAATATGCACAGGTAAATCCAAGAAAAATACAGAATGTCTTACCGAGTGCAGATATATTTGGCTATCGCAATCAATTTAAGATGCCTTGCGCGATGGAAGAGAAGCGTTTGGGAAGCGGATTGTTTATGCCCAATTCAAATTATTTTATTGATATCCGCCGTTGTTTTGTACATGAAGATGAATTAGAAAAAATGCGCGCACGTATTATGGATATATTAAACGCTGATGGCTATCTTGGCTATGATCACCATCAGAAAAGTGGGATTCGTAATCTAGTCGTACGAGGATTTGACAATCGCTATCAATGTACGATCATTACCGGAGAAGATGAATTGTTGCCTCAGACAATTGATAAGCTGATGCGCTTACCGGGCATGTACAGCTTGTGGCAAAGCATACATACGATTAAGAAAACACCGGAAATTTTTGGTCCGAAAATGATTTTTCTGGCAGGGGAGAAATTATTGCCCTTGCATCTGGATGGTTTGGATTTGGAAATTTCACCTCGTTCATTCTTTCAGTTAAACACCAAACAGGCAATTCAGCTATATCGCACCATTGCGTCCATGATTTCAGGCAATCATGAATTCATCGTTGAAGCTTATAGTGGAATCGGTGCCATTTCTTTATACCTTAAGGATAAAGCAAAAGAAATCATCGGCATTGAAAGCATTAAGGATGCTGTTGTAAATGCGAATCGCAATGCGAAAAAGAATGGCTGTGCACATGTGTCTTTTGTGTGTGATGATGCGGCCAATAAGCTTGTCTATTTATCGAAAAAGCGTACAATTGACGTATTGGTTGTCGATCCGCCGCGCAGTGGATTGGATGATGCGATGTTGGAATGCATCTTGCGCAGCAAAATTAAAGAAATCGTCTACGTGTCTTGTAATGCAGCAACGCTTGGGAAAAATTTGGCAGTATTGCAGAGTTGTTATCATGTGGAAAAAGTAGTACCGATTGATATGTTCCCACATACTCCTCATGTGGAAACAGTAACGTTATTAAGACGAAAAGAAAGACGTAAATAAATAAAAATAGATAGTAGGTATCTGCGTAATAGACTATGAGAATTTGCCTGATTCTTCTAAAGGCATATATTGATAATCAAAATTGTAAGTTTATATTTTGAAAAACAAGGGCCTTTTTATGTAAATCGAATTGATTCATAAAAAGGTTAGTGCGCCATAGTAGGAGAGAATTTGCACCCACCATAAGTGAAAAAACGTTGATGATCCTACATAATTTTCATATCGAAGGCATATTAGTAGATAATTTTAAGCTATATGCGCATTTATCCAAAATAATTCTGCACCTATGCATGGTGCATTTTTTTGTCATTTTTTCCTGCACCATAAAACGTGCATTTTTTTATATGTGAAAAATATTGCTCTCTTCTTACAATAAGGGCAGAAAGGAGATGAATGAATGTATCAGAAAATTTTTGAAACCGGTATACAGGTCGTCAAAAAAATTCAATCCACGCAGCAAACTGCCATTGAGCAAAGCGCGCAATGGATTGCAGAAGCCTTCCTAAATGGACATACCTTTTTTGTCAGTGGCAGTGGGCATTCTCATACGGTTTGTGAAGAATTTTATGGCCGTGCCGGAGGGTTAGCGTTTACGGTACCCATCCTTACCAATGAATTGACCATGACGGAACATCCTACCAAAAGTTCTTATATCGAAAAATTATCCGGCTATGCAGCGATTCTTTGTGAACTTTACCATATTACAAAAGATGATGTTCTTGTCATTGCTTCAAATTCGGGGCGTAATGCATATCCGGTTGAATTGGCACAATGTGCAAAAGAAAAAGGTGCTCGTGTCATTGCGATTACTAGCATCAAGCATTCTTCGGCAACGACATCACGAGCAAAAAGCGGTAAGAAGCTGATGGATATCGCGGATATTGTGATTGATAACTGCGGAGAATTAGGTGATGCCTGTTTAGCGGTAGAAGGATGTAATGTTGCTATGATGCCAACCTCCTCGATTGCGAATACGTTCATCGTTCAGGCAATCAGTGTGTTAACAGCACAATATATTGCTGAAAAAGGAGGAACTCCACCTGTCTTTATCAGTCTAAACGGATTAGCAAAGCAAAACATTAACGATGACCTTTATCAAAAGTATACACGTCTTTACTAACATAGCATGCGTCATAATAAAATTTGCACGAATATAGGTGCAACGATTTACATATCGCTGTAACCTAATCTATCTTAAAATAATAGTGGAAACGTTATATTTTAAATGGAGAAAACGATCTTTTCCGAAGTAGTGATATGAAAAGCGAAGGAGGTAGCACATGATCAAAGTATTGCGTGTAGATGATCGCCTGTTGCATGGACAGGTTGCACAAAGCTGGACATCCTTTTATCATATTGACAAAATTTTTATCATCAATGATGAAGTGGAGAATGATGAATTTTCTAAAGTCACATTGAATTTAGCGAAGCCTAAAAATGTTGAACTGCTGTTTTATGAACTTGCTGCATGCCGAGATGCTTTATTAGATGCCTTAGAAAATGATGATCGCGTGATGGTCATCGTTGAAAATTTCAGTGATGCTTGGCAGCTTCATGAGATATTACCTACGATTCACTCTATTAATGTGGGTGGTTACCGCAATAAATCAGATAAAGAAGCCATAGTATTGAATCGTTTTGTGATTTTGCGCAAGGAAGATATTGAAATTTGTCAGCGGCTCATGAACAAAGGTGTTAAGTTGGAAATTCGTCAAATACCTGCAGAAAAGGAACAATTGATAGATCTAAGTGAGGTCAGACATGGAACAGGATAATACGATCTTGATCGTAACACATGGAAACATCGGCAAAGAGTTATTGGATAGTGCCTCCATGTTTATAAAAATTGAGCAGCAAGTCCATGTTATCGGACTTTATGCGGATGATGATATAAACGATGTTCACAAAAAAGTAGAAAACTTTATATCGCATCACGCCGCTGTCTTAATTTTAACCGATTTGCTGTCCG
The DNA here is from genome assembly GCF_018406465.1 of Longicatena caecimuris. Lineage (GTDB taxonomy): Bacteria > Bacillota_I > Bacilli_A > Erysipelotrichales > Erysipelotrichaceae > Longicatena > Longicatena caecimuris. The sequence goes on from NZ_AP024510.1 coordinate 783,646, forward strand.
GGGCGACAACACGCATAGCTGCATTATCCTTGCAATATCCACAGGTAGAGGTTATTACGGGTATGAATCTGGTAATGTTGATTAGTGCCATTCGTGAAAGCTTAAATTATGATGTAAAGACATTGGCTGCTGTCGTGAAAAAAACAGCTGTAGAAGATATCGTAAATGTTCGCAAACGAATAGATGATGAAGAATAAACAGGAAGGAGAGAGGCACTTGTACGAGATGCTGATACTATCGCATGGTGCTTTAGCAGAGGGGTATCATCAGACGATGAAAATGATTTTAGGTGAGGAACCGGATATAACATACTGCGCACTTGAAGAGGATGATTCAAGTGAAGATTTGGAAAAGAAAATTCACACCTGTATCCATTGGCAAAATTCTATGCCATTGCTCGTATTAGCAGATATCTACAGCGGTTCACCTTGCCGCAGTGCTATTACGCAGTTATTTTCCAGTTCAAAAAAGAGTTATTTAATAGCCGGCATCAGCCTGCCTCTTGTTATGGAAGCGTATTTACAAAGAAATGGGGAATTATCACAAATTGTGGACAATCTCATTTCCGTTGCAAAAGAAAATGTGATTAATGTGAATGAGTTATTACTGAAAACAAAACAAAATATGGAAGACGAGTAAAGGAGAAAAAGGAAATGGAAATTAATTTTCTACAAATTATATTGCTATCGCTTTATGCATTTATTGCTATAAACGATGCGATTCATATGGATTTTGGTTTAAACAGACCTTTAATTGCCGGCTGTTTTGCCGGTGTGGTCATGGGGAATCTGAGCTTTGGACTCACTGTAGGGGCAACCTTACAATTGATGGTTTTAGGTGTTTCTAATTTTGGGGGATCATCACTTCCGGATTTCATGTCTGCTGCTTTAATTGGTACGGCATTGGGTACGATCAGTGGCAAAGGTGTGGAGTTCGGTATCGGTTTGGCTGTACCGGTTGGAATGTTATTGGTTCAGCTTGATGTATTTGCTCGTTTTGCGAATACGTTCTTTCAACACCGTGCGGATCGTTATATGGAAAGCGGTAATATAAAAGGCATTGAACGGATGAATGTCCTTGGTATCTTCTGTTGGGGATTCTCAAGAGCAATACCAGTATTCTTATGTTTATTGCTAGGCAGTGAATTAGTACAAAATTTTGTTGCTTACTTCCCGGATTGGTTAGGTGATGGCTTAAAAGTTGCCGGAGGATTATTACCAGTTGTTGGTATTGCTATCTTGTTGAAATATCTTCCTACCAAAAAATATACAGCATATTTGATAATCGGTTTTGTTCTATCTGCATACATGAGTATTCCTATGTTGGGAGTTGCTTTAGTCGGTGCTGCTCTGGCATTATTGGCATATCGCAGAAGTGGCGAAAAAGAATTAACATCCGTTATGGAAGGAGCTGATGAAGATGAATGAGCCAATTACAAAACAAGATATTAAAAAAGTTAGATATCGCTGGTTGTTATTAGGTGAGGCAGCATGGAATTATGAAAAGATGCAAGGTTTGGGATATTGTTTCTCTATGATACCTGTATTAAAAAAATTGTATCCTGAGCAGGAGGATATGAAAAAAGCACTGAATACACATTTACAATTCTTTAATACTCATCAGGAATTTGCGGAAATCATACTCGGTATAGATATCGCAATGGAAGAAAAAGAAGGAATTGAAGCTTTAGAAGCTGTATCTGCCATCAAAACTGGTTTGATGGGACCACTTGCCGGTATCGGGGATACTTTATTCGGTGTGATTGCCAATACGATCTTCTTCTCTATTGGTTCTTATATGGCATTAGAAGGAAATCCTATCGGGATTATCATGTATTTGATTTGGGGTTGTATCCGTGTTGCTTTGCGAGGTCAATTTATTCGTATCGGTTATCGTGAAGGGACAAAATTAATTCAAAATCTTGGGGATAAGATGAATCGAGTAACAGAAGCTGCGAGTATCTTAGGACTTACGGTCGTAGGAGCTTTGATACCTAGTGTTGTAAATGCCAATGTACCATTTGTCTTTAAAAGCGGCGAAGTTAAAATGGAACTACAAAACATCTTAAATCAAATTATGCCTTCATTGATTCCGGTTTTATTAGTAGCATTGGTGTATACATTATTAAATAGAAAGGGAATGACATCTTTTAAAGCTATTATCTTTGTGATGATTTTGGGAATTGTCTGTAGTGTAGCCGGCATTTTAGGCTGATGGAGGTAGTGTTATGACAAAAGGTTTGGTACATGTTCGTATTGATGATCGTTTGATTCACGGTCAGGTAGCGGTATATTGGTGTAATGCTGTAAACGCGACAAGAATCATGGTGGCGAATGATGTCATGTATGAAAATGATGTTCAAAAAGCAGCGTTACGTTTAGTTGTTCCGGCAGGTTTAAAATCATCGTTATTGAATATCGAAAAAGCTACAAAAAATTTAGTAAGTGGTAAATATGAAGGTCAGCGTGTCATTTTGGTCGTACGCAGACCTAAAGATATCTTGCGTATGATGGATCATGGCGTAGAGGTTCAAGAAATCAATGTTGGAAATCTTCCAGCGCGTGATGGAACGCGAAATGTGAAAAAAAGTATCAATGTAACAGATGAAGAAATTAAAGATTTTCAAGAATTGTCACGACGTGGTGTAAAACTTACCGGCAAACAGGTACCAGATAATGCAGATGATGATCTAATGGAGCTGATTAATAAATTATGAGTATGAAAACATCACAGCTTCTGTGATGTTTTCTATCCTATTCTGCATAATACCAAATAAAGCATCGTAAACCGGATGTAAGAAAAGGAGAGTGATGAAATGTATCAATTCGATAAAGCCCAATCACGTTTGAACAGCAGTTGTACCAAGTGGGATCGTTATAAGAGCCGTTATCAAATAGAAGAAGATGTGATTCCTTTATGGGTTGCGGATATGGATTTTGAATGTCTGCCTGAAGTGAGTGAAGCAATAAGAAAACGGGCAGCGCATCCGATATATGGTTATACAGATCCTCCAAAGGAATTGTATGACGCTATCATACAATGGGAAAAACGACAGCATGATGTGGAGGTGAGAAAAGAAGAAATCATCTTCAATACAGGCGTTGTATATGGTTTTTATACGTTGATTGATATGTTAGTAAAACATGATGAAAAGGTAATCGTACAACCTCCGGTATATCCGCCTTTCTTTAATATACCAAAAAGTTTACAACGAGAAGTCGTTTATAATCCTTTACAACATGGACAAGGCGGATGGCACATGGATTTGCAGCATTTTGAAGAATGTTTGAAAAAAGATGCATCCATTCGTATGTTTATTTTATGCAACCCACACAATCCAACGGGGCAGTGTTATACATTGGAAGAAATTAACAATGTAATGAAACTGTGTAAGCGCTATAATGTATGGGTAGTATCTGACGAAATTCATGCGGATATCATCATGCCGAATCAACATCATGTGAGTGCGTTAAAATGCCGATGTGCATATCATGACAATTTGATTCTGTTAGGTGCACCAACCAAAACGTTTAATTTAGCCGGATTAAAAATATCGTATGCAATTGTTAAAAATGCGGTGTTACAAGAAACATTTGCATCCGTAGCGAAAGCAAGCGGTTTATCTAGCATCAATATTTTTGGTATTGAGGCTTTGATTGCAGCATATACAAAGGGGGATCAATGGAGGGAGGAGTGCTGTGCATACATTTATGATAACTTTCTGTTCTTAAAGGAATTTCTTGCCAATACTATGCCATTGGTAAGATATGAAATTCCTCAGGCTACCTATTTAGCTTGGCTTGATTTTTCTGCATTGCAGGTACCGGCAGACTTTGCTGAACGCCTGAAATTTGAAGCGCATGTAGAATTACAGCCGGGAATTGGTTTTGGAAAAGCATATGGAGCATATCAGCGTGTGAATGTTGCCTGCCCAAGAGAAACGCTAAAAGAGGGTATGTTGCGCATTTATGCCTGGTTGAAAAAGAACAGGTATCTATAATGTACTCTTAATTTTGAATATCCAAACAGCAGGATATTTATGGAAAAAGCAGGAGGAGAAATATGATATTGTTAAATGAGCGATTAAAAGGTATCATCCGTATTCTCAAGGATACCCAAGATTATATCACCAGTAAACAACTGGCGGATCAAATGGATATCAGTGTACGAACCATTAAGAGTACATTAAAAGGTTTAAAGATGGAATTAACAGCCTATGGTGCTGAATTAGAAATTAAACGTGGTGTAGGCTATCGGTTGCATATCTTGAATGAAGAAGCTTTTTTACCTATCAAGAATCGTATCCAGAGTGAATCGCCTCGGCAGTTTCCGCATACGCAAAAAGAACGTTCCATATATATCATCCGAAAGCTTTTATCTTTAGATTATCCGATAAAATTAGATGATCTAGCGGATGAACTATACGTAAGCCGCAATACGATTTCTTTGGATATTAAAGAAGTGAAACGTTTATTACATAATTATCACCTTATCATCGTTCAATCAAACAACAATGGAATCATCGTAGAAGGAAGTGAAATTCAGAAACGTATTTGTATCAATGATTTTTTCTTTCAAGATAAGATGCAAGATTTCTTTGTTCAAAACAATGTGATGTTTTCCAGTGAATATAATCAAAATGAGATACGTTATATACGAGAGGCACTATTGCATGTTTTAAATAAACATAACATTCATTTCTCAGATGTTTCTATTCAAAATATGGTCATACATATCGTTATAGAGCTTCGTCGTTGTAAATTTTATCAATATGTTCGTTTTGATGACGCTGTAATGCAGCAGATGAAAGAACATAAAGCGTACAAAGCTGCCATAGAATTGAAGCAAATGTTGGAAGAGCAGATGAATATCATTTTGCCTGAACATGAAACGATTTATCTAACGATGCATATCTTATCTAAGACAGTGATGGGAAATGAAGATATCCGCAAATTTGATTTATCCTATATGGATGCTTTATTACAAAAGGTATTCAAACGTATTGAGCAGCGCTTCGCCATATCTTTCAAAAAGGATACGGAGATATATGAATTCTTAAAGCTGCATATTCCATCCATGGCAGAGCGTATTCGCCTGCAATTGACTTTACGGAATCCATTATTATTGGAAAATAATCGGCGTTATCAATTTGCAGTGGAGCTAACGTTGGAAGCTGTTGATGTGATTGAAGAGGAATTACAGATTGAAATAGACCATAATGAATTTGGGTATCTGGTACTATATTTCAATCTAGCCTTAAATCGTTATCAGAGCCGAATCAAGAAACGTTTAATATTAGTAAGTGGTTATGGCAGACCGGAAATGATCATGACGCTGAATACGCTGAATGAAAATTTTAAAGGCTTTATTGATGATATTGTTACTTGTGATGTCATAGAATTGGAAAATTTCTCTTTTCAACACAATGATATTGTAATAACGACTATCCCTATTATGCCAAGCAGTAAAGTACCGGTTGTATATATACAGGGAAAGGTAGAATTTTATTACCATGAGATTTTATCGTTATTAAAGAGTGAATATGATATCAATTGTTCTATCCGCAAATATTTGCTGCCTTCTTTATATCAAGAAGGGTTGTTGTGTAAAAATAAACAAGATGTGTACAAGGAGCTAGAAAAGCTCTTGGCAGCTATGTGGGGGGAAGCGGAAGCTACGAAATTGGTAAACGGTATTTATCATTTAGGAAATGAAGTTGGAAATGACATCATCTGTTTGCATTCCCGCTATGATTACCATACGCCATTTATTGCGTTTTTAAGTCTTAAAAATCATATGCTATGGGAAAAGCAGCATGTGCGTTATATCTTTTTTATGAATATGAATGCAGAAAGTGATAAAGAAATGGTACATCATATGTATCATTTAATATCAAACTGGGCTGATGTAAAGACACGCATTACATATTATGCGAAAAATCAGGATTATCAAGAATTAATCGAAAGTTTAGATAACAGTCGTCTATAAGTTACTTACTGCATGCAGCATAAAACCATGCAGAGAAAAACATGAGAACAAAAGGAGGATATCATGAAGGCTTGGAAAAATTATTTTTTGACAATGCAAGATGTAGTACAAAAGGTATTGGATACACAGGAAGAAAATATTATGCAGGCGGCGAAAATACTTGCCAATACAACAAAGAACGGCGGTATTATTTATGGTTTTGGTACAGGTCATTCACATTTAGTTACGGATGATGCGTTTTGGAGAGCCGCTACACCGGCTAATTATTGTGCTTTATTGGAACAAAGTGCAACCGGCAGCTTCGAAATAACCAAAAGTTATCACATTGAAAATACATATGGTATCGGGAAGTTAATGGTAGATTACCATCGTATTACCCCTAAAGACTGTATGATCATCATTTCTAATTCCGGAAACAATATTGCGCCGGTAGATGCGGCACTGCGAGCAAAGGAAAAGGGGATACCGGTGATTGGCATTACAGCATGTGCATATAGTGATTATTTAAAAACGAAGCATAAAGACGGAGTAAAATTAAAGGACATTGCCGATGTTGTATTGGATAATTGCTCTTTGATTGGGGATGCCGCAGTTGCGATTGAAGGCTTTGATATGAAGGTTGGCGCTACCAGTACGATACCTTCAGTATATTTGCAAAATGCTGTTTTGGTGCAGATGGTTGAATTATTGGTTGAAGAAGGCATGGAACCGGATGTGTATTACAATGGGCATATGGCATTTATGAAACCGGAATGTGCAGATCATAATGATCAATTAGTCGATAAGTATTTTTATCGCATTCGTAATTTATAGGAGCTGTTTATGGAAAATAGCAAATTGTATATTGAGCATGTGATAGAACTTTTGCATGCAATTGCCAATGAGCAAGATGTTTATGTACAGCAGGCAAGTGATTTGCTTGTGGAAACGATAAAACAACAACATAGCATTTTTATTTTTGGGGCATCTCATGCCGGTATTTTGGCACAGGAAATGTTTTATCGTACAGGCGGTCTGGTAGTGGTAAATCCTATTTTACCAAGAGAAGTCATGCTAGATGTACGGCCGATCATTCAGACATCGCAAATGGAACGCTTGGCTGGATATGGTAAGATCTTAGCAGATAATAGTAAGATGAAAGCGCATGATGTATTGATCATTCATTCTGTCTCAGGTAGAAATACAATCGCCATTGATATGGCATTGGAAGCGAAGAAAAAAGGAATTGCGGTAATCGCCATCACCAATGTCACATATTCCAAACAGGTCAAAAGTCGTCATGCATGTGGAAAAAACTTATATCAAATCGCCGATATCGTAATTGATAATTGCGGGGATTTTGAAGATTCCTGCATGTTGATGGATGGTATGAAGCAGAAAGTAGCGCCTACTTCTACAATAACGGGAGCTGCCATCATTAACAGTTTGGTCATTCAAGTTGTAGAAAAGTTATTAAAGCAACAGATAGAACCGCCGATTTTTCATTCGGCGAATGTTGATGGCGGAGATGCGTTCAATAAAGCGCTCATCGAAAAATATAAGGATCAGATTTTTTATATGTAGTCATAGCATAACATAAGAATCTATGAAACCCTGACGATAGTAAGATTCGCACTGGCATCTTGTAATACCCATTATAAGATGCTTTTTTAAGTTATTTCCGCTTCTTTTATTAAAAAGCACTTTGGATATTACCATTTCTTATATCCAAAGCTTAATGAAACACGCAGTTCTTAATTTCTGTAAAGTATTGATACAGTGTTGCTCCAAATCGGTTTCGCTTGTTGCCGACTACATATCTTGAGGGGAATTACTTTTTGTTAGGTTATAAAATATGGTATAATCTATCTTGTAACCTATGCATCATGAAATGATATAAGAAATGGTTGCTCATAAAAAAGGATTCCTCTGTATTCTTGTATACAGCATATCAATTATTATCTGTTTTTCAAATAATCTTCTCCATTTGATAACAGCATCTTTTATGATTATCTTAAGAATAGATGCATAAGGCATGAAAACCATGCTTACAATAAGACAAGGAGGTATGCAAGTGTTAAGACTGGATACAATACGTAAAACTTATAAGACTGGTAACTTTGAACAAAAAGCATTGGATGGGGTATCCATTAATTTCCGCAGCAATGAGTTTGCGGCAATTCTTGGACCATCGGGCTCAGGTAAGACAACGATGCTGAATATTATCGGTGGTTTAGATCATTATGACAGTGGTGATCTTGTCATTGAAGGGATTTCCACCAAAAAATACACCTCACGAGATTGGGATACGTATCGTAATAATCGTATCGGTTTTGTTTTTCAAAGTTATAATTTAATACCTCACCAAACGATTCTCTCCAATGTAGAGCTAGCCTTGACATTAAGTGGTATACCGGCGGCTCAGCGCAAAGAAAGAGCAATTGCGGCTTTAACAGAAGTTGGATTAAAAGAGCATATACACAAAAAGCCAAATCAATTAAGCGGCGGTCAGATGCAGCGTGTTGCGATTGCCAGAGCTTTGATCAATAATCCGGAAATCTTGTTAGCGGATGAACCAACCGGGGCACTGGATACCAAAACAAGTATTCAGGTCATGGATCTATTGACGAATATTGCCAAAGATCGATTGGTCATTATGGTAACACATAATCCAGAACTTGCACATCAGTATGCAAACCGTATCGTACAGCTGCAGGATGGGAAAATTACCGCGGACAGTCATCCATTTGCGTTGGATGAGCAAGAAGGGGTAGTGCAACGCACGATAAGAAAAGCTAAGATGTCTTTACGTACCGCCATATCGTTGTCTTTCAGTAATCTGATGACCAAGAAAGCACGTACGTTTATTACCGCTTTGGCCGGTTCCATCGGTATCATCGGTATCGCGGCAATCTTATCGTTAGCGAATGGTATCAATTTGTATATAGAAGATGTAGAGCGGGAAACGTTAAGCCTGTATCCATTGACGATTCAGCAAAGTGGTATTGATCTTACCAGTATGATGAGTGAACATGGACAGAGTACGCAAGTAAAAGATAAGAAGGATGAGCAAGGCGTTAGTGAAATCAGCATGATCAAAGATATGTTTTCTTATCAAAAACAAAACGATATGACAGCATTAAAAACATATCTGGAAACACATGAAACAGCAATCTCACCTTATGTTAATACGATACAATATACCTACAATATCACACCACAGATTTATTTAAAGGATACGGATAAAACGATTGAACAAGTGAATCCGGATTCGTTATTTAACACCACAAATGATCCGGCACAAAATATGAGTGCCATGATGGGAATGGGAAATTTCACCAGCATGAATGCCTTTCATGAATTACCACAAGAAACCAAGATGTATGAAAATCAATATGAGGTAGTAGCAGGGCGTTGGGCGAAGGAATATGATGAAATGGTGCTAGTCTTGTCCTCCAGTGGCAAAGTATCGGATTTTGTTTTATATTCCATGGGAATCAACGACCGTGAAGAATTACGTAATTTATTGGAAGATTCACAAAATGGTAAGAAAGTAAAAGTGGAAAAGGAAAAGACAGTAACGAAACATTCTTATGAGACGTTATTGTCTCCTAAATTCAAGGTCATTCTGCCTGCGGATAAATATCGTTATGATGAAAAACATAAGATATGGAATGATGAATCAAAAAATAAGAAGTATATGAAAAAAATCATAGCGAATGGCGTGGAATTGAAAATTGTCGGCATTGTCAAACCTGAATCGGATGCGGCTATCTCCTCTTTATCCTCAGGCATTAATTATTCACCAAAGCTGACAAGCTATTTAATGAAGGAAGCCGAAAAGCAAAAAATTGTCCAGGAACAATTAAAAAATCCGACGATTAATGTGTTTACAGGGAAATCTTTTCAACAAGAAAACAATGATCAGCAGCCGAAGTTGGAATTTGCGGATGTTGTTTCCATTGATGAACAAAAGATTCAGAATGCTTTCAAAATGGATACTTCTGCCTTTGATATGAGTAAAATAAAAGTTAAGGTCGATAAATTTGAAATACCGAACGATGAGCTTCCTAAAGTGAACGCCAATATGGAAGAGGTGTTTGCTTCTGTTGCCAGTCAGGTCCAGATACCAACCGATCAGCTCTCGACAATCTTTTCTTCCCTTATGATGAATTTCATTTCGGAAGAATTAAAAAATGGTGTAAGTGATCCTACCCAGATGTCACAAGATCTCAACACGTATCTGGCAAAACCAGAAGTGCAGGCACAGATTGGGCAGCAATTGGGAAGTGCCATTGATACGACGAAATTATCGAAACAGCTAAGCAAAGCTTTGCAGACACAGATGGAAGGTGTTATGCAGACGTATGTCAAACAAATGAGCACACTCGTTGAAAAACAAATACAGCGACAATCGCAGCAAGTTATGCAACAGCTTATGGCACAGTTGCCGGCACAGCTGAAAAACAGCATTCAGATAGATACAACAGCGTTTCAAGATGCTTTCCAGATGAATATGAGTGAAGAGGAATTGATGAATTTCTTAAATACGCTGATGAATCCGGTGGTAACGACATATGAACGTAATATGACGGCATTAGGTTATGCGGATGTGAATACACCACAGCAGGTAAATATTTATCCTTTGAACTTTCAATCCAAACAAAATATTCTGAATTTTCTTGATCGTTATAATGCCGATTTAAAGAAACAAGGAAAAGATCCGATTCATTATACGGATCTGGTAGGGACGATGATGACTTCCGTGACCGATATCGTGAATACGATTAGTGCAGCATTAATTGCCTTTGTAGCTATTTCCTTAATTGTATCAAGTATTATGATTGGAGTCATTACGTACATTTCGGTTATTGAACGTAAGAAAGAAATTGGTATTTTGCGTGCACTTGGTGCCAGCAAGCACAATATCCGCAGTGTCTTTAATGCGGAAACTTTGATTGTCGGTTTTGCCGCAGGAATGTTGGGCGTTTTCGTAACAGCCTTATTATGTATTCCGGCGAATATCATTGTAGAAAAGGAATTTGCAATTGAAAATATTGCCCAATTGCCGATTTCTGGTGCTATCATTTTAGTCATTATCAGTATGGTATTGACTTATATTGCAGGCTTGTTCCCGGCATCAGCAGCAGCTCGTAAAGATCCGGTGGAAGCTTTGCGCAGTGAATAGTGCATAAGCCATATCTTTTAGTAATCATGTTAGTAAAATATCCTAAAAAAGCTTCTTTTACAGTATTATAGTACTGTAGAAAGAAGCTTTCTTAACGTGAACCCTTTTCCTTTATTATACAATGGTTTTTTCCTTGATTGATTTGTTGGATTAAGGAAGAACCTGTTCATTACAAAGGAAGGGGGTTCTGAAACAGATTCTGAAAAAGCATCCCTTCCTTTTCTATTCACACGATACATCATTTTGTCGTTCTTGTATCGCTGTTAATTTGGCATATAGTACCTGTTCCAACATCGTAACATTGGTAATGGTCTGGATGATAGAGCGATTTACTTCCAGTAACTCACAAATAGAATCGGATAATGCTATGGCTCGCTGTAGTTTTTCACCCTCTGCATTGAGAATATGAGAAAGGGCTGCCTCCATACAGGCAATGGATGATAATAGTTTACATATGCAATCGGTTTTACAATCCATTTCGCAACAGCACGGTTGCTTACAGGTGCAGGGCTTTAAGATACAACGACAAAAACCACAGCCATCCGGTTTTTGCAGCAACAATAAGAAACATAAGGATGAGCCTGTAGCCATCTTATCATGATCCCACAGCATATCTTTTATGACACCTTCTACGGGCAGATCATAGCTTTCTAACATATCGCCTTGCGATGAGACGATATCAAAAAAAGACATGTTTTGGCTGATTCGAATAAGTGCAAAGGCATCCGCAAAGGGTAACGCAGTGTGACAGGCTGGTAGGGGAAGCGGGCATTTATGCAGAAACTCTCCGTTTTTTGTGATTTCTGCAATTCCATCTGTATACGACAATAGCAAGGTATCACGTTCTTCCTGATATGCGATTTGCTGAATATCGCCGGTTAGGTTCATCTGCACGTAAAAGCATTGAAGCTCATTTAAATCGCTGTCCAAGCAGTATACTACATTATGCTGTTGGGCATCACTCACCCAAAAACAATAATTTATGGAATCATAGCAAATCGCCGCATAAGCATGTGGACATGTGCATGACGTAAAAAATGTAAAATCTGCCCCATAAATATGGATGCTGTGTTCTAAAGGAACTGTCAGATAATACTCTTCACCGGTAAAGGCGGCTCCTTCATAAGTGGCAAGGTCATCTTTTTGTAATGCGATTTCATCCGTAAGCTGCAGTGTATATTCCATATTCATCACCTCCATGGTAGTTCTTTTTGTAGTGTATGATGATGATTTTTAAAACATGCGTATTCATGTGCACATTTCCGCTTGTTCATACATAGAATAAACTATGTAAGTAAATGCAAATAAAAAGAGGGAGGAATGCATATGGGAATGCCGACGATCACCCCGGGAAACCGTACACAGGAACAGGTGATGACGGATCTTATCGAATCCATTGCGATGCAGGAACGAGCTCTTTCGCACATCGTAAATGCCGAATCGGAAAAAATGCAGGCAATCATCAATATGGATACTGTGAGTACACAACAGCTTTTACAGCTGAATCAATCCGTTGAGCATATGATCAATGCCGCAGCACGTTTAGAAACCGTCTTACAGGCCAAATTAGAGCTAAGCAACCAGGAATGTAACATTAACGAAGAAGAAGAGGTGGATAGCTAGTGGCAACAGTTTCAGGAAGAGTCATCTTTGATCGTGATCGCAGTCTCAGTGTTAATACTGGAGACAGTGGTATAGCCAATATCCCTATCGTTTTACAAAATGTTGCGACAGGGGCAAGACTAACCGTCTTAACAGATGCCAATGGAAATTATAGCTTTATCAATGTGCCAAATGGCAGTTATCGTATCGTCGAGTCTTATGGAACAAATGGTGGGGTAACATCACCTGCCGATTTTACCAATGCCAGTGTAGGGAGTATTCCAACAGGTGCGAATCCACCGATAAGTGCCGTACTCAATCCGCCTACAGGAGCGACCAATATTGATTCTTTAACGCCGGATACTCTTTTCATTACGGTGAATCAAGCAGATATCGGAAATCAGAATTTCTTCAATGGTCCGGTTATTTATACACCAATTGAAGCAATTCTAGATCAATGTGCCATTATTTCCGGGGAAAACTTAATTCATGCTGCAGATGAAGGAACCTTTGGGACTTTCCCAGCGGGTACACCTGCGAATACAGGTGCTCCAACAGAGCCATATCCCGGGGTGTCACCTGATTTCACCTATGTATTGCCAAATCCTGAAACCTTTACACCGCTAGATGGGGAATATACCGTACAAAATATTATGAATAATTCAAGGAGTGCAGAAATCGGCGCTTGGTGGAGAATTGCGGATCATACCTCTGGCAATGAAACTGGACGAATGATGATCGTAAATGGGTTTAATCCGGGGGCTATTTTCTTTCGCGAAACCGTAAATGTCACACCAAATACGAATTATCTTTTTAGTTCTTGGATCTTAAATCTGTTTCGTGTTACGGGATATCCTAATCCAGAATTAGGTGTGGAAATACTTGATCAAAATGGTGCTGTCCTATATAGTGCTACCCTTGGCGCTTTAATTCCGGTAAATACAAATGCACCGGAGTGGAAGGAAATCGGCAGTGTGATCAATTCCCAAAACAATACAACGTTAACTGTCGAATTTCTCAGTGAAGGGCCTGAAGTTATCGGTAATGACTATGCTATAGATGATATTGCTTTGCATGAAATACTCATTCGTGAATTTATTCCGGTAAAAACCGCTAGTACCTCGACCGTATATTTACAAGAGACTTTTGAATATACGGTAACATTAGAAAATACTTGTGATAATCCCTTAACCGATGTCTTCTTCCAAGATCTGATTCCACAAGGGCTCAGCTTTGTGCCTGGTAGTGTCATTGTGAATGGTATTTCGCAACCTACGTTGCAGCCGAATACAGGCTTTGCTTTACCGAATGTGGCTCCTCACAGCAGTGTAGTAGTGACCTTTACGGTACGTGCAGATGCCATACCTGCAACAAATCCTACCTTAAATCATGCCGATATGCGATATTCTTATACACCGGTAGAAGGTGGAATTCCACAGGAATTTGAAGTAACTTCCAATGAAGTAGCGGTAACGGTTGTGGGAACGTTAGCAGATGTATCCATTACAAAACGCGTTTCACCAACGAATGCCCAGCCCAATGAACCACTCACCTATACGCTAACCATTGCGAATGCAGGCCCATCGATCGCAGAGGATGTGGTGGTGAGTGATGAATTGGCTGCAGGTCTTAACAATGCACAAGTTTCGTTGGATGGCGGTAATAGTTTTCAGCCATGGGGTGGAAGTTTATCTTTAGGAAATCTAAATGTGAATGAGACAAGAACACTTCTGTTACGGGCAACAGTTGCGAATGATGTAACTGCACCACTAACCAACACGGCACGCGTAAGTGCCCAGACACCGGATCCCAATCTTGAAAATAATACAGCAACGATCACGACACCGATTGCAACACCACGCTGTCAGGCTTGGATTGATATTATGGATTCCATTGCCTTACAGGAAGCCGCATTAGCAAATCTCATCCAGGCAGAAGGCAGTAAGATGCAGAAAATTATACAGATGGAAGATGCTACTGCCTCACAACTTTTCCGCCTAAATTGTCGCATCACTTCTCTCATGGATGCCATTACCCGTTATGAACTGCTGTTGCAAATGAAATTGCAGACGGCTTCTGATGAATTGGCGGATTGTAATCTTTCTTCATAATGTCATCCTTTTATAACCATATGCAATGAACGGATCAAGCACTTGTTTTTTCAAATAGCATCAAAAGGAAGGATACTGCTTTGGTATTCTTCCTTTTATGATGCGTATCAGAAACAGCAAACGTCCTGTGTATTGCTTTTTTTATGGTTTTATCATGGTAAAGAGGAAATGTCATGATCGTTATTGCATAGACTGAATGATGGTTGTATGTAAGAAACTTAATTGACTATTTGCTGCTTTAATAAATTACATAATGTTTTTTTATAGGTTTAAAAAGATATTTGGACTATTTGCATACTGGAATTCATTATCGAATGGTTTTATACATAAGTTGCATCGATATGCTTGTGTACTGGATGTACGCGGCTTGAATAATGATATTTATAATGTAAAGTTTATCAGTTTTTAGAATGATAAACCTCGTTTTATGATAATAAAGAAAATGCTATGATAAAACAATACAGAAATAATGGATATGGAACAGGTGGATGGTTTAACTTCCAGTTTATACCAAACTTCGGCATCTGCTTCAACATCTGTTTTCTGTTTTTCCTTTTTAAGTGGAAAAAGGATACCTATTATATTCTTTGGTATTTTTATATACTAACATCGAAGGAGGTACGAATGGAAAATTATAACAAACGATGGATTGCGATTCTGTATTATTTTCTTGATCATAAAGATATTGCCAATGGCGATAAGATTGCCTTGAGCGTTGGTGTATCCAGCCGAACGATCCGCAATGATATTAAAGAACTTAACACTCTGCTTGTTCAATATGATGCAGAAATCGTATCAGAAATAGGCATCGGCTATTTTCTTAAAATCAATGATAACCAAAAGTTTCAAAACTTCCTAGAAGAAATAAAAGCTGCGGAACGCTTTCGTCCATTAAAAAACATTGTACCTTCCAATGCGGATGAACGTATCTGGTACATTACATCACAGCTGTTGATTCATTCTTTGAAGGAAAAAGATCTGCTTACCACAGACATGTTGGAAGAACAGCTTTTTATCAGTGATTCTACCTTGCATAAAGATTTACAGATAATCAAAACAATCTTAAAGGAATATGGATTAAAGATCAGTAATACGAAACAGGATGGTTTACATATCGTTGGAGATGAAGCCAAGATACGCTTTTGCATTTCACAATATGTCTTTAATGCAAAGAGCAATGTCATTCAATATTCCCAAGCTTTTTATGAGGATATCTTTGATCATCGCGATATTGAAATTATTAAAAATATTTTAACCAATGCCATCATTCAATATGATTTAAAGTTAACGGATATTGCTTTTAAAAATTTAAATATCCATACATTGATTATGCTGAAACGCAGTAAGGGAAAACAGCATGTCATGTACAACCATGAGGATATACAGATGCTGAAAAGTTCAAAGGAATATCAATGTGCTTATGCGATCATCACAAACATCAGTAAAGAATTAGGTATCTCCCTAATGAATGAAATTTTCTATCTGAGCCAGCATCTCATCGCCAGTCAGAAGTTCTTTATTGAGAATGTCGATGATGATTATCAGTATAAGGATATCGTCATTCATATTCTGGAAGAAATTAAAGAAACCATGCACATTGATTTGGCAGATGATTTACAGCTGATTAATGGATTGGCAATGCATTTGAATACGGCGATGCAAAGAGTTCATTTTGATATGAATATTCGCAATGAATTCATCGATATTTTGAAAAATTCTTATCCGTTAGCATTTGAGCTTGCCACTATCGCAGGCAGAACGATTGAAAAAAGTTATGCATTGTTACTAAGAGAAGCAGAAATCGGCTTTCTGACCATTCATTTTGGGGCATCTTTAGAGCGCAAAGGATTTCATAACGATGTACAACCTCAGCAATCTCATCCACGCATCAAAGTGGCTCTTGTCTGTATTGCCGGTGTTGCGATGGCGTTGCTGCTTAAGGAAAAATTAATCCGTAAATTTGGTGATGTGTTGGAAATCGTCAGAACCAGTCCTGCACAACAGGTAGATGAAGCCTTATTAAATGCCGTTGATCTCATTTTGACGACGGTTGATCTAAGCAATCTGCACAGCAATAAAATCATTAAGATCGGTTTATTTCCGGATGAAGATGATTTTAAGATGATCTCACAAGTCATTCAAAAGGATAGCGAGGCGGAAGCAATCGATTATACGACCATCTTTAGAAAAGAACTATTCTTTACCAAACAGCAACTGCATGACAAGTATGAAGTCATTGAGTTTATGGCAAATGCCATGATGAAGAAGGGGTATATCGATGAAGCAGTAAAAGCTTCCATTTTTAAGCGGGAAGAGATCTCCACAACGGAAATGGGGGGATTGATTGCTATACCACATGCCATGCTGAATGATATTGAACGCTTTGCGGTATCCATCATGGTCTTAAAGAAACCAATTCTTTGGGATAAGCAGAAGGTACAAGTAATCTTTCTGTTAAATATTCCAAAGAAGAAGTATCAGATATGGGAGCGTGTATTTAAAACGTTATATCACAATCTGATCTTAAACGCCGGTGTGAATAAACTGATTAAGCATCAAAATTATGAACAGTTTATTGCGGATATGCAGTTGAATGTTGATACAGATGGGTGAACAAAAACATAACAGGGAAAGAAACGGGGTGTTAGATTTGCGTTTATTGAATAAAGAAAGAGTAGCATTGCAGGTCAGGGTAAAGGATTGGAAGGAGGCAGTTAGAGTTAGTGGCCAGTTGCTGGTTGATGTAGGATCGATAGAATCCTGTTATATTGATGCCATTATCGAAAATATGCAGGAATATGGACCTTATTTTGTATTAGCACCAGGTGTTGCCATGCCCCATGCAAGCTGTTCTTCCGGTGTCCATCAGGTAGATATCAGTGTGGTGACGCTAGCCAATGAAGTGGCATTTATGGATTCTTTAAATAATCCGGTCAAGCTGGTTATCTGTCTGGCAGCGACAGATAATAATTCGCATATTGAATTATTAAAAAAGGTTTCGCAAATATTGTCAGATGAGACATGTGTACAAAGGGTAAAACATGCCAAGACGGTAGAAGAAGTACTGACGATATTTAATTCATGATAAGGAAAGAAGGATGAAGAATGAAAATAGCATGTGTTTGTGCCATGGGATTAGGCAGCAGTCTTATTCTGAGAATGACGGTGGAAACCGCATTAAAACAATTACATATGAAAGATGTCGAGGTTGAGGTGGTAGATACCTCGACTGCCAGAGGATCACAGGCCGACATTATCGTATCTTCGCACAGCTTCTGTGAACAGCTGAGTGATATGGGAGTAGCCATGATTGAAGTTGTCAATTATACGGATGCGAATTATATCAAGGAACAGCTGCAAAAGATATTGTCTGCACAATAACAAAAAAAGCAACGTATATGCATATACATTCGTAATCATGGGGGAGTGTTGTAACTCGTATAAGAGTATAAAACAAATGGTATCATCAAAATAGTAAGATGATGATTGCATTATCTTCAACAAAACAATTACCATTGTGCGTAGTTGTTTTCAGATAAGTCAAAAACCCGAAAATAAGGGATGAGGAGGATTTGTATGGACTTAATGATGAATATTCTGACTTCGCTGATTTCACAAGCGGCGGTTTTGGTAGCATTAATGAGCTTTATCGGTTTGATTGCGCAAAAAGCACCATTTGAACGTGTCATGACCGGTACACTTAAAACATTTCTGGGCTTTCTGGTAATGTCACAGGGTGGCACGATTATTACTGGTATGTTAAATCCATTAAATGAAATTATGATGGAAGCCTTTCACATTCAAGGGGTCATTCCTGTCAATGAGGCAATCAGCGCGATTGCGGCAGAACAATTTGGTACCCAAATGGCATTAATCGCCTTCTTCGGTTTGATCTTGAATATGATATTAGCCCGCATTACTCGCTTTAAATATATTTTCTTAAGTGGCCATCATACGATTTTCATGGGTGCATTGACTTCCGTTATGTTGAGCGCCTTAGGATTAGAGCCGGTTGTTGTTGTCGTAATCGGTACCATTATCGTCGGTGTCTTAAGTGTCATAACGCCAGCCATTTCTATGCCATTTATGCGTAAGGTTACCGGGGGAGATACGATTGCTATGGGACATTGGGCAACAACCAGCTATGTCGTAGCAGGATTTGCAGGTAAACTTCTCGGTGGGGACCCTGAAACAACTTCAACAGAAAAACTAGAGTTCCCAAAATGGATGAGTTTCTTCCGTGAACCTGTCTTGTTAATGGGCATTGGTGTATTCTTAGTAACTGTTATCTCTTGTATTTTTGCCGGCGCCCCATTTGTAGCGAAGTATGCCGGGGATACCAACATGGTCGTTTGGGCCTTTATTCAAGGCTTCACCTTCAGTGCCGGGGTTACGGTTATTCTTACCGGTGTGCGTATGATCTTAGCGGAACTTGTTCCGGCTTTTAAAGGGATTGCCGAAAAAATTGTTCCGGATGCTATTCCTGCTTTGGATTGTCCAACCGTCTTTACCTTTGCACCAAATGCGGTCTTAGTTGGTTTCTTCGCTTATACAATTGGTCAGCTGATTGCTTTCTTTATCTTCTTGCAATTGGGCATGACCGTCATTGTTCCTACTTTATTACATAGCTTCTTTATGGGTGGTACAGCAGCTGTATTCGGTAATGCGACTGGTGGAAAACGCGGAGCTTTCTTTGGTGCCTTAATTGCCGGTATCTTGAATAACATTCTTTGTTCTATGCTCTTCCCGGTTTTCGGATCTTTGGGATTCTCAGGTACGACCTTCGCAGATACAGACTTCTCCATCATCGGCTTATTGATTTACTCAATTGGTAAAATGTTTGGATTAGCATAACCATAGTGTAAGGAAAGGATAAGATTATGGAAAAAACAATATTTGCAACCAATTTTGAACGATTAAAAGAAAGTGTGAATACAGCAGGAAGAGAATATTATGAACCAGCAGAACAATGTGCACGTCTGACAGCTGAGGCTTTCTTGCAAGGGAATAAGCTATTACTATGTGGAAATGGCGGCAGTGCTTCTACAGCATCTCATATTACCAACGATTTTATAGGACATATGAAAAACTGGGAGCGTGATGGATATCCGGCAATTGCATTAACCGCTGATATTTCCGTGCTAACGGCATTATCAAATGATTTTGGTTATGATCAAGTATTTGCGAAACAGGTAGTTGCTTTAGGAAAACCAAAGGATGTGTTATGGGCTTTTAGTGGCAGCGGTAATTCACAAAATATTCTGCTTGCTGTCAATAAAGCAAAAGAGAAACAGATGAAAACAGTCGTTTTTACAGGTAAAAACGGTGGGAAATTAAAGGAGCTAGCTGATGTATGGATTCCTGTGAACACAGATGAATTAATGCTTGCTGAGGCTTTGCATCTGTTTTATATACACAGCATTGCCGAAACAATCGAACAGATCATTTCTCCCTTATAAAATAACTTTGGCGCTTGTTATTGTAAGGGGTAAAACAAGCGCCAATTCATACGAGGGGAAAAGGAAGGAGCATTATGTATAAAACGTTAAAAGAAGTAACACAGACAGCAACACAGTTAAATATGACCATTGGTGCTTTTAATACACATAATCTGGAAATGATGCCGGAGATGATCCGCGCAGCGAAAGAATTAGGCGTTCCCATTATCATTCAAACAAGCATTGCTACGGCAAAATATATCGGATATAAAGTGATGGTAACGGTAGCGAAAGAAATGGCCGAGGATGAAATGGTAGATGTATGTTTGCATCTGGATCATGCCAAGGATTTTGATGAAATTAAAGCGGCGATTGATGCAGGCTTCTCCAGTGTAATGTTTGATGGTTCGGCACTGCCATTTAAAGAAAATATTGCGAAAACGAAAATGGTCGTTGCGTATGCTCATGCCCATGGTGCATCTGTGGAAGGTGAACTTGGAACCATTGGCGGTACAGAAGAGGGCATTTGTGTCAGTGAGGATGATAAAAAGTATACACGGCCACAAGATGCAGCTATCTTTGTTAAGGAAACAAATGTTGATGCTTTGGCGATAGCCATCGGTACCAATCATGGGCAATATCAATCAAAAACAGAAGTGAATATACCTTTATTGAAGAAGATTCATGCGGCAGTCGATATTCCGCTTGTTCTTCATGGGGGAACCGGTGTGAAAGAAGAAGATTATCAGGAATTGATTGATAATGGAATCCGTAAGTTTAATGTCGGAACTGAATTGCTTGTGAATTGGACACGTGTTGCTAAGGAAAAATTTCAAGAAACGGAAGTAAACAAATCTTTGCGTCATAACATCATACCGGCAAACATGGCAGTCAAGGAAATAGTGAAGCATAAGGCGGGATTATTCATGAATCTATATCGTCCATTGCAAAGCAAATGATATGAAAAAGTATTTGATTTTGATTGCCGGCTGTCCGGCAACAGGGAAAAGCTATCTTATTCGGGAAATAAAAACCATGTTTCCTACGGTATTTACGATTACACCGGACGAAGGTAAGGAAATGCTGGCTGATGCGATAGGGTTTCATTCAAAGGAAGAAAAAAAAGCTTTAGAAAAAAGAGTATGGCGATTTTATTATCGTGTCTTAGATACGTATATGGAAGCTGGCAAACAAATAATCGTAAGTGAATATCCATTCAGTGATAAACAAAAACCATGCTTACAGGCCTTGAGTGAATTATATGGTTATCAAGTAATCACAATACGGTTAATCGCTGATTTTGAAATATTGTGGCAGCGACGAAGAGACCGCGATTTGCATTCTGATATTCATTTGTGTCATATCATGACGCATTATCGATATCAGGATACATTACAGGATCATCGTTTGGCTGATGATCTGATCACCAAAGAAGCGTTTAAAGCCATAATCGAAGAACGTCAGTACAATGCTTTTGCGCTAGGTGAGCTGCATGAATTTGATGTCAGCGATTTTACGAAAGTTGATTATCAACCATTCCTAACCGCATTAAAACGACGTATAGAAGAAAATGATAAGGAGGCAGGAGCATGAAAAAAAGTCGAATCAAAGATCTTGTTACAGGAAATATAGCAGAAAAACTATATCAAATAGCACATTCTAATCAGTATCCTACGTTAATATGCTTGTTGGCTTATGCATTTTATTATGTGGATCTATTCCTGTTTTATATCTTTGCGCCCTTTGCCCTTGGTGGTTTTAGCTATTTGTTTTATGAAAGAAAAAACTATATCATGGCGGTGTTTGCCTTCTTCTTGTTTCTATGTACATGCCTTTTTGTATATCAAAAGCTTACAAATAGGATACAACAAAAGACGATGAAGGCGCAAAGGTGAAAACAAAACTACGCTTTGCTTTCATGAACAGTTGCCGATTACTATTCTCATATGCGCTATGTTGTGTTATAGGTTGTTTCAATAAGGGATAGGATAAGGGTATGGATAAAACATAGCAGTGTATAATTATCTGCGCTATCCTATAACCAACATAATTTCTTTAGGGTTTACATACAATGAAGATGGTACGGTTGACATTGTTGTATAGTATTGACGGATATCCATGAGAATTGTCATGAATTTCTTAATTTTTCGTGAAGCCGCTTGCTTTTTTCTTTTAGAAAAAGGTAAACTGTGAAGCAGAAAACCATCATGATGGCGAATTGCTGATGAAGGAGGTGGCATTCATGAAGAAACAAGGATTGACGGTTGTCATATCGCATGCGGATAGTACATTGGGACAGCGCATGACACGCATTCTGGCAAGACATGGTGCCGAAATGATCTTATTGTATCAGAAGTTTGATCCTGCCTTACGATTAGCTGAAAAGGTTTATGCTTGTGGCAGTGATTGTGTAATGATATCCTTGGATAATGAACCTTATTATGAATTATGCAAAACAATGGATGCATTACGTACAGATGATATTGCACGACAATTTATTTATATTCATTAATAAACAGTGTTTCCGTTACCAAATCATGAAGAGATCAGACGACATTACCTATGGTTTTCTGATCTTTTTTCATTTTAGCAGAAAGGGAAAAATTCATTAAAATAGTAATCTTTTTGTAAAGATAACTTAACGAGAAAAGATTAAATTTCTTATGAAAGAATCAAATATGAATGATTCAGCATGGGTTGTCTGACAGGCTGGTAGTAGAAGCAAAAACATGTTGAAAGGTGTCACATGATGTTTAACGCAAACAAACATCCTTTCTATGATAAAAAAACATATGTAATATCTTGACGGCACAAAAAGAACATGATAAAGTGTAGACAGTTATATGACTGACGGAAGTGGAATTGACCACATGGAGTATAATGGTAAAGCAGGGCCGACCGTCTGGGCGAAAGAGTCCAGGATGTGTATAGGCTCTTTTTCTTATTTTTGGGATAGCAACAAAAGCGATAAAAGCCTATCGTTTCAATTGCAAATCCACGTAAAAATCCGTATAATGAAACGGTAATAAGGAGGTATGTGAAATGAGCATAGAACGCAAAGAATGGGAAGGCTTTGAAGGACGTATCTGGAAAGAAGAAGTCAATGTCAGAGATTTCATCCAGAACAACTATAAACCTTATGATGGTGATGAGTCTTTCTTAGCAGAACCAACCGAAGCTACAAACAAGCTATGGGGCGAATTACAGAAATTACAAAAAGAAGAACGTGCCAAAGGCGGCGTTCTGGATATGGAAACAGAGATTGTTTCTTCCTTGACATCCTATGGCCCAGGATATATATCAAACGAATTAAAAGATTTAGAAAAGGTTGTCGGTTTGCAGACAGATAAACCTTTAAAACGTGCCTTTATGCCTTATGGCGGAATCAAGATGAGTGAAGAGGCATGTACGACTTATGGCTATGAGCCAAGTGAAAAATTACATGAGATTTTCCATGAATATCATAAGACACACAATGATGCTGTCTTTGATTGCTATACACCAGAGATGCGTTTGGCACGTCGTAATAAGATTGTAACCGGCTTACCGGATACTTATGGACGTGGTCGTATCGTCGGTGATTATCGTCGTGTGGCATTGTATGGTATTGATTATCTGATTGCCATGAAACAAAAGGATAAAGCAAACTGTGGCTGTGGAACCATGAGCGATGATATTATTCGTCAGCGTGAAGAATTGGCAGAACAGATCAAAGCTTTAAAGGGCATGAAAGAAATGGCTGCAAGCTATGGCTATGATATCAGTGGTCCTGCAACAAATGCCAAAGAAGCTGTACAGTGGCTGTATTTTGGATACTTGGCTGCCATTAAAACGCAAAATGGAGCTGCGATGAGCGTTGGTCGTGTATCTACTTTCTTAGATATTTATATTGAACGTGATATGGCCAAAGGTATCTTAATAGAAACAGAAGCACAGGAATTAATCGATCATATGACAATGAAATTCCGTATGGTAAAATTTGCGCGTATTCCTAGCTACAATCAGCTGTTCTCCGGTGACCCAGTATGGGCTACCTTAGATTTAGCCGGTTTGGGTATGGATGGCCGTCACATGGTCACAAAATCTGATTTCCGTTTCTTACATACCTTGGAAAACATGGGACCTGCACCGGAACCAAACTTAACGGTTTTATATTCCAGCAAGCTGCCACAAAGCTTCAAGGATTATTCTGCAAAGATTTCCATTGATACAAGCTCTGTGCAGTATGAAAATGATGATGTTATGCGTCCGGTTTGGGGCGATGACTATGCTGTATGCTGCTGTGTATCTGCTACGCAGACAGGTAAGGAAATGCAGTTCTTTGGTGCGCGTGCAAACTTAGCAAAATGTTTATTGTATGCAATCAATGGTGGTGTTGATGAAAAGACAAAAACACAGGTAGGGCCAGAATATCGCGGTATTACCAGTGAATACTTAGATTATGATGAAGTTATGCATAAATATGACAATATGATGGAATGGCTGGCAGATCTTTATGTCAACATCCTGAATCTGATTCAGTATATGCATGATAAATATTACTATGAAGCAAGCCAAATGGCATTGATCGATACCGATGTACGTCGTACCTTTGCGACAGGTATCGCCGGTTTCTCGCATGTTGTAGACTCTTTAAGTGCTATCAAATATGCGAAAGTAAAAACGGTTCGTGATGAAGATGGCTTAGTTGTCGATTATGAGATCGAAGGAGATTTCCCTCGTTATGGTAATGATGATGAGCGTGCAGATGAAATCGCTGTATGGCTGTTAAAGACGTTTATGGAAAAAATCGAAAAACGTCACACATATCGTAATTCAGAACCAACAACTTCTATCCTGACAATTACTTCTAATGTCGTATATGGTAAAGCGACCGGTGCATTACCAGATGGAAGAAAAGCCGGAGAACCATTATCTCCAGGTGCTAACCCTGCTTATGGTGCAGAACAGAATGGCTTATTGGCATCTTTAAACTCTGTGGCAAAACTGCCATATGAATATGCATTGGATGGTATCAGTAATACCCAGACAATCAACCCAAATGCCTTAGGTCATGATGAAAAAGAACGTATCGACAATCTGGTAAATGTCTTAGATGGCTACTTTGATCAGGGAGCACATCATCTGAATGTGAATGTGTTCGGTATTGAAAAATTAAAGGATGCTATGGAACACCCAGAAAAAGAAGAGTACGCAAACTTTACGATTCGTGTATCCGGATATGCCGTGAAGTTTATCGACTTAACACGTGAACAGCAGTTGGATGTAATCTCCAGAACTTGCCACGATCATTTATAAAAAAGAAGGAGGTCTGTTTTAAGTCGTTTGACTGCAGACCTTTCTTTATGGAGGATATGCATATGGAAAATGGAAAAGGCGCCATTCACTCAATTGAAACCTTTGGTTCGGTAGATGGGCCAGGAGTACGTTATGTAATCTTTTTGCAGGGATGTCGCATGCGCTGTCAGTTTTGTCATAATGCGGATACCTGGAAAATCAAGGAAGGCAGTGAAACCGCAGAAGAAGTCTTGCGGAAAGCTTTGCGCTATAAACCTTACTGGAAGCATTCAGGTGGGATTACGGTGAGTGGGGGAGAACCGTTGTTACAGATTGATTTCTTATTGGAACTTTTTAAATTGGCGAAACAAAAAGGCGTACATACCGTAAT
Organism: Longicatena caecimuris; assembly: GCF_018406465.1. Classification (GTDB taxonomy): domain Bacteria; phylum Bacillota_I; class Bacilli_A; order Erysipelotrichales; family Erysipelotrichaceae; genus Longicatena; species Longicatena caecimuris. Next base: position 809,620 of record NZ_AP024510.1, read on the forward strand.
TGATACCTGCGCCAATCCTTTTACTAGAGAAGAACCTTTCTTTTCTAAGTTTCAAGAGCTGATGCAGTATACGGATCTTGTATTGCTGGATATCAAGCATATCAATCAAGCGAAACATCAGCAGTTAACCGGCTGGGGCAACGATAATATCTTAGATATGGCACGTTATCTTTCAAGCATCAATAAACCGGTTTGGATTCGTCATGTCTTAGTCCCACAGCGCAGTGATGATGAAGAAGATCTGAAATGTTTGGATGCATTTGTGAAGACATTGCATAATGTCAAACGTTTTGAGGTATTGCCATATCATACACTCGGTGCTTACAAATGGAAAGAGCTTGGCATGGAGTACCCTTTAGAGGGCATTGAACCTCCAGATAAGGAAACGATAGAGCGAGCAAATACATTGCTGCATACCGCAGATTATCAAGACTATAAAAACATGTAACCAGATACAAAAGAGATAGCCATTCTTACTGGAGAATATTTTCTATAAGATGGCTATTTCTTTATTTTTATATTGTTTATGTTAACAACATTTTATTACTTTTTTATGTACTTGAAGAAGATAATGTTAGGATGATACCATTGAAAATATTATCGAAAGTATACAGATAGCAAAAAGTAAGCTAAAATGAAATCACATGTAAAGTTAAGGAAGTGGATATCATGGATGAGATCATCATTGAGCATGCCAATCAAGGGAATCTAAAGGATGTTTCTTTACGTCTTCCTAAGAATAAATTAATTGCTGTTACCGGAGTTTCCGGTTCTGGAAAATCAACATTAGCCCTTGATGTTTTATTCAACGAGTGTCAACGACAATATTTAGAAGCTTTAGGTATGCAAGGCATACAAAAACCAGCTGTGGAAAGGATTCAACATGCATGTGCTGCTGTATGTGTAAATGCTCAAAGCGGTAATCGCAATCCGCGCTCTAGTGTAGGAACAGCAACTAATCTGTACACGGATCTGCGTATGCTGTATGAAAAACTAGGTGTTCGAGAATGTCCAAATTGTCATCAGCTTTATAAAAACAGCGTCTGTGCAGAAGAAACGATACGCATAGAGGATGAATATATGACATATCAATATTGTCCTCATTGTCATGAGAAAGTACAAAAATTGATGCATACAGACTTTTCCTTTAATACCAGAGAAGGCGCCTGTAAGGATTGTGAGGGCATGGGCAGTGTCTGGGAAATCGATCTTGTACAGGTGTTGCATGCTGATCTAAGCTTATCACAGGGTGCAGTGACTTTTTGGAAGCATCGCTATCAATCGTATATGATAAGTCAATATGCAAATGCATTGGCATATTATGGTATCAAACAAGATTTAAAAGCAGCGGTTGCACAATATGAAGAAGCGGCATATCGTTTACTTGTATATGGCAGTGAGGATGAAAAATTTTTATCATATGTTAAAGATGAAGCAAACAGGGAAACAACAGCTATACATTTTGAAGGAGTATTTCCTTATTTATGGAGGAAATTAAAAGAGCATGAAGGAGTACCAACCAGTCTTGAGGCTTGTTATAAACGTTCTGTGTGTCCAAGCTGTCAGGGGGAACGTTTAAAGGAAGCATCCAGAGCAATTACGGTTCTTGACAAACGTTTACCGGAAATTGTAAATCTGACATTGGAAGAAATAGCTTGTTGGCTGCAAGCTGTACGAGCATCGCTAACACAAAATGAACATGCGCTTTGTGATGTTTATCTTTTGGATATGGAAACAAAGCTTCGACGTATACAAAAATTAGGCTTAAGTTATTTAACGTTGAATCGCAGTATGATAAGTCTATCCAATGGCGAAGCACAGCGTTTACACTTAGCATCACTGTTAGATGCAACAATGTCTGGTTTATTATATATTTTAGATGAACCAACGATTGGACTGCATCCGAAAGATACCGATGGCATCGTAGAGATTTTAAAGGATATGCGTGATTTAAGGAATACCGTACTTGTGATTGAACATGATGCAGGTGTATTACAACAAGTGGATCATCTTGTTGATATCGGTCCTAAAGCAGGGATTCACGGTGGGCAAATTGTGGCGCAGGGAAGTTTTGCGGAAGTATTGAAATGTAAGAATAGTGCTACTGCCTATGCCATGCAACATCTTACCAGTAAAGTACATGCATATCGAAAACCATCATCATATATCCAAATCACAAATGCCTGCCGACATAATCTGCAACATATGGATGTGCAATTGCCAATACATTTGCTATGTGGAATATGCGGTGTTTCTGGATCAGGAAAATCTACACTTGTATTTGATGTATTGGCAAAGGGGAACAAGCAAACAGAAGTAAATCGTGTAGAAGGCTTAGCACAGTTTGATCAAATGATTTGTATCGACCAACAACCACCGATACGTATGAAACGCAGCAATATTGCCACATTCACCAATCTTGCCACTCCTTTACGCAAGGTGTATGCCAAAACTAAGCAAGCAAAAGCATTGGGATTCACAGATGCTTATTTTTCCTTTAATTCAAAAAAAGGACGTTGTGAGCATTGTGAAGGCATGGGAACGATAAAAAGCCATATGTTGTTTTTTCAAGATCAGGAGGTTATTTGTCCGCAATGTCATGGCAAACAGTTTCAGGAACAAGTATTACGCGTAACCTATCATGGATATTCGATTCATGAGGTTTTACAGCTCAGTGTAGAAGAGGCGATAACTGTTTTTAAAGAGGAAAAAGAAATACAGAAAATCTTGCGACTGTTAGAGCACATCGGGCTAGGGTATGTAAAGCTGAATCAATCTTTAACCACGTTATCCCAAGGAGAAGCGCAACGTTTGAAGCTGGCAAGAGAGCTTTTGCAAACCAAAGGGAAACATAATCTATATCTTTTAGATGAGCCAACCGTAGGTCTGCATATGCAGGATGTGGAAAACTTTATTAAGTTATTGCAGGAATTGGTAGAAGAAGGACACAGCATTCTGGTGATTGAGCATAATGAGCAACTATTAGCAGCTTGTGATTATCTTATTGAGTTAGGACCTCAAGGCGGCGTTCATGGTGGACAGTTGATTGCTCAAGGAAGTCCATTAGCACTCTTACATCAAAATGAAAGTGTTATTGCACCATATTTAAAAAGGTTTATAAAGGATTAGGAAGACTAATGTCTGCGCCGTATCACTTTCTTGATGAAGTGTAGGATTTGAATGAAAGAACACGGTTAAGAAAAATACGATACTTTACGTTGATAAAATAGGATATACGCGCAATGTATGCGATACGTTACATAATGTTTGTTATGGTTGCTAGGAAAACAAAACGATTTATGATAGAGTATACGAGACATGAGGAGGTTAAGTTATGTTTCATGAAAACTTAAAGACTTTACGTATAGAAAAAGGGATGTCCCAGCAATTTTTGGCAGATCAGCTGCACGTGACAAGACAAACAATTTCAAAATGGGAAAGAGGGTTATCTGTACCTGATGCAGATATGTTGATTGCACTAAGTGAGATGTTTGAGGTATCGGTAAGTACGTTATTGAACCGATCTATTAATGAAGAAGATACATTAGAGAATACGTTATTGGCAGAGAAGCTTGAACAATTAAATTTACAGCTTGCTCAGCGGAATCAACGCAGTCGTAAAGTGTGGAAAGTTATTCGCTTTATCGCTATCGCATGTTTGGTGTTTGGTATTTTATGTATCTTACTGAACGCGGTTGCTATGAAAAGTTATCAAGCTGTGGAAGCATCGGTGGTAGAGATAACAGAAAGTTGATTGTATGTGATCAGCAAATACGATACTTTATGGAAAGATGAGTAGGACAATGGAAGCTGATCTTTCAAATTACTTTTTGATAAAACACTGAAATCAAGGGGATCCAGCATTAGACGGAGGCCCATAAGGAAGTAAACTAAAATCCCGGTAAAACCGGCGTGGCAGAGGTCACGCCGGTTTTTCTGTATCTGTCAGTAGTTCCGGTTTGGCAAGTGGAATCCGGATTTCCCCACATAGGTAAAATAGACTTCAATCGTGACATGTTTCTTCCCGCTGATCTTCTCGGGGCTGTGGACCACGATCTTTTCAATCAGTTCATTTACCGTAGAGGCGTCAAGCTCCTGCAAATCGGAATACCTGTCGGCAAGCTGAAGGAAACGCCCTACATCGGCAATCTGTCCGGCTTCATTTTCAATTTCTCTCTCCAGCGAAGCTGCAAGCTGCTGAATTTCCGCCTGCTCTGTTTCATACTGTGCCGAGAGTTTTTGAAAGCGGAGGTCGCTTAATTTCCCAAGTACGGAATCTTCATAAAGCCTTTGGATGATCTTGTCCAAATCCTCCATACGCTTCTGCGTCCCGGAGAGGGCTTTCCGTTTTTGCGTCAGTTCCGCTTTCCGGCTGGCCTCGTCCTGCGCCAACATTTCCTGAGTGAAATCATCCCGAAACAAACGCACATAGGTCAGTGTTCCCTGAATACATTCCAGCACCCGTTTATAAAGCGTAACCTCTCGGATGTAATGGATTTGGCAGGAACCTGTATTGCTCTTGTAATTGGAGCAGACGAAATGGTCTTGAGACTCATTCTTGTAGGTATTGCAGGTACAGTAATAGAGCTTTGCGCCACAGTCGGCGCAATAGACAAGACCGGAGAAAATGCTTGTTTTTCCCGTCTTTGTGGGTCTGCGCTTGTTGGCTCTTAACGCCTGCACCCGTTCCCACTGTCCCCGCTCAATAATCGCTGGCTGTGTGTCCTCAAATATCCGTCGGTTTTCTTTCGGATTCTCCATCCGCTTTTTGAATTTCAGGGATTTTGTATAGGTCTTAAAATTAACGGTACAACCGGTATATTCCGGCCGCTCCAGTATTCCGGCAACGGATTTGGCACACCACCGGTACAGATTATCCGGCATGGCCCATCCCTTCTGTCTGGCGTTATACGCAGTAACCGTCAATACCCTGTCAGCGGTCAGGATTTTTGCAATCTGCATTGGTCCTTTGCCCGCAATGCACAGATCAAAGATACGCCGCACCACCTTTGCGGATTCCTCGTCTACAATCCATTTCTTTTTATTCTGTGGGTCTTTCACATATCCGTAGGGCGGGTTACTGGCGATGTGTTCCCCGGCTTCTCCGCGCATTTTTACGACTGCCCGGATTTTTTTGCTTGTGTCTTTGGCGTAATAATCGTTAAATACGTTTTTGAACACAGCAAAGTCATTTTCGCCCTTTGCACTGTCCACATCATCATTGATGGCGATAAACCGGACATCGTAAGCGGGGAAGATGAAATCCTGCAGCCGCCCCATATAGGAATACTCCCGGCCCAGACGTGACAGGTCTTTGACAATCAGTGTGGAAACCGAATAGTCCTCCACATATTTCATCATTTCCTGAAAGCCGGGTCTTTGGAAATTTGTTCCTGAGAATCCGTCGTCCACGAAAAACATGGGATTGCGGAATCCGTGTTCTGTTGCGTATTTGGATAATAGCGACTTTTGGTTGGTAATGGAATTGCTCTCCCCGTCGAGTGCGTCATCTTGGCTCAAACGGCAATATAACGCTGTGATCTTATCTGGCTGCTGGTTCATAGTAGCTCCTTTCCTCCCGTGTATCGGGATAACAGCCAGGTAAACGGTTGCCTATATTATAACGCGCCGTTCCTCTTTTTTCAGCAACTTTCATTCTGTTGCCTCCAAATTTCCCGCCATGATACGGCGCAGCTTGTCCAGTACGCTTTCCGCCTCTCCCTCCGCATAATGGGGGATGACATGATAGACCGTATTCCCTTCAACGGCAATCATTTCTTCTGTGCTGAAATCAAACTCGAAAACGCCGTCTTTGAAATGCTCTGCCACACGCTCGGCAATTTCCGGTTTCAGATTTTTGGGAAGTTCACTGAAATCTGCAGGTTTACGCAATCCCATCACGCTCCTTCCTTGCAGGTAAAATATTCAGCGTAATGACCACCGGACGGCCAAGCCCCTGCTTTCTGCGGAGAATCAGACCACAGCGTTCTAATTCCTGAAATGCCCTGGTCGCCACCTGCCTGCTCCTATGCAGCTTTCCTTTTGCTTCTTCCAGCGTAAAGTAGAGACGAATCCGCCCGTCCGGTTCTATGTATCCGTTTTCTCTGGAAATACCCGCCCGATCTAAGAGCAGGGCATACAGTACCTTTGCGTCGTTGGATAAGTCCATCGGCACCAGAAAACGGGGAAATGGCAGATAGGGCGGTACGCCGCTGTCCTCTTTGTAAGGCGTCAAAAAATCATTTTGCATCATATACTCCTTTCCATCAATCCATCCCTGATTGATTGGATTGATATTGACTATCTTGTTATTAACTTCTTCTCTTTAATTTCCATCTAAATATGGGTCGTCAAGACTGTCTGGAAATCCATCGCCGGAAAGAGAGGAACAGGGCTGTCCGGAGCGTCAGGTTTTCCAGTCTCTGAAAATCCAGTATTGGAGAATCCCATATAGGAGGAAATGGCAAAAGCGGTAAATTGGCAAAGTAGAAATCAACACCTGAATGGGAAAATCCCGTTTAGGTCAAAATCGTCCTGCGGACAGTTAAAAACAGGTTTTAGAGGGGAGCAGGGGATTTATCCCTCATACCCGTTGACCGCAGCCTAAAACGCCAATAATCTCAAGGCTTTTTTGCTTCTAATTGTCCGCATAGGAGCCGCCTTTTCCTGTCGCTGGCTGTTTTCTGTCCGCGGTGGATTTTCTTTGCACAGAGCTTACAGTATTTCGCCCGGTTGGAACCGGGAAGGAATGATTGGCCGCAGACCACGCAGCGTTTTAATTCCTCCTGGAACAGCAACGCCGTTTCCAATGGCCTGTCCAGCGGCAGGACAGCGCAGCGGAACCATTTGCAGAGAAGCGAATAGGAAATACTCTGGACGCAGACACATTTCTCCCCGTCGTCCAGAAGAATACAGTTTCCGTTATCGTAGTTGCAGCACTCGTGTACCAGTTTACGCATCCGGCGGTACTGCGGATAATTCATCACCGGAATCTGATTGTGGATAAAAACACCTCCTTCCTACCGTAAAAAAATGTCCCTCTACTATACATTTCATTTTTGAGGGGAAATAGGGCGGTCAATTTTGCACAAAAAATATCTTTCTATTGTTCAATTCATTTTTGAGACGAAATTACGGGGGCATTTTGCAAATTTCACAAAAAATTCATAATTGCCGTGTACAGGTAAGTTGTTATAAAATAATCCCCTCATATATCTGTACATTTTTTAGGGGAAAGTTGCCGTCTGAATAAAAATTTGCAAAAAAATTCGCCGCAGTTGTTCCTACGACGGATTTTATGGAGCAGACAGATATTCAAATTTATAACCGATTCCGGCAACGCTCTCGACGTAATTTGGCAGATCAGGCTCAAACCTTAGTTTCTTCCAAAGTTTACTCACATGGTTATGGATTGCCTTTCTTGAACCTTGACAGCATAATGTCAAGGTTACTTGTCGGTAAATTTGTGCGTCCATTGTAAAGGCATACGAAAAGCGGAACAAAAATGGTTATCCCGAAAGTCTGATTATCCCGAATACATCATAGAAAGCCAGCGACAGAGGCATTTTTGAAAGAAATGTTCGGGATAATTTTCCCTTGCAGCACAAGCTGTAAAGTCTCCCTAATGTTCCTTCACCACCTACCATATCTAATAAAGGCCACAGGGCAAGCAAAATCTTACATTGTGGTCTATATTACGGCACTTCAAATTTATAACCAACGCTGACAACACTTTTGATGTAGCCTGGAGAATCCTGTGTAACTTTCAGTTTTCTCCGCAGATTACTCACATGGTTATTGACTGCTTTTCGGGAATAGAGCGAATAATCCTCATTCCAGACCAATTCCATAATAAGCTCATAAGTAAATACACGCTTCGGGTGAGCGATTAACAAAGCAAGGATGTCAAATTCCTTAGCGGTTAATTCAATTATCTGCTCGCCAATACATACAAGCCGTTGTTCCTGGCAGAAGTATAAATCACCTATGCGAATCTCTATAAACGGTTCATCAATGACTGTCTGCAACTTATAAGTTTCGGAAATGATACATTGGCTGTCAGCAAGATTATTTTGTTGTTTCTGGGAATCGAGAAGATAGTTTACCAATTCCTGACGCTGACGGGCGCTTAACAAAATGAGCAGCTTTTCTGCAATTATGCCACCCGGTTCAGATATATCAAATACAGCTAATTTCCCATGTCGTCACCTCCATCAGTGTAGGTATTTGTGCTTTCATTTCGACTGAATAAAGTTGTCATTCGTCACTGTTAGCTTGACTATATAAAAACATATCTCCTTATAATACGGAAACAGTTTCTTGTTTAATAAGAATATTTTTTCCTGTAATGTATCAGGCAGATGGCAGATACGACAAACATAATTCCCTCTGCAACAGGTACAGCCAGCCATACCCCCGTTATTCCCCAAATACGTGGCAGTAACAAAATACCCCCAGCCAGTAGGCCGAATGTCCGCAAAAAGGAAAGAACTGCAGATACTTTTCCGTTTGACAATGCTGTAAACATTGCGGATGTAAAATTATTCAAACCGCAGAATAGAAAGCTATATGAAAAAATAGTGAAACCATTCGCCGCAATTTGATAGACTTCCGATGTATCATCCGCAAACAGCCGTACAATATAGGAGCCTCCAAACATGGAAACCGCAAATATCAGCACCGATGCCGCCGCAATAAACCGCATACTGATAGAGAAAACCTTTTTTTGCTGAACTTCATTCCTGTTTCCATAGTTAAATCCGATGATAGGTGTTATTCCCATAGAGTAGCCGATATACAGCGTGTTCAGCAGGAATTGAGAGTAAATAATAATCGTGATTGCCGCAACGCCATCCTCTCCCAGCAGGTTCATCATAGTGCGGTTGAACAAAAATGTTGTGACGGCTGTTGCCAACTGGCCTACCATTTCGGAGGAGCCGTTAAAACAGCTTTCTCCGATGACTGCCAATTTCAATTTTGGCCTTGTGAAAGACAGCGTTCCTTTGTTCCGGGCAAAATATGCCAGCCCAGTGACTGTGGGAATCAGATAACCAAAGCCTGTCCCCAAAGCTGCGCCTTGGATACCCAGACCACAGGGGACAATGAAGATATAATCCAAAATTATATTTGCCACGCCCGCCAGGACAGACAGCCCAAAACCAAGGCCCGGTTTTCCAGCCGTCACAAACAGGTTTGAAAACAGCGTTTGCAGTATATTGGCTGGAATGAATAGAAACAGCACCATGAGATAATCTTTGCAATAGGGAAAGAGCAGATTACTGGCACCAAGAGCATAAATAATGTTGTCAATCCAGATTGTCCCACCCAAAAGAATGAGAAACCCAATCACCGCACCTGTGATAATAAGCAAGGTGAAATCTTCCTTTGCCTCCTGATTTTTACCTGCCCCCATTTTTCGGGAAACAATCGCGTTTCCGCCCGTTGCAATCATGGTAGCCAGTCCCACCGTGATGTTGATAATGGGGCACACGATATTGATAGAAGAAAGCGCATCCGTATTCACAAACTGCGCCACAAAGATCGTATCTACAATGGTGTATAGTCCCATAAAAATCATCATTACGATGGTAGGAAATGCAAATCGCAGAAGCGATGCCGCACTCCATTTTTGATCTAAAATGTTATCGTTCATCGTCGCCTTTCTCCTATTTTGGTGGTAGAATGAGCCGCTGGGTGGGATAGCCAAATTCAGTGAGAAGCTCTGACTCGGCAAAACCCAGGCGTTTATAGTCCTCTCTCTGTCCCGTATCAGCTTTATCTCCCTCGCGGAAAGTAGTAATACTGATTTCACGACCTACAAATATATTGCACATCATAAAGTCAAGGAAAGCCTTTGCCACTCCATAATGCCGGTATTGCGGATGTACAGCCAGAAAGTCGATGCTTCCGGTCTGATGGGAAAATGCAGCGGCTCCAATTATGGTTGAGCCATCCCGCATAATAAGGGCTTGCCGCTGTCCGACATATTGCCTGACTTGTTCCAGATGGGAGCTTTCATCAAGGCAGGGAAAACCGTCAATGACAAGTTTAATAAAATTCATCCAGTCGGGAATATCTGCCAGCGTAGCATAAGAAATCTCTTGCATGATCGTATCAGGAACAGTTGGATTTTTGTTCAATGTAAATTCCAGTTGCAAAGGATAAAAGACTTCGTTTTGTCTATATTCCAGCGGCGTTTGCTTATACATGGATTTGAAGATGGAAGTAAATGCCTGTTGACTCTCATAGCCAGCAATCAGCGCAATTTCGATAATCGGCTTTTTAGAAAACACCAATAGCTTTGCCGCCTCGGTCAGCTGCCTGCGCTGGATATAGTCGTGAAGTGTGATCCCAACTGTATCTGTGAACATTCGGTGCAGATGGTACTTGGAATAGCAAACCGCATTTGCAACAGTGTCTAAATCTAATTTTTCATTGAGATGCGCTTCAATGTAAGAAATCACTGCCGCTATATTCTCAACTTTATAGCTGTTCATGGTTTCCCTCCTTCCTCAATCATTGTACCAAAACATCGAAAATTGCTTTTCATAATTCTTGCGGTCTTTTTATATATCATGTACCTCAAAGAACATATTGGGTAATCAGCGGTTATTTCCTTTCGTAATGCCTTCTTACTATTCATTCACCCGCAGACGCTCTACAACACTTCGGTTATTGAAGAAGCGGAGCGCAACAATCGGGACAATAAACGCAAGAGCTAAAAAGAGAACCAACATCATAAGCGCCGGGAGCAGGGTCATCTGAAACGACATCATCAGGCTGGTCGGACCTTGCTCTATAAAGACCCTTATCAATGTTATGCCAAGCGCCCCCGCAATTAGTGTACCGACAAGCCCTGCCAACAGCACATAGGAAAAACTTTCGGTAATCATCATCTTACGGAGCTGGCGGTCTGTCATGCCGATGCTCTGCATGGTGGCAAACTCATGACGGCGGGTAATGATGTTGGTCATTACCAGATTAATGAAGTTGAGCAGACCCACCAGGGCAAATACGGCTCCAATCACTCCGCCGACCAGAAGAACTACATTTTTAACGCCAGAAACATTGGATTTCAGTGTCGAGATAGAAGTATAGGCAATATCGGTATCCTGTGCCAGATGGTTTTCCATCTCTTGCTGGTATTGCTCCTCCACATCAAAGAGAAAACCGTACAAGGTAGGGGATTCATAAATCTTCTTGAACTTCCTTTCTGACATATAGATATTCAGGCCGCCAATGTCTGTTGCAATATTGGCACCACCACCGGTCAAAGTCATTTCGCTGTCTGTAACCGCCGCTTTTGCTGCAACAGTAAATTCTTCCGTTGGAGTTCCGTTTTCATAAAACTGAATGGTATCGCCAACTGATAATCCAGCAAAAGCCGGATTGTCTAAATCACCCTTCAAGTTCCCCTTGTCATCATACTTGCCGACTAAAATCACTGTATTGCCGTTCCACAGTTTGTCTTTCAGAACAGACAGATCGTTTTCACCCTCTATAATATCTATTTTATTTAACAGATTTTCAGAAAAGCCATACACATTTCCCAGGGGTAGGTTATCCGTAGTCAACGCAGCATAACTTTTATCCTTGCCCCATCCCAAATTTAACGAATCAGGGAGCAGATAGGCATATTTATCTGTATTATCAATCGAGTAAGAATCACCCCAATCACAGGCGATATGGTCGTCCTCAAAAGTATTGCGGTACAGACGGACTTCATTCATTACTCCTGGCTGCTGTTCAATTTCTTCTATTGCTTTTTCCGAAAGGGCGCTCTCGTGCCCAAATTCACCTCCAAAAGCTGCCTGAATACCTGGATTATAAACCACAAAATTACTTCGGGTTTGTTTTTCAATATAAGTACCTTCATCAAAGCTGCCACTGAATACAAACACCGAGTTTAGAAGCACAATACTCAAGGTTAGGGAAATCACAATAAAAGCTGTCCTGCGTTTGTTGCACTGGAGATTGGCTTTCGCCATGCGGGGAATGACCGCGCCGGTGTCTGTTTTTTTCTGTTTTACAGAAACAGCATCCTGTTCTACATAGCGGATTGCTTCTATAGGTGACACACGGGATGCTTTTTTTACTGGCTTTCTGGTGCTAATATAAACGGTAAGCCCTGAAAACAGGATTGCGCCTGCAATAATAGCAAAATATGGAAGCGATCTAACCTCAATGTTTCCACCGCTATAATCAACAGCAAATGTCTGAATTGCGGCGGGCAAAATGCCGCGTCCAAGCAATATGCCCAAAAACAGCCCAAATGGTGTACCAATTAGGAATAGATACAGTGCCTGCCGGTTTACCAAATGCTTTACCTGACGGGAGGTCGTTCCAACCGTCCGCAGCAAACCATACTGTCGAACATCGTTGGTTACAGCAATTTCAAATACATTGTAGATCAGCAGGTACCCACAGAACATAAACAGGACACCAAATACGGCGGCCGCCAGCCAGATCACCAGATTGCCGTCATTAGACATGACTGGATTAGGCGCAACACGCACAGCGTTATCAGCGCTTGCATCATCCGGGTTTCCTCCGATACTACGGACAAACTCTGAAATGCGCTCCTTTGCCATGTAGTTGTCCCGCATTACCACATCGGCCTCATAAATACCACAGCCGACACGCTCCCCGGCAACGGCATTCATCAAATCCTGATTTTCTTCAATAAACGCTTCAGAAACAATAACCGATTCTGATTTTTCATTTGGCGTGTCATAAATACCGGATACGACCATATCAAAATGGTAAAGCTGTCTTTGATTTTGGAATTCAACAGGAATTTCTGCACCGACTTTTTCTTCAATATTCAGATCCTTCAGTATGTTGGCAGATACCAACACCTCATTTGCTTTTTGTGGTGTGGAGCCCGTATGAGGTGTCAAAAGCCGAAGTTCCAGTTGGTTCTGATCGGCATAATCAACCTCTGTAACACGTCGGTTGGTGTTAGTCATGATCTCTATGGGTATCCAGCAGCCTACTTTTTCAAACATAGAGTTCTCTTTTAACTGCTGCAACTGTTCCTCAGAAAGCCCCTGAACCAGCACATCCGCCGAGGACCCCATCATCTTTGCCATACTGTATTCCAATGTGCCTTTGGTTCCCATACCGATGGTTAAGACAGATGTAAAGAGAAAGGTTGTCAGGGCAATCGCAATTACTGCAATCACATTTCGCATCCTGTTGCTGCGGAAGCTGCGGTTTGCCAGGTTTTTGATGATTGCTTTATTGTTATTGCCGAATAAAATGTCATTCATAGTCCCGCCTCCTTTACTGCACAATCCTGCCATCTTCGATCCGAATGATACGGTCAGCAAGCTGGGCAATCTCGCTGTTGTGGGTAATCATCACGAGGGTTTGATGGAATTTCTGGCTAGTAACTTTCAAAAGTCCCAATACATCACTGCTGGTTCGGCTGTCCAGGTTTCCGGTGGGTTCATCAGCAAGGACAATAGCGGGTTTGGAAATCAGGGCACGGGCGATAGCGACGCGCTGCTGCTGGCCGCCGGAAAGGTTATTCGGCAGATTGTTCAGCTTATCCTCCAACGCCAGCATCCGTACCACTTCATCCATAAATTTTTTATCTGCCTTATCGCCATCCAGTTCCACGGGCAGCACAATATTCTCGTAAACATTCAGCATCGGAACGAGATTGTAATTCTGGAAGATAAAGCCGATTTTTCTCCGGCGGAAAATGGTGAGCTGTTCATCGTTTAATGCAGACAGTTCTTTTCCGTCTACAATCACTTTGCCAGAAGTCGGCACATCCAGCCCGCCAATCATATTCAGTAATGTGGATTTGCCGCTGCCGGAAGTACCGACGATGGCGACAAATTCTCCCTGCTCAATGGAGAGGGTCACACCGTCCAGGGCCTTCGTGATGTTCGGCTCTGTACCATAGTATTTTTTGAGGTCAGTTGTTTGCAAAATGCTCATAAGGAACACCATCCTTTCTTTTTGATAAACCCATTGTAACGGTCAAACCTCGCAGAAATGTCACGAGCCACCAAAAATTTCAGCAAAATCCGGCCCCAAATGTCACAATCCTGTGACATTTCAAATACTGGTGCTCCTGGCTTACTTTCGGAGTAGGAAAACGGAAAAGACAGAACCTTTCCCAGTCTCCGAAGCCACCCGGATATAGCCGCCCTGCAAGGAGATAATCTCACGGGCCAGATACAGCCCAATCCCGATCCCGTCTACATCATGTACGGCGTCCTCCCGGTAAAACCGTTTGAAGATCGTTCCCTGGTGCTGCTCTGGAATCCCAATGCCGGTGTCAGCAATGTCAATCTTCAAATACATTTCCCAGCACTCTACACGCACACGGATTTCGCCGCCCTCCGGTGTGTACTTCACAGCATTATCCAGAATGTTAAATAGCGCTTCGCTTGTCCACTTCCGGTCATAGCACGCCTTCAAATGCTCCGGGCAGTCTACCTGAACATCGATCTGCTTCTTTTCGGCATTCAACAGAATGCCGCCCAATGCGGCGGCGAGGGTGTCATAGATTGGCTGCTCCTTCTTCTCCAAAGAGATAACGCCCGTTTCCAGCCGGGAAGTCTTTATCATGGCCTGCATAAGAAAGTCCAGTTTATCAAGCTGGCTGGTCTGCGCCGCCAAAAATTCCTTTTGCTTTTGTACCGGCACCTCCTGGTCTATCAGGGTGCTGTTAATCATTTTCAGGTTTGCAATCGGTGTTTTTACCTGGTGGGAGATGTCGGAAATCAACTCCTGCAGGTCGGCCCGCTCTTTTGCGATGTTATTTTTATTTTCCTGCATGACTTCATATAATCGGTCAAGACGGAAGCCTATTTTATAAAACAGGCTTTCTTCTTCTACGCTCTGCCGTGGCTGCTCAGCCCCGGACAGCATATCGTCCAGCATGACGCAAAAGGCATCGGAGAATTTTACCAGCTTCCGGCGGATCAGTACCACAAAGCAAATGACGAAGAGCAGTATAAAAAAGCTGAACAGGAATACACACCATACGGCGGCCGTGTTCCGGGTCAGCATATAGACAGAAGCAGAAATGAATCCTGTTGCTAACAGTAGAAGAACCCCTAAAAGAACACAGGCTTTATTGATGGAGAGCTTTCGCATATTCATTTCTGTGACCCTCCAATCCACATATATCCCATGCCGTACACGGTCTTGATATACTGGCGGCCATCTATTTCTATCTTGTTCCGTACCCGGCTGATTGCAGATGTCAGGGCATGTTCGTCCACAAAGTTGCCATCCGCGTCCCACAGCTTTTCAAGAAGTACCTGCCTGGTCAGGACAATCCGCGGATTTTTCGTCATGACCTTTAAGAGCCGGTATTCCAATGGAGTGAATACCAATGGCTCGCCGGAAAGGGCAGCAGTCATTTCCGGAAAATTGATTGTAAGCGCACCGTCCTCATAACAGTCTCCGCTGGATTGCTTTTCAAGCCGCCCCAGCACCACTGCCAGCTTTTTTTGAAAGACGCTCACAGAAAATGGCTTTGTCACATAATCGTCCGCGCCCAGCTCGTAGCCTCTCAGCATATCACTTTCCATATCGTTTGCGGTCAGGAAGATAATCGCCGTATCAGAGCGGCGTTCTTTTGCCTCCCGGCAGAAATCAAAACCATTCCCGTCCGGCAGGTTTACATCCAGCACGATCAAATCATAGTCCTGCTTCGTCAGAAAATCTTCTGCCTCCTGTTTTGTCAATGCGGAATCCACCGTATATCCCGCAACGTTTAAGTTATAGCATAAGGTATGGTTCAAGAGGTAGTCGTCCTCAACTACTAAAATACGCATCCTATCACACTCCTTTATGTTCAGCGTAGCACCCAAATGTCACAGAAACCTCACGGAAAAATTATTTTTTTCTTTTATCAGCCGGTTTTTCCGCACTTTGGGGTATCAGCCAGATTCGACTAAGGTGAATTACACCATCAATCCGGTCCTCCGCACATAGTTTCTGCACCCGGCACTCGGACAATTCCCATTTCTTCGCAGCTTCTTGCACTGTCATATATTCAAATATAGCCAACCTCCTGTTGATAATTGTACCTCCATTATAGGCGGTCAACCGAATAATAGCAATGGCATTGTTGTGAACATATCCTAAATAAAGGTTTTTGAAACTACCGGCTATACCAAAAGTCAAATTATCCCGAATACCTCATAGAAAGCCAGTAATAGAGGCATTTCTTAAAAAATGTTCGGGATAACTTTTTAGACATTTACACTGTCAATTTCCTATAATTTGCATTTTAGAAAAATAATTCGGGACAAATTTCCCTTGCATCACAAAACTGTAAAGCCGTCTTAATGTTTCTTCATCACTTACCGTATCTAATAAAGGCCACAAGGAAAGCAGAATCTTACCCTGTGACCTTTGCTATGGCACTTCAAATTTATAACCAACGCCAATAACACTTTTGATGTAGTCCGGGGAACCAGGTGTAGTTTTCAGTTTCCTTCGCAGATTACTCACATGATTATTGACGGCTTTACGGGAATAGTAGGAATAATCCTCATTCCAGACCAATTCCATAATCAACTCATAAGTAAATACCCGCTTTGGGTGTGTGATCAACAAAGCAAGAATGTCAAATTCCTTAGCCGTTAATTTGATTTCCTGCTCGCCAATATATACAAGTCGCTGCTCTTGGCAGAAGTATAAATCACCCATGCGAATCTCTGTAAACGGTTCATCAATGACTGTCTGCCCCCTATTAGTTTCGGAAATGGCGAATGGGCTGTCGGCAGGATTCTTCTGTTGCTTTTGAGAATCGAGAAGATAATTTACTAACTCCTGACGCTGACGGGCGCTTAACAACACGAGCAGCTTTTCCGCAATTCTGCCGCCAGATTCAGATATATCAAATACAGCTAATTTCCCATGTCGCCACCTCCTTTCCGTCAGCGTGGGTATTTATTCTTTTACCATCAACTAATACTCCTGTTGTGTTGTTGTGCTCTATGCCGAAAGTTCCTTTTAAGCGTTATATAATTTTCTATATTGTTTCGGAGTCGCCCTGATATATTTTTTTGAAAAAATTAGTAAATTGTCAACACGGAAAAATGAGATGAAATAAAACACTACATAAACTCTAATTATCTTCATTAGGGCTTGTCGAATATTGTGTTTTCATTTCCTGTTATGACGGTATACGCTTTCTGAGATTGATGAGGCTAAATACATCATCCATAATTCCTCTATCCCTTACATCCAGCATCAACCATTTCTGTCCATTACCGGTTTTCGTGTTTTTGAATACTGTCTGCACATAGTCGGAACATTGTGGCATAAGAAGTTCTGCTTCCATAAGTTCATGACTTCCTACAACCACGAGAGCGATAAAATAGCCTTGCATTGGATAGAGCGTACAAAGAGACTTTCCACCTTTTTTATACTTAATATTCCAGCCTGCCTGCATGGAACAACGACTGTGTTCCATGCAGGGTTCAATCCGATAGGCGGACTGGATACGGTTATTAAAATCTATCCATAACGGATTGTTAATGTATTCCGTGACTTGCTCCAGCGATGGAGATTTTTCATTTGAATATAGCACATTCCAATCCATTATAAATTCTCCCTTAGCATTTATTTTCCAGCGGCAGAGGCTTAACCCAAATTTCCATACAAGCCATACCCTCTGAGTCACGGTAATACTTTTCTGCCGAGAAAGGCTCCGTGGTTAAATTGTGGCGGGGCAGCCATATACCAAAAAGATATTTGCTGGCCTGGTCTAAAGCGACCGTTACTAAATCCTCAAAATTTTCTGCTTCGACTCTGCAAACGATGTATTCTCCTGCCGAGAGTTCTCTCTTAACAAAACCATCCTGCAGCCGATCCGGAATATTTTGAACAAGGCCACCTGCAAAATAAGTGAAAAGGTTTTGTGAAGTACCTTCCGTATGGGACATTCCCATTTCTACAGTAGTATTTAGATTGGCTTCGATTGAAGCCTTCTCCATGTGATAACGCTTCCAAAGCTGCCCTGGCACATCTACACCTGTGCTTTCACCAATCGGTATTTGTTCAGAAATGCGAACTTCCGTTTCCAAGCCGAAATAAATTTCCGGTTTTTCCAATGTCTTTCTCTGGATCTCCAAGACGATATTTCCTACCACTAGCGGAACCCCTTCGTCTACTAAAACATAATTCATAGAAACTTCCGGCTTGTCAAATGTATTGAGCATTGGTAAATCCTTCTTGTAGTTTTCAGGCGTAATCCCATACGTTTCCTTGAAAGCCCGTGTAAAATTCGCATGGCTTGAAAAGCCATAGTCCAAGGCAGCGTCAAGAATCCTCTGTTCGGTACTTTTCAGATTTTCAATAACCTTTGCCAGACGGCGGAGCTTCACATATTCCTGAACCGGTTTATTTACCAGCCGCTTGAACAAGCGCTGAAAATAAAAGGGGGACAGACCTACAGTATTTGCCAGTTTTTCCGTTGAAATTTCTTTTGTCAGGTGTTCCTCGATATAAGTCAAGGATTGTTCGATTGCTTCATATGCGTGCATTGCGGCACCTCCTATATTCGATGTTCAAATTATATCATTTTATTTTTTGCCGGGCTTTTCACGCAATGCGCTTTTTGATTAGGAAAATGCACTTTGTAAAATAGAAACCTTAAACCACCTCAATTCGTAAAGAAATAATGTGTGTTACTTATTAACTGTTTCTGCTAATTTTTTTATTTCACTCTCGTTTATTTCTGGTTCAGTAAATTCCTCATTAAAGCCGTCAATCTTTTTCAAAGAATGAAACAATTTTCTATATAGAACATTCATTTTTTCGTAGTCCATCTTGCCGCCGACAGAGGTTACATAGGAAGCATGGTTTATTAGCTCTATTGGGTAAAGTGTTTCAAAAAATCCCTCTGTATCTTTCGGGGTATAGCAACAAACGAACAATCCAATCTTCGTGTGTAATAGCTGTTTTAGATTGCGTTTACAAAATTGCGTAATTTCTTTTTGGATTTTACCCATATACACAGAACCGCCAATAAAAACAGCGTCATATTGAGACAGATTGATTTTATCTGCTTTTGCTGAAAGTATGTTTACTTCACCATGAAGATAAGTCTTTAGGATTTCTGCGCATTCTTTTGTACAGCCGTATTTTGTGGCGTACACGATTGCAGTTTTCATTAAATTGCCTCCTTACGGTAAATCATGTCAAACTGTTCTATATGTTTTCCCAATATTTCTTTTGCCTCTTTTTCCTTTTCAGCAATGCCGTCATATTTATTTAGCAAAAGAAAAATCGGCGAAAAGAATTGTAATGCCATGACTTCGGGACTGGCTTGCCGCATGAAGCCTTGTTTTATCATTTCTTCAAATAGTCTAGCTTGATACGAAATAGCAGTATCAATATAAACTTCTCGATATATGCGGTCTATTTCCTCATTTTTGTATTTCTCAATGGAAAGCATTTTACGAAACTGTGAGGCATAGGGGTCTTTCAAGTAAAAACAAAAAATATCACTACTAATTTTTTTCAAAACCTCGTTGCCACCTGTTGCGTATTCCCTTGCCATTTCTCGCAATTCGCCATTTGGAAGCTGAAAAGAAGTAGCCGCATCCCTAAAACGTGATTGCATTGTGTCTACCAACGTATCAAAGATTTCTTGCTTGCTTTTGTAATGCTTGTATAAAGAGCTTTGCTTAATTCCGACTTCTGCCGCAATGTCACGCACTGTTACACCGTCATAGCCTTTATCAGCAAACAGCTTTAGTGATTCAAATAAAATGGTTTCTTTCGTATTTCTTTTCGCCATGCCAATACCTCACTTACATATAATCAAAACGAGTAGGAACAGAATTGTAAAGCCATATACGAGAGCCTTCAATAAATGCAATTTGAACTATGCTCACGATAATAATTATGTAAAAAATATTTTGCCTATATTCCGGCTTAAAAATTGCTACTATTCCAAGCAACCATATAATCAAACTTGCAACCCAAAAGACAATAGATTGAACGCTGCTAACAGAGAATAGTCCCATTTCTACGCTGCCATCAGTAGCATATACGATAGAGTTAGAATACAAATCTCGGACGTTGGCAAAATACCACAATACCCCATGTAGGAGTATAAAGAACAAGATAACCATGCCCCATTTTTGAATTGTTGCCCGACTGAAATATCCCCATAGCATATAGCCGATATTTACCCCCAACAAAAGTGTACTGATAATTGTAATGCTGTTCCCAAAGTATAGTTTTAACATAGTCGTAAACCCCTTTCTATTTGGCTACTGTTTGTTCTCTTTTTATTTTAGCTACTTTTTGTTCGCCTGTCAAGTCCTTTGCAGAGATTATAGAAAACTCTTTGCGGATATATGCTCTATTCATGTCAATAATATAAGTGCCGCTAATGCGATTCAGACAATAGCTATTCTCACTTTACGGCGGCCTTGATTTGTTCAAAACCGCCGTAAAAATCAGAACATGGGATAAAAGCTGCCGGACAGCGGCTTTTTTCTTTTGCCGTCGTTCAGCAGATTGGGGCTATATGGATTTAGTTTTTTCGGAAAAAGCGTTCACAGTGCTCGTAAGGGGGTAGCCCCTTATCGGTGATTTCAATATAATCAGCTTTAATCATACCGTACAAATAGTAATCGCAGTATGTGTTTACCATTTTACCCTCACGGATTAGTCCCTCACGCTTGAAGCCTGCTTTTTCCAATGTTTTATACGATGCCATATTTTGCGTGTGAACATCAGCCCATAAACGTTGTAGTTCCGTTTCTTCAAAGCAGAAGATAGCTACTCTCGCCAACGCTTCTGTCATAAGTCGGTTGCCTTGATAGGCAGAAGAAAGGCGAAATGCTACTTTTGCCATGCGGTCATTTTCAATGAGATACACCCACATATCCCCGATAACTTTATGATCCTGTTTGTGTACAACACCCCAATGAAAACTTTTCTTAGGTTTCTCCGGCTTTTGAAAAAGCAATTCTGGATTTAAGTCGCTTTTTCCTGGGCGTTTTCCCCAATACTGATAAATAGAACTGTCACCCAGCCATTCTTTCAAATCTGAAACATCTTCTTTTCGCAGAGGGCGCAGGATAAGTCGTTCCGTTTCAAGAACAGGTTTATCCTGAACAAAATCCTGTAATTTCATAAGCCGCCCCCTTAAAAATTGAACACCTGTGCCCAATCAAAACAGCCGGACGCTTCTGTACTTTTCGGCCATCCGCTGCACCATGCGGGAACACCGGGCGTTTCAACCCTGTCAAAACTCGGCGTGTAGGGCTTGATGTCGAATACGGGTGTATTATTGTTTGCGTCAATGAATGTAACACGAATCGTGCCATTGGTGAAATCAATACTGATAATTTCAGACGCTGTTAATGCAATAGGGTTCGGACGTGCAGGAGATCGTGTCGCAAATACACCCATGACTTCGGGTGCGCCTTTATAGGGCTGATTTGTCTGTAATTCATTCCGGTCTGCGTCGTTGTCACAATCGCTGAACCACCAAAGGACATTGATGTGGCTGAAGCCCTCTAAGGCTTGCAGTCCGGGAATGTATTCCGGCGCCAACTGAATAAATGTGCCGTTTTCATCATTTTTTACTTTGCCAATGGCTTTTAATTGATAGGTCATATTTTTCCTCCTTGCTTTGTTGGTAAATCCAGTATAATACCTCACATCATGTGAGATGCAACAGGGAAAATAAAAAATGCCCTGCATTTTTAACAGGACATTTCAAAGTCTGTACAATCATGTGTGTTCCAGCGGTATTTGAAGCTCAATCAAATATTTTTCAGGGTTATTCTCATTCCACGGGCCCCTATGCACGATTTGACGCATCGGGTTAGACATTTTGTATTCGCTGTTTTTCTGCAGCCATTCGGCAAAGGCAAGGTAGGCTCCTTTTATATTTGCAAAATCGCCATAGACCATTGTGCAAGCCATATACGGGACTGGTTCTGTCATGCGGAAACAAAATGGATCTTTTGCCTTTCCCATTTTCTTTACCGGAGCGCATAGCTCAATATCAACATCTGTCTCCCGAAATTCTGTATCGTGATAAATGGAAAATGTATTGCTCGTTATTTCTATTTTTTGCGCACCAGTAAAAGCAGAAAGTTCTTTCCATAAGTCGCCCTCGGAATAGTAGTTTGGTACAACTTTCCGCAAGGACAGCACCTGATACGCCGGGATCGACTTAACGGAGATGTTATAGTGCAGTTCTCCTTTACCGCCCTGTATCTCATTTTTTGCAAGTTCAATCTTACTCAGTTTTTCCCGTTCGGCCTGTATTGCATTTTCTATCTCTATACGCTTTTTGTCAAGCTGCGCAAG
Organism: Longicatena caecimuris; assembly: GCF_018406465.1. Classification (GTDB taxonomy): domain Bacteria; phylum Bacillota_I; class Bacilli_A; order Erysipelotrichales; family Erysipelotrichaceae; genus Longicatena; species Longicatena caecimuris. The sequence goes on from NZ_AP024510.1 coordinate 831,940, forward strand.
GAGTGATTGCTCGTCCAGCGTCAGGGCAAGCGCGATTTCTGAAACATTCAGCCCACTATCCCGCAAATACAGGATTTTATTTAGACGCGGTATTTGCTCCACCGAATACAGTCGGTGTCCCGTCCACTTGTCAACCTCTGCTGGCGTCAGAATGCCCGCCTCATCATAATAGCGGAGCATACGAATAGATACCTGCGTCAGCTTTGAAAATTCTCCTATCCGAAACATCGTTTCACCACCTACTCTAACTATATTTGTACTTTTATCTCATTACAGCTTTATATGTTACTTGCTGCATCCTCATTGTACCGTCTTTCGTTCAGTCTATCAATGCTGTTGCGTGGTGCAAGAAGTTTTTCTGGTGTTCCACAAAATGGCAAGCAATGCAATCTTACGTAAGATTGCGTATTTAGCAGGATTTCCGTTCCCGGAATTCCTGCCAAAATGCTTGTTGGTGACATGTCCCCAAACCCCTGAGATCATCACCTGCGGTGATGGCTGCGCGTTCTGCGAACACTGAAAAAAAGAATAAACAAACCGTATCAAAACAGAAAAAAACTCTATGCGAAAGATTTTTCAATCACATAGAGTTTTCGTTTACCTTATATAAAATATAATATTTGGATTCGTTTGGCAACTAATTTTCTTTGAATCATAGGAGGGTACATTCCCCGCGGCTTGCCGCGTGCTTGCTAATGCCGAACGGAGTGAGGCTGGGGCTGATACCCCGCCCACGGAGTGGCGCATCGCACGGGTTAGGCGATACGGGCTTGCCGCGGGGAGTTTTATTCAGATGTTTTATTGTCTTTGTCGAGGCTGATATCTTGTTTCAAGATTATTTGTAATATATCCTCGTTCTCTTAGTCCTGTTGCAATTTCTGAATAAATATCATTGCCATTTGGATCCTTAATTGTTACAATTAGGACAAATTCTTGGGAAGGAATATAAATACCATTTCGAGCTGTCATATCAATACGGAGTTTCCATCCGTCAGCAAGTTGGATACCTTTTTTCAACTTTCTGTAATAGGATTTGATTGGACTCCACTTAAATCCATGTTCAACCCTTGCAGCTTCAAATTTTTCATCCCATTTTGTTTCAAGAGGTACTTGACCCTTATAATCAACTTCCCCATTTTGCGAATAAGAATATGTACCAAAACTTACATCAATATTAGTTCGGCAATATTCACGTCCGTATCGCTCATCAAGAGGTGGTAAATAGGCAAGCGTCATACCAATTTCTCCGATATACTTACCGTTTTTAATGAGTGATTTTGGGTAAGGAAAATCATACATTTCAAGGTGTGAACCTTGGGATATTTTTTGCATAAACACAAGGGTCACCTCATCTTCGCTACACTGAAGGATTTCTTGGACATTCGGCGATGGGATTCCAAATCCGTAATACTTAATATTATCAGGCTTTTCATCTAATAATTCACGCGAATTCATTCTGGCTGAATGAACAAGCATGGCTTTTGCAAGAAGAAGATTAGGATCTAGCATCTCTTCGTAAATAGATGCAAATTTTTGCAAAGCCCTAGGATTTGAATAACTTGTGCCATTACCCTCAATTATATTACCTTCTGGATCAAGACCCTTTACACCAAGACCATCAATGCAATAAGTGGTAGAGAGGTTTCCTCCATAATCTACAATATCAGGCTTTACCACATAATTAGCACCAGGACCTCTCCGGCTAAACGGAGATGGTTCATTAAATTTAACAATGGAATCATCAGATTCAAACAATGCAACGGAACCAACAGTTATAGCTCTTACAGAGTCAGCCGGTGATATCAAACGATCATGTTCGCCAAGACCACTCTGAGGAGGCCAGGTTCGCAGTGGTAAATCGTTGATATTTCCGCTAGAAACAAACATTTGAACATGATATTTGTCTTGAATATAATCTAAAAATACACCCAAATCAGACATTGTTCCACTGCATGGTTTATTTTCGATGCCTAATGAGATATTCCATATCTTTGTCGAGTGTGAATATTTTTCCATAACTTCTTCAATAATTTCCATTAAATCATATTCGGATATTGAATCGGTAGGTCCAAATTTTTTATCACTGTTTGGCATTGCAATAATGTCCACAAATTTAAAACGATGGCAAGTCGGACTGCTAATGCCATTTAATAAATTTCCATACTGAATCGTTGAAGCAATAAAAGTTGCATGATGAGGATTTTGATATACTTCGCTAACATATTCTTCCCTGGCAATTATATATGGTTTTAAATAAGGATTGTCAGCACTAATGCCGCCATCAATAATGCCGATAGAGACTTCACTATCAGTATACTCATGTTCCAAAAGCATTTTTAAGTCGGTTGATGAAAAATCATCTTTTGGAAGAGAGTATTCTTGAAAAAAATCAACAGATTTAACACCATTGATAGATGCTATATTTATAATATCTTCATAGGAATTAATTCCAATTTTAAGAAATTTTATATGCTCTCCATAGGTGATAAGTTCACAATTATCATGTAATCCTAATAATGTTATTTTTCTATTTATATAGTCCCAAATCTGAGCATTGTCAAAATCATCATCAAAATCAAAGATTTTCACTTTGATGTTATTTTTAATTGAAGAGAAATCACTTTGCGCAGCTAATGCAAGTGATGAAGTTATTTTTTCATCAGCTTTAATAGGTTGGATATCTGAAACTGCGGTCATATTGGCTTTAAACTTTATTGACGGTGGATTCATAACCAATTTAACCGTTTCTTGTATAGATTTTTTCTTCACCTTAATATAGATTTCATTTAAATCTTCAGTTCCTATAATAGGACAGTTTCTACATAAATCATCCGGTTTATGTGACTTGGCAATTGCTTCAGGCTTAACTATCACCTTACCGATAGCGGGAATATTTTCATTTTCTTCAAAAACATCATTATAATATTCCAATAAAGATTCAAATTTATTAGAAATGTCTATTTGTAATTGTGGTGTTACCTCACTGAAAAATTTGGTTTTTCCACCACCGGAATTACTAAAGATATCATCTGTCTTTTGAAGAATTATTTTTATTGGTAGATTGTTTTTACTCATGTATATCAGCCTCCTTTATAATTTTTTGTATAGTTGTTTTGGAACTTCCTAAAACGTCAGCAATAACTTGTAGGCTGAATATTTTCTCGTTACATTTCCTTAAATATTTTGCTTTGATTTGAAGTAGTTTTCGAGTGTCGTTACAATTTTGAGGTAATATATTTTGAAGAATAAAATATTCCTCATAAATATTTTTTTTATCAAAAGAGTGGTTGTGAATAACAGCATTTCTTATTGATTTTGTAATCAGCTCCTCAATTTCTGCACCACTCAGTCCAAAAAATAATGTTGAAAGTTCAGTAACATCTTTTTCGCTAAGAGTTCCCATGTGACCGGTAAACAAATATATTAGTTTACTGATTGCTTCTTTATCAGGTAACTCAATTTCTAACTTATAATCAAATCTTCTCCATACTGCAGAATCTAATAGTTGTTGATGATTTGTTGCGGCTAAAAGCAGACTATCTTTACTCATGGAATCCACATTTTGTAATAAACTATTAACCACACGTTTCAGCTCACCTAATTCATTATTATCGTCTCTCGCCTTTGCTATTGCATCAAATTCATCTAAAAACAGAACACATGGGATTTTTTGAGCAAATTCGAATAAATTACGAATATTTTTGGCCGTTGTGCCTAGGTAAGATGAGATAAGGCTATCAAGTCGAGCAATAACCAGTGGTAGATTTAGTTGTTTTGCAATTAAATAAGCACATTTTGTTTTTCCGCATCCAGGTGGACCATATAGCAGCAACGTATTAGATACCCCTATACCTAAGTCATTTAGTTTATCGGCATTTTTATAGCTCAAAATAAATGAGTCCAATTTATCAGCATTTCTTTTGGATAATATCACCTCGATATTATTCTCATCTGGATAAATAATATCAGCAAGCGTAGTTCTGGATTCTGTATCAACAGGAATCGATAAACTCTTTGCGTTGTTTCCCATGGCAGTCAAAGACATTTCTGTTTGTGCCGACAATAATTTTTTGAATTTAGCGACTGCTCGTGTTTCACCATCTGTTTCAAGTTTAGAAATCAATTGGTTTGTATAGTTAATAACTTTGGTTTGATCATGTTTTAATGAGCCCTCTATGATTTTTCCTATTTCAATTGAATATTTCATTTCGCACCTCCCCTATTATTATACTGGAACGAATGTAAAATGTAAAGAACGAAATTTAATAAAGCAAGAACAATTTATTATTTATTAGGAACGATTTGCGTTTTTAAAGAACAAGGATTAATATCCAAATACCATGATAGACGTTTGAATAAACAAAAACTCTATGCGAAAGATTTTTCAATCACATAGAGTTTTTTATTTTTCCGTTTACCTGGCGTAAGTCATAAGTTTTGTAATGTTTCCTTATGGGCTACTGCCATTCTATAGATCCTCTTTTTTTACATAGGATTTCATGATGATCTGTGGTATTCTAAAAGTATGGTATAGGATAGGATCATGTAAAAATATCAATGAAAAAAGCAAGGAGGATATTTTATGAAACCATGCACAGCGGAAGTTGAAAAAATTATGGCAGAACGTTTTGGACAAGACACGGTAATTGCATTAGCAACCGTTGAAAACGAACTGCCTTATGTAAGATATGTAAATGCTTATTATGAAAATGGTGCATTTTATGTAATAACCCATGCCCTTTCAAATAAAATGCGACAAATGCAGCATCATACGATGGTTGCGATAGCTGGAGAATGGTTTAATGCGCATGGAAAGGCTGTGAATTTAGGCTATTTTCGAAAGAAGGAAAATCAGCATCTTGCGGAAAAATTGAAAAATGTATTTGCCGAATGGATTGACAATGGGCATAATGATTTTGAGGATGAGAATACGATTATTTTATGTGTGGAGTTAACAGATGGGGTGCTCTTTTCCCATGGGACAAGATATGTATTATGATAAGTAGAAACATCTTATAAGATGAAGTAGCATAAAAGAAGGTAAAGTTATGTCTTATGTATTTCCTTGGAAATAAAGAAGAGATGAGGAGGCGGTTATGGATGAAAGCTTTGGAAGATATGACATTAGAAGAGCTATGGCATTTGTTTCCGATTGCGTTACAACCCTACCAAAAGGTATGGCTAACATGGTATGAACAGGAAAAAAGCTTATTAACACAATGCCTTCCTATGGAACATGTGGTACGTATTGCCCATATAGGTTCTACCTCATTTGGCTCAATTCAGGCAAAGGCGATCATTGATATCCTGGTGGAAATAGCACCCTGGGAAAAACGTATGGAAATTGCAGCAATCTTAAAGAAGCTGGGCTATTTGTGTATGTCAGAAGATGCCTCACGTATTTCATTTAATAAGGGATATACGCCAGAAGGTTTTGCGGAAAAAGTGTTTCATTTGCACCTACGTCAGCGCAATGATCATGATGAATTGTACTTCCGTGATTATATGAAGGAGCATGAAGAGCACGCTCAAGCGTATGAACAATTGAAGATGAAATTAGCGCTTGCTTATCCATATCATCGTGATGCTTATACCGAAGGGAAAACGGCTTTTGTGAAGCATATAACGGCAATAGCACGTACAGCTTATGGAAATCGTTATGAAACAAAAGCATATGCCATCTCTTTGCATGAACAAACCAAAGAACATGTACGCATATTTTTTACACGCACGCAAGAGCAGGAAGTACGAAAACATATGTACCAATTGCCGACTTCTTTACAGGAAGCAATGGATATCTATGATGCACAGGATTCTCAAACATATCGCAAGACGATTTTTATAGCGAATGAATATATAGGTGATATTTGGTGTCATAATATGGCAGATGAAAAAGCTGTGTTAAGCTGTTGCATCTTTGCTAAAGCCTATTGGGGAAAAGGCATTGGGAAACATGCTGTGGCAATGTTTTTAGCTGATTGTAAAAAGCATTGTACCCTGTCCTTTATAAGCGCATATCTTTATGCAGATAATCTTGGCTCTATGCAGATTCTGGAATTTAATGGATTCTTACGTAAACAAACCTTTATAAAACATGGGAAACCTTGCTACTACTATGAAAAAGCACTGCATAACATGGTATGATACATGCTCTATATATACTTCAAAAACTGTCATAACTGCTGCCTAATAGGAAAAGGATCAAAGATTTTAATATCTTACATAACATGAACACCTTTACTTTCTGGATAGAAAACATTGAATGTCATAAACGATATTGATTCTAGTTGACGCATTCTTGCGGGTAATGTAAACTATGTCAGTGCATGCGTTTTCTTGTTCGCACCAAGAAGCAAAAGAACATTTGATGGTTGATTTTGATTTTCAAACCGGTACCAGCAATAAAGCGCATAAAGGGTAAAAACTGCCCTGTAAAATAAACACGAAAAATAGATGGATTCATGAATTCGCACTTTGATTGAGTGCTTTTTTATCGAGAGTAATTGCTATATCATCATGACAATTGAAATGTGGAGCATACTAGCATAGGTAGTAAAACATTGATAAAAACAAGTGATTTTAATATTAAGTTCGCTTTTGCACATTAGCGTGAAATTCTTAATCTTTTCTTTCACACTTTGAACTTTTATAATGGCAATGTAAGCGATACCGATAGAAAGGAGGACCTGCTATGAGGCTTTGTCATATTATGAATGATTTACTTGAAGCAAAAGATTATTTGAGTCTGGATCATTTCATAAAAACGTATGAGGTTTCAAAAAGAACGATACAAAACGATCTATCGTATCTGATGCAGATGTCTTCACGGAAAGGGTATCAGCTGCATATGCGCCGCGGTAGGGGTTACCTATTAGAGGTGACCAATCGAGAGCTGTTAAATGATTTTATCAAATCCTTGGAAAGTGATCGGCTCATAGATACAAAAGATCGCAACAAAAGCATTGCTGTGTATCTAGCTATGCAAAGTGATTATGTTTCCATGGACAAGGTGGCTGAAACTTTCCAGATATCCAAAACAAGCGTTAAAAAGGAAATGCGGGAAGTAGAGGAGCTATTAGAAAGCTTTCATTTACAGCTAGAGAAAAAAAGCCATTACGGCATACGGCTGATTGGTGCTGCTCATGACTGCAAACAGATGTTGGCGGACTTCTTCTTTGAAAATAATCCATTCTTAGAAAATGCCATGCAAGATATCTTAAAGGATTTTGCTCAGGTGAATTCTTTACTGGTGAATCAGATTGAAAAAGAAGATCTAAACATCAATTACAATGAATTAAAGAATGTCATAGTCTGGCTGCAGATCACGGTCTTTTATGCCCGTATCCATGTGGAAAAACAAATGTTTATGACAAGCAAACCGGTGAATGCGATACAACGCATCGCCTGGAAGATGAAGGAAATGATGGAAGCCTGCTTCGATATTGCAATCAGTGCAGAAAGCTTGCAGGAAATGGAAGTCGTTCTCCGCTTGAATGTCAGGGCAAAACAGCCAACGGTTTCTTTCTCTGATCAGCTGCGTCAAGATGTTGATCTCTTCCTACTGGATATTGACAAATTGTACAACACGGCTTTCAGTGAAGATCAGGACTTTAAGGAATCCTTATTGACCCATGTATCTTTGTTGATTGAGCGTCTGCATCAAAAGATTTCCTATAAGAATACTTTAATTAAAGAAATCTGTATCCGTTATCCAATGATCTTCAACATTGCCATTCGCTTCAGCGATATGCTTAAGGAAAAGTACAATGTGGAGGTTACCCATGATGAAGCTGGTTTCATTGCCACTCATTTTGCGGCTCATATGGAACGCGAGCGAAAATCGCGGATATTGCGCTTTAATCGCATTGGCGTTGTCTGTTCCTCCGGTGGAGGCAGTGCATATCTAATCAAGCTGCAAATCGAATCGTTATTCTCACAAGCGGATGTGGAAACCTTTAGCTTCCTGCAAATGGATGAGTTGGAACGCTATCATCCCGATTTGATCTTTACCATTATGCCGCTGGATCGTGATTTTGCGGCACCTGTCATCTATATCAAAGAGCTTCTGGATGATTTAGATCTCATGCGCATCCGACAGGTATTACAGTATGATAACTGTGATTCTCTATCCATCGCAGATGCGAATTCCTATTTGTATTCTATCTTTGATCGACACTTCTTTCAAATTCGCAAGAGTGATGACTACCCTGCTTTACTGCAGGAAATGGCACAGCAGATTGAAGAGAGTGGCTATGGCGGTGAGCATTATGCACAATATGTCATGGAACGCGAATCGTATATGAGTACCATTTATATGAATGGTGTCTGTATCCCGCATCCGATTGAGATATGTGCAAACCGCAATTTGATTTCCGTATGCATATTGGAAGAGCCAATTTGCTATGAGGATAAACAAGCTTCCATCATCTTCATGGTTTCTCTTACAAAAGAGGATTATGAGGTGCATAAGGATATTACGAAAAAGTTATACCAGTTGATGAATGATGAAAAACGTTTACAACGGGTATTGCGCAATCGTACATTGGAAGAATTGTTGATCGTGATGAAAGAGCTGGATGGAGGAACGCTATGAAAGAAGACTTACTAAGACGCTTAAGCAATGCGGATGCTGTTGCATCAAAGGAAGATGAAGTACGTGAGATTCTTTATGAAGAGTTAAAGGATGCTTGTGATGATATTTCTTATGATCATCTTGGCAGCATGCTGTTTCATGATAAGGGCAGTGAAAAAGATGGCGTAAAGCTGATGTTTGCGGCACATATGGATGAAGTTGGTTTTCTGGTTCGGCATATTTCGGATATTGGGTTTGTTTATTTGATTGCCTTAGGCGGTGTTTTGGATAAAAGCAAAGAGATGCAAAAAGTACGCATCACAACCGCAGAGGGAAAGAAAGTACAGGGTATCTTGAATGTTACGAAAAATGAACAGGGAGCTGTAAAAGAGATGTATGTCGATGTAGGCTGCGATACCAGAGAAGAAGTCGAAGCACTTGGTGTAGCTATCGGAGATATGGTGTGCTTTGCCAGTGATTGTGATATTTTAAATCGTGATGCGATCATTGCAGGAAAAGCAATGGATGATCGAAGTGGATGCTATGTCATCGCAGAAGCACTCAAACAGCTACATGCATGCGGACATCGCTGTGATTTATATATGGCCGCAACCAGCAGTGAAGAAGTTGGCGTACGCGGTGGAAAGACGGCTACCTATCAAATAGATCCGGATATCGTATTTGCCATTGATGTTGCCAATAACCCGGAACTGGTGAAAAACTATACGAATCATCGGCAGATTGGAAAAGGCTGTATGATCGTCCATTATGATAAAACGATGGCACCGAATGCCAAACTATTGCAATTTGTGAAAGATACGGCAAGCAAGCATGGGATTCCTTATCAATGTGATATGTTCAGCGGTGGAGGAACCGATGCAGGAAATGCCCATTTAACACGAAATGGTAAACTCGCAATCGTTATTGGTATTCCATTGCGCTATTGCCATGGTGCATGGTCATTGGTGCATCAAAAAGATTTAGAACATGCCATTGCACTCGTCAGGGAACTTGCATTGGCAATCGATAAAAAACGTTACGAAACATTCATCGATTTTCAAGGAGGTAAGAAGTATGAATGAAATGGAACAGCAGATCGTAGGAATGATATCTGCCGCTGGGGACAGCAAAGCAAAAGCATTTGAAGCTTTAAAGAAAGTGAAAGAAAGTAAGTATGATGAGGCTAGAGCGCTGTTACAGGAAGCAAGAGAGATTGACTTGGAAGCGCATAAGATCCAGACACAGCTGATTACAGCGGAAATGTCCGGAGGCGAAAACAAGCCGGAAGTTGGGTTATTAATGGTTCATGCACAGGACCATTACATGACATCTCAATTGGCAAGAGATCTGATTGAGGAAATGATAAACGTATTTGAAGCAAAGGAGGGAAAGTAAGATGAAGATCGTATTATGCTGCGCTGGTGGATTTTCCACAACCATGCTGATGGACAGTATGAAAAAGACGGTAAAAGACAGTGCTAAACTGAATGAAGCTGATTTTGAATTTAAAGCTATTCCAGTAGATTTACTGAATGCCGAAGTAGAAAACACGGATGTTCTGGTTGTTGGTCCACAGATTGCCCACAAGATTGATTACATCAAACCAATCATTGATCCATATAAGATTCCATATGTCATCGTTGACAAGGAAACCTATGGAAAAATGGATGGGGCAACCGTCATGAAAATGGCTTTGATCGCAAGAAAAAAAGCTGACATGAACAAATAATTTCCATCGGGGGAAATACACACACATAAGAAAGCGAGAGTGAACGTATGTTTGACAAATTTGAAGCATTTATGAACAAATACCTGACTCCAATCGCCAATAAGATGGATAAACAAAGACACTTAAGTGCCGTTAAAAAAGCGATGGTAGCAATGACACCATTGTTGATCATCGGTAGTTTCTGTTTGATTCCAGAAGCGATTCCAAACATGATTGGAGAAAACAATCCTATTTCACAGTGGATCTTAGCAAACCTTGACATTATCTATATTCCATACAATGTCGGTATGGCGTTGATGTCTTTATATGTAGCCGCTGTTATCTCTTATCATCTAGCTCAGTCTTATAAGCTGGATGTACCTGGTACCTTAAGCATGGGTGTCATTGCCTTCTTGATGATGGCCGTTGATTATACTGAAGATGGCGGTATCATGACAACTTACCTTGGCCCAAAAGGTTTGTTTGCGGCAATGTTTGCCTCTATTATCGCAGTAGAATTATACCGCTGGTGTAAAAAGAAAAACTTTACGATCAAGATGCCGGAATCAGTACCTGATTTCGTATCCAGATCTTTTGAAATGATTCCTATTTCTGTTATCGTAATTGGTTTCTTCCTGATCATCCGCGTGGTTTGTGTCAATGGTTTACACACTGTGCCACCAATGATCTTTACGAATCTGTTTGCCCCACTTGTTGGTTCTATGGATAACCCATTTGCTGTTACCTTCTTACAGATCTTACGTTGTTTACTGTTCTTCTTCGGTATCCATCCATCTGTATTAAGCCCTATTACAAGCCCAATTTCTACACAGTTCTTGGCTGAAAATATGGAAATGGTAAAAGCCGGTGGAAAAGCTATGCACTTCTTCACACCTGGTGTAGAATCTGCATTTGGTAACTTTACCGGTACCGGTGTAACCTTCGGTTTGGTATTCTGGTGCTTATTATCAAAATCAAAAGCGCAGAAACAGGTAGGCCGTGTTGCCTTGATTCCAGCATTGTTTGGTATCAATGAACCAATCCTATTTGGTGCACCTATCGTATTAAATCCAATCTTCTTTATTCCTTACGTAATCTGTGGTGGTATCATTGGTACGATTCCACACTGGATGATGAGTTTGGGTTGGGTAAGCTGTTCTACCTTTACCCCTCCATATGTTGGTGTCTTCTTGGAAGGTTTCTTAACCAATGGCGATTACATGTCAATTGTGGCAAACGGTATTCAGCTGATTCTGTCTATTCTGATTTGGTATCCATTCTTCAAGTTGTTTGAAAAACGTGAGCTGGAAAAAGAAGCAGAAAATGCCGAAAAGAAATCCGCTATCTCAGCAGAAGATGAAGCATTATTAAATGATTTAGATTTGGACTTCTAATTACGTAAAAAGCGAAAATCTTACGAGCAAAGGCAAGCATTTCGCTTGCCTTACGTATTTTAAAGAGATAAAAAAGGTTAAGTAGAATAAAATTATAGGCAGTAGGAGAACTACCAAGTTGTATTAGTACCACCTAGCATCAGAAAAACAGTTTCTACTTTACCCTAAAAAGAAAGCAAGGAGGTGCAACATGGCAAAACGATTAAAGAAATTACAAAAGTTTCTGGAAGACGAAAAGTTAGATGCACTGCTTATCAAAAGCAAGACCATGAAGAAGTATATGGATACTCTTACCGGAAGTGGCTGTCAGGTATTAATCTTAAAAGATGCGGCATATCTGATCGTAGATGGTCGTTATATCACCGAAGCAAAACAACGTGAACATGATCTAACCATCATTCTTCATGCTCCCCATAAAACTGGTCGTAACTATTTAGGAACGGTTGAAGAGTTACTGAAACAGCATGGCTGTACTTCACTTGGTGTTGAAGCCAGTCAAATGCTGATCAAAGAATATCGTCAGGTAGAAGAATTAGGTGTTACCATTCGTCTGCTTGGTGATGAAATTGCCAAGATTCGTATCCAAAAGGATGATGAAGAGATTGCCATCATGCAGGAAGCAGTGGATATCACGGATGAAATTTATGCCCGTGTGTTAAAAGAGTTATACATTGGGATGAGTGAGTATGAAATCAGTGCACTGTTACAATACTTTGCCATCAAGGCAGGAGCGCAGCAGATGTCTTTTGAAACCATCGTAGGAACAGGAGAACGCAGTGCTATGCCGCATGGTCGCCCAACCGGACGTAAGATCAAAGCACATGAACCGATTCTTATGGATTTTGGTATTCAGTATAAAAATTATCAATCTGATATGACACGTGTTGCTTTCTTTGGCAAACCACAGCCGGAAATTGAAAAGATCTATCATATCGTTTTAAAAGCACAGCTGGCAGGAATTGCCGCTATGAAAACAGGTGCCTTGGCGAGTGATGTAGATAAAGCAGCTCGTGATATTATCACCAAAGCCGGGTATGGCGATTACTTCGATCATGGCTTAGGACATGGTTTAGGAATCGGTGATGGCGATGAATATCCGATTCTGAATGAGAAGGGTGATGTCATCCTGGATGAACATATGATGATGTCCTGTGAGCCGGGCATCTATCTGCCAAATGTCGGTGGTATTCGCATTGAGGATGATGTTGTCATTATTGATGGTATTGGCAGACCAATGAACAAGACTACTAAAGATATGATAATCTTAAAAGAGGAATAAGCTATGAAATATAATTTTGATGAAGTCAACAATCGTTTAGGCACGTATTGTACGCAATGGGATTATATTGAAGATCGTTTTGGAGAAAAAGATTTATTGCCTTTTTCCATTTCCGATACGGACTTTAAGATCCCCAAACCCATCACGGAAAAAATCTTAGCTGTGGCGCAGCATGAAATTTATGGATATACCCGATGGAATCATCATGATTTCAAAGGTGCTATCACAGGTTTCTTTCAACGCCGTTTTGCTACCGCCATGGAAGAAGATTGGGTGCTGTACAGTCCTAGTGTCATGTATTCTGTATCCTTATTGATTCGCTTGTTATCAAAGCCAGGCGATGCAGTTGTGACCTTTAATCCGATGTATGATTCTTTCTTCACCGTGATTGAGGATAATGAGCGTGTATTGATTTCGCATGATCTCATACATGAGAATGGCAGCTTTGTAATTGATTTTGAGAAGCTAGAAACACAGCTGGCACAGGCGAAGCTCTTCCTATTATGCTCTCCGCATAATCCAACCGGCAGAGTGTGGAGCGAGGAAGAATTACGTAAGCTCATTGCCTTGTGTCGTCGTTATGGGGTAAAGATCATATCTGATGAAATTCATATGGATATTCAAATCGGTGCACGCCGTCATTCCCCGATCTTGAAATTTTTGGATCAATACGATGAGCTGTATTTAGCTTCCTCCTGTTCCAAGACCTTAAATGTACCGGGATTGATTGGTTCTTATGTCATCATCCCTAACGAAGAAATTAGAGATGGCTTCCTCTTTCAGACAAGAAAGAAAGATTTCCTGAATTCTGTCAGTATCTTAGGGATGTATGCGACCATGGCTGGCTATACACAGTGTGATGATTATATCGATCAGATGGTGGAATACTTAAGAGATAATATGCATTATGTGGAAACCTTCCTTGCTAAGGAATTACCGGATTTCCATTTCAAAGCACCGGATGCTACCTATTTAGCTTGGATTGATGGCAGGGATGTGCCATTTACCAGTGAGCAGATTCAGGAGGCTTTGGTACATGTAGGCAAGGTAGCCATCATGAAAGGGGAAACGTATGGTACAAACGGTGAAAAATATTTGCGTTTGAACTGTGGTTGTCCAAGAGCAAAATTAGAGGATGGATTACAAAGATTTAAAAAAGCCATGGATTGGCTATATGCAAAAAACAAATAAGAAGTGAGGTTAACTATATGAGTGAAACAACTGGTATCTTTCGTAAATTAAGCAGCAAGCTGGATCATACACCGAATGATATCCCTATGGGGAAACGTTTAGGTGCCTATTTTATCGATTGGTCTTTAGGCGGTATCATCAGTGGTTTTCCAGCGGTCTTGCTGTATGGTGTCATTACCGGTAAAAGTGACATGTTTTCTGATTTGTATGTGTTTGAGGCATTAGGTTTTGAACGTTATTGGGGCATGATAGCAGGTATCTTATGCCTGTTGGCAGCCATTCTGTACTATATTGTCGTACCATGTAAGATTTGGAGGGGACAGACGCTTGGTAAGCATCTGCTTGGTCTGCGTATCGTACGCAAAGATGGGAAAGCTGTCAGAGTAAAGGAATTGATCTTACGTCAAGGAATTGCTATCTTCCTGATGGAAGGAACCTTATTTATCATATCTACGTATATTCGTCAGCTGGTGACTTTAGTAACATGGGTATATGTTGATGCTATTTGGCAGTATATCGGGATTGCCTTTACATTGCTATCGGTCGTTTTAGCAATCTATACGGCGAGTCATCGTGCTTTGCATGATTACATTGGGGGAACAAAAGTTGTATTAGCTTTAAAAGAAGAGGAAGTAAAAAAGGATACGCCAAGACAAACAGAGAAACCTAAACCAGAGCAGCAAAAAAGAAAACAGAAGCCAATGCCTGCACCTCAGAAAAAGACGGAGAAGAAACGTCTGCCAAAAAAGAACGGAAAGAAATAAGTTTCACTCTTATAAGGACTTTTCATTGAGAAGAGTCCTTTTTCTGTAGAGCATATACATGAATTTATATGGCGGTTATAAAGTAGGACATCGATAGCTAGCTATGTCTAAACACTATTAAAAAAATCATAATGATCGACAGAAGCTACTCCCATAAGATGAACAGGTTATAAAAATTTTAAATGGTAATTTATGTAAGCGCTTGACAATGGCCATAAATGGCTTATAATATACTTGTAACGTGTTACTGTTAAAAACAGGCATGAGTTATAGTAATAACTTGTATACTTTTTAATGGAGGTAATTATGTTACGTTTTTTTAAGCCAAAAAATCAAAAAATTGAGGTTTATTCATCGAATTCCGGGTGTTTATATGCGCTGGAACAGGTGAAGGATGATATTTTCAGCACAAAGATGATGGGAGAAGGAATCGCTATCAAAACCGATGACGCTTACGTTTTTTCCCCAATATCAGGAACAATTGAGATGATTGCAGATACGAAGCATGCAGTCATTGTGAAAAATGAAAGTGTCAATATACTTGTTCATGTAGGTGTTGATACATGCATGTATAAAGGAGAGGGTCTACAGGTGCTGACGACAAAAAATGCAGAAGTAAAGGTCGGTGATCCTTTAATCAAGGTTGACAGACAATTCTTTAAAGAAAAAAACATAAATACAGATACCATTTTAATTTTCATGGATTGCGAAAGTGAGCGTATTCAGTTGTACAGTGAGAACTTAGTCACGCAGGGGAAGACAGCCATCGCCAGTATTTGCAATAAGAAGCAATAAAAATGGGTAATTATAAAATAAGTAAGGTTTTAAACAATAACGTTGTTATTGTATGTGATGAAAAGGATAGAGAGCTCATAGCTCTGGGTGGCGGTGTAGGCTTTGGAAAGAAACGCGGTGAATATATCTCAGATGAGGATATGGAAAAGAAATTCATTGCCGCGGACAGTGAAGATTTATATAAAAAACTTTTTAACACATTAACACGTGTATCTGTAGAATATGTTGATATTGTCGATTATACGGTAGAAATAGTAAAAAAGGATTTGGGTATTAAGCTGAATCCACAAATCTATGTACTGCTTATGGATCATCTTTCCTTTGCTGTTGAAAGAGCAAAAGAGCATTTAAATCTATCATGTCCTATGTTAGCAGAGATTAAGATTATCTATAAGAATGAATACAATGTTGCGAAAAAGGTATTGGATTACTGCGAGAAGAAATTGCATATTCGCTTACCTTCCAGTGAAGCAGGATTTATTGCCATGCACATTATGAACGCTACCAACTGTACATCTGACATCAATCAGACATTGGATGTCATGGTTATCGTCAATGGTGTTGTACGCATCATAAAAGAGTATTATCAAATCGAATTTGAAGAAAATAGTTTAGATTATTTACGCTTATTAACACATCTGAACTTCTTTGCGAAACGGATCGTGTTAAAGCAAATGGAAGAAAATGATCAGGAAGTTATTGAGTTACTCCAAGGGAAATATCTGGAGGCTCAAAAATGTGTGGATGAAATAGTCAAATATGTGAAAGAAAATTTCGGGTATACGATTTCGGAACAGGAACGTATCTATTTGGCTATCCATATTAACCGAAACGTGAAAAAGAAATAGGTACTGGGAGTGTTACTGAAAAGGCAGACCCGGTGATAAGTACGCACAGGAAAGAGTTGCGCTACTTTATCATCGGGTCTTGTTTTTTTGAAATAAAGATCCTTGGAATCAGAAGTGGCCACATGATGCAAGAAAAGAAAGGATGATTACAAACCAACACTAACAATGTTAAGTAACAAAACGCAACAACAATCTTATCAAATAAACTTGGAAAGGAGATTAACATTCAAATATTGAACGTTATAAAAGCATTATGAAAGAAAAAATATCAAGAACCATGCAAAGCTTTGCTCGTGGTATTTTACAGCCTGTATTTTTTGCGGCACTTATGGGAATTGTAGTGGCTATTTGTCAGATTTTGCAATTTGATTTTATGCCAGACATCGTAAGCACTTTCGCAAAACAAATATCTGGAGCAATGACATATATTATTGGAAACCTGAGCATTCTGTTTGCCATTGCCTTGGCAACACATTTCGCTAAAAGAAACAAAATGGAAGCAGCTATTCTTGTTGTATTAACGTATTTAACCTTTATGTCCTTAAACAATGCCATGTTGAATGTGACTGGAAAACTGTCAGATGCTGAAATGCTGATGGGGACAGGTCAGAAAATGGAGCTTGGCATGCAAATTACCGATATGGGTGTCTTCCTTGGAATCATTTTAGGTTGCCTAGTCGGTTATATGCATAATAAGTTTAGTTCAACTTCCTTTAAAGGGTTGCTAGAGCCATTTGGCGGTGCTAAATTTACCTATTTCTTATTAATTTTTGTAGCCTTTGCCTTTTCTCTAATTGCTGTTTATGTATGGCCGTTATTGTCCGGCGTGATCTATAGCATTACACAATTCTTAGGAGAATCCGGTGGTATCGGTGTATTCCTCTACGACTTCTTGAAACGTCTATTAATTCCGACCGGTTTGCATCATTTTATCTGGACACCATTATTCTATACTGAATTAGGTGGTGTTGCTGAAATCGCAGGACAGGTATATGCAGGAGCACAACCAATCGCTTTAGCAGAATTAGCAAATGCTAATAGTATTACTTCTTTACATGAATCCATGCGATTCTTCCAGACGAATATTTCCGTTATCTTTGGTTTCCCTGGAATTGCAATGGCTATCATTGCGACTGCGAAACCCGAAAATAAAGCAAAGATTAAGAAATTGGTGATTCCGGCATGTATTGCTTGCGTCATGGCTGGACTTGGGGAGCCGATGCTATTCCTCTTTATCTTCTGTGCGCCGTTATTATGGGTTGTCGATGCCGTTCTTACCGGGGTATTTGCGACGGTTGCTTATCTGATTGGTATACAAGTATACTGGCGTGGATTATTAGAAACCATCTTACAGAATTTCGTATTAGGAGCTGGATTGACCAAATGGCCTTTAGCATTAATTTTAGGTCCGATTGCGACGATTACCTGGTTCTTTGTCTTTAAGTTCCTCATTGTGAAATTCAATTTAAAGACACCTGGTCGTACCGATAATTTAGAAGATCTTAGTGATTCTCAATTGGCATTAAACACAGATGGTGAAGTGACTATTTCTGATAAAGATATGATTACCGGATTGATTATTGAAGGTTTGGGAGGCAAGGATAACATTCTTGCAGTAAGCAATTGTTTTACACGTTTACGTGTCGATGTGAAGGATGAAACTCTTGTAAATAAAGAGATGCTGAATAAAACAGGCAATAGTGGAATCGCCATGAATGGCAAATACATTCAAGTGATTTATGGACCTGCCGCAAGAGATCATCGCACAAGGGTTTGTGAAGCGTTAGGATTAGAAGATTAAGTCAAAGGAGGCAATATGAGTGATAAACAATTGTTGATGTCAGTATTGCAACATCAAAAAGGATTCGCAAGAGCGCCGTGGGTGCCCTTTGCAGGAGTACATGCAGGTTCGCTATGTGGCTATGATGCCAATGAAATCTTACATGATGCAGATAAGCTTGTTGAGGCATTGATGAGTGTTAACACATATTATCATCCGGATGGACAGCCTGTTATTTTCGATCTTCAATTAGAAGCAGAAGCTTTGGGTTGTGAACTGTACTGGGACGAGGGAGGAAAAGTACCTCCCACTGTCCGTACACATCCTTTTGAAAATGAAAAGAAGATACCATGTCGCTGCATGATACCAGAGGAAGAAGATGGACGGTTTCCGATTGTTCTTAAAGCTATGCGGAAAATGAAGGAACTTGTTTCTGAACATACGGCATTATATGGATTGATCTGCGGACCATTTACCTTGGCATCACATTTACGAGGACAAATGCTCTTTATGGATATGTATGATGATGCGGATTATGTTCATAAATTAATCGCTTTTTGTAAAGAGGTTTGTGCATCTGTTGCACAAATGTATCTGCAAAATGGTATGGATATTATCGGTTATGTCGATCCTTTATTATCGCAAATATCATCTGAGCATATCGAAATGTTTTTGCTAGATGCATATGCGGAGTTGTTTCAACATTTAAAAACGTGTCATGTTCCTTCCTGCTTGTTTGTCTGTGGGGATGCTACGGCGAATCTGGAAGTCTTATGTCGAATGAAACCAGATTGTCTCTCGGTTGATGAAAACGTGTGTATGAAGGATGCTTTGGCAGTATGCCGAAAATATGATGTGGTTTTAGGAGGAAATATCCAGCTTACGATTACTATGCTGCATGGTAGCTCACAGGACAATATGAAGGCGGTCATTGATATTATTGAGCAATGTGAAGGTACAGATGATTTGATTATATCACCGGGCTGTGATATGCCCTTTGATGTTCCGGTAGAGAATGGTATCGCTTGTTATCAGGCAGTCACTGATTATGAGAATGTTAAAACAGCTTTACAATATTATGATCCTGAACAGACATTCGATGATGTCGAAATAGAGCTTTTACACTATGATGATTTGCAACGGCCAATCGTCGAAGTATTTACATTAGATTCACGAACATGCGCAGCATGTACCTACACGATGAATATGGTTAAGGAAGCATATCATCGCCAAAGTGATGCTTTTGATTACATCGAATATATGTATGTAGATAAAGCAAGCATAGCGCGTTGTCGCAAAATGAATGTAGAGCATCTGCCCTGTATTTATGTAAATGGAAACTGTATATGGTCCTCACGGATACCTACAGTAGATGAATTTTTAAGTACCATTAAAAAAATAGGAGGTAAGTAAATGCCATTATATAAACAATTCCCTAATGCCGAATATCCGCCATTATCCAGGGAAGAAATTCGCAGTCTGATTAAGGGTGAAGGTGCCTTGCGCCCTGCTGTTATCATCCATGGTCATTGGATTCATGTTGATGAATTAAGTGAGTATAAACATAAACCAATCAATGATTTGCATGAACGTATGCCTTGTGATGCCGCTCCGTTTTATATGAAAAAACCGGCCATTTTTGGGAAAAAGGGGGAGTTTTGCTACTGTGATGTAGAAGGGGCAGATCCATCATTGAAAAGAAAGCCGGGAGAATCCGTTGCTGTTGATGAAGAAAATGCTTTGGATTGGGATGTAATTGAACAGATTTCCGAAAATTGTCCGGATGCCGAACATCCTGATTTATTTGAAACAGCGCCACAAGAAGATGGAAGATATCGCTTAATGTCGATTACGCCTTTCTTCATGTGGTATCAAGTAAAATTCCGAGGGTTACAAAATACGCTGTTGGATATGTATTTGGAACCTGAGCGTGTTCATAAACTGAATCAGAAACGCTTGAAATACATTTTACGGACGATGGAACGTGGGGTACAGGAAGCTAATATTGACGGGATTACGGTGTTAGATGATATCGGAATGCAGACAGGGCCGTTTATGTCCAAAGAATTATTTGATGAATTTTACTTACCTTACTATAAAAAAGTTTGTGAGCGTGCCCATGAATTAGGTATTGATGTTTGGTTCCATAGCTGTGGAGACATCCGTGAATTATTACCATCATTAGTAGAAGCCGGAATTGATGTATTGCATCCTGTTCAAAAATATTGCATGGATGAAAAAGAAATCGTGGAAACATATGGAGATGATTTGGCCTTTTGGTGTGGATTTGATTTGCAGCGTTTATTTCCATTTGGCAATGTCGAAGATATTCGTGCAGAAACACGATTCTTAGCAGATACCTTTTGGCAGCCGCATAAAGGTAAGATGATTTATACCATCAGTAACCGTATTGGGGATAATGTACCTTTGGAAAACTATTTGGCATTTGTGGAAGAAGCATATCGCTATGGATCACAGATTGAACAAAAGGGAAATGGACAGCATGCATCTCCCGCTTATGCAGATAAAGAAAAATGGTATGGGATAGAAGCAACTACCACATCAGATGAATAGGAGAGATAACGATGACAAGAGAAGAATTGTTAAAGGCAATTATTACAGAATTGCAAAAAGGAAAGATCAAGGATTTTAATGAGCATGTTCAAGAGGCATTGCGTGAACAAATCCCAGCCACCGTATTATTAAATGACGCCTTTTTAGTAGCTATGCAAAATGTTGCTGATAAATGGTCACAGGGCAAAGCGTTTATTCCCGAAGTGTTAATTGCTGCCAGATGCTTAAATTCAGGATTGGATTTAATTGGCCCTGAATTATTGAAACATAACGTTGAGACGAAAGGAATCATTGTATTAGGTACTGTTAAGACGGATTTACATGATATTGGTAAAAATCTTGTAGGATTGATGTTGAAATCAAAAGGTTTTGAAGTGATTGATCTGGGGGTAGATGTTGCGCCAGAAAAATTTGTTGAAGCGGTAAAGACCTATCAGCCCGATTATGTATGCATGTCGGCTTTGCTGACGACCTCAATGCCATCCATGAAACAAACGGTGGAAGCATTAATTGCTGCCGGATTACGCGATAGCGTTAAGATTTGTGTAGGGGGAGCACCGGTCACCTTGGCATATTGCCAACAAATTGGTGCCGATATTTATGAACCCGATGCGATAACCTTAGCGCAGCGATTGCTTGACTTATCATCATAAGATAAAGAAAGATAGTATGATGAAACTAAGCTTTAAAAAAGCGGAACCGTTTTGGTCAACGTTGTCAGAAAATTCTTGTCTGTCTGCGGCATGTGCTGGAAATCAGACATGCGGGAAATGCCGTATTACGCTTGTACAAGGAACGATGCCAATAACGGATACGGAAAAAAGGCTGTTAAGCAAAGAGGAAATTAAGGCCGGAATACGTTTGGCGTGCTGTCATGAAAAAGCTGAAGAAGATATAGCAATTTCAATTAATCAAGAAACCGGATTTCGCATTCTGGGTTCTTTGCAAAAACAAGTATTTGCGAATAAAACACAAAAGGGCATCGGCATTGCGATTGATTTAGGAACTACTACCGTGGTAATGGCATATATCGATCGCAAAACCGGGGAGGTTTTATGGGAAGATGCCTTTGTAAATCCACAGCGTAGTTTCGGCGCTGATGTCATAACGAGAATTCAATATTGTAATGAACATGGGGTAGAATCATTACAAAGTATTCTCTTGCAGCGGATGAAAAAGAGCATTCAAACATTTCAAAGCTGCTTTCAAAAAGAAATATCTTGCATGTATGTTTGCGGGAATCCTGCCATGGTGCATATCTTTCAAGGCGTTGATCCCAGAAAAATCAGTGAATATCCATATACTTGTCCTATTACAGAAACACAGATCCTTACGGATAATTGGTTTCAATTACCTATGACGGTACCTATCACGATCTTACCCCATTTTTCAGCCTTTGTCGGAGGCGATATTTTAGCCGGTATTATTTCCTTAAGTACGCGTATGAAGGAGCATACGATGCTGCTTGATTTGGGGACGAATGGTGAATTGGTCTTATGTCATCACGGGAAGATGTATGTGACGTCAACGGCTGCCGGACCTG
Organism: Longicatena caecimuris; assembly: GCF_018406465.1. Classification (GTDB taxonomy): domain Bacteria; phylum Bacillota_I; class Bacilli_A; order Erysipelotrichales; family Erysipelotrichaceae; genus Longicatena; species Longicatena caecimuris. The sequence continues at coordinate 854,388 of NZ_AP024510.1, forward strand.
CCTTTGAAGGTGGGAATATGAAACATGGAATGGCAGCAACCGATGGTGCGATTTATCAAATTCGTTACGAAAACGGTTGGTGCTTTAACACAATTGGAAATACGAAACCAATCGGCATTTGCGGTAGTGGCTATATGGAAGGAATTGCTGAATTATTAAGAATGAAGGATATGGATGAAACCGGTTATTTAAAACAAACATGTCAATTATCTGCAAATGTTTCCATTGTACAAGAAGATATTCGCAATTTTCAATTGGCTAAGTCGGCCATTCGTACCGGTATCGAAAGCTTATTAGCCACATGTCAATTAACAGCATCGGATATTCAACATGTTTATATCGCAGGTGGTTTTGGAAAAGCATTAAAGATACAGACATTGATTACTCTGGGTATCTTACCGGCAGCATTTCTTGGACGTTGCTCCATAATTGGTAACAGTGCTTTGCAAGGAACTATTCAAATCATGCAAACAAATGCGCTGTCAAAAGCAGAAACTTTACAGAAAGAAGGTGTCTGTGTGGAATTGGCACAACAAGAAGGCTTCATGGATACCTATATGGAGCATATGTGGTTCTTATGAAACAAATCATAGCATGTGAAATTTTTCGTCCTTTTTTTGATAAGATCAAGCAGCAACTGCCATATGCCTATACGATAACTTATGTAACCATCGCATCACATAATCATCCTTCACTGCTTCACGATAAACTACAGAGTCTTTGTGATGAAGCATACGATGCAGATGAAATTATTTTGTTGTATGGCATTTGTGGAAATGCAATTGAAGGCCTTTGTGCCAGAACCTGTGATATGTATGTTCCAAGGGTACATGACTGTTTTGCGCTCTTATGTGATGATAACTGTGCTGAGGATTTACAGGTTAAAAATGCATGTTGGAGATGCTTATCAAATATGGATGGCAATGATCAAAATAAGGAATATGCATCTTATATTGAAAGCTATGGAAAAGAAATGGCAGATTATGTAATGCATATGCTGTATCATGAGCAAACGTTATTGTACGTCACGTTTCATACTCAAAAAGACAATGAGAATATAGCGAACTTAAAGGAAACTCATAAAGTTGAAGTAATAGAGGGAACATTGGATAAGCTGAAAAATATATTATTACCAAAAGATGGGCAAGGACTTCTCCATGTGCGAAAGGGAAATAAGATATGTTGTCTTTATGATATGGTAGAGGTCATGAAGGAAAAAAGCATATGAAAATTATTTGTGTCCATGGCTTTTTAGGAAGCGGGAAGACTACCTTGATTAAACGATTGATTACCCTTTTAAAAGGGCAGCGAATCGGACTTTGTATCAATGAGTTTGGTAGTGTGAACATTGATCAAGAAGAATTTAAAGGGATGTCGATTCCTATGACAGAGATTCATCATGGTTCTATCTATTGTACTTGTCGTCAATATGATTTTCTAGATAAGTTGCAACAGATGTTGTCTTTTGATTTGTCCTATATTGTAATTGAAACGAGCGGTTTCAGTGATCCAAGTACGCAAAAATCAACGTTTGCTTATTTAAGGAAACAGGGATATATATTCTCAATATGCAATATTACTGTTGTAGATGCAGTGACGTTTGAAAAATGGAGTCGGGTAGTGCCTTTATTACATCGTCAACTTCAACAGTCGGATTATATTATAATAAATAAAATATCTTTCGTGACTAAGCAAAAAAAGCAAACATTACATATACATTTAGAGAGTATCTATCAGACACCAATAATAGAAACGGATTATTGTCAAATTCCTTTACAAATCTTGACCGATCATTATACAAATAAAGCAAATGAAGAAATAATTCATCAGAAATATATGGATTTATCTTCTACAGTGTGCCTAATTGCTAAAGATATGTCTTTAAGTAAATTACTTAAATATTTGGAAATATTACAAGATAAAATTTTTCGAGCAAAAGGTTATTTACATTTAGCTGAGGGTGCTTTCTATATAGAACTTGCAGGGGATCAATTATCTTGGAAAAGCATAGATGGAAAGAAAGATAATCTGCTTGTCATTTTGTATTCTGCACGTTTCACATCAAGTTCTGAAATAGCTTCAACATTACATTCAAAGATATGGGAGGTGCGTGAGAATGATTCGGCAAATACTGAAAAAAGCAACAAACAATGAGGTTTTGAATGAAAAAGAAGCGTTGGAACTTTTATCCATAACGAATTTATCTACATTACATTCAAAGATATGGGAGGTGCGTGAGAATGATTCGACAAATACTGAAAAAAGCAACAAACAATGAGGTTTTGAATGAAAAAGAAGCGTTGGAACTTTTATCCATAACGAATTTATCTACATCTTATTTTGAACTTTTATCAACAGCACATGCAATTTCGAAAGCACATTATCAAAGCAAGGGATATGTATTTCTGCAAATTGGTTTGAATGCTGCACCTTGTTCCGGAAATTGTAAATTTTGTTCAATGCGGATGGATGGATTTCATGATGACATGCAAATGGAACTATCAAAAGAAGAAGTCATTGAAAAGGTAGTATCCTTACCTTTTCATAAACTTGATTCTTTATTTTTAATGACAACGGCAGACTATCCTTTTCAGCGTTTTCTTGATATCGGAAAAGCTGTGAAGTGTTTGCTGCCATCACATATCAAATTGATAGCGAATATCAAAGATTTTACTTTAACACAGGCTCAAGCATTAAAGGATGCAGGATTTTACGGTGCTTATCATATAGTCAGACTTCGTGAAGGAATTGATACGGCAATACCAGTGAAAAAACGAATTCAAACATTGGATGCAATCAAATCCGTCGGTTTAGAATTATATTATTGTATTGAACCAATAGGACCGGAACACACCTATGAGGAAATAGTAAAAGAAATGTTACGTGCCAGAGAATATGATGTCAAGGTGATGGCGGTAATGGCGCGTGTGAACACTTCAGATTGTGCGTTGAAGAAGTATGGAGAAATTGATGATTTTGAGCTTGCTAAAATTGCGGCAGTTACCAGATTGGTATGTAATCCATCAATTTCCATGAATATGCATGAACCAAGATCTCTCGGAATTCTTGCCGGTGTTAATCAATTGTATGCAGAGTGTGGAAGTAATCCAAGAGATGAGTGCAATGAAACAGAATATCACAGAGGCTGGAATATTGATCAAGCATGTAATCTTTTATTGCAAGGAGGCTATCACCTTAATTGAAAGGAGCACCTATGAAATTATCATTGCCTTATGGAAAAGGATATAAAAAACTCAATATCGAAAATGCATGTGTTAAGCAGATACTATCTGCCCAAATGAGGGTGAAACCTACAATGACAGAAGCGGCTATAGTGGAAACAGCTTTACAAAATCCAATCGGTTCCAGCAGATTGGATAAGTTGGCGGAGCATAAAGAAAAGATTGTGATCATAGCATCGGATCATACACGACCAGTGCCAAGCCGCATCTTGATGCCACTCATACTTAAAAAGATACGAAAAGGCAATCCACATGCGCAAATCACGATATTAATTGCGACTGGTTTACATAGAGAAACAAAACGTGAAGAATTGATTGCGAAGTTTGGTGAAGAAATTGTTGAGAAAGAAACAATCATCATACATGACTGTGATGATCAAAAACACATGCGTTTTCTTGGTATATTACCATCAAAAGGTGAGCTATGGATCAATGCGATAGCCGCAGATGCGGATTTATTGCTCGCGGAAGGCTTTATTGAGCCGCATTTCTTTGCCGGTTTTTCAGGAGGAAGGAAAAGTGTATTGCCTGGGGTAGCTTCAAGGGCAAGTGTTATGTATAATCATAATTCTTTCTTCATTTCCAGCGAGTATGCCAGATGTGGCATTTTAAAAGACAACCCTCTTCATAAAGATATGTTATATGCTGCACGTAAGGCACGTTTGGCATTTATCGTGAATGTTGTTCTAGATGAGCAGAAAAAGATTATTCATGCGGTTGCCGGCGATGTGCAGAAAGCACATGCAAACGGTGTGGCATTTGTAAGGAAGTATAATCAGGTATATGCACAGCCAACAGATCTTGTCATTGTAACAAATGGCGGTTATCCACTCGATCAAAATCTTTATCAGGCAGTCAAAGGACTAAGTGCTGCCGAAAGAGCCGTGAAAGAAGGTGGGGTAATCCTTTTATTAGCAGAAGCCATTGATGGGCATGGGGGCGAAATGTTTTATCACATGTTTGAAGAAGAACGTGATTTAGCGACCTTAATGGAGAAAATCTTGGCGATAAAGGCGGAAGATACTGTACCTGATCAATGGCAAGTTCAGGTGTTGGTGCGTGTATTATTAAAAGCTCGTGTAATATTAGTATCCTCGTTAGACGATAAAACCGTACGCAATTTTCATATGGTACCGGCACATAGCTTAGATGAGGCAATGAATCTGGCAAAAGCAATGTTACCGAACGAAACGTTTAGCATTAACGTCATTCCTGATGGCGTTTCCGTGATCATATCACCAAAAGAAATTGTTAATAGCAGAACAAAAGTTTCTGCGTAAGGAGGAAGATAAAAATGAAACAATCATCAGCAATTTGTATAGCAGGAGGGGGCAGTACGTATACGCCCGGTATTGTATTAATGTTATTAGATAATTTAGATCGCTTTCCGATTTCACGCATAACGCTATATGATAATAATGAAGAACGGCAAGCGAAACTTGCGCAAGCATGTGCGATCATGATGAAAGAGAAAGCACCTGATATCGTATTTAATTGGACAAGTGATCCCCAAACCGCTTTTACCGGAATTGATTTCGTAATGGCCCATATTCGGGTAGGTCTATATGAAATGCGGGAAAAGGATGAAAAAATTCCTTTGAAATACGGCGTAGTCGGTCAAGAGACATGTGGTCCCGGAGGAATTGCTTATGGCATGCGTTCGATTGGACCAGTCATTGAAATAGCAGATTACATGGAAAAGTATTCACCAAATGCCTGGCTCTTGAATTACTCAAATCCGGCATCCATTGTCGCTGAAGCTACAAGACGTTTACGTCCGGGAAAACATATTATCAATATATGTGATATGCCGGTTGCTTTAGAGACGATGATGGCTGCTGCACTTAGTGAACGTACAGGAAAAACATATACCAGAAAAGATTTTGAAGTTCGCTATTATGGTTTAAATCATTTTGGATGGTGGACAGATATCCATACAAAAGATGGAAAAGATGTGATGCCGATTTTGAAAGACTACATCAAAGAAAACGGTTTTGCGACAAATGCGAAGGATTTTCAGCATAAAGATGCTAGCTGGAAAGAAACATATCAGAAAGCAAAAGATATTTATGCCTTAGATCCTACCACGATTCCATCGACATATTTAAAATATTATCTGTTCCCGGATGAAGTTGTTGCACATAGCAATCCAGCTTATACAAGAGCAAATGAAGTCATGGAAGGAAGAGAAAAGGAAGTTTTCGGAATCGCAGAGCGCATTATAGCTAAGGGAACAGCCAAAGAGGATACGTTTGCCGTTGGTGTTCATGCAAGCTTTATTGTCGATTTAGCTTGTGCCATTCGTTATAACACCAAAGAACGAATGCTGCTAATTGTTGAAAATAATGGTGCGATAGCGAATCTGGATGATACGGCAATGGTTGAAATACCGTGCTTAGTTGGATCTTCAGGAGCGGAAGCATTAACGGTAGGTAAAATTCCATCCTTTCAATTAGGGTTGATCAATGAACAATTATATGTGGAAAAACTTGTTGTAGAAGCTTGGATCGAGGGTAGCTATGGAAAATTGTGGCAGGCGCTTACACTTAGTAAAACGGTGCCAAGTGCATCTGTAGCAAAGAAAATTCTTGATGAGTTAATGGAGGCGAACAAAGAGTATTGGCCAACATTATCCTAAACCAGAGTATTGTTTCAAACAATTACAAGAAGTACATCAAGAGGAGGAATGTGCATGCAGATGAAATATTGCGCATACAGCTATTTAGATGAATCATCATCATTATGTGATTATGAAGTAGCGACCGATAAGTTGGCATCTTTAACAGCGCTATGTGCCCATTATGTCAAAGTAATTGATAGCGATGATCTTCAACTGCTGACATCTATGATCTATCACGCGAATGGATCTATTCGCGGAAATTGTGCAATTACGCAAGAAGATATGCAACAATTGGAGAGATTATATGAAAAGTACTATGTTGAAATGAAGTGCTTTGTATTGCCCGGCGGAAGTCTTCAAGCATGCTGGCTGCATACCCTTCGAACAGAAACAAAGGTCGTCATACGCTGTTTAAATGCTGTTAAACAAGAAGGAATCCCGGTAAATCCTATCTTATGGGACTTTATGAATTTTTTATCAAATATCATTTTTATGATGTGTTTATATGAGAATCAGCAAGCGGATACGGAAGAAATAGTATTTGAAAGTAAATCTTATGCATGCACGAAATCTTAGTTGTATAGCGGTTATGGCTGCATTGGAACTGCTGATTTTTACTTCCTTTTCCTACATCCTATATTTAGAATGTATCACGTTTACACTTGTTGTATTTGCCTTGATCTTCCCACGTAAACAAGCGGTATTGGCAGCATTTGTATTTACGACACTAAACATGATGATACAGGGAGTGACTCCTTGGTCATTCATGTATCTGTTGTTATATCCATTATACAGCTTAGTGATCAGTGTATTTGCTAAGTGTTTAAAGAGGCATTTTCTGCTTGCGGCATTCTTATGCGGACTATTTTCTTTTCTCACTGGACAATTTCTGCAATTGCCATTTATGTTATTTTCGAAGCATCTTGCGCTTGCTTATTTCATCGTTGGACTCAAGGCTTCAACAATCCAGTTCATTTTATCTTTTTGTTTATATTTGGTGTGTGCCAGACCGGTTTTATCGGTATTAGAGCGAATCGAAAGGAGGTTTTTATATGAATAAGATGTGGAAAGTATTCCTTATTATTTGTTTCCTATGCGTAAGCGGATGTATGAAAAAAGATGAAAAGATTGTGAAATCTGATCAAAAAGAACGAGAAATCACTCTGCATATTCAAGTCATTCATGAAGTGGAAAAGAAAGAATTAATGAACAAAGATATCACGGTAAAGGGCAATATTCATACATTAGAGGATTTTTTACAACATGCGGATGAATTAGCTGTAGAAACAACAAAAGGACAGTATGGTACAACCTTAATGGGAATGCTGGGAGTAAGAACAGAAGATTTTAAAAAGGGTCCTTGGTGGCTATATGATTCAGATAATAATACCTCTTGCAAGGAAAAGGGGCAGTGTGATGCAATTGACATTTTACAAGTGAATGATCAAGATCAATTTACGTTCCACTTCACTTCTTCCTTTTAAGATCATTAGAAAAAGGTCGGGTGATGATTAACAATGAAGATTGTAATAGCAATAGATTCTTTTAAAGGCGCTACATCTTCTATCCAGGCAGGAACTGCCATAGAAAAAGGTATTAAGAAATATCATGCCGATAACACAGTGGTGATTCCGGTAGGAGATGGAGGGGAGAATAGTTTACAGGCGTTAGCTCATGCACTTTCAGATTATGAATGGATTTGGTATTCATGTAAAAATGCTTTTTTTGAAGATAGTAAAGTAACAGTATTGAGTTTTTATGACAATGGTAAAAAAACTTGTGCAATTGAAACAGCGGCCATTTTCGGATTGCATGATAAAAAGGTATCACGTGATACAGTGAAGCAAACATCTACATTTGGATTAGGCACTTTATTAAAGCAGCTGCAAATGGATGATTATAAAAAAATTATAATTTTTATAGGTGGCACAATTACAACCGATGGTGGTTTAGGAATGCTTCAGGGATTAGGTGTCCGGTTGCATGATAAGGATCATCGCGAACTTGGTTTAAACGAAAATCCCTTGCTAAAGATTAAAACGCTTGATCAAAACAGTCTGGATACTGTTTTAAAACAATTTGCGGATGTAGAAATAGCAGTAGGATGCGATGTGGATGCTCCTTTATATGGCGAAAAAGGTGCGGCTGTTATGTTCGCAAGACAAAAGGGAGCACAAGATGATCAGATTGTTTTCTTAGATAATCAATTACAATTGGTTGCGAAATTACTAAAACGTGATCTGAAACAGCCTTATTATGGTGCTGGTGGAGGTATTGCAGCAGCTTTATCACTATTTGCGACAAGCGTAAGTTCTGGATTCACGCTTTTGAATACTTATTTACATATTGAAGACAGCATGAAAGATATGGACTTAGTAATTACCGGAGAAGGTCGAATGGATGAGCAAAGCTTACAAGGAAAACTGCCGGTCTGTATAGCGTCCATCGCAAAGCAGATGCAGGTACCGGTAATTGCAGTCTGTGGACAGAAAAAAGGAGAAGTCTCATCTTTTGATACATATTTTAACGGTGTTTTCTCTATTCAACCCGGCGTAGTTACGCTTCCTGACGCAATAACGAATACCGAAAAAAATTTAGAAGAATTCAGTTATCAATTGATGCGTAGCCTGCATGCAATACATCCCTTGCGGTTATTAAAATAAAGCTTAAAAAGCTTCTAGTAAAAGATTGTGTTTTACGAGAAGCTTTTTTTAGGTTGAGGAGCTTTGATGGCTTACGTAAGAAGGGTAGGATGAAAAAAATGTTACCATAAAAACACCTTCTTTTTCCTACTTACAAATACGTCTGGGAAAGATAACTTCGTTAGCTTTTCACTGTATTATCAAGGCATCTTCTGATTGTCTTCCTGGAATTAAAAGCTTATAATGATACTATGTAACAGGAGGAGCTTGTATGAAAGAAACATTACAGTTAAGGGATTTTTTGAAGTATCGATTTGTATCCAATGTAACCTATGCACAAGATGGTGAACATGCGGCTTATGTCATAGCAACTTGTGATGAAAAACATAATACGTATCAACAACGTTTGTATGTATGGGATGGAAAAACACACAAACAGCTTACCAATGGTGGTAAGGAAAGCATGTATCTTTGGGAAGATAAAGATACCCTGTTGTTTTCCTCTTTGCGTGATAAACAAGATCAAGAAGCTGTGGAAAATGGAGAAGAACGTACGGTCTTTTATCGTATTTCTTTACATGGAGGAGAAGCAATTAAAGCATTTACAATACCGCTAGTTGTAACCGGCATCCAGAAAGTAAGTGATGGCTGTTATGCCTGTACGGTAGATTACGATCTGAATTACTCATATTGCTATTCATTGGGTGAGGAAGAAAAAGTCAAGGCATTAAAAGAAAAGAAAGACATGGAGGATTATGAGATCTTAGATGAGCTTCCTTTTTATGGGAATGGTTTAGGTTATACTAATAAAAAACGAAATAGCTTATTTCTATATGAAGAAAATAGTGACACATTGACACGCATCAGCACGGATATCATGGATGTAATGGATGTGAAATGGGATAAGGAAAAGCAGCTGCTATATTATACTGGTGAAGTCAACATCCAGCACAAACAGACAGGTCGTCAAGGTATTTATGTTTATGATAGGAAGGCCGGCACATCAAAGTGTATCCTTGAACAAGGGGAATATATGATTTCCGGCATTGAACCATGGGGAGAAGAGCTATTGGTGATTGCCAGTGATGGCAGACGTTATGGCATCAATGAAAACGCACAATTCTATTTCTTAAAGAAGCGTAAGCTGGAATTGTTTGCGGCAAATGAAGATTCCTTATGGGGAAGTGTTGGCAGTGACTGTCGCCTCGGTGGTGGCAAGAATTCTTGTTTATATCAAGATAAGTATTACTTTATTACGACCAGAAGGCATGAAGCACATATCTATGCACTGGATAAGCAGGGTGATATCCAAGCGGTTTTAGAACTTAGCGGCAGTGTGGATGCTTTTGATATCAGTGATAAAGGTCTTATCTTTATCGGTATGCAAGAGGACTTACTGCAAGAGTTATACCAAATGGATATAACGAATAAAACCTACCAACGCATTTCTGATTACAATATGTGGGTGCATGAAACAAAGACTATTTGTCCATTAGAAGAATGTAACTTCACATCGGATGATATCACCTTGTATGGATGGGTAATGAAACCTGTAGGCTATGAAGAGGGAAAACAGTATCCGGCAATCTTGGATATTCATGGTGGACCAAGAACGGTTTATGGTACCGTGTTCTATCATGAGATGCAGGTGTGGGCAAATCAAGGCTACTTTGTATTCTTTATAAATCCACGTGGCAGTGATGGCAGAGGCAATGGCTTTGCGGATATCAATGGGAAATATGGAACGATTGATTATGAAGATCTCATGAAGTTTACGGATGTTGTCTTAGAACGTTATCCGGCAATCGATCAACAACGTGTTGGGGTAACCGGTGGCAGCTATGGTGGTTTCATGACCAATTGGATCATTGGCCATACCAATCGCTTTAAGGCAGCAGCAAGTCAGCGTTCGATTGCGAATTGGATCAGCTTTGCGCATACCTCTGATATCGGGGAATTTTTCACCAAAGATCAGCAGCAAGCAGATACTTGGGAAAGCGTAGAAGAGTTGTGGTGGCATTCTCCTTTGAAGTATGCCAATCAGGTGACAACACCAACACTGTTTATTCATAGCAATGAGGATTATCGCTGCCCATACAGTGAAGGTTTGCAAATGTATAGTGCGCTTGTGGAGCATGGCGTAGAAGCCAGACTTTGTATGTTTAAAGGAGAGAATCATGAGCTAAGCCGCAGTGGAAAACCAAGACATCGTGTGAAACGTTTAGAAGAAATTACCAATTGGATGCAACAGCATCTTAAATAAAAAAGTTGCATAAAAATCCTATACGAATGGATAGGATGAAGCTGCCTTTCATTGCTTGTAAACAAAGCATGAATGCCTTAGTAAAGAAACTTTAAAAGTTGACTAGGATATGTATGAACATAAGATGGTTAATGTGGTGAATAGAGCAAATGGGCACTATGTTTTATGGATCATCGATATGAGATATAAAAGCAAGATAATGTAATGTGAAGAAAAAGATGATAGGGTACGAAAAAAAGGTTCTTGCTTCATCATGGTTTGCGGATGATGAAGAAGGACCTTAAAAGGATGTCTATCATTTTTTTTGAATCTCACAGTGAGGCAATTCTTATGCTGATGTCAATGGTTATTCATGAAAACCGCAATGGGCAATGCCGGTATAGCGTGCAATCTCTTCACTGGTTGTACAAAGATCAGCTAGGGTTACATCGTGAATATTATCATGACCACTGACACGGGCAAAGGATTTTAATTCTTCTTTCAATGTATCCAGATAACAAGCTAAGCGCTTTGCGCCTTTTTCTATATCAAAACGTTTGCGCAATGCGGGATCTTGCGTGGCAATACCCATCGGACACTTACCGTTATGACAGATACGATATTGTTGGCAGCCAATCGCCATCATCGCTGCACTGGCAATTGCTATGGCATCGGCTCCCATCGCTAAAGCCTTCATCATTTCTCCGGATGTACGAAAGCCTCCGGTCATGATCAATTCCTGTGGCATGTCATGCGCATCCATATAGGCTCTTGCTCTTGCCAGGGCATAGACAGTTGGTACGGTAGCATTGTCTTTTAAATACTTAGGAGATGCACCGGTTGCTCCACCTCTTCCATCAATCGTAATAAAATCTGGCGCCGCATACTGAATCCAAGACAAATCATCTTCAATACGTCCAGCGGCAATCTTAATGCCAATCGGTCTGCCTTCACTACGGCTGCGTAACTCATCTACTAATGCTTTGAGAGCTTGTTTTGAGGTAATTTCTTCAAAACGAGAAGGAGAGATAATATCGTGTCCTAATGGTTTTTGGCGAATTGTAGCGATTTCTTCTGTTACCTTTTCTTTAGGCAAATGGCCACCCATACCCGGCTTGCTGCCTTGCCCGATCTTAATTTCAATCGCATCCGCAGCCTTTAGGTTTTCATCCGTTACACTGTATTTATTAGGCACATATTCAAAGATATATTTATACGCATGGTCAAGTTCTTGCGGAAGAATGCCGCCTTCTCCTGAACATTGTGCGGTTTGCACAGCAGCACTTCCCATAGCTAAGGCTGTTTTGGCTTCTTTTGATAAAGCCCCAAAGCTCATATGAGAAACTAAGACAGCATGTTCTAAAACCATAGGTTTCTTTGCATTTTTACCTAGGATGGTCGTTGTGCTGACTTCAGCTTTATCAGGCAGAGGAGGATGAGCCAATTGTCCACCTAGCAGCAAGATATCATCAAAACCTACCACGTATTTTCTTGTCCGCATGGCCTCAATGCGACTGCCTTTTCCTTGTGCCATTTCATGAATCAGTTCCATGTTGCTTTCTAAATCATCACGTGTTCTGGCATGTTCTTGAATAGCGAGCGAGCCACCTTCATCACCAGTCACTTTATCTTCATCATTTGCTGCATCATCCTCTACTTTCTTAAAACAGCCGTAGGGTGCTGTACATAAGGGGCATGCCCAATCAGCGGGAAGCTTGCTCCAAGGAGTTCCTTCTTTTGCTTCATCATAGACATAGCCGCAAATCTCACAAATATATTTACTCATAGTATATTTCCTTTCTGTAAACGCTTACTTTATATGCTTATTGTACTCTTTAACTTATGAAAGCGCAAATGATATCCTCTATATCTATTTTCTCTTGCAGAAAATAAAATCGTTTCCATAGTCCATGTTGTTTTTAACTATGCAAGATAGCGATATCAATGAAAAGGATGTGTTGAAACTTTGGGTGATAGATGCATCCTGCATACAAAAAGCAGAAGCGTAAACTTAATGGCAGAAGATGCGTAATTCTTTTTCCATAAGCGAAATAGTTATTGCCGTTATGCATATTTTCCTCTATAATGAGGGCAAATGAAAGAAGGGATCACATGCAGTTTTCAAAACGAATGGAGCGCTTAGAAACATCAGTGTTTTCCACATTAGATGAAGAAAAACAGCGTTATCTGAAACAAGGGAAAGAAGTATATGACTTTACGATCGGCAGCCCTAATATAGCGCCATCAAAGGAAATCATTCAGGCTTTGATCGATGCCGCCAAACAACCGCAAAGCTACATGTATGCACTGCATGATATTGATGAGTTACGTCAAACAGTCAAGAAATGGTATCAGACACGCTATGAAGTAGAATTGGATGCAGATACGGAAATCCTGTCGCTGCAAGGATCACAGGAAGGCTTGGCTCATATTGCCTTAGCTATTTGTGATGAAGGGGATATTGTGTTGATTCCAAGTCCTAGCTATCCTGTCTTTGCCAATGGACCGAAAATTGCCGGAGCAGAAATTTATGAAATGCCCATGCGCGAGGAACATGAGTATCTGATTCAATTTGATGAAATACCTAAGGATATTGCCCGCAAGGCGAAAATGATGATTATTTCTTATCCGAATAATCCAACAGGAGCTACGGCGCCGGATGCTTTTTATGAAGAGCTGATTCGTTTTGCGAAGGCGAATGATATTATCGTTCTTCATGATACAGCCTATAGTAATCTGGTCTTTGATGGGGAAGAAGGAAGAAGCTTTTTATATTATGAAGGGGCAAAGGATATTGGTATAGAATTTAACTCTTTCTCAAAGACGTATGGCATGGCCGGTGCTCGTATCGGTATTTGTGTCGGTAACAAAGAAATTGTCGGCATGCTTAGAAAATTGAAAAGTAATATCGACTATGGGATGTTTCTGCCAATCCAAAAGGCAGCTATCACGGCATTGACACAAGATCAAAGTGTTGTCGAAGAAACAAGGGAACAATATCAAAAACGAAGAGATATGCTTGTAGAAGGCTTTCATAAAGCTGGCTGGGAAGTTGCTTCCCCTAAAGGAACCATGTTTATGTGGGCGGCAATACCAAAGACCTATGCGAATAGTGAACAATTTGCGATTGCCTTGCTCCAAAAGACGGGTGTTTTGGTAACACCGGGCAGTGCTTTTGGAACATATGGAGAAGGTTTTGTGCGTATTGCGCTTGTGCAAAGCGAAGAGGTCATCGAAAAAGCTTTGCAGGCAGTGCAGAAATCGGGCTTCTTTACATCATGAAAACCTTATTGGCAATTGGTGGAGGCAGTTTTCAAAAAGCGGAAACTCGCCATTTAGATTTATACGCAATCGCACGAGTGAACAAGACGCATCCTAAAGTGCTCTTTCTTCCGGCTGCTTCTCATGATGATCAGGGTTATGCCAAACGATTTAAACAATATTATCGCAGTTTGGGTTGTGAAGTAGAAGCTTTGCGTTTATGGCATACAAAACTGGATAAAGAAACACTTGCCCAAAAAGTCCTTGCTGCGGATATTGTCTATCTTGGTGGCGGCGATACACAGATGTTGATGGAAGCCTTACAGCTGCATGAGTTAGTTAGTGTATTACAGCAGGCATATGAAGCAGGTATCGTCATTTGTGGATACAGTGCAGGAGCAAATGTATTATTTTCCTATGGCTATAGTGCCTGTGCGGATGGTTTGCGGTTTATAAAAGGCTGTGAATTGGTAAAAGGCTTATTTTGTCCGCATTATCAAGAAGAAGAACGCAAAAGTTTTCAACAAGCCAGTGAACAATATCCTACGTATGCTACCTATGGTTGTGAAGATCAGCATGCTTATTGTGTGGAAGATGATAACGTGCGTTATATGTGATAAGATATTGCGCTCTGTTTTTCTATATCCTATGATGATCGAAAACAACACCAGGTAACATCGGTGAAGACAGGCTAAGGGAATAAGCAAAGAAACATTGAGAGAAGCATTGGAATTGATTTTTCATTATTACGAAAATAAGAAAAGGCTCCTACCATGAATGGACACCTGTATCATGCAGATGGTACTATTCAAGTAGCGGAGTCTTTTTTTGTAATAAAGGATAAGGATGAATAAGTAATGTATGAATACTATAAAGGAGAAGAATGAATAAGTAATGTATGAATACTATAAAGGATAAGGATGAATAAGTAATGTATGAATACTATAAAGGATAAGAATAAATATGCAATGCAGGAATGCTATAAAGGATAAGAAAAAATATGTAATGCATAAATACTATAAAGTATAAGAATGAATAAACAATGCATAACTACTGTAAAGGGAAAGTTTTAACAAGGATCGTGACAACATGTCAAATTCATCAGGAAGATGCCATCACGTAGCTAAGAAACTCCATCTTTTCCTGTTCATAATGGGTTTCAATGCGATACTTGCTTGTTTCAACAAAACAAGTTGTTGAAGTTTCGCAATATGGTTTTAAGGGCTCTACTTTTGAAAACATGCCGCCTGCATTTTGATAGGATTGATAAAAAAGCTGGAATTGTTCAATAGTAAAGGTTAATTGAGCACCATCGGGAAGCCGGTTTACATGAGAATCCGGATAGAAGGTAAAACTGTTAGGTACCATGTCCTTTAAAGAAGTATCCTTTTCAGAGTCACAAGTAATTACAAGATAGCTATTGCCTTTCTTTAGATATAAACGTTTCTCCATGTCATTTTTCTTTAACGATGCATATGAAGTGGTTGGTGATATCTTTTTCCCCTGTTCATCCTCAATGTAGAAGTCAACGTCTAAATATTTTTGTACAGTATCATGATCATCAAATGTCGCATCGGCAATCGTAAAACTGATTTTTGCAGCAATCGGATTTTTTATATGCTGTTTATGGTCAATATAGCGATAGCCTAGAAAACAAAGTAGAAGAAGAGGAAGCAGGATCATACCTTTTCCAAGAGAATTCCAATCCTTCATATATTGTTGCGATTTTTTAGCGCTATGCTGTAGCGATTTGCGGACATACGCTTCTCTTCTTGCCACTACCGGATCTATCTTAGGAAAAGGCTGTGCATCTTGAGCCAAGTCATAAAAGGTAGCAGTGGATTGTGTTTTTGTCGCTATTTGGGTCAAAAAGTCATCGCAAAGCTCTTCTGTGAGCGTGTTTCCCCCAGTAATTGTGGTTTCCAATTGCATACAGATTTTCTTCATAGTAACTACCTGTTCTCCAGCTTCTATAAGGGAAGCTTTGCGTTGCTCTAACAATGGGGCAAACGCTGTTTCATCTTGTAAGATCTGATGAATTTCCTCTAGTGAAAAATCTAATTTACGAAGTAAGATTATTTTCTTTAACACAATAAGATCTGCTTCCTCATATTCGCGGTAATTGGATGCATTACGTTTAGGCTGCAGCAAACCTTGCTGTTCATAAAAACGAATGTTTTTCTTACTAATGCCACAACGCTCTTCTACTTCACGAATCAACATAAGTTCCACCTCTTTCTAGTGTTATTATAAACGTTCCATAAACTGGAATGTCAATCAAAATCACTAGAATTTATAAATATGCTGGAAATTAATGGAAGGTAAGCTTACAAAAGGAGGAAACCTTGTCATGTGAATATAATTTTTATATAATAGAGAAGTTCTTGAAATAAGGATTCAAGTAAAAGATGTTTTACAACTTTTCAATGAACAAAAGAAAGAGAGAGGAACTTATGTTTGAAAAAGTATTTAAATTAAAAGAGAAACATACCAATGTGAAAACTGAGGTTATCGCAGGTTTGACAACGTTTCTGGCTATGGCCTATATCCTAGGCGTGAATCCATTAGTATTAAAGGATGCCGGCATGGATGTATCCAGCGTCTTCTTGGCAACTGCCATTTCTGCCGGTTTTGCGTCAATCTTAATGGGGTTATTGGCTAACTATCCGGTATCCTTAGCAGCCGGTATGGGTGTCAATGCATTGTTTGCTTATACGATTTGCGGACAGATGGGCATGAGCTGGCAGGCAGCTTTGGCAGCCGTTTTTGTTTCCGGTGTTATCTTTGTGGTAATTTCTGTTACCGGTATCCGTAAAGCCATCATTAATGCCATTCCAAAACAGTTAAAACTGGCTATCGGTGCGGGAATCGGTTTCTTTATTGCTTTTGTTGGTTTAAAAAATGCCGGTATTATTGCCGGTAGTGAAGCTACCTTTGTGACTTTAGGAAACTTCTCCACACCTTCCGTCTTATTAGCGATCTTTGGTATCTTGCTTACAATTGCCTTTGTAGTAAAGAAAGTGCCGGCAGCTGTTTTTGTTGGTATGGTCATCACGGCAATTGTTGGTATCATCTGTGGTGCTTGTGGTATCGAAGGTATGCCGGCTTTACCATCTAGCATATTAGAAACCAATCTGAAACTGGATGGCTTTGGTGCTTTTGCTTCCGGCTTTGGTGAATTATTTGCCGATCCATTCCAGGCATTCATCGCACTGTTTTCCTTCCTGTTTGTCGATTTCTTTGATACTGCCGGTACGTTAGTAGCTGTTGGTAATCGCGTAGGACTAATCAATGAGGATGGGGAATTAGAACATGCAGAACAGGCTTTATTGGCAGATGCTGTAGGTACAGTAGCAGGTGCTGTTTTAGGAACTTCTACCGTTACTTCTTTTGTGGAATCAATATCTGGTGTAGAAGTTGGCGGAAGAACCGGATTAACTTCTTGTACAACCGGGGTTTTATTCTTCATCTCTATTCTGTTTGCGCCTATTATCTTATCCGCTGTTACCAATGCGGTCACTGCACCGGCTTTAGTTGTAGTCGGTATTATGATGGCACAGCAGTTAAAAGGGATTGATTGGGATGATATGGTATTTGCCACTGCTGGCTTTGTGACGGTCATTGCTATGATCTTAACTTATTCCATCTCCAATGGAATCGCCTTTGGCTTTATCGCTTATGCTGTTGCAATGCTAGCAAATGGAAAAGCAAAAGAAGTGCATCCAACCGTTTGGGGATTGATTTGTATCTTCGTTTTATACTTTGCTTTACCTTATTTCATGTAGTGATGTAGTTATCTTAGTAATGAAGTCGTTTTATATATAGTATAAAAAGTTTTTCTTCCTTATAAATAGGTGTTGATAATGATGATTATGAAATAGGATGTATAAGGTACATGCTGATAAGAGGCAGAGCCCCCTTCATCAACAACCTATCTTTGATCATTAAGGAAGAAAAGTGAAAACTTAGAAAATTTTAGGAAAAATATTTTAAAATTAGGCGATTAATGCTATTATAGTAAACGTAAAAAACCGGTACTACAGGTAACAGTATCGGTTTCTTAATTCAAGGAGGATGTTATGGCTGATAAGATTATCGTACTGGACTTTGGAAGTCAGTATAACCAGCTCATTGCACGTCGTATCCGTGAGTTTGGGGTTTACTCTGAACTGCACCCACATACGATGACGCTGGATGAAATCAAGGCTTTAGGTGATGTCAAAGGTATCATCTTCAGTGGTGGACCTAACAGTGTTTATGACAAAGATGCATTTACGTGTGATCCTGCCATTTTTGAAGCAGGTATTCCGGTATTGGGAATCTGTTATGGCATGCAGATGACACATCATATGAATGGTGGAAGTGTGAAGGCATGTGAAGCCAAGGAATATGGAAGAACGGAAATTACGGTAGAGAATGATTCTTTATTGTTTAAGAATCTTCCAAAGAAACAGATTGTATGGATGAGTCATGGTGATCAGGTAGATCAGATGGCAGATGGCTTTGTGCGTGATGCGTATAGTGAAACGTGTACGTATGCAGCTACAAGCAATCAGGAAAAGCAGATTTATACGCTGCAGTTTCATCCGGAAGTGCGCCATACAGAATATGGCAATGACATTTTGCGCAACTTTGTATTTGAGGTATGTCATGCGGAAAGTAATTGGTCCATGCATAACTTTATTGATATGCAAGTGGAACAGATTCGTAAGACGGTTGGCAAAGATAAGGTATTGCTGGGACTAAGCGGCGGCGTGGATTCTTCTGTTGTGGCAGCTTTGTTACATAAAGCAATTGGTGATCAGTTGATTTGTATGTTTATTGATCATGGATTGTTAAGAAAAGGTGAAGCGGAGAGCGTGATGGAAACGTTTGGTCGTGAGATGAATGTGCATTTGGTGAAGATTGATGCGAAGGAGCGTTTCTTATCAAAACTGGCTGGTGTAAGTGATCCGGAGAAGAAGCGTAAGATCATTGGTAATGAGTTTGTGTATACCTTTGATGAAGAGGTCAAGAAAATCAGTGCCGGTGAGGATATCAAATGGCTGGCGCAGGGCACGTTGTATACGGATGTAATTGAATCTGGTACAAAGACGGCGCAGACGATCAAGAGCCATCATAATGTTGGTGGATTGCCTGAGGATATGCAATTTCAGCTGATTGAACCGTTGAATACGTTGTTTAAGGATGAGGTTCGCGCGTTGGGTAGTGAGCTTGGCTTGCCGGATGAGATGGTGTGGCGACAGCCATTCCCAGGACCTGGTTTAGGTATTCGTATCTTGGGTGAGATTACGGAGGAGAAGCTGCAAATTGTGCGTGATTCAGATTATATCTTGCGTGAGGAAATTCGTAAAGCGGGTCTGCAAAGAGAAATCTGGCAGTACTTTACGGCTTTGACAAATATGCGTTCAGTTGGTGTCATGGGGGATCAGAGAACGTACGATTATGCGGTGGCGATTCGTGCGGTGACTTCCATTGATGGCATGACGGGGGATTGGGCGAAGATACCGTTTGAGGTGTTGGATGTGATATCGACACGTATCGTAAATGAGGTGCAGCATGTGAATCGAGTGCTGTATGATGTGACAAGCAAACCGCCTGCAACGATAGAATTCGAATAGTGTACAGAACTAAAAAAATGCCTTTTTCAGGGCATTTTTTTGCGTTTATGGGCAGTTTTGATACCATTTTGATACCATAAATAAAAATTGAACGATTCTTTTGACTATTTTTCAGACGGTTTACTATTTAATAATAGATCAGATTTTTCAGGATAATTTAGTTTCCAATTGGTATATTCCTCGATGGAAATTTCTCCATTCGCTAACTTTAATTTGTACTTATACCAATCATCAAGCATTTCTTTTATGTTATGGTCGTTATTGGTAGGGTTTTTATCAAGACGAAGATTTGGCATACCTTCTGTCATATCTATAGTTAATCCAAATTGTTCTTCCAGCTCAAAAAGAGTAAATATAAAGCCATGATAACTTTCGATGTCAGGTATCTTCAAAGCCTCAGGAGATACTTCTAATATAGAAGCAATACCATTTATGACATCTTCTTTTGGAGTGCGCTTACCTGATTCATATTGGGCGATTCTAATATCAGCATTCCTTTCGGAATAGCCTAATCTTACTCCTAGTTCTTTTTGCGTGATACCACGAAGTGTTCTTATACGTTTAATTCTAGTACCTATTGGCATGAGCTTGCTCCTTTCAAATCCTTTTTCTAATACATTATAGCAAAGCAAATATAATGTGTAAATTAAAAACTAAACAAAAAAGTTTAATATAATATTGACTTAAACAAAAATGTTTAGTATACTGTGGTTGCTGATGTTAAACAAATATGCTTAGTGATTACTTCCTATATACATAAAAATAGGAGGTGTGAAAGATGGAAAAAGACAACTTATTCATGAGTGCTGAAGATATTGCTCGAGTTACGGGCATGTCTGAACAGTACGCTTATAAGCTGATTAAACAGCTAAATAGTGAATTAGAGGCAAAAGGCTATTTCACAATTCGTGGAAGAATTAGTAAGCAGTATTTTGAAGAACGTTTTTATGGAATAACAGAATAGGAAGGAGTTTATGATTATGCCAGTATACAAAGATGAGAAAAAAGGCACTTGGTATGTATCTATCAGATATTTAAATTGGAAAGGTGAACATACTAGAAAACTGAAAAGAGGATTTAAATCAAAAAAAGAAGCACAAGAGTATGAGCGTACATTCCTATTAAAGGAATCTAGAAACTTAGATATGTCATTCAAAGATTTTGTAGACATTTATTTAAAAGATTGTTCTCATCGTGTCAAACTTAATACGTTGAATACGAAGGAATATATCATTAAAATGAAAATTCTGCCTTATTTAGGAGAAAAGAAAATAAATGAAATCCTGCCATCAGATATTAAAGATTGGCAAAATGAAATGTTGATGTATCGTAATGATAAAGGAGAAGCATTCTCGCCTTGCTATTTAAAAACACTTCATAATCAGCTAAGTGCCATTTTCAACTATGCTGTTAAGCTCTATAATCTACCAAATAATCCGGCAAGGGTTGCTGGTAACATGGGCAAAGAGAAAAGCAAGGAAGTTGAGTTTTGGACAAAAGAAGAATATTTGAAGTTTTCAGAAGCGATGAAAGATAAGGACGTTTCTTATCATGCATTTGAAATCCTGTATTGGTGTGGTTTACGGTTAGGTGAATTATTGGCATTAACACCAAATGATTTTGATTTTAATAAAAAAACAATGACGATTTCAAAATCTTATCAAAGAATCAAAGGTGAGGATCTAATTACATCACCTAAAACAGATAAGAGTAATCGTATCGTATTAATGCCTGATTTTCTTGTAGAAGAAATGAAAGATTATATAGCACGATTTTATGGGTGTAAGGACGACTCAAGATTATTTCCGATTTCTAAATCATATTTACATCATGAAATGGATCGAGGTTGTAAGGAAACAGGAGTTAAAAGAATTCGTATCCATGGATTAAGACACCCGTATGCCAAGCACACGACAAAAAATAATTCTTACAAGAGGAAATCCCAAGCCAGCAGCATTTGGAAAGCTTGAGATTCCTAATTTTATAGATTCATTGCTGAAATGAATTGCCTTACCTGTGCATACACCTCTGCATTTAAATCGGGGTATTTTTCAAGAACTTTGTTAACCCAATCGGGGCCATGACCACCAACCTCCTTCACAAACCCTTCTAGTTCGCCAACTGGGACAATGTATATTCCATTTGCCCGTAGAATTTGCTCCAATTTCCTAAATGAGACAGTCGCATCACCTGCTGGAATAGCTGAAATTCCAGAGGATTTCAAAGCATCCCATTTTGAAATTGTACTAATGACTGATCGAATCTCTTTTATTTCACGATTAGATAATTCTCGATTTTCAGAGGCGTCCAATATTCTATTGATTGTTGTTTTAGCATCATTTCTGTTAATCTTTTCCTTTGGACTATGTAGGTTTGAAACGATAATATTATAATCACTTTGGAGACTCGTCCAATCAATACCATATGCTTCTACAATATTCTTAAATATTGTTTCATCATTTAAAATATCAATGTCTGGAATCAATCGAATATCAATATTTAATGCACGCATCGAAGTTGAAATTTTTGCCATGCGATGTTTACCACCACAGTGTATAAAAAGAACTTCAGAATACTTTCCTTCAGTCCGCTTAATAAAGTTCTCTACAATAGAATACATCTTACAATCCGAATCACTTTCACATAACACAACAACTTTATGGAATAAACTCGACATAATGTTTGAGTACTTAAGTAACGGATCGTTCCAAACCTCATCAAATTTTTCGTTACTTAGAATAGAAAAAGCGTTTGTGTCTTCTTTTCGAGTAATTCTAACAATTTTTATGCGTTGAGGACAAGCTTCCAGCAATCCCTTTATAATTTCTTCGCTGTGTGTAGAAATAAATGCCTGTTGATCATTTGTCAATGTCTGCCCGATAATTTGTCCCATAATTCGAGCTTGCGGTGGATGGAGAAACGATTCAGGCTCATCAATCAAATAGGTTCGATAATAATCCAGCATTAAATAAAGTAATATACCGGTAAAGCTCTTTATCCCATCACCTTGATTTTGAACTTGTTTATAAGTATCGAGAATCGTCGCATATGCTTCTAATCTCTGTTGTTCATCTTCATATTGTTCATTCAATTTTACTGGTGCGCCAATGCATAAAGGGATTGTGGCACCGTATTGAGTATTTGGAGTCACTTCTATTCCAAAAGCTTTTTTGAAATTATCAGATAACCATTTTCGATATTTTCCGTCAAATGCAGCATAGTGGATGGGGTGTTGTTTGGAAGCATTTCTGTTAATATTATTGGGCGGATTGCAAATTCCCAGACGTGCTGCTGTATCTAAATTTGCCACAAATAAGTCACGAAAATCTCCATAATATGAATCTTTCAAAAATGAGTTATCGGAGGATTCTTTCCAATAACTGATACCATGCCCAAGAACAGAATAATTCGTGTATGATCCTTGATCAGATCCATTTGAAATACTCTGTAGTAGAGGTAGAAGTGATTCTTCACTTTTAGTAATCTCAATATCAGAGACAACAATAGTTGATAATTTTCTTGATGATAAAGTATAAATATCTTTTAGTGATTGACTTTTTCCTGCGTTATTAGGACCAACAAACACGACAATATCGTTTTTTTTAACATCAAGTGATTCACCGGTGTTAAATTCAAGCCTTGAAATATATCCACCTGTTTTTTCTGTTATCATAGTTTTTCTCACCTTCTAAATAGCATTAAATTTTTAATAGCATAGCCTATAGAAATAACTTTTTTGTATTATATCCATGTATACTATATTATATATTCATTTTACCACAATCCCTTTTTCGTAATCTACCACAACAGTACTAATTTCACTCATAATTATTGAAAAAAGGAAGTTCTTTATCTCGAACCTTACATAGTCTGGAAAATCGGTTGTATGTCTGTTCATATTCTTCAATTTCAATCTCTATCGCTCTTGATCCTCAGCGCCCTGTCGAAGCTTCTGATGGTTGAGTTTAAACTCGTCGAGACTAATCTCTCCCAAGACATAATGCTCATAGTAGATGCCCGAATTTTCTACGGTTGCGCGTCTAAATTCAACTTGTGTATCCAATTTTGCTTTAGGTTGCATCATTTCTTCGTTATGCTGTAAGCTAGAGATAAACTACCCTTATATGTATTTATAGCTGCTGAAAGAGAGAATTTTTTATATTGGATAAGACAAACCGATAAATTCCTTATTTGTTCTGTGCTTGAACTCAATCCTAATTGAATTCCATTTATATGTTCTATATGGCCCATTACTCATATAGGACCAAATTGATGGTTTTTGGTTAGATAAGCCTGATAGGTATAACGCAGCGTTTCCATATGGTGTAATTGTCCAATGATAAGTGCGAGCTAAAGCTTTTGCTACAGCATCTGGATTTACTTCTGCAAACTCATTAAGAATGCTGCAAAATTCCGGCTTTACAAAAATTCCTCTAAGAACGCGTTGCAATATTCCTGCCTGTACAAGACGGTTCAAATTTTGTCTCACAGTCGCTGAATCAGCAATATCTGCGAAATCGGAAGTGGCAAAAATAGTTCCGTCTTCTGCAGACAGAATTCGTTCACGTATTTGTTTCATATATCCACGATCCAAAAAACCACCTCCTGCAAGATGTCACGAATATTATATATAATTCGTGACATCTTTTCAATGTCTCTATGTCTATTTAAGTCCATATTTTAGTATAATAATACGCAAATATGGAAATTCAGTAAGGCGGAGTGCAGTGCTACTTAACAATAGTTTGGAATTCAATCGCCCATTTGACGGTAATATTTTTGTTTGGACATATGGTGATTTTATCAATACAGTCCATAATCTCGTCGAGAGCAATTTCTTTGTAACTCGCCTTCAATAATTTGCGGAACACCTGGTATTGTTTTTCATAAGCCATCTTACTTGTGATGATATTATCCCTGATTGCTTTCTTTTCGTTTGCTACATCTTGGACTGCTCGAAATTCATCTTTGCTGATTTTTCCGTCAACAAACATCTCGTAATGGTGAACAGCATTTCTGAAAATTTCTTGATATTGACTCTCGGAGTGGTCAATCTCGTTATTAAGACGCATTATTTCTTGCTTGTACTGTGAATCTGAAATGAAATGCTCCTTTACACACAATTTTAATTGGTAGTAGATAGCACGCAAAACATCTTCCTCCCGTACATACATACCGGTACATTTGTCTGCACCTAAACGGTTTTTGGTAATACAGGTGAAAAAATACCAATCTGCATGATTGGTGCCGCGTTTACGCTGCATTTTTCCTCCGCAGCAGCCACAAATGACTTTGCCCTTTAAAATGTTCTCCGTTGATTGACCGTGCTTGGCGATATTAAATGCTTTTTCCTGGAATGATTTTTGAATAGCATCAAAAGTATTCGTATCTACCAGAGCTTCGTGTGTTGCCGATACAACTCGTTTTTCTTTCCCTTGTACAAGCATACCTGTATAAGTTCGATTGGTCAGGATATATTTGACTGACCTACTATTCCAGTTCCCGTTACCATTATCATAATTTCCGGATAAACCGTTTAATCTGGCATATTGAATTGGTGTTGGGATTTCTTTTTCATTTAAGTAGCGAACTATGGCGGTCATGCCAATGCCGTTCGCTGCTAATTCAAAAATTTTTCGGATAATAATAGCCGCCTTTGGGTCAGGTATAAGTTGATCATGGTTGTCTTCAGCTTTTTGATAACCGAAAGGGGCTCTTGGTCCAATAAATATACCGTGTTGTGCTTTCATATCTAAAGTAGCCTCCATTTTCTTTTTAATTTCAATAGATACTTGTTCATTAAAAGCATTTGTTATGGGCACTCGAATCCTAGAACTGCAAGTATGTTCTTGATTGATAATGCCGTCAATGGTGTCAAACTGGTCGTTTACGGATACAAAACGGATCCCATTGGACGGAAAAAAGACTTCAATATAATAACCAGTTGAGATATAGTTTCGTCCTAAACGAGAAAGGTCTTTTACAACGACACAATTGATATCGCCTGAAAGGATGTCTTGAATCATTTCTTGAAACGCCGGACGATCAGAAAATTTACCGCTAAAACCATTATCAATATAGTAATGTGATATAGGAATTTGTTGCTGTTCGCCCCAGCATTCAATGATAAATTTCTGGTTTTCTATCGAACTGGCTTTTTCTTTATTCGCAACTGAAAGTCGAATATATCCTACAGCAACAGGGAAAGGAGATTTTAGTTCTTCTTTATATTTATGTTTCCTGCTTTTTCTTGCCATGAAAATACTCCTTTCAATAGAAAAGGCTACGGTAGAAACCGTAGCCACTGGCAATATCGTACTATATCTCATTTTCCGCTTCCACGAGGAAATGTTCATTTGTCGCTTCCACGAGCTTAGTCACCCGTATGTCAAGCCCACGACAAAAAATAAATTATCTTCAAAAGCAGAAACCTCAAGCTATCGTTTCCGATAACTTGTAGTTTCTGTTTTGATTGTAAGTTACTTGATGTGTTAGCCCATTTTAATTCGTCATCGTGAGCGAAGAAAGTCGAGATAGTAAGTGCGCATCTTTTGTGGAATTTTTAACTTCAAGCCGCTCCAGCACAGACTGTTCCGTTTCAGGGCTCCAGTAGATCTTCAACTTGTTCTTAGCGCGTGTAATAGCTGTATAGAAGATGTTGTGTGTGATTCTTTCCTCAGTTTCATTTGTAATTACGATTTTTACAAAGTCGTATTCCAATCCCTGCGCCTTGTGGATAGAAACTGCATATGCGACCTGAAATGGAACAACAGTAGAATCGTTATCTTCATCGTCCTCATCGGTGCTCCGATATTTGTTCACGCTGAATGAGATAATAGATTTTCCTGCCTCAGATTCTCCAATGAGTTCAAAATCATATCCCCAGGCGTCAATTGCATTAATTGATTCATCTAGCTCAATATTGAACCAAATTTGCTGCTCCTCCGGGCGAATACCGACAATTCTTCCTTTTGAGTTATTGTGGATCAGCGGAGAAAAGATATTCGATTCATTAAACAGAATGGGATCGTCTACTTTGTAGGCATTTATTCCCCAGACAACACTCTCATTCGGATTGCTGTTTTGCAGGAACCGGTTGATATTATTGATTCCATATAGCCCATCGTAATTCAGACAAAGGATAATCTCATCTTCTTCGTTATGCTCAAAGATGGATTCATCTAATCTTGCGACATAGCCATTCTTTACTAACGGCTCTAGAATTGCATCGTCAAGCTTGCGCACACGATCCCAAACCGTTAGCAAATCATTATTAGTCGTGCGATACGGATGGTTCAGTTCAAATATTGATGTTTCCGGTACAAATTTCTGAGCAATACTAAACCAGTTCCCAAAGTAAATCGACTCTATCTGATAGATATCGCCAACAAGAACGAGCAGCTTGAAGTTCGCTTTCTCCAGCACACGCCGCATATCATCGTTGCTGACTGTGCTACACTCGTCGATAAAGAGGATATCGCAATCTGTATTATTGTTCCGCTTCGAGAGGAACTTTGCAATTGTATTATAGTCACTATTCCCGGCGGTAACCTTTCTGCGCATATTATCTACGGCCGGATGTGTATTAGCTAGGAATATCTTATCCTTATCCGCCCAGAAATTAGATATGTGCTTAATCAACGTAGATTTACCAGTACCAGCAGAACCATAAATCAGCGCAATGTGAGAATTGGCAAACATCTGCCGAAGGGCTTCTTTCTTACCATCATCATCAATTGTATATGACTCTCTTGATATCCACGAATCAACAGAGGCCGTATATTGAGAAACGCCCGATGAAGCCAACTCCTGCAATTTTTTGATTATTTCGGTACTATCTTCGACGTAGCTTTTGATGTAAAGATGATCCTTATATTCTTCAATTCTACGTCCGGTATGTTTATAGTACAGGGAAGAATTGTATTTCCTTATCAAACCATTAATATTTTCAAAACCTTCAATTTCGGCTTTAGATGTAAATAAATGACCTTCTATTTCAGTGTTGTTTTTAATGTATCTAGCAAACAGCTCATGCTCGTGACCGAAAACGGGAATAGATTCAAACAAGTCATATATTTTCGGATTGTGTTGTCGGAGGGAAGTACAATAAGGCATACGATCAAACGGAATACAGCCATAATTTAGGTAAAGGTTAGATAATCCACCACATTGTTCGCCCCAATACTGCCATTTGATGACACGGTTATTCATTTTATGAAGCAAATATCTCAATACATTTGCTCCTGGTTTATTACCAACTATTATAGTTCGGCACTGATCAAGCATCTCATAAATCTTGACCGATTGAGCACGGGCTGTAATCTGCCTTTTTATAAAATCATAGTAATCTTGGTCGCTACTCACGAGCTCGGTTAAGGACATTCTAACGACTGAAAGATACCTCATCAGCTCTCTATATTCATTAGAGTTGGTACTATGCTTTACTCTCGGGCCGAAGATTTCAGAAAGATTATCCCACTCACAGGGGCGAATAGATACTTCATATCCATCAATCACAAGAATGGACATATCTTTATCTAGGATACGAATCCTATCATTGTGTATTAAGAATTTGACAGCATAGTTATCAACAATCTCATGCTGCGTAAATGCAATAACCCGGTCAAATTTACTTGCATTAGCATTTGCTGCAGTAAATGTGACTTCATAATAGATCTTTTGATTGACGAAAAAGGGCTTTACTTTCTGCACATAATACCGGTCGTTATAAGTAACCGGATAGCTAAGCGCACTCGGAGATTCGATTCTTTCCGCAATCTTTTCATAGTAATCCAAGAGCTCAGTGTCCGTATTCAGAGGGAAGTCGCTGATATTCTCCAGCACGTCCAAATTAAAAGTTCGTTTCAGATATAGCTTGATTTTTAGTAGATGCTCATAGTATTTGAGCATGAGACGCTCCGATCCATCCTTGTCAACGGTATAGTGCGACACGGATTTCTGGAGCATTTCGTGGAACCTATAAAGGAATCGCAGATCGCCCCGGCGCTGTATATCTTTCAAAGCAACCACATTCAAATCATAGTCATTAGGATTGACGTCTTGACCGTTGGAGTATGCTTTGATCGCTATATACTCCACGAAGTTGCGAATATGACCAAGAATATTCTGGCTTAGAAGTCCCCTGTCGGCAAAACTTAGCTGAGAGATATTATCACATATTACGCCATTTGTATCGAGTATAGCTTTATCAATTCTGAGCATCTGACTTCGCTCCTTTTTTCTTTACTATTTTGTCCATTTTACCATAATCCTCCCATCGACGTCTACCACGATCTGTTCAATACAATCAACAATCTCATTCAATGGAACCTCCTTCCTGCTGGCTTTCAGCAGTTTGCAGAACACCCGATACTGTTCTTCATAGGCGACTTTGTTTGCAATCGCTCTGTTCAGTTCCACTTCGGCTTGCTCCTTTGCAGGCCGTGCAGCCGCAATAGCTTCTTTAGAACCTTCGCCCATGACATACTTTTCATATAGCTTCATGCTGAAATCTGTGGCTTCCCCATATTTGATCGAAGCTGCTTCAATGGTGGAATCTAAGTGCTGTATTTCTTGCTTATATTGATCTTTGGTAATAAAATGGTAATTAATGTACAGTTTTAGCTGATAGTATACAGCGCTGAACACATCTTCCTCCCGTACATACATACCGGTGCATTTGCCAGCACCTAAACGGTTTTTGGTAATACAGGTGAAGAAGTACCAATCTGCATGATTGGTTCCGCGCTTACGCTGCATTTTCCCGCCGCAGCAGCCGCAGATAACTTTCCCTTTTAAAACATTTTCTGTTGATTGACTATTTGTGGTGAGGTTAAACGCTTTCGCTTGAAATGACCTTTGAATGGCGTCAAAGGTATCCGTGTCTACCAGGGGCTCATGTGTTGCGGCAACAGCTCTCTTTTCTTTCCCCTGTACGAGCATGCCGGTATAGGTTCGATTGGTCAGGATATACTTGACTGATCTACTATTCCAGTCTCCGCGGCCATCATCATAGTTTCCAGCTAAACCATTCGACCTCGCATATTGGATCGGTGTGGGAATATCTTTCTCGTTCAGATACCGAACTATGGCGGTCACACCAGTGCCATTCGCTGCTAACTCAAAGATTTTTC
Organism: Longicatena caecimuris; assembly: GCF_018406465.1. Classification (GTDB taxonomy): domain Bacteria; phylum Bacillota_I; class Bacilli_A; order Erysipelotrichales; family Erysipelotrichaceae; genus Longicatena; species Longicatena caecimuris. Next base: position 884,149 of record NZ_AP024510.1, read on the forward strand.
GGACAATAATAGCTGCTTTGGGATCAGGAATAAGTTGATCGCGGTTCGATTCTGATTTTTGGTAGCCGAATGGGGCTCTTGGCCCAATAAATGTACCGTGTTGTGCTTTCATATCTAAATTCGCCTCCACTTTCTTTTTAATTCCAATAGATACTTGTTCATTAAATGCGTTTGTTATTGGTACTCGAATCCTGGAACTGTAAGGACGTTCTTGGTTGGTAATACCATCAATCGTATCAAACTGATCGTTTACAGATACAAATCGGACTCCGTTAGCTGGGAAAATGACTTCGATATAGTAACCGGTGGTAATGTAGTCCCTTCCCAAGCGAGAGAGGTCCTTCACAATGACACAGTTGATTTTGCCCGCAAGGATGTCTTTACTCATTTTTTGAAACGCAGGGCGGTCAAACCGTTTGCCGCTGAAACCATTATCAATATAGTAATTCGATATAGGAATTTGGTGCTGATCGCCCCAGCATTCGATAATGAATTTCTGATTTTGGATAGAACTGGATTCTTCTTGATTTGCAACTGAAAGTCGAACATAGCCTACTGCTTTGGCGATAGAAGTTTTAACCATTTCTGCGTGTTGATGTTTTCTGCTTTTTCGTGCCATGAAAATACCCCTTTCGACGAAAAAGGCTACGGCGCAAACCGTAGCCTCTGACAATATCATACCATATGTCATTTTCCGCTTCCACGAGAGAATATCCATTTGTCGCTTCCACGAGCTTAGGCATAGTCATGCATCATTGTTGATTGAAATGGGGATACCTATTTTAGAAGTGGTAAGTCGTTTAGGACACGAAAAAGTAGAAACAACATTAAATACCTATGGACATCTTTATCCTAATAAGCAACAACAGTTAGCTGATAAACTTGATAAAATATATGCGGAGGATTCGAGATGAGCTGTTTAAATAAAGATAGAAAAAGAAGTGAAATAGTAAATTTTCGAGTTACTCCAATAGAAAGACAACAAATTAGAAGCTAGAATAAAAGTTTTAGGATTGCCAAAAGGTGAGTATTTTATAAGAACCTTTATGCAGCAGTCTATAAAAATTGTGGCTGGTCAATACCAAAGTAATCGATTGAGCTTAGAATTAGCCAGATTGTCTAATCAATTAGCAAGTATTGAGAGTAATGAAGGGATTGAATTACTTTTACAAGAGTACAGAGCTTTACTAAATGAATTGTTAATTATTTGTCGTAATGAAGATGTTAACTCAGATCAGATTGAAACTATCTCGGAAAGCAGTGAATATGAATGAATATATGAATGGTGAAGAACTTCATACAATGATAAATGAGAAGCAAGATATGGTTATAGATGATTTATTACCAATCGGTGTAGTATTGTTTGGGGCTCCTGAAAAAACAGGAAAAACATTTTTCGCTTTGCAAATATCAGACGCTATTGTTCATAATAAGCCATTGCTGAATTTTAATGTTAGTAAAGGTGAGGTGCTTTATATAGCTTTAGAAGATTTAAAAGGTAGTTTCCAATACCGACTCAAAAAGATTTGTTTTGAGCCAAGTAAACATATGCATTTCATATTTTCAAGTGATGGATTATCTATGAATTTGACTGAAGAAATTGCTAAAATCAACAAACATAATAATCTTAAATTAGTTGTTATTGATACATTAGCAAAAATAAGCCGAGTCGAGGTAAATAATTATTAAAGTGAATATGATGAGATGGCAAATTTTCATAAATTAGCAATTGAAAATAACTTATGCATATTGCTTATTACACACATTAAAAAGAAAATCGACTATAATCATCCTTTCGATAATTATTATGGTACAAGAGGTAGAACTGCAGGGGCTGATGATATGATGGTGCTTTTACAACCAAGTGATGATATAAATGAAAAGCAACTTTGTGTAAAAGGTAAAGATATACCATTTCAAAGAATTAATGTTAAACATACAGAGGATATGTGTTTAAAGATTAGCAATGAAAAAGTATGTGAAGTTGAGCTTGATGAAGATTTGATGAAGGTAATTTCATATGTTGTTTCTAAAAAATCATTTATTGGGTCACACAGCGAATTAAATGCGAACGTAAAACTTAATTCTACTGGAAATGTTTTATCAAGAAAAATTAAAAGCAATATTGAATTATTAAAGCGTAATTTTATTTATGTAGAATATCCACCAAGAACATCAAAAGAACGACTAATTAAATTAGTTTAAGTGGGAAATGATGAAATAAGTAATGACGATATGACGATAAATGACACATAGGGTATGTAGTTATTATTATCGTCATACCGTCATCAATTGTTATGTCCTTTATGATAGCAAGCACTGAATTTGGATAGCCAATCCAACATTTAGGGCAATCCCTAATACCCTGTTAAAAAATAAAGATAATGGAGGAGTAAGCATGAAAATAGAATTTGAAAAAGTAGGCGAATATTATTTGCCAAACTTAACGGTAAAGGAAAAGAAAATAAATTTATCAAAATATGGCAGAATGAAGTTGCAGTATATGAAGAAATATCAAAAAATACTTTATACAAATTTGCTTACAAGTGGTGGTTTGTATGAATATGTTGAAATGATTAATCATCAAGCAAATGCATTATATGATAAGCTGTTGGTTGATATGAAAAGGCAAAGAAATATTACAGAAGAATTAAAAAAAGAAAATCAAATGTTATGGATACAGGAGATGAATAATATCGATGCCTGTATTAATGAAATTATTTATGAAGAGTATATTTACAATTAAGAGCAAATGAGCTCTTTTTTCTTTAGATTGACGAAAAAAGCAATTAAATTAGTTTTAGAAAACAAAAACATTATCATTTAGCAATAAAATCTCTACTATTCACATTTAATTAGCGTTATAATATATAAGAATATGGAAAGATGGGGGTATGAGTTGTGGATATTGTTAGGACAAGTTTTTTGAATTACTGATTGGTAAAGGATTAAAAAATGGAGTTTGCAAAAAAGATAGGAATTAGTGCAAATAATATGGCTAAAATATCTAGAAAACGAATATGTGCCTATGAAGGTGTTAATCAAAATATGTAGGTCATTATAATGCTTAATAGATGATAGATTTTCTTCCTGAAAATTAATTAGGAGATTTTAATATGGATAATAAAGATTTATTGTTAGTTCTTATTGGTGTTTTAATGTTATTAGTGGCAATTAAGAAATTGTTTTCATCAATTACTCAAGTATCTTAAGACATTAACCCTAATGCTAATGAAGAATTAAGTTATGACTTAAGATATAAGCAGATTTATTACATTATTAGTTTCCAAAGGGAGGTCAAAAAGTGGAAAAGATTGTAACTAAACCAATGAAAATTGATTTTCATATCCATTCATATTTTTCTAAGTTCAAAGATGAATTCTCGTTAGTAGAGAAGGGTACAAAAGAAAATTTGAGTATTTTATTAAATAAACTTGAACACAATCATATTAATATGTGTGCTATTACAGATCATGATTATTTTTCATATGAATTATATGAAAAGTTAAAATCTTACGAATCAAAAGCTGGAGAATTAGAAAAAGTATTTCCTGGTGTAGAATTTTCTGTAGGATTTAAAGCAGATGATAACAGTATGAAGCCAGTTCATATAATTTGTATTTTTGATGATGACAATAATGAAGAAAAAGTACAACATATTCAAGATCATATACCATTTAAAGATAATAAAGTACAATACGATGTAGAAAATGAAAAATTCTTTAGTGAAGAAAAATTTATCAGTATATTAAGAGATATTGATTTAAATGTTGTTATGATTGCGCACCAAAAGCAAAGTATTAGTAGCGGGTCAGCTAGCAAAAGTAAGAATGATGTTTCATCATTAGGTGCTGTTAAATTTAATGAGTTAATTGGTTGTGAATATTTTGAATCATTTGAATTCAAAAGTATGAAAAATGGATTGTTTAACAACAATTATGCATTACAAAAAAATAAAAATTATGATCAGATAAGATTTATTACTGGATCTGATTGCCATAATTGGGAATTTTATCCTAAGCATGATCCAAAAGAAGATGATGAAATAGGTTTTGAATTTACTTACTTAAAATGTTTACCATGCTTTAGGGGACTAGCTATGGCATTTAGTGATACTAGAAGGATTTCTACTACTAATAATATTTTTGGAAATCGTCAAAAAATGATAGATAATATATCAATGTCACTAAATGGTCAAAACTATAATATCCCTTTATCTCCAGGAATAAATGTAATTATTGGTGATAATTCTATTGGAAAATCTTTATTATTACATAAAATGACTAATTATAAAAATTTATTAATGGATAATAAAACAAAAATCCAAGAAGGTTATGAAAAGTATCTAGAAAAAAATAATATAGGCATTAATACAAAAATAGATATAAATAATATCCATACTTTTGATTATCAAGGATCTATTAGAGACAAATTTGCAAAAGATAATCAAGATAATAGTGACTTTTTAGAAAATAAATTTCCTGCTGATATTGATGCAGGTCCATATAAAATGAAAATTAATTCAGAATTTGAAAAACTATATTCCTGTATAGAATTCAAATTTGCTTATGATGAGATTTATAAGACACTAAATTCTTTGAAAATGATAGATGAAGAAGTTGTTTCAAAAAATTTAACTGCTAGAATCATTAGACCCAATCAAGAAATGATAAAAAGAACTAAGAAACTAATGAATTATTATAAAGGTATTATAGCTAAAATTGATGCAGATTATCATTTGATTTTAGAAAATGAAGAAAAAATTATTATTGATAGCTTTAGAAAACAACTGCTAGAATTTGAATCAAAATATGAGAAATTAATGAAAGAAGAAGAGTTTATTTACACAATAAAGGTAAACATCGATAACGGAATAAAAAAATTTAATGATGAAGTCAAAGGATGGAAAACCAACTTAGAATTTACAAAAAACCAATTTGATGTTGTAGATTCAAATAATATTGCTAATGTTATTACAGAGCTAGTTAAACTAAAAAAAGAAATCAAAAGTTTTAAGTTTGATGTACCAGAAGAAATATTAGAACCAGAAAAATTAAATTTTGGAGAATATATGTTTATCAAAAAATTTAAAAACTGTGTAGCAATTAATAACAAATATTTACAAGGGGTATTAGAGAGGGTGTTAAAAAACAAAGCAAAAATAGATACCTCTACTATAACTAAGGATGAATTAAAGAATATTATTTTGAATTTTGGAGATGCTAATGGTTCTGCTTTAGATGTATTAAAAGAAAAGATAGGGCTTATTATTGAAGATGATTTAAAATCAATTCCATCAATAACAATTAATGGTAAAGATGTCTACAGTAAACTATCGAGTGGTATGAATTCATCAATATATTTTGATATATTATCCACAGATCAAAAAGAAGGAGTATATATAGTTGATCAACCTGAGGATGATATATCTCAAAGTGGAATAAAATCAAATGTTCTTAATAATTTTAAGACAATGTCTAATAATAGACAAATAATCATGATTACCCATAATCCTCAGTTTGTTGTTAATCTTGATGTAGATAATGTAATTTGTCTAACAAAAGATTCTGAGGAAAAGCTATGTATAAAACATGGAGCTTTGGAATATGTAAATAAAGATGACAATACTGATATATTGGATACAGTAGCAAAGAATCTAGACGGAGGAATTGATTCAATAAAGAAAAGGTGGAAAAGATATGAAAAAACAGTTAGTATTAACTAAAAAAAATGATGATTATATTTTAAGTATGAAAGACGATGTTAATAGAAATATCAACATAGTTAATAAAGTAGTGAACGGTGAAGATCTCTATAATGTATTTTACGAAAATATAACAGAGGAAAACGAATACATATTAAAAACTACATTATCAGATCGAAAAGATATAATCATCTTTAATCAATTATGTGCGTTGTTTAATAAAATTGATACAGAAGTAAACCATAATTGTTTTAATGCGGAAACACAAGGAGAATAAACGATGGAAAAAATAAATAGTGAAAGTTTAGATTTAACAAAGTTAAACATTGAAAAATTAAAAGAACTATTCCCAAATGCTGTTACTGAAGGAAAGATTGATTTTGATGTATTGAGAACAGTCTTAGGTGATGAAGTAGATGATAGCAAAGAAAAATATCAATTTACTTGGAAAGGCAAAAGTGCTGCTATTAAATTAGCACAAACTCCTTCATCAGTTACACTTCGTCCAGATAAATATACATCAAAAGATTGGGATACTACCGAAAATCTTTATATCGAAGGTGATAACCTTGAAGTATTAAAACAACTGCAAAAAACTTACTATGGAAAAATCAAAATGATTTACATTGATCCACCCTATAATACAGGAAATGATTTTGTATATAAAGATGATTTCAAAAATAGTTTACAAAATTATAAAGAACAAACTAAACAAAGTATGAAATCTAATCCTGAAACAAATGGACGTTATCATACAGTTTGGTTAAATATGATGTATCCTAGACTTCTACTAGCAAAGAATTTATTAACTGATGATGGTGTTATTTTTCTTAGTATTGATGATAACGAACAAGAAAATCTAAAAAAGATATGTAATGAGATATTTGGAGACACTAATTTTATAGGATGCTTATCGGTTGAAAATAACCCTAAAGGAAGAAAAAATTCAAAGTTTATATCTGTTAGTTCAGAATATTGTCTATGCTACGCAAAAAATATAAGATATTCTTATTTTGTAGAAAATGTTCCAAAAAAAGCTTCTGACATGATACTAGATGAAAATGGTAGATATGTTCATAATAGCGGAAAAAGAGTTTTAGTAGGAGAAAATAGTTTTAATAATATTGTAGAAAATGTAAACTCTGATAAAAACTATGTAGTATATTATAATTCGGCAAAGCATGATATTGTTATAAAAAAAGAAAATATAGACAATTGTCAAAAAGAATTGCTTGATCATGGCTATGTAAGATATTTTTCTAGTAGAAAAGGTGTTTTAATTGAAAATACATATACAGATAAAAAATTTAGCGAATTATTTCAGGAAGACGCTCTTCAATTTGGTAGTGACAAGATTTATGAAAAGAATTATTCAGATACTATTAGGATAAAAAGCCAGTTGGTTAATAGAAAATATGAAGCTATTGTATGTGGTATAAAGAAAGATTATAGTATGGAACTTAGAACTACTAATGCAAATACATATTTAAAGCAATTGTTTAAACTGGATAACTATCCTTTTGAAGCTTCTAAAAGCATCGCTTTTTTAGAACTTTTAATAACTTTGTTTGATAGTAAAGATTTTATTGTTCTTGATTTTTTCTCAGGATCTTCATCTTTAGCAGATGCGGTAATTAGAATTAATCAAAAAGATAATGGTAATCGAAAATTCATTATGGTTCAATTGCCAGAGTTATGTGATGAAAAGTCTGAAGCATATAAAGCAGGATATAAAAATATCTGTGAAATTGGTAAAGAACGTATTCGTCGTGCTGGTGAACAAATTAAAGCAGATTGGGAAAAAGTGCATCCACAAGATACATTATTGTCTAGTGATGAAAAGTTCACTACTGATATTGGATTTAAAGTATTTAAATTAGATTCTACAAATATTCAACCTTGGGATAATGAGATTGAAATAGATGAAAAACAATTATATCTTTATAATGATGTATTTAAAGAAGGTAGGACTAAAGAAGATATTCTTTATGAAATCATGTTGAAGTATGGTATTTTTGATATGCGTGCTGGTGAAGTAGAAATAAATGGAAAAACAATGTATCGTGTTGGTAAACGTTATATGATTGTTTGTTTAGAAGATGAAATTACATTAGATGATGTTAAAGCTATTGCTGAATTATCACCTAGAACAGTAGTTTTCAAAGAAACTGGATTTAAAAACGATAATGATAAAATCAATGCTGAATATAATTTGGAAAAAGCTGGCGTTGAAGATATTAAGTGTATTTAAGGTGGTGTTGATAAATGAAGTTAAAATTTGTTAATCAACAGTATCAAACTGATGCAGTAAATTCTATTGTTAATATCTTTGAAGGCTGTGAAATAAAGAATTCATTATTTACAATAGATGTATCAAACGATAAAGGCTTTAATAAGGATTCTGGGTATACTGGAGAAGGAGTTAGTTATTTTACCGGTCATGCAAATAAAGTAAGTATTGATGATTTTACTATGCTTGAAAATGTACAGCATATTCAAGAAGAAAATGATATTCAAAGAACAAAATCATTAGAAAATAAAAATTTTACTATAGAAATGGAAACCGGAACTGGTAAAACTTATGTTTATACTAAAACTATCCTAGAATTAAATAAGAAATATGATTTTACCAAGTTCATTATAGTTGTTCCTAGTATTGCGATTAAAGAAGGTGTCTACTCTTCTTTAAAAGCTACAGAAGAACATTTCAAAGAAAAATATGATAATGTTGTTTATAACTATTTTGTTTATGATTCTAGTCATTTAGAACGTATTCGTGAATTTGCGACAAGTACAAATATTGAAATTATGATTATCAATATTGATGCATTTAGAAAAAGCTTTGTTGATACTGAAAAAGAGAATAAAGCAAATTTAATCCATCGTGAAAGTGATCGTTTAAGTGGGAATAAACCTATTGATCTAATTGCAAGCACAAATCCCATTGTAATTATTGATGAACCACAATCAGTAGATGGAACAAAGAAATCAAAAGATGCAATTTCTTCATTAAACCCATTATGTACTTTACGTTATTCTGCAACACATAAGGAGTTGTATAACTTAATGTATCGTTTAACTCCTGTAGATGCTTATCAAGAAAATTTAGTTAAACATATTGAGGTGGCTTCTATTACAAGTAATGAAGTCAGCGCAAAACCTTATGTAAAATTATTGAGTGTTAGTGATAAAGGTGGAACGTATTCTTGCCGCATAGAAATTTATGTAAACAATAAGAAAACGGGAGTGATTGATAAAAAGGCAGTTACAGCGAAAACAAAGGATGATTTATGGGAAACTTCTAATGAAGTTGATTACTATAAGGATTGTGGATATATTATTGATAATATAGATTGTTTCAAGGGTGAAGAATCAGTATCTTTCTCAAATGGAGAATATTTAAACATTGGTGAAACAATTGGTGATGTTGATGATAATGTAATCAAGCGTGCGCAAATTCGTCAAACAATAGAACTACATTTAAATAAAGAATTACACTACATAAAAAAAGGAATTAAGGTTTTAAGTTTGTTTTTTATTGATGAAGTTGCTAAATATCGTAACTACGATAGAAAAGATGAAAAAGGAGATTATGCTATCTGGTTTGAAGAAGAATATAATCGATTAATTCAACTTCCAAAATATCGTAAATTAAGAGAAAACTATGCTGATAAGATTTCATTAGAAGCTGATAAAGTGCATGATGGATATTTTTCTAAAGATGTAAAAGGTCGTATCAAAAATTCAATAGGAGCTGGTGTAAGTAAAGATGATGAGACAACATATCAATTGATTATGAAAAATAAGGAGCAATTGCTAAGCTTTGATGAACCTATTCGCTTTATATTCTCGCATTCAGCATTAAAAGAAGGTTGGGATAATCCAAATGTTTTCCAGGTGTGTACTTTAATAGAAACCAAGGATACTATGACTAAGCGACAAAAAGTTGGCCGTGGTCTTCGTATTTGTGTAAATCAAAATGGCGAACGTGTATTAGAAAATAAGTATAATGTTTTAAGTGTTGTCGCTAATGAATCTTATAAAGAATTTGCTTCTACACTACAAAAAGAATTAGAATCTGATAACTTTAAATTCGGTATAATTGAACCAATTAGTTTTACTGGAATTTGCATGAAACAGATTGATGGAACTACTTATGAATTAACACAAGAAGATTCTCAACAAATTTTTAACTATCTTGTAAAAAATGAATACATGACAAGTAAAGGTAAAATCAACGTTAAATATCATACTGAAAAGCATGAAGGAACTTTTAGTCTACCGGATAAATTTGAGAGTTATACAGCTAAAGTGATAAAACGTATTGATAATCTTACAAAAGAAATTGAAATTAAGGATGTGGCTAGAAAAGTACCAGTTAAAATTAATAAGGAAGTTCGACTATCTCCGGAATTTGAAACTTTATGGAATAAAATTAAACAAAAAACAGTTTATACTGTAAATATGGATATTGAGAAATTAAAAAAACAAGCAATTGAACAAATTCAAAATATGCCACATATCAAACCTGATAGAGTTGATAGTCAATTAACAAAAGTTGAAATTAATAAACAAGGGGTTAAAGATATAGGACACCAAGTTAGAGAGCTAGGTGCAGTTTATGAATTTGAAAAGCCTTCTTACCCTGATTTTATTCGTCGTTTACAAGATGCTACTCAACTATTAAGAAAAACCATTATTGAAATTATTGCAGAATCTGGGCGATTATCAGAATTCTATACTAATCCAGAACAGTTTATTAAACAAGTATCTAAAATCTTATTAATGGTTAAGAAGGAAAATCTAACTGATGGAATCAAATATCAAAAAAATGATGAATATTATGAACAAGATTTCATTTTTAATGATGAAGAATTATATGGATATTCAGATAGTAATGTATTAGACGTCAATTCAAATAAAAATATTTATGATCATGTTATTTATGATTCAATTGTAGAAAAAGACTTTGCAATCGAAGCAGAGAATGATGATGAGGTATTGTTATATGCAAAATTACCTAGTACATTTAAAATTGATACACCTATTGGGGCATATAATCCAGATTGGGCAATTGTATTAAATACTGGAACAGGAGAGAAGCTTTACTTTGTGGCTGAAACTAAGGGTACTGAGAACATTAATGATCTTAAAGGATCTGAAAAGAAAAAAATCTTATGTGGTAGAAAGCATTTTGAAGTGATTGATACAGATATTAAATATGAAGTTGTAAAAGAACTTAAAACACTGAAAGGATTAAGCTCTTGTGGATAAATAAAAGAAATACTGAAAATGTTTTTTGAAAAATATTTTAATACTTCTATAATATCAATTGTTTCAATGTTCATAATATATTTCTATACTCCAAGCGAAAGTGAGTTAATAAAAAAGTTCACAGTTGAGAGTGTAAAATAAACTGTGTAAGTTAAGAGCGTACGACTTAACGATACACAGTTTTTATATGCTTATGATACAATAAAAGAAAGTAGAGGAAATAACATATGGCAAGAATAAAAAGAGATCCAAAAACAGTAGCACTCGCGCAAGAAATCGCAAAACAATTTGATCCACAATCAGCAGAAGATGCAGATGAAGCACTCAAAGAACTTTTTGGTCCGATATTTGAATCGTTGCTCCAAGGTGAGATGAGTCATCATTTAGGATATGAGAATAATAATAAAGAATATAAACAAACGCAGAATCGTAGAAATGGATATGGTCAAAAAACTGTTCATACTACAAAGGGAGATATCACGATAGATACACCAAGAGACCGTGATGGCTCTTTTGAGCCACAGCTGATATCAAAACGACAAAGAGATGTTTCAGGAATAGAAGATAAAGTATTAGCGATGTATGCACGAGGAATGAGTCAACGTGATATATCAAAAACAATAGAAGATATCTATGGATTTTCAATTTCTCATGAAATGGTATCCGATATTACAGATGCCATATTACCAAAACTAGAAGAATGGCGAAATAGACCATTAAAGAAGTGCTATGCCTTCTTGTTCGTAGATTGTATGTATGTGACATTGCGTAGTGGCTATGAGGCGAAAGAATGCGCTGTATACACGATATTAGGCTACGATTTGAATGGGCATAAAGATATCCTTGGATTATGGCTTAGTGAAAGCGAGAGTAAGAATTATTGGATGCAGATATTTGATGAATTGAAAGCACGAGGGATAGAAGATGTTTTCTTTATGTCGATGGATGGAGTTAGTGGACTGGAAGAAGGAGCCAAAGCAATATTTCCTAAGATCATTGTTCAAAGATGTATCGTACATCTGATCCGCAATTCCATTAAATACGTCCCTAGTAAGGATTATAAAAAGTTCACACAAGAATTAAAGAAAGTATATGGGGCACCAAATTTAAAAGCGGCAGCGGCAGCCTTTGAATCTTTTTGTCGAACATGGGAACAGTATCCTGGAGCTATTGAAGTATGGAAAAGGAATTTCAAATTTGTAGAACAATTATATGATTATGGAAGTGATGTACGACGTATTATGTATACCACTAACGCGATAGAGTCGATCAATTCAAGTTTTCGCAAAGTAACGAAAAAAGGCGCCTTTCCAAATGAAAACGCCTTATTCAAATTATTATACTTACGCTGTACAGAGCTAGAAAAGAAATGGAATAACGGAACCATTCACGATTGGTCAAAAGTGTTGAATCAACTTATGGTTAATGAAATTTTTACATCTCGTATTGAAAAATATCTTAAATAGATGTCTTAATCAATTTTACTTACACACTTTTCTTGACAAACCCTTTTTTGAAAAATATTTTAATACTTCTATAATATCAATTGTTTCAATGTTCATAATATATTTCTATACTCCAAGCGAAAGTGAGTTAATAAAAAAGTTCACAGTTACAGGCTACTTAATATTTATCTTTTGTTCTTGCTTATATAATTTCTTGATTCTTTCCTCTTCTTTTTTGCGAGAATTAACACAATCAAGTATGCTTTTACTTAAATTTTTGATTATAGGTAATATTACGATATGGAAAAATCATGTAAATCTATTTGGCAATATGTAGATAAAATCTCATACAATGATTACCATTACCTTGTTCAATTTATTAATACTGATAACCAGCCAATCCGATTAATAAGTGTTCCATTTGATTCTACTTTATTTCATTCAGATAGGTATACAAAACTGAAGTTACGCCACAGCAAGACTATATAGAAAATTTTTTAAATAGTTCCGAAATCAGAGCTAATGTTCAAGGGTTACCGATGTTTACTAGATTATCTCCTGAATATGAATTTATTCTCAAAGAAGATATTTTCAATATCTTGAAATACTCAATGAAAGAATATGGAAAAATCAGTCATTCTGAACGGTCTATATAGAATTTAAGTATATTTTGTGTGTAATAAATTTGATATCAGTAGCACATTAAATAAATTTAATATTTATGATCGCAATGAAGAATTTGAATAGTGTGTTTTAAAAAATCGCCTTTAGATAGGGGGAATGTGAAGAATCATGTGTAAGTAATAATCGACAGAATTAGATATGTAAATGACGAATCATCTTAATTATCATGGTAATCTGAAATAGTGTGGGGGTATACAAAATTTGGGGTATAAAATACCATGGGGGAAAAAGCACCCCATAAATAGTAAAGAAAGGGGCTCTAAAATAACGTGGGGTTTCAAAAAAGAAGTAATAAGATTCAGAAATTAACAAATTACTTCTTTTTTTATATGTCAATCATTGTATGCATGATAGTTATTTTTTATAGGTACCTCGTTTCTTTCCTTCATTCTGATTGAAAGCTGAGCATCAGAGAGGCAAGACAATGCATCTTTGTTCATGCAGTGCATACAACGGTTACGGAAGTGTGCGAAATTCACATATCCATTACCTGTTTTCTTGATCAGTTTTACAATAGAGTTACGAGATTTCATGATGCCATTCGACAGCCGTCTTCCATCTACGAGAATAAAAGAATTGATGATTTCTTCTTTCCAGTTATTCAACATTTTATAGATTACTACTATTTCAGCATATGAGATTTTCGTATCAATGATATCATCTCATTGAAATCTTTTTCTGCATTACTGAAATCGCTGTATGTATTGAAGAGAAGGTATCTATCTGATAGGCTTCCTTTAATTCTGGGGATATAGCCAATATGCGGTCAAGCAGCTGCGGATAATTGATATATTGATTTAACCATTTATTGAACCTGCGCTTACCTTCTCGTACTTCTTTTTCAAGAAGAAGCCAGTTGAAATTCTTCAGCAGATAATATTCTACAGTGTTTGACTTATATCCTTTCATAATACGGACCCTGATTGCATTCAGGGAATCATTAATATTTTTAATAACATGGAAAGAGTCTACAGCAATTTTGGCTTTAGGAAAACGGAAATGAACAACATCTCTATATGGCTGATACATATCCATAATGAAGTATTGGACATTTGATCTTTCACCTACAGAAATACTTTCAAAGTAATTGAGAAGAGAATACTTTTTTCTCTCAGGAAGCATATCAATCAGCTGATGAGATTTGAAATCAAGAAGAAGACAGACATATTTACTATGATTATCCTTCAAAGCATAGACTTCATCGATACATAAGATTTTAGGAAAAGTTCTACGCTTTATGCGAACATAAAGATCGAAAATTTCCTGTGCCTTAGTTGGAAAAATATAATTATGCCGTGCAATGCTGGAGAAAGTAGAATTTGACTCTTTCAGCTCATTCAGCACATTAAGAACAGTAAGGCTGCTTATAGTATGCCTGGAAGGCAAGAAGGGATTTGATTCAAAAAAAGTTTTGCCACATATAGCGCACGCAAAGCGTCTGGCACGATAGCGTATCAGACAAGAACGGCTGTTCAGTGCAGAATGGGTAATAGATTTAGTTTTATAGTCTTTAACATGTGTAGAAGAAGAACCACAAGAAGGACAGCTAAACTTTTTAGATACGAGAGTAATGTCGATAATCAAAGAACCGTTTTCACTTCAAGAAGAGGAAGAGAATAAAACATTGTAGGTTTGTCAATGATGTATCACACAATGAGCGTATTGGTAAGAAACCCTGAATAGGTGATAAATAACCAAGAGGTCTAGTAGGTCTGTTATTTGATTTATTAAGGTATTTCTCAATTTGAGATGAAGCATCTTCTAATGAATAAAATGCTGCTTTATCATAAAATCTTTTTTGATCTTCTCTATGGCTTCTTTCTACCTTTCCATTATGTCTAGGTGTTGCCGGCCGTATTGGATGATAGACTATTTCGTTTTATAGCAAGGTTTCTTCGAATAACGTCTTCTTCTCGCTCACAAGACGATTGGTAAATTCAAATCCATTATCTGTTTGGATACATTGAATCTTAAATGGAAAGAACTTGATACATTCCATAAGGAATTTTGTAGAAGAATAAGTGGAATGTTCTTCAAAGAAAGCAAGATAACGAAGTCTGGAAGCTTCATCAATCACAGTGTACTGATAAAGTTTTGTACCTTTCAAATCTCCAACAAGACAGCAGGTAGGAACATACTTCACATCAATTTGTATCTTAGTACTGGGAACGGTAGGCGTATCATATGGCTTGTTTATACGTTTCTTATGCGCTTTTTTAACGGGGGACATAGAGGGCGCGCGCATAACACGGTAAAGGGAGGAAACGCTCCTGGAATAGTTGTAAAGTACTTTCAAACGTAACCAAAAGTCAATCAAGCCCATATCAGGATTTCTTCTTCTAATATCCTTGATCCATTTGATTTCAGTATCCGTGTGCTGATTAGGATGATGATGGGGTCTATGAGAATGGTCTGCAAGAGAATGGATATCGCCATTGAAACGATAAACCCAGAAATAAATAAATTGACGTGTAACTTTATAGCGGATAGCCGTTTTAGTAGCACTGATACGATTATAAAATTTAACAATGGATAGACGAAAACGCATATCTTGAGTTATACTATTCATGCAAGAGATCTCCTTTCTGATGGTGTGGTAACTTAAGTATAGCGAGTCTCTTGCTTTTTGTTAACCTATTCTGTAACACATCTATTGTAAACCAACACGAGAAGAGGAAGAGTAAAACATCTTCTTGAGGAATATTCAATAAATCTGTTATAATATCCATAGTGGAAAACCCCTTTCGTTAAGAATAATGTTTTACAACGATATTCTACAACAAAAGTTTTTTTTGTGAAATGAACAAAAGAACCCATCCCACAATAATTTAAAGGTAAGCTCTTTGTAAACCTAATTTAGAGGCAGGTTTTATCCCCACGATAATTTAAATATCCAAGATTTCTATCTTTTTTTATCCTTACCAAAGATATATTATAAATGATAAAAACATAAAATCCCATGAAATGTATAGAAAAAACTGAAGCACCACATGTTTTTGCGGTGGACTTCAGTTTCCCATGTTTTTTTAGATACTCATTTAAACTTATCGTGGTTTAAAGAAAATGCTCTTTAAACTTTAGAGTGGATAAGTGAAGTAAAAAGACAATCAAAAGGGATGAAAATCACCTTAGAGATTGTCTTTTTATAATAGCCGAAATCAAACGCCAATTTAGTTATGATTTTTTATATGGACTACGTTTTTTCACTATGCATTTATCAGTGCATAGAGAATCAGAGATACTGGAAAAAACTTTTCTATTCAATGCGGAAATACAACGTTTTCTAAATCGTTTGAAATTAGATATTCCTTTAGATATCTGAATATATGACTTGAATTTTCCATTTATGTAAAAGTAAAATGATATTGATCTATAGTGAAAATATATAAATTAAAAAATAGTACATATTGTCTTTATTCTAAAAATGTGATACAGTCTAAGTATACATATAGAGGGGATACTTATGAACTGGAAGGATAGTTTAGTTAAAGGCATTGAGCTAAATAATGTTAAAAAGATAAGAAAACAAGAATATTATTACAAATCTTTAAATAAGAATCTTGTTGAAGGTTATTTGAAAGAAAATTGGGAAATAGATAAAGAATTCAAATATAAGACTAGGATGAAAAAGATTAAGGCATTTGATGAAATTTTTGAGAATGATGTTTGGATGTTGTTTTATAATCTGGGCTTCAAAATGATGAATAAAGACCGATCATTTAGTATACCTTATAACAAAGAAGAAAATTTAACTCAGCAAATAGATGTTTTTGCAGCCGATGACGAGACTGTAATATTAATTGAATGCAAAGCAACAGAAATTATAAATAAAAAACAAGATTTTAAAACTGAAATTGAGGCTTTAAAAGGAAAAAGCGAAGGAATGATTACAGCAATTAGGAAACAATTTCCAGAGCATAAGATCAAAATTATATTTTCCACAAAAAATTATAATGTTAGTCAGCGCGATCGGGTTAGAATGGAAGAATTTGATATCTCTTATTTTGATGAAGATAAAATTTCATATTATAAAGCATTAACTGAACATTTAGGAAATGCTGCAAGATATCAGCTTTTGGGCAATTTATTTGCTAATAAAAGGATACAGGGATTACATAACGTAGTGCCCGCTATTTCTGGTAAAATGGGTGGATATAATTATTATTCATTTTCAATAGAGCCAGAAACTCTTCTTAAACTAGGATATGTATTACATCGAACTGATTCTAATAAAGATTCTATGCCTACGTATCAAAGACTTATCAAAAAACAGCGGCTTAAGAGTATACAGGAATTTATTGAGAATGGTGGCTATTTTCCTAATTCTATAATAGTAAGTATTGAGACTGGTAAAAAAGGTTTGAAATTTGAAAAAGTTAAAAGTAATGTAGATAATACATCCTTATCTAAATTAGGTTTTTTGCATTTACCACAAGCCTATAAAAGTATTTATATAATAGATGGACAGCATAGATTATATGGCTATTCAAACACAAAATATAAAGAGACTAACACCATTCCTGTGGTTGCTTTTGAGAATTTAGAGCAAGAAGAGCAAATAAAAATATTTATGGACATTAATGAAAATCAAAAAGCTGTTCCGAAAAATTTAAGAAATACACTAGATGAAGATCTTAAATACGAATCAAAAGATCCAAAAGAAATGCGAGAAGGTTTAGCATTAAAAATATCAAGAGAGTTAGGAGAAAATAGAAATTCACCACTTTATAATAGAGTTGTTGTAGGTGAAAATACTATTACGCCTGAACGGTGTATTACATTAGAAACATTAAGCAAAGCGATTAAAGAAAGTGATTTCTTATCGAAGTATAAAAACAACAATTTAATATCTTATGGAAAATTTGATCAATCGAATAATGACAAAACTTACGAAAGATTATATCCATTTATCGTTGATTGTCTTACCTATATGCAAAAGGAAATAGGAGAAGATGAATGGAATAAAACAAATGATGACAAGAGTGCTTTTGTAAAAAATAATGTTATATCTGGTTTTATAAGAGTTTTAAATTCATTAATTATATATCTAACTGATAAAAATAAAATAAATCCATTGTCAGACAATCCTAAAAAAATATATTATGAAATAAAAAACTATTTAAAAATAATAGTAGAGTACTGGCTAAACGCGTCTGAACAAGACAAAATAGAGTTAAGCAGTTCATATGGCGCTGGTGGTCCAATTAAAATGTGTAGAACTTTTGAAAGAGAAATTAATAAACACTATGGTTCATTCAATCCGGATGGTCTTGAAAAATATTGGGGTGATAGAAATAAAGAAAATACCAAAGAGGCTCTACTACTTATAGATTCTATTTTACATGATTTGAAAAGAGATGTTAAAAATAGATTAGATGTCTCATTTGGCGAAGATAATATTGAGGCTTATGCTCCTAAAGAGGTAGTATTAAATTTGACCAATAAGGTTACAAATTATAATTATAATAAACCTAAAAGTCAATATAGAGGGGTTTGGGATTTTATCAACTTTAAGGATTTACAGGCTATTTTAATATATGGCACAAATTGGACTGAAGTTTTTGATAAAAAATTTATATTCCCAATAGATAAAAAGGGAAACAAAAAGGAAACTACTCAATGGCTAATTGATTTACACATTATCTCTAATAAAATTGAACATTCATCAACAATCACTCTTGAGAAATTCGAATTTGTAAAAAGTGTTTATATTTGGCTAAAAAATCTTTTAAAAGAAACTAATAAAGTTTATTCTTAAAGTTTATGAAGGATGGGATATATTGTGTTAGATAAAGTATATGGCAGTCCTCTAAGATGGGCTGGATCTAAAAAAAAATTATTAAACGAGATGCTTGTAATGTTTGATCAAGATAAAAAAATTTATGTAGAACCCTTTCTTGGTTCTGGAATCGTGCTAATTAACACTTTAATTTATAATTTATATGACGAATATTATGTTAATGATGTTAATGAAAACATTGTGAATTTTTTTCTTGATTTAAAAAGTAATTTTGATAAATTATGCAATAAAATTGAACACATGGTTTTTGATTATAATAAATTATTAAGCAATGAATCTAAAGCATTATTCTTTTATGATAAGAGAAAGCAATTTAATGAAAATAGAATATCGCCTATAACAAGAAGTGCTATATTTTGGTTTCTAATGAAGACAGGATATAATGGAGTTTATAGAATAAATTCACATAAAAAATTTAATGTACCATTTGGAAAAAAATATAAATTATATTTTGATAAAGAATTTTTCCTTAAATTATCAATGGAGATCCAAAAAGTTAATTTTTATTGTGAGGATTATCAAAAATTTTTATTAGATATAAAACAAGCTAAAGATATTGATCAATGCTTTATCTATTGTGATCCACCATATATACCTGAAACTAAATCTACAAAAAATCAGATATTATATACTGCCGAAAGATTTGAACATAAAAATTTTCTTTGCTTTCTAGAAAAAAATTTTCTCAAGGAATGCTCCGTTATGGTATCAATGTCAAAGTCTAAAAACTCTACTGAATTATATAAAAATTATTTTAAATATTGTTTGAAGGTCAATGATATAATAAGAAAAGTTAACCCTAATAAAAATTTAAATTCTGTTGAAGAAGGATATTTAAATTATGTATATAAGGATATGCAGCAAGATTCTTAAGTTGAATTTTTCAAATACTATTTAATCTATCAAAAAATAATTATTCTTTATACTTTCATTAGTTAAATAAATAACTTAATATGTATATCTAATTTGATGTAAAAACAGTATAATCTCTTAAAATATCATAACTATTTTGTTATTTATAAGTCGCTTCCAAGTCCGCAAGGCAACCAAATCGCTTATCCTAGATTTTCTGCTTTTCATAAAGAACTAAAAATGTGGAAAATCAACCTACTGTGAAAGTAAATTGAGATATTCTAGAAGATATGTCACCTGATGAAATAGATTTGGATGATATCATTTTCTCTGAGGAGGAATATCACAAGGTATACAATGATCCCTTCAATTGGTCGAATATGAAACAAGTCAATGCGCTGCGTGAGAATATATGTTTATTTATCGGATGTTCATTGTCTGATCCTAATATGCGAAGATTATTGGATATCGTCCATAGTAAATCAGCTACCAGACATTTTGCCATCATGAAAAAAGAAAATATTCAGTTACCACCTTCAATTGAAAAAGGTCAAAGATCGTATCAGTTATATGAGAATTTTCATTTACATAATCGGAATGATTATTTCAATAGTTTGGGAATTAACGTTATTTGGGTGGATGATTTTGATGAAATACCAGAAGTTTTGCGTAACATAAAAAATCATTATGAAAGATAACATGCGATATCAGAAAAGAGAATACACAGAATCCTGTAAAAATTATATTTGGTTTTGTTAGCATTAAACTTTTCATTATCCTCCTGTATCATCTTTCTTTACTTATTGCATCATATCCTTCCATCTTCATTCGCATATGTCGAAACTATAGCAATTCTGTCAATAAAAAGATAGCAAAATGGCAAATTCGGCAGATAACTGGAAAGATTGGCATAAGGGAAAATGAAAGAATTTTCAACATGTAAAAAAAGACAAAAACCTTAATGAAATCGCTTGCAAAAAACATAAAATCGTATACAATATAACTATACTAGAAGTGAAGGAAGGAGCGTGAGTCACATGGTTAGAGAACAAGGTGTAGACAAAGCGCTCAAGGACGTACCTGTAGCAAGCAGGTATGTTTCAACATGGCATAAAATGGATGTAAAGTAATCGTGCTTTATGTCCGTTTTTTTATTCACTTACGATTCCATAGAATAAAAGGAGGAACTTAAAATGGATCAGAAATTCAACAAAGCATTTTGGGATGCATGTGCAAACGGTGACTTCGCAACCGTATGTGCAGAAATTAAAAAAGGTGCAGACATCAACTATCAAAACGGTGATGGCAGAACTGCACTGATGCGTGCATCAAAACGTGATTATAAGGACATTGTCCGTGTGCTGCTAGACAATGGCGCTGATGTAAACCTAGAAGATAATAAAGGAAAAACCGCCATTATGGGCGCATCGAAAAAAGGAAATAAAACCATTTGTAAGAAACTGATCGAAGCAGGAGCTGATGTAAACAAAGCCGATGATCGTGGCAGAACTGCTCTCATGCGCGCAGCTTTTCTAGGTCATGATCGCTGTGTGGAAGTATTATTAGATGCTGGCGCTAATATCAATGCCCAGGATGAAGTAGGAAGAACAGCATTGATGGAAGCATGCGTTGCCTTCAAAAAAGAAGTAATTCGCTTATTAGTTACCAGAGGTGCTGATGTTAATTTATGTGACAATAATGGTTGTACAGCACTGATGCGTGCTGCATATGGTGGCTATGTCAGCCTGGTAGAAGACTTATTAGCAAACGGTGCGGATAAAGATTTAATCGACAAAGAAGGCCATAAAGCTGTTCACTATGTTCGTGAAGACTGCTTAGCTCAGCTTAAGCCGATCCTGAAGTAGGAGGATGACGGTATGAAAGACTATTTATCAAGCGAAGTTCGCAACGTTGTCGTTCTTGGACATACCGGCGTTGGTAAAACTGCTGTATTAGAAAGCATGCTGTACTTTACCAAAGCAAGTGATCGTTTTGGTGTTACCAGCGAAGGAAGTTCCTTAATCGATTATGACCCTGAAGAAATTAAACGAGGATTAAGTGTTTATGCATCCTTAGTACCAATTGAATGGAAAGACTGTAAGATCAACTTTATTGACACACCAGGCTATATTGACTTCATTCGTGGTGCTGAGGCAGGTATTGCGGTAGGCGACAGTGCCTTGATCGTCGTGGATGCCAAAGATGCCGTACAGCCAGGTACACAGCGTGCTTGGGAAGCAGCGCAGAAGCATGGTATTCCAACCATCTTCTTCGTAAATAAACTAGATGAAGAAAACGCATCCTTTGATACTGCCTATGCAGCTTTGCGTGATGCTTTCGGTAAGGCAGTCATCCCATTTGAAGTACCAATCATGGAAAATGGTAAGACGATTGGTTCCATCAACATCTTAAGAGATAAAGCTTGGTATTTTGAAGGACCATTAGCTGATCCTGAAAAAGCGCAGCCGGTACCAGATGATATGAAGGATATCGTTGCCGAATATAAGAATCAGATCGCTGAAGCAATCGCCATGAGCGATGATGAATTGATGGAAAAATATTTCAGTGGTGAAGAATTCAGTGAAGCAGAATTGACGCGTGGTGTACGCTTAGGTGTACGCAATGGCGAAATCCGTCCGGTATATAGCGGCAGTGCTACCCATACCGTAGGTATTGAACGTTTGATGGATCTGATTGTAAAATACTTCCCAACCTATGGTGAACATGGCAGTATCGTTGTAACGGATTCTGAAACACAAGAACCGGTTGAACTGGAAACAAATGAAAAAGAATCCTTATGCGCACAGGTTTTCAAAACGATTGTCGATCCATTTGTTGGCCGTATTTCCTATATTAAGGTATTAAGCGGTGTGATGAGCAGTGATTCTGCTGTATACAATGCGACCAAAGAAAAACCAGAGAAGATCAGTACCATCTTCATTGTCAAAGGAAAGCATCAAACGGCTGTTGGTAAGCTGTTTACTGGTGATATCGGTGCAGTTGTAAAACTGCAATATACACAGACCAATGATACACTGTGTGAAAAAGGTAAACATTATCTGGCTGATCCAATTGTTTTCTCAGAACCAATGTTAGCTATGGCTGTCTTCCCTAAATCAAAGAACGATGAGGATAAGATGAGCAATGCGTTAGCACGTATGGTAGAAGAAGATCCAACCTTGCGTTTGGAAAACAATAAAGAAACGAAACAGACAATCCTGTATGGTATTGGTGATCAGCATATTGATGTTGTTTTAAATAAGCTGCAGGCGAAATATAAAGTAGAAGTACGCTTAGAAACACCAAAGGTACCTTATCGCGAAACGATTCGTAAAAAAGCAACCGGAGAAGGACGTCATAAGAAACAGTCCGGTGGTCATGGACAGTTTGGCCATGTCTTTGTCGATTATGAACCAAATCCGGATTCTGAAGAAATGGTGTTTGAAGAAAAGGTATTTGGTGGAGCAGTGCCTCGCCAATACTTCTCGGCAGTTGAAACTGGCTTACGTGAATGCATGGAGCATGGTATTTTGGCTGGCTTCAAGGTTGTCAATGTCAAAGCGACACTGTTTGATGGTAAGTATCATGATGTCGATTCCAGTGAAATGGCATTTAAACTGGCAGCCCGCTTATCGTATAAAGCTGGTATGGCACAGGCAAATCCAATCCTGTTAGAGCCTATCGTAGATATTACCGTACGTGTACCGGATGAATTTACCGGAACGATCATCGGTGATTTCAACAAACGTCGCGGAGCTATCATGGGTATGGATATGGTTGATGGTTATCAAGAAATCTCTGCACAAGTTCCACTGGCAGAAGTACAGAAATATCCAATCGAGTTGCGTGCTATGACGCAGGGCAGAGGCTCATATGTACAGAAATTCAATCGCTATGATCCGGTTCCCGCAAACTTAGCGGAAGGTATCATCGCTCAGCATAAGAAAGAGGAAGAAGACGAAAAATAAAAAGATTTTAAATTTCAAGTATCTGTATAATGAAGAGTGTATTTGATGCTAAGTCAAAGCACTCTTTTTGTATGTGAATCTACTTTGATAGTGATAGATACTCTTGTTTCTGAATGGTTAGATATGGATGAAGGAGGCTGCCTTTTTTAAGCTGGATAATATTTCTTTCCTTCAAACAGACATAACGAAAAGTGTAGAAATAACGACAGATGTTTTCAGTCCCTTTTACAAGAAATGACCATAGATTTATTTTATATCATCATGCAGATAAAAATTCATAGACGTATCACCTTGACAAATGTTCGATGTAAAACTATAATAATGTCAAGATAGTTCGATATATAACGAACAATAAAGGGGAGATTCTATGAAAGTGATACTACGTGCTACGAAAGAAACGATGCAGCATATTGCGAAATATCGGCGTTCTTTATTCGTCATGATCATCTTTATTTGGATAACCGGTGTATTAGCTCCGTTTCTACAAGTTGTCTTACCGTCACTGTTTTTATATTTGATAGAAACACAGCAATCTTTTGCGACACTTATGGTTTATGCAGGTGGAATTTCGCTGTTAGTGGCAGTTTTAGATAGTGCGCATAACTATTTGATGCAAACCTATGATCCTAAGATGTATGTGATTAAATGTAAGCTGACATTGCGGTTATATGAAAAAGCGATGCATGTACCTTATGCGCAGGTGGAAGATATGGAGTATCGGCAGCTTTTAAATCGGGCACAGACAAATGGCATTGACAACAGTGGCGTTGGATTTGAGCATTTTGTCAGAAATGGAATGGAGTTATTGATTGCAGTTACCGGCTTTTTTCTATATGCAATTGTATTTGGTTCCATGCAATTATGGCTTTGTGCTTTGGTTGTCACATTATCTTTATTAAGTATTTGGTTTATGAGCAAGGCGCAGGCGTATGAGCATGTACGAAAGCAAGATTATGCAAAGGCAGATCAACAGCTCCAGTATTATCATCATGAAGTAAAATTGCCTGGAAATGGAAAGGATATTCGTATCTTTCATTTACAAGATTGGCTGCTTGCTAAGATTCGTTATTTTCAAAAGTGTCGTGTAGAAGTGTTACAGGAAGTAGAACGTAAATATTTATGGGCGAAATGGGGCAGTACCTTTTTATCAGCTTCCCGTAATCTGATTGTATTTGCTTTCTTCCTCCATGAATTAGTGAATGGGATGTCGGTGTCCGTATTCGTATTTTATACAAGTGCCGCTGCTGCTTTTTCCGGTTGGATCAGCAAGATCGTGAATTTCTATAATGAAACAAGACGCGGTGCTTTGGGAATCGTTGATTATGATACGTATATGGATTTACCGATTGAAGAAGAAGGCGCAACATTGACCGTGCCTGATGAGGATCTGGAAATTGTGTTTGATCATGTGTCTTTCCGTTATCCGCAAGCCGAAAAGGATACGTTAACAGATATCAATTTTACTATTCATAAAAAAGAAAAGATTGGTATCGTGGGTAGCAATGGAGCCGGTAAAACAACCTTAATAAAATTATTATGTGGTTTATATACACCTACATCCGGGCGTATTCTCATTAATGGAATCGATATTAAAAAGTTTGCGAAAGAAGATTTATTTACCCATATCGCAGCCGTCTTTCAAGATTCCTGTGCGATGGCGTATTCGGTTAAGAAAAATGTATCATGTAAAACAAAGGATACCATTGATATGGATCTAGTTTGGGATTGTTTAGAGCGTTGTGAATTAAAAACGAAAGTGGAGCAGCTGCCATTACAAGAGGACACATATATTTCTAATCAAATCAGTGAGAATGGTGTGCTATTTAGTGGTGGAGAGCAACAGAAATTATTGATGGCGAGAGCTTTATATCGCAAGGCAAATCTGTTAATTCTTGATGAGCCTAGTGCGGCTTTGGATGCTTTGGCGGAAGCAGCATTATATGAAAATTATGAACGTGCAGCGAAAGCGTGTACTTCGATCTTTATCTCGCATCGTTTGGCATCTACACGTTTTGCGAATCGTATCCTTTTATTTGATCAAGGACAGTTGAAAGAAATGGGAACTCATGAAACACTGCTGCAGCAAAATGGCTTATATGCCAGAATGTTTGAGGCACAGGCAAGTTACTATCAGGAAGGAGGGATGAAACATGAAAGCACAACTACAAGAAGCGTGGACGATCTTGCGCTTGATTCATAAACAACGTCCGTATGTTATATTTTATGGTTTTAGTGCTTCCTTGTTAAAAACCCTTACTGCCTATCTTCCGTTATGGTTTACTTCGATTCTCATCAATCTTTTCCTAGCAAAAACGGATACACAATCTTTATTTCTAAGCGTACTGCTATTCGCATGCTGTATGCTTTTAAGTGAAGGCGGTCAATATGTTTTAGAATATCGTTTAAATATCGCGGTGAAGGAATTAGAGCTTGGGTTAGAAAAGAATATCAGTGAAAAGGCGATGTATCTCTCTTATGACAAATTAGAGGATAAAGATACTTTGGATTTAATTGAAAAAGCAAAGGCCGGATTTATGCAGAATGGTGGTATCCAAGTCATGATGGCTCAATTTTCTGCCTTGCTGGAAATTTGTTGTACGATAGTCATATCTTTTGGCTTATTGCTTTATTTGCTGAGTTGCCATGGTACCAACAAGGAGGGCATTCTAGGGTTCATGGATACTTTTTGGGCAGGTCTTGTTCTCCTGATGTTATTATGTGGCTATGCTTTGTTTGGTAAGTATCTATCAAAGGAGTTTTCCAAAGCAGGGATGAAGTTCTTTGATCAAAATGCCAAGTTAAGCCGAGAAAACAATTATTATAGCAGCGAAGTTGCTTTGAATCAGAAGATGGCGAAGGATGTCCGCTTGTTTCAGATGCAGGATACCGTATTAGAGGAAATGGCACAGCGCCAACAGAATTCTTTGAAATATTTTACGATCTTCAACCATCGCATTGCCATGCTTTTTTCCGAAAGTGTTTTCCTGGGAAATATGATGAATGGTTTCTTCTACATGTTTGTTATTTTAAAGGTATATGTAAAATCAATACCAGTTGGTGATTTTGTGACTTATGCCGGTACAATAACGAAATTGAATGATGCTATCTCGACATTTCCTATTATTTATACCGATTTAATGATGTTGTTCCATTATATGTCTTATTATAATACCTTCTTACAGCTGGCAGATCAAAAAGAGGACAGTGATGAAATTAGTTTACAAGAAGATTCTGTGATTACGTTTGATCATGTGACTTATGCATACCCCGGCAGTAATCAGCCGGCATTGCATGATGTTAGCTTGACTTTAGAACCTCATAAAAAAACGGCAATCGTCGGTTTGAATGGGGCGGGAAAAACGACACTGATTAAGTTGTTGTGTGGTTTATATGAGCCTAGTGAGGGAACGATTCGCATTGATGGTAAGCCGGTAACAGCAAAACAATTAAGTGCTTTGCAGAATAAATTCGGTGTCGTCTTTCAGGATTTTGCATTATTTGCGGGAACATTAAAAGAAAATATCACCTGTACTCCTAATGAGAAGGATGAGGCAATTCGCGATGTATTGAATCGCAGTGGTTTTGCAAAACGTTTGGCAACCTTACCTGACGATATTCATACGATGTTAGGTGTGCAGGAAAATGGCATTCAGTTATCCGGAGGAGAAGCCCAAAAGGTTGCCATTGCAAGAGCGTTGTATGCCGATCGGCCTTGGATCATCCTTGATGAACCTACGGCGGCTTTAGATCCGCTTTCCGAAATTGAAATATATACACATCTGAATGAATTAATTCAAAATAAATCGGCTATTTATATTTCCCATCGCATGAGCAGCTGTCAATTTTGTGATGATATCCTTGTATTTGAACATGGGAATCTTATTCAGCGTGGAAGTCATGCACAACTTTTACAACAAGATGGATTGTATCAACAATTATGGACGGCACAAGCAGCATATTTTCAAGAAGCATCTTAATATTAGGAAAAATGTTTACGGAGAAGTTTGTACTTCTCCTTTCTTTTATGAGATAATAAAAAAAAGAAAATATTTCAGGAGATGATTTTATTATGACTACGGTAACAGTTGCCTCTCTTCATCCGGTATATGAATGTATGAATTTTTTAGAACGCAACTATCGCAAACAGGAAGAGGTCTATGGCGTAGTAGCCTATGATGCGCTATATGAAAGCCTTTCGAAAAAACATTTGTTTGATGAAAAACAGCTGCGCAAGAAAATAAAGGCGGCGATGGCATTACAAAAGAAAGTAATCAAGGCCGTGAAAATAACGCAGGAAGAACAGGATTTTTATTTTTCTCAATTTGAAAGCTATGAATGCTCGATTGCGAAAGATCTCTGTTATGCGTATATTGATTATAAAACAACTGATCTTACCATGTTGCGTGAACAAGCATTATCCCTAATGGATGCCTATGGACATCGGCCGTTTCAGATGATTTGTTGCAGCGATGATATTACTTTGGAAAATCCAGAGGCTTTTGAAGAAGATTTTGATTTTATCGGCTATTTACGAAAACGTCAAGATCTAAGCAGTGATGATAAATGGAGAATGATTGAAGTATCCGCAGATGTACGTTATCATTTCCTGCATTTACTGGAACTTATGGAACCGGGAATTCGCATCCTGCAGGATGAAATCGAGAAATATCAGGATATTCTTACGGCATTTCAAGACTATGTGCAGACTACCGTAAAGAAAGAACAGGCCTTAGGACATCCGATTGCGATACAGACATTTTGTTATGATGCATATTTTACGCAAGATCAAAGGCAAGAAGATATCACGATCATTCCCAGCATTGCCGAATTAAATGCCATTGGCTGGTTAAAACGTTCTTTGATTGAAGCTGATAGCAGCATTTACATAATCGGAGTTTTAATGGATGATTCATATCATCGTGATAAACATTTAAGTGCTAAGGAAGATTTATTACAGGGATTAAAAATATTATCGGATAACAGCAAGTTTGAAATATTGAAACAATTAAGGAAGCATACAATGTATGGACAAGAAATAGCGGATAAACTAAAGCTGTCAAAAGCGACGGTATCGCATCATATGAATGCTTTAAGTTCGGCGAATTTTATCACGATACGTGAAGAGAAGAAAAAAATATATTATACGATGAACGAAGATTATATACGCAATATGTTCAGCCGCATAGAAGAAGAACTGCTAGGTAAATAAGCTGTGATAGCTTATAAAAAAGGAGAACACGATGAAAACCTGTATTTATAATGGGATACTCATGGATGGCATACATAAAACGCAACCAGGTGTCCTCATCATCGAAGATGGACGCATACAATCAATTAAGATTAACACTAAAAGTTTACCAAGTTGTGATGTTATGCTAGATGCAAAAGGTCAATATATTTGTCCGGGACTTATTGATACCCATACTCATGGCATCAGCGGTTATGATTTTAATAATATGGAAGGGTTGTCTTTAAGTGAAATTGCTAAAAGTGAAGCTGAAGAAGGGGTTACCGGCTTTCTAGCGAGCTTAGTTTGTGAAACGCATGAGGATATGAAACAGTTACTTACCTATTATGAAAAACAAGGAGTGGATGGTTTTTTCGGTATTCACTTGGAAGGTCCTTATCTAAATCGCCAGCAAAAAGCCGTGATGAAGGAAGAATGTCTGCGCGATCCCATGCTGGAGGAATTTAAAGAATACTTGCGCATTTCTTCAAAAATTAAATCAATGACAATTGCCCCGGAATTACCTAATGCTATGGAACTTATACGCTATGGCAATGCCCATGGTGTTGTCATGATGTTGGGACATAGCAGTGGTACTGCTCAAGATGTGCTAGCGGCTGAAAAAGCAGGGGTGAAAGGCATTACCCATTTGTATAATGCAATGAGTCAGCATGCACATCGTGCTCCCGGTGTGGTTACCGGAGCGGTGTTATCCAAGCTTATGTGTGAGCTGATTGTAGATGGCGTGCATGTGCACCCGGATGTCGTACAGGCAACCTATAAGATGATCGGGGCTGAACGTATTGTCTTAATAAGCGACGCAAATCCTTGCAAGCAGCTTCCCAAAGGCGAATATCTTTTCTCCGGCAAGCATGTTTTGGTAGATAAAGATAAGGCTATTGTGAAAGAAAGTGGACGCATTGCCGGAAGTACTTTACGCTTATGTGATGCTCTGCGTAATATGTGCGCATATTGCGGTTGTCAAAAGGAAGCGGCAATTGCCATGGCAAGTGCTCATCCGGCAGCTCTTTATGGTTGGAAAAAAGGACGTTTAGAAGTAGGTTATGATGCGGATATCATGATCATGGATGAGCAATTGCAAATTCATCAAGTGCTTCGCCAAGGAATTCAGATCCAATAATAGTCTGTTTTAGTAAGTGTTTTAACATCAATTAAAAAACATAAGCGAAACATTTTATCCAACATCTTATTGAAAAGGAGGAAACTATATGAAAGAAATCAGTATGACGGATATCAAAGGTATTCAGATTGGACAGGCAGAGGATGAAAAAGCAGGTACCGGATGTACCGTAATCCTATGCAAAGAAGGTGCCACAGCCGGTGTTGATGTGCGTGGAGGAGGTCCGGCTACCAGAGAAACCGACTTATTAAATCCTATCAATATGGTACAGCAGATTCATGCCGTCATGTTGAGTGGAGGCAGTGCTTTTGGCTTAGATGCCGCCAGTGGTGCTATGCAATATTTAGAGGAACAAGGCTGTGGCTTTGATATGCAGGTGGCCCATGTGCCTATTGTATGTGGTGCAGCACTATTTGATTTATCTGTAGGAGATGCACATGTCAGACCGGATAAACAGATGGGCTATCAAGCATGTGTGAATAGTGAATCACTTCCTTTTCAAGAGGGAAATCATGGAGTTGGAACCGGTGCCAGTGTCGGTAAGCTTTTAGGCTTTGATAAAGCGATGAAAAGTGGTATTGGTATGTATGGACTCCAGAGTGGGGATGTGCAGGTAGCAGCGGTTACTGCCGTCAATGCTTGTGGCAATGTTGTGGATTATCAGACAAATGAACAATTGGCCGGTGTGTATCTAAAAGAGCTGCAGAAAATGATGAGCTATGAGGAAGCATTGGCGCAGATGGAGAATTTGCGTAAGCTGCAAGATGGCAATACGACGATTGCCTGCGTGGTAACAAATGCGAAGTTGGATAAAGCACAATGTACCAAAATTGCCGGTATTGCACATAATGGCTATGCTCGCGCGATTCATCCGGTCCACACGATGAGTGATGGAGATACGATTTTTGTGCTTAGCACAAATGAGGTGGAAGTCATGCCGGATGTGGTAGGAATCTTAGCAACCGAAGTCATTGCGACATCCATACGCAATGCTGTTTTGCATGCTGAAGGAGCCTATGGGTTACTGGCACACAAAGATATCATAAAAGAATAGAAGATAAGCAACAGTTTGTATGGAAGCAAAGGATACAAACTGTTTTTTTTATTGATCATCATATAAGAATATCCAAATGCACTGCTAATCCATGTAAAAGTCATTAATACGATTCATCTTTTATGCTTTTTTGATTGGAGCTGTCTTTACCGCGATTTTCACCGCAACTGTATACGAATCAAAGAAATTAACGCACATTCATCCTTAACGAAATCGCTTACATGACAAAATTTGGAAGATAAGCATTGTAAATCACAACAACTACGCCTATAATATCTTTGTTATCTGCTGAAAGAAGATGTTTTATGACGATCTAATGACGTCAACAAAATGGGACAACAACAGATAATACCTGAAAAACACTCGTATCCATAAGGAACGAAAGTAGGAGGAAAACATGAAAAATCATAAGACACAGTACATGGCGTTCATGGCAATGTTTTTAGCCATTGAAATTGCCCTCGTATTGACACCGCTGGGTTATATCCAGCTGGGCATCATCAGCGCAACGACGATGCATATTCCGGTCATCATTGCCGGTATCACCTTAGGCAAAAAAGCCGGTGCACAATTAGGCTTTGTCTTTGGCTTAACGAGTATGTTAAATGCAACCTTTCGCCCATTACCGACATCCTTTGTCTTTACCCCTTTTATCACCTTTGGAGGAATGAGCGGAAATTGGACAAGTTTGATAATTGCCTTTGTGCCTAGAATATTATTAGGTTATTTGGCAGGACTGGTATATGAACAATTACAGAAAAAGCAGGTCAATAATAATGTCAGCATCATTGCCGGTGCTTTAACTGGTACTATCACGAATACCGTATTGGTGCTTGGTGGTATTTATCTGTTCTTTGGTGCTCAATATGCACAAGTCGCAGGTGTGGCTTATCAGGCATTGCTTGGCGTCTTGTTTGGCGTTGTGACAACGAATGGCATTGCGGAAGCAATTCTTGGTGCTATCTGCTGTTTGGTTGTTTGTAAAGCAGTTGCCCCAGCAACCCGCAAATTTAAACTAGCGGATTCTTCCATATAAAAGATCTAAATAAAGTTAAAGAAGTATATAAAGATATATGAGAGCCTTGTCCCAGGCTCTTTTTTCATTGTTAAAACATAAAGAGAGGATGGCGAATACATGATGTTATATGACACTTTTCATAAGCACGCTGGTTCATCCATCGTTGATTAATAGAAATATAACCGGAATCTTAGCGGTTTTTCTTTCAATGATAAAGTAACATAAACGTATATGACATGTTATAATAAATGCATGAAAAACATTAGAAATGAGGGGATCCTATGCTGAAAATTGCGCATTTGATGGTAAAACGACATCATAAGACCATCATCCATGATTTAAATGTAGAAATACCACCGGCCTCATGTACCCTTTTTTGTGGAGATGACACAAGTGGTGTAAAAGAGCTGCTGGCTTGTCTGGCAGGTATACAAGAGTATCAAAGTGGTCAAATTCTGTGGGAAGAGCAACCGTTACAAAAGATGGATGTTGCTTATGCCTCAGGAAACGGCAGTGTTTTCATTGAACAAACGATACTTGCATATGGGAAGTTTCTGGCGCAATTTTATCCTGCGTTTTCTTTAACAATCTATCAACAGCTATTGCACACTTGTCATTTGGATGCTGCGAAACGTATATATCGTTTACAAAGAGATGAAAGAGCAATACTGGAAATCATTGCCGCTTATGCCACACAATGTCCGCTGATGATCTTAGATGATGTGGTATCTTCTTTGTCCTTAAAGAAATGGCAATTTTTATGGCAAGAATGTCTTACCCTTGGTCATGTACCGACCTTACTATTAGGATGTAAAGAAGAGCATGAAGCTAAAGCAATGGCGGATAACATTTTTTATCTGCAAGATGGGCAATTGCTAGTCCAACCTTTGGCAAAAGAAACTATGACTGAAGAAATGGCAAAGCATGAAGATATACAAGAAAAAAATATACAGGAACCAAGCGGACGCTTATTTGATGAGAAAGGCTGGGATGACGATGAAACAGATTGGTAAACAGCTGCGCCAATGTGCGTATATCATGCAAGAAGAATTGCTGCATCATGCGATCTTTGTATTTCCGCTAGTCGTGCTTGTCGTGTTGGCTCATCTTGTACAGGCGTTTACCTATCATGGTGCCCTCTTGCCCTTCCATGTCGTATATTATCAGCAATTTCTTTTTTGGAAGCTTGATATCCTGGTGGGAGTGCTTTTATTAAGTTACCTGCTTTTTTCACAGCTATGGCGGCAAAAGCAACATCGTCTTTTTCGTTATGAGCTGCTGCCTGCGCCTTCCTATGTCAGTGTGATCGGAAGACTTTTTGCCATCGTTTTTCTCTTGCTTTCCTATTGCTTTATTATTGATCTGCTTTATCTTGCGACGTATCAAATCATGGCAGGACAACTTACACAAACAATGACTTCGGCAGGGTTGTTTCGCTCCATTCTGCATGCATATTATCTTCATACGATATTGCCTATAACATGGGAACAATTCCTGCTTCTTTTCTTACTATGTGTTATCTTTGCTTTCTTTAATGTTACCCTAGCGAAGGCATGGAAACATCCCCTATCTCATGGTATCTATTTTTTGATACTGTTTGCTGTCATTTTCCTACTATTTGGCTGGTATCGTTTAAGTCATTTATCGACTTCTATTATTGACTTTCTCCAGACGCATCCATCGCTGCAAGAACCGATTGAGCAGGTGCTGCAATTTATGCAAATTCCTTATCTTTTGGATGGTATTTTGTTGATTGCAGGAAGTGTTGCGATATTCAACTATTGGCTGATACAGCATCGTCTGCAGAAAAGAAGGGAGAAGGGACTATGAAAAAATATACCTTGCTGTTGTTACCGATGATCATGCTTTGTTTCTTTGTGCTGTATCTTGGAATATCCCAACAACGTGATGATTTGCAATTTTACATTCAAACGGATCATGGCGACAGTTCCGTTTTAGATACATTAGGTTATGAATTTAAGATACAGGAAGGTTATGCACAATGGCTTGTCAAAGGGAAAGGCAAGCAAACAAAGGCGACCTATCTCGGTAAGCAAAAGGAAAATAGTGATCCTAATGAAATCTATGTGCTGGCAGAACCAATGGCAGATGATGCCTCTATGCAAGACATTGCGGCATTATGTGATGCAGACAGCAATCAGGAGCAAATCGGATGTTACTTTGCTAAAAAAGAAGAGGAAGTCCGTTATCGTCTGACGATCGATCATATTGATGAAGCGCATACGATGAATGTTATCGCGCTTCCTGATGATATGAAACAAACCTTAACTATCATGCGAAAAGATAAGAAGAAAATACCGGTGCTGTATGTAAAAGATGCTGAAAATCAGTACAGCATCCATGAGCTGGGAGACGAAGGCACTTACGATATATTTTTCAATTATGCACATCAGCCAATTCGCCAGGCGAATAAGAAAGATTACTATTTTTTCATCAGTGAAGCCTATCTCATGAGCGATTTATCTAAGCAGGGCTATGTCTGTAAAGAAGATATCGGCGGTATTTATCATGTGGATGAAAAAGGGGAAGTAAAACGTATTACAGCGATGAAGATAGGTGAAGAAGATCCTTATTTTATGAGCATTCAAGAACATCAGCTCACCTGCTTTATCCGTCGTAACGATCACGATTATCTTGTTTCTTATGATTTTGCAGGTAAGAAATTAAAAGAAATGGAATTGCCTGAGGTAGCCATGGTACAAAGATTTATTACGTTGGCAAATGATGAATTGCTTGTGTCGTTCTTAAAAACCGATGGTGGAGAGGTTGTAAAGGTATATGATAAGCAGCTGCATCAGATTGATGAAATTCCACTTATTCAGGAATTGAGTGATAATATTCATTGTATCTATCATGACAAGATCCTTTATACCATGGAAGAAAACGGAAACAATGGTCTT
Source organism: Longicatena caecimuris (assembly GCF_018406465.1). Classification (GTDB taxonomy): domain Bacteria; phylum Bacillota_I; class Bacilli_A; order Erysipelotrichales; family Erysipelotrichaceae; genus Longicatena; species Longicatena caecimuris. The sequence continues at coordinate 919,237 of NZ_AP024510.1, forward strand.
AAAATTGTGGTTTATGATGCACAACAAACGTTGTATGAAGGGTATTTGCTAATGAAAAATGATGCCGTCTCTTTGTATGATCAAATTTATCAAAAAGAAAATTATGAGGAGCTTGCTACGCGTATGAATGTTTCAGGCATGTGGCAATTTGATGTGAAATTATATATAGCAGATAACTAAGCGTTGCAAAGATTCGTTGGTTTTATCCCTTTGGGAATTTTTATGAAAAAACATTGACGGTCGAAAAGAAACCAGTATACTAAAATAAGAAAGAAGTGATGCCACATGGATACACGGAAAGAATTGATGGCCTGGAGTGAGACATTGTTTACCTTTCATCTTCCCCGTTGGGAAGAGTTACCGGCCTTTGATTTATATATGGATCAGGTGATTACCTTATTGGAAACCTATTTACGCCCTTTGTTAGGGGATGTACGAGAGGAAACGATTTTAACCAGTGCCATGATCAATAATTATGTGAAGTTGAAATTAATACCAAAAGCAGAAAAGAAACGTTATAGTCGCATGCATCTTGCATATCTCATCGCAATTACGGTGTTAAAGCAAGTATTAACCATCAGTGAGGTAAAGCGGGGGATTGAGTATCAGGCAAATTTATCCGGTTTAAAAGAAGCGTATAATTTATTTTGTGAAGAATTGGAACTCGCATTGATGGCGGTAGCTAAACATATTCAAGAGGGAAAAGGAAGCCTGCGTTTAGAAGGTATCACCTTACAAAATACGGCGATGAAGATGGCCGCAATGTCGTTAGCAGGTAAATTAGTCGCACGTAAGATTTTATTGTTGCAAGATGATTATCAAAATACACTTTAAAAAGGGAAAGCCTAAGGTACGCTGTTGGGTATAGATAACGTGTATGTAACACTTGCAGGGCATAAGTGACTTAGGAAAAAGCATCATTGAATCAGAAGTTCTTTATTCTTAGTCTAAATGAGTTGCCCAAAGAAGGAAAGAAGCATCATAAGAAGAAAAATGGATACGTGAAAGGAAAGTCAGAAAAAAAGGAAGTCATCCTCTGTGTGTGGCAGAGTTTAGACTTCCTTTTTTTGCTTGATGTTTGTAAAACTTTGATATAAATTCAGTTCTCTTCCTGTGGTAAAGTCGGTGGGCCTGCCGTTAATCCTATCTCATTTAATACTTCCATGACCTCACTAGCATCTTGGGATTGACGGATGCGATCTAACAGACTTTCGTTTTCAATCAACTCATAAAAATGGGCGAAGAAGGATCCAATCTCACTGTTTTTTGTAAAATCTAAAGCCATCGTAAAGACTAAATCAACCTTTTCATCTTTTGCCCAGATAATTGGATGATCTAAGATTAAGACAGAGATAGCACCTTGATTGACATGTTTTTTATATTCATGAGGAATACTGACTCCATTCCCGATTGAGGTAGGTAAGATGGATTCTCTTACCTTGATGTTTGTAATGAATTCCGGTGTTACATAGTGATGCTGTTCCAAAAGGGAAGAACCATATGCTAAGGCTTCATCTTTTGTTTTCGCATGATAATGTAAAGCAATTAGATTTTCATGGAACAGATTATTTGATACTAAAATGGATTGTTTTTCCTTTTGGATCTGTTTCAAACGCTCATCAATCAATAAGATATCTTGATTATCGAAGCGTGGACTAATCAATAAATACTCTTCTTCGCTTTTATCTGTAAGCGGCAAAGGACTGACTAAGAGGTCGTATTCCTGATCAATCTGATTGATTTGTTCATAATGCAAAGTGGAGATTTTGTTAAGAAAGGACAGACTCTTTGATACTTTTTGACGGATATAACGGGAGGTGTTTTCATCCTTTGTCGTCACTAAGATGATACGCAGGGTAAATAAATCATCTTTTAAGGCATTGCTTAACAGCATCGTAATGTAGGCAATATCATTTTCACTGAATTTAATGTGTAACTTTTGTTCAATTGGTTGAATGTTTGTTAAGACAATTCCATACAAGGAAGGTAAATCTTTTTTGATATCGCGGATAAAGGAAGTGCCATTCATCATCTGATAGCTTTTTTGTAGTTTCTTCTTTTGAAACAGCATGCCCAAATCACTGATCAGACCATCGTTGGTGATGATTTTTTTATTGACGATGATCGATTTCAGCTTTTGGATAAATTGCTCGGCAATGGCTTCATAATAATCCATTTTGATGGTGCTGGAGGCCCTGTCATAAGCGCCGTTCAAAGCGAATTGTGCCGCCAAACAATGATATTCCATTGTAAGGTTTTCTTTATTGTAAAAAGGCAATGCTGTATTAATAAGCGTGCGTGAGGCTTCGTATTGCAGATCGCTGATCTTAGCACGGTTTAAGATATTTGCCTCTTCGATGATATTACCGGTCGAGATGCGAATCAGACTAAGCGCGATATATTCACAGAGTTGTGTGAAAGAAATTTCATCATAAGTAAATTTCAGCGTCGTTTCAGCATCCAATAATAGTTTCTGCAACATCATTAGATCCTGGTTGGGATAGCAGTGCAGAAAGTAATGATAAAAATGGGCATCAATGCGATAATCGATGCCGTCCATCATCGGCGTTTGTGTTTCTTCTTCATTGAAATAGGAATTATTTTCAAAAATAATGGCCTGTCGTTTATTAAATTCGTTCCCCTGCAGACAGACCCCGCGATTCTTAATGATCGATAGTTTTAAATCAAAATACGATAACCAGTTTTTTATTAATTCCAGATCTTTTGTGATGATCGTTCGGCCTACGGCTAAATCATCTGCAAAAATCTGTACGGTATAATTTGAATTTCGCTGAAATAAAATATCTAAAATATAATGTTTACGAAAATCAAAGGAGTAGGCTTTGTTTCGAGGATCATTACTTGTATTGGCCAATTCCTGCAAACGCTTTTCTTCCCCCTGTAGCAAAAATCCTTTCCGCGGCAGTAGCTGTAATTCGGCACCACAGGATTCGATATATTCACGGACATAACGCATATTGTGTTTCACGGTGCTTAAGGACATATTGATCTCTTTGGCGATCTGTTTTGATGTTATCGGTTCGTCCTTTTCCAGAAGAATATGGATAATTTTCTCCGTTGTTATATCTAGCATTCACATCACCTCAGTACATATTATAGCAATTTTATGAGTAAAAGAAAGCATTTTCAAAGAAAAAGAAACAAATTCACAGTAAGTGGAAATGGCTCAAGAAAGCAAGTTTCTTTTTTACTTTTTTTGCACGGAAAGCGGTGCAATTCGGATAAAAGTCATTGCACGGATGGAGCTTTATCGGTGCGAAAAGAAGGGCATCTTTTTGCACATACATTCGTGCAAAAGGAAGCTTTATGATATTTGCTTTCTGTACTTGCCATACGGTATCATGAAGGCAGCAAAGGAAACAGGAAAGGAGGATGAAACATGAAGATCACATTTGGCGTGGATAGTTTCATCTGGACAGAAAACTTCTCTGAAAAAGATCTTTGGATCATCAAGAAAGCGGAAGAATTGGGATTTGAGGTAATTGATTTTGCGATTGCCCATCCTGAAACCTTCCCCACGGAACGGGTCAAAGAAGAGCTTGCGAAAACTCACTTAAGAGCCGTGACAACGACGACCTTGGATGCTTCTACCAACTTGATCAGTGAAGATGAAAAAGTCAGAAGATGCGGTATTGAAGCGATGAAACAATTGGTTGATATCAATAAAGAATTAAGCAGCACGATTCTTGGCGGTGTCAATTATGCCGGCTGGGGATGCTTAAGCGGAAAACCGCGAACCGAAGAAGAATGGAAGCATTCTGTGGAAGCGATGCGAGAAGTTGGTGAATATGCGTTAAAGGTACATCCACAACTTAATATTTGTGTCGAAGCGGTGAATCGCTTTGAAACCCATTTTATTAACATCGCAGAAGATGGCGTTCGCTATTGCAAAGATGTTGGCACCGGAAACATCAAGGTGCATTTGGATTGTTTCCATATGATTCGTGAGGAGAAAAGCTTTACCAAAGCGGTAGAAACATGCGGCAAGGAATATCTGGGATATGTCCATGTAAATGAAAATGATCGTGGGATTCCGGGAACCGGCATGGTACCATTCAAGGAATTTTTTACCGCCTTAAAAAAGATCGGTTACAGTGAACCATGCACGATCGAAAGCTTTGATCCAAGCTTTGAAGAATTGAATAAGAATTGTGCAATTTGGCGCAGCTTTGCGAAAACCGGCGAAGAGCTGGCAGTGAAGGGACTGGCAAATCTGCAAAAGATTGCGGATGAAATTAACTAGGAGGATAAGAAAATGTTAGTAAATTTAGAGAAAATTTTAAAGGATGCAGAAGCGGGAGGATATGCCATCGGATGTATCAACACACCAAACATGACAACATTGCGTGCAGTTGTCGATGCTGCTGAAGAAATGCAGACACCAATCATCATTGACCATGCACAGGTGCATGATCCATTGATTCCTATTGAATTGATCGGACCTAAAATGGTGGAATATGCAAAACAGGCAAGTGTTCCGGTATGTGTACATTTGGATCATGGCAGTGATTATAATTTCGTTATGCGTGCATTGCGCTGTGGATTCAGCTCAATCATGTATGATTTGAGTGCAAAGCCATTTGAAGAGAACGTGGAAAACTTAAAAGTATTTACGGAAATGGCACACAAGTTAGGTGTTACCGTGGAAGCAGAATTAGGAGTAATGACTTCCACAGAAGATGATACGCATGGTGATGGTGGAGGATGGACACATGAAACTATCAAGAAAACCTTTACCGATCCTGCACAGGCTGCTGAATTTGCACAGCGTACCGGGGTTGATGCATTAGCTGTATGCTTTGGTACGGCACATGGTATTTATGCCGAACCACCAGTATTGGATATCGAACGTGTAAAAGCCATTCGGGAAGCTATGCCAAAAGATTGTCGTGTGGTCATGCATGGTGGCAGTGGAGTTGATGCTGATCAGGTACGTGCAGCTATCAATGAAGGGGTATCCAAAGTAAATTATTACTCTTATATGGCAAAAGCTTGCAGCAAGCACATGTATGAATATCTGAAAGATAGAGATGGCAATGCATACTGGCATGAAGCCGATGAAGAAGCTTATCGTTTCATGAAGGAATACGCAAAAGAAGTGCTGGCTGTATTTAAAAACGGCAAAACCTGTACGTTATAGGAAGGGTAAGCGCATATGGCGGATATTCAGTTAGGAAATGTGCTGACAAAGGAAGCGATGATCTTAGATCATACGCCCTTTAACAGTAAGGAAGAAATGTTTCAGCTATTGAGTGAAAAGTTTTTCGAAGCCGGTGTTATAACCAATCAGCAAGCGTATCTTACTGCACTTCGTGAGCGCGAAGCTATGGGACCTACGTATATGGGAAATCTCATCGGTCTTCCTCATGGTCGCTGTGATGAAGTGGTAAAATCCGGAATTGCGTTTTGTCGCTGTTCCTCTCCCTTCCTATATCAGAGCTGTGGAGAAGAGGGCGATGTAAAATATGTCTTTATGCTTGCGATTCCAGGGAATCAAAGTGCAGATCAATACATGCGCGTATTGGCAACTTTAGCCGGCTTGCTGGCAAAAGAAGAATTTGTCGATCAGTTGGATTCGGTGCACAGCTATGATGAAATGTTGGCACTGATGAAGGCTTGTTCATAAAAAAGAAAGGAGGGTTTGTGATGAAGATCGTAGCTATCACATCATGTGCAACGGGGATTGCGCATACTTATATGGCTGCTGAAGCATTAAAAAAATTCTGCAAGAAAAACCATCATGAATGTAAGGTGGAAACACAAGGGGCATTGGGCATTGAAAATCAGCTGAAACCTTACGAAATTGAAGCTGCTGATTTGATCGTATTCGCTAACGATGTCGGCATCAGTAAGGCAGAACGCTTTGATAAATATAAAGATAAGATCAAAAAGTTCTCACCCCATGATGTCATCAAAGATCCAAGCATTATTTTGAAATAATCTTAATGAAAAGGAGATAGAAAACATGAAAGATAAATTAAAAGAGATACAGGAGGCCCTACTTACCGGCGTTTCCTACATGCTTCCATTCGTTATTTCCGGCGGTTTGTTAATTGCCATCGGTTTCCTGTTGGGGGGCTATAATATTCCAAATGATGTTGCGCAAGGGGGCAACTTCGCTTCTACAATGTTCTGGTTAGGAAAAGCAGCCTTTGGCTTGATGGTACCTATCCTGGGTGCTTATACGGCTTATAGTATTGCCGATAAGCCAGGTATTGCGCCAGGTATGATCGCTGGTTGGATGGCTACCGATCCTTGGGGCTTAAATCAGGCTTCTGGTTTCCTTGGCGGTTTGATCGGTGGTATCATCGCTGGTTACTTAGTCTTATTATTAAAGAAGATCCCTATGCCAATGACGCTGCGCAGCTTGCTGCCTACATTGATCATTCCATTATTAGGCGTTACAGCTATGGGTCTAATTATGGTATACATCATCGGTGGTCCTATCGCTGCGGTTACCAATGCATTAACTGATATGCTGAATTCTCTGGGAACCGGAAACTTACTGCTGTTAGGTATCATTCAAGGATGCATGTTGGCATTTGATATGGGCGGTCCTTGTAATAAAGTTGCTTATGCATTCGCTTTGGCTGCTATGGATACTGGAAACTATATGGTCATGGGTGCAAACTTCGTTGGTTCCATCACACCTCCATTAGGTATTGCAATTGCTATCCTTGTTAAGAAAAGCAAATTTACAAGCTCTGAAAGAAACTCTTTAGCTGGTTTACTTGCAGGTGCTGCTGGTATGATTACAGAATTTGCAATTCCATTTGCTGCCAGTGATCCAGTAAAAGTAATTCCATCTTTGATGGCTGGTTCTGCTGTTGGTTGTACCGTATCTTATATGCTAGGCTTAACCATTCAGGCTCCACATGGTGGTTTGTTTGTAGCCTTTGCAATGAATAATCCAATCTACTTCATCATTGCTGCGGTAGTTGGGGCAATTGTTACGGCTGCTTTATTAGTCGTATTAAAAAAGGATGTTCCTGCCGAAGAAGTTGAAGCTGAATAAGAAAAGAGGAGAAAAGACAAGTTTATGGCAAAATTATTTGATATCATGGGAAATTTCCCATTCAAACCTGAGGATAAAAAACCAATGCTGATTCGTAAACAGGATTATTCTACAGCATTGTATCCACCAAACAACGCATTTACCAGTGATAATACGTTCACGATGATTACAACCGATACCTTCATGCTAGGTATCTATGAATTAGGACCTGGTGGTGTATTTGCACCATTGGATATCCATCCTGGTGATGAATCTTACTACATCCTGGATGGACCGGTCGTACAGCGCAGCGGCAATGGCCAGTTTGCTTACTTAGAAACCGGAGAAGGTCTGTTCATGCCGGAAGGCGCATGGCATTGCTGTCATAATTTCTCAGACCGCAAAGCGCGTATTCTGTACTTCATCACACCAAAGGCATGGAGCGAACAGATTCCACCGGCAGTTATTCCAACCGATGAAGAAACAAAGTTCTACAAAGGACCGAACAACGATGCATTACCAAATATGCGCGATAAGATTCATGATATTTCCCGTCAGGGCTGTACCGATGATATCGGACATTGGCCAGTGGATGCAAAAGAAGCTAGAGAAACCGGTGCCGTTTATGCCGTTCGTGACTTTGAAAAATTAAACAATGTGCATGGAACCAGTCATCCAATGCTAATGCGTTTCATCACCAGCAATGACTATGGACATTTTGGTGAATTTATCTTGCCGGCCGGTGGTTATGGGCCTCGCTGCTCTGATCCTGATACACATAAAGGAGATGCCGCCTTGTATTGTGTGGATGGACCGGTAACGGTAAATTTGGTAGAGCTGGAAGAAAGCTTCGTCATGGAACCGGAAGATACTTTCTTTATTCCAGCTGGTGTTAGCTATCAGTTGGTAAACTTTGAAGCAAAACCGGTGAAAGTAGTCTTTGCGATTACCGAGCTGTAATAATAACTACTGTCTGAGAAGAAAACAAGAAAGGGAAAACGTGTTCTTCGTATTACAGACTTGCGAAAGGAATTCGTCGATGAGATGAGTGGAATTGCTCCACTCATCTGATCATTATGATATAAAAGGTGAAGAAAATGAAAATTGTGATTGGATGTGATGAAGCTGCTTTTGATATGAAAGAGGCAGTTCATCAGCGATTAAAAGAACTACAGTATGATGTCATTGATGTGGGAGTCTATGATAAAAACCCATCCTTGTACCCGGACACGGCAGAAAAGCTGTGCAAAGAAATCGTCGAAGGGCGTGCCGAAAAAGGGATATTGATGTGTGGAACCGGTATCGGAATGGCGATCACAGCCAATAAAATACCAGGCATTCGCGCAGCCGTAGGGCATGATGTCTTTTCCGTAGAACGCAGTCGTAAAAGCAATGACTGTCAAGTTCTCTGCATGGGAGCCAGAGTAATTGCCATCCAATCTGCATTGATGTTGATGGAACGCTGGCTGCAGTGTGAATTTGCCGGTGGGGCAAGTAAGGCAAAGGTAGATAGGATCAGGGAAATCGAGTGTCAATACAGATAGGAGGAAACAACATGCAAAGAATCATTAACAATTGTGATGAAGTCGTTGAAGATATGCTGAAAGGTTTTGAGCGCTGTCATCATGATCTGATACGCGTTGATGAAAATAATCCTCGTGTTGTCATTTCAAAAGAAGCTACTAAGAAGCGAAAGGTTGGTATCGTTACTGGAGGCGGCAGTGGGCATAAACCAGCGTTTATCGGCTATTGCGGAAAGAATATGGTCGATGCCGTGGCCGTTGGTGAAATTTTCTCTTCTCCTACGGCAAAATCATTTTACGATGCTTTCTGTGCGGTTGATCAAGGCATGGGCGTTGCCTGCTTGTATGGCAATTACGCCGGTGATAACATGAATGTAAAGATGGCGATGGAATTAGCGGAAGATGATGATATCGTCGTAAAAACAGTCGTTGCCAATGATGATGTGGCCAGTGCTGATAAAGCAGATCGTACGAAACGTCGCGGTGTTGCCGGAGAAATCTTCATGTGGAAGGTTGGCGGTGCTAAGGCAGCGATGGGAGCTAGCTTGGATGAAGTGATTGCTGCTGCCCAAAAGGCCATTGATCATACACGTAGTGTCGGTGTTGGATTAAGTCCATGTACGATACCGGCGAATGGAAAACCGAATTTCACCATTGAAGAAGGAACGATGGAATTTGGTATCGGTCATCATGGGGAACCGGGAATTAAAGTTGAAAAACTTGGTACGGCAAAAGAAATGGCGAAAGAAATGACCCGTTTGGTCATTGAAGATAAACCATTTAAAGCAGGCTGTGAAGTTGCTGTGTTGGTATCTGGTTTAGGGGCAACGCCGGTCATGGAACAATATATCTTCTTTGAAGAAGTCGCCAAGCTCTTAGAGGAACAGGATATTCGTATTTATAAATCTTATGTCGGCAATTACTTTACGTCCTTGGAAATGAATGGTGTAACCTTAACGATCATGGAATTGGATGAGGAATTAAAGGAATGTGTCGATATGGAAGTAGAAACCATGGGTATGACCCAGTTGGCAAGGAGATAACTTATGGAAACCTTACGTAATCAAGGAAATGCCGGTATCGTTTTGCAAGTCATCGATGCCATTCATGAACAAGCATCTTACTTGAGTGAGATTGATGGTGCAACCGGAGATGGAGATCACGGCATTAATATGAATAAAGGCTTTATGATGGCAAAGGAGCGCATTGAGCCAAGCGATTCTTTTGCGGAAGCTTTAAAAATCTTAGGACGTACCTTAGTCATGGACATTGGCGGCAGTATGGGACCTATTTACGGCACCATGTTTTCTAAGCTGAGCCGGGTTTTAAAAAAGGCAGAGCCTATCACGAAAGAAGCTTTTTTAGAAGCATTGGAAAATGCGGTACAGGGTTTGATGGATCTGGCTGGAGCTAAGGTTGGCGATAAGACATTAGTGGATACGATTTATCCGGCTTGTCAGGCCTATCAAGCAGCTATCAAACAAGATGCAGAGTTTTCACAGTGCTTAAGAGAAATGGCGAAAGGGGCAGAAGCCGGTAAAGAAAGCACAAAGGATTTAGTAGCGAAAATCGGCAGAGCTGCTCGTTTAGGCGAACGCAGCCGCGGTCATCTGGATGCAGGAGCTACCTCCTGTTGGATCATTTTAACAACGATGGCAAATGCGATGTTAGCGCAGCTGCAGTCACAAGAGTAGACAGATGATTTTCTTTTGAGAATCATCTTTTCTCTAGAAAGGAAAAGGTAGAAATGTTTGATATGTACATGACTACCAGGAAAAAAGATGCACAAGAAATATTTTTTCTTTGATATAGATGGAACCTTAACGAACCGTGCAACTGGTGAAATTGTTCCCAGTGCGTTAGCAACGTTGAAAAAGCTGGAAGCAGCAGGCCATTTTGTCAGCATCGCTACTGGTCGTGCTCATTATAAAGCAAGAGGCTTCATGGAAAAGATTGGCTTGTCGAATATGGTGTGTAATGGCGGTGTTGGCCTAGTCATTGATCATGAACTGGTGGAAAATCGCCCTTTGGATCTGGCGAAAGCAAAAGCGATTTGTAAACAGGCAGATGCGTTAGGTTATGGCCTTCTTTTAATGCTAGATGATTCCTTGCGTTGCTACAGCAAAGATAATCGTTTTCGTGAACAAATGGGGGAACGCTTAGAACCAACGGAATACATCATTGATGAAACGTTAGATTATGATGCACTGAGTGCCATTTATAAGATTTATATTTCCATTCCAAAGGAAGAGGAAGAGCGTTTAACACTGTGCAATACTTTAGGACATCTGCGCTTTGCGGGCAATTATTTAATGTTTCAATACGATGAAAAGGATAAAGGCATTGAACATATGATCGAACGTATCCATGGTCGTATCGAGGATGTCGTGGTCTTTGGCGATGATACCAACGATCTTGTCATGTTTGACAAACGATGGTGTAGCATTGCGATGGGCAATGGCAGTGAAGATATCAAACAAAAAGCAGATTATGTAACGGATACGAATGTAAGGGATGGTATTCAAAAGGCATGTCAGCATTTTCACTGGATTTAACAAAATAGAAAGAAAGGATCATTGGTAAGAGCTACAGGATGTTGTACGATTACTGATTAGGATAAAGGGATATGAAAAAAGAAGAATTACAGCAGATAGCACGACAAGTGCGTAAGGATGTGCTGTGGGAGATCTTTAGCGCACAAAGCGGTCATCCCGGCGGTTCTTTAAGTGCTGCCGATCTTGGTACAGTCTTATTTTTTGATGAGATGGATATAACAAAGGAAAATGCCCAAGGTCAAAAACGTGATCGTTTGGTTTTTAGCAAGGGTCATGCGGCACCACTGCTTTATGCGTTATTGTGTGAGAAAGGACTATTGGAAAAGGATGATTTAACAACTTTTCGCCGCATCAATACCCGCTTACAAGGACATCCGAATATGAATTATATTGATGGGGTAGATATGTCTACGGGATCTTTAGGACAAGGGATTTCCGCCGCAGTAGGGATGGCACTAGCAAATCGCTTAGATGGCAATACCCATCGCATATATGCATTGTTAGGTGATGGGGAATGTCAGGAAGGGGAAGTATGGGAGGCATTGATGAGTGCTGCCCATTATCAATTCGATAATTTATGTGTCATCATCGATCACAATGGTTTACAAATTGATGGCAAGGTGGATGATGTCATGAAGGTAGATTCGCTGTATGACAAAGCGATTGCCTTTGGCTGTCATGCCCTGCAGATCAATGGGCATGATATGGATGCTATCAAAACGGCCTTTGCACAGGCTCGTCAGATACAAGGAAAACCGACGGTGATCATTGCCGATACAATTAAAGGGAAAGGGGTATCCTTTATGGAAAATGAAGCAGGATGGCATGGCAAAGCACCAAATGCAACGCAATTTGAACAAGCTATCAAGGACTTAGGAGGTGATGCACAATGGTAAAAAAGGCAACGCGTGAGGCGTATGGTGAAGCGTTAGCGCAACTCGTAAAACAAAATCCTGACATTGTTGTTTTAGATGCTGATTTAGCAGGAAGCACGAAAACAAGCGAAGCGAAAAAAGTATGTCCACAGCGTCATTTTGATATGGGCATCGCGGAAAGTAACATGATGGGTGTGGCAGCCGGCTTGGCAGCCAGTGGCAAGATCCCATTTGCCAGCAGCTTTGCGATGTTTGCGGCAGGAAGAGCCTATGAACAGATTCGCAATGCAATCGGGTATCCACATCTGAATGTAAAGATATGTGCAACTCATGCCGGATTAAGCGTTGGAGAAGATGGTGCTACTCATCAATGTAATGAAGATCTGGCATTGATGCGCACGATTCCCGGTATGTGTGTCTTACAGCCTTGTGATGCGCAGCAGACCACCCAGATGATCAAGTCCATAGCGAGGATGGATGGTCCTTGTTATGTTCGCTTAAGTCGAATGGCTGTTGATGCGGTTTATGATGAAAATATGCCGTTTACGATAGGAAAAGGGAATGTCCTACAGAAAGGGGAAAAAGTAGCCATCGTTGCCAGTGGAATCATGGTTCAAGAAGCTTTACAGGCAGCAAAACAATTACCATTTGTGCCGACGATTGTCGATATGCATACCATAAAACCAATTGATAAAGCATTGTTATGTTCGCTGGCGAAGGATCATCAGCTGATCGTAACGGCAGAAGAGCATTCCATAATCGGTGGTTTAGGCAGTGCCGTTGCCGAAGTTCTTGCGCAGCAGCCACATGCCTGTGCGTTGCGCATGGTAGGTGTTTTCGATGTGTATGGAGAAAGTGGCACCCCTCAAGATGTCTTGCATAAATATGGCATTGATGCAAAAACTATTGTAAACACGATTTTAACACAACCCTTTCAATAACAAAGATAATTGCATAAACATGTTCTGTGAATGATGAGCGAGGAACATGTTTTCTTTTTAATTAAGATATCCTAAGAACTTTCAGTAGAAATTATGCTAAAATAAAACAGGGTGATTTACATGAAGGATTTTTTTACATATTATACCGAAATCAAGTCAATGGCTGCACCATTTCAGACTTTTTCTATTGCGCACTTGTGTTTTTTATGCCTCATGGGCATCATCATTTATGCGCTGTATCATCGTTACACCACGCTTAACACATCTAACAAACGAAAGTTTCAGATCTATATGGCTTTATATTTTCTAATCGAAGAGGTCATATATACGCTATGGCTCTTACTTAACTGTCATGAACAGGTATGGATTCAGATCTTGCCTTTAGAACTTTGCAGCTGCTGTGTTTATATGAATGCTGCCTGTGTCTTTACACAAAAAAATAGCTTGCGTTTCTTTAGTGGGGTAGTTGGCTTAGTTGCTGGAGGGGTAGCCATGATTTATCCTGCGAATATTGCCGGCTTATATCCAATCGTATCTTATCGCACAATCAATTTCTATATCTTACATGGCGCCTTTCTCTTATTTTCGCTCATTCAATTAAGTGATACTACGCTTTTACAATATCGCTATATGAAGAAAAACTATTTGATTATTTGCTGTATGTTTTCCATCGCCTTTATTGTCAATCTGATGCTGGATACCCAATATATGTTTGTCGGTGTTCCACCGAAAATCGCTTTGGTAGCTAGCTTATATCAGCTGACCGGTATTTTCTTATTTATGCCGGCGGTCTTAGCCGCTTTGTTTGTCATTCAATGTATTGTTGTCTATTTATTACGTAAAGTATATGGCTATCCAAGCAAAGAAGAAGCAGCATCGTAGAGGAAGTATGCTGTTTTCTTTATCTTTATCATGTTTAAGGAAAAGTCATCCGTATTGACTATGCACAAAGCAATTCTTATAGTAAAATAAGAAGAAAGAAACAGGAGATTATATATGACAAAACAAAAGGAAACAACATGGAGCCACACAAAGGCATTATTGCCGCAGATACAAGAGGCATACACTGCGATGTGTCGCAATGCTCTTTCAGGCGGGGAAATATCTTTAAAAAAATTTACATTACTGCTCAGCGGTATTTCAGCCTGCCGTAAGACACCAGGCATCCCAGAGCATATGGGCTATGAACAGATGTATGTGTGTGATGATGAACAGGCGCAAGAAGTGCGAAACCATCTGGAAAAGCTTTATGGCATAAAGGATGTGACAAGCTTGGAGGCCTGCTGTGAACATCTGTTTACAACACACCGTGAATATGTTCAATTTTTATCTTTTTGGAAAGAACAGCCGATGTTTGATCTTCAAGATCTGCAGCCGGAAGCAAAAACCATGTTTGAGCATTTTCAAAGTTATGCGCAGCTTTTTTATCCATTCACACAAGACAAAGGCTTTTATGCTTGGGATGCCAATGAGATCATTGGTCTATATCGCAGAGCGTATGCCTGTCATTTGATTGATGAAGAAGCCTTTTGGAAACGTTGTTTGCCAATTGCCCGCAGGGTGTCTTCCTGGTATGCGAACTGGCAAGAATTTGCCTTAAGCTCTTTATGTGGCGCCTTATATTTTAATTTGCGTAATGGTGGCACGGATGAAGAGGCAGATGGCTTATTCCAGCTGCATATGCGATTGTTGCAGCAGCTGTTGAGTGAAGGCGGTGCTTGGGGCGTACATGGCTGGTATCAGACAATGCCCAAAAAATTTGTGAAGTCTAAGGAAGAAATATTACAATTGCTCCATGATTGGGAAGGTGGAGATGGCTGTATTGCCAGTGACCGCATTTTGGTAGATGGTTGTCGAATCGGTTATATGTATCGACAAGAACCACAGCAGGAATGGGATAGCGGCTGGCGTTTTATGGCTGGTGATGAAACGCAGGAATATCTCGATGATCCTTATCATTGCGGCATTTATAAATTAAATACACTATGTAATTATGATCCGGAAATTCAACCTTTCCTCACAGATGAGGTGGGCAGTGCGTATGCGCGCAAGGAAGATGATTTATTACATAAGATTTCTTCGAAAGAAGCTTAGCTTGTTCTTACGATTCTCTTACAGGCATTGACTTTCTAAAGCAAATTATGCTAGTTATAAAGAGAGGTGTTGAACATGCTGAAAGTATCCCATATCACCATGACAAACAAACAGCGGCATCTGTTAACAGATGTCTCTTTTGTATTACCTGCACATGGGTTTTGTGCCATTACGGCTAAGGAAAAAGAAACCGAAAAGGCCATCAGTTATCTTTTGGCCGGTATGAAACAAGCGGATGCCGGATTTTTACAGTGTGATGAAACAAAAGTAACCAATTTCTCTGTGACGGAAAGAAGCCGGTATCGCACTAGCTGTGTGACTAGCTGGTTTGGCGATTTCCTTTTCCTACCATCAGCAAGTGTGAAAGAAAATATTGTTTTACAATATGCATATGAAAAGACAAAGGTGAAACAGGTGCTGCAAGATTGGCAATTATCTTCCATAGCAGAAAAAAGCATTGAAGAAGTCAGCTTTCAAGATAAAGTGAAAACGATGCTTGCCCGAAGTGCTTTGCGTACCTATCGTTCGATCATTTTTTATCCCGATAGTACGCCATTTTCAAAAGAGGAGCTGCAAAGTATTTATCAATTGTTAAAAATTTATAGTGAACACATACTGGTCATCGTTGTCGGTGATCCTGCCTGTCATGCCTATAGTGAACGCATCTTGGAATTTCGTGAAGGTATTTTAATCAGTGATAATCAAGCAGATGAAGAAGTAAAAATACAGGATATTCAACAACCTGGTGTAACCATGCAGAAAGAGGGATGGCATGCGATGTTTGAGGAGCAACATCGTCGCTATCGCTGGCCTTATCATGCGTTAAAATTTTTAACATTGATGTCATTGATCCTTGTTTGTATCTTATGGAGCACAACGAGCTTAGATATTGTCAATATTGAGCTAGGCATGCTGCAGAAGGATAAGACGAATTCATTTGTCGTCCATAAGATAGCCCAAGGGGACGATGGGACATTATATCCCGCTTTAAAAACGAATCTATCATCAAAGGATGTTTCAATCTTACAGAAGCATATGAAGGGCAATCTGCTATGTAGTTATGTAGCGGTCAATGCAACCTTTGCCAATGCCTATCTGGAAGGTATTTACGATAAAGAAGCCATACCCTTAGAAAATTACTTGCCTGTGGTGGAGGCAAATACTGCCAAGCAAGCCGGAATCAAAAAATTGCAGGGGCATTATCCTACAACCTTTGATGAAGTTTGTCTTTCGTTGCAAACGGCTCATCAGCTCTTTCATCAAGAGATACCGGCAGAGAAACTGTTGCATATGACAATTTCTTGGTATGGCCTGCCTTTACGGATTTCCGGGGTTTTTGAGGATGAGGATGGGGATAAGACTGCAAATGGCGTTTTAGGAATGCATCTGGGCTATCCCTTGTATGTAAAAAGCGGTTATCTGAAACAACATCCTTTATCGAAGATGAAAAGCTTTCCTTCCAGTAACAAACGCTTATTATATCAAGATCATTTTGTAAACATTCAAGATATTCAGCCGATTGATGTCTTTTCACGTTTTTATAATGGAAAACAGATTGTGTATTACACCCCAATTGCGCAGGATGAAATTGTCCTTGATGTAGCCACCGCTATTGAAATGGGGTTCCCTTATGAACGCTATGCAAACGATGAGACAATGAGCTATCAGGAAAAATTGTATGCCTATATTCGCTTTGCTGATGAGATGATCGGTAAACAAATACAGGTACAGGCGTATACAATCGAAGCCACACCAATTAACAGTATGTTGTATCGTAAGAATGTGAAAATTGCCGGTTTCTTATTACCGAGCATGGATATGATGGAAGGAAACGAGCAGGTAAAGGATGCAACCGTGTATATGGATGAAACCGGTTTAGCGGATGTCCTGGTGAAAAATGTCCAAATCAAACAGGTAACTTATCAAGGAAACAGTGTGGAGGAAGTAAGAGAGGCATTGCAGTATTTGAATACTAGTAATTTATATGAGATAAGCTTAAAAAATTCTTTGCTGCTGCAAGTTCTAGTCATTGATTTCAAGGAATTGTTCACCTTTTTTGCGATTGCCAGCATCTTCTTTCTAGGAGGCAGTGTACTGCTTTATTTTCTGCTGTTGCATAAAACCATTCAGCATCAGCAACTTGCTTGCAGTGTGTATTATGTTTTTGGTGAGCGAAAGGACGCAATGCGTAAATTATATGAAAAAACCTTCTTAAGAAGATGGCGAAAATATTTGTTTGTAGCTATCTTTATAACGACCATCTTATTGTGGGGCTATATCATATTGATCTTGTTAAAGCTTTCAGCGGATGTCTCACTATTGATGTATTTGTTATTGCCCGCTTGTGTGGGTGGTTTGCTTTACTTCAGCATGCAGCTGGCAACACGATGGTATCTGAAACATTCTTCACTGCTGCTGGATGCATATGCTGAAGAAGTATGATAAAATACGAAGGTATTGGAGGGATGTGTATGAAAGAACAATTTCTGCAGCGGATGAAGGAATATCTGCAAGAGGATTATGAGGCTTATGTAAAAACGTTAGAGGAAGATGCTTATCGTGGGTTGCGTGTTAATACGACAAAGATAAGCGTTGAGGCTTTTTTACAGCTGTCTGTTTGTGAGTGTAAGCCTTCTGCGATCTGTCCTGAAACCTTTTATATTCCACACCAGGAAAAAGGGTTAGGCAATCATCCTGCACATCTTGCCGGTCTGTTTTATATGCAAGAGCCAAGTGCTTCCAGTGCCGTAGAAGTTTTGGATGTACAAGAGGGGGATTGGGTGTTGGATATGTGTGCAGCTCCGGGAGGCAAAAGTACACAGATTGCCGCGAAATTGCAGCACAGTGGTTTACTAGTCAGTAATGAAATAGAGGCAAAGCGGGCGGCCGTATTGATGAGCAATATGGAACGTTTAGGTTTTAGTGAATGTATGATTACCAATGCACGTCCCGATGAACTGGCCAAGGAAATGGGCGGCTGGTTTGATAAGGTCTTGGTAGATGCTCCTTGCAGTGGCGAAGGCATGTTTAAAAAACACGCCAAGGCAATGGACGATTGGAGCGTAGAACATGTGGCTTCCTGTGCAATGCGCCAAAAGCTTATTTTAGAAAGTGCCTATGAAACCTTAAAAGAAGAGGGCATTCTTGTATATTCTACTTGCACCTATTCTATGGAAGAAAATGAAGAAGTCGTTTATGAATTTTTAAAGCATCATGACGATATGGAATTATTAGATTGCCAGGTTAACTTTGGCAGAAGCGGATTTTCTTATCGTGATCTGGATGTGACAAAGGTGCGAAGAATTTTCCCGATGGATCAAGGGGAGGGACATTTTGTGGCCAAGATGAAGAAACATGGTCAAGCCGTCATGTCGCGGAAAAAAGAAATGGCGGATACAGCCTTGCCAATGTTTGCCCAAACCTTTTTAAAAAGCCAGCTGGCAAAGCAGCCTGCGCATACGTTACTATTGCAGGATAAGCTATATCTGAAACAAACGCCTTTTTTGAAGCTTAAGAAAATTCATATCCTGCGCCAGTGCATCTTAGCCGGGGAAATCATGAAAAACCGCATAGAGCCACATCAGCATTTTTATAGCGCAAGTTTGCATCAGGATAAGTTTTTACAGACCTATGATATGTGTGATGAGGAATGTCACCTCTTTTTACAAGGTCATCCTCTATCCGTCAGTGGGTATAAGGGGTATACGGCCTTATTGTGGCATCAGCATCCCATCGGCTTTGCCAAAGGGGATGGCATGGTGTTAAAAAATAAATACCCTAAAGGAATGCGTATTCGCTGATCGAAAATAGAAATAACTTGACCAAATAGGTAAGGATAAATGACAGGAATTTCCGATTGTATCGAGATTCCTTTTTTTATTGCCCTTATGCTATAGCCACAAGGGGAAAGTATGTACGTTCATAACGATATTTCTATAATCGTATGTAAAATTTAGTAATATCTTGTTATGTTTTTCTAAGATATTGACAAAGAATTGACACACGCGCTTATTGATTATCCTGTACATGGGTTAAGCAAAAAGGATCCTGTACATGGGCAATGAGAGCTATAACGAACACTGTTATAGATAAGATGTCTTTTTATGAAAACAATGAATAATGCTTTATGCAAGGTGAATGCGATGGTATTGCTGAAGCAGCTTTATAAATACAAAAGGCAATGGATAGATGCTGGTAAAAATTGTCCTTCGCTATGAAAATGATCATGGATACAAGCAAATGAAAAACGCTATGATAAGGTCAACATGTCTGGGAAAAAGCAACGTCCTCTCCAAATTACAAAGCTTGTCAGCTTTGATCCATCCAAAGTGTCAGAAAGTGAGCAACAGGCTATCGAAACAAGAGAATTTACGATGCAAATTTTAATCGAAGGCAAACCATATGCCGATAAGGAATATCGGATCATGAAAAACGGTATGCCGGTTGGTCAGGGTAAGACATCAAACGATGGCTATTTCAGCATTCAGCATCAGCAAACTATCGTCTTTCAAGATGTGGGCGTTGAAGGAATGGAATATACGATCATTGAAACACCGGATGCCGATTATGAACAAATTTATCCGGTTGATAAAACACCGGCTATAGGAAAATTAGCGGAAAACAGTACGGTCACTTTTGTAAATGGGGATGCCAATACCTTCATGATCGGAAAAGAATATGTGGTCGGTGTAGAAGATAATGGAAGGGGGAATGCTTATTTAGAAGATATCAGACAAAATGCCGAAATTAGGGATAAAGAAAAGGTGCATCTGAAACTGGAAATCCAAGAGCATAACGGGGAATGGGCTGTTTGGCCTAAGGAAACAACAGAAGTACAAGTATTGGATACCATACATCAGACACAAGCGACCTTACTATGGGAAGCCGGTAAAGAAATCCAGATAGAACCATGGAAACGAATCATGATCAATACTTTACCGAAGGATACGCGCTATCGGTTAAGCGAGAGCAGTAAAGATCGTTATAAGCTTTATAAACAGGATGGCGGTTTTATTGAAATCACCCCAAAGATAGGGAAATTGGCAAATGTGATTCAACAGCAGCCACTGGCTATTTTACAGAATCAGATTAGTGGAAGAGATCAAACGTCTGCCATTTATAAACGGATGCATTTGGGCAGCGATGAAGTGATGAAAGGAGCCAGACTAGTTTATCGTGTAGATGTATATGATGGAAAAGTATGGAATCCAGCCGCAAATGTGGCATATATTATCGCTGATGAAAAGGGCATTTCAAGTAATCGCATCCAAAGAACACAACGTGATGGTAAGATTAGCATCGAGAAGAGTGCAAATGGATATCCAATCATCTATTTTAGCGAAGCAGATGTAAAAATACAGCCTAGCATTGTCAAAGATGGCACCTATCGAATCGTGGAGTTGATAGAGGAAAGTGATGCTGAATGGGGACAGTTAAGTGGATATGTTGATGCACTGGATGATTGCTATAATGGTCGTATTGATTGCCAGGATGCCGTGGGGTTTGTGAATAGTAATCGCAAGACGGTCATTGAAATTGCGAAAGAAATGGAAAATGACAGCGATCAGGAATTCACTTTCGAGTTACGTCAGGTACTGCGGGCTAGCCAAGAGAACATCACCGATATAAAACAAATCTTGGAAACACGCAAAGGTGTTCATCTTGCCTATACGGTATATGATAGTGAAACAAATGAAATTGTAGCCAAACGCACCACGCAGGCTACCGGCGAGATTACGATAAAAGCGAAACAATTTGCCAGAATAGAGGTTTGTGATGACACGGTATGGACAGTGAGTGAAAAACAGAATACACCATATGTCGTAAAGGAAGTCTCGGGGACAAAAGATAAGACAAGCAAACTATCTGAAAATACCATGTTACTGCAAGCTAAGGCACCTGTGATCTTGGCCCAGTTGTCCATAGAAGCGAAAAAGAAATTTTTTCTAAAAGAAGAATTGCTTGATAAAGATGATTTTATCGTAAGGGCAATGTATTCCGATGGAAGTATCAAAACATTAGCAAAAGATGAATATGTAATTGATAAGGATCAAGTACCGACGAGTGCAACCTTTGATTTAACCTTTGCTTATGGCGGTTTAAAAGAAACCAAAACATTGCAGACAGCGGGAACTGTGATTTTGACAAGTGAAATGGTGAATAATGGAGTCATTGATGCCGTTACAGAAGAAAAGGTAATATTAAATCAAGGAGATGTAGTGATTCCGGAAGTCATTCTCGTGAATGACAAACCTTGTATTGTCGTGAGTATCGGAGGCAATGCTTTTAACGCAAAACATGAAGTAAAAAGTGTTGTCATGCCAGACAGTATCACCAGCATCGGTAATGCGGCATTCTATGATTGCTGGCTGAGTGATATTAAGTTATCCAACAATTTGAAAGAAATTATGCCGCAGACCTTCTGGCGAGCCGAGTATATGCTCCACATTACCATACCGGAATCCGTAACTGCTATTCGATACAGTGCGTTCCAAAGCTGTTTGCGTTTAGAAAGTGTTGAACTGCCGGATAATCTTCAGATTCTGGAACAAAGTGCCTTTAGAGGCTGCACTGCCTTGAAAGGAACATTGGTTATTCCTAAAAATATCACGGTTATCAATGAGTATTTGTTTACGAATTGTATTCATTTAGAAGGCGTTGTACTACCGGATGGGGTAACGGAAATTGGTTCCCAAGCGTTTGCTGAATGTAACAGCCTTGTGAAAATCAATTTACCAGATTCAATGCAAAAGATGGGATTTGCGACATTTAATAAATGTACGAGTCTTACCCATATCACTCTCCCTGCAAAATTAAAAGAAATACCGGCAAATGGTTTTGGCTGGTGCTTGGCACTGGAAAGTATAACATTAGCTGAGGGACTGGAAGTAATTGGTACAGATGCTTTTGTACAGTGCACGAAACTAAAAAGTATAGAAATACCTAGCACGGTTACTAGCATTAACAATGCATTTCGCTTTACAGGAATCACCTCTTTCTTCATCAAAGGAAAGAGTAAGGATCAAATTGCTGGTGCCCCATGGGGATTAAACGCTATGCAAGCTTTAAATATTGTGTGGGAGCTTGATCAATAAACAGCATAAGAGCAATAATCATATAAAATATGTCAAAATACCATGTGATTTCACATGGTATTTTGATAAATAAGTGATGCATAAAAAGGGCAAGACAAAGAAAAGTTAATAAATTATGGAAAATCTAAGGTAAAAGAAATGTCATTTTCATTGTGATGTTTCTTTTTTTTAGAAAAAAGAAGATAACCTTGTTATGACGGCAGCATAATCTTTTTTATGCTAAAGGAAATGTTCGAAATAAGTAGATAAATATGAAGTTATGAAGGACTATGGGTTATGAAATTTATGCTAAACAAAAATATTTTGAAATTTAATTTGTGTTATTTATGTGATTTTCTTGTGATAGAAAGATATAAATAAAACCTAAATATCATAAATGTTACATTTTTAAGCGAAGAATTTGGTTATAAAAATGTCAATTTAGTGTGAAAACATGCCCGATAATGTCTTGAAATTTCCAGAAATTGCCTATATAATTTAGACGGAAGCCTTTTCACATGGAACAACGTATACCTTTTTAAATCAAGCGAATTTTCTCTTAAACTTGATATTTAAGTGAAAAAAAGAGCATAAAAAAAGACATTTACAACAAAAAAGTAAATATCTATAAAGGTATAGTATATTAAACAGAAATGAATTGAGGGAGGTTAGCAAAATGAGGAAAAAATTATTACTTGTTGCGACGTTTTTGTTGGCTTTTATGATCTTTCTAGTTCCGATACGTGCAGTTGAATCAGAAAGATGCATAATCAAAATTCATTTAGAGGATTTGCAAGTTCAGTCTTCTGATATGAATGGAGTCAAATTTTATGTATATAAGATTGGAGAAATTGACAAGAACGGAGATGCAAAAATCTATCCTAAATATGGATATGAAACATATCCACAAAACGCTCACGAATTAGATTTAGTCGCTAAAATGATATCTAAAAAGTTAGAAGATAAACCGATTTTATCTAACAGTACAGACGCTAAAGGTGAGATGGAATTGGTATTGGATGAGAAAGGTGTTTACCTGCTTATGGCAGAGGACGATAATGCATACGGTGTAATTTCTCCTTTTATTGTGCACCTACCTTATTATCAAACTATAGAAGATGTTCAATATGGACCACTTTATACTGTAGATGTGGAGCCTAAAGCATCACCAAAGCCAAATACTCCTGGAGAATCCGATGGACCAAATACTCCAGATAATCCAAATACTCCAGATAAACCAAATAATCCAAATACTCCGGATACGCCATCCGGCGGTGATACTCCAACAGATGAAAAAACACCAGGGAAAGAAACACAAACTGGAGATTTATCTAATACATATTTATATCTATTACTGATCGTGATATCAGGAGCTAGTATGTGTATATGGAAAGTGAAGAAAGGACGAGGGTGCTAATATGTTAAAGCGTTTATTACATAAATCATGCGTATGGATCATGGTAACATTACTTGTTTTAACGAATATCGATTGGACTGTCTATGCTGTTGTAAAAACAACAAGTGAAGATGAAACTGCAACATATTCTATTAATGGTGTTATCTTTGATGATACAAATAAAAATGGTGAACAAGATAAAAATGAACCAGGTGTAAGTGGCATTGAAGTAAGAGCTATTAGCAAGGATAAAAAGACCTATAAAGCTGTTACCGAAGAAGATGGTACCTATCATATAAAAGTAGATGAAGCTGGCAAATATGAAATTAATATGTGTGCTAAGTTTTCAGATATTGCAGCATATAATTTGGATAATACAGTAAAAAATAACAAGGATAAATTTGAAATAGGAAATTACGAAGATGATGTTTTTTTGCGCATCGCAGAATACGATGTAACAAAGAATGAAACCCTCAATTTAGGTTTAGTACAAGAAAATACGCAAGAAATAGAAAAAGAAATTGCTAAATTGAGTGCAACAAGATCAGCAGATTGCCAAATTTTAAATTGGGTAAGTTTAAGAGTTTGGGATAATCTTCGTGTAAAAATAAGTTATTCTGTGAATGGGCATGCAGGTGGATCTGAAGGTTATGTTTTAAAGTATTTTGGGAATAATAAAAATCAACATTTATATTGCCTGCAGCCTGGTGTAGCTTTAAATGCAGGAGATGAATTATGCTATGCAGGTGGATCCCTTTATAATAATGGATATTCAAAAGATAAAGCCTATAAATTAAGTCTTTATGCATATTATGGTATTGATAATCCAGCATGGAAGAATAAAAAACAATGGGAAAAGAATCTTTACTTTTTGGCTGCACAATCTTTGATTTGGGAACAATGTGGTGTCAAGGGTATTAAAGTTTATTACGAAACAGGAAAAGATACATACACTTATAAAAATGAAGTCGCAATGAAACAATATCGTGATGATATTTTAGCTAAAGTAAATAATCATAACAAGGTTCCTTCCTTTAATGGAAAAACAATGACAGTAACTAGAAAAGAGGCAGGCGGTAATACATTTAGTTATACAGATAGCAATGGAATATTAGGTCAAGGAAATTGTGAAGTTACTTCAAAAAGTGAAGGTATTAAAAGTGTTAGTTTTGATGGGAATAAACTAAATGTGACCCTTTCAAATAATATTAAATATGACGGAAAGACTTTGAGTATATCCTTTGTTAAAAAATTTCCTTCGTTAGGTTGGAATGTCAAACAATATTCGGCGACTAACAGGCAACGTGTCTACTTTTATGGATCTCCTAAAGATGTAAAATTTAACATCTACATAAAAGTGAATACAAATGGTAATATTCTTATCAAGAAAACGGATTCAAGTGGTAAGGCGAGAAAAGGAATTACTTTTAGCTATGGAATGGATAAAAATAATTTAAATGAAACAACCGAGCCAACGAATGATAAGGGTGAAACGAAGCTTAAACGAAATTATGCCGCTGGTACAGTGATATATATAAAGGAAAAAACTGTTCCGAATGATTTGATATTAGATACAACCATATACCAAAGAACAATAAAATCTGGTGAAAATATTGAGTTGGCAATTAAAAATAAAATTAAATCATTTCCTCTTAAAATTAAAAAAATAAATGAAGAAACAAACAACCCTATAGAGGGAGCAGTATTTTCCTATACTGATGGGAAAGCTACATATACTGGTGTTACAGATAAAAATGGACAATTCACTAGTAAGGTAAGCTTCCCAGTAGGAACAAAAATTACAATAACAGAGACTTTTGCTGGGCCTGGATTTATTGCACCGACAGGTACGGAAAAGACGCAAACACTTATAATCAATGTAAATCCGGATAAGAATGTATTTACCTTTAAAAATACAGCTATAAAAGTAAAATTGGAAATTCATAAAGAGAATAGTAGAACGCATCAACCTCTTAAAAACGTAACATTTAAAATCGGACCGAATTTAAATGGACAAGAAGGTGCTGCTAATGGTTTTGATTTTAAAACAACGGATGAAAATGGTTATATTGAATCGCGTCTATATGATGCCAGAACTAAAATTTATTACCAGGAGTGGAGCAGTGAAGATGATAGCATCAAACTGGATAAAACTATTAAAACAGTTACCTTTAATGATACTAATATTGGGATAACGGTTAAAAATGATGAGGAACCAGTTCAAATCAAAGTAATAAAAACAGGTAAAGATGATCTGCCTTTGGAAAATGTTGTTTTTGTAGTTCAGAAGGTTGTAGGCGCTTCATGGGTCGATGTAGAAACTATAAAAACTGACAAGAGTGGTAAAGCAGTTACTACTAATAAGTTTACAAGGGGTGATATAGATGCTGGCTTTATCCGTTTAGTTGAAAGAGAAACTATACCAGGATATGATAAATTAAAAGATCCGATTATGCTTTCTCTGGATAACACAATTGAGAAAAATGTCTTAGAGGTAAAGGTTGAAAATAAAGCAATCCCTACCATTTTTGAAGTGTATAAATATGATAAAGATGATAAAAACAAACCATTATCTGGTGCAGAGTTTGAAATAACAGACACCAAAGGCAATGTTGTATGTACCCTTGTTACAAACAATGAAGGTAAGGCAAAAACAACTGAGTTGTTAGCTAACACTACATACTATATCAAGGAAACAAAGGCTCCAAAAGGCTATAAAATTATTAATGGTGAAAAAGAGGCTTTTAAAATAACAGATACTGGAAATCATCCATATTACTATAAGAAAGATGTACCTAATGAGCCTATTTATGGATATATAGAAATTTATAAGAAAAATCAAGATGGTAAAGCTTTAGCTGGTATTGAATTTACCGTTTATGATGGCGATAAAATGATTCAGACATTAAAAACAGATGAAAATGGTTATGCTAAATCTAAACCATTAATAGTTAGTAGTGTTTACACACTTAAAGAAACTTGGGCACCTGCAAATATTTTGGTAGATTTTGATGATCAAACAATAGATTTTAATAATGCAAAATCAAGCAGTGGAAATAAATGGACAGGAACATTTAATCCTAACACGCTTACGATGACTTATAATATTACCAATGAGGAAACAACAGGTCTTGTAACTATTCATAAAATTGATTCTGAAAAAAATAATGTAGTAGTAAAAAATGCAACTTTCAAGCTTTATAATAGTCTTACAGGGCAATTGTTAGGTACACAGGTAACAAACGATCAGGGTATCGCAAAATTTGTTGATGTACCATTAGTAAATGACGCAAATCCTTTACAAGGCTATTATTATCTTGAAGAAACCACCCCAGGAGATAATCATATATTGCCTGAAAATACGCGTAAATACTTCCAGTTAACGAAAGAACAAGCAAATTTCGAAGAATCATTTGCTAATCCACCTGTAAAAGGTAGTATAGAAATTATGAAAGTTGATGAGGAAGATCCTACTCAAAAACTTAAAGATGCAGAATTTGCAATCTATAGTAAGAATGATCTAACCAAGGCGTTAGAAACAAAATCAACGAATGAAGAGGGTATTGTAAAATTTGAAAAGTATAGATATGGTGAATATGTTGTTAAAGAAACAAAATCTTCTAAAGGACATTATAATGATCTTGTTAATGGTGGTAATGATGATTATTGGAATGCTGAATTGCAAGGATATGTGATTAATATTAACAAAGATAAGCAGAAGATAGAACTAAATGTAACTAATCCAAAATCTTATATTCAAATTGAAGTTAATAAAAAGGGTGCAGGTGGGCGACCTTTAGAAAATGTTGAGTTTGAATTAAGAAATAGTAAAGATGAAGTTCTAGAGACATTAATTACAAATAATAAAGGTTATGTAAAAAGTATGGCTTATACAGTAGATGAGTTGAATGATGCATACATAATTGAAACAAAAGAGCTTCATGGATATATATTAGATACACAGAAACACTTTATTGATTTACCTGATAACCCTACGCACAAAATAGAATTAGTAAGTTTAAAATTAACAAATGAACCTAAGCCTGTTAACTTAAGATTATCAAAAGTTGATGATAATAATGAACCGATAAGTGCAACTTTCCATGTAAAGTTATTCAATAATTCACAAGCAGATTCTAGAACGGGGACTCCATTTTATGAAGAGGATATAGAAATTAATACAATAGATAATCCAAAAGATTTAAATTATCTTCTAGATAAATGTTTAGAAACGACTAGTACTAATGGTGGATATCATATTGAATTTAGCGAAACTAAAGCCTATATTACACAAAAAAAGTTAAATGGTTCTTTTTTGATAAAATATGTTCCTGGTGGAACTCCGCAATTAGATCAGGATAAAATTCTTACTAGCTCACTAGATGAAAGTGAAGCTATGCGTGATGCGTTATCTTTCGATGGTTACACAGGGATTATCAAAGTAAAGAACAGCTTAAAAGCTCCTAAAATTTAAATAAAAAAAGTTGATGAGAATGGCAACCCATTAAAAGCAACATTTAAGATTACAAGTAGTAGAACTGGTAGTTATAGTGAAACAATTACTACAAATGTTGATGATGGATTAGCTGAAATTAAATTAAATGAGTTCTATGATGGTACTGCATCAAGTTCAACTAATGTATTAAAAATCGAGGAAACTAAAGTAGAAGGGGATTTTGCCATATTAAATACTCCAATAACTTTGAATTTTAGAATGGATTCTAATAACCAATTTAATTTAATAAGTTCAACACTACCAGATGGAGTATCATTTATTGAAAATTCATCAAAACAAATTGTGATTCAGGTTGTAAACAAAAAACCGACAACAGAATTCTATATGAAAAAATCTATGCAGTCAGAAGATAATGGTGTAATTAGTGCGATTATAGATATAGATATATATAAAAAAGGACAAACTGGAGTGCCTATTAAGACAGAAAAGGGAGTAAATATTGATAATTATAATTCAAATACACTGACAAAAATAACCGATATTTTAACTTCTCTTCCAAGTGAAAATGATTATGATGTTTATATCACTGAAACTGCAGTAATATTTAGTAGTTCGATAGATGGTAAAATATATTCTAAACAACCTAAATTTAAAGCTTTTACTTATTGCCCAAACGAATCTAATCCTAACAAGATAAAATCATTAAGTGAACTTATTAAATTAACTACAGAAGGTGATGAGTCTTCTACTATCTATAAGTATGTAATTGATTTTAAAAATGAATATGCACCTTTAAATATACAAATAAAAAAAGTAGATAAAGCTACTAATAAGCCTTTAAAAGATGCTGAATTCACAATTACAACGAAAGAAAATGAAGTTTACAAATTAGTAACAACAGGTGATGTGGAAAAAGATATAATTACCATTCCGCATACAGAATCAGTTCATATAGAAGAAACCAAGTTTCCTCCTGGATACATAGCTGGAGATGCGTTTAAGCAAGATTATGTAATTAGTGATTTCCAACAAATAAAAGAAAGCCCGTCTGACTTAGTCGCAACGAAGTATTTATTGGAGTTGGATATAAATAATATTCGACAATACGAATTTGTATTAAATAAAACAGATGAAAATGGTTCGTTAGCTAACGCAACTTTAAATTTAAATGGTACAAGTGGAAGTCAATCAATTAGTAAAGAACTTAAAACAGTAAATGGTGTTCTTGATATTACACCAGTTTTAAGTGAAATGGCTGACCTATCAATGAGTGATTGGACATTTAGTTTGACTGAAAAAGAAACAGATGATGGTTTACTTGTACTAAACGGTGTTGCAGCTACTTTTAAATTCCATCCTACGTATTTAGGCACATCAAATACTAATAAATATCTAGAAGTGCTATCTAAAAACGAAAATATGAGTGATTTAAAATTTGATTCACAAAATCGTTTTGCTGCTTCAATAACTCTTAAAAATAATAGTATACCAATCAGCTTAATTCTTAAGAAACAAGATAATAGTGGAAAACCATTAGCTGGAGCTGTATTTGAAATCAAACCTTTACATGGGAAAGCTATTGTGGTAACAACAAGTGGTACATCTTCTGGTGATAAAATTAATTTGCCATATGATGATGGATATACCTTACGTGAAACAAAAGCGCCTGAGGGTTACCAGTTAGATTCTACTGTATATTACTATACACTGAAGGACTTTACTGCTACAGGTAATCCAATTACTGCTTATAATAAGTCTGTTACTATTAAAAATAACCCTATTGTAGGTGAGTTGGAGATTACAAAACTAGATGAAAGCACGAAAGAAAAACTTAGTGGTGCTGTATTTGAGTTATATAAGGGAAAAATGCCGACATCTGGAACAGAAAGAGAAAAGTATGACAGTGTTAATAAAGATAACCCAGCTTATAAACTTATAGAAACAATCACAATTCCAGATAGTGGGATTGAAGTAGTAAAGAATCTAGCATATGGTGAATATGTTCTGAAAGAAACAACAGCTCCGAAGGATCACGATATATCTTATGAATTACAGTCTGTTAACGTTAGTGAGCATGGGAAGGCAGTAAAACTAGATGTTGAAAATAAACTAAGTTCTGGAAAACTTATTATTCAAAAGAGTACAGAAGATGGAAGTCCGCTTGCTAATGCAGAGTTTGAATTGCGCCGTAAAGATACAGACGAAAAGATCGGAGATAATTTAATTACTGGTGCGGACGGTATAGCGATTGTTGAAAGCTTGCCTTATGGTGAATATTATGTAAAAGAAATCAATACTCCACCGGGTTATATAACTGTTTCTGGGGCAATTACTAACGTTGTCATAAATAGTGATGAAAAAGAAGTGAAAGTCGTAAATAAAAAAGCAGAATTTAGTTTTAAATTAATTAAGCAGGATGCCGCAAGCGGTGATCGCTTAGCAGATGCAGAATTTGGTTTATTTAAGCATGGTGATTCACCATATAACACAACGAATCCTGCCCAACCGCTCTTAAAATTTAAAACAAATGCAAACGGTGTTTATACTGGAATGTTATCAAGTGCTGGAACTTATGATATTTATGAATTAGTACCTCCAAAAGGGTATGAACTTATTAAAGACTGTTTTGAGATAACAGTAACTAATGAAAAGCCAGCAGCGACAGAAGTAATAGTAAGTGACGATCGCTTGCCTGTTAAGGTCACGATTTATAAAGTTGACAGCAACGGTGGTAAACCTTTATCGGGAGCTGAATTCGCTATCTTCAATAAAGAAGATCTGACTACGAAAATTGCAGATGTAACGGAAACAACTACACCAGGTACGTATACAGCTTCTATCCCAGCTGCTGCAATATCTTATGTAGTAATTGAAACAAAAGCACCAGATGGTTATGTATTAGATACTACGCCTCATAACATTGTTATTAATCAAAAGGTACAAGCAGATATCATTGAGTTTGAAGCTGAACCACTGACAATTTCTAATGATGAAATGTCAGGAAATGTTGAAGTTGTAAAGTATGATGAAACAACAGGAACTAAAAAATATTTAGCGGGCGCAGTATTTGAAATTTATGATAGCAGCGGTAAGGTAGTTGATACGATAACGACAAATATCGAAGGAAAGGCAATGAGTAAAAACCTTAGCACTGGATCTTACACAATGAAAGAAATAAAGGCTCCAGAAGGTTATGAACTAGTTTCAGATGTGTATGACTTTACAATATCCCCAACTGTTAAACATAAGACGATTTCTGTTGAAAACAAGCCTTTAACCGGTTCATTCAAAGTGAAAAAAGTAGATGCTGAGGATCAATCAAAAGTCTTAGCAAATGCTACATTCGCAATCTATAAAAGCTATGAAGATGCAAAAGCATTAAGCGGAGAGCTTAAATCTATCAAAACAGGAGATAGCGGAATTGCAGAATTTAGCAATTTACTTTATGGAACGTATTATGTAAGAGAAACAGGTGCCCCTAAAGGTTATTACTTATCGACTGAAATTAAGACGGTGGAGGTAAATAAAGATTCAGGAAAAACAAATGCATTGCCATTTGTATTCACAGATGTTAAAAAACCGACCACAGGAAAATTCAGTGTGTTAAAACGTGATAAGGATACTGCTGAGGGACTGCAAGGTGCAGAATTTAAGGTAGTAGGAATTAATGTTCAATATGATAAAACCTATATGACAGACCAAAATGGTACCTTTACTACAGATGAATTAGTGTTTGGTGAGTATAGAGTAACAGAAACAAAAGCACCAAAAGGCTATAAGCTTGCTGAAAATCCAGTACAAACTATAAATTTGAATGCTGATTCTGATGAAGACTCATTATTGCTTATCTATGATAATGCTAAAATTAGGGCAAGTTTGGAAATTCTTAAGGTAGATAGTTCTGATGAGCATAAACCATTGGAAAGTGCGACATTTGATATTTATTCTTTAGATGATTATGGTAATCGTGTTGAATTTATCGAACGTTTGATTACTGACAGCAATGGTAAAGCTACATCTACTTTATTAGGTGTTGGAAAATATGAAATCGTAGAAATTAGTGTTCCAAATGGTTATAAATTATCAGAAAATAATGATTTATACTTTACTGTTAATGAAAATAGTCCAGAGGTCATAACAAAAACCATTGTAAATGATGCTATAACTGGTAGTCTTAAACTAAATAAAAAAGATTCTGAGACGAAAGAGCCTGTAGAAGGTGTTGAATTTACTGTTTATGATGCTGATGATAATGCATATGCAGTATTGAAGACAGATAAATACGGAATAGCATCACTTGATAAAATACCATATGGTAATTACTATGTAAAAGAAACAGATGTACCTGATGGATATAAATTGAATAAAGATTTCTATGAGGCATTTGCAATCGCCAGTAAAGATGGACAAGTATATGAATATACAATTGAAAACGAACCTATCAAAGGAGCAATTGAGTTAGTCAAAGTAGATGCTGAAGAAACAGGAATTGGTGTACCTGGAGCGACTTATGGAATTTTCAAAGAAGCTATATTAAATGAAGAAGGTAAGTATGAAGTTGTAGAAAGTTCCTATATGGAAGGCTATGATATGGTTACCTTACCTGATGAAATTGAAATAATGGATCCAAATGAAAATCCTGAAGAATATGCCAGCGATGGTTCAGTAGCAGAGGAATCTGATCCAAATATTGAAATTAATAACACGCTGATTACGCATGTTCCAGTGAAATCAAAAATTCTAGATTTAGGAACATATTATGTAAAAGAAATTGAAGCACCTAAAGATTATGAAATAAACGATGCTGTTCTTGTCGCAGAAGTGAAGCAAAATGAAGATGAGGAAACCAAATATGATGATGTTTTAATTCAAGTTGAAACAAATGATGTTCCTAAAAAAGGAAAAGTAGATATTTTAAAGGTTGATGCAAAGGATTCCAAAAAGAAACTTAAAGATGCTGTCTTTGCTATATTTACAGAAGAAAGCTATAATCAATATTTAGAAGATTTGAAGATTCTTGAAAAAGATCCTAATGCTGATATTTCTGTTACGGAAGCAGAGATTTATTTAACGACAGATGAAGAAGGAAAAGCATCCTATGATCAACTTAAATTTAATGAGAGCTATGTATTGATTGAGTATAAAGCTCCGTTGAATTATGAATTATCCGACAGAGTTGAAAGGTTTACGCCAAGTGCAGAAAATCCTTCATTTGATTATACGTTTGAGAATACTTATCATGATAGTATTACCATTCATAAAATAAATGAATTCGGCTTGCCATTAGAGGGAGTAACGTTTGCACTGCATTGGGCTGGAGAAGATGGACAGGTGCAAACTGATGATGATGAAAAAATAGCTACTTTTGAAACGGGCTATGACGGTAAAGGAATTGCATCTTATCGAAGCGACCAGTTAGCTCCTGGCAGATATTATGTAACGGAAGAAAATCCTGCTAGCTACGGCTATGATAAATCAGATGAAATTAAAATCATTGATATTACGCCAGATAAGCATGATTATACCTTTTATTTCGAGAATCAGCCGTCAAAAGGTGAAATTGAATTATGGAAAACCGATGAAGCCGGTAAACCATTACCTGGAGCAAAATTCGTACTTTATAAGGCAGGCAGTTCCTGGTATCAAGATGAAGAGTTTGGCGATGTCACAGAAGATGTTAAAATTATGGATATTGAGCTTGATGAAAACCAACACGCATTAATTAAAGATTTAGATATTGGTTTCTATGTCATAAAAGAAGAGCAAGCTCCGGAGGGATATTTGCCAATCAATCCAATATTAATTAACCTATACTCTGATTCAACAGCTACGGAAAAAAATGGTAAGATTTATTATCATTATGAGAATCACATTGTGAATTATCCTATCAGTGGACAAATTGAAGTTCAAAAATCTTTAAAAGGCCCTGATGGCAATAAAGTCATTGGTAATTTAGAGAAGGCTACTTTCGAAATTCGTGATAGCAAAAATGCTGTTGTTGATACCTTGGTAACCAATAAAGAAGGTAAGGCTACAAGTAAAACATTATCTAAAGGAACATATTCGATAGTAGAAACCAAAGCACCGGATGGAAGTATTTTAAACGAAAATATCGGTACTGTTACGATTGATGGTTCTAAAGTTGATGAGCCATACGTTTATGAATTTACGAATGATGTATACACAGGCAAATTAAAAGTTATAAAGGTAGACGAGTACTGCAATACCTTAGCAGATGCCACTTTTGAAATAACAAGTGATGCGACGAATGAAGTGGTTGACAAAATAACAACTAAAGCAAATGGAATCGGAATCAGTAAGGATCTGCCATATGGATGGTATACAATACGTGAAACTATTGCACCACCAAACTGTGAGATTGATACGACTTCATATCACCGATTAATAGGCGATAAAGATGCGCCAATTGTTGAAGTTAAATTGGAAAATCATACCTCTAAAGAAGGTGTTATCAAACTTCTCAAGTATGACAAGGATAATCCAGAAAAACGATTACCAGGTGCAGAATTTAAGATAACATCTGTTAATGACCCTACATTTAGTGATGTGAGAATTACAAATGATAATGGTGAGATTCTATTAAATAATTATACACCGGGTGAATATAAAATCGTTGAAACCAGAGCACCGGAAGGATATCGCCTAGATCCTACGCCAACTTACTTTACGGTTGAAGATAAGAGCGATAGTTTCTTAATTCCTTTAACGAACGAACTTGAAAAAGGTAAAATCACATTTAGTAAAACAGGGGAAGTTCTTACTGGCTATGTGGCCGATCAAACGATAAGTGGTTTATTGCATCTGAATTGGGAAACTAAGAATTTGGAAGATGTTACCATTGGTATTTATGCTACTGAAACATTGTATTTAGATGGTAAGAAGTATGAAAAAGATGATTTAATACTTGAATTAAAGAGTGGTGAAACAAGTATTGATTTGCCTCTTGGAACTTACATGTATAAAGAATTGTCAGCACCATCAGATTATTTGCTTGATACAGAGTTCCATCAAATTAAGTTGACATCATCTGATACAACAGAAAATGCAGAAGCGTTTATCGATATGGATGATACGCATGCTACGTTTACGGCCAAATTAACAAAACAATTTGACGGTATGAACAATCCTGAATTATTTAAATATGTAAAATTTGGTGTCTTCACACAATATGCGATTGAATACATTGATAACAATGGTAATCAGAATGTGATACCTGCGAATTCTATGGTTGCAATGTTTGGCATTGATTCAAATGGCAAGAGTACGATGTCTGGTATTAAATTACCAGAAGGAAGATATTATGTAAGAGAAACGGCTACTGCACCAGGCTATGTTTTAAATACAACAACTATTCCATTTATTATAAATTATGATAATAAAAATGTGGAATTACAAATAAGGAATGATGACGATCCGATTATCAATTATGCCGGTTATGGACAAATCAAATTACAAAAAGTCGGCGAGACCTTCACTGCAATTGAAACAGTTGAAGAAAATGGGCATATCGTTACAAAACCGGTATTCACAATGGATAGTTTGAGTGGTGCGGTGGTAGAAATACGTACAAAGGTTGCTGTTACAATCGATGGAACATATTATCCAGTTGGTGCTGTCGTCGATACGCTAAAGAGCGGTACAAAGGATATTAGTAGAAAATTACCTTATGGAACCTATGTAGTTGCCGAAAAAGAAGCACCAGATGGTTTCATAGTTGATACAAGTGAGCATGAGGTTATATTAGACCAAGATATAGTAAACTTTAAACCAACGCTTGAAACTACAACAATTGAAAACCATAGAAATAAAGTTTCGTTAACGGTTTATAAAGAATTCTATGGGGTAGCGGATGCAACGGCACTTTATCCTAAGGTTATATTTGGTATCTTCTCTGCTGAAGAAATAAAAGGTGCTAATGATGGAGCATTAATCAAGAAAGATACACTAGTTCAGTTAATGCATGTAGACAGTGATGGTAAAGCAACTAATAACACATTATTACCAGTTGGTAAATACTATGTGAAGGAACTCGATACAGCAGATAACTTCGCTGTTGAGACAGCGAAATATCCGTTTACCATAGAAAACAATAGTTCAGGTGCTATTGTAATTGATGGAATTTCTGAGGATAAGCCAATTATTAACTATCCAGATACAGGATTTACACCATTTAAGTTCCGTAAGGTGGATGAGAGTGGCAATCCATTAGCGAACGCAACATTCCAATTATTCTCTTGTACAGAACACCATACACACGATTTATTAGCAAACCCTGATGAATCTGGCAGTTGTTGGAAACCAATGGACACTAATCCTGCGGTAACAAGTGGAGAAGACGGTATTGTAGAATTCAAGAAACTAGCTAATGGTGAGTATCGCTTAGTTGAAACGGCGGCTCCTGATGGTTATGGACTACCTGATGGACAATGGAAAGTTACCATAAATAATGAAGCAACGAAACCAGTAGTTATTAACTCATTAGAAGGTGCTCCTGATGCAACATATGTTTCAGCGAATGGCACTTATGAATATCAGATTAAAAATGTGCTAGCACATAATTTGAAATTCCGCAAAGTAGATACAGATGGAAGTGCGTTGGCAGGTGCTAATTTCCAACTATATAGTTGTAATAATACAGCATCATCACATATTCATGATGAAACTGCGAATATCGATGGTACTAATCTTAACTGTTGGACACCTATAAGCAATACACCACAGATAAGTGACTCTGATGGATTTGTTGAATTTAAAAGCTTAAATGATGGAGAATATCGTTTGGTTGAGACCAAAGCACCATCAGGTTATATATTACCTACAGGTCAATGGTCAGTAACGATTAAGAACTCATCACCAACACCAATCGTGTTTAAATCAATTGATGGTGCACCTGATGTGAAAACGGTAACTATTGGTACTTCTTTCGAATATCAAATAGAAAATGAGTTATCTCATAACTTTAAATTCCGTAAAGTGGATCCAGATGGTCTTGCATTAGCAGGAGCAAGTTTCCAACTCTATAGATGTGACGATACTAGTTCAGGACATACACACGACGATCTGGCAGATATTGAAGGAAATGGCAGCAGTTGTTGGAAACCTATATCAGAAACACCGGTCGTTAGTGGTGAAAATGGATTTGTGGAATTCACAGATATTGAAGAAGGCGAATATCGTTTAGCTGAAGTAGCAGCTCCAGAAGGTTATGAACTTCCAAAAGGTCAATGGGCAATACAAGTTAATTACACTGATAAAGAAAATCCTATTAAGATTACTGCAAAAGGAAATTCGTTACCTCCAGCATTTAAGAAAGTGGAAACGAGTGATGGAAGTTATGAATATCAGGTAATTAACAGAAAGAAACAAGATTTGCCTATTATGGGTAGCACTGGAAATTCTAACTATCTGCGATATGGAAGTATAATGCTGATTCTAGCATGGTTATTAAGAAAACGTAAAAAGGAGGAATGTTATGGATCATAACCATTAAAGTTTTTCTTGATAAATTTATATAAATGTAACAGAAAGGAAAGGTAAAAGAAATGAAAAACAAATTGAAAAAAATCACAGCTATGTTATTGAGCATAGGAATGCTAATGACATTATGTGTTGGCGCAAATGTAAAGGCAGCTGAGCCTGAGACGGGTAGTATCACGATTCACAAGTTAAAAGTAGAAGAAGAGGATGACTACAATAAATTAGTTGAGGGATTGAATAATAAAGGTACTGGACAATTATTAGAAAAAGACAATCCACTTATCAAAGATTATAAGCCATTCCCTGGTATTACATTCAAATTAACAAAACTTGTCGATGATGGAAGTGTAAAACTAGATCCTAAAGAGGCTACTGATTTATTCAATAACCATAGAGATAAGACGTTTGGTACTGATGGAACTAAAGAAGGTACAACAGATGATAATGGTGAGTATAAATTTGATAATTTGCCATTAGGTGCTTATTTATTACAAGAAGAAGACCATGCGCAAGTTAGCAAAAAAATGGCACCAGCGATTATATATGTACCAACATATAATCCTGAAAACAAAACAGATACAAATGCTCCAAAATGGTTATATGATATTCATGTATATCCTAAGAATTTAATTCATCAAGGTGGTCCAGATATCGATAAAGATGTTGTCAATGAGGGAAATAATCATGCAGGTGAAAATATTGGTGATGTTTTTCCTTGGATTATTACTACAACGGTTCCATTAAAAGATGATGAAGAAATTTATAACAAATATATTATTACAGATGTAATTGATTCACGCTTAGATTTTGTTAATGAAGAGAAGATTTCAATCGAAATGCGAGACTCTTATGGAAATTCACATGATTACTTAACGCGCGATGCTGATTATTATACACAATATGATGAATCAACACGCGAATTGAAAATCACATTAACTAATGATGGTATTAGAAAGATCTGTAGTGTTGCAAGAAATGGAAAATTGGTTACGAAGTTCTATACAAAAATAAATGATTCAGCAATTTTAGGCGATGAAATTGATAATACTGCTCATTTATCTTTTACAAACTTCAGTGGTCAAGATTATGAGAAAGATAGCGATACACCAGAAGTACATACTGGCGGTATTAAAATGATAAAGGTTGATAAGGAAAATTCTGCAAAAGTATTGAAGGGTGCAGAATTCCAGGTTTTTGCATCTGAAGCGGATGCAAAAGCTAAAAAGAATCCAATCAGCATTAATGGTAAGAATACTTTTGTATCAAATGAACAAGGTATCGTAGAAATCTTTGGTTTAGCTTACGGTACTTTGGGTGAGTCATATGAAGAAAACAATAATCGTTCAACGGATTATTGGATCGTAGAGACAAAAGCTCCTATTAATGAGAAAGGTGAACCATATAGCTTATTGAGTGAGCCTTTAAAAGTAACAGTTAATGCTACAAGTCATTTAGATAATCAAACAATAACTGTATACAATGCACTGACAAATACTGATCTTCCATTCACCGGTGGTATTGGTACAATTATCTTTGTTATCGGTGGTATTGCTTTAATTGGTGCAGCAGTTGTATTAAATAGAAAAGGCAGCCGTAAAGCTGTTAAGTAGAAAATCAGGGGATTCAGTTCCCCTCTTTTCTGCTTTATACGACTAAGATGAAAATACGAAAGCTAATAACAACCTTGCTGTTTCTAGGTGGTGTTATTTTACTGGCCTATCCAAACGTAAATGTTTTA
The DNA here is from genome assembly GCF_018406465.1 of Longicatena caecimuris. Lineage (GTDB taxonomy): Bacteria > Bacillota_I > Bacilli_A > Erysipelotrichales > Erysipelotrichaceae > Longicatena > Longicatena caecimuris. The sequence continues at coordinate 958,401 of NZ_AP024510.1, forward strand.
TTGTCTAATCATGATCAAACCATAGCTGTAAAGAAATACAATGATAAGGCATTGCATTATGATAAAGCAATGGTAAAAAAGGAAATTGATAAGGCAAAGGTATATAACAAAAGCATCTTAGGTACTGAGGTACATGACCCTTTTGTACCTGGAAGTGGTGTGGTTATTCCTGATAACTATAATGACATCATGAATGTTGCCTCCGGTATTATGGGCACATTGGAGATTCCTTGTATTGATTTAAACTTGCCTATTTATCATGGTGTGGCAGAAAAAGTTATCCGCAAAGGTGTTGGTCATTTACGTGAGACGCCATTTCCTATTGGAGGGAAAGGAAATCACACGGTTTTAAGTACTCACCGCGGCTTGCCTGAGGCAAAATTATTTACAGATTTGGATAAAATGGAAATTGGTGATGAATTTTACATTCATATTTATAATCAAGTTCTTGCTTATAAAGTAGATAAGATCATCGTAGTGAAACCTAATAAAACAGAATATTTAAAACCAATTGCCGATGAAGATCATGTGACTTTATTGACCTGTACACCATATGGAATCAATTCACATCGCTTATTGGTAAGAGGAATACGAACAAAGTACATACCAAAGCATAAAGCAATGATAACAAAGAAAACGTGGCCAAAGGAAATAATTATACTGTTAGTGCTAACTGGAGCTTTAGTATTGATGATAGGTTATAAAATAGTTAAAAAAGTAAGGAGTCGAAAAAATGAAACAAAAATCAGCTAGAATAAAAAAGATAATGGCAGTATTCTGCTGTATGGTGATGGCAATGGCAATTGCCGGATGCCAGCGTACGGATAAGTCTTCACCAAAAGGTTTAACAGAAGTTTATTTGGAGAAGATGAAAGAAGGAAAGTATAAAGAAGCATGTGATACCGTCGGTGCTGAATTTGATCAAAAAAGCTATGATAAGAGTGCTAGTTTGCAAAAAGAACTTATGAAGTTAACTTATGCAAATATGACCTATGAGGTTAATGAAGAAAAAATCAAAGATGATAAAGCAACAGTCAGTGTTAAAGTAAAAAACTTTAATTATATAGATACAATGAACGATGCTATCTATGAAACTATGAAACAAAAAAAAGATGATGAATTCACGAAAAGTGAGTTTACAAAGAAAATGAAAAAAGCAAAACAAAAAGAAGAAACTGTTTTAGTTAACTATCGCAAAGAGAATAAAAAATGGATTTTTGATGGTAGCAATTCTTTGTTGAATGCGGCTATGTTAGGATATTTGAATTCTTAATTGTTAAAATTATTTAGAAATGATATAAATTTTTGTATATTTATATTATTTCTTTATATGTTTCATTCATAAGAAAGGAACAGTAAATTATGCAGACGATACACGTTCTTGAAATACAGAAAATAGATGTGATATGTGAAGATAACAGAGGCTTTGATGAGAAAAATTTATGTTTACAATTATTCTCTGATGCCAGTTATTCCATACCTGTACGCAGTTGTGATTTTTTCTATATTTGGAATATGATCACAAACTATCATCCTCGAAGTTATTGTCACAGACGGATTCATGATATACAAGAAAACTACTTTCTGATGTGTATTGATGATAATGCAAAAATACAAAAATTAATTACAAATTTAAAAGAATTGTCTATGTCACAGGTGTATCAAGCATTACTTAGTGAAACACACCAGCAATATCGTGGTAATTATTTAAAATGTCTGGAAAATCTAAAGAAAGTGCTCTTAGTATCTTTCCAAAAGGCTTATGATGAACATAAAGGTATCGTATATTACAATGACGATTATTAAGATAAATGAATAGGTAAGGGAAGTCATCTTGTGAGATGATTTCCTTTTTCATCTGCGTATGGTAAAATAAGCAGGTAACGAAAGAGGATGATATATATGTTATTGTCAGTGGAACATTTAACAAAGCATCAGAATATAAAACCAATTGTAAAAGATGTCAGTTTTGCGATTGAAGATCATGATAAAATTGCCTTGATTGGTGTCAATGGTACTGGTAAAACGACCTTGTTACGTATCATAGCAGGTCTTGAAACGTATGAAGAGGGTAATATGATACGTAAAAATAATTTACGAATCTCTTATCTTCCCCAAGACCCTGTGTTTGATGAAGAGGATACGATCTTGCATCAAATTTTATGTATGGATAAAGATATTAAGGAATTTGAGGCAAAGGCAATATTAGGGAAACTTGGTATTTATGATACTGCGCGCATTGTGAAGCATCTTAGTGGTGGACAGCGCAAACGTGTTGCTTTAGCAAGAGCCTTGTTACAGCCTTGTGATCTTTTACTATTGGATGAGCCGACTAACCATTTGGATAATGATATGATCGAATGGCTAGAGAAGTATTTATTGCGTTATTCTCATGCGATCTTTATGGTAACACATGATCGTTATTTTTTAGAACGTATCTGTGATAAGATGATGGAAATCAATCAGGCAAACATATATACCTATGAGGCTAATTATTCACAATATTTGGAATTAAAAGCACAACGCGAAGAAATAGCGCAGGCGAATGAGCGCAAACGGCAAAATATTTTGCGTACGGAACTTGCCTGGATGCGTGCCGGTGTACAAGCCAGAGGAACAAAAAGCAAGGAACGAATCGAGCGGTTTCATAAACTTAATGCAATAGAGAAACCGAATGAACAAGAGAATATAAAATTGGATGCTATAAGTTCTCGCTTAGGTAAGAAAATTATCGAATGTGAAAATTTATCTAAGGCGTATGGGGAACACCTCTTGTTTCATGATTTTTCTTATCATCTTCAAAGAAATGACCGCATTGGTATTTTGGGTGCGAATGGGTGTGGAAAGACAACCTTATTGAGAATATTGGCAAAAGAATTGGCTCCAGATAGCGGTGAGGTGGTACATGGAGATACGGTTAGAATAGGCTTCTTTAAGCAAGGACATGAAGAAATGGACATGTCTATGCGCGTATTGGATTATATTCAGGAAAGCTCGAATGCCATTACGACCATGGAGGGAACATATACAGCTTCGCAAATGCTGGAACGATTCTTGTTTGATGCCAAAGCGCAATATATGCCAATTGGGCGTTTATCCGGTGGTGAACGCAGACGGTTATATTTATTAAAGGTATTGATGCAGGCACCAAATATCTTGTTTTTGGATGAACCAACCAATGATTTAGATATTCAGACCTTACAGATTCTGGAAGATTATCTGGATACATTTAATGGGGCGCTTATTACGGTGTCACATGACCGTTATTTCCTTGATCGTATTTGTGATAAGCTGTTTGTATTTAATTCGGATAAAACGATACAGCAGTTTTTGGGAGGCTATAGTGCCTTGATGGAACTAGGGGAAAAGAACACAGCAGTAGATAAGAATGAAAAAGCAGTGAAACCAAAGGTAAGTCCGCGTTTATCCAGTAAAGAGAAACAGGAACTGGAAATGATGGATGAACATATGGAAAAGCTGCAAAAACAAATTGAAGCGATTGATGAGCAAATGGAGATGGATACACAAGATTTTGTGAAATTGCAATCTTTAAGTGAACAGCGGGAAGCCTTGGAAACCAAGATTGAAGAATTAATGGAACGCTGGGAGTATCTTAGTGAAAAACAGCAGGCCATCGAAGATTTAAAAAAAGGAAAAAGCAGATGAAGCGTGAACGTTTATATGGAATCACGATATATTTGTTGAATCATGGGCGTACCAGCGCCAAAACATTAGCAGAATATTTTGAGGTTTCAGTGCGCACGATTCAGCGGGATATGGATGCCTTAAGCATGGCGAAAATTCCTATTATTGCTTATCCCGGTAGTGATGGCGGTTATGAAATACAAGAAGGTTATCGCTTGGATGAACAATGGGTGAATGAGGAAGAGTTTTCTATGATGGCTACTGCATTGCAAGGTTATTCCAGCGCAATGGGAGAAAATCAGGTAGTTGATTTATGTGAAAAGATAGAACAGCTCTCTAAAGATGATTCCCATATCCTGTTAGATTTTAGTGTATTACAGGAACATCCGCTCATCTATCAACATTTGCAAATCATTAAAACAGCCATGCTGAAGCATTGTTGCTTACGCTTTATGTATACAAATGCGCGTAATGAACGAAAGAAGATAGTGGCAGATGCTGCCGGATGTATGTATAAATGGTATGCTTGGTATATGATTGCCAAAATGGAAAAAGGCTATCGTATGTATAAGTTAGTGCGTATGGAAGATATTGAACTCGTTAAGGATATGCAAGCGCAGCCGCATCCTGCATTACGTGAAATTATCGCATCTATGCATGATGAGAAACATCAACAGCCGATGATAGAAATTCGTTTGCGTTGTGATAAAGCAAAGAAACTATCAATTTTGGAATATCTGCCGGGTGAGATTTTGCAGGAAGATAAAAAAACTTTCTTATATCGTTTGTATGTGCCTAAAGATGAGCATTTCTGGTATGCGAATCTGTTAGCCTTTGGCGATAGGATTGAAGTGTTACAGCCAATAACGTTAAGAAAACGTATCTATGAAGACAGTAAACGATGGATACAACTTTATCAAGAACTATGACATACTGTTGTCGTAGTTTTTTTGTTATGATATAGCTGTACATAGGAGGATGCAAGATGAAAAGAGAATATGGTATTGCGCGCTGTGGACTTGCCTGTTGTTTATGTAGTGAAAATACGACTTGTCAGGGGTGTTTAGGTGACAATTGTGCTTTTATGGATGCTTGTGAAAATCGCAATTGCTCAAAAGAAAAACAATACGGACATTGTTATGAATGTGACAAGGAATGTCGCAAGGGTATGTTGAGTAAGAGCAAACCTTATGGCTTTACTCTATTTGCAAAGCGATATGGCGAGGAAAAACTTTTAGATTGTCTGGCAGCGAATGAAAAGAATGGGATTGTTTATCATAGAGAAGGTATTTTTGGTGATTATGATGTGTTTGATGATGTTGAAGAATTGATACAATTTATTTTAACGGGGAAACGTGGATGAAATAGAATAGAAAAAGCTGCTCATGACAAGAGTGAAGATTGCTCTTGTCATAGGGCAGCTTTATGTTATTGCTCTACAGTGTTGTGTTCTGCATCCCATTCCATGATAACATGTTCTAATACTTCAGCAGCAGTAGCAACTGTATTCTCACATTTTATTTCTTTATTATGAAATACCGGTTTGATTTGCGCACATAGGCGAGAACCCATGCGTTTCTGAAAAGCGATGACCAGCTTTTGCGTCAATGGGCGCATATCTGCATAATCATGTGCTTTGGTTTCTACATAGCGAGAGCTGATGACACAAGCTGCACCGCTGAGGGCACCGCAGACATCCCCAATTTGAAAACCTCCCCCAAAAGCGGCGGTCATATTCATGTCCTTGTCATGTAGCCCCAGATCATAGACCTCATTTCCCGCACGAATGATACTTTCTGCACAGTTATATCCCATGCGATAATACTTTATAGCAACTTCTTTTAACATAAACCAATTTCCTTTCTCTTCATACGAATTAATTTTAGCATGCTTGTTTTTCGTGTCAAGAAAGGGATGTGAAATTCATGCATTACCATTTATTTTTATTTGTTTTATAAGCGAATTGATACAAAAAGTGCAAGATATTTCTTATTCAATCTGCCAATCAATAGGTGTTTGTCCATGCTGTTTTAGAAAGTCATTGGTTTTGGAGAAATGCCGACAGCCAAAGAAACCGTAATCCGCACTGAATGGGCTAGGATGTGCACATGATAGAATAAGATGTGCCGGATTGGTGATAAGTGCCATTTTATTTTTGGCATTACGCCCCCATAAAAGGAAGACGATTGGCTCTTCGCGTTCATTTAACTTTTGAATAATCGCGTCGGTTAATTGTTCCCAACCATGATTGGCATGAGAATTCGCCTGACCACCGCGAACGGTTAATACGGTATTTAACAATAATACGCCCTGTTTTGCCCATTTCGTTAATTCTCCATGAGAAGGGATGTTACAGCCAACATCGTTTTTTAATTCTTGAAAGATATTTTGTAAAGATGGGGGAGGGGTAACTCCTTTTTTAACGGAGAAGCATAAGCCATGCGCCTGTCCTTTGCCATGATATGGATCTTGTCCTAAAATAACAACCTTAACACAATGATACGGTGTATATTTTAAAGCGTTAAAGATATCATACATGCTAGGATATACCGGATGATGATTATATTCATATACTAAAAATTTGCGGATGTTCTGGTAATATTCTTTCGCAAATTCATCTTTTAATATTTCGTCCCAAACATTGCCAATCTGTACCATAAAAACACCTCTTTCCTCTTTATTTTACTCTATGTGTATCATGAAGTAAACGTTATCGAGAAGAAAATAAGGGAAAGCAACATTCTACTATAATTTCTACTCATTTTATTATGAATTGTTATATAATGAACTAGAACTTACGAAAGGCTTAGGGAGTTATGATGGAAACTTTATTATTGCAAAAGCTGGCAGAACAGCTGCCACTTGAGACGATGGTTGAACATGATCATGAGGTACGTAGTGCTTATTTACAAAAAACATTGCGTTTCTTACATCTTATAAAAAAGGCCGATATCTTAACTATAGAAGAATATACATATTTATATAAGTTACGTAATAAAATTAATGATATTTGGCGTAATTATTTAAAGGGAAGGATGAATACAGCTTCTTCTCAGATGCAAAATATGTTGCAGTGTTCCTTTCATCATCAAACATATGACATGATGTTTGAGCGTGTACAGCAGCTTCCAAATGTATTATATCGAGGAAGAGTATCTTTAATGCCACTGCTTGATTGTCAAGAATTTTATCATATCCCTTTTACAAAACGCTATTTGATTCAGAATCAGCGCTATTCAATCACAGGGATACCTTGTTTATATCTGGCTGGCAGTCTTCCTTGTATGTATAAGGAATTGGGAAAAACCAATATATCCTATGGTGAATTTTGTCCTTTAAAAGCATTTTCTTTATTGGATGTGAGCGTATCCTATCCACAGATGGAAAAAAGAAGATATTCGCATGAACAATTGTTTGCTTTTTTATGTACCATGCCATTAAAATACGCCTTATCCATATGGGCAAAGGATAATGAAAAGCATGCCTTTAAGAGCAATTATGTCATATCACAGTTGTTAACAGCAGCCGTTTATAATAGAAAGACCGATATCAAAGGTATCTGTTATGCATCTGGTAAAGCCAAAGAATTGCCTTATGAACAACGCTTGAATTATGTTTTTTTGCCAACGTTTCAAAATTTGGGACAAGCATATGATGAGGAACTTATGCATAGTTTTCAGATTACAGTTGTAAAGAAGGAAAAACAAAAAGTATAACAGTATGCATTTCTACATAAAAAGAAGTCATCACCTGTGATTTGATCTGGTTTTGACTTCTTTTTCATTTTATATGTGCATATTCTTATAAAATACAATGTTTTTTATCGTGTCTCATATGCATATGCCTGTTGTTTGGCAGCTGCCCTTTTTTCTTCTTCGGCCTGGGCAAAGCGAGCCGTTAAACGCGCATTGCTCAACATTAGCTTTAAACGATTTTCCTGATTTACCCGTGTCGCACTTGGGTCGTAATCAACGGCGACGATATTGGCGTTTGGATAGATATTTTTGATTTTACGTGTCATGCCTTTAGCAACGATATGATTTGGCAGACAGCCAAATGGCTGACAACAAACGATATTAGAAACATTACTTTTGATTAAGGCAACCATCTCACTTGTTAACAGCCAGCCTTCTCCCATCTTAGTACCACGGTTAATGATGCCTTCGCTGCTTTCCATAACTTCTTGAAAGGTATCGGGTTCACGGAAGACACCTTGTTGACGAATGGCTTTGATGGCTTTCATCTGTAAATGCTGAATATAACGACTGGCCATGGCAACAAAGCGATAGCTTTTGCGGCTGCGATTATAATATTCATGGTCAATGACCGTATTTTCCAGGCAATATAAACCGAAATCAAGAACTCCGGATACGACTGGTTCACAGCCTTCCTTGATCAAGAAATCTTCTAATTCATTATTACCTAGAGGGGCATATTTCATATAGATTTCTCCGACAATACCCACTTGAATTTTCGGTGTATTCTCACGTTCAATAGCCGCAAATTCCTCTAACATCATTACATAATTGTGATGAAGCTTTAAAAAGGAAAGAGAATTAAATTGTTCACTGATACGGTTGATCCATTTTTGGACAAGTGCATCACTTGCACCGGCATGCCGTTCATATGGTTTACATTGATTTTTTATCCACATAAGCATATCTCCATATAGAAAACCATATAATAGTCGTAGTAGCATACTGCCTGTCAATTTGAATCCACTATTTTTTTCTAACTTGGAAAAATTAACGGAAATGACAGGTACATGGCCAAAACCAGCTTGTTTTAGTGCCTTTCGCAGCAAATGGATATAGTTAGAGGCACGACAGCCGCCACCGGTTTGGGTAATGGCCAAAGCAATGTGATCGGTATCGTAGTTTCCTGATTTTAAGGCATCGATCATTTGACCGATGACCAACAATGCCGGATAGCAAGTATCGTTATGCACATTTTTCAATCCTTCATCAATGATCTGTTGTCCTTTGGTCTGTAACAACTCCATCTGATAGCCGTTTTGGCGAAAGATGTTTTGTAAAAATTGAAAATGTATCGGCAGCATCATGGGCACAAGGATTTTATGTGTCTTCTTCATTTCTTTGGTAAATTCTACACGGTTCATGAATTTATCCCTCCCTTTCTTCCATTGCCGCCAATAAGGAACGGCAGCGAATCTTCACGGCACCAAGATTATCAACTTCATCAATCTTGATCTGTGTATATAATTTATTGTGACGACGTAAGATATCTTTTACTTCATCTGCGGTAATCGCATCGATGCCACAGCCAAAACTGACAAGTTGAATGAGTTCCATATCGTTTTGCGTCGTTACAAACTGTGCCGCATTATACATGCGAGCATGGAAGGTCCATTGATTTAAGACATGGATACTTGGGCGTTGCGATTGTTTTGGAATACTGTCTTCGCTAACGACAACAAATCCCAAATTGCTTAATAAACGATGAATGCCATGATTGATCTGCGGATCGACATGATAAGGACGTCCCGCTAATACGATCGTCTTACGATGATGCGTCTGCGCAAAAGCTAAAGCTCTGGCACCTTCCTGTTGGATCTTTTGTTTAAATTCTTCATAGGCAACATACGCATGAGAAGCAGCTGCCGTAATTTCTTTATAAGTGATATCCATATCCTGTGAGCGGAAGTATTCAAAGATTTTTGTTTCAAAAGTATGACGATCTTCCAAGTAAACATAAGGATAAAGGAAGGTGATGCCTTCTAAATCCATATTGCCTTCAATGACTTCAGGGTAATAGGCAACTACTGGACAGTTGAAATGGTTATCGCTCATCTGCTCATCTACATTGTAACTCATGCAGGGATAGAAAATCGTATCAATACCTTTATCAATCAAGGATTGAATGTGTCCATGCACTAGCTTTGCTGGATAGCAGATGGTATCAGAGGATATCGTATGCTGTCCTTTCGCATATAAGGCTTTGCTGGAACGATCACTTAAGACCACCTCAAATCCTAAATTGGTGAAGAAGGAATGCCAGAAGGGAAGGTTGTCATACATGTTTAACACAAGCGGAATCCCGATTTTTCCACGAACACCGCTGATTCCTTTGCATTTCAATAGTTCTTCATATTTGAAATCATAGAGATTAGGAAGTTTTTCTTTATTGGCACGACCAATGATCGGACGTTCACACTTATTACCGGCAATATGACGAGTGCCATTCGCAAATGTATTTATGGTCAGATTACAGTGGTTGGTACATAAACCGCAGTTGCTGGCTTGTGAGGTATGTGTAAAGTTTTCTAGTGCGGTTTTATCGAGTATGGAAGAGGTATTAGCATGTTTTTGTTTCGCGAGTAAGGCAGCTCCATAAGCCCCCATCAGATGGGCAATGCCTGGACGAATGACATGACGGCCTAGTTCTAATTCAAAGCTGCGCAATACGGTATCGTTTAAGAAGGTGCCACCTTGTACAACGATTTCTTTTCCGATTTCTTCGGCACTTTTTGCACGAATAACTTTATACAATGCATTTTTTACGACGCTGATACATAAGCCGGCGGAAATGTCTTCCATGCTGGCACCATTTTTCTGTGCTTGTTTCACACTGGAATTCATGAAAACGGTGCAGCGTGTACCTAAGTCAACCGGATGCTTTCCATGCAATCCCATCCGAGCAAATTCTTTGATTTCATACCCCATACTCTTCGCAAAGGTTTCAATGAAACTGCCGCAGCCACTGCTGCAAGCTTCGTTTAATAAGATATCGTCAATGGAATTGTCTTTAATACGGAAACATTTCATATCCTGACCACCGATGTCGATGATAAAATCGACGTTGGGATTGAAATGCTTCGCTGCCTGATAATGGGCCATGGTTTCCACAACACCGATATCCAAATGGAAGGCATGTTTCATCAATTCTTCACCATAGCCGGTAACGGCAGCATGACTTATGGTAATGCGATCTTCCATCAAGTCATAAATCTGCAATAATTCTTTTTGAATAACATCGACCGGGTTGCCTTGGTTATTGGCATAGCTTTCGTACAGAATGTTATCTTCTTCATCAATGAGGACAAGTTTGGTTGTCGTACTTCCAGAATCGATCCCCAACCATGCCTTTCCTTGATACTTATGAATATCTTTTCGATCTACATGGGCATTGGCATGACGTTGGACAAATTCTTGATAGTCTTGTTCACTGGCAAATAAAGGAGGCAGACCGTCATTTTTGACTTTTTGTTGTGCCATCGTTTTCATTTTATGCAATAGCTCTTCATACGTATAGAGCACTGTCTCATTATCCGCATATACCGCACTTCCTAATGCCACAAAATAAGGTGCTAAAGCGGGGAAGTTTGCCTCATCTTCATTAAGGTGCAAGGTTTCTTTAAAACGCTTTTGTAATCCTTTTAGAAAATGCAGAGGCCCTCCCAGAAATAAAACATTGCCTTCAATGTTTCTGCCTTGTGCCAATCCGGCAATACTTTGATCAACGACTGCCTGAAAGATACTGGCAGCTAAATTGCTTTTTTCAACACCTTGATTGATTAAAGGCTGAACATCACTTTTCGCAAAGACACCACAACGTGAGGCAATTGGATATAGGGTCGTATATTGCAACGATAGTTGATCCATCGTTTCCAAATCAACATCTAACAAGGAAGCCATTTGATCAATAAACGCTCCGGTACCACCGGCACATGTCGAGTTCATTCGTTCTTCTAAAGCGCCTTTTAGAAAGATGATCTTGGCATCCTCACCACCTAATTCAACGACTACATCCGTAGTTGGATAATATTTCTTGACCGCCTGTGCTGTCGCAAATACCTCTTGTACAAAGGGAAGCTGAGCTCCACTTGCCACCCCAAGACCGGCGCTTCCGGTAATGGCTATGGCAATTTTATGACCAAGCAACAACGGTTTTAATTCTTCTATCTTCTCAACGCTCATTTCGCGTACCCGCGATTTATGGCGTTCATAGCTTTTATAGATGATTTCATCTTGTTCATTTAATAGAACGGCTTTTAATGTAGTAGATCCTACATCAATTCCTAATTTATATGTCATGGAAATCCTCCTTACAAATACATGCGCTCAATCATTTTCAGCAGTACCGGTTCTACGCTGTCCATCGTATCAGGCTGCTCATAAAAGATGGCGTGAAAACTAATGACGCCAATCATCTCCATCATCAGCATAAAGCGATTCATGGCATCTTTTCGACTCTCTTTTTCCTGATGAAAGCATTGTAAGAAAGCATCCAACTTTTCGATATGGGCTAAGACTTGTTCTCGATGCTTATCACAGTCAAAGATGGAGGTGATGTTTTTTTGGATCATCTTTAAGATCTTTGGATTATGGCGATAAAAGGAAATTAGCTCATTGGCAAATGCATGGCGCCAATCCATCATACCCTGACGGCTTTTCTCATATGATGCATTCATCAAATCATTCAAAGCTTTGCCATGTTTTTCAGTCAGGATCTGGGAGATCAGTTCTTTTTTATCTTTATAATATATGTAAAAGGTGCCTTTTGCGACATTCGCACGCCGCACGATATCATTGACACTGGTTGCCTCTACGCCTTGTTCGCTGAATAAGGCAACTGCAGCATTTTGAATACGGCTGCGTTTGTTTAACTCTTCCATATATTCACTTCCTTTTTTCATACATGTAACTAGTTTACCCCTTTAGTGACCACCGGTCAATAGATTTGATTTAATTTTTACCTGAGAGTGATATCGGTAAGTTTATGAAAACGTTTTCGCATAAATTTTAATAATTTATGTTTTTTTTCTTTACAACGTAACAATGTTTTGTTAATATATAGGTGTAATAAAACAATGTTACACTAACGGCAGAGAGGTGGCTGATATGTATGAAATGCAACAAGCAGATGTATGCCGAAAATCTATCGATCAAAAAGCTGCATTTATTGAACGAGCAATATCATCTGGAGTATTACAAAATGACAATGAGAAGAAGGTGAAACGACTATGGAGATTTCAAAAAAAGATTTATTAAAAGAAACCGGTATTTCTTATGGACAGCTATATCGTTGGAAACGCGAAGGTCTGATACCGGAAAGCTGGTTTGTGAAACGTCCTAGTCCCACAGGACAGGAAACCTATTTCCCGAAAGAACGTATATTAAATCGGATCCGTGCAATTCAACAGATGAAGGATACATATTCTTTAGAAGAATTAGCGAAGATGCTGACTCCTGAGGTTAGTAATCGCATGTTTACAGAAGAAGATCTGGAAGAATTCAGCGAGATTGATATTGAGGTGGCCGCCCTGTTTATGGATGTAATGGAAAAGGATTGCTTTTCCTTCTATGAGATTTTGGTGATGATGGTCATCAGTGAATGGAATCAGGAATATGCATTTTCCCAAAACACGCGGATGGCATTGATTCAATCCAGTGCCCATGCGTTAACGCATATCCACTCACATGAATGGCGAATGTTACTTGTGCAGGTACAAGAAGATCATTACGTGCTCGCTTTACAAGAACCTGCAGCATCCACCAATCAGGATGTCTGGTATTGGCTTGATGAGCGTATGAAAATCTTGCGAAGTGTATCATTACAGGAATTGAGTTCACAAATGAAAGTAAAGTATAAGGAAACGTTTGCGTTTACCTTTGATGAGGAGGTCGTTTCATGAGCAAGCATGCAAAAAATATTATCTGGGGATTGTTGTTAATCGCAGTAGGTGCTGGCTATTTAGGAGAGTTATTTGAACTGTGGAAGTTTACCTTATTTTTCCCCGGCTGGTGGAGTCTGTTTCTGATCTTACCTGCCTGCATCAGTCTGTTAAAATACGGTATTCAATTTATGATGCTGATGGTATTAAGCTTAGGAGTATATTTTCTGGCAGATGCGAATCACTGGATTGATTTTCGTTTAAGCGTGCCCCTAGTGGCAGCAGTTGGCTGTATCTGTGCAGGGTTACATTTATTATTCGCAAGGAGGACAAAATGGTATGAGTATGGATGTAAGGATTGATGGTTTTGGAACAATTACCGAAGGAGAATATGATCGTATCAAAATTGATGGTATGGGAAAGATAAACGGCAATATCAAATGTCATATGATTGATATAGATGGCACTTGCAATGCAGAGGGCAGTATTACGGCGGAGCAAATGGATGTGAATGGAATGCTGAAGGTTGCCAAAGATATCAGAGTGAATAAGTTGGATATCGATGGCATGGTAAAGTCAGAAAATGGTAAAGTTTATGCAGATGATATACGCGTAGATGGCATGTTAAAGAATAACGGAGAAGTGAATGCGGATAAGGTCATTATCAATGGCTGTGCCGTGTTGAATGATTTGTTTGGTGATGAAGTGGTCATTAATTTTGCCAGCGGTATTTTAGGCGTATTTGCCTTTGGCTTTGGCAAGAATTGGGGAAAAACAAATCATGCGAATACAATTGAATGTACAACATTGCGAGCAAGTAATATTCGAGCTAATTCTATTTCCGCAACGGATATTGTTCTACAGGGAGGCTGCGTAGTTGATTATGTGCATTGCAATGGTACATTGCGCTATGATGCAACCTGCCGTATTAAGAAAATCGAAGGCGATTGTATACAAAAACGTATGTAAACACGTTTCATGCAAAGGAATCCCATTGTTTGGTCAAACAAAGGATTCTTTTCTTTTTTATAGGATGTTTGAAAAAGTCTTTAATCGTTATCAAAGATTTTATTTTATCATTAAGCAAGTTGCGGTAAGGATAGAGAAATGAAAGAATAACGCTTTATCGATGCAAATTGCTATAAACTACAGTTGATGTGAAAGGATCATTTGATAAAACAGTTGCGATAAAGAAGACATCTTTGCTACCTAGGATGTATGTCATATCGCAAGCACGCAGGCACGATTTGGAAAATTGCTGCATCGAAGCAGGAAACATTCCCATAAAAACCTCTTCTATGCTATAATGCTGATGATAACGAGTGAGGGTTTTATATATGAAAATAGAAAATGAAACTTATAAAATATTGATGGTCATTGCAGGAGGCTTTATTTTCGCAGCGGGTGTTAACTTATTCATCGTACCTTTAAATTTATATAGTGGCGGAGTGATCGGTATTGCCCAGATCATTCGAACGATTATAATACAATATGCGCATATCTCATTGCCTGCCAACTTTGATGTTGCCGGTATCATCAATTTCTTGATGAATCTGCCATTATTTATTTTGGCATATCGCAGCATTTCTCGAAAGTTCTTTGTGAAGACGCTTTTGTGTGTCATTGCACAAACACTTGCTTTTAGTCTTATCTTTATACCGGAAACACCTATCCTAGACGATGTGCTTGCCAGCTGTTTGATAGGGGGCATCATCTGTGGCTTTGGTATTGGTATTGCATTGCGTAGTGGGGGCAGTGGAGGAGGACTGGATATCTTAGGTGTTTATTTTACGCGAAAATTTGCCAATTTCAGTGTGGGGAAATTATCGATAATAGTCAATGCTTTTGTCTATCTGTTATGTGCTTTCCTTTTTGATGTGCCTACGGCGATCTATTCTATCTTATATATGACCTGTTTTTCTTTAGTATTGGATCGCACACATTATCAAAATATTAATATGACTGCAATGATTTTTACTAAGAATCAGGAAATTCAAGAAGCCATCATGAAAGAAACAGGAAGAGGTGTAACCTATTGGGATGGTGCCGGGGCTTATACGAAAACACAGACACGCATCCTTGTGACAGTGATAAATAAATACGAAGAACATCAGATTCGCCGCATTGTTGCCTCTTTTGATCCAAATGCCTTTGTGATTTTTAATGAGGGTCCTACGGTGAGTGGCAATTTTGAAAAGCGATTATAATCATCTTTTATGAAGGTAAGTAAGTTATGACAAATACAATAGATGATAAACAGTTATCGGCTTTATTGCAAAGCATCAAATTGAAATGATGAGGTTATTTCGTGTATACTTAAAGAGATACACACAAGGGAGTGAGTGATATGAATACAATCGTAGAAGTACGTCATGGAGCAATTTCTTTTAAAGAGACAAAAGCTTTAAAAGATGTCAGTTTCTCAATCAAAGAGGGAGAAATCTTCGGTTTTCTGGGTCCAAGTGGAGCCGGTAAAACAACAACGATCAAGCTGTTAACAAATCAGTTGAAGCCAAATCATGGAACGTTTTTGATCTTAGGGAAACAAGTGGATGAATTGCAGGATGAATTATATCAAAATATCGGTGTCTTATCCGATAATAGTGGTTTATATGAAAAATTAACAGTGTATGAAAATCTAAAGATTTTCGCCGATCTGAAGAAAATTTCAACATCGTATATTGATGAGGTTTTGCAGAAGACAGGATTGTATGAAGCAAAGAAGAAAAAGGTTGAGCATTTGTCAAAAGGGATGAAGCAACGCTTATTATTTTCACGTGCTATTTTGCATAAACCTAAGATCTTATTTTTAGATGAACCTGCCAGTGCTTTAGACCCTGCCAGCAGTGAGGCTGTATATGAGATGATTTTTGAATTAAATCGCCAAGGTACGACGATTTTCTTAACGACCCATAATATGAGTGAAGCCGATTTGTTATGTCATCGTGTGGCTTTTTTAAATGAAGGGGAAATCAAAGAAATGGGAAGTCCAGATGAATTAAAATTAAAATATGCCAAAAATGAAGTTGTCATTTTGGATGATAAAGGCAATAAATACCATACAACAAAAGATACAGCAAGTCTGATGAAAACATTGGCAGCAATACAAGGCAATATTTTGCGTATAAATTCGGTAGAGCCTGATCTGAAAACAATTTTTCTTGATGTGACAGGGAGGGAATTATAATGAAACTGCGAATGCATACATTAGCTGTGCTAATCAAAAAAGACTTTCGTTTAATGTTTACGAATAAGAATATGCTGATCATGATCTTATTACCGATTGGCTTTGCTGTGTTATATCAGACCATATTTGGGGATGTTAAAGAAGCAGGAATGCCGAGTAACTTTGTTTTAACTTTATGCGAATTATTGAATCTTTCCGCTATTCCACTTACCGGCTTGGCAATGATGGTAGCAGAAGAAAAAGAAAAAAATACCTTGCGTGTCTTGATGCTGAGTGATGTGTCAGCGCTTGAATATATTTTTAGCAAGATTATTTCCGTACTTGTCTTAATGGAACTCATCACAATCGTGATCTTCTTTATCACGGCAACGCAGCTTTCTTATTTGCCAATGTTTCTTCTGGTAACGACAGTGACTTCCATTTCCATGCTGTTGTTTGGTTCGGTTGTCGGATTGCTGTCGAAGGATCAGATGTCTACCAGTACCTTATCAACACCATTGATGATTCTGTTTTTGATACCACCGATGTTTCAGAATATGAATGAAGTGATTGATAAGATTGCCAGTATCGTACCGACAACCAGAATGATGGCGATTATTAATGATGCGATGAATGGTATGAGCATCTTAAGTCAAGAACATTTGCTGGATTTTGGAATTATTCTTGCCTGGATTCTCTTAGGTGTTGTGACATTTGCCATGATGTATCGTAAAAAAGGTTTTGATAACTAATGAAAGTGAACTTTTAACAAAATCATAACTTAACCGGGTTGTTTAAGGATGAACACTATGTAGGATGCCTTTGGATCGGTCTAGGCGAAAAAAATCGTAGTGGAAACGAAGAAGCCTTTTACTGTTAAAGCAGAACAGAGCTGCTTTATTCAAAATGAGGATCAGATATTCGTGCATATCAAGTAGTATACAAGCCTTAAAAAATTGCATGTGTATTCGATAACAAAAGAAGATTGCCTACGCTTTTAATTTCACCGAGCAATCTTCCTTTTCTTTTTGTTTATCTTTTACTGCAATATTCATTTTTCATACATACGATACTGATTCTTACCGTTTTCTTTTGCCTCATAGAGTGCTTTATCCGCATTGTGATACAGCGAATCGAAGTTATCCAAATTGTGTATTGTCACAGCTACGCCGATGCTGGCGGATATTGTGTAGTGGCATAATCCTTGGCGTTTTGCGTTATGATAGATGTTCACAAGTGCTTCTGCTTTGGCTTGTGCTTCTTGCTTGGACGCAACTGCTTGTAAAGTGACAAATTCATCACCGCCGATACGACCGATGATTGCATCCTTTGGGAATTGATTTTTTAAGATATTAGCAAAAGTTACGATGACTTCATCTCCAACTGCATGACCATAGGCATCATTGATATCTTTGAAATTATCAATATCTAAGATATAGAAAGCATAATATTGATCAGTGTTTTGCATCAGTTTCTGTTGGATATAAGAACGAGTAGCGGCTTTGTTATAAAGGGAAGTCAGAGAATCACTTTCCATTTTCTTCTTCATGAAGAGTTCTTTGCGTTTTTCTTCATCAATATTTTGGCGATAAACAAACATACGAATGGACTGGTCATCATCCCAATAAAAGATCTTAACGGTAATACGCATCCAATAGTAATTGTTGTCATTCCCATTATTGATCATAAAATCATATTGCGTAGACGTAATGCCTTCCTCATATAGCTGTAAGATATGCGCAGGATCAAAGACTGTCAAATAACCAGCTCTAAATTCCGGTTTGATTTGTTTTTCAGCAATGATCTTTAAAGATTCATCATAAGGAGTCTTTCGAGGAATGCCCTGGCTATAGAAATAGTCTTCGGTAGCTTCACTGGCAGCACAGTTATGGGTCACATCAATTTCATAAATAGTATCATAAATCTGTTCGGTTTGCTGTTGGAAGATGGATTGATGTTTCATTTCTGTTTCCAGAGTTAAATGAATCAACTTCTTGTTATACTTGCGTACGATATACGTAATAACTCCTAAGACAAGAATAATAACCATCAAAATGATAGTAAAACCAATGCCTAACTGCTGATGCATGGAATGCTCTAATTGTGCTGTATCGCGATCAATCAGCAATTGCCATTGTATAGTATTCAAAGGTTGCCGGATAAGATAACCGCTGTAAGGTTTTTCGCTGTACCAGAAAGAAACACTCTCTTCCTTTTCCTTCATTAATTTTGGTAAGAGGGTTTCATAACGTTTGTTTTGTGCTAACTTTTGTTTTTGATAACCGGAAATATTCGTAGAGAGTTGAATGGTGCCGTTTGCATCAATCAAAAAAGCTTTCACATTAAATTTTTTCTCATATTGCTTCAACAGCTCTTGCAGATGTTCAATGCGAAAACCAACACCTATAACGCCAATTATATGCTTATTAACATCTTTTAGCTTACAATTGATAAACACGGTAATCTCATTTTTCTTCGCTTCATCATTATCAATATTAATGCTGTAATCATCTTTGCTGTTAAGGAATTCATAATACCAGGTGTTTTCCGGATTATCTTTTGTAAGGATTCGATCAATGCCATCAAAATGATAATAGCGTTTTGTTTTGGTAGATACTAAAAAGACGGAATCAAAATTGTATTTCACTTTATAGGCATGCAAATAATCTGTGATTGTTTTTACAAAGTTAGCATCATCTGTAAGCGCATTTTCATTTTTCATATGCTGCATTAAAAAGGTATCATTGGCCATGGTTAAGGAGATGTTGATAGGTTTTGTAAATAGTGAATCTATTTTATGATAGATGCTTTCACTACTCAGATCCGAAATATGTTCGATATCTTTTTTTAGCATGGTATGATTACTGTTATAGCTGACAAAGGAAGTAATCAAGTAACCGATTATAATGATAATACAGATAAATATATTTGTTTTTGCAAGTATATGTTTTTTCATAAGAACCCTCTTAACTCTTTTTCATTATTATACGCTCATTTTCTTTACATTTTAAAAAATATCGAAATCTTTTTGAATTTATTTTTCACGATTATCTTATGGTGAAAAACATTATCCTTTCTTTCAATGCGCACTTATATTATAATAAAGCTTGGTTAGAGAGGATGGATTCTATGCCTGATTTTATTGTAACACCTTTTGCATTCGAGGATTTGGCAAAAGTTAAAGCGCATGGCGCAGATAGTGTTTTGATTGGTACACCATTTTTTTCTGTTCGCTGCGTATATGCTTTTGCAGTGGAGGAATTACAAGCAATAAAGAAAGAATGTGAACGGCTTTCCTTACGCATGTATGTGGCCGTAAATCGCTTTTTTGTGGAAGAAGAATTACCGGCGTTACGTCAGCATTTACATTTATTGAAAGAATTAGATGTGGATGGTATTTATTATGGCGATGAGTGTGTATTGTTAGAGGCAGAACATTTTGACTTAAAGAAAAAGCTTATTTACAATCCGGATACGTTAATTACAAATCACAGTGATGTGCAATATTATTTAGATGAAGGTATTCAGATGGTTACTATTTCTAAGGAAATTACCTTGCAGGAAATGTGTGAAATTGGTCGGCTTACTGATGGTGAATGTGAGGTTATTCTCCATGGTCGTTTGAATATGATGCATAGCAAACGTAATTTATTAAGCAGTTATATGTCTTTTATAGGAAAAAATGAGCAAGTACGCAATAACTATGACTTATATTTGATGGAAGAAAATCGTGAGGAACATATGCCCATTGTGGAAGATGAAACGGGTACGCATGTATTCACCGGTTTTACGCTTGCGAGCTTTGAAGAAATTCAGGAGCTGTTAAATAGTGGAATTCGTCATTTTCGCATTGACGGCATGTTTCATGATATCGCTTATGTGTTAGAAGCATTGGATCTTTATCATGCCATTCTGAATAAGGAAAAAGACGCAACAGCGGTTTTTGCTGCTTATGCAAAGAAGTATGAGAAGGACCATGTGACACACGGTTTTTATTATACCAAGACGAGCAAGGTCAAAGAGGGCTAAAAACGTCATAAGAATAAGATATAGGGCATCTCAATTCATTGGTTTATTGAGATGCTTTTTTTGTGTATTTTGACATAAAAACGGTCATTTTTTACATTCAGTTTTGTGTTTGTTGTTATTCATTTGTTATTTTTATATAATTCTCATGATAAAGAAAGGTGAGAATGTTTATGAAATTACAAATGAAGAAAGTAGTTGCCGGGCTTTTGTGTTGTACATGTTCCATTACAACGGTGTTAAGCGATTTTACGATTGCAAATGCAATGCAAAAGGCTACCGGATTATCATCTGATCATCAATTGGCAATGAAACAGATGAGCAAGAAAGTTGTTTCTGCCATGGAAGTTGTATCAGATTATGTTGAAAAAGAAAGCTTGGATGAGCAAGTCATCCTGTCAACCAAACCTTTACAGTCGGTCAAGACAGCAGGTGACTTTATCATGTCTGGAAGTACGTTAGTGAAATATCAGGGAAATGCTGCTGCGGTGGTCATACCGGAAAACGTTACAGAGATAGGATATGAAGCTTTTAAAGATTGTATAACCTTACAAGAAATCAGTTTCCCATCAAGATTACGAAGTATTGATTATGGGGCGTTTATGGGGTGTGTAAACTTAAAGAAAGTTGATTTGCCTGATTGTCTTCGATACTTAGGTTCAAATGCGGATTCAGGTGTATTTGAAGGTTGTACATCATTACATGAAGTACATCTTCCAATAGAACTAAACACTTTAGGTGCAAATACTTTTAAAGGATGTACCTCTTTAACAACAATTCAAGTACCGAAAGATATAGAAACGGTTGGTGTTAGTAATTTTGAAGGTTCGGGATTAAGAAACGTGATTTTTGCTGATAATATTAAAAAAATTCCCGCTTGGTTATTTAATGATTGTAATACATTAACAAGTATTGAAATTCCTGAAACAGTAATTGAAATCGGTTATGAAACATTCCGAGATTGTAAAAATTTAACAGATATTACGTTTTCAAATAAGTTAAGAACAATTGAAGCAGGTGCTTTTCGAGGCTGTAGCAATTTGAAAAAAATAACATTGCCAAATTCGTTAGTGGAATTAGGTTCAAATGCGGATTCAGGTGTATTTGAAGATTGCATATCGTTAGAAGATATTACATTATCTGATAATTTAAAGGTTTTAGGTGCTAAAACATTTTATGGTTGTACGGCACTTACAGATATTGTAATTCCTAAGACTTTAGAAGAAGCTCATCCTTATATATTCACAAATTCCGATGTGCAAACCGTGACATTGGAAGAAGGTATGCCGAAAGTCCCGGGTTTCTTATTCTGTGGTTTTGCCACATTAGAAAGTATCGTATTGCCGGAATCAATTACGGAAATAGAACTTTCCGCTTTTGAAGGCTGTGAAATGCTGTCAGATATATCGTTATCATCAAACTTAACGACGATTCATCAGGGAGCTTTTAAAGATTGTGTCAGCCTTATCCATATTGCACTTCCCGAATCATTAACCGTTTTGGGAGATTCATCAGGTGGCGGCGTATTCGAAGGCTGTTATGCATTGGAGGAATTGAGATTACCGAAAGGTTTAAAGGAACTTGGTAATCATACATTTACCGGTTGTGAAGCATTAAAGGATATCACGATTCCTAAAACACTGGTTTCTTCAGGTGTGTATGCTTTTCAAGATTCAGGAATTAAAACCGTGACATTAGAAGAAGGTATGCCGAAAGTTCCCGGTTTCTTATTTTCCGGTTTTGCTACATTAGAAAGTATCGTATTGCCGGAATCAATTACGGAAATAGAACTTTCCGCTTTTGAAGGCTGTGAAATGCTGTCAGATATATCGTTATCATCAAACTTAACGACGATTCATCAGGGAGCTTTTAAAGATTGTGTCAGCCTTATCCATATTGCACTTCCCGAATCATTAACCGTGTTGGGAGATTCATCAGGTGACGGCGTATTCGAAGGCTGTTATGCATTGGAGGAATTGAGATTACCGAAAGGTTTAAAGGAACTTGGTAATCATACATTTACCGGTTGTGAAGCATTAAAGGATATCACGATTCCTAAAACACTGGTTTCTTCAGGTGTGTATGCTTTTCAAGATTCAGGAATTAAAACCGTGACATTAGAAGAAGGTATGCCGAAAGTTCCCGGTTTCTTATTTTCCGGTTTTGCTACATTAGAAAGTATCGTATTGCCGGAATCAATCACGGAAATAGAACTTTCCGCTTTTACGGACTGCATCAATTTACAAACAATCACATTACCAAAGAATCTAAATGCAATTGGAGAAAATGCATTTCACAATTGTAATAGTCTTGAAAAAGTAGTTTTACCTGACAATATCAATGAAATAAGTTATTTTTCATTTGATGATGTGGAACTATGGGCAATGCCAAATACGATCACAGAAGCTTCCTTGCTTCGTGAAGGAATTCCCCATCATGTGTATGATGTGCCGATTCCTGTAGACAGCATTCAGCTAAATACAACGGACAAGACGATGATTTCGGGAACAACGTATGATCTTTTTGCGACCATTGCGCCTTCTAATGCTACCAATAAGGAGCTAATATGGACTTCCAGTAATACTGCAGTGGTCACTGTATCGGCAAGTGGAAGAGTAACGGCAAGAGGAAATGGCACAGCAATCATTACCGCAACCGCCAAAGATGGTTCCAAGAAAGCAGCACGATGTACGATTACCGTAAAAACACCGGTAAGTGCTGTAAAATTAAATGTGACAAGTAAGGCAATGAAACCTAAAGATGTATATTATTTATCTGCAACAGTGTCACCATCAACGGCAAGTAATACTGATTTGTTATGGATATCCAATAATACGAAAGTAGCTACGGTGTCGGCAAGTGGAAGAGTAACGGCAAGAGGAAATGGCACGGCAATCATTACTGCAACCGCCAAAGATGGCTCCAAGAAAGCAGCCAAATGTACGATTACCGTAAAAACGCCGGTAAGTGCTGTAAAATTAAATGTGACAAGTAAGGCAATGAAACCTAAAGATGTATATTATTTATCTGCAACAGTGTCACCATCAACGGCAAGTAATACTGATTTGTTATGGATATCCAATAATACGAAAGTAGCTACGGTGTCGGCGAGTGGAAGAGTAACGGCAAGAGGAAATGGCACGGCAATCATTACCGCAACCGCCAAAGATGGTTCCAAGAAAGCAGCAAAATGTACGATTACCGTAAAAACGCCGGTATCTTCACTGAAACTAAATGTTCGTAGTAAAACCCTTAACCGTGGAAATACGTATACCTTAAAAGCTTCCATCTATCCATCAACCGCCAGCAATAAAAGCATAACGTGGAGTTCTAGTAATACGAAAGTTGCGAAAGTGGATAGCAAAGGGAAAGTCACAGCAGTAAATGGTGGAAGTGCCATCATAACGGCCAAAGCAAGCAATGGCATGGTGTATAAATGTAACGTATATGTTCGATATAAGATTACGTATTATCTCAATGGTGGGAAAAATGATAGTAAAAATCCAAGTGTTTATTATAATCAGAACATAACGCTGAAAAATCCGACAAGAAAAGGTTATAGCTTTGTGGGCTGGTATAGTGATTCGGCTTGTCGTAAGAAATATCCGAAAGTCACTACAAAATCGAAAGGCGATATTAAACGTTATGCGAAATGGGCGAAAATAAGCGTTGGGAAAGCAAGCACACCAAGTTTAACCAATCTAAAAGGGAAAAAGATGCAGGTCAAACTGCGGAAAGTAGCTCAGGCAAGTGGCTATCAAATTACGTATACAACTGATAAACGCTTTAAATCCAATGTAAAAAGTACGTATACGAGTGCTTTAACGAAAACGCTGACAGCTTTAAAAACGAAAAAGACCTATTATGTAAAGGTCAGAGCTTATAAATATGATTCTACGAAAGCTAAAGTGTATGGCAGCTATAGCAGTGTTAAAGCAATCCGTATAAAAAAGTAAGGGCTATCGGCATAAGAAAACAGAATGGAAAGTGATGCATGTGGATTCATCACTTTCTTTTTTTTATGATGGTTATTATTAAACCGTAGAAAAAATGGGGAATCTACTTTCATGTACGTCATCTTTATATTATAATGGTAGAGCTTAAACGTAGTATGTAAGGAGGAATCCCTATGAAGAAAATAGAACTGCTCGCACCAGCTGGTGATTTAGAGCGTTTAAAAATAGCAGTCTTATATGGCGCAGATGCCGTTTACTTAGGTGGGAAGCAGTTTTCTTTGCGTTCGCGTGCCAGCAATTTTGACCTTGCGGATATTGCAGAGGGTGTAAAATTTGCCCAGGCTCATGGTGCCCATGTACATGTGACGGTGAATATGCTGCCCCATGAAGAGGATATGGAAGGTTTAAAGGAATACCTCATGGAATTAGAACGTATTGGTGTCACTGCGATCATCGCCGCATCACCTACCATCATGATGTGTGCCAAGCAATATGCACCAAAACTGGAAGTACATGTATCGACACAACATTCCTCCACCAATGCCAGTGCAGCCAATTACTGGAAACGTAAAGGTATGGATCGTGTGGTATTAGCACGTGAATTGACGTTAAAGGAAATTCAAGAAACAGCTAAACATGCACAAGTGCCATTAGAAGTGTTCATACATGGCGGTATGTGTATTTCTTACTCCGGTCGATGTGTGTTAAGCAACAATATGACAGGCAGGGATGCCAATCGCGGTGGCTGTGCCCAAAGCTGTCGCTGGAAATATCGCTTATATGAAAAAGAGCGCCCACTGCATGATGAACAGGATTTGTTTTCGATGTCCAGCAAGGATTTGATGGCAGCTCGTTTTATTCCGGATCTCATACAGGCAGGAATTGCTAGCTTGAAAATAGAAGGACGTATGAAGAGTGCCTATTATATTGCGACGTTGATTAAAACCTATCGTTTATTAATCGATGAAGTATATGAAAAGGGAAACTTAAGCGAAGAACGTCTGTTGTGGTATTATCAAGAATTAGCAAAAGCAGAAAACCGCCCAACTGCGATAGGGTTTTATGAAGGACAACCTTTACCGCAAGCACAACTCTATGGGGTCAATGGAGCCGGTGTCACACAGGAATTCATTGCGTATGTCTTGGCTTATGATGCCGATACACAAATTGCGACCCTGGAAGTAAGAAATAATTTTAAGCCTTTTATTGAAGCCGAAGTATTCGGTCCCCACATTACCACCACTCGCTTTACATTTGCAGAGCTGTATGATAAAGATGGAAAGGCAATGGAAGTGGCAAAAACACCCATGCAAATTATTACTGCAAAGGTGCCTTGCGTAATGGAAAAAGATGCGATGATACGAAAAGTGATGAAAAAGGATCGCAGTGCCATATATTAAGCAATTTAGATCAGTTTCTTACCTAAAGAAGCTGATTTTTTTAGTTATTTGATAGCTGAATAAAATAAACGCCTATTCCTAACATAAGAGTGGTATAATAAAAGTACTATGGAATCCATACGAGGAGATATGAGCATGAGAAAGGCGAAGCAAGTAGAGCAACCATTAACAGGCGGTGTCATTGACTGTTGCAGTGATGAATATTTTACGATACTTCATGCAGATGATGCCTGGTATCATTTTATTGGCTATACCAAGGAAGAATTTGCGGATAAATTTCATAATCGCTTATTCTCCATTCTACTTGCAGAAGATAAACAGCTCCATCGTGAAATACGCAAGCAACTGTCTTATGGTGATGTCTTTATGTGCGAAAGTCAGTTGACATGCAAAGATAAAACGATAAAATGGGTGAGTATAAGTGCACAACTTACACATTCCAATGATCATACGACATCCTTTCATTGTATCTTTCATGATATCAGTCGTGAGAAGAAAAATGAGCAAGCTTTACAGCTGAGTGATAAACGTTTAGCTTTTTTGTTATCTTTGACACAGGATATCGTATTTGAATACGATGTAACGGCAAAAGAAATTTATTATTCTGAAAACTTTGAACGCAAGTTTGGTTATCAGATACCGGTAACAGGGTTTCCGAATTCTTTATTTGAAGCCAAGATTATTTATCAAGAAGATGTTTCCACTATACGAGATGCTTTCCAATCTATGTTTCATGGTAAAGATGCCATGCGCTGCGAATATCGCCTGAAATATCAAGATAAAGGTTATCGTTGGGTAGTTGCGCAGGCCAGAGCATTGCGTGATCAAAGTGGTAAGGTAATGAAAATCTTAGGGGTGATCAAGGATATCCATGAACAAAAGAATGAAATTTTGAAATCACGCAAAGAGGCGGCTTTAGATCCTTTAACCGGTTTATATAATCGCCGAGAATGTGTACGAAGAATTGAAGAATATATAAGCAAGCATGAACAATTGATGGCCTTTATATTGATTGATGTGGACGATTTTAAACTTGTGAATGACAGGTATGGACATACGATTGGCGATGAAACCTTATTCTTTTTAGGAGAAGCTTTACAAAAGCTGATTCGTAAAAAAGATACGGCAGCTCGCATCGGCGGAGATGAATTCGTTGTATGTCTCAATGCTATTCCTCATGAAGATGTGGTAATTACGAAAATCAAAGCTATCCAGCAGATGTTTAGCCATCATATGATGCAAAAATTGCACCATGAGGTCAATTGCAGCATTGGTGTAAGCTATTATCCAAAACATGGGAAAAGCTTTCATCAGCTGTTAGAGGCAGCGGATAGGGCAATGTATCAAGCGAAAAAAGAGGGAAAGAATCGTTATAGTGTGTATCAGTCCAAAAAAGAGCAGCATTCTTATGCCATCTTAAACCAACCATCTATTACAAAAACGTTTTTAGATGATGCCATGGTGCAGTTTATGGCAGATTTTGTTTTGGACGGTATGATTGGATGGTATGTAAAAGAAGGGTTCCCTTTTTACTATATTAATGACAACATGCTGAAACTTTTGGGTTATGAGGATGAAAAAACATATCGTGAGGCAGTTAATGGCCATTTTTTAGAAACGATTTTCGCCAAAGATCGATTTAAAACTGAACAAAGCATTCGTGAACAGCTGCAGACAAAGCAGGAGTTTTTGGTATCTTTTCGTATTTGCGATCGCTTCAATCAGGTTATTTGGATCAGTGGTAAGGGCAAACGAATCCATCACAGTGAAGAACAAGATGCGGTTTTTATGCTTTGTGTGAACATACAGAAACAAAAAGCATGTGAGAATCAGCTGAACCTATATCAGAGTTTTCGAGGCAGTGCTGTTTTTATTATCACTTTGGATGCAGCCTTCACATTGTGTTATGCCAATGCATCATTTTATGAGTTGTTAGAAATAACGCCTCAGCAAATGCAGGACACGTATCATATGCAATGGATTCGCATATTGCAGCAAGATGATAGGAAGCGGATAAAAAAGTTGTTACAAACAGCAAAAAAACAGGAAGAATCAACTATAAAATGTGAGTTTTCGGTTACGACTGGAAAAGGCAATCAAAAATGGCTGTTTTTAAGTGGTGCTTTGGAACAAGATGAACATCAGCAATGGCAGATGAAGGGCGTCATGTTGGATCATACAAGAGAGCATACGCTAATGGAGGCGTTGACACACAAGGAACTGGTTTATCGTACGGCTTTAGAGGAAGCGCAAATCTGTGTATGGGAATATGATATTGATAAGAAAATTATGTATATGAGCGAGAATGGTAAGGATCGTCATGCAATGCAGCCGATCACATGCAATATGCCGGAAGAATTGCGAAAGCAAAACCTAATTCATCCGGAAAGCTGGCCGACGCTTAAAGATATGTATGTACAGCTTGAAAATGGGGTTCCTTATATCCAAAGAGATATCCTTACCGCTAATAAAAACCATGATGGCTGGTGGTGGGAAAGGGTGACTTACACAACCATTTACGATCAGCATAAAAAAGCACGATATGCGGTAGCCGTTGGCGAAGATGTAACGAAACAAAAAACGGCGCAGGCATATTATCAGCATCAAATGCAGCGCCATATCGTTATTTCCGATGCCATGCTGTTACGTTTTCGTATGAATCTGACACAAGAGTGCATGATGGAAATAGAAGGCAAAATGGTAGACTCCTATGATACAGTAGAAAGTTTTGAAGATTTATTACAGCTGCACACACAGCATGTGGCTTTTGAGGAAGACCGTCTACGCTTTTTACATTTACTGAATATGGAAGCATTACAAAATGCATATGCCCAAGGGAAATCACTTATCAATTGTGAATACCGCTGCAAAGATGAAGATGGTCATTTGTTCTGGGTCAACAGTGTAGGTCGATTATTCATGGATGCCAAAAGTGGTGATTTATATTTACATGGTATTCTTGTGAACATTGATGATCGCAAAAAAATTGAATTGGCATTGAAGAAGAAACCGGAAATGGATGTATTTCCCAATGTATATAAAGAAAACACCTTCAAAGAAGTGTTAAAGGAAGCCTTAAAACTACCAAATCAAGCTCATGAAAAAGAAGCTTTCTTACTATTTGAAATCGATCATGAATCAGAATTTTCACGTATCGATATGGCCGGAGTTGAGCGTATTCAGGAAGAATTGGCAGCCTTGTTACTAACTGGTTTCGCATGCCGAAAAATCGTAGGACGCATGGAAGATGGAACATTTGCGTTATGGTTATGCAGTGAGGCTACCAAACAGGATATCTGTGCTATCGTTGAATATATTCGTAAGACGATTGGCATTCCTTATATGTTTTCTGATATGAACTTTAAGGTTACCTTATCTTGTGGCATTATCCTGCTGCATCAGCCAAAAACAAGTGATGAACTCTTTCATATTGCTTTTGATACCATTCATCAAGCCAAAGAAAAAGGTGGAAATTGTTATGTGCTAAAAGAAGTCGAACAACCTTTACCACAGCCTTTGACTATGCAGGAGCTATTCACAGGAGATAAGGCAAGTGAGGATATGCTCTTAAAAACACTGTATTCAATGAATCTGGAAAAGTCTTTTACTAGAGCGTTGTATCGTGCCGTTGAGCAACTCATGCGTTATTATGGCGGAGATCGCGCATATTTGATTGATTATAGCGATACTATGCAATTATATGAAGTACGCAAAGATGGTATGGATTCTATCAAAGAATTGAATGAATATATGCTACAGCCGAATTCTATTAATAATGCGAATTTAAAAGAATTGCTGTTTGGTGTACAGGTATTAGAGGATGTAGAAAGCTTAAAAGACCAAGATCCTAAGATATATGCATATTTAAAAGAATTACGCATTCATAGCAGCATGTTGGCATGTATGCAGGATAATGGAGTGATTATTGGTTATCTTGGCATCGACAATTATACGTGCCATAAGGAACATCCCGGTTTCTTACGGATGTTAAGTTATTATTTAAGCAATGAATTGGCGAAGATGAAACTGCAAAAGAAACAATTGTATATGCATTATCATGATTATCTAAGTGGTGCTTTAAATCGCGCAAGCTATCAGCAATACCGTCAGGAACTCATGGAAGAACGATTAATTTCATTGGGTGTAGTTTCATTGGATATCAATGGATTGCGGGATATTAATCATCTATACGGAAACGCTTATGGTGATGATATCATCCGTCGCATTGCACATGTAATGGAAAAGATATTTGTGAATGGCAATGTCTATCGTTTTACCGGGGATGAGTTTTTGGTGATCGTAGAAGATATGAGCAATGAGATGTTTACCAATCATGTTGTGAAATTGCAAAAACGTATGCAAAAGATTTGTGATGTATCCATCGGCTTTGTATGGAGTGATACGAATAAGCAGTTGGATGAGCTGATTGCCCATGCGGATGAGCAAAGACTGATCAATAAGCAATTTAATTACAGTTGTTTGCAAGGCGAACACACCAAACATAATACACATGTCTTAAAAGGCATTTTAAAAGAAATTAAGGAAGGCCGTTTCCAGGTGTATTTGCAGAAGAAAGTAAATTCACAAACCAATGCCATCATTGGTGGCGAGGCTTTGATTCGCTATCAGGATGCGGATGGAACGATCGTAGCGCCAAATCGCTTTATTCCGATGCTGGAAAAGTTAGGCATCATTCATTATATTGACTTCTTTGTGTTCCGGCAGGTTCATGAAATCTTATGTAAATGGGAAAAGGAAGGCAAAGCATGTGTGCCGATTTCTTTGAATTTTTCACGTGTGACATTATTGGAAGACAATTTGGCACAGCGGATGAGCAACATCAGTAAAAGCTATGCCTGCAAACGTGCATGGATCGAAATTGAAATTACAGAGAGCGTCGGTGATATTGAAAGAACGACCATGGAGAAGAAATGTAAAGAAATAAAAGAAGCAGGCTATCGTCTGTCTTTAGATGATTTTGGATCTAAATATAGTAATATTGCTTTTTTATCCAGTGTTAAGTTTAATGTATTGAAACTGGATAAGGGTTTAATGGATGATATCATCAGTAACCATAAAGCCAGAGCCATCATTTCCAGTATGGTGGAACTGTGTGCGGCTTTACAGATTGAGGTTGTGGCTGAAGGAGTTGAATATGCAGAACAGGTGGAAATATTAAAAACATTGGGTTGCTATCTGATTCAGGGATATTATTATGGTAAGCCGATACCTTCACAGGAATGGTAAGTCACATGCGGCATTGTTTCAAAGCTGTTCTGATTGAAATAATGCCTTTTCTAGCCGATTTTAAAAATATCAACAAGAAAAAAAGCAGAAATTTACATTTATTCTAAAACATGCTAAAATACAGAAGATTATTGATGAATCATAAAGTTAGATGAGGAGAGTACAGTATGAAATTGAGTAACAGTTTCTTTTATACCATCCGTGAAAATGCGAAGGATGAAGACAGTGTCAGTGGAAACTTACTGGTAAGAGCAGGAATGATCAAGAAAAGCTCTTCCGGTATTTATATGATCATGCCTATGGGAAAGCGCGTATTACAGAAGATTGAAACGATTGTACGTGAGGAAATGGACGCAACCGGTGCACAGGAGTTGTTGATGCCAGTACTGATTCCTGAAGAAGTATACGAAAAAAGCGGACGTAGAGAAGCCTTTGGGGCAAATATGTTTGCTTTGAAAGACCGTTACCAGAAACGTTATGTCATGGGGCCAACGCATGAAGAACTTTTCACCATAGCGGCAACCATGAAAGGAAGCTCTTATAAGGATTTCCCTTATAATCTATATCAGATTCAGACCAAATTTCGTGATGAAACAAGACCTCGTTATGGCTTAATTCGAGTGCGTGAATTTATCATGAAGGATGCATATTCCTTTGATGTGGATGAGGAAAGTATGCATATATCCTATATGAAGATGTTTCATGCGTATAAAAAGATCATGGAGCGTTTAGGCTTAACATATAAGATCGTTAAGGCAGATACCGGGGCAATGGGGGGAAGTTTGTCGGAGGAATTCCAGGCCATTACTCCAATCGGAGAAGATGTGGTTGTTGGCTGTGAGCATTGCGATTTCTCCAGTAATTTGGAAATTACGGAAGTTGTGGATCAAGCATCGGATGACACGGCAGAACTTCGTCAAATGGAAGTTGTCAAAACACCGGATGCCAAGACGATCGAAGAGGTAGCAGCCTTCTTTCAGAAAGCAGCTGATGACTTTGTAAAGACATTGATTTATAAGGTTGATGGTAAGACCTATGCCTTTTTGTTAAAGGGCACAAGAGAATTAAATGAAACCAAAGTCTTGAAGTTGTTACAGGCAAATGAAATGGAATTGGCCGATTTTGATGAAGTAGAACGTGTTACACATGCGAAGGTTGGTTTTGCCGGTCCGATTGGAATTGCATGTCCGATCATCATGGATCGTGAAGTTACGCATATGAAAAATTTTATTGTCGGCGCAAATCAGACAGACCACCATATCGTAAA
This sequence comes from Longicatena caecimuris, assembly GCF_018406465.1. Taxonomy (GTDB): domain Bacteria; phylum Bacillota_I; class Bacilli_A; order Erysipelotrichales; family Erysipelotrichaceae; genus Longicatena; species Longicatena caecimuris. Next base: position 990,742 of record NZ_AP024510.1, read on the forward strand.
TGTGAACGTTCAAGATTTTGAAGTCTCTATGATTGCGGATATTGCACAGGTAAAAGAAGGTGACATCTGTCCGGTATGTGGACATCGTTTAACCTTTGCGAAAGGAATTGAGGTAGGAAATACCTTTAAACTCGGTACGAAATATGCGGAAAGTCTTGGCTTAGAATATCAGGATGAAACAAATAAGCTGCATCCGGTACAGATGGGCTGCTATGGCTTTGGCTTAGGAAGAGCAATGGCGGCAATTGTAGAACAGCACAATGACGCATCCGGTATCATCTGGCCTGCCAGTGTAGCGCCTTATCAAGTGGCGATCGTCGTTGTAGCCATCAAGGATGAAGAACAGATGCGTGTAGCAACCGCCTTGTATGAAGAGCTAAGTGCTGCTGGTATTGATGTCGTATTGGATGATCGAAAAGAGCGTCCAGGCGTAAAATTTAAGGACATGGAGCTGATCGGCATCCCTTATCGGATAACGGTAGGAAGAGGAGCTGTGGATGGCAAGGTGGAATTCCGCGCGCGTACAGCATCAGAAAACGAAGAATGGCTGATCAGTGAAACGAAAGCAAAGCTGATGGAAATAGTAAAGTAAGAAGAAGGTAAGAAAGTGGTATTGTTATTTTCATGAAAGAATTTACATTTTATGAAAATATTACAAAAAAACACTTTCTTATTTTTTCGCTTTATTGTATAATAGAGAACGATAGGGTTGATAAAACTTTATTTTCACAAAAGATAAAAGGTTGAAAGGAGCAGATTATGAAAGAAACATTATATTTAAATAACGATTTGGCGATTGTCAATTTCAGCGCCGGATATGCTACCACTGGAGATCAGCTTTTAAATTCCAGTACCTTCAGTAACTATGTACACAATTTTATTGATTATCTGAAAGAGAACAATGAAGACTTATATTATTATGCCGTAGGCGGAAAGACAGCACGCGAGGCAACCGTTGATCTTTTGCGTCTGTTCCGTATGATGCGTATCTTTAAAATTGATGAAATTGAATCTTCCTATCTGAATGATAAAGGACGATTATTAGAATTTTTAGAAGAAATGTATAATTTCTGGAAGAAGCATCAGCGTTTTTCCGTTGTTACGGCGGGAACAGCAAGTGCTTTGCAGGATATCAGCTTTGTGACGGCGGACTCAAATTTCAATAATATGGTATTGACATTATATCGTAATTTAGAAGAATCTTTAATGGGGAGAAAAAACCGCGTATATCGGCAAATGCAGGCCGGAACCAATGCAGCGATTGCGGTAAGTGTAAAACAGCCGAAGTTATCAAATACGTATGATGCCTTAAAAGATATTCCATTCATTACTTCCATCATGCTGCGCACACCGATGATCTTACATCCAAAATCAAACAAGCGTACCGGTATGTTTACGGAAACAGACGTAAATCCAATTACGTATTTTACTGGCAGTGATGAAGAATGGTTCTGCTTCCCATGCAAGATCGGAACTTTATTAGCCTTTGTATACTTTCATCGTGATTTTATCTCCAGTGCTGTTTCATTAGGAAATTTATTTGAGTTGGCTACGGAAGATGAATGCCGTAAAAAACCAGATCTGATCTGTCTGTTTGGTAATCAAGATGATAAAAATGAAACAGTCTTCCATTATGATGCAACTGATGATATCTGGGTCGGAAGCTTAACTTATGATGAAAAGATTGAATATTTCGGCTATATGAAAAAAATGTGTCTGACGCTGCACAATTTAAGAAAGATGCAGCATGGCTGGCTGCCAATCCATGGTGCCTTCGTTAATATTACCTTACACAATGGCAAACGCAAGGGAATTATGCTGATGGGGGATTCTGGCGCAGGTAAGTCAGAATCAATTGAAGCCTTAAAGATTGCAGGTAAAGATGTTATCAAAGATATTGAAGTTGTCTTTGATGATATGGGAACCATTCATATCGAGGATGGCGTTCCATATGGACAAGGTACGGAAATCGGTGCCTTCATTCGCTTGGATGATCTAGATCCGGGTACACCATATCGTGATATGGATCGCTCAATCTTTATGAATCCGGAGTCTAGCAATAATGCGCGTGTCATTACACCGGCAGCACCATATGAAGTTGTCGCAATGAATCATAAGATTGATTTATTCGCCTATGCCAATAATTATGATAATGAATCCGGATTGCATCGCTTTGAGAATCTGGAAGATGCCAAAGCAACCTGTAAGGAAGGAAAGCGTATGGCGAAGGGAACGACACAGGAAGTCGGTATTTCTACCACATACTTTGCAAATCCATTTGGACCAATGCAACAACAGGATGTTTGTGATCCATTGATTGATGAGGTTTTTACGGCACTGCGTGATAATGGGGTGTTTGTTGGTGAAATTTATACTCATTTAGGTCTTGATAAAGAAAACCGTGATGGTATTAATTTGGCTGCAAAAGAGTTGTTAGATTTTATTGAAAAGGACTAATGCATAAAACAGGAAGAGGACATGATCTGAATTGATTGTGTCTTTTTTTGGGTCGGTATCTTCTGCTTTTGGTGGCTGTTGATTATCCTTGCATACGTGAATTGCTGTGTTCATTTAATTGATGAATGTGTTCGCGATATAAGTACAATTTTTAATAAATGTATCTATTTTGTAGAAAAGCATCTTTTCATGAAGAGAAAAACATAGTACAATAAAATTATCGATAACGGAGGTAAAGCGGGCGATATGAAAATTGCGAAAATTGAAGATGCGAAACGTGTCTTAGAACCAATCATCAGTAAAACACCATTGGTGCATGCGACAAAGATTCATGATAATTTATGGATCAAGGCCGAAAATTTACAGGGCACAGGAGCGTTTAAGCTGCGGGGTGCCTATTATAAGCTTTCGAATTTGAATGAGGAAGAAAAGGCGAAAGGGGTCATCGCGGCAAGTGCTGGTAATCATGCACAAGGGGTTGCGTATTCTTGTAAGAAAATGGGCATTCAGGGAACGATCGTAATGCCGAAAACAGCACCTCTTTCCAAGATAGAAGCTACAAAGGCATATGGCGTCAAGGTAGAATTGCAAGGAGATACCTTTAACGATGCCTATGCATATGCGAAGAATCTGCAGGAAATTACCGGAGCTGTTTTTATTGAACCATTTAATGATGAAGATGTGATTACCGGCCAGGGAACCATCGGTATGGAAATCATAGAAAAAATGCCGGATGTGGATACAGTCATCGTACCGATTGGCGGCGGCGGCTTGATTAGTGGCATTGCGTATGCTATCAAAACCTTGCGTCCACATTGCCGTATTGTCGGTGTACAATCAGAAAAAGCAGCGAGCATGAAAACATCCTTAAAGGAACAGAAGATCATGACCTTAAAAGAGGTCAGTACGATTGCGGATGGAATTGCCGTAAAAACACCGGGAACATTGACCTATGCATTGTGTAAAGAGTATGTAGATGAAGTAGTAACGGTAAGTGAAGAAGAAATTGCGGCAGCCATCCTTGTTTTATTGGAAAAAATGAAGATGGTAGCAGAAGGAGCTGGTGCCGTCAGTGTGGCAGCAGCCATGTTTGGAAAAGTTGATCTTATTCATCGTAAATGCGTTGCTGTGTTAAGCGGAGGAAATATTGATGTAAACTTGCTGTCCAAGATCATTGACCTTGGATTGATCAAAACAGGACGCAAGGCGGTGATCAATATGAATGTTACCGATAAACCGGGAAATTTATCACGCATGATCGAATTGATTTCACGTACCGGAGCCAATATTATTTCTGTAAACCATAATCGTATTCAGAATGGTATCTTATTTAATCAGTGTCGTGTTGGGGTGGTAATTGAGACAAACAATCAGGCACATATTGAAGAAGTGCTGGATATTTTGGAAGAAAATGGCTATCATCCACATATGGTGGAACATGTTTAAGATCCTAATTGATGGAGATGGATGCCCTGTGATTGAAGAAACGCTTATGATCGCAGAGCATTTTTCTATACCGGTCATATTGGTGTGTGACAGCTCACATAGCTTTATGCATGATGCTTGTGAAGTGGTGATTACCGATAAAGGAAAGGATCGCGCGGATTTCGTTATCTTGCAAAAAGTAAAAAAAGATGATATTGTAATAACTCAAGACTATGGCTTAGCCGCACTGGTCCTCAGCAGACAGGCACATGCCTTATCACAAAACGGTTTGCGCTTTCGTGATAACAACATGCTGTCTTTGCTGAATCAGCGAAGTGACGCAGCGAATATACGCCGTCAAAGAAAACGCTATGGTCATATGAAAAAGCGTACACCGCAAGATGATAAAGCCTTTTTAAAAGCTTTATATGCTGTTGTATGTGAGTTATTGGAGTGATAAATTGAATACACATAAAAAAATCCCCTATGACATTATGATGGTGCAATTGAAACAAATGTCAAAGGAAGAACTGCAACGTCATTTACAGTTATTAGGCTGCGACTGGAGTTATGAAGCAATTTATGAAAGCCTGAAAAAAACGTTCAATGATCTGCAAGTGGCGGATGCCATATTTGATAGCTGTATCATACAAGACGACAATAGCCCATATCCCAAAGATTTCATAGATGAGGCTGTGTTAGAAATTGCTCGACGCGAAACGTTTTCGTTCATTCATTATGGGATAGTATCCCGTGATTTTGTACAGGCTATGCAACTATCAGATGATCAGCAAAGAGTGGATGCACTGGAAATGAACTTTCGCAAGGTGCTGAAACTGGCCAAAACCTTTTCCTTGGATAGTCTTGAAGGTATCGTTTATCAGGTAAATGATGGTGTTGATATCATAAGCATGCTGGCGGAAATGCTAGATACCATGCAGCAATTGGCAAGACAAGAAAAACCATATGCCAAACGCATCGTCGCTTTTGTGGATAAATATTTACAAATTTTCACGAAAACGAATACCTTCACCAAAGTCATGCTACAATATGAACAGGCGCAAGCCTATCTTACATTTAACTCCGTGAAGGGAGAACAGCTGTTTTTAAAGTTATTAAAGACGCACAGTGATCCTACGGATGTCATCTTGCATTATGGCTTGGCTTATTTAGATGATGATGAAGAAAAAACGCGCAAGATCTTTTTACGCTATCAAAATAAGTTGGATAAAAAGAGTGAATCTTACGATATCATCATGGACATTTTGCAGGATTTAGAAAGGAGGTCTTCATGAAGCGCAATATCGTACAGCGTCATGCCATCTTTTTTACGCTGTTAGTGCTATGCTTTTTGATTGTTCCTGCGATACGTGAATCTTATGCACAGGATAGAATGAATAAAAAAGAAGCCCAGCGTCAGCAAAAATTGATGGAAGAGTATCAAAAACAGCAAAAACAAAAGCTTGCGAAAGAAAAACAGCAAAAACAAAAGGCGGCAAAGTTTAAAGTGATGCTAGATGCCGGTCATGGCGGATATGATGCGGGGAGCGAAAGTAAACAAGGGAAAAAAGAGAAAGATATCACCTTATCCATTACCTTAAAGACAGGAGAATTGTTAAAGCAGGAAGGGGTACAGGTGTTGTATACAAGAGAAAGTGATACAATCTCATGGAAAAGTAATAATGTAGATGATTTAAATACCCGCAGTCACATGGCGAATGCCAGTCAAGCGGATATATTTGTTTCCATACATACCAATTATAGTGATGAAGCAAAGGATAAGACAGCGGGCAGTGAGGTATGGTACAGTACCCGTCAATCAGGCAGTAAGAAAATCGCTGAGCATATGGAACTTGCTTTACGTACGGATGGCTATACCAAAAGCCGTGGATTGCGGGATGATAGGGAATCTTTTTTATCACTGTTGTATTATAATCAAATTCCTAGTATTCTGGTGGAAACCGGGTTTATCTCCAATCCCAAGGATGTTTCCATATTAAGTGATGCGAAAGGACAAGAGCGAATTGCACAGGCCATCAGTACAGGTGTTTTAAAAGCACTCGGATTAAAAAATTAAAGGATTTCAGTTTTCAAGTTTCATAAAAAAGTGTATACTATAACTTAAACAGGAGGTATATGTATGTTTCATAACAATGATGAATTAAATTTTGAAACCGAATATCATGTCACAACCATACAACAACATGCGATAAAAACATTTGCGTGGATGGGACTTGGCTTATTGATTACGGCTTTGGTAGCATTTGGCATGGTAACAACGAACATGACTTTGCGCTTATATGTATCTTATCCAATAGCGCCTATGTTGTTGTTATTTGCGCAGCTTGGTGTAGCCGTTGCTTTCGCGGCACGTTTGGCGAAAATGAAAGCAGCGACGGCACGCATTCTTTTTGTGGCATATTCCATCTTAATGGGAGTCACTTTTTCCACACTGGCTTTTGTCTATGACTTAGGTTCTATCGGTATTGCCTTTGGGATTACGGCTGTATATTTTGGCTGTTTGGTCATTATCGGCTATACGACAAAGATGAACCTATTGCGCTTTGGGCCAATCTTGATGGGTGGTTTATTAACGTTGATTATCGTAGAAGTTGTGATGACATTGTTGGGTATGGATATTACGACACGCGGCTTTACAGCAATTGGCTTATTATTATTCACCGGTATAACAGCATATGATACACAGAAAATGAAGGCGTTGTATCATAGCTATGAAGGTGATGAAAGTATGCTGAGCAAGTTGTCAATTTATTCAGCTTTTGATTTATATCTGGACTTCATTAACATCTTCTTATATATCTTACGCTTTGTAGGAAATAGAGATTAAGCACTTTAAGACATAGCTGTTTCAGGCTATGCCTTTTTTTTATCTTTTTTCATGATAAGAAAAAAAGGATGTACCAAAGCGGACATCCAACATTATTTCGTTTCTTCTTTTTTCACGCGGTGATATTCATCACTTGCTAAATTTACTTCATGGTCAAAGCTTCTTTCGTTGAAGGCATCTTTTCCATGATCACATAATGGACAACGATAATCATCAGCTTCTTTTAAGAAGTCGTCACCATCATATACATAGCCACAAATTCCACAAATATATGTTGTTACAGCCATCTGCCAACCTCCTTTTCTTTCCTTGGTTTTAAGTATAACATATTTGCTTAAATGTGTCATTTAACTTGCTTTTTAATAACGAAAATCACATAAATGTCACATTTAATTTCATATTTTATCATTCTTGTGTTATGATGAGTAAAAGAAGGTGAGGTTATGAAGAAGTTATGGTCTTTTGTTTTATTACTTTGTTTGTTTCTGGGAAATATACAGCTTTTAACAGCAAAGCAAATCGATAGTCCAAAACAGGGGGGGAATAATTATCATGCGATTGATTATGTAGTACAAAAGCCGAATAACAGCAGACAATTATATCGCTCTGCGCTGCCTACATCCTACGATAATCGAAAACAACACCATGTTACACCGATTAAGGATCAAAATCCATACGGAGATTGTTGGGCATTTACAACCATGGCAGCCGCTGAAACAAATCTGTTAAAAAGTGGAATTGTAAATAATCCAAATGCCGTTGATTTATCAGAACTGCAATTTGCGTATCGTTTTTATAACCGCTTAAATGATCCATTGGGCAATACCGCAGGGGATACCAATGATCCGACATCAACCGGTAAACTAGGTTTTTTAGATAATGGAGGTAATAACTGGACAAGTGCTTTTGCCTTATCACAGTGGATCAGTCCCACAGATGAAGATAATGCACCTTATACACATAATGAGACAACGATGTTAGCAGGTATTAAAAAAGCAAATGCCTATCAACCTTCCTATATCATGAAAGATGCTGTTTTCTTGCCCGATGATGATATTACCTCTATCAAACAGGCCATTCTTGATTATGGCAGTGTATCGGCTGGTATAGCCGTTCAAAAGATGTCGGTATATGCCAAATATTTCTATGATGGCAGCAAACGCTTTGATCATGCGGTGACTATTGTTGGCTATGATGATACAATTTCGAAAAACAAGTTTTCCATAAAACCGCAACATGATGGAGCATGGATCGTTAAGAACAGCTGGGGTACACATGCCAATGATGCAGGCTATTTCTATCTGTCATATGATCAGCCAGTCAATGCTGTAGTAGCTTATCAGTATATGGCGAAAGATACCTATGAAAATAATTATTTCTATGATGGTTCCGCAGCTCTTTCAGAATATACCGCCGGCGGTGAAGTGACAGTTGCCAATGTGTTTAAGGCACAGAAAGGTACGAGTACTTCACCTGAATATGTTGAGGCTGTTTCCATTGCTTTTTCAGGAGCAGATACAGATTATGAGGTAGAAGTATATACCAACCTGAAAGACAAACAAGATCCTTACAGTGGCAGCAAAGCTTTATCGATGCCGGTGAAAGGTTATCGCAAATATGCTGGTATTTACACGATACCGCTTACGCATCATGTCTGTGTAAAACCACATACTTATTATGCCGTTGTTGTGACATGTAAGAATCATTACGGGGATACGACTGGTTTGTATGTGGCTGAAAACAAAAATTATGGATGGATCAATTTCAAAGAACAGATTCAATCAGATCAAAGCTTTCTCTATGTCCATCATGACTGGTATGATATGGCAAATATCAACGCATGTTTTCGTGTGAAAGCATTTACGATGCAGCATCATGATGATATAGCAAAGGCAAAAGTCAAATTATCTGCAACCTCTTATATTTACGATGGGAAACCACATTCTCCATCACTTACTCTAACGTATGGAACAACCACCTTGCGAAATGGTAAAGATTATAAATTGACCTATCACAATAATGTGAAATCCGGTACGGCTTCTGTTCACATTGAGGGTTTAAATGCTTATGCTGGCAGTAAGGATGTCACTTATAAGATCTTACGGCGGGCAATCTATGCAAAAAGCATCCATGTGGATGCCATACCGTCTAAAACTTATACAGGCTGTGCGCAAAAACCATTACCACTTTTAAAATATGGAACGACGACATTAAAAAACGGTATTGATTTTACCTTATCGTATAAGAATAACAGCAATGCCGGTACGGCACAGTTGATTATCAAAGGGAAAGGGAATTATGGCGGCTGTCTTACAAAAAGTTTTATTATTCATAAACGCAATCTGACATCCGTAAGTAATAAGCCATTAGCAACACGGACTTATACAGGCTCTGCCCAAAAACCATTGCCTTTATTGAATTATGGCTCTGTGACTTTAAAAAACGGAAGAGATTATACCCTTTCTTATGCTCATAATGTTAATTCTGGAATAGCTAAAGTCATCGTAAAGGGAAAAGGCAATTATACAGGAAGTATGACAAAGACTTTTAAAATTAAAAAACGTGATATTGCGACAGTGAGCATGAACAAGCTAAGCAATCAAAGCTATAGTGGAAAAGCAATTCAGCCAAACGTGACATTAACGTATGGCAAAACAGTATTAAAGAAGAATAGGGATTATACGATTCAATATGGAACAAATAAAAAATGTGGAAAAGCTACCTTAAAGATTATTGGAAAAGGCGGTTATGGTGGCAGTATGTGTAAAACCTTTACCATTGTTCCCAAACAGCCGCTTAAACTGCATCTCACCACGAGCAAACACAAAGCTATCAATGTATCTTATAAAAAGGCTGTTGGAGCCAGTGGTGTTCAGATTGCTTATTGTGCAAAAGGCAGTAATCATTGGAACTATAACCAAACAAGCAGGAATTGTTATCAACTGCATACACTTAGCAGTGGTAAACAATATCAGATTAAGGTGCGCAGTTATGTAACAATAGCAAACGTGCGTCATTATGGCAGCTGGGGCAAAGTACAGCTAGTCAAGATCAAATAATCAAATACGAGAAAAAAGAAATCCATGAGGTATAGGAGTCTATCTGAATACCTGTCAGGATTTCTTTTTCTTTTATTCAATGCCAAGATAATTTGCGATATTGGCATCTTTATCAATAAATGGTTTGATTGTTTTTGTCTTGCTGGAAAGAATCACCGTTAAGCCCGGGCCATGTCCACTGGTAAAGGAATCGGAATGAACAACAACACCAATGGTGATGGCACCTTCCAGATAATGAGGTCCGTGATGATTATCATGATCTAAAACAGCAACGATATCGCCAAAACGCAAGTCATTGATGTGATAGGTTTCGTTGGCTTTTTTATCCTGTGTCATGATGTCATAATCCCCTAACATGGTTGTCGCACTGCCTAAGCCACTTCCCATCAAATGCGCAGGAACAATGGTTGTAACACCGATTTCTATGCTATCTTCATGTTCTTTGATGTTTAACTTTTCCAATAAAGAAGGATCAATATTCATCACATGAATTTCCTCATGATCTAACAGCTTTAACCCCTGTCCGCATGCTTTGATATGCACCTTATCCTCACAGGTCATTAAATCTAATGTTTCTTCATCAAAATAGACCATGACATGATCGATACCGCCATGCTTACCTGTAACATAGCCGATTCTACCTTTGGCATCTCCGCTGATGATACGAGCTTGATTACCGATACAGGCAAATGCCTGCAAAGCATTATTTTCTCTTTCCACCGGATTTTTTAAGCTTACACCTGGTTCTACATGATCGCCGGCAATACCCATACAGGAATCTTTGATTTTATAATTGTAAACGATGCCGCCGGTCGCCATCGGTATACGTCCAAAACCATCATAGCCGACACGGTAAGCATTTCCCGCCATGCTTGGATGGTCAACACTGCCTTGTACGCTCATAACGACAAGACGATCTTTATTCATTTTCATACTTCATACCTCCGCTGTACATCATTATAGCATTTTTAAACAAAAAAGTAAGGGAAAAGCCTTCATAAAACAAAGTGTTTTACGTAAGATATGTTATAATCATACATACAGGAGTGATGACATGCATAGATGCAAAACAAGAACCTGCCCACCGGTTTTCATAGACAAAGCAACCTATGACAACCTACAAAATAAAATTTTAACACCCACATTTTTAAATGGTTGTAGACAAGCGCAGGAAGCCATTTTACAAAAGTCGTATATGGTCGATCGGCGACTGTTTCAAGAATCTTTTTCAATACCGATGAAACGTAATTTATTTGGCCTTTTGGCAATACCGGTTGAGGTGAATCAGATTTCATGTACCTTTTTAATAGATACGGGGGCACAAATCAGTGGGCTGAGATCGACTTGCGTAAAAAAAGTTGAAGCCATACCTGCCACCGGACGAATCGGAATCGGCAGTATTGGCGGAAAAGAGAAAGCTTTAAGTGGCTGCATCGTGAAACAACTGCGTATGGGCGCTTTGCAATATCATCATATGCCGATGGTCATACTGGATGAGAAAGACTTTGCCATGCGTTTTGGAAACATCGATCTGATGGGATTTGATGGTATTATCGGCTGGGATGTTTTATCACAGCTTGATTTTGAAATGGATGATATTGCGAAACAGTTTAAAGTCGTTAAAAATAAGTTCCGTTTTCCTTGTCGTAATATGATCATGGGGAGTTTTCCGGTTTTTTTATGTCAGAAGAAGAATCAAGAAATTGCCCTTTTCGGCTTTGATAGTGGTTCTAAAGTGAGCTGGCTTTCTGATCAGTTCATCGAAAAGGAACAGCTGCAAATCATCTGTGAAGGCCATGCTATGGGCTTTGGGGTGCATGGATTTGAAAAACTCCCAATGAAAATTGTGGAACAGCTACAGGTGACCTTAGATCGTGGTGCTATCACTTTAAAGGATACGATGAGTGGGCGCTGTGATTTATTTAACGGCTTTACTTTTGATGGGGTATTTGGCAATGAAATCTTTAAAGGCAGAAGGATTCGCCTAATCAATAGTAAACAGGTTGTTCTGCTTGTATAGGCAGTTGTAATTTATCATTATTTATTGTATAGTAGGTAAGAAAAATGAGTAAGAAAGGACGAATTGATTATGTTATTACATGGTAAAATTGTGATGGAAAATGGTGCGGAGATTCCTTTTGAATTATATCCGGATGATGCACCTATCACTGTCGAAAACTTTGTGAAATTGATGAAAGAAGGTTATTATGATGGGAAGACATTCCATCGTGTCATTAAAAACTTCGTATCACAGGGAGGCTGCCCTTATGGAAATGGTACAGGGGATTTAGGATATACGATTCCTTGTGAAACAGCAAATAATCCTCACCGTCATGAAGAAGGAAGCTTGTCCATGGCACATCGTGGTAAAGATACCGGTTGTTGTCAGTTCTTCATCTGTCATTGCCCACAGCCACATTTAGATGGTGTGCATACCGTATTTGGTAAAGTGACAGATAATATGGGCGCAGTACGTCAAATGCGCAATGGCGATGTCATGAAGCAGGTTGTTTTATTGGAGGAAAACTAAACGATGGAAGATGTGAAACGTCTTGGGTTTCCACTGTTGATCATCGTTTTATCCGCATTTCTTTCCCGCTTGTTGGAAACCTATCTGCATGGAAGCTTTGTGCATACCTTAATGGTTATCCTCATTGTCAGTGCCTTATTCCTCTTTGGTGTTTCCTTAAATAAGAGCCGTAAGAAACGCAGCAATGCCGTGTTTAAAAAAGTTGTGGCAATCCTTGTGGTGATTTTGATGCTTTTTATGCAATTGGGGTATTTTACTTTGCCAATTATGCAAAATGTATTCACTTTGATTGGAATTGATGCCTTTTATATGAACATGCTATATATTTTCTGCGGCTATCTATTCGTGGATTAAAGGAGGAGCAAGATGTTTTTCTTAAAATTCGATAAAACGATGGAAGAGGTTAAACAGGCATTGGATGAGCATCAGGATATAGTCTTAGTCGACGTCAGAGAAGCGGATGAATATGCATCGGGTCATCTTCCTCAGGCAATCAACATGCCATTGAGCCGATTTCATGAAAGCTATACAATGCTGCCTAAAGAGAAGCCATTGTATGTATATTGCCGCAGCGGACAGCGCTCACGTACGGCAGTGAAAAGACTAAAGGATGCAGGCTATGCCAATGCTTATAATATCGGCGGAATCATCCACTGGCCTTATGATACAGAAAGCAGGTAATGATATGTTTCATACAAACGTAAGATGTCCGCATTGCGGGCATGAATTCACCTATTCTATCTTTCGCTTTAATTCCACCGTATGTTGTGAAAAGTGTCAGAAGAAAATTTATATTGAAACCAAAACAAGCATGTACATGATTTTGTTTGTCGTGTTTCTTTTAGCAAGTGATTATATAAAAGCTTTTTTACATACGATATTACCAAATCAGGCAGCATTTCTCTATTTTGGTTTGATGTTTTTCATCATACTGATCAGCTTGTTGTTGGTCATGTTTGTACTGATTAAACTATTCGGCTTTACAAGCGTTTATCGCATCCGTGATGATGTGTACTATCGTGAGGCTGTTCAGCGTGCAAATGATCGAAAAAAAGGGAAAAAGAAATAAGCAAAAAAAGTGTTAAGCCTTGATGATGCAAGGCTTTTCTTATGGCTGTTAGAATATATAAGTCCTTTTTTATGAGAAATCTCATGGTATACTTAATATGTATAATGATATAAGAAAATACAGCACGATAAACAAAAAAATCCATATGATTCTTTTTATATGAAATATTTACCTGTTATCTTAATATTTTATATATTTTTTATTGCATACTATAGCTATGAGATGGGAGCAAGATGATGTCCAGCATGCCTTGACAGATAAGCAAGAAGATACCACCTTAAATGATATGGCAGATGCTCTTTTGCACGCAATACGTTATAATCAGGCAAAAGTGTTTCCGGATGTTGTGTGTCGTATTCAAAAAGAGGCGGAAACAAATGAAATTCTGGCGATACGTAAAATATTGGTGAAGCTTTTTCATATTCTGCAGAATAAAATGAACCAGTGTGAGGATATGAAGGATTATGTGACATTGCTAAGTGAGAAAATCGATGGTATCTCTTATGATAATCCCACGCAGGATGAGGCAACCTACATTCGTTATGAAGTTAAGCATGTAATCCATGCCATTATCAAATCACACAGTAAATCAATGAACAAGATTGTTTTGGATGCGTATACTTATATCGGTAAGAATTACCACCGTTCTATCGGGTTAAATGATTTAGCGAACTAATTAGATTTAACTCCTCAATATATCAGCTCTCTTTTATCGCAACATACAAAAAATAGTTTTACCAATATCTTAGCAGAGTATCGCGTTGAAAAGGCAAAGCAATTATTATTAAACAATCGCAAGATCAAAGAGGTTTCCAGTTTGGTAGGTTTTCAGAATCAAAATTATTTTGCGAAAACCTTTAAAAAAGTAACAGGCTATACACCTAAAGAATACAAACAGATGCATGTGATGAAAGATATATAAATGGCTGTTTTCATTTTGTATTTATGTTGTAAGAAGTATGGGGGTTAGCATATGCATGAAGGATTGTATGGATAAATAAGAAAATTTAAAAAGCGTTTAGAAGCAAGGAAAGAAGCCATCTGTATACGGGTCGGCTTTTTTTAATTGCGAAAAAAAGATAACCAAAGAATTGTTATATTTTATCGGTGATTTACCGGAATTTTATTTACGTTTTCTTTTTTATGGTTAGTGAAAAAGTGCTTTTTTATTTATATTGCTCTGTTTTTTAGAATTTATTGTCAATTTATTGACACTGGTTATCTTTTTCTATATTCTGTAAGTAGGAATTAAATAAGGTGTTTTATTCATAATAAAAATAACCTATATATCTACATAAATATTTGTATCCGGATAATGAAAGGTATTTATGAATAAAATGCGAGGTTATAAAATGTGATTATCGCTGTTTAATTAGCAATATTTACAAGGTTGTATTTGTACTTCATAATAAAACCCATACATGGGCTTTATCATATAGGTGTTTATGACATAAGGGCACATCACATCAAATAGTTTTAATAACAGAGAATAATGATTAGGAGGAAAACATGAAAAGGAAAAGTAGGAAGGTATTGGTCGCAACAGTTGCGACTGTTTCTATGCTGGGAGGAGAAATCGCATCCGGCATCTCTTTAAGAGCGTTTGAAAATGTAGCGGTTTTCGATATGAATACGATTGAAAACAGAACCGGAAGTATCACGGTCAACAAGCAGACAAAGGATAAGCAACCTTTAGCAGGGGCAACCTTTGCCATCTATAAGGTTATGAGCTTCACTCCTTCAACGGCAGATGCTTCTGCTAAATATGAACCAACCACGGATTTTGCGCAAGCATTACAGGGGATTAAGGCGGATGAACTAGGGACATATTCCGCTACAGAAATGGAAAAGCTTATTACGACCTTGACGGCAACAGCCAATACCGCAGATGTAAAAGCTACTGCAAGCATGACAACCCCTGCATCCGGTACGGTCACCTTTGAAAATCTTGACCTGGGATATTATCTGGTAGTAGAGACTTCTGCACCGGATGGATATGTGGCAGGAAAGCCATTTTTGATTGCCGTGCCTTCCAGTGATAACTATACGGATGAGAATGCAGCAGGTACAAAATGGGTCTATGATGTAACTGCGACACCTAAAAATGAGAAAGTGACGATACATAAGGAACTCACAGCAGAAAGTGATGGTTCGGTAGCAATTGGAGATTTTGTACAATATCAGATAACGACGCTGATGCCAAGCTATACCGATGACTATTTTGAAGGTGAGAATAAAGTAGTTTTCGAAATTCAGGATACGATGGATGATGGCTTAGCAATACAAAATGATAGCGAACATGCAATTACGGTAAAGGTGAATGATGCTGTCATAGAAGCATCCGATACGACCTATGCCATAACAGCAGCAAATGTAAGCAAAGAGACAGCAGATTTTAAGATCGTGTTCACAAAGGCCTTCCTAAAGGCGCATAAAGGAGAAAAGGTAGCAGTAACCTATTATGCGAAAGTAACGGAGAAAGCCATACAGGGAAATGCCGGAAATGAAAATGCGGCAGTGATCGTATATAATCATAAGCCAAATGCCACCACAACAAGTGAAAAAGAAACAGCTTATGTATATAGCTTTGGGATCAATGTGAAGAAATTTACGAAAGAAGGTACACCACAAGTTTTGCAAGGTGCTAAATTCGTCTTATTAGAGAAAGATGGCAAAACACAGATCGGGGAAGAAAAGAGCACAAATGCAGATGGTGAGATAGCTTTCGGCAAATTGGATGAAGGGACCTATTATCTAAAGGAAACGGCATCACCTACAGGATATACCTTGTTGGCAGAAGCAATCAAGGTAGAGATCATAGCAGAAAAAGATGAAACGACGAAGAAAGCAAATGGAAGATTTACAGTGAAGGTAAACGATCAGGAAGTAAATGCGACAACAGGAGAATATAGCAGCTATATCGATGAGGAAGCAGGAACAGCCAATATAGCAGTAGAGAACCATAAAGGATTTACGTTGCCATCCACAGGAGGAATGGGAATCACGGTATTCTTAGCAATTGGTGGCATAGGAATCTTAGGCATAAGTATTGTAATGTTGAAGAAGAGCAGGAAACAGGCAGAATTATGAAGATGACGAAGCGGATGGTATCAGTCTGTTTCGTTTTCGTATTTTTGTTCTTTTTAGGTATCATGGATTATCCCTTTGTGTCACGATTAATTAATCAACGAAACTACGATGGAGTCATTATTGAATATGATGATACAAGCGCAAAGCTGGATGCAAACAGAAAAGAACAATTTTTTAAAGAAGCGAAACAATATAATGAAGAACTAAGTAATGGTAGTGGTATCTCAATCATAGATGCTTTTGCTCAAGATCATAGCATGGAGAAAAAGTATACACAGCTTTTAAATGTTGCCAATAATGGAGTGATGGGAGTTGTTGATATTCCTAAACTACATGTCTCTTTACCTATTTATCATGGAACATCAGAAGAAGTTTTGCAAAAAGGGGCAGGACATTTGGAAGGCACTTCCTTACCGATTGGTGGGATCTCGACACATGCATGTCTTTCAGCACATCGTGGATTGCCAAACAAAAAGATGTTTACAAGCTTAGATGAATTAAAAAAAGGAGATATTTTTCTGATTACGGTCCTGGGAAGAAAAATGGCCTATAAAGTGAATAATATACAGATAGTCTTACCAAGTGACATTAAAGCCTTACACATTCAAAAAGGAAAAGACTTGGTAACATTAATTACATGTACACCATATGGAGTGAATTCACATCGTTTGTATGTAACAGGAGAAAGAACAGAATATAAAGAAGAAATGAAAACAGACAATAGCATTGGGCTGCCCTGGTATTATGATTGGTGGTGGGTACCAGTGAATATCGTCTTGTTAAGTGTATTGGGAATCTTATTATATCAATATAATAGAAAACCGAAAGTGAAAGAGAAAGTAGAATGAGGAAGGGCATATGAAAAAGAAATTGCAGTTGTTGATGAGTGTGGTAATGGTCTTAGCAATCATGCTTACACCGATACAGGCAAACAGCGGAAGGATAAACATCCAATTGAAAGATCTGCCCGGCGATTGGGATGAGAAAGCAGGAGTGGTCTTTACGCTATATCAGGTAGGAAAGATGAGCAATGATGGAAAGGCAGAACTGGATGCCAAGTATGACATGAGCCTGCCAAGCGATGCACAAGGATTGCAGAAGATCGCCAAAAAGCTTACCGCAAAAGAAGGGAAAGAGCTCATTGAAAAGAAGACGACCGATAAGAATGGCTGTCTGTCTTTTGAGAATGTCAAAAATGGCATCTATCTACTTGTACCCTCTCATATGGAAGCCTATGGAAGTATCGATCCTTTTATCGTGACGCTGCCAATGTATGAGGAAGTAAACAATGCTATTCAAGGACCTACTTATATGCTGCAGATAGAACCCAAAGCATCACCTAATGAAGAACCTATAAAACCAGTTCCTCCAGTGGATCCGGATGATCCTGAGACTCCGGATGTCAAAGAACCAGAGAAACCTGTTGAACCAGATAAACCGGTAGGTCCGGATCAATCCGATAAAGAACCTAATGTACCGGAAACCAATGAACCGCAGAAAGAACCCAATAAACCAGAGACACCACAAAAGGAACCATCAAAATCAGAAGAACCAGAGAAAGAAACAGAGGAAACAAAAACAGGAGATACGACAAGAAGAGGTCTGTATGTCTTGTTGATCATGTTATCCGGTTTTGGTATGTATATCATCTATAATAAGCATAGGAGAGGGAGAGAATTAGGTGATGAAAAATAAAAAAAGATTCACTGCTTTTCTATTAGCAGCTTCCATGCTGTTCATAAATACGAATTCCTCGTTGTTTGCCAAAGAAGAAGCAAAAGGGGAAGAAATTAGTGAGCAGTCAGATAAAACAAGACAACCATCCAGCATAAGCTATGCCCCAACGCAGCAGGCACTCTCAGGAAGCATACCGCCTGAAGAAACGAAAGAGGAGCCAAAAGAAGAAGCAGAAACACCAAAAACAAAGGAAGCTGTTCAGACGGTAGAAGTCAAAACAACGATCTATTTGGATGCCAATAAGAATGAAAAGAAAGATAAGGAAGAAAAAGGTGTATCCCATATCGAAGTACGCTTGTATAAGATGCTGGAAGGAACAGTGGAAAAAGAGGCAAGCTATCAGGCAATCATCAACATCAAGGGAGAAGTGTATCCTAAGGATGTAGAAGCAGGAAGCTATCGCATCGAATATGAGAGCATGGATAGCGAGAAGGATTTGAAGGATTATACGGGGGTATCTGGAAATGACGAGAATACCAAAAAATTATCTGAAAATGCCATGATCATCCAAGGGAAAGCATCATTAGTATTAAGCACAGTTGTTATAGATACAGATAAACAATATTTTAGAGCAGGAACCGATATTCAAAAATCAGACTTCAAAGTTTATAAAGTATATTCAGATGAATCATTGGTATTGATACCGGAAGATCAATTTCATATCGATTTAAAGACTGTTCCAAATAATGATAAAGAGGTCTTCAATTTAAAATTCACTTTGATCCAAGATGAAATCGGTAAAACGATAAGCAAAACTGAGGCATTTGTCATACAAAGAGAAATAGCATTAGATCAGCTTATGGTAAAGAATGGCGTAACAGACTTAATAAGTGGAAAGCATGTCATCTTAAATGAAGGAGATGTCATCATACCGGAAGAGATACTGTATAATGAGAAACCATACTTTATTACAAGTATAGGATCATCAGCATTTTATATGAATAAAGCAATTACAAGTATTAAAATACCAGAATCTATAAAGAGCATTGAATATGAGGCATTCTATTATTGTGAAAATTTGAAAGGTGAGTTAATCTTACCCAAAACACTAAATTACATAGGAAGATTTGCATTTTATTATGGTAGTGGATTAACAGGTAACTTAGTTATTCCAGATTCTGTAACAAGCATAGGAAATTATGCATTCTTAAGTTGTGACAGTCTTGAAAAAATCATCATTCAAGGTAAATCTGAAGGAGAAATTACAGGCTCTCCTTGGGGTGCACCAGACACAGTAACTATTGAATGGCAACCATCACAGGAAGGGGCATGATATTATGAAATATATAAAACGAATCAGTGTACTATTGCTTGCTGCTTTCTGTATGGTCGCAGGTATGCAAGCTATACAGGCAGAGGAAACGACGAGAGTGACCTTTACCAATGAAGAGAATAAGACTCCTGACCTCTTTATCACCAAGCATGTGGAAAGTGCTGATGAGCGCTATGAGGTACCAAAGGATGTAGCTTTCAAGTTCGTATTGAAGCTAAATGAAAAGCTTGCCAATAAGGAACAATACCGTGTGTTTAATGAAAACGGAGATGAGGTATACAATCATCAGGATGGTACGATATCTTCGGAAACAACCAATAAGATACCTTTCATGACCGATCGTAATGGAAACTTTACCTTATATGGTGGATATACTGCAAAATTTGAATATGTTGGTAATGGGGTGTCCTATGAGATCTTGGAGCTGCCGCAAGAAAACTTTCAACAGGTTTCTCCGGCAGCGGGGACCTCTGCCATCGGTACGATCAAACCAGATGGTGCCAGAGTTGAATTTGTGAATCTGTATATGCCATATGTTGAGCAGAAGACAACGGATCTGATCGTGACAAAGCATATCT
Source organism: Longicatena caecimuris (assembly GCF_018406465.1). Classification (GTDB taxonomy): domain Bacteria; phylum Bacillota_I; class Bacilli_A; order Erysipelotrichales; family Erysipelotrichaceae; genus Longicatena; species Longicatena caecimuris. The sequence continues at coordinate 1,010,808 of NZ_AP024510.1, forward strand.
CCTTTCCACAAGGTTATGTATATGATGGAGAAGATAGCTTTCACTTTACCTTGAAGCTGGAAGGAAATGCATATGCAAATGAAAGCTATACGATCAAGGATAGCGATACTGGCGAAGAAGTAAAAGAAGCAAGGACCGATGAAAATGGCAGATTTACCTTAAAAGGCGGACAGAGTGCTGTCTTTAAGGAAGTCAAGGCAGATGTGGACTATGAGGTCGTTGAGGAAAACGCAGAAGCTTGGCGAGTATTGGGTGATGTAAAACAAAGCGGAGCGACACAGGCACCGGTAACAGCAGTACAATATACGAATGCGATCGCTTCCTTTGGGGTCAATAAGACATTGAGCGATAAGAGCACATCAGAAGAAACGTTTACGTTCTTGTTGATGGATCATATGAAGAAGGCATGGAGCAATGCAAAGTATGTACTGTATGATAGTGTAAGTGGGAAACGTGTAGATGATGTAACCTATGCAACAGATGAGAATGGACATTTCACCTTGAAAGCGAATGAGACCGCCATGTTCTTAGGCATAGCACCCGGGACCCTGTATGATGTACAGGAAATAGTAAAACCGGGCTATATCCAAAAGACACCGGTAAGCAATGAAGGCTATGAGAACAAGGTCGTAGGCGATAATGTAGAGATATTGCCGTTCGTCAATGAAAAGATGAAGGAAGAAGGAATCTTATCAGTAACGAAGCTGATCGAGAATAAGACGGATGAGATACCCATGGATGATATCAAGTTTACTTTTGTATTGAGCAGAAAGAATGGGGACGTTTATGAAGCTGTCAAGAATGCGAACTATGTCATAGCACTCGGTGATTCCGAAAGCACCTATAAGACGAATGAAGCAGGTGAATTTCAGATAAAAGGAAATCAGACCGCACTATTCCGAGAGCTGAAACAAAAAGAAACGTATAAGGTAGAAGAGAAACAGACGAATGTGGAATATACCATCAAGACAGAGGCCCAGGAAGAAGTATTAGAAAAGAACATCCAATTCGTATATACGAATGAGTATACACCGAAAGCGATCGATCTATATCTGAAGAAGGCAAATCGCGAAAAGGAAGGAATAGCAGGAGCGAAGTTTACGTTGTATAGGGATAAAGAACTGACGAATGCGATCGCAAGCTATGAGAGCGAAACAGAAGAGAAGTGCATGCTTGAAAATGTGCGGGCAGGAACCTACTATCTGAAAGAGACACAATCACCAAAAGGCTATCGACTCTTGGAAGGGGTCATCAAGATCGAGATCACAAGAGAAGAAGGAACAGGGAAGCTGATGGTGAAGATAAATGAGAAGGAGTATGGCCAAAGCGAAGGGAATGAGCAGATCCAGATCGAGACGAAGAAGGTAGGAGAGAATGACGAGCTGCATATGGTAGTATACAATGATAAGAATTTTTGGATACCGATCACCGGAGGAACAGGAATCTATGTACTGATAGGGATCGCGATGATAGGATGTATAGGAGCTCTTGTGGCATTGCGAAAGAAAGTGAAGATGGAGCATTGTTCAGAAAGTATAAAGAGGGCATGAAAGCATGATGAAGATGTATGTGATCGAGACATCAAAGATGCAGGAGATATGCCAACAAAAGACAGGGATAGCAGAGCAGCAACTATGCTTAAAGTTATTCTCTGAGGTACATGGTCAGATCCAAATGAAAGAACACGATTTCCAAAGCATATGGAAGATCATAACGCAAGATCATCCAAGAAGATATATAAGTAAAAAGGTACATGATCAGAAGAAACAGGGTTATTATTTATGTATAGAGGATACGAAGACCTTGATCGAATTGCGTAAGCGATTAACAAAGATCGAAATGGAAGAGGTATTAGAAAAGCTACGAAAAGAAGATCGTCATGTTTATCGTAATGATTATCTATATTATTTGGATGCGATGAAACGAGCAATGCTAGAAGGTATACAAGCTGCAATAAAAGAAGATTATGGTCTTGTCTTTTATTATGATTAAGGCGATAAGGATGTACGTGTAAAATGTTGTAATATGAAAGAAACCCCATGCGGTTTTTTTCATGTGTCCTCTAGTAAAAACGAAAGAATCTTAAATATTTCTCCTATATCATAATATTTTACCATTTATAAAAAATATAATGAAAATGGAAAGGAATAGAATATGGAAATACTTTAACAAAGGCTATAAAAGGTTTAGAACCAATCAAAACTGATACGAGTGCTTTAAGAACATTAATTGCGGCAGTAGAACAGCTTGCAGAAACAGACTATACAGCAAACAGCTATAAAGTGGTTGCTGAAAAATTACAAGAAGCAAAAGCAGTACTAGAAAAAACAAACCCAAGTACTGAAGAAGTGAAAAAGGCAGAGCTTGCATTACAAAATGCCCAGAAAGCGTTAGTTGTAAGAGCTAGCAAGGAAAGTGTAGATGTATTAAAGCGACTTGTTGAAGATGGTAAGAAAATGAAAGATGCTTATACTGAGGAAGCCTTTAAGGATGTGCAGACAGCGTTAGATTTGGCACAAGGTTTATTGACAGATCCATCAAATATGGCGGAAGTAACTACAAAAGAAGTCGTGCTATCCTTATCTACAGCTATCGATGCATTGCATAAGCTTACCCTTCAAGAAGCGAAAGAACAGCTTGCCGAAATGATTACGTATGCAGATACACTGTTAAAAGCAAATACTATTGAACAAATGACTGCAGAAAGCGTACAGGCATTACAAACGGCACTGAAACAGGCGAAGGAAGTAATAGCAAACGAAAAAGCATCACTTGAACAAATTAAGACGACACATACAATTCTTGTGAATGCAGTAAAAGGATTAAAACCACAAGAGTCAGTGACGCCTGATACAACGGCACTACAAACACTTATTAAAGAAGTGAAAAAGGTAACAGCTGATCTTTATACGGTGCAAAGCTATGAAGCACTAAGCAAGAAATTGCAAGATGCAAAAGCGATATTGGAAAAAACAAATCCAAGTGCAGATGAAGTAAGCAAAGCAGAACTTGAATTACAAAGTGCCCCAAATGCATTCGTCGTTAGAGCAAGCAAGGAAAGTGTAAAGATATTAAAAACACTTGTTGAAGAAGATTAGAAGTTAAAAGATTCTTATATAAAAGATGAGTTCAAAGACGTGCAAACGGCTTTAACATTGGCAGAAAGTTTATTAAAAGATCCATCTAATATGAGTGATAAGGAAACCAAAGAAGTTGTGTTATCTTTATCTACAACCATTCAAGCGTTAAAGGATTTGACACTTCAAGAGGCAAAGAAGCAGCTGCTGGAAATGATACAATATGCAGATGTATTGTTAACGGGTGAAGATATTAAGCAAATGACACCTAAGAGTGTTAAGGCGCTACAAACTACTTTGAAACAGGCAAAGAAAGTTTATAAGGACGAAAAAGCAACGCTTGAAGATATAAAAGCAATGCATAACACCTTGGTTACGGCAATGAAAAAGCTAGAAGTAAGGCTGGATACGACAGAATTAGATCATGAAATAAGCATTGACGAAGATATGCTTAACCATATTGATCGATATGAACCTTCTTCGGTTGCAAAACTTAAAGATGCTTTACAACAGGCAAAAGATGTGAAAAAAACTGCTAAGAATTAGCAGGAACTGGATGAAGCATTATGATTGCTAAAAGAAGAAAGACAAAAAGCTATACGATTAAAAGACAAAGATACAAATGTAAGTGATATAGACAAAACTGAGTCAAAGGATACAGTCGATGTTCCTACAGGTGATATCAGTGCAACAGGTGTATTTGCAGACTTGCTGATCATTGCTGGTGGAGCTATTATTACCTTATTGAAAAGAAAAAAGCGCGTATAGTTGTATGCGATAAGAAAAGCCAGCGGGCATTCTGATAAGAGTGCCTCTGGCTTTTTCATTCTATTCGTTATGGATGGTTAATTAGTTTTCTTTTTGACGTACGACTTCAAAGGCAAAAATGGCAGTAGAGGCCGCTGCCGTCATGGCATTGCGAAAATCACTGCGATAAGGTATATAAAGATTTTGATCACTGTGAGCCATAACAACTTTACTTAAGCCACGCATTTCGCCTCCGATAGCAAGACAGATGCGTTCGGGAAAGGTGTAGGAATAAAGCGAGATTGCATCTTTGCGCTGCGCACAAAGAAGCATGATATCTTTTTGATGAAGATAGGTTAAGGTATCTTCCATATCATCTGCGATAATGATATTAATATATTCACTTGCTCCGGCACTTGCTCTGGTAACGACATCGGCTGCCGTTGTCCAATTACGCAAAGGTACAAGAACACCATCACAGCCTGCGGCATATAAGGTTCGTAAAACATAGCCAAAATTAAAGGGATCTTCTACGCCTTCTACCAATGCCAGAAATACCTGCTTTTTATTAACAAGCTCTTCTAAATTTTGATACTTGCGTTGCCCACAATAGGCGATAATACCTCCATGCGTCTTTCCTGTAGCAAGAGCATCAATTTCTTCTCGTTTCATATAGGTGATATCTACTTGAGCTTCTTTTGCTTTATGCAAAATAAAAGCAGTATCCTTATCCTTCTTTTTGGCATCTACCAAAATCTTATGAACCTTGCGTTTCTTACCTAATAAAACTGCTTTTACACTGATATTTCCTTCGACAATACAGGTTTCCATAAACTTCCTCATTTCTTTTAACCATTATAATATAATTCTTTCAAATTACAAGGACTTTTCTTTTCTTCATGCGTCAAAAATGGTACACTAATACCAGTATGAACAGGAGGATGACTATGAAAGCAGCACTTGTGACGATGAATGTAAAAGCAGGACAATGCGCTGAAAATGTGCAATATATGAAACAGCAGATCAAGCGAGCAAAGGAAGATGGAGCTGATTTGATTGTATTTCCTCAAAATGCTGTCAGCGGTTATTTGTTAGGCGATGTCTGGTTAGATGAGGATTTTTGTCGGTATGCGGACAGTTTTAACGATGAATTGATTCGTGAAAGTGAGGATATTGCGATTGTTTGGGGGAATATCCGTTATCGTAATCGTCGACGATTTAATGCGGCTTTTTTTGCTTATCAGAAAAAGACGCATATGCGCGTGAAACAAAATGAGCTTTTGCCTTATATACAGGATGCCTTATATTTTGAAGAAAATCCGATAAATAGTGCGATAGAATATAAAGAGGATATGGTATTTGCGCTGAATTTTGGTGATGAGATTCAACTTGCGGATATGAATATCAATCTGGATGCGCGCCCTTATGATATGCAGAAGGCATATCATCCCCATGGAAATGTCATTTATGTCAATGCCTGTGGGATGCAAAATATGGATCACAGCGTCATGCTGATGGAAGGTGGAAGCTGTGTGCTTCGGAATGGAAAATGTCTTTATCAAGCGCCTTATTTTCAAGAAGATTATGCCTTGGTTGATCTTGCATCGCAGAAAGAAGATAAAGCAAAACCACGCTCTTTGTTAGCGGCATTAACCATGGGTATTCAACAATTTGATGCACAGGTTTTTGCAGGAAAGCTTCCTTGGATCGTTGGAATGAGCGGTGGTTTGGATTCCAGTGTCACAGCAGCATTGCTTGTTTATGCTTTAGGCAAACAACGTGTTTATGGTTATAATCTGGCTACCCGCCATAATCGCGATATTACGAAATCAAATGCCCGACAAGAAGCACAAGCTTTAGGGATTGCTTATCGCGAAGGGGCTATAGAAGCACTTGTTGAAGCGACAGAAACAACTTTACTGCAGGAATATGGTTACGATGTGAAACAATATCCTATCTTGGTAAAAGAAAATTTGCAGGCCAGAGCAAGAGGTTATTTATTAAATAGCTTTGCCGGTATGTTGGGAGGCGTTGTTGTGAATAATGCCAATAAGGTAGAAGTAGCGTTAGGATATTGTACTTTATATGGTGATAGCATCGGTGCATTATCTTTGATTGGAGATCTTACCAAGGTACAGTTGTTTGCCTTATCAAAAGAATTAAATGACGTATTCGCGAAAGAAGTTGTGCCACATGCGCTATTACCTGATGTGCAAGGAGATGCTATCACTTGGGAAATGCCTCCTAGTGCAGAATTAAAGGAAGATCAATTAGATCCTATGAAATGGTTCTATCATGATTATCTGGTGGAACATTTAGGAAAAGATATGAGTGTATCACAATACTTAAAACGCTATGAGGATAGGACGCTGGATGAGGAAGTTTGGCGATGGATCTGTTATTATGGACTAGACGATCCGAAAGCGTTTATTGAAGATTTAGAATGGTTTTTAACAACGAAAGAGCGCAATGCTTTTAAAGGATTGCAATTGCCTCCGGCTATTTGTGTCCATCATGATAATTTTACCAATCGTAAGCTGTCACAAATGCATAAAGATCAAAACTTGCTTGCTGCATTTAAACAGAAATATGGCGGCTAATCTTTCAAAAATTTAAGATTTCTTCACAAAGTTCTATGCTAAAATAAAAGGGATGGAGGGACTGTATGAAAATTAAAATAACACAAGAAATGCGTAAAAAGATGTGGATGGCCATTATTGTCATTGCGGCAGGTATTACCATTTTTTTCGCTTTCGATAAGTTTTCACTTTTATGGAACGGCATAAAAAGTATTTGTTCTTTAACAACACCTTTTATTCTGGGATTTGCAATTGCTTTTTTGTTAAATAAACCGATGGAATTTATAGAGCATAAGTTATTAGGAAAATTACCTCTGAAAAAAGAGCATCGGCGCAATATTGCGGCAATCCTGGCTGTCTTATTAGGTATTATCATTGTTGGGGCTTTCTTGGCAATGCTGATTCCGCAATTGATGGAGAGTATCTTATCTTTAGTAAAGGCTTTTCCTGGCTATATGGAAGATACACAGGATTTTATTAATGAATTTATTGAAGAAAATGGAATTGCGGCAGAGGAAATCACAAAGATGCTGTCACAAAATAATCTGCTGACCAGAATGACCGAGTTTGTCACGGATGCAGTACCGAAAATGTTAAAGTATACATATCAATTTGGTTCGACCTTATTGGACATCGTGTTAGGCATTATGTCTGGTTTGTATATGCTGATTGATAAGGAACGTTTAATGGGATATGCAAAACGTATTAATTATGCCTTATTCCCCATAGAAATAGCGGAATATTTGCATCGTATGACACTTGCCAGCGGGGATATTTTTAATAACTTCATCGTAGGAAAGGCAATTGATTCTTTGATTATCGGCATCTTGTGTTATATCGGTTCATTGATCTTTCAGTTCCCATACGCTTTATTATTGTCTGTATTCGTTGGTGTTACAAATATGATACCGGTATTCGGTCCATTCATTGGAGCTGTGCCGGGCATCGTGATCCTTTTTATCATTCATCCGATCACAGCTTTATATTTCGCTTTATTCATCTTCGTATTACAACAATTTGATGGCAATATTTTAGGACCTTTGATCTTAGGTGATAAACTTGGTTTACCAAGTATTGGAATCTTATTCTCGGTATGTGTAGGGGGAGGTTTATTTGGAATCATCGGTATGTTTATCGGAGTTCCTTGCTTTGCTGTTATCTATGCTGCCGTTCGCGAATTTGTGAATTATCGTTTAAAACAAAAAAAACTGTCTTTGGAACAACTAAGCTTTCAGGCCCAAAAGGAGGCTAAACAAAAAGAAGAGGAATTTGAAGAAATTATTCGTGATGATGAATAAAGAATACTTAAAAAGAACAGTCGCATAATGATCAAATAGATCTTGTCGGCTGTTCTTCTCTTTTGGCTTGTTGTGATGAAGTAGGTAAATCCTCATGGAATAATACGCCTTTATATTTAGGTAAAGAAAAGCGTTCTGCGAATAAATCACATTTACATAGTAACAAGTAATAGACAGGCAATCCATTGCCACATAAGGTTTCAAAATTAGCTTGTCCTTTAGCAAGGATGATATCTGCATCTTGAATGGCCTGAAAGGCTTGCTGACTGATATGATGAATATCCGTACCTGCCATGGCGATACCATTATCAATCACATGACAGATACTTTGTAGATGGACATCCTGCGCATCTCTCATCGTGGCATCGTTAAGGACTTCACCTCCGCGAACCATCGCGGTAATGCTTAGGTGAGGATAGTGAAATTGCAATTGTTCGATGAGTAATTTATCAAGCAGAATCTCACCACAATTATCACAAATATATAAAAGGCGCTGTGCTTTTGCTAAATCTTGTTTTAGTGCGGTATATTTCTGGGTATCCAGCAAATCTTCATCGGCCTTTGCTAATAGAGCTAAAAAGAAATTCGCATCAACTTCATCCAAAGCACCAAAGTCAATATAATTGCCAACTCTTGCCAATTGGATGGCATATGCAAGTGCATCTTCTTTGCACTGTATCTGTTTGCGGATATCCGCTTCCTTCGCACACATCATATCATTGTAATGCTTTTTGATGGCGGCATAGGGCAATACAGCATGTGGAAAGGTTTTAGCATATAAAGCATCAATTTGATTAGACAGCCAGGGCATGGTTTCTTCATCCTTGCTGTTTCCTAAGATATGCAAAACTTCTTTCATATAAGAAAGCTTCTTTTTTTCATCGCTTTCTTTTCGTATTTTTTCATCCTGTTTTTTAATTAAACAAGCAATACAGCGGGCATTCATTTCCATGCTCATCAACTCCTTTATAATTGTTTTGTAAATGTATATCCCTTTTTCTTATAGCCTTTTTGTTCATAAAAGGCATGTGCTTGCTGTCTGCATAAACCACTGCTGATGGCGATATCACTAGCCGCATGTGCTTTGGCACACGTTTGCGCATAGGCTAAAAGGCTACTTCCGATACCGGTATGCTGCTTGTCCTCGCGTACAGCCAGGGCAATTAATCTTGCGTATTGTCCTTTGGTTACATATGCATAAAGATATGCCAATCCTGCAAAGCCAAACACTTCACCATCTTTTTCAAAGACGATACTTTGATACTGATCGTTTTTTTCCATGGCTTTCAACTGGAACAAGACATCTTCTTCATTCATTGACCCATAACCCAATTCCTTCTGAATAAGCTGCGTAATGGCTTTTAGATCATTGGAAATATTAATAAAACGACATGGCATATGCATACCTCCTTAGTTCTATTATAAAGCTTTTAGAAAAAATAACCAAGGTTTGCTTTCCTTTGCTGCTTCAAATTGTATGAGACAGCAACAGTGCGTGTTATCGTTTTTTTGTAAGCTTCGCATGACGCTTAACCCAAATAAAAAAGGACGTAATGTCCTTTCTTAAGACGCTGGATTTAAGGCAGCAATACCACTTTCAAATAATTCATCACTCAATGTGAAGTTACAGCGCTTGCATTCTTGGATGATGTTCATGATATGATCGCTAACACGTTCGATATCCGTCATGATTTCAGAATAGATGACACAATCTTTCGCATTGATTTTCTCTTCATATAAACGTTCGATTTGTTTTTGACGATAATTTGCGGTTAACTCATCAATACGATCTTCAATACGTTCAATCTTTTCGTAACAATCATTTTGTGAATCTAAACGATAGGTAAACAAAAGAGCAAAGCTTTTTTCTAACAGTTCTTCAAGTTGTTTTATTTCATCCTTGATCCATTCACTGCTGCTTAGTTTATATTCGCTGCCATCTATGGCATATTGAATGATATTAATGGCATGATCGCCGATACGTTCAATGTCAGCAAAGCATTTATATAAAGCATTACAGGTGGTAGAATCGCTTTCGTTCATTTTTAAGGAACTGACCTTTGACATGTAGTTGGTGATTTCATAATTAATGAAATCTATGCGTTTTTCTCGTTTGTTGATTTTATCAAGTTTAAATGGTTCTCCATATAAAGCCTGCATACTTTCCTGCAAATTGGTTTCTGTCAGCTTTAACATGGCTAAGGCTTCTTTACGTAAGGAAGAAATCGCGATAGGGACACTACCGATGTTGTCTTCATCGATAAAAGTCAATGGAATGTTGTAGCCGGCATCTTCTATTTCCTCTGGTTTTATCGGCAGAATGAGTTGAGCCAGTTTTGCGAGCTTATTACCAAATGGCAACAATAATAAGGTGGTAACAATATTAAATGCGGTATGCGTATTGGCTATTTGAGCAGCTGGATTGGTAGTAATGGTTTCCATCCAACTTACAAACGGCACAAGATGAACAAAGATCAAAAAGACGATTGTTCCGATGATATTAAAGGATAAATGAATGATTGTGGTACGTTTGGCATTGCGGTTTGCGCCAAGAGATGCCAATACAGCGGTAATACAGGTACCGATATTTTGTCCAAAGATAATATAAATTGCTGAGCTTAAAGGTATCAGTCCACTGATTGCCAATGCTTGTAGGATACCAACTGATGCGCTGGAGCTTTGGATCAAGGCAGTAAAACCGGCACCTAACAGAATTGCTAAGACAGGATTGGAAATCGTTGTCATGGCATGAATGAACGCTTCGGATTGTTGTAAAGGAACCATTGCATTTTTCATCATATCCATACCGATAAAAAGAATCCCAAGTCCTGCCAGTATTTCCCCAAAAGCATTGACCTTTTTGTTTTTCATAAACGTAACCATCACAACACCGAGTATTGCCACCAAAGGGGCAATCTTACTGGCGTCTAAAGCAATTAATTGTCCGGTAATCGTCGTACCGATGTTGGCACCCATAATAATCCAGACAGCCTGATTTAATGTCATTAACTGTGAGTTCACAAAGCCGACAACCATAACTGTAGTTGCAGAAGAACTTTGAATGATGGCTGTAATGACAGCGCCAACGATAACGCCTAAGAAAGGGTTACTGGTGAGCTTTTCAAGTATTGCTTTCATGCGATCACCGGCAGCTTGTTCTAAACCGGCACTCATCATATGCATTCCATAAAGGAATAAAGCTAAACCGCCTAATAAGGCGAGTAAATTGTTAAAAGTCATGGAATTTTAACCTCCTGTTTACATCCAGTAAAAGTATAATGGACTTTTTAAGTTCCTACAATATAAGTATTGTTAAGAGTCTGTTAATTTTTCACAGGAAAATAAAAAAAAGCAAGAGAAGGTTTGTTTGCTGGTTGTTTAACAGGATGATAATCATATGATGATTAAAAAAATCAGCTATTGGTGAATTTTTGAATGATATTTGTAATCTAAAGCATATAAAAAAAGTAAATGGCTTCCTATTTTATCGATAAGATGGAAAATGTGCAAATTTTATAAGGAACAGCTTGTTCGGCAGTCAATTTGGATATCTTTTTTATGCATTTTTACTTATGAATCGCTTTTATTGTGTTCTTATTCGAATATTGCTCCATTTCCTTTTTTTATTCTATATCTGAAATGAAAAAAAGGTTGTTTTTTCATAATGAATTCTTATCAGCATTTTTCCCAAAAAAATAAAAATCGCTACAAATCGACTTTATTTATCTGCTCAGAATAATTAAAGTTAAAGCGGTCTTTGCCTTTCAACAAAGGGGGATTTATAGGATGGTCATAAAAACAAAGAAGATATTAATCAAAAAAGTTACCGATATTTTACATGATATTGGTATGCCTGCTCATATCAAGGGCTTTTATTATGTAAGAGATGCCATTATTCTAGTGTATCAAGATATCACAAGATTAAACCATATCATCAATGATGTATACGCACTCGTCGCAAAGCGTCATCATACATCGATTCAAAGTGTGGAGCGTACGATTCGTGTTGCCATTGAAATCACATGGTTGCGCGGTGATATGGATGAGATTATGTGCATCTTTCATAATACGGTTGACGGCCGTAAAGCACGTCCAACAAACAAGGAGTTCATAGCTCTTATCGTGGACTACTTGAACATCGAGCATATGTAGAACAACGAGGCAAAGACCAATAGCAGTATATCGAAATGGTGTACTGCTTTTTTTCGTAATTGTTTTCGGCATTACACCTTAGAATGGAAACGATTGTTCTGCACGTAATTTACATGAATTGCTAGAAGGAGTATGAATTTATTATAAATAATTTCTGATGTTTTACAAGGTTTTTGGAAAGGATCCTGATTTATGATAGTAGACTTCAAAGTTTCTTTCAATCTATGAAAGTTTGCGAATGAAAAGGAAAAAGAAAAGGAAACCCAGATAGACGTCGTCCTTCTGACTTTCCTTAACATTCTTTCAATTCTGAGGAAATGTTCTACATTGCCATGAACATATCGTCGTAAGTAGGGAATGGATAATGTTCACGGGATATTGATTCTTCAATATTGTCAATGACCGTTCGTAAAGCATCCATGGCAGGTAATACGACAGTATCCAGATATTTTGCTTTTGCACGGTTTTCCGGATGCTGTTCGCGATTTTCCATTTTTTCCTTTAATTCGTGATAATGTTCATCAAAATCATGCAATAATTGTAACAGGTGTTTGATCTTTCGCTGATAATAAGCATTTTCTATTCCTAGTGAATTCTGGGCATCACTATAAAATTTGATTTCTTTTACTAAAGCCGGCAGAATTTCTTTTTTAGAAATATTCAACAAGGTCAATACTTCTGCTTTCACTGATTTGCGGTATTCTTCTGTTAAAATATCGACACGGGCTTGTAATTCCAATTCATTATATACTTTGTTTCTTTCAAACATAGCAATGGCTTTCTCATCAATCAATGCTTGAATGGAATCAATATAATGTGCAATGTTTGGCAATCCTCGTTTATCAGCTTCTTTCAGCCATTCTTCGCTGTAACCATCTCCGCTAAATAAGATACGGTGATGCTTTTGTAAAATGTTGCGGCAGATGGTTAAGGATTTCTTGCGGATATCATCAATATATTTATAATTTTGCAATTCATCGGCTATCCGACTTAAAGAATCTGCGACAATGGTATTGAGAATGATGTTTGTCGTGGATGCGCTGCGGCTGCTGCCAACCATGCGGAATTCAAATTTATTGCCGGTGAAGGCAAATGGTGAAGTACGGTTACGATCACTGGTATCCTTTGGCACATAGGATAAATTGGCAATTGCATAAGGTTGTGTTTCTACTTCGTTCTTTAATTCATGTTCACCCTTGCGCAGCTTTTCTAAGATGATTTCTAATTCATCTCCCATACAGATGGATATAACTGCCGGAGGGGCTTCATCGGCACCTAAGCGATAATCATTGCCGTAGCAGCTAGCTGCCATACGTAATAATTCCGGATACGTATCAACAGCTTCAATAATGGCGCATACAAAGAGCAAAAAGCGAATATTTTCATGTGGGCGATCGCCGGGTTCTAACAGGTTTTGTCCATCATCAGTGACCAAAGACCAGTTATTGTGCTTACCGCTGCCATTCACACCTTGAAATGGTTTTTCATGCAACAGGCAGGCAAAGCCATGGCGATCAGCCTGTTTCTTTAAGACATCCATGATAATCAGATTCTGATCAATGGCGACATTGACATCAATAAATAAAGGGGCAATTTCAAATTGACATGGAGCTACTTCATTGTGCTCGGTTTTTGCATAGATTCCCAGTTTCCATAACTCTTTATCTACATCACTCATGAACGCCTGTACGCGCTCAGGAATCGAGCCAAAATAATGACCGCGGATATCCATACTTTTGGGCGGCATGGAGCCAAACAAGGTGCGTCCGGTATGCATAAGATCCATACGCTTTTGATATTGCTGTTTATCAATCAAAAAGTATTCCTGTTCTAAGCCAACCATGGCATTGACCCGTTTAATATCTTTATCTTTAAACAGATTAACGATGCGGGTAGCCTGTTTACTGATGGCTTCCGCACTCTTTAATAAGGGAGCTTTTTTATCTAAGGTTTCCCCATTATAAGATACAAAGATCGTCGGAATGCACAATACGTTATCTCTGATAAACGCAGGAGAGGTGCAGTCCCAATAGGTATAGCCGCGTGCCTCAAAGGTTGCCCGCAAGCCACCGCTTGGAAAACTAGAAGCATCACCTTCCCCTTTAATCAACGATTTTCCTGAGAAACGTGAAATGGGTTGATTATGATCTCCTGGTTCAATAAAGGAATCGTGTTTTTCTGCTGTTGAACCAGTCAAAGGCTGAAACCAATGTGTAAAATGGGTACAGCCTTTTTCCATGGCCCAGGTTTTCATCGCATGGGCAATCGCATCGGCTGTATTGCGATCTAAAGCATCTTCTTTGCGGGTAGCTGTTTTCCATTTTGTATAGATGGGATGAGGCAGACATTCCTTCATCACGCTTTCACTAAATAAATTGATACCGAAATCATCAAAAGGGTGTTTTTCTGTCATAGTTTGATCCTCCTATGTATTGATTTTACTTTATTTTTTTAAATATGTATAGTAGATTCAAAAAAATTAAGAAAATTCTCATTAATTTTCTAAAATAATGGTTCCTATTCAAAAAATAATCGCTGATTATATGAAAAAAATAAGATAAAAGGGGATATTAAGAAGATTTTCTAAAATAAACTGTATAGCCTTTTTTTATAAGTATCGCGAAATGCTATAGAAATGCTAGAAATATCGTTGCAGAGGAAGGAAGAAATATAACAAATAGTTAAAAAATTTCATAAAAAAGATGAAAAATCAAAAAAAACAGAGTACAATAAGAATAGAAACTGATGATGCGAAACCAAAGGTATAAGTGTGAAGGTGTTTTCATATACATGGTTGTATCCATCATCAAGAAAAGGAGGATCTACCAATGAACTTAAAAGGAACAAAGACGGAAAAAAACCTGAATGAAGCATTTGCCGGAGAATCCATGGCACGAAACAAATATACGTATTATGCTTCTAAGGCTAAGAAAGACGGCTATGTACAGATTGCCAATATTTTTGAACAGACGGCAAACAATGAAAAAGAACATGCGAAATTATGGTTTAAATTATTGCATGATGGTATGCCTGATACTGTGACGAATCTGAAAGATGCCGCTGCCGGTGAAAACTATGAGTGGACAGATATGTATGCTCGTATGGCAAAAGAAGCTCGTGAAGAAGGTTTCGATGATATCGCAGATACAATGGAAGGTGTTTTGGCAATTGAAAAAACACATGAACAACGTTATACGGCATTATTGAATAACATCGAAGATGGTACCGTTTTTGAAAAGAGTGAAGAAACGGTTTGGGAATGCTTAAACTGCGGTCATTTGCATACTGGTAAAACAGCACCAGAAGTATGCCCGGTTTGTAATCATCCACGCTCTTATTTTGAGGTACGTAACGAGAACTATTAGGAAATTTATCGAGGATATCCAGGCGGTATCCTCTTTTTTCTATCTGGTGTTTCCCTGTTTTTGGCAATATTTAGAAAAAACTCCTGTTATGAAACAGAGTGTGCTAAAATCATAGTAGCAATTTTTTTAAATATATATAAGGTAGTGTAGGATAAGGAACAGTACTTTCTATATGTTTAAGAGAAGTTTTTAAGCACATTTCCTTAAACCATAAACGATTTCTTATAAAAATTGTTTATGCAAGTGTTGTAAAAAATGTGGAAATGTGTAAAATGAATATGATACATCTTAAGCAAGAACATAAGAAATTCAAGCTAATTTCTAAGATAGATATTTAACGAAGGGAAAAGGTGTCAGAACAAGCTATGACGAACTTCATACATTCGCTGCTCAACTTTAAAAAAATGTCTCCTGCGCAAAAGATTGCCGCAAGTTTTTTATTGGTCATTCTTTGCGGGGCGTTATTGTTGACGTTGCCGATATCGACAAAAAATGGAAGCTTTTTTCATCCGCTGGATGCATTATTCACCGCAACCAGTGCAACTTGTGTTACAGGACTTTCCACGGTGACCGTTGCGGATACGTTTAATACATTTGGACAAATCGTTATTCTGCTTTTGATTCAGATCGGTGGTTTGGGATTGATGACCTTTATGGCTGTTTTCGTCTTGATTATTCGCAATCGTTTATCCATGAATGAAAAAATCGTCATGCGGGAAATGCTGAATCAGGATCATGTGGTCAATATGAAAAAATTCCTGCAAGATATTTTATATTATACCTTGTTTTTTGAATCTGTGGGGGCGATCTTGATTGCCTTTCGCATGATTCCACGTTTTGGTTTACTCGATGGCGGTTTTAAAGCCGTGTTTCTTTCTGTTTCGGCTTTCTGTAATGCCGGTTTTGACACCTTAGGATCAGTTAGTTTGCAACAGTATGTCCATGATCCGCTCATGTGTTTCACCATTATGGGACTTATCGTACTTGGCGGTATTGGTTTTGCCGTATGGTTTGATATCCGTGATAAGATCAAGCCTTTAGTAAAAAGACAAATTAGCTTTGAAAAGTTTAAACACTCTTTATCATTGCATACGAAAATTGTTATTTCGGTCAGTCTGACGCTGATCTTAGTGCCGGGATTGCTTATTTTACTGTTAGAATTTACTAATCCTCATACGCTTGGTGATTTCAATATCTTTGAAAAGACAATGACAGCGATGTTTGAATCCATCGCATTGCGTACAGCCGGTTTTACAACGATTCATTATGGTGGTTTACGACCTGCAACCGATCTTTTGATGATGGTCGTCATGTTCATTGGTGGTTCTCCCGGAGGTACCGCCGGTGGTATTAAAACGACGACGATTGCTGTTATCGTTATTTATATGTTAAGTGCCTTAAAGGGTCGTGAAAAGACGGTTGTCTTACGCAGAACGATTGGCAACAGTATTGTTATACGTGCGATGGGTATTTTCTTTATTAATCTGGTAACGCTGTTAACAGGTATCTTCTTATTAAATATTGTGGAAGGAAAACCTTTTATCTCACTCGCTTTTGAAGCGGTGAGCGCTATGGCGACCGTTGGTTCATCTTTAGGCATTACGGCTACTTTAGGAGTAGGTGGAAAACTGATCATCATTTTATTGATGTATGTGGGAAGAATTGGTATTTCGACACTGATCTTGTCACTTACCAGACCAAAACCTGGCCTTGATAAAAGTACAAAGGTTTCCTATCCTAATGGAAATATCATTGTTGGTTAAAAGGAGAAAAAAACTATGAAAAAATATACAGACAGACAATATGCCGTTTTAGGACTTGGTATTTTCGGCTCAACCGTTGCCAAAACATTAAGTCGTTATAATTGCGATGTTATCGCAGTAGACAGCGATATTAAATGTGTGAATCGTATGGCCGATATTGTCACACAGGCCATGCAGTGTGATATCACAGATATCGATCAGCTGCGAGCTGCCGGTATTCAGGATTGTGATGTGGCAATTGTCAGTATGGGGAATCATTTGGAAGAAAGTGTTATGGGAATCATCAATCTAAAAGAATTAGGTATTCCTTATATTGTTGCCAAGGCGAAAAATAAACGTTATATGCAAATATTTCTTGAATTGGGAGCTAATAAAGTGGTCCGTCCGGAAAAAGAAATGGGCGAACAGGTTGCGAAAAGTGTCTTAGGAAAAAATATCATTGATATTGTTGATTTAGACAGTGAATATAGTATTGTGGAAATACCGACACCGAAACAATGGGTAGGAAAATCATTGATTGAATTAGATCTGCGTCGTAAGTATGGTATTAACGTCGTAGGAATACGTGGCTATTTAGAAGAACATTTGAATGTATGTCCGGATGCCGAGTATCGCATAGAAGCACAGGATCATTTGGTTGTGATTTCTGATTGCAATACGTTAGATCGTTTTGATTTCTTAGATGAATTATAAAGTTTTATCAAGAACGTTATGGAAACCTAACATCGTCTCATGTGACGGTGTTTTTTTATATCCTTTTTCGCAATTAAAAAAGGCCTGATCAAAATACGATTGTCCTCGTGTTACTTGTTTACCTTTATCTCACTGACAAGATTTATTTGTTTTTTCATATACTATACAACAGGAGGAATGCGTATATGGTTGAAGTCAAAAGTATTACGGTAGGACAGTATCATTTCGCAGGTATTTATATCAATCTGCCTCAATATCCGATTCATTTTATCATTTCTACACATACGATCTTAGCACAGGATAATTTCTCCATGGACTATTTTGAACGTTTAAATCGTCCGGTAGCCGTACTTTTATGTCGCTATACCTTTGGCTTTGCCGGCATTTTAGATAGTGAGATTATGTCCATGAATCACATAGCGAAGGAAAAAGGCGTTACCATCGGCATGAAAGCGAAAGATGCGGTGATTCTTTGTGAAGAAGGTAAGGATCAAACGATATAAAAAAGGGAAACTTTTACTTCTTTTTATCGTTCTTCTATTGATCATTTTTCAAATGATAACAGCTTTTCACCATACCTTTGAACCTCAGCTACAGGCGATTGCCAAGCAGCATACCGGTTTTGCTATCAATAATATCGTGAAAGAGGTATTAAGTGATATGGAATATAAAAGTGAAGATCTATTGCGCGTGGAACGTAATAGCGCAAATCAGATTACAAGTGTAGAGTATGATTCGGCAAAACTAAATGCGCTATTGTACTCCGCTTTAAATACAATTGATGAATCATTATTGGCAGCGCAGGATGGAAAAAAAGACCCGACAACGAAAGAGGTCTTTTATGAAGATGGAATCTTATATGAAGTACCGATCGGTTATTTTACGAAAACTTATTTGTTTTATGATAAAGGACCGAAGGTTAAGATACGTATGAAGATGCTCAACGATGTCACCGGAGAAATCAAAACAGAGGCAAAGCCTTATGGTATCAATAATACGATGATTAAGATTTCTCTTGTCATTCATGTGGATGCGCAAGTCATCACGTTTTTAAGTGTGAGTGAATATAAGACGAAAATGGAACTTCCCATCGTCATTCAAGTGGTAAATGGAGACATACCGGAAATTACACCGTATGCGCTTACAAATAATTGATATTTTATTCACAAAATGTAAAAAAGTGTTGGATATCCAACATGTTTTATAAAAATAAGAGTGTTATCATAGAACTGGTTAAAAGAGAGCTGGTGCGATTATGAATGCCGAACAGACAAAATCCCTAACCTTCTACGGTCGTCAAGAATTTGCGATGATTCCTATTCTCCTTTATGTGATTTTAGGAGGAGCTATCATGATAGGATTTCAGTATTATTCTATGAAAGTGCTGATCTTTGCGGCCATCGTTTCCATCTTTATTGGTTATTTGTTTTGCCGTAAGAAAAAGGAATATTGGAATGCCATCGTACGAGGATTAGCACAGTATGGAAATGCTCGGCTCATTCTGATTTTTATGGTTATTGGTATCTTTTCTAAGGTGCTAGTGACAGGAGGCATCGGCGGTGGTTTTATCTGGGCCAGTTTGCATTTAGATTTGCATGGTGGTGCCTTTGTGGTCTTTTGTTTCCTTGGCTGCAGCATTATTTCAATGGGCGCAGGTGCACCGATTGCGGCGTTATTAGCGGTAGTACCGATCTTTTATCCAGCCGGTATTATGCTAGGGGCTCATCCTGCTGTTCTATTGGGGGCAATGATGAGTGGCATCTTCTTTGGCGATGCTTTATCCCCAAGTTCGCAGGTCATCCATACGACCATTGCTTCGCAACACGATGCCCATACCCAAAAGAGTGCGGATTTAATCGAAACGATGAAAGAACGTTTGCCTTATATCCTTTTCGCCGGTATTGTTTCCATGATTCTCTTTTATTTCTTAGGCAGTGATACAAGTGCGGTAGAGCATGTAGCAGAATTAAGCAAGCTTTCTAATCATTCAGGCTTATGGATGCTGCTGCCCATCGTTGTCTTATTGCTAATTTGTTTTAAGACAAGTGATTTATTCATGGGAGTGAGTGGCGGTATCCTTACCGGTATCGTCATTGGTTTAGCAACCGGCATTTTTCAAATGTCGGATATCTTCTTCATTGATACGACGACCCAACAGCTGCATGGGGTATTCTTCGATGGTATTACCAACGTAACGGATATCATCCTATCTACCATTTTGCTATATGGTTTGATTCAGATAGCAGTTGAAGGCGGCATGATGCAGAAATGTTGTGACTTTTTGCTAAGTCGTAAGATGATTCAAAAGCCGGCAGGAGCAGAAGGCATTATCGCAATCGGTGTAGGTGTGGTAAATGTCTTACTGGCAGGCTGCGTCTTACCTTCAATCATCATGTTTAAAGATGTGGCAGATACGGTCGGTCAAAAGGCCGAGATTCCTGCCAGTCGAAGAAGCATACTCTTAACTGCGATGGCAACCAATGTGACTGCCATTGTCCCAATCAATTCCGCCTTTGTCATGGGTGCCGTAACGGTCGTTGCGGAAATGACAGCGAAAAATCCAATGCTGCCGAATGTTACACCATGGCAAATCTTTATATCGTCATATTACTGTTTGTTGTTAACACTTGTCTGTATCGCCTGGGTCGTACTTGGTCTGGGCAGACATAGAGAAAAAGTGAAACATAGCTTGCATATGCAAAGGAGTGGTGAAAGATGAGTGAAATGTATGATGTTGTCATTATCGGTGGCGGCCCTGCCGGATTAGCAGCTGCTATCTATGCAGGCCGCGCACAGCGCAAGACATTGCTGATTGAAAAAGGCAGCTATGGTGGAAGAATCAATGACACCAGAGAGATTCGTAACTATCCGGGCACAATTTCTGATAGTGGTGCCGGATTGATGGAAAAATTCAAGGAACATGCACGCAGCTATGCAACAAATGAATTCAAACGTACAACGGTTACCGGCGTTGAAAAAGCAGCGGATGGAAGCTTTGTGATCCATACCAAACGTCGTGGAGATTTCTTAGCACAGTGCGTGTTATTAGATACCGGCACAAAACCAAGAATCTTAGGTATTCCCGGTGAAGTTGAATTTGCCGGACATGGTGTTGCCTATTGTGCAACCTGTGATGCAGAATTCTTTAAAGGCAAAGAAATTTATGTGTTGGGTGCCGGAGATCAGGCAATTGAAGAAGCCGATTATCTGACAAACTTTGCAAGTAAAGTTACCATTATCGTCTTACATGAAGAAGGACATCTTGATTGTAATGAAGTCGCAGCAGAAATCGCCTTCCATAATCCAAAGATTCACTTCGTTTGGAATTCTACCTTACAAGAAATTAAGGGGAAAGAGGAAGTAGAAAGTTTAGTCATCAAGAATGTTGTCACCAATGAAAGTAAGGAAGTAAAAGCCGATGGTATTTTCTTCTTTGTCGGTATGGTACCGCAAACGGAATTTGTAAAGGACTTGGTTGCCTGTGATAAGAAAGGGTATATCAAGGTAAATGAAAAGAAAGAAACCAATGTACCTGGTATTTATGCAATTGGGGATTGTACCCAAACTTTCTTACGACAGGTTGTAACTTCGGCCGCCGATGGTGCGATTGCGGCAACGGCCAGTGAGCGCTATGTGAAAGAAAAGAAACAGATTGATGCAATCCTAACACCAGACAGTGGTAAAGTAGCCTTTCTGTTCTACAATCCATATGATAGTGCTCAAATTGATGTTCTTACGAAGATGGAAGAAAAGCTTGGTGAAACTTATCATGTCATACGTCAGGATATCACACGCCAAAGCTTATTGTATGAACGCTTGCAAATGCACAATGTACCAGCAGCCGCTTATTATGAAAACGGCCAAGTAGAACGCATCGAAGAATCTTTATAAAGAAAATAGAAAAATGGCTCATACAGCGAAGAATGCTGATGAATAAAAGAAAGAATGGAGGAATGAGTTATGGGACAGCCAAGTGTTTTCCCTCATGGAGTTACTGTTTATGATCCAAAAAAATGTTGGAGTGGGTATACGATCGTACCGTTGATCAATGATGGTGTCTTGTTGTTTGATATGAATGGAAATGAAATCCGTCGTTGGAATATGCATGCCATGCCACCAAAATTATTACCAGGAGGTTATGTGATTGGCCTTTCCGGTTACCGTCATCCAGACTATGGTATGCAGGATGGTGTTAACCTGATTGAGATTGATTATGATGGAAATATCGTATGGGAATTTGATAAATTTGAAGAAATCAATGACCCGGGCAGAGATCATCGCTGGATGGCACGTCAACATCACGATTATCAAAGAGAAGGAAATCCTGTCGGCTATTATGTGCCAGGCATGGATGCCAAACCATTAGAAGGGAATACACTGATTCTCGTACATCAAACAGTGCATAATCCTAAAATCTCAGATAAAAAGCTATTGGATGACTGTATGATCGAAGTCGATTGGGAAGGTAATATCTTATGGAAATGGTCAATTACCGATCACTTTGATGAATTAGGCTTTGATGAAGCAGCCTTAAATATCCTTTCCAGAGATCCGAATATGCGTTCATCTGATGGCGGTGTCGGTGATTATTTGCATGTGAATTGCATGAGTTATCTTGGACCTAATAAATGGTACGATCAAGGAGATCAGCGCTTTAAACCAAACAATATCATCTTTGATTGCCGTGAAGCTAACATTTTAGCAATCTTAGATAAGGAAAGTGGTAAGATTGTTTGGCGCATCGGTCCTGATTTCAACGCAACACCGGAATTGAAAAAATTAGGTTGGATTATTGGACAACATCACTTCCACATGATTCCCAAAGGACTTCCTGGTGAAGGCAACTTGTTAGTATTTGACAATGGTGGTTGGGGCGGCTATGGCGTTCCTAATCCAGGCTCTAAAAACGGAACGAAAAATGCGCTGCGCGATTATAGCCGTGTATTAGAATTCAATCCAATCACATTGGAAGTTGTTTGGAAATTGACACCAAAAGAACTCGGTCATGCCATTCCTACCGATGCTAGTAAATTTTACAGTCCTTATGTATCCAGTGCCCAGCGTTTGCCAAATGGAAATACCCTAGTGACAGAAGGCAGCGATGGTCGTATAATAGAAGTAACGGCAGAGCATGAGATTGTTTGGGAATGGATTTCACCATATTATACACATAATGAAACCGGACCAAAGAATAATATGATCTATCGTGCATATCGTTATCCATATAGCTATGTACCACAAGAACCGACACCACAGGAAGTTGTGATTCCTAAAATTGATAATATTACCTATCGTGTACCAAATGCCGGTGTCTTTGGTGCTAAGAAGATTATTGATGTAGAGGGAACTTTACCTTATTATCAGGATGTAGCTCTTTGTGTTGCGACCGATGATGAAGAAGACATGAGCAAGCGTGAAAAAGTATTTAGCGTAGATACGGATTTATTTGAACCGGTAAACAGCTTTGCGGATTGGAATGAAAAAGTATTAAAGATAAATGATAAACCAGTGCTTGTCTTGTTTGGTGCTGAACGTTGTGTTCATTGTAAAGCGTTACATCCGGTATTAGAGGAAGCTTTGCAGGATGAATTTAACAGTAGTTTCCATATCCGCTATGTCAATGTGGATGAAAATAAGGACATTGTGGATGCATGTCATGTACAGGGTATTCCTGTTGTGGCAATCTATCGTCATGGAAAAGAAGTACAACGCTTTAATGGAGAACGGGATTACGATGATGTCTGTGATTTCTTAGATCAGGCATTTGCATAAAACTACATGAGGCAGGAGGTAGACTTCCTTGGAAAACCGTATATCGCAACAGACACCTTTCGCATATCGCTGTTTACATCATCCCGTATATGGGAAGGCCTTTCGTTATCAGTGTTATAAAACAGCAGAAATCATTCATCCAACAGGAACACCGATTGAAGAATTTGGGATTGTGGTGGATGGTATCTTAAAGGCAAATCTGTATACCGTAAATGGCTGTGAATTGTGTAGTGCTTACTTTGAAGATTGTGATGTGTTTCCCGAATTTCTCTACTTCACTGGTAAAAAAGTATATACGTATACATTGGCAGCGGTTAAGAAAACAGAAGTTGCATGGATAGCGACTTCTGTTTTTGAGCGTATGTTACAGGATGATTCCGAAATGATGTATTCCTTTATGCTCTATATCTCAAAACGTGGATTAAAGAATCAGATGTTGCTAAATTGCTTGAATTATCAGACAATTCAAGAGCGTGTCGCGTATTGGCTGATTGGCATGAATAATCTTTCGCAAAATGAACACATTCCTTTGCCAAAGTCACAAACGATGTGGGCAAATACCTTGCGCGTTTCACGTTCTTCTCTGAACCAAGAAATCAAGCGTATGGAAGCTTTAGGATATTTTCGCATTGATGGACATAATCTGGTGTTATTAAATCAAAAAGCATTGGAAGATTTACTATAGCCATAAGAGGATATGCATGTAGGATAAACGATAATGAAAAAGCATAAAAAGAAACGATTGGTTCTTTTTATATGGTAAAGATGTTTTCCTATTATGAAATGTTTATGTGTAAAGGGATGGTATTGAAAAAGAAGATTACTAGCTATTGTTCAATTATACAATAGTTGCAACCTTCTTTTTTCTTTTTATTTATGATGAGCAAAGCTCTTTACAAGGATAGTGTTTTTATTTTTGAGCATCGATAAACTTACGGATATTGCTGGCATTGGCATATGCCTGATAGTCCTGCTCATCGGCAACAATCAAGGTTGGAGCTAACATGACCTTATATTGTTTTGTCAGCTTCTGATTCTCTTCAGCATCAATTTTTTCATAAGGAATGCCTGCTTGCTCTAACCATGTGGTAGCAATCTTGCAATTTGGACATGTCTTTGTGGTAAAGAGCATGACTTTTTTAGATTGTACCTCTGGTTTTTTCACTTCCTCATCTTTGTGAGGGGCGAACACATCTCTTCCTTTTAAGACGCTGTGGCCGATATCATATTCCTTACGTTCTTTATATTCCTGGGATTTACCTTCATTCCAGTTCTGGATTGGTCGATAGTACCCTGTGATACGGCTCCATACTTCGGTCTTAGCACCACAGTGAGGGCAAGTGTATTGTTCACCGGTGATGTAGCCATGGTTTGGACAGATGGAATACGTAGGGGATAAAGTATAATATGGCAGTTTGTAGTTTGCGGCAATGGTGCGTACCAAAGATGCAGCTGCTTTCCAATCTGGAAGTTTCTCGCCTAAGAAGGCATGAAATACTGTTCCTGATGTATATAATGTTTGCAATTCATCCTGTACATCCAAAGCATCAAAGATATCTTCCGTAAAGCCTACCGGCAAGTGTGAACTATTGGTATAGTAAGGGCTATTGCCTTCTTCTGTTGCGGTAATGATATCTGGATAATGTGCTTTATCATGTTTTGCAAGACGATAGGTCGTTGATTCAGCAGGTGTTGCTTCCAAGTTGTATAGATCACCATATTCTTCCTGATAGATCACCAGACGTTCACGCATATGATTTAAAACTTCTTTTGCGAATTCCTGTGTTTCTTTATGGGTCAGATCTTTTCGCAGCCAGTTGGCATTTAAGCCGACCTCATTCATACCAATCAAACCAATGGTTGAGAAATGGTTCTCAAAAGTGCCTAAATAACGTTTTGTATAAGGATACAGACCTTCATCTAATAATTTGGTTATAACCGTACGTTTTGTTTTCAAAGAACGTGCGCTGATATCCATTAAATGATCTAAGCGATTATAGAATTCTTCTTTGTTCTTAGCTAAATAGGCGATTCTAGGTAGGTTGATCGTTACAACACCAACAGAACCTGTGCTCTCTCCACTACCGAAGAATCCACCAGATTTTCTTCGTAATTCACGCAGATCCAGACGCAGACGGCAGCACATGCTACGTACATCGCTTGGTTCCATATCACTATTTACATAATTAGAGAAATAAGGAGTACCATACTTCGCTGTCATTTCAAATAATAAACGATTGTTTTCGGTATCTGACCAATCAAAATCAGAGGTGATAGAATAGGTTGGGATTGGATACTGGAAACCACGTCCGTTTGCATCACCTTCCAGCATGACTTCAATAAAGGCTTTATTGATCATGTCCATCTCTTTTTTACAATCCTTATATTTAAAGTCTACCTCTTTGCCGCCTATGATACAGTTCATTTCAGCCAGATCATTTGGAACGGTCCAGTCTAAGGTGACATTAGAGAAAGGTGCCTGTGTGCCCCAACGGCTAGGGGTATTAACACCATAAATGAAGGATTCCACACACTTCTTTACCTGATCATAATCAAGGTTATCAACTTTTACAAATGGCGCTAAATACGTATCAAAGGAAGAAAAGGCTTGTGCACCTGCCCATTCATTTTGCATGATGCCTAAAAAGTTTACCATCTGGTTACAAAGCGTTGCTAAATGAGAAGCCGGTTTTGAGGTAATCTTGCCAACCACACCGCCAAGACCTTCCTGAATCAATTGTTTTAATGACCAACCGGCACAATAACCGGTTAACATGCTTAAATCATGGATGTGCAGATCACCATTCTTGTGAGCATTAGCAATTTCATCATCGTAGATTTCAGAAAGCCAATAGTTAGCAGTAATGGCACCACTGTTATTTAAGATCAAACCGCCTACGGAATAGGTGACCGTCGAATTTTCTTTAACACGCCAATCGGTTGCTTTTACATAGCTGTCAACTAAGTCTTTATAATCTAAGATCGTCGAACGCATATTACGGATCTTTTCACGCTGTTTACGATACAGGATATAAGATTTTGCGACATCGGCATAATCTGCCTGAATCAATACATCCTCTACACTGTCCTGAATGTCTTCGACATGAATGCGTTCCTCTTTGATTTTTGGCTCAAAATCACTGGTGACGCGCAATGCCAACATATCAATAACACTTGGATGATATTGGCGCTGGACAGATTCAAATGCCTGGGTGATGGCTATGGTAATCTTGGCGATATCGAAATCGGTAACCTTTCCATCTCTTTTAATTACTTTGTACATAATTTTCTTCCTTTCCTTTACAAGCCTCTAAGCTGTGTATTTGCAATATATGGAATAACAGCTTCTTGTAACTGTTTCATGGTTTGGGCATCGTAAGCGTGTAGCCCTTTTTGAATTACTCGTTCACTATCGACGAAGCCTTGCAGATAATACGCTCTGGCATCCTTGAGCCATTTTCCGATTTCCTGCACATCGGCTAAGGTATGAAGCTCTTTTACAATTGTTGTCCGAAATTCATAAGGAATGTGATCTTCCATTAAATATGCGGCACTTTCTATGATCGGTGTCACATCAAAATTGTGAATGCCGGTTGTTTCAGGATAACGCTTTAGACAATTTTTAATGTCCATTGCGACATAGTCAATCAGTTTTTTCTCGACGAGTTCTTTTAAACGCTTTGGATAACTGCCGTTTGTATCTAGCTTTATTTGGTAACCTAATTCTTTGATGGTTCTTAAAAAAGATTCTAAGGTATCATTTAATAAAGGCTCACCACCGGTAATACAGACACCCTCTAAGACACTGCGGCGCTTTTTTAAAAAAGCGATAATATCTTTGGTAGGTATTTGCGAGGTATTCTCATTCAAGAAGACCAAATCGGCATTTTGACAAAACGGGCAGCGCATATTACAGCCACCGGTGAAAATCGTGCTTGCCATCTTCTGCGGATAATCCAACAGAGTCAATTTCTGCAAGCCAAAGAGCTTAATTTCTTTTTCATCTTCCATGGCATCATACTGCTTAGCTTTTTCAGTTAAAGCATCTAGCAAAGCTTCTGTATTCGCGCATTCGCTCGCACTCATGTCGCGAGTCAAGCGTTCCCACCATTCTCGTCGAATGAGATAAATCTTTGAAATGATGTCTTTTGTACGATCGGTTGTATAGAGCAAGCGCACTCTTTTATCTGTCGTACTGGCACAAGATCGAACATAGCCGGCATCCTCTAATTTACCAATACTTTTGGTAATGGTACCTTTATCAAAACATCCTCTCACTGCCAGTTCCTGCATGCTGATTCCTTCATTTTCATAAATCAGAATCAGAAAAGGAAGCTGTCCGGCATTGATATCATAATCACTTAACTGTTTATCATAATATTTTTGCCCACAACGATAAAGAATGGAAATATTCATTAATAAATAATTGTTGCTTTCCATGTCATCACTCCAAATGGTTGACTATTCAACTATTTGTATGATAACACAGCTTTTTTGTAACTTCAACCGTTTGGACCATGTAAATTATGAAAGTGTAGTAAACGTTTTCATTTGTAATACTATTATCGTTGGTTGTCTAATGTTATAATGATACACACTGTTTTTGTGTGTAAACCTGTGCTTTCTATCAGAATGTGCTATGATAATAGACAAAAGACGAAAGAAGGATAAAATCATGATGGGTGTGTTTTTAGCTGGGATGGGATTGTTGGTGTGCCTTGTGAGTTATCTGCAATTGCGATGGATACATCAACAAATACAAGGCTTTTTTTATCGGTGCCTGCAAGTGTTGTTAGTGAGTGGTGATGGTATTTTATTTTATCGCTTCAGCAATCAATTTTATCGTTTGCAGCAAGAATCTTTACGTGCATGGATCCTACTTATATCAACAATTGTGCTGGTATGGTTCATACTATTTGCCCTCATGCAGGGGATTGCCTTTTTGTTAGAAAAAAGAAGGGCTTATAAGTTATCTTTGCGATATATTCTAGGAGGATGTATTCTTTTTACTGCATTGTTTGTGTATATCGGTTATCGGCAGGCAGCACCGCTTGTCTTGCGTAGCTATAGTGTAACTGCGAAAATGAACATAGTGAAAGATCTGCAGTTTTATTTACTTAGTGATTTGCATTTAGGAAGTGGAGTGGACAAGCAACGTATGGATCAAATGTTTGCGATGTTAGAAAAGCAGCCAATGGATGCTTTGTTAGTGGCAGGAGATCTCTTTGACGAAGCAACGCCAATTACTGACTTACAGTATTTTTGTATGAAATGTCGTAATGCTTCCTTTCATGATAAAATTTATTATAGTCCCGGCAATCATGAATTGCTGAGTAAGAATCGTAAAGCATATGAAACCCTCTTGAAACAAAGTGGCATTCATATCCTGAAAGATGAAACAGCCTTCGTAGATCATCGGTTTTATGTGATTGGACGCAAGGACAAAAAGGAAAGACGTATGGAGCTTGCCACCTTTATAAAATCCTGTCAAGCAGACAAGCCAATTATCGTTATCGATCATCGACCATGCTTTGATGATGTCCATGCGATAGATTTACAAGTCAGCGGGCATACGCATCAGGGACAGATCTTTCCTAATACTCTCTTTACAAAGTTGGCATATCCTTATGATTATGGAACTTATCAAAAGCCATATCCGATGATTGTCAGCAGCGGAGCAGGTACTTGGGGCTTGCCAATACGTATAGGAACAACCTCTGAAATTGTTAAAATAACGCTTAAGGGGCAGTAGCTTAGGCAATGTTATTGAAATTTGCCCAAATGCCAAAGATTTTTGCTAGTGTTTTTTTAGCACAATCGCTATAATAGAACCACACAAAACGTAGAAAGGGGTATTCGATGTTAAAAGATAAGTTAATTGCATTGCGTAAAAAAAGTGGTTATAGTCAGCAAGAGCTAGCCGATTTGCTTTCTTTAACAAGACAAACCATATCGAACTGGGAAAATGGGCAAAGTGCACCGACTTTTGATAAAGCTATCGAATTAGCGGCTATCTATCATATTTCTTTAGACGATCTTGCGGATAACCAATTAGAGATACTAGCTCAAGAAAAAACAAAGAAGGATTTGCATGTGTTACAGGCTTTACAGGGAAAGACGGTTATTTTAGATTGTGAGGATTTTGATTACATGCTGAATTCCTATAACGAGAAAGCAAAGGTGCTGGAGGTTACGAAGGAATGGATACGAGTGGCTTATACAAGAGGAAAAAGCAATACTTTTTTCAAAAAAGAAACATTGATAAAACTTATTGATACAAGGGCTATCCATGGCTTTATGATCGTGGAGGAAGCAGCATGACAATATTTTTATTGCTAATCATCCTTGTGTTATTGTGCTATCTTATGAAAACAGTGACACATGGGGAAAAGGAAAAACAGACTGTAAAAGATCAACCATCATTAAATTATCAAGCCATATTGCCGCAATATCTTAAGAAGAATTGCTCGATCATCTTAAAAAAACCACTGGCATCACTAGATGCGATGTATAGCATTGAAGGTGTTTTATGTGATTTAGATGATGAATGGTTGTTAATAGAAACCATGACAAAACGAAAAACAATCGTGCGCATGCTGCGTATTGATACTATACAAAGTATCAAAGAAATCATAGATTAAACAAGAGTTGCACATAAAAAACAAGCGATGGCATGCCTATCTTACAGGAGGAAGTAGTATGATAAGAAAAATGGAAGCTATGGACCATGACGTTGTTATGGATATTTGGCTACATGGCAATCTAACAGCGCATTCCTTTCTATCACCTACCTATTGGAAAAAACAGTATGCGATGGTTTCTCAAGCCATACAAGAAGCAGAGGTATATGTATATGAGGAGAATGGTGCTGTTGTAGGGTTTGCCGGATTACAGGATACGTATGTTGCGGGTATCTTTGTAAATGAAGCAATGCAAAATAGGGGCATTGGAAAGAAGTTAATGGATGAATTAAAAAAACACAAAACAATTTTACAATTGCATGTATATGAAAAGAATGAAAAAGCATTGCGTTTTTATCAAAGGGAACACTTTGCTATTTTAGCAAAAGAAAACGATGCAGAAACGAATGCTCAGGTATATCACTTGATGTGGAAAGCATAAAAAAACCATGCAAGCATATGAAAAATGATGTTTGTCTGCATGGTATAGGAAGCATAAAGCAAACGACTTTATGCTTTTTTTTGAAATGGTAAAACATAAAAAAAGCCTTTTTGCAAAGGCTAGTTCGTATGTTGGTGGGGAAGGCGGGACTTGAACCCGCACGGGATTAACTCCCAACGGATTTTAAGTCCGTTGCGTCTGCCTATTTCGCCACTACCCCAAGTAATGGAGGTTCCGATCGGACTTGAACCGATGATCACAGAGTTGCAGTCTATTGCCTTACCACTTGGCTACGGAACCTTATATTTATTTTTGATTGCCCCACATCATCGGTGCTATAACATTATATAATAAAATACAAAAAATGCAAGCAGAAATTTAAAAAAAATTTAATTTTTTTCATGAGAAAATAAATAGATGTGCAAAAATAAATCCATAGCTCCTTTTATGATGGAGGAGTTATGGATGTTAGCAAGAACTAGTAGAGAAAGGCAACTTCCGTTTTTACCCAATCTTACTTTACCATCTGTATGTGAAAGATAAACTTATGAAAATTGATTATCTAATGGATAGCAGACGGTAGGATCAATATACAGATAATTTACATAATGATAGCGTATTTTTGGATGACCATCGTGAAATATCTTATAGAATGCATAATAATCACTGATATTCAAATCATCCTCTAGATAATCAGACGCATGAAAAATCATCGAGAGTTTTAATTGTTTGACTACCTTTGCGAAATAAGCGGTCATATGTTTTACATCAGAAAAGGTTTGTTCATTATAAGCGACTCCCATATCTTTTTGAATAGTATCCATATGTAAATACACGGTATTGGTGATGGAAAGCTCAAAGAATTGTTGAATCACTTCACGTATGCGATTGATCTCTTCTTGCTTATCGTATTGATTTAATGGCCGCAACTGTTGGGGGTTTTGCGAAAGCGGTAAGGTCAAAGATGTTGGAATAAGGTACATATCCATAGAATCATCTTCCTGCATACTGGCTACCATGATATAAGGAAGATGCTTTCCGGTGATGAGGATGTTCTGCGTATCTTTTGCGTGTACAGGTGTTAAGATAAATAAAAATAACACCATGAGAAAGACTGTATAAATTTTTTTCATAGGATTACCCTCCTTCTAAGGTTAGTATGTATGCTACGATGGTCTTCATGCAAAAGTAGATAAGGGATTTTTCTTATCACGAATCTCAATCTGAAGGCATTCGCTATGAGCTTGCTATTGCAACAATTGTTCTCTAGGAAGATCAAAAAAGCGTTTTCATTATTATGGATTGTTCAATTTATGTAAAATCATTGGAAGTAATATGAAGTAAAATTAAGAATTAAAAGGTTGATTTGTTCATTTTGTATGCTAAAATGAATATAACTTGAACAAAGGGAGGATGTGGAAAGATGAGGAAGGCAATCGTGGCATTGTTTTTAATAACGGCAATTCTGTTGCTGAGCATTCGTCAGGAAAGAGAAACCATCATTATTTATTCTTCCATGGAACAATTTCGTGGGGAAGAATTGCAAAAACAATTGAATGAACA
The DNA here is from genome assembly GCF_018406465.1 of Longicatena caecimuris. Taxonomy (GTDB): domain Bacteria; phylum Bacillota_I; class Bacilli_A; order Erysipelotrichales; family Erysipelotrichaceae; genus Longicatena; species Longicatena caecimuris. The sequence continues at coordinate 1,042,939 of NZ_AP024510.1, forward strand.
ATTTCCTGATCTGCATGCCATGGTGATGTATGTGCCAACCGCCAAAGCCGCAGCAAAAATCTATGTGGAAAAGGATCAAAGTGATGCCGATATCATCGTAGGATTGGAATCCAGCTATATGGAAAAAATCAAAGAGGAATTAGCGGATATCAAAGGTTATAGCAAATTATCTTATCTGCGTGAATTACAACCGGATAAATTTGATAATCGCTATGTAATCTGGGAACGTCAGGCAGGGGCTTTCATTATCAATACCGAAGTTTTAAAAAAACACCATCTTCCTATTCCGACAACATATGAACAGCTGTTAGATCGCAAATATTATAATCTTATCGCCATGCCCGATCCGAAATCCAGTGGTACCGGCTATTTCTTTTATAAGAATTTGGTGAATACCATGGGAGAAGCGAATGCCTTAGCATATATTGATAAACTGGAATATAATGTGAAGCAATTTAGTGAAAGTGGCAGTGGACCTATTAAATTATTAATACAGGGCGAAATTGGAATCGGTTTAGGGCTGACTTTTCAAGCAGTAAATCAGATCAATGAAGGTTCACCATTTCAAATTGTCTATCCGAAAGAAGGTTCTCCATATTCATTGACTGGCACTGGCATGATGAAACATAGCAGCAATGATGCCGATGTACAACGTGTATTTGATTTTATCATAAATGATTTTCTATTATATGATAAGGAACATTTCTCACCGGAGCAGATCTTGCAGCATCAAAAAAATACAATACCCAATTATCCGAAACATATTCCTTATGCGGATATGACGGGAATCGAAGATATACATGAAAAAGAAAGGTTGTTAGAAGTATGGAAGTACTAAAGGATGCAAAACTCATCGTTAAAGATCTATATAAAAACTTTGACGGAAAGGATATTTTAAAACATATCTCCTTTGCTGTAAAAGAAGGAGAATTCTTAAGTGTATTAGGACCAAGTGGCTGTGGAAAGACAACCTTATTGCGTATTCTGATTGGTTTGGAGAAACAAGATGATGGTGAAATCTTATTAGACGCTCAAGATATTTCACATTTAAAGCCAAGTGAACGTGGAATGGGCATCATTTTTCAAAACTATGCGTTATTCCCGAATATGAGTGTCTTGGAAAATGTGGAATATGCCTTAAAACTGCGTGCTGATTTGAAGCAAAACAGTCGTAAGATTGCTCTGTCCACCTTAGAGGCAATCGGTATGCTGGATCAGATTGATAAACGTCCTTCCCAATTATCCGGTGGGCAGCAACAGCGTGTAGCGATTGCCAGAACGCTTGCCTTAAATCCTAAGATTATATTATTGGATGAGCCTATCAGCGCATTGGATGTCAGCATGCGCGAGGTCATGAAAAAGGAATTAAAGGATATTCAGAAAAAATTTAACTCGACAATGATCTTTATTACCCATGAACAGGAAGAGGCCTTTTATTTATCCGATCGCATCATGGTCATGAGTGAAGGCAATATTGAACAAATCGATACACCGAGAAATATTTATGAACATCCGGCAAATGATTATATCAAAGATTTTGTCATTGCTCATTTAGATAGTAAGTTAGCATCGTTGTGTGTGTGCACAGGGAAGAATGTTTATGAAAAATAGAGGCTTTCGCGCAGGTAAGCTGTTGGTGCTCATCTTCTTATGTTTTTCTGTATTACTGCCTCTTTTCACTTTGTTTTTTCATATTGATGGAGAAGATATCAGTAAGGTCATCCACAGCCCGCAATTCGCGCCGATGTTGATAAATTCTTTGATAACGACGACACTGGCTACGATCTTTTCTGTTTCACTAGCCTTTGCTTTGGCCTGGTTCATGAATCGTACCAATCTTCGGTATCGTTCCATATTTACCGTTTTATTTACGTTACCGATGCTCATACCTTCCATCTCTCATGGCATGGGCTTGGTGTTATTATTTGGCGATAACGGACTCATTAGTAATCTTTTGCATATGAAGTTTTATTTATATGGATATAATGGCATTATCTTAGGTTCTATTTTATACTCCTTTCCTGTTGCTTTCCTCATGCTGTGTGATACCTTTCAATATGAGGATTATACGACCTATGAGGCGGCAACTGTTTTAGGACTAAGTAAGAAACAACAGTTTCTTACAATTACTTTGCCCAATGTGAAAGGCCCTTTGATCAGTGTGATTTTTTCTGTTTTTACCATGATCTTTACCGATTATGGAGTACCGCTGGTTGTTGGTGGGAAATCCATGACATTGCCGGTTTATATGTATCGAGAAGTAATCGGCTTGCTTGATTTTTCAAAAGGGGCCATCATTGGGATATTGCTGTTAATACCGGCCTTTATCGCCTTTATCATTGATTTTAAAAATGATAATAAAGGAAATAGTTCTACGGTTACAAGAAACTATGTCATAACACCTAATCGCAAACGTGATCGCATTGCCTATATTATCTGCATTGCCACGGTGGTGTTTATCTCTTTGCCGATTATCACCTTCGCCATTTTATCCTTTGTCAAACAATATCCTACCGATATGAGTTTTTCCTTGGATAATGTAGTACAGGCTTTTGATCTGGGAGTTCGCATGTATCTTAAAAATGCGTTAGCAATTGCCTTATTGACCAGTATCCTTGGTGTGTGCTTAACCTATTTTACGGCATTTATTACCGCCCGCAGCCATCATAGCTTTTCCAATATGGCGCTGCATCTGATTTCCATGATATCACTGGCCATTCCCGGTGTGGTTTTAGGTTTGAGCTATGTGCTGTTTTATAAAGGAAGCCTACTTTATGGAGGACTTTCCATTCTGGTACTCGTCAATATTACGCATTTTTTCGCCAATCCATACTTGCTTGCTTATAATTCCTTACAGCAGTTTCACAGCAATTTGGAAGATATCTCAGCAACGATGGGGATTTCTAAACTGCGAATGTTAAAAGATGTATATATTCCATGTACGCAAGCAACCATCATTGAAATGTTTTCTTATATCTTTGTGAATTGTATGGTTACCATATCGGCGGTGTCTTTTTTGGCAAATTTCCGTAATATGCCATTATCTTTGCTGATTCCACAATTTGATTCACAATCACTCATTGAAGCAACGGCTTTTATCTCTATTGTGATCTTAAGCGTGAATTTGGTAATGAAGCTGATTATTTATTTACTAAAGCGTTCCTTACAAAAAGAAAAGTAGTTTGCAAGAACAAAGGGAAATGCTATAATACGATTACATAAAGGAGAAACGGAATTATGACGCTAACATTAAATCAATTTGAATTACTTGTCTACATAGAACGTCATCAAAACACAAAGATCACACAGCGAGCATTGGCAAAACAGTTGGATGTATCACTGGGTGTTGTTAATAAAACACTGGCAGAGCTATTGGAAAGTGAAATGCTGCGCAGTATTCGCAATTCAGTGTATGATGTGACATTAAAAGGCTATGAAACCTTAGAACCTTACCGGGTGAAAAAAGCTATCTTCTTAGCTGCCGGCTTTGGCTCTCGTATGGTGCCTATCACTTTAAATACACCAAAACCATTAGTACTTGTTCATGGGAAACGCATCATTGAAACCTTATTGGATGCGGTCGTCGCAGCCGGTATTGAGGATATCACAATCGTACGAGGTTATTTAGGTGAGCAGTTTGATGTCTTGCTGCATAAATATCCGAAAATTAAATTTATTGAAAATCCATTGTATAATGAGACCAATAATATCTCCAGTGCGTATCTGATCAAGGATATGATGGAAGGTGCATATGTGTTGGAAAGTGATTTGCTATTATACAATCCGGAAATTATTCGCAAATATGAATATGCGACCAATTACTGTGGGATTAAAGTAGATGTTACCGATGATTGGTGTTTTCATACGAAAAAAGGATATATAACCAAATTGGGTGTCGGGGGAAAAGATTGTCATCAGATGGTCGGTATTTCTTATTGGAATAAGGAAGATGGCAAAACGATGGCTGAGGATATTGATACCGTATTTAGAATGCCGGGAGGTAAAGAAAAATATTGGGATGAGGTGGCTTTAGCGGAATGTCTGCATCATCATAAGGTTATGGTAAAACCGGTTCATCAGGAAGATATTGTGGAAATAGATACATTTAAAGAATTGAAACAAATTGATCCAATCTATAATGTATAGTAAAGTTTTTATGTGGCATATTGTTACTAGGTGAAACATATGAAGGAAAAAATCTATGAATTTGATGCCATTATCAAAAAAGTGGAAGATATAGATGGAGCGTATGTCGAGATTCCCTTTGATGTGAAAAAAGAATTCGGCAAAGGACGTGTGTATGTTCATGCATGGTTTGATGATGTACCTTATGATGGCAGTTTAGTTAAGATGAAGACTCCTTGCCATATTTTAGGGATACGCAAGGATATTCGTGCAATAATCAACAAACAGCCTTCAGATTCTGTGCATGTGAAATTGCAAGAGCGTGATCCTAAGGCAAAAAAACAGTAAATGATAAGAACTTGTGCTACACTATAGATGAGGAGTGATAATGATGAAAACAATAACAATAACGATTGAAGGCATGATGTGCCAACATTGTGAAACACGTGTTCAAAATGCTGTTATGGCACTAGACGGAGTGACTAGCTGTGAAGCAAGCGCAAAGAACAATCAGGCAGTCATTACCTTTGATGAAACGAAGGTTAAAGAAGAAAATATTAAAGAAACCATTGAAGAAGTTGGCTATGAAGTAAAATAGGTGCGTGAGAAATCACGCACCTTTTTCAATCTGGATGTCTTAAAATAGCTGGAAATGTTACTTAATAAAAATCATGCGTACGGTCATATCCATTACGTAACTGTAGGTCCAGATATAATTCAGCTAATACGCCTTCATAATAGGGATTGACAAACCAATTACCGATAATCAATAAACTGCCTAGAATACGCCAACCGATAAAGGATAGATCAAGTACAAACATATCAAATTTATGATGCATTGTCATATGCCGGGAGCGCGCAAAGGCTTCTTCACTGCTCAATGACGGATCTTCTGCCAACAGATATGGAATCATCTGATATTCATAGGATTTTATGATGCCAGGGATAACAAATAACAAGGTCCATAAGAAGATTTTGATATTTTTTAACAGCATAATCTTTACGACATTGAGATAATTATCTGAAAAAATTGAAAAGATAACGGATATACTTTGTGCTTCCTGTATATTTTGGAGAAAAAAGCGATTGACACCGCAACGTAAAGGATTGGCGATAAAGATACCGTACAGAATACCTATAATGCCAATAATAAAAACAATTAAAAATGCAAAGCCCAAAAAGTTGTTTAGCCAAATGGTATCAAAGATCGTCGCATCATGGAAAGTATAAGTTAAAGATCCAACGCCCAATGTGATACCATCCTTATAATCGGATACATGATGTGTTTGATTGGCAATAGAATCACTCATTCTGCCACATAATAACATGGCGATAAAGGAAACGAGAAACATCCTCCAATAGCTGCGCTGCATAACTGCCTTACAGCGGTCTTTTAATTCTTTTCGTGAAAACATAACATCACCCTTTCTCTATATATTAGCTAAAAGCCGGAATTCTATCTTTTGGTATCGTGAACCGCATGAAAACATTTTCTACCGTGTCTGAGAATTGAAAGCCTAATTTTTTCCAAAAGGCTTGCGCATCCTTGTTATGAAGATCTACCGGACAAGAAACTCTTGCTGCATTATATTCTTCTTGTAAGTAATGAATGCAGACTTTCGCCGCTTTTGTACCGAATCCTTGTTTCTGATAAGCATCCTCAATTAAGCAATTGATAATCTGATAGTTTTATCACCTACATACATGGAAACAAAGCCAATCATCGGATCATCCTCATAAATGGTAAATGGTATCATATCATGATAAAAGACATATGCTTCTGCCAATGAATGTGTTACCGTGTCAACAAAATTCGCATTTGCGACACTTGCTTTTAAAGCTAGACATCTTTCATGATTGGCTTCATTAATCGTTTGTAATCGTATCAATATACTCATCTTAATGCGATCTGATTTAGCAGTTACGTATGATTATTATAGCATATAAGTATTCATATAGGATAGGAAAAAGCAAACGTTGAGTGTTTCAGCGGAAAGAATGTAAAAGATAAGTAAAAGGATAAGAAAAGAAAGAAGAAAACATGATATAATACCTACATAAAAAAGCGAGGCGAAACTGATGAGGCTTGTACATGTATTTGTAGAACATCCGATATTACATTTAGACCATACGTTTACTTACCGTTGTTATGATGCCAATGTGAAACGTGGTGTCCGTGTTCAAGTGCCTTTTCATAAGACAAGCATCATTGGATTTGTCAGTAAAGTAGAAGAAGCAGATGAACAAACGCTTGCAAAATATCCTTATGAAATCAAAGAAATTACAAAGATTATAGATGCAGAACCATTGATCAATGAAGAACTGTTTACTTTGGCTGATTGGATGGGGAAAACATATATAGCTCCGCGTATCGCATGTTTTCAATGTATGCTGCCGGCAAAATTAAAACCAAGTTCAACACATGGCAAGATCAAGATGGAAACATGGGTACGGATTTGTAAAGAGCCGACACAAAAATTAACGGAAAAACAACAGGCTGCTTATGAACAGCTTGAGCGTCATGGCTGCATGCGGCGCAATACATTTTATCAAATGTTTAAATCCCCCGGTAAAAAATTGATTGCATATGGTATTGTCGAAAGCTATGAACAAGAAGCAAAGGCAAGCTTGCTGGAAAGTGAGCAGGATGAAGAAAAGACATTACAGCCGGATCAAAAAAAGGCTATGCAAAAGCTTTTACATGCAACCCAGGTCGTATCCTTACTACATGGTGTGACAGGAAGTGGGAAAACCGAGGTTTTTTTACAACTTGCCAAAAAAGTGTTAGAAACAGGACGACAGGTAGTGTTGTTGGTCCCTGAAATTGCATTGACTCCCCAAATGGTACAACGGGTAAAAGCACGTTTCGGGAAAGCAGTAGCTATTTATCATTCCGCATTAAATGCCCAAGAAAAGTATGAACAGTATCAATTGGTAAAAGAGCATAAAGTACAAATTGTCGTTGGTACACGCAGTGCTATTTTTATGCCATTTGATCATTTGGGATTGATTATTTTAGATGAAGAGCATGATACCAGTTATAAACAGGATGCAACACCACGCTATCATTGCCGTGATATTGCTGTATGGCGTGCAAAGTATCATCATGCGAAAGTCGTGTTGGCGAGTGCAACACCGTCTTTAGAAACATATGCCAGAGCTCATAAAGGTATTTATCAGCTAGTAGAAATGCCAAAACGCATCAATGCCCGTTTCCCTGAAATGCAATTGGTAGAAATGCGCAAAGCTGTAGGGAATTCAGAAAGCTATTTACTATCAAATGACTTATTGGATGCCATTTATGAGCGTCTGCAAAAGAAAGAACAGATTGTCTTATTATTAAATCGCCGTGGTTATACGCCAATCTTACGCTGCATTTCCTGTGGATTTGTTCAAATGTGTCCCCATTGTGATGTGGCAATGTCGTATCATAAAGAAGAACAGGTACTAAAATGTCATACATGCGGACACACGATGTCAGTACCCGCCTATTGTCCTACATGTGGTAAAGCCAGTTGGCGGTATTTAGGTATAGGTACACAAAAGTTGGAAGAATTTGTCCAGATCAAATTCCCACAGGCTCGTATTTTGCGCATGGATGCAGATACTACCGGAAAAAAACATGCCCATGAAGACATTTTGAAATCCTTTGGGAATCATGAGGCAGATATTCTTTTAGGAACGCAGATGATTGCAAAAGGATTAGATTTTGACAATGTTACATTGGTTGGCATTGTGAATGGCGATGCTATGCTGAATCGAAGTGATTATCGCAGCGGAGAACTGACATATGATTTATTAGAACAGGCAAGTGGCAGAAGTGGGCGTGGTGATAAAGCAGGAAAAGTCATCCTGCAAGTATATGATACGCAACACTATGCTATACAAAGTGCCCTTCATCATGATTATCTGATGTTTTTTAAGCATGAGATGCGTTATCGTCACTTAGCCGGATATCCGCCGTATCGTTATTTGGTATCTTTGGTTTTTTCTCATAAAACAAAAGAAATGGTGGAAAAGGATGTGAAAGCAGCCATGCAGATTTTAGAAAAGAAAGAAAACGGTAAGATTTTAGGTCCGGCTTCTTTAAATAAGCTACGTGACGAATATCGCATGCGGATCCTCTTAAAAGGAAAGGATCAAGCATTATTAAATCATTATGCATGGGATGTCTATCAGGACCATATAACAAAAAAAGCTAGAACACGATTGGATATTGATGTATCACCGGTGGTACTGGAGTAAAATATGAAAAAAGAACTTTTAAAAACAGTGTTGCCCTATGGTATTGCAATTGTATTATTGCTTATTGGCAGCCTTTATGATTATCAGATTACCAATGCTTTGCATGGCCGATTACCCTATAGTGGTGTTTTCTTTGAACGATTGATTTTAATTCCTTTGCAATCTATGGTCATCGTAACCTTTGCGATGTTGTATCTCGTAAAACGAAAATATAGATATCTTTTTTGTGCTATGATTGCCTCTATTTACGTCGTACAGGATGCCTTACATTACTGGATGCGCATAGACGCTCTATGGTTATATGGCATTCTTCTTATATTGGCAGTTCTCTATCTTTTCACAATCTTGCTTTTATTATCACAAATGGATCAACATTTATTGCAACAGCGGCTGCCTTTCTTTATCTTTTTTACTTGTGTGATGTTAAGTGTCGCAGTATGTACAACCATCATAAAGCATTTTTGGGGCAGAATTCGCTATCGTGATTTAACAAATGCACAGGATTTTATAAAATGGTATCTCCCACAAGGTGTTACCGGAAATCGCTCTTTTCCCAGTGGTCATACGAGCGGATTTACCAGCATCCTGTGTTTCTTAGAGTGGCGGAAAAACCGTTATGAAAAACCATCAATCGTGCGTACGATCATCATTTGGATGTTAATTATATACATGCCTATCTCACGTATGGCCATGGGGGCTCATTTTTTAAGTGATACTGCTGTCGGCTTTCTTATGACCTATAGCTGGTATTTGTTTTATCGAAGATATTATCGAAGGAGAGAAGTATTATGAATGCTAGAATGTTTGCTTATACAGCGCTTTGTCAGATCTGTATCCATAAAACCTATAGTAACCTTTATTTACGTAAAGAATTAGATAAGGCTGAACAAAAGGATAAAGGACTCATCACGACTATCGTATATGGAACCTTACAAAACTATCGCTTATGTCGCTATCAATGGGAAGATCTGGTACAGAAATTACCAAAAGCAGAAACAGCAGTCTTATTGGATATGAGCGCATATCAGTTGTTTTATATGGATAAACTGCCGGCATATGCCATCATCAATGAAGCTGTAGAGATAGCCAAAAAACATGGTGGTAAAAAACAGGGAGCATTAGTAAATGCCGTTTTACATAAGATCATGCAGCGAGGGCAAAGAGAATTGCCAAAGGATACGCTACAAAAGTTGGCAATAAAAACTTCACATCCGGATTGGCTCATCAATATGTGGAAGGCGCAATACGGAGAGGAAACTTGCCGCGCTATCTGTGAAAGTAATATGGAAACGCGTAAACAGTGCGCCAGAGTGAATCTCATGCGTATGAGTCGTGAAGAATTCCTAGCACAGGACAATTCATTTACGGCTGGACAATTAGCTTCTTCTGTATATTATCAAGGAACCTCTTTAGCCCATACTTCCTGGTATGAAGATGGTATGTTGTCCATACAGGATGAAGCCAGTCAACTGGTTGCTTATTGTGTAGATCCTCAGCCTAAGGAGCGCATCTTGGATGTATGTGCAGCACCGGGGACAAAGTCTACACATATGGCGGAATTGATGCAGGATGAAGGAGAAATCATCTGTGGTGATATTCATGAACATCGTGTGGAACTGATTCAACAAGGTGCAGATCGTTTACAGCTGCATAGCATTCATCCTGTTGTCATGGATGCGACGAAATTACAAGGATTACAGGAAGCTAGTTTTGATCGTGTGTTATGTGATGTACCTTGCAGCGGCTATGGGGTTTTAGCAAGAAAAAGCGATATCAAGTATCATATGCAGAGTGAGGATATGGATACATTGATTCCTTTACAAGCAGCTATTTTAGAAAAAGCAAGCACAATGGTGAAACAAGGCGGTATCCTTGTTTATTCTACCTGTACTTTAAATAAAAAAGAGAATGAGAAACAGGTGGAAACGTTCTTAAAGAAACATGAGGAGTTTACCTTAGTATCACAGAGAACGATATTTCCTTTTGAGTTTGGCAGTGATGGCTTTTATATTGCGAAGATGGAGAAGAAAGCTTAATTAAGATAGAGGGATTGATTATGAGAATCAAAGATAAGTGGGTAGAATAGAAAAGATTATTTTATGATTTTGTAGATGAGTATAATACGTAATTGGCATAGATTACGCAATTAATAGGATTTAAAAACCATAAAATGTGAGAGATGAGCATGCCGATCTTTCACCTTTTTGTGTTACATAGATAGTTAAGTGCTTGATATTTTACATTATATTTGGAATCTTTTTCATTGCGTAATAAAATGTTTCAGAGTATAATTCTGAATAACGAGGTGAACATGATGCTAGAAATAAAAGTGTTAGAAAAGGTTCTGGAAACGGCTCTGAAAACCGGAGGCGATTTTGCGGAAATCTTTGAAGAAAAAAATTATCGTAATTCTATTTCCATGCTGAATGGAAAGGTTGAAGATGTTAACAGTGGAATACGCAGAGGGATTGGTTTGCGTATCTATCATGGGTTAGAATCGGTATATGCGTATACCAATGATCTAAGTGAAGAAAATTTGATAAAAACAGCGAAGCAGTTATCTGCCGCTATTGATGATCAACAAGTCATTGAACATGTCAAACTTCAGGAAGTAACCTATGAGAATGCGCATCCGGTTACGTTATATCCAAAGACATTTCCAATGGAAAAGAAAGTCGCATTGCTGAAGCGTGCTAATGATGCTGCCATGGCATACGATACACATATTCAAAAAGCCATGTCATTTTTAATGGATGAAGAACAGCATGTTGCAATTGCCAATAGCGAAGGTCGCTACATTCAAGATACGCGTGTGCATACCCGTTTAGGAGTTACCGTAATTGCAGAAGACGGCGATTTGCATGAAACCGGAAGCTGTGCGCCAGGTTCTAGCAAGGGCATGGAATTTTATGAAGAAGCACTTCCGGAAGAAACAGGGAAAGAAGCAGCTAGAGCAGCAATGCAGATGCTTTATGCAGATGATTGTCCTAGTGGCACAATGCCTGTCGTGATTGAAAACGGCTTTGGCGGCGTTATTTTCCATGAAGCGTGCGGGCATGCTTTAGAGGCTGCAGCAGTTGCGAAAGGTCAGTCTGTATTCTGTGGTAAATTAGGACAGAAAATAGCAAGTGAGTGTGTTACGGCAGTCGATGATGGAACGATACCAAATGCATGGGGTTCTGAAAACATTGATGATGAAGGAAACTTCCAACAGCGCCGTGTATTAATTGAAAATGGTATTTTAAAGAGTTATATGATCGATAGACTCAATGGTCGCAGAATGGGTATGGAAAGTACCGGCAGTTCTCGTCGAGAATCTTATAAATATGAAACAACTTCCCGTATGTCAAATACTTTTATTACAGAGGGAAATAATACGTTGGAAGATATGATTGCAGGTATTTCTTATGGCTTATATGCAAAATCCTTAGGTGGAGGAAGTGTAGATCCAAGTACCGGAGATTTTAACTTCTCAGTACGTGAAGGCTATTTGATCAAAGACGGTAAAATCAGTAAACCGGTGAAAGGTGCTACTTTGATTGGTAATGGTGCTGATGTCTTGATGAAAATAGATATGGTAGGGAAAAATGTATTGCGTGCACCTGGTATGTGTGGGGCAAGCAGCGGTTCTATTCCTACTGATGTAGGACAACCGCCATTACGAGTAAGTGCGATGATTGTCGGTGGTAAGGAAGGAGGAAGTGCAAATGAATAAGCAGTTATGGATGGATGCGGCAAAAAAAGCCGGATTAGAACAATTTGAAATCTATGAACAGCGACACACTTCAACTTCTATTAATGTTTATGAACAAAAGGTAGATTCTTTTAGTATCAGTGATTGTGATGGGATTGCCATGCGTGGAGTTTATCAAGGGAAAATGGGAAACTGTTTCTTAGAAGAAGTAGATGATGCGCAGATAGACGATGTATTAAATCAGATTAAACAAAATGCTTCGATTATTACTGCGGAAGATAAAGTAATGATCTTAGCACCAGCAGAAAGTTATCCAACAATACAAAAGCATAAAAACACATTATTAGAAACAGAAAACAGTTTAAAGATCCAGAAACTTAAAGAACTGGAAGAAACAGTAAAACAAATGGATTCACGAATTGCACAAGTCATGACAACCACCTATGAAGAAAGTGTTGCAGTACGCAGTATTGTAAATACAAAAGGTATGGATCTTTGTGACAGTGACAGTTGTTCCATAGTTTACGTGGAAGTATTGGCAAAGGACGGCGAAGATACAAAGAGTGCTTTTGATTGGCTGTATATAAAAGATCTGGAAGCCTTGGATATACCTGCTTTTGCGCATAAATTATGTGATAAGGTCATCAATAAGCTTCATGCGGATACGATAGAAAGCGGCAATTATCCATTATTGATGGAAAAAAGTGCTATGACCTCATTGTTTAGTGCTTTAGCAGGTTTGTTTGATGGCGAAAATGCCTTTAAGGGTATTTCTATTTTGAAAGATAAACTTAATGAAGCTATCTTTGATGCAAAGATTAGTGTAATTGATGATCCTTTGATGGAGGATGGCATAAATTCAGCATCCTTTGATGATGAAGGTACAGCATGCTATACGAAAACAGTCGTTGATAAGGGAATATTAAAAACGTATCTGCATAATAGCAAATCAGCAGAATTGATGCAGACAACTTCTACCGGCAATGGCTTTAAAGGTGGCTATGGCGGACCAGTTGGTATTTCACCAACAAACTTTTATATCAAAAATGGTATGGCAAGCTATGAAGAAATGATTAAAACGATGAAAAAAGGTGTTATTGTCACCAATCTGAATGGTCTGCATGCTGGATTAAATCCAGTATCAACAGAGTTTTCGTTACAATCCGAAGGTTTTTATGTAGAAGATGGTGTCATTGTGAAACCAATTAACCTATTCACGATATCCGGCAATTTCTTAGATATGATGAAGCATATTAAAATGGTTGGCAACGACTGCAAGATGGGAATGAGCGGTGTCGGTACACCAAGTATTTTATTTGAAACCATTGCTGTAAGTGGTAAATAATTAGAGAGAAGAGTTTTCCAAAACAGGTAAACTCTTTTTTTGAATTGTTAAGTTTAAATAAGTAATATTCAAAAAGTGTTGTTTTTATTTTTTCATCTATTATTCTTGTGCCACCTGCATAAACAAATCTTTCTGTTCATTCAGCTTCTTAAAGAAAATCTTAAAACTTCCTGAAAATCCATTCAATCTAATAGGTAGGATGGTCAATTCTATGGTAAAATAAAAGGCGGTTGGTGATAACATGAAGAGTTTATATGATTTTAACTATGAGCAAATGGCAGAATTGGCACTTTCTCATGAATGGAAGAAATTTCGCGGACACCAGATTTTTCAATGGCTGTATCGCAAACGGGTAACCTCTATTGATGAAATGAGTGATTTGTCAAAGGAAACAAGAGAAATCCTAAAAGCAAACTATGCTTTGAAGCCATTGACTTTAAAAGATAAACAAGTATCCAGTGATGGTACAACAAAATATTTATTTGCCTTGGAAGATGGCTCCTTGATCGAAAGCGTCTTAATGCAGTTTGATTATGGAAAAAGCATCTGTGTAACAAGCCAAGTTGGTTGTAATATGTCCTGTGCGTTTTGTGCCAGTGGTTTAACGAAGAAAAAACGTAATCTTACCAGTGGTGAAATGGTTGCACAGGTGATGTATGTACAACAGGATTTGGATAAACAGGAAGAGCGTTTAAGCCATATCGTTGTTATGGGTACCGGAGAGCCATTTGATAATTATGAAAATGTGATGAATTTTTTAAGTACGGTGAATCATGATCGTGGCTTAGGTATCGGGGCAAGACATATTACGATTTCGACTTGCGGTGTCGTTCCTAAGATCTATGAATTTTCAAAGGAACATACCCAGTATAACTTAGCGATTTCTTTGCATGCGTCTAACAATACGCTGCGTGATGAGCTGATGCCGATCAATCACGCCTATCCTTTGGAAGAACTCATGAAGGCAATTCGTCAGTATGCAGCAGAAAACAATCGACGTTTAACGTTTGAGTATATCTTATTAAGAGGTGTCAATGATCAAAAAGAGCATGTGAAACAGTTGGCAAAACTATTGCGTGGTTTAAATGCTTATGTAAATTTGATTCCTTACAATGCAGTGGATGAGAAAGGTTTTCAAGGTGTTGATCATGCCCATGCAATGGTCTTTTATGATGCCCTCATGAAAGAAGGGATTCGCTGTACGATTCGTAAGGAGCATGGAGCGGATATTGATGCGGCATGCGGACAGTTAAGAGTGAAGCATTTACGCAAAGAAGCAAAAGAAAGGCAGGGAAACTAGCTTGAAGTATTATGGAAAGAGTCATATCGGCTTACGTCGTAAAAATAATCAGGACAGTATCTGTCTGGCAGAAAATCAACAGCATGCTTTATTAGCCGTTGTCTGTGATGGCATTGGCGGAGGTAAAGCCGGTGATGTGGCGTCCGCATTGGCCGCAGAACATATGAAAAAAAGCTTTGAACAAGCAGTATTATGCCATAAAAATGATGTAGAAGTAAAACAATGGCTGAAAGGTGTCATTCAGGAAGCAAACGATTTGATTTTTACGCAGGCAACCAGACGAGAAGAACAGCGCGGTATGGGAACAACCATGGTTGGTATCTTGCATTGTCCGGATGCGACCTATGTGTTTAATGTCGGGGACTCTCGTACCTATGGGTTATATGAAGATGATTTTTTATGTTTGACAGAAGATCATTCCTATGTGGCTGATTTATTAAAACGCGGTGAAGTGAGTGAAGAAGAAGCGAAGCATCATCCTAATCGCAATGTGCTGACAAATGCTTTGGGTATTTGGGATAGTGTAAAGGTTGATATCAATAAGGTCAAAGAAGATTATAAGATGCTATTAGTGTGCAGTGATGGTCTTCATGGCTATGTAAGTGAAGAATTAATCCGCCATATCATGGAAAGTGATTGTGCATTACAGGCAAAGGTAGATTTATTAATTCAAGCGGCATTAGATGCCGGTGGTTATGATAATGTTAGTGTCATCCTTGTGGATAAGGAGGATGCAGCAGATGAATAGAATGCAAAAAATGATAGCAGAACGCTATATCATCAAAGACAGTATCGGAGAAGGCGGCATGGCAGATGTGTATCTGGCTGAGGATACGATCTTGAATCGTGAGGTTGCCATCAAGGTGCTGCGTGGAGAATTAAGCAAAGATCCAGTCACGTTATTGCGCTTTCAGCGTGAGGCAAGTGCGGTCAGTAAGCTTTCGCATCCCAATGTCGTTGATGTCTATGATGTAGGAGAATATGATGGGCATCATTATATTGTCATGGAGTATGTCAGAGGAAGAACCTTAAAACAGTTGATCAGTCAGCGTGGAGCCTTGCATAAGGAAGAGGCTGTTGATATCATGATTCAATTAACCAGTGCGGTACAGCATGCGCATGAGCATAACATCATCCATCGTGATATCAAACCGCAAAACGTCTTAGTGAAGGATGATGGAACAATCAAGATTACGGATTTTGGTATTGCGCTAGCACATGATTCAGTACAGTTGACCCAAAGTGATGCAGTACTGGGCAGTGCGCATTACTTAGCACCGGAAACTACCAGAGGGGAAACACCTACGAATCAGGTTGATATTTATGCTTTAGGAATTGTTTTCTACGAATTGTTGACAGGCAGCGTACCTTTCCGCGGTGATAATCCGGTACAGATCGCCATGAAACACCTACGTGAGGAAGTACCTAGTGTATGTGAATTTAATCCTACCCTTCCTCAATCAATTGAAAATATCATTATCCATGCGACGGTAAAAAACCGCAAATTGCGTTATCAAAGCACCAAAGAAATGTTATATGATTTAGAACATTGTTTAGATGCATCAAATGCGCATGTAAAAAAGCTCAGCTTTGCGCAGGAACAAGATCCTACCCTGATCATGAAGGAACAAAAAAAGGTGACTCAGCATAAACCGCGACAAGCAAAAGTGATGGAAATACCGGATGAAGATGACCATCCGCAAAAAGCGGAACAGCAAAAAACAAAGAAGAAAAAGCACAAAACACCACTCATAATTGGCATTTGTATCGCTATTGGAGCACTTGTGGCTTTCATGATTTTCACTAATATCATGTCGCCGAAAGAAGCGGCCATTCCAGAAGTTATTGATCTTGCGAAAGATGAAGCTATCACCAAATTAAGTGAAGCAGGTTTTGCTAAGGATAAGATCAAAATCGAAGAAAAATTAACCGATGATAAAAGTTCTGGTACGGTAGTGGATATTTATCCGAAAGCGGGCAGTAAGTATAAAACCAGTGATCCAATTACGTTAACGATTTCAAAAGGTATGTATTATATCGTCGAAGATTACAAAAACCGTCCGTATGAAGATGTGAAAAAGGAATTAGAAGAATATGCACCTAAGGTGAAGCTCATTGTTAAAGAAAAAGAGAATGCAGAGTATAAACCAGGGTACATTATCGAACAAAGCGGTTTAAATATTGGCGAAAAGCTGGATCCACAGCAACCTTGTGAATTATATGTAACGGTAACAAAACGCGTGGAATTCACGATTCAGCTGAATGGTAAAACAGTGGAAGAAGCACAGAACATCTTAGGGGAAAAAGGAATCATCCCGGTATTGGTACAAATGGATAAACCAGAGGATGATGAAGATGTTGAGGAAGGAGTTGTGGTCAAGAGTGATCCTGTCGAAGGCAGTTGGTACATACAGGAAGGCTCTAATACGATCACATTGTACTACTATTGATGGAAACAGGAAGAATTATTAAAATCATTTCAAATCAGTACGAGGTATTAAATGAACAGGGTGAACATTTAGCCTGCATTGCCATGGGCAAGCTGCGTAAGCATAAAGCACCGGTTGTTGGCGATGTTGTAAAGCTTCAGCGATTTGACGCACAAATCGGTATTCAGAAAATCTTACCTAGAAAAAATGAATTGCTGCGTCCGGCAATTGCCAATGTCGATCAGGCAATCATCGTTATGTCTTGTAAAGATCCGGATTTCTCTACGGTGTTGGTAGATCGTTTGATTTTTCAAGTATGTTACGCACAGATCCATCCCATCTTATGCTTTACGAAAATGGATCTTATCGAGGAAGATGATGAAATTCATAAGAAAATCATGGCATATCGCGATAGTGGCTATGATGTTTATATCAGTGGGAAAGGGTATGCCAGTGATGCGCTCATACAAATATTGAAAGGGAAGATCTCCGTCTTGACAGGACAAAGTGGTGCTGGAAAAAGTTCATTGCTAAACCGTATTGATCCAACATTTCATTTGCAGACACAAGAAATCAGCAAGGCGTTAGGACGTGGAAAACATACGACCAGACATTGTGAATTGCATGAGATTGCCGGTGGATGGGTAGCCGATACGCCGGGCTTTTCTTCCATGGATTTTACAACGATGGACATTCAAACGCTGGCTGAACGTATTCCTGATTTTGCACCTTATCTGCATCACTGCAAGTTTAATGACTGTATTCATGTGCAAGAACCAAACTGTGCTATTCGCGAGGCTGTGGAAAAGCAAGAAATCAACGGTGAACGTTATGCACATTATCTGGAAGTTGTGCAGATGATCAAACAAGCAAAACCTAAGTATTAATCTAATATAAGAAAAGGAGGAAAAAAATGAGACAAAAATTAGTAATCGCGCCATCGGTGTTATCATTAGATTATGCAAGAGTGAGTGAACAGTTGGCCGATTTGAATAAAACACGTGCAGAATGGATGCATTTTGATGTGATGGATGGACACTTTGTGCCGAATTTAACCTTTGGTCCGGATATCTTAAAAGGCTTTAAAAAAGCAGTAGATATGGTGATGGATGTGCATATCATGGTGAGTGATCCTAAGTTTTATGCGCCTATTTTCATTAAAGCCGGGGCCGATATCGTAACGTTTCATTATGAAGCTGTTGCATCGATCAAAGAATGTGTCGCCTTGTGTAGAACCATTCGCTCCTTAGGTGCGAAAGCCGGCGTGAGTGTGCGCCCTAAAACACCGATTGATGAAATATTACCATATCTACACGAAATGGATGTATTCTTGATCATGAGTGTGGAACCAGGTTTTGGCGGTCAATCTTTTATGGAAGATCAGTTGGATAAGGTAAGAAAATTGCGCAGCTATATTGATGCACATGAGTTAAATGTACGCATAGAAATTGATGGTGGTATCAACGCGAAAACAGCAAAACAGGCGATTGAAGCTGGCTGTGATACGCTGGTTGCGGGAAGCTATGTGTTTAAACAAGATGTGCATGAGGCGGTAGAATCCTTATTATGCCTGGCGTAATTCTAATCAGTGGATTAGCTGAACGGGTGTATACAAAAGAAGGCTATGACATCATCGGTGTAGATCATGGCGCCTATATCTGTGCTTTGCAAGGCGTTGAAATGAAAGCTGCCATTGGCGATTTTGATAGTGTGAGTAAAACGCAGGTTATCCAAATCCAACAGATGGCAGAAAGAATGGAACAACTTCCTTCACATAAGGATGAGACGGATACCGAAGAGGCGGTATTGTACGCTCTTGCACATGGTTATGATGATATTTGGGTCTATGGTGCATTAGGTGGGCGCTTAGATCATGAATTAGCCAATCTATATCTTTTAATGCATCGCAATTACCCCATCACTCTGGTTAATGAACAAAATCGTATTCGTGTAATAAAAGAAGGTACTTATAAAGTACCTAAAGAATATACCTATCTGTCGTTTCTAGCTTTAGAAGACTCCCAGATAACAGAAATCGGTGTTGCCTATCCGTTAACCAAACGCTGTTTATCTACAAGAGATATATATGCAATCAGTAATGAAATCTTAAATGAGCATGCTGAGATTATTGTACATAAAGGAAGCTTTTTAATGATTGAATCAAGTGATAAAATATGATGAAGCGAACTCCAAAGTTTGGATAACCAAATGCATGGAGTTTTTTTCATATACGTTTTACCACATGTAGCTTTTTGTTTATACAGATGGTGCATGTTCATAATAAAAAACACAGTTTCTTATGACAACATGGAATCTTTGGTAATTGGGTAGTTATCCTTGTTGCTTGGCTCATAGATGCAAAATCTCAGAAAGCAAATGATATGATCTGTAACTGTTGTTTAAAAAGCTGAAACGACATAACTAGCCGGTTTTCATATTGTGAATAAAGGGATGTGAGATAGAAAAATATGTTAAAAAACATTTTGGACAGTTTTAAGCTATCTTGTGTTGTTCACGGTTGATAACAGCAATTTTTGTATATTGGTTAGCATATAAGAGGCAATATGTAGTACATCAAACATTGTTTAAAATACAGTTGTTATTAAGGATGAAACGGTATATGAAATAGAGTGAATCCTTTCGTTTTATCGTTCTTCTTTGTGGAACAGCTATTCTGTATTATAATAAGGGTAGCAACGACATATCCTAACAGAGAAAGAAGGATGAATATGAAAATCACGTTACAACAAAAAATAATAGAAATCACCAAAGATACGCCAGTGGAAAAGCTTATTCCGGCAGAAGAAAAAGCAAATGTCTATGCCATTGTCTTCAATGGGAAGCTCCATGATGTGAAGTATTGTTTAAAGGAAGAAGGAGATCTTTCCTTTGTTTATGCGGATAGTGAGATAGGAAAACAAATTTATGAACGATCTTTGAGCTTTTTATTTATTGCAGCTGTGCATCGCTTATACCCTAAAGCGCATGTGTGTATTGAACATGCGCTAAGTAATGGTTTGTTTTGTGAAGTGGAACAGCAAGGTTATTTAACACCTGAGGATGTTTTTCAAATTGAACAGACCATGAAAGAGATGACCAGGGAAAAGATGGCGATCTTACGCAGCGTCGTGCCTACAAAAGAAGCCGTAGCTTTTTTTGAAGCATGCGGGATGTTGCATAAGGCAAGCTTATTGCGAAATCGCCATAGTAAAACAAGTAGCATATATCATTTAGAAGATGTCAATGATTATTTTTATGGTATCATGCTGCCAAACACCAGTTATCTGACGCATTTTGCATTGCGCTATTATGCCCCCGGTATTTGGTTATCACCACAAGAACACTTTGTGAATCAGGGAAAGATGTTCCAAGTATTTCAAGAATTTGAGGCCTGGGGAAAAGCCATCGGCGTATCACATATAGCGCAGCTAAACCAGAAAATTATGGAAGGAAAGATGGATGAGTTGGTGTTAATGAGTGAAACGATGGTCGAAAAGAAATTAGAGGATATTGCAGTGAAAATGTTAAAAGAGCATGCAGGTACTCGTTTTATTTTAATAGCCGGCCCTAGTTCAGCAGGGAAAACAACGTTTTCAAAGCGCTTATCCATCCATTTGAAAATACATGGGAAAGAACCTATTGCTATATCCATGGATGATTTTTATAAAAACCGTGAGGATTGTCCAAAATTGCCGGATGGCAGTTATGACTTTGAATCGTTAGAAGCTTTAGATCTGGAGCTGTTTAATGAAACGATGTTAAAGTTATTGCATAACCTTCCAGCTCGTATGCCGCATTTTAATTTTAAAACAGGAAAACGTGAGTGGAGAGAAACGTTATGCATGCAACAGGATCAGCTTTTAATTATAGAAGGCATTCATGGATTAAATCCAACGACAAGTGCTTATATACCAGATTCAGCAAAATTCCGTATTTATATCAATGCATTGACGCATCTCAATTTAGATGATCATAATCGTATTCCAACAAGTGATTATCGTTTAATACGTCGTATCGCACGAGATTATCAATCTCGCGGTTGGAGTGCTGCAGAAACGATTCATTCATGGAAAAATGTCCGTTATGGCGAAGATCGCTATATTTATCCATATCAAGAAGAAGCAGATGCCATTTTCAATAGTTCTATGGTCTATGAATTAGCAGTATTAAAGCCTATTGTTCTTCCTTTGTTAGAAGAAGTTGACATAAAGGAAGAAGCGTATCTGGAAGCGAATCGTCTGCATAAGCTATTAGACTATTTCTTGACTGGGGATTCCTCAGCCATTCCACGCAGCTCTATTTTGGCAGAGTTTATTGGGAATAGCATCTTTGATGTATCGTAATTTTAGCAATCCAAAGGAGCAGACTTCTGCTCTTTTTGCTTGCTGATGTCTCATTAAATTTTAGATTGTACGTGAAGGTTTAGAGAATAAAAAAAAACAGGTTTCCCTGTTTAAATCACTCTTAGATAGCGTTTTTGTTCTTTAATGTTTTCAATGCACGAGCACTAATACGGATCGTTTGAGGTTTCCCATCAACAACGACTTTAACCTTCTGTAAATTTACATTCCAGTTACGACGAGATGCACGCATAGAGTGAGAGCGTTTATTACCTGATAAAGGACCTTTACCTGTAATTGCACAAACTTTTGACATACCGTTTACCTCCTTCCGTATAATACTTAACATAATTCGCTTAAATATCATACCATTTAAGATTATAAAATGCAAGAATATTTTTTATTTTTATTTATCTGTTGATCACCCTTAAGGATATGTTTGTAAAACGGTGATTTTAAAGGGTTTTCAATCAATTTTAAGGAAGGATAGCGGGCTAGTAGTAAGGATGTGTAATATTTACCAATTGCATTCATGAAAGGGCTGTTCTATAATTAGACTGAGTTATTATAACAAAAGGAATGATGGTATGAGAAAAACAAAGGTATTTACAATCTTTCTTGGGGTAAGTTTACTGGCAGTTAACGTTATGCCAAATATAGAAAAAAAGCTGTTTGCAGAAGAAGAACATTCAGAAACTAGGAAGGGTTCTTCTTATGGCGATCAAACAGGTATGTTTTTAAAGATGGATGAAGATGGAAAAATCACTTATGTAAAAGCGAATCCAGAGGGCATCAAAGAGGACATTACCTTGCCGGAAGAAACTGATGAAGAGGTAACGTTTGATGTGGAAATGGAAACCAAAGATGGAGCTAGTGCAGAGGTTGGCCATTATGATACCATTGAGGATGCGGTAAAGACAGCAAATATGTTACAGCTAACACGCAGCATGATGCGTTCAGCAAATAGTGATGTAGATGTTTCTGTGTATAGTAAGAATGTATTACGCAGCACTACCAAACCATCTATCGTAAAATTTAAAGTGTTGGATGGTGGAATGACAACACCATATAAGGAAGTCGATACCAATATCAGTGGGTATACGAGTGCCGTTTATGCGGTAGATGCAGCCTACCTTGGCACAGTGGATGGGAAGGTCAAGTTTCGTATGGCCGGAGTTACCGGTTTGGTGGATGCGAAATATGTTACTATTCAGGAATATACAGCAAAGATGAATGTCAGTTATTATTATGTGACAAAGAATAAACTCTATCATCAGATATTTACACCATATTACAGTTCATCTCAGCGCGTTGGAAATGCGCCAGCGTATTTGAAAGAGAATACAAAATATTTCAGCTATGACGGTCATTATTTTTATACTGCTTTTGAAACCATGATCAATGATTATCAAAAGGATGTATACAGTCATGCGGTTAATAAGGAATCACCTTATTATAATTACTATCAGTTTCTTTCTATGCGTACGGTATCTAGTTTTACAGCAGATCATTTAAATAAACGTTTGTTAGAAGGTACGACAAATACGAAATCAAAGCTGCGAAATCGTGGCGTAGATTTTATCAATGCACAACAATATGGTACAAATGCAGCTTTGGCTTTTGGTTTGGCAGTGAATGAAAGTGCTTGGGGCAATAGCTCTATCGCACAGGAAAAAAACAACATCTTTGGATTAAATGCTGTGGATACCAGTCCGGGAACATCAGCGAATACATTCGCCTCAGTAGCGGCATGTATCAATGATTTTGCGAAAAACTGGGTGTCGCTTGGTTATACAGATCCATATGATTGGCGATATTATGGACCTCATCTTGGGGATAAACAAAGTGGTATGAATGTGCAATATGCTAGTGATCCTTACTGGGGGGAAAAAGCGGCAGCACAAGGTTATTTTTTAGAAGATCTTTCTGGTAAAAAGGACAGTGATAAGTACACCCTTGTGATTGACACCGGTGTAAAACCAATCAGTATATATAAGGATGCTAAAACCTCCAGCAAAGAATATTATCAAAACGGAAATAGCAATAGCAAGGTCATTCATCAATTCCCATTTGTTGTGTTAGATACGGTAAAAAACAGTCAAGGTACATGGTATAAAATACGTACAGACTGCATCTTAAAAGCAGATCGCAGTGCTAAGGATAATGATTCCAATGGTCTATATGATTACACATACAATTATGGATACATAAAGGTGAAAGACTCGATGATGGTCATTTATGAAGGTAATCAAGATGCTAACCATGATAAGGTGCCTGACACACCGAATAAACCAGATGAAAAAGTTTTACCCGGAGATGTTAATGGTGATGGGAAATTATCTCCTGCTGACTATGTGAAAATCAAAAATCATATCATGGGTGTGACAAAATTAAAAGGAACGCCTTTAAAAGCAGCGGATGCAAATCAAGATGGTAAAATTTCACCAGCTGATTATGTAGTCGTTAAGAACAGGATCATGGGGAAATAGTGGAGGTAAAGATGAGAAAGAAAATAACAAAATTTCTGGCAGGTATCAGTGTTGCCATTTTAGCAGTAACAGTACTGAATCTGCCTAAAAAACATATCGCTGCAGCAGGCTTATCCGTATCTTGTAGTAGTTCAACAATTTATGTTGGAGATACTGTGACCTTTACGGTCAGTGTTTCTGGCGGAGCAGGTATGGTGGCTGTGAGTGGTGCTGCAAATGATTCTGATTGGTTTGAAAATAATTCTCGATCCTATACCGTAAAAGGAACCAGTGCTGGCAGTCTTAGCGTCTATGCTTCAGGAACGATTGCCGATTTTAATACGGAAAAGGATCAGTCATTGTCTTCTTCTTGTACCGTGGTGGTAAAAGAACGCAGCAAACCATCAAACAACAATAATAATAGTTCAAGTAATTCAGGAAATAATGATACTCCACAGAACAATAATGATGATTATAACAATGCTCCTTCCAATAATGATACACCAAAGAATGAGCCTAGTAATAAAACAGAGAAACCAAAAGAAGAAAAGAAAAATAAGGATAGTTCCTTGAAGTCTTTAAGTATCAGCGAAGGCAAATTATCACCGGCATTTCAAGCTGGAACAACTTCATATAAGGTTGATCTGCCTGGTAGTGTAGATACACTAAAGGTCAGTGCAGCAGCAAATAACAGCAAGGCATCACTGCGTGGAATCGGGAAAAAGAAGTTAAAACCCGGTAATAATACGATTCAAGTGATATGTACTGCAGAAAATGGGACATCGACAACCTATACGATAAAAGTACATGTGGATGAAAAACCACTAGTCTTTGTAAATTATCAAGGGAAAAAACTTGGTGTTTCACGTTCAGCTGCGAAATTGTCTAAGAAATTATTTGAGGAAACAAAGCTTACCATTGATGGAAAAGTCGTACCAGCTTGGACCAATAAAAGCTTACATATGACATTGTTGTATTTAGAAAACGATGATAAAAAAGACTTTTATTTTTATGATACGGAAAAGAAAGAAGTAACATCCATTTATCGCCCGGTGGGCTTACTTGGAGAAAATATTGCGATTATTGATGTACCAAAAGCGTTGCAAAAACGTACCGGTATGGTGTTTACAACAGTAAAGGTCGATGGAAAAGAACTTCCTGGTTGGACATATCAAGATAAGGCGTTTGCTGATTACGCATTGCTTTATGTAATGAATGATGCCGGTGATAAGGTGTATTATCAATATGAGAAAACAGGGAATACATTACAGCGGTATGCCGGTGGTGCGGCAATCACGCAGAATGCATATGAAAAATTACTAAAAGCACATGAGGAAGAAACGAAGCAGCTGAAACTGATCGTGTATGGTCTTTGTGCATTGAGTGCTATCCTTTTCTTGGCTATTCTTATCATATGTGTCAAGAAACGCAAACCAAAACATTTTAATAAGATTGATGTGAAGGGTAGACCATTATCAAAAAGCGCTGAAATAGAGCACGAAAGTTTGGTTAAAATGCAGCAAGAAGATGGAGAGAATTTCTAAGATTCTCTCTTTTTTAAAACGGCGGAGCAAGGAAAATCCTAAATCTGAAAAAAATATGACAAATTC
Organism: Longicatena caecimuris; assembly: GCF_018406465.1. GTDB lineage: Bacteria > Bacillota_I > Bacilli_A > Erysipelotrichales > Erysipelotrichaceae > Longicatena > Longicatena caecimuris. Next base: position 1,068,495 of record NZ_AP024510.1, read on the forward strand.
CTGTAAAATGTTTTTTATCCACCATTTTTATGATATTATATATGAGTATAAGTGAAAACGTGTGTAAGGGGGTAAACCTTATGAATCGAAAGGAAATCTATGCCTCCGTAGAAATTGCCGATCATGAAATTCGCCTGATTGTTGGAGAATTTTATGATACCAGATTTAATATTCTGCGGGTTGAAAGAGCAGGGATTACTGGAATTGAAAAAAAGAAAATTATAGATGAACAAAATGTTGTAAATGGAATCATAAAAGCTGTGAAACAGGCGGAGGAATCGCTTGGTTATCATATTGAACGAGCATTGGTATCGTTACCGAGCGTCAATGTGGCCAGACATAATAAACGTGTTCATGTATTGCCACAGGCAAGCAGTAAACGTATTCGGTTAAGTGATATTCAAAAAGGACTGAATGAAGCGATTACATATAAACCAGATCCTGAATTAGAATTGGTGAATGTCGGCTGTATTAAATACATAACCAATGGTATTACTTCAAGAAAAATGCCAATCGATGAAATAAGTGATATGTTGATCATGGATGTTGATTTATTATTCGCAGATAAAGAAACCGTGTATTCCTATGCACGCTGTATCGAAAAAGCTGGTTTAGAAATTCTGGATGTATGTTTGGATTCTTATGCCATTGCCCAAGAAGCAGCGGTTTTTGAGCAGACGGTTGATAAATATGTCATATTAATTGATTTAGCTCGACAGAATACTACACTTTCTTTATTTACGCATGGTAAACTTGTAAACTGCGAGGTATTAGAAGATGGATATGGCAAATGGTTAGCAAAGCTTTGTGAAGAAAACCATTTATCGCCACATGTCGGTTATCGCTTGGTACAAAATACTTGCTGTTTAAAAGAACATGAAGCAAAGGATACGATTATTTATGTTTGGAGTGAAGGCAAAGAGCAGAAACAGCTGAGTGAAAAGCAAGTATGTCAGCTGGTTGCGCCATACATTCATGAATGGATCCAAGGCATTAATGAAGCCTGTGCACCAATTATTGAGAGTGGCGATGTTCGCTATCTAATCACAGGAGAAGGCTGTGAGATTCAGGCAGTTGAACCGTTGTTCGATGAATTAAATGCGCCTTGGCAGCTATATGTGCCACAGACGATTGGAGCTAGAGATTGTTCCTTAGTAACTTGCTTAGGCTTATTTTACAGTTGGAAGGAACAGATAGATATTCGCAATGATCAACGTACAAGCTGTGCTGATGCAGAAGTAGAACAGGTTGTGGAAACTATACGCCGTAAGACGTCCACACAGGATGAAGAAGGCGGATTTACGAAGAAATTGAAAAGCATTCTGTTGAATGATCGATAAAAGAAGAGAGAGCGAGGAATAAAGATGAGTGATTTACAGTTTGAACAGGTAGCAAATATTAAAGTGTTTGGAATCGGCGGTGGCGGCTGTAATGCGGTGAACCGTATGGTGAGCGAAGGTGTTAAAGGGGTCGAGTTTTATGTGGCAAATACGGATTTACAGGCATTAAATATTTCTCCTGTAGAAAATAAACTGGTGCTTGGACGTGAGATTACCAAAGGTCTTGGAGCAGGCGCAAACCCGGAAATGGGAAGACGAGCTGCACAGGAAAATGAAAATGAAATTCGTGAGGCAATCAAAGGAAGTGACATGGTCTTTATAACTACCGGTTTAGGTGGAGGTACTGGTACTGGTGCTGCGCCATTATTTGCGAAGATAGCAAAAGAAGAAGGCGCATTGACTGTAGGTATCGTAACCAAACCATTTACCTTTGAAGGCAAGAAACGTATGAAGGCAGCTGAAGAAGGCTTAGCTGAAATGAAAGAATACGTAGATTCTTTGATTATCGTTTCTAATAATAACCTTATTGAGGTCATCGGACGAAGACCATTGACGGAAGCATTCCAGGCTGCTGATAATGTATTGCGTCAGGGCGTGCAGACGATTACGGATTTAATTGCCGTACCGGCATTGATCAATTTGGACTTCGCGGATGTTCGCACAATTATGGAAAATCAAGGCTCTGCATTAATTGGTATTGGTATGGCAGAAGGAGAAGACAAAGCACGTGCTGCAGCTGAAAAAGCTATTCAATCCCCATTGCTGGAGGCACAGATTACTGGTGCACGCAATGCTATTGTCAATATTACCGGTGGAGAATCTATCACCTTATTTGATGCTGAGGATGCTATGGCTTTAGTACGTGAGGCTGCTGGAAATGATATTGATGCTATCTTTGGTGTTGCGATCAATGAAAAACTAGGAGATTCTATCATTGTTACCGTCATTGCTACAGGTTTTGACGCTGATAAGAATGAAGAAGATGTCTTAGAAAAAGCATTCTCTTATTCTGCTGCTAAGGCTGCGCCAAAGCAAAGTGTAAAAGCATCAGAACCGGAAGTATATGCAACTTCACGCATAAATGATGCAAAAGAGGATGACAATGAAGGGATTCCTTCCTTCTTCACTAGAAGATAATGATGAAGTTTTATTACATAGATGATGCTATGTTTGAAGCCGGGGCATTTCAAGAAGAAATTCGTCATCGCTTTTTGTGCCATTTACGTAAAAATCAGGTGAAATTGATTTTGGTGAGTGCAGCTCATAAGGAGAATGGACGATACCGTAAGTTCCTTGAAGAATGTAAGAATATTTCCATCGTTCGCAGTCCAGCAATATTTGATGTGGATGGAATTTGTGGAACCTTGCATACTGGGTATGCGGCCATTGAGGGTTATCCAATTCAGCATGCATATTCGGGTACTTGCGTGGAATTTGATGAAAAAGAAAAAAAAGCGAAACGGATTTATCTGGATATGTTTGTGGATCATCATGAGGAAGAAAATTTTGATTTTCTGGTGGAAGAACTAGAAAAAGCCATTCAAGATAAAATCTTTGACATGAAGAAAAAGAAAGATGAAATAAATTAAATAATAAGAAAGTATGAAATAGCTGCGGTTGTTTTATACTTTTTTCTTTAGAACTCACTTGCGCCTTCTTCCTATGTGAAAACACCTTTTTTCAGTAGTTTTGTCATGTTTTGACGAAGTGTACATAGCATGCATGAAAGCATCATAAGGTGTAACTGAAGGAGGGATCGTATGCCGTATCGAAAGACGATTCAGGAGATAGAAACAGCTTGTCAAAGTGATCTTCATAAAGGATTGAGTGAAGAAGAGGCACAAAGAAGACAAAAAGAGCAAGGGAAAAATATTTTAAATAAGAAAAAGAAAGTAACGCTCTTACAAATGTTTCTGGAACAATTTCAGGATCCAATGGTCATTATATTGATTATTGGGGCAATCGTATCTATATTTTTAAAGGAATATATGGACGCTTGTATCATTTTGGTTGTGATCGTGTTAAATGCAATCATTGGTGTCATTCAAGAGTTTAAAGCAGAAAAAGCGATTGATGCTTTGGAAAAGTTATCAGAGCCAAAAGCGTATGTCCTGCGAGATGGCTATTTGAAAGAAATCAATTCCGAAGATTTAGTTGTGGGAGATATTGTAGAGCTGGAAGCAGGTCGTTATATACCTGCCGATATGCGTTTGCTCACCAGTACCAATTTAAAGGTGGAAGAAAGCACGCTAACTGGGGAAAGTGAGGCTATTGAAAAACAGGCAGATATTGTCTATCCGGATGAGATGCATATCGCGGATCAGCGCAACATGGTGTTCATGTCGACGTATGTTACATATGGTAAAGCACAAGGGATGGTCGTTCGCTGTGGGATGGACAGTGAGGTTGGCAAGATTGCCCGCATGCTGGATGAAACAAAAGAGGATATGACGCCTTTGCAGCAACGGTTGGCACATTTATCAAAGATTTTGGGAATGCTATCGTTAGGAGTTTGTGCGGCCATGTTTGTGGTTGCCATATTACAAGGGCGAAATCTTTTTGATATGCTGCTACTCTCCATTTCTTTGGCAGTGGCGGCTATTCCAGAAGGCTTACCAGCCGTTGTCACCATTGTGTTAGCATTAGGCGTTCAGGTCATGAGTAAGCAAAATGCCATCGTGCGCAAACTGCATGCGGTAGAAACATTGGGTTCTGTTAGTGTTATTTGTAGTGATAAGACCGGAACTTTAACACAGAATAAGATGCATGTGGTCAGCAGTTATGCCAATGGCATGTTGCAGGAAGTAAATGATGAATTATTGAAAGGTATGGTGCTTTGCAATGATGCCAGTATATCGCAAAATGAAGTATTAGGAGAGCCAACAGAAACAGCATTGTTATGCTTTGGTGAAAAACAAGGCTTTCATAAGAAGGACTTGGATATGAAATATGTCCGCGTCAATGAAATTCCTTTTGATTCTAATCGAAAAAGAATGACGACAATCCATCAGCATGAGCGAGAAGTTGTTGCTTATACGAAGGGAGCATTGGAAAAGATCTTAGCGATGTGCACCAGTGTTTGGCAGGATGGCAAGGCAGTACGCATGTCAAATTATGAAAAGCAGCGCATTTTAGAAGCCAGCCGTCAAGTGAGTGAAGATGCACAGCGGGTCTTGGCATTAGCAAGAAAAACATTGAAATCGCCTTATGAAGATGATGTTGAGAATAAGATGTGCTTCATTGGTTTTGTTGGTTTAATGGATCCACCGCGAGAAGAAGTTAAAGATGCTATTGCCCGATGTTATAAAGCCGGTATCCGTGTGGCGATGATCACCGGAGATCATCCTTTAACCGCATTAGCAATTGCCCGCAGACTTGGAATTGCCAAACAAGAGACAGAAGTGATTACCGGAAATCAGTTAGATGCGATGAGTGATGAGGAACTGTGTGCCAGTGTAAAAGGATATCGTGTGTTTGCCCGCGTGACACCGCAGCATAAAGTACGCATTGTTCAGGCTTTTAAACAAAATGATATGGTGGTAGCCATGGGGGGAGATGGAGTCAATGATGCGCCTTCCTTGAAACAGGCAGATATCGGTATCGCTATGGGACAGGGAGGGACCGATGTTTGTAAACAGGCGAGTGATATGATCTTGGCAGATGATAACTTTGCGACCATTGTGAAAGCTGTGGAAGAGGGCAGAGGAATCTATGAAAATATCCAAAAAGCGATTCTTTATCTGTTAAGTTGTAACCTTGGAGAAATTATGTCATTATTTTTAGCCATTTTATGCATGCCACATGTGGTATCAACCTTAAGTGCTATCCAGATCTTATGGGTTAATTTGATTACGGACGCTTTCCCTGCACTTGCTTTAGGTGTAGATCCTATGGAATGGGATATCATGGAGCAACAACCAAGAAATGCAAAAGAGAGTTTGTTTGCCCATGGAGGTTGGATGTTTACCATTTTAAATGGTATGTTTATCGGTACCATTACACTAGTCGCTTTCCGTTATGGATTAAATAGCAGTCCCGCTAAAGCACAAACAATGGCATTTATGGTATTGTCTTTATCACAGCTTTTCCATGCATTTAATTTGCGCAGCCGTACCCATTCTATCTTTGCCGTCGGTTTATTTAAGAACAAATGGTTAATCTTGACGTTCTTGTTTAGTACAGCATTGCAGATCGCCGTATGTCAGTTGCCGATCTTTAATTTTATATTAAAAACGGTACCGTTAGATATGATGAGTTGGGGGTTGGTGTTTGGCTTAAGTGCCAGTGTGATTTTCATTAATGAAGCTAGCAAATGGTTCGCGAAGGATAAATAAGAAAACAGGTTATAGGCAGAAAGTGATTGTTGAATAAATATGGAAGTTTAAAAGCATTGATAGGATCCCATCAAAGAAGATACAAGAATGAGTAAATGTGTACCTACGAAGATGGGATTTTCTTACTTCCTTTTATGTTTTTGCAGAAAAAGTAGATTTGCTAACAAAAGCGAAGATAGCTTTCTTATTTCTTTGTTTTATCAGCTGTGGTAAAATAAGAGAAAAAAAGGAGCGTTTATGCGATTTAAGAGAGTCTATATCGAAATTACCAACACTTGTAATCTTGCCTGCAGCTTCTGTATTCAAAATCAGCGACAGCCACGCAGGATGAATATACAAGAATTTACGCATGTCATTCAGGAGGTACGCAGTGTCACAAGACATGTTTATCTGCATGTATTAGGGGAACCGCTGTCCCATCCAGATCTTCCCGCTTTTTTACAGATATGCAAAGCGAATGATATGGAGGTCATCCTGACGACAAATGGAACTTTATTAAAAAAACAAGTGGATGCTTTATGTGCTTCCCAATGTATCCGACAATTAAATATCTCCTTGCACAGCTTTCCTCAGCATGAACAACCACGATATTTAGAGACGATATGGGAATGTGCGGAAAAGCTAGCAGCCTGTGGTATACATGTGAACTATCGTTTATGGAGCATACAAGATGAAAAGTTAAGCAAAGAAACACAAACACTGTTAACGACCGTAGTAAAACAATATCAGAAGAACTTAGAAGATGTGATGATTAAGCGAATGCATCGTTTTGATTTAGCGGATCATATTCATCTGCATTTTGAGAATATCTTTACTTGGCCTTCTTTGATGAATCCTTTTGTGTCGAAGACAGGAAGTTGTTTAGGTATGAAAAGCATGTGTGGGGTATTGGTGGATGGTACACTAGTGCCATGCTGTTTAGACAGTAAAGGAGATATTGCTTTGGGGAATTTATTTGAGACCCCTTTGGAAGAAATCTTATCATCGAAACGCTGTTTAAAGATGTTGGAGGGCTTTCAAAAGCATCAAGTAGAGGAAGCGTTGTGTCAGCATTGCACGTATCGCTTAAGATTTCTATGATATCTTAGGAAAGTAAAGCGAATAACGAGAAACTAAAAAAATGGCCAATGGAGGTATATCATGAAAAATAAAGAGCATTGTTTTCAAAGCATAATAACGATTCCACCGTATCAGGATGGTATTAAGGTTTGTAAACTGAGTGAAAAAGATATAGATGCTATGTATGCCATCTGTATCAGCAATCCCTATTATTTTGCTTGTATGAAAAGCAAACCAACGAAAGCTTCATTGAAAGAAGATTTAACTGCTTTACCTATGGGGAAAAGCATGCAGGATAAGTACTTTCTTGGTTTTTATCACCAGGAGGAATTGTTAGGTTTTTTGGATGCTATTGTTGGCTATCCCAATGAAGATTGTTTGTATATCGGATGGTTTATGATTCACAAAAAGTATCAAGGTACGATGTTTGCCCAAACATTGATGAAGACGCTGTTGCATCAGTGTTTTTCTGCTAAGTATGCGCGTTTGGGCTGCATTAAGGGAAATGTCGTGGCCGAAAAGTTTTGGACAAAGTTGGGATTTCATTTTACGAAAGAAGAAATGGATATGGGGAAGTATCAGGTAAGGATGATGGAAACATCACTTTTATAAAAGATAAGGATAAGATGAAGATAGATAAAGATAATAAGAAGAAATGCTATTGTGCGATACGATCGTAAAGGGGAAGGATATTTCTGTTTGAATGTTTTCAAAACCTATTATATAATGAAAATCAGTTAGGGTGTGACATATGGAACTGAAGGAACTGCGGATATCAGAGAAAAAAAGAGCACTTTTGCATACCATGGGAATTGAAAATGCCATGGATCTTTTAACGTATTATCCGTTTCGTTATGAAAGCGTAGAAACGAAACCACGTAAGGAATGGCAAAAAGAAGATCGGATCGCATTGGAAGGTGTGATTTTAAATCGTGCCAGAGTAATACGCTTGAAAGGCAAACAGAGTGTCACAAAATTTAAACTTCTATATGAAGAGGAAGAATTGGATATCGCTATCTTTAATCGCCCTTGGATATCAGCGTTTACGGTAGGAAAAACAATTACACTTATCGCTAAATATGAAGGTGGTTCACGGATGACGGCATTGCAATATAATTTTCAGCCATTACAGGAACAGCTTGGTATTTTCCCGGTATATAATGTAAAAGAGGGAATCAGTCAAAAAGATATCCGTAAATACATTGATAAGGCATGGCTGGCGCAACAAGAAAGCATTAAAGAATTTCTGCCCATGGAATACTTACAGAAGTATCGCTTAATTTCTCGTTCGCAGGCCTTGTATTTCATCCATCATCCCAAAAATATGGAGGCGGTAAAACAGAGCCTGCGCCATTTAAAATATGAAGAGTTTTTAAAATTCCAAATCACGATGCAAGCTTTAAAGGTACAGGAAAAAGAAGTGGTACATGGACATGAAAAGCGATTTGATAATGAGGAAGTCATGGATCTGCAAAAAACCTTAGCTTTCTCTTTGACCGAGGATCAAATCAAAACAATCGAAGAGATTTTAGCCGATTTGAAGAGTGATCACATCATGTATCGTATGGTGCAGGGAGATGTAGGCTGTGGAAAGACCTTGGTGGCGGCTTTTGGCATGTATGCCTGTGTATTAGCACATAAGCAGGCAGCTTTTTTAGCACCGACGGAAATCCTAGCGAAACAGCATGGAAACAATTTGAAGAAAATCTTTCACGATTATGAAATTCAGGTTGAGGTATTGTATGCCAGCTTAAAGACACAAGAGAAAAAAGATATTTTAGAGCGTTTAGCGCGAAATGAAATTGATATTCTTGTAGGAACGCATGCCTTGTTTCAAGAAGGTGTAGAGTTTCATGATTTGGGTATGGTCGTGGCGGATGAACAGCATCGTTTTGGGGTTGCCCAGCGAAAGAAAATGTTAGAAAAAGGGGATAAGGTTGATTTCTTATTGATGAGTGCTACACCAATACCGCGAACATTAGCCATTTCTTTGTATGGCGACATGGATGTATCCACGATTCAGACATTGCCATCTGGACGTCAAAAAATCACGACAAAGCTGGTGCACGCAAGATCCATGAGTAGTATTTTAGATTTTGTGTTAGAGAAAATTGATGAAGGCAATCAGTGTTATGTTGTCTGCCCGGCCATTGAGAAAAATGAAGATTATGAGATGCGTAATGTCACAGATATCTATCAAGGCATGCAGGCTTCCTTAGGAAGACGTTATCAGATAGGCTTGCTCCATGGAAAAATGAGTGCGCAAGAGAAAGATGCTGTAATGAAAGCATTTGTAGAGGGGGATTTGCAAATCTTAGTATCAACAACGGTTATTGAGGTGGGTGTGGATGTCGCTAATGCCAATATAATGGTTATTTATGATGCACATCGTTTTGGTTTGAGTCAAATTCACCAGCTCCGCGGACGTGTGGGACGCGGCAGTCAACCGGGGTATTGTTTTTTATTAAGTGATTCAAAAGATCCAGATAGCCTACAGCGTTTAAAGGTTTGTGAGAAAACAAATGATGGCTTTGTGATTGCGCGTTATGATCTGGCATTGCGAGGTCCGGGAGATATCTTAGGGACACGGCAAAGTGGTGTTCCGGGATTTATTTTAGGGGATGTTATTCAAGATGCAAATATTTTAGAGGTTGCCAGAGAAGATGCACAAGCATTATTAAAGCACATCCATGATCCTGGTTATGAACAGATAAAAAATTATATTGATATGACCATTGCGCGTGCCACATATTTGGATTAGTGTGATATAATAGCGGTGTGACCGCGCTTTTGATCATACAATGGCAGTTGGTATGATGTTTCGTTTTAGATAAGGGATTCGTGATTGCTTACTAATAAAAGGAAAGATCATACTCATGAAAAGCAAAGGTGACTTTAAATAGGGTATATAAGAAGGAGAAATGATATGAATACGATTTTTGATTGGTTAGAAAGCAAAAAAATTCCATATACAGATAAGGAATTAATACGTCAGGCACTGGTTCATTCTTCTTATGTGAATGAACATAAGACCTTTGCCCACGATAATGAGCGTTTAGAATTTATGGGGGATGCGGTTTTACAGTTATGGTCAACAACCAAGTTGTTTAAATTGACACCGGAATTAAGTGAAGGGCAGATGACCACCTTGCGTGCACAATTGGTATGTGAGGAGGCTTTAGCGGAATATAATCGCAAATTAGGCTTAGGTCGTTATCTTTTGCTTGGGGTAGGAGAAGAAAAGACTGGTGGTAGAGAACGTGATTCCATACTGGCGGATATGTTTGAAGCAGTATTAGGTGCTATCTATTTAGATTCCGGGATGGACAGCATTAATGTTATTTTAGAAGAGGTACTTACGCCAGCCATCACACAACCAAAAAGTGAGAAGGTCATTGACTATAAAACAAAATTACAAGAATATATCCAATCCGATTCACGCAAGACGGTCCACTATGAAACCATTCATGTGTCAGGACCTAGCAATAAGCCGGAATTTGAAGTAGCTGTGATGTTGGATGATATCACGTTAGGAAGAGGAAAGGGTTTTTCCAAAAAGCGGGCTGAGCAAATGGCTGCCAAGGATGCTTTTGAAAAAATGGTGAAATAACTTTGTAGGTGATTTAGTAAACGTGTTCCTACGACTAAAAAAGGATAAATCATGAAATAGAAACCTAAAGTGTTTCTGTTTTTTTACAAGAATGATTACAAGCCGGAAACGGATGGTGTTTTCCCAGAAAGGCTATTGACTTCTTTCGTAAGGGAAGGTATCATAAAAAAGCTGAAAATAAGAAAGGAAACGAATGTATGATATATATTGAATATCTGGTATTAGCGATCCTGGTTGTTTATTTGTCTGTCCGACTATCCTATTATGTGGATTGCCTGGATAAAAAGACCAATTTATCCGGCGCTTTTATCGGGGGAGTCATGCTGGCAGCAGTCACCTCACTGCCTGAACTATTCACTTCATTAACTGCTGTGTTGGCATTAGATCAGCCTGATCTGGTGCAGGGGAATGTGCTTGGCTCTAATATCTTTAACCTTTGTGTGATTGGCGGATTGATGCTGTTTACCAGCAAACGCTATCAACGTGCAACACTGTCAAATTCCCATTCTAAGACGTTATGGTATGGCATCGTCATGTACGCCTGTGTCTTTATAGCCATTTTTTATCCTTATGAACTAGGAATTGGCTTTTTAAAGGTAAATTTGATGTCGGTTCTCATTCTGATTGTTTATCTTGTGAATGTGAAGTTCATGAAACATGATGAAAGTGGAGACAATGTGGAGGATGTGTATATTTCATTAACAGTAAAACAAATTGCTTTGCGTTTTATCATCTTCAGTGTTGCTTTGGTTGTTGTAAGTATCTTATTAACCCAAGTAACAGATAAGATTGCGAATGAATTGCAGTTGGGAGCTACGGTGGCTGGTGCTATCTTCCTTGGAGTGGCAACTTCATTACCTGAGTTGAGTGCTTCCATTAATTTGGTACGTATTGGGAACTTTAATGCTTCTTTTGGCAATATTGTGGGAAGCAATTTGTTTAATTTTATCATTTTATGCTTTGCGGATGTGCTTTATGTCAAGGGTGGTATTTATGTGAATGAGCCACAAGTTTTGAACTTGTTAGGTTTTGGGGCATTTTCCATGCTGGCAACATTAGGTGTTATTTATGGAAAAAAACATCGCGGAGCAGTATTGTTATGTAGTGTGTTGATCTTAGTATCTTACGTGCTGAGTATCGCCTTATCCATGTAGAAGAGAATTTATACTTAGCAGAACTGTTGGCACATAAAAAATTTAAAAATATTAAAAAAGGAAGGACTACGTTTTGACATGTCAGTATGCATAGGCATAGGTTATAGTCCTTCCTTTTTGATGGTATCTTTTTGAGCGTATTTCATAAGGCAAATTCTCTTCATTTATTGAAATAGTTCTTTGTTTGCATTAGAGCTCTTTATAACTTTTTTAAATGTTTCGTATTATGTGTAGGATGGATAGAAAAAGAAATTCATTCCTTATAGAAGTATTTTGAAATTTTGTGAAACTATTTGGATGATTTTGCGTGAAAATTGTCGAAAATTGCATATTTCTTGTTACGTTCATCAGCGAACTTGTCCATCACCGAGAATGATATATTTCTCACTCGTTAAAGCTTCTAATCCCATCGGCCCGCGGGCATGCAGCTTTTGGGTACTGATACCGATTTCGGCACCTAAGCCAAATGCAAAGCCATCGGAAAATCTTGTGGAGGCATTGGCGTACACGCAGGCACTGTCAATTTCTTTTAAAAACTTTTTCACATTCGTATAATTCTCAGATACGATCGTTTCACTATGATGCGTGCTGCAAGTGTTGATATGGGCTATGGCTTCGGCTAAGCTGTTTACCATTTTTATCGAAACCTCCATGTCCAAATATTCCTTGTAATAGTCCTCTTGGGTTGTCGGAATGCATTCTTGATGCAACTCACAAATGGTCATATCGCCATGAATCTTAACATTATACTTTGATAATTCTTGCAATAAAGAGCGAATGAAGCTGTCACGAATGCCGCGATGGATCAAAATACTTTCACAGGCATTGCATACCGACGTGCGAGAAGTCTTCGCATTAATAACAATATCCATCGCTTTTTGCAGATCAGCATCCGCGTCGATATAAACATGACAGTTGCCGGTACCGGTTTCTAATACCGGAACGGTTGCATGCTGCATCGTATTATGAATCAGTCCGGCACCACCACGGGGAATTAAGACATCTAAATAGCCATTTAATTGCATGAATGCCGTTGCACATGCATGGGAGGTGTCTTCTAATAAAGCAATGGTATATTTATCAAAGCCACATCTCATAAGTGCTTCCTGCATGATGGCAACGAGTTTCTTATTTGATTCCAAAATATCCTTAGAACCTCTTAACATAACGGCATTGCCTGCTTTTAAACAAAGAATGGCCGCATCTACGGTAACATTTGGACGAGCTTCATAAATCATCCCGACAACCCCTAAGGCGACACGCATCTTACCAATTTGTAAACCATTTTCATTTGTATGCATAGCACGTATTTCGCCAATTGGATCAGGTAAGGCGATAACCTGTTCAATGCCTTTGATCATCTGTTTCATGCGTTCTTCATTCAACATCATGCGATCTAACAAACCAGCTGGCATGCCATTCACTTTGCCTGTTTCGACATCCTTTTGATTCGCCTTTAAAATGGTTGCCATATGTTCTTCTAAACCTTTTGCGATGGTTGCTAAGAGCTGATTTTTGCGTTTTGTATCCGCATTCATGATTGCGGTGGAAGCAGCTTTTGTTTTCTGTGCCAATTGTTCTAACGTCATAAATTCTCCTCCTTTTTTAAATCAAATAACGTACCACGATACGTATTTTTTAAGATATGATATAAAATTGATGGTTGCTTGCCATTGGCAATGATCATCGGAATACCATGTTCACCAGCATATTGTGCAGCATATAGTTTTGTCACCATACCACCGGTTCCATGCTTACTGCCGGCGCCCTTTGCCATTGCCTGAATTTCTTCGCTGATGTGATTGACGACAGGAATCAGCTTGGCATTTGGATGAAGGGTAGGATTATCATCATACAAGCCATCAATATCAGATAGCAAAATAAGTAAATCGGCATTTGTAAGATAAGCAGTCACGGCACTTAGCGTATCATTATCACCATAGGCAATTTCATCCGTTGCGACACTGTCATTTTCATTGACGATCGGAATGACACCATAAGATAACAGCGTTTCTAACGTATTAACGGCATTTATTCGTAAAGTTTCATTATGGGTTATGGTTTTTGTTAACAGCAGCTGTGCAATGGTTTGACCGTATTGGGAAAAGAATTTATCATAGATAAACATCAATTCACTCTGTCCTACGGAAGCTGCTGCTTGCTTTTCTTTCATCAAAGTGGGGCGATGACGCATTTGCAATTTCGCAACACCGGCACTCACAGCACCACTACTCACTAAGATGACATCTTTGCCACTATTTTTGATATCACTCAATACCATGGCAAGCTGATCAATCTTCTGAAAGTGAAGTCCTCCTTGTGGATGGGTTAAGGTGGAAGAGCCTACCTTCACAACAATTCTGCGCACATCTTTCATTTCTTTCATTTTTTTACAACCCCTTTGTAAATTGTTTCTTATATTATAGACGAGAAACAGAAAACAAGCAAACATTTCTTAGTTACTTAGATAGAACAAAACAAAAAGGACAACCCCATATACGATTCCTTGCCACCTGCATGTAGAGAAGCAAGATTTTTTAGCACTAGGGTGTTGACAGTGCTAAAGAAAAGATTTATACTATTAGCAGACTTAGTAAAAGAGTGCTAAATGGGAGGTAATTTGCAATGGCTAGAAAGAAACAGTTTAAGGCAGAATCAAAACGTCTGTTAGATTTAATGATCAATTCTATCTACACGCATAAAGAAATTTTCTTACGTGAATTGATTTCCAATGCGAGTGACGCAATCGATAAATTATACTATAAATCTTTAAGTGAAAATCTGAGCGATGTCGAACGCGATAAGTTCCACATTTATCTGGAAGTAAATAAGGAAGCTCGTACCTTAACCATTCGTGATAATGGTTTAGGTATGGATAAAGAAGAGCTGGAAGAAAACTTAGGAACAATTGCGAAGAGTGGCTCTTTGGCCTTCAAGCAGGAATTAGAAGAAGAGGAAAAACAGGATGATGTAGATATCATCGGACAGTTCGGTGTTGGTTTCTACTCCGCTTTCATGGTTGCTCAAAAAGTTGATGTCATCTCAAAGAAATATGGCAGTGAAGAAGCTTATATCTGGAGTTCCAATGCAGTTGATGGCTATACGATTGAACCATGTGAAAAGGATAGCTGTGGTACTGAAATCACTTTATATCTGAAAGAGAACAGTGATGATGAAAACTATGATGAATACATGCAGCAGTATGAAATTGAACGTCTGATCAAAAAATATTCTGACTATATCCGTTATCCTATTCAGATGATGGTGGAAGAACAGCGCCGTGTGGAAGAGGAAACAAAAGAAGGCGAAGAAGAAAAAGAACCAAAATATGAAACTGTGATGGAAGAAAAAACATTGAACTCTATGATTCCATTGTGGAAACGTGAAAAAGCAAAGATCACGGAAGAGGAATACAATGACTTCTATAAGAGTAAGTTTAATGACTATACCGATCCCCAAAAAGTCATCCATTTCAGTGTAGAGGGTGCGGTATCCTTTACCAGCTTATTGTTCATTCCAGGTAAGACACCAATGAATTACTATTCACAGGATTATAAGAAAGGTTTACAGCTGTATAGCCGCGGTGTCTTTATCATGGATAATGCAGAAGAACTACTGCCGGAGCATTTCCGTTTTGTGAAAGGTTTGGTAGATTCTCAGGATCTGTCTTTGAACATTTCCCGTGAGATGTTGCAGCATGATCGTCAGTTAAAAGTTATTGCAAACCGTATTGAAAAGAAAATCAAATCAGAACTGTTGCTGATGCTGAAAAACGAACGTGAAGAATATGAGAAATTCTGGCAGAACTTTGGCGTACAGATCAAGTTTGGTGTATACAATGATTTTGGCGCACATAAAGAATTGCTGCAGGATTTATTAATGTTCTATTCCAGCAAGGAAAAGAAATTGATTACACTGGACGAGTATATCAACCATATGGAAGAAGGGCAAAAAGATATTTACTTTGTCAGTGGTGACAAGGTAGAAAAGATTGACCAGTTGCCAATTGTTAAAAAGGTCAAAGAGAAAGGCTATGAAATCTTGTATTTGACAGATAATGTGGACGAATTTGTCTTACAGTCTTTGATGAACTATAAGGAAAAGAACTTTAAGAATATCTCACAGGGAGATTTAGACTTAGATAGTGAAGAAGAAAAGAAGGAACTGGAAAAGAAGGCTGAAGAAAGCAAGGATATGCTTGATGGCTTAAAAGAGGCTTTAGGTGAAAAAGTCAAAGAAGTCAAACTGAGTACACGTTTAGTAGATGATCCGGTATGCTTAAGTGCCGATGAAGGTATGTCCTTTGAGATGGAAAAGGTGTTAAGCGCAATGCCAGATGGCAATCCATACGGCATGAAAGCCACAAGAATACTGGAAATCAATCCTAGCCATCCAATCTTTACCGCCTTACAAAATGTGTATGCGAAAGATAAAGATGCGGTAAAGGATTATGCACAATTACTGTATGATCAGGCATTGTTGATTGAAGGATTCCCAATTGATGATCCAGCAGAATTCTCAAGAAAAATCTGTGAGTTTATGGTTAAAGCAGCAAATTAAGATCGTCGATAAGAGTGAATCATTAAGAAAGTATTATTTAGAAGAAGACTGGCTGTGTGGGGAAACACAAGACCAGTCTTTTTTCGTCTGTGAAAAGATATGTCGGGGATAGACAATTTTGCTTTCTTCACCTTGTGGACTATAGTATAATGAGAGCATGATGGAGGCTTTAGCGATGATACAAAATATTATTTTCGATATCGGGAATGTTTTAGTGACATTTGACCCTTATACTTATTTTCTAAAGTATTTTAAAGAAGAAACCAAAACGCGTACCTTATGTGAACTGATGTTTTCACATGAGGCTTGGTCACAGTATGATGCAGGTATTCTGTTGCGAAAGGATCTGTATGAGATCTATCATCAGGCGTATCCACAGTATCATGAAGAAATGGATCATATGCTGACACATTGGCTAAAGCTGATGGAACCAATTCCGGAAACCTTAGCTTGTATGAAGGAGTTAAAACAGCAAGGCTATGGCATCTATTTGTTATCAAATATCAGTCAGGATAGCGCAGATTATCTGAAAAAGACGCAGGATTTCTTTGCCTATGCAGATGGTGCGGTATTATCTTATGAGCTGCATACCATCAAACCAGATGCGGCGATGTATGAAGAGCTGCTGCAACGCTATCATTTAGAACCGGCAACTTGTGTATTTCTAGATGATGGAGTACAAAATATTGAAAAAGCTTGTTCCTTAGGTATGCAAGGAATCGTTGTTTGTGATATTCAGACAGCTTTACAGGAACTAAAAGAATTGCTGGAAGGAGAGAAGGTATGTTAAGAAGTGGACAAATCCTAACCGGAACGATTGCTTATTTAGATGAATCCAGCAATGGTATTTTGATGGCTGGCAAGGATAAGGTGTTTGTACGTCATGTATTGGCGAAAGAAAAAGTTAAGGTGAAAATACAAAAGCGTTTGAAAGAAGGTTATAGTGCAAATGTTATCGAAATTCTTCAGAAAGATAAGGAACGCATAAAACCGGTTTGTGGAATTTATGAGCGTTGTGGCAGCTGTCATTTAATGCACATGAGTGCGCAGGGGCAAAAGCACCAGAAGCTATCCTACTTACAGAAGTTGTGTGCAAAAAACAAACAGTTGCACATCAAGGCAGAGGAAATTGCCACAATGAAACACCCATATCATTATCGCAATAAGATGATCATTGGTTTTCAAAAGGATAAACAAGGGAAACTGCAGGCAGGCTTTTATGAAGAATTTTCACATCATATTATCCCTTATGAACAATGCTTGCTGCATCCGGAAATCTGTGATGCTATCTTACATACGATTACGGCATTGATGATAAAGCTGCGCATTGAACCTTATGATGAGGATAAGCGAAAAGGGTTACTTCGTCATGTTGTCATACGTTATGGTATGCTTAGTAAGCAGATCATGGTGGTACTGGTCATCAATCAGCAGGTATTCCCAGCACGTAAGGCATTTGTGCAGGAGCTATTGAAAAAGCATCCGCAGATAACGACCATTGTACAAAATGTGAATACACGTAAGACGAGCATTGTCTTAGGTGAACAGGAACGTATTTTATATGGTCCGGGTTATATTGAAGATACCTTATGTGGCTTACAGTTTCGCATATCGGCAAAATCTTTCTATCAGATTAATCATGAGCAATGTGAAGTGTTGTATAAAAAAGGTATGGAGCTGTTACAGTTGACAGGCAAAGAAACGGTTTTAGATGCCTATTGTGGGATTGGAACGATTGGCATGTATGCAGCACAGTTTGCTAAGCAGGTCATTGGTGTGGAGCTGAATAAGGATGCAGTGGAGGATGCTAAGAATAATGCGAAGTTGAATCAAATTCGTAATATTCGTTTTGTTTGCGATGATGCCGGTAAGTTCATGCAGAAGATGGCTGCGAAAAAAGAACGTTTGGATGTTGTAATCTTAGATCCACCGCGCTCAGGCAGTAGTGAAGCGTTTATTCGCAGTGTTGCGACCATTCGTCCTAAAAAGGTGCTGTATATTTCTTGTAATCCACAAACGCAGTTACGCGATTTGCAGCTGTTTCAAAAATATGGCTATGTGGGGGATGTACTGTATGGTGTCGATATGTTTCCGAATACGTTTCATGTGGAAAGTATCGTATTGATGTCAAGAAAAGAAAAGTAGGGTTCTCTTGTCTAGCGAAGGTAATGTGGAAATGTCGATACCTATATTCTTGAAAATATTATTTTCTATATATGTATATAATGTTTTCTTGGAAAGACTGATTTTATGGGTGTGAAGCAAGTATGAAGAATAAGAAGAGCGTTCTAAAGGCATTCTGTACGGTGAAGTTTTATTTCTTTTGCGACAGTAGACTTATCTTTGCCCAGAATATCAGCGATGGTTGCCAACGTGAATTACTAGGCAGGAAAAAGAACGAATTTAGGAGATGATTGATTATCTCAAGTCACAACCCAAATGGGTCACCTCCTGCAAGATGAAACGGTGTGGCTTACGCAACAACAGATGGCAGACTTGTTTCAGACTTCACGAACTAATGTTGTAGAACACATTAAGCATATTTATGGTGAAGGCGAACTGAATGAAAATTCAACTTGTCAAAAATTCCGATAGGTTCAAAAAGAAGAAAATCGTGAAGTGGCAAGGGAGATGCCATTTACAATCTTCAAGCAATGGAACAGCTTGTTTCCGGATATCCTGATTTTGTGGAAAGATAAGCAGAACGAGAAGTGCCTATGACAATGGAAGATTGGGCAAAGCATCTGCACGGGATTTTGACTTCCACAGGAGAAAATCTTCTCATCGGAAATGGCACGGTCAGTCATTTGTAGGTAATGAATATGAAATTAGAATTTGAGGAGGAAATTATGGCATCGAGCAAAGAATATTTAGAATTTATTTTAGGGCAGTTATATGAGTTGGAAGAAGTATCATATAGAGCAATGATGGGAGAATTTATACTCTATTATAAGGGCAAGATTGTCGGCGGAATATATGATGATCGATTACTCGTGAAACCAGTAAAATCAGCCATTTCATATATGCCAAATGCTGTGCATGAATTGCCATATGAAGGAGCAAAAGAGATGTTACTTGTTGATGATGTTGACGACGAGGATTACTTGACTGGCTTATTTGATGCCATGTATGATGAATTGCCAAATCCAAAACCCAAAAAGAATAAATAGAACAACCTCGATTTGCAGAATTGATTTCTATTACAATATATGGCATTACCTGTTCCCCTATGAACAGAACCCTGTTTTCAAACTCTCGTTGGTTAAAATGAAAAGAGTATTGAGAAAAGTTAAAAAGAAAAACCTGTCGATGGATAAAAGTTATATTACCTTTTCATAATAAACTAGCGTTGATTATGAAAATTAATGTTATTTCTAGTTCATACATGCAAACTACATTTTATAATTTGATTAATTTTCTTATCACTAGGATATTTTTCCTACTTTTATAATACGAAAAACGGATAAAAAATTTAGAAAATCCGCATAAATACAGTGTCTATCGACAAAACAGCAGAAGAAAAATAAAGAAAATTACAACGAAATTACAACAAACGAAAGAGCCTGATGTAACGACTTATACAAAGAAATGCAGAGTTATGGAAGAACGACGCTTGAAAAAGAGCGTCTTTTTCTATATCGTGAAACAGCAGACTATTTCATTTCTGCTTGATTACTCTACACTTATCGGGCTATGGTTTGTCAAGGGCTTATTGCGTAAGCAATGCTATATAGCACCCTTTACAAATCATGGACTGAGAAGTAACTTTTCAAAAGTAGAAAAGAAATGACAATGTTTATAACAGCATGGTATAATACAAGTAAAGGCAAATTGGAATTTATCAAGGGGGATTAACAAAATGGTTGATGTATATAAAAATTGTCCTAACTATGAGAATGAATATTATATGTTAAGATTAACAAACAAGGAGGATAAAGCAGATTTGTTAAAAGTTTATTCTGATGAGAAATCTGTACCTTTTTTTAATAGTGATAATTGTGGTGAAGATGATTTTCATTATACAACTGAAAACAGAATGGGGCAGGCAATTGAATACTGGCTTTGGGAGTATAAGAGACAAGGATTTGTCCGTTGGACGATTGTTTCAAAGGCAACGAATGAAGCGATAGGTACGATAGAGCTTTTCCACAGAGAAGCTGATGATTATTTTACAAATTGTGGTTTACTTAGATTAGATATTCGGAGTGATTATGAAATTGCAAGTGAGATTGTTTCAATTCTAAAGTTGATAATTGAACATACATATACACTGTTTCACTGTGATAAAATAGCCACAAAAGGGATTACATCAGCGACGGAACGCATTTCAGCATTGAGAAGCTTAGGTTTTAAACTCTCGGAAGAAAAACTAATAGGTCATGACGGAACAGAATACGATTCATATTTCGTGTTAGAGCAATAAATCTCAGTTTGTATGGGAGATACGCTCAAAATGTTGCAAATCGACGGAGTGATCCGCCAGCGGTGGCGGTCGTAAGACATATCGCCACGCCAGCTTGCTGGCGAGCGTAGCGAGCCTTATCAAGCCCCCGTTATCTAACAAGGGGGGCACAAAAAACAAGAGACAATATACACTACTAAGCGGAAAACGCTGTATTTACAAGGCAAAACCGCTTTTAACAGGGTGTTAACTGAAAGGCACTCATTTAACACATAAAATTGAATAAGACATAGGAAAGACAGTTGATTTTAAATAAGAAATTGATTGTCTTTTTATAATTAAAAAGAAACTATCTATCAATGGAATGAGATTTCATGATACAATTAAAAAACGAATGAATAGGTATTTATAACTAACAAGTTTTATGAGGAAACGTATATGGTAAGAATAACCATAGATGAGTCTATTACGATATGTTGGGAGAATGAATATGAAACGAGAGCAACAAAGAAAACTAAGAGAATTAAAAAAAGCATTGCCAAGGATGTTAAAGGAAAAAGTCAAGGCATACAAAATGAAGAAGAAAGACTATATGATTTGGTATAGTAAAAATGATTTGTTTATAGAATGTATGATTGATGTTAGAGAAACAGTTGACGATAGATGTTGTTGCAGTATACGAGTAAAAATCAAGCCCTTATGGATAGATGATTTATTATGGGATTGTCTACATATGGATAACAATAAAACAGAGCCACTGAGTTTAAGGGCTGTCGGCGCATTCACGGTTAGTGGTGTTGAAGTATATTTAGACTATGATTATCTAAAAGAGTGGACAAGCGAAGAAATGGAAAGCTATGTGGATCTGTATTTAGAAAAATTTAATCAGATTATGAATGAGGTCACAATAGATGATTTTTATGCTCATATAAGTGATCAACCATATCATGAAGAACTAAGGGTATCTCTATCAATGACTTACAATGCCCAATATCAAGAAGCAATAGAATATCTAAAAGATAAAGGTGAAGGTATATTCTGTAATAAAGGTCTTTGGATACATGATGCTATAAAAGAATATTGCAAAAAAAGGATGAATAAGCAATAGATCTAAAGGTAGCAAAGATTGTGAATAAGCAAGATATCATACAAGCTTTTTTGTTTCAAAGCTATCTCTTTAAATGAAGTATGAGTGATTATCATGGACATCTGTCTTGGACTCTTTAAAATCATACTTATGACCTTTTAGTAGTTTACATTTTAAGGTGAATGCCTTATAATTTAGGATGTAATTAGATAAATGAAAAGGAGAATGATTATGGAAATTTCATCACTACAAAAAGCTAGATATGAGTATGCACCTAAACTTCCAGGAATGCTAAGAAACGGTATTGCAGATATTTGTGTTGTAGAAGGTGAGGAAACGCAAAGTGTAGCCGATCAAGAAAAGATCAAAGAACTTTTCCCAAATACTTATGGTAAAAAGGAAATCACTTTCCAAAAAGGAGCAAATACATCTGAAGCAAAAAAACAGGTTGTCGGTGTTATCCTTTCTGGAGGACAGGCTCCAGGTGGACATAACGTTATCTGTGGTTTATACGATGCATTAAAAGCAACCAATAAAGAAAATGTATTGTTGGGATTTAAAAATGGTCCTAGTGGTTTGATCGAAGATGATTATTTAACTTTCGATGATGCATATATCAATGCATACAGAAACACTGGTGGATTTGATATTATCGGATCTGGCAGAACAAAACTGGAAACAAATGAACAGTTTGCTATCGCTGCTGAAGTTTGTAAAAAACATGGTATCACGGCTATCGTTATTATCGGTGGAGATGATTCTAATACAAATGCAGCTGTATTAGCAGAATATTTTGCAGCTAATAATACAGGTGTTCAGGTTATCGGTTGTCCTAAAACTATTGATGGTGACCTTAAAAATGAAGATATTGAATGTTCTTTTGGTTTTGATACAGCAACAAAAACATACAGTGAATTGATTGGTAACATTGAAAGAGATGCAAACTCTGCAAAGAAATACTGGCATTTCATCAAAGTTATGGGACGTTCTGCATCTCATGTAGCTTTGGAATGTGCTCTTGAAACACAGCCAAACATCTGCTTGATTTCTGAAGAAGTAGCTGAGAAAAAGATGTCATTATCACAGATTGCTGATTATATCGCTGATTCTGTTGAAAAACGTGCAGCGAAAGGCATGAACTTTGGTGTTGCCATCATCCCAGAAGGTGTTGTTGAATTCGTTCCTGAATTCTCTGCACTGATTCAGGAAATCAATGAATTATTAGCAGGCAGCAAAGCAGAAGCATTCAATGCTTTAGCAACTTGGAAAGAAAAATATGCCTTCATCGAAAATGGTTTAACAAAAGCATCTATGGATGTATTTGCAATCCTTCCAGAAGGTATCCAGCAGCAGTTATTCTTAGAAAGAGATCCACATGGAAATGTGCAGGTTTCTTTGATCGAATCAGAAAAATTATTCTCTGCTTTAGTAAAAGATAAATTAGAAGAGAGAAGAAAAGCCGGTACATACAATGGTAAATTTAATCCTCTTCACCATTTCTTTGGATATGAAGGAAGATGTGCATTCCCATCTAATTTCGATTCAGACTACTGCTACTCATTAGGATATAACGCATTTATGTTGATCCAGTATGGTTATACAGGCTACTTATCAAAGATTTCTAATCTTTCTAAGCCAGCTAGCGAATGGGTTGCCGGTGGTATGCCAATCACGAAGATGATGAACGTAGAAAGACGTCATGGCGAAGATAAACCAGTTATCAGAAAGGCTTTAGTTGAACTTGATGGAAAACCATTCAAATTCTTCGAAGCACATAGAGAAGAATGGGCGAGTGAAACTTGCTTTGTTTATCCAGGAGCTATCCAGTATTACGGACCTGCTGAAGTATGCGATATCACTACGAGAACGCTTGCTCTTGAGCAAGAATAATACGTTATTGTCAAACGATTGCTATTTTGCGAAATGTTAGTCCTTCGTAATGGACGTATTCGTAAAAAAAGTGGTGTATGGAAAAAATAGTGTATAAAAAGTTTTCAGATACATGTAAAAAGCTATATTGCGCAATATGCAGTATAGCTTTTTGTTATGATGCAAGAATATAAAATATACAAGTCATTAAAATATTGGCAAATGATTCTTAAAAATAGCATACCTCTACTTTAAATGAAAATCATTTTAAGTAAAAATTAGCACTCAAGTGTTGACAGTGCTAAAACTTGTGCTATAATACAGTTAGCAATCAAAGTGTTAGAGTGCTAAAGGAGCGTGATACTATGAACTTTGAAAAGATGAGTGAGAAACTGCAAGAAGTTATCATGCATGCCGTCGAAATCTGTAAAACCTATCAGCATACAACCATTGACACAATTCAAATGCTGAAAGCTATCTTTGAAAACGATGTGTTAGATGGACTGTTTAAGCGATTGAATATTGATAAGATAAGAGCTTTACAAATGATTGATGATGAGATGAGCAGGGTAGCTCGCAGTTCCAATGTGAATCCGCAATTCTCAAATGAAGTTGCGAAGTCATTTGATAAGGCGCAGCAATGGAGTGATTCCGTTCAGGAAAGCTATCTAAGTGTTGCCAGTGTTTTTATCGCCTTACTGTTTAACAAATCTTATATTTCTAAACAGTTGGTGAAAGAGTTCCACCTGAATGAGCAAGCATGCAAGGAAGAGGAACTGAAACGTCGTGGTGGCAAAAATATGGATACACCAAATGCGGAAAGCAATTTAGAGGCTTTAAGTAAATACGGTCGTGATTTGGTCGAAGATGTAAAAAGCGGTAAAATTGATCCTATTATTGGCCGTGATGATGAAATTCGCCGTGTTATCCAAATCTTATCTCGTAAGACGAAAAATAACCCAGTATTGATTGGTGAGCCAGGCGTTGGTAAGACCGCTGTAGTGGAAGGAATTGCTTGGCGTATCATGAAGGGTGATGTACCTAGTTCGTTAAAGGATAAAAAACTGATTGAATTGGATATGGGTTCTTTGATTGCCGGTGCGAAGTATCGTGGTGAGTTTGAAGAACGTTTAAAAGCAATTTTGGAAGAAGTAAAAAATGCCGAAGGAAACATTATATTGTTTATTGATGAAATTCATAATTTGGTTGGTGCCGGTAAAACCGAAGGCAGTATGGATGCCGGCAATATGTTGAAGCCAATGCTAGCGCGTGGAGAATTGCGTTGTATCGGAGCAACGACCTTTAATGAATATCGTCAGTATATCGAAAAGGATGCAGCTTTGGAACGTCGATTCCAAAGAGTTACTGTGCAAGAGCCAACGGTTGAGGATACCATCAGTATCTTGCGTGGTTTAAAAGATCGCTTTGAATCTTATCATGGTGTAAAAATCTTAGATGAAGCAATCATTGCGGCAGCTACTATGTCAAATCGTTATATCACAGATCGTTTCTTACCGGATAAAGCCATTGATTTAGTAGATGAAGCTTGTGCTACCTTACGGGTGGAAATGGAATCCATGCCACAAGAATTGGATGAATTACAACGTAAGATCATGCAACTGCAAATCGAAGAAACGGCGTTAAAGAAGGAAGAAGATAAAAAAGCAATTGAACGATTGAATGATATTAAGAAAGAATTGGAAGAGTTACGTGCAAAGAAAGATGAGCTTTATACAAAATGGGAAGATGAAAAAGCTGTTTTGGAAGAAAGCAAAGATGCCAAGGTAAAACTGGAAAAAGCACGCTTAGACTTAGAACAGGCACAAAGTGAGGCTCGTTATGAGGATGCGGCGAAGCTGCAGTATGGAACCATTCCGCATTTAGAGAAGCTCATTCGTGAGCAAGCTGAAAAAGAACATAATGAGGATGCCTTGATTCAGGAAACGGTAAATGAAGAGCTCATTGCCAAGATTGTTTCGCGCTGGACCGGTATAGAAGTTGCACGATTAGTGGAAAGTGAGCGTCAGAAATTATTGCATTTAAAAGAAGCATTGCAAAAACGTGTCATTGGACAAGATAATGCCTTAGAGCTTGTAAGTGATGCCATTCTACGTAGCAAAGCCCAGATTCAAGATGAAAATCGTCCTATCGGAAGCTTCTTATTTTTAGGACCTACCGGTGTCGGTAAGACAGAAGTTGCCAAAGCATTGGCAGAACAGCTTTTCGATAGTGAATCACATATCGTTCGTATTGATATGAGTGAATATATGGAGAAACATAGCGTTGCCCGTTTGATTGGTGCTCCTCCGGGATATGTCGGTTATGATGAAGGTGGTCAGTTAACGGAAGCAATCCGTCGGAATCCATATTCTATCGTACTGTTTGATGAGGTTGAAAAAGCCCATCCGGATGTCTTTAACGTATTATTGCAAATTCTGGATGATGGACGTATTACCGATTCCAAAGGTGTGACCGTAGACTTTAAGAATACGCTGCTGATCATGACAAGTAATCTGGGAAGTCAGTTTGCCTTTGATGAAGAAGATAAAGAAGACAAATATTTAAACGAAGTGAAGAAATACTTTAAGCCGGAATTTATCAATCGTATTGATGAAATTGTTGTGTTCAATGCTTTAAATGATGATATGTTAGGTAAGATTGCTCATAAATTTATGGATGAGCTGACACAGCGATTAGCCCATAAAGATATTAAGTTAGAAGTTAGTGACGCTGTATATCGCAGTATTGCTACTCAAGGCGTTGATGCGGTATATGGGGCAAGACCTATGAAGCGTTATATCCAGCGTAACATTGAAACGCTGATTGCTCGTAAGATGATTGAAGGCAATGCCGGTAAGGATGATGTCATCAGTGTTGATGTCGTTGATGGCGATTACGTCGTTACGGTTCATGCATAAGGACTAGAATAAAAAAAAGATTCCCTTTGTTGACTGTTTTTCAGACAGCTTTGATATGATTCCTCTAAAGTAGACAATGAAAATAAATAAAACGTTGTTTATGAAAGGAGGGATCTTTTTTTGTTATGGCTGTTTTACCCAGTAGTTTTATAAGGTACATTACCAATGTATCCTTTATGCCTTTCCAGTGAATTATAAATCGAATAAGGACTTATCTAACGCCTAACGGCTAGGATTAATGTGCAGATAGAGGATTACGAAATGCAAGAAAACGTATGGATTCCTTCTTGAAGAATTGTTTTCATGATACATTGCAGGTATACTAGAAGATAGTAGAAAATATATGATATGTGTGATGAATAGGAGATATTAACTATGGAATTACGTTATGAAGATGGTTGGTTGTTAGAGATGGATGCAGATGCAGGAGTTTATGATGTCTACGATGAGAAAAGATGCCTCTTACAGCAGGTTACAGGAAATCAGCGCCTTTTGCTTTCTGGCAAGGACAAACGTCCAATGCTCTATATTCGCAAAGACAAGCAAACCTTTGTCGTAAAACCACGGGCGCTACCTGACACCGGTGTTGTGAACTTTCGTGATCTTGGCGGTTATGTGAATCGTGATGGACAACAGGTACGCTATGATTGTTTTTATCGCAGTGCTCCTTTGTGTGATTTACAGAAGGATCATGTGGATTATTTGCATCAACTGCATATACAACATATTCTGGATTTGCGTAGTGATATGGAACGTAAAGGCAAGGAGGACATCCACTTACGGGAAGCGAAGTATCATCCCATATCGGCGATAACTTTTGATCAAGGAATGGATGTAAAAGGCAGTTTTGATTTTGCGACATTATTGCAACAAGTAGATGTCACATTGTTAAAGAATATGATGATGCAGGTTTATAGGAAGCTTCCTTTTGATAATCCTGCATATCGCCTTCTTGTACAAGTGGTGTTAGAGGAAGAGGTACCTGTATTGTTTCATTGCAGTGCAGGAAAAGATCGCACTGGTTTTGGGGCAGCTTTGCTATTGTTGCTGCTTGATGTTGATGAAGAAACCATCTTAAATGATTATGTCTTAAGCAATCAGTATCGTAAAAAGGAGAATGCGAAAATCTATGCGCAGGTAACAGCTTCGCAAACGGATATGGAGGCTGTAATGGGGGTACAAAAGCAGTATCTTAGGGCAGCTTTGCAGGCTATTAAACAACGCTATCAAACCTATGAAGCCTATTTTCAAGCAGAATTCGGTATTGATGAAACACAAAGAAAGCATCTAAAACAATGTTTTTTATATCCTTTGAATATGTAGAATCATGTTATTTTAACGCCTGTTCTTGAATTTTTTTAAAGAACAGGTTAAACTATATGACATGAATATATTTGAGGTAAGAGCATGTTTGGCTATGTCATTGTAAATAAACCGGAACTAAAAATCAAAGATTTTGATGTTTATCGCAGTTTTTACTGTGGCCTTTGTCAATGTTTGAAAAAAGAATTTGGACAGCTGTCACGGTTTTCCTTAAATTACGATATGACATTTCTGGCCATTTTGTTAACTGCGTTATATGAACCGCCTACGGAAGAGAAGATGAAACGCTGTATGATACATCCCATGCAAAAGCATAGGATGTATGATAACATCTATCTTAGCTATGCGGCCGAGATGACGATTGTCTTAACGTATTTAAAGTGTGAAGACAATTGGCAGGATGAACATTCGCATACATCACATATGTATCAGAAAGTATTAAAGCATCGCTATGAAAGCATTAAGCAAAAGTATCCTGAGAAAGTAACACGTATTGAAGAAGCCTTGATAGCACTTGGTGAAGAAGAAAAAAAGGGAACTAGGGATCTGGATCTGTTGGCTTCCTATACAGGACGTTTTATGGCAGAAATTTTATGCTACAAGGAAGATGTGTGGGCACCCACTTTAAGAACGATGGGCGATTATCTGGGACGCTATATTTATCTGCTGGATGCTTATGATGATCTAGAAGAAGATAAAAAGAAACAGTGTTTTAATCCTTTGTTAGAAGAAGCGAAGAAAAGCGATTTTGATGAACGCAT
Source organism: Longicatena caecimuris (assembly GCF_018406465.1). Lineage (GTDB taxonomy): Bacteria > Bacillota_I > Bacilli_A > Erysipelotrichales > Erysipelotrichaceae > Longicatena > Longicatena caecimuris. The sequence goes on from NZ_AP024510.1 coordinate 1,096,912, forward strand.
GCGCACGATTTTAGAATTGATGATTTCCGCATCATGTGAGGCTTTTGAAATATTGCCTATCATTGCGTATGCAGATATCATCCGCAACGTATTATACTCAGGGATATGGGCAAAATATGAATTAGCACGTAAAAAGAGAACAGGTGAAGAAGATGGAAGATCCTTATAAGATATTAGGGGTATCAAGAGATGCCAGTGAAGATGAAATAAAAAAAGCATACCGACGATTAGCAAAGCAGTATCATCCGGATGTAAATAAAACAGCGGGAGCTGAAGAAAAGTTTAAAGAAATTCAGAATGCTTACCAGCAGATCATGGATTATAAGAAAAACGGTGGACCGCAAGACTTTTGGAATGCCAGTGGCTTTAGCAGTAGCTATGGTAATTATCAAGGCTATCAAAAGGGTGGGGCAACGAATGATTATCAAGCGGTAGTGAATTATCTGAATACCGGTCAATATCAGGCAGCGTACAATGTTTTAATTAATATTCAAGAACGTGATGCCAGCTGGTATTATCTGTTTGCCATTGCGAATTATGGCTTAGGTAATCATATTGCGGCAATGGATGCGGCGGAAAAAGCTTGTCAAATGGATCCAAGCAACCAACAGTATCGTCAATTGTATGCGCAGTTGCAAAGAGGCAGGACGCGCTATCAGCAGATGCAGACACCGTTTGGTGGTGCAAGCAATTTCTGTTGTTATTTGCTGTTATGTAATATGTGCCTTGGTGGAGGCGGCATGTGCTATCCTATATTATGCTGTTAGAGTGGAAACACTCTTTTTATTATGGCGTTTTTTGCTTTTTCCTGTAATGAAGAATCTTAATTGATACATCACATCTATCTGGAAAAAGCCTTTATGATATAGAAAGCTGTTTTATATAAAAGGCAGTCTTTGCCTCAATTAGGCACAAAGCTAGTCGTTACTTTGTTTCACAGGGTGATGTGCTTTTCATTGCCTAATATGCATCAAATCCAGAAAGACCCGCTAACGAGAATTTACTTTCGCTCTTGTCTTTTTTACTTATCATTATACACGACAGAGCATATCATTTGATGTAAACGCATTCATACATGAATTTATTACTTTTCTTTACGAAACACATGCAATTTGTTGACAAGTTAAGAATTTCGAGTATGATAGATATGTAAACGTTAGACGCGTATAACTTTTTTAGGAAGGCGGTAGACAGCATGATGACGACATTAGACAAAATACGTCCGGGTATGGGCGGCATCATACAAAGTGTAGGTGGGCAAGGAGCATTGCGCAGAAGACTTTTAGATATGGGATTAACTCCTAAGACCAAAATTCAGGTAACTAAGATTGCCCCTATGGGAGATCCCATGGAATTATATTTGCGTGGTTATGTATTAACACTGCGTTTGCAGGATGCAGCAGAGATTGAAGTACTAGTTAAGGAGGAAGTGCTATGAGTGAAGTGCTAATTGCATTAGCCGGTAACCAGAACTGTGGCAAGACAACCTTATTTAACCGTTTAACCGGAAGCAATCAGCATGTCGGTAACTTTCCCGGGGTAACAGTAGAAAAGAAAATGGGAATCATTAAGAATTTCAAAGAGGCAACACTTGTCGATCTTCCGGGCATTTATTCTTTGTCGCCTTATACAAGTGAAGAAGTTGTCACAAGAGATTTTATCTTAAAAGATCATCCTGCCTTAATTGTTAATATCGTGGATGCGACCAATATTGAACGAAACTTATATTTATCTTTACAGTTGATGGAATTAAAGACACCGATGGTCATCGCATTGAATATGATGGATGAAGTTACTGCCAGTGGAAACAGTATTGATGTAGAAAAGCTGTCAAAGCATTTACAAATTCCCATCGTACCGATTTCCGCTAGTAAGAATGAAGGCATCAATGATTTGATTAGTGTAATCAAGAAGGAAACACGTAAACATCAAGAAGCCATTCATCTGGATTTTTGTAAAGGTGAAGTACATCGTGCCATTCATTCAATTGCACATATCATTGAAGATCATGCGCAGACTGCAGATTATCCAACACGCTTTGCGGCTACCAAATTGGTTGAAGGTGATGAACCGATGCAGCGTGCTTTGCACTTACATCAAGATGATCTGGATATTATAGAAAAAATCGTTAAAAGCATGGAAGATGCTTTAGGTACAGACCGTGAGGCGGCATTAGCGGATATGCGTTATTCTTATATTGAAGAGCTGGTAAAAGATTGTGTTGTGAAAAATCATCGCTCACAAGGATTAAAGCGCAGTCAGCGCATTGATCAGCTGTTAACGCATAAATACTTAGGTATTCCGGTTTTTATCCTTATTATGTTGATGATTTTCTATTTAACCTTTGGACCGATTGGTGGTACTTTGCAAGGCTTATTAGAAGAAGGAATTGACATTGCGGTCAATGCGTTAAGTGATTTACTAATGCATTTACAAGTAAGCTCTTGGCTGCATGCCTTGGTGATTGATGGTATCTGTAATGGGGTAGGAAGTGTCTTATCGTTTCTTCCAGTCATCGTTACCTTATTTTTCTTTCTTTCTTTATTAGAAGATAGTGGTTATATGGCAAGGGTAGCCTTCGTCATGGATAAGGCATTGCGCAAGCTTGGCTTAAGTGGCAGAAGCTTTGTGCCAATGCTGATTGGCTTTGGCTGCAGCGTACCGGCAATCATGTCAACTCGGACCTTAAGTAGTGATCGTGATCGCAAGATGACAATCGTGGTAACACCTTTTATGTCCTGTAGTGCAAAACTGCCTATTTACGGCATGATCACAGCTGCCTTTTTCCCTGAACATACGGCACTTATTTTGATTAGTGTGTATCTGATAGGCATCTTTGTTGCGATACTGTCTGCTTTATTATTAAAGCGTACTGTATTTCAAGGGGAATCTGTACCCTTTGTCTTAGAATTACCGGCTTATCGTATTCCAAGTGCGAAAAGTGTGCTCTTACACATGTGGGAAAAAGCAAAAGATTTCTTACGTAAAGCTTTTACGATCATCTTTGTAGCTAGTATCATCATCTGGTTCTTACAAAGCTTTGACTTTGCCTTTAACTTTGTAGAAGATTCATCTACCAGTATGTTGGCTAACATCGGAACTTGGATCTCCCATATTTTTGCCCCATTAGGCTTTGAGGACTGGCGTGCATCAACGGCATTGGTTACCGGAATTACGGCGAAAGAAAGTGTTGTTTCTACCCTCTCTGTATTAACCAATACGACTAGTGATGCCGGATTATCCGTAGCTCTGCAAACGATCTTCTCTCCGGTATCCGCATTTGCTTTCCTATGTTTCACGGTGTTATATATGCCATGTGTAGCTGCTTTTGCGGCAACAAAACGTGAATTAGGTTCTATGAAACAGGCATTGGCTACAGTGGCTTATCAAACCGGTGTAGCTTATGTGGTAGCACTACTTGTTTATCAGATAGGTTCCTTGCTTTTCTGATGACAGAATCAAGAAAAAAACATATACTAATAGTATAAGAAGGATGTGATGATATGAACTTAGCAGATGTTATCGTGAGCGCCATTATTATCGGCTTATTGATCATTGTCTTTTATGTAACCAGAGCTAAAAAAGGAAATAGCGGTTGTGGCTCTTGTACAAGTGATTGCAGTTCCTGTCATGCATTTTCCAATTTCTATGAAGATTATAAAAAAGATGAGGCTGATAAAAAGCTGAAAGAATAAATTGCATAAATAATTGTCTTACTTGAGGCTGTAATGAAATAGACAAGATTGATAAGTCTATGAGGTTACAGTCTCTTTTTTCTATGTTTCATGCTGTAATGAATTTTTTAGATAAAGAAATAAATTTTTCAGATAAAAGGTATTGGAAAAGAAAGAATCAATAACATATTGAAAATTAATTACAATGGTGATATCTTATAAATGAAATATAATTACATAAGAGGAGGATATCATGAACATTGTAATTGATGCAGCAACTGTTTTAAGGGCATGGCCAAACGTAGAGAAATACCAGAACACGACTTTACGTTATACCCCGAATACGGATTTTCCTGAGGTCATGGAGGAGATTATCGGTAAGCCGGATATCATTCGGCTGTTTGTGACCTTGGACGAAGTTTGGGATTATCGAACGAATGAATATCATTGGAATTATCTGATTGGTGAAAATCGCTATGTTGGTGATAATAAGCATTATGAATACGATTGGCCGTTGACGGAAGTAAGTCCTTTTCAGGTGCATGAAGAAGATTATCTGCGTTCTCATGCGGCGCATGCCAAAACGGTTATGTTGAATATTCGCCGTTATGAGCGTGAAGTTATTGAAGGAATCATTACTCTGGAAACCTATGAAAAAGTTTTTGAAAAGGTAGTGGAATACTATAAAGAGCATATTGCCAATATTGTCTATATTGAATGTTGTAATGAAGTGGAAATTCCGCGTTTCGGTGGCTTGCGCATGGAAGAATACTATCCGTTATATCAGTGTGCTAGTCGTGCCATAGCTCGTTTAAATGCCAAACATTCTTATGAACAGCCATTGCAGATTGGTGGTTTTGGGATGTCGGCAGGTATGTCCAATTGGAAATACTGGGATGCTTTTATGCGGCTTCTGGCAAAGGATGAAAAGCGCAAAATTGATTATTATTCAATGCATGAATATCATGGAAATCCATGCCGCATCTTAGAATTTTATATTCGTCATGAAGAACTGCGAAAAGAATTTAACTTACCGGAATTGCCTTTGATGATGAGCGAATACGGTATGCGTTATGGTTTGGGAGATGCCGGCAGACCGGACAATTTACATAACGCCAGTGGTGAAGTAGCCGGCATGTTGTTAGGTTCCTATTGTAAAAACTTAAAGATGTTTCCTTGGTGCAGTTTTCATAATCCGAATCAGCAGTTAGGAAGAACGATGTTCTTACAAATGGAAGATACTTATATCCCAACACCAAGCGGGCATGTCATGACGATGTTTCACTGGCTCAAGCCTTGGCAGCTCATTGTGGAAGAAGATACGGAAAATCAAATCATCGCGACCAAAGATAAAGACAGCTATGCCATCATGGCAGCGAATCCATTAGAAGATAAACGGGAATATCATTTTCTGCTAAAACATATAAAAAAGGCGGATTATATCATGAAAGAATATTATGTGGATGCTTTTCATAACAACTGTCTGCAAGATAAAAGTTGTATGAAATTGAGTATTTCAAGAGAAACTAAATTTCAAAATGTAGATAAAATTACGTTCACAAGAGAGATGAATCCAACAAGTGTACACTTTTATACTATAGAAAAAAGAAAATAAATTACATAATAAAAGATAAAATACGTCGAAAAGTGGCAAAAAATGCCATTTTTTAATACATTTTACACATAAATGAAATTAAATTACGAGAAAGTATAAAAAATAGTTGTAATTTAATTACACAGATATTATAATATACATGAAATTAAATTACAGTTAGTTTCAGATAATGTAATTTCGGTGTAAGAAAGAGAGGGTAATTTATGAGCGCTGAAAAATTATCACTAGGTCAGCAGATCTTAGAAGGCTTAGGAGGAGCTGGAAACATTAAGGTCTTTGAGAATTGTATGACCAGGCTACGTGTCGTTGTAGTGGATCCATCTAAGGTTGACAGAGCGGCATTGGGAAACATTAAAGGGGTTTTACGGGTAGTTGGTTCTCCGGAAGAACCGCAGATCGTATTAGGTCCGGGTGTGGCAGATGATGTCTGTACGGAATTAAAAACGATGCCCGGCTTGAACTACTCCGAAGTGAAAGCCGATGGTGCTTTGATGAAGAAGAAAGATGCTAAAGGTATCTTCAGTTTCTTTGCGAAAGTATTCGCACCATTGATTCCGGTATTTGCCGGAACCGGTTTGATCTTTGGTATCATGAAGCTGTTTGTGTTGATTTTTAACATGACCGGTATTAGTTTATTTGATCCGGCTGCTGTTGTGGATGGCGGTTCACAATTCATGGCTGTATTAAATGTATTAGCTAGTACATTCTTTACGTATCTGAATATTGCTGTTGCCATGCAGGCCGCAAAAGTCATGGGTGGAAATCCATACCTTGGCTTGGTTGCCGGTGGTATTGTTACCAACGTTGCCGGATTAAATGGCGTTGCGATGGGCTTCTTAGGCTTATCTTTCGCAAATGGCCGTGGTGGTACATTGGCCGCAATGGCAGCTGGTGCATTGATTGCTGTTGTCGAAAGAAAAATCAAAAAGCATACACCAAATGCCTTGCGCATTCACATGCCGTCGCTCTTATCGGTTGTCATTGTCGGTATCATTACGATTTACATCCTGCAGCCGGTTGGCGGACTTATCACAGATGGTATTACAGAAGCATTGATGTGGTTATTCAATAATGCCGGTCCTTTAGGCGGTGCTGTTATATCTGCATTGTTCCTGCCATTGGTAATGACCGGTATGCATCAAGGTCTGACACCGGTACATACGGCATTGATTCAGCAGTTAGGTTACACACCGTTGTATGCATTTAACTCTATGGCTGGTGGCGGACAGGTTGGTGCAGCGACCGCGTTGTATTTCAAATATCGTAAACAAAAAGCTTTACAGAGTGCCATCGTCGGTGGCTTACCTGCTGGTATCTTAGGTATCGGTGAACCATTGATCTTCGGTGTTACCTTACCATTAGGCCGAGCCTTTGTGACTGCCTGCCTAGGTGCCGGTGTTGGCGGCTTGGTTTGTGGCTTCTTCCCAGAAATGGGCGCCGTAACAATCAACGTTTCCGGTATCTTAGGAACTTTGGTTAATACCAAACCACTGGTATACTTATTAGCATATGCGACTTCTATTGCTTGCGGCTTCTTATTCACTTGGTTTGTTGGTGTTAAACAGGAAAATCTGGATACCTTCATCGTAGAAGAATAAAAAAAGACTTATGTACATCCTGCCTATGAAAGGCAGGATGGTGCATAAGTTCATAATTAAAAACAAAACCATTCATTCTGTATCGACTATGTAAAATATATGTATCAAAACTTTATGCAAATGAACTTTCATATAGTATATATGCGAAGCAGAATGAATGTATCGTATAAAGGAGGAAATTGTTATGAGTTTCATGTTTAAACCATTAGCTTATGATGAGCCAAATGCTGTAAACAAAATTCAATTGAAAGATGATGTACGACAAAATTTCATTCGTGGGAATGAAATTATCGCTAAAACGATGATTACCACTATGCAGACTGCCATGCGTGATGATTGCTATGTCTTATGCATGGATGGCTATGTCAGTGCGCAATTTGGATCTATGGTGGAAGCACTGCAAAAAGCTGCAAAAGAAAATCAAACAGACCTGTATGTTTACGATATGTGGGATATTTATAAAACACAGGCGCAAATAGATGAGCTGACAAAAGAAAGTCTACCATTAAACTATGAAGATGATCCGGTACTATTATTCGGTAGATTATACAAAGGGAATATCGAGAATTTTATTGATCCTGCGAAACAGGCGGAAGTAGTACAAACGCTGAAGGAAAGAAAAAAAGGCATTCATTTGATATATGGCATGGGAAGTGCCAGTGAAGCCATCCGTAAGGCAGCCAATGGCATTGCCTATTTAGATGTAACACCGAAAGTTGCGGCGATTCGTGCTCGAGAAGAAAAATTCGTGAATATCGGCGATGAAAGTGCAAGACCATTCAATTTGTTGATGCGTCGTAATTACTTTGTCGACTTTGAAGTAACACTGCGTTTACGTAAGACTTTACTAGATGAAGATGCCATTACTTTCTACATCTTGGATAATGATGATAATGATCGCCGCATGTTATACAACCATGCCTTAAATGAAATCCTAGATACGCTGATTCAATATCCATTCCGTGCCAAACCGGTATATCTGGAAGGCATCTGGGGAGGAGAATACATCCGTAAGATTCGTAATATTCCTATGGATATTGCCGGCAATATCGCATGGATCTTTGAATTTATCCCGATGGAAGTAAGTATTGAAGTCGCAGTGGGAGATGATGTTGCGGATATCCCATTCTATACCTTTGTTCAAAAGAAAGGCTTAGAAATGATGGGACAGCATTGTATGGAAGAATTTGAAGGTTATTTCCCAATTCGTTTCAACTATGATGATACATGGCACAGTGATGGCAACATGTCGATTCAGGTGCATCCGGATGAAGATTTTATCATTGAAAACTATGATGAATTCGGCCGTCAGGATGAAGCTTATTATGTGATTGCGACCGGACATGGAGCCAAGACGTATGTCGGCTGGAAAAATGATGGCAGGGAATTTTTGGAGCTGGCGAAAAAATCAGAAAAGGATCACTGTGATATTGATTATCAGAAATATGTTAATGCCGTACCATCCATACCGGGCAAACAGATCATGCTGCCGGCAGGAACGATTCATTCATCCGGACGAAATCAGTTGATTTTGGAACTGGGAAGCTTAACGATTGGCTCATATACGTATAAGGTATATGATTATAACCGTAAGGATAAAGAAGGTAAGGTACGACCAATCCATACTGCGAATGCAGAAAAGGTTTTACATTTTGAAAGGGATAGTGAATGGGTAGATAACAACATTGCCATTGAACCGATAATGGTCGAAGAAACACCACAATATCGTGAATATACCGTTGGTTCTACAGACTTGATGTATTATCAGACCAATCGAATCGAAATGGAAACCCATGCAATTTACGAAGGTAAAAATAACGGTCAGTTTACCGTACTCACCTTAGTGGATGGAGAAGAAATCAAGGTATATTCCAAATCGCATCCGGAATTTAGCTATACTCAGAAATACTTGGATATTGTAACGATTCCGGCAACGATTGAGGATTATGTCATTGAAGCTAAAGGCTATCAGCCGGTTGTGATACATAAGACCTTCTTAAGAGAAAATTATTCACGTTATAAGAATTTGGACTATAAAAATCGTTAGAAAGGAAGGATACCATGGATTTTATCAGAGAACCAAAAGCAATACAGGAATTTTGGGATACCTGTAAATTACAGGGACAAAATGTAGTAGATCGACAAAAGAAAGTTAAGGAATGCATCGGTGTTTATAATAATGAAGAAGCATTAAAGGAACATGGCGATAACTTAGCGTATTGGGTAAGCAATCAAAACTTTAATCGTGAAAGTTATGTGAAAGGAAATCTGCAATGGGGTATTACTTATATCAATCCGTTTACGGTAGATGGGGAATGTGCCATGACCAGCGGCCATTATCATGGGGATAGTGATTGTGATGAATACTATTATGGTTTAAAAGGCGAAGGTTTCCTATTGTTTTGGGATGGCGCACAGGATTTCTATGTAGAAAAAATATTCAAAGGCTCCTTGCATTATATCAATGGGCATTATGCACATCGTATCATCAATAGTGGCGATGAAGTGTTGGCAGTGGCGGCATGTTCGCTACCTTCTAGTAAACAGGATCACAAATCCATTCAAGAAAGAGGATTCCCTTACCGCTGTTATAAACGAGATGGTAAGATTGTCTGGGAGAAGCAGGAATGAAACCCTTAAGACTTCAGCCTGTCTATATCAAAACGATATGGGCAGGGCATACCCTACATGATATCCGTTCCTTACCGGAAGAAGGTATTGGAATCGCCCGTGAAGTATGTGCCTATAAAAATTCAGAAAATCTAATTGCGGAAGGTGAATATCAGGGAAAAAGTATTAAGGAATTGATTCAAGAACATCATGAGGAACTGATGGGTAGGGATGATAGTAATCAGTTGATTCGGGCTGCTTACATTGATGCAATCGAAGATCTATCCATTCAGGTACATCCCAAGGAAACAGATGCCGCTATTTTAGGGGATTATGAAAAATCAGAATCTTGGTACATTGTGGATGCGAAAGAAGGTGCAAGCATCGTAGCAGGTACGACTACTACGGATAAAGCAGTATTGAAAAAAGCGATTGAAGAAGGTACGTTAGAAAAATACATTCAACGCATACCGGTAAAAAAAGGCGACTTTGCTTTGATTCCGGCAGGATTGCTGCATGCTTGTGGTAAGGATATGCTGGCGATAGAGATTGGCAGCTTTGGCGGTATCACATATCGTTTGTATGACTATGGCAGACCAAGACCCTTGGATCTGGAAAAAGGCTTTGCGGTATTGGATTGTGATGAAGCCTGCAGCATGACACATCATCCATTGCCAGATAAACCATGCAATCAGAGAAATACTGGTGTGGATCACCCGCTGTTTCATGTTGATGTGATTGATATTGCCAAGGAAGGACTGTTTGAAACAAACAACCAATATCATGTAATCGTATGCGTAGATGGAAGTGGGGTTGTAGAGTGTAAAGGGGAAGCATTTGCTTTAAACTATACGCAGACGCTACTCATACCGGCAAGTGCGAAGCAATATCGCATCAAAGGAAATTTGCGTATTTTACAAGGTTGGAAACCATAAAACGATGAAATATGCATGAAAATGCTATTTAAAAAGCATAAGAATGAGCGATAAACGAGAAATCAGTTAGCATAATAACCGGGGTAATGATATAATATGAATGTTAATGGGGTGTGAATATGAACACAAAAATTGAAAGTGTCTATGCGACATTGTCTAAATCTGACAAAGCCATTGCGGATTATTTTTTAAGCCATGGCAAAGACATAATTTCTATGAACATTCATGAACTTGCGGCTGAAATCGGTACTTCTTCTGCTTCTGTTTCTCGTTTCGTAAGAAAAGTATTAGGAAAGAGTTTTGCGGAAACCAAGATTGAACTGGCAAAGAATATTGAAAGTTTGAGTGTGGAAAATACCCATGAAATATTTGAATGGGCATCAGACTTTGATGATATGCCGAATAAAATCATTTCGCATATCGATCAGGTTTGTAAGGATGTGCTGGACTTCAATGGAATCAAGGTATTTGAGGAAGTTATCACCTTACTGGCAGATGCGGAAAACATCTTCCTGTTTGGTGTCGGCAGCAGTGGCATCGTTGCTCAGGATATGCATCAGAAAATGATTAAGCTGCGAAAGCGGGCTCTATATATTACCGATTCTAACTTTGGTACGTTAAATGCCGCTTTGTGTACGGATAAAGATGTGGTTGTGGCAATCAGTTTCAGCGGTCGTACCAAGGAAGTCAATATAGCTGCCAGAAAAGCAAAGGAAATGGGCGCAAAGGTAATTTCTATTACCAATAATACAAAAAACAAATTGCGTGCCTTAAGTGATATTAATATTGTGATACCAAGTGTGGAAATGAATGAATCAAGATTGGCCGCTATTTTTTCACGCTATGGACAGTTATTTGTTGTCGATATGCTCTTTGTCGGTCTGGCAAAACGGATAAGTAATTCTCCGAGCCAGTTATTGGATGGTTATCGAGAAATCTTAAAGGAATTAAAAGAAAACAGATAGGAGATTCAAATGTTATGGAAAAGATAAAGACTTTTCTTGCTCCGATAAAAGGAAAACTGTTGGATATCAGTTGTGTTCCTGATGAGGTTTTTGCGGATCGTGTTATGGGAGATGGCTTTGCGCTGGATATTTTAGGCGGTGAAGTCATTGCTCCGATGGATGGTGTCGTTACGGCAGTATTTCCGGGAGGACATGCAGTTTGTCTGCAAGCGGATTGCGGTGTACAGGTATTGATACATATCGGCTTGGAAACGCACACTATCAAACATTTGTATAAAACAAAAGTTGAACAGGGACAACATGTGAAGGCAGGCGATTTACTGGTTGTTGCGGATTATAAAAAATTACGTAAAAAGGCCAAATCACCAATTACGCCAATCGTTTTTTTGAATCAGGAAAAGATTGAATTATTAAAAGAAAACGAAATGGTAGAAGCAGGAGATACCGGTATCATCCGTATCACTGTTCAGGATGCCTAATATGATACAGGGATATGGTGTATCTCTTTATTTAGAAGAACATGCAGATGAAACAAAAATGCAGTCTTATCTGGCATTGGCAAAAAGCAAAGACTGTAAGGAAATATTTACTTCTGCCCATTTACCAGAATACACGCTAAAAGAACAACTCCGATTCCTCGCCATATTGGTTAAACAGGTACATCGTTTCCGTATGGAAATCAGTGTGGATTTCGGTGGTGGCAGTATCATGGAAATATTACAGGATCCCTTTACATGCGAAGCCATTGCTTCATTACAACTAGATGCCATGCGATTGGATTACGGATGTAATGCGGATATCATGGAAGCTTTGCACAAGCAAACCGGGATTTCTACCTTTATTTTAAATGCTTCCATCTTACAGGAAAAAGAATTGCTTCCATATTTGGAAAAAGCAAAAGAGCATCAGATACAAATAAAGGCCTGTCATAATTTTTATCCTAGAGAAGATACTGGGTTAGATATGGATTTCATGATCAGTCAATATCAGTTGTTTCATAAATATGGTATTCCGGTCACTGCCTGTATCGCTTCTCACACTCATCCAAGAGGGCCGATATTCAAAGGATTGCCTACCATGGAAAAACAGCGTTACATGTCGGTGGAAAAAGCCGCTTTAGAACTTTCTGCTTCATTAGTGGCTGATTGGCTGTTGGCAGGGGATGCCTATTTAAAGGAAACCGAGTTGGATGCATTGTATTGCATCTTGCATAAAAAGGAATTGGTGCTGCATGTCTCATTTTTAGAAAATGCAACAAAGGAAGAAAAGCAGTTGCTGTTAGGGCGCGTGCATGCCATTCGCTATGACAGCAATTCCCGCATACTCCGTTCCCAATCATCACGAGAGATGGCGGAGTTTGCGAAAAAAATCAAAGCGCATAATACAGTTGAAAGAAAAGCTTTGACAATTACCATTGATAATGAAAACTACCTGCGTTATAGCGGGGAAGTACAGTTTGTTTTACAGGATCTGCCCAGTGATGAACGGGTTAATGTAGCAGGCTGTATAGCGAAAGAGGATGCATGGAAACTGCAATATTATCGGGAAGGTTTCGCATATCGTCTGATTGCTGTTTGACATCCTTTGGGATGTCTTTTTAGGAGGCAGGAAATGAACTATCATCAACTTACAAGTAAAGATGTTTCCCAGCTTTTGGAACTGTGGAATGAGGTGGTTTTAGAATATCCGCTAACGATGAAAAAACTGGTACAGACTTTATTTTGTGATGAAAATTATGATAATCAGGCTACTTTCTTAGCAGAGAACGAAAAAGAAATCGTAGGTTTTTGTATAGCAATCAAAAGAAAGTATCCGTATTTAGAAAAAGGTCTGGAAGAAGATAAGGGATGGATTTATGCCATTGCCGTAAAAAAAGCTTATCAAAGACAGGGGATAGGCAGTCGGTTACTGGCTTATGCAGAAAACTATCTGCAATGTCCACATGTGATTGTCGGTGCTTATAGTCCACATTATCTAATGTGTGGTATTGATGCAAATAAACAAGAAACTGTGTCTTTTTTCACAAAGCACGGTTATCAGCTCAAAGCTTGCGCATATCCGATGAAGATGGATCTTACGACGTATCAAATGCCAAAAAGCATCCAGGAATTAAAGCAACGCAAGGAAGCAGAAGGCTATTCTTTTGTTTACTTTACATGGGCAGATGGCGAAGCGTTTTTATCTTTTCTACAAATGAATTTCAGTGCCGGTTGGCGCAAACACGTTATATCGGCAATGCAATCAGCTACGGCAGAAAATACGATTCTGTTATGTAAAAAAGGAAAGGAAATCATCGGCTATGTGCAAAGAGGCATTTTACAGGAAGCCAACCGATATGGCCCTTTTGGTGTGAAAGAAACATATCGCGATGCCGGTATCGGTTCCATCTTAGCGCATCTGATGTGGCAGGATATGAAAGCAAATGGCTTAAAAAATGTTTGGTTTCACTCTACCGATGAGAACGGGCGACGTTTTTATGAACGACAGGGCATGCAGGTCGTAAGAAAATTAGTACACTGTGAGAAGGTGAGAACATGAATCTGGCTGTTATCGGGACAAGTAAGATTGCCCAAAAATTGACAAGCACCTTTCTTACGTTTCCGGATATGCAAGTAAATGCTGTGTATTCAAGAACAAAGGAAAAAGGAAAGGAATTCGCATCGGTATTTTCCTGTACCAAAGTTTATACAGATCTTGAGGATATGGTAAACGATAAAGAAATAGACTTGGTATATATCGCTTCCCCTAACGCGTTACATGTAGCTCAAAGCAAGATCTGTTTACAACATGGCAAGCATGTGTTTTGTGAAAAGCCGATTGCTTTTTCCAGAGATGAACTGGATTCTTTGATTGCATTGGCTAAGCAGAATCACTGTTTCTTTCAAGAGGCTATGACGGTAACTTACATGCCAAACTTTTCCATCCTAAAACAGGCCATACAGGATAAACATCCGCATTTACTAACCTGTGATCTGTCCCAATATTCAATACAATATGATGCTTTAAAACAGGGAGAAATAAGCAATGTGTTTGCTAAGCAGATGAAAGGCGGTGCTTTGTATGATTTAGGTGTATATTGTTTACATTTTGTATATGGCATTCTTGGATATCCGAAAGCTATGACGAAATATGATGTAAGATATACCAATGGTATTGATACCTCCGGTGTTATCGTGATGCAGTATGAGCAATGCAATGCCATCATCAGCTATGGAAAAGACAGTAAGGGAAGTGCCCATACTAGAATCCAATGTGAAGAAGGGTATTATGATATGGAAGGAGCTTGCAGCCGATTACGAACGATTGTTTTTCATGATGAACAAGGCACGCATGCGCTTGGTACAGAAACAAAGGAAAATCATCACTGGTATGAAGTAGATGCCTTTCTGAAAATGATACAAAAAAATAATCATGCCTTCCAACAACAGCAATGGGAACAATCTCTTGCGGTATGTCAGCTGCTGGAAGAATTACAAGAGAAAGGAGATAAAACAGTATGAAGGTCAGTGTACCATTGGCAGTAAGTGCCCAAAGTTTTTATACATATCTGTTGAAACAGATCAAAACCGATATTCAGGCTTCTAAAAATACCGTACCGGCTACGTTAGAGGAACTAGATGGCTATACGTATTCAAGATTTTTAAAAAGACAAAAAAAAGATGCATTGGAAATTCGAATTCAGGTTGGACCGTTAATTGAAAACCGCTATTATGAAGTGAAGTATCAGACACCGACGGCATCCAATCGTTATTTCTATGATATTACAGAAGTTGATGAACATCATATTGAAGTGACGTATTGTGAGGATAACAGTGCAAAAGGAAGTATCAATAACTGGTTTTATAAGACAAGAGTAAAATTTCGAGAGGCCAATGTGCAAATGCGTGTAAAGGAAACATTAAAAGCCATTGAACAACAATTACAAGGAGATACGTCATGGATACCATCGAAACCTTAGATACAGAACAGATCAATCCGGCTTCTTCACAGATCAGTGAAGTTTCCACATTAGAAAGACTTACCATTATTAATAATGAAGATAAACGGGTTGCACAGGCCGTATCGTTATGTTTGCCAAAGATAGCAGAATTTGTGGATCATGCAGCCATGTGTTTGAAACAGCAGGGCCGCCTGTTTTATATCGGTGCAGGAACTTCGGGCAGATTGGGAGTATTGGATGCCAGTGAGTGTCCTCCTACCTATGGTGTAAAGAAAGAGCTTGTGCAGGGCATTATCGCCGGTGGAACGATTGCTTTAACGGATGCGGTAGAAGGTTGTGAAGATGATGAACAACAGGCAGTTGAAGATTTAAAGCAGGTCGGTTTTACCAAGAATGATTGCCTGCTTGGCATTGCAGCCAGTGGCAGAACGCCATATGTGGTGGCAGCTTTACGCTATGCCAAAGAAATCGGTGCATATACCGGTGCATTGAGCTGTTGTCATAAGGCAAAAATATCGGCTTATGCCGAAACAGCAATAGAAGTCATTACCGGCGCTGAAGTAGTCAGCGGTTCTACTCGCATGAAGGCCGGTACGGCACAAAAGATGGTTTTAAATATGATCAGCACTTCGTTAATGATAGCCTTAGGTAAAGTATATAAAAACTATATGGTAGATGTGATGCCAACAAATGAAAAATTATTGCAGCGAGCAAAGCATCTCATCAAATTGACCTGTGATTGTGATGAAAGTTGTGCAGAGCAGCTATTTGAAGCAAGTCATCATAGTGTAAAAGCCGCCATTGTCATGCATAAGCTGAAGCTGTCCTATGAGGAAGCAGAAAAACGCTTAAAAACAAACAACAATTTAAATGAAGTATTATCCGGTAAGTAAAAACACGCTAGAAGCGTGTTTTTATGTGAAGCCTATTAAAAATGCGAATTAACAAGTAACTTTACATAAAGTTATTGGCAACAGATCTTGTCAATGAAAGAGGTGGATTTTATGATTAAAGAGGAAATTCTTGCGATGAGTTGAAAAGACGATGAAATATATAAAACGATTAAAAGGGAAGTTAATTAAAATGCTTTTTTAGTCATTAAAACACCAATGTAGTTCTCATCTGAGTTTTATTCTTACAGAGGCTTGTAACCGGTAAAGTATTTACGGATTATCAGGTTTTCCTATTAGCTTTTTTATCTGGGTTTATCGACCAATATGTGACAAAGTATAAATATACCAAAAAAAAGAAAGGCTCATTTTTGATAAACATAAGAAAAAATGAAAAGATGAGCAAATATTCGTTAGAATAGATAATAGATTTTGATATAGAGCAGGAAGATTTCATAGAATACCTGTTAAAGCATGGTATAACAGTGCAATGGAAAGTAGTTGTATAAAGATCTATGATTTTTACTATACGCTACAATTCTGATAGATAAGCATGTAATTATCACACATCTAGATTGGGTTTTAGCGTTGAATGGTGCTTCATAAAAATCAAAGATGGGGAAGATACCATTTTAAAGCGTTTGTAAAAAGCTAAAGAAGCATTTACATTTCTTTCAAATACAACTACAATAAAGGCAAAGAGGTGAAACATATGATACAGACATATCGAAACCATACTCCACGAATTGATGCCACCTGCTTTGTTGCGGATAATGCGACTATCATTGGTGATGTAACTATGAAAGCAGATGCCAGTGTTTGGTTTGGCAGTGTGATTCGTGGGGATAAAGATCATATTGAAATCGGTGAAGGCAGTAACATTCAAGACAATTGTACGTTACATACCGATCCACAGCATGTATTGACTATAGGAAAACATGTAACGGTGGGTCATAATGCCATTTTGCATGGCTGTCATATTGAGGATGAGGTGTTAATTGGTATGGGTGCCATTATCTTAAATGGTGCTCATATTGGTTCCCATAGTATTATCGGAGCCGGGGCTTTAGTGACAGAACATATGCAGATACCTAAAAACAGTATCGTTGTTGGCTGCCCTGCCAAGGTTATAAAGACAATATCAGCACAACAAATACAGGAAATTCAAGACAATGCTATGCATTATGCACAACTAGGCAAAGAGTATAAGGAGATGTAAAGATGGATGCAAATGTAAAGGAAATTATCAAAATTAAAATGGAAGCCTGTAAAAAGGCATTAGAGAAGAATGGTATGAAAGCGTATCTTGTGGAAGATGCACAGGCTGCCAGAGAATTAGTGAATGCGATGATCAAAGATCATGAAACAGTATGTGATGGTGGGACGATGACATTACAAGAAACCGGTATTTTGGATATGCTAAATCATCGTGATCTTGTGTTTCATTCACACAGTGATCCTACGATGACACGGGAACAAAGTGATGCAGAGGCACGTAAAGCATTTTCAGCAGATACCTTTATCGCCAGTACCAATGCGGTAACTTTGCAAGGAGAATTGGTGAATATCGATGGTCATGGAAACCGGGTCAGTGCTATGATTTTTGGACCGAAGCAAGTCATTATCGTAGCCGGGTATAATAAGATTGTCGAAGATGAAGAGGCGGCAAAGAAACGTATCCGTGAAATTGCTGCTCCAGCCAATAGTGTACGCTTGCATAAGCAGACACCTTGCAGCAAGACAGGAAGCTGTCAGGATTGTTACAGTAAAGATCGCATATGCAGCAGTTATGTTAAGATCAACTATGATAAGGAAGATCGTATCCGCGTAATTTTGATTGCGGAAGCATATGGGTATTAAAAACGATCACGAAAAAAGAGATGAGGAAAAAAGCGTAAAGTATTATCTCATAAGCTTTCTATCATCTCTTTTCTTATGCTATTTTATGCAATAGATAAGGTGTTTAGCAATACTATTGCAAAGAGTGTGAGCTAAGCTTCTCTTGTTATAAGTAAGCGTTTACTCTTTCAAGATCCGTAACACCATTCGGATTATCTTTCCGCATGTTTTCTAAAAGAATAGGAATTTTTGATGGATCTTCTCTAATTGCACAAGCCTCTTCCCATAAAATGCCGACTAATTGTAAATAAGTGACAAGTCCATGAACGCTTTCTACTTCAGGAATCTCATTGTCTTTTATGATAAGTAGCGATGTGATCTTACTATCAGAGCCTCGCTTGATTGGTTCTTGATTACCAAGCACATATTGATTTTCTTCAAAAAAGCGCTTTGTCGTATAGGTATAACGGGCAAGATTTCCCAACATATTACAAGCCCATACACAATCTTCACTGCTATGTTCTTGCAGCTTCATGGTCATTTCATAGCCCCAGCGACTATATGTTTGTCCAAATGCCTGTTCATCGCCATATAGATTGGTCATGCCATAGGTAACAATATGTTGATATCCTTTTGGTGAAGTATAAATACTATAGCCATCCAAATATTCATTTCCTCCAAATAATGCACGAGATGTTAATGTAGTTGCGTAATGTTTTGGCTTTTGATTAGGATAACATTTGGCAAAACTATCCTCAATCACTTCCCAACCCGGCGCAAAATCTTCATCAGCTAATGCTTTTCGATAATCCTCAAATCGCATTCCTGCTACAATCTTTTCCTTACCATGTGCATGGACAATTTTCTTTTTCGGTTTATGAAAAATACGCATAAGGATCCCTCCCTGTTTTTATTTTACCACAAGTGGCTTTGCATACTTTTGTTTTTTATAAAAAATACGAATAAGGCGTTTCAACATACCCATACTAAAGATGAAAAAGGAGTGATGATATGTTTGAACATAAGAAAAAGTTATTGCATCCAGTAAAAGTAGAACGTCCAAATCCGCAATATGCAGTACTAATGCAGGAGCAGTTAGGTGGAAACAATGGTGAATTAAAAGCAGCTTTACAGTATTTATCTCAGAGCTTTCGTGCAAAAGATCCTGTTTTTAAAGATTTATTCTTAGATATCGGTACGGAAGAATTAAGCCATATGGAAATGGTGGCAGAAACGATTAATTTATTAAACGGCGGTGATGTTGATTACAAAAAGGTTGAAAATGGTGAATTAGAAACAATGGTAACCTTTGGTTTAAATCCGGCTTTAGTTAACTCAAGTGGAAATCCATGGACAGCTGATTATGTTACCGTGACTGGCGATTTAGCAGCTGATTTATTAGCGGATATTGCCAGTGAGCAGCGTGCCAAAGTCGTTTATGAATACTTATATCGCCAGATTGACGATAAGTATGTAAAGGAAACAATCATGTTTTTACTTGAGCGTGAAGAAGCGCATAATGCATTGTTCTGTGAGGCGTTGAATAAGATTACGGATGATGGCAGTAACCGTAACTTCGGTATGAGTGAAGATAGTCGTTTGTATTTTGACTTATCGAAGCCAGGACGTTATTTTGATGACCCAGATCCTAAACCGGTAGAAATGGCAAACGCCAAAAAAGGAAAAACGACTGCGAAAAAGAACTAGTGAAAACACTTGGCATGGTGAAGTATTCCCAACTTCATCATGCTTTTTCTATAGGAATGAAGATGTTTATCGAAAAGTTTAAAGATTTACTGAATACGGATGCTTTTCTTTTCGATGATTCAGGTGCTTGCTCATCCATCTGATAATAAAGAAAAAGGGCCTAAGCCCTTTTATTCTTCATCTGCTAAACGTACTTCACTGACACCGGCAATCTCATCCATGATAATTGCCTCAATGCCATCCTTTAAGGTATCACCGATGGACATGCAGCCAACACAGGCTCCTAACAAACGTACACGAACGATGCCATCCGTGAAAGAAACATATTCTACATCGCCACCATCGCGCTGAATGTAAGGACGAATTTTTTCAATAACATTGCGTATTTCATCTTCTTTATTAATCATACATTCACCTACTTTCTATAAATGCAGCAGCTGATACATAAGTAAAGATACGAAAAAGCCTAAGATCATGCCGCCGATAATTTCAACAAATTTATGTCCTAAAACACTTTTGATTTTTTCATGATAAATCGGATCATTTAATTTCAGACCCTTCATACCTTCCAAATCTGATATAAGCTGTTTGGTCAGCTGTATGTTTCGCCCTGCATAATAACGTACATTTGCAGCATCATAAATAACAATGAAACTGAATACACATGTAATCGCAAAATAGGTGGAATCAAAGCCTTCACTCAATCCAATTGCCATCGTCAATGCAGTGACCGTGGAACTATGAGAGCTGGGAAATCCTCCGCATGCAATACATTGATGAATATCTACTTTCTGTGTACGCAAATAAAGGACAACAGGTTTTAAGACCTGCGCCAATACATTGGCAAATAAAGCTGCCAGCAGGGGATATATGGAACTCATGCAAGTATCACCTCATTAAAGAGAAAAAGTTCTCGTCTTCATTATTATAGCACAAAAACCAAAATTATTGATAGTTGTCTGCTTTTTGCCAGCAATTTCTCTTCCTATGATGTAATGTCATATAAAACATATGGAAAGGACTGTTAATTTTAGAAAAGAACGTGCTATAATTAACACGAGCGAAATGAGGTGAGTAGATGCATTATATGGTTGGTGAAGTCGTTGAAGGGGTGATTACCGGCATCAAGCCTTATGGGGCATTCGTCTATTTAGATAATTGTCATAATGGACTGATTCATATTTCCGAAATCAGTGAACGCTTTGTCCGTGATGTGCATACGTATGTGAAAATTAATCAGCGGGTAAAAGTGAAAATTCTTGATATTGATGAAGATGGCACCCACTTCAAACTGTCTTTAAAAGCTGTAGAGGCAAAGAAAGCTCGTTCTATGCGCAAACGCAAGATCATTCATGAATTGCCAAAGATGGAAATAGGATTCACATCCTTGGCAGAAAAGCTGGATTCATGGATTGAGGATGCAAACAGATAAAGGAGAAAAAGCATATGATGAAATTAGACACTACGCATGCATTTTTAAAAGAAGACGTAAAAAGCTATCAGGAAGTCGTTAATAAATATCACGAACAGCTGATGAAGCGTACCGGTAAAGGGAATGACTTTGTAGGTTGGGTAGAATGGCCGCATACCTATGATAAAGAAGAGTTTGACCGTATGAAGAAGGTTGCCCAAAAAATCCGTGAGAAATGTGATGTTTGTATTGTTTGTGGTATTGGTGGTTCTTATCTGGGAGCACGTGCTGCTATTGAAATGATCAATGGCTTGTATGCTGATAAAAAACCAGAAATTATCTTTATGGGAAATACATTCTCCAGTACGTATATCGCACAGGTCCTGAATTATATAAAAGATAAGGAAGTTTGTGTAAACGTTATTTCTAAATCCGGAACAACGACGGAAACAGCATTGGCTTTCCGTTTACTGAAACAGTTCATGGAAGATAAATATGGAAAAGACGGTGCACGTGAAAGAATTGTTGCGACAACCGATAAAGCACGGGGAACATTGAAGGCAATCGCTGATAAAGAAGGCTATGAAACTTTTGTAATTCCAGATGATATCGGTGGACGCTTTTCTGTTATCACACCGGTAGGTTTATTCCCAATCGCTGTAGCCGGTATCGATATTGATGCCATCATGACTGGTTTACAGAAGGCATATGAAGATATGGCGGATCCTGATCTGGCTAAGAATGATGCTTATGCATATGCAGTCTGCCGTCGCATTTTAGAGAATCAGGGCAAAAATGTGGAAATGCTGGTAAGCTATGAATCACAAATGACCATGGTTGCGGAATGGTGGAAGCAGCTGTTTGGTGAAAGTGAAGGTAAGGAAGAAAAAGGAAACTTACCAACAAGTGCAAACTTCTCTACCGATTTGCATTCTTTAGGTCAATTTATCCAAGAAGGTAAAAAAGTACTGTACGAAACCTTGTTGTTAGTAGAAAAACCAACGTTGGATATCACTTTCCCAAGTGATCCTGACAATGCGGATGGCATGAATTACTTAGCAGGTAAATCGGTTGATTGGGTAAATAAGATGGCAGCAAAAGGTACTTTAGAAGCGCATGAAGTAACTGGAAATGTACCAAATCTGATTATTACGATGCCTGATATGAGTGCGGAAAGCTTTGGTTATATGTGCTATTTCTTCTTCCGTGCTTGCGCTATGACTTGTTATATGTTGGATATCAATCCATTCAATCAGCCAGGTGTAGAAGTTTATAAGAAGAATATGTTCCGTTTATTAGGTAAGAACTAAAAAAGCAAATAATAAATCCTAAAAAAGTGCTGTAGCAGGCACTTTTTTTAGGATTTAAATGAAAGTAATACGTAAAGTTAAAGCACAGAAATCATATTCCATGCTGATACTATGCTATACTAAATTATAAAGTTTGTAACGTTTTTATTAGGTTGCGGTACATATAGGTGGAAGGAGGAAAACATAGATGATAGAAGAACTGTATGAAGCATATCACAAGGATGTCTATATCTATATTTACTCCTTGTGTCATGATGCCAGTTTAAGTGAAGATCTGACATCGGAAACGTTTTACCAGATGATCCTATCCTTGCCGACTTTCAAAGGAAAGGCAAGTCTGAAAACATGGTTATTTTCGATTGCCAGGCATGTGACATTCAAAGAATTACGAAAACGTAAAAAAGAAGTGCACTATGATGTCTTGCAAGATGGTTTTGTTGTTGCCGATAAAGATAGGCAACATGACTATGAAGCGCTGATGGAGCAATTGATGGAATGGATGCAGACACAGCCTCTACGAGCAAGAGAAATATTTAAAATGAAACAAGAGGGGTATTCCTATGTGGAAATCGCAGCATTTTTACAGTTAAATGAAAACTCTGTGCGAGTGATTGATTATCGTAATCGTCTATATTTGCGTCAAAAATTAAGTGAGGAGGGATATCATGAAAGATGAATGTCAAATCGTACAAGATCTGCTACCGTTAGTCAAAGATGATGTAGCCAGTGAGGCAAGCATAGTCTTTGTACAAGAGCATTGCCGCCATTGTGAAGAATGTAAAAAGCTGTTGGCGCAGGAAAACATTACCGTCAATTCCCAAGCAATTAAAAAGAAATTAGTAAAACGTTTGCGTATCATGATGGTGGGTGTAATTTGTTTGATGATCCTTTTCGCTTGTTCTTTCTCAGCAACACAATACCAGTTTCATAATTTTCTGCTATTGCCAATAATCGGCGCCTTGGGGTATTGGCTATTGAAACGCTATGTCTTCCTATTATATCTAATGATTCCCATCATGCATCTATTATTAGAAATGATAGATGCATCCTATCAAGAAGCCTTGCTGCCTTATACGCTAATATATTGGTTTTTTATGAGTATTGGCATTCTTATTTATGCTGGTTATGCGTATGCCTTAAGGAGGGAAAACTCATGAAAAAGAAAGTGTTAAAAGTGATTGCATTCATCATCGCAACAGCCGGAGTCATCTTTTTGTTACTGCTTTATAATAGCTTTAATGGTAATTTTATCGCAAAAGAAATAGCAACCAGACATATGAAAGAATATTTAAAAACACATCATACAGAATTAGATATTGCAGATTATGAGGTATCCTATAATTTTAAATCCGGTTCATATGTTATGAAAATAGATGTGGCAAACAGTATAGATAAAGACTTTCGATTATCTTATCGAGGTGATATAGGTATTCAAGATGATTATGATTGGATGGTCTTAGAAAAAGGCAATATGCAAAATCGGGTAGCAGCATTTTTAAATGAAGAAAGATTTGAGCAGCCGGTTTTTGCGCTTGTGGAAAAGCAAGATCTAGATTATATCCTATTACAGATCAAAGATGAAGATAAAGAAAAGGTATTCCCATATGCGAAGATAGCGAATGATACACCGACGGAGACCATTGTGAAAACACAGCCAATCACTTTACGTATTTATGTGAAATCAGAAGCAGCGCAAAAAAAGTATCAAACGAAAAAGATACAGAAACAATGCAAACAAGCGTATGAAAAACTCGGTGTTCATGTTGTGGAAGTGGAAATCGTGTATGTCAACAAACCATAGGGTAAAAAGGAGCTATATACGGCAAACATAGTGAGCATATAGAAGCGTTTCTTTTGTTCGTGTAATGCATGTAAGTACCTTATCAAAAACGAAAAGGTACTTACATGCGAATGGAGTAGCTATTTTTTATTATGACTGGAACTTGTCCTTTAAATTTTGCGAATTTTGTCGAAATTATTTTAGCATGCGAAAAAACCTTTGTTCATAAGCTGTTATTAGTTTTTAGCGAGTGAGAAAGGAAGGGATAGTGAAATTAGCACTAGGAAAACACACGAAACTTTGGTATAATGTAAGCAAGTAAATGTAAACGATTACATAAGAGGAGGAATGCTTGATGAGTAAAAAGTATGTTTACCTTTTCAGTGAAGGAAATGAAAACATGCGTGAGCTGCTTGGTGGTAAAGGTGCCAATCTGGCAGAGATGATGAATCTTGGAATGCCTGTGCCTTATGGTTTCACAGTCACAACCGAAGCCTGCAATCAGTACTATGCAGACAATGAAACTATTAATGAAGGAATTCGCAAAGAAATTTTTGAATATTTAATGAAATTGGAAGAACTGGCTGGAAAACAGTTTGGTGATCCAAAGAATCCATTGTTAGTATCCGTAAGATCTGGTGCGCGTGCATCTATGCCAGGCATGATGGATACCATTTTAAATTTAGGTATGAATGATGAAGTGGTAGAAGGTGTTGCCAAGCTGATGGACAATCCTCGTTTCGCTTATGACTCTTACCGCCGTTTTATTCAGATGTTTGCTGATGTTGTCATGGGTTTAAACAAGGCTAAATTTGAAGAGATCATTGATGAAATGAAAGAAACAAAGGGCGTTGAACAGGATACGGAATTAGATGCTGAAGATATGAAGGTCATGGTAAAACGCTTTAAGAAGTTCTATCAGGAATCTCTAGATGAGGAATTCCCATCGGATCCTAAAGAACAATTGTATCGTGCAATCGAAGCTGTTTTCCGTTCTTGGAACAACCAACGTGCGATTTTCTATCGTAAGATGAACGATATTCCGGGTGATTGGGGAACTGCGGTAAATGTGCAGATGATGGTATTTGGTAATATGGGTGATGATTGCGGTACCGGTGTTGCCTTTACACGTAATCCAAGTACCGGTGAAAACAAGCTGTATGGTGAATTCTTGATGAATGCGCAGGGCGAAGATGTTGTAGCCGGTATCCGTACACCACAGACCATTGATCAATTAAAGGTAATTGCACCTGCTGCTTATGATAAGTTTGTAGAAATCTGTTCTACCTTAGAAAAACATTACAAGAATATGCAGGATATGGAATTTACGATTGAAAAAGGTAATCTATTCATGTTGCAGACGCGTAATGGTAAACGTACAGCAGCTGCCGCATTAAAGATTGCTTGTGACATGGTAGATGAAGGTATGATCACCAAAGATGAAGCATTGATGATGGTAGAACCTAAACAGTTGGATGCCTTATTACATCCACAATTTGATGCAGAAGCTTTAAAGAAGGCAAAACCAATTGCATCGGCATTGCCTGCTTCTCCTGGTGCAGCTTGCGGACAGATCGTTTTCTCTGCTGAAGAAGCAATCGCGGAAACAGCATTAGGACATAAGGTTATCTTAGTTCGTTTGGAAACTTCTCCGGAAGATATTGAAGGTATGCATGTATCTGAAGGTATCTTAACCGTGCGCGGTGGTATGACATCTCATGCAGCTGTCGTAGCTCGTGGTATGGGTGCTTGCTGCGTATCCGGTTGTGGTGATATCGCGATTAATGAAGAAGAAAAATATTTTGAAGTAAAAGGAAACCGCTATAATAAAGGCGACTATATTTCTCTAGATGGTTCTACTGGTAATGTGTATGGTGAAAAGATCAAGACTGTGCCAGCAGAAATCTCCGGTGACTTTGAACGTTTCATGAATTGGGCAGATGAACGCCGGACGTTAAAGGTTCGTACAAATGCCGATACGCCTCGTGATGCACAACAGGCAGTGAAGTTCGGTGCGGAAGGTATTGGTTTGGTTCGTACGGAACATATGTTCTTTGAAGGTGATCGTATCAAAGCGGTTCGTGAAATGATCGTTTCTAAGACAGAAGGTCAAAGAAGAAAAGCGCTGTCGAAATTATTGCCTATGCAAAGAGGCGACTTTGAAGGTATTTATGAAGCAATGCAAGGTATGCCGGTAACCATTCGTTATTTGGATCCACCTCTGCATGAATTCTTACCAACAAGCTCTTATGATATTGCACAGTTAGCAAAAGATATGAAGATCGATCTGGATGAATTGAAAAATGTTATCAGTGGACTTCATGAATTTAACCCTATGATGGGACATCGTGGTTGTCGTTTGGCTATCTCTTATCCGGAAATTGCCGAAATGCAGACAACAGCGGTTATTGAAGCAGCAATTAATGTAAACAAAAAACATCCGGATTGGAACATTGAACCGGAAATCATGATTCCATTAGTTGGTGATAAAGCAGAATTGAAATATGTAAAAGATGTTGTCGTACGTACAGCAGATGAAATTTTAGCAAGAGAAAATATTGATATGAAATACCATGTTGGTACCATGATCGAAATTCCTCGTGCAGCATTATTGGCAGATGAAATTGCCGAAGAAGCTGAATTCTTTAGCTTTGGTACAAACGACTTAACACAGATGACATTTGGTTTCTCTCGTGATGATGCCGGTGGATTCTTGAATGATTACTATGAAAAGAAAATCTTTGAACAAGATCCATTTGCCAGAGTTGACCAAAAGGGTGTCGGCAAACTTATCGAACTGGCAGTAGCCGGCGGACGTAAAACACGTCCAAACATCAAGCTTGGTATTTGTGGTGAACATGGTGGAGATCCAAGTTCTATCGACTTCTGTCATCGTATGGGATTGACCTATGTATCCTGTAGCCCATTCCGTGTACCAATTGCACGTTTAGCTGCAGCACAGGCCGCTATTACGAACGGATAAACTTATGGAATAGTAATTTCCTAATATCAAATAAGGAAGATTAAAGTCATAAATCGTCATTAATGATTTTAACGCTTCCTTTTTCTTTTTAGTGAAAGAAAATTTATGAGAAAGTGATACTTCCTTTAAAATTGCTTTAGATGATGCAAAACATCATGATTGTGACTTCTAATATTATCGAAAGATAAAGGAAAACAGCAAATCGGATAAAACGGTTATGCCGCATCACATGTTAAGGTTAAAAAACACGGTAAGTGATACTAGGTGGTATCGTTCACGTTTATGATATAGATTCATAAAAAATCTAATAGTTATTTTTGAGCGGCTTTGTTATAATGTAAAAAAAGAAATAGTGTGAGGGTATATGGAAAAATTAGAAATTTATGGTACATTAGGTCCAGCATGTGCAAACAAAGAAATACTGAAACAGATGTTTTTCAGTGGTATGAATGGTATTCGATTGAATTTATCACATGTGAATTTAACAGATAGTCAAGAATGGCTGACAATCTTACATGAGGCCGCAGGAGAAGCAAATGTGGAACCAAAACTGTTGATCGATATGAAAGGGCCGGAATTGCGTATAGGAAAATTAGATAAGCCTATACATTTAATCGAAGGAGGTATCGTTTGTTTGGGAACAGAAATAGCAGTTCCTGAACAAGTTTATGGACATGTACCGGTTGGGCAAAGGATTTTATTAGACGATGGTAAATTCTTATTGGAAGTGCAGGAAGTAAAAGGAAAAAATATTATTTGTAAGGTTCTTCATGGTGGTGAACTCACTTCTAGAAAATCTTTGGCACTGCCGCATCAGCATATCCAGATGCCGGTTTTGACACCAAGTGATATGGAAAATCTGCGCCTGGCTAAAAAATATGGAATTACGGGTATTATGCAGCCTTTTGTCAGAAATGCAGAAGATTTAAAAGCATTGAAACAAATAGTGAGAGAATTGGATGCGGAATCTTTAGAAATTTATGCAAAGATTGAAAACATGGATGGAGTCAGACATTTAACAGAATTGCTGCCCTATTGCGATCATATTGTGATAGCACGTGGAGATTTAGGCAATGCCATGCCATTGTATGAATTGCCGATGGTACAAAAACATATCCAGGATATTTGTCATGCTTATCATAAGCCTTATATGGTCGTAACACAGATGTTGCATTCTATGATGACACAACCAACGCCTACACGCTCTGAGGTGAGTGATATTTTTTATGCGGTATATCATGGTGCATCTGGAATTATGCTGACAGGAGAAACAGCAGCTGGAGCTTATCCGAAAGAAGCTATGTCATTTTTTGCACAAACGGCACGTTCGGCTCAAAACGTATTGAAAAGGGAAGCAGCAAATCAGAAAATTCAACATTGAAAATATTTTCAGAAAAAAATTAAATGAAATTTACTTTTTCTGTTGACATTTTACATAGAATGATATATCCTTTTGGTAATGATGAAATAGCATTGATCGGGACCAGATGAAAGATACGTCACACCGTAGAGAATTGCCGGCTGGTGAAAGGCATGTGGACACTGGAATCAACTCACCCGTGAGCTGTGATCTGAACATGCATTGCATAAGTAAGCATCACCGGGACTGCTCTACCGTTATCATTGAGCTCTTATTCAACAGGATAAGAACTAAGTGGATGAGTGTTCATCAAGTGAAGTGGTACCGCGGATAAAGCAGACAGCTTTCCGTCTTCAAAATAAGAAGATGGAAGGCTTTTTTATTACAAGGTAGAAAGAGGAGGACATCACATGGAAGGATATCAAAAGTACAAACGGCAATATTATATGCCTCCAACGGATTGTATGGATTGGACCAAAAAAGAATATATTGAGAAAGCACCAACATGGTGCAGTGTTGATTTACGAGATGGCAATCAAGCATTGATCGTGCCAATGAGCTTAGATGAAAAACTGGATTTCTTTGAATTACTAGTAGAAATTGGTTTTAAAGAAATTGAAATTGGCTTTCCTGCAGCCTCACAAACCGAATTTGAATTCTTACGGAAACTTATCGATGAGAACCGCATTCCAGAGGATGTTACGATCCAGGTGCTGACACAAGCACGTGAGCATATCATCCGCCGTACCTTTGAAGCAGTGAAAGGTGCAAAAAATGCTGTGATTCATTTATACAATTCCACATCTTATGCACAAAGGGAACAGGTGTTTAAGAAAAGCAAAGAAGAAGTATTAAAGATTGCGGTAGAAGGGGCAAAACTGTTAAAACAGCTGACCGAAGAAGATGGTGGAAATTATCGCTTTGAATATTCTCCGGAAAGCTTTACAGGAACCGAAGTCGATTATGCTTTAAAAGTATGCAATGCGGTCTTGGACGTTTGGCAGCCTACAGCGGATAACAAGGTTATCATTAATCTTCCGGTAACCGTGGAAATGAGCATGCCACATGTGTATGCCAGTCAAATCGAATACATGTGTAAGCATATGAACTATCGGGAAAATGTTGTGGTTTCCCTTCATCCGCATAATGATCGTGGCTGTGGTGTTGCGGATACAGAGATGGGTATTTTAGCAGGTGCTGATCGTATTGAAGGTACCTTATTCGGTAATGGCGAACGTACTGGAAATGTCGATATTGTCACTTTAGCAATGAATATGTATGCGATGGGAGTCGATCCTGAATTGGATTTTTCAAATATGCCTCATATCGTTGAGGTATATGAAGCCTGTACACGCATGAAAGTCGGTATGCGTCAGCCTTATGCCGGGCAATTGGTATTTGCGGCATTCTCCGGTTCACATCAGGATGCTATTGCGAAAGGGATGCATTATCGCGATGCCAAAGACCCACAACACTGGACCGTTCCATATTTGCCAATTGATCCAAGAGATGTCGGCAGAGTGTATGAGACAGATGTCATTCGCATCAATTCACAAAGTGGCAAAGGCGGCGTTGGTTATATGCTGGAAGAATATTATGGCTATGAACTTCCAAATGATATGCGAGAAGAAGTTGGCTATTTCATGAAGAATGTGAGCGATCATGAACATAAGGAATTGCTGCCAAATGAAATCAATGATTTATTCCAAAAAGAATATATGAATGTGAATGCACCTTATGCGTTAAACGATTATCATTTTATAAGGGAAAATGATAAAGTTACTTGTACGATGAACATCACCTATGAAGGGATGAATCGATACATTACCGGTGTTGGAAATGGACGTTTAGATGCTGCTAGCAACGCTTTGCGTGATAACATGAATCTAACATTTGATATCTTAGATTATAAAGAACATGCCTTAAGCAAGGGATCTACTTCTAAGGCAGTATCTTATGTCAAAATCATTGACTGTCGCCAAAAGAACCAATGGGGTGTCGGTTTACATGAGGATATTATCGCTTCCAGTGTGAAGGCCTTATTTGCGGCTATTAATCGAGCTGTTATACAAAAACGAGCAACACAACAACAGAACTAGGGGAAATTGATTAACTACAGTAAAGGGTTGTCTCTGATAAGGGGATAGTAAAGATTCTAATAAGAAAAGATAGAGACAATAGAGCCATCTGCATAAGGATTGGCTTCGCGTATGAAAACATACAAGCAAGAATAATACAAAAGTTTTATATCATAGTGAACAAAAAGACGATATTTCAATGTACTTCATGTACATCGTGTAGGAGGTAAAACAAAATGGGTATGACAATGACACAAAAGATCTTAGCAGAGCATGCACATGTTGCTGAGGTCAAAGCCGGACAACTGATTGAAGTTGATCTTGATATGGTATTAGGGAATGATATCACATCACCGGTTGCTATTAAAGAATTTGAGAAGTATGGATTTGAACAGGTATTTGATCCTGGTAGGGTGACGATGGTGATGGATCACTTCGCGCCGAACAAGGATATTAAAGCTGCGCAGCAATGTAAAGCTTGCCGTACCTTCGCATACGCAAAGAACATCAAACACTTTTATGATGTAGGCGAAATGGGCATTGAACATGCGTTATTGCCAGAAAAAGGCATCGTCGGTCCTGGAGAATGTATCATTGGAGCAGATTCACACACATGTACGTATGGAGCTTTAAATGCATTTTCAACAGGTGTAGGCAGTACCGATATGGCAGCCGGTATGGCAACGGGCAAATGTTGGTTTAAAATTCCTGAAGCGATCAAGTTTGATTTGCGTGGGAAATTAGCGCCGAATGTCAGTGGGAAGGATGTCATACTTCATATCATCGGAATGATTGGTGTAGATGGTGCTTTATATAAGTCTATGGAATTTAGCGGTGTTGGTTTGCGAAATTTGACAATCGATGATCGCTTAGCGATGGCCAATATGGCAATTGAAGCAGGGGCAAAAAATGGTATCTTTGCCTATGATGAAATTACCGAAGCTTATGTGAAAGAGCGTGTTCATCGTCCATATAAAACATATGAAGCAGATAGTGATGCAGACTATGCAAACGTATATCATATTGATCTTAGTGCCATTAAACCGACAATTGCGTTTCCACATCTGCCAGAAAATACGAAAACGATGGAGGATATAAAAGAAAACATCGTCATTGATCAGGTCGTCATCGGTTCTTGTACGAACGGTCGCCTATCTGATATGGAAACAGCGGCAAAAATTCTAAAAGGAAAGCATGTGGCAAAAGGAGTACGTACGATTATCATACCGGCAACGCAAGCTATTTATAAAGAATGTATGAAACGTGGGTATATGGAAATCTTTATCGATGCTGGCTGTGTAGTATCAACACCAACCTGTGGCCCTTGTTTAGGCGGCTATATGGGAATCTTAGCTGAAGGGGAACGCTGTGTAGCAACGACAAATCGTAACTTTGTCGGACGTATGGGACATGTGGAATCTGAAGTATATCTGGCAAGTCCGGCAACGGCTGCGGCAAGTGCAATCGCCGGTCATATTGCTGTTTGGGAAGGAGAATAAAGGATGGAAACAAAAGGTTATGCACATAAATATGGTGATAATGTAGATACGGATGTTATCATTCCGGCACGTTATTTGAATACTAGTGATCCAAAAGAACTGGCCGAAAAATGTATGTGTGATATTGATGCGGATTTTGTAAATAAAGTAAAAGCCAACGATATTATGGTGGCAGGGTTTAATTTCGGTTGTGGATCTTCAAGAGAGCATGCACCAATTGCCATTAAGGCTAGTGGAATTTCCTGCGTGATTGCAAAAAGTTTTGCCCGTATCTTTTATCGCAACGCTATCAATATCGGCTTGCCGATATTAGAATGTCCGAAAGCCAGTGAGCGAATCGATACTGCGGATGAAATTGAAATTAATTTCGATACAGGTGAAATTATCAATCATACAAAAGGGGAAAGTTATCAAGCAGAACCATTTCCTGCTTTTATCCAAAACATTATGAAACATAATGGTTTGATGAATGCTATCAAGGAGGGGAAGGAATGAAAAAACATATCGCAGTAGTTCCCGGAGATGGAATAGGTCCGGAAATTGTAAAAGAAGCTATTAAAGTGTTAGATTGTATTGCTGAAAAGTATGATCATGAATTTACGTATACGCATGTCATTGCAGGTGGCTGTGCCATTGATCAATTTGGTAAAAGCCTACCAGAAGAAAGTCTGCAGCAATGTTTGAATTCTGATTCGGTTTTATTAGGCGCTGTTGGCGGTCCTAAATGGGATGATGTAGATCCTAGTATTCGTCCTGAAAAGGCCTTGTTGGGTATTCGTAAGGAATTGGGCTTGTATGCAAACTTACGTCCAGCTAAAATCTTTCCGCAACTTGCAGATGCATCGCCATTACGTCAGGATATTGTAGCAAAAGGTATTGATTTTATGGTCGTACGGGAGTTAATCGGTGGTGTATACTTTGGGGAAAAGAAGACAGAAGAAATCAATGGCGAACTTGTCGCAAGTGATCATATGAATTATGCGGAACATGAGATCCGCCGCATTGCCCATACGGCTTTCCAAACTGCCTGTAAACGTCATCATAAGGTCATATCTGTGGATAAAGCAAATGTATTAGATACCTCACGTTTATGGCGTAAGGTCGTACATGAAGTTGCCAAGGAATATCCCGATGTTGAGGTTGCGGATATGCTGGTAGATAATACGGCGATGCAAATCGTAAAAAATCCTGCGCAGTTTGATGTTGTCGTCACAGAAAATATGTTCGGTGATATCTTAAGTGATGAAGCAAGCATGATTACTGGTAGTATCGGTTTGATTCCAAGTGCATCTTTAGGGGATAGCAAGCGTGGTATGTATGAGCCAATCCATGGTTCTGCACCAGATATTGCAGGGCAAAATATTGCGAATCCGATCGGAACGATCTTAGCGGCAGGTATGATGTTGAAATATGCATTCGATTTAGATACGGAATATGCGCAAATAGAAAAAGCAGTAGAAGATGTATTAGCAGATGGCTATCGCACATCCGATATCATGGAAGACGGGAAAAAACATCTGTCTTGCAGCGAGATGGGAGATAAAATCGTCGAATATTTGAATAAGGCATAGGCAACTATGTCTTTTGTCATAAGAAGTATTAGGGTAATAAATAAGTTATAAATAAAAGGAGAATGGATAATGTTATTAAAAAATGCACAGATTTATACAATGGAAGAAGAACAGGTCATAAAAGGCGATATCTTAATTCAAAATGGGCGAATTGCGGCAATCGGGCATGTGGAAACGGAAGATGAAGTATGCATTGATTTGAATGGAAAACGCGTTTACCCGGGAATGGTAGAAGCTCATTGTCATTTAGGTATGGAAGAAAGTGCCATTCGCAGTGAAGGTAATGATGTAAATGAGAGCAGTGATCCTATCACACCGCAGGTAAGAGGCATTGATGGCTGCTATCCGTTGGATGAAACGATTGTAAATGCTCGTAATGCCGGTATTACAACAGTAGCGGCTGGTCCTGGAAGTGCCAATGTCATTGGCGGAACCTTTGTTGCATATAAGACGTATGGTGTCAGCATGGATGAAATGGCAATTAAAAATCCGGTCGCTATGAAATGTGCTTTTGGTGAAAATCCAAAACGTGTGTATCAGGATTCTCGTATCAAAACACGAATGAACGTAGCTGCTTTATTAAGAGAAACCTTATTTAAGACCAAGGAATATCTTGCAAGAAAAGAAGCAGCACAAGGGGATATCACGAAGATGCCTGCTTTTGACATGAAACTAGAAGCGATGATTCCGGTGATTCAGAGGGAACTGCCTTTAAAATGCCATGCCCATCGCTGTGATGATATCTTAACTGTTTTAAGAATTGCGAAAGAATTTGATATTAAGGTGACTTTGGATCATTGTACGGATGGGGAAATAATTAAGAAACAAATAAAAGACAGCGGTTTTGCGGCAATTGTTGGACCTTCCTTAACCCACAAATCAAAATATGAGTTAGCTAATAAATCTTTTAAAACACCTTATGAATTATATAAAGAAGGTATTCTGATTGCGATAACTACGGATTCTCCGGTAGTACCTCAGGAATATTTGCCATTGTGTGCAGGATTGGCGATGAAAGAAGGATTACCGGAAATAGAAGCAGTCAAGGCGATTACCATTAATGCAGCAAAAATATTAGGCTTGGATGAGCGCATTGGCAGCTTAAAGGTTGGTAAGGATGCAGATATGGTAATATGTGATGGTTCTATATTGGATCCGCAAACAACGGTATACCATACCATTATTGATGGGGAAATCGTTTATTCCAAGGCATAAGAAAGAACAGCAAGTAGAACTGTTATTACTTTACGTATTTGAGAGAATCACAGTATTTGAAAAATACATATCAATTTTGGAAGATGTTTTATTGTATTGATGATGTTAAAAGAACTATTTGTGAATGGGCTCATGAAGGGTAAATAACAAGCAAAAAGTGTAGATGATATAGGAAAAAAGAAGATTACAAGCTATTACATCATCAATTAAATAGCTTTGCTAATCTTCTTTTGCTTTGTCTCTTATTATCTTTCTTGTTATGAAGAAGCTTGTAGGGTGTTACTTAATACTTCTTTCCATTCTTTTAATTTCGGTGCGGTGATTTTAATCACATTTGCTTCTTTCGTTTCAACAATCAAAGCTTTTCCCAACAGACCGAATTTTCCATCACGTACTTCCTTTATCATTGTAATAGGAACCGAAACTACACCATAATTACTTGTAATTTTATTCATGATGGAAGCAGTGAGAACCGTGGAACGATTAAAACCCTCTAATTTTTCCGGTATGACAAGAAAGCGCTGATTCGTAAGTATGATCGTCGCATTTGCACTCATTTTTCCAAAAAATTGCTTATCCTCCATAGTATAAGTGCCTGGCGAATTTCTTATAATCTTTTCACTGTTTACCTTTATTAAATCAGTACCGCATACAGGACAATAGATGATTTCATCATTGGTATCATCAAGGGTGTATGCACAAATGGGACATGTAGTTGTTTTCATAAAGTATAAGACCTCCTATTTTCATTTTGTTTTATCACATTTTTAAGTATACCATAGGATACAGGCAGTATGAATATCATTATTGTAAGGTTGTTACCTGTAAAGCAATGTTGATGAAATCCTGCATGGCAGGAGTAACATATTTATTGTGATGATAGATAATGAAATATTTACGCTGCAGATTAATGTCTTCTACATACAGACGCTGGATGGATTGGTTTTGTAAGTCTTCTTTCACCATCTGATAGGGCAATATGGAAATGCCAAAGCCTCGTTGCACTCCTTTTACCAAAGCTCTGGTACTGGCACTTTCCCAAATAGGAGTGACATTCATATTGTAAAGCTGTAGGATAGAATCAATGACAGCTCTGGTACCACTGCTGCGTTCTCTTAACAAAAAAGGTTCTTGCAAGAGATCCGCAAAACTTAAATGTTCATGTTTGGTAAACGGATGCTCATTGGCACATAAGATGACCAGCTCATCTTGAAAGAAAGGTAATTTTTCTATGGATGGATGTGTTGGGATACCTTCTACCATTGCTAGATCTAATTCATTGTTTAAGATCTTACTTTCCAGCATAGCGCTTGTTTCAATTAAAACCTGACAGTTTCGTTTTGGATAATTTTGTTGATATTGGGCAAGAAAATCACATAGAAAAGAGTTCGCTATGGTGATACTAGAGCCAATATGCAATGGTTCATATTCACTGACACTTTGAATGGATTCCTCCATTTCATTGAATAAAGAGGTGATATGTGTTGCATACTTTAAAAGGCGTTCACCTTGTTCTGTGATATAAAGCTTGCGTGATATACGATCAAACAAGGTGATTTGATAGTATTCTTCCAATTCGCGAATGGCTAAGGATACGCTAGGCTGTGCAATGTGGAGCATAGCAGCAGCTTTTGTAACGCTGCCACATCTACAAACAGCCGCAAAGATGCGTAAGTGTCGTAATGTCATAAAAAAGCCCCTTTCATAATAAAATCTTATAAACTATATATGATAATACTATTTTCATTATAAACTAAGAAAGCATATAATAAAAGCAGAAGGTGATGGAATGGAAAGAAATTTTACTTTATATAGAAAATTGTTTACCTCAACATTTTATTTGAGTGCATTCACATTTGGTGGCGGTTATGTCATAGTTCCTTTGATGCGTAAGGAATTTGTGGAAAAGCTGAAATGGATTGATGAGAAAGAAATGATGGACATGGTAGCAATCGCCCAGTCCAGTCCTGGAGCGTTAGCAGTAAATGCATCTGTCATTATCGGATATCGCTGTGGTGGTGTCTTGGGGGCACTTGTTACTGTTTTTGGAACAATCTTGCCGCCTTTGATCATTCTTTCTGTAATTTCTTATTTTTATGAGGCCTTTGTATCCATTAAATGGATTCAGATCATGTTATTTGGTATGCAGGCAGGTGTTGCGGCTGTAATTTGCGATGTTGTTTGGACGATGGCAAAAGAAGTGGCGTCACAACCTCAGAAAATTTATATTGCCGTCATGTTAATAGCTTTTTTTGCGAATGTGGTATTGCATCTGCATTTGTTAATTATCATCATTGGCTGTGGAATTCTTGGTTTTCTAATTGAACGTTATGCGAAAAGGAGGCCAATTCAATGATTTATTTACAGTTATTGTTAAGCTTTTTACAGATCGGCTTGCTTAGTATTGGCGGTGGATATGCAGCTTTGCCAATCATCCAAAGTCAGGTTGTTGATTTACATCATTGGATCACGATGCGTGAGTTTGCGGATATTTTAACGATCTCACAAATGACGCCTGGTCCTATCGCTATCAATGGTGCTACGTTTGTCGGTACGAAAATAGCGGGCTTGCCCGGTGCTATCGTGGCAAGTGTCGGTGTGGTAATTCCTAGTTTCATCATTGTTTTAACCCTGGCATTTATCTATTATAAATATCGTCAGTTGGATACCATACAAGCGGTCTTAAAAGGCTTAAGACCAGCAGTTGTTGCCTTGATCGCCAGTGCAGGTTTATCATTAGCAATGTCAGCTTTCTGGCCGGATGGAAAAATGCAGTTAGCAACCATCAGCTGGGAAAGTGTTGGCTTGTTTGCTGTTGCTTTCTTTATCTTGCGCAAGTATAAAAAAAGTCCGATCGTCGTTATGTTTTTATGTGGTGTAGGTGCTGTACTACTTTCATTTTTTGGCATAAGTTAAGCATAAAGCTATTTAGAAGACTATTTATAGGAACGATAAGTTTATGACCTAAAGTAAATAAAAACTTTAGGTATTTTTTTATTGTTACATAGATATTGTCACAAAGTATTCTAAAATGAAACTATCAGAAAGGATGGCGATAGTTATGAAAGGTTTTCAGATACATACAAAAGCAGTACGAATGGAAGAGCATTTACAACAGGCGATGCGCATACGCACAGATATACAAATAAAGGAGCTAACAGATATTACGATGATCTATGATCGTCCGATTCAATTATGCGGTGATGTTTTAACGGTTTTAGAAAATCGGATAGACGATCCAAATGAGTTGGCAACGATACAAGATATCAAAAGGAAGTATTGTCGTTACCATAGCTATATTTTATCACAGCTGGATGAAGAAACCTTAGATGCTCTTTGTGAGGATCTAGCAAAACTTAGTAAGACGAATACGACGAAAGCATGACATCATGCTTTTTTTCATAGTTGTGTTGAAAGAAGCAAAAAGAACAAATGCAAACAGTATTTTCACATAATCTTCAGACAACAGCCATCTTTACATCGCTAAACTTCGATATGCTTAAGTGGAGGTGATGAGAATGAAACAACAGACGATTCAACGGGTAGAAAAGAAATATGTATTATCAACAGCTGTTTATGAAACGATCTTTACGCAGATAGCACCCTATCTTATGAAGGATATATATCCAACCAGTCATATTTATAATTTATATCTAGATGGAGATGATTATCATATGATTACAACTTCTATGCAGAAGCCGTTATATAAAGAAAAATTACGGTTGCGTAGTTATGCACCAATGAGCTTAAAAGATAATAGTATGGTTTTTCTGGAAATAAAGAAAAAATATAGACAAACCGTATGTAAGCGACGGTTAGAACTGCCTTTGCAGGAAGCCATGTATATGCTAGAACGACATGATCGAAAGGATTCACAGATTGCACGTGAATTGTGTTATGCACTAGCCTTTCATGCAGCTTTACCTAAAGTATATATCGCCTACGATCGATGCTCTTATGTAGGTAAGCAAGAACCAGGATTACGCATTACATTTGACAAACACATCAGAGGACGCATGCATAAGTTAAATTTACAGGATGAAGAAGGGACATTTCCTTTATTTGAAAAAGATCAAGTGCTGATGGAAATCAAAGCATGTGGAAGTTATCCCTTTTGGTTGGTAGAGGCTTTATCTAAGCTGCAGATTTATCCAACTTCTTTTTCTAAAGTTGCCAATATCGTAATGAAGGAAGCAAAACAGAAAGGTGGAAGACAAACATGTTTACAAGCATTTTAACAGATTTAAGTGAAGGATTAACGATAGGACAGGGAGTTATCTGTACCTTTAGTGCACTAGGTTTAGGCATTTTGATTGCTTTAGTTTATCGTATACAGCATGTGGCTTCGCGTAATTTTATGTTAACGCTGGCTATTTTACCTTCCTTGGTCCAGTTTGTTATCATGATGGTGAATGGAAATCTAGGTACTGGTGTTGCAGTTGTAGGAGCCTTTTCTTTGGTTCGTTTTCGATCAGTGCCTGGCAGCAGCCGTGAGATTACCTTTATCTTCTTTGCGATGTCCATCGGCTTAGCCATCGGTATGGGCTTTGTTAGTTTTGCTTTTTTTATGAGTTTATTGATATCTATATTTTCCATCGCTTTACAAAAAATCCCTTTATTAAAACCATCCACGCAGTTTAAAGAATTAAAGATCGTCATTCCTGAAGATTTAGATTACACAGAAGTTTTTACGGATATTTTAGCAACGTATACGAAGAAGCAAGAGTTAATACGGGTAAAGACCATGCAGTTAGGCTCCATGATTGAATTGCTATATGAGATAGAATTAAAGGATAGCATGATGGAAAAAGAAATGATTGACGCGATTCGGGTTAGAAATGGGAATTTAAGCGTAATCTGTGCAAGAAGACAGGTGAATGTAGATGAACTATAGAACAAAGAAAACCTTTTTATGTATCATGATGATATTATGCTTGAGTGGTTGTACACAATCACAAGAAGCAACAACGAAAAAAACAACATCCGCCACTAAAGAAACGACATCAAAGAAAAGCAGCTTAGATGTCTTTAAGGAAAATGATTATTACAGCGATTATCAAACGGAAGAAACAACGACCATTGCATTATCTTCCCAAACCACAGATGTCAAGATTACAAGTGCTGGTTGTTATGTTTTAGAAGGGAGTTTACAGAAGCACAGTATCATCGTAGATGCCAAGGAGAATGATGTAGTGCGTATTGTATTACAGAATGCTAGCATACAAAGTGCTTCTACAGCACCTATTTATGTAAAAAAGGCAAAGAAGGTCATACTATCCTTACCACAAGGAACTAAAAATAGTATAACTGACACGGATAGCTATGAAGTCAATACAGATAAAGAACCGACGGCAGCCATCTTTAGCAAGGCTGATTTGACCATCAATGGCAGTGGCGAATTACAGGTGAATGCCTCATATAAAAATGGTATTCAAAGCAAAGATAAACTGAAATTGCTAGATGCAAACTTACAGATAAGCGCAGCTAATGATGCAGTAAAAGGGAAAGATGCATTGTATATTTGCGATGGCACATATACGATCAAAGCCAATAAAGATGGATTCGTAACGACGAATCAGGAAAAAGGTGCCATGATCCTTGAAAAAGGAACTTTTCATATCACAGCAAAGCAAGATGGCATTCAGGCAGCTACGACCTTACGTATCTTAAATGGAACGTACACGATTGTAAGTGGTGAAGGAAGTGTTAATGAAGTGGCACAGAATCAGCAGCCTTGGGGTGATTTTAAGGATCATGAGGAGACAGATGAAAAAAGCAGTAAAGGTATGAAGAGTGGAAAAGCGATGCTTATTGAAAATGGTAGTTTCTCTATCAATGCCCATGATGATGCAATTCATAGCAATACGACAATACAAATAAAAAAAGGAACATTTACTTTAAAGAGTGATGATGATGGTATCCATGCGGATCAAAAGCTTACAATCGAGGATGGTACGCTCCAGGTGAAACAAAGCTATGAAGGCTTGGAAGCCTTACATATCGTTATTAAAGGTGGTAAAATTTCGGTATGTGCCAGCGATGATGGAATAAATGCAGCAGGAGAAGGCAATCCAGTATTGGAGATTTTCGGTGGATATACGTATGTCGATGCTTATGGCGATGGTGTGGATAGCAATCAGGATATCGTAATGGAAGATGGTACGTTGCTTATCATGGGACCTGATACTGGCGGGAATAGTGCTTTGGATTATGATGGCCGTTTTCAAATGAATGGTGGAACACTTATTGCCTTAGGCAGTAGTGGCATGGCAATGGCTCCATCTAGCAATAGTAAACAAAACAGTGTAATGCTTAATGTCGATGCTTCATTAGCGGCAGGAAAAGCCATATATTTAGAGGATGCTGATGGAAAGTTTGTGATAGGTGCAGTTCCTACGCGTACGATACAATCCATTGTTATTAGCTCTTCTGATATAAAGAAAAACGCTGTTTATCAAATCATGACAAATGGTACGGCAAATAAAAAGCGTGATATCATGGCAACGAATGCAACAAATGGTGACAAGCTTACCAGTTTAACGATAGAAGAAACCATTACCACTTATGGAAACAGTGGTATGATGGGAAAGCCCAGTGGTGGTATGCCTCCAAGGGGCGGAAGACCATAAAAAAGCAGATAATAAAAAAGGAAAAAGAAAAAGCTGATAAACAGCTTCATTACGAAAATAGATTTAATTTATAAATATCACAATGATCTATATGATCAATAAAACGGAAATGGTTTTTAAGGGCTATGCGCTTTGTTGATTCCTGTTCTGGAACACATTCAATAACTAAGTTTTTCCTTTTTTGCTTAGCATCGCATAGCATAGCTTCGGTCAATTCTTGTGCATAACCTTTTCGCCATTCTGTTTTATACAATACCCACCCTATTTCATAACTGCTTTCATCATACGGGTGATAGATGATGTATCCAATTAAATTTCCACACATATCTTCTACTGCGAAGATAAGCGGATGTTTGTGTAAACCTGCTTCTTGTAAAAACTGTTCTGTTCTTTTTAAAGTATATGGTTTTTCTAAATACCGCATAACCTCTTTATCGGAAAGTAATTTAAATAAATCCGCAAGATCATCTGGTTGAAATCTTCGGATATGTAATCTCTTAGTTTTCATAAGCATCTCCTATGTATTCACAAACGTTAAGGAATTCTGTTTTAATATATCTTTCTAAGATATCTTTTTCATTGCGTGATGGCTCCTCCAACACCCACTCATAAACTGCTTTTAATACATCGCCAATGGTTTTACCTTGAAAGCCAAGCTGTATGAGATCATGGCCATTGATTGCCAAATCTTTCATGCTTAGCATATCTTTCTCTTTTTCCATGATTGACAAAAGTCTTTGACAGCTTTTTATAATGACGATTTTTTCATCAGACTTTGTTCGATTTTTTGCCATATCATCTGCAAGCTGGATATCTAGAGCCTGTTTTGCCAAGGTGAAGTCATTGTGGAAATGAGCAACAAAGCGTCGTAAAGTAGAGCGCTTTTCATGCACATAGTAATCATGATAGCGAATAAACAGACATACGGTTTCAATCGTTTTGTTATCGTACTTTAAAGCTTTCATTTGCTCATATGCGATTTGTTCACTGACATAAGCATGCTTTTTGTAATGCGCAATGCCGTTATCATCAAAGCTTTCACAAGCAGGTTTGCCCCAATCATGAAAAATAATAGCAAGCTTACTTTCTAAGGGATATCCTTTGGTATGATTTAAAGCGATATCGGTGTGCTGAAACACATCGTAAATATGCCAAGGTGTTTTTTGTTCATGCCCATACAAAGCACTATAGCCTGGTAAGATTTCATCCAGTACATGGAAGTCGTATAACAGCTGTAAGGTATTTGCTTTTTCTCCCATTAACAAACGATTGAATTCTTCTCGAATACGCTCCTTGGAAACATAATGTAATAAGTTATGATTTTGCTGTATGGCTTTTCCGCACGCTTTATCAAGTGTGAAATCAAGGACACAGGAAAAGCGTAAAGCACGAAGCATACGCAAGGCATCTTCTTGAAACCGCGTGGTAGCATCACCTACGCAACGAATGCGTTTTTGTGCAATATCTTGTGCTCCATGAAAGGGATCGTAAAGGCCATAAGTAGGATCATAAGCAATGGCATTCATGGTGAAATCGCGACGTTTTAAATCTTCTTTTAGATCCTTTGTGAAGATGATTGCGCTAGGATGGCGATGATCATGATAAGTTTGTTCTATCCGATAGGTTGTGATTTCCACAGGTTCTTTGTTTACTAAAACTGTTATGGTGCCATGCTTGATGCCTGTAGGAATCACTTGATAACCTTTTGCGGCAAAAATCTGCATGGTTTCTTGGGGTAGGGCGTTGGTGGTGATATCATAATCATGCGTTTTACGTTGCATTAGCATATCACGAACACAGCCGCCAACAAAATAAGCTTCATAGCCAGCTTCCTTTAATATGGTTACAATCTTGATCATAGATGGTGGAATGTTATTTTTCATAGCTTTTACCTCAGGGTTATTATATAATGATATCGTTCAGGAAAAAAGGAGAAACAATGAAAAAAATAGTTGAAATGGCACATCAACTGATAGAAGAACATGTAGGTGAACATAGTATAGCAGTTGATTTTACGATGGGACAGGGCAATGATTTGCTGTTTCTTGCACAACTTTCTGACGTAAAGATTGTTCATGGTTTTGATATTCAAGAGGAAGCTGTGAAGATGAGTGAAGAAAAACTGAAAACAGCCGGACTTTTAGAAAAGGCAAAGCTACATCTTGTTGGGCATGAGCATTGTGATGCG
Source organism: Longicatena caecimuris (assembly GCF_018406465.1). GTDB lineage: Bacteria > Bacillota_I > Bacilli_A > Erysipelotrichales > Erysipelotrichaceae > Longicatena > Longicatena caecimuris. The sequence goes on from NZ_AP024510.1 coordinate 1,140,709, forward strand.
TTTCTTGATGGTTATGATATCGGTATTTTTAATTTTGGTTATTTACCCCATGGAGATGAAACCATTACCACGATGCTAGATACCAGCAAGCTAGCGGTAGCAAAGGCTTTAAAGCTTTTACATAAACATGGCTTGCTAGTTTTGGTCGTGTATCCAGGACATGAACAGGGACAAAAAGAAAGTGCGTATTTTAACAGCTGGTGTGAAGAATTGGATGGACATTGTTTCAATGTATTGCAGATGCGTATGGTGAATCACAAACAAGCACCTTATATTTTAGCAATACAACGTATTAGGGAGGAAAAGAAGAAATGATAAAAGCAGTTATTTTTGATATGGATGGTGTGCTGGTGGATAGCGAACCAGAAAATTTAAGATTGTTAAAGGAGTTTATGGAAGGCTATAATGTGCATGCAGATGATGCATTTTTAGCTTTTTTAGTTGGCAGTTCTTATACCTTTACATGTGAGGAATGCATTCGTATCATGGAAAAGGATTGGAGCGTAAAAGAATTCAGTGAAATTTATGAAGCCTATGCGGCTGAGCATCCATTTCGTTATGGCGAAGTCGGCAATCCTTATGTAAAAGAAACCTTGGATTGGTTAAAAGAACATGGATATAAAACCGCAGTCGCAAGCAGCAGTTTCTTATCACAGATTGAAGAGATGGAACAAGATTGTGGCTTGGATGGTTGTTTTGATGTGAAAATCAGTGGTGAGATGTTTGAAGAAAGCAAACCAAATCCGGAAATTTATTTGCATACGGCACAGGCTTTGGGAGTAAAACCAGCGGAATGTTTAGCCATCGAGGATTCTTCTTATGGTATCGAAGCGGCAAGACGTGCCGGAATGAAAGTCTTTGCGTATCGTGATGAACGCTACGGTGTTGATCAAAGCAAAGCAGACAGCATTATTGATGATATGCGTGATGTTGTAGCCTATTTGAAGTAAGTAGTGATAAATCAGGATTTAAGAAAACGTAGTATATTAGAGGATCGTGCATTGGGTATTGTCCTCTTTTTTTGGCTTATATGCTTTATAGGCATAGATTACTTTACCATTTAAGCATTTGTCTGGAATAGGAGTTGACTATATAATATGGATAAAGATACTATGGAGGTGTTTTAATGAAAAAAATCGTTATCTTATCAACAAGTCTTCGTCAAAACAGTAATTCAGATAGATTAGCAAAGGAATTCGCCAGAGGGGCTATCGAAGCGGGACATGAAGTTACCTATATTCGCCTGTTGGATAAAAATATCCATTTCTGTATCGGTTGTCTAGCTTGTCAGAAAAGTGGTGTCTGTGTGTTGCAAGATGATATGACATCTATTTTAGCGGCCATGAAAGCTGCAGATAGTATCGTATTTGCTACACCAATTTATTATTATGAGATGAGTGGGCAGATGAAAACCTTATTGGATCGCAGTAATCCACTATTTTCAGCGGAGTATCAATTCCGCGATATTTATTTACTAATGAGTGCTGCTGAAGAAGAGGAAGATATCATGGAGCGTACAGTACAAAGTCTTGGTGGTTGGATCGAGTGTTTTGATAAAACGGTTTTAAAAGGCGTTGTACGAGGTGTTGGAGTTACCGATGTCAATGAGATGAAGGAAAAAGAGGAATTTTTGTTGCAGGCATATAAGCTAGGAAAGCAGGCATAAAGTGACTTGACTTTCATGCTTATTAAAGAATGTATTCGGATTTTTAAAGATGTTTTTTAATTCATAATGTCTTTCTTGTTTGATAAACCAAAAAGTCGCTGATATTTGTATTGAGTTATCATTTAAATTTTAACTACAGAACAAACGGTGAAACTCGGTTTTTCACGAATGTTGCTATCGCAATATGTGGAAAAAGGCCTTTTAGAACGAATTGGACATGGAGTTTACACAACACCACATACAATTATCGATGACATGTTTCTATTGCAGTGCAGGTCAGATAACATAATTTTTTCTCATGATACAGCATTGTTTTTAAATGGCTTATCTGATCGAACACCATTTATGCATATCATAACGATTCCTAGTAATACGTCTTTATCTAAAAGTATAAAAGAAAATTGTGTATGTTATTACATTAAACCCGAACTTCATAAGCTCGGTATGATTCAGGAAAAAACAACTTTTGGTAATACTGTAAATTGTTATAATGCGGAACGTACTGTATGTGACTTGCTTAGAAGTCGAAATCGGTGTGATGAGGAAACTGTTATCAGTGGAGTGAAAAATTATGCAAGGTATGCTGATAAGGACTTGAATCGACTTTTTACATATGCTTCTATATTGCGAGTTGATAAAACACTAAAAAAATATCTTGAGGTGTTGTTATGAACGCAAAAGCAATGAGCTTGAAAGCTAAAATAAAAAACTATGCTATAAAAAATAACATAGCTGCTCAAGTAGTATTACAAAATTTTATGTTTGAACGTTTTTTGGCAAGGCTTTCACGATCTAAGTACAGTCAAATGTTTGTGATTAAAGGAGGAATGCTGATTGCATCTTTAGTGGGAATAGATACAAGGGCTACAATGGATCTGGATGCAACGTTGCGGAATTTACCATTAAAAAAGGAAGAAATAGAAAAAGCCGTTAGAGAAATTTGCGCTCAACATTTAGATGATGATGTTAGATTTGAAATAAAATCTATTGAATGTATTAGAAAAGATGATGTGTATGGTGGTTATTGTGTAAAAATGCAAGCATTTTATGAAACCATTGTAACTCCTTTATCTTTAGATATATCGACAGGTGATATCATCACACTAGCAGCAGTTCCTTATGAATTTATTGGCATGTTTGATAATTCCATTCGTATAAAGCTATGGGTGTATAATATCGAAACTGTTATGGCTGAAAAATTAGAGGCAATTTTCAGTAGAGGAGTTTTTAGTACTCGCCCAAGGGATTATTATGATATATTCATCCTAGAAAAGACACAAGAATATGATTCGGATTTAGGAAGAGAAGCGTTTATTGCGACTGCTAAGCATAGAGGTAGTTATGAAAGAATAGCAGATACCAAAAGTATTGTAAAGATACTTAAAAATAATACGGATTTGCATGCAATGTGGAATAAATATCAGAAAAAATTTAATTATGCAGCAGACATTTCATTTTCTCAAACAATCGAAGCTATCAACCATCTAACAGAATGTCTATATGTAAACAATGATTAAAGTGATAAATTCATATAAAAATGCCATATGCTTACGTCTGAAAGCAGCATATGACATTTTCTTTTTTTATTCAATTTATATTTAGTTGTTTATCAGAAATTCGTTTTGCTAAAGTGATCACTTTGGCTTCGATTTGCAAAATGATATCCATAAACACATCATCATCTTGATTTGTCGGATCAAGTAATCCCCAATCTTCACGATATTGACAACTTATGGTAGGACATTGTACATGACAGCCCATGGTAATGACGATATCGACCGAAGGAATGTCCTTGATAAGTTTTGGATATTGTTCTTTCTCCATATCGATTTGATAGTGCTGTTTCAGCAAACGAATTGCATCCGCATTTATATTAGATTTGATATGCGTCCCGGCTGAATAGCTTTCAAATATCTCACCTGCTAAATGTCTTCCCAATGCTTCAGCTATTTGACTGCGACATGCATTATGCACGCAGATAAAGGCGACTTTAGGTTTATTCATGGGTATTCTTGCGGAATGTTTGTGTGAGTAGCTGTTTACATTCCTCTACGCTTAATACTTTCCCATAAGATAATAGTTTTCCTTTATAGACAATAGCAGGTGTGCTCATTACACCAAAAGCAGCAATTTGGGCAAAATCAGTTACATGACGGACAGGAATCTGTAATTGCAGTTCCTCTAAGGCTGTCATGACGGAAGATGTTAATTTCTGACATTTCGCACATCCTGAACCTAGTATCAGTAATTCAGAAGCATCCTTATTGAATTCAGTTTGGTTCATTTTTGTAAAATCTGTGTTACAGCAAGAGTTGTTTTCTTTTTTCTTAAATATGTTCATGATAATCGTACCTCATTTCTATAAAAAGTTTTGTAAGATGTTAAAGAAATAACCAACAGCGATAATACCAAAGGTGCAGATGGCAATAAAGACGCCTAACAATTTAGGTTTCAAAGCCTTTCTTAACATAATCAAAGATGGCAAACTTAAGGTAGTTACCGCCATCATGAAAGCTAGGACACTGCCAAGATCTGCTCCTTTTGCCAATAAAGCTTCGGCAATGGGGATAGTCCCGAAAATATCGGCATACATTGGAATGCCAACGATGGTAGCAAGAATAACACCAAAGGGATTATGGCTTCCTAACAAAGAAGTTATCCATTCTTTTGGTATCCAGTTATGAATGAATGCGCCGAGAGCAACGCCGACTACAATATAGGGGAATACCTTTTGAAAGGTTTCTTTTACCTGCTCCTTGGCATATTGCAGACGATCCTTGCGTGAGAGCTGCACCTCATGTATTGCCATGCAGTTGGCTTGCGAAATGATGTCTTCCACTTGCTGTTCAAGATGCATCTTTTCGATGAAGGCACCACCAAGAATCGCAACGAGCAATCCTAACAAAACATATAGGATTGCAATTTCACTGCCAAAAATGCTCATTAATAATACCAAGCTGCCTAAATCAACCATCGGGGAAGATATAAAAACGAAAAGGTAACACCCAAAGGCAACCCGGCACTGGTAAAGCCAATAAATAAGGGGATGGAAGAGCAAGAGCAAAAAGGGGTTACGGTTCCTAACAATGCCGATATCAGATTTGCTTTGATGCCATGATAACGTGCAGCGATAGAACGACTTTTTTCCGGAGGAAAATAACTTTGAATATAGGAAATGAGAAAGATAAGCAAGCACAATAACAAGGTTATCTTTACCACATCATAAAAGAAAAAATGCAGACTTGCGCCAAGACGACTTTGTATATCGACGCCAATGGCTTGAAGAAATGCCGCAAACATATCTTTTAACCATTGCATGCCAAGCACTTGATCTTGTAGAAATAATATTACGCTTTGTACAATGCGCATGAAATACCTCCTTGCTTTCATATTAAAAAAAATTGATGTGAGTGATGTTAAGAAAAGTCATAGCTAGCACGACTTTGTTTTTTTAATCATCTCCTGCAAGAATCTTTTGTAAACGTTTCAAAGCATAGGCACAACCTTCAGGATTTATTCGATAATGTGTCCATTTCCCATCCTGGCGACTAGTTATGATGCCGGATTCGCATAAGATCTTCATATGATAAGATAAAGAAGATTGACCGATTTGCATGTCTTCAATCAGCGAACAGGCACATTTTTCTTGATTCTTTAATAACGCTATGATACGTAAGCGTTTCTCATCACATAAAGCCTTAAAAATGATTGCATCTTCTGTATAACGATCTTGCATCTTATCACCTCATATCAAAATTATTTGATATGATAAGTTTACGGTATGTTTTTGTGAAAGTCAAGACAAAAGAAACTTATTTGTATATCATAAAGAAATACGCGGAAACAGCCATTTTCTTACCAATTCTACATGCCATGAATGTAACATTTTAATTGCTTGCGAATAAATTTTTAAGCGATATGCTGCCGCATGAGAAAAACATGTTATGCTGCATAGAAAACACGCACTGTTTGGCCTTTTGAAGTTGAATTTAACTTTACATTTCAGATAAGAAGATGCATTCTATACTTACTATAGTAAATTGTCGAAATTTGTGATAAAATGTCATAGTTTCGTATACGTCTGCCGGTATGGGGCAGATGTTTCTACCCCAATCCATACTTTGGGACTACGAAATCAGACGTTTTTACTATGGAATGGCTGATTCTCGTATGTCGTATACGAGAATTTTTTTATGGAGGAAACTATGGAAGAGAGAAAGAAAGATACAATTTATGAACTTGATGGCACGGTACCTTTGAAAAAGGCCCTGCCTTTAGGTATTCAGCACATCTTAGCAATGTTTCTTGGTAACATTTCACCATTGATCATCATTTGCGGTATGCTGCAGATGAGCGGCGCGTTGAAGATGACCTTGATTCAGAACGCCATGTTTGTTGCCGGTGTTGCAACCTTGATACAGCTGTATCCCTTCTGGAAAATTGGTAGTGGTTTACCAATCGTCATGGGAACAAGCTCTGGTTTTATCGGTACAGCAAAAGCCATTGGGGCAGCCTTTGGTTATGGGGCGTTGATGGGAGCTAGCTTTGTTGGTGGTTTATTTGAAATGGTACTTGGGTATTTCATTAAACCATTGCGTAAGTTGTTTCCACCGGTTGTTACAAGCTTAGTTATTATTTCTATTGGTTTATCTTTACTGCCAGTTGGTATTAATTACTTTGGCGGCGGCAGTGGAGCTGCCGATTTTGGTGCCGTAAATCATTTGGCTGTTGGTACCTTTGTCATTTTGGTTATCTTGATAGCAAAACAGTTCAAGGGAGCTATCAATAACGCATCTATCTTGATTGGTATCGTTGCAGGCTATCTTTTGGCTATCATCTTAGGTATGGTCGATTTTACACAGGTGGTAGAAGCTGATTGGATTGCGTTACCATCCTTTATGCCAGTAGGTTTTGATTTCAATATGCAGGCAATCATTGCAATGGGCATCATGTTTATTGCGACAACGGTTGAAACGATTGGTGATACCAGTGGAGTAGCGAATGGTGGATTGAATCGAGAAGCAACAGATAAAGAATTGCAGGGTAGTGTCATGGCAGATGGTCTTGGCTCTGTGTTAGGCTCCATTTTTGGTGTATTGCCAAATACTAGCTTTTCTCAGAATGTTGGTTTGGTAGCGGTAACCAAGGTCGTGAATCGTTTTGTCATCATGACTGGCGCAGTTTTCTTGATCTTATGTGGTTTTTGTCCAAAGCTGAGTGCTTTATTCTCTGTTATGCCACAGTCTGTATTAGGTGGTGCTGCAGTTATCATGTTTGCGATGATCTTAGTGAGTGGTATTCAATCTTTGACCAGAAAGCCATTAACGGAACGTGATGGTCTGATCGTGGCCTTGGCAATCGGTTTGGGTGTCGGTATTGGAAATGTACCGGCAGTCTTAGCACAGCTGCCTAGCTGGGTAGGCAATATCTTTGCCCAGAATGGCATTATCATGACCTTTGTGATAGCAACTGTATTAAATCTTGTCTTACCTAAAGATAAAGAAGATCCTAAGCAAATCGAAGAGGCATAATATGAAGGTGTTTTTGACAGGTCGTATCCAGTGTGGAAAATCAACCTGTATCAAACAACTTATTGAGGAGTGTTCGTTAGCCGTTTGCGGCTTTCAGACACTTCCTTTTTATGAACAAGGGATACGCCTTGGCTTTTATATGCACGCTTTATGGGAGAATCCTTATAACGATGTGCGTTTTTCGATACAGCATCCTACATATAATGAAGTCATCCCTCAGGTGTTTGATCAATTTGGAGTAGCGGTGTTACAGCATGCAAGGCAATTTTTAATAGAAAACCAACAACAAAAACCGGTCTTGATAGTAGATGAAATCGGACGTTTGGAACAAGAGGAAAAAGCGTATCTAAAACTCTTACAAGATAGTATTGCAAAGGCGCAAAACGTCCTTGGTGTTTTGAAGAAATGTGAGGTACAATATATACAAGCGATTGCCGCCAGAGAAGATGTGCAAGTTTTTGATTTGGATGTGATGAATTATGATGAGGTTTATAACAAGGTGTTGGCATTATTAAAAAGCCGATGAAACTATCGTGAATCTTTATAAAAAACGATCATCTTCTACAAAGATGTTATAGTGTTTCTACCATAAGTGTTGGATGGTGAATATTGTGTACACAGATTAGCTCATAGAACGCACGTTCACAAGCTTGTGCCATATCAACAAAACCGATGAAGAAGGGTGATATAATGAAGATATTTAAAAAATTAGGAATCTTAGTGACGACCATAAGTTTGCTTGTTGGCATGAGTGCCTGTACGCAGCAACCTAACAAGGAAACAACAAAAACAGAAGGTATTACGATCGTTGATCAAGCAGGCTGTAAAGTGACATTGGAAAAACCAGCGGAAAAGGTAGTTAGTGGCTATTATATTGCGACTTCTACTTTGCTTGGATTAGGTCAAAAGGACAAGCTGGTTGGGGTAGAGATGAAAGCGGATAAACGTCCGATCTATAAAATGGCAGCGCCCGAAATCGTTAAGTTGCCAGCCATGGGCAATAAGAAAATGTTTAATGTAGAAGAATGTGCCAAAGTGAAACCGGATGTTGTGTTTTTGCCGGTAAGTCTGAAAAGCTATGTGGAGAAATTGGAAAGTCTGAATATCAAGGTAATCTTGTTACAGCCGGAAACCATGGATAGCTATGATGAGGCAGTGGATATCATCGCCAAGGCTTGTGGGGCACAAAAGCAGGCAAAGGCTTATTTTGCATATCGTAAAAACTTATATGAAACATATATCAAAGATGAAAACGCAAATAAAAGAGTATATTTTGCAGGAACAAAGGCATTGCAGAGCGCAGGTATAGATATGTTTCAAAGTGAATTGTTGAAGGTGGCTGGTGCTGAGAATGTTATGAAAGAAAATGGTAAGGGCAATTGGCTGCGTATCAATAAGGAAACACTTATCAAAGCGAATCCGGATATTATTTTTATTGAACAAAAAGGTGCTAAGGTGAGTGACTTTACAAAAGATGCAGCTTTCGCGAGTGTCAATGCTGTAAAACATAAGCAAGTCTATGTTTTCCCGGCACATTTAGAAACTTGGGATACCCCTAATTTATCAAGCTGTTTAGGCGTTTTATGGACCTATGCAATTTTGTATCCTGAACGTGTTTCTATGGATATCGTAAAACAGGAAGCAAGATGCTTTTATCAACAATTTTACCAAATAGATGTAGATGTAGAAGAGCTGGGATGTTAAGCGAAAAGAACTGGGAATGTGTATATGCTTAATGCCAAGGGCAGAAAAGAGTAGGTGATGCATATGAAAAGATATTTCAGCTGTGGACTCCTGCTGCTGATTCTGCTTGTGATTGCTTTACTGGCAGGGCGCTATGGTACAAATCTGCAGGACATGTTGGCTGCCCTTTGTTTCCATGGAGATGCCGGTATACAGGCTATTGTTTGGAATATTCGCATACCGCGTATCTTATTGGTACTTGCCGGTGGTGGGGCGTTGGCTGTCAGTGGATTGATTTATCAAACCATCTTCAAGAATCCATTAGCTTCCGGTGATGTGATTGGGGCAAGCAGTGGCTGTTCCTTAGGGGCTGCCCTTGCCATCGTGCTATTTCATGATGAACCATGGATTACGATGCTCTTGGCGTTTGGCTGTGGATTGCTGCTTGTTATTTTCACCATGCTATTGGCAACAAAAGTACATGGAAATCGCATCTTGAATTTAGTCATTGCCGGCATCATCTTACAAGCTGTAGCAACTTCATTCCTAATGTTATTGAAATTAGCCGCAGATCCTTATCAGGAATTAGCTAGCATTGAATACTGGCTGATGGGGGGCTTTGGCGATGCTACTTGGACACAGGCTTTACTATGCATCGGTGTTAGTGCGATTTGTATGATTTCACTTTATCTTCTACGCTGGCAGATTCAAATGCTGTCATTTGGTGAAGAAACGACAACATTAGGCGTTAGAGAAAAGCAGATTCGTTGGATAGCGTTATTGTTATCTACCTGTATGATTGCCACCGTTGTCAGTGTAGCCGGTATCGTGAGCTGGGTAGGTCTTTTGATACCGCATGCCGTACGCTTGCTCTATCATCAGCCTTTAAGCAAGGCACTTGGCAAGACGTTTTTTGGGGGAGCCTGTTTCCTTTTGGTTTGTGATACCTTAGCACGAGCTGTATTAGCGATAGAGCTGCCCATCAGTATATTGACTTCCTTGTTTGGTGCGTTTTTTCTAATCATCGTCTTTGTGAAAGGCAGGTTTTCATTATGATCGAAGTGGTTCATGTTAGTGTGACATATGAGCAAAAAGAAGTGTTGCATGATATCAGCTTAACCATTCCCAAAGGTCGCATCGTGATGATGTTAGGAGAAAATGGCAGTGGCAAAACAACGCTGATGAAAGCCATGTTGGATAAGCTTCCTTTCGTGCAAGGGGATATCCTATGGAAGCAAGAATCCTTGCGCAAGCTCAACGAAAAGCAACGCGCTGCCTGTTTTAGCTATGTTCCCCAGATCAAGGAAATGGTGGCGGATATCAAGGTGATGGATTGTATTGTTGCCGGTTGTACACGACGTTTGTCACTGTTTGAAGTTCCTGACGCAAAGGAATATGCCAAAGCAAACGCTGTCCTAAAAAAGTTTCAGCTTGCCCATATCAAGGATAAATATTTACATGAAATCAGTGGAGGAGAGCTGCAAATGACCTATGTAGCCAGAGCTTTTTTACAGGATAGTGAGGTCATTCTCATGGATGAACCATGTACTTATCTAGATTTCCAGCACCAGCATCTTTTCTTGCAACAGGCAAAACAGCTGGCACAGCAAGGAACATCCTTATTCATCAGCATCCATGATCCTAATTTGGCTTTGCAATATGCAGATGATATTTACATTCTGCATGAAGGAAGGATATATACGCATTTGAAAAAAGAAGAACCCTTCTTACGCAGAAGGTGCTGTGAATGTTATAATACAATATATGGAAAACACTTTGCTTTAGCAGGGGATGATAGCTCTGGCTATCTGGTATGGAAGGAGTAGAAGATCATGCTGTATATGCAACAATATGTAAAAGCGTCATCGCTGGATGAGGCGTATACGCTGTTAATGAAAAATCGTAATCATCAAATTTTAGGAGGCATGCAGTGGCTGAAAATGCAAGATCGTGTGGTACCAATGGCAATTGATCTGCAGGCATTGCATCTGGATGAAATCAAGGAACAGGAAGACTATATTGAAATTGGTGCGATGTGTACATTGCGCCAGTTGGAAACAAGCCCGATTCTTTTAAAAGCCTTTGGTACGCTGATACAGGATAGTATCAAAGATATTGTAGGGGTACAATTTCGCAATACGGCAACGATTGGCGGCAGTTTGTATTCACGTTTTGGCTTTTCTGATATACTTACAGCCTTCATGGTATTAGATACAAGCGTAGTACTCTATCATCAAGGAGAAATAAAGCTGAGTGATTACAGCAAACAGCCTTATGAGCGTGATATCTTAACCCATATCCGCATCCGTAAAGAACCCCTTTTGACAAAATTTTTATGTATGCGCAAAAGTGCTACAGATTTATCCGTATTAAATTTTGCCATCGCCAAAACGGCGACTAACTATCGCATTGCTATTGGTGCCAGACCAAAGCGTGCAGAATTGGTGGTATTACCGGTAAGCTATGATGATAAGCAGATTGAAGAAGCCCTTTTCGCAATTGAGTTAGCGGATAATATGCGTGGCTCTAAGGAATATCGCAAAGCATTAGTACATGCCTTTGTACAAAAAAGCTATACAGCACTTCAGGAGGAAGCAACATGCAGATAACGATGATGATCAATGGACAGCGTATCACAGATGATATCAAACCGGATATGCTTTTATTAGATTTTTTACGTGCACATGGCTGTTACAGTGTCAAACGCGGTTGTGAAACAAGCAATTGCGGGTTATGTACGGTTTGGCTAGATGGTAAACCCATCTTATCCTGCAGTATGTTGGCTGTTCGCTGTGATGGACATGCCGTTACGACTTTAGAAGGCGTTGAACAAGAAGCACATGAATTTGCGGACTATATGGCAAAACAAGGTGCTGAGCAATGTGGATTTTGTTCTCCCGGCTTGATCATGAATGTTTTAGCAATGAAAAAGGAATTGCAGCAGCCCACACGTGAAGCAATCAATCACTACCTGGCCGGCAATTTATGTCGCTGTACCGGTTATATGGGACAGCTTAGAGCGATTGAAGCTTATTTACAAGAAAAAGGAGGCGAACAGGCATGAAACATATCTCACAGCCCGTTGTAAAAAAGGATGCCTATGCCCTTTTGAGTGGCAAGCCTGTCTATACCGGCGATATGGTGCCCAAAGATGCCTTGATCCTAAAGCTGTTACGCTCTCCGCATGCCTATGCGCGCATCAAAGCAATTGATACAAGTGCAGCTTTGAAAATGCCCGGTGTTGTGGCTGTTTATACATGGAAAGATGTCCCGGATGTACGTTTTACCTTAGCTGGACAAACCTATCCGGAACCTTCTCCTTATGATCGTAAGATCTTAGATGAAATCGTGCGATATGTAGGCGATGAAGTAGCCATTATTGCCGCAGAAACGCTAGATGCAGCTGAAAAAGCAATGAAGTTGATCAAGGTTGATTATGAGGTATATGAACCATTATTAGACTTTACCAAGGCCATCGATAATGATATCATCGTACATCAAGAAGATAATTATCGTACGCTATGTGAGATAGGGAATGCGCGCATGCGCAATATCTGTTCACAAGGGGAAAGCTGTGTCGGTGATATTGATGCGGCGTTTGCGGATTGTGATGTTATCTTAGAAAGAGATTATCATACAAAAGCCAATGCCCAAGCAATGATGGAAACCTTTCGCTCTTACGCCTATGTTGATGCCTTTGAGCGTTTGAATGTCGTCAGCTCTACTCAGGTACCTTTCCATGTTCGCCGTATGGTTGCCAATGCTTTAGAGATTCCAAAAGCTAAGATACGGATCGTAAAACCACGCATTGGCGGTGGCTTTGGCGCAAAGCAAACCGGTTGTTGTGAAATCTTCACCGGCTTTGTGACGTGGAAATTAAAGCGTCCTAGTTATATCGTTTATAGTCGTGAAGAAACTTTTACGGCTAGCAATTCTCGTCATGAGATGAAGATGCATGTAAAGATCGGAGCGAAGAAAAACGGTGAGATCTTGGCGATTGATTTACATACCTTATCCAATACCGGCGCTTATGGTGAGCATGGTTCAACAACGGTTGGCTTAAGCGGTCATAAGTCCTTGCCGCTGTACAATCATGTCAAAGCTAGTCGTTTTACCTATGATGTCGTATACACCAATACGATGCAAGCCGGTGCTTATCGTGGATATGGGGCAACGCAAGGACAATTTGCGGTGGAATCCGCTGTTAATGAATTGGCCGATGCCCTTCATATGGATCCTTGTGAACTGCGTTTCATGAATATCGTTGGTGAAAATGAAATCATGTCTCAATACTATAATGAACATCTCAACAGCTGTGCTTTAGATCGCTGTCTGAAAAAAGCTATGGAAATGATTGGCTGGAAAGAAAAACAGTTATGTCGTGATATGGGGAATAAGCGGCGTGGTCTGGGTGTTGCCTTATCCATGCAGGGAAGCGGCATTGCCAATGTCGATATTGCCTCGGTTATCATCAAGCTACAGGATGATGGTTTCTACACCTTATCTATCGGTGCTACCGATATGGGTACCGGCTGTGATACGATCTTAGCACAGATGGCAGCAGAATGTTTAGACTGTGAAGTTGAGCAAGTCGTTACACAGGCGGTTGATACCGATGCATCTCCTTATGATACCGGCTCCTATGCTTCTGCAACGACCTATGTCACCGGCATGGCGGTAGTCAAGGCATGTGAAGAATTGAAACAAAAAATCATCAACGAAGCGTCTATATTGATGGAAGTACCAAAAGAACATATCTGCTTTGATGGTGAACTGATTACGGCCGTTGAAGATAAGAAACAGATGAGCCTAAAAGATTTTGCCAATACGTGTTTTGAAGGAGGCAAGGGGGAAGTGTTGATTGCCAATGCATCCCATTGTTCACCTACCTCACCACCACCGTTCATGGTTGGAATTGCCGAAGTGGATGTCGATAAGCTGACCGGTGAAATTTCATTAGTGGACTATGTTTCGGTTGTCGATTGTGGTACGGTCATCAATACGAATCTGGCTAAAATACAGGCGGAAGGCGGTATCGCACAAGGTATCGGTATGGCCTTGTATGAGGATATCAGCTATAGCAAACAAGGAAAGATGCGCAATCGCAGCTTCCTGCAATATAAGATACCAACACGATTGGATGTCGGCACGATTCGTGTGGACTTTGAAAGCAGTTATGAAGACCATGGTCCTTTTGGGGCAAAGTCCATCGGTGAGGTTGTCATCAATACGCCGGCACCAGCCATTGCCTCCGCGATTGCTCATGCCAGTGGTGTACAAATCAGAACGTTACCGATTACCGCAGAAAAAATCCTGTTGAAAAAAGATGAAGATTGATCTGGTTATCTTAGCTGCCGGTTATGCCAGACGCTTTCACGGAAACAAATTGTTACATGTCTGGCAAGGAAAACCCATCCTGGCACATGTGATGGATACTTGTCAACAAGTGGACTTTCATGCGATTCATGTGGTAAGTCAATATGAAGAAGTGTTGGCTTTGGCTCATACAAGAGGTATGCACGCTGTTAAGAATGATCATCCGCAAAAAGGAATGTCATCTTCTCTTCAATTAGGTCAAAAAGCCGCCAAAGATGCGGATGCCATTGTCTTTCTTACCGGTGATATGCCTAAAATCAAGGCAGAAACTTTACAAAAATTATGCCATATGGCAGATGCACAACATATTATCTGTGCTGCGGTTCATGGAGCTATTCGCAATCCCATGCTGTTTCCAAGCTGCTGGTTTTCAGAATTTAATAGCTTAGTACATGAGGAAGGTGGAAAAACGATTGCCATGCGACATCAAGAAGCTTGTATCTTAATGGAAGTCAATGAAGCAGAAGTACAGGATATTGACACCAGAGAAGATTTACAACAATTTGACAATGCAATAGGTGGTTAGTGAAAAACTAGCCACTTTTGTTCTTGAAAAGCATGCTTATACAAAGAAAGTAATGTGGTTTAGATACATAAAAATCAGGTAGGTATTTGCGTGATTTTTCGCTATAATAGATATAGAAAACATCATGAGATGTTTTGCTGGGAAAGCTTTTGAGAAATAAACAGAGCTATTTCTTTTAATGAGCATGTACAGGTAAAAGCCAACTGCCTCAACAGGTGAATTGCAAAGGTGCTAACTGCATCAACAGGAAACAATCATAGGTGCTACCGGCATTAACAAGATATTTAGAACTGGGAAAAGCATATGGAATAGCTCAATCGTTTATTAGGAAAGCAAACAAGAAAAAGGAGAAGAATATGAACCAAGCGTATCAATTGATTTGTTGCGATTTAGATGGAACCTTATTAAATGAGAAGGATGAAGTTAGTGAGAAGAATAAGGAAATGATTCAACGCTGTCGTAAACAAGGCATGCAATTTGCCATCGTCAGCGGACGTCCGGTGGAGGGGATCTTACAACTCATCAAACAATGGCAGATGGAAGAGATGGTCGATTATGTCATTGGCATGAATGGCGGTGTTGTTTATCATTGTAAAACAGCAATCAAAAAAGAATATCATCGTTTAGATGGCGCGATCATTAAAGCAATCATGGAGCATTATGCTGGCTGGAAAGTACGCTTTATCATCTTTGATGGTGCTAAGCGTTATGTCAGCTATAGTGATGAAGAAACCAAAAGGCTTGCCGCATCATATTGTGAGCAGGAAGTACAGACAGACATGTTTACTTTATGTGATGTCCCACGTAATAAGCTAATTGTGCAATGCTATCCACAAGATATGCCAAAGGTAGAGGCTCATGGTAAGCAGTATCACAATGCACAATGTGTTTGTTTTAAAACAGCGGCAGATCTATTTGAATTTGTAAATCCACAAGTAAATAAAAGCAGTGGTATTCAAAAGCTGTGTGAGGATATTGGAATAACGATGCAAGAGGTTCTTGCTTTTGGAGATACCAGCAATGATAATGAAATGCTGCGTGATGCTGGTTTGGGCGTATGGTTATGCAATGGCAGTGAAGATACCAAAGCCATGGCAGATGCTGTGGCAAAGGCGAATACAGAAAGTGGCGTTGGCTGTTTTTTAGAGGAATACATCTTATAGAAGCGATTATGCAAAGAGAAATTCAGTTTTAAAAAAAAGAGCTTTCTTTGTTTCCATACCTAATGAGGTAATAAAAGGAAATGGCTTTTAGGATAGGAAAAAACATGGTATAGTAGTACCTAGCGAGGTGTAGTATATGAAAATAGGTTTTATTTCTTTAGGCTGTAGTAAAAATTTAGTTGATAGTGAAAAGATGATGGGCATGTTGAAAAGTGGACATCATGAATTGGTTAAGGATGCGCAGGAAGCAGAAGCCATCATCATTAATACATGCGGATTTATTAATTCTGCGAAAGAAGAAGCCATCAATACGATTTTTAAGATGGCGGAATATAAAAAACAAAATTGTAAAAAGTTGATTGTGGTTGGCTGTCTGGCGCAACGTTATAAGGAAACCTTAGAGGCGGAAATTCCGGAAATCGATGCCGTCATCAGTATTCGCGAATACCCGCATCTACATGAGATTCTTCACTCTTTATTGGATGGGAAAGAACTTGTCAGCTATGGCAAAAGTGAGCGTATGGTATCAAGCAAGCCATGGACGGCATATTTGAAAATTGCCGAAGGTTGTAGCAATCGCTGTACCTATTGTGCAATTCCTTTGATTCGCGGTGATAATGTAACCTTTCCCATGGAACAATTGGTCCAAGAGGCCAAAGAACTGGCACAGCGCGGTGTTAAGGAATTGGTTTTAATTGCTCAGGATACGACAAAGTATGGAGTTGATTTATATGGTAAACGTTCTTTATTAGAACTGTTACAAAAGCTTCATGAGATTGATGGCTTTCATTGGATTCGTATCTTATATATGTATCCGGATGAAATTGATGAGGAATTAATTGAAGGTATGGCGAAGTTACCGAAAGTATTGCCATATTTTGATATTCCAATGCAGCATGCCAACAATTGTATGCTGGCAGCTATGAATCGTCGAGGCACTAAAGAGGAAGTCTTGGCATTGATTAAAAAGATTCGTAAGACGTATGCGGATCCTACTTTACGTACGACCTTTATCGTGGGCTTTCCCTCAGAAACACAGGAAGATTTTGATGAATTGATGCAGTTTGTAGAAGATGTTCATTGGGATCGCATGGGTGCTTTCACCTATTCTCCGGAAGAAGATACGCCGGCTTTTGATATGGAACAAAGTGTTGCAGAAGAAGAAAAACAACGTCGTTTAGCAATTTTGATGCAGCGTCAGGAAGAAATCTCTTTAGCCAATCAACAAAAACGTATTGGTACGGTGATGGAAGTTTTGGTAGAAGCACAGGATGGCTTGACTGGCAAATATCGTGGACGTGGAGCAAACAGTGCACCGGATGAAGTGGATGGTATGGTCATTTTTACAAGTAAACAACCATTAGCCTTGGGAAGTTTTGTCCAGGTTAAGATTACCGAGGCCCTCCCTCATGATGTGATCGGAGAAGCTTTGTGTTAAAAGGCTTTGCCCCTATTATTGCCAAACAGCCGCGAGTGATGATCTTAGGCTCTATGCCGTCTGTGACTTCTTTAGAGAAGCAAGAATATTATGGGTTTGCGCATAATCGCTTCTGGAAGATCTTGCATGCACAATTTGGGATGCCAATAGCTACCTATGAACAAAAGAAGGCAATCATTTTAACGCATCATATGATTTTATGGGATGTCATTGGAGAATGTGAACGAGAAGGCAGCTTGGATTCGGCAATTCGCAATGAAAAAGTGAATCCGATTGATGAGCTGCTAGAAGCGTATCCAGAAATTTCAATCATTATCTGCAATGGTCGTAAAAGCTATGAACTGTTTCAAAAACATTTTGCGCATTTGGATAAGCAAGTAATTTATTTGCCTAGTACCAGCAATGCGAATCGCACGATCAAAGAGGAAGCATTATTTGCAAAATGGATGCAGGTGTTATCTGCATATGATTTATAAAGTGCTGATGATTAGCACTTTTTTTCATGCTTAATGGAAAGCTGAAAACGTTTCTAGGATGAAAGGGTGATAGAAGAAGCAAATGATAACGACAAGATAAGCTGCAAAAAAGGAATAGATTTTTATTTTGATGCCTGCTTTTTAGGAAGAAAGTGCTATAATAATGGCTATATAAGAAGGGAGCGAGGCATATGCAGATACGCAAGTGTCAAAGTGATGAGGATATCCAACAGTTAGCAAAGCTGGCAAATGAGATATGGCATGAGTATTTTATAGATATTATTTCATTCGAACAAATAGAATATATGGTGGAGAAATTTCAAAGCTATCCGGCATTAAAAAAAGCCATAGAGGAAGAACAGTATACGTATTTTTTAGCCTTTGAGGAAACTGAATTGATTGGCTATTGTGGGGTGAAACCGGAAAAGGAACGCTTATTTTTAAGTAAGCTGTATTTAAGAAAAGATAAACGTGGGCAGGGCTTGGCTTCTTATTTATTAGAGGAAGCAATCAAGTTTGCGAAAGAACAAAACAAACAAGCGATTTATCTGACTTGTAATAAATATAATCAGCATAGCTTGGATGTATATCATGGCAAGGGATTTCAGGATATCAATGCAGTGCAGACAGATATCGGTCGTGGTTTCATCATGGATGATTATATCTTGGAAAAGGTGTTATCATAAAAAAAGGAAATAAAGATCTTTTGATGTTTTATCAAAGATTATATTATTTCTTTTTTATTTTAGTAAGGTTTATTTGATAGTTACTTTTTTTGGTTCTGCTTATGGCTTTTTTACCTGAAGATGCTATGCCCTATATCATCTTCATTTTTTATGATGGTATCATGGCTGCAACCTAAACCGTTTTCTTTCAGATACATAGAGTAAAACAAGAGGTGAAGAAAATGAAACGATTCGGGATAGATGTTTCTGAACATAATGGCATCATTGATTGGAAAGCTATAAAAAGGGCTGGAGTAGAGTTTGCCATTATACGATCAAGTTATGGACATTTTGTAGAAGATCAGCAATTTCGTCGTAATGTAAAAGAATGTGAAAGATATAAGATACCATATGGCCTTTATCATTATTCCTATGTTGCCAATCATGCACAAATGAAAGAGGAGGCAGAAGGTTTTTTACGACAGTGTCGTTCCTGTAAGCCAGCGTATCCTTGTTTTATTGATATGGAAGATGCTGATGGTTGGAAAGCCAGACATGGTGTGAGTGATGCAATGAATATCGAAACGGTATATTATACTTGTGATACCTTAGAAAAAGCAGGATATTATCCCGGTGTTTATGCAAATTTGGATTGGCTTGAGCATCGTATAAATTCGCCGCGATTAGATCGATTTGATAAATGGGTAGCACAATGGGCTAGCAAAATCACATATGATAAACCATATGGCATGTGGCAATTTAGTGATAAGGGAACAATTAATGGATATCGTGGATGGTTGGATTTTGACTATGCCTATAAGGATTATCCAAAAATTATCAAGGAAAAAGGCTTCAATGGGTTCAGTAAAGATGATGGAAATTCCTCGAAACCAGAGAAACCAAAACCATATTTACGCTATCATGTAGGGGATCATGTACATTACAGTGGTTTATGGACACAAAGCAATGGTGGCAATTGGTATCCTCTTAGCTCACTGAGGGTGAAAGAAGGCACGATAACAAAAGTGATAAAAACAGCGCAACATCCGTATCTTATCGAGCATAATATTGGCTGGGCAAATAATAAGGTAATTGAAGATGCACAAAAACCATCCATTCATTTCCATGTGGGTGAGCTTGTTCGCTTTGATGGCTTATGGACAGCCAGTGATGGAGGTATCTGGTATTCAAAAGATCAATTATTGATAAAATCAGGAAGGATAACAAAAGTAATAAAAGGTGCAAAGCATCCATTCCTTATCAATAATGGATTGGGCTGGGCATCCGCAGCTGTGCTACACCATATATAAAAAAAGACACCCCATCTGGGATGTCTACATAAACAAGTGATGATTATAGAACGTTTACGTTTGCGGCATGATCTCCACGATCATTTGTTTTAATATCGAAGCTTACTTTCGCTCCTTCTTCTAATGTACGGAAACCATTACCCTGAATTTCTGTGTAATGTACGAAAATATCATTTCCTTCATCAGAAGTGATAAATCCAAATCCTTTGTCTGCGTTAAACCATTTTACTTTTCCTGTACTCATGTTATAGTACCTCCATTTTTCTGTATAAGAGGCGCCTCAAGGTATTAAAAAACACATATGTGAAATTGTACTTTGAGATAATTACAATTTCTGATATGTGAATATTGAAATCATAGTTATTTTGCTCGTTATTACTTCTTCAGTATAACATAATAATTTCAAATAGCAAGTGTTTTAAAAAAGAATTCGTTTGACAAGCGTGTAAATAAAGCATACACTTACTATATGAGGTAAGGAAATGACAACTAACGAAAAAAAAGTGTTTCATCCCACATTGGGCATTTGTACCATCACGGAATATGACCGTAAAAGTGATCGTATCACGATGATATCTTTAGATGGTAACCAAAGCGTCATTCCATATAAAAATATGGATAAGGCCGGTGTCAGAGAAATCATGGATATTGCTACAGCGCGATTGATTCTGGACAGAATTTTTCATCCGGCGATTCACGCGGATTATGGAAAAGAATTAAGTGAACTTTTAAAAATGCGGAATTATTCGAATATTGATATGAATGCACTGGTGGATGTTTATATTTATTTAATGAATTGGAAATATGCAGAAAGAAAATGTGGCATGAAAAATCAGGAGTGTTTGGAGCGTATTCAGGAGCGCCTTTGTGATGAACTGGCATTTGTGTTAGATGTAGGGAAGGAACAACTCATTGCTCATTTAATTGCCTGTTATGAAAATTTAGCTTAATGAATGAAAGATCGTTTTTCTTTCATTTTTTAATTATCATATGAGCACCATAGATGATATGCTATGGCAGAGCAAGCTTTCTTATTGTGGGTCCAGAAGAGCGGCATAGAAATATAAAAAACGGAAATTTTATTAAATTTCCGTTTGTTTATGTAATGGTGACCCCTCAGGGAATCGAACCCTGGACCCACTGATTAAGAGTCAGTTGCTCTGCCAGCTGAGCTAAGGAGTCATCACTTAACTTGCTCAGTTATTATACCAAATATAAAACAAATTTCAAGTGTTTTCTTTAAAAAAGTAATAAAAGTTAGCGCATTTTTATCACGTAGATATCTTATTACAGTTCATTACCATAATGCTATCATGGCTTGCTTAAACAGCTGTGTAGAAAAAAATTCATAAATGAAAAAGAATAGTGAAGATGGATAGAAATGATAAATATGTGATTATGTGGTATCCGGTAGCATTTATGGAAAGGTTTAGGAATTTATTGTATAATGGTAACAGTTATGGAAGGAAGGATATCCATGTTTTTCAGAAAAAATAAAGCAAAACCGGAAAAGAATGAGGATTTTATCGTAGCAGACACACAGGACTTACATGAGGAAATGATAGAGTCATTAATCGCGATATGTGAAGATGGAATTAGTTATGAAGATGCCTTTGTTTTATCAGATGAAGATATTTATGTATATGCTGATATTTTATCCATCCATGATAATGTGGTGCAGATTTTATTTCAGTTACATCATGACTGGTTAGAAGACACGATATTTGAAGCCATAGCAGCAAGTGGAAGTAGTGTACATGATGCCATCTTAAACGCCTGTAAACAGTATTATGATCAAGTTTTATCGTTATATAGAAAAGCCATCCGCAATGATGAGAAACAATATACTTGTGAGGGATTTACACAAGAACGTCATTTTTTCGATGTATTTGCCAGTAAACTTGGCGGTATCGGAAAAAAAGAAGGACCGGATGTAGATTATTGGGCAATGCTGAAAGAGGCAATCTGTTTGCGCTTAGGCAATAAAAAGGTGTATTGGGTAAAAGTGTTTGCTTCAAAGGACAAAGAAAATGCCACAGCTGAAGTATGGATCAATGGCAAAGAGGCTAAAGAGCTTAGTCAAAAGCTTTTGGCATATGCCATAAACTGGGATACCATCAGTGCTATTCATACGGAAAAACAGTGTTTTCTGTTTGTTCAACAGGAACGCAGTTATGAAAAAAGTGATTTCACGAAGAATGAAATACAGGAATATACACGCAAAGCATTGCAGGCTTTTGAAACATGCAAAGGTAAACAAGAACATGTAAAGATACGTTCTCAGCTCATAAAATGGTGTGAGGATGATTCTTTAGCATATGAGATTTTCTGCTTTCTTCCGGAATTATATTGTAAATATGCATATCCTTATGTAGAATTTGGTGAAAAACTCTTTTTAGTGAAGAAAAATGAAAAAACGCGTGAATTATATCAGAGTCAGCTACAGTCTTATGCGTATATTGAAGAGGTAGTTAAACAACATTTTGAAGAGGATGATATTGAGAATTCATGTATCCAGAATGTATTAGCTTTTAGTGCGAATGCCAAAGCGATCCAGAAAGCTATTGAACAAGGGGATTCTCCAGCGGATCTATTCGTACCTGGAATTGGCTATTTTGTCCGCGATGGTTATCAATTAAGATAACCGCCATCCATTTAAAAGATGGTTCGTATATGGTATAAGCGTAAAGCTGAATGAAGAAAAGCGTGTACATACGCAAGAATCATCTGCATAAAAGAAAACAGCGAATGCAAAGATGAAGTACAGTTTCTAAAAAAGGTTTGACATGGCAGTGAATTCATGGTATGCTTAACAAGCAGAAAAGTTAGTGGAAAGTTAGAAGCACCCCTTCTCACCTGATGTCTGAAGACGTAGGTAAATGCTACATCATATTAAGAAATACATGATGATATTAGCGGGTGCATAGTGAGTACCCGCTTTTCTTATGGCAACAAAATGGAGGTGTCTATTATAAACAAGAGAGTTATTCCTAACAATGTAAACGACGATTTAGTAAATGAAAAGATTAAGTTCAAGGAAGTCATGGTGATTGATGCTAATGGCGATAAACTTGGAGTTAAGATGCGTCGTGAAGCTTTAGAGATTGCATACAACCAGGAACTGGATTTATTGTGTGTAGCTCCAAAAGCACAGCCACCGGTTTGTAAAGTGCTGGATTATGGTAAATATCACTTCGAACAGCAGAAGAAAGCAAAAGAAGCGAAGAAGAAACAGCATGTAACCGAGGTGAAGCCAATTCGACTGTCTCCGGTCATTGACCGCCACGATTTTGAAACCAAAATGCGTCATGCACGCAAATGGATCGAGGATGGAATGAAAGTTAAAGTGGATATGCGATTCCGCGGACGCTTGATTACGAGACTCGAGGTTGGTAAAAAGATTATGAATAGCTTCACTGAAGAAATTTCTGATATCGCAGTTATTGAAAAGAAACCAATTCTGGAAGGTAATACGATGTCATGTGTTCTGGCACCGAAGAAGAAATAGTTATTTATAGGAGGTACTACTTATGCCAAAGATGAAATCACATAGAGGTTTAGCAAAACGTATTAAAACAACTGGTTCCGGTAAACTGAAAAGAAGTCACGCTTATACTTCTCACCGTTTCCACGGTAAGACACAGAAACAGAAACGTCATTTAAGAAAAGCATCTACGGTACACAACACAGATTTCAAACGTATCAAACAGATGCTGGTGAAGTAAGATAGGAGGAATATAAACATGGCTAGAGTTAAAGGTGGATATACAACACGTCAAAGAAGAAAGAAAGTATTAAAGTTAGCAAAGGGTTATTATGGAGCAAAACACTTGCTGTATAAAACTGCACACGAGCAGGTAATGCACTCTTTCAAATACGCATACAATGACCGTAAAGATTTAAAACGTGAAATGCGTAAATTATGGATCGCACGTATCAACGCTGCAGCAAGAATGAATGACATTTCTTATTCAAGATTGATGCACGGTTTGAAATTAGCTAACGTAACGATCAACCGTAAAATGCTGTCAGAAATTGCTATTCACGATGAAAAAGGATTCACAAAAATCGTTGAAACAGCAAAGGCTGCATTGGAAAAAGCTGCTGCTTAATTGAGGTATGTATAAATGAATGACACACGGCATACGCTGAATGAACTTCTGGTAGATCTCTTTAATTACATCCTGTTGATTGAAGAGAAGAATCTGCGGGATCAAGGTGTCAGCTTATCCATGACAGAGGTACATATTCTGGAAGCCATTGACAAAAGTGAATCCAAGATGATGTCCGCAATTGCCAAGCGATTGATGGTAACACAAGGAACACTCACCGTTTCAGCTTCAAAGCTTGTTAAAAAAGGATATGTGGAGCGTGTCAAGGATGAACGTGATAAACGTATCGTGCGTCTTCAATTGACTGATCGAGCAGTACATGTCCTTGAAGTTCACAATGATTTTCATGCGAAGATGATTGATAAGCTACTAAATGAGCTGGAGCTGGATAAGGAACAGGAACTGATACAGTCTTTACGAAATCTGATGGATTTCTTTAAATCTCATTACTAATATAACGTCTGTTCATACAGGCGTTTTTCTATTCTATGACACCTTTTATGAATACGAACTAGAACATATGCAGGTTTTATTAGAATTTCTTATACTTGCGATATGTGAACAAGCATAGTTACTTTTGTGATTGTCCTCATAACGTGTTCTTGTGAAATCTGAAAAGAAAAAGAGAAGGTTAAGCACATTATTTCATGCGATTTGCTATTATCGTGACTATCATGTCCGCAAAAAGAAAATAAAAAAGTAAAACATCGTCATAATTCAAAACAGTTTTATGCTATACTATAAGTACAAGTTAATAAAAAATTACGAGAAAGCGAGATGAGAAACAGAACAGACTGTTTTTATCATGTCGCTTTTTTAGCGTATGGGAAAGGAGAATCGCATGAAAACGATTGCTGTTATCGGTGCTGGCATTGTCGGATCTTTTTTAGCATATGATCTGACACAATATGAAGAAGTAGAGGTAATATTATTTGAAAAACATGGGGATGTTGCACAAGAAACAAGTAAGGCGAATAGTGCTATTGTTCATGCTGGATATGATCCTGTAGATGGTACTTTAAAGGCAAAATTAAATAAACGCGGAGCCAAGATGTATCAAAACATATGTAAGCAGTTAGGCTGTGGTTATCAGGCTTGTGGAGGCTATGTATTGGCAAGCAATGAAGAAGAGGTAGAAATCTTACAGGAATTGTATGCAAGAGGTAAAAAGCGCGGTATCACTGTGGAGATAAAAGAACGTGAAGAAGTAGTAAAGAATGAAAAAAACTTGAGTAAACATATTCGTAAAGCTTTGTGGGTGCCAGATACAGCTATCATCACTCCATGGGAAGTATGCGAGGCTCTTGTAGAAGAGGCTTTATGGAATGGCTTACAGCTTCATTTGCATGAAGAAGTGTTGGATATTAAAGCATGCGAAAAGGGATATGTCATAAGAAGTGATAAAGGACAATATTCTGTGGATATGCTTGTGAATGCTGCTGGCTTAGGTGCACAAAAGATCATGGAAATGGTGGAGGCAGAATCCTTATTTACGATTACACCAAAACGTGGTCAATATTATGTTCTAGCTAAGCGTAGTCAACCTTATGTATCCCATGTATTATATCCTGCCCCATCTAAAGCGGGAAAAGGTGTTTTGGCAGTGCCTACCATACATGGTAATATTTTGTTAGGACCAACGAGTGAAATATTAAAGAAGGTGGATAATGCCACAACAACGTCAGGCTTACAAGAAGTACAGGAAAAGGTGGAAAAAATAATTCAACATGTACCTTATCAAGAAGTTATCCATAGTTACAGCGGATGTCGGCCTACTGGTAATAACAATGATTTCTATATCGAAGAATCAAGAAGGTGCAAGGGGATTTTTCATTTAGGATGCATTGATTCACCAGGCTTAGCATCAGCACCTGCCATAAGTGAATATGTGATTGTAGAACTCATGAAACTTCCGTTGACTTTTCATAAGAAAAAACATATTGTGCATCGTCAAAAACCACTCATTATGCGAAACTTAAGTGAAACAAAACAGCAAGCCCTCATACAAAAGCATCCGGGCTATGGACATATCGTCTGTTATTGTGAGCAGATCAGTGAGCAAGAAGTGGTCGATTGTATCCATCGAAAGTGTGGTGCCCATAGCATTGCGGGGGTAAAAATGCGTGTGCGCCCAGGCATGGGGAAATGTCAGGGAGGGTATTGTGAAGTAGAAATCGCTAAACTATTGGCAAGAGAATTGCAAATACCATTGCACGAAGTGCAATATGATGAAGACAGCTATTATGAGGTGGCAAAGGAGGGGAGACGATGAAACAGGTAGATATGATCATTATCGGAGGTGGCAGTGCTGGAATGAGTGCAGCTATTGCGGCCAAAGAAGCTGGTATAGATAATATCTTGATCTTAGAGCGTAAGGAAGAACTCGGTGGAATTTTGCAGCAATGTATTCATAATGGTTTTGGCTTACAGACTTTTCATGAAGAGTTAAGTGGTCCTATGTATGCGCAACGCTTTATAGATCAAATTCATGCTTATCGAATTCCCTATCGTTTATGCAGTGATGTTGTATGGATCGATGAGAGATTACGTGTACAATATGTTAATGCAGAAGAAGGCTATGTATGGGTACAGGCGAAAACGATTCTTTTAGCTTGTGGCTGTTATGAACGTAATCGCGGAGCCATCAGTATTCCTGGAAAACGGCTGCCTGGTGTCTATACGGCAGGCAGCGCACAGCGTTTTTTAAATCTTGAAAATATTCTCGTTGGCAAGAACATCTTCATCTTGGGAAGTGGTGATATCGGACTCATCATGGCAAGACGTATGACACTGGAAGGGGCAAACGTGTTGGGGGTAGCTGAAATTATGCCATATTCCAATGGCTTAAATCGAAATATTGTACAATGCTTAAAAGATTTTGCGATTCCTTTATATTTATCACATACAATCGTTGATATTCAAGGGGATTTTCATGTGGAACGTGTAGTCATTGCCCAGGTAGATGAACATCGCAACATTCTTCCAAAGACACAGAAAAGCTTTGCGGTTGATACCTTATTATTGTCCATTGGGCTGCTTCCGGAAATGTCATTAGCAGATCATTTGGATATGGAAATGGATAGTAAGAGCAAAGGGGCAAAAGTAAACGCACATTATGAAACAAGTATTCCGCATATCTATGCTTGTGGGAATGCTTTGCATGTCCATGATATTGTGGATTTTGTCAGTATGGAGGCTCATGAAGCGGCTTTATGTGCCGTTCAAGATATCAAAGGGCAGTATCACCGACAGAAACAATTTTCTACGCAAGCTGGGTCAGGTATTTCCTATGTATTGCCGCATTCTGTTGATGCCCAGCCTTCACAAAACATCACCCTTTGTGTTCGTTCCATTAGACCTTATAAACAGGTGATGATCAACATACGAACAGGGGATCGTATTATCAAAACCATAACAAAACGCTATCTATTACCTTCTGAAATGGAACGAATTATTTTAAAACCATCAGATATTGGTATTTTAGAGGAATCATTAATTGTGGAGGTAAAAGAGTCATGAAAAAGACATTTGACTGTATTGTTTGCCCAATGAGTTGTCATTTAGAAGTGACGAAGCAAAAAGATGATATACAAGTCAGAGGAAATAGCTGTTTGAAAGGAGCAGCCTTTGCTCGTCAGGAGATGATAGAACCTATGCGCATGTTAACGACGACCATACGTATAGAACATGCTATCTATCCATTACTGCCGGTGATTACTTCAAGAAATGTTCCAAAAGCTAAATTATTTGCTATAATGGAAGCATGTAAACACGTTTGCGTAAGTGCGCCGGTGCATGTAAATGATGTGATTGTAAAAAATATTGCGGACAGCGGCGCAGACTTATTGGCATCAAGAAGCATGGAAAGAAGGATTTGATGATCATACAGAACATCTTGCCGGTGATATCCGATTGGAAGACATTTGAAGCCTTTCTAAAGGGGTCTTATACATGGTGCATCCTCATGGATTTTCATATGAACTTTATGGAGGACTTGGTAAAACAGTTGCATGAGCATAACAAAAAAGGCATCGTGCATATGGATTTGATTCATGGTATTGCCAATGATCAATATGGTACACAATATATGTGTCAGAAGGTACATGCAGATGGAATTATATCAACAAAGCCGAAAGCGATTGAAGCTGCTAAAAGCAATCAATGCATTTCGATCTTACGTATTTTCATGATTGATTCACGCTCCTTTATGCGTTCTGTACACATGGCATCAGCTTTACAGCCGGATTATATTGAAGTTTTACCAGCTTTATTACCGGGGATTGTTAAAAAGTTGCATGCCTATTGCGATATTCCAGTCATTGGCGGTGGTATGATCGAGAATCAAGAAGATATCGCCAAGTGTTTATCCGGTGGTATGCAGGCAGTATCAACTAGTCATAGAGAACTATGGGAAAGTGTGGAGAAATGAAAAGAGCATTGGTGTTAGGTGGTGGCGGAAGTAAAGGTGCCTATGAAATCGGTGTATGGAAGGCTTTAGATGAGATGCATCAGCAATTTGATCTGGTTTGTGGAACAAGCATTGGGGCAATGATCGGGGTATTGTATGTGCAGCATGATTATCCTAAGGCTTATGATCTGTGGAAAGATCTGAAGGTGGAAGATATCATGGTAAATGGTGTTAATTTGGATAAAGATATCGAATTGATCATGTCTCAGAAAGGGAAATATGCCGACTTTTTATCAAGCTATATCCATCATAAAGGTGCAGATATTACACCGTTTATTGAAACAATCACACCTTTATTTGATGCAGATGCCTTTTTCAACAGTGACATTGATTATGCCTGTATGACCGTTAATTTCACACGCCGCCAACCGCATCCATTTCTAAAGCAAAAGATGGACAGAGATCGTGTCATTGATTATGTTTTAGCTAGCGCTTCATGTTTCCCGGCATTTCCAATGAAAGAGATTGATGGGGAATACTATCTTGATGGTGGCTATCATGACAATGTACCGATTGAACTGGCACGCAGCTTAGGCGCTCAACAAATCGTAGCCGTTGATTTAAAAGCTGTTGGAAAAAATCAAATTCATGAACCACAGGAAGATACTATTTACATAGAACCCTATGTACCCTTAGGAAGCTTTCTGCTATTTGATACGAAACGAATTCATCGCAATATGCAGCTAGGGTATCAAGATACTATGAAGAAATTTCATCAGCTTCTTGGTTCTATTTATACCTTTTCCTTAAACGATGAAAAAGCCATTGCGCATTTGGATGATCAGCTACAAAAAGCATTGGAACAAATTGATGATCTATTGGATCATGAAACTATGCTTAATGTGGTAGAAAAGGTTGTTCATCATCGCGTCTTGAAAGGTCTTGCGCCTTATCAATACCATACGTTTCCTTTCTTTGCCTTGTTAGAAAAAACGGCATGGATATTTGGATTAGCAGATATTGGCATTTGGCAGTTACAAGCATTTGTAATTGAAATCTTACATGTTGCTGACGCGCATATAAGCATATTTGAAAAGATGAAGGCTAGCCGCATTTCCGTGGGTGACATCATCGTGGCATTGAAAAATGAAAGTGAATTAGAAATCATTTGTTATATTTATCAGTATCTATTGGATACTCAAAATAAGCAAAGTGATCGTTTCACTGGGTTAAAAGCTATCAGTGTCGTATTTAATGACTCTTTTTTGAAGGCTTACATGCTATATGCCTTGCATATGAATTTTTTGAAGATGGAAGGGTAAGAAAAGAATGCTCATGTATAGCTGAAGATGCAAGAAATCTCTTTTTAAAAAACTTTATTAAAAAGATAAAACGTCATCCTGAAAGAATCTTGGCATTCTTGTAGGGATGCGTTTTTATTCATATGATAGTAAGCATGTTATCTATGATCAAGAAAAAAACGATCTTGTTTACTTTAACGGGTATAAAGGAAGCTAATAAGTTTGCATCATCATAAGATGATCTATGCGCGACACCTTCCACTGTTTGTTGGCACAGGTATTTCCACTATGATATAATGGTACTTGAAAGGTGTGTTTAACTATGAAGTATAAATTTCATGATGAAAAAGTGTTGCACAGAATAAAACCATGGGTTTATCTGTCGACCTATATATTGCTGTTGGCTTTTTTTCTTATGCATGTACAAGATGTAGTAAATGGTTTTGACTTTGTGTTATCTTTGTTTCGCTCTTTGTTATATGCTATCGTATTTGCCTATGTCTTAAATTTACCGATGAAAAAGATTGAATCTTTTATCATCCGCCATACAAAAGAAACATCGCTTTTGCGTAAAAGAAAACGCATGGTTTCCATGTTTCTGACATTTTTAATTGCTTTTTTGTTACTAATCATCATTGGCAGCATCATCTTGCCAAGCATTATCGGTTCACTGATTTCACTTATGCAAAATCTTTCGTCGTTTTTTACCGATATTGTTAAAAATATAGATGAGATATTAAAATATTTTCATATTGATTATCGTATTGAAGACATTCAACAGGTGGAACAATTCATACAAATGCCATGGGAGAAGATTGTCAGCAATGCGATAGCCTTTCTTTCGGGTAGTGCCAGTGGCATTTTATCTAGTGCCTCTAATTTCATCTCATCTTTTGCCGTTGGTTTTACGGGTTTTATGTTTTCTTTATATTTATTAAGTGGGAAAGAAAATTTTATCCGCCAATTGCGTAAGGTAACAGCTGCCTTTTGTGGATATGATGCATCTTTAATTGTCTTCCAATATGCAAGTCGTGTAAATCGTATTTTCTCAAGTTTTATTGGTGGACAGTTAACCGAGGCATGTATCTTATGGGTATTATATTATGTATGCATGCGTCTGTTTCAATTCCCATATCCGGAACTTATCTGTACCCTTATTGCCGTTTGTTCTTTAGTTCCTGTATTTGGATCCATGTTTGCGATGAGTGTTGGTGCTGTCATGATGCTTTCACACGATCCTTTGCAAAGTATTTGGTTTATTGTCTTTTATCAGGTAATCAGTTATTTTGAAGACAATGTAATTTATCCACGCGTGGTTGGGAATTCTGTTGGCCTGCCAGGCTTATGGGTATTATTGAGTATTTTTGTCTTTGGTGATTTATGGGGCGTATTTGGTATGGTAATGGCTGTTCCTACAACTGCTTGCTTATATGTATTCTTTGCTGAATTTATAAATAATCGATTAAGAAAGAAACGATTGCGTATTGAAAATGATACGTTAGTTCAAGAGGAAATACATGATGAAAAAACAATTTCATAAAGTTGTGTCAAAATTCACAATAGTATTTCTTATTATAGGAATGCTAGTAGGAGGTTGTAAAGAAAAGGAAACATCAAAAGTAGCTGTTCGTTTGCCTTCCTTTCCTGCGATAAAATCAAGTATCCAAAAAATTGCTTGTGTTGGGGATAGCATCACATATGGCTCCACTTTACAAGATAGGAAAAGCGAAAGTTATCCATCACAGTTATCAAAACGATTCGGGAACACCATCCAAGTCAAAAATTTTGGTGTTGATGGTGCAGCTGTACAGAAAACAGCAATCTTATCGTATTGGAATTGTAAGGAAATGAGCGAAAGTCTTTCTTATCAAAGCGATGTCATCTTTTTGATGCTTGGTACAAATGATTCTAAAAGTGTAAATTGGCAAAATGCTGAGGCTTTTAAAAAAGATTATATATCCTTAATTGAAACATATCAACAAGCATTGCCTAAAGCTGTTATATACCTAATGTTACCTTCGACAATGTATTCAATCCGTGAAGATGGTACATTAATTCACCAATTTTCACAAAGTAACATGAAGGAAATACAATCCGTTATTAAATCCATCGCAAAAGAAAAACAGCTGCCGCTTATTGATATTCATAGTGTCACAGCTGACCATGAAGAGTATTATCGTTATGATGGTATACATCCAAATGCAGATGGAGCAGCCTTCATCGCACAAACAGTCTATGACAGACTTGTGATAGATCAGCTAGAAGCCTTCTTACGTACCTTTGTAAATTGGGAGATCAAAGCGATGAAAATACTTATTGAAGCAAAATAAGAGTGCCGAGGAGGAATGAGAATGCCGTGGTGCAAGAAAGAAGATACAACAAAAGCCATCATAACGGCAAAGCGTAATATGCAAAGTTCTCACCATGATGTAAAGATGATACAAAAGTTGCCGGAAATTGCTATTCTGTTCTTCATAGGGAAAGCTATACCTTATGTTTTGCGCACTTATGAATGTGATGAGCTATCCGCCAAATTTCCACGCTTTTTAAATCCATGCCCAATATATCGTTTTAAGAACATGGAAGCATGTTTTTTGGATGGAGGCAGAGGAGCACCACAGGCTGCAGATACTTTGGAAACGTTAGCGGAACTAGGAGTAAAAACGATTATATCTGTAGGCATGATAGGAGCCTTTCATCCAGCTTTCCATGTTGGTGATATACTTATCCCTTCCCATGCGTTAGCTGAAGAAGGAACTTCTCATCATTACTATGAAGATCTCATCTTTGCGTATCCTGCGCATCCTTTATGGGAAGAGCTAAAAAATCTATTGCCACAAGCGAAAAGTGAGCCAATTGTGAGCTGTGATACTATTTATCGTCAAACCCTGCGAAAAGAAGAGCAATGGCGTAGGCAAGGCTGTGTCGGTGTTGATATGGAGACCTCTGCCATTATGAGCATTGGAAATTACCGGCATTTGCAGACAGCAGCAATTCTTATGGTTTCTGATGTTCATTCACATGAAACAGAGCATTGCGCTTGGGAATGGAAGGTGACAGATGCAATGCGAGAGGCTTTTACACGTACTTGTATTTCTTGTGTACAACGCTTATCCAGTGATAAAGAAATAACGAAATGAATGGATGGAAAACATCTCTTCTGATAGACATAAAAAACAGAAGGCAAATTCGCTTGGAGAGCTGCCTTCTGCTTTCTTGTTATTATTTGAATAATTCTTCCTGATGGGATGCAAAAACATATTCATCAATCGTATTTTTGATACGGTCTTTGATCAATGCTTCCGGATCATTTTCTAAAACACCTTCACGTACTTTTGTATACTGAATTGGCATAAACTGTGATAAAGCGGCGAGAGAGATACCTTCTTTACGCAGATTAGCAATCAATTTATCTTTCGCTGCTGCAACCTTAGGATTTGGCATATAATAACGGCTGCGATCAGAGAAACTGAATTTACGTTTGAACCATAATGCGTTATCATCACCATGATAATGTTTGCACCAGTT
This sequence comes from Longicatena caecimuris, assembly GCF_018406465.1. GTDB lineage: Bacteria > Bacillota_I > Bacilli_A > Erysipelotrichales > Erysipelotrichaceae > Longicatena > Longicatena caecimuris. Next base: position 1,173,892 of record NZ_AP024510.1, read on the forward strand.
CTTAGGTTCTTCTAACATAGCTTCTTCCAAAACATCAATAAAATGCGATTTTTCATCATCTCTGCCATGGAACTGCATATCTTCCATATATGCTAATGCAAACAATGCTTCACGCATGCCATAGGTCATTCCTGGACCTACCTTCAAGATGCCAACACCATCTTCTACAAGTTCGCGTAGTTTGTATTTTGTCTGATAATCGGTAGAATGTCCTTCAAATACCAGATTAGGGAAATCTTTAATGCTTGCCATTAAATCTTTTGCTTTCTCGCGATCATATTCCGTACATCCGGCATCTTTTTCTTCTACACCTGGTTGAACAACCACGGCGATGACATCCTTCCAGATATCGTCCAATCCTTCTTTTTTGAATGCTGCTTCAAATGCTGCAACCGTTGCCTTGAAATCTTCAACTCGTGTTACCTGCATGCCGGCATCTGCTTCCTGAGCACCGCCAGGAATAGGTACTTCACTACCTACGATATAGACAGGACGAACAGCATCAGGATTGGTTTTTAAAACTTCCTGGTAAGTATCTTCACATACACGTGCAAGTTCAGCACCGCGGCGAGCGATGGTTTCATCACTTAAGCGAACATTTGGATCATCGTCTGCTACCTTCATGCTGGTATCGATATGAATCTTAGTGAATCCGGCAGCGACATAGCAACGAACCAATTCACGAGCCATTGCCATGGCTTCTTTTTCTGGCTTAGAAGCAAAGGTCAATGGTCCTAAATGATCTCCGCCCAAGAATACACGATCTTTTGCCAAGCCTACTTTATCAGCTTTCTCCATAACGAAGTTCATGAAGTCAATAGGCTTCATTCCTGTATAACCACCATTTTGATCTACTTGATTTGCGGTAGCTTCAATCAGCACACAGGAATCATCACGTTTTGCAGCCTCTAAAGCAGCTTCAATGACATAATCATTCGCACTGCAGCAAGAATAAATTCCTACCGGCTGACCATTCTTCTGTTTTACTACAATTTGTTTTAATGGATTTGCGTTTGGCATTATAAAACCCTCCTTATCTAATTCAAATTATAACACGAATAAAAAGAAAGTAAACGGATACATATCGGCTTGCTAGTTTGTATAAAAGTTTTATTCAAAAATGCAAATTTCATGAATACAATGAAGTAGATGCATCTTGCAAAGCCTGTTATGTCAGATATTGTCGAGAAATCACTAGTTTTGTAAAGACTATGAAAAGGCATTGTATTCAATAGAATTCCTTGCTATACTATGGGCTAATGCAAGAATGTGATTCATTTGTGATTTGAGGTGTTTTGTGTGAATAAAAAAGAACTGGCAATCTTACAAAATATACAGCATTTGATACAGCAGTTGGATTGTGGAGCAGATGATGAGGAACAAAAACCAAACGTAAGCAGTTTCGCCAATCGAATGCTTGCTTTAAGTAAGATTACATGCTGGCGATATGAACCTATGAGTAATATGTTATTTTTTACAGATGAGAAAGGGTCTAAAAAGCATCCAAGTGGATGCTCTCTTACCCTTTTCCTTAAGGAGTTGAATAGAAAAGACCGTCAAAATATGCTAGATGCCTTTCATCGATTGTTAACAGAAAGTTGTGAGGAAATAACCTTTACTTTTGCTAAGCCTTTTAAAAATGGTCAGCATTGGTATGAAGTACATGCCTGTCGTTATGAAAAATGTATCATAGGGACGATGTGTTTATTACGTCATGAAGATGAACAAGCTCAAAAAGCGTTGCAGGATAAACAAAAATTCGAACTGTTAATGAGCATTGCCAATGTTTTTGTATGGGAGTATGACGTAGGAAAAAAGGTGTTTTCTGCGAATGAGTCACTTTGCCAAAAACTTGGTGTTCCGCATAAAACCTTTCCAATCAAAGAGTTAAAAAAGGTCTTAAAAATTGAACGTCTAGACGACTTTTTAAAAAATATACATGAAAAACCACAGCAAGATCACAGCGTCATTCATATCACCAATCCTTATGGGGATATGCAGTTTATCTTTGAGACCAGTTTTAATTCTATTATTGATAATGAGGGAAAATGTATTCTGGTTTTGGGAACCTTGCATGATATAACAGAACAGGAAATCTTAAAAGATAAGGCTAGTCGTGATGATCTGACAGGGTGTTTTAATCGGGGAAGTGCCGATGTAACACTTTTAAATACCTTTAAACGTTTTCAAGAAACGAAGGAACAATATATGATCATCTTTTTCGATATTGATAAGTTTAAAGAATATAATGATACCTTTGGACATGATGCCGGTGATTATGTCTTAAAACGTTTTAGTTTGTTGATTATGCAGGAAATTAGAAGCAGTGATCGATTGTTCCGATGGGGTGGTGATGAATTTTTATTACTATGCAGTGGCATTGCAAAAGAAAATATGTATACGTATATTGATCGCTTGCGCAGAGTGATTGCCTGTGCACAGTTCACATATAGTGGTAAGAAGTTCCGCGTTACCACAAGTATTGGCGCAGCGTATTATTATGCCAATGATACGACTTATCAAGATGCGATGAAGCGGGCAGATCGCAGTGTGTATAAATCGAAGCTAGCAGGACGTAATAATGCCTGTATGCTGTTGAAATAGTAGTATAGTATGTTTAGTTGGATATGCTTTTTTAAAGCAGGTCTTTCATGTCCAAGGGCATTTCACAGGTTACTTGTATATTCTTATTTGTGAATGGATGCTGTAAGGTCAACAATGAGGCATGAAGAGCTAGACGATGAATTTTATCAGATGGTGTACCATATAAAGAATCGCTCAACAAAGGGTGTTTTAAGGCAGCCAAATGTACACGTATCTGATGGGTGCGACCAGTAAACAAACGTGCATGTATCCAGGAATAGGCTCCATAATTTTTTTGTAAAGTAATCGTTGTTTTGGCATGTTTTCCTGTTGCGGATACGCGCATTTTTCGGGCATCATGACGATCTCTGGCGATGGGATAGGTGATCGTTTGTTTTTTCTGATGGATGCTGCCTTCCACAATAGCTTCATATTCACGTTGTATCTGTTTTTCTTTCATCATATGATCCAATAATGGTTGAAAGAAAGGTATTTTACAAAACAGAACGATTCCACTTGTCTCTTTATCTAAGCGATGTAAGGGACGAACGGGTGCAGTGATTCCTTGCATCAAATAATACCCTTGTACACGATTGCATAAGGTATGTGATGTATCTACACCATCGCTATGTACCAAAAGATGACTTGGCTTATTTACAGCTAATAATAATTCATCTTCATAACAAATCGAAAGCTCTGTAAAGTCTGGCGGTATCGAGGACAAAGTCTCATCAGGTAAGTGAATCTGTACTTCATCATTTTTGGTAATCAATTGATTTTGTTTGCATAAGTTGCCATTGAGATATAATTGCTTGTTTTGATATAAGAGATAACGCGCTTTTTTTGACTGATGCAGATCTTGTAATAGTGTATCTATATCACTATCCTGTTCGCTTTGGATTTGTATACTATGATACTTCATTGTGATCTTCATTTAGATTACTCCTATCTTTTTGAAAGTAGCGTATCATGAATTAGGAAAAATGAAAAGAGTAAATACTTCATTTAAACGATTGTCCTTAAAGAAACAAGCACCATCTTCAGCATTCAAAAAATTTTTAGAGCATATCATTTTTCATTTTAAAAGGACGATGGTATACTGACAACGTATTAAGGAAATACTGACAACGTAAGATTATAAACAACGATAAAACAAGGAGGAAATGAAAATGAAATTATTAAAATGTGCAGTATGCGGCAATATTGTCGAAGTAGTAGAAGATAAAGGCGTTCCAATCATGTGCTGTGGTCAGCAGATGCAAGAATTAAAAGCCAATACAACAGATGGAGCTTTAGAGAAACATGTACCTGTAGCTGAAATTGTTGATGGTAATTTACATGTGAAAGTCGGCTCTATGGAACATCCTATGTTAGCTGAACACTTCATTACAATGATCTTAGTAGAATTTGGTGATAACTTGTATCGAGTAAACTTAAAGCCAGGTGAAAAACCAGAAGCCGTTTTTGCTTTAGGTGATTATAAAGGCAAAATCCATGTTTACGAATATTGTAATCTGCATGGCTTATGGAAAACAGACCTTGAGGCATAATTAACGAAAAAGGAAGATAGGAAAGAAATGGACTATGGGACATAGTCTTTTTCTTCATGCTCTTGCATTCACTTTCTCACCTGCGATACAATACACTTGTATTGACAGGAGGAATATGAATATGGGCTATAAGCTGGAAATCTGCTGTGGCAGTTATGAAGATGTATGTGCGGCTCAACGCGGTGGTGCCGATCGTGCTGAATTAAATTCGGCTTTACATATGGGAGGATTAACCCCTTCACTGGCATCTTTAATCATGGCTAAACGTGATTGCCAAATCCCAATCGTTGCCATGGTAAGAGGACGTGGAGCAGGTTTTTGTTATAATGAAACAGAGAAAAAAGTTATGTTAGAAGATGCAGCCCTTTTATTGGAACATGGGGCGGATGGCTTGGCTTTTGGTTATTTAAAGGAAGATGCAACCATCGATGAAGAAGCTGTTCGTATCATGTGTGATTTGATCCATTCCTATGGGAAATGTGCGGTTTTTCATCGTGCCTTTGATTGTGTGAAAGATATGGATGGGGCTATGGAGAAATTGATATCTTTAGGGGTGGATCGCGTATTGACCAGTGGAGGACAGCCGAATGTAGAAAAAGGAAGTGAGATGCTGGCCCATCTACAAGAAACCTATGGTTCTCAGATGGAAATCTTGGCAGGCTGCGGAGTTAATGAAATGAATGCCAAAGATCTGATTGAGATAACGAAGGTTCAGCAGCTGCACTCTTCTTGCAAGGTATGGAAAAATGATCCTACAACTATCGGCAAGCAGGTGAGCTATGCCTATGCTGCAGCACCTCATGAAATGGCTTATGATGTGGTTAGTGAAGAACGTGTACGCGCTTTGCGAAAAGCCATGATGTAAAGGCATACATAAATTTCTTATAAAATAGTCAAAGCTATAGAAGTGATGAGATGTTGAGGTGTATAATAAGAAAAAAGGAGAAGGATAAACATGGAAAATTTTACGTATACAATACCTACGACCATTTATTTTGGTAAAGGACAGGTGAAACAAATCGGTGATATTGTTTCACAGTATGGAAAGCGTGTATTGCTGGTATATGGTGGCGGCAGTATTAAGCGCAATGGTATTTATGATGATGTTACAGCTATTTTTAAGGAAAACGAAATTACGTATTTTGAATTAGCAGGAGTAGAACCTAATCCACGTATTACAACCGTACGTAAGGGTGTAGAAATATGCCGTAAGGAAAATATTGAAGTCGTATTGCCAATCGGTGGAGGTTCTACGATTGATTGTGCAAAGGTCATTGCTGCAGCAACAAGCTATAGCGGTGATGCTTGGGATATTGTTTTAGATCCAAGCAAAGTTGTCAGTGTCTTACCAATTGTTAGCATTCTAACATTAGCTGCTACCGGCTCTGAGATGGATACCTTTGCCGTCATTAGCGATATGGACAGCAATGATAAGATTGGTACTTCTCATGAAGATATGCGTCCGAAAGCATCTATTCTAGATCCAACTTATACCTTTAGTGTTCCGGCTTATCAAACAGCTGCCGGAACAGCTGATATCATGTCACATATCATGGAATGCTATTTCTCAAATGTGCAAGGATATATGCAGGATCGTATGGCGGAAGGTTTGTTTAAGACCTGTATTGAATTTGGTGTGAAGGCAATCACTAAACCTGATGATTATGAAGCCAGAGCGAACTTGATGTGGGCAAGCAGTTGGGCAATTAACAATTTCATCAAGCTGGGCAAGGCTGTTGAATGGAGTGTACATCCTATGGAACATCAGCTAAGTGCTTACTACGATATTACGCATGGCGTAGGGTTAGCTATTTTGACACCACATTGGATGGAACATGTATTGAATGATAATACTGTAGAAAAGTTTAAAGAATTCGGTGTCAACGTTTGGGACCTGTCAAAGGATGAAGATGCTTATACGATTGCTCATCAGGCAATTCAAAAAACCAGAGAATATTTTGTAGCTATGGGCATTCCTACAACATTGCGCGAAGTTGGCATTGTGGATGATCGCTACTTTGATGTAATGGCAGAGAAAGCATGTGCTGGTTTAGAAGCTGCTTTTGTACCATTAACCAAAGAGGATGTTAAAGCTATTTATCAAAAAGCACTTTAAAAAAGAAACAGTAAAATGGCAAGCATAAAAAAGGTCAGAACTTCTGACCTTTTTGCGACTTTTGATAGTTTATTTCTCTGTACGATAATAATGAACCAGAGCCTGTGTACCATTGTTTCCTTCGGTTTTTGCTAATTCTTCATACATCTCACATACTGTATTCAGCATTGGTAAATTAACTTTGCCAGCCATTTCTTCTTGAACGATATGCATGTCTTTAATGAAATGATGGATATAAAAACCAGGAGCAAAATCCTTTCGCAAGACACGTGGTGCGGTATTGGCGATTTGCCAACTTCCAGCAGCGCCACCCTTGATTGCTTCTAACATGGTTTCTACATCCAAATGATTTTGTTCAGCATAAACAATAGCTTCACTCATGGCTGCGACTGCACCAGCAACAGCGATTTGATTGCAGGCTTTTGTATGCTGACCACTACCAGCCTCTCCCATATAATGCAAACTATTGCCAAGTAGGGATAAAACTGGCGTAACTGTTTCAAATATTTTTTTATCTCCACCAACCATGATAGATAAAGTGGCAGCTTTTGCTCCACTATCTCCACCGGAAACAGGAGCATCCAAGATATCTAAACCATGGTTCTTAGCTTCTTTGTAGAGCTGTTGTGCAAGCTTTGGAGAACTGGTTGTAAAATCAATCAAGATAGTACTAGCTTGTACTGCCGAAAAGATTTTTTGATAAACCTCCGCAACATCTTTTGGATAGCCAACCATGGTACACACAAGCTCTGCATCGCTCACACATTCTTCAATGCTGTCACAAACCTTTACACCATCCTTGGCTAGATCCAATGCTTTCGCTTTGGTACGATTGTATGCAGAAACACTATGTCCGCCATGCACAAGGTGCAGCAGCATGCTTTTTCCCATGACTCCGGTACCAATCCAAGCAATTTTCATATAATCACCTTCCTTGCTTCTTATTATAACGTATCAACTTTTGAAAGCAAAGATGCGAATACTTGCACATCATAAAAACAACATCTGCAGCATATAAAAGGACAAGCAGGAAAAAAGGGCTTGTAGCAAACGGAACAATAAAAACTTGCCATAGGATAGAGGAACATGCTCAACCATAGAGAATATCTGCATATGGACGCAGAAACCGCCAAAGGACAACAGCACACAGAGCAGCAGTTGGATTAGTATGGGAGCATAAGGAAGACTTTGGAGTAAGACAGCTCCACTGGAAAATTCAGCACTGATACGCAAAGGCAGTGCAACAGCTTCGGGCAAAAAGGAGAGCAGCACCCCGCTGATGCTTAGAAATAACATGAGGTAGCCACCAATCATATATAAGGACAGACCGCTTTCTTTGACAGCTATAGACAACTGTTTCATCATGGGCTGTGCAGCACTAGGGGACAAGGCTGCCTGAACACTTTGCTTACGGGTAAAAAACAATAAAAAAAGGCCAGCGAATAACTGTGCTGCATAAAGTAAAATACCGATCTTTACCGAATGATAAAATACTACACCACAAGTCATAATGACAAAACCAGGAGTTGCAAAACAGCAGGTATATAACAAACGCTGTGCCTGTGGTAAGGATAACGTATGCTCGTGATATGCTTCATCAATTAACAGTGAGCCGGTGGGAAAACCTAACAGCATTGTACAAAGAACCAGCTGTACACCGGCTTTGTTCATGTTCAGCAAAGTTGGAAGAAAAGGCAGTGGAACTAAAGCAAACGCATGTGTGTGATATAAAAATTTCACCAGTACCATTGTAACAAACATCGAGGGAACCAACTTTTCAAACCAGATCGTCAATCCTTGTTGTGCATATTGCAGGGTCAAGGAGCCAAAGCAAAGTGTGATAAGGAAACTAAATAAGAGGAAGGGAAGCAGAAGCTTCTTCATGTACATCACCTATTCTATCGTATGATGTTCATGAAAAAAACATGAGGGAAACAACGTTAGATACAAATCTTAATCGGCACATGTTCTTTTGCAGGAAACCTTTAGGAAATAAGAAGGGACTTTGCGTTTTTCATAAAATATGGTAAACTATAAACTCAGAAAACAAAAAGGGTGATATGATGATAGCATTATTAGCAAAAAAAATGATACCAGATCATGAGAATATCGAAAATGAAAAGGTTCGTCGTGCCTATGGAAATCTAACAAGCACGGTAGGCATCGCCAACAATATTCTTTTATTTGTCTTTAAGTTTATCGCCGGTACTTTAGCACATAGTGTTTCTATCACAGCCGATGCAATCAACAACCTGTCGGATGCCGGAAGCTCTGTGATTTCTTTGATTAGTTTTAAGTTATCCAGCAAACCGGCTGATGAGAAACATCCTTTTGGGCATGCACGCTATGAGTGTATTGCCAGTATGGTGGTGGCTTGTCTGATTTTATTGTTGGGCTTTGAATTAATTAAAACAAGTTTAGATAAGATTTTACATCCGGAAGCAGTCGTCTTTTCCTGGCTGTCTTTAGTTATCTTGGTGTTTTCCATCTCGGTGAAACTGTGGATGTATTCCTATAATAAAAAATATGGCAGATTGCTGCAATCTAGCATCATGGAAGCTACAGCAGCAGACAGTATCAGTGATGTTATGGCAACCGGAGCGGTTTTATTATCCTCTATTATTTCTCCTTTGATCCATTTTAATCTGGATGGTTATATGGGCATAATCGTTGCCTTTTTCATTCTATTTGCCGGAACCGGTATTATTAAACAGGCTCTTGATGAATTGTTAGGCCAGGCCCCTAGTGAAGATTTGGTAGAAAAGATTCAGCAAAAGATTATGAGTTATGAGGGCGTATTAGGTATGCATGATTTGATGATCCATGACTATGGCTCACATAACACTTTTGCCAGTGCTCATGTAGAGGTGGATTGTAAAGTAGATGTCTTAAAGTCCCATGATATGATTGATAACATCGAGCGTGATTTTAAAGACAATATGGGATTGGAAATGGTATTGCATATGGATCCCATCAATATTGATGATCCTTTAACGAATGAACTGCGTGATTATATTCGTACATCTGTAAAGGAGATTCATGAAGATCTAACCATCCATGATTTCCGCATCGTACCTGGAGAAACCCACACCAATTTAATTTTTGATGTTGTTGTACCTTTCCATGTGAAGATGAGCAACCAGACCATCTTAGATATGTTATCGGAAAAAGTAAGTGCGAAAGGGCATACCTATTATTTGGTTGTGACCTTTGATCGTGCCTATACCAGTCAATCGAAAACAGAGGCTGCCCAAGAATAGTTGTCAGAAAGTGGTACAGCTAGAAAGCAATTGTTAGAAAATATCCATTTAAAAAAAAACAGTCAGAACTTTCAGTGAAAGTAAAGGCTGGTTTTGTTTCTTTTAATTTAACGTTTCATCATAATAAAGCTAAGATGTCTGCCACAGTCATGATCTCTGCGATAGCTGAACAGCGCTTCATTTGGCTGAAAGGTATCGTTTTTATTTACCGTTATTTGTTCTTCGGGAACACCTAGCTGTAACAGCATGGCTTTATTTAATCCTTTGTTGTTTACCAATGCCTTGCCATTTTGCAAATAGGTGATATAAGCGGATGTATCAAAGCTCATCTGCTGCACTTTTTCAATGACATCTTGACCTACCTCAAAGCTATGATAGTTAATGGCAGGACCGATGTAGGCATGCAGATGGGCAGGCTGTACCCCTTCCTGTGCGAGCAAATAGGCAACACTTTTTCGTGTGATTTCTTTTACGGTACCTTGCCATCCACTATGAATCGCCGCAATTAGGTGGGTGAATGGATCATACAACAGCACCGGTACACAGTCGGCATGAAAAACACCAAGGGCAATATGACTTTCTTTTGTATATAAAGCATCACAATCCGCAATACCATCCACATAAAGCAAGCTGCCCTTTCCTGCATCTGCCTTTGTTACTTCATGCATATGGTCACTGTGGGTCTGCTGCGTAAATACCCATTGATTCAGAGAAATACCAAGATCCTCGCTTAATCTTTGGCGATTCGCAATTACATCAGTCAGGTTTCCTCCCACATGTAAAGCCATATTGTTATCTTCTTTTGCTTGTGCATCTCGCAGCGTTGTCCCAGCTACGATATCTTCATTATCTTTCCATATTATTTTATTCATAATAACCTTCTCTTTCTTCTCTATTAGTATACGATTTTGATAAGAAAACTTTCTTATTTTCATAATAGAATTACATACAGCGAAAGTATAGCATGCTTTTTTTAAAATGCAAACGCCTTTGCCTCTAAGAAAGGAGGCATATGGCAAAGGATTTTTAGGAAATTAGCACTAAAGTGTTGACAGTGCTAACAAAAAGGAATATACTGTTAGCAGACATAGAGGTGGAGTGCTAGAAAGGAGTGAAAGACATGCTAACAAATCGCCAGATATCCATATTTAAAGCAATTGTTGATGAGTTCACCAGAACAGCAGAACCAGTTGGCTCTAAGCGATTGATGGATTTGTTAGAGTTCACTTGTTCCAGTGCTACCATACGAAATGAAATGGCTGCATTAGAGGATGTCGGCTTGCTGGAAAAAACACATACCTCCAGCGGACGCATTCCAAGCAGTAAAGGGTATCGCTTCTATGTTGAACATCTGATGGAGAAGCAACTTGATGAAGGAGTTAAGAATTCTCTTCAGGAAGTATTCAAGGAACGCCATTACTCAATGGATGAAATCGTCAAGAAAAGCTGTGACATCCTATCGCAGATGACATCATTAACATCTGTCGTGTTAGGACCGGAAAGCAAGTATCAAACCTTGCAGCACATTCAGCTATTTCCTTTGACAGAACGCAGTGCAGTCGCCGTCTTTATTACAGACCATGGGCATACGGAAAATAAAACGTTCCATTTTAACACCGAGGTCAGTATAGACGATATCAAGACCTGCTGCAATTTGTTGAATGATAAGCTGAGCGGCACACCGATCAATGAGGTCGTGGAGCGCATGCAGGAAATTGAGCCTTTATTAGCTAGTCATGTCGCACGACATGAAGTCTTGTTTGAAGCCTTCGTCAGTGCTTTCATGAAATTCGCTACGGAGCATGTGTATTGCAGCGGTAAAACCAATATGTTATACCAGCCGGAATTCGCAGATATCGAAAAGCTCAAGGAATTGATGAAGATGTTGGAAGACAGCTCTTTATTCCGTCAGATTGCCAATCACGAAGGCAACATGGCAATTGAAATCGGCGGTGAAAACGAATTGATCCATATGAATGATGTTGCTGTTGTCAGCAGTAAGTTCAAAGTTAATGACAATGAAGAAGGTGAGCTGATGATCGTTGGTCCAACCCGCATGCAGTATAGCCGTGTCGTTGCTTTGATGGAGTATATGAGCAAGGTTCTTGAAGATTTGTATCGACAGGAAGAAGCATAGGAGGTCATCATGCAGGAAGAAAAAGAATTGCAACAAGAAACAACATGTGACTGTGAAAAAGAAGCGTGTAAAACCGAAGAAGTAAAAGAAGCTGGCAAAGACGAAAAGGCAGCGGATAAAGAAGTAAACAAAGATGCGAAGGCAGATGATAAAGAAGCAAAAAAAGATGCCAAAGCTGAAGAAAAGAAAAGCGCGAAGTTCTCAAAACGCAAGCGCATTGAAGAATTAGAAGAAGAAGTCGCTAAATTAAAGGAAGAAGTTGCTGCCAGCAAAAATGCGTATTTCAAGGCATATGCAGATGCAGAAAACTTAAAGAAGCGTTTGCAGAGTGAGGCAGACAACGTACGAAAATATCGTATCCAGGGATTCGCTACTGAAGTATTACCGGTATTGGATAATCTGGAAAGAGCACTTGATGTAAAGGTTGAAGATCCTAATATCAAAAATTATGTGAAAGGATTTGAGATGATTTATCAGCAGCTGGTACACATTCTGGAAAACGAAGGTGTCAAAGTAATTGAAGCACAGGATAAACCATTTGATCCAAATTATCACCAGGCACTGATGCAGGAGGCCAAAGAAGGCGTAGAATCCGGTATGGTCATTGAAGTTCTGCAGAAGGGTTACATGTTAAAAGATCGCGTATTACGTGCAGCACTCGTAAAAGTGAGTGAATAAATTAAGGAGGAAATTCATATGAGCAAAATTATTGGTATTGACTTAGGTACAACAAACAGCTGTGTCGCTGTGATGGATGGCGGAGAATGTAAGGTTATTACAAATCCGGAAGGAAATCGTACAACACCATCTGTTGTCGCATACAAAAACGGTGAAAGAATTGTCGGTGATGCCGCAAAACGTCAGGTAGTCACAAACAAAAATACTGTTTCATCTGTAAAACGTTTAATGGGTACAAATGAAAAAGTAGAATTGGAAGGAAAACAGTATACACCTCAGGAAATCAGTGCGATGATCCTGCAGTATTTGAAAGGTTATGCAGAAGATTATTTAGGAGAAAAAGTAGAAAAAGCGGTTATTACAGTGCCTGCTTACTTCAACGATGCACAGCGTCAAGCTACAAAAGATGCTGGTAAGATTGCTGGTTTGGAAGTAGAACGTATCATCAACGAACCTACAGCTGCAGCTTTGGCTTATGGTATCGATAAGACAGAAAAAGAACAGAAAGTTTTGGTATATGACTTAGGTGGTGGAACATTTGATGTTTCTATCCTGGAATTAGCAGATGGTACTTTTGAAGTATTATCCACAAACGGTGATACGAAATTAGGTGGCGACGACTTCGATAACGTTGTTGTTGATTGGATGGTTGATACCTTCAAGAAAGAAAACGGTGTTGATTTACGTAAAGATACAATGGCAATGCAGCGTTTAAAAGAAGCCGGTGAAAAAGCGAAGAAAGATTTATCCGGTATGGTACAGACACAGATTTCTTTACCATTCATCTCTGCTGGTGCTGATGGACCATTGCACTTCGAAGCTACTTTAACACGTGCAAAATTTGATGAAATGACAAAACACTTGGTAGATCGTACAATGGAACCTGTTCGCAACGCACTGCGTGACGCTGGTTTAACAAAGAACGATATCCATCAGGTATTGTTAGTAGGTGGATCTACACGTATTCCAGCTGTTCAGGATGCTGTTAAGAATGCTTTAGGCAAAGAGCCTAACCGTTCAGTAAACCCTGATGAAGTAGTTGCTATGGGTGCTGCTATTCAAGGTGGTGTTATTCAGGGTGATGTAAAAGATGTATTATTGCTGGATGTTACACCATTGAGCTTAGGTATTGAAACTATGGGTGGTGTCATGACAGTATTGATTCCACGTAATACAACTATCCCTACAAGCAAATCACAGGTATTCTCTACAGCAGCTGATAATCAGCCAGCCGTTGATATCCGCGTATTGCAAGGTGAACGTCCAATGGCAAATGATAACAAGGAATTAGGTATGTTTAAACTGGATGGTATTGCTCCAGCACGTCGTGGTGTTCCACAGATTGAAGTAACTTTCGATATTGACGTTAATGGTATCGTTCATGTATCTGCGAAGGATAAGGGTACTGGTAAAGAACAGTCTATCACGATTCAGAATACTAGCGGTTTAAGTGATGAAGAAATCGATCGTATGGTACGTGAAGCAGAAGAACACAAAGCAGAAGATGAAAAACGTAAAGAAGAAATTGATTTACGTAACCGTGCAGAAGGCTTTATTGCACAGATTGACGGTATGTTAGCTGACAGTGGTGATAAGATTGACGCAAAACAGAAAGAAGAAACACAGAAATTGCGTGATGATTTACAGAAATCACTGGATGAAAATGATATGGCAGCTGTGAAAGAAAAACTGGATGCTTTGGAAAAAGCAGCACAGGCAGCTAGTGCACAGATGTATCAGCAGCAGGCAGGAAATCCTAACGATGCTGGTAATGCGCAAGGTGCTAACGATGACAATGTCGTAGATGCTGAATTTGAAGAAAAGAAATAAAATGTTTGACGACTACAAATCCTAGTGCTTGCGCTAGGTTTTGTATGTTGTTAGAAACGGTATCTAAAAATATAGGATGGCGAGTTTATTGTCATAATGAGAATGATGTGTCATAAATAAAATAAAGAATGGTATTTGTGGCAAAGTATGATAAAATAAAACCCGGTATGAAGAAATGTAACATGAATATTTATGGAACATTTTATCATTTATTTATAACAAGCAATTCAGGAAGGTGATGAGCATGGCAGAAAAACGAGATTATTACGAAGTCCTTGGATTAAGCAAGGGTGCAAGCGAGGATGAAATAAAAAAGGCATATCGTAAGATGGCCAAAAAATATCACCCGGATATAAATAAAGAACCGGGTGCAGAAGAAAAATTTAAAGAAATAAATGAAGCTTATGAAGTATTGAGCGATCCACAGAAAAAGGCAACCTACGATCAGTTTGGTTTTGCCGGTATGGATGGTGCACAGGGCTTTGGCGGTGGCGCCGGATTCGGTGGATTTGAAGATCTGAGCGATATCTTCGGTTCTTTCTTTGGCGGAGGATTTGGCGGTGGAAGTCGCCGTGCCAGCAATGGACCACGTAAGGGAAATGATCGTTTCATGCAAATGCGCATTGATTTCATGGATGCTATCTTTGGTAAAACCGAAACGATTACAATTGATGTGGATGAACAATGTGATGAATGCATGGGCAGCGGTGCACGCAGTAAATCTGATGTGAAATCTTGTAGTCGTTGTGGTGGTACAGGTACTGTAACTCAGCAGCAGCGTACACCATTTGGTGTTTTCCAATCACAAACGGTTTGTCCGGATTGTAATGGTACAGGGAAAACGATTGCCCACAAATGTCCAAAATGTCATGGAAAAGGCTATGAGCATAAGCGTGTAAAGCTGGATATTAAGATTCCGGCAGGTATTCAATCTGGTCAGCAGGTTCGTGTGCCAAACAAAGGTGAACGTGGTGTAAATGGCGGTCCTAATGGTGATTTATATATCGAAATCTTAGTTACTCGTCATAATCAGTTTGTCCGTGATGGCAATGATATAAGAATCAGTGTACCAATCAGTGCGATTGATGCGACGTTAGGTTGTAAGATTGATGTTCCAACAGTGTATGGTGATGTAGAATTAACCATACCGGCAGGTACACAATATGGACAACAGTTCCGCTTGAAAGGTAAGGGTGTAAAATCACCTAGAGGTTCGCAAGGTGATCAGTATGTGGAAATCACAGTTGAAATACCTAAAAAGCTTTCTCGTGAAGAGAAGGAATTATATGAGAAGATACGTAATCGTAAAGATCATGAAAGTCCATTTGAAAAATTCAAGAATGCGTTTAAATAGTAAGAAGAAAGATACAAACAAATTACTTGTTGTGTCTTTTTTTATATGAGATTGAATTTAATATTGGTCTTTTAAGTAATCTAATCTATGATACCGAAATTTAGGTTGGTTTTACGTTCATACAAGGATTCTAGCTGATGGAGAATAATAAAAACGCAAGGAAGTATCATAATTCATCTTCGTTATGTCATTGTTTAGAAATTTTTAAGATTTTATTTCAACAGTTGATAAGAACTATCCTTCATACTGATAACAGTAAGAAAGAGGAGATGAAGATGAAAAAACAAAGAAAACAAATTAGTTTTGCCATCATCTGTATACTGTTTACGATTGCCTTATGTATCATCATTGCATCTACCCCCTTTTTAAGAACGATTGATACAATGGATGGTATCGTATTGGCAATGGCAGTTGGCTTTATGATAAAAACCACCTTACAGCGCTATATGATACAGCAACAAAAACGGTGGGAGGGATAAGATGGAACTATTTGTATACTGCATCTGTACGGTATGCACGTTTGCAGGATTTCTTCTGCATAGGAATATCTAAGCTTTCCAAGTGAATAGAAATCGGTTAAAATAGAACAAGTAAATAAGAGAGGGCGTTGAAACATATGGAACATACCGTATTAGTTGTTGAAGATGAACAAGGAATCCGCGAGGCAATCGCAATATATCTAAAGAATCAGGGCTATCAAGTGTTGTTAGCGGAAAATGGAAAAGAAGGACTTGACTTGATTCATACCAATGATGTACATTTGGCAATCGTAGATATCATGATGCCGATCATGGACGGTATCACTATGACGATGGAATTGCGTAAAAACTATGATTTCCCGGTGATTTTTTTAAGCGCGAAATCAGAGGATATCGATAAAATCAATGGTTTAAATATAGGAGCGGATGATTATGTCACAAAACCTTTTGGCTCAATGGAATTATTAGCACGTGTGCGTTCTCAATTGCGCCGG
Source organism: Longicatena caecimuris (assembly GCF_018406465.1). Lineage (GTDB taxonomy): Bacteria > Bacillota_I > Bacilli_A > Erysipelotrichales > Erysipelotrichaceae > Longicatena > Longicatena caecimuris. Next base: position 1,190,373 of record NZ_AP024510.1, read on the forward strand.
TATGAACAAATATTATCGCTACAAACAGCATCCAAACAAGATAAAACAGAGAAAAATCCCCATCGTTTCTGTGTCGGCGGATTAGAACTCGATACCTATACAAAGGATGTATATGTAGATGGCAGGCGTGTCAAATTGACTCCGAAAGAATTTGCTATTCTTCAATTGTTGATGGAATCCGCAGGAAGAGTGTACTCTGCAAAACAGATTTATGAGCAAGTATGGGAAGAAGAAGCCATCAATACAGAGACAATCATGGTACATGTTCGTAAATTGCGTGAAAAAATTGAAGTGAATCCTCGTCAGCCACAATATTTGAAAGTGGTATGGGGCGTAGGATATAAAATTGAAAAAGGATAGGTGAAAAGCATGAAGCAAAAAAGAATATTTTTAAGTGTATGGATCATGTTGCTCAGTGTGATCAGCATAACTATATGCAGTTTTTATCCATCATCTAAAATGGATAAAGAGAATATGCATAAAACCATTCAGAATGTACTGGGAGATGAATTGTTCTTCTATGCACTCAGTATGAATCAATTTGCGGATGAACAATGGTCCTATCCAAGGTTTTCAAATTTTCCTGAAAAAAGTCATTTTGAAGATGAGTATATAAGCTTGATGGATCGAGCAGTCTCCTGTTTCCAAAATGATGAAAATGTACAATATATCGTTTATGATGCAAATACAAAAAAACGATTAGCAGCGAATGTCAAGGATGATTTAAGTGAAAATGATAGTATGTTTTATGGCATAGGAACTTTTAAGAAAGATGGTTCTTTACAGCTGAGCGGAGATTTTGGTAACTATACGAATGGTGCTAAAGATTATTTGGTGGATTGTATGAATACGTTTATCCGGGATCCTTCCTTATATGATCAAAAAAATGATGCAAAGGTTTCTTTTCGTAATGATTTTACAGTTGTTATACGCATCCCTGAGAAATTAACAAATAATGGTATGTATGTTTATGATACAATTTATGACAGATATGAATATACTCCTTACGTGTTTATCGCTATGGGAGTAGGTGCTTGTATTTTAGCTCTATTCATACTTCTAGTACCGATTCGTATCGTAGAACAATGTCAACCGTTCAAAATTTTTGTGCAAATCAAGTTTGAAATCAATTCCATTTTAGCCTGTTGCCTGATTACCTTTGGCTGCATGGGTGTAGTGGTGCTTTCTAATTATACGATGAATGGCTTATTGGCTGAAATATTGTTACGATATGAAATGTGGGATGGCATAAGCCTACTTGCGAACCTTGCGGCATGGATGTTGTTATTTGCTTATTTATCAATCATTTTCTTTTTGCTAAAGTATATAATTGCCCATGGTGTGATTCGCTATTTGAAAGAGGGCACCTTCATTGGCAGTATCATTCGGCGTTTTAAGCATTATGTTAATGCTTTAGCAGATGTAGAACTAGATAAATTGAATCAGAGTTTGATCAAACTGCTATTGATAAATTTGCTAATCGTTATTATCTTTTGTTCCTTGCAGGGATTTGGTATCATCCTTTCCTTTGGATATACAATTGCTCTTTTCTTTTGGCTGCGTGATAAGTTGAAAGAGGTAAAATTAGAGTATCAAGAATTACTAGAGAATGCAAAGGCGATGGAAGAAGGACGTTTTGATTATGAATATACACATGTAGATGGTGTATTTAAAGAACTACAACAGGAATTAACCCAAGTGCGCAGTGGTTTTGAAAAAGCTGTGCGTGAAGAAACAAAATCGCAGTTAATGAAAACGGAGCTTATCAGTAATGTATCACATGATTTAAAAACACCATTGACCGGTATGCGAAATTATGTTGAATTGTTGCAAGATACGACATTGTCAGAAGAAACAAGAACACAATATGTACAAATGCTTGCTCAATATACACAGCGTTTAAGTCGTCTGATTGAAGATTTATTTGAGGTTAGTAAAGTTAATAGTGGAAACATTCAGTTAAATCTTATGGAGTTAGATGTCAAAGCATTAATCGAACAAGCACAAGCTGAATGTAGTGAATTATTACAAGAGAAGCATTTACAGGTCATTACTAGCTTTGATCAAGAACAATATTTGGTTGCGTTAGATGGCGATAAAACCATGCGAATTTTTGAAAATTTATTTATCAATATCGGGAAGTATGCATTGGCCAATACAAGAGTTTATGTGATGGTGAAAGCAGAAAATGAAACGGTGATAATCACCATGAAAAATATATCCGCGGAACCATTAAATTTTGATGAAACGCAAATTGTCGAACGTTTTCAACGAGGTGACTCTTCTCGTCATGGAGAAGGAAGTGGTTTAGGCTTGGCAATCGTTAAAAGCTTTACGGAGATTCAAAATGGTCAATTCCATATTGAAGTAGATGGGGACTTATTTAAAGCTATCGTGCAATTCGCTTTGCCTTCTGATGCAAATATAAACTGATAAACAGTAATCGCACAAAGCATGCTAGTTTAAGAATTTCTTAGCTATGCATGCTTTATTTTATCCTCAATCGTTTTCATGAAAAGAAGCTCATAGGAAATCGATGAAGTTCTTATAAGACATCACCTGTGATAATAATTCCAGTATAAGAATTGCTAAAAACCTTCTAGGTATGGTACTATAACCACACTATAGAATTGAGGGATATAATGAAGAAATATGTAAATTTGTTAGATGGTGCGATACTTCCGGCATTAAGCTCATTAGCACTACCTATCATGGCAACCAGTTTGATACAAATGGCATATAATCTTACCGACATGTTATGGATTGGCAGAATCGGGGCAAATGCTGTGGCATCTGTCGGTGCTGCCGGTATGTTCATGTGGCTTTCCAATGGCCTAGTCACCTTAGCCAAGATGGGTGCTCAGGTCAAAGTTGCACATTCTTTAGGCGCACAAGATCAAAACAAGGCAGCATGTTATGCCCAAAGTGCCATACAGATGGGCATTGTTTTCGCATTGGCATTTGGTTTTGTCACGGTCGTTTTTTCACGGCAAATGATTGGCTTTTTTAAATTAAACAGTGCACAGGTAGCAGGCGATGCACAAAGTTATTTAATCATCACCTGTGGCCTGGTGATTTTCTCATTTCTTAATCAGATATTCACGGGTATTTTGACAGCCATGGGAAATTCTAAGACTTCCTTTATAGTGACCGCTTTGGGATTGCTCATGAATATCCTCTTAGATCCTATTTTTATCTTTGGTTTTGGTGGGATACCGGCGATGGGAGTGCGTGGGGCAGCTATAGCTACAGTAATGGCCCAAATGATTGTTTGTCTATTATTTCTCATGGCAATAAGAAAAGATACACTTATTTTTTTACAAGTACATATTCTTTCACATATACACAAGGAAGAAATGAAGGAAATATTTCGTATTGGGCTGCCTATTGGATTACAAAGTATGTTGTTTAGCAGCATCTCTATGGTGATAGCACGCTTTATTGCCGGTTGGGGTGATGCAGCCGTTGCAGTGCAAAAGGTTGGCTCACAGATAGAATCCATTTCTTGGATGAGTGCGGAAGGCTATGCCGCTGCTTTAAATAGCTTTGTAGCTCAAAATCATGGTGCGCATAATGCACAGCGTATTCGCAAGGGATATCGTTTGTCTATGAGATTGATGATAAGCTGGGGCATCCTTTGTAATTTGATATTGCTTTTATTTCCGCAGTTTATTTTTCAGATTTTCATCAATGAACCAAAAGTCATTTGGATGGGCGTAGATTATTTACGTATCTTAGGTTTCTCCCAATTGTTTATGTGTATGGAAATTACTACTGCCGGTGCTTTTAATGGTTTAGGTAGGACATTGCCACCTTCGATTATATCCGTAACCTTGACGGCCGCTCGTATACCTTTGGCAATGTTGCTGGGAAATGGGCTTGGTTTAAACGGTGTTTGGTGGGCCATTACCATAAGCTCCATTTTTAAAGGTGTGTTACTGTTTGGTTGGTTTTTATGGGATATGAAAAAACCGGATTTCTTAGTTCAAGACCATCCGTCAAAAAGTATTTGTTAAGTTCTTAGTAAGCGATAAAGATATAAAAAACATCCAAATAGAAAGGTCTGTACTGGTAAGCGTTGATATTCCCAAGCGAATCCCCTATCTGGATGTTTTTTTATTTTCATAGTGGTTGTTATGGATGAAGGATAGCCATGATAAGAATATCGTGATAACTGCCATCATAATATAAGCCATCTTTTTTTCGTCCTTCTATCTGATAGCCACAACATTCATACACATGTTGGGCACGAGGATTGTAATCAAACACTTCCAGTTCAATGCGATGAAGCTGTAAGGTATACAATCCAAAATCCGTAACAGCTTTTACGGCCTGTTTACCGATGCCTTTATTTGTTTGTGTGCTTGAAAATAAAGCAATTCGAAAACCAGCCATGTTAGCATCCCAATCAATGTCATTTAAAACAGCTTCCCCAATTAACTCGTCTTGATATGTAAATATTAAAAAATCATAGCGATCATCAGCTTCAGCAATACGTTCGACATAATCGTAGATCATCTTTTTGCTAAACGTTTGTGTCGTTCCGGTAAAACGTCTCACTTCCTCATCTTCTTGCGCAAAACCTTTCTCATAATACATGGCGGCATCTTCTTTTCGTAGCAAACGAAGATAACAGTCTTGTACATACAAAACATCTGTTGTTTGTTTCTCATGTCTCATGCAATCCACCCAAACTTTTTACAAGCCTTCCATATTCCATCACGTGTATTAGTATCTGTCACATAATCCGCTTTTTTCTTCAAGACTTCTTTAGCATTTCCCATCGCGATACTTGTCCATTGTGAATCAAACATGACCAAATCATTTGTATCATCACCAAATACAACAACATCTTCAGCTTTTCCATCAATATAGCGCAACATGTCTATAATACCATCTTTTTTTCGGTCATGTTGAATTGTTAAGTAAGCATCGACGAAGCGGAGTTGGCCGACTTCTTTTAATAAAGGAATGCGATCTTCTTCATCAATAGGTACGGAGATATATAGTTTATAAATATCTTTTGCATCCTCAATGCGAAAGTTTTGATCATACACATAGCGTGTAGGTTCTTGACGTTCTCCACATTGTTTTACAAACGTGTCATCTATCCCATAAAGGTCAATAGAATCATCTAGCATTGCTAATACACCATATCCAGCATTGATTGCTTGATGATATAAGGTAATACTTTGTTCACGATCTAAGGGAATGTTTTGGATAAGTTCATCGTTTACTACGAGTGCATTTCCTCCGCAACAAACCATGTTATGCAGATGGACGCTTTCCATAAAGGGTCGTGCCTTATAATGTGCACGCCCTGTGGCAATCGCCACAAAATGTCCGTTTTTTTGCAGCTCATCTAGTGCTTTCTGAGCACTAGGTACGATTTTTTTAGTAGCATTGTCGGTTAATGTACCATCAATATCAAAAAAGATATATTTCTTCTTCATTGTAATCACCTTTCTATTTGGTATTATCATACAGGAAACAAAGAATTTTGACAAGAATAGTGGGCCATACAAGAGCCATCCTAACAATAGGTGATAAGATGAAAATTGGATATGCTTGTACACTGGCATTACAGGATGATACAAAAATGCGTAGCTGTATCGCAAAAAATGCGAGTGAGTTGCGTTTAATAGAACTGATAGATCACAATTTAACCGCTTTATCAAATATTCTGACATATAATCATCAACAGGGAATTAAAATGTTTCGCATTAGTTCAGACATCATACCTTTTGGCTCTAGTCCTATCAACAGTGTTGACTGGCAGACTTTGTTTCAGTCAGCCTTTACTTTCTTACAAGAACAAATTAAACGCTATGATATGCGGGTTTCTATGCATCCTGGACAATATACGATTATAAATTCTCCTAATCCGGAAGTGGTACAAAGAGCGATAGTTGATTTACAATATCATTGTGCGCTTTTGGATCTTTTATGTGAGGATGCCACGCATAAGATGGTGTTACATGTGGGTGGGGTATATGGCGATAAACAGGAAGCGATGAAACGTTTTATGGCAGAATATCGAGAATTGGATGAGACAATCAAACGACGTTTGATCATTGAAAATGATGATCGCTATTATACATTAGAGGATGTCTTATGGATCGCGGAAAAAATCCAGATACCGGTGGTCTTCGATAATTTGCATCATAAATTAAATCCATCTCTTACCAATCTTAATGAAAAACAATGTCTAGCGTTGGTAAAGCAGACTTGGAAATCCGTTGATGGGCGCATGAAGATGCATTACAGCGAACAGGATCCGTTAAAACGTGCCGGTGCCCATGCCTCATCTATTGACATAGAGACATTTTTGGAATTCTGCAAAGATTTACAAAAAGAGGAAGTTGATATCATGTTAGAGGTTAAAGATAAACATGTTTCTGCATTGCGTGTGATAGAAGCATTGCGAAATAAATATCCATGGCTGCTTGAGGAATAAAGTAAAAAGCCCTGTGCATACTAAAGATTGACAAGGAGGAATCAGTAATGAAAAAAACAATGAAAGTATTGCTGGCAGCATTTCTGTTCACAGGTATATTACAAGGCTGTAGCAGTAATAACAATGAAACCACTGGTAAGGAAAATCAAAGTGATACCGGTGATGTTGCAAATGATGTAAAAAATGATATTGATGACAGCATTGACAATGTCATGAGCTTCTTCAATAACAAAAAAGTTGAGCTTGAGAATATGCAGCCAATCAAAAATATGGAATTTGCGGCATATGAAGGAAAAAGCTTTGAGGTGAATGGCAAAACAGCTTATCTATATCGTGTAAAAAGTAATGATGAAAACATGAAAAAAGTCTTAAAAGAGGCTAGAGAAAAAGGTAAAGTACGAGTAAATATCAAAAATAAAGAAATGGAGTATGGAGCAAAAGTAAATGGAAATTTCTTACTGTTATATGACCCAAATGCTGATATGAACGATGTCTTAACAACATTTGATGGTTATACAAGTGGTGGAGTAAATGCAGGAACAAGCGCCAAAGATACGACCAATACGCCAACAAGTGATGGTGCATATGGAAATGCCAAAACAAACGATCCCAATGCCGGTAATACGACAAGTGGGAATCAAAATGGTGATGTGAATAATAATGGTAAAACAAATGCCAACAATACCAATGGAACCAATGCTGCAGGACAAAATGAAAACTAAGTAAATATAAAATAAATCTTTCTATATATGAATTGTAGGAAGATTTTTTTGCTGTACAGATAATAAAAAAAAGTTTATACTATTTTTATATTATTACACAAATAATGTAACAATGTGGTTTATGATATAGCCGTAAAGATAAGGAAAGAGGTTGAGGCTATATGATAAACGAGAGAAAAATGGCAAAGGAATTATTAAATGCAGTTTGGAACAAGGAAACGGAAAGAATCAAGGAACTTTTAGATTTTGGGGCGGATCCCAATTGGATTTTCAATGGCTATCCCATCTTATTACATGCTGTCTATACGCGTAATGTAGATGCTGTTCTGGCATTTTTAGAAGCAGGAGCATATCACACGGAAGAGGCATTAGGTTTTGCGTTAGAAAATGGAATAGGTGAAGTCGTGGCGGCTTTAGCACCCAAAGGTATCGTACCAAAGAAAAAAGAAGTTGAACCGGTTTTTGGTTCTTTTCCATCCCGCTATAGTCCATTGGACTATCATCCAAAGGTCATACGTTCCTAATGGGAAGGATGAGAGGAAATGAAACGCAGTGCACGCTGTATTCAAATGTTGCAATTATTAAAAGCAAGAGGTTTTTTATCAAGAGAAGAATTAGCGACATTATTAGATACAAATATTCGCAATGTATCCGAATATCGCAAAGAACTTGAAGAGGCAGGCTATTCCATCATTAGCACGACCGGCAAATATGGCGGTTATCAGCTGGATGCATCCTGTCTTTTTCCAATTGTCGGTTTACGGCAAGAAGAGGTTAAGGCGGTGAGTGAGGCGATCAGCTATATGAAGAGTCATGATGATTTTTTGCTGTTGCCACAATTTTTATCTGCGATGGATAAATTAATGGCAACGCTTACTATGGAAAAAAAGGAAGGCGGTATTTATGTGAAGGGCAATACCCCATTACTTAATCCAATGTTAAAGGAATTTATCATGCGAATGGATGGTGCTCGTAATGATCAACTTGCTGTTGATATTGTATATAAAGGAATGCATGCTAAAAATTTTGAAAAGGTACGTATTCATCCATATGAAATCTTGAACGATGCAGGGAGCTATTATTGTTTAGCATATTCATTGAAGGCAAAGGATTATCGAAATTTTAAGTTTAGTGAAGAGCGTATGAAACAAGTGCAAGTAAGTGATGTGAAATTTCAGCGGGATGCTGATTTTCAAGTAAGTGAGCATATTGGCAAAAAGGGTCTTATTCGTAATGAGGTTTATGAATTGGATGTATTGATACATGGTGAGAGTGCTTTGTTAGTAAGTGAAAAAATGATTGGCATCGATCCGAAAGGTGAATGGATAGATGAACATGTTTTACATTTCACAACGATCATGGAAGGGAAAATTCCAGCTATGCAGTTTCTGTTATCTTTGGGTAATCAGGTCGAAGTAAGAAAACCCCTCTCTTTAAAAGCGGAACTAAAACATATTGTAGAAGACATGTTTCGACAATATCATGAAACGAAGGTTCCAACTTATGATATAATACAAGATAGAGAAAGTGTGGAGAAATAAAATGTATCATATTACCGATATAAAAAAGATGGAACGTTGTGAACGTTTGTTTTGGTTAAGTAGAAGAGTTCAAAAGTCATTTACTCCTTATGTGCAATATACAGAAAGTATGACTTCGCTGATGAAAGAACGTCTGTTGTTGCCAAATGATTGTTTTGAAGGACAGGCAAATGATGATCCTGCTTTAGCGTTGCAGGCTTTCGCAGAGAAAAAGCCATTGGTCAATGCCCGTTTTGCATATGAAGATTTACGTATCAAAGTTCCTGTACTTATACAGGAGGAAGGTAAGACCATCCTGTATATGAGTTATCGCAGCTGTTACCCTAAGGAACAGGAAGCTCAATATATCGCCGATATCATTGCGGTGTTGCAATTGTTGGATATTAGAATAGATGAAATCTATGCCATTCATTTGAATGCGGAGTATATACGGGGAAAAACATTAGATGTACATGCATTACTTACCATCAGTGATCATTTTTATAATTCACATAATCGCCCTGGTAAAAATATTTTTCAGCTTGTACAAATGAAACTGCGAGATATTCGCCCATTGCTTGAGAATATGCGTATATTAGATGCATTGGATGAGATAAAACCAAAGCGGACATCGTTTTGTACTAGAGGAAATAAATGTTCTTTTTATAAAGAATGTTTTCAAGAAGAAAGTCAACCTGGCGCTATTACTAATCTAGTTCAATCACAGCATAAATATGCGATGAAAGAAGAGGGAATCCAACGTTTAAAGGATGCCGATCTTGATCGTATTGAAGGAACACGCCATCAATATGCCCAGATCATGGCGGATACATATGGCGGGCTGTATGTGGATGTTGCCGCCTTAAAAACTTGGCGCAAAGATCATATCAGTTATCCCCTTTCTTATCTGGATTTTGAATGGGAAACGTATGCCTTTCCACCTTATGAAGGAATGAAGCCTTTTGATGTTTTGACCTTTCAGTTCAGCCTCCATGTTGAAGAGGAAAAAGGAAAGACATTACAACATACTGGTTTTATCGGTGAGAAAGATTGTCGCCTTGCCTTTATAGAAGCTTTGTTAGCAAGTGTACCGAAAACGGGAACGATTTTAGTCTATAATATGGAGGGGGCTGAGAAACTGCGCTTGGTACAATTGGCCCAACAGTTTCCGCAATATGAAAAAGCTTTGATGCAGATATGGGAACGCATGGTGGATTTATCCCTGCCTTTTTCCACCGGAAATGTTTATGATGTACGTATGGCAGGTCTGTTTTCTTTAAAGACGTTGGTGCCGATTTTCAGTTCTTATCATTATGAAGATTTGGCCATTTCTTATGGATTAGATGCGGTAGCAAAATGGCGGGAGTATCAAGAAAGTGAAGGTACTAAGAAACAACAAATCTATGAGGAGTTAACACAATATTGTGCAATGGATACTTATGCAGAATATATCGTCTATCATGCTTTAGAAGGATTTATGGATGTTTAAGCGACTGCAACGTAGTGATTATGAGATGATCTTAGCAATGATCATCTTTGGCACACTTGCTCCATTTGTACGCAATGTAGCAACATCCAGTGCCACCATAGCTTTTTCAAGAACCTTGTTGGGAGCTATCGTATTGCAAATTATGCTCCTTTTTAAACGACAGACGCATTCTTTAGCGAAAGGTGAAAGAAAGCTTATGGTGCTATCTGCAGCTGCGTTAGCCGGTAATTGGATTTTTTTATTTGAAAGCTATCGTTATGTCAGTGTGTCCATAGCAACCATGCTGTATTATACAGCTCCTATATTGGCTTTGTTATTATCTTTTATATTCTTTCATGAGCCACTTACCAAACGTCAAATAGGGTGTTTTATATTAACCTTGATTGGCTGTATTCTCATTTCATGGCAACCACAAAGTGCATTTAACTTACGTGGTGTGATTATGGGATTATGTGCTGCTTTCTGTTATGCAATGATTTTATTACTACAACGTTTTCGAAAGCCAATGCCTGGATTATTATTGACAAGTTGGCAGTTATCGATTGCGGCCATCCTACTTGGCATATATTTAGTAATAAGTAAAGATACCACCATGTTACATATATCGTTAGCCCAACTTCCCTGGTTGTTATGCATTGGTATTGTTCATACTGCATTGGCGTATTATTTATATTTTCATGCATTGGCTCACTTAGCTTTAGCACGTAGTGCATTATATAGTTATCTCGATCCGTTGACTGCTATATTACTATCTTTTCTAATCTTGCAAGAATCGTGTACAGGAATGCAGGGAAGTGGAATCGTCTTATTATTTAGTGCTATGCTCTTATATTCATATCAGAAATGAGGTGTCAATATGCTGTATCGATTAGAACAAAAAATGATTCCTATTACACTAGATGATGTCAATGATACCGTGTTATGTGCAGGCGTATATCGCATGGCGGAAATGGAACCATTACTTGCCCATTTTGGCTTTGCCCCACAGACATTGCGGGAATTGAAAGAACATCATCAGCATACGGTTAATAAGTTAGATGCTTATTTTGGTTATTGCTTTGGTCTTGTGCATGAAATTATAAAACAGGATGAAGAACTTTCTTTTATTCATATTGGTGTATATTTTAAAAAGAACCTCATCTTACTAGTTTGTGAAGATGAAAAAGCATTGCAGCGATTTCAACACAGGTTAGAGTTAATACCAAACACCAGTTATAGCCTAGAACATGTTTTGGCTATTCTTTTAGAAAGTGTTTTGGCACCTATGCATCCTCTATTTGAATCTATTGAGAATACAATCATGCAGATGGAAGAAGATATTTTGAGTATGCAAAAGGTGACGATGACTGCCAATATCATGAAGATTCGTCGTGAAATCACGATGCTGTCACATTACTTTGCGCAAATGATGGATATCGCCGAGGAGTTGCAACAAGATGAAAATGATCTATTTCAAAAAGATCAGTTGCATCATATTCGTATTTTTGCCGATCGTGTGCAACGCTATGAACAAAGCGTGCAAATGCTAAAAGATTACATCATACAAGTACGCGAATTGCAGCAGTCACAATATGATTTGAATCTAAACCGTATGATGTATGTTTTTACGATCGTAACCATCATCTTTTTACCTCTTACATTGATTGTTGGATGGTATGGCATGAACTTTACGACTATGCCGGAATTAACATGGCGCTATGGCTATCTTTTCGTGATTGCTTTATCACTCATTACGATTGTTGGTTGTATCTGGTATTTTAAGAAAAAAGATATCTTACAATAAGAGCAGATGAAAAATGTGTATGGTGTTAAGAAAAAGCGATAAGAGTAATTGTATAATTGATGCAGAAGAGCGCATTGGTTATTCTTTTCTAGATTCAAGATTGGTTATAAAATGAATACGAGAAAAAGGCTTTTACGATACAATATTCTATCCAATCAAATACAGCATTCTTTTGCCCCTGATATTTTATCGGTATGAAGAAAAGATTTTATAGCAGCACTCGCTGTTTTTTTTGTAAACTCACAAAATTATTTTGAAAATTTTCAAAGAGTTATGAAAAAACCATCATGTTGTGCTACAATATAAGAAAAGGGAAATGAGCATATGAAAAAGAGGGAACACACAAAGACACCTTTCCTGTTACGGTTAGGGTGTTTTTCAAAAATCGCATGTATATATAAAGCGCTGCATTATCAACAGCGTTTTCAGCAGTTTCTATTGATGATCCTTTTGTTATTTGCCATGTTATCGGTATCCATCAGCGTTAGTGTCTTTACGCGTAGTGATTCTATCGTAGCACGCATTGATCAGATGCATGCCACACATACCGCAATCATTTCCGATTCACCAAAAGGAATGTACAAGTTTTTGGATGTCATACAGAAAGAAGAGCATTGCTTTGACTATTATGAAAAGACAAGCGTCTTTCCGTATGCCCCATATCCAGGAAGCTCTATCCAAGGATCTTTCCCCTTGTATATTGAAGGCTATGTGAAAAGTGATGCTAACTATCCTTTATTGGATGGCAAACCTCTAGAAAAGCTAATAGGAAATGAAATTGCCATCACCCAAAGCTATGCCAAACAGCTGGAAGATAAAGGCATCCAGGTACTTGGTCATAAGGAAGTCATCAAAGATCCATCCAATGGAAAAACGTATTCCTTTGTGATTGCTTCCATCATGGAATATCCCAACTATAACCAAGGGTATATCGGACAAAACGATATTAATAAAGTCGATATGTTCACGATTGCCAAACCAGCCGTTGCAATTGGAAATTATGAAACAATCAAGAAGCTGGAAAAAGCCTCTATCTATGGCAATGCCATGGCAAAGATACGCTTTCATGATTATCATGAGCAGGATGAATATGACCTACGTTCACGCATGTATCTGGATTATACCTATATTACCGGAGAGATGGCTTCCTATCCTGATTTCCGTCTGTTAGCAGAAGAGATGAATGCCAATAAAATCATGAATGGGATCTTTCAGTTTGTATCGCTATGCGTTACCATCTGTATGCTAATCAGCTCTTGCTTTGTGCTTTATGCTTTTATGAAACGGAAGCTGATAAAGGATCAGGAAAAATTAAGCTTAATGTTTATGAATGGGGTTCGCCGTTTGAATATCCGCAATGCCTATTTGCTGGAAATCGTACAAATCTTTTTACAGGCCTTTATCATTCATCTTATCCTTCTGTTTATGATGCAATGGTTTCTGCATGTCTTGAACCGTTACGATTTATTATTGCTGTTTACATTATCAATGAAAGGATGGCTCTTGATCATTGGCAGTACACTGTTATTTTTAGCAGCCTTGCTCTTTCAGGTAACATTGCAGGTTCGTTCCTGTTTTAAAGGCAATTTGGTAACGGCAATACGCTCGCGCTCTTTGCATTTGAAACATCATAAGAGCATACACTATCGCTATCAAAGCTTACAAATGGCGTTGCGTGATATCGTAACCACTCCATTTTCCAGCCTGCGCAGTGTCGTTTCTTTGGCCTTCGTGTTTGTGACCTTGCTGGTATTAAGTGGTACTTCTACCATCTTATTTCATCTATATACACCAGAAACGTTTGGTTTATCTTTCGATTATATGTTAAAAGGACCTATCTCCTTTTCATCTTTTACAAAGCTGCAAAAAACATATCTGGATGAAGATTTCGTGTTTGTCGCTGCGGAAAGTGCAGATACCAGTGTCTATCGTTGTTTTATGGTCGATGATCGCAGCAATCGCGATGAAAATCTCTATCATTATTATCCGGGATTATTGATGATCATGGATGGACCTTTGGATAAATTTCTTCCTTTACGAAAGGGAACCTATCCACAGGAAGCCAATGAGCAGCACTTAGGTGAGCGTGCCTTTGAGTTACAATATGGCATGACGACCAGACGTTTAGAACATGATTTTGGCTTATACACCATGCAAGATAAAAAGGTGGCACAGGATGATACATTACGTACGAAAACTTATGTAGAGTATAGTCTTAATCATTACTTATCCGCATCCCAGTTACATGGCTTTACAGAATCCATTATCAATAATGGGTATATTACATTCTTTCGCGCAAAGCGAAGACCTTTAAATACCTATTGGTATCCGGAAATTCCAACGACATTGCTACGCTTAAAGGATGAAAAGCAAGCAGCTACTTTTGAAACGACATGTAAGCAACAAGGAATCACTTATGTTCGCTACAAGGATATCTTAGATGTGCTGCAGGAGAATAACAATGCCTTACAAGCACGCTTATTTGCTATTATGGCAGGAGTTGCCAGCTTAACGATCTTAGTTGGCTGTATGACGATGTATGCAAATGTCCAAAGTGACATCGAAGAAAAACGTCGGGAAGAAGGCTATCTGTTAAAACTGGGCTGGCAAAGAAACATGCAAAAGAAACGATTGCTGTTGCATGAAATTATTTTGCTGGTTATGGCGTTCTTGCTGGGGTTATTGCTATATGCGGTATTCAAACTACCTTATTTTGCTATTTTGCGTGATTATCTAGGTTTATATACGTTGCCATCCGCATATTCAATAATGCCATGGCTAATGGCCTTGTTATGTGCAGGCGGTGTCTTGCTGTTATTGGTTATCGGAAGACATCGTGGAAGGGAGATATAATATGATTGATGTAAAAAACTTGCGAAAATCTTATCAGACGCAAGATAAGATCGTTGAAATCTTGAAAGGTATCAATATTCATGTAAATCCCGGTGATTTTATGATCATCATGGGGGAAAGCGGCAGTGGAAAGACAACGTTTCTGAATTGTGTTTCCGGTTTTGATACGATTGATGAGGGAAGTATCGAAATTGGTGGCACAAAACTAAATGAAATCAAAGGCAAAGCGTTGGAACAATTGCGTTTACATCAGTTTGGTTTTATCTTTCAGGACAATTATTTAATCGATAATCTGACAATCTTAGAAAACGTAGCGATTACTCGTTTGCAATACGATGCGAAAGCGTATGAAAAAGCAATTGAATTATTGAAGAAGGTGCATATTGATCATTTAAAGGATAACTATCCATCTCAGGTGTCCGGAGGAGAAAAACAGCGTTGTGCGATTGCCAGAGCCTTGGTAAATGAACCAAAGATCTTGTTTGCGGATGAACCAACCGCAGCCTTGGATCGACAGACTGCTGATGAAATCATGAACATCTTAAGTGAGCTGAATAAACAAGGACAAACGATCTTGATGGTAACTCATAGTCCGCGAATTGCCGCATATGGAACAAGAATGGTGTTTGTGGAAAGTGGGGTATTTGAATGCGATGAAGCCTTTACCGGTGATGATCTAGAAGCCAACTATCAGCGAGTGATGGAAATCACGGAGCGCTAAGCTTATGAAACTTGTATATAAAACGTTGCATCAGAAACAGATGTTTACACATGGCTTATTGATCGTACTGCTGTTTTTATCTATGCTGTCTTTACAAGTAACCTGCACGGTTTTTACGAAGAATCAAAGCATGGCAAAACGTATTGAACATTTAGATGTTGCCACAACAACCATCTTCAGCAGTCCTTCGATGAATTTTGATACGTATCTGAAAGAATATCAGGAACAAGGTAAATTTAACTTCACGTATGAAAAAGGTAGTGCATGGCCATACCTGCCTTATTCAACTAGCTGGATGCAGTCAAAATTTCCATTATATTTAGAAAGCTATATTCAAAGTGATGATGCATACCCTTTGTTAGAAGGAAAGCCATGCAAAGAATTAAAGGGTAATCAGATTGCCGTTATGAACGGCTATGCCAATGCTTTACGAAAACAAGGCATAGAACCCTTGCATCATCAAATTAGTATTCAAGATGATATGGGAAATGCGCATACCTTTCAAATTGAAAGCATCCTATATTATACAAACTATGAAGATGGCTATGTGAATCATAAAAATGAAGACGCAATAAAAGATTATCAAATCTTACCACCGGCTGTTGGTATCGTAAAACAAGAAACTTTGCAAAACTTACGTAATGAGATTATCAAAGCCAAAGGAGAAGGTGCGACAGGGGCCTTCAGTACGATGTTAAAAGTACGTTTTGATAGTTATGATATGCAGGATGAATATGAATTTCGCCAGGATGCTTTAGATACCTATTATATGTCATCGGCAGATTTTCGTTTATTGGCGGATGAATTAAATGGCAATCGAGTACAAGATGCTATCTTCCGTTTTGTGTCAATGAGTGTAACGGCATGTTTATTGCTAAGCTGCTTATTTGTTCTGTATGCCTTTTTAAAGCGGAAACTGCTAGATGATCAGGAAAAATTAAGTATTCTTGTCATCAATGGCATTACCAAACGCAATATTCAAAGAGCTTATGATCTGGAATATGGACGATTGTTTGTATTCGCAATCCTTTATCTAATCCTTTTTGATTTTTTCACATATCTTGTTCTTCAGCAGCAAAGTGATTATATTTTGCGCTTACTATTTACCATGTCATGGGAAACGGCAAAATGGTTGTTACCTTTATTAGTTGCTTTCATCATTGTTTTAATGCTGATGATTCGTTGGCAAGTGCATCGCTGCTTCCATGGCAATTTATTTCGACAAATCAAAGGAAAACATCTGTCGGTAAAACGGAAACGACGTGTCATCAGTTATCGCTTTCAGCCACTGCATATGGCAATGCGACAATTTCAGACAGATCCATTTATGGGAATACGGAATATCTTCTCTTTAGCCGTTATTTTCTTAACGATCCTGCTTTTGTCCATGACGCAAGGAATCTTATCACATTTGTATACACCGGCTACCTTTGGCTTACAATTTGATTATCAAATAGCTGCGGGTATGCCTTATGATGATTATGAAAAAATCAAACCATATATAAAAGAATATGCACTTCTAGAGATGAACAAAGAAGAAAATGGTATTATGAAAGAATATATGGTAAATGATCGCAGTACACGCGAGAGTGTAGATTTTCGTTATTTTCCGGGGATGCGTTTGGTATTAACCGGAGATTTGGATGAATTTCTTCCATTACGAGAAGGCTCTTATCCACGGATACCGGATGAAAAACATAATGGGATAGATTATTCGAAAGAGCGTGCTATGGTGCCGCGGCGTATTCAATATGATTTTGATAAATATATCGCCAATTCGGATTATGTAAATCAACATCCTGAATATGCCAATGATACGTATGCCGAATTTGTCGAAGGCTTTTCAGTTCATGGTGCAGCGATTTATGGTTTTACAGAATCCATTATGAATCAAGGTTATGTTGCTTTTACATCGCGAAGAAAAAGTCCGGTTGACAAAGTCCATTATCCATATCTTCCTAAGATGTTGGTAAAGGTCAAGGATGAGAAAGCAAAAGCAGATATGGAAAAGATGATGAAACAAAGTGCATTGACGTATAATTCTTATGATAGCGTCTTAGCGATGCTGCAGGAAAATAATGATGAATTGAACCAGAAGCTGCGATATGTCATGAGTGTTGTCTTTGGAATGGAAATCCTTGTGTTAGCCATTACGCTATACGCCAATATCATGGCCGATAAGGCGCAGCAAAAAGCGATGTATACATGTTTTGCACGCATCGGTGTTAAGAACAGCTTGCGTCGGCGCAAAGAATTTTCTTATGAAGCGTTGATGCTGCTTCTAGCCTTTCTTATGACGGCGTTGCTGTATATACTTGTACAATATCCGTATTTTAATGTATTAGGCATTTATCTTGGTGTATATGAATTACCTTCATCGTTAAGCATGATGCCTATGCTAATGGTAATCTTCGTTATCATATTAAGTGCAGGGATGTTGTTTTATGGAAAAGCGCAGCATAAAAAGGAAGGATGAACAGTATGATTGATGTAAAAAACTTACGAAAGTCTTATCAGACCCAGGATAAGACCGTTGAGATCTTGAAAGGGATTAATATTCATGTAAATCCCGGTGATTTTATGATCATCATGGGGGAAAGCGGCAGTGGAAAGACGACCTTTTTGAACTGTGTTTCCGGTTTTGATACGATTGATGAGGGAAGTATTGAAATTGGTGGTACAAAGCTAAATGAAATCAAAGGCAAAGCGTTAGAACAATTGCGTTTGCATCAGTTTGGTTTTATCTTTCAGGACAATTATTTGATTGATAATTTAACAATCTTAGAAAACGTGGCTATAACCAGATTGCAGTATGATGCGAAAGCATATGACAAAGCCATGGAACTATTGAAGAAGGTGCATATTGATCATCTAAAGGATAACTATCCATCTCAGGTATCCGGAGGAGAAAAACAGCGTTGTGCAATTGCCAGAGCCTTGGTAAATGAACCAAAGATCTTATTTGCGGATGAACCAACCGCAGCCTTGGATCGACAGACTGCTGATGAAATCATGAACATCCTAAGTGAACTGAATAAACAAGGACAAACGATCTTGATGGTAACCCATAGTCCGCGAATTGCCGCATATGGAACAAGAATGGTGTTTGTGGAAAGTGGGGTATTTGAATGCGATGAAGCCTTTACCGGTGATGATCTAGAAGCTAACTATCAGCGAGTGATGGAAATCACGGAGCGCTAAGCTTATGAAACTTGTATATAAAACCTTGCATAAGAAACAAGCTTTCCTGCATGCTATGCTGATACTGCTGCTCTTTCTTTCACTATTATCTTTGCAAATCACCTTTACAGTGTTTACAAAAGGGCAAAATATGGCAGAACGTATCGATAAGATGGATGTAGCCACGACCAATATTTTTTATAAAGAATATGATGATGAAATCAAGGATTTTTTGCAAGAGTATAAAGAAGATGGCAACTTAGACTTCACTTATGAAGAAAGTTTGGTATGGCCGTATGGCGTTTTTTCAACAAGCTGGATGCAAGAAACATCTCCTATCTATTTAGAAGGATTCGTGAAAAGCGATGCGCATTATCCGTTATTAGAAGGTAAGCCCTTAAAAGATTTAAAGGGGCATGAAATCGGGGTCATGGAAAGCTATGCACGTTCTTTACGAAAACAGGGCATTGAACCTTTAGGACATGAGATTGAAATTACTGGATCCTTCCAAGAAAAAGAAAAATTTACGATAACAAGTGTTTTTGATTATCCTAATTACGATGATGGCTATGCCAATCAAAAGAATAGTAAAGCTATTCAGGATTATCAGATTACCAGACGTGCCGTAGGTATCGTTAATGAGAAAACCATAGAACAAATAAACGGTCATTATGTGAAAACGTATGGTCTTGAAAAGGCGGCAGGTCTATATGAGCGTATCTTAAAATTAAAAATCAAGGACTATTCAGCACAGAAAGAGTATGCCCTGCGCAGTGATGCGTATAATGATGATCGTACTTCTTCCGCTCAGATAGATTTTCGTTTACTTGCGGATGAAATTGATGGTAATCATGTACAAGATGGTATCTTCCAATTTGTATCCTTAAGTGTTACCTTTTGCTTGGTGGTAAGCTGTTTATTTGTTTTGTTTGCCTTTATGAAACGTAAGCTGATCGAAGATCGTGAAAAGCTGCATATTTTGATTGCCAATGGGATCATGAAGAAAAATATTCAAAAGGCATATGGAATGGAATATGGGCAGCTGTTTGCTGCAGCGCTTGGTCTGCTGATTGTTTTTGATATCGTGTTGCAGCTAGTGTTGGCACATCAACAAAACTATGTCTTGCGTCTGTTATTTTCTTTATCAACGAAAACAGTGTTATATCTTTTGCCGGTTACCATCCTTTTCTTTATCGGATTGCTCGCTTTGATGCTATGGCAAGTACATGCCTGTTTCCAGGCAAATCTATCCCATGCGATGAAGGCGAAAGACGTGCATATTACAAAACGTACACATCGTATTCGGTATCGTTGGCAGAGTCTGCATATGGCATGGCGAGAAGTTTTAACACATCCGTTTTCTTCCATGCGTAATATTCTTTCTTTAGCTATTATCTTTTTAACAATCTTGCTGCTGTTTATGACGCAAAGTATTTTATGGCATTTGTATACGCCGGCTACCTTTGGCTTACAATTTGATTATCAGTTGTATAAAGGGATAGCTTATGATGATTTTATGGAACTGAAAAAGGAATATTTTGATGTCTTTGCTTTTATGGATGAAACAAAGCGTTTTACCAGTATCGATAAGGAATTCATGGTTTATGATAAAAGCACGCGGGATAGTGTAGAATTTCATTATTATCCAGGCATGCGCATTACCTTAACTGGAAGTCTAAAGCATTTTCTACCGGTAAAAGAGGGCGTTTATCCGCCACCGGTTGGAGCAGAAGGTGGCGAAACATTGATGGAAAAGATGCGTACTATGGTGCCACGTCGTATCCAACATGATTTTCATCGCTATATCATGTATTCTGACTATGTGAAAAAACATCCTGAAGTTGCTAATGACACTTATGCTGAATTCTCACAGGGATGGCGAGTAAATGGATATCCGATCTATGGCTTTACAGAATCTATCGTAAATCAAGGCTATGTGGCATTTGCCAGTCGTAACATGAGTCCTTTAGATAGAGAGCATTATCCACAAATGCCTAAGACTATCCTAAAACTAAAGGGCAGCTCACAAAAGCAAGTTTTTGAAGCTGCTTTAAAGGAAAAAGGCATTGCCTATGATAGCTACGATACGGTATTACACATCTTGCAGGAGAATAATAACGATTTGAGTCTGAAATTACGCTATGTCATGATTAGTGTTGCAATGATGGGCAGTTTTGTCTTGTTGTTGACTTTATATGCCAATGTGCGTGCAGATGAAGCTATGCAAAAGATGAGCAATATTTGTTATGCACATATCGGTATGCAAAAAAAGATTCGGCTGCAGCGAGATATCTTATATCAAGGCATGATTATTGTAGCAGCTATGATTTTAGCTATTCTCTTGTATGGTATTTTACAATATCCTTATTTCCAGGTGTTAGGAGTTTATCTTGGTTTATATGAATTGCCATCAGGAGCTATCTGGATTCTTCCTGTTTGCCTCGTTATTGTGGTACTGCTATACCTACTGCTTATTGTAATAACCAGAAAACGAAAACACCCCAATATCTGATGGTGTAAGATAGGTATTTCATGGTACGATGAGGAAATCTGTTTACTGTAGCTATTGCGTAACGATTTCCTCTTATAATAGAAGTATATTTTTATATTTTTAATTGCAAAGTATGTAATGCCCGATGTTAGGAAATGAAAGAAGGTGAATAAAGTGGATGAGAGCATAAAGAAAACCTGTAAGAAGTTGAACTTAAGTGAGCTAAACTATATAAAGTGTATATGCAGATTTACGAAAGATACAATTAATTCCGCAAAAAAGGATATTAAAGACAATCTTGATATTGGTAATGATAAAAAACGTGTATGGGCTTTGTTTGGAAAAGATGGAAAAGATTGGTACTGTTTAGAAGTCGGTTCCAGCAATAACATACAAACAGAAATACTATCAAATCTACAGAGTATGCAGCAAGAGCCAAAAGCGGTATGGAAAGGTGCTTATTTTCATAAGGATGAAAAATTGTTTGCATTCCAAACCTACATGGATAGAGCCAGTTGTAAATATCGTGGCATGTTACAGCTATGTGAGGAATTTTGTTGGTGTGAAATTGATATCGATTCCTATGTGGGTGCTAATCAGCTACCTGAAGATATGGAAAGCAACGATATCAACGATCATTTAGAAAATTATGTAGAAGCAAAATTTGCCTATGATACAAAGGCTCTATTTTGGAATCCTTCTCCTGCAACAAACGGTAATAAAGAAAAAGCAATCCTACAGGAATTAGAGAAAGTAGAGAAGTTAAAGATGGCACAAAAAGGTTAGTTTTGCTAACTTATTATGAAATATATAAATTTAATTCGTTAATGATCGTATATTGTTAGTGATTCAGCTAATGATTTACGATTGTTAGTTATATAGCTAATAAATACTGAAAATAAGTAAATATCAACAATTTGCAGAATATTATTTATTAGAAACTTTATGAAGCATAATTCGTTTTTTGATTCATGAATTTAAAATGGAAGATCATGAGTTTTAAAAAATTAAAAGGATACAGTATGAGCGGCTGATAATTAGTTAAGTGCATCCGTGCGATATCTGGATCATAAGGAAAAGATAGAAACTGCTACATTCCTTTGTTTCTTCTTCTAAATTACGCGCATCATGAAAATAATCAAAAAAATCCTTTCATGAGGTGACGAATGAATGCCTTCTATGGTACTATTATATGGCTTATAGAGATGGAGGCGTTATTATGGCTTTTTTACCAACAACACGCGAGGAAATGCTGGAACAGGGATATGAACAAGTAGATTTTGTTTATGTTAATGGGGATGCTTATGTGGACCATCCTTCCTTTGGTTGTGCCATCATTACCAGAGTTTTACAGGCGTATGGCTATAGCTGTGCAATCTTAGCTCAACCGGATTGGCATAAGGATGAAGAATTTTTACAATTTGGAGAACCACGGTTAGGTTTTCTAGTATCTGCCGGCAATATTGATTCTATGGTGAATCACTATTCTGTAAATAAACGCCGCCGTGATCATGATTCTTATAGTGATGATGGTGTCATGGGAAAACGCCCGGATCGCCCTACGATCGTATACACTCAAATCTTGAAACGACTGTTTCCACATAAACCGGTATTGATTGGTGGCATTGAGGCTAGCTTACGGCGCCTATCGCATTATGATTATTGGGATGATGCTGTACGACGCAGTATTCTGATGGATTCACAGGCAGATCTATTGATGTATGGCATGGGAGAAAATACGATTGTTGAGGTTGCGGATGCATTGGCAAGTGGCTTAGCAGCAAAGGATCTATGTTATATACGCGGTACTTGCTGGAAAACCAAAAGTCTAGAGTATTTGAGTGATTATATCTTGTTGCCCAGCTATGAGGAAGTAAAAGCGGATAAGCGCACTTATGCCAAGAGTTTTCATATCCAGCATGAAAATATTGATGCCATTGCGGCAAGTGTATTGGTAGAGCCTTATGATGGTTGGTATGTCGTACAAAATCAACCACCATTGCCATTGACACAGGAAGAGATGGACTTTACCTATTCCTTGCCATATGAACGCACCTTCCATCCAAAATATCATTATATCCCGGCAATTGAAGAAGTGCAGTTTTCCATCGTATCCAATCGTGGCTGCTTTGGCTCCTGTGCTTTCTGTGCCATCACCCATCATCAGGGACGTGTAATTTCTACACGTAGTAAGGAAAGCATTGTCGAAGAAGCAAAACGCATAACCGAGATGCCGAATTTCAAGGGGTATATTCATGATGTAGGAGGGCCTACAGCTAATTTCTCACGAGAAGCTTGTGATAAGCAGCGAGAATTTGGGGCCTGTAAGAAACGAGAATGTTTATTTCCAAAGCCTTGTGGCAACATGGTAGTGGATCACAGTCGTTATTTGGATATCTTGCGTTCCGTTCGTGAATTACCTAAAATTAAGAAAGTTTTTATTCGTTCTGGTATTCGTTATGATTATCTGATGCAGGATAAAAATGATGAGTTCTTTGATGAATTGGTAAAATATCATATCAGCGGGCAGTTGAAGGTAGCTCCTGAACATATCAATGCGGCTGTGTTAGATAAAATGGGAAAACCACGCAAGGAGCTCTATTTAAAATTTGTTGAAAAATTTAAAGAGAAGAATGAACAGTTCCATATGGATCAATATATTGTGCCTTATTTGATGAGTTCACATCCAGGCAGCGATTTACAGGCAGCCATAGAATTGGCTTGTTATTTAAAGAAGATCCATTATACACCGAAACAGGTACAAGATTTCTATCCAACACCGGGGACACCGGCTACTTGTATGTATTACACCGATTTGGATCCTAAGACGATGCGTCCTGTTTATGTAGCGAAGACTTGGGAAGAAAAAGCAATGCAGCGTGCCTTGATGCAATTTACATATCCACAAAATTATGATCTGGTGTACAAAGCATTAAAAAAAGCAGGAAGAGAAGATTTGATTGGCAATGGTCCAAAGTGTTTGATCTCGTATCGTCGTCCATCCGCTAATAATTTTTCACACAAACAAGCAAAAGGGAAAGATAAGACTATGAATAAAAAGAATGTTGGAACAAAGAAAAGGACAAACGCACATAAAAGAGAAAGGAATGCGCAGCGATGAAATTGTTTCGTGAAATTATCATCATCTTTGGCATTAGCTATATTGGAGAATGTCTGTCTACGCTTTTACATTTACCCTTGCCAGGTAGTCTGGTAGGAATGCTGTTACTGTTGTTACTGTTGTCTTTTCGTATTCTGCGGCTGGATATGATCGCAACAGTTTCGGATTTTTTGTTAGGACATCTACCATTTTTCTTTATTCCGGCTGGTGTTGCTTTGATGGCAAAATTTTATCATATCGCCGATATTTGGATTCCAATCCTCTTAATCTGCATGGTGACTACAGTGATTACGATGGGGTTGAGTGGATGGAGCATGCAACAGGTGATGGAGAAATGGGGGAAGAAGCATGGATGAACTTATCAATACCCCTATGTTTGGCATCTTATTGTCATTGCTTGCTTTTGAAATAGGGTTATTTATCCAAAAGAAAACAAAGCTCTTATTTCTGAATCCGTTACTCATTGCCATCGCTCTTATCATTATCGTGTTGCTGATTAGTAACATTCCATTAGAAAGCTATCAGCTTGGTGGCGATATTATCAATCTGTTTTTAGGACCGGCGACAGTTGTTTTAGCGGTTCCTTTGTATCAACAGTTACATAATCTGAAAAATTATTTTGTTCCTATCATGATAGGAATTTGTGTGGGGATCTTAGTTGGCATGATTTCAACGATATCTTTATGTCTTTTAACTCATTTTGATGCTGACATCATTGCTTCTTTAGTTCCTAAATCAATCACAACGCCGATTGGAATTGAAGTAAGTGCACAGCTGGGCGGGATACCTGCTATTAGTGTATTGACAATTTTAGTTACTGGGATTTTTGGAGCAGTTGCAGCGGATGTCGTTTTTCGTGTTTTTCATATCAAACATCCTGTCGCAAAAGGAATTGCTTTGGGAACTAGCGCTCATGCCATTGGAACGACCAAGGCTTTATCGTTAGGCAAAGTAGAGGGTGCGATGAGCTCTTTGGCAATAGGCGTCAGCGGTATTATCACCGTCATGATAGCTCCGTATGTATGGAATATCGTAATGTCGATTTTATAAAAAAAAGGAAGTCCATGTTATCATGCAATTTTTTGGATGATCATGTTGCTTCCTTTTTTAATGTGTTTTTATATCTTTATCACTATTTTTTCATTATGCTTGCTTATGGAGAAATCGCTTTTTCATAGACTTCAAGTTCTTTGCACATCTGCTTTATCAGCTGCCATTGTGTCTCATCCAGGATGCCATTGACTGGAAGGCCGAGCAGTCGCTGAAAGCTTTTTATGGCTTGTCTTGTTGTTTGAGCATCTTCCATAGCACAGTAAGGAATCGTAGGATAATAGGCATGCAAGATGTTCAGCTTTTCTTTTAATGTGTTTAATTGTTCTGTTGTTGCTATGGATAGGGGGGTGAACAAAGGCAAAGAGCCAGCAGTATGCTGCATGATGGTAAAAGCAAGCTCATATGCCCATTGTATCGTAAATGGAGTCAAATGATCCATGCAAGGAAGATGCCAATACCTGTGGAAGGCAAGAAGTGCTTCCATGCTGTCATGGTTCCATTGACCATTCTGTTTAGCGATGATAGGCAATGCCTGGTGAAAGCTGGATATGATATGGTATTGTTGTTGAAACTGTAATCGATAGGTTTTTTTCTGCTCATCAGATAGAGCAGTAATAGGATTTTTTTGATTACTATAAGCATTAAAATAGTGTACGGCTTTTGCTAAAAGGTCAGGATAGAAGCAATAAGTGGCAGTTGCAGCTTTACTACCTTCATCTGTTGTGGAGTCTTGTTCCTGCAAGCTCAACAGTTTCATAATGGAAGCCTCAAGTTGTTCATCAGATGAGGTAGGATTCATCTTTTCACTTAAAAGGTGCATTAATTTACTGATGACGGGTTGAAAAACACCGGCAGGGAAACAAGAAACAGGTGGGTCATGGGCAAAGCATAGACAATCTTTTGTCACTTGATGAGTATTGCCTTTTTGGGTATTTGTACGCATCAAAGTTAATAGACAACTTCGTTCATTCGCATACAGGATGACTTTTTGCTGTAAATTACGAAAGTTTCCTATACGTATATCAACCAGATATTCCACAGGGTTTTTACCATCCACATAAAGGGGAATCCAGGAAGTCATACCATAAGCATCACTTAACAGAAAATCTTCAAATACCAGAATGTTTTGTTGTTTGCGATAAATACGTATGCAGGCTTGGGCAACAGGTGAAAAGGTTTCCTGTGTCATGACATGAACTTGTAAATATGCGGTTGCGATTGTTTCACCTCCCCTACATTACGGTATGTTTCACTAGACAAAGGGCATGGGTGGAATGCCTAGCAAAAGCAAAAATGGAAGGAAATGGAATGATAACCTTTTCAATATGTGAATTATGTGAGAAGTATAGAGTTTTGATGTTGAAAACAGCAAAGGTATTGACGTTATAAAAGGCAAGGTGTATATTCATCACATAAACTATTTCATGCGTGAAATAATAGGAAGTGAGGACGCTGTTATGGGCAATGAGGAACGTATTGTTCGTTTGATCAGAACGATAACTACACATTTGCATAGCTGTATGAATCGCTGTTATGAAGATTATGGAATGACGGGTATTCAAGGGCTTGTACTGATGGAAGTGGCAAATGATGAAGAATGTAAACTGGGGGCATTGGCACAGCGCTTGCTAATGACGAATTCAAATCTATCCGCCATTATCAAACGAATGGAAGAGCATGGTTGGATACGCAGATGCCGTTCACCTCAGGATGAGCGTATTGTCTATGTACGCTTAAGCAATGAGGGCGCAGCTATTCTTGCGGATATTAAAAAGCGTATGGATGCTAAGTTGGACTTTCTGAAGCAAGAAGATGAAGAAAGTATTAAGCAAATGATACAGAGTCTGAAACGACTTGATGATCTTTTGCAGGAGGTTACCTATGAATAAGCAGAAAAAGCCATTATATTACTATTATTTAATCATCTTAATCGTTCTGTTAGGAATTAATCTTGTATTTACTATGTTTCGTGGGGATAAAATTAAAAACGTGAACTACAATGATTTTATGAAACAAATTGAACAGCATCAGATAAATGAAGTAGAAATAGGTGATCAGAATATTACGTATTCACTTAAAGGGGAAACGAAACAGCTGTATAAAACAGAAACGATGGAAACAGATACGAGTTTATCACAGCGCTTATATGATGCCGGAGCTAAATTTACGCGTATTCATACGAAAGAAATGAATCCTTTGTTATCTTTTCTATTGACATTTATCTTACCGGTTGCTTTCTTATGGTGGCTAGGTAATCGGATGTTTAAAAAGATGCAGAAGAAAATGGGTGGCGATGCCATGAGTTTTGGCGGTGGTTTTGGTAATTTTGGCAAAAGCGATGCTAAAATTTATGTAAAAAGTCAAAGCGGTAAAACCTTTCGTGATGTAGCAGGACAGGAAGAGGCGAAGGAATCTTTACAGGAAATGGTTGACTTTTTAAAGGATCCAGAAAAATATAGTAAGATTGGTGCACAAATGCCAAAAGGGGCATTATTAGTAGGTCCACCGGGTACCGGTAAGACGTTATTAGCCAAAGCTGTTGCCGGAGAAGCCAATGTGCCTTTCTTCTCTATATCCGGTTCCGAATTTGTTGAAATGTTTGTTGGACGCGGAGCTGCCCGAGTACGTGATTTATTTAAACAGGCTCGTGAAAAAGCTCCATGCATTGTCTTTATTGATGAAATTGATACGATAGGGAAAAAGCGAGATGGTGCAGGCGTTGGTGGAAATGACGAACGAGAACAGACGTTAAATCAGTTATTAGCCGAAATGGATGGTTTTGATGGCAGTACCGGTGTTATCATCCTAGCTGCGACCAATCGTCCGGAATCCTTAGATCAGGCATTGTTGCGTCCGGGACGATTCGATCGCCGCATTCCGGTGGAATTGCCTGACTTGCATGGACGTGAAGCAATTTTACAAGTTCATGCGAAAGATGTTAAAATCAGTAAACAAGTTGATTTCCGCGCGATTGCCAGAGCTACAGCAGGGGCCAGCGGTGCAGAACTTGCTAATATTATTAATGAAGCAGCTTTGATTGCTGTAAAAGATCATCGTAATCAAGTATTGCAGAAGGATTTAGAAGAAGCTGTTGAAATTGTGATTGCCGGTTATGAACGTAAAAATGCTGTGATTTCAGCGAAAGAAAAACTCATTGTATCCTATCATGAAATTGGTCATGCCTTAGTAGCAGCCCGCAGTAAACATTCCATGCCAGTCGCAAAAATTACGATTGTACCAAGAACAAGTGGAGCTCTTGGCTATACTATGCAGGTACCGGAAGATGAAAGTAATTTGATTACAAAGGATGAGGCTTTTACGAAAATCGTAACATTCTGTGGCGGACGAGCTGCGGAAGAATTGATTTTCCATTCCATTACCAGTGGTGCAGCAAATGATATCGAACAGGCAACCAAAATTGCCAGAAGTATGATCACTCGTTTAGGAATGAGTGAACAGTTTGGCATGACTGCTTTAGAAACAGTGAATAATCGCTATCTTGGACAAGATGCGACACTTGCTTGCAGTGATCAAACGGCAACCAAAATTGATGAAGAAGTAGTGAAACTGATACAGGATGCATATCAACAAGCATATCGAATACTTGAAGAAAATAAAGATAAATTGCATGAGCTGGCAAAGTTCTTATATGAAAAAGAAACGATTACCGGTGAGCAGTTTATGGCAATTTTGAATCGCCCGCGGCAAATTGAAACAAGCGCGGTGCAGGAATAAAGAAAACGTCATAGGACAGGATGCATGTCAACAGCAACTGTGTTATGACGTTTTTTATTTACTTAATCAGATTCTTTAAGAAAGCCTTCTCCCCAATAGCCAACAGGATCTTTCAACAATAACTTCTTAAAATCATTTGCCGGCATTGGTTTAGCAAAGACATATCCCTGGATGAAATCACAGCCACATTTTTCTAAGAAGTACACTTGATCAGGCTCTTCAATACCTTCTGCAACGACCGCGATATGAAGCTGTTTCGCCAAATGAATAATATGGGAAACAATGATGCGAGCTTTCTCTATAGAAGCACCTTTGCGAAAGAATAAGATATCTAATTTTATGACCTGAATAGGAAGTTCTTTTAATGTATTCAAGGAAGAATAGCCAGCACCGAAATCATCAATTGAACAAAGGAATCCATGAGTACGCAGTTCACTGATCTTGGCACTTAATAACGCATGGTCTTCAATCGCTAGACTTTCGGTGAATTCCAATTCTATCACATCATCACAAAGTTCATATTGTTCTTTTATCGAAACATAATAGCTTATGAAATCTTCCTGGAAAATGTCTAATCTTGAAACATTGACTGCTAGATGAATGCGATGTGTGTGATTTTCAAAATAATCGTGCAGCCATTTGCAGGCAGAAGCAAACATATAACGATCTAAAAGAACAATGAATCCATTACGTTCAAATATCGGAATAAAGTCATTTGGAGGAATGATGGTTCCATCACTTTTTTGCCAACGTACCAAAACTTCTCCACCCATGATGCGATGATTATGATGAGTATCCGTTTTAGGCTGTATATACATTTTAAATTCACCATTCTTCAAGGCAAGCTGCATTTGACTTTCAATCTCATTAACATGTAGGATATTTTGACGAATGGTATCGGAATAAAATGCTTGCCGTATTTCACGATTTGCTTTAATTGACTGTTGCGCCATCTTAGCACGGTTATACATCTTATTTACACTTAACACATCTTCTGGTTTTGTTACACAGTAAAAACCAATTGCAAATGAAATAGGGAAAGAATGTGTATTGCAATGCTCTTTCGCAATAACAGCTTTCATGATATGTTCATGCCATTCGATTAATTGGTTAGGTTCTTGGAAAAAACGTATACCCGTAAAATGATCGGCACTTTCACGACAGAAGAAATCATGTGTTTGCATATTGGCAAGTAGGCAATTGCACATGATTTTTAATAAAGCATCACCGGCCTCATAGCCAAAGGTGTCATTATAGATTTTAAAATTATCAATATCCCCATACCAAAAGGCGAATGGTTGAAATGCGTCTTTTCTTTGGATTATCTGTTCTTCCACATCTATAGAAAATTTGACAAAGTTTGATATACCGAGCACAGGATCTGCAAAGGCTAGTCTTTCAAGATGTTGCTTTGTGCGATTGTGCGTGCGATTAATAAGGTAAAAGAGTAGTAAAAAGATCAATAAGGCAAAGCCTGTTAACAGAATGATTCCATAGATCAGCGTATGATCTGCATTAATCATATTTTCATTTACGATACTTAATAAATACCAATCGTTATACGATAATGGTGTATATAAGCACCAATAAGTTTGTTTATCCTCATCATATGTGAAGAAATGTGATGTTTTATCTTTGAGGTTTTGATGAATACTTGTTAATTGTTCTTCACTAAGATTACCAATATCCCCTATATTTTCCACCGTTGCTGATTTCATAGAACGAATGATATAAGTGCCGTTGCTGTCAATGATATTGGAATAGCCACTGTGACTGAAGATGGCATTATCCAAAACACTCCGCAGTCGCTGAGTTTTATCAGCCGCTAGTAACACACCGATATTTTGATTATTACTGATAATAGGAACACTATAATAATTGAGGTAGTTATTACTGAAAGGATCTTTTAATGTCTTAGAAATGGTAAGGTTTCCTTGCATGCCTGATTGAAAAATAGGAGAGGAACTAAAATCAACCTTATGATGAATGGTGCCATCTAAATCAACCATGTCGGCTTTCCCATTGCTATGAATGATACCCATGCGATAAAACGCGTTGCGATCATTGATCTTACGGATAATAGGAAGTAAATGTTTTAAATCCATAACTTTCATTTCACCAAGTGTAAGTGCCACACCGTCAAGGGTTTCCATATTATTCGCTATTTGTTCGTTAACCGTTGTCTTCATATTTTCTACAGACTCTTCAAAATAAGCAATATTTTTCTGATTGCTTTCTTTCATCATATAGAAAATAAAACCGACACCTGAGACGAAAAAGCACAGGCATAATATAAGAATAATACGATAATATCTACTTGTTTTTTTTGTTACCATGACTATCTCCTATATAAATCATCATCCGATATCCCTTACATCGGTTATAGTTCTTACATTATAGCATGGATTATGTAAAGAGTGGTACTAGAATAAGAATTCCTATTTATTCACTTTATTTTTAGCATATATCATGTATGTATCATACTTCTACAAGTAATCTGTAATGAATGAAGATAACAATTACCGAAAATAAGATACCACTTTCAGCAAATGATAAGAAATAAAAAATATGGCATTGCTCTTTCAGTTACTATCCTATGGAATCAAGCATAAAAGAAAAGAAGGGTTTCGCTTTCATAATAAAGCATTGTGAAAAAGAGGAATGAAATGCTATAATACCACTAGACGACAATAGGAGGGAAGCACATGCCAAATATTATCACGCACAAAATATTTGCTGAAGAGGTATTAAAACAATTAGAAAAACAAGATATTCGCTCAATTATTGAAAAACATCCGCAAAGCTATTATATTGGCAGTAACGGACCGGATTTTCTGTTTTTTTCGCATAGTAAGCCTTGGGAGGCATATAAGAGCCATGTCTTAAATCATCTAGGGAGCCGTATGCATGCAACCCATATCAACGCTTTTTATGAAACTGCACTGCGCTGTGTGAAA
This sequence comes from Longicatena caecimuris, assembly GCF_018406465.1. Lineage (GTDB taxonomy): Bacteria > Bacillota_I > Bacilli_A > Erysipelotrichales > Erysipelotrichaceae > Longicatena > Longicatena caecimuris. Next base: position 1,222,455 of record NZ_AP024510.1, read on the forward strand.
GCTCAGGAAAACATACAAATAAAAGAAACAATGATGGCATATTTGTTTGGACATTTATGTCATTGGGCATTAGATAAAACAACACATCCTTATATTTTTTATCGTACCGGGAACTGTAAAGGAAAAAGTGCCGGATATCATCACCGTTTTGAATCTATGATGGATACCATGATGTTAGAAAAATATAAGGGTATTAATATTAAAGAATTCCCTTGTTATGAAATTTGTGAATATGATGAAGATATACTAAAGGCTATTGCCAGGATATATGTTCCTAGCGCAAAAGAAGTGTATCATGTAGATGTAAAGGTACATGACATACGAGAAGCTTTAAATTCCTGGTATGATATTCAAAAATTATTGTATGATCCTAATAATTTGAAATATCCCATTGTTAAAGGTGTGGAAACTTTGTTTAGACAACCATGGAAGATCAGTGGCAATATCGTTAAAACAAAGATTGATGAACGCTATGATATCTTGAATGAAGAAAAACGCGAATGGCTGCATCCTTGTGATTCTGCTATGCGATCAAATGCATCCTTCCTTGAGTTATTCCAAGAGGCGCAATCGTTGGCAGTTGCGGTAGTGGAAAAGGCCTATGGATGTATAGAATATGATGCAAATGTCCAAAGTGTTATGGATATTTTACAAAATCAGGCATATGATACTGGTATGGATGGCAATCCTAAGATGCAGTATTTTGATGTCATCTATGAGCATTAGCAGCATATATGCTGCTTTTTTAAACGGAGGTGTATGATTTGAAGAGTTTTGATTTGCATGCAGATATCGGCTACGATATTATGCAAAAGAAAAATAAGGGATATAAAGAGAATATTTTAAAAACGTATCATCTGCCTAAATTTGAGCAGGGAGAAATCGCTTATATTTGCATGGCATCTTTTTTTGATGGGCATGAAGATTGGACGGATATGCAGGATATGATCCAAAGTACCAAAAAAGCCATACAGGAGTGCGAAGATGTCTGTCTTCTTTTGCAAGCAGAAGACTTTTTTGTACCTGCTAAGGTTCATGCCATTATGAGTGTAGAAGGGATGTGTGGAATCAAGGAGCATCCGCGTGAAAAGATACGTTGGATGTATGAACAGGGTGTGCGTTTGGCGTCCTTTTGCTGGAATGATGAAAATGCGCTGGCAACCGGTGTGAAAGGTGATACACAACGTGGACTTACGGCAATGGGAAAAGAAGCATTGGACGAAATGGTAAAACTGAATATGGTCATTGATGTCTCACATGCAAATGAAAAAACTTTCTGGGATATTCTTTCTCATCCTAAGGCCAATATCATCGCGAGTCATTCTAATGTTCGGGAATTGTGTGATCATCCACGTAATCTTAAGAATGAACAGATTGAAGCATTGCTGAAACGTGGCACTTTGATTGGAATGAATACAGCACCACAATTTGTGCATAGCAATAAAGAAAAACAGGATGTTGCCCATCTTGTACAGCACATGGTCTGGTTAAAAGAGTTTCATCATAATAAGGTTGACAGCATTGCTTTTGGCTTTGATTATATGGATTTTTATGAGGAACAATATGATTATTTAAAGGGTGCGAAGGATTGTACGCAGACTGGTAATATCCTTCAGGAAATGCGTAAGTATTTTAGTGAAGAGGAGATTGCAGCAATTGCATATCGTAATGCATGCGATTATTTTAAAAAGATTTGGCAGGCCCATAATGCCATATAGAAACATTCAAAAAAGAAAGTTTTCAGGTAGTTTAAAATTCACCTTAAGACTTTCTTTTTTTAAACAATTTATTTGTAGGAAGACGTTCTTACTTGGTCATTTGTGCTAGCAAATGTACCAGTTTGTGATAGGCAAGCTCCATATCGTCTATATGCAATACACATGTTTCCATGGGGCAGATACCATCTTTTTTGCGATTGATGATATTTGGCACAAGTAGTTCGTAATGAACAAGAATATGATGTGCTTGTAAAAAATGCAGTGCCGGTTCAGATATCACACCAGCATGAACTTCTTTGATGCCCCCGAATACTAACATCATTGCTGCCGCTTTGCCAATCACTTTATCTGCGATTTGCGCATCTTTCAATACACCCTTATCAAGGAGGGTTAGAATGGGGCGTATTCCATCAGCCTTTTCTTTATAAATATGATTGTTTTGTGATACTATACAGGATAAGTGTTCTTCCTTTAAAATTTTCATCAGGCTTTCCATTTTTTTCTTTTCCTTTCTTACAAATAGTTTGCATAAAAAAAGCGAAACTTCCATGATCGCCCTTACAGTACAAGTCTATCATATTTTATCTAAAAATGATAGTCTAGTAAAAGGAATTTTTTTGACTATAATAAAGGTATAAATACAAGGAGGGATTTTATTATGAAAGTCCAGATCTACGGTAAGAACATTACGGTAACTCCAGCAATCGCTGAGAAAATTGAGAAGAAGTTAAATCATCTCGAAAAGTATTTCATCATTGATGAGAATGTGATTGCAAATGTGGTAGTTCGGGTGTATCCGAACAAACAGAAAATAGAGGTGACGATTCCAACAAAGTTTGCAGTTCTGCGTGCAGAAGTTGTGCATGATGACTTATATGCAGCCATTGACTTGGCTATCGACAAACTGGAAGATCAGATTCGCAGACAAAAAACAAGATTAACGAGAAAGAACAAAGAGAAATTGGCATATGCGTTCCTTGAAACAGAAGAATTAGATGAAGAGTATGATGAAGCGGATGAAGTCGTTAAGACAAAATCCATTGTCCCAGACACCATGGAATTAGATGAAGCGATTATGCGTATGGAAATGTTGAATCATAATTTCTTTATTTATCGCGACGATGAAACAAAGGAAATTGCCGTTGTCTATAAACGTCATGATGGTGGCTATGGCTTAATTGAAACGGAATAAACATAATGAAAGAAAGTGTGCAATCGCACACTTTTCTAATGGTTTCTTGTTTGTTTAATGGTAGGTGTTTGTTAAATGATAAGGTTTCTTTGTGCCAATAGACTATAACATGCCGAATCAAGCATATAGATCAACATTGCTATGAAGCGTAGGTGCTTGCAGGACTTGACCGCTTTGTTTAGGGAAGATAAGTAAGGAAAAGATAGACTTAAGACCGTGTGGAAATCAAATAAAATTGTAACACGTATTTGAAACTGTTATAATAAGAAAAAGCAGGTATATTTGAAGTGATTTTTTCCTTGTATCATAGTAGTGCTGTTCTTGTTAGAAGGTATATTGTAAAATAAAAGGAATGGAGAGATCATATGTTAATATCTAATGGAAAACAAAAATTAACAAGTTTTACAAAAAACTATAAAGAAGCTGTTATAGAAATAACATCAGGTGTATGGTTCGTTTTTGGCGTGGGGCATAGTAATGCTATTTTTATTGAAGGTGCTACAAGTATTCTTCTGATTGATACTTTAGATTCTTTAGAACGTGGCAAAAAATTGGCAAATATCATTCGAAATCATACAGAAAAGAAAGTTAAAACCATTCTTTACACACATGGACATCCAGATCACAGAGGTGGCGCAGGTGCTTTTTCAGAAAGTGTTTCGGAGATTATTGCATTTGAGCCTAAGATGGCGGAATTAGAGAAAACAGCTTTTTTAAAGGATATTCAAACTTTACGAGGGGCAAGACAGTTTGGTTATGCGCTAGATGATAATGAAGCCATTTCTCAAGGAATTGGGATACGTGAGGGAGTTGTTTATGGTGAACAGCGTGCTTTTGTTTCACCGACCACTTGTTATCAGCAAGATAAAGTCATTAGAGAAATTGATGGTATACAATTAGAGTTGGTTAGACTTGTTGGCGAATCTGAGGATCAGATGATGATATGGCTTCCTCAAAAAGAAGTTTTATGTTGCGGGGATAACTATTTTGGTTGTTTTCCAAACCTATACGCTATTCGTGGCGGACAATATCGAAACCTTGCGACATGGATTAACAGTATCGACTTTATGTTATCTTATCCTGCCAAATATCTTTTAGCTGGACACACAGCCTTGATACAGGGAAAAGAAAAAATTCATGAAGTACTAACGAATTACAAGAATGCGATGGATTATGTCTTGAATGAAACACTGAAAGGTATGAATGAAGGCAAAAACGCAGAACAATTAGCTTCTGAAATTCATTTACCAGCTGAATATGCTGACTTACCATATTTAGGTGAATATTATGGTTGTGTAGAGTGGACAGTAAGAGAAATCTATGCAGCTTATTTAGGCTGGTTCGATGGAAATCCAACCAATCTTCACCCTCTTTCTCCTGAGCAAAAAGCAAGTAAAACGGTTAAATTAATGGGAGGAAAAGAAAATGTGTTTGCAGCTGCGCAAACAGCGCTTAAAGACAGAGATTATCAATGGTGTTTAGAACTTTGTGATTTGCTGATACAAATAGATATAGATAAAACTATATTGGAAGTAAAAGCAACTGCATTAGAGAAAATTGCAGAATATGAAACAAGTGCCAATGGACGGCACTACTATATCGCTTGTGCTAAAGAATTAAGAAATAAAATTTCAAAAGAATTTCCTGATAATGATGTTGTCTTATAAGGACAAACGAGCGCTTTGCACTAAACGATTGATAAAAATGGATCTTTCCAGAAGAGAATCCCTACTGGAAAATGGGTAATTGAAAAATAGGAATTAAAAAATGGAGATTTCCAAAATGACGATACATAGTAACCATTTAGAAACCACTTTTACAAAGCTAACCTAAAGTAAGAAAGAACCTAGAGGAGTCATCGTACAGTTGTTAAGGTTAGGCAGTGTCTTTCATCTAGGTACTATATTTATTAATGAAAAGCACAAGGTGTCTATCAATAATTGGCACCTTATGTTTTTTATATTATCTGTTATGAAATGTCATTTCAATGATCATGTTATGATAGCGGCTTTGTGGGAAAGCCGATTTCTTAATAGGTACATAGATAAAATATTTTTTATACAGATAATCATATATGAAATGTAACTTATGTTAAAGAAGAAATGTTTGTATCTTCATTAAAATACATCAATATAAACTACCATTGATTGCTCTTACTTTGTTTTATTTTCAACAATTTTTTTAAAACGATTTCGATATTCGGCTGCCAAAGTATTGTCTTGAAAATGCTGCATACTGCCTTCTTTTTTTATACCGAGTTGCATGAAGATGGCATCACACTCTTCAATTTCTAAATATGTATGCTCTTCATAACGTTTTTCATGTGCCGCATTTGGCATAGAAATATCAATCTTTTTACCATCCTTCAGATAAAGAAAATAATAGAAATCACCTTTATTGTGTTGCGATAAGAAGGATTTGGCTGATTGAAAACCAGTTTTTACTTTTGTGATATTTTGATAATCATTTGTTTGCAGGATAGGCGCATACCAGCGTGCTATTTCAAGATGTGATGGATATAGCACATTGATGTTTGTTAAAGATATATAAAGAACGATGAGATTTACAAAGAGCATTAGGAAACGGTAGTGTTTCAGTTTGTGAAAGATGACTTGATAGTCTTCAAAATCAATATTATGCGTTTTCTTGGCAATGTAGGCGCCATTTATGACCATCGCTTCAATGTGGAAGAAAAAGGGAAGGATATCGGCAAGCATCGTGGAACTCCACAGTATGTAGCCATCTTTAAGATAAAGCAGCTCTTTTAGCCACTGTATGACAAAGATGAATAAAAATCCTATGCATAAAGAAAAAGGCAACCACAAGAGTAAGATCCATCCTCTCTTTTTCCGTTCTTTAAATTGGTGTCTTGTAGTAAAATACTTACGCCATAATAATGTTAGCACGCTCATGTCAGCTAGAGAAAGTAAGGTTAGCAATCCTTGGTGTTCTACATTATGTTCATTAATTTTAAGAAATAAAGTTAGAATAGGGCCACTAAGAATGAGAGTCCATACAACATAAAAAAGCGGGGAATGCTGCGTCAACATTTGGACATCTTCGTGTAATTGTTGGAATTCATCCGTTTCGATTTCTTTTAAAGTTTGTAGCCATGCAGATAATGCAGAGGCATCACTTTTCTGAAAAGATTTTTGCATATCATATAAAATAGATAGGCGAAGATCTTCTTGCCATTTCTGTTTTTCCAACATATGAATTTGTTTTTCTAATAACTCTACTAGCGTACATTTTCCGTCTGTAACATCCTTAATAGCAGCTATAGAACAACCACATTTTCTTAATAAAGCAATTGTTTGTAATTGCGTTAAATCTTCTTCGCCATACTCGCGATAGGCATTTTCACCACGTTTGATCTATAATAGGCCCTTAGTTTCATAATAGCGTATCGTCTTGGCAGAGATGCCACTCAATTTTTCAATTTCTCCAATTTTCATAGCTATGCTCCTTCTTTTATAGAGGTAGTAAACACCTTCTAGCAGCTGGAAGGTCAAGGAAAAAATAAACTTTTTGCTATATTTACGACATTTTTATATCATCTTGTGATTGTTGTTGCTTCACATGTCACTTTTTGCGATAAATAAAAAACCCGCTTGCATCAGCGGGTAATACACATATGGCGTCCACGAAGGGATTCGAACCCCTGACCGTGCGCTTAGAAGGCGCATGCTCTATCCAACTGAGCTACGTGGACAACAATCAATGCCTAATTATAATAGCAAATTTCATATTGAATTTCAATATATAATTTGTTTTTTTTTCATTTCTGAACAGTTTTTCAACCGTAGTACACAAAGAATGTTAAGTGTAAAGTGAGATATATGCACCCTCAAATATGTAAAGTCAATCATATGTATTAATACTTTTTGTAAAATAGTAGTATGTGTTTGGCATTTTTAAAATATCATATCCTTATATAATATAGCGGTTTGTAAAAGAAACTTCGCTTTTATGATTTTAAAGAAAATAAAAGTATTTTCATTTTTAGGGATTTTACTGCATGAAGTGTGTACGTTGCCTAGAAAGACTGTTGTAAAAGCAGGATGGGCAAAGGAAAATCATCACATAAGAAATGAAAATAACACACTTTATGTGATAACGGACAAAAAATGCGTGAAATTGGCGCAACTATGGACATACTAATTGATAAAACAAGGTAAATATGCTATATTAATGTATGTTTGGTCGTAAAGGAGATACCATGGATACTTATTATGAAGATATTCTAAAAAAAGTAGAAATGCAGATGGAACAACATGACCATCAAGCTGCTTACCAGATTCTTGAGGAAGAGCTTTCCATGCCTTATATTCCTAAGGAATATGAACAGCGATTGATCGATCTTTATAATGCCTGTCGCAGTGAGTTGCAACCACAAGCACAGCGAAGCTATAGTGAAGAGGATATTGAAATGCTGCTAAAGGGTTCCTTGGAAGAACAGTTTCTTGCGATTGAACAGTTAAGAAAAAGTAATATTCGTAATCATCTGGATGCGATACGCGATTACCTTGGCAATGCGCCACACTACTTAATTCGCTCTTATCTAATTGAAGCGATGATGGAACAAAACATCAGTGACGAGTTCACAATTGAGATGGATGGGTTAGTCATAACCTTTGCTCCATGCTTTATTGAGCCGCCAATGGAGAGTGATGGTGTCATACAAGCAGTCGCATACCTAAAGGATTGGTTTGAAAGCGATAATCCGACATTCACGATGATGTGTGTGGAAACACTAGTAAAAGAGGCATATCTTCGATTGCCATACAATATCGAAGAAGATGATGCTTTGGGAATTGCAATCGGTGTTGCACAATATGTCTTTGCGGCACATGAAGAAATGGATGCTTTTGCAATATTTCTGAATGAAAAAGGACTTGCGCGAAACAGTGGTTATGAATTATTATTAAGTAAGCATGAAATTTAAACATGTGAAAATCGTATTGGGTACGTAGGAGGTATGAACATGAGTTCAACATGGGAATTAAAAGAAAAATCAACAGGTGAATTAACAACAACTGTAGAAGGAGATGCTTGGAAAGCTGCTCAAAAGAAAGCATTTGGCAAACTTTCTAAGAAAGTAAATCTGCCAGGCTTCCGTAAAGGACATGCTCCTGAGGCACTGGTTAGAAAACAAATCAGTACACAAAATATATTAATGGAGGCAATTGATGAAGTTGCTGGTGAAGCTTTAAGTGATGGTATCAAGGAACATGACTTGTGGGTCGTTTCTCGTCCTTCTTTAGGCATCGACAGTATTGATGAAGATAAAGTAACTTTTAAATTCACAGTTACAGTGAAACCAGAAGTAAAACTTGGCGCATATAAGAACTTGGATATTAAAAAAGATGATGCAGCCGTTAGCGATGAAGATGTTGAAGCAGAATTGACTTCTTTACAGGAACGTTTTGCTGATCTAGTAATAAAGGAAGACGGCAAGGTTGAAAATGGCGATACAGCTGTCATTGACTTTGAAGGATTTAAAGATGGTGTTGCATTTGAAGGTGGAAAAGCAGAGGCTTATCCATTAGTAATCGGTAGCGGTTCTTTCATTCCAGGTTTTGAAGAACAGCTGTTAGGCATGAAGAGCGAAGAAACAAAAGAAATCAATGTAACTTTCCCTGAAGAATATCAGGCAGAAGAATTAGCTGGTCAACCAGTGGTCTTCAAGGTTACGGTACATGATATTAAAGAAAAGGTATTGCCTGAAGTAAATGATGAATTAATCAAACAGGCAGAAATCAAAGATGTTGAAACGGTTGATGCGTACAAAGAATATGCACGTAAAAATCTGGAAACTAGTAAAGCAAATGCGGCTAATCAGAAATTTGAAAATGAATTGCTGACTGCGGTAACGGATGCTGCAGAAGTAGAAATTCCAGATGTTATGGTAGAAGAAGAAACGGATACTTTGGTAAATGAATTTGCACAGCGTTTACAGTCTCAGGGATTCAGCTTGGATCAGTTCAAACAGGTAACTGGACAAACAGATGAAATGATTCGTGAGGAAATGGGCAAAGACGCATACAACAAAGTAAAAGTGCGTTTAGTTCTAGAGGCAATTGCTGCTGAAGAAAAAATGGAAATCAGCGATGAAGAAGTAGAAAAAGAACTGGAAACAGTTGCAACTACTTACAACATGCCATTAGAACAGGTGAAACAGCTGATTAGCAAAGATGCGATTGCGTATGATCTGCGTATTCGCAAAGCTCTTGAATTATTGAAAGAGACAGCTGGTAAGTAAAGCCGCGTAAAAGACGCATCCGCGTCTTTTTTGGCTTATGAAAGGAGTGTAGACAAATGAGTGAAAACGATGCTAATCCAATTGTACGACTGCCTTTGGTTTGTACGCGCGGTGTAATTGTCTTCCCAAATCAAGAAGTAATCATTGATGTAGGACGAGACAAATCTACGTGTGCTGTAGAAGAGGCTCAGGAAAAGTTTGAGAGTCAGGTGGTTCTGGTAGCGCAGAAAGACTTAGCGATGGATTCACCAGACATTGATGACTTATATTCCTTTGGTACATTGTGTCAAATTCGCCATATCCGTCGTATGGATGGCTATCTGCGAGTAAAATTTAAAGGGCTTCAGCGTGTAAAGATTCATACGATCATCAATGACGATGAGATGATGAGCACATCTGCTGAGGTTATGTATGATGTAACACAGGATGCGATGGAAGAAGTAGCTTTAATTCGCAAAATTGCAAAACAGTTTGAAGAGATTGAAGCAATTTCGCAAAGCATTCCGAAAGAGATGATTAATGAGTTGGCAAAAGGGGTCAGTGCTCCTCAGCTAGCGGATCAGATATCACAATTGTTTCCTTTTACATTGGAAAAACGCCAAGAATTATTGGAAACAACAGGTGTCAATGACCGTCTGTTTTTGATCTTACAGGAAATCGAAAGTGAGAAAGAGCTTTCTCAGATTGAAAATAAGATCAATGATAAAGTGAAATCACGTATTGAAGAAAGCCAGAAAGAATACTATTTGCGTGAAAAGATGCGGGCGATTAAAGAAGAGTTAGGTGATGTGCCTGACAGTGATAAGGATGCGGATGAAATTCGTCGTCGTTTAGATGAGAACCCATATCCGGAAAGCATTAAAGAAAAAATTAAAGAAGAGCTAAGCCGTTATGAAATGTTGCCAGCAGCCAGTGGGGAGACCGGGGTCATCAAAACTTATATTGACTGGATGATGGATCTTCCTTGGTGGCAAGAAAGCAAAGATAATGAAGATTTGCAAGCTGCCAGTGATGTCTTAGATGCAGATCACTATGGCTTAGAAAAAGTCAAAGAACGTATCTTAGAATATTTAGCGGTGAAACAGATGACGAATTCTTTGAAAGCTCCAATTATTTGTTTAGTTGGTCCTCCAGGAGTTGGTAAAACATCTTTGGCCAAATCTGTTGCGCGTGCATTAGATCGTAAATTTGTAAAAATTTCACTTGGCGGTGTTAAAGATGAATCTGAAATTCGCGGTCATCGCAGAACGTATTTAGGTAGTATGCCGGGACGTTTCATTCAAGCGATGAAAAAAGCCGGAACGATCAATCCTGTCTTTTTGATCGATGAAATCGATAAGATGGCAAGTGATTATAAAGGAGATCCTGCCAGTGCAATGTTGGAAGTATTGGATCCTGAACAAAATGCGATGTTCTCAGATCATTACATTGAAGAACCATATGATTTGAGTAAGGTTTTATTTATCGCAACAGCAAACTACTTGGAAAATATTCCAAACGCTTTACGCGATCGTTTAGAAATTATCGAACTTTCCTCTTATACGGAATTAGAGAAAATTGAGATTGCGAAACGTCATTTAGTACCAAAGCAGATTAAAGAAAATGGTTTAAAGAACAGCCAGCTGAAAATAGACGATGATATGATCAGCTATCTGATTCGTTATTATACGCGTGAAAGTGGTGTGCGTCAGTTAGAAAGAACGATTGCCACTGTATGCCGGAAGAGCGTTTTGGCTATTCTTAAGGATAAAAAACGTTCGATCAAGGTTACAAAAAAACTCATCCATGAATGGTTAGGCAATGAAAAATTTGAATACGGCAAGCGTGAAACAAAGGATCAGGTAGGAACTGTGACAGGGCTTGCGTATACAGCCTTTGGCGGTGATGTGTTACAGATTGAAGTAAATCATTTCGAAGGTAAAGGGAAGTTGGTAATTACCGGACAGCTTGGTGATGTGATGAAAGAATCGGCAACGATTGCATATGATTATGTGCGTGCCAATGCTAAAAAGTATAAGATCAAACCAGACTTCTTTGAAAATAACGATATTCATATCCATGTTCCAGAAGGAGCCGTACCAAAAGATGGACCAAGTGCAGGGGTTACTTTGACAACAGCGCTTGTATCCAGTCTAAGCAACACGCCGGTAAAAGCGAATTTAGCTATGACGGGTGAAGTTACCTTACGTGGTCATGTTTTGCCAATCGGTGGTTTAAAAGAGAAATCGATGGCTGCTCATCGCTGTGGTATCACAACCGTAGTTATTCCAAAAGCGAATGTGAAGGATCTTGATGATGTACCTGCTGCTGTTAAGGAAACCGTAAGCTTTATCCCAGTGGAACGTGTTTCACAGGTACTAGATGCAGCTTTGGTAAAGTAAATGATCACTTTTCAGAAAGCAGAGCTAGTTATATCTGCTCCCGATAAAAAATCTTGGCCGGAAACCGATTTACCGGAAATCGTATTAGCAGGACGCAGCAATGTTGGTAAAAGCAGCTTTATCAATACGATGTGTGGAAGAAAAAAACTTGCCTATGTAGGAAATACACCGGGGAAAACAAGACTTTTAAACTTCTTTAACCTAGATGATAAATACATGTTTGTCGATGTACCAGGCTATGGTTATGCTAATATATCAAAAGCACAGCTGCTAAAATTTGGCGAAATGATGGAAGATTATTTTGCCGAAAGAAAACAGAAAAAAGGGTTAGTCATCCTTGTGGACGCAAGGCATAAACCAACAGAGGATGATATCACCATGCTTGAATTTGCACGATATTATGAAATTCCGGTAGCTGTTGTTGCGACGAAAACAGATAAGCTGCCATCAACCAAATTAAAAAATCAATTAAAGATGATTCGTAAAGAATTGCAATTGAATGATCATGAGCCATTATTTCCATTCTCCGCTGAAAAAAAGACGGGAATGGAGGCGGTATGGGAGTATCTCATTCCTATCTTTGAATCTTAAGACGTGTGTAATGCACGTCTTTTCTTTTATGAATTGGGTAATTAATTTTTTAGGGGTCTTTGCTAGAAATTTAGGGGACAACTTTAGGGTAGATGAAGAAAACGAACTAAAATCTAAGACCCCTAAAGTTTTAGATATCTTTTAAATTAGCAAAAGAAAAGCAGGGAATTCCTGCTTTAGAAATTATATATTAGGCCAAGATAACCTCTTGAATGGTTTTACGCAAATGCTCTTGTTGCTCATGTTCGATGGCATCATCGACAATGATGCGTGAAAGCTGTGATAAATCAGCGAATTTACAAAAACAGACTTTGTTGAATTTCGTAGAATCTACCAGTAAGATGGTTTCATTGGCAATGGCCATCATTTTTGCTTTTAGATGAGCCGTTCCAGCATTCGGTGTTGTCAATCCCTGTACCAGATCAATGGCAGAAGTTGTTAGGAAAAATTTATCAACATGGAAAGCACTCAACATACGAATGGCAATATCGCCACAGGCAAAATGGAAACCATGACGAATTTCGCCACCAATGGAGATGATTTCAAAGTCCTGACGTTTTTCAAATGTATGCAACAACATCAAATCTGAAGTAATGATCTTCAGATTTTTTTTTGATGATTGGATCAAGGCATTTGCAAATGCCAAGGCTGTCGTTCCGGTATCTAAGGCGAGGGTATCACCATCATGAACATAAGCAATTGCGCTTTGGGCTATTTTCATTTTCTTATCATCGTTTTTGCGATTATCTAATACTTCTTCCTGTTCAATCTTGTTACGTAAAACAGCTCCTCCATGTGTACGGATGATACTGCCGTTTTTTTCTAGCTCCCTTAGATCACTGCGTATCGTTGCAGGGGTGATATCAAATAATTTTGCTAGCTCACTCACACTGCAACGGGTGTTTGTTTTAATGAAATTCATAATTTTGCGTTTTCGCTCTTCCGCAAAAAGCGGATTTGGGTTCTTCTGCATAATTTCACTTCCCTTATGTATATTTTAGCAGATTATAGAAAAGTAAGCAAACGAAAATAAATAAAAACAAAAATAAATAAATATATTTACAAAACAAAAATATAGGACTATAATGAACCTGTAAAACGAAAGCAAATGAAAATAGGAGGAATTAAATGAAAATAACAAGAAAAGAATTAGCGAGTATGGTGGATCACACAAACTTAAAAGCTTATGCGACAAAAGAAGATTTCCAACAGCTATGCGAGGAAGCGAAAGCTTATGGGTTTAAATCTGTAGCAATCAATTCCTATCCAGTTGCGATGTGTCGTAAGATGTTGGAAAATTCTTCGGTATTATGTGGAGCTGCTATTGGTTTTCCATTAGGGCAAACCACGATTGCTGTAAAAGCTGCCGAAGTTGAAGATGCCATTGGCAATGGATGTCAGGAATTTGATTATGTATGCAATATCGGCAAAGTAAAAGAACATGATTATGCCTACCTTCGCAAAGAAATGGAATGTTTAGTAGGAATTGCTCGCAAACATGGGGTTTGTTGCAAAGTGATTTTTGAAACCTGTTATTTAGAGGAAGATGAAATCATCGAGCTTGCGAAAATTGCAAAAGAAGTAGAGCCTGATTTTGTGAAAACATCAACTGGCTTTGGCAGTGCTGGTGCAACAATTGCCCATGTAAGGCTCATGAAACAATATGCCGGTGATAAGGTACAAGTAAAAGCAGCCGGTGGTATCCGCGATCTGAAAACTGCATTGGCCATGATAGAAGCAGGAGCAACTCGTCTAGGTACTTCCTCAGGCATAAAAATATGCGATGAACTGGCAGAAAAATAAGGAGATCAATAATGAATATACAAGAATATATCAGTAAGGATTGTGTAACTTTCCAACTCCAAGCTGATAAGAAAGAAGCCGCATTAAAGGAAATGGCAGAACTACTATATCAAGCAGGGAAAGTGAAGAATTTATCACTTTATCTGAAAGCAGTAGAAGAGAGAGAATTGGAATATACGACCGGGATAGGAGGTGGAATTGCTATACCGCACGGGAAATCGGCTACTGTACCCCATGCCTGTATTGCCTTTGGCAAGAGTGAAACGGGTATTGCCTGGAATTCACTTGATGAAAAGCCTGTCTATTGTGTATTCATGCTCGCTATACCGGAACATGAAGATGAAACGCATTTGGATATGCTCAGTACATTGGCGCGTAAGCTCATGCATCAGGAAGTTCAAGAGGCATTGTTACAGGCAAATGATATAGATACATTTTATCAAGCTATCGAATAATAAACATCGTAGATGAAAAAGGAGAAGATATTATGAAACTGATTGCGATTACATCATGTTCAACCGGAATTGCCCATACATATATGGCAGCTGAGGCATTAGAAATAGCCGCAAAAGATATCGGATGGAACATCAAGGTTGAAACGCAGGGGTCGGTGGGGGCTAAAAATGTATTAACTCAAGAAGATATTGAGGCTGCAGATGCTGTTGTCATAGCGGCAAGCACATCTGTAAACAAAGATCGTTTCCATGGAAAACGCTTATATGAAGTAGATGTCAATGATGCCATCAAAAACGGACAACAGGTTTTAAAGGATTCTTTGCAAGCTCCTATCTATGGAGGTGCTAAACAAACAGAAACCATAAAGGTTGAAAAAGAAAGTAATAACAACTTTAAAGGTATTTACGCTCATTTGATGACAGGTGTATCTTATATGATTCCATTTGTTGTAGCCGGTGGTATCATGACTGCATTATCTTTTGCATTTGGTGGTATTAATTCAGAAGGAGCAATTGCCGAAGCCTTTAAGACCATCGGTGGTACTGCCATGGGATTGATGTGGGCAGCACTTGGCGGTTATGTGGCTTTCTCTATTTCTGATCGTCCAGGACTTGTACCAGGCATGGTTGCCGGTATGTTGGCATCTTCTTCCGGGTCTGGCTTTTTAGGAGCATTGCTAGGAGGCTTTATTGCAGGTTACTCGGTTTTAGGTGTTAAAAAAGCCTTTGTAAAATTACCAGAAAAGTTTGAAGGTCTGATGCCGGTCTTGATCATTCCGGTACTATCCTGTATCATTACCGGTTTCTTAATGGTCTTTGTCGTCGGAAAACCACTTACTTGGTTGAATGAAACCTTGACATCTTGGCTGACAAGCATGAGTGGTGCTAGCTCCGTTGTATTAGGGGTCATTCTTGGTGCCATGATGGCAATTGACCTTGCCGGTCCTATTGGAAAAGCAGCATATTTCTTTGGTGTTGCATCTTTAACAGCCTTAACGCAAGGACAGACAAGTCCGGTAATGGCAGCGGTAATGTTATCTGGTATGGTACCTCCACTTGCTATGGCCTTATCTTCCACAGTGTTGGCAAAGAAAAAATATACACGCGATGAGCGTGAATCAGGAAAAACAGCATGGATTCTTGGTCTATCCTTTATATCTGAAGGAGCGATTCCCTTTGCGGTAGCCGATCCAATTCGTGTTCTTGCCTCTGTTACGGTAGGTTCTGCGATTACCGGGGCATTGTCAATGGTTTTCAATTGTGGTCTTGCTGTACCACATGGAGGATTCTTTGTCTTGTTAATTCCCGGTGCTACATCCAATGTCTTTATGATGGTATTGGCATTAGCTGTTGGTACGGTTGTATCCGCCTTGCTGGTATCTTTATGGAAGAAGGAAAAATAATATGAAAGATTGTCTAAACGTCTGTTTAATAGGAACAGGAAGAGCAGGCATGATCCATGCCCGCAGCTATATGGGAAACGTCGTGGGAGCACGTCTATTGGCAATATGTGATCCCTGTGAAGAAAATTTAAAAAAAGCCCAAGAAGAACTTCATGTTGCTTATACGTATGCGGATTATCAAGTGGCACTACAGAATAAAGAGATAGATGCAGTAATCGTGGTGACACCAACAGGTACCCATAAAGAAATTGTGCTGGCGGCAGCTTCTGCCGGCAAACACGTGTTCTGCGAAAAACCGATGGCGATTTCAGCGGAAGAATGTGATGAGATGATAGCAGCTTGTAAACAACATCATGTAAAGCTACAAGTAGGATTTATGCGGCGTTATGATGAGAGCTTTCAGAAAGCAAAAGAAGTCATTACATCTGGTAAGATCGGTGAAGTGACAATGATTAAATCACTGACTCATGGACCAAGTGAGCCCAAAGAATGGATGTATGATATAGCAAAAAGCAGTGGACCTATCGGAGAAGTTAACAGCCATGATTTCGATACGTTGCGCTGGTATGCCGACAGCGAAGTAAAAAGTATTCATGCAATTGGAAGAAATTTTCGCTCCTGCGAAAAAAAAGCAGAATATCCAGACTATTATGATACCGTGGCTGTATTATTGGAATTTGAAAATGGCATTATCGGCATGATTGATGGAGCACAATATGTACAGTATGGCTATGATGCCAGAGCGGAGATATTAGGTACATGTGGCAATGTATTGGTAGGTTCACAGAAAAACAACAATGTGAGCATCGCCACTCATGATAAGTGCATGCATGCTGAAGTCATGCCTTCCTGGACAAAGTTATTTAAAGATGCTTATATTAATGAAGCAAGAGATTTTATTCGTTGCATACGTGAAGATGATACCCCTAGAGTTAGTGGACATGATGGTAAAATGGCATTGATTCTGGTACGTGAAGGATTGCGTTCGTTACTTGAAAAACGACCAATCAGAATAGGAGAGTAAAAATGAAAGCTGCATTATTAAAAGGAAAGCTAGACATTAGCGTAGAAGAAGTTCCGCTGCCGGAAATAGGGGATGATGAAATCCTATTAAAGGTGAAAGCTGCAAGTATTTGTGGCAGTGATGTTCGGATGTATAAGAATGGTTATCAACATGTATCTAAAGAACATCCTTTGATTATCGGCCATGAATTTGCCGGGGTCATTGAGAAAATCGGTAAACAAGTCACGGCGTATGAAGTAGGGCAACGAGTAGCTGTTGCGCCCAATATGGGATGTGGCACTTGTGATCATTGTGTGAGTGGTGAAACACATCTGTGTGAGCATTACCAAGCCTTTGGTATTAATATGAACGGTGGGTTTGCCGAATATGTAAAAATTCCAGCAACCGCCATTCAACAAGGAAATATTACGGTATTACAGGATGCGATTTCCTTTGCGGAAGCTGCTTTGGTGGAACCTTTAAGCTGTGTGTATAATGGGCAAAAGCGTCTGCATATGACACCGGGAAAAGATGTTTTGATTATCGGCGCCGGCCCGATTGGAATTATGCATATCATGGTGGCAAAATTGTTTGGTGCTGCCAAGGTGTTCATGAATGATCTCAGTCGTGAACGGATGGAACAGGCGAAGAAACTCTTTCCTGATTTGATTCTGGTGGAAGGTGATTTACAAGAGGAGATACGCAAGCATACGGGAAAGGGCGTAGATGTATGCATCATTGCAGCTCCGGCACCAACAGCACAAACACAATCCTTGCAGTATATGAATATGAATGGGCAGCTGTTATTTTTTGGCGGTCTTCCTAAAGATCGCGAAAATGTATCATTAAATACGAATCTTGTACATTACAAGCAATTGAGCATTTATGGCTGTACCAGACAAAGTGTCATGGATTATCGACTTTGCAGCAAATTGGTAAACGATAAACGTATCCCTTTGAATAGCATCATATCCGCAACATATCCCATCGATGATTTCATGGAGGCGATGGATAAGGCAGCACATGCCGTTGGTTTAAAACATGTCATTACGTTTGCATAATCTGATCAGACAGTGAGCATGACATAATGGTAGTAAATAAATATGAAAGCACATAAAAAAGGCGAAAAGTTCGCCTTTTTTATCATTTATTGTTCTTTTTGTTCCACAGCTAGGATCAATTCTTTTGCATAAGGTAAAGAAGCAATCCAATCACATACAACATGCCATTCATCCAGTTTGTGATTTCTTCTGGCATAATATATATTCATTAACGTTTCATAATTCAAGGTACAGGTACGCAGTTGGTGGTAGCTGGTTGGCAATAGTTGAATCATGCTATACCAGACAGTTTTATCTTTTGTTTCTAAATATTCCAAGCGCAACTCTTCCAATACCGCTATGACTGCTTTCAAAGATGCTAAGGCTTTTTCATTCATATGCTCATAAGAGAAGTCATCTAATGTAAAAGGCTTACTGGCAATCTTATGCATGGTGCTTGTTGAATTGGCAACCGTTGCTACTTTATAGGTGTCATATTCTTTCCACCAGTACATTGGTGCGGTAAAATCTACGGAAACAAAAATCTGGCGAATAAATTTACGATGGTCACTGCCAGCCTTTGCTAAACGCTGTGCTAAAGATAAATCATTAGGCCCCATCACAAAGTTTCCTTCATCATCATAATAGGAATCCATGCGATTCCAGCTATTCATCGGATTACGAGCTCCGCGAATGGCGTTTTCAAAATTCATAACGCTGCAACGTTCAATTTTTATCATAATTCTTTACTCCTTATTTTTTATTGTTGTATTTATTTTATCATAGAAAAGATAAAGTACAGAGAAGAAAGTTGTTTTTATTTTCACATGGGCATATTTAGAGAAAAAGATGCATACATAGTGATAGGAGGATTTGACAATGAAAACAATGAAGATTGAAAAGCATCTGTTTTATGCAGATGAAATAAAGCGTTTGCATACACTGCAGGCAAAAGAACAGCTGCAATATGATCAAGATGAAGATGGTATTCGGGCAACCGGGCCGCTGCATATTCAAGGCAGTTATGAAACAATGGATGGCAATATAATACCTTTTGAAGAAGAATTGCAAATGGATGTATTAGCACCTAGAGAAAAGTTGGGCACAATGCCTTTTGCTATGCAGGTGGAAGCATGTGAAGGGAAGATGGATGAAAATGGGATACTTGTAACAATACTCATGAACATTAGCGGCTTAAAAGAAGAAACAGAGAAACCACAGAAAAAAATTACACCACAGCCGGTAACGACAACACCAATTCCACAACGAGAACAAACACCAGTACCGGATACATCGAACAGCAATAAGCAAGATGAAGAAGAAGCACAAGAGATTATCACTACTCCAGAAAATGAACAACCGGAAACGGAAAAAACGACGGTTGATGAATTTGAAGATTTATTTGAGGATGCCGATACCACGTATACTTCTTATCGCATGATTGTCGCAAAACCCAATGATACGTATGCCAGTATTGCCAATCGTTATGAGGTGAAAGAAGCTGATTTACGTGCATGTAATCATAATAAAACGATTGAGGCCAAAACTTTAGTAATCTTACCATGATGATTCTATTTGGAATCATCTTTTTCCTTTTAAGGGGTGCTTGAACATGATACAAATTCGTCCTGTTTCTGACCTTGAAAATGAATTCCCAAAGATTGCAACCATTATCAACAAATATTTGGTATATCTTACAAGAATAGATATGGTGAATAGGCATATGAAGTCTGAAAGAATACGCAAGACTGACAGACAACATTGTGATGAAATCAGATGAGATTGAAATAATGATAGCAGTCGTACAAGAAGTGCGGTACTTGAAAAATAAATCCACAAGATTATCAGATTGATTATAAAAAAACGGTTGAAATGCAGAAAAGTTTTGTTTATAATAAGTGTACATACGCTGAAGAGAAGGAGTACATGTTATCGGAAATACAGAGAGCTTTTGGATGGTGTAAGAAAGCATGAGGATACATGGAAGGTAGTCTTGGAGTTGATATTCTGAAAAGTGCAGTAGGAATATTCGGGTTGGCACATCGTTATTCGTGCTGTAGAGGCATATAAAAGTATGCGAAGTAAGGTGGTACCACGTTCATCACGTCCTTATACAGGACGTTTTTTTTATGGAGGGAGATGAGCATATGCAATTGTCAATGCCAGAAAAAGAAACCTCTCGTCTGTATCTGCGTGGTATGGAGGAAGCGGATGCCTGTGATATTTATGACTATTATCGGCAGGCTTGCGTAACGCAATTTCTTACCTTTCCCCCACATCCTGATGTAGAACATACATTGCACATTCTTAAAGCGTTTTATTTGCCTTATGAACGCCGAGGAGAACCGCAAGCTTGGTGCGTGCTTGATAAACAAAGGGGAAAGGTCATCGGTCATGTGTGTTTCCATGCATTGGAGGATGATACGGCACAGCTTGCTTATGTCTTACATCCAGAGTATTGGGGTCATGGCTATATAAGGGAGGCTTTACTTCCATTGCTGGAAGTTGGCTTTACACAATTTGGCTTGCGACGCATAACCGCAATGGTGGCGTATGAAAATAAGCGAAGTGCCAAGGTTTTAGAAGCTTTAGGTTTTCGTCTAGAAGGAATATGTAAAGAAGCAATGAAGTTAAGTGATGGCATCTATCACGATATGATGCTATATGCAATATTGAAAAAAGAATGGAGGAAGCTATATGAACAAAACACTTGATGCGAAATATGATCATCACAAAGTTGAACAAGAACACTACAAGACATGGGTAGAACAAGGCTATTTTACAGCAGGAGATAAAACAAAAGATCCTTTCTGTATCGTGATCCCACCACCTAATGTAACTGGGAAGCTGCACTTAGGTCATGCCTGGGATACAACGCTGCAAGATATTGTTGCTCGTTATAAACGTTTGCAAGGCTATGATATGCTGTGGCTGCCGGGAATGGATCATGCCGGTATTGCGACACAAGCAAAAGTTGATGAACGATTAAAAGGGGAAGGAATTTCCCGTTATGATATCGGGCGTGAAAAATTTTTAGACAGAGCTTGGGAATGGAAAGAGGAATATGCTTCTACGATTCGTAAGCAATGGGCAAAGATGGGTTTATCCTTAGATTATACAAGAGAGCGCTTTACGTTGGATGATGGGTTAAGTCATGCTGTTCGTAAAGTATTTGTGGATCTGTATAACGATGGTTTGATCTATCAGGGTGAGCGTATTATCAACTGGGATCCAGAAGCAATGACAGCTTTATCTAATATTGAAGTTATTCATAAAGAAATCGAAGGTGCCATGTATTATTTCAAATACAAGGTTGTTGAAACGGGAAAAGAATTAGTCATTGCGACAACCCGTCCGGAAACGATGTTTGCCGATCAGGCTATCTTTGTTCATCCGGATGATGAGCGTTATAAAGACATCGTTGGGTTGCATGCCATCAACACGGCAAATGGCGAAGCTTTGCCAATCATGGCGGATGATTATATTGATATGAGCTTTGGTACAGCAGTCATGAAATGTACGCCAGCGCATGATCCAAATGACTTTGCCTTGGCGAAAAAATACAATCTTCCTATGCCAATCTGTATGCATCCAAATGGAACGATGAATGATATGTGTGGTAAGTATGCAGGAATGGATCGCTTTGCTTGTCGGAAAGCATTAGTAGAAGATTTTGAAGCAGCCGGTGTCGTTGATCATATCGAAAAGCATATGCATCAAGTTGGACATTCAGAGCGTACCGGAGTAATCGTAGAACCATATTTATCAAAACAATGGTTTGTTAAGATGAAACCGTTGGCGCAAGAAGTATTAAAAAATCAGGAAATAGCGGAACAGCGTATCAATTTCTATCCAAAACGTTTTGAAAAGACATTCCATCAATGGTTGGAAAATATTGAAGACTGGTGTATTTCTCGTCAGCTGTGGTGGGGACATCGCATTCCTGCCTGGTATCATAAAGAAACCAATGAAATTTATGTAGGCATGGAAGATCCGCAGGATCAGGAAAACTGGAAGCAGGATGAAGATGTATTGGATACTTGGTTCTCCAGTGCTTTATGGCCGTTCTCAACTTTAGGCTGGCCGGAAAATACGGATGATCTGGCACGATATTTCCCAAATGATCTGTTAGTAACCGGTTATGACATTATTTTCTTCTGGGTTGCCCGAATGGCTTTCCAGACGCGTTACTGCATGAAGAATCGTCCATTCAAGGATGTATTGATTCATGGACTTGTACGTGATCCACAAGGCAGAAAGATGAGCAAGTCGCTAGGTAATGGTATTGACCCAATGGATGTCATTGATCATTTCGGTGTTGATGCATTGCGTTTCTTCTTGACGACGAATTCTACTCCGGGGCAGGATCTGCGTTACTCTGATGAAAAAGTCGAAGCAAGCTGGAACTTTATCAATAAGATTTGGAATGCCAGTCGCTTTGCGCTGATGCAGTTGGGAGATGCGTTCCATTTGGAGGATATCGATGTAAGCAATGCGTCAATGATTGATAAATGGATTTTAAAACGCTTTAATGAAGTATTGGAAAATGTTACGGAAAACATGGAAAAATATGAGTTTGCGTTAGTGGGTAATGAATTGTACAATTTTGTATGGGATGATTTCTGTTCCTGGTATATTGAATTATCCAAAGCTGGTTTACAGAGTGCAGATGCAACGGTGGTAACAGCAGCACGCTCTACGCTGGTCATTGTTTTACGTGGTATCGTACGTATGTTACATCCATTCATGCCATTTGTAAGTGAAGAAATCTATTTAAGCCTGCCACATGAAAAAGCAAGCATCAATTTGGAATGCTGGCCAACTAAAGTGGATGTTACCATGAGTGAAGACGAAATGGTAGCGGTAAAACAGCTGCTAACGATGATTGAAGCAGTACGTGCTATTAAGGTAGATTACAATCTGAAACCAAGTATGGATATTGAAGTTATCATTAAGGATGAACACGATGTGCTCATGCCAAGTGATGCAAACAGAAATGCCATCTTACAGAAGATGTGTCATGCGACCTGGATAGATAATGCCAAAGATGAAGAAATGGCAGTTCGTCCAATCTTGCATGGTACCTTGAATGTACCTTTGGCAGCTATTATCAATGTAGAAGAAGAGATTGCTAAACTAAGCAAAGAAGTGAAACGTTTGCAAGGAGAAATCAAACGTGGAGAAGGTATGCTGAGCAATCCAAACTTTGTGAATAAAGCGCCTGAGGCCAAAGTGAATGCGGAAAAGGAAAAGTTAGAAGGCTATAAAGCACAGTATGCAATTGTTGGAAAACAATTAGAAGAAATGGAAAAAAGACGTTAATTATTTAAGTGATTTAAAAAGATTTTTAGAAATAGGATTACTTCTGAAAATCTTTTTTTTGTATGGGTGACACAAGATATTCATACTATGATTCATATTTAGTAAGGTTAGAAAGACGCTATTCAGAAAAGTTGGTATACCATATAATGAAATACTACACGAATAGATAAGAGAAAATTTTATTGAATTATAACCATTGTATTTCATAGGTAAACATAAGATTTTAGGGATGGCAAAAGCAAATAAGATGCTTTTTTATAAGATGTAGACGAAAATATAGATAAAAAGTTATATTTTACGAATGAAAATTGCGATAATTGATAATAAAATAAAAAAAGTGATATATTTGTGATAAAATAATATCATATAGAAACCTATGTTGTAGGTTATATAAGGGGTAAACAATCGTTATGAAAGAAAATACGGAAGTCTATGTACAGTTGTTCAGTCACACGTATACGTTTTTACTGCCTTTACACAGTCTAAACATGGCTGCAATTGAAAAAGACTTACAATTACGAAAGGATCATGATGGTAATTACTACTTACAGGATCAATTCATCCGTATGTATTCTTTTTCTGCGCTCTTACAAGAACCTGCAGAAGAAGAATTGATTTGTTGTGTTTTAAAACAGCATGATCAACAAATGGTGTTACGTGTTCATAACGTAGGAGATGTAATTACTCTGACATCACCAATTCATGCTTTGCCCAAATATGTAAGAACGAAGGAAAACAGCTTTCTTGGTGGTTGTGTTTGCTATGCCGAACATGAAGTCGGTTATGTTATAGATGTGGAAAAATTATTTCACGATGTACAAGAAAGTGTGAGCCTATGAAACATAGAGCAGAAAACAGCAAGATTGATGCATTGACAAGAACCCTTAATATTGTTGCTGTAAAAAAAGAAATTGCTAAATATGGGAAAGCAGATGCAACCCAGGATACACTGTTTCTATTACATCATCATTTTACGAAAATGGCATTCACAAAAGTGAAGGAGGATCTTCGTCTGTGTGGTTTTTTGTTACATGCAGCGTTTCCCTATCCGACGTGTATCGCACGTGTGGGAAATGCGACCTTCTTTCTTTACCATCCAGGCTATCTTGATAAAGAACAGGTATTATCAAAATTGCAGTATTACGAGCATTTATTAAATAAGAATCAGATTTATAAAGATATGCAGGTAACTTGCGGAGTGTGTTATACAGATAGCAAAAGCTCCTTTGAAGAAATGTTGGAAAAGGCAGAAGGATCGATGCGGTATGCAAGGGCACACGATTTGCATCTATATATTGGTGAAGTAAGTGAACGTTATGAAGATACAAAGCCATATCCTCATGAGATAACTCCTTTTAAAATATCGCAAAAGGATGTAGATGCTTTCTTTATTTTTCAGATGTTAGAAATATTATATCAAAATGATACCATGCAGAAAGGCATTGATCAGGTGATAGATCATATCTGTGCTTATTTTAAGGTACACCATGTATATATCATGACGCGAGATGATCGAAACCGTGAATTCCATATCTCACATGAACATATTTTAAAAAAATCTTTAGTGATGAATGATAATTTAAAGAAAATGAGTTCATTTATCGGAGAACGATATCAAGAAGTCTTTGATGAAAATGGGATGATCGTATGTAATCGCATGGAAGAATTGAAACAATATGATGTTTTTATGGAAGAGCGCCAACGTTTACGTGGTGTCCATTCATTGATGCAACATATGCTGGTGGAGCATGGTGCTTATATCGGTTATTTGACTTTATTAGACTTAGAAAATGTGCGCATGTGGACATCTCAGCAAATGGCAACCTTTCATTATCTGTCACATATTCTATCTATGGCATTGCAGCAGGAACGACTAGAAAAAGAAAGTGAAGCCTTATCCCAATACGATCATTTGACGGATGCGTGGAAATTGGATCGCTTTAAACAGCAGGTAACTGAGGATCTTCAAGTATATGGGGAAGCAATGGCCTTATTAACATTGGATATTAAGAACTTTAAAATGATTAATACCGATTATGGATATACATATGGCAATCGCATTCTTGTAGCGATGGCGCAGATTTTACGTCAGATCATGGAATCACATGAAAGCTTTGTACGTATGAATGCGGATATCTTTGTTGTTTTATTACATTATGAATCACAAGCTGAGCTACAACAGCGAATTGAGGATATTATCCGGCGCATGGAACGTATGGCGGATACACAAAATTTGGCTTTTCCGATTATTTGCATGATTGGCGTCTATATGATCAAGGAGAAAAACATGCCATTGCCAAGCATGATTGATCATGCGAACAGTGCACGAAAAAAAATAAAGATGTATCATAAGAGCAGTTATGCCTTCTTTGACGATGCAGACGAAGCAAGTCATCGCAAGGAACATCATTTCATTCAAGACATTATTGCGGCTTTTCACAACAATGAATTTATTGTGTATTATCAGCCAAAGGTGCACATTCCAACACGTCGCTGTTATGGCTTAGAGGCTTTGATACGCTGGAAACGCGGTAATGAAATTATTGGTCCAGATACATTCATATCGCTTTTTGAAAAACATGGGTATATTGACGAATTAGATATGTTTGTATTAAAACAGGCCTGCATGCAAATCAATACATGGATCGATGCAGGTATTGAGCCTTTGTCCATTGCCGTTAATATATCAGGGGTTCATTTGCGTGATCCTGATATCGTTAATAAAATTGTCAATGTTTGTCAATATTTTGATATTCCCCGTAACTTGATTGAATTAGAAATAACAGAAAGTGTCATGCTGGAGGATATCGATGATGTCATGAAAAAAGCCATTGCGTTGAAACAGGCAGGCTTTAAATTGTCTATGGATGATTTCGGTACCGGTTTTTCGTCTTTAAGCATTTTGAAAAAGCTGCCGGTGGATATCATTAAGCTGGATCGAGAGTTTTTCCAAAAGGTAATGGATCAGCGGGAAAAAATTATTATTTCCAATGTGATCCATATGGCCCAACAGTTAAATATCAATGTCATCAGCGAAGGCATTGAAACGATTGAACATATTCGCTTCTTACAAGAAATCGGTTGTGAGGAAGCACAAGGCTTTTATTTCTCAAAACCGTTACCAATGGAAGAATTGGATAACATTTTGTGGACACCGTTTGAAATGGAGGAGTTGTGATATGGGCACCTATTTACATTTTTCCTGTGCATCTCATGAATATGCGATTTCTCAAGAATATGTGTATAAAATTGTTGCGTCAAATCATCAGACATTCCCCATACCGTTGGCCAAACGTTATAGTCAACAAATCTTATATGAAGATGGTGCCTGGTATGCACTTCTGGATATTGAAACATTATTTTTCCATACGGAAACAAAGGCAACATATTATATGATCATGAATAATTCTACGATTGCCCTGATGGTTGATACATTATTGGAACCAATGGAGCTAGCGGATACTTGTTGGCAGCCTTCAACAACACTGAAGGATACTTGGGCATATAAAAAGGAAAAAGAGATTTATTTGATTGAAGATATACTATTACAAAAGAGGATGAGTTGTTATGATTCAGATGACGGATAAAGAATTTGAAAATTTCTGCCGTGTAATGCAGGAGAACTATGGAATTGATCTTAAGAAGAAACGTGTATTAATAGAATATCGCATGATAGCAGAAGTAAAAAAGCGCGGTATGCATTCATTTCAAGAATTTTTAGATGCAATGGTCAAGGATGAAAGCAAAGAATTGCAATATACGATGATCAATCAGCTGACGACGAATTATACGTATTTCTGTCGGGAGATGGCGCATTATCACTATATTGAAACTGATGTTTTGCCCAATTTGGATAAAGATCTTAATGAGTTACGCATTTTAGTGGCAGGGTGTTCCAGTGGGCAAGAATGTTATACCTTATTGATGATGCTAGAAGAATATCGCTTGTTGCATGTATTGCCTTCGATTGCGATGGTTGGTTGTGATATTAACAATGCGGTATTACAAGAAGCAAGAAATGCTACTTACCCTATCAGGGCATTAAAAGAAATACCGGAAAGCTGGCAAAAACGTTATTTGCATATGGATGAAAACAATGAAAACTTCACGATATCGCCGAAATTGCAGGCGCAGGTGAGTTTTCAATTCCATAATGTCTTAGAACCTTTTCACACAGTGAAATATCAGATGATCATGTGTCGAAATGTCATGATTTATTTTGATGAGGCAGCTAGACGGCAGACAGTAAGAAATTTATGCAAGAATTTGGCAGTGCATGGATACCTTGTGTTAGGGCATGCGGAAGTTTTGATGGAGATACCCCAGGATATGGAATATTGTGGGCATTCCATTTATCGAAAAGTGTAAATACTTTGCATAAGAAAAGGGGTGAGAAAGTGGAAAACAACAGTTATCTTTTAGAAACTTTGAAAGAGTTTGGAAATATCAGCGGTGGTAATGCCGCAGCATCTCTTGCCTTGCTGATGGATACACAGGTATATTTATCAGTTAGCAAAGTGGATAAAATGACACAATTGGATTTAAAAACAAATGATCTAAGAGTGGAAGAACATATGATCAGTATTCTATTGCCATTTGACGGTGATATGGAAGGAATGTTGTTGTTTTTACTCAATCAGACCTTTGCCCAAACCTATTTAAAAAAGGTGATGCAACGGGATGTGTGTGCATATCAACTCCAAGAACAGGAATTAAAAATGTTAGAGGAAACTGCTAGCATTATGGCGAGTGCGTTTATGGAAGGAATTGCCTCGTATTTAAAATATGCTATCCGCATTCAGCAGCCAAGCATTACCATGGATATGAAGGGCTCCATCTTGAATGAAGTCTTAACAATGGCCGTACAGGATCAACATCAGGCGCTTCGCATTTCCCGAAGCTTCTGGGTGTCATCCTGTGAAACACCTAATGAGCTGATTTTTCTTGTTAAGGGAAACAGTGTTGATAAGCTATGCGCATCATTGGAGGTGAGTAGATGAAAGAAATCTTGGCAAAAGCCGGAGAAATCGTAGTTGGTGATCGTAATAGTATCATCACTGCTAAAGCACTTGGCTCTTCTTTAGGTATTTGCCTATATGATTCCTATGACCGTTGTGGCGGTTTTGTAGAATGTCTGTTACCTAAATGCACAAAGGATGAGCGTAGTTGTTATGTGGATGTCGGTATCCAGCAGCTATATGATCAAGTGACATCTATTTCTGAAAGTCACCAGCCTTTGATCGCGAAACTGATAGGGGGAGCAAGCTTGTTTCAGGGAAAGAATCAACAGCATGAAGATGATATCGGTCATCGAAACATCAAAATGGCCTATGATGTACTGATGCAGCTGCATATACCTGTTGTGGCTGCGGATGTCGGGGATACCTTTGGAAGAACATTGCACTTTCATTTAGATGATGGAAATGTGTATATTGAGACAAAACGAGATTTTATATATCATATCTAGGAGGATGACAAATGCAAAAGTTAAGAAGTATGAAAATATCAAAACAGCTGATTCTGACATTTGGTATCACTGTAATCATGTTTTTGAGTATTATTGTTACAGCTTTATATAGTGCGGCAACGATTTCCGATAATTATACAGATTTTTATGAAAAATCATTTGAAGTGGTAAAGACAAGTATGTCTACCCGCATTAAGAATATGGAAACGGTGCTTGCCGTAACCAAATCTTTGGCATATCACGACAAAGAAGAACAGGCCGCATTAAAGAAAGAAATTATGGAAAGTGTTACGGTTGTTGAAGAAAATTTAGGGCAGATGGACATGATGGATGATGCCTTAGTATCGGATGCAGAAGTCAGTAAGTTAACATCGGCATTAAATGAATTAAAAAATAATCGAGATAAGGTTTTAGATTTAATTGAACAGGAAAAATATGATGAAGCATCGAAGCTTTATCAGAATAAATATGAAGCTAGTTCCATAAAAATGCGAAATGAATTATCAAGTTTAGAGGCGAAAGTGAAAAAAGATGCTGCTCAAGCCTATAGTGATGGAAAATCAACCATTTCGAGAATGATGATCTTTATCGCTCTTACTTCAGTTATCATGGTGATCTTCCTTATTGCCATGTGGATTTGGGTATACCGTAATATCTCCCATCCAATCATTGAAATAAAGAAAGCAGCACGCGAATTATCAGAAGGCAATTTAAGAACAGAGATACAATATGAAAGTGGAAATGAACTTGGCGAATTGGCTGACAGCATGCGAGAAACAGTGAAAACTTTATCGTATTATAGTGATGAGATTGCCAAAAGTATGCGAATGATGGGCAATGGCAAATTAAATTATCGCAGTAATGTTAAATTCAAAGGGAACTTTATTGAACTTGGTACGGCTTTGGATGAGATATCAGAGCTGTTAAGCAATGCCATTATGAAAATCAGCACCAGTGCTGAATTAGTATCTGGGGGTGCTCAGCAAGTATCGAATGGGGCACAAATTCTTTCTCAAGGAGCCAGTGATCAAGCAGGCTCTATTCAGGAATTGGCTGCCAATATCAATGAATTATCACAAAGTGTAAAAAGCAATGCTGATGATGCTATCGTTGTTAGCGAATATGCGAATAATTTGAAGAATCAGATCATGGAAAGTCATGAACAAATGGAAAATATGTTAAAGGCAAATCATGAAATTAATGAAAATTCCAGCAATATCACAATGATCGTAAAAGAAATTGAAGATATTGCATTCCAAACCAATTTATTAGCTTTAAATGCTGCGGTTGAGGCTGCCAGAGCAGGAGAAGCAGGGAAAGGTTTCTCAGTGGTTGCGGCAGAAATTCGTAATCTTTCAGCGAAAACAACAGAAGCTAGTAAGTTGACCAGTGAATTGATTCGTAAGACAAGTCTATCGATCGAAAGCGGTAGTAAAATGATGGATAAAACATCTATAACATTACAAAATGTCGTAGAAAATGCACAACAAGTAACGGCCAATGTCGAGCGTATCAGTGATGTCAGCGTGCAACAATCAAAGGCGATTAGCCAAGTACGTCAAAGTATTGAACAAATATCTGAAATCGTTCAAGGCAATTCAGCTACATCAGAAGAAAGTGCAGCAGCCAGTGAAGAATTGGCAGCGCAGGCACAGGTGCTTCGTGAATTAGTTAATGATTTTGAAATATAAGAATATGGATAAGGAAGGTAGAAAATTTATGACAAAAAGAATACTTATTGTAGATGATGCTATATTTATGCGAACCATGTTGAAAAACATCCTTACGAAGGATACGGCTTATACCTATGATATCGTAGAAGCCAAAGATGGTGTAGAGGCGATAACTTTTATTGATGAACAGGAGTTTGATTTGGTATTAATGGATATTACGATGCCCAATATGGGAGGTATCGAAGCATTAAAAATAATAAAAGAAAAAAAGGCGAAATTACCGGTTGTCATGTGTTCGGCTATGGCTCAGGAAGCAATGGTAGTGGAAGCTATCCGTATTGGCGCTACCAGCTTTATCGTTAAGCCTTTTAATGCAAATGATGTTATTGAAGTTGTGCATAAGATCGTGCAGGAAGCTGTGTGATGATGTATGCTGAAAAATTATTCAGATCTTAATGCCCTGGCACGCGATGCCTTGCAAGAAATTGGTAATATCGGAACAGGAAACGCATTAACCGCGTTATCGTCTATGATTCATCAGACAATTCATTTACAAACACCTGCTGTACGTATTGTTCCTTATCAGGATGCTCAGGAATTATTAGGTGGCGCACAGACGGTAAAGGTAGGCATTTTAATTGAAACAAGTGGTGATATGAATGGAATCTTTATGTTTTTGTTAAATGAGACATTCACCCGTCAATTATTAGAAGGTGTATTAGGTAAAAGTACGATTGATCTTCGTGAACCTGATGAAATGTCACAAAGTGCTATTTGTGAAATTGGTAATATCATGTGCTGTTCTTATATAAATGCCATTGCTTCTATGACAGGCATGCAGATACATGTATCGGTTCCATCCTCATGCACAGACATGGCAGGCTCCTTGCTAAGTGTACCAATGATACATTTTGCACAAATGGGCGATGAGCTATTGTTTATTGAAAATTGTTTCCGTATTAATGCATGTGATTTTGTCAGTCATGTATTATTTCTACCAGAGCTTTCCTCTATTGAACACTTGTTGGAAAGATTGGGAGTTTCCTAATGCAAAAGAAGGTCATAGGAATTGGCGCTGCAGCGATAGGCAAAGAAGATGATGTTTTAATTTCCTATGCACTTGGTTCCTGTGTGGGTATTTGCTTATATGATCCTGTCGCCAAAATCGGTGGTATGGTTCATATCTTGTTGCCGGATAGCAAGTTAATACCTGATAAGCCAGATGTTTATCGTTATGCGGATACAGGGATTACGGCTTTATGTACAAAGATGCAGATAAAAGGGGCAGTGCGATCACGCATGTATGCGAAAGTTGCAGGAGGAGCATGTATGTTCGCCAGTGAAATCAGTACGAATATTGGCAAACGCAATGTGAATGCGGTTCGCCAGATCTTACAAAATTTAGCAATCCCTATCAAAGGGGAAGATGTCGAAAAAAACTATGGTCGCTCTATCTGGTTTTATTGTAGTGATGGCCTTGTCAAAGTGAAGTCCGCAAGAAATATCAATATAGAAATATAAGGAGAAACGCGTATGGAAAAGAATGGGAAGATTCTGGTAGTTGATGACAGTATCATGATCACCAGTCAGGTGGAACGGATTTTAAAATCGGAAACAATGGAATTAAAAATTGCCCATGATGGGAAACAGGCGATGCAAACAGTCATGGATTTTCAACCCGATCTCATTTTACTGGATGTAGAATTACCGGATACAAATGGCTTCACGCTATATGAAGAGATTCAAAAAAGAGCACCTCAAAATACCAAAATTATCTTCTTAACATCCCGTGATGATCATGATGCGGTATTGACAGGTATGACCCTTGGGGCAAGCGATTATATCAAAAAACCATTTGATGCCGACGAGCTACTGATTCGCATTATGTCGCAGTTGCGTACGAAACATAAAGAAGATGAGTTACAGAAAATGGAAGAGAAGGCGAGTGTATTGCATAATTTGGCATTTCGCGATGCATTAACCGGATTATTAAATCGCAATTATGTCGATCAAAAATTAAAGAATACATTGGATATCAATATTCCGATGATGTTAATCATTGCCGATATTGATGATTTTAAATATGTAAATGATTATTTCGGTCATGAAATCGGCGATATGGTTTTAATTGGTATTGCCAGTACGCTTGCTGCAACAGCTGCGAAATGGGAAGTGATACGCTGGGGCGGTGAAGAATTCCTCATCGTGTTTAAAGGTGTAACGCAACAAGACTGTACAGAGGTGGCGGAACAGATCCGTTATGCTGTAGAACATCTTCCTTTTCATAGTAATGGAGAAGATTTTCACTGTACGCTCACACAAGGCATCACCTGTTATGATCATGCATTGACCTTCTCAGAAAACGTTGAGATGGCAGATAAAGCTTTATATTATGGAAAACGTCATGGAAAAAATTGTTTTATCTGTTATGAGCATATGAAAGATCTGAAGGCAGGCGAAGTATTATGAGTTTTTTCGATGACAGTCTGTTAGATATGCTGGATGTATATATATATGAATCCAATGATCTTTTTGAACAACTGGATCGTATCCTATTGACACATCAACAAGATCACGCATTAACGAAAGAGGACATACATGCCATTTTTCGTGTCATGCATACGACGAAAAGCTCATCTGCGATGATGAATTTGACTGAGATTGCCAATTGTATGCATCGTTTAGAAGATGTGTTTGGCATTTTACGTGATGATCCACAACGCCTACAGTCTCATGAAGATACATTATTCACCCTTTTGTATGATGTATCTGATTTTATGCATCAGCAATTGGATATCATGAAGCAGGAATCTTATCAACCAGCGGATCCATCTTTTTTTATCAAGCGTATTGAAGAGCTGATGAATGCACTGCAACATAAAGAAGATGCAGAGACTAGTAAGATACCTAAACAAATACAAAAGCCAATCCCTGAACCTGAAAAAGCGGTCGGTGCGAATACGTTTTATTTACATCTTTTATACGAAGAAGGTTGTATGATGGAAAATGTAAGAGCCTATATGATGGTCTTACAATTAAAACCACTATGTCAACAATTGCATACATATCCTGAAGAATTAGAAAACAATAAGGATGCGGCATCTTATATCCAACAACATGGATTTTATCTGGCAATTACAAGCGACCATCCTGAACAGGCGATGAAGGTGGCACAGAATGCTTTATTTGTTCAAAGTTGTAAGCAGAAAGCATTAAAAGACACTCCATTTGCTCATGATGAGAAAAAGATGAATAAAAAAGTTGGTACATTAAAAGAACAGAAAGAAACATTTTTATCTGTAAGAACCGATAAATTAGACGAATTACAAAATCTGATTGGTGAAATGATGATTGCTAGAGAAACTTTAAAAGTGTATATGCAGACAACTGGTAATGATGCTATGGTAGATTTTTATAAACAAACCTTTGATAAGTTATATGATCATTTAGAAGAGGTCGTTATGTCTATACGGCTTGTCCCAATGGCTATTTTAGTACCTAAATTATCACGTGTGGTACACGATGTGGCGGTGAAAGAGGGAAAAGATGTGGTATTTAAGGTTGAAGGAGAAGATACGGAATTTGATAAAGAAATTGTTTATCGTCTTTTTGAACCGTTGATGCATTTATTACGCAATGCGGTTGACCATGGTCTGGAAAGTAAAGAAGAGCGTTTACGCAATAAGAAATCGTCGCAGTGCGAAATTATCTTGAACGTTGAGCAAAGCAATGGTGAAGTAAAAATTCAGGTAAAAGATGATGGGCGAGGATTAAATGCTCAAAGGATACGCGAAAAAGCGATAGCAAAGGGATTATTAGCAAAAGATGCACAAATAAGTGATCAGGAATTATATCAGTTTCTATTGATGCCAGGCTTTTCAACAAAAGAAGAAATCAGTGAAATCAGTGGCCGCGGTGTAGGTTTGGATGTGGTGAAACAGATGATTAATTCCAGTAACGGTCGATTAGCAATACAAAGTGAAGCAGGGAAAGGAACATCTTTTATCCTTTATCTGCCTTTGACACTTTCCATCATACCGGCACTGATCATTCGCTGTCATACGATTGTTTATGCAATTCCTATTCATGCGATTGAACATTTCTGTCCTTGGGATACTAATGTTTTTAGCGTACAAGGCCAACATGTGTATTATCGTTATAAGGAGATGAGTCTGCCTGTATTATTTCTTGATGAACTTTATCAACAAGTGGGGGATAAAACCATGCAAGAGCGTAAGAATAAGACCCTTATCATCTTAAATAGTCAAGGGATGAAGGCGGTATTGGCCGTTGATGAAGTCATCGAAACGCGAAATATCGTCGATAAGCCACTTCCAGGCGTATTACAAGATACGTATCAGCAGCATACAGGTATCAGTGGCTATAGTTTGTTAGGAGATGGACATATTTGTTATGATCTTCGTGCGGAAACTTTATTAAAAAATGCTTGGAAAGGCAGGGAATAATATGCAATATATCGGTTTTGATATTCAAGAGACACATTATGGCATAGCCTCAGACAATATTATTGAAATATTACAAGATGGTGTGATTACACCATTGCCTTGTGCACCACAAGGAGTTTGTGGCATGACCCATTATCAGGGAAGAAGTTATCCAGTTCTTGATTTATATGATATATTGGAAGTACCGGTTGATACATCGCTTAGCTGTATGATCATGGTAGAAACAAAACAGCATTATTATTTTGTGAATGTGCATACCATACCCTATTTGTTTGAAGATGGTGAAGCTATGGAGGTTCCTAAGGCTTTAGCAGACAGTGATATAGCAATCAAGCAGATTTTTAAGTGGCATGATCGCATGCAATTGATTATTTCGACAGAAAAATTATTTGCTTTTTTATTAGAACGTTTTCGCCATACGGCTTATCCATGGTGATAGTCATGCAGACATCCATATGAAGATGTCTGTTTTTTTGAATGGATGGTAGTCATATGTAGGAAGAAGGCAGAACATAAAAAGTTTCTAATACGTATCAGGAACAATAATATGATGATAAATGAAAAAGATATGTAAAAAATGATTATATTTTATGAAAACGATGAAAAGGTGGTTGACGGATTCCCAAAATAGGTGTAACCTAAACATAATCATATAAGGGAGGCAGTCATTATGGAAATTGAATACGTACAGGCAAAAACATTAAAGGAAAAACCCGCTTGGGATCAAAACCTTGGCTTTGGTAAATACTTTACGGATTATATGTTCACAATGGATTGGACAGTAAATAAAGGTTGGCACAATGCTAAAATAGAACCCTATGCGCCTATTTGTTTGGATCCGGCAACTCTGGTTTTACATTATGCACAGGAAACTTTTGAAGGTTTGAAAGCTTATAAAAGTAAGGATGGAAACGTACTTTTATTTCGCCCGGAAATGAATGCACGACGTTTTGCGAACTCAAATCGTCGTTTATGCATGGAAATTCTACCGGAAGAAATGTTTGTCGAGGCGATTGAAAAATTAGTAGCTCATGAAGTAGATTGGATTCCTACTGCAGAGGGAACCTCATTATATATCCGTCCATTCATGTTTGCTACAGAAGCAGCTGTTGGTGTGCATCCAAGCAGTGCCTATAAGTTTGTGATTATTTTATCACCAGTAGGTGCTTATTATCCGGAAGGTGTAAATCCGGTAAAAATCTATGTAGAAGATGAATATGTGCGAGCAACTAAGGGAGGCACAGGCTTTACAAAATGTGGAGGTAATTATGCCGCTAGTATTGCAGCACAGGTAAAAGCAGAAAAATTAGGCTATACACAGGTATTGTGGCTAGATGGTGTAGAACGTAAATATGTGGAAGAAGTTGGAACCATGAATGTCATGTTCAAAATTGATAATAAGATCATTACCGCACCATGTGATGGAACAGTATTGCCGGGAGTTACACGTGATTCTATTTTACATATCTTAAAAGATTGGGGATATGAAGTAGAAGAGCGTCACTTATCTATTGATGAGTTAATGGAAGCGGGAAGAAAGGGTAAGCTAGAGGAAGCGTTTGGTACAGGAACGGCTGCTGTTATTTCACCAGTAGGAGAACTTTATTATAAGGGTGAGACCGTAACAATCAATGATTTTAAAACGGGGGAACTGACTCAGAAATTATACGACACCTTGACAGGTATTCAATGGGGAAATGTAAAAGATACGTATGGTTGGACACGTATTGTTAAATAAACATTAAGCGAATAAAAAAACGGTTTTGACCGTTTTTTTTTTTTTTTTGTGGCGGGCATGCCACATATCTAGGGTGAAAATCCCTCGGGGCGTAGTTATCGACGAACCCAAGAGCGACTTGCAAGTTTCATATCGTGAGGTATGGGAGAGAGGAAGCAATAGCGAAATCGTGGCTTAACGGACAGGAAGTCTGAACATTAAATTCAGACGGCTGATAATAAGGCGGCATTAGCGGATGAGATGGCATGAAGCATCAAAGTCCAAAAGATAACCGTAACCTAATGGCGTAAATCAGATAAGTAAACGAGGAAAGATATGTGACTTACCCCGCGAGGTCTCATTGACTCAGTAGGCGAGACGTAGAACGACGGGCAGTCGAGGAGTAGTAACAACGAACAATGAGAAGTCAGCAGAGGTCATATTAAGTAGAGATACTGAAGGACCGAACGTTTTAATCGCACGAGCAAAATGTATGTTTCTTACAATAATCAGACAAGGATATGAGTGAAAACGTAAATGAGCAAATATCCAAAACACGTATGATGATTTGTAAGAAAGCGGAAAGGAAAGGAGTGCACAAAGTATGTCAGAACTATTAGAAAAGATACTGAACAGAGAAAATATGAACAAAGCCTATAAACGTGTAAAAGCGAATAAAGGAACAAGCGGAATTGATGAAATAACGATTGAGGACGCTTATGTTTATATAAAAGAAAACTGGGAAAGTATCAGAGCAGAAATCACAGAAAGGAAGTACAAACCACAGCCAGTAAAGCGAGTTGAAATACCAAAACCGAATGGAGGAACTAGAAATCTGGGGATACCAACGGTAATGGATAGAATCATCCAGCAGGCAATGGTACAAGTATTAAGTCCAATATGTGAAACGTTCTTTTCGGATT
Source organism: Longicatena caecimuris (assembly GCF_018406465.1). Lineage (GTDB taxonomy): Bacteria > Bacillota_I > Bacilli_A > Erysipelotrichales > Erysipelotrichaceae > Longicatena > Longicatena caecimuris. Next base: position 1,259,871 of record NZ_AP024510.1, read on the forward strand.
ATAGTTATGGATTCAGACCAAATCGGAGTTGTGAACAGGCCATAATGAAATTATTGGAATATATCAATGATGGATATGAATGGATAGTAGACATTGACTTAGAGAAATTCTTTGACAACGTGCCACAGGATAAATTGATGAGTTATGTACACATCATCATAAATGATGGAGATACAGAGTCGCTCATACGAAAATATCTTAAAGCAGGTATCATGATAAACGGAAAATATGAAAAGAGTGAAAAGGGAACACCACAAGGTGGAAACCTATCGCCATTATTAAGTAATATTATCCTAAATGAATTAGACAAAGAATTAGAAAGCAGAGGGTTACACTTTACCAGATACGCAGACGACTGCGTGATAGCGGTAAAAAGTAGAGCCAGTGCGAACAGAGTGATGCATACAATCACAAAGTGGATTGAACACAAATTGGGACTGAAAGTGAATGCGACAAAGACGCATATCACAAGACCTAACAAATTAAAATATCTAGGCTTTGGATTTTATTATGATACAAAAGATAAGAAATATTGTGCAAGACCACACGCAAGTTCCATACAACGATTTAAGAGGAAACTGAAACAGCTAACAATCAGAAAGAACACAATGGCTTTAAAAGAAAGGATAAGACAACTGAACCAAGTAATACGAGGATGGATAAACTATTATTCCATATGTAATATGAAAACACATATGATGAATATAGATAAACATCTTCGTACAAGACTTCGAGTAATTATATGGAAGCAGTGGAAAGTTCCCAGCAAGCGACAATGGGGATTACAAAAGCTTGGGATTTCAAAAGATAGAGCAAGACAGACATCGTATATGGGAGACCATTATCAATGGGTAGTAACCAAGACATGTGTGATAAGAGCAATATCAAAAGAAAAACTAGCCCAAAAAGGACTAGTCAGTTGTTTAGATTACTATATAGAGAGACACGCTTTGAAATTAAAACGAACCGCCGTATACGGAACCGTACGTACGGTGGTGTGAGAGGGTGATTTATTTCACCCTACTCGATTTTAAATCTAAGTTATACTTGCCTCATAAATGGAAACAATGGAAGCTTTTAATAAAGCGTCAAACGCTTCTTGGGTTTGGGTAATCTGCAGACCTTGTGTTAAGGCTCTGGAAAAGCTTGCTATGATACCATGATTTTTTGCCAATAATGCATTCGCTTGTTCACGGCTGTAACCACCGGATAAGGCCACAATTCGCACAATATGCGTATCCGTTAATAAATCTTTATAGAAATCATCTTGACTTGGCAATGTTAATTTAAACATGATTTGTTCATTATCCAAAGTTAACAATTGCTTTTTAATCTCTTCTTTTAAACGTTTTTCACAGGCTGCCTTATCTTCGCTATAAATATCAACTTCCGGTTCTAAAATAGGGATAAAACCATGTGCGGCAATTTGTTTGCCTAAGGCGAATTGCTGTTCAACGATTCTTTGAATACCATCTGCATTCGCGTGATGGATGACACTTCGCATCTTAGTGCCGAAGATATGACGTTGTTTTGCCCGTTGCAGTAATTCTTCTAAATTAGGAATTGGCTTCATTAGTTGAACGCCATCACTTTCTGTTTGCAATCCTTTATCAACCTTAAGGATTGGCAAGATATGCTTTTCTTCCCATAAATAATCTGCCGTATACTTCCCTTCAATTTGACGATCCATCGTATTTTCAAAAAGGATGGCAGCTAAGATATGAGCATTCGTAAAAGCTGGAGAAGTCATGATACGTGTACGCATAGCGTGAATACAATTAAACATTTCTTCATCACTGTGGTATTGTGATGCATCGACGCCATATAAACGAAGGGCTTTTGGTGTACTTCCGCCGCTTTGATCAAGTGCAGCGATAAACCCTTTGTGTGAATGCATTTGAATGACTCTTTCATCTTTCATCATTCACACCTCCTTCAAACGTTTTTTTAAACGTTTTCTTTATACTATTATTGTACCACGTTTTCCGCAAATAAAAAGGAATGTATCAAATAGTCACTTTTCCATTTGTATGATAAATTGAACGCATGCTATTTTTTCAACATCTTTTCAGCACCTTCACTCATTACTAGCTGATATCCATGAGAAGATAAGGTTGCTGTATCATCTTCAGGGGCAATGGTATCGTCATAAACCCAAATGGCTTCAACAGAAATGCCTTTTTCTTTACGAATCTTTGCCAAAATTTTTTCGCCTTCTGCATGAGATACCGTATATAGGGTCGTCGATAACATGTCGGCAATACCACCATCCTTGGTGATAACAGTTACACTGCGGCAATGTTTTGCAGGCATAAGCGTACTAGGGTCAATAATATGATGCATGATTTGTCCTTTGTATGTATAATAGCGTTGATAATCACCGCTAGTCACAAAAGATGAAGATTCATTAATGGAAATAGATGCTAAAGAATCGCTCGATAAAGTATCATAATTGGGGATTTGCAGGCCAACATTCCAGGCACTTCCATCTGGTTTTGCGCCAATTAAGCGAACATTGCCACCGCCATTGATGATGGCATGCTTTAAACCGGCTTTTTCTAGCTTTTGTGCTACTTTTTCAACAGCATATCCTTTTGCAATTGCGCCAACATCAAGCTGTGTATGTGAATTGTTAATATAGACTGTGCTTGCTTTTTCATCCAGTTCAACATGTTCCCATCCCGTATAGGTGTTTGCCTGTTGCAAGGCTTTCTTAGAAGGGATGGTTGCGTTTTTTGGATTTTTTTCAGCGGCTTCGCGCGCATCGTGCCATAAATCTAAGACAGCTCCCATCGTAACGGAAAACTGATGATTGCTAAGGGCATCGTATTCTTTTGATTGTTTTAACAGCTCCATAATAGGTTCGTCTACCTTGATCGGCTTGTCACCGGCATGATCATTGATTGTCTTAATATTGTTAATGCCATCATAATTATGATATTTATCAAATAGCTTATCATAGCGTTTGAATTCATCTTGAAGAATCTGCTCATATTGTTTATACGTATGTTCATCTTTTGCATAGGCTGTAAACATGACTACCGTATCAAAGCCTAAGCTTGTAGAAGTCATGGAATATTTTTCTAGTGTTACAGTATCTTTTTTACTGCTGCATCCATTACTGATCAGGATTGTTAACAGGCAGCATAAGCATAATTGGATTTTTCTCATTCTTATCACCGAGAGTTATTATACCATTATCATTTGGTATTATCCACTAAAAGCAAGCTTCCTTTGTTAGCATCCTTAAAATAAGCCATTAGGGATAAAAATGTGTATAATATCGCTTCATTTCAAAACAGAAGATGGACTCATTGCAAATGAGGAAATGCGTATGCCGCGATGACGTCAGAAGATGCGGGGATTAGCTAATTATTAGAGATGTTTTGATTATTTGAGGAATCATTTGATGAAAGGAAATGTTTTATGAAATGAACATGTGTACCAAGGCCCAAGATATTGGATTTTTAAGATAAGATGAAGGAATTTAAGAAAAGAATAACGTATGCAAAGGACAGGAAAAGCGTTTCTTTTGTTATGACAGTAGGTGTTGTGTAAAAATCATAAAAACGAAATTCTAAGATAACTGCGAAATGAATAAATAATAAAAAAGTATGAAAATCATCCGAAATTGTATGGATGATTTTCATACTCTCTGTTATTTAATGATGCCTTGCTTTTTTGGCGTTATGCGAATTCAATGACGGTAGAAGCGTCGAGCATTTTTATTTTCTCCATCATCTGTTGTCGCTTTTCTTCAAAATGTTCTTTTTGATTTGCATAACAAGATGCATGCTGTTGGAAGAGCTCTAACAATTGAGCGGCTGTGATCGTTTTATTGACACAATTGCTGTTTTTCCAATTGATGGTGATATTCCACACACCATGATCATTCAAGTAAATCAAGCCTAAGGGGGTAATTGCCAAAGGTACAACAAAGCCTAATACGATCGTATCTTGAAATACGTTTTGCAGTTTCATAAACGTCATCCTCTTTCATAATATAAGATAATTGTAAAACGAAATAAACAAACAGGCAATACTTTTATAGGAGATAAAAAGAACGAAATGATAAGAAGCGTTTTCTAAGATTGCTTTTAATTAATACATGGGTGGTGATCTTATAAATGTACTGCCATAACCAGAGGAAGGAATTCACACTATATTCCATCAGCTGGAAACATCAGGAATCCGATGAAAAAAACGAAAAATTTCTTTATGTACCTATTTGAAAATGTTATAATAATCTCGGTATGTGATTTAGATGAATTATCTGAATTTACATAGAAAATTAGGAAAGGCTTAAAGAAAGGTTAGGTGACGATGATGTCATTGTTTAAAGGTCCAATGCGTCAGCACATACAGGGTCACAAAGAGTTGACAGAGCATGTTGACATTCTGGAAATTAAGGCTGGAAATTGTGTATACATTCCCATGCTGTCCGGTGCCAGCACCAATCTGGAAATGCTTGTACAGGAAGGCGATAAAGTCTTAGTAGGTACAAAGCTTGCTGTATGCAATGAACGTAATGTTGTTCCTATTTATTCAAGTGTTTCCGGTACTATGAAGGGTATTGAGAAACGTATGCATTCTTCATTAAAACCGGTGAATCATCTGGTGATTGAAAATGATGGAGAGTACAAAAAAGAACAGTCCTTTGAACCGTTGGATTATGAAACAGCGGATCGTACAGCTTTAATCGATTTCATGATGAATGCTGGTATTATTGGACTTGGTGGGGCAGGATTCCCTGCTTACATCAAATACAAATTTGCGAAGGATGTTGAAAAACTGATCATTAATGCTGTGGAATGTGAGCCATTCATTACAGCAGATTATAAGATGATACAGGCGCACAAAGAAGAACTGGTGACAGGAATTCTGGCAATGAAGAAAATGGCGATGGCAAAGGAAGCCGTAATTGCCATTAAGAAAACACATCCGGATTTGATTTCTTTTTGTGAGGAAGCTGTAAAAGGTTTGGATGGTGTGAGTGTTGTTGCTGTTCCAGATGTATATCCTATGGGCTGGGAACGCGTGTTAGTGCGTGAAATTATGCATAAGGAATATGAAAAATTGCCTGGTGAAGTTGGCGCTATCGTCAACAATGCCACAACCGCAATTGCTTTCGGTAATGCCTTGTTGCATGGGGAAGCCATTATCACAAAGACATTGACAGTGTCTGGTAATGCTATCAAACATCCACAGAATGTAACCGTACCGGTTGGTGTTCCAGTGAATGAAATTGTTGAAGCTTGCGGTGGTTATACATGTGATGATGTGAAACTGATTGCTGGTGGTCCAATGATGGGAAAAACGATCGTTAATGATAAGTTTGTGATCGATCGCAATATGAACGCTATTACGATTTTGGCAAATAAACCATATGACAGTGTGGCATGTTTGCGTTGTGGAAAGTGTAGTGATCATTGCCCGGCAGGTTTACAGCCAGTGCGTATTGCCCAAGCGGTTAAGACAAAGGATAAAAATGCCATGGAAAAACTATGTGCGATGGATTGTATCGAATGCGGTTTATGTACCTTCATCTGTCCATCTCGCTTGGATGTAACAGAAAACGTACGGAAAGCAAAACGCCAGCTTATGATGGCGAAGAAGTAAGGAGGGTAAAGAGATGAAATTTACGTTTAACGCATCGCCTAACTTACGTCAGAGTCAGAGTACCAAACAGATCATGTTAGAGTTGATGCTGGGACTGCTGGTTGTCTTCGGCTTTTCCCTAGTTTATTATAACAGTGTTTATGGTATGGAATATGCTTTACAGGCAGTGAAACTAATGGTTGTTTCCTTAGTGGTAGCCTTAGTAACAGAGATTGCCTTTGCATTCTTTACCAAGAAAGATGCTAAGTTTGATTTTGCTTATATCAAGCAATTCTTAGGTTCTTCTTTTGGATGGATTACCGCGATCATTTTGACATTGATGTGTCCGATCAGTATTCGTCCATATGCCTTAGGAGTTTCGACATTTATTGCCATTTTCTTTGGCAAGCTGTTATTCGGCGGCTTCGGTAACAATATTTTTAATCCGGCAGCTTTTGGTAGAGCTATCGTGTTTGCGACTTTTATGGGAGCGACCACGGATGTTGTAACAGGTGCAACACCAACGACATTAATTGCGACCAATTATAACTGGCTTGTTGTTAATCCTGAGATGATTCAGGAAATGATGAGTGAAGTCGGTGGCTTAGGTAAATTATTTACCGGTTGGTATCCTGGGGCCATCGGTGAAACAAGTGCATTGGTTATTTTATTAGTTGGTGTCATTTTGGCAATTCGTAAAGTGATCGACTGGCGTGTACCTGTGGTATATCTGGGAAGTATCTTCCTCTTGACTGCTTGCGTCGCATTATTGCGTGGGGTAGGTAGTTATGAAGGATTGCCTGGTTTCATTTGGTATCCGTTAGTACATGTGTTAACTGGTGGTGTCGTCTTTGGGGCTATCTTCATGTTGACGGATCCGGTTACTTCACCAACCAGTGCGCAGGGACGTTGTATCTTTGCGTTAGGTGCTGCAATCTTTACGGTATTAATTCGTATTAAGGCGAATTTACCAGAAGGATGTTTATATTCTATCTTATTAATGAACATGTTAACACCAATGATCGAAAAGAGTCTGGAAGGCAAGCAATTGGCTTTACGTAAAAAGGCATGGATCATCAGCGGTGTTGTTGGCGTGGTTGGTTTAGGAAGCGTCTTATTAGCTGGAAATGTCATTGAGGCGAAAGAACCGGCACCTAAGGTATTCTTAAAAACTGAAGATAAAGATGTGAATAAATTTGAAGCTAAGATTACGGCTACCAAAGACAATGGTGATGGCACTGCGACTTATAAGGTGGAAGCACAGGGATATGCGTCTACCGAAGATGCATCAAAATTTAATAAATTTGATATTGTGGTAAACACCAAAGATCATACGATCGTATCTGTGACACCTACAGAGGTAGTTGATACGGAATATGTCGGTGATAAGATTTTAAATGAAGCATTCTTATCACAATTTAAAGAGCAGAAATTAAGTGACAATATAGAAGTAGAAGTTAATGATGCAGTTACAGGAGCTACGTTCTCATCAAAATCAACTGTCCGTGCAGTTGAAGAAGTGCGTAAGGCTCTGGGCTACTAGGAGGTAATCGTATGAAGAAAATTTTACATCTTACGGTATTCCTAGCTCTGATTGCTGCATTAGCCGGAGGAGCTTTAGGATTTGCCAACTCTATGACAGTTCCAGTCATCGCGGAAAATGAACTGAAAGCAGAACGCGATACCTTAAAGGTTATCTATGATGATGTTCCTGACAGTGCGTTCGTTGTTGAAAAAGAAAATGTTTCTAAGACGATTCAGAAAGTCTTTAAAGTAGAAGGAAAAGGATATATCTTCAAAATGAAGGTTACCGGTTATAAAGATGGTACTTCCTTCCTTGTCGCGTTAGATAAGGATGGTAAGGTTGTTGATTATGTGGCTATATCAAACGGCGATACCCAGGGACTGGGAAGCAAGGTTACAGAAAAACCATTCCGTGAAAAACTGCAGGGTGCTGATGCTCTTGGCAGCGAAATTGATGAAGATACCATTACCGGTGCAACCGTTTCAAGTAAACCGGTCATTGAAGGTATTAAGGAAGCAGCCAAATATCAGGCTGACCATTTGAAATAGGAGGTGGATGAAGAATGAATCGTAAAGAAAATTTTACAGCAGGTTTCATCCGTGAAAATCCTGTTTTCTCATTGTATTTAGGTTTATGCTCTACATTAGCTATTACGACAACGTTGAACAATGCCATTGGTATGGGAGTAGCTGTTATTGCCGTATTGATCATGTCCAATGTCATTATTTCCTTGATTCGTAACATTACACCATCAGAAATTCGTATCCCAGTGTATATCGTTATCATCGCGACTTTAGTTAAAGTTATTCAGATGCTGATTAAAGCATATGCACCAAGTCTGGATACCGCACTTGGAGTATTTATTCCACTGATCGTTGTAAACTGTATTATCTTAGGTCGTGCTGAGGCATTTGCCAGCAAGAATAAGGTATTAGATTCTGCGTTAGATGGTTTAGGTATGGGACTTGGCTATACGGTTTCTATCATCATCATGTCTGCCATTCGTCAGATTTTAGCTACAGGTGTGATTTCTTTTGATAACCCATTTAATGCGGCGCAGAATATCTTCACTCTGCGTATCATCCCAGATGATTTTGCCATTTCCATGTTCTCTCAGCCATTTGGGGCTTTCTGTACATTTGCCTGCTTGGCGGCTGGATTGGCAGCTTATAAGGCACATAAAGAGAACAAAGCTAAAAAACTGGAAAAGGAGGCGAAATAATTTATGGATTGGAGTAATTTATTCGTCATGTTCGTAACGTTTGTTTTGATTAACAACGTTGTGCTGAATCAGTTTTTAGGTATGTGCCCATTCATGGGGGTATCCAAAAAAAGCAGTTCAGCTATTGGTATGGGGGCTGCCGTTACTTTCGTTATCGTCGCGGCTTCCTTGGTTACGTATGCGTTATATTACGGCGTATTAGATAAATGTGGTTTACAGTATATGGATTTGATTACCTTCATTCTGGTTATCGCAGCTTTAGTACAGTTGGTTGAAATGATCATTAAGAAGACGAGTCCTTCCTTATACAAGGCATTAGGTGTCTATCTGCCTTTGATTACGACAAACTGTGTCGTATTGAATGTTACCTTAAATAATATTACCAATGGATATAACTTCGCTGAAATGCTGACGTATTCCATTGCCATTCCTTTAGGCTTTACATTGGTATTGTATATTTTCTCTACCATTCGTGAACGTCTGGATGCCTGTGATACACCGCTTTCCTGGAAAGGTAACCCAATTGCCCTGATTGTAGCTGCCATTATGGCTTTGGCTTTCAGTGGCTTGATGGGTCTGGTATAGCATATGGCGAGCGCAGTTATTTACTTAGCTATTTTAGGAGGTATTTATGCATTAGTTTTCTATTTGAATCATAAAACACCGCTTCCTAAAGGCTGTGAAAACTTAAAAGCAGAGTGTGAAGGCTGCCATGATGTAGCCTGCTGCAACAACCCTGCGCATGATAAATAGGAAAGGGGAATAACCATGTTAACAGCTGTTTTAATGATGTTGGTACTTGGTGCAATTCTTGGTTTGGGACTTGGAATCGCAGATAGATTTTTGAGTGTTGAAGTAGATGAGCGCGTAGAAAAGGTCAGCAGCATGTTGCCTAACTACAACTGTGGAAGTTGCGGTTATGCTGGATGTAGTGGTCTTGCCGAGGCTTTGGTAAATGGTGAAATTACTGTGGTTGGTACATGTAAACCATGTAAAGCTGATCAGAAGGCAGCCATTGCAGAATACTTAAACACAACACCAGGACCTGACGGCAATTGTGTCAAGGTGAAACCATAAAGGTAACAATGAGATAATCTATCTTAACAGATAGGTTATCTTTTTTAGACAGCAATGGTGCATGATAGTATTTAAAACATGTGGTTTTATGAGGCTGTTATAAAGATTAAAAAGAGCTTTCCCTTCTTTATGACTTTTGATAAAATGAGAGAAAGAAAGGTGATGCAGATTGGATAAGGAAACCATTCATCGTTGTACGTGGGCAGAAAATGCAGAAGCTATCTATCAAAACTATCATGATAACGAATGGGGCGTTCCCGTTTATGAGGATCAAAAATTATTTGAAATGCTGATATTGGAAGGGTTTCAGGCAGGATTATCGTGGCTTACGATTCTAAAAAAACGCGAACATTTTAGAAAAGCTTTTAATTATTTTGATGTAGCTTGCATAGCTGCTTATGATGAAGATAAAATAACAGAATTGATGCAGAATAAAGGCATTGTGAGAAATCGTCGCAAGATTTGTGCAGCAATTCAAAATGCTAAGGTGTTTTTAGCGATACAGAAAGAATATGGTACGTTTTCAGAGTATTTATGGGGATTTACCAATCATCAGGTACAATACTTGCAAGATAAAGAAATGCCGGTCACAACTCCTTTATCTGATAGCATTTCTAAGGATTTGAAGAAGCGTGGGATGAAGTTTGTCGGCAGCACGATCATCTATTCGTATTTGCAGGCTGTCGGTGTTGTTCATGATCATCACAAAGGATGTTTCTTACATGTGGATGATAGCAATAACTAAAAAAGATGTTCTTTGATTTGCCCCTTGTCAAGTAGACAGGGATAGATCATTCCATAAGAACATCTCTTTTAGTTAGGTATTTATCTGATAGGATTTTAATAGTGGTAAGGTAACCATAACGATGACAATGCCAACGATAGCCTGTATGATATTGCTAGGCACACCGGTGAGTGATAATTGCCAACTATCATTTATAAAAGCATCTGCCATAAAATAGCCTATGACCATCCATACGCCGGCCAATGCATATATACCATAGCGTAAGAGTGGTTTTGTGACCTTGTGAAGCAACAGGGATACCAGTACAGCCTCTATTCCTTTGATAAAAAGTGTGGGAATGAAATAAATACCATAACCTCCGGCAATATCCGCCAAACCACTTCCAATACCACCTATAAGAAAGGCATAAAAAGGATTTAATAAGGATGAAAATAATAAGATAAAACCATCTCCAAGATTGAAATATCCCTGAATACCATTCGGAACTTTTATCAAATAGGTAGCCAGAAAGACCAAAGCGATGCCTAATGCCGCCAATACCAGTTCTTTTACTTTCTTATTATCCATGATCATTACGCTTTCTTTAATTTCCGTTGGCGATAGAATTGGCGCTGTATCAGTGGTAAGGCAACGATGGCAATCACGTAACCGACACCACTCTGTAAAATATTTTCGGCTATGCCACTCAAAGCGATAATCATACTTCCTTTTAAATACCATTTTGCGAAAAAATAACCAATAACCATGATCATACATCCAAGGAAATAAGCAATCCATTTTATTTTGTTACCATACTTTTGGAACAAGTAAGCAACCATACAGCCTTCCAATCCTTTGATTAATAAAGTAGGAATGAAATAATATGCATACCCACCTGCAACATCTGCTAAAGCACTGCCTAATCCACCGATCAAAAAGCCGCCAAGCGGTGAGACAATACTAGAAAATAACAAGATGAATCCATCACCTAAATTAAAATAACCATCAATCCCATTAGGTATCTTAATAAACATCGTGGAAACAAAGACGATGGCCATACCTAATGCATATAATACAATTTGCTGCGTTGTTAATGTTTTTTTGTTCATATAATATACCCCTCTTTCTTACTTGTCAGTATTCTAACAAAAATCTGTCATGATAAAAATAGACAAAAATACATAAAAAATAAAGGTCAGTTCATGTTATACTAAAATGGGTGATATATATGGAAATGCAAACAAGCACATTTGAACGACAAAAAGGAATGGCTTTATATAAACAAATCTATTTGAAATTGCGAAAGGATATTATGCAGGGTTATCTGAAAAAGGGAGATCGTTTGCCTAGCATACGTAGCTGTGAGCAATTGTTTAAAGTATCGAAAACAAGTGTTGAGCGAGCTTATCAATTATTATTAGATGAAGGCTATATCAGTTCCAGACCGCAAGCTGGATATTATGTGGATGTAGATGAAGAACATGTGCGTATGCGATTATCTTTATTACAAAATGTTCAAAGGAATCCCACCTATCGTATACGGTATGACTTTCGTAGTCAAAGCATGGATCATGATGCTTTTGATATGACTTTATGGAAAAAATATCTGAAAGAAGTTTTGGAACTGCATCAGGTGATTACGACATATGGTGATGCCCAAGGCGAAGTTTCACTGCGCGAAGCTTTACAAAAATATGCATATTCTATGCGAGGTGTCTTATGTGATGTGGATGCTATCTTGATCGGTGCCAGTTTTCAATCTTTATTATTTTTGTTATGTGGCTTGCTTGATAAACAGATGATCGTCGGTATGGAGAAGAGTGGCTTTTCCCAGGCTGAAGAAGTATTTAAAAGCTATGGTTTTCCAATTGTGTATTTATCCTTGGAGGAAGATGGGATCTCCATTGCTGAATTGCGTAAGCATCATGTACAGGTATTGTATATAAATGCGGGGTCATTGGGAAAAAATCATCAGCCGTTATCTAAAAAGAATAAGGAGGAGCTATTGCGCTGGGCAAAACAGGCAAACGCATTCATCATTGAGGATGATCATAATGGAGAATTACGTTACGCAACCAAGGTAACAAGTGCAATGCAAGGTTTTGATATGGGAGAGCGTATATTTTATATCGGCTCGTTTTCACGTTTGCTTTTGCCATCGTTACGTATCAGTTATCTGGTTATGACACAAGATATCAAACAGCGTTATATTAGCAGAAAAGACAATTATGCGCCGACGTCCAGTAAAATTGAACAATTGGCATTGGCACGTTATATCACGGATGGTCATTTGGAACGCCATATCAGACGATTAAAAAAAAGGTATGAAAAGAAAAGTCAGCATATGTTTGACTTACTGCATACCTATTTACCAGAGGCTAGTTGTATATTAGAAGAAGCTTCCTTACAATATGTGCTACGCTTTCCTTATGAGTTGAACTATGCAGAAATTCTTGTCGAGGGTGAAAAAAAAGGGATAGCTTTTAATATAAATTCCTGTCAAGAACTTGTGATTTCCTTTGCGGCTATTGCGGAAAAAGATATGGATGAGGGGATCTATCGATTGCGTCAGCTTTTGCATGAGAATGCGATATAGATTTGATTACATGCATATCGTAAAATAGGGGGGGATTGAAGAAGTAAATGCCAAATAAACAAGGAAGGTTTACGAAACAGCGGTGGAACTAGATATAATAAATGAATGTGTAACGTTGTAAGATAACGGTATGGATACAATCATAAGTTTATTATTGACAACTGAATGCATCTATCATAAATTAACTCACGTGTATGCAAATTTATAACAACAAGCGTTCCTTTTTCTATGGAAATAGGTGTATAATATAGTGATAAGATAAGGAAAAGGAGGTATTTCTATGCAGGCATTTTTATGGCAACAAGGCGAATTTCTACTACGTATTTTATTAGCCGGTGTATGTGGGGCGATGATTGGCTATGAACGCAAAAGCCGTAATAAAGAAGCAGGCATTCGTACACATATGATCGTCGCCATGGGAGCCGCTTTGATTATGATTGTATCGAAGTATGGCTTTGGCGATCTGTTAGGAAAAGAAGGCGTTGCTTTAGATCCATCGCGTATCGCGGCACAAATTGTCACCGGGGTAGGCTTTTTAGGTGCCGGGATGATTTTTATGCGTAAAAATACCATTTCCGGACTTACGACTGCAGCTGGCATATGGGCAATCAGTGCTATCGGTATGGCGATTGGAAGTGGCTTATATCTATTGGGAATCCTAACCGCTTTTGTAATCTTGTTAATTCAAATTACGTTGCATTCCAATCATAAATGGCTGCGTGAGACTTATAAAGATGATGTATGTTTTGTGATTGAAAAGGATAAAAAAAATATTGAAGACTTGCAGAAGCGTTTGCAACAACTGCATATGGAAATATTGAATGCTAAGGTCGAGGAGAAGGATGATTGTTATCATGTAGATTTTGTGGTAAATTATCCTAAAAATTATGATGCGGATGTCTTGATGAAGCTGTTTCAGGAAATCAGCTATATCAAAGAACTGGATGTATGATTCCTAGCGTTCATTTGAAATAAATCTTGCCATTTTGCAAAGAGTATAGTAAAATAAGCAAGGTTGTGATGAGAATCATCACATACAAACAAGTTCATAGGTTTTAACAGCCTCCATTTTTCACTGATTTCATGTAACTAAATCAGTCATATGGAGGCTTTTTTATGAGAAAGCAGGTGTTTTATATGCAAGTACAAGAAACTAATAAAATGGGCATACGTCCCGTATTTCCATTATTGATGTCCATGGCCTTTCCACCCATGCTCAGCATGCTGATCCAAGCTTTATATAACATTGTGGATAGTATGTTTGTGGCGCAAATCGGTGAGCATGCCCTTACAGCGGTATCTTTAGCCTTTCCTATCCAGACCCTTATCATTGCCTGTGCAGTAGGTATTGGTGTCGGTGTAAATTCATATATTGCCAGAAAGTTGGGAGAAAAGAAACAGGATGAGGCAAACAGCGCTGTGCTGCATGGCTTGTTACTGGCATTGGTAGGATCGTTGTTATTTATCCTATTGGGTATTTTTGGTATACCGGCCTTTTTTAAGATGTTTACAAGCGATGCCTTAATATATGAGGAAGCCTGTGCATATACATATATTTGTGTCTTCTTTTGTTTTGGCTGTTTCTTCCATATTTGTATTGAAAAGGTATTTCAATCTACCGGAAAGATGATCTTTCCTATGGCGATTCAGGCAATTGGGGCTATTATCAATATCATTTTAGACCCAATTATGATCTTTGGCTGGTTTGGTTTTCCGGCATTGGGCGTTCAAGGGGCAGCGATTGCTACCGTCATTGCCCAGATTACTTCTATGGCAATGTCATTTTTTGTGTTATTAAGCAGAGAACATGATGTCAAAGTCGATGTGAAGCATTTCCATTTCCATATGGATTGTATCAAAAAGATCTTGGCTGTAGGTGTTCCAAACGCGTGCATGAATGCATTGAATAGCTTTTTGGTGATGGGATTAAATACGATATTGATTGGTTTCTCTAATGCTGCTGTTGCTGTGTTTGGTATTTATTTCAAGCTGCAAACCTTTGTATTCATGCCGGCAAGTGGCTTAACGCAAGGGGCTATGCCATTGATGGGGTACAATTATGGAGCAGGGTATCATCAACGTCTGCATGAAGCGTTGAAATATGCTATTTCAGTGACCGGAATCATCATGCTATGCGGCTGTCTGCTCTTTGAAATCTTCCCAACCCAACTATTAGGTTTGTTTGATGCCAATGCGGAAATGATGAATATCGGTGTTCCTGCCTTACGTATCATCGGTATCAGTTTTATACCGGCAACCTTCGGTTTTATTTTACCAACCTTGTTTCAGGCTATGGGATTAGGCTTACAATCATTGATTATCTTCTTATTGCGTCAATTGATCATCACCTTGCCATTAGCTTTCCTTTTTGCGAATTGGTTTGGTTTATATGGTATTTGGGTATGTTTCATTCTTGCCGAAACTATAGCAGCTATCGTGGCCTACTTGCTCTATCTGCGTATTCGCAAAACGGATCCGATTCTTTCTCGCAATTGGGAAGCGGCATAAGATTGTGACAGTTTCGTCATCCTTTTGTTTCACATAGACGAAAGGATGCTTTTTTTTGTATAATAGAAGAAATGAAAGACCGTTATGTTATCAGTGTCCTACCATCAAGTAGAAAGCAGGGTGTCTTATGAAAATTTTATTTGTTGAAGATGATCAGGCAATTGCCTTAGGTCTAGTATATTCTTTAGAAAAAGAAGGCTATGAGGTCATACATTGCGTTTCTCAAAAAGCCGCCTTGGGTTTGCTGGAAACACAAGTATTTGACCTATTGCTACTGGATGTCAGTTTGCCGGATGGCGATGGTTATACCATATGTAAACAAGCCAAGCATCTACATGATGTACCTGTTATTTTCTTAACTGCTTTAGATGATGAAGTCAATGTTGTGATGGGCTTAGATCTTGGCGGGGATGATTATGTCACAAAGCCATTTCGCATCAAAGAATTGTTAAGCCGCATAAAGTCAGTTTTACGCCGTTATCAAAAGGATGCTTTAGACATTGTGCAGATACAGCATCTGGAAATCCACATCAGAGAAGGGAAAGTATATCGTAAAGGCAGTGAAGTATTCTTAACAGCGTTGGAATATCGCTTATTGATGGTGTTTGTTAATCATCAGGGACAAGTCTTATCGCGTAGTCAGCTATTGGAAGGCATATGGGATGTCGCCGGTGATTTTGTGAATGATAATACGTTGAGTGTATATATCAAACGTTTACGTGAAAAGTTGGAAAAAGATGCCGCAGAACCGGAAATTATTAAAACAATCAGAGGACGCGGGTATCGGATGGAGAAAGGATCATGAAACTATTACGCAATAAAGAAATACGAAGAAGCGTGTTGAGCTGTGTTTTATACAGCTTATTATTGTATGTTTTAAGCTTACTTTGGAACATTCCAATCTTGCTTCTCTTGTTTTTCCAAGCCGGTGGTTTTCTAGCTATTTTCTTATGGTATCAAAAACAGCGCTATGCACATATCACAGCATTATCCACATATCTGCAGGCAGTATATGAAGGCAATGAGCTGTTGGATATACGCGATTATGAAGAAGGAGAGCTTAGCATATTAAAAAGTGATATTTATAAGATTACCAGTATCTTGAAACAACAAAAGGAATTGCTAGAGAAAGATAAGACATTTCTGGCGGATACCTTAAGTAATATTTCGCATCAGCTAAAGACACCTTTAACCTCAATGATCGTCATGAACGATTTATTAGCACAAGAAGATCTGCCATTGATTAAGCGTAAACAGTTCCAGCAACAGATGCAGCATCAACTGCAGCGAATCGAATGGCTGATTGCGACCTTACTTAAGCTTTCAAAGATTGATGCGAATGCGATTATCTTTGAACCAGTTGATGTTGTTGCCCATACGTTGCTTGAAGAAAGCATAGAACCACTTTTAATAGGCATGGAGCTAAAAAACATCACTTGTACGATACAGTGCGCAACGGATATTCATTTTACTGTTGATCGCAATTGGATTAAGGAAGCCATTGTAAATATCGTGAAAAATTGTATGGAGCATACTTCTGAAAACGGTCATATCTGCATCAGCTGCAAGAATACACCTCTTTATACCTTCCTTGTGATCGAGGATGATGGCTGTGGCATTGCTACATGTGATTTAGCGCATATCTTTGAACGATTTTATAAAGGGGAAAATGCCGGTCAAGACAGTGTGGGCATAGGCTTATCTTTAGCTAAAGCTATTCTTATGCATAATCATGCGACGATTGAAGCAGAAAGTGAAGTAGGAAAAGGCACACGGTTTTTGATTCGCTTTTATAAATAAAAGCAGGCAGTTTCATGACAGAATTGTAAGACATATTGTCATGAAGCTGTCATTTCTTTCGCTTATACTTAAGCGTAGGAGGAAATACATATGGAATTGTTAAAGGTAGAGCATGTAAGTAAAATTTATGGGGCGAAAGAAACGCAGGTAAAGGCATTGGATGATGTTTCTTTTACGGTAGAAAAAGGAGAATTTGTGGCAATTGTTGGCCCAAGTGGCTCAGGTAAGTCTACGCTGCTGCATATTCTTGGCGGTGTGGATCGTCCGACAAGTGGTCAGGTAATCTTAGATGGTAATGCGATGTATCAGATGGATGAAGATGGATTGGCTATTTTTCGACGTCGTCAGATTGGCCTTATCTATCAGTTTTATAACCTGATTCCGGTATTGAATGTGAAAGAAAATATTACTTTGCCTTTGTTGTTGGATCAGCGAAAAGTAAATGAAGATTACTTTCAGAAATTGGTACAGCAACTCGGTTTGCAGGATCGTTTAAATTATTTGCCCAATCAATTATCAGGAGGACAGCAGCAGCGCGTATCTATCTGCCGTGCCATCATGGCATCACCGGCTGTCGTTTTAGCGGATGAGCCAACAGGAAATCTCGATCGTAAGAACAGCGAAGAAATTGTCGGGTTATTAAAACAGCTGCATCTAGAACAAAAACAGACGCTGATCATGATTACGCATGATGAAAGTATTGCCCTGCAGGCAGATCGCATCTTGCAAATAGAGGATGGTAAGATTGTCAAAGACGAGGTGATACGGCGATGAAGGTAGAATATCGCGTCACTTTGGAAAGCATGCGGCGCAATCGCAGAAGAACTAGAATTACCATCTTCGGAGTTGTGCTTTGTATCGCGATGCTATCCGCAATTGCGACCATGATGACTTCATATCGCAGTGCCATGATCGAAGGTGTAATCGCACGCAATGGCTTTTATCATTATAGCTTTAATGAGATATCTTCATCGGATGTTCAAAGGCTGCAAGCAAATCAAGATGTTGCACAAGTTGCCATTACCTATGCGGATAAAGCACGATATGGAACAAAGGATGACAATGCAGAAATGCAGACTACCATTCAGATAAATGGTGTAAAAGAAAAAGACTTAGCGTTAAAAGGCAATGCATTGATTCAAGGAAGCTATCCTAGCAATGCACATGAAATTTTAGTCAGTGAGCAATTTCTTAAAAAATATGAGAAAGCGATTGGTGATCCTATTACTTTACGCATTGGCGATTATCCAAAGCAGCATTGGCAAACCAAACAGCAACAAGACTATCGCATTAGCGGTGTAATCAAAAGCTGGTGGGATGATGTAGGCTATATGAACACCATTGTGGCCTATGATACACAACAAGAAGCTTTGCATAAGAATAACTTATCCGCCTATCTCTGCTTGGACTCTTTGCGGCATAAAGAGGATAAAATAGCACGCATTCAAAGCCAACTGCATACAGAATATGGTAGCAATACCAATCATGACCTGCTGCAGTTTTATGAAATTACCGATTCAGAGTTTATGAAAACGATGTTGATTGCAGGCAGTATCATGGCCACTTTGATCTTATTAGGCGGAGGCTCTCTGATTTATAATGCATTTGCCATATCATTAAGTGAGAGAACCAGATATTTAGGTATGTTATCCAGCGTTGGAGCGACGCGAAAACAGAAAAAACGCTCAGTACGCTTTGAGGCTTTCGTCATCGGATGTATTGCCTTACCGATTGGTTTATGCTTAGGAATCGGCGGGGATGCTATTGCCTTTCATTTGTTTGACGGCCTCATACGTTCATCCAGTTCTTCTGATCTGGATTTAAAAGTTGTGGTGAACTGGCAGATTCTGTTACTAATCGTTATGTTTACCATTGTACTATTGCTTTTTTCATCCTGGTTACCGGCAAGGAGAGCTTCCCGTATTTCGGCAGTTACGGCAATACGTCAGAATAGTGATGTACGCATACGTAAAAAGGATGTTAAAGTAAGCCGTATCACACAAAGATTGTTTGGCTTTGAAGGTACTCTTGCAATGAAAAACATGAAGCGCAATCCTTTCCGTTATCGTGCAACGTTGTTATCGTTTATCATTTGTATGGTTTTATTTCTTAGTGCCATCACCTTGATGGGACTTGTGCAGACGACTATCTTGATGAGCATACGTACCAATGCAGATGTTACCTTAAACATCTATAACAACACCGATGACCAATTGCCTTATAAACCTTATGAGGAAGCAAAGTTGTCTGCGTATAAACAAGTGCGTTATGCAGATCATGCGACATTGACCTTAGAAAGTTTTTTGAAATTAAACGATAGTCGCTACCTAAGTAAGGCGGGAAAAGAACAATTACAAAACTATGAAAAAAATATAGATGTCAATACCAACTTTCACGAGAGCAGTCTATCATTCCTTGATATCTATGGTTTACAGGATGAAGAATTAAAAGCCTATTGTAAACAAGTAGGGGTCGATATAGAAAAACTGAAGCAGCATCAGGGGATGATCTTAGTAAATGCTCCAGTAAAAGATGCTTATAAAACAAAGCATATCGATTGGCTAAAGGTTGCAAAAGGCAGTCACTTATCAGCGGAATTTGATAAGAAAGAGGATCCTTATAAAGCCTATGAAGATGGAGATGATATACCAGACGTTTTGCCAACACCGGTCTTAAAACATGCCGTGTATATTGAAAAAGTGACGCAGCTAACGCCAGACTTTCTTGAGGCAGCTTATAATAATCCAACAAGCTATCTGATAACATCCTTTGATGCTGTGAATGCCTTAGCAAGTACGCTTGATAAAAAAGGTGGAAATGCGCATGCTACCTGTATGATCTACTATCGCAGCATGCATCCAAATGAATTACAGGATGAACTTAGCAAGCAGCAGTCAATGAATATGTATGTAAATAATGTTGCCAAAGATAATGAAAAAACAAAAAGTTTAAGCTTAGTAATCTCCTTATTTCTTTATAGCTTTGTCGGTTTATTGATTTTAGTTTCTATTACCAATATCATCAACACGATAGCTACTAGCATGCAGTTAAGAAGAAGAGAATTCGCAATGTTGAAATCCATCGGCATGACAAAAAAACAGTTTCATCGTATGATTGGTTATGAAAGTATCTTTTATGGTTTCAAGACATGTTTGTATGGACTTCCTATCGCCTTTTTGATCATGGTAATCTTATCAAAAACTTTTTCTTTAAGTTTTGAAAATAAGCTCTATATTCCATGGTTGGGAATTGGTATCACGATTTTCGTGTTGTTCCTATTATTGATCTTAATCATGTTCTTCTCTATTAAAAGAAGTGAGCAGGAAAATATCATCGAAACGATACGACAGGAAAGTATCTAAGGTAAAAAACGGTTGAGGAAGACCGTTTTTTTCAGGAATGGAAAACGGGTAGCGGCAATGGTATAATAAGAGTAACGATGCAGGAGGCAAGGTTATGCAAAATTATGTTATGGCAATTGATCAAGGAACAACCAGTACTAGAGCCATCCTTTTTGATCAGCAAAGCAATATCATCGGAATTGCTCAAAAGGAATTGGAAAATTACTATCCTCATCCTGGTTGGGTAGAACAGAATGCAAATGATATTTGGGCAAGTACAGTAGGGGTCATGTTTGAGGTATTGGCAAAAACAGGTATCAAAGATACACAAATTGCGGCAATCGGTATCACAAATCAAAGAGAAACAACTGTTGTCTGGGATAAGGAAAGCGGACAGCCCATCTATTTTGCCATTGTATGGCAATCTCGGCAAAGCGATTCTTATTGTGAAGCATTCAAAGCCCAAGGCTTAGAAGAAATGATCAAGGAAAAGACGGGATTATTGTTAGATCCGTATTTTTCTGCCAGTAAGATTCGTTTTATCTTAGATCATGTTGCGGGGGCTCAGGAAAGGGCAGAACGTGGTGAACTGCTGTTTGGGACGATGGATACATGGTTGTTGTGGAAACTGAGCCAAGGGGCAAAGCATATGAGTGATGTGTCGAATGCATCACGAACGATGTTAATGAATTTAAAAACTTTGGATTATGATGAAGAATTGTTAAAACTGTGGAACATTCCAAGATGCATGTTACCGGAAATTCATGATACCAGTGAAGTCTATGGCTATACCAGTGGATTATTTGATCATCCGATTCCGATTGCGGCTTTGGTTGGCGATCAGCAGGCAGCTTTATTTGGTCAGACTTGTTTTGATGCGGGTAATGTTAAGAATACGTATGGTACCGGATGTTTCCTGCTTATGAATACGAAGGAGAAAATTATCCACTCTCAACATGGCCTGTTAACATGTGTAGGCTGGCGTATTAGGGGGCAAACCGCTTATGTTTTAGAAGGTAGCGTGTTTGTGGCCGGAGCTGCTATTCAGTGGCTAAGAGATGGTTTGGCTATCATTTCCAGCAGCAGTGAAAGTGAAAGCAGAGCCAAGCAAGTAAATGATTGTGATGGTGTTTATGTAGTGCCTTCCTTTACCGGGTTAGGTGCGCCTTATTGGAAGCCACAGGTAAAAGGGGGCATCTTAGGATTAACCAGAGGCACAAAGCAAGAGCATATCATACGTGCTACCATAGAATCTTTAGCTTATCAAACCAGTGATGTCGTATTTGCTATGCAAGAGGACAGTGGTTTAGCCATTAAAAAGATGCAGGTAGATGGCGGTGCTAGTCGTAATGATTTCCTCTTACAATTTCAAAGTGATATTCTAAATACGCAAGTAATTCGTTCAACCATCAGTGAAACGACCGCATTAGGAGCGGCTTATCTGGCAGGTTTAGCCGTCGGTGTTTGGAAACATCAGGATGATATCCGTAAGCAATTTCAAGTTGCCAGCATTTTTGAACCGATGATGGAGGAAGAAAACCGCATTGCTCATTTAAACGGCTGGAAGCGAGCAATCCATGCGATTATGGAGTTTTAAATAACTGCGGCAAGCAATTTGCAAAAGATAAAATCACAGGGTCATCACGACATACAAGAAAATGGTAATTTTTGCTTGTGAAAATGTTAGTAAATCAATTGACGTATATCCTTACCTTTGTTAAAATATCTTTGGTAAAGAGGGAATATTTCTTCTAAGTCGTAATGAACGATTTACCAGAAAGAGAAAAGGAGATAATGAACATGAAAAAACTGACAGTATTACTGGCAGCATTGTTTATGCTGACGGCGTGCGGTAGCAGCGAAGAAGCAAAAACGGGATCTGCCGAAACAGCAAAAGATGCCAAAGGTGATTATGCAAGTGCTAAAATCACAGTAAAAGGCGATGCAGTTGAGTCTATTACATTAGATGAGACAAAGGATGGCAAATCAAAAAAAGAGCTTGGTGCTAACTACAACATGAAGCCACACAGCAAAATCAAAAAAGAATGGAATGAACAGGTAGAATACTTGGAAAAGTACATTGTTAAAAACGGTATCGATAAGGTCGAATTAACAGATCAAGGCTACCCTAAAAATGACGATGTATTGGCAGGATGCACCATCAACATCACAAATCTGATGCAAGCAGCTAAAGATGCAGAAGCTGCAGCAAAGAAATAAACAACCGACAGATAGTACAGTTCTCATAAAACTGGACTATCTGTTTTTTTAACGAATTCATAATGTTATCTTTATGCGTAAACTAAAACAATGCCTAGGTTTATAGTTTTATGGTAGTAGCGCATATGGCAGGATGTATGGTTGCACAAAAAGCGGTAACACTAAAATTAAGCAGAAAGGATGCGAAAGAATGAAAAAAATAACAGTGTTACTGCTTGGTGTATGCATGCTGTTGAGCGGTTGTGCAAAAAGCGAGCAGAAAGAGGGAACAGGAACTTATACAAATGCAAACGGGGAAACGACAACGGCTAAAGTAACTTTAAAAGATGGTAAAATCAGTAAGGTTTCCATTGATGAAACCGCGAAAGACAAAGACAAGACAAAAAAAGAACTTGGCGCTGACTATCATATGAAAACAGCAAGCGGTATTGGCAAAGAATGGAATGAACAAGTGAAATTCTTTGAAAACTACGTAGCTAAACATGGTATTGAAAAGTTGGAATTAAAAGATAATGGAAAGGCAGCTAACGCAGATGTTATCAGCGGCTGCACCATTAGTGTTGAAGGGTTTGTAAAAGCAATCGCCGATGCTAAGGCAAATGCTAAATAAAAAGTGATGCTCCTATATTTGTATAGGGCATCACTTTTTTCAAGCATGGAAGTTTATTTCTTATTGATTCTGGCATTCGCAATAACGATGACATCGCCCGAATTTAAAGTTACTGTTTCACTATTTAGATTATATTCCTGGCATAAGGATAGTCATTAAAATAAGAGTTTTCATACACGTAATAGGAAGCTGTGTCTTTATATTCATTACTGGATGGTTTTAATATGTGATAAAGGAATTCAATAAAAGGAATTTCATAGGATGATTTGATATATAATAAGTGATTTTCTTTTTTATCCATGTTCTACCTGCATATTCTGCATCATTTTTAAGCGTTATTTAGAATGGTACAGTCTATTAAGGGCAATCTATACGATGATAATCATAAACAGCTGTACAAAAAGCGATTGCAAATGTGAAATCTTATGAGTATAATATAAAATAATGGAGGAATTTATGAACAAAGCAGATAAGATATTTATTGGACTCATCGTAGTAATTTCATGCTTGTTGTATGTCCCTTCGTTATGGTATGCCTATCAGAATCAAGGCAGCGTGAAAGAAGTCGTCGTCAGTTATAAAGATAAAGTGGTATTACAAAAACGTTTGTCATTAGATCATGTATATGAAGTAAAAGGTACATTAGGACCTGTAAAGGTAGAAGTAAAGGATGAAAAAGTGCGGGTGGAAAAAGAAACATCCCCTTATCATCTTTGTTCTATCCAAGGATGGGTGGATGACGTTAATCGTCCAATCGTCTGTCTGCCGAATAATATTGTTGTAGAGATACGTTCTGCATCTGATGAGGAAGCAGACATAGATACGGTGATTCAATGATGAGCAAAACTAAGAAAATGACGACTATTACCATGTTGATTGCTATCAGCATCTTATTTCACATGATTGAATCGATGATACCCATTCCTGTTCCTATTCCAGGTTTTAAGCTGGGCTTAGCGAATATCGTTGGTTTGATAGCCTTGTACTTGTTTGATGAAAAAGTCATGTTGGAAGTAAATCTGATGCGTGTTTTATTGGCATCTTTATTGCGAGGTGTGCTATTTGGGACAGGTTTTTGGTTGTCCCTGTGTGGAACGTTATTAAGCTGTGTTGCATGCATTATCGCAAAGCGGTATACACCGATGAGCATTTATGGTGTCAGTGTCGCCGGCAGTAGTTTTCATGCTATTGGACAAGTCATCGCGATTACGTATATATATCAGCAATTTTTTATGCAGGCCATTCTGCCTGTCTTAATTTTGCTTGGTATACCAACCGGCTTATGTATGGCATTGCTTGCTAATCAAGTGTTAATACGATTACAAAGGTAAAAAAGGAGGACATAAAGATGGAAACATTTGTATATAGACCAAAGGGAGTATGCTCACAGCAAATGACATTTACCATGGATGGCGATATTATTCGTGACGTTAAGATCGTTGGTGGCTGTGCCGGCAATTTACTGGGAATTTCCCGCATTTTGAAAGATAAAAAGATCAGTGAAGTTATGGAGGCTTTCCATGGAGTGCGCTGTGGCATGAAGGCGACCTCATGTCCAGATCAGATTGCGACGGCTTTGCAGGCATATGCAAAGCAGCACAATATGGATATTTAACAAGAAACCTTTAACCATGACAGGCACATGACGCCTGTTTTTTTGTACACGAAGGGGTGAGAAAATGAAAACTATAAAATTTTTATGGACGTATATGCGTCCTTATCGTTATCAACTATTGTTATTGGTAGTGGATGTGGCATTGTATGCATTGTGTATGTTGCTAGCACCTTTGTTAATATCCTTTGTAGTAGATAATGTGATTCAGGGAGTACCATTTGACAATGCGTTTCTGCAAAATCTAGTTGATGCTTTTGGGGGTATGCAGGTGTTGCAGGATAATTTATGGATTTGGTCTTGTATGATCGTGGCAGCTTACATCATCGTTGCGCTTGCCATCAATCGACGCAGTTTGCATAGTGGCAACGTGGCAGAAACACTGGCTTTAAATATTCGTAACGCCATGTATGATCATTTGCAAAAACTGCCTTTTGCCTATCATAAAAGCCGTGACAGCGGTGACTTGATACAGCGCAGCACTTCTGATATTGAAACCATTCGCCGCTTTTTTGCGACCCAGCTATCCGAGATGTTGTTTGCTATTTTAAATGCGACCATTGCTGCGTTGATCTTATTTCGCCGCAGTGTAAAACTAACCTTATTGTCGATTTGTTTAATTCCTTTTATTCTGTTAGCCAGTTATATCTTCTTTTCAAAAGCTAAGAAGATCTTTTTAGAGTGTGATTTGGCGGAAAGTACAATGACGACAGTATTGCAGGAAAATCTCAATGGTGTTCGTGTTGTAAAAGCATTTCATCAGGAAAAACGAGAGATTGCTAAATTTTCATCCAGCAATGAAGCATTCGCCAAAAAATATTTTGATTTGATGCATGCACTTGCATTATTTTGGAGCAGTACCGATTTGTTAGGACAGCTGCAGATCCTTTTGATGATTGCTGGAGGTATCTTCATGGCTTTGCAAGGAGAAATCACGACCGGTACGTTCTTTGTCTTTTTAATGTATGAATCTACCATTGTTTGGCCACTTCGACAGCTTGGACGTATCTTATCTGATTTAGGTAAGGTGAGTGTTTCTGTGAAACGTGTGCAGGAAGTATTGGAGGAGCCATGTGAAGATCTTGTCAGTGGTTATACGCCCGAAATTCATGGTAACATTCAATTTGAGCATGTAAGCTTTCGCTATGCAGATGGCGCGCAGGATACCTTAAAGGATATCAGTTTTACAATACCAAAAGGCAGTCGGGTTGCCATCATGGGACCTACGGGAAGCGGTAAATCTTCCTTGGTGCAGCTATTAAGTGGTATCTATGCATACCATGAAGGAAGCATTCGCATTGATGGTGTGGAATTAAGGGAAATTTCTAAGAACTGGCTGCGTCGTCATGTTCAGATTGTTTTACAGGAGCCATTCTTGTTTTCCAAAACAATCTATGAAAATATTCATGTGGCATCAGAAAAAGCAAGCCACAGTGATGTGCATAAGGCTGCCAGTATGGCAAGTATCCATAAGGATATCGAACAGTTTGATGAAGGCTATGAAACCATGGTAGGGGAAAAAGGTGTTACCTTATCCGGGGGACAGAAACAACGTGTTGCCATTGCCCGCTGCTTGTTGGCAAAAAGTCCCATCATCATCCTCGATGATTCGCTTTCTGCTTTGGATACACAAACCGATCGCATGATTCAAGAAGCTCTGGATGATTATCAGCAGGAACTCACTATGCTGATGATTACCCATCGTATTTCTTCTGCAAAAAAAGCAGATTTCATCATTGTGTTGGAGGATGGTCAAATCACACAGCAGGGAACGCATGCCCAACTCATCCAACAAGAAGGTCTTTATAAACGTATTTATGAATTGCAAAATGAAGGAGGTGAAAGCGATGGAGATGAAAGAACAAGAATTCAAAAGTGATGTGTTTGATGCGCATACATGGAAATATGTGTTTCAGCTCTTATGGAAGCATAAAAAACATTTAGTTTTCTTAATCCTATTTAATATCGCCTTGGCTATCAGCGATGTCATCATGCCCATGTTAAATCGTCATGCCATCAATACGTATGTCGATGATGCACATAGTGCCGCAGGTTTAGGCAATTTTATAGCAATCTATGCCGCCATGATCATCCTGCAATGTCTGTTAGTTTATCTCTTCTTTCGATTTGCGGCAAGAGTTGAAAGTGATTATGGAAAGCAGTTGCGCCTGCTTTGTTTTGAAAAGCTGCAAAACCAAACCTTTTCTTATTTTGATAAAACAGCCAATGGCTGGCTGATGGCAAGAATTACTTCCGATACGGCCCGTTTGGCTGAAACGTTAGCTTGGGCTTTTGTCGATGTGGTATGGGGCATTTTTGTGATGATTGGTATTAGTATCGTCATGCTGATCGTGAATTGGCAAATGGCCTTAGCGGTATTGATCATGGTGCCGCTATTATGGCTAATATCACTATATTTTCAAAGAAGGATATTAAAGGCACAGCGATTGTCTAGAAAAGCGAATTCCAAGATAACAGCCGCTTTTGCCGAAGGCATTAACGGTGCGCAGACAACGAAGACCTTGGCAATTGAAGAACAGAACTTTCGCGAATTTCAAACAAAGACAGCGGATATGAAACGTTACAGCATGTCTGCCTTGCGTATCAATGCTATCTTTCAACCTGTCGTATATTTATGCAGTGCTTTAGTGATCGCTATGCTGCTTTATATCGGTGGACAGCAAGTTTTATTGCATACGATTCAGTTTGGTACCTTAGCGATGTTTATCAATTATGCTCAATTATTTTTTGATCCGTTGAAACAAATTGCCAGAGTCTTGGCAGAAATTCAAATGGCACAAGCCAGTGCGGAACGTGTCGTTGCCTTGTTAGAAGAACCAATTGCGATACAGGATAAAGAAAGCGTCAGAAAGATTTATGGAACGTTGTTGGATGAGCATAAAGAAGCGTATGAACCATTGTTAGGAGATGTAGCTTTTCATCATGTGAGTTTTGCTTATCTTCCAAATGAGCCCATCTTAAAGGACTTTAATTTAGAGGTAAAACAAGGGCAGATGGTAGCCCTTGTCGGGGAAACCGGTTCGGGGAAAAGTACGATTGTGAATTTGCTTTGTCGTTTTTATGAACCGAAAGAAGGCTATATTGCTATTGATGGTCATGATTATCGCGACCGCAGCGTTGGCTGGCTGCATTCTCATATCGGATATGTGCTGCAGACACCGAATTTATTCTCAGGAACGATTGCCGATAATATTCGCTATGGCCGACCGGAAGCAAGCGATGCCGAAGTGATTGCTGTTGCAAAACAAATCCATGCCCATGAATTTATCATGAAGATGGAAAAAGGCTATGAAAGTCAGGTGGGGGAAGGCGGCGATTTATTATCGACCGGACAAAAGCAATTGATTAGTTTTGCCAGAGCTATTTTGGCTAATCCAAGTATTGTTATTCTTGATGAAGCCACTAGTTCTATTGACACAGAAAGTGAAAAAGCTATCCAACATGCGATTACAAAGCTATTAGAAAAGCGCACCAGTTTTGTTGTTGCCCATCGTTTATCGACCATTGTGCATGCGGACATCATTGTTGTCTTGTCCCATGGTCGCATTATTGAGCAGGGCACCCATGCGGAATTGATGGCACTGCGAGGGCACTATCATAAACTATATACTGTTCAATACCAAGAAGAGAAAGAGCGTGTATTGCTTCATAGAGAGGATGGCTTGGCTACCTAAAATATAAAAGTCGTTGCTGTTTTGTAGCAGAAACGACTTTTTTGCGTGAAGTATTATAACGATCAAAGGATTTAAAGATAGCGCTTGCCTCTCATTATCCTTGATTATGAAAGCACATGGATTGCGGTGAAAGCTACAAAAGAAGCCAATATCCATGAGGAAGCAAATGATTATTTTGAATTTTTGAATCATATAGTATCATAAAATTGTATCATTTTGCGTTATCAAACAAGGCGCTAGAATGCTTTTTTGACTGACAGCAAGCGCAAGGTATGTTATAATTTAAGACGTAAAAATATGAGGTGAGAGGACTATGCAAAGAATTGCGAAATTTCATAAAGTAAGCTTTCAACAATTTGAAAAGGACTGGAAAGACACCTTTGCTGGCAGTAACAGTGTTGAAATTCAGAATATCTATGACACGTTAAGGCTGCCACAACGAGCAACAGCAGGTTCTGCCGGCTATGATTTTTATGCTCCTATCAGTTTCACCCTACATCCTAGGGAAACGATTAAGATTCCAACAGGAATACGTGCTGAAATGCAGGAAGGATGGGTTTTATCTTTATATCCAAGAAGTTCGCTGGGGTTTAAATATCGTCTGCAATTAAACAATACCGTTGGTATCGTAGATAGCGATTATTTTTATTCAGATAATGAAGGACATATTTTCGCGAAAATAACCAATGATGCTAAGGAAGATAAAACCTTGTATATGAAACAAGGAGAAGGATTTTTACAGGGAATCTTCTTGCCATTTGGTATTACAGAGGATGATGAGGTCGCAGCAAAACGTAATGGAGGCTTTGGTAGTACCAATACACAATAAGCAGCAGGTAAGCATATCTGTTGTTTTTTTATTGAATTTGGTAGTTTAGGTATAAAAAAGGCTAGACTTGTATTACAAGATGAAAAAAGGTAAAATTATTTTAGGCAAATAACGCAATATTATTTTTACATAAGAAGCAGAAAGGCAGTACAGTATGAGAAACCTCATGTAGATAGCTTTCATCACTTTTTTATGCATCCTTTGTATCGGATGTAGTACACATATACCATCCACTACAGATAAAAAAGAGCGAGCAGCGTATCCTATGGCCCATTTTCCTAAAGCATATAAATTGGAAGACAAGGTAAAAGCCAAATTAGAACTATATGCCATGCTAGATCAGCGACTGGCTCCCATTATTGAGCATCCGCAGACATATCCTGCAATTTTATTTCAAATGTTGTATGTGAATTTTGAAACACTTGGCTTTGTCGCCAATTATCCCCAGCAAAAGGATAAAGTGATATCGGATACGATTGGTCAAGTAACAAAAGGGGAAATACCACTTTTATTACAGTGGGATAAACGTTGGGGATATGGTCAGTATGGAGATGCTTTTTTAGGAGCTACCGGTTGTGGACCTACTGCTTTAACGATGGTGATAGCAGGTTTAACGAATAGAACGGATATCACGCCGTATACGGATGCTCAGTATGCTAAAAAACATCATTATTATGTGAATGGCATTGGCAGTAGTTGGGATTTGATTAGTGAAGGCGGTAGTGCTTTTGGAGTGAAGGCACATGTTATGGGTACGGATAAAGGTAGTATTTATTTACGTTTAAAACAAGGATATCCTATTATCTGTAGTATGGGCAAAGGTGTGTTCACAACAAATGGGCATTACATTGTGTTAAGCGGTATTGAAAAAGGAAAAATCAAAGTAAAGGATCCTAACAGCATCATTCGCAGCAATGTCCTTTGGGATTTTGAAACTTTTGATGATCAAATAGAAGCATGCTGGTATTTTAGTAAAAAGTAAAGTTCTTAGAAAATTGTAACGATTTTACTCAATCACAGACAAATAGGAAGTTTAAAATCATCCATCAATGATTTCTTACTTCCTTTTTTTCTTTTTAAATATGTGTACTCACTATTGTCATAGTTCTTTACTTATAGGTAATACTTAGTATTAAATTAAATTTAGTATTTGACAATACCAAGTAGTAGGTATATCATAATAGTAGGAGGTGATGCCAGTGAACACCCAGTTTAAGAAAGGGGTATTGGAACTGATCGTCTTATTGTCGGTTTATAAAAAAGACATGTATGGCTATGAATTGGTATCTGAGGTCAGCAAGGTAATAGATGTTAATGAAGGAACAATCTATCCTTTGTTAAAACGTTTGACCAATGAACATTACTTTGAAACATATCTGGTAGAATCGAGCGAAGGACCTCCGCGCAAATATTATCGCATCACAAGCTTAGGAAAAGAACGTGGAAGATTATTGCTTAAAGAGTGGAATGCCTTCCATGAAACCGTGAATAACTTTATTAAGGAGAGTGAAACGTATGACGAAAGATGAGTTTCTTCGCATTTTAGACCGTAAACTACAGGTCATTAATGAACGCGAACGCAGAGATATCATAGATGAATATCGCACGCATATTGAAATGAAGGTACAGGAAGGGAAAACGGAAGCTGAGGCAATTGAAGATTTTGGGGATATTGATGAATTGGTGAATGAAATTCTGGATGCTTATAAAATCAATACCAAACAAGTGAATAACAGTTTTGATCATAAGTTTAACAGCTTTATGGATGATTTGTTTGAAGGCTTCCAACGTTTCTTAGGATCATTTACATCCTTAGATGTTGAAGATGTTGTGCGTTTGGTTTTTGAAATATTAACGATTTTAATTTTATTGCTTATTTTACGTATTCCGTTTGCGTTGGTATCAAGTTTAGGTTATGAACTCTTACATTCATTGATCGGCTTTGGAATAGGTAATGTATTAGCACATATTTGGGAATTGATCATCAGTATTGCTTATATTGTACTGTTTATTGTTGTTTTCGTTAATCTGATTGGCAAACGTGTACAACGTTACCGTCAAAAAAATCCTAATAGTAAATCAGTCTTTGATGATTTTAAAGATAGTGTGCATAAAATGAATCGCTCACATGCCCAAGACACCATCTATGATGAAACAAAAGATGCTAGTTATCAGAAAGAACAGTATCAAGAACATCCTTATCAGAAACAAGAGGACAAAGAACAAGCTGAATTTGAACAAGATCAATAT
This sequence comes from Longicatena caecimuris, assembly GCF_018406465.1. Lineage (GTDB taxonomy): Bacteria > Bacillota_I > Bacilli_A > Erysipelotrichales > Erysipelotrichaceae > Longicatena > Longicatena caecimuris. Next base: position 1,291,478 of record NZ_AP024510.1, read on the forward strand.
CAATCCGTTCATCGGGAAAGTGATAGTATAGGTGAAGGCGTTGGCAGTCTGGTTTCTGTGCTTATGAAAATTTTCTTCTGTTTGATGATGATACCAGTCATCGGTATCATGGTGGGATTATGTTGTGCCCTTGGCGCAATGGTCATCTTAAGTTTAGAAGGACTGACCTTGTTTGGCGCTTACTTCATCGTTATCGGTGGTATTATTTTAGTAAGTGCCTTCCTTACTGCCATGTATCGTGTATTATGGAAAAGGGGGTAATGAAATGAAACGTTTTCTAGTATCCTTTATCATTGGGATGACATTATTAGCTGCGGGTGTCACTACGTTAATCTTTGAATTACGTGATTTTCGTTTTGTTGATGCAAGTAGCGAGGAAATTGAACAAAATTCATTGAGTGATGAAATCACCATTGGCAAGGAAGATGTAAAACTGTATTTTGACGATGGTATGTCTTATGATATTCATATTGATGATACGGTAAAAGACAACGTCATCCAACTGAATTATGCAGAAACGATTGCATTTCGCAATGAACGAACTTCTTTGTATTTCAGCTATGCCGATCATGCGCATATTACATCCTTTCATGAGGGATGGGAAACTTTTCAAAAGGTCATTGATGGTTTGAAAAAGCATGAAATTTACAGTTTTGATGCTTGCTTTGCAATTCGCATCACATGCAATGAAGCGACACGGAAACATTTGCAATTTTACCAGAATTAAAAATGTTCATAGCGTATGAAATAAAAAAAAGACGAGGAGGTATTGAGATGAGGAGCACTGTACGATCATAGGTAACATAAAAAGAAATGAAGAAAGGACCTATGAACATGACAAAATTTCTTGAACATAAAGATATTTACCTACGACCTCAGCAAGAGGAAGATGCAGCTTTCTTTTATACTTGGAATAACGATGCACTTACGCGTGGGAAGATCGGAGAAAAACGCAGTAAAAGCTTGTTGCAAATACAGCAAAGTTTAAACAAGCAGCGAAGTGACAGTATCTGGTTTAGCGTGGTGAAAAAAGATAGCGATGAAGTGATTGGAGAAACCGGCTTTTTGCGGATGGATCCGGATAATGGTTGCAGTGATTTTTCTATCATCCTTCCCTATGCTGCCCAGCAACATAAAGGCTATGGAAAGCAAGTTGTGGAATTGATGTTTGCATATGCCTTTGGCTATCTTCATTTGCATCGTTTGGCAATCGGTGTCGTTGATTTCAACACAGAAGCCTTACAATTTTATAAACGGGTTGGTTTTCAACAGGAAGGCATCTATGAAGAAAGCTATTATTATGATTTCAAATATCATGATTTTATCATGATGCGCATCTTAAAACAGGAATATCTAAGATTATATCAAGCAGAATGCAAGAGCAGAACATGAGACGTTCTGCTTTTTTTTGGCTGACAATATCGTTTAACGATATTATACTAAAAATGAAGGGAATATCGTTAAACGATATTGGAGGTGAGAACATGCCGAAGAAACAGTTGGATACATTAACGGAACCGATGTATTATACACTGATTGCGTTAATGACACCAAAATGCGGTATTGAAATCACAGAATTTGTAAGAGATTTAACACAAGGGCGTGTCCGTTTAGTTCCCGGTACACTGTATGCTATTTTATCAAAGTTTGAAAGTGAAGAGCTGATTGATGAAGTCATGCTGGAAGGGCGTAAACGTATTTATCAGATTACCGAGAAAGGAAAAGTGATGCTGATGGAAGAACATCAGCGTCTAGAGACAATGCTAAAAGAAGGAGAAATTGGTTTAAAGTTGCAGAAAGGAGATTCCTTATGAAAACTCGCTATGCTTTTTTGTATTTCAATATTTGTGAATATAAGGTATTAGAAACCTACTTACGCCAGATGGCAAAAAAAGGTTGGGCATTAGATTCCATATTTGGCTATATTTTTATCTTCACTAAGAAAAAACAGCCCAAGCATACATATTATGTTGACTTTAATATGAGCCGTGATGCAAGCAAGAATGCGCAGTTTCACGATATGATTGAAGAATATGGCTATGCGTATGTTGCCGGAAACAGTTTGTTGAGTGTTTTTGGCAGTGATGAGGATATGGAAATACCAATCCGTGGTGATGATGAAATAACATATCAACAATTGAACAAAGCAGGAAGATGGCTGAATTGGGGAAATCTTATAGTTGGTTTGCTTTAGATCATCATCGGCTTGCTAAGTGTTTTTCAGTATTATGATCATGTTGTATACAGGATTAGTTTAATGAGCGTCGGTTTTACACAGATATTAATTGGCATGATCTGGTTGAGTGTAAGTTATCCTTTTATTCAATGGCGAATGTTTAAAAAAACGTCCTTTACCTTGTGGAGCATACAGCTGCGATCCTATTTTGTAATCTTATGTACATGTGCTTTCTTTTGTACGTTGCTTCTTTTTTTACCAATAGTTGTCTTTTGCAGCATACTTATTTTATTAAGCTTACTGCTTTTATTAAAATCGCTATGGGAAGCTTCTGGAAAACGTTTGTCACGCATATTTGCGGCATTGTTTGCTCTTATTCTCACTTGTGTGTTAATGGGCAGCAATCTTATCTCTGCTTATTATAAAGCACGTGCGAACACAACCTTAGAGGCAATGAACACGATGGTGAAAGAGTATATGGTAGAGCAGGGATATCAATATGAGCCAGGTATGACATTGACAGATAATTCCATTATTTTTTCGCAAAAAGAAAGTAGTTTTATGGCACAAGAGAAAACATGGCTGACTCGTTTGTATCTGCTTGAGCATAGTTTATGGAAAGAAGATGTTCGTAAAGATATTTTAGATCAATTAGGTGCAGATGCACCACATTTGCAGAAAGAACAGCTAGGGGATATGCAAATATATAAGAATGCAGATACTGCAATTTATGTAAAAGGTGATTTCATCGTTTATACGTATAGTGAAGAACAAAAAGAACTATCAAATGAATTTGTGCAAGCATTGTTTGCGGAAGCTGTAAAGAAAAGTGGTTAATGTAAATTTGTTTCAGAAATAAAATGCAAAATAATGTAAATAATACTTGAAAAGTATGTAACATCATGTTATAGTATAGACAAGATTTAATACTAAATCTGCGAAATGCTTTTTATAAAAGATTTCCTAACGAATGAACGTGTCAGTTCATCCTCCTTATTTATAAACTTTCCTAATTACCGATTTACCATTCTTTTGTAAAAAGTATCATAAAAGCTGCTGACAGGCAGCTTTTTTCAAGTTATTCATATTAAAAGCACGAATATTCTTTTTCATGTTCCTTATTTACATGCTGCATATTCGCTTTTTATATTGTTTTACATAAAAAATGTAAGAAAAACAAGTTAACTATTTGTATGACTGCGTAAATCTTGGTATAATAATTTCGATTGCGCTTGAATAAGCAAGAAGGGTGAAAAAGATGAAAGTGAAACATATTTTGCTGTTTGTAAGTGTCGTATTGTTAGATCAGCTTAGCAAATGGCTACTTGATATAAATATGCAGATAGGAGATAGTATAACGTTGATTCCGGGATTTTTCCGTATTACGTATTTGCATAATACGGGGGCAGCTTGGAGCATGTTTGAAGGGAAAATGGGATTTTTCATGATTGTGACAGTCATTGCTCTCATTGTGATGGGATATTTCTATTATTGTGCGGAGAAAAAGGATGCGTTAACAAAGTATGGATTAGTCTTAATGATGGCAGGTACTCTTGGGAATTTTATTGACCGCCTATGTTTCCAGCATGTACGTGATTTCTTAGACTTTGTAATCTTAGGATATGATTTTCCTGTATTTAATGTGGCCGATATCGCATTGTGCGTCGGAGTCTTTTTGATTCTGGTATCTGTCTTTTTAGAGGAGCGTTTTGGAGGTGTGAAAAAATGCGAGAAATAGATGTAATCGTAACAGAAGAAGAGGCTTTTCAACGCATTGATAAATATATTAGTGAAAAGGAAGATGATTTATCACGTAGTCGTGTTCAGCAGCTGTTGCAAGAGGGCATTGTCTGTGTGAATGGTAATGCTTGTAAGGCAAATTACAAAATAAAACCTAAAGATCATATAACGGCAGTATTTTGTGATGAGATAGAAATGGAAGCGAAACCTGAACAGATGGATTTGGATATTCGTTATGAAGACCATGATGTAATTGTCATCAATAAGCCAAAAGGTATGGTCGTTCATCCGGCAGTAGGCAATCAGACGGGAACATTAGTCAATGGATTGCTGTATCATTGTAAAGATTTATCCGGTATAAATGGTGTCTTGCGCCCCGGTATTGTCCATCGTATCGATAAGGATACAACAGGGCTATTGATTGTCGCCAAAAATGATAAAGCACATACAGCTTTAAGTAAGCAGCTTCAAAATAAAACGGTAAATCGTCTGTATTATGCGCTTGTTCATGGCGTTATTGAACATGATTTTGGTACGATTGATGCACCGATTGGAAGAGATGTGAAGGATCGCCAGAAAATGGCAGTAACGGCCACCAATGCCAAGGATGCTCGTACCCATTTTAAGGTCATAGAGCGTTTTGCCCACTATACACTTGTGGAATGCCGATTAGAAACAGGTAGAACACATCAAATACGTGTCCACATGCAATACATTAAGCATCCGGTTGTCGGTGATGAGAAATACTCATATCGTAAAACTATGCAAACACAAGGACAGCTATTACATGCCCATCAATTGACCTTTGTTCATCCTACAACGAATGAGAAAATAACAGTTGAAGCAGAACTTCCTAAACAGTTCGCGGACATTTTAGAAGAACTGCGCAGTCAACAGAGGTGAGGATATGGAGATTTCCAAATATGATATTTATGCTTATCAGATCATGCATTATCTGATTACGGCATATCAATATCAAGTTGTGCGCGTGGATCAGTATAAAGAAGATCTGTGGCTGGCTAATCCAAAACAGGAACAGTATCCAGTGATTCGCATCAGCTCACAGCGTATGGAAAAAGTAGATGAAAATATTGCCTATCTGCGTAATGTACATCGTAAGATATTAGATATGATTCATCGCGAAGGACATCTTCTTTTATTGAATACATGTCCGGATTGTTTCTTATTGGATAATCCTTTTATAAAACAGATTCGTGTTGGCCCTCATAGTGTCAGTGATATTATGATCTTACAAACGTTTCGCAATCTGGCAGAGGTCGTGCACGATGTAGAAGATCCTAAAGAAGAAATGGCGCGGTTGGCACGTTCAATAGAAGAAACCCAAATTCTTCAACAAAAAAAGTTCATTGCGAAAGTCAAGCGTTCCTTGCGTCCGGATATCACGATTACGGTCATGGCTTTTTGTGTGCTATATGCGCTTGTTAATTATATCATCAGTATGGCTACAAAGGGCAGTATCGCTTCATGGATTGCCGCGGGTGCGTATTATAAGATGAATGTGGTCGCGGCACATGAATATTGGCGTTTATTAAGCGCTGGCTTTTTACATGCAGATATCATTGTTTTGTTATTTTCCATGTATGCGTTATATCAAATAGGAAAACTGTGTGAACCATTGTTTACTAAAGGACAATATCTCGCGGTATTGATCGGTTCTATTTTCACTGGTTATGTCTGTATGTTGATTGGCAATGGCAATGCTATCGCTTATGGCATCAGTTCAGGTATCTGGGGCATTAGTGGGGCTTATATTGCAAGTGTTTTCGGGAATGGCAGCTATCATTTGCCAATGATACGTTATATGGTTTTGAAGGTTCTGCTGTTCGATATATTTGTCTGGTTACTGCCGGGCATGTCCTTTTTAGGAAATCTGGGGGGGATGGTGTTTGGTATGGTCATAACAATGTCTTTTGTTAAAAATAAAAAATGGCCAAAATTACGCACACATGCGAAAGCAGCTACCTCTTTATTATTTGTGAGTTTATGTGTGCTAGGGCTTTCCATTCAAACGGTAACACCATTGCAGCCGGAGATGGACCAAGAAATTATTCAAATCTTTACACATACACCTATGGATGGCTATGCACGGTATTTAAAGTCGTGTTATAATAAACAATATAGATTGGAGTAATGGTTATGAAAAGAATGGACGTATTAAGTTGGGATGAGTATTTTATGGGTTTGGCACATTTGAGTGCTATGCGTAGCAAAGATCCCAGCACACAAGTTGGCGCTGTGATTGTCAGCGGCGAACATCGCGTTGTAAGCATTGGTTATAATGGCTTTCCTAATGGATGTAGTGATGATGAATTTCCCTGGGATCGGGAAGGAGACTTTGGTGCTACTAAGTATCCTTATGTCGTTCATGCGGAATTAAACGCTATTCTGAATAGTAAAAATGATTTGCGTGGCTGTAGCATTTATGTATCTTTATTCCCATGTAATGAATGTGCAAAAGCAATCATTCAAAGCGGAATCAGCCGCATTGTTTATGAATCCGATAAATATGCGGATACCGATGCGACCATTGCCAGCAAACGGATGTTGCGAGCTGCTGGAGTGGAATTATATCAGTTGCCATATCGTATACAGATGCAGGTGCAAAAAGAGGAAAACGAATAAAGGTATTTAAAGAAACGTGATGATAAGTCACGTTTTTTTTTAAAAGAATAGGAAAATAACAGTATCTTTAGAAATGAATCCGTATGCCCATAGGGAAGGAGAATGGATTTCTTATTATTCTTATAAATATTATTAATTTGATACAAATGCATTGACAGATGGTATAAGATAGCATATGATAAAGGTGAAGAAAGGGAATGAGCAATTCTCTTAGAAAGGAGTCTTCTTATGAAAGCATCCGTAAGAAAACAAGTGAAGGCTCTGGAAGAAGAAGGCAAACGCTATGACCTTTACAAGTATGCGAAAAGTTATAATATTGGTCGTATTGTGCTTGCAATCCTTTTAGTGGCATTCCTTATCGCTGCCCATATTTGGCATTTCTAATCACTACACTACAGTTAACGCTGTAGTTTTTTTCTGGCTCGTGGAAAGATTATGGAAGATATTGTCGTTAGAAGACATCGGCTGTTTTATTGCGTAGGATTGGTGTGAAAAAGCTTTTAGGCGGATAACAGAAAAGAACCTCCTTCACTGGTTTATCCAGTGTAGGAGGTTCCTAGCAAAACTTTATAAATAATCAGGGAACGCTTTTTTGGTATTCGCAAAATGAAGTTTCCCGACATTTGCCAATTCTGCTTTTCCATATTGTTTTACAAAAGCACGTATTGCCTGATCCACTTTACTTCCAGCTCCTTTGACAAAGGGAAATTCATAATGTTGACACATAGCATCAAATGCCTGTAAAAAAGCGTAACGGGCAATGATGGAACCGGCAGCAACACTGAGATACTTATTTTCGGCCTTTGTTTCAAAATGGATAGTATGCACCACTTCCTCTACATCGTGTAAATAACGATAATAAGATTTCGCCTGTACAAATTGATCAATGATGCATAAGGAAGGAAGACTGCCTAGTTTTCTTCGTAAGTGTACATATGCTTGATTATGCAGTCTTGATTTAATAGCTACCATATTGTATTGGGGATGGATAGCATTATATTTGGCGTTATCTAATACTAAAAGACTATAGGTTAAACGTTCACATAAGATAGGGCCTAATTCACGAATACGTTCATCCGTAACGGCTTTGGAATCCTGTATGCCAAGCTCACGTAAAAAAGGAACATCCTCTTTTTTTACATAGGTTGCACAAACCGTGATAGGTCCAAAATAATCTCCGGTACCGACTTCATCACTGCCACACTGCGGATACCATTCGGTATGGGGATTTTGTGGTTGATCGGATGGTTGCGAGGACTTTTTATCGTATGCATCTGCATAAAAGTCAGCACCCTCTCCTTGAAACTCGACTTTTCCTGATGTATATGCCGTAATGATACAGTCACTTGTTTTTATCTGAAATTGGGCATAAGGAGGAGTCTTACGTTTTTCACCTTTTTCTAATTGTTTCGCTAAAGCCTTTATTTGTGCATCTGACATCGTAATGGTCCTAGTACTCATGAAAATCACTCCTTCTCATAGTATTCTTTATTTTACCATGGAGCAATTATGAAGAAAAGCAGAAGTTTTAACAAATCTGTTTCATAAAGAATAGCATACAAAGAAAAAAGATTTTTCTTACTTTTCTAAACAAACGATATTTTGATGGTTTACTCATCTGAATTGCAGATAATTACCAGGCATGAACAACAATTTGTGTCATATCCTAGAATATATGCCCTTATCCTTGAGGTTTTCTTAAGCATTTTCGATGCAAATGTGGTAAAATAATACAACGGAAAGGATGGATGTCAATGTATGAGATCATGATTATTAACGTTGTTGTCGTCATAGTCATGCTATTGTTTCTATACAGTGGTTATAAACAAGGCTTTTTATGGAAATTGATCAGTATCCTCGGCTTTTTCGTTGTAGGCTGGCTGGCATGGATGGCAAGTGATCCGGTCTCTAGCATATTGGCATTATATCCGAAAGATCAAATACCGTTACAAGGGACGATAGTAGAAGGTGTTTTCTATGATTCGATGAATCGTTTGTTACTATTCGCCATTTTATTCGCGGTATTTGAAGTCATCTTATTGTTGTTAAAGCCAATTGCAAAGCTTGCTGACATGATTCCTGTTGTATCAACACTAAACAGATGGTGTGGATTGATATTAGGTGGTGTGCAGGGAATCTTGTTAGTTAGTGTGTGCGCCTTGTTTTTAACATTTCCGTTCGTGCATGAAGGAAAACGTTATGTGCAAGAATCTGTGTTACAGTATTGTCAGCCAGTGTGTACGGCAATATGGAAACTCGTTGAAAAACCGTTATTGCAAGTGCCGGTATTCCATGAACAAACAGAATCCATAAAACCTTTGAAGGAAGATGAAAAACAGCAACTTAAACAATGGCTGCTGGATATAGAGTTAGATAAGGAGAGTGTAGATGCCATCTTAGGGGCATTACGATGAAACATATGAAAGAGCGTTATGAAGAATTAGAATTAGATGCGGTCAAGGAACAAATCATACGTCATTGTTCCTTTTCCCTGGGAAAACAAAAAATTCGACAGCTTTCCCCACGTTTTGAAGAGCTGTGGGTAAGGCGAGAATTAACAAGAACACAAGAAGCATTAACTTTAGTATACCGTTATGGAAATCTTCCTTTTCAGGGGGTACACGATATAGGAAATGCTATCGAAAATGCCCGACGAAACCGAACCCTTTCATGCTTAGAATTACGCCAAATTGCGGACAGTATTCGGGCGGTAGAACATGTCGTTTCGTATTTTAAAGCGAGTGAGGTAGAAACACCGCGCTTAAAAGAATTGATTGCTTCATTTGACCAGCCTATGCCTGTAGCTAATGCCATTGAGACATGTATTTCCAGTAGCTGTGAGGTCATGGATCAAGCAAGTGGTGAATTAAAAAGTATCCGAAAATCCATTCGCATGTGTGAAGGAGAAATTAGTAAAGAAGCACAACGCTTTATTGCCTCTCATAGCACACAATTGATGGATACCATCACAACCATGCGCAATGATCGTATTTGTGTGTTGGTTAAGATAAGTGAGAAAAACAGTGTAGATGGCTTTATACATGGAGAAAGTGCATCTGGGCAAACGGCATATATAGAGCCGAAATCACTATTAATATTAAATAATCGTTTGGCTAGTTTAAAAAGTCGGGAACAAGAAGAAATTGCTCGTATTCTCTTTGCCTTGAGTCAGAAGGTTAAAACGGTTGCCCATGCATTAGAAGGTAACTTAGAAACCTTTGCCCTATTGGATGTCATTTTTTCTAAGGCCTTATGGGCAAAAGAAAAAAATGGCTGTATCGCTCAATTGGACAATCAGCATCACCATTTATATTTAAAGCAGGCAAAACATCCGCTCATCGATGAACAATATGTAGTAGCCAACACGTATGAGATCAAAGAACCATATCGCAGTTTATTGATCACCGGTAGTAATACCGGAGGAAAGACTGTCACCTTAAAAACCATTGGTTTATTTGTAGTTATGACAATGTGTGGAATGGCCGTAAGTGCACAAGAGGCCATCATACCTGTTTTCAATGGGGTATATGTGAATATTGGCGATGATCAATCTATTGCGGAATCACTATCAACATTCTCTTCTCATATATCACAATTAGCGGCTATATGTCATAAAGCAGATGCGAATTCTTTAGTGTTACTAGATGAATTAGGCAATGGCACAGACCCCAAAGAAGGAGAGCCATTAGCCGTAGCTATTTTAGAAGAACTATCCAGACGCAGAGCCACCATCATCGCCACAACACATTATTCTGCTTTAAAGAGCTATGCAGCCGGTAAGGAAGATATGCTGGTATCCAGTGTGGAGTTTGATATGGAAGCATTACGTCCGACATATCGTTATATCGAAGGTATCAGCGGTCAATCTAACGCTTTTGCTATCGCAGAACGTTATGGCTTAAGTAAGCGTATCATTGCAGATGCCAAACGTCGCAAGGATGAACAAGCCAGTGTAAATGATATTGCAATGGAAAAGCTGGAACAGCTTACGATGGAAGTTGAGGAAAAGAAACAAAAAATGGAACAACGGCTACAAGATGTACGTTTGTTACAAGAAACATTAGCTACGCAAAAAAGTAAGTTTGAAAAGGAAAAAGAACAGTTGTTGGAGCAGGTGAAAGCGGATGCTAAAAAGAAATTGGATGAAGTACAGGAAGAAGCTGAGCTGTTATTAGAAGAATTGAAACAAATGAAAGCAAACGCCAAGCCACATGAGATTACAGAACTGAAATCCGCTATGCGTAAGCTGCAAATAGACGATGAAGAATTAGTGGAAGAAAGTGATGAAGTCTTTGCCGTCGGCGATTATGTTAAGTTGAAAAAGTTAAATTATTATGGTGAGATCATCTCCATGAATAAAGATAAAGTGTGTGTATTAGCAAATGGTATGAAAATGAATACGACCACGAAGGACATCACACATGAAAAACGTAAGATCGTTAAAAAGAAAACGAAGGGCTATACAAAAAGCAGTATCACATCTTTCTCTATGGAATGTAATGTCATTGGTATGCGTGTAGCAGAGGCAATACCAATCATCGATAAATATTTAGATAATGCGTTATTGGCTAAGGTATATCAGGTGCGCATCATTCATGGTATGGGAACAGGAAAGCTGCGTAAGGGCGTGCATGATTATCTGAAACATAATCCTCAAGTGGAAAGCTATACGATGGGCGGCCAAGGGGAAGGCGGCTTAGGTGCAACAGTTGTAAAATTGAAACAGAAAGGAAAGTAACGAAATGGCAAATATGGCAAAGATACAAGATAAACTGGCCATTCTGCCAGCACTGCCCGGCTGTTATCTGATGAAAAATATAGATGGGGATATTATCTATGTCGGTAAAGCAAAAAAGCTGAAAAATCGTGTACGACAGTATTTTGTCGGTGCGCACGATTTTAAGACGACTAGATTGGTAGCCAATATTGATGATTTTGAATATATTGTCACCGGTAGTGAAAAAGAAGCATTGTTATTGGAAATTAATCTGATTAAGAAACACACTCCGCCTTACAACATCATGTTTATGGATGATAAGACCTATCCTTATATTAAATTGACCAAGGAAAAGGCACCGATTTTGCGTGTCGTGCGAAATACCAAAGACCGCAAAGCTGAATACTTTGGCCCTTTTCCTGATAGTGGTGCGGCTTGGGAAACAATGAAACTGTTAAATCAATTATACCCCTTACGGAAATGTCGCCATCTGCCTAAGAAAGCCTGTCTTTATTATCATATGGGACAATGTCTGGCACCATGTGAACAAGCGATAGATGAAAAGGTGTATGCCGATATGGCAAATGGAATCCGTAAATTTTTAAAGGGTGATGTTAAAGAAATCCTGACACAGTTAAAAGCCGACATGCAGCAGGCAAGTGAAGAACTGGCATTTGAAAAGGCGCAAGAAAAATTAAATCTGATTCATGCCATTGAGCATGTGACAGCGAAACAGCAGATTGATTTTAAAGATCATAAGGATCGAGATGTGTTTGGGTATTATGTCGATAAAGGGTATATTTCCATTCAAGGATTCTTTGTGCGTGGAGGGAAACTCTTAGAACGTGAATTATCAATACAACCATTATATGAACAGCCCCAGGATGCCTTTATTTCTTTTATCCTGCAGTATTATACAAAGAATCCATTGCCTCAGGAAATACTGTTACCAAAGGAATATGAAATAGAACACTTACAAGAAATATTAAGCGAAGCAAAAATCTTACAGCCGCTACGTGGTGATAAACTGAAACTGGTGGAAATGGTTTTGGCAAATGCTAAAAACGCGCATCAACAGAAATTTGAATTAGTTGAACGAAAAGAAAGCCGACGTGAAGAGGCGATGCAGCAATTATGTCAATTATTACATCAAGATATTCATCGCATTGAATTATTCGATAACTCACATATATCGGGTGCATTTAATGTTAGCGGCATGGTAGTCTTTAAAGATGGAGAACCATCACGACAGGATTATCGCACCTATCGTTTAGGCGAATATGTATCTGATTTGGACTCAATGAAGGAAGTTGTGTATCGTCGTTATTTTCGTTTATTAAAAGAAAAAGGACGTTTTCCGGATTTATTGATTGTCGATGGAGGCTATTTACAGATAGAGGCGGCAAAAGAAATTATCGAAGCATTAGATGTGCCTGTTACGTTGTGCGGTCTGGTAAAAAATGACAATCACAGAACAGCAAATTTGATGAATGCGGAAGGTGAAATTCTTCCGGTAGAACGTGACAGTTCTTTGTTTTTCTTATTGACACAAATGCAGGATGAAGTTCACCGCTTTGCAATCAGTTATCATCGCAAATTACGAGGAAAAGCGATGACGAAATCAATTTTAGATGAAGTAGAAGGTATCGGAGAAGTACGAAAAAAAGAAATTTGGAAACATTTTAAATCTTTAAAGCGTTTAAAAGAAGCTGATGTAGATGAGATTGCGCAGGTTGTCCCGCGAAAGGTAGCACAAAATATCTTTAATATTTTGCATAGCACAGACCAAATTGAAAGTGATGCATAACATAAAGATAGGTAGGAAATGTATAGGGGGGCTGCTTACGCAAAATATACTGACTCCAAGAGAGAAAGAAGTATTTGAACTTCTTATCGCGAACTACAGTACAAGAGAAATTGCCAAACGTATGGGAATTTCAGACAAGACAGTGCGCAATCATATTTCCAACGTCATGTTAAAACTTGGCGTAAAGGGACGTGCACAGGCGGTTGTGGAGCTGCTGAAATTAGGTGAATTGCAGCTGTAGATATGCTTGCAAAAGGCAGATGATGACACATATGGAATCTGCCTTTTCTTCATTACCAATAAGGTAACAGGCATGGTATAAGAGCAAGTTACATAAAAAGACGCTGCACATGTTTGCTAGAATAATAAAAATGTAAAATGGTTTAATTTTTTATAATGGACTATGAAATATCTTTCGCTTTTCATGATTTACCCTTGTCATATCGTATACATCAGTGAAGGGAAGTGATGTTATGGCTGAAAGAATTATCACATACCCATTGCATGTCAATGCGATGCAATACCGTTATATATGTCATGAGGTACAACGAACACGACAGGTTTATTTGTATTTTCGCAACATGATCTTAAAAAATTATGAAAAAGTCAAACAGCATCAATGCCAGCAGCTGTTAACAAAGGATGAAATAGCTATACAACTACATACGTATTTACAGAAATATGCTCCTATGATCACATGGTTAGAAGAACAATCCATGGTAAAAGACTTATGGCAGTTTCGACTTGCATATACTACTGCTGAAAAGACTCCATCTACGTATTATCGCTGTGAAAATATCACGAATACTTTATATTGGCGTCATCTAAATTTGCGTGCGCTCATTTATGATGTAGCCTACTGGCAATTAGAACCTATTCTTTTCCATTGGGAAATCATTGGCAGCTGTTTGTGGTATCATAATGGACGTGTTTTCTTAAAACTTCATTTCCAAACATTGTTGTAAATGATTATAATATGGAAACGTCTACTATGGGGAATGATGAAAAGCTATTTGCAGACATGATTTCGTAAGGAATTTACATGTGTTTCATTGCAAAGTCATGGTATAATAGAAAACGAGGTGTAGCCTATGAAAGTAAAAAGAACTATATTTGTCCTTTCTCTTATCGTTTTATTTGTTTTTTGTCTGTGGAAGATGAATGAACATTATGATGAATTGGCAAGATATCCATATGAATTAACAGATGAGCAACGTAACTTAGTGTTGGAACATTTTGATACAGAGGAAATTAATTACTTAGTAACGCAAAAAATTGAACCAAAAGAATTTCTTCCTTACATAACAACAGAAGGCTTTGAATTAACAAATACGTTATGGTATGATACAGCTTACCATACACGGAAAGAAAGTAAGTCATACGTCGTTTCTTTTATTAACAAATATCGCCAGCAAATGGAATATGGAACGTTAAAGGATATGTTAAGCAATTATTCTTATAATGTGCTGACTCGTTTCTTTGATGAAGGGGATGGTTTTGAGGATGATGCAAAATTGATTGCGGATCCTAAAGATATCTTAACAACAATAGGCGATAAAGAAACATTATATATCTATGAACCTAATGATTTGGTTTCGATTAATGATTTACCTCATGATTCTATCACGAATAGCAATGATGTTACAATTCGCAAAGAAGTTGTAAAACCACTTCATGAATTAGCCAAAGCCGCTAAAGAAATTAATCAAAAAACCTTTGGGGATATGGAAATCGTTGCCGGATATTTATCGTATGAAGATCAATTTCCTTTATATGATAAGGCTTTGACAAAATACAAGGACGAGGTGTTTTCTTATTGGGATTATCCAGGTCGTAATGAATACCAATTAGGATATACGATTCAATTAAAGCCAAAAGAAAAAGCGAAGACGAATAAAAAAGATAAAGACAAAAATACTTCTTCAAAAGATACAAAGACAACGAAAGCACCGAGTGAAGAAGAACAAGAACAGGCGATTTGGTTAAAGGATAATGCTTATAAATATGGTTTTATCGTTCGTTATCCTAAACAGGCTGATGATGTGACCAAGAAGAAATACCAGCCATATACATTACGTTATGTAGGAAAAGATTTAGCAAAGTATATGCATGATAATAATAAGGTGTTAGAAGAAGTAAATGCTGATGATGTTTCTTAAAAGATATCATTACGACATCTTTTAAATTTCTCATAAGTCATCAAGGGCAAAAGGCAAAATTGTATCTATGAAAAAATCAATCATATATAAGAGGCTATAATAGATAAGATTAAGCCTTTAGGATAAGAATACACCAGATGGAAGTGCACCTTCGTTCATTGGATATTGAATGAAGGTGCGCTTTTTATGAGATTTATGTATGCTAAGTACACGAATATGCATAGTTATTCCTTAGCTGGCCTTTCTTCAATTGAATGTTGGATAAGAATTTGATATAGTAAAGTTGTAAAAGGTAGGTAAATATCATGATGAAAAAAAAGGGGAATTTAATCAAGCTGTTTCCTATGATAGGTATGGTGATTATTGTTGCAGGTATGATTGTTAGTTTTCTAAAGATTGATAAGATACAATTGGAAATTAAAAGCGGAGATTTCGTTATTGTTTCTTATGAACTTGATAATGAGAAAAAGGAAATGAAAGCTATCGAAAATAAAAAAGAGGAACTTGCGGAAATTTTAAAAACACATAATATACAAGCAGAAATTTTCACAATAGCTATACCTGATTTTACTGCTTATAAAACATATGGGAAGAATAACGTTTCACCATATTCAATACAGATAGCGGATGATTCATTTTTTAATTATTATGGTATTAATAATCCTAAGGATTCTGTTTTATATCGTTATGATGATGAGGAATCTGGAAATCTCAATTTGAAATTTCTTATAGACAAAGATAAGGCTGAATTTGAATCATTTCCAATAGAAGGTAAAGCCATTTTAGATAGAAACAAACTTCCTAAATTTGTTCCACAAAAATCTACGATACCGAGTGGTGATTATATAACGATGCGTACGTTTGACATGCTAAAAAAGAAAGTAAACGTCATTCAAGACACACATATCAAAGATTATTATGTTTATATTAAATCTGCCAATACTGATCAAATAGCACAGTTACTAGATAAAGAGGAAAGGGTAGTTGTCAGTGATCAAATGTCGGAGTCTTCCATATTCAGTAATTGGTATAAATTTATGATTCTGGGAACCGTGTGTTTACTTGTACTGGCTGTTCTTGAAATTGTTATAATTGTCAAAAGAAAGAAAGTATCCTAAGTAGTATGATTTCATGATAAAGAAGAATTAGACTTTAATTATATTACAAATATTGGGAGAATTTCGCAATGCGTAGTTCATGTTGCTGCTCAATAAACTTTTATATTATACGTTGTTTTCAAATTAGGGAATAAGTTCATTAAAAGAGCAAGAAACTATGGGTGATCGATCTATCTTTAGACGATTTACTACATAGTTTCTTATTGGATTCTTTTTATGAAAGTTCTATAAGCAGTTCTTATATAAAAAGGCAATACATAGAATATAGCAGAGGTGATCAAATGCCGAAGTATAAGAAACCGCTGGCTTTTTTATTTGGAGCGATAGCGATGATCAGTTACCTGTCAATCCGCTATTTTCCAAGAACGGAAGATACACAAACAGTGTTATCTGTACAAGATGAAAGTACACATATGCAAGTGTATCTAAAAGATCATGATCATAGTCTGGTACCTTTAAGCATTCCTGTAAGTGAAGAGATGAATGAAGAAGACAAATTACAGCTGATGGTATCCTATATGAGCGGTAAGCAAAATATTAAAGGTTTTTTACCTTTATTTACTAAAGAGTGTACGGTGAAAAAGGTGATGATTGCTAATGGCAAGGCCGTTATGGATTTTGATGATAGTTTAAAAAACTATCAGAAAGAAGATGAACTACGTGTACTGGAATCGCTAACGTGGGGAGCCACCCAGTTTCATGATGTAGAACAACTGGAAATACAATTGAATGGCGTAAAATTATCTAGTATGCCAAATGCGCAGACACCGATTCCCGATGTATTGAATCGCGGTATCGGTATTAATCATTTTGAAACAGCCACCAGTGCGTTGCATACTTCGGATAGTGTTACGGTATATTGCGCAAAGAAAATTGAAGGCCAGCAATTTTTGATACCGCGCAGTAAACGTGTGATGCATGCAAGTGACAGCATTAAAGAAGGGGTTTTACAAGTTATCAGCGATGTGAGTGCAAGCAGCGAATTATCACAACCACTATATCAGGACGATGTTAAAATAAATAATTTTCAATTTTCTAATGGTACTTTGATCGTGGATATCAATAAAAATTTACTTTCTTCAGATAAAAGTGTAAAGGAAGATTTGTATGATTCTTTGATTTTATCATTAAGCGCTTTAAGTGGAGTCGATAAAGTACAGGTAAAAGTAGATGGTGTCAGTGTGATGCCACAACAGCAGGAAAGTGCTGTTTCGGTATATGATCTATCTTATAATGAAATAGCTTTTTAATAAATATTAGGATAATCGCTAAAAGCCAGTTTTTTCCCATCAGGACTGGTTTTCATTTGGATATAGGTAAGGAATCAATTGTTATGTATTGACAACAAACATAAGAAAATATAGCATGAATATCATGTTTATGCTATACTAATAACAGGTGGTTAAGATGAAAATTATCGTAGTAAGCGACAGTCATGGAAAACAGGGAATTCTGGAACAGATCGTTGAAAAACATCCGGATGCGGATGCCTACCTACATTGTGGTGATATTGAGGATTATGCGGAAAACTATCCGTCTTATATCGTCGTACAGGGGAATAACGATATTTATTATGATTATCCAGATGAACGTGTAATAACGGCTGGCAGTCATCGTATCTATATGACACATGGTCATCATTTTTCTTATATTAAACGATTGGAACAAATGGCAGATACGGCAAAAGCAAAAGACTGTGATATCGTTTGCTACGGACACACGCATGTTGCTGCAGATGATGTCGTTCATGGGATACGTCTGATCAATCCCGGTTCTTTATGGAGAAGCCGTGATGGCAGAGGGCCATCCTATGCAATATTGACACTGCAAGAGGAACAGGTTGATGTGGAATTCATTTTTCTCCCACAGAAGAAAAGCAAGTTTTTCTGGTAAGGACCGTACATAGATACGGTTTTTGTGCGGAATGCAAAGGAAAGGTATTAGGGTATTATGGAAAGAAAAGTTGGAACTATTTCAAGAGGTGTCCGCTGTCCTATCATCCGTGAGGGTGACGATCTTGCAGGCATCGTAGTAAACAGTGTGGTTGAGGCTGCACAGGCAGAAGGCTTCGCCCTTCGTGATCGTGATGTTGTGGCAATTACAGAATCAATCGTTGCCAGAGCACAAGGAAACTATGCATCAGTAGATGCCATTGCACAGGATGTCAAACAAAAACTGGGCGGTGAAACCATTGGGGTAATCTTCCCGATTCTTTCACGTAACCGTTTTGCTATTTGTTTGAAAGGTATTGCAAAAGGCGCTAAAAAAGTTGTCCTGATGTTAAGCTATCCAAGTGATGAGGTAGGTAATGAATTAGTAAGCCTGGATCAGCTGGATGAAGCTGGTATTAACCCTTATAGTGATGTATTGTCACTTGAGAAATATCGTTCACTGTTTGGAGAAAATCCACATCCTTTTACAGGCATTGATTATGTGGAATATTATGGTAATCTAATTCGTGAATGTGGTGCAGAGGTTGAAATCATCTTCTCTAATAACGCGAAAACAATTCTAAAGTATACCAAAAACGTATTAACATGTGATATCCATACACGCGCTCGTACGAAACGCATCTTAAAGGCAAATGGTGCTGAACGTGTATGTGGGTTGGATGATATTATGACTTCCTCTATAGATGGTAGTGGATATAATACTTCCTATGGTCTTTTAGGCTCTAATAAATCAACAGAGGATATGGTCAAATTGTTTCCACGTGAATGTCAGGATCTAGTAGAAGATATCCAAAGTCAGCTGTTAAAGTTAACAGATAAACATATCGAAGTTATGGTTTATGGTGATGGAGCATTTAAAGATCCTGTTGGTAAGATCTGGGAATTGGCTGATCCATGTGTTTCACCTGCATACACGGCAGGTCTTGAAGGAACACCAAATGAGTTGAAGCTGAAATATCTGGCGGATAATGATTTTGCGAACTTGAAAGGTGAAGCTTTACAGAAGGCAATCGAGGCGAAAATTAAAGAAAAAGATGATGACTTAAAAGGCGATATGGCATCACAGGGTACAACGCCTAGAAGATTGACCGATTTGATTGGCTCTTTATGTGATTTGACGAGTGGATCTGGTGATAAAGGAACGCCAATCGTATTAGTACAAGGATATTTTGATAATTTTACAAACTAAAAACGATGTTCTAATACTGTATATCAGGCATCTCTATTGTTAAAACAAGAGAGATGCTTTTTTTAATGAGACATGTGTCACATTAATGAAAATGGTTTTTACAGATAAAGCATTTCTCGACAACATGTGTACGCAAGGATGACTATAATATGCATGAGGTGAGGAAGATGGAAAGCTATGTTGAGGTATCTTGGCTGAACGGTGTTTTGTTATTGTATCTATCGGCGCTTTTTGCTAGTTATGCTATGTTTCAGCCATTAAAAGATCTGCATCTTCTTTTCTATGCGGCTGTAATATCTATGCTGAGTGTCAGCTTGTGGCAAGATGGTAGTCTTTTCATCGTCATACTTGTTGAGCTTCTTTTTTTTCTAACCCTTTTTCGGTATGCTAGAAAAACATATATAGTTGCTTTCTGTTTCCGTGTGCTTTGTATGCTAACAAGTTATGTTATTTATCAAGGCAGCTTTCATAATGGTTTTTGGTTTGTGCCCATTCAGGCATCAATCATACCCTGCTGGCTATTGTATTTGTTATTTCTATTTTTCTGTAAAAGTCGTTGGCGGATACGCTTTAGTGAAAAAAATTGCTTATATCCCTTGACGCTTTATGTAGGTAACAAACATTTTAAGGTTATTGGGTATTTGGATAGTGGAAATCTGCTTAGTCATGAGGGGATACCGGTTGTCTTTCTACAACGTCGTTATCTGTCATATTTTGTGGATGAACGCATACAATTAGTAGTAATGAAGACAGTTCAGGAAGAAAGCAGTTTACCGTGCTATACATGTGAATTGAAGTTGCACGGTTGTCATAAAAGAAAGGTACTCGTACATCTGCAAGAAGATTTGAAACTGCCTATGCACAGTGAGTTGCTGTTAAATATGAAAGTGATGACGATGGGGTGATGAGAATGAAGAAACTTTGGACATTTTTAAAGTGGCTGTTTGGCAGTCGCGATGATTTACAAGTTTGGTATATCCAAGGCAGTGATGTTTTACCAAAGCCATTAGAGAAAGATGAAGAATTAGCAGCGTTGATTGCTTTGGAAAATGGTGATGAAGAAGCACGCAATAAGTTAATTGAACATAATTTACGCTTGGTCGTCTATATTGCGAAACGTTATGAAACCAATCCGATTTTTATGGAAGATCTCATCAGTATCGGCTCTATTGGTTTGATTAAGGCGGTCAATACATTTAAACGTGATAAAAATATTAAGCTGGTAACATATGCTTCCCGTTGTATTGAGAATGAAATTCTGATGTTTTTACGTAAGAAAAGTCGTCGTAAAGTGGAAGTAAGTTTTGATGAGCCTTTAAATATTGATTATGATGGAAATGAATTGTTATTGTCTGATATATTAGGAACAGATGATGATATCGTTACGAAAGAGTTTGAGAAGCAAGAAAATAAGCGTGAATTATTGGCGGCCATGGCAACCTTAAAAGACAGAGAACGTCAAATCTTGCAAATGCGGTATGGTATTGAGCACGAAGAGTTAACACAGAAAGATATCGCGAAACGCTTGGGAATCTCTCAGTCTTATATCTCACGCTTGGAAAAACGGATCATTCAAAAATTAAAGGTACAGATGAAAAAGAATCATAGTATGCAAGAATAGGGTAAGTAAAAGTAATCTGTAACCATACATGATCTAAATGGTTGCTATTTCCTTAATACTGTCAAAATTTATCATATTATGTTAGGGCTTTCCGCATAGGAAGCTCTTTTTTAACTTAATCGAAGAATCATATCAGGTCACTAGTAAAATAAGAAAGTTTGAATGATTCAAAATGATTCAAAAAGAATAAATATGAATAAATATGATTGACAAGCTACAACGTGAAGAATATAATGAAAGCAAAGAAAAGGATGCAGGAGGATTGTTATGAAAACTACAGATGAAAGAAAAAAAGCGTTGCTGGAAAGCTTTAAAAACGGATTAATCGTATCTTGTCAGGTACAAAAGGATGATCCTATTTATACTGAGGATATCGTTGTAAAGATGGCAGAAGCTGCCAAATGGGCCGGTGCGGTCGGAATACGTGCAAATTCACCGGAACAAATCAAGGCCATCAAGGAAAAAGTTGATTTGCCAATGATTGGTTTATGGAAGATTTGGCATGAGGATACAGATGTTTTTATAACGCCAACTTTGGAAGCAGCAAAAGCGGTTTGGGAAGCTGGTGCTGAAATTATTGCTTTGGATTGTACAAAACAAATCACACATGAAAAAACGATTGCTTGGGATTTGCTGGATATCGTGAAAAAGGAAATTCCCGAAGCTATTATCTTTGCGGATGTATCAAGTTATGAAGAGGCAGCACATGCGATTGCGCATGGTGCGGATATTGTTGCACCGACGTTATATGGCTATACCAAAGAAACTGCTCATATTGAAGGTGCTGATTACCGATTGTTTGCGAAGATGTGTCGTGATTTTAAGGATGATGTTTATATGATGATGGAAGGTCATCTGTATACACCGGAAGATGCGATGAAGTGCATATATTTAGGAGCGCATGCCGTTGTTGTAGGAAGTGCAATCACACGTCCGCATTTGACTGCTAAGCGTTTCGTAGATTTGTTAGGTGGCTATCAGGATAATTGGAGAGAGGCTGAAAAAGCAAAACATTAAGATAGGAAGTGTGAACATGAAACACAAGATCAATATAGATGGGGCACAGAATGTGGAAGTATCCAAACCGATTCCCTGTGAAAAGAGTATCGAAGAACAACTGAATATCATGGAAGCCTATACCAAAGCACACAAGGATAGCGCAGGACTTGATAAGGCAGAAAGAGAAATTCGTTGTCTGTCTACCATTTTTCCGGTGTTGTTTCGCTCTCTTGAAGATGATGATTTAATTGCCGGCCGCTTAGATTTTCTGCCTATTGGGTTTGGCAGTGTAACAAGTATAGGCGGTGTTGGTCATTATTGCGTATTTCATAAGCTAAGAGCATTTAAAGAACAATTAACGAATACGGAAGATAAGAAACGCGTAGATGCTTTATACGACTATTGGCAAGAGCATGATGTCAAAGCTATTTATTGTCAGGATGTGTTAACGGAGGATACAACAGGACGTTTTATTGACTGCCATTATCCTTTTATGGCAACGGCTCGTTTAAGCGGCATGATGTTGAATTATAAACGCTTAATGCGTGAGGGGATCGAAGGATTAAAGAAAGATATTCGCCAACAAGGAGATAATGCGTTTTTGTGTGCCAGTTATGAAGCAATGGAATTATTGCAGAAAGTAATCGACAAACAAATTGCATTGGTACAGGATGCCAAACAAAACGCAAGCAAACAACGCTTGCTGGATTTGCAACTAATGGAAGCCGATTTACGTTTTATTCGTGAACAACCGCCAACAACGTTTCATCAAAGTCTCCAGCTGTTTTGGATCTATGCATTATGTGCCGGTGTTATAAATTATGGACGTATGGATGATGTGCTGGGTCCTTATTTACAAAACGATCTGGATGCAGGAAGACTTGATGAGGATGAGGCATATCGCTATCTGAAATCTTTATGGAAGATGATTGAAAATCGTCGTACGACGGTAAATGGACGTATCATCGTCGGTGGTGTAGGACGTGAGCATCCTAAAGAAGCAGATACCTTTGCCCGTATTGCATTACGCGTTTGCCGTGATACACGATATGTAGAACCACAGTTTACATTACGCTTTTCTAAAGATACGCCAGTGGATATCATGGATATGGCATACGATTGTATCGGCAGTGGAGCTACGTATCCTACTTTGTATAATGATGATGTGAATGTGCCGGCTGTCATGCATGCCATGCGCGTGGAAGAAGCAATTGCCCAGCAGTATGTACCTTTTGGCTGTGGTGAATATGTCATTCAAGGGAAAAGTGTGGGAACACCGAATACCTTGCTGAATCTGTTAAAACTATTGAATATAACTTTGAATAAAGGCATTGATCCTAACGATCAAAAATATAAAGCCGGACCTGTACACGTACCGCCTTGTGAAGAATTTAAAAGCTTTGATGATTTATACAATACCTATAAAGAAGTGTTGGATTATTATTTTGATTTAAGTGTCGATGCCCAACTGCACTCCTATGAAGTCATGAATCAAGAAGTGTCCTTCCTCTTTACATCAATTTTAATGGATGATTGTATTCATCGTAAGAAAGCGCTATTGGATGGTGGTGTAGAAATTTTAGGTGGTACAAATGAAACCTATGGCAATATCAATACCAGTGATGCCTTATATGCCATTAAAAAGTTGGTGTATGAGGAAGGAAAGTATACACTTGCTCAACTCCATGAGGCGCAGATGGCAGATTTTAATGGTTATGAGCATATTCGTAAGGAACTATTGCGGCAAGATAAATACGGCAATGATGCAAAAGAATGTGATGCATTAGCAAATGATTTATATGAATATGTTGCAAAAGGCATTCGACAAAGAGGCATCCAAAAGGGACTGGGCTATTATTTAATCGTTATATCCAATAATCAAACGAATACCGATTGGGGACATCAAACATGGGCAAGTTTAGATGGACGTAAAGCCGGAGTGTTTATGAATCCGGCAAATAATCCGCAAGGTGGGGCTGCCAAGAATGGACCAACGGCTTGTTTAAATTCGTTAGCAAAATTTCAGGCAAAGTATCATGGAGGCAGTGTGCAGAATATCAAATTTACCCCACGGATGTTTCGAGAAGATCGTGAAAAGATCAAAATGTTGTTTCAGACATATTTTGATAAAGGTGGCTGTCAGCTGATGGTAACGGTTGTGGATCATGGTATCTTAGAGGATGCCCAAAAACATCCTGAGAAATACCCTGATTTGATCGTCCGTGTAGCAGGCTATAGTGCCGTATTTGTGAATTTGACGAAAGATATTCAGGATGAATTATTAAGCAGGTGCTTATATGATTAGCGTTACCCATATTGAACGATTCGCTATTCATGATGGCCCTGGTATTCGTACAACGGTATTTTTAAAAGGCTGTACACTTTGTTGCCCATGGTGTGCAAATCCGGAAACACAAAGCAGTCAACCGGTACTTTTGCATGATATGCGTAAATGTGTAAGCTGCCATACATGTGAACAAAGCTGTCCACAAAAAGCTATTCATTTCCAAAAAGGAAGGTTTCACCACGATGCCCAAAGATGTAATGGTTGTCAAAGCTGTGTAGAAATGTGTTTACAAGATGCTTTGCAGCTGCGTGGAGAAGATATGGAAAGCGAGGCAATTCTTCATGAAGTCATGAAGGATAAGGATTATTATGATATGAGTCATGGCGGTGTGACGTTTAGTGGTGGTGAACCATTTGTACAAGTAACATCATTATGCGAAATATTACAAGAAGCGAAAGCATTAGGTCTGCATACAGCTGTGGAAACAACAGGAAATTATCCGTTGGCTGATTTGCAACGAGCAGAGCCATTTATTGACTTATTCCTGTATGACTTTAAACATCTGGACGACGCAAAACTTCTGCAGTTCACGCATGGTAATGGACAACTGATAAAAACCAATTTGGCCTATCTGTTACATCAAGATGTTCATAAGGTCATCGTTCGTATGCCGATCATCACCGGCTTTAATGATGAGGCATCTTTGGTTTATCAGGAACTTGACTATTTACATGCATTGGGTGTGCAGAGCGTGCATTTATTGCCCTATCATTCACTGGGAAAAAGCAAAGCTGAACAAATGGGAAAGCCATATGTTTTTCCTACCGAAATCATGGCGAATGAAGTATTAGAGCCTTATCGTGCCTATGCATTGGCAAAAGGTATGTATGCCCAAATAGGTGGATAAAAAAGTGCTACTTAGCATGATGAAATGAGCTTCAATATTCACTAAAAGTAAAGAAACGAAAGCAAAGATTAATTTCTGTATTGTACAGAGGTTAATCTTTTTTATTATTCTATACGTATACTACTCAATATCTTCTTTTACGGTTTGCTTGAATTCATTTACTATCTTACATTCATCTTTATGACTATAAAATATCTCATTTTTTTATGATAAATTTCCATATTAGCGTGAAGTAGTACAGGATCTTTGGCTGATGAAAAGCACATAAAGCAACGACTACTTCACCCCAAACCCCTATTTCATAAGCGATGCTGCTTTGTTACTAGCTGATTATGATGACGTACGTTGTGCTGTTACATTTCTAACAATCTGTGCAGCATGTATAACGCATTTTTGCATAAACCTCATGGGCCTCATGCTATCTCTTTTTTTTGATTGTCAAGTCTTTTCTGTTTCCAATTACTTACAGTAGGATTCTGGCATAAGCAAATCTTGGCAAGGGAACACTTCTTGTATAGTCATTTAAGCAGGAAGGTGGAAGTTACATGAGTCGTTATAAAGTAGTAATCAGTGGTATTCATACGGCTGATTTAAAAGTATTAAGCAACGAGGAGATGAAAGAATTATTTAAAAAGTATCAAAGTGGGGATGAACAGGCAAAAGAGGATTTGATACAGGGGAATTTAAAGTTGGTGTTGTCCATCGTTCAGCGTTTTTCAAATCGTTGCGAGAATATGGATGACTTATTTCAGGTTGGCTGCATTGGACTGGTGAAATCCATTGATAACTTTGATTTAAAACATGAAGTACGTTTTTCCACTTATGCAGTCCCTATGATCATGGGAGAGATCAAACGCTATCTGCGTGACAATCAAGTAATTCGGGTATCACGGCATTTAAAGGATTTGGCCTATAAAGTTTTTCGCTTAAAAGAAGAGTATATCCATGAACATCAAAAAGAGCCAACGATTCATTGGCTGGCTGAACAACTACAGGTCAAAGAAAAGGATGTTGTTGACGCATTAGATTCTACGCAAAGTGTCGTATCGATATTTGAACCTGTTTATAATTCGGATGGTGATGAGCTGTATCTATTGGATCAGATTAAGGATGACAAGGACGAAATTGAGCGTTTATCGAATTATATGACATTAAAAAAAAGCATGCGAAACTTGAAGGGAAAAGAAAAGGATATTATTCAGAAACGCTATTATCAGGATAAGACACAAACAGAAATCGCCAATGAATTGGGTATTTCGCAGGCACAGGTATCGCGTCTAGAAAAAAATGCAATTGCCTTACTTAAAAAAGAATTTGAAATCTAGGCACCAAAATCGTTATTTCTCATATACTGATGGTAGGTGAGAAAATGCGCTTTAGTGATATATGCAATAAACAGGTCATTAACATAGCAGATGGTTCTTTAGTTGGACTTGTTGTAGATCTTGGCTTTGACCCTTGTACCTATGAGATTCATTCGTTGTTTGTTCAGCCTTTGCAGCCATTTGTTAAAAAGATGCTGCCGTGGTTTTTTAAATGTGAACAGATTCAGATCATGGTGAAAGAAATAGAAAACATAGAAGGTGATGTGATTCTTGTTCGCTTTTCATAAAAAAGAGGATATAACCATACATCGAAGATGAATATGAGCATCATCGAAGATGTGGTTATGACCTCTTTCTTTGTTTGTTAGTCTTATTTTTGTTGATTATTGCTCATTTGATAATTGCGCTAGATACTCTAGGATATCCTGTGCATTTGTTGCAGGATTTGCTTTTTCAAAGGTTTTGATGATCGTGCCTTCTTCATCAATTACATAGGTACTGCGCGTAATGCCCATATAGGTTTTACCATATAGTTTTTTCTCTTTCCAGACATCATATGCTTCAATGACTTTATGTTCCTCATCGGATAATAAAATAAAAGGCAAATCGTATTTCTCTTTAAAACGTAAATGCGAGCGTGAAGAATCCTTACTGATACCGATAACGATAATATCGTTTCTTTTATAAACATCATAAGCAGCTTTAAAGGCGCAGGCTTGCTTGCTGCATCCAGGGGTATTATCTTTTGGATAAAAGTATAATACAATTTTTTTTCCTTTAAAGGAATGAAGACTGATCAAATTGCCTTGTTCATCCGGCAGGGTAAAATCAATGGCCGTAGTTCCAATTTCTAACATCATCATACATCCTTTCTCATCTCATGATTTTATTATACGCGATGAATAAGAAGTGGAGCAATTAATTTGCATGAAAGATTGGCGAAACCAGGATATTAATGATACACTATATCCAGTAAGAAAGTAGGTAGAAATGATGAAATTAATTGCCTGTGATTTAGATGGCACCTTATTAGATGGCAACCATGGCTTATCGGATAAAAGTAAAGCAGTATTGCCCAAATTAGCAGAACAAGGTATTCAATTTATGGTGGCAACCGGAAGAATGGCACAAAGTGTTATTCCTATGTTTGAACACGTATTGCCAGATTGTGAGTATTTGCTGCTGAATGGGGCTTTGATTACGGATGCAAAGGGGAAAGCACTCTATGAAGTAACGATGAAAAAGGAGCATATCCGCTTGGTAGATGCCATTTTTCAAAAGTATGATATTTGCTATCATATGTTTACCGGTATAGGAACGATCACCTCTGATGAAAAACGTTGTGTAAAAGCTTTTTTAGAGCATTTACAACAGCAGGGATTGGATGAGGGGATTGCTATGAAAATGAAGGATGAATCAGGGTTTTGTCGCTATGCCAGAGAAGTAAAGGATATTTCTGCATTTTTGAGCGAAGAGATACCTGTATATAAGATGGAAGCTTTTGGCGGTTTATCGCAGAATTTAGAAAAAGCACGCAGTGAATTACAGGCATGTCAGGCGTTGCATGTGACCAATTCGATAGAAGATAATATTGAAGTGACGCAAAAAACAGCCCAAAAAGGCATTGCACTTGCGGCTTTTTGTAAGGAAAAAGGCATTGCGAAAGAGGATGTTTTGGTCATTGGGGATTCCTTGAATGATCTTAGTATGATTGAAGAATTTCCCAACAGTATTGCGATGAAGAACGGACATAGCTACATCCAAAAGGCAGCTGCTTATATCAGCCGTTATACAAATGAGGAAGATGGCGTTGCTGATATTTTGGAGCAGCTGTTGGAAACCTTGTCAATTCAAGAAAAGTAAGGTAAAATACCAATAGAAATGAAGTGAGGAAAAGATGATGAAAAAAGCTACTCTTGCGGATGTGGCAGCTCTTGCTGAAGTATCAAAAGCTACTGTATCCCGTTATTTAAAAGATGAAAACGTCAAAGAGGATATTGCGCTTCGCATTGCTAAAGCCATCGAAGAAACGGGCTATGTCGCAAAAGCTATGAAGAAAGCAGTCGAAGAAGAAGTAAAAATAGAAAAGAAAAAACGCGTCCTAAAAAAACAGAGCACTGTTAACAGAGGCTATCGTATCGCCTTATTGTGTGATCAGGTGATGTTGCCTAGAACACGTGAGATACTTGATGCGATCTGTAAGGAGCTATATACGCAGGGATGTCTGCTGCAGGTATATTTCACACAGAATCGGGAAGATCTGGAAGAAACGTATTTAACTTCCTGTATCGTCAATAATATGGATGCGATTCTTGTTATGAGCTGTTCCAGTGTTGAATTTATTCAAAAACAGATGCGAACAACGGCTATTCCAATCATTTATTTGTGTGCGAAAGGGGAAGGAATTACTAGTGTTACTATCCCTGAAACACAGGCTGCTGAAGTGTTAGGCAAGTATCTGATGCAGAAGCAGCATTTGATGATTCGCTACCTGGGTAGTAATGTACAGTTGGCCAACTTACATATGGAAGGTATAAAAGAGGCTTATCGTGAAGTGAAGCAACCACACGATTTTGCGGTTAAGATCAGTGATGGCAGCTATTTGGATACTTATGCCAGAATTAAGGAATTATTTGCCGAACAACTCGATTTATTGATTTTGCAGGACGATGCTTTGGCGATTCCTTTTGCTAAGTATGTGCAAGAATATCATATTAGCGTTCCTCAGAATGTTTCTGTGGTTAGCTTTGGCGGTCAGGACCTTACGCGTATCATGAGTCCAGTCATGACCAGTGTGGTATATGATTATCACGTATTTGCACAGGATGTTTTTGCGGCAGTACAAGCGCTGATTGAAAAAAAAGCGATACCCCAACAAAAAAATATGTTTTACCTTCAAGAAGGAGACAGTGTGCGATAACTTTTTATAAACAGCATGAATGCTTATCGTAAGACTAAATGTTCTATAGCAATAGAAAAAGCCATCTATATACGTTTACAGTAAAGTAAACAGTAGAATGGCTTTTTTTATTGATAAGCTTTCCATTTGTTAATAACGTTATTATAGCCTTGTGCTTTAGCTTTTGCTATGTGCATATAAACAGGATCTTGACGACTTTCAAACATCATTAAGGCCCAATGACACCATAACACATCTTCAAATGCTTCAAAGCATAACAAATCCTTACGCAGCTGATCGTCCATGGTATCAAAATAAACAGCATAAAAGCGTTCGCGCAACGTTTCATCTTGGATGTTATTTTCACTTAAAAAGGACATGACATCAAATAAAGGGTCGTTATCAGCGGCATATTCATAATCGATGAGATAAGTTTTAGCGGGCGTAAAAAGAATGTTGCCACTTACCCAATCATTATGACATAACACCTGCGTACGTTTCATGTGCTGCAGCTCTTTGATGAGATCATTTAACATAGGAAATGCAAAGGGCTGGTGTTTAACGTGACGAGCATATTGTACATAACGTCCAATGGGGTCAAAGGAAACACCAATGGTGGTGTGCAATCCATGAAATCGTTTCATTAGGGCGGCCACACGTTCTATCTTATCCTCATATATGCATTCTTCATAGGTTACCACATCTTTTAAATAACGGGTAACTTTATAGCCACTGACTTCATCATAATATATGGTATCTACATCAATGTCACTATCTTTTAATGCTTGTAAAGCAAGTGTTTCATGATGGCGGTCAACAACGTTTGCGGCATCGGCAAAAGGGATACGTAAAACATATTCTTCACCATCCAATGTTAACAGGTAGTTTTTATTTGTTAAGCCTTTCTGCATGTCTTTGAGTTGTAAATCAGGGTCAAAAAACAATGCGTCGAGGAAATTATTATCTTTCACAGGAATCACCTGTATAATCATAGCATATTTACGTGAAATTTGTTAAAATAAGTAGACGAAGAAGGTGGATATGTGAAAAAAACATTGCTTACAACCTGTAATGCAAAATATATACATAAAAATTTGGCATTGCGATGGCTGTATGTGGCATGTGAGCATCGCGAGGATGTGCTTTTGAAAGAATATGTCATCAAGGATGATCCGCTACATATTGTACAAGATATTTTATCTATGCAGGTGGAAGTTGTCTGTTTCAGCTGTTATATTTGGAATATCGAAATCATCAAAGCTGTCATACGATTATTAAAGGAAACAAAGCCTGACTTGCATATTCTTGTTGGCGGTCCAGAAGTGAGTTATGAGTCTTATGATTTGCTTGAGCAAGGCGTAGATGCCATCAGCATCGGAGAAGGTGAAAAAAGCGTCTGGGAATATATAGCAATGCTGGAAGAAGAAAGTCCTCATGAGGTAGAGGGAATTTATACAAAGGCATTTCCCAATAAAAACTATCAACGCGTTGCATTGTCGTGGTTGGAAACATTAGCGAATCCATATTTTTTAGCTATGGATAGCCAGCAGATGGCAAATCGTTATTTCTATTTGGAAACGAGTCGTGGTTGCCCCTATGGCTGTAGCTATTGTTTAAGCTCTGCGGATCGTTGTGTCCGTATGTTTTCAATCGACTATGTTATGGAGATTCTTAAACAAATCGCCAATAGTGATGTCAAGCAGGTTAAGCTTTTAGATCGTACCTTTAATGCCGATCCTAAACGAGCTTTGCGTATTGCACGTTATATCAATCAAAATTGTAAGAATCAGATTTTTCAATTTGAAGTGGTTGCAGAAACATTAAGTGAAGAGTTATTGGAATTTTTCACCAAAGAAGCAGATGTAACAAGATTTCGCTTTGAAATCGGTGTCCAATCGTTTCATGCGAAAACTTTACAGAGCGTAGGCCGTATCCAAAACAATGAACGTTTGCATCAAGTCATTAAACGAATGCGTGAAGCCGGCTGTATTCTGCATGTGGACTTGATTGCCGGCTTGCCTTATGAAGATTTGCCAACCTTTCGACAAAGTTTTAATACGTTGTTTGCCTTACAGGCAAGCGAGGTACAGTTGGGCATCTTAAAGTTGTTAAAGGGTACCAAGTTAAAAAAGGAAAGTTCTTCTTATGGGTTACAGGCCCAAACAACAGCACCTTATGATGTTGTGGCTACTTCATGGCTGAGTACAAAAGAATTGAAACAGTTGCATGCCTGTGGCGATGCTGTAGAAAAGTTTTGGAATAGCGGCATCGCCAAAGATAGTATACAAGCAATCTTAGAGCTAGGCTGGTATCAAAATCCTTTTGATTTATTCATGGCATTAGGTGAACAATATCAAAAACTATCGCATCCTTATCAGCCACATGAACTGTTTTCCTGTTTTTATCCAATTTTACAACAGTCCAAACAAGCGATCGATGCTGTCTTGCTACGATCTTATTATAAACGCTTTAAACAGAAACCACATCGCTTTACAGATTGTTGGATCACGCAAGAAGAAAAGAAAAAACTCTTATCCTTTGCCTTTTGTAAAGGCATCGCAAATCAAAAGGAATTATTTTGTTATGGCTTAGTTGATGTTGGTTATGATCATGGACAGTTTGGCTATCAACTGATCTTGTACAATGCGCGACAAACCTTGCCAAGACGTTGGTTTATGAATAAAGAACTTACTTATATAAAGGAGCTGAAAGATATGAAAGAAATGATGATTGCGACAAGCAACGCTCATAAAGTCGAAGAATTTAAGGCGATGTTAGAGCCATTGGGGTATCACATCAAAAGTTTGTTGGATCTTAACGAGCCTATTGATATTGAAGAAACCGGGACGACCTTTCAGGAAAATGCTTTGATAAAAGCAAGAGCCATCTATGAGCGATACCACATTGCTGTAATTGCCGATGACAGTGGTCTGGCTGTGAATGCCATGCATGGAGAACCAGGTGTTTACAGTGCCCGTTTCATGGGAAGGGATACTTCTTATGATGTTAAGAATCAATATATTATCGATCAATGTAAACATGTTGCAGATAAAGGCTGTCAATTTGTCTGTGCGATTGCCTATGTTGATGAAGATGGGAAAGAGCAAGTATTTACCGGGATCGTTGAAGGTTTGGTGGCTGATCATATGGAAGGGGCAAAAGGTTTTGGCTACGATCCGATTTTTTATTATCCACCATATCAGACAACATTGGCGAATGTATCTGAAGAAAAAAAGAATGCCGTTTCTCATCGCGGCCGTGCTTTAGCACAATTGCTTGCTTATCTGGAAGGAGATAATTAATATGCTGCACTTAGTTTTATATGAACCGGAAATTCCGCAGAACACTGGGAATATGATGCGCACCTGTATGGCTACCAATACCAAACTTCACCTGATACAGCCCCTTGGCTTTTCTTTGGATGAAGCCCATTTACGCAGAGCAGGCATGGATTATATGAAGAAATTGGTTTATCGCTTATATGAAAATTGGGACGACTTCACGAAACAAAATCCTAGTAATAACTATTATTATATGACCCGTTATGGCAAACAGGCGCCTAGCCAGATTGATTTTACACAATGTGAAGGCGATATTTATTTAGTATTAGGTAAGGAGAGTACAGGAATTCCAAAAGCGATTTTAGCCAAACAATTGGATCATTGTATGCGACTGCCTATGGTGGCCAATGCGCGAAGCCTTAATTTAAGCAACTGTGCCGCCATTATCATATATGAAGTGTTGCGTCAGCTGGATTATCCAGGATTAAGCCCGGTGGAGGTTATTAAGGGAGAGGACTGGCTGAGTCAGTAATGGAATGGCTGGATCATTTTGTGGATACAAGAAAAAAACGATATCATCTGTTTTTTCTTATACTCCTTTGTTTGCTGTTGCTTTTAGTATTACCTTATGTGTATATCAGTGTGCGGTTGTTATCTTTGCAATCGTATGATGCACTTTATGCTATGTTGGATGATCCCATGCTATCTTATACGTATCTTTCCAGGCTAGTCCTAGAATTAATATCGCTTGCCAATATGTCCATTCTGCGCATTCTAGGATGCATGTTATCCTGTGTGCAACCGTTAGAAATACTAGTACTTCTCATGCTGATAATAGGTTTTCCCATTTTAGAACGAAAAAAAATAACCGGCATCACTTTGTTGGTACTAATCATGGAAATCTGCGTCATGTTTGGGTGTGTCATGTTGGGACTTCGGGCATCTTCACTTGCGCAAGCTATTCTTTATATACGAATGTTGGGAGCTTTTCTCCTTGTAGGTAGTATTTTGATAACAGGGGTTTTGTTTTATCATTTATATCGACGCATCCTTTATTATCGTCATGCGTTAAGTTATCTTTGCATTGAAGAAAAAGAACATACGGCATAAATCGTTAGCCATATGTTCTTTTTGCTTAGAATTCTTTTAGATTACGTAGGTTGGTTGATTTGTCTCCATCGTTGACGCCACGGATATGACGTGCACCATCACGGCCGGTAAAAGGCAGGGCATTTTCAATCATACCTTGTTCAACAGCCTCTAATGCCTGTTCGTAATCGTAAACATTGCCATTTTCGTCTTTAAACTCACTTAAGGTTCCATCAGAGTTACGACGGGCAGCTACGAAACGTGTTCTTTCACTGTTTTTTGATTTTTTCATTTTTACTTACCTCCTGTCATTATTGTGAGCCTCACATGTCGAATTATACTGGAAATAACCTTGAGAAAAACTGGAAACGATAGCGTTTTGACTATGGTTTTCCCTATATAAGTTCTTCACCTTTCAAAAAGGCAAACATGTTTCTAGATTAGCGGTACCATAAAAAGATAAAATGTGGTTATCGCAAAGAAAATAAAAGAGAAAGATAGGCGAATTCCTAAGGAAAACAGGCATTGTGATTGAATTTTTTTAAATTTACGCTATAATAGTTACCATAGTAAGAGGATGTTCCATGCCTCTTACCTCTTATACTTAAGAGCAAATGCGAATCGACATTACAATAGGGAGTGGTTATACTTGGACGGATCGCGAATATGCCTCATGATTGCATTAGTGGCTTTGATTGCTTTATCAGCTATTTTCTCATCTACGGAAACTGCATATTCCAGTGTGAATATGATACGTTTGAAACAGATGGCGAAAAGCGGCAATAAAAAAGCCAAAACAGCTTATACTATTTCTAAGAACTTTACAGCGGTGATCACTACAATCTTAATTGGAAACAATGTAGTGAACATTTTAGCTACTTCATTGGCTACAGCATTATTGACCGATATCTTTGGCACCAGCGGTGTTGCTTTGGCAACGGCTGTGATGACTATTCTGATTTTAGTGTTTGGCGAAATTGCCCCTAAAATCGTAGCAAAGGCAAAGGCAGAATCCTTTGTGCTCTTGGTTGCGAAACCATTATCGGTAATGGTGACGATCTTTCGCCCGATTTCTTTTGTGGTTGAATCTTTGGAAGGACATTGGGAAAAGAAGATGGACATTGAGAATGTTACAGCTACGGAAGATGAACTGCTGGAAATCGTTTCAACGATTGAGCAGGAAGGAGTTCTGGAACAGGAAGAGCGTGAATTGATCGAAAGTGTCATCGAATTTGATGATAAAAATGTTCGTGATATCATGGTGCCGAAAGATCAGGTTGTCTTCTTGTATGATAATGCAACTTATGAGCAGTTAAAAGCGGTGCTGAAGGATCATAAATTATCACGATTACCGGTGATTTCTTATGAGACCTTAGAGGTCGTGGGAATCTTACGCGTTCGTGATGTTTTAGATGCCTTATTAGAAGAGCGGGAAATCGTCATAAAAGATATGATGCAGGAACCAATCTTTGTCACTCAACGTAAAAAACTGCCGGATGTATTAGAAAATATTCAAAAGTCGCGAGAGCATATGGCAATCGTTGAAGAATCACAAACATCCCATGTATATGTTGGTATTGTAACGTTGGAAGATGTCTTGGAAGAACTGGTTGGAGAAATCTACGATGAATATGACCCTTTGCCAAATCATGTAGTGGAAATTGGACATCACACATTCGTGATTGATGGGAAAGTAAATTTGATCGATTTCTTCGATAAATATGTCGATGATCAGGATGCCCCAATCACCAAGGCCAGAAGTTTTGCGGCTTGGATATATGAATTAAATGCGCATCGCAAGGTACGCAAAGGTCGTGAACTTGAATTTGAAAATCTTGAGATCAAGGTACTGGATACCAAGGATGGCATGGCTGCCAGACTTGAGTTACAGATAAAGTCATTAAATGATGACGATGAATTGCTAGACTAGGAGGTTACATAGCATGAATATCTTTTTAAAAGCATTTAAGCCAGAAACGGCTCCAAAAGCATTAGGACCTTATTCTCCAGCGGTAAAGTTGGGTGATTTCGTTTATTTATCAGGACAAATTCCTTTGAATCCAGAAACCGGTGAAGTCGAAGGTACTACTATTGAAGAACAGACACATCAGGTTATGAAGAATATTAAGGCTGTTTTAAATGATATGGGACTTGATTATAAACATATCGTGAAAACAACAATTTTTGTCAGTGATCTAAACGATTTTGATAAGCTGAATGAAGTGTATGGTTCATACTTAGAAGAACCATATCCAGCAAGAAGCTGTGTACAAGTAGCACGTCTGCCTAAGGATGTAAAATTAGAAATTGAATGTATCGTAATTGATACTTTGGTTTATGAACAGCAGTTGGCAGCGCAGCAAAGCGGATGCTCAAGCTGTGGCGGTGGCTGTGATGGAGGCTGCTGCGACTAATTGCTATATGTCGTATCATATAGGTATTGTAAACATTAGGAAATCTTGATTTTTGAAGGATCAAGATTTCTTTTTTTTACATATCAAAATTTAACCATATTCGATAATTTTTAAAGATGTTTTTGATAAACTATCAAAGAATTTATAATTTCCCAATTCCTTTTGAAAGCTATGTTATGTTATAAGTTAAAAGGAGGGAAAACATGCTGTTAGCAATGTATCAAAAAAAAGAAATGACAGTGTTATTAAAGGAACATGGGAAGTACTGTATTGTAAAAAAACCTGTGTTATCTTTGCTAGAGGAAGCTTGTCTGTTTTATGGCAGTACGCTGCAAGGACGTACAATAGCCGCGAAAAAAATTTTACAGATTCACCAAAAGGTTCCCATTTTAGTGTCAGAGAAAAAGGAAACCCTCTGGTTTCCGACTGTTTCCGCTACGCGGGATGACTGTATCTGGATTCACGCCAATGAGGTAGTATCTTATCATGCAAAAGGGAAAAGGACACAGGTGATTTTTCGCAGTAAGGATGAAATAGAACTAGCGATTGCCTATCGGACAATACAAAGACAAATGCGACGATGTGAGCAATTGCGGATGTATCTTCGTGCTCATGAGTGAACACATCTTCCATGCGCAAATACGCTGATATCTGTTATAATAAAAGACGTAAAAAAAGGATGATGAATATGGAAATCTTATTTGGTATCTTATTAGGTGCTTTTTTGATCTTATGTATCGCTTTTTTTCTCTTTCGCCAATCACCGAAAGAAACTTTGCGTGTTAAAGAAGTGCTAATGGAAAATGAAAAGCATCAGCAAGAAGCACTGTTTCAGATGCAACAATCGATGCAGCAACAAATGCAACGTCTTCAGTTATCCATGCAAAGAGAGCTTGCCCAATGGAAGGAGGCAACTAGCGAACATTTGTATGTTATGGAAAAGCATGTGAATACGACGGTGCAACATGGCTATGAGAATACAAGTAAAGTATTTTCGCAGGTGATGGAACAGATGGGGAAGCTGGATGAAGGGCAGCGAAATTTAAAAGAGCTATCGTTATCAATCAACGATATTCAACGTGTTTTAACGGATAAAAAGACACGTGGTATTTTTGGTGAAATAGAACTATATTCATTGCTTGAAACAGCAATGGGAGTGAATACATCACGCTATGCAAAACAGTATAAATTAAGCAATGGAGCAATTGCAGATGCTGTTTTGTTTGGCAAAGAACCACTGCACATGATTTGTATTGATTCAAAATTTCCTTTAGAAAACTACAATCGTATCATGGCAGCACAGACGAAGGAAGAACAGCAGAAGTATCATACTATATTTGTCAATGATGTGAAAAAACACATTAAAGCAATTGCACAAAAATATATTTTGCCACAAGAAACGGCGGATTTTGCGTATTTGTTTCTTCCTGCTGAAGCTGTTTTTGCGTATTTATATGCACAATGTGATGAGGTTGTGAACTATTCTTATCAGGAAAAGGTGTATATGGTATCTCCTACCACACTGATGGCATACATCACGGCAATCAAAGCAATTTATTTAGGTGTCGAACGCAATGAGAATCTGGCACAAATGCAAAAAGAACTACAGAAATTAGAGATGGAGTTTGAACGTTTTGCAAAGCGTTATCAGAATGTGCAAAGTGATTTTGATAAGTGTTATCAGGATATGCGCTTGTTGTCTATCACAGCAAATAAGTTGCATATGCGTTTTCAAGAAATACAGGCAGTAGAGTTAACAAAAAAGGATACAGCGTAAATACACTTTTATCTATATCATGATAAAGAAGATTGAAAGCTATTTATGAAGCATAGCATTTCAATCTCCTTTTTTTCTGCGTTATGATGAAGCACAACTCATAATATCACAATTACAATCATGCATGTTTACTTTTCAATCTTAATGTTGTAATCACGGATCCAGCAATCAATCTGATAAAGATAGGCAAGTAATTGTGGACCACTCATTAATTGTCCATACCATGGCAGTTGAAAAGAAGCCCCTTTCGTAGCTATCAATTCTTTTAGATGCGCATCGTCTAAAAGCTCATGTAAAGCAGAAGTAGAGTCTTTATAACGTTCCATCAGCATCTTTGCGACAATATCAGCATATTGCGGATTATGTGTTTTCGGGAAAGGATTCTTTTTGCGCCAACATACTTCTTCAGGTAATTCATTTGCAAAGGCTTTTCGCAAGATGCCTTTTTCCTGCCCATGATAGAATTTCATCTGCCAAGGGATATTATATACGTATTCAAGCAAGGCGACATTTGCAAAAGGAGCACGAATCGTTAAGTTGGCACGATCACCTTCGCATACTTGACGTGTGACAAGAGTCTGCATGAACCATTTTAAACAAAGTTGTGTGTGGCGACGAGCACGTCGATCATCTTCACTGTCAGTATCCAGATATCGGATATCACGAATACTATCTTCATATTGTTGTTGTATATAAGCCTCATAACCCAATTGTTTTATATCATCCTTTAACAGTTCTATGCGCTGTGGGGTAGAACGTAACCAAGGAAAGGTTGGCAAATCTTTTAATTCATCACGATAAAACCAAGGATAACCGCCAAAAATTTCATCACTGCATTCTCCGCTTAGAATGACAGCTTCCTTTTGGGCAACCTGCTGACACAGCCAAAGCAATGAAGCATCCACATCCGCCATGCCAGGATGATTTCTGGCTAACATACTTTCTTCTAGGGTATCTGCTAATGTTTGTTGTTTGAGCATCAGCCAATGATGTGTACAAGGATAGCGTTCTAGCATTTGATTGATAAAGGTGTTGTCCATGGAAACCTGATACATGTTGCTTTTAAAATTTTTTGCATTTCCTTCATAATCCAAAGAATACGTATGCCATTCTTTCTCTTTTGCACAAACAGCTGTAATAATACTACTATCTAAACCACCAGATAAAAAAGATGCCTTACAATGATGCATTTGTTGTTGTATAGAATGACATAAGAGATCATGCACTTTTAACGTAGTCGTTTCCATATCATCATGATGCTCGATGGTGGGTAGCTTATAGTATGTCTTAACTTTGATATCCCCATTATGGATGCGTAAAAATGAACCCATGGGCAATGAAGCAACATTGGCAAATAATGTTTTATCCATTGATAAGCTCGGACCAAAGGAAAATAGCTCTAAAATACCGTGACTATTCAAGATACGCGGTTGTTGACTGGCTTCTAGCAAAGCATCTATACGATTGGATAGCCAGATGGTATCGTTTGTCTTACTATAAAATAACGGAGATAATCCTAAGGGGTCTTTTGCGGCAAAAACATCTTTGCCACTACTGATAACAAAGGAATAGGCTCCTTCTAATTCCAACATGGCATCTTCGCCCCAACGTTGATAAGCAAAAAAGACAATATCTTCCAGACGCTCCTGCAAAGGATAGGCTTCCTTTAATAATTGATAGATACTTTGCGCATTATATATTTCTCCTTGAACGATTACTTCATAAGCTTTATTTTGATAT
This sequence comes from Longicatena caecimuris, assembly GCF_018406465.1. Taxonomy (GTDB): domain Bacteria; phylum Bacillota_I; class Bacilli_A; order Erysipelotrichales; family Erysipelotrichaceae; genus Longicatena; species Longicatena caecimuris. The sequence continues at coordinate 1,331,318 of NZ_AP024510.1, forward strand.
AAGATGAGTTTAGCCGCATCACTATGCGTATGTTGCTGTATCTTCATGACATAAGTTTTCATGATATCCTTCCTTTCATCTTAGTGTATGTCATTTTCTCAAAAAGTAGTATGAAATGTTTGTAATTGCATGAAAGCATAACAAAAAAGATAACGCAAATGTAAGAATTTTCGATGATGGGAAGAGTAAAAATTATCATTTCGACAAAGTCTTGCATCCATGTAAAAAGATAGTATAATAAGCGTGGTAAAGAGTAGGGAGCAGGAGTTTATATGAGTATACAAACAAAATATAAAGATTTGGTCACGATTGGCTGTGTGATCATCGGTTCATTACTTTGTGCTGTTAATATTAATACATTCATCAGCGCAGGAGGATTATTTCCAGGTGGCTTTACCGGCTTGACTGTTTTGATACAGCGAAGCTTTGAAAAATATGCAGGCATCAGCGTATCATATTCCCTTGTCAATTTCACCTTGAATGCTATACCCGCCTATATTGGCTATAAAACCGTTGGGAAAAAGTTCACGTTTTATTCATGTGTCATGATTATCCTTACCGGTGTATTCGTTGAAATTTTACCAACGACGAATATCACGGAGGATATTTTGCTTATTACGATATTTGGTGGAATTTTACAGGGAGTAGCATTAGGAATTGCGCTTCGTGGTAATGCCAGCAGTGGGGGAACGGATTTTATTGCAATGTGGATATCACAAAAAACGCATCAGCCAGCATGGAATTATATCCTGGGTATGAATGCTGTGATGCTGATTGTTGCAGGGTATTTATTTGGATGGGATAAAGCACTATATTCCATCATATTCCAATTCTGCTCAACGCAGATTATAAATACGGTACACAAGCGTTATAAAAAAATGACCGTTTTTATCGTAACCAGTGATCCGGATATCGTTATTGAGGAAATTCAGAACACCACGCATCATGGCGTGACACGTTTTGAAGGAATCGGTACATACTATGGACAACCGCGTACGATGCTATATACTGTCGTTGATAGTATGGAGGTAAAGGGTTTGGTAAATCGTATTCGTGAAATTGATCGTACCAGTTTTGTCAATGTAACAAAAACAGAATACGTCGAAGGAAAATTCTATCAGACACCAATTGAATAAAAACAAAGAATTTCAAGATTATGGTCTTTATGCCAACTTGGAATTCTTTTTTCGTTATTTATCATAAGCACTTTGTAGTATTTCGATTTCCAAACGCGATATCTTCGCTTCATGTGTTAACTTACTCGTGACATGTAGAAAAGCAGCAGAGGATATTGTTATCTGTTTCATAGTGTAAAAAGTTCCTTAAAGCAAGTAAGAAAGCCTAAAAGAAAGGACTTATTTTATGAATTGTGATGTAAATGTGATTTAAAATATAAAAAGACTTCTGTTATTAATAAATATGTATTATAATATAAGAACATGAAGACACTAGATAAAGTGAGGTTGCTATGAAGAAAAAACATTACATTGTCAGTATGATGGCTGTTATCTTTTTATACCTTCTGGGAATTGGCAATTTTCATGGTGCCTTACAAGCAAATAATCAAAAAACGCAACATGCGAGTACTAAGATAATTAAAATAGGCTTTCCTATTCAAGAAGGCTTAAGTATGAAAGATGAAAAAGGAAATTATACAGGCTATATGTATGATTACTTAAAAGAACTTTCTCAATATACCGGATGGGAATATGAATTTATTGAAAGTAAAAGCGATGATGTAGACACACAAATATCAGAATTGCTAGATAAATTAAACAAGGGTGAAATTGATATGCTTGGCAGTATGCGTCGTAGTGATGAACTTGCAAAGCTGTATGATTATCCGACCGAAAGTTATGGCTACGCTTATAATGTATTAGCTGTGAATAAAGATAATGACTGGCTAGATTCCTATACGCTAGCAAATGGCAAAGAGATTACCATTGCTTTACAGAAAAAGGCAGAAATTAGAAATGGCCAATTAAAAGAATATGTAAAAACCAATGGCCTAAAAGTGAACTATAAGTATTATAATAACGGTACTGCGCAGATGGAAGCTGTAAAGAAAGGGGAAGCAGATGCTTTATTAAGTGTGGATATCGCCTTAGCCAGTGATTTTCGGGTTATTGCACGTTTTTCACCGGACCCTATGTATTTTGCAGTAGCCAAGGGGAAAACAAAGATTGTCCATGATTTAAATAAAGGAATGGAAGAGCTAAATGAAATAAACCCAACGTTAAAGCAAACGCTCTATACGAAATATTTTGAGGAAAAACTGGATCATGTTATTCTGACGCAGCAGGAAAAGGATTACATTAAAAAGGCAAAAACGTTTCATGTGATGATTATGAGCAATCAAGCTCCTGTTCAATATGTTAAAGGTAATAAGGCAACGGGAACGGCGATTGATATACTAGAAGACATCAAGGAAGAAACCGGGTTGCAGTTCTCATATGAGTTTGTAGACAACTATCATGAATATGAAGAACGTATGTTGCATCATGAAATTGATATCTTGGCCTCAATCAATTATGATTATTCCTTAAACTATATAAACACGATGAGCGTGACGAACGCGTATTTAAAGGCACCATTGCAGATTGTTTTACAAAAGAATACAGATTTAAATGCTTTAGACAATAAAAAATTGGCGATACGCAAAGAATTATCTTCAATCTTAAAAAGCCGCATTGATCCACACAATGTTATCTATGCGAACTCTACACAAGACTGTTTAAAAGCTGTTCATGATGGGGAAGCAGATTATATGATTGATTCTTCTTATGCCATCAGCTACTATATGAATCAGCTGGGATATCGTTCTATGATCAGTGTTGCCGATGTAAAAGGAGATATGTTAAATTATAGCTTTGGTGTAGTGGATGGAAATGATCATATGCTAGTCGGTATTTTGAATAAATGCATACGCAATTTGAAAGAAGAAGATATTAATACCTATATATATCAGCATTCACTAGATAAAGCGACCTTTACTTTGCGGGATTATATTCAGCAGCATATTATTGAAAGTATGGTGATAACGCTGTTGATCATCATTTGTATTGTTGCTGTTTTCAGTTATTTTTATCATCGCCAATTGAAAATGAAACGCCAGATTGAAGTAGAAAACAATCGCTATCGGATGCTAAGCAAGATCACACAAGAGATAATTTTTGAATATGACTATGAAAAAGATATTTTAAAGCTAGGGGATAAGCATAATTTCTTAGCTGAAACAAATGAAATTGAGAATTACGCAAAAGATATTTCATCAGACAAGAAAAAGGATGAATCTTCTTTATTCCAATGCATTATGGAAATGAAAGACACGGATCGTGAAGTTTTGATACAGTTAGCCAACAAGGAAGTGCGTTGGTTTCATGTCGTAATGAAGGTGGTTTATGACATGGATAGACCGGTGTATGCCATCGGTCGTGCTGTTGATATTCAAGAAGAAAAAACAGAACGTGAAAATCTGGAAAAAAAGAGTATGATGGATGCGCTGACTTCTGTTTATAATACAGCTGCTTTTAAAAAGAAAATACAATTGGAATTAGTGCGTGATAAAGGCATGTATGCGTTTGGTGTTTTAGATATTGATTATTTTAAAGAGGTCAATGATGAATTTGGCCATTTCATAGGAGATCAAGTATTGATCCATTGCGCAGATGTCATGCAGAAAGCATTTGGGGAAAAGGCATTGATAGGAAGATTAGGTGGCGATGAATTTGCTGTTTTCCTGATGGCACCACAAGATGAAAAAGCGGTAGTGAATGGTTGTGCAAGATTACAAAAAGCTCTGCAGACGACAATCGAAGGACTGCCCAATATCACCTTGAGTATGGGCTTTGTTATGACGAAGGATGTTTGTGATTATAACATTCTGTATCAAAAAGCAGATAAGGTTTTATATGAGGTGAAAGCAGCCGGAAGAAATGCATATTTCATAAAATCATAAATTAGATTGCTGAGTTTATGCTATGGAAGAAGATTAAAAAGAAAAGATTTCATTGATGGTGAAATCTTTTTTATCATGTGACACACATGGGATAGAATTAGGTGGTGAAAAGACCACTGTAGGGACGTTAATAAAACCTTGAAGAAAAGAGATCGAGTATCGTTACTAGACCAGTAGCAATGAAAGCATAGTTTTGTATGAATTCAACCGTCGTATACGTTTTTACGTACGATGATGTAAGAGGTCGAAAAATTGATCGTTTTCGATTGTTGTTCTTATCTATGAGAATAGGATGCGTAAGGGGGTTTTCATAAAGTATTTTTGCCAATTTGTATGATAGGTGACATAGTATAATAAACTGCTTAAGGCGAAGCCTAAGATAACATCAATAAAACTATGTTGTTTTAATACCATGGTAGAAATACAAATGAATACGCTTATTATAAGGCAAGCACTTTTCACAAGAAAAGGATGCTGAAACAGATGGCTGCGACAGACGACAAAACAGATTGCTATCGTGCTTGCGACATGGATGGAAGGACAAACATTGGTCGGTGTATCTATTTGTTGTAGTAATCGTGCGATGTCTGCTAACCAATTTGTATGTGTGATATTTACACGTAAATCTAATCCATTGGGTAAAATCATATAAATAAACAGACAAATGCTCATACCGGTAAACATCATAAAACAAAGCTCAAGAAATTCTTTTCGTGAATGAAAAAGAAAATAACAAAGCGATATTGCTAATAAAGGAAACCAGGTAAAATAAGGAATGACGAAGCTTTCATGAAAAGGAATCATATCATCGATAAAACAGTGAATATAATATTTCGGAACGACAAAAGTTTCTAAGAGTTCAAAGATTATCAGATATGGAATAAAATAAAAAAGGGCATAGGAATAAGGATGATCATGTAGCCAACTTTTGATGGATCGCATCATGAAATACCTCCTTCGTAATGTGTTTATTATATAAAAATTTATCTAAGATTACAATACACTAAAATAGATCATAGGTCATTTGTTTTTACGATTTTGTTTTTCAATTTGTCAATTCATGTTAAAATATTTCATAGAGAATATAAGAAAGGAATGTATGAAATGCTTTGGTTGTGGATCGGATGTGGCATAATGATGATATTGTTGGTAGCTGCCTATTGTTTAGGTAGATATTTTTTCCAGCGAGCATTTGATGCAAAGAGTGATAAATCTGATATTATCCAAAATGCTTCACATAGGAAAAAGAAACCAGAAGATCTATGGTTTGAGCAAGAAGTTTCACATATTGATGTACAAATCAAAAGTCATGATGATTTAACGTTACAAGGAACAATCATCAGAAACCACAAAACAAAATGGGTCGTTTTGGTGCATGGGTATATGGGGTGCAAAAAAGATCTTATACCGGCAGCGAAACGCTTTTACGGTATGGGATGTTCCGTGTTATTGATTGATTTGCGTGGGCATGGGAAAAGTGAAGGAACTGTCATTGGTTTTGGAGCATTGGATCATTTAGATATTCACGCATGGTGCAAATACTTAACACAGCAATATCACGCTACCGATATTGCTTTATATGGTGTAAGTATGGGAGCTGCCAGTGTCATGATGTGTGCTGATGAAACCAATGGATGTGTTAAAGTCATCATCGAAGATTGTGGTTTTACTTCTTTACGCGAACAGTTAACCCATCAATTAAGAAAAATGTTGCCTCACGTACCGCCTTGTATACCGCTTTTTTGTTTATCTTTATGTTTAAGAGCAAAAGCCGGTTATACATTAAAACAGGCATGTCCTATGGATCATGTGGCACAGGCAAAGGTTCCTATGCTGTTTCTGCATGGCGAACGTGATAATTTTATTCCCATTACGATGATGGAACAATTAGCAAAAAGTTGTCCTACTTTGCATCATGTTGTACGTTTACCAAAGGGAAGACATGCCAATAGTTCTTTATTAGAACCACATCTTTATTGGGAAGAGGTAGTATCATTTTTAAATAAGATTCAATTTCTTCCATAGCATAAAAGCTTTTTATGAGGGCTTACTTGTCTTTAACTTGCATCATCCAAGTAACTCATAAAAAGCTTTTAATTTTTAATTACTTCTTCTATTGTTTGAATCATTGCCTGCATCTGTGATGTTAGCCACTTATTACGATGATAAAACACCTGTTGCCATACCTGAAGATGATAATCGTGTGGCGTCAGTATTTTTAAAACACCTTTCTGTAATTCCTCTTCTACACTAAAGCGGGGAAGAAAGGAGATTGCGAGGCCTTGTTTTACCATATCTACAAGAAAGGCAGTATTGCCGATTTCTAAAAATGGTTTTACGGTTAGTCCCATTCGGGCAGCCTGTTGCTGCAAAGCATAGCGATAACTGGCATCTTGTTCCGTAAGCATTAATTTTTCTGATAAGATATCAGCTAAGGTTATTGTTTTCTTTTGACATAAGGGATGATCGTAACGGGCAACAAATAAAACATCAGATGGATATTCTAAAACTTTGATCCATGCCCCATCTTGCAGCTGTTGATCCATTAAATATACCAAATCAACCTGATTATGATTCATATAATCCAGTAATTGATCGATCGAAGCTGTTTCAATACGTAAGGAAACACCGGGATAGCGTTCATGAAACAATTTACAGATGACAGGAAATATGGAAGAACAAATACTCTCTATCATTCCTATACGTAATGTTCCGGTGAGCTGTGTTTGCGTTTTCATGGCGTTGCAGGCAGCATCTTTTGCTTGCAAGATTTCATTGGCATGGAGCAGAAATAATTCTCCTTGGGCCGTTAAAGATACGTGACGAGGAAAACGTTCAAATAAATGGGTTTGCAATTCTTCTTCCAGTTGTTGTATCTGAATTGTTATCGCTGCTTGTGTGTAGCCTAGGGCTTGCGCTGCTTTGGAAAAGCTTTCTAATTGTGCGGCTGTTACAAAGGTCTTAAGATGCTTGAAATCCATATGTCCTCCATAAAAAATATTTAATTGAAGTATAAAATATATAAATTATTACTATATGTAAAGACATGATATACTAAGTATATAGGAAAGTCAACAAGGAGTAGGGATATGCGAAAAGAAGACAGTATGTATCAGAAATATATTAATATTCTAAAAACAGAATTGGTACCGGCCATGGGATGTACAGAGCCAATAGCAATCGCTTATGCGGCAGCACTTGCCCAAAAAACTTTACAGGAAGATGTGAAACATGTTGAAATATATGCAAGTGGCAATATCATCAAAAATGTTAAAAGTGTAACAGTACCAAATACCAATGGACGAAAGGGCATCTTAGCGGCAGCAGCCATCGGTATTTGCGCCGGAGATCCAGATAAAAAATTACAGGTAATTTCTAAGGTCAAAACAGAGGATATTCAAAAAATGGAAAAATTTCTGGATACTGTAGATATGCAGCTTCATCGTATCCAGAGTGGCTGTGCTTTGGAACTTATTGTAAAGGTATTTAGCGAGAAACATCATGCACTTGTACATATACGTAATACACATGCGAATGTTGTTCTCATCAAACATGATGAAGCAATTATTTATCAAAAAGAAGATGAACTGCAACAAGAAACCGGTTATTCTTTACAGATGAAACAAATCTATGATTTCGCAATGTCTGTTGATGTTAAAGATGTAGAAGAAATCTTAGAACGTCAAATTGCGTATAATGAAGCTATTGCCAATGAAGGTTTGCGGGGAAATTATGGGGCAGGTATTGGAAATGTATTATTACATACATATGGAACTGCGGTAGAGGTTAAAGCTAGAGCAATGGCGGCAGCTGGCAGTGATGCGCGTATGAGTGGCTGTGAACTTCCGGTCATCATCAATTCAGGGAGTGGAAATCAGGGGATGACTGCTTCTTTACCTGTTTTGGTTTATGCTAAGGAATTGCATAGCTCACATGAACAATTGATGCGTGCCTTGATCATAAGTAATCTGACAACGCTTTATCAAAAACAATTTATTGGGCGTTTATCGGCTTATTGCGGTGCTGTCAGTGCCGGAGCTGGTGCTGGAGCTGGTATTACATATTTACTTGGTGGTGATTATGAGCATATTTGTCATACGATCGTAAATGCTTTGGCAATTACGAGTGGAATGCTTTGTGATGGAGCTAAACCAAGCTGTGCTGCGAAGATAGCTTCAGCAGTAGATGCCGGAATCCTAGGGTATGCAATGTATAAAGAAGGAAAACAATTTTATCGCGGAGAGGGCATTGTGGGTGACTCTATCGAAAAAACCATGGAAGGCATCGGTCAACTAGCACGCGATGGCATGAAAGAATGCGATGATGAAATTATCCGTTTAATGATTCAATCCATATCATAGGGCATATTACATACTACATCAGACGATCATAAGCACGGTGGTATATGAGATACATATATTATTTTCTATGTGCTAAAGATTTCATAAAGGAAAAGTCTTTTAAAAATAAGGAACACGGATTAAAGCCAGCAGGGTACTTATATTATAGAGACTTTTCTTTTCTATAACTTATCTTTTATCTGATTCTTTTGTTATGGCTTTTTGCGCTTTTAGTTCCTGAATATTAATATCGGGAGTGACTATCGTATAAATACCACACAGAATGGTGTTGGTATAAAAGGTGATAACTCGCCATAACAACATCATAGCAGCTGCATTGACTTTACCAACGATAGGAGTAAAGATGAGTGCAAATGTTGTTTCTGCTACACCGTGTTTGCCGTAGATTGGCAAGGAAGATAAAATGAGATCGACAAAGAAAGAGGCACTGAAAAACAAGGGGATATCATATAGACTGACTTCTATATGCAAGGCAATTGCGATTAAGATAGGCAGCGAATGGCGTAGTATTAAACGTAATGTATTTACTAGATGGATGCGCAATAGCAGTTTTCGATCTTGTACATATAAAATATTCACTGCTTGTAAAGATTTGCAAAATTGTTCCAGTTTTATTTCGATTGAAGCAGTCGTAACATGAAGGTTTAGCTTTTTCATAAACCAGAGCAATATCTGTATGAGAAGATGCTGCAAAAAGGGCCAAAAGAAAAGCAGCGATACAGCTATGAGCGGTATAAAACCAATCAGAAAACCGATAAAGGCAAAGGGGATTTCTTTCATAAACTGATTCACCAAAAAATCATAATTGATAGCGATGGCGAATGCAGCAAGTAATAAATAAGATATCTGATAAAGCAGCTGATCCATGACCAAGATAGAGCAAGCAACATCTGCTTTAAGTTTTTTCATCTTGAACATGACCATTTGTGCTGCTTTAGCAAACGCAGAGGCACTGACATTCATCAGAAACAAAGAAACAAGACCATTAGAAATGCCATTGTATAAACGATAATCATCTTGTGCTTTATGTCCTAACATACCAATGATGACACCGCCTAATATGCAAGTAATAAAACTTACCGTGATCAGTAAGAGTGAATGGTAGAAATCGAGGTTTTGCAGTAATTGTAAAATATCTTGCAAATCATCTTTTAAAGTAAGATACAACATGCTGATGACAAATAGAGTCAAGATCAGAATTTTTATAACTTGCTGATGTTTCTTCATAGTACTTCCTCTTTTTTCATTAGGATACACCTTTTTCATAATAAGAGCTAGTAATATAACGATTCTTTAGACAATAACAGGCAATTGTTCAGTATTGTAATTTGATAGAATTCATCCATTGTTCAAGAATATGCTGTTGTTTTTTCGACAATGTTGATAGGACCATATGTAAAGCTTCTTCCCAATCTGCACTTGCTGGCAACAGTAAAAGTTCATCAAGTGTTACCCAAGCGGTAAAGACAAATTGCTCAGCATAATGATGGCGCAAGAAGATGGCGAAATCCATAGGAGTATACGATTGAAATAATACCGTTAATTCTTCCAAAGAAAAGATATAACTATCCCAAATCTCGATCATATCTTGGAAATTATGCAAATGCGTTCGAAAATAATGTATTTTTTCAGTAGTCGATGTCATAGCAGATAAGACTTCTTGATGGTGTGTGAATTCACTATTTAAACAAGCGGTCATTACTTGTAAGGTATATTGTTTTGGCGTGTTATCCTCAAAAATAAAAAGTTCTGCATGGTTTTCCATATCGTTTTGCAGTCGTTGATTTAGAATAGGAAAATAGGCATACACATACACATATACATCCTCGTCAAGATATGGCTGTAAGCTTAGATACATTTGTTGCAAAAGCTCCTGTGGTCGCATTATGGATAACCTTTTATTAAAAGCATCAAGAGCAGCAGCATCCAGCTGAACTCCATAAGATTGTTTCAGGTATACATGTAACAATACTTGAGGCAATAAGACTTCCACCAGATTCTGATTTAGTTCAAACAAAGAAACGTGTCGCTGCATTTGATAAAGCTTATAAATCATCGGAAGTTCTTGATAAAAAGGTTTCAGAAAGGCTACTTCATAAGATAGTTGTTCCAGATAATGAGAAATTAAATCAATTCCCTGTAAATGATACATTGCATGCTCCAAAGGCAAACCATCTAGCAATGGATAATCGATATCTTCTTTTTCAAAAGCATACAACAAAGGAGCATAAGGCGATGATAAACGTTTGAGATAGGTTGGAAAAAAATCGGTAAGGAGATAACGCAGACGTTCATTTGGGTACCATTCGGCATAGAGCTGGACTTTTGCTAAGCGGTGTTTGCAAGCATGGCATAAAAGCTCTAACTGTTGTAAACCATGAACATAACGTTTTTTTAAAGATGCATCATCTGTGGCATGATGGGCTATATAAGTAATGCTGATAAGCATATCGTTTGCTACGTGACGAGGAACACAGCTACTGTTATGGTGTGTATAAAGCTGAATCAAATGTTTAAGTAACTCCAGACGCTCTTGTTGCTGGTCGCTACTCTTTTTTTGTGTTTGTATGTTAGAGCTCATTTTCGTATTTTTAGCTGTTTGCAGCACCGTTTTATAAGGACTTTATCAAATGTTCCATATTGCATATGAAAGGTAAGCAGGGTATGCAGTATGGTGGCATCATTCACTTGCCAGGAAAACAAAGAGCGTAATTGATAATAGGAAAATATGGCATCATGAAGCATGGGTAAATATCGTGTTGCATCTGCATAAGGGGAGGCAGCCAGCGCTTTTATCAGCTCATATAAGATGTGATAGTCACTCTCTACCAAGTCAAAAGCGCTACAAGCATGCTGCACACTTTGTTTTAAGGCTGTCATATCTTCTGCACGCAGATGGTATCCATAAGATTGAAGTTGTTGATTGAGCGTTTGATTGACGGATAAAGCTTGAGATGTCGTATGCATTGATGATCACTTCCTTTCATGTAAAGAGTTTTATCACAAATAGGAAGCGAGGTATAGTCTTGAAAAAATGATGAATTTATGGTATTATATGAATACAAATAAGAGAAAAAAATCTTTAAACTATATGTCGATGGTGTTGAAACATCATTTTTTTATTTTATCGGGATGAAAAGAGCAGATACAGGGATTGAAGAAAGGGCATAAACAAGTCTCAATACAGTATTTAATCATACGAACGTATGATAGAAGTACATACAAAAAAAACATCGGTAAATACACCGATGTTTTGCGTTATTTCTTAAGGACGTTTTACGATAACAGCAGTACCCTGTCCGCCACCGATACACAGAGATGCTAAACCAACTTTTGCATCACGTTTGATCATTTCGTGGATCAATGTTACTAAGATACGGTTACCAGATGCACCTACTGGATGACCCAGTGCAATGGCACCACCATTTACGTTTGTCTTGTTCATGAATTCTTCGCGATCGATACCGTGTTCTTCCACTAATTCATGGATAACACCTAAACTCTGTGCTGCGAATGCTTCATTCAGTTCGACTAATTCAATATCCTGCAGTTTCAGACCTGCATAGTTCAATGCATGACGAATTGCTGGAGTAGGACCTAAGCCCATAGTCAATGGATCTACACCACCTTGGCCGATACCGATAACTTCACAAATTGGTGTTAAGTTATATTTTGCTACAGCATCTTCACTAGCTAATAATACAAAGCTTGCACCATCATTGATACCAGATGCATTAGCAGCTGTTACAGTACCATCTTTAATGAAAGCTGGGCGAAGTTTTGCCATTTTTTCAGGAGTAGATTTACGGTTAGGATGTTCGTCAGTATCAAAGATCACAGTTTCTTTTCTCAGTTTTACTTCTACTGGAACGATTTCATCTTTGAAACGTCCGCTATCAACAGCAGCTATTGCTTTCTGTTGAGATGCATAACCGAATTCATCTTGCATTTCACGAGTGATGTTATATTTTTTCGCAATATTTTCTGCGGTAACACCCATGTGAATACCATTCATAGCATCAGTTAATGCGTCGTAGATCATATGGTCCGTACATTTGAAATCTCCCATTTTGTTTCCTGTACGAGTGTTTGCAGGAATTAGGTAAGGAGCACCTGACATGCTTTCTACACCACCAGCAACAACGATATCATTGAAGCCAGTCTGGATAGACATAACACCTTCCATTACGGTACGTAAACCGGAACCACATACCATGTTAACGGAATGTGAACAAACAGATTCAGGAATACCAGCAGCCAATGCAACCTGACGGCCGATGTTCTGCCCCAATCCTGCACTTAATACGTTACCACACAGCAGTTCATCAACATTTTCAGGGGCAACGTGTGCGTCTTCCAGTAATGCTTTGACAACAGTAGCACCTAAATCAACTGGTTTAACTGTTGTTAAAGAACCCAGAAAACTACCGATTGCACTACGTTTAGCGCTAACAACATAAGTTTTTTTCATTTTCTCTACCTGTCTTTCTTTTTCGAAACCTTTCTTGATATGAATACTAACTTCATACATGAATATGATACCGAAAAAGGATACAGATGTCAACAGCTTGTGAAAAAATTAATAAGTTCTGTATGCATACTTTTGGGTGTTGTAAGTTTAGGATGTTGTCCCTTTATAAGTAGGAGGAAACGTTATCATTTTGATGCATCTTGACTACAATACTAAGAATTCCCAAAAAAGATTAGATTCAAAGCATAAGCATTTAACTAAAGTGTACATCAAGAGCCAAGGATATGACCTACTTATACAAGATTTTTTCTTTTCATGAATAGAAAGGGATGGTAAGCAGGAAAGGTAAGGATAATACAGGAAGAAAGGGTGCTAATGAAACGGGTTTTTTGTTTCTGTTAAAACTTGTTAAAATTTTAACAATTGTGTTGACGAAAGGAAAAAAGAGGGATAAAATTATATATGGATTATGGCTCCCGAAACGCCGGGATACCGCCTGTTATATACATTATTTATATATAGGCGCATGTAAGAATCCTATTAGTTCAAGAACATTCAAGGAGAGGAGAACACTTATGGACTTCATGTTAACAGAACAACACAAAATGATGAAGAAACTATTCGCTGAGTTTGCTGAAAAAGATGTCAAACCTCTTGCAGCAGAAGTCGACGAAGACGAACGTTTCCCACGTGAAAACGTTGAAAAAATGAGAGAGTGCAAAATGCTCGGTATTCCATTCCCAAGAGAATACGGCGGAGCAGGTGCAGATTACCTGAGCTACATTCTGGCAGTTGAAGAACTGAGCAAGAAATGTGGTACTACAGGTGTTGTATTATCTGCCCATACTTCTCTGGGAACTTGGCCAATTTTTGCATTTGGTACAGAAGAACAGAAAAACCGTTATCTGCCTGATTTATGTACAGGTAAGAAACTGGCTGCTTTCGGTTTAACAGAACCAAATGCCGGTACGGATGCTGCTGGTCAGCAGACAACTGCTGTAAAAGATGGCGATGATTATATCTTAAATGGTACAAAGATCTTTATTACAAACGCTGGTGAAGCTGATGTATATGTAATCTTTGCGATGACTGACAAGTCTAAGGGAACACATGGTATTTCTGCCTTTATCGTAGAAAAAGGTATGCCAGGATTTACAGTAGGACAGCACGAAAAGAAATTAGGTATTCGTGGTAGTGCTACTAGTGAATTGATCTTTAACAATGTGCGTTTAAGCAAAGATCAGCTGTTAGGTCAAGAAGGTAAAGGCTTCAAGATTGCCATGATGACACTGGATGGCGGACGTATCGGTATCGCTGCACAGGCATTAGGTATTGCTCAGGGTGCAATTGATGAAGTTGTTCCTTATGTGAAATCACGTAAACAGTTCGGTCGCCCTATTTCTAAATTCCAGAACACACAGTTCCAGTTGGCTGATATGCAGGTAAAAACAGATGCAGCTCGTCTGTTAGTTTATCAGGCTGCGATGGCTAAAGAAAACGGACAACCTTACACATACTTAGCTGCTGAAGCAAAATTATTTGCTGCTGAAGTTGCCATGGAAGTTACGACAAAAGCAATCCAGCTGATGGGTGGATATGGTTATACACGTGATTATCCAGTAGAAAGAATGTTCCGTGATGCAAAAATTACGGAAATCTACGAAGGTACTTCTGAAGTACAGCGTATGGTTATTTCTGGACAGATGTTGAAATAATAAAAGGAAAGGAAGAAGATCATGAAAATTATCGTTCTTGTAAAACAGGTACCGGATTCAACTGAAATCCGTGTCGATAAGGTAACAGGTACTCTGATTCGTGCTGGTGTACCAAGTATCATCAACCCAGATGATTTAGCTGGTGTTGAAGAAGCATTGAAAATTAAAGAGGCAACAGGTGCTCATGTAACGGTTATCTCTATGGGGCCTCCTCAGGCAAGCGGCATGCTGAAAGAACTGTATGGCCGTGGTGTTGATGAATGTATTTTGATTACTGACCGTGCTTTTGCCGGTGCGGATACATGTGCTACTTCTAGTACATTGGCTGCTGCCATTGAAAAAGTTGGTTATGACTTGATCATCGGCGGACGTCAGGCAATTGATGGTGATACTGCACAGGTTGGTCCTCAGACAGCAGAACGTCTGGATATTCCTCAGGTTACTTACGTGGATAAGATCATGGAAGTAAATGATAAGAGTGTTACAGTTCGTAAGTCATTAGAAGATACTGAAGAAATTATTGAAGCTAAGCTTCCATGTCTGTTAACAACATTAAGTGGAATGAACACTCCTCGTTACATGAACTGTAATGATATCGTTGATTCCTTCAGCAAAGAAGTGAAGATCATGACCTTTGCTGATTTGGATATCCCTGCTGAAAAAGTAGGTTTGGCAGGTTCTCCTACTAAGGTTCACCATACATTTACAAAAGATGTTACGGCTGAAACGGAAACTTACGATATGCCAGCAGCTGATGCAGCAAAACTGATTGCTAAAACACTGAAAGAAAAGCAGATCATTACGAAATAGGAGGAGAAAACAATGGCTAAATTTGAAGGATACAAAGATATTTACGTATTCGTTGAACAGAGAAATGGTGAAATTGCCAACGTCGGATACGAATTAATTTCTGAAGCTAGAAAATTGGTAGCATCAATTCCTCAGATGGGATTCCAGGTTGTTGGTGTTCTGTTAGGACACAACGTAACGGATAAAGCAAACGATGTTATCGCACACGGTGCTGATAAAGTAATCGTTGCAGATCATGAATTACTGGAAGGCTACTCTACACAATTCTATGCTGATACATTAACACAGATTATCGAAACATATAAACCAGACAGTTTCTTAACTGGTGCTACGGTATTAGGCCGTGACTTAGCTCCAAGAGTTGCTGCTCGTTTGAATGCAGGTTTGACTGCAGATGCTACAAAGATTGAAATCGATCAGGAAAAAGTTGCGGATGGTGAAGCATTATTATTAGTTACACGTCCTACTTTCGGTGGTAACCTGTTTGGTACAATCGTTTGTCCAGACACTCGTCCACAGATGGCAACGATTCGTCCAAACGTATTCAGCATGGATCCAGTGGATACTGCAAGAACAGGTGAAGTTGTAGCATTTACACCTGATTTCAAAGATACAGACGCAAAAGTTGTTGTTAAAGAAGTAATCGCTAAGGTTGTGGAAGGTATCGATATTACAAAATGCGATATCTTAGTAGGTGCCGGTCGTGGTGCTGAAGATTGCTTAGACATGGTAGAAGCAGTTGCAGAAGAATTAGGCGGTGCAATGTGTGCTAGCCGTGCCGTTGTTGATGATGGTTTTGCATCAAAAGACATTCAGGTAGGCCAGACGGGTAAGACCGTACGTCCTTCTCTGTACATCGCATGTGGTATTTCCGGTGCTTGTCAGCATGTTGCCGGTATGGAAAAATCAGATATGATCATCGCTATCAACCGTGATCCACAGGCTGAAATCTTCTCTATTGCAAACATGGGCTTCATCGGTGATGTAAAAGAAATCTTACCTCTTCTGAAAGAAGAAATCATCGCTGCGAAAAAAGCATAATTAAAATCATACGCAGAAGGTGGATAGGAAAATATTTCTATCCCCTCTGTTATATGAGATAAAAAAGGTAAAAAGGAGATAATGAACATGAAAAAAGTTGGTGTAATCGGCGCTGGAACAATGGGCCAGGGCATTGCAAACGCATTTGCTACAAATGGTTATGATGTAACTGTATGTGACATTAAGCTTGAATGGGCACAGGGCGGAATCGACAAGATCGGTAAAAAGTTAGACAAATTGGTAACCAGAGAAAAAATGACAGCTGATAAAGCTGCTGAAATCAAAGGTAACCTGAAGGCTGGCGAATACAAAGATTTGGCTGATTGCGACTTAGTAGTAGAAGCTGTTCTGGAAATCATGGAAACAAAGAAAGAACTGTTCTCTACATTGGATGAAATCTGTAAAGAATCTTGTATCTTTGGTACAAACACATCTTCTTTATCAGTAACAGAAATTGCAAAAGGTATCAAACACCCAGTAATCGGTATGCATTTCTTCAACCCAGCAGATCGTATGAAACTGGTTGAAGTTATCTCTGGTATCAATACTCCAGTAGAAACAAAAGAGGCTATCATCGAAATTTCTAAATCTTTAGGAAAGACTCCTGTTGAAGTTGCAGAAGGTCCTGGATTCGTTGTTAACCGTATCTTGATTCCTATGATCAATGAAGCAGCTACGATCCTGCAGGAAGGCATTGCTTCTGTAGAAGATATCGATACTGCTATGAAACTGGGAGCTAATCATCCTATGGGACCTTTAGCTTTAGGTGACTTGATCGGTTTGGATATCGTAGTAGCTATCATGGACGTATTGTTCAATGAAACTCACGATTCTAAATATCGTTGCTGTACACTGTTGAGAAAAATGGTACGTGGAGGCAAATTGGGTCAGAAGACTGGTGTAGGATTCTACGACTATACAAAATAAGTTCGAAACGTATGATAAAGCGAGTGAATCTATAATTTCTATATCCATTGAAATTGTGGATTCACTTTTTTAAGAAAGCGAGGATATAAACATGGAAACTATTTTAGTAAACTATGAAGGACATGTGGCTACCATTACCATTAATCGTCCAAAAGCATTGAATGCATTAAGTACACAGGTATTAACAGAATTGAATGAAGCTTTAAATGAAGTTGAAGCTAACAAAGATGTTTATGCGTTGATCATCACAGGTGCTGGTGAAAAATCTTTCGTTGCAGGTGCTGATATCGCGGAAATGAAAGAAAAGAACGTTGAAGAAGCTGCTGCTTACGGTAAATTCGGTAATGAAGTATTCCGTCGCATCGAAGCTTTCCGTTGTCCTGTTATTGCGGCAGTGAATGGCTTTGCTCTTGGTGGTGGCTGTGAATTGGCTATGAGCTGTGACATTCGTTTAGCAAGCGAAAATGCTGTTTTCGGTCAGCCAGAAGTTGGTTTGGGTATTACTCCAGGCTTTGGTGGTACACAGCGTTTAGCACGTATCGTTGGTGTTGGCATTGCCAAAGAAATGATTTATACAGCAAGAAATATCAAAGCACCTCGTGCTGCTGAAATCGGTTTGGTAAACAAAATCGTTCCTGCTGAAGAATTGATGGCTACAGCAATGAAGATGGCGAAAGGTATTGCCGCAAATGCACCAATCGCTGTTGCAAATTCTAAGAAAGCTATCAATAATGGTTTACAGACGGATATCGATGGTGGTATCGCTATTGAAGTGGAAGAATTCTCTAACTGCTTCGCTACTGAAGATCAGACATATGGTATGACTTGTTTCTTGGAAAAAGTAAAAGAAAAAACATTCTCTAACAAATAATAATGCATCTTCAAAAAGCGTATCTCTTGGTATACGCTTTTCCTTGTGGTAAAGTAAAACCATGAGAGATACAAAGGAGGTTATGAAGTTGAGTAAAGTTATTAGTCTTGAACAGGCAGTTTCCATGATTCCAGATGGTGCCAATATCGGTATCGGTGGTTTTATCGGCTGCGGTCATCCTCAGGAATTTTCTGTAGGAATTGAAGAAGCTTTTCTAAAAAGTGGTCATCCACGTGATCTTACCATCATGTTCTCCGCCGGTATCGGTGATGGAACAGATAAGCTTGGCTTGAATAAGTTGGGACATGAAGGTTTGTTAAAACGTATCATTGGTGGTCATTGGGGATTGATTCCTAAGCTGCAGAAATTGGTATTTGAAAATAAGGTAGAAGGGTATAACTTACCTTTAGGTACGATTTCTTTGATGTTCCGTGATATTGCCGGACATCGTCCTGGTACCTTCACAAAGATTGGTTTAAAGACATTCGTTGATCCTCGTATCGAAGGGGCTAAGATGAATGAGCGCTCAAAAGATGACTTAGTAGAATTGGTAAATCTGCATGGAGAAGAATGGCTGCTTTATAAGTCTTTCCCATTGAATGTTGCCTTGATTCGTGCGACATATTGTGATGAAGATGGAAATGCAACGATGGAGAAAGAAGCGGCAACCTTGGATTCCCTTTCAATTGCACAGGCTGCGAAAAATTCCGGTGGTATTGTTTTACTACAGGTAGAAAAAGTTGTGCAAAATGGAACCTTAGATCCACGTAAGGTAAAGATTCCTGGTATTTATGTTGATGGCATCGTAGTTTCTCGTCCTGAGAATCATATGCAGACGTATGCAGAACAATATAATCCTGCATTAAGCGGTGAAATTAAAGTGCCGGTGGATTCTATTCCTCCTATGGCTTTAAATGAACGTAAAGTCATCTGCCGTCGTGCAGCGATGGAGTTAGATCCTGAATGTGTTATTAATTTAGGTATTGGTATGCCGGAAGGAATCGCCAATGTCGCAAATGAAGAAGGATTACCAGGATTGAAACTAACAGTAGAAGCCGGTGGTATTGGCGGTGTACCAAATGCTGGTACGGCGTTTGGTACTTGTACGAATCCAGATGCAATCATCGATCAGCCATATCAGTTTGACTTCTATGATGGCGGTGGCTTAGGACAGGCATTCTTAGGTCTTGCGGAATGTGATAAAGATGGCAATATCAACGTATCTCGCTTTGGACCAAAGATTGCCGGATGCGGTGGTTTCATCAATATTACGCAGACATCTCCGGTAGTTGTATACTGTGGTACTTTTACAGCCGGTGGATTAAAGGTAGCTGTGGAAAATGGTGAATTAAAGATTCTGCAGGAAGGACGCATTAAGAAATTTAAAGAAAATGTGGAACAGATTACTTTCTCTGCAGAATATGCAAAAGATACCGGACAAAAGGTTGTGTACATTACAGAACGTGCTGTCTTTGAATTGCTAGACGGTGTTTTAACCTTAACGGAAATCGCTCCTGGAGTTGATTTAGAAAAAGATGTATTGGCGCATATGGAATTCAAACCTACGATTGCCAAAGATCTGAAACTTATGGATGCACGTCTATTCAAAGATGAAATCATGGGTCTGAAAAAAGATTAAAGAAATTCAGAAAGGTGCTCTTGTTGCACCTTTTTCCATTTTTCTACCGATTTTTCCATATTACTATTCATAATTTATTATTTTGTTATACTGAATATGCAATATAAAGCATATCACATGAAAGAATCATGTTGATATAGAGAATCTTATCATGCGGTGAGTGTAGACCATTGGTCATAGAGATTGATCGTAAGATGAGATTCAGGCTGATTACAGGGCTATCAAATGCATTCATGTTGGTGGTTATCGTTGGTAAGTAGCAGGTGAAGTTGTATGGTAGTAGTATATAATGCGCGAAATACCTGTAAATCAGCACAAGAGAAATGCAGTGATGAAAAGAAAACATCAGCTGCATTTCTTTTTTATGTAATTTGTATTATAATGATTCCATGATGAGGAGTGAAATATATGTATAGTTTTTGTAATGATTATAGCGAAGGCGCAATCCCTATGATTATGGAGCGTCTGCAGGAATTTAATAAGAAACAAAATCCAGGTTATGGAATGGATGAAATTTGTGATAAAGCAAGAGAAAAAATTCAAGAAGTACTGCAATGTCCTACGTGTGACATCCATTTTTTAGTTGGAGGAACACAAGCAAATTTAACTGTTATTGCCAGTGCATTACGTCCTTATGAAGCAGTTATGGCAGCCGATAGTGGTCATATCAATGTGCATGAAACAGGGGCTATTGAAGCAAGCGGACATAAGGTAGTCATTGTTGACAGTGCGGATGGCAAAGTCAGTGTGGAAGGAATTTATGAGGAAGTCAGACGCCATTGTGATGAGCATATGGTCAAGCCCAAAATGGTTTATATTTCAGATGCAACGGAGCTAGGCAGTGTGTATCGAAAAGCAGAACTACAGGCTTTGCGCAAGACATGTGATGCGTTGGGATTATATCTGTTTATGGATGGTGCTCGTTTAGGGTGTGCTCTGACAGCAAGTGATAACGATGTAAGCTTTGCTGATTTATGCAAATATATTGATGTCTTTTCCATTGGTGGTACTAAAAATGGTGCGCTATTCGGAGAAGCTGTCGTTATTGTGAATGAACAGTTGAAAAAAGATTTTCGCTATATGATAAAACAGCGTGGCGGTATGCTTGCGAAAGGTTGGTTATTGGGGCTACAGTTTTTATCCTTATTTGAAGACGATCAGTATAGAAAGATTGCGGCTCATGCGAATGCGATGGCACAAAAATTACAAACAGCATTTGTTGATTGTGGGTATTCATTATTTGCCAAATCATCCACGAATCAGATATTTGTCATTTTACCGAACGAGGTTATCAAAAAATTAGAAAAAGAATATGCGTTTCAGTTTTGGGAAAAGGTAGATGCTACACATACAGCAATGCGTTTTGTCACGAGTTGGGCGACACCTGAAGCAGTAATCGATGAATTTATCACATATCTAAAGCAAATTTAAGAAACAAAATCTGAGATGTTAGGGCGCCTTAGCAAGCAATATAATATGAGGTGCTCTTTTTATTGCTGACAGTACCTAACAAATGACAGAACTATGTCATTTCGTATGTGCATACTGTTTGCTGAGGTATATCAAGGACATCTTGCTCTTGGCTTTTTGATTCGCTTTAACAGTGCAATATTCACGTGATTAGGGCTTAAGGAAGATGCCGTTATTGTTTTAGAATGCTTCTTGGAATCCAGCCCATTATTCCATGACTTTTAACTAACGCATAATGCTCATACAAAGAAATAATTTTAACTGTTTCACCATGGCGTACGGGCAGTAAATAATTGGTATAATTTTCAGCACTAAAGTTGCCGTTTTCTTCATATAAAAAGGCTTTTGGTATCCACAATCGACGTCCTGTGGCTATTTGTTGACAATATGCTTGGTTTTTCTCTTCTTTCAAAACATGTACGGCACGTTCATGCCAGGTAATATAAATACTGTCTTTTTGCTTCGGTGTATAATTGGACAAAATTATTCCTTCTGGTAAATCATCACAATGGGCAAAGCTAAATTG
This sequence comes from Longicatena caecimuris, assembly GCF_018406465.1. Lineage (GTDB taxonomy): Bacteria > Bacillota_I > Bacilli_A > Erysipelotrichales > Erysipelotrichaceae > Longicatena > Longicatena caecimuris. The sequence goes on from NZ_AP024510.1 coordinate 1,353,107, forward strand.
TCCATGATGCAGAATGAGCGCATTTAATTGCCCTGCGCGTTTTACTGCATTGCCTCCATCTATAGCAATGATATGTTTTCTTTGATCAATTTGAGGATTAAAATCACAAATGGTAGAGCAATATTCACTTACCGGTATATGTCCGACGATGACGTATTTATGAAATGCTATGTTTTTTAAGAAAAAACGATCATGCCTCATTATGTCACGCATCTCATTTCCATAGGTTTGCTCATTTAGAATAGCTGCATGGGCAAAGATATAGTCTTGTGTTTCAATAACATGAGGTAAATCGGCGATGAAGGTTAATTCTTTACGAAAAGTGGACTTTAGTTTTCGTGCCAATCGTACCATATCTGTATCTTTTGTGATTTTTTCGTGCATACAAGCAGCCATTTCATGTATAAGACTGTTTTGGCGTTGGCATAAAACTTCATGTAAAAAATCCAATCGATATTCATATAAGATATTTTTACAAACAAAATCACAATTGCCAAGCATTAAGTGAACATGTGAATCTTGTGATAATTTCATTAAATAGGATAAAGTTTCCATGTTTTGTTGCCCTTTTTCTAATAAATCACCAACTAAAAATAATTCATCAAGAGTACTATCAAATTGTATTTGCTTAAGCAATTTTTGAAAGATATGTAAATTAGCATGTATATCACTGATTGCGATAATACGTCTGTTTGATGGGATGGATATGGATTTGGCACAGATGGAACGATCAATCATAAACAGTCTCCTTTTTGTTACTCATTATAGAAAAGATCTTTACCTTTTGCAAGCAAGCGCTTGCCAAGCAGCATGAAAAGTTGTACTCTTAAATTCAGAAGGAGTTTGGGAACCTGTTAGCAGTATTATGCACCATTCTGTGTTTTTTATAAGAATTCTGTAAAACGTTTGACACATAATGAACATTTTCTAGTGACTATGATTAGTTTTACATGGATTGGTAATTTAGAAACAGATACAACATTTGATTATCGTAAATTTCCAAACATAGAATGAATTTTCTTTGCAAGCAATGATGTGAAGATGTTACAACAAGCACCTTATGGTTGCGAAGGGTAAATGTCTTACTAAGATAAAGATTTGACAGATTTAATAACAAAAAGCAATGATGAAGATGGTATTGCAATTGCTTTACACCATTTTGGCTAGATAGGATGAAATTATGGAAAAGATAAGCGGAGCTTTATTGCGATATTATCGCATGCAGCAAAATCTATCACAGGAAGGCTTGTGCACAGGCATCTGTGTAGTGAGCTATTTATCAAAGATTGAACAAGGGAAAGTAGATGCCAGTGAAGATATTTTGCAGGCGCTTTTTGCACGTTTACAAATCCACTATCATGGTGATGCGCGATTTCTATCAGAAATGAAACAGTTGTTTGCCTCCTTTTGGGAAGCTTTGGATTTTAATGAACCCCTTGAAGAGCATGCGCTAAAAATAAGGGCTCATGAAAAGGAACTTCTTTATAGCCCACTTGTCATAGAATATCGTTTGTTTCAAATTTATGATAAGATCATGAGGATAGAAGAAACAGAAAGTAGCGAGGTTTTACTGCATTCTTTACAAGAAATAAAAGTATATGAAAATTATATGGATGAGCTGCAGTTATATCGCTATCACCTATTATATGATCATTATCCAGATGCGCAGATACGGTTGCATCATGTTCGTCTTGCAGGGTACTATCGAAAAACGGCCGAACAGGAAATAGCATTGGGGATGGCATATATAAATATGGGAGATTACATTGAAGCATGTGAGTATTTGCAAAAAGCCTATGCGATGGCGAGTGAAGATGGAGATGCCAAACGGATGATCACCGCAGCCATCTTAATCGGTAATTGTTATTCCTGTCAGAATGTGGAAGGTCTGATGTTAAAATATTATCAAAAGGCAGAACATCTGGCTCGCCAGTTGAAAGATACGAATACGTTAAAAGAACTTGCTTATAATATTGGTTCCACATATCTGGAATGGAAACAGTACGATTTGGCAAAAGAAAAATTATTGTTTTCAAAAGATTTAGAAGAAGATCGCTTAGGAAAGGTATTGATTGCTCATAAATTGGCATTGTTATATATTGAGATAGATGAGGCACAAGAAGGGAAACACTATATAGAAATGATGGAAGAAGCACTTGATGAAAAGATGCCGCTTATCTACCATAAGATGTTAATTTTTATTAAACTACGTTATCGAGAAAATTATTTAGATGATCCTAACTACTATCAGGTGCTCATGGATATTTATGAACAAGATACACATACCTATTTTGGGTATCGTTTATTTCATTCTCGATACTTGCTTGAAGTATATACGCATCAGCGACGCTATAAAGAGGCATATCTTCTTCTACAGGAAATACAAAATCACAATTTTCCTAAAAAACATGGAATTTGACGCTTAAAGTCTTTGATATAATGCAAATTTTCACAAAACAAGGGGATAGAAAATCTTCTTGTTTTTTAATATACTTAATGCAAGGGAGGTGTAACATGAAAAAAACATTATGGAGCCGTGATTTTACAATTATAACCATAGGAACCTTAATCAGTGCCATTGGTGGTACTGCTATGAGTTTTGCTTTTTCACTGGTTGTATTTGATAATACGGATAGTACGATGCTGACAGGTATATTTACCGGTTTATCTATGATACCGGCAATCTTAATACCTATCATTGCAGCACCTTTTGTTGATACATGTGAACGGAAAAAGGTAATTGTTCGATTAGATGCTTTCAATGGCATTTGCTATCTGTTATTTGCCTGGTATCTGTCAAATTATGACTTTTCTTACACGATCTATTTGTTATATGCATTATTGACAACATCTACTGGAAGTATTTATCAGTTGGCATATGCATCGCTATATCCTGATTTGATACCAAAGGGATTTATGCAGAAAGGTTACTCTATTTCCAGTATGATATATCCTAGTGTCACCGCATTGATCACACCGATTGCCAGTATGATTTATGTGCATTATGGGGTAGCGATGATTTGCTTAGGAGAGGGTATCTTGTTGTTAATGGCAAGTTATGCAGAGCATCATATTGCTTTTCAAGAGAAAGAATTGAAGAAAATGAGCTTTTCTTTTTCAGGCTATCGAGAAGAGATGATGGAAGGATTTCATTATTTAAAGAAAGAAAAGGGGATACGCAGTATCTATGCGTATATGTCTGTTACAAATGCGAATGCCGAGGCAGTGAACATGATGTCTATGGCATTGTTCCAATCTTCTTCTGTGCTGACAACAACAATGTATGCATTCTTAACTACAGCAGAAACGGCCGGTCGTATGTTGGGAAGTATCTTTCATTATTTTGTTCGTATTCCTGATCATGTGCGTTATAAAATAGCCGTCAGCGTTTATGCAAGCTATGAGGCCATGGATATGATCTTATTGTTTATTGCATATCCCTTAATGATCCTTAATCGCTTTATCTGTGGCTTTCTGGGTGTGAATAGTATGAATATTCGAGAAGCTAGCACCCAAAATTATATCCCATCGCATATGCGTGCAAGAGTAAATGGCTTATTTAATGTATTGGTTTCCCTTCTTTGCATGTGTTCACGTTTTCTTGCCGGTGCGATGGGGGAATTCATAGAGTACCCATATGTAGCTGCTTGCTTTTCCATGATTGGCTTATTAGCTGTTGGGCTGGTAATCGTACGTAATAAGAAACATGTACAGCCAATTTATAATCAACATTTATAATTAATAGAAAGAAGGTATGTTGGATGTTAGATGAGAAAGGTTTTGACACATGGTCTAAGAGCTATGATGCCTCCGTAAAGCAAAGCGATGAAAATCACCAGTATCCCTTTGCCGGTTATGAAAAGGTGCTGGATGCAATCAAGCAAGAAGTGTTAAGAAAACCAAAACCGACTATTTTGGATATTGGATTTGGTACGGCAGTTTTGACAAAACAATTGTACGATCATGGCTGCCTTGTGTATGGCGTGGATTTTTCAAAGCGCATGCTTGCGTTTGCACAGGAAAAAATGCCTGAGGCAAAATTGTTACAAGCGGATTTTACAGAAGGCTTGCCTGCTATGCTTAAAGAGCAAAAATATGACATTATTATATCGACCTATGCGATACATCATTTAGAGGATGCCAAGAAAGTGAATTTCCTAAACGATTTAATGCAATTATTAAAGCCTGAAGGTAAGATCTTACTTGGTGATGTGATGTTTGCACATGAAGATCAGTTATTAGATTGTAAACGGCATGCGAAAGATGCTTGGGATGAGGATGAATGCTATCTTGTTGTAGATAAGCTGCCTGCGTTTCCTAAAACAAATATGAATTTTTATCCGATTTCATTTTGTGCAGGTATATTAGAAATATCGAAAACCAAATAAAAAAGTAATTGTTCCTATAAGAAGGGGAGCAATTACTTTTACTTTAAGGGAATAAAAAATTGATAAAAACCGGTAATTCTTTTTCCCAGCTAGCTTCATTATGTTTGCCTTTGACGACTAAATTGGGAAAAACTTCTACATTTTGTGCAAGCAGTTGCCGAATGATTTCTAAATTGGCAGCTGACAGTTTCGCTAGTTGCATTTTAGAGCGAACTTCTTCACTGCCCCAGGAAAGATATACATGGGTATCAGCATGCAAATGATCTTTCAGCTCTTGTCGAATGTCTGCCATGACACCATATAAAAAGCAAGATAAGCAAGCTGCTTTTGAAAAAATATCATTGTGATGCAGGATAGTATATAGAGCCATCAAGCCTCCCATGGAACTTCCGCCGATTGCCGTATAACGACGACCTGTTTTAGTTCGATATCTTAGATCAATCCAAGGCTTTAAATCCGACACGACCCATTCCATAAGGGCTTTGCCACGGCCATGGATATGACCGACATAGCGATCATCAAAATCATAAGGAGAAAATTCCTCTAAACGCTGATTACCTTCATGATTGCATTCAATTCCTACAACGATCACCGGTATTTCATGCGTATCAAAATAGGTTTCCATGCCCCAGCTTTTGCCAAATGTGGCATCTTCATCATGAAACAAGTTATGACCATCATACATATAGAAAACGGGATATTTTTGTTTGTTGTTCTCATATCCTACAGGCAGATAAACATGAAGGGTGCGCATTGTCTGAAAGCAGGGAATATAAATATCTTCCTTTCTAACCATCCCAAATCACCTCACGAGTGTTATTATATCATATCCGTCAAGTAAATAAGTTAATCTTCTGTTATAATTAAAGAAAGGAGATGGTGTTTATGTTTCTCTTTCTTTATGTAAGTGTTATTATGTTCATCCTATATTATATTTATATGCCGCATATGAACAGTTTTACAACACTTGGTTGGAAAAGTGTCTCATCCCTTGGTTTTGTTATTTTAGGAGCTTATCTTTTTTCTTTAGCTCCAGCAGTTTCATATCGCCAATATCTTTTGCTTGGCTTACTATTAGGTGCTATCGGTGATGTATTTCTTGCGCTTCCTTATTGCTATCCAAAATTCGAAAAGCAATATTTTCTAGGTGGCTTAACAGCATTTTTATTTGGTCATCTCGCATATATTGCTGCTTTGTATCATACTACCTTGCCTATTACTATCCTTTTGGCCGTAATAGCAATTACGGTTGGCTGCATAATGATTGGGTGGTTGCAACAACGTGTTGATTTTCAAGGTATGACTGGTGCCGTTATGCTATATGCATCCATTATTATGTTTATGGAATTACAGGCATTGACATGGCTTTTTTCTGGCTCCTTTGGCTTGGTGTTAAATTTAGGTTCTCTTTGTTTTGTCCTTTCTGATTTGATTCTGGTTTTCATTATATTTGGTAATGCCGATCGTCCGGCCGTGGTAAAAGCTAATTTATCTTTTTATTATTTCGCGCAAATGGCTATTTTGACAACGATGATGTTGAGCAAATGAATAGCAAGGTGAAAAGTTGTTATGCTATAGTACTAATAGAAAAGGAGCAATCTATATGAAACATGTAAAGATGATGTATTTGAAAAGCTGTCCTTATTGTAAGCAAGCGTTTGCTATGGTGGATGAGCTAAAACAATTGCATAAAGAATATCAAGATATTGAAATAGAAACTATTGAAGAAAATGATGAACCTGAAAAAACAAAAGGATTGGATTATTGGTATGTTCCTACCTATTTTGTCGAAGGTGAAAAATTACTTGAAGGAATACCAACCAAAGCAAAGATTGAGGCGGTTTTAAAAGCTGCCTTAGCATAAAACTTAAGAAGGTCACGGAATGTGTCCTTTTTTGTTGCTGAGGCAATAACACTATGATATCATATAAAAAATGAGGTAGCTTATGGAAGATGATGTAACAACAAAACGTATCATACACGGTGTATTCGGTGGTATTATTGTGCTTTGTATAAGTGTGATAGCCTTACTTTTGATATATGGGAAGCAGGCAAACTATCAGATTTATTTGCAAGCCAAAGCAATCAGCCTGCATGGCAGTATTGGTGATACAATTCCATATCAGGATATCATCAATGTTGTGTATTATGATAAAACACCCACACAGGTGCATAAACAAGGTGCTGGTATGGAAACGCAAAAGCTTGTTTGTGCAGATGCGAAACTGGAGAATCGAAAAGTAAGAGCCTATGTATATAAAGAAACACAAGGCTATATTGTTATAAAAACTAAGAATAGGCAATATATTGTGAATGATGAAACGAATGCTTTAACTAAGCAGTTGTATCAGAATTTACAAACTCGTATCCCAAAATAGAAAGAAGGGAATATGATGGCATTTATGATTTGGATGTTCATCGCAGTTTGTTTTCTTTTGCTTGGCGTTTATTGCTTTCATGCGAAGAAGGCTGTGCGATTTTGGGCCAATGATGAGGAAGCAATCGTTGTAAAGAATATACGAGCGTATAATAAGGCGATGGGCAAGTTATGGACATGGGCAGGTATTTTCTTTGGTTTGTTGGGATTGCCTTTCGTATTGAAACAAAATTCGCCCTTAAGCATTGTATCAATACTTGGCTGTTTACCATGGGTGATCGTCGTTATGTTGTGGGGAATGCGAATTGAAGATAAATATCGCCAATAGGTACTAAGAGCGGCAAAAAAGGCATATCCTATGATGGACATGCCCTTTTTTAGATATTGATTTCAGAGCAGTAGGCAAAGAATTGACGTATTTCTTCTTCTGATGGAAAGCGAGCAACGATAACTTCATCGCCCATACCTTCTGCAAGAGCTTTTGGCAACCGCTTGATCATAAGGATATTATCGCCATATTTATGCTGAATTTCCTGTGTTGAATGGGCATATTCCAAATTATCTCTACGGCCGATGAACCCACTGGAATATTTACGATGTTGCACATGCTCAATCTTATCATGCACAATCATATCTGCCCATAATTGATAGACGTTACTGTCATTCGCATAATTGATCATATCTGGTAAAAAGCCCCCAGGAGGTCGCATATTTACTTCTAATCCTAAGATATCACCTTTTTTACCGACACCTTCTTTATCTTCATTTAAACGGAAGAATTCAAAATGAAAGAAACGGCTACGTGTATTAAAGGCTTTCACAGTTCGTAAGCCGGCATCTAAGATATCTTCAGGGATATTCATATAAGAATAGCAGCCTATGGTTTTTTGTTCATTCACAGAATCCATGATGCTGTCAGTATATTGATGACTGGTCATAAACAAGACCTTTTTATGACTATCGGTGATCCCATCAAATGAGAAACTTTCACCATTGATGTATTCCTCCATGATCATCTTAACCATTCGCGGATGTTTGAAATAAGTTTCTAGTTCTTCTTGATTGCGGATCTTGCGAGTATCACTGCTGCCTACTCCTATATCCGGCTTGATGACGATTGGATAGCCCACTTCTTGAATGAATTCTAAGGCGTTTTCCAAAGTCGATACGATGCAATAGCGTGCGGTAGGTAACTGGGCTTTTTGATAGAACGTTTTCATGCGCGATTTGCTTTGGAAATCATCCATATGTGAAAAAGTTAGGCCATTGGCGATATTAAAGTCCATACGCAGACGGGCATCTTGGCGTAACCAGTATTCATTGTTCGATTCGATCCAGTCGATTTTTCCATATTTAAACGTATAAAAGGCAACGGCACGCAACATTTCGTCATAGTTTTCCATCGAATTCACTTTATAATATTCATTAATGGAATTCTTTAGATTGGTGGATAAAGATTCATAAGGAGCATCTGCAATTGCCAGTACATTAACACCATTGTTTTTCAGTCCCTGACAGAACAGCCAATAACTTTCAGGGAAGTGGGGAGATATAAAGATAAAATTCATAATAACGCCTCCAATCAAGAATGGTTTCTTCTTTTTCATTTTACTTTATTTAGGGGGAAAAGTCAAAATGGCCATTGCCATGAAAAAAAGTAAATAATGCGTCATAATAATGAAATAAATTTACAATAAAATGTAAAAAGATTCAAAAAATGATTGACAAGATGTTTTCACAAGCGTAAAATAAAGCCATAAATCGTTGAACAGGAGAAGTAATGATAAGGGAACTGCAAAGCGAGCAGGGATGGTGGAAGCCTGTTAGGGAACTTATGATGAACACGCACCTGGAAGAGTCTGTGGGAAATGGTAGTATCACAGAACGCATATTTCGGCGTTACGAAAGAGGAATCATTGGGGATGTACCGATGATTACCGGAGTGGTACCGTGTGTAAGCGCCTCTGGAGCAATCCAGAGATTTTTTTGTATAGGAAGACTATAAGAGGTGAAAAGATTATGGAAAGAGTGAAACGACGATGCCGGCAGTATAGAGAATAAGGATAAAGAATAAGAAAGAAAAAGAAAGAGAAAAGTGAGGATAAGATTATGAAAAAAGAAGATATTAAGAAAGTCGTATTAGCATATTCCGGAGGTTTAGATACCTCTATCATTATTCCTTGGTTAAAGGAAAACTATAACAACTGTGAGGTTATCGCGGTATCTGCTGATGTAGGACAAGGTACAGAACTTGACGGTCTGGAAGAAAAAGCCATCAAAACAGGTGCCAGCAAGCTGTATATCTTGGATTTAAAGGATGAATTTGTTGAGGATTACATCTATCCATGTTTAAAAGCAAATGCTGTTTATGAAGATGTGTATTTGTTAGGGACAGCCTTTGCCAGACCGTTGATTGGTAAAAAACTGGTAGAAATTGCTCAGCAAGAAGGAGCCGATGCTATCTGTCATGGTTGTACGGGAAAAGGCAATGATCAGGTTCGTTTTGAATTGGCAATTAAAGCTTTTGCCCCAGAGATGCCAATCATTGCCCCATGGAGAACATGGGAGCTGAAATCAAGAGATGATGAAATCGATTATGCACAAGCCCATCAAATACCATTAAAAATAAACAGAGAAACCAATTATTCAAAAGATAAAAACCTCTGGCATTTATCACATGAAGGCTTAGATCTGGAAGATCCGCAGAATGAGCCAAAATATGATGAAATCTTAGAAATGGGAGTAACTCCTGAACAGGCACCGGATACCCCAACCTATATCACCCTAACTTTTGAATCAGGTATTCCAACGGCATTGAATGGTGAAAAACTAGGCGGTCAAGCAATGGTAACAAAGCTAAATGAAATTGGCGGTGCGAATGGTATCGGTTTGATCGATATGGTAGAAAATCGATTGGTGGGTATGAAATCACGTGGTGTATATGAAACCCCGGGTGGAACGATTTTGTATAAAGCACATCAATTATTAGAAAGCATTACATTAGATAAAGAAACAATGCATTATAAACAAGGGGTGGCGATTAAGTTTGGGGAAATCTTATACAATGGTCAATGGTTTACGCCATTACGCGAAGCATTGAGCGCATTCGTGGATAAAGTAAGTGAAAATGTCAGTGGAGAAGTGAAGCTGAAATTATATAAAGGCAACATCACACCGGCAAGTATTACCAGTCCATATACCTTATATTCCGAACAGATTGCCAGCTTTGGAGAAGATGATTCTTATGATCAAAATGATTCTGCCGGCTTCATCAATTTGTTTGGTTTGCCAATTAAGGTGGCAGCAATGCAAAAGAAAACTTGGAATAAAAAATAGATAGGAGAAAAAGCATATGAATGTATGGGATGCAAGATTTAAAAAGGCGGCAGATGCACGATTAAACGATTTCAATTCCAGTATCTCTGTGGATCATCGCATGTACGCCCAAGATATCAAAGGCAGTTGTGCACACGCTATGATGTTAGCACATGAAGGAATTATTTCTTTAGAAGATAGCTTAAGTATCATAACGGGATTGACGCAAATACAAAAGGATATTGAAAGTGGAGCGCTTGCCATTGATGAAACAGCAGAAGATATTCATATGTTTATGGAAAGTGAACTAACCAAACGTATTCAGGATGCAGGAAAACGTCTGCATACCGCACGTTCACGTAATGATCAGGTTGCTCTTGATACCCGTATGTATGCGTTGGATGAAACCGATAAGATCCTTACGGAAATCAAACAGTTTATCAACGTTCTCTTGGATAAAGCACAAGAAAATCTTGATACGATCATGCCTGGCTACACCCATTTGCAAAGAGCGCAGCCCATTACGTTTGCGCATCATCTGATGGCCTATGTTGAAATGCTGAAACGTGATTTACAGCGTTTGCAGGAAAGTAAGAAACGTACGGCAATCCTTCCTTTAGGCAGCGGCGCTTTGGCAACTACAACGTATCCCATCAATCGGGAAATGGTGAAAGAACAATTGGATTTCGACAGTGTTTCTTTGAACAGCTTGGATGGTGTCAGTGATCGTGATTTCTGCATTGAAATAACAAGTGCTTTGGCAATGCTCATGATGCATTTATCACGATTGAGTGAAGAAATCATCCTTTGGTGTTCTTGGGAATTCAAATTCATTGAATTAGATGATGCTTTTGCGACCGGTTCCAGCATCATGCCGCAAAAGAAAAATCCTGATGTCAGCGAACTGGTGAGAGGAAAATGTGGACGTGTCTGTGGCGATTTACAAACACTCTTAGTCATGATGAAAGGCTTGCCGCTTGCTTATAATAAGGACATGCAAGAGGATAAGGAAGCCTTGTTTGATGCAATTGATACCGCACATCTTTGTTTAACAACGATGATACCGATGTTGGAAAGTGCAAAAGTTTTAAAAGATAATATGCGAAAAGCAGCAGCAAAGGGATTTATCAATGCAACCGATTGTGCCGATTATCTAACCAAAAAAGGTATGCCATTTCGTGATGCCTATCGAATCATCGGTGCATTGGTGAGCTATGCCCAAGATCATGACAAGACTTTAGAAACCATATCTTTAAACGAGTATCAACAATTTTCCGAACTATTTGAAGAAGATATCTATGAGGCAATTGCTTTAGAAACCTGTGTGCAGATGCGTAAGGTGATAGGAGGTCCGGCTCCGGAAATCGTAGAGGCACATATCCAAAAGGTAAAAGAAGAGTTAGGAGCGATAGCATGAAAAAAATAAGGGCAGGAGTTATTGGAGCCAGCGGTTATGCCGGTGCTGAGCTGGTAAGATTGTTATGGATGCATCCAGAGGTTGAATTAGTAGGAATTAGTTCAAAGAGCTATCTGGGGCAAAAGATTGCAGATCTATATCCAAGCTTTTATCAGATCATCGACTTACCATTTGAAGAGGAAGATAGTGTCATTGCAAAAAGTGATGTTGTATTCGCTTCACTGCCACATGGGTTAAGTGAGCCATTGGCAAAGAAATGTGATACGCTAAAGAAAGTTTTTATTGATTTAGGTGCTGATTTCCGTCTGGATAATGAAGCTGACTATCAAGAATGGTATCATTTGCAGTATCAAGAACCACAGCTTCATAAAAAGGCGGTATATGGCTTACCGGAGCTTTTTAGAGAGGATATCAAAACAGCTTCCATTATCGGAAATCCAGGCTGCTATCCTACCAGCATCGCATTAGCGTTAGCACCGCTAATGAAATTGGATATCATCAATGAACAGCATTTGATTATTGACAGCAAGTCAGGTACGACAGGTTCAGGAAAGGGATTAAGTGACAGTACCCATTTTCCTCGTCTGAATGAATCCTTTGCACCATATAAGATTGGTGCTCATCGTCATACTCCGGAAATTGAACAAACGCTGGGCAAGCTTTGTGGGAAAGATGTTTCTATTAGCTTTACACCACATTTGTTGCCAATCAATCGTGGTATCGTATCAACAATCTATGCAGATGCTACAGATGAAATACATGTAGAAGAGCTATATGCGCAGTATGTAAAGTTTTATGCAAATGAGCCATTTGTACGCGTATTGCCATTAGGAAAAACAGCGGATTTAAAATATATGAAATATACGAATTATTGTGATGTGTCTTTGCATATGGATGAACGTAACCAGCGTATCATTCTCGTATCTGCAATCGACAATATGGTAAAAGGAGCTGGAGGACAAGCAATCCAAAACATGAACATCCGTTTTGGTTATCCAGAAACCATGGGATTAAGCATGGTACCGGCATCTTTTTAAACAAAGAAGGGAAGAAGGAAACGATATGGCAAAGTTATGTGAGAATGGGATTTGTACGCCGAAAGGATTTCAGGCTAGCGGTATCCATTGTGGCATCCGTAAGAATCGAACCAAAAAGGATCTGGCACTGATTTACAGTGAAGTGCCATGCAATGCAGCGGCAACTTATACATTAAATAAGGTAAAAGGAGCACCGATTGCTGTTACCAAACAACATTTACAAGATGGAAAGGCACAGGCCATCATTTGTAATTCCGGTAATGCCAATACCTGTAATGCCAATGGGGTAGAAATAGCGACACAGATGTGTGCTTTATGTGCAGATGCACTTCAGTTAGCTAGTGAGGATATCATTGTGGCAAGTACCGGTGTCATTGGAGAACCATTAAGCATAGATCCTTTTGCGACACATATGGAAGAGCTGGTGACAAAACTTTCGTATGAAGGAGGCAGTGATGCTTGTGAAGGCATCATGACGACGGATACATTTAAAAAAGAATTTGCTGTGAGTTTTCTGCTTGATGGCAAAGAATGTCATATCGGCGGCATGGCAAAGGGAAGTGGCATGATTCATCCCAATATGGCAACGATGTTAGCATTTTTGACAAGTGATGTGGCCATTTCTTCAGAAATGTTAGATGAAGTTGTGCATGAAGTCGTAAACGATACCTTTAATATGGTCAGCGTGGATGGAGATACTTCGACAAACGATATGCTGTGTATGCTGGCAAATGGGTTGGCTGAAAATGAAGTTATTCAGGAAAAAGGCGCTGCTTATGCTGTATTTAAAGATGCCCTTATGGATATTTGTACGGAAATTTCTCGTCATATTGCAAAGGATGGAGAAGGTGCAAGCAAATTGTTAACCTGTCAGGTTGTTCATGGAAATGATACGATGACAGCAAAAAAAGTTGCGAAATCCGTTATTACAAGTTCGTTATTCAAAGCTGCCATGTTTGGCAAAGATGCCAACTGGGGCAGAATCTTATGTGCGATTGGCTATTGCGATGCGCAATTTGATATTAACTGCATTGATGTCACCTTACAAAGTGCTTATGGCAGTATGCCGGTCTGTGTGAATGGTGCCGGCTGTGGTTTTGATGAAGAAAGGGCAGTAAAACTATTAAGTGAAGATGAAATCATTATTTTTATCGATATGAAACAAGGGGATGCAAAAGCAACTGCCTGGGGTTGTGATCTGACTTATGACTATGTCAAGATCAATGGCGATTATCGTACGTAAGAGGAGTGAATGCGATGGAAATCAAAGCAGTACAAAAGGCGACGATCTTATCACAAGCCTTGCCATATATTCAAAAATATAATGGAAAAATTGTCGTTATCAAATATGGCGGAAATGCGATGAAAAATGAAACGCTTAAACAAAATGTGATGAGTGATGTGGTGTTGCTGTCAGAAATCGGTATTAAGGTCGTTTTGGTACATGGTGGTGGACCTGAAATCAATTATATGCTGGATAAAACCGGGAAAGAAAGCCATTTTGTAAATGGTTTACGCTATACCGATGAGGAAACCATGGAAGTAGTACAGATGGTATTAGCAGGAAAAACCAACAAAGATCTAGTATCCTTAATCAATCAAAAAGGTGCGCGAGCAGTTGGTATTAGCGGGATGGATGCGCATATCATTGAAGCTGTACCTTATCAGGCAAAAGGTGCAGATTTAGGATATGTGGGAGCAATTTCTAAAGTGGATGGCTCTTTGATCTTGGATGTTTTAGATAAGGGCTATATTCCTGTTGTTGCCAGTGTTGGCTGTGATAAAGAGGGACATTCTTATAATATTAATGCAGATACAGCAGCAGCTAGCATTGCGGCTGCCTTACATGCAGAAAATATGATTCTTGTCAGTGATATTCCCGGGGTGTTAAAAGATCCAAATGATGAAGCATCGTTGATCTCTTGTATCTATTTGGATGATATTCCTTATTTACAGCAAAGTGGTGTCATCAGCGGAGGAATGATCCCGAAAGTGGAATGCTGTGCAAATGCGCTCCATGGATCGGTAGCAAAAGCAGTTATTATTGATGGCAGAGTACCTCATTCCATCTTGATTGAAATGTTTTCAAAAGATGGTGCTGGTACGATGTTTCAACGGAAGGAGGTTTGATGCAGATGGATATCAAAGAGCAGGATCAAATGTACATTGCGCATACGTATCATCGTTTTGATGCGGTACTGACAAAAGGCAGTCACTGCATTGCGATGGATGCAGATGGAAAATCCTATTTAGATATGACGGCTGGCATAGGTGTTAATGCGTTAGGCTATGCAGATAAAGAATGGGCGAAAGCTGTGAGTGAACAAGCAAATACATTGCCACACGTTTCCAATTTATATTATTCACAACCAGATGGTGATGTTGCCAAGATGTTATGTGAGCGAACCGGCTTTAAAAAAGTAATGTTTGCCAATTCCGGTGCAGAGGCTAATGAAGGTGCCATTAAGCTAGCCCGAAAATATTCTTATGATCATTATGGAAAAGAACGTTATGAAATCATTACCTTAGTAAACTCTTTTCATGGTCGTACGATCACTACGTTAGCGGCAACCGGACAAGAGGCCTTTCATCAATATTTTGATCCATTTACACCAGGTTTCCTTCATGTCCCAGCCAATGATGAAGCTGCTTTAAAACAAGCGCTGAGTAAGCATACTTGTGCGATCATGATTGAACTAATCCAAGGAGAAGGCGGTGTCTTGCCTTTAGCGAAAGCATATGTGCAGACAATTGCTAAGCTATGTAAACAACAGGATATTTTGTTGATCGTAGATGAAGTACAAACCGGTGTGGGACGCTGTGGTACTTTATATGCATATGAACAATATGACATACAGCCTGATATTGTCACAACGGCAAAAGGATTAAGCAATGGTCTTCCGATTGGTGGGGTTTTAATGAATGAAAAACTGCAAGATACCTTTCATCCGGGAGATCATGGTACAACTTTTGGGGGTAATCCCATTGCTTGTGCTGGGGCAAGAGTTGTCTTACAGCGTCTAGATGCTGACTTTTTACAAGAGGTTATGGATAAGGGCGAATATTTAAAACAGCAATTATTAAGTCTTCCCCATATCAAGGCAGTCAATGGTCTGGGGTTGATGCGCGGTGCGGTGTTAGATGAACATGTACAAGCTATTGATGTAGTAAAAGCCTGTTTACAAAAAGGCCTGCTCATATTAACCGCAAAAGATAAGCTGCGCATGTTGCCTCCTTTAGTGATTACCAAAGGAGAAATTGATCAAGCCATGACGATACTAAGAGAAGTTTTATCCACAATGGGATAAGAAAGAGAGGAAGCAGAATGAAACATCTATTAACTTTGGCAGATTTATCAAAAGATGAATTATATGAACTTTTGGATTTAGCTGATGCTTTGAAAAAAGAAGTAAAAAAGGGAATTTATACGAAATATTTACGCAATAAAGCCTTGGGTATGATCTTTACCAAGTCCAGTACCCGTACCCGTGTATCCTTTGAAGTGGGAATGCAACAATTAGGTGGAAAGGCCTTATATCTAAATGCGAATGATATGCAGTTAGGACGTGGAGAGCCTATCAAAGATACCGCCCGTGTCTTAAGCCGTTATGTAGATGGCATCATGATTCGTACGTATAAGCAAAGTGATCTCGAAGAACTTGCTGAATATGGCAATATCCCAATTATCAATGGTTTAACCGATTATGTACATCCTTGTCAGGTGTTAGCAGACTTACAAACAATACGTGAATATAAAGGTAGTTTAGAAGGTTTAAAATTATGTTATATCGGTGCTGGCAACAATATGGCAAACTCCTATATCAATGGGTGTATATTAGCAGGCATGCAGGTGGCTCTGGCTTGTCCTAAGGAATACTTGCCCGATACGCAGATTTGCGCAAAAGCAGCGACAACTGGACGCTTTACGCTGACACAAGACCCACTAGCAGCCGCAAAAGATGCGGATGTCGTTGTGACAGATGTTTGGGCGAGCATGGGAGAAGAAGGCGAGGCAGAAAAACGTCGTCAAATCTTTGAGGGCGTTTATCAAATTAATGATGCTGTCATGGCACAAGCGAAAAAAGATGCTATGGTATTGCATTGTCTGCCAGCGCATCGTGAAGAAGAAATTACAGCGAAGGTTTTTGAAGAACATGCAAATGAAATTTTCGATGAAGCAGAAAATCGTTTACATGCACAAAAAGCTGTGTTAGTAAAACTTTTGGGTGATTAATTCACCCTTTTCTAATAGAGGTTGATATGCTATATAGGTCATTACTGGACAAATGCACATAAAATCGGTACAATACGGGTAAATAAAGAAAGCTGGGATAAAATGAAAAAACGACTGCTCTTGCTGTTGGCATGTGCTCTTTTAACGGCTTGTACTAGTACAAAACCGGAAAAAGCAGGCGAACCTTCTGAAAATTATTGCAATGATGAAACAAATGCTGGCACTTGTGGCCTTGGTGGAATGGATATGAGTGATTATGATGGTTTTCAGGATCGCGATAATGTTTTTGTGAAAAGTGATATGGCAGAAGCAATTCAACTCTTTCAAAACAAAAAAGATGCTATTCTCTATTTTGGTTTTCCAGATTGTCCATGGTGCATCGAAGCCTTACCTATTATGGATGAGAGTGCCAAAGCACATAAGAAAACCATTTATTATATCCAAACCAGAGATAAAAATAAAAAATTGTTGTATAGTGAAGCACAGAAAAAAGCATTATTTCCTTACGTTGATGCATTTTTAAAAACGGATAAGAAAGGCGAGAAGAAATTGTATGTACCTTTTGTCGTAGTCGTAAAAAAGGGAAAGGCAATCAAGGCCAATATCGGGACTGTTGAAGGTCATGATGCACATGAACGCAAGATGAATGAGAAAGAGAAAAGGCAATTGCGGAAGATCTATGATGCAATGTTTGAATAAGAGGGAAGTAATATGAATCAAAGTGTTCGAAAATTAACTATTTCAGCCATGTTTTTAGCAGTTGGTATCATCTTACCTATGGCTTTTCATTCTTTTGGTCCTAATGCCGGTGCTACTTTTCTACCGATGCATTTACCTGTTTTACTTTGTGGCTTCTTGTGTGGACCTGCTTACGGTGCTTTCATTGGTGTATTGACTCCATTGCTGAGCTCTTTCTTGACGGGAATGCCTGTGTTAGTTCCAACCGGTATCGCTATGGTATTTGAATTGTCATGTTATGGCTGTTTAAGTGGTTTGTTATTAAAACACTGTCATCTGTATGTAGCTTTGATCTTAACGATGCTTGCCGGACGTATTGTTAACGGTATCGTGAACTTGATCTTGTTAAGCTTTATGGGAAAAGCTTATACACTGACAATCTTTTTGACAGTTTCCTTTATTACCGCCATTCCGGGCATCTTACTGCAATTGCTATTAGTTCCATTGCTTGTAAAAGCAATTACGCATTTTCAACAGCATGCTAAAGACGATGCATAACCATATAAAAAAGCATTTGGTCAATATGAACAAATGCTTTTTTCATAGGAATTTACTCATTACTCAGCAAATACGATAGTACCATTCTTTAAAGAAGCAATACGTGCTTGCGCATAGACATCATATCCTAAAGCTTGTACTTGCTTACGACCGGATTGAAATGCTTTTTCAATAACAATGCCAATGCCGCAAATGGTAGCTTGAGCTTCTTTTAATACGCGTATGGCGCCTAAGCATGCTTCTCCATTTGCCATAAAATCGTCAATAAAGAGCACGTTATCCTCGCTGCTGATGTATTTTTTGCTAATGACAATTTCATAATCTCGATCCTTTGTAAAGGAATGAATGTTTGTATGATAACAATCATCCGTCATGATCTTACTGGGATTCTTTTTCATATAAACAACAGGAACATGTAATAGATACCCTAAAAAGACACAAGGAGCAATACCACTCGTTTCAATGGTTACAATTTTTGTGATCTTTTGATCTTTAAAATGTTCTTTAAAATCTTCAGCTAGCTGCATCATCAAACGCGTATCGATTTGATGATTTAAAAAGGCATCTACTTTTAAAACATCGTCATTTGGTACTTCACCATACGTGCGTATATATTCTTCTAACAACTTCATAACTTTTTCGACTCTCTTTCTTTTCTTTTGTCTGTACTATTATAACGAAAATGGTAAGAGAAATCATCCCTAATTTTAATTTTTACCTTACACTTGTTTTCATATGCTTAAAAAAGATAAGTGTTATCTGCTTTAGATAAGCAAACGATAGTCGACAAAGGTTACTAAGAAAGTAACTAAGGAAGTAATTTAGTCTTGCATGATAGAAAGCAAGTTGATATGATAATGAGCAGTGAGGTGATGGGATGAAAAAACAATATGCAAATTTGATGCTTGTGTTTGTGACAATTATTTGGGGCGGAGGATTTTTAGCAACAAATGGTGCGCTTGCGGCGATTTCACCATTTTATGTTATGATGATTCGCTTTGTTGGCGCTGCCATTTTTCCGGTATGTTTTTGTTGGAAAAAATTAAGACAATTGAGTAAAGATGAAATACGACATGGTATTATTACAGGTGTTTTCTTATTTTTAGCCTTTGCTTTTCAGACATTTGGGCTTAAATATTCATCACCTAGCAAAAATGCTTTTTTGACAGCCACAAATGTTGTGTTTGTACCATATTTGCTATGGTTGTTATTTCATAGAAGGCCACATAAAAAAGAAATCATCGCTAGCCTATTATGTGTGGGTGGTATTGCATTGTTGACGTTACGTGTTGATGCGTTCATGATTGGTTTTGGAGATCTATTATCCATCATCTGTGCATTATTTTTTGCGTTACATATCATTGCGTTAGAGCGTTATAGTGCACATACGGATGCTTTCTGTATGACAGCCATGCAGATGGTAACAGCCGGTGTGTTGTCTACAATCTGTGCTTTAGCCTTTGAAAAAGCTCCAGCAACTCTTGGACTTGAGGCTTTAGGGAATGTAGGTTATCTTATTTTTATATCCACGTTATTGGCATATTTATTACAAACGTATGCTCAAAAGTATACAACAGCCAATACAGCAAGCTTGATCTTATCTATGGAAGCTTTGTTTGCATCCATCTTTTCCTTTCTCATTTTGCATGAAATGATGACGCTGCCAATGTTGGTGGGTGCCTGCATGATTTTTGGCAGTGTGCTTTATATGGAATATAAACCAACAAAAAAGGAATAACATCAGAGATACTATCGTATATAAAAAAGGAAGGTATAAACTATTGATCGTCTTCCATAACGCACGGTTGTATACGGATAAAACGAAAAGCATGAAGATTAAAATATTAAAGTTAAATACTAGATACTAAATGCTTTTGTTTCTAGATGGTAAACAAAAACATTTTTAGATAAAAAGGATGAAAAAATTAAAAATCGTCTTTTGCTCTTTGTTTTCTTATGCTATAATGTGCTTGTTAAAAAAAGCACAAGCAAATTTGCTTGCATAAAGAGGAAGTATGGGAGGATATTATGTCATTATTTGATCATGAAGCTAGACAATTCAAATTCGATGTTTTACGTGAAGTAAGTAAACGCAGTTTTGAAGGAAAATTGAATGAGGATACATGTGATGAAGTTGCGAATCTTTTGATTCCAGGAAAACGGGCAGATTTTCGTTGCTGTATCTATAAAGAAAAGGAGATTATTCGTCAGCGTACGCGCATGGCGATGGGAAAACCTCCGGTACCTGTTGAACATGAAAATAAACGTCAGATCGTACGTGTCATTGATGCAGCATGTGATGGCTGTAGCATCCATAAAATCCAGGTGACAGATAATTGCCGCAAATGTATGGCTAAAGCATGTTTGTCTGCTTGTAAATTTGATGCAATTCATATGGGGAATGATCATGCTTTTATTGATTATGATAAATGTAAAGAATGTGGTGCTTGTAAAAATGCATGTCCATTCAATGCTATCGTAGAAACACAGCGTCCATGTATGAAGAGCTGTCCTGTAGATGCCATCAGTATGGGAGAAAGTGGATTGGCTGAAATTGATGAAGAAAAATGTATTAATTGTGGTGCATGCCAGGCAAAATGTCCATTTGGAGCAATCGAAGATATGTCTTGGATGGTCGATGTTATCGAAGAATTGAAAAAAGGTACAGAGATGTATGCTATTTTTGCTCCAGCAATGCAAGGGCAGTTTGATAATGCTACATTGCCGCAAGTGATGGAAGGAATACGTCAATTAGGATTCCGTGATGTATATGAAGCTGCAATTGGAGCGGATGCAGTTGCATGGTATGAAAAAGAAGATGCGAAGAAACATAAGGCTGAAGGAAAGAAGATTACTACATCTTGTTGTCCAGCATTTGTGAATATGGCAAAACAGCATTTCTCAACTGTCTATGAAAATAACGTATCCCATATGGTTAGCCCTATGGTGGCAACTTCTCGTTATTTGAAAAAACAGTATCCAGGAGCGAAAACGGTCTTTATTGGACCTTGTGTGGCAAAAAAACAAGAAGTGCAGGATAATGATGTAGATTACTGTTTGACATTTGAAGAACTAGGTGCAATGTTTGTATCAAAACACATTTCACCAGAAAATGTAACAGCAAGAGAAGGCGATACAGCTTCTGTTCACGGACGTAATTTCTCTATCGGCGGCGGTGTTTCAAAGGCGGTTGTCGAAGCATTGAAAGAAAATGACGATGAAACCATTACGGCTCAATATGCGGATGGAAGCGCAGAATGTAAAAAGGCTTTATTGATGATGAAGGTGAACCGTTTCCAGGCGGATGTATTGGAAGGTATGGCATGTCAAGGCGGTTGTATTTGTGGACCTGCAACAATTGAAAATGGTATGAAAGTCAAGGCTAAGATGGCTAAAGAAAATTTACCATTAAAAGATAAAACAATTGCCTCTACTTTGGAAGCATTTGATTTTTCAGATATTGACTTGCATCACTAAGAAAGCAACGTTAAAATGATAAGCATCTGTCGACATGTTTTGACAGATGCTTTGTTTTTCAATGTGATACAATCATTCTGGTGATGATGATGGAATTTTATGCAGTTAAACAAAATTTTTATGTGATGTTAAAGAAACATCCTAACGTATGTCAGGATATCACAGTATTGTCTAATGAACAATGTGATGCAATTTTACATAAGATAGATGCTGAGATGCTATATACAAGTGCAATTTCTTATTTTGATCAGATGGTACAATGGAATCATGAATTCATGCGATTAAAAGATGAGTTGCAAGATTGTTGTTATGAGATACAACTTCATACATATTCTATATCACTGGATAATGCAGATAATCCCTTTTTAAATTTATTAGTTCGTAAGTATCCATATCACGTATTACTTCCTCAAGAAGTTTAAAGATGGATTTCTTAGCGAAAACTATTGTAAAATCATTATAAAAATAGTAAAATAACCTTAATGTAAGGAGGATTACATATGGATTTCGTTAGTTCGATTTTATTTACACTGGCAGGATTGCTTATCGGTGCTTTTTTAGGATTCTATTTTACAAAGAAGAAGTTTGAGAAAGAACTGAAGGAGAATCCCCCAATCAATGAAAAGATGATTCGTGCAATGTTCTTACAGATGGGCAGAAAACCATCAGAAGCACAGATCAAACAGATAATGAAATCAGTAAATGCGAACAGATAAACACGGGCAACCGTGTTTTCTTTTGGACTAACGAATTTGTAAGATTGCCAGTTTATGGACAAAGCTATGCTATAATCATGTATGTAAAGTGGTGATAAGATGAAAAGAATAATAAAAAAACTAATCAGTATCTTCCTACTGCTGCTCTTAATCATTAGTATCTTGTTTATCGGTATCGGTTATGTAAATTATGTGAAGGCAATTGATGATGTGAGTATTGCAGATAAGGTGGCTGAAATAAGAAAACGTCCACATTATGTGACGTTTGATAAGATAAACGAAAATTTATTTACAGCTACTGTGGCAATTGAAGATAGACGGTTCTATGAACATCATGGCGTGGAATATCGCTCCATGTTACGGGCGGCGGTTACAAATGTGTTTGCTCATGGTATTGTCGGAGGTGGAAGCACGATAACGCAACAACTTGCTAAAAATCTTTATTTTGACTATCAGCCAAGTTATTTACGTAAGGTAAGTGAGATTTTCGTTGCATATGATCTTGAAAAAAAACTAAGAAAAAAAGAAATATTAGAACTTTATGTCAACGTAATTAATTATGGTGATAATCATATTGGAATCTATGAGGCTGCACATGGCTACTTTCATAAAGAACCAAGCGAGTTGACCATCGATGAGGCAACGTTATTAGCTGGGTTACCACAATCACCGAGTAATTATCAATTAAGCAATCATTATAAGGAAGCAAGGCTGCGGCAAAAACAGGTATTGGAAGCTATGGTAGATACAGATGTTTTGACTTCACATGAGATGCAGCAACTTTTGCAATAAAGTGAGAAGAGGATATAAAATAGAGGAAACTTAACACTTTATAACAATCTATTTTAACCCTCTTTTTTTATGGATTTTTTAACAAAAAAACTGCCCGATTTCCATGGGACAGTTTACTTTTATCTATATGGTGCCCGAGGCCGGACTCGAACCGGCACGGTATCGCTACCGACGGATTTTGAGTCCGTTGCGTCTACCAGTTTCACCACTCGGGCATTGCTCGATTATTATAGCGTACTTTATTGTGAATTGCAATCTTTTTTTGTAATTTTTTTATAGAAATTTCATAACTGTGAAATATAGCTGTTTGTAAGCAAACATTATCTTTTGCAGACTTAGTTTTTTTGTGCAGCTATTAATGGAAATGGTTCACTTCTGATACAGTGCAATGCTTCTGGCATTTCACTAGATAATGATTTCTAAATCAATTCTGAGTATATTTAGTTATGGCGAATATAAACTAAGCACTTAAGTCGTAGGACTAAGAGGTTGTCCCATCTATATTTACTATATCAATAGGGCAAAATATCGAAAGCTTTCCACCTGCATAGATTGCTGTTTTGCGTTTGACAAAATATAGATGTGCGATATAATAAGTAACGTTTATTTTAATAGCTCAAAATGGTAAAAGGAGAGAGAACTATGAAGGCAGCACAAGAAGTGGATTTAGGAAAAGAAGCAGTAAAAAAATTGTTTTTTATGCTGGCGATTCCGGCGATTCTTTCACAATTGGTCAATGCTTTATATAATATGGTAGATCGTATGTATATTGGTCATATTGCTGATGTTGGTGCAACGGCTTTGACAGGTGTCGGCGTATGCTTTCCAATCATTATGATCATATCTGCCTTTGCACAGCTGGTAGGTACCGGAGGAGCACCAAGAGCATCTATTTTTATGGGGCGAGGGGATGATAAAAGCGCTGAAAAGATTTTGGGCAATTGCTTTACATCTTTATTGCTATGTTCCATCATTTTAACAATCGTTGTTATAGTGTTTCAAAAACCGTTGTTGTTGGCATTTGGCGCTAGTGAAAATACATTGCCATATGCACAGCAATATATGTTTATTTATGCGCTTGGAACTTTGTTTGTACAGATGACTTTAGGGATGAATGCCTTTATTTCAGCGCAAGGTTTTTCCAAAATCAGTATGTTAACTGTTGTTATTGGTGCAATCATTAATATTGTGCTCGATCCTTTATTGATATTTGTGTTGAAGCTAGGTGTTCAGGGTGCGGCATTAGCAACTGTGTTATCACAAGGAATTTCTTGTGTTTGGGTCTTGTGTTTTCTAAATGGATCGAAAACAAGATTGCATTTACATAAAGCTAATATGAGCATTCAAACTAAAATTTTACTTCCTTGTATTGCTTTGGGTACAGCTCCATTCATTATGCAGGCTACCGAAAGTTTATTGGTGTTGTGTTTTAATTCATCTCTTTTGCGTTATGGAGGTGATCTGGCAGTAGGGGCAATGACGATTCTATCAAGTTTGATGCAGTTTGCGATGTTGCCATTAAGCGGATTCACGCAAGGTGCACAGCCGATTATCAGTTATAATTATGGCGCTAATCAGGCGAAGCGCGTAAAACAGGCTTTTCGAATTTTGATGATCAGTTGTTTGAGTTATGCTGCAATCATGTGGTTGATTTGTATGGCGGTGCCACAACTTCCTACTGCTGTTTTCACAAGTGATGTTGCTTTATCTGATATTACCATTTGGGCAATTCGTATTTATATGGCTGGTAGTATCTTGATGGGTGCTCAAATTGCTTGTCAACAAACCTTTATTGCTTTAGGCAATGCAAAAACTTCAGCGTTTCTTGCCCTGTTTCGTAAAATATTGGTGTTAATTCCTTTGATTTATCTTCTGCCAATGTTTTTCACGGATAAGGTGTTTGCGGTGTTTTTGGCAGAACCGATTGCAGATACATTGGCAGTAATGACGACCGTCATATTATTTGTTCGATATTTTAGAAATTTATTACAAGATATGGAAGCTAAAGAAACACATAGCTATGAAGAGTGTGATGCACTTAATGAATATCATGAGTCAATGGAATAGAAAATATGCGATGGTAAGTAACTGTGCGTAATAATGGGTATTGAGCTGCAATATGTGATCCTTAAAAGATATCAGTTATGAAAAGAATAATGTTCGGTTATGAAAGAATAATATAAGAATCGAATGATTCATGATCACGTGTGGCAATGCGAGGATGAACATATATCGGATAAGATTACCATTATTTTATATAATTGAATATGTTTTTCTTTATATGATGAATTGACGTTATATCATTTATTTGTTATTTTATCAAAAACCTTAGTTGGATATGTGTCAAGAAGATGTGTATTATGAAAGAGGATTAAAAGGCAACACGAATGAATATATAGGATAGGTTGTTCGCGTGACAAAAATTGTCGTGTGTTGACTGTGCTTAGCATACGCTTTTTTTATATGTCTTGAACGATATAGTAAAGCGAAAATGAAGATGCATGAAGATAAAAGGGATGAAAATGAAAGGTAAGGGATAATGGGCTGAAGTAAAGGTTTTAAAAAAAGTGAAAAAAATAAAAAATAAGCGTTGACATGAAAGATAAATTGATGTATTATAAACAGGCACTCAACGAGAGTGACGTCCACCAAACAGTGGATGCTATCGGTCTTTGAAAACTGAACAGGAAACGTCAATTTCAATGAAAAAAGAGAAGTAATTCTCGGATAAACAAATAAAGAAAAACGTTAGTAAACGTTTTGAGCTAAATCAAATGGAGAGTTTGATCCTGGCTCAGGATGAACGCTGGCGGCATGCCTAATACATGCAAGTCGAACGAAGTCTTTAGGAAGCTTGCTTCCAAAGAGACTTAGTGGCGAACGGGTGAGTAACACGTAGGTAACCTGCCCATGTGCCCGGGATAACTGCTGGAAACGGTAGCTAAAACCGGATAGGTATGAGGGAGGCATCTTCCTCATATTAAAGCACCTTCGGGTGTGAACATGGATGGACCTGCGGCGCATTAGCTGGTTGGTGAGGTAACGGCCCACCAAGGCGATGATGCGTAGCCGACCTGAGAGGGTGAACGGCCACATTGGGACTGAGACACGGCCCAAACTCCTACGGGAGGCAGCAGTAGGGAATTTTCGTCAATGGGGGGAACCCTGAACGAGCAATGCCGCGTGTGTGAAGAAGGTCTTCGGATCGTAAAGCACTGTTGTAAGTGAAGAATGCCATATAGAGGAAATGCTATGTGGGTGACGGTAGCTTACCAGAAAGCCACGGCTAACTACGTGCCAGCAGCCGCGGTAATACGTAGGTGGCAAGCGTTATCCGGAATCATTGGGCGTAAAGGGTGCGTAGGTGGCACGATAAGTCTGAAGTAAAAGGCAACAGCTCAACTGTTGTATGCTTTGGAAACTGTCGAGCTAGAGTGCAGAAGAGGGCGATGGAATTCCATGTGTAGCGGTAAAATGCGTAGATATATGGAGGAACACCAGTGGCGAAGGCGGTCGCCTGGTCTGTAACTGACACTGATGCACGAAAGCGTGGGGAGCAAATAGGATTAGATACCCTAGTAGTCCACGCCGTAAACGATGAGAACTAAGTGTTGGAGAGATTCAGTGCTGCAGTTAACGCAATAAGTTCTCCGCCTGGGGAGTATGCACGCAAGTGTGAAACTCAAAGGAATTGACGGGGGCCCGCACAAGCGGTGGAGTATGTGGTTTAATTCGAAGCAACGCGAAGAACCTTACCAGGCCTTGACATGGATATAAATGTTCTAGAGATAGAAAGATAGCTATATATCACACAGGTGGTGCATGGTTGTCGTCAGCTCGTGTCGTGAGATGTTGGGTTAAGTCCCGCAACGAGCGCAACCCTTGTCTTCTGTTACCAGCATTAGGTTGGGGACTCAGGAGAGACTGCCGGTGACAAACCGGAGGAAGGTGGGGATGACGTCAAATCATCATGCCCCTTATGGCCTGGGCTACACACGTACTACAATGGCGCCTACAAAGAGCAGCGACACCGCGAGGTGGAGCGAATCTCATAAAGGGCGTCTCAGTTCGGATTGAAGTCTGCAACTCGACTTCATGAAGTCGGAATCGCTAGTAATCGCAGATCAGCATGCTGCGGTGAATACGTTCTCGGGCCTTGTACACACCGCCCGTCAAACCATGGGAGTTGGTAATACCCGAAGCCGGTGGCATAACCGCAAGGAGTGAGCCGTCGAAGGTAGGACCGATGACTGGGGTTAAGTCGTAACAAGGTATCCCTACGGGAACGTGGGGATGGATCACCTCCTTTCTAAGGAGAAAGTACAAAGAAGCAGATATTTCCTGTTCGGTTTTGGAAGACCGAAAGAATCTTCCAAGAGAAGTCGATCTTTGAAAACTGAATAACAGAAAAGACATAACAGAAGGTCTATAACGTAAAAGTTGTAAACAAAATAGATATTCACGAGTATAAAGTTAAACAAACAGTAATACTCAAGCAAACCGAAAGCAAAAACACGAAGAAGTGATTAAGTAAGTAAGGGCGTACGGTGGATGCCTAGGCACTTGAAACTGAAGAAGGACGCAACAAACGGCGAAACGCGACGGGGAGTGGTACGTACACAAAGATCCGTCGATATCCGAATGGGGAAACCCGTCATCTGTAATAGGATGGCATCCATGGATGAATCCATAGTCCATGAGAGAGGTACCCGGAGAACTGAAACATCTAAGTACCCGGAGGAAAAGAAAACAAAAGTGATTTCCTGAGTAGCGGCGAGCGAAAGGGAAGGAGCCCAAACCATCTCTAGAGATGGGGTTGTAGGACCACGATATGGCAAGAGGATTGTTAGGAGAACGGCATTGAAAGGCCGACCGTAGGGGGTGCAAGTCCCGTATCCGAAAACGATGTGAAGCCTAGTGGGATCCTGAGTACGGCGAGACACGAGAAATCTTGTCGGAAGCAGGCGGGACCATCCGTCAAGGCTAAATATAAACAAGTGACCGATAGCGAACCAGTACCGTGAGGGAAAGGTGAAAAGAACCGCGGGAGCGGAGTGAAAGAGAACCTGAAACCGTATGCCTACAAGAAGTCAGAGCCCGTTAAAGGGTGATGGCGTGCCTTTTGTAGAATGAACCGGCGAGTTATGTTATCGTGCGAGGTTAAGCAGGAGATGCGGAGCCGAAGCGAAAGCGAGTCTTAATAGGGCGAGAGTACGATGACATAGACCCGAAACCGTGTGATCTAGCCATGACCAGGTTGAAGTTCAGGTGAAACTGAATGGAGGACCGAACCGACCCCCGTTGAAAAGTTGGCGGATGAGTTGTGGCTAGGGGAGAAATTCCAATCGAACACGGATATAGCTGGTTCTCCCCGAAATAGCTTTAGGGCTAGCGTCGAGGCTTAGTCATGTGGAGGTAGAGCACTGAATGTACGATGGCCCCATCCCGGGGTACTGAGTATAATCAAACTCCGAATGCCATAAGATATGCCCGGCAGTCAGACCGTGGGTGATAAGGTCCATGGTCAAAAGGGAAACAGCCCAGACCGCCAGTTAAGGTCCCAAAATGCATGCTGAGTGGAAAAGGATGTGGGGATGCACAGACAACTAGGAGGTTGGCTCAGAAGCAGCCACCCTTCAAAGAGTGCGTAACAGCTCACTAGTCGAGTGACCCTGCGCCGAAAATGTACCGGGGCTAAGCATGCTACCGAAGCTGCGGATTTGTAGGAATACAAGTGGTAGGGGAGCGTTCTATGCAGCGTAGAAGCCATATCGTGAGGAGTGGTGGAGCGCATAGAAGTGAGAATGCCGGTGTGAGTAGCGAGATGTAGGTGAGAATCCTACACACCGATAGCCCAAGGATTCCAGGGGAAGGTTCGTCCGCCCTGGGTAAGTCGGGACCTAACGCGAGGCCGAAAGGCGTAGTGGATGGAAAACAGGCAGATATTCCTGTACCCGCGATGGAAATGAAGGAATGACGGAGAAGGTAAGTATGACCCACTAAATGGATTGTGGGCGAAGCGTATAGCAGGATGGCAGTGAAATGCGTCATCAGGATGTAAAGCGTGAAAGGTAAGGGAACGCCCAAGGGCAAGTACCGAAGCATATGTAGCCAGCTTCCAGGAAAAGTTTCTAGTATATTCCATAGCGGCCCGTACCAAAACCGACACAGGTGGGCAAGGAGAGGATCCTGAGGTGAGCGAGAGAACTGTTGCCAAGGAACTCGGCAAAATGACTCCGTAAGTTAGCGAGAAGGAGTGCTTATGAAAGTAAGCCGCAGTGAAGAGGCCCAAGCGACTGTTTAACTAAAACACAGCTCTCTGCAAAGTCGCAAGACGAAGTATAGGGGGTGACGCCTGCCCGGTGCTGGAAGGTTAAGAGGATTTGTCAGTAGCGATACGAAGCAATGAATTGAAGCCCCAGTGAACGGCGGCCGTAACTATAACGGTCCTAAGGTAGCGAAATTCCTTGTCAGGTAAGTTCTGACCCGCACGAAAGGCGTAACGATTTGGGCGCTGTCTCGGCAGCAGACTCGGTGAAATCTTAGTACCTGTGAAAATGCAGGTTACCCGCAACTAGACGGAAAGACCCCATGGAGCTTTACTGCAGCCTGATATTGAGTTTCGATCAGAGATGTACAGGATAGGTGGGAGACAAAGAGACATGCACGCCAGTGTATGAGGAGTCGCTGTTGGGATACCACTCTTGTCTGATTGGAATTCTAACCTGCATCCCTAAGCGGGATGAGGGACCGTGTCAGGTGGGCAGTTTGACTGGGGCGGTCGCCTCCCAAAGAGTAACGGAGGCGCCCAAAGGTACGCTCAGATTGGATGGAAATCAATCGACGAGTGCAAATGCAGAAGCGTGCTTGACTGCGAGACAAACAGGTCGAGCAGGGACGAAAGTCGGGATTAGTGATCCGGCGGTGCCGAATGGAAGGGCCGTCGCTCAACGGATAAAAGCTACCCTGGGGATAACAGGCTGATCTCGCCCAAGAGTTCACATCGACGGCGAGGTTTGGCACCTCGATGTCGGCTCATCGCATCCTGGAGCTGAATTCGGTTCCAAGGGTTGGGCTGTCCGCCCATTAAAGCGGTACGCGAGCTGGGTTCAGAACGTCGTGAGACAGTTCGGTCCCTATCTGTTGTGGGCGAAGGAGATTTGAGGAGAGCTGTCCTTAGTACGAGAGGACCGGGATGGACCTACCGCTGGTGCACCGGTTGTTCCGCCAGGAGCATAGCCGGGTAGCTAAGTAGGGAAGGGATAAGCGCTGAAAGCATCTAAGCGCGAAGCCTACTCCAAGATGAGATCTCCCATTCGCAAGAAGTAAGACCCCTTGAAGACGACGAGGTAGATAGGTCAGGGATGGAAGCATAGCGATATGTGAAGTTGACTGATACTAATAGGTCGAGGACTTAATCACAAGAAATGTTTGGACTGTTATTCAGTTTTGAGGGAGAGACCTCAAGCGATCTGGTGATGAAAGCGAAGTGGACACACCTGTACTCATCCCGAACACAGAAGTTAAGCACTTCAGCGGCGACAATAGCTGGACGAGCTCCAGTAAAGATAGCACGTTGCCAGGTAGGAAGACCTGTTCTGAGAAGGACAGGTTTTTTTCTATATAGAGAAAGAAACCTAAACACATTCCTTATGTGAGGAACCCCTTCTCATATTATTATGAGTTTGCAATATAAAAAATTTGAACGGTATTGATTTAAGTTTTCAAATGAGAGTTAGAAGATTATTCAATGATCATTGGTAAATAGTTATTTAACAAATAGAAAAAAGATTCCCCATGAGGAATCTTTTTGAGACTATCTTATAGTGAATGGATTATTTACAAGTAGCTCCCTGTTTTTCTGCTTGTTTTACAGTGTTTTTCAAAGACATGTCCGTATCACTACCAAAGCCAAATTTCTTCAGTGAACTGCTGTCTGTCTTTGTGAAATCCATATTGATTTTTACAACAATATCTTTATCCTTAAAGTCGAAAGATACTTTCATACCATCATCTTCTTTAATTCCCAAAGATGATTCTAACTGTGTCTGCATCATTTTTTTCTGATCATCAGACAGTGTACTAAGATCAACACCACCTAAAGCAGAAGCAGGTACCGTTACATTCATGTCAGCAGTTTTGATTTCATCATCTTTTGCGTTGAATGTTGCAGCTAACGTCATACCATTTTGTGTAATACTGCAAGTTTTTGATTCTGATTTGTTACCACTTCCGCCACATCCGGCTAATAAAGTGACAACACATAAGCAAGCTAATAATTTTTTCATACGTTTTTTTCTCCTCGTCTTCATAGTAACATAAATATTCTATCATAAGATTTTTATGTGTTAGTATTTTAACATAATTTCACATACTGTACAATCTATTTTAATGTTTATCTGGAAAACTCGTAAAAAATAACCAAATTTTATGATAGTTTGTCAGAAAATTTATATCTTACAAGGATGACTGGCTTTTTCGCGTTTAATGTGGTATAACTTTCATTGAAATCCTTAATATATAAAGATAAAAGAAATGGTGATGAAAATGGCACAAAAGGTATTATTAGGTTTATCAGGCGGCGTGGATTCTGCCGTTGCCGCTTATATTTTAAAAGAGCAGGGTTATGATGTAACCTGTGCATTCATGCGCAATTGGGATTCATTTGCCAATAATGATATTATGGGAAATCCTACGATTCAAGATGATGTATGCCCGCAGGAGCAGGATTACCTTGATGCAAAAGCTGTCGCAGATAAGCTAGGACTTCCTTTATTGCGGGTGGATTTTGTAAAGGAATATTGGGATAATGTATTTACGTATTTCTTGGATGAATATCAAAAAGGGAGAACACCCAATCCAGATATTTTATGCAATAAATATATCAAGTTTGATGCATTCATGAAATATGCCAGAAAACTGGGGTTTGATATTTTAGCAACGGGACATTATGCACAGGTGGAACACACACCTTTATATAGCCGTATGTTACGTGGCGCTGATTCAAATAAAGATCAGACATATTTTCTTTGCCAGGTTTCTCAAGATGCATTAGCACACGCATTATTCCCAATCGGTAATTTGAATAAAGCAGAAGTTCGTGTAATTGCACAGAAACTTGAATTAGAAAGTGTAGCTACTAAGAAAGATTCTACGGGTATTTGTTTTATTGGAGAACGTAATTTTAAAGAGTTTTTACAAAATTATTTACCAAGTCAAGATGGTGATATCGTTGATATTCATTCATTAGAAGTAATTGGTCGTCATATCGGGGTTTTATATTATACGATAGGGCAGCGAAAAGGATTAGGTATTGGTGGTAATAAAGGCCCATGGTTTGTAGTAGGTAAGGATGTACATAAAAACATTCTGTATGTGACCAATGGAAATGAAAAAGACTGGTTATATTCTACTAGTTGCATTGTATCTGGCGTGAATTGGCTGCGCCCGCATAAACCAGAAAACGAATATGCATGTACTGCAAAATTCCGCTATCGTCAACAAGATCATGAGATATCTTTACAGTTTATTGATGAAACAACCGTTCTTGTATGCTATCCACAAGGTGTGGCTAGTGTTACCTGTGGACAAGAAGCTGTCTTTTATGATGGTCAAGAATGCTTAGGCGGTGGTGTCATTGAAGAGGTTTTCTGTGATGGTATCAGTATGCAGAAAAAAATAGAGGAGCATGTAGCCCATGGAAAAAACTAATATGAAACATCTTTCCTCTACGCGCTGTATCCTTTTATTACTTTTCTATTTTGTTGGTTATACGTATTTGTTACCACGGATATTAACGGTTTTAACCTTAATGGTGGATCCGCAAGCAACAACCTTTAACATTCCTATTTCCGTTGTGTCTTATGTCATGATTATGGTTTTTGTTATTTGGGTCGCAAAGCCGATTTGGCTGGATTCCATTTTACAATTCAAAGCGAATTGGAAAAAATATTTACCTATGATTTTTGCACTTGTATTTCTTACGGTTATGGCAAATTATATATTAAATATCTTGGTAAGTATCATCACTCAGACAGGGGATAGTGAAAATCAAAAAGTTATTGCCGAGAACGCTATTGTTGCTCCGGCTTTTACGATTTTTTCTAGTGTGATCTTTGCGCCGATCGTTGAAGAAACCATTTTTCGTGGTGGTGTTTTTACATGTTTACGCTCACGTGTATCTTTCAGTTGGGCAATGTTGATCAGCTCCTTTCTCTTTGGCTTTATCCATATCATGGATTCTCTTATCGAAGGGAATTTCACGGATGTGACATATCTGTTTCTATATACTGGTATTGGTCTTGTTTTAGCTTATGGGTATGAAAAAAGCAATTCCATTATCGTTAGTACAGGGGTACATATGTGCAACAATATTCTTGCTATCCTTTCTTTGTTTTTAACATTATAATGTAAGGAGGCCATAATGGAAGAAGAACTGATTTTAGAGGCAAAACTGCTGCATACGATATTTTATAATGAGGCAAATGGATATGCTGTTGGTAAATTTATAACCTATGATGCGAATGAAGAAGATTTTATCGCTACAGGTTTCTTTCGAGAATTACAGGAAGAAGTTATTTACCGTCTACATGGCAGTTATGTAGATCATCCTCGTTATGGT
The DNA here is from genome assembly GCF_018406465.1 of Longicatena caecimuris. Taxonomy (GTDB): domain Bacteria; phylum Bacillota_I; class Bacilli_A; order Erysipelotrichales; family Erysipelotrichaceae; genus Longicatena; species Longicatena caecimuris. Next base: position 1,386,717 of record NZ_AP024510.1, read on the forward strand.
ATGCAGTTTCAGGTAAAAGCATATGAAAAAGTCATGCCACAGGATGATGAGAGTTTAATTCGTTTTTTTGCAAGTTCTTTATTCCCGGGCATTGGAAAACAGAGCGCTAAGCTCTTAGTAGAGACTTTAGGGCCAAATGTCATTGAACGAATCAAAGAGGATGAGCAAGTCTTATTACAGATACCATCCTTTACGCCTAAAAAACGCCAAGTTATTTTAGATGGAATTCATGAACATGATGATGTTGATGATACGACTTTTTTCTTTACTCGTTTTGGTATCAGTGTCCGCAATATCATGAAATTTGAGGCAAAGTATGGGCAAGAGGCGGTTGCCCTTATTAAAGAAAACCCTTATCGCTTGATTGAAGAAATTGATGGTATAGGTTTTAAGACTGCTGATAAATTAGCACAGGAGCTATCTTTTGGATTAAATCATCCCTACCGTATCAAAGCTGCTATATTGTCTATGATATTGGAGATGTGCATGGCGAGTGGCGATACTTTTGTGACTACTGAGGATTTGACAAAGCGTGTTGAAAAAGAGTTTAAAGATGTAGATTTGTCTTCTTACTTAGATGAATTGGCAAAAGAATTTCTCATACATAGAGAAGAGGAGCGAATCTATCACCATACACAGTATGATAGTGAAACAGGTATTGCTGCTTTTTTGGCAATGTTTCCTTTTGAAGAACAAGAACCAACTTTAAAAGAAGAACTCATGCAAGACATGGAAGAGTTGGAACAAACATTACACATACAATATGAGGAGAGACAGAAAGAATCCATTCTTACGTTTTTTGCGCATTCCTTTTCAATTTTGACAGGAGGACCTGGTACTGGTAAAACAACGATTGTCCAAGGTGTTTTAACGCTTTATAAACAGCATTATCCAAATGATGTAATTGCTGTATGTGCACCAACAGGAAGAGCTGCTAAACGTTTGAGTGAGCTTTGTGGTTGTAATGCTACTACGATTCATAGTTTATTGCGTTGGGATTTAGAATCGAATACCTTCTTGGTGAATGAAAAAGAACCATTGCAATGTGATTTGCTGATCATTGATGAGTTCAGCATGGTGGATCAATGGTTGTTTTATAATCTTTTAAAAGCTTCAAAACTAGTAAAGAAAATCTTGATCATCGGAGATGAGGATCAATTGCCAAGTGTTGGATGTGGTAGCGTATTAAAAGATCTGATTGCTTGTGAACAATTTGCCGTCACTCGCTTGCATAAAATATTTCGTCAAAGTGAGGGAAGTGATGTGATTGCGCTTGCTCATGAAATACGAGAAGAACAGATTACAGTATTAGATTATGCTAAAGACATTGCCTTTTTTGATGCGCAGAATTATGAAGTGCGTGACTTGGTTGTTCGTATTGTTGCCAATGCTTTAGAAAAAGGCTATGAATCAAAGGATATTCAGGTGTTAGCTCCAAAGTATGGAGGGGTAGCCGGAATTGATGCTTTGAATAATGCTTTACAAAAAATGATGAATCCTTCAACAGCTCATAAACGAGAACTAAAAGTTGGCTATCGCATCTTTCGTGTGGGTGATAAGGTCTTGCAACTGAAAAATCAGCCCGAAGATGAGGTGTATAATGGTGATATTGGAGAAATTGTAGATATCGCTTATGCTTCTGAAAGTGTAGGACAGAAGCATCAATTACTTGTTGATTTTGATGGTATCATGGTGGAATATAGCAATGAACAGCTATATAATATTACCCATGCATTTTGTATTTCCATTCATAAAGCACAAGGCAGTGAATATCCCATTGTTATCTTGCCAATTGTTTCAGAATATGCCTATATGATGAGCAAGCGCTTATTATATACCGCAGTTACTAGGGCGAAGAAAAGTCTTGTTTTATTGGGAGAGCGTGATATGTTACATAAAGCGGTAACACGCAAAGAACGTCATCAGCGTAATAGCACCTTAGAAATGCGAATTCGCAAATTGTTTCATGCATAACTTCATCAAAGCTTACCATACTAGATGTGTAAGAAGGAGTGATACGCATGAACAAATGTTTAGGTGCTGCCGTTATGGGATTTTTAATGGGTTTATATCTTGGCTATATGAAAGATGAGGAAATTGAGGATCTTTGTCATCAGTCAAAAAAAGCTGAGAAGAAAATGAAAAAGAATTACCATAAGGCGATGGATCAAATTTGTGATTGTATGGATTTGGATTAACCCCACGAATGGGGTTTTTCTTTTATGAAACAACGATATGAACGAATATTGTTTCATGCGAAACAGCTTCTTCCTTGCTTAGCATGTATCTTTCTTTTGCTATTAATTATTAAACAATTGGCATTAGATGCATGGTTAGCTGCTATTTATCGTGCTTTTTTACCTATTCTAAGTGGTGTATTATTAGCTTTTTTCCTTCAGCCAATCATTGATCGAGTACAACAAAAATTTTCTTTAAAGGTCAGTGTAATGTTAGTTTATATTGGCTTGTTGGCGATTCTAGGTGCATTTTTAGCTGTTTTATTACCTTTGTTGTATCAACAGGCGCTCGAGTTGGCACAACTTGTCCCACGATGGCTGCAACAGTTGGAAGGCTTTTTAAAACAACATCATATTGCGTATGACAATTTGAAAACGCTAAAGCAAAATTATATGCAGGAAGGGTATATAATAGCAATAGATTCAGCAAAAAGTGTCATTGACACTTTAACGGACTATGGTATTGCGTATATTATTGCGTTCTTTATTTCCATCGATATGGATTTTTGGAAACGTACAGCAAAGAAAATAGTACCAAATGTAACACGGGTTGCGACTTTTTATCATACGCTGAGCAATATCATTTATCAATATTTGGCAGGCACCATGCTAGATCTTTTATTCATTATTGTCAGTGTCGGGATTGTCTTAAGTCTTTATCGTTTTCCAAATGCTTTACTCTATGCTATGATTTTGGCATTGTTAAATTTATTTCCTTATGTTGGAGCTACTTTAGGGCTTATCTTAATAGCAGCCGTAGCAGCTTTACATTATGACCATTACCCATGGATGATGTTTTTCATCGTCTGGAGTATTCAACAGATAGAATCTAATATTATCCAGCCTTTGATCTTTAATCGCACTATGAACGTACGACCGCTGTTAACGTTTGTCTTTATTTTTATATCGGATGCTTTTTTTGGTGTCATAGGTGTGATATTATCCCCTATTTTTGCGGCTGTAGCCCAAATCGTTTTCCGCAGCTATCTGCATTCGAAAACAAGTGATAAGGTAGGAGAATGGGAAGACATCTGGCGAGATTTTGATGAAGTGATGGCAGAGGAGACAATACCATGATATTTGCGATGGTAGTATGCAGTGACGAAATTCATGATGAATGATAATCGTGTGAGAATGGCTTGCGTGTAAAATAAGAATTTGTTATAATAGCGAAGGAATAAAAAAGCGTAGAAGAAGAGGAGTACATCCCTGCTGCGGCATAGAGAGAAAACGGAAGGTGGAAGTTTTCGTGTCAGGATGGATGGAAGGCTGCTTTGGAGCTTTTCGCGAGAACATCGGCGTTAACGATGATAAGTAAGGTGTGCTTTCAGTGAAAGTGAACCGGGATGGTACCGCGTAATGATGATTGCGTTCCTGGATAAGGAACGTTTTTTTATGCTTAAGGAGGAAGTTGACATGAAAAATTTAACAGGTAACCAGATACGACAACTGTTTCTTGATTACTTTAAGAAACATGGACACATGATTGAACCAGGCGCTAGTCTGATTCCTCACAATGATCCTACTTTGTTATGGATCAATGCCGGAGTTGCGGCGTTAAAGAAATATTTTGATGGAACAGTGAAACCGGAATGTCCAAGAATTGCCAATGCTCAGAAATCTATTCGTACAAATGATATTGAAAATGTTGGTAAGACGGCACGTCATCACACCTTTTTTGAAATGCTCGGTAATTTTTCAATTGGGGATTACTTTAAAAAAGAGGCAATTCATTTTGCTTGGGAATTTTTAACTAGTGAAGAGTATATTGGTTTTGATAAAGATCGTTTGTATATCACGGTGTATATTGATGATGAAGAAGCATATGATATTTGGACAAACGAAATTGGTGTGGATCCTTCGCACATCTTAAAAACAGCGGATAACTTTTGGCAAATCGGAGAAGGACCATGTGGACCGGATACGGAAATCTTCTATGATCGTGGGGAAGCATATGATCCAGAAGGACTGGGTGAAAAACTGTTTTTTGAAGAGATGGAAAATGACCGCTATATTGAAGTCTGGAATAATGTCTTTTCTCAGTTTGATGCCAAAGAAGGAGTTGCACGCAAGGATTATAAAGAATTGCCACAGAAAAACATTGATACCGGTATGGGATTAGAGCGTTTGACCTGTTTGGTGCAAAATGGTGAAACTAATTTTGATACCGATTTATTCTTGCCGCTTATTCATGCATGTGAACAATATACGTCCATGCGTTATGAAGATGCTGAAAACAAAATGGCGTTTCGTGTTATAGCGGATCATATCCGTACCGTGACCTTTGCGTTAGCGGATGGTGCATTATTCGCCAATGAAGGACGTGGCTATGTGTTACGCCGTGTCTTACGCCGAGCTGTTCGTTTTGGCAGAAAATTGAAAATTGAAGGTGCCTTTATGTATAAGCTGGTACCGGTTGTTTATGAAATCATGAAAGACTTTTATCCATATATCGAAGAAAAAATTGATTATATTGAAAAACTGGTAAAAGCTGAGGAAGAACGTTTCCATGCTACACTGGCAGATGGTGAAAAATTATTGCTGGATGTTATGGAAAAAAATAAAGATAATAAGTTATTGGATGGTGTGACGGCTTTTAAGTTGTATGACACCTATGGGTTCCCATTAGAATTGACATGCGAGATAGCAGAAGAAAGTGGATATCAAGTAGATGTGCAAGGCTTTGATGAAGAGATGAAAAAACAGCGCGAGCGTGCCCGCAATGCTCGTGAAGATGTGGAATCTATGTCTAGTCAGTCAGCAGATTTAATGGCCTTTACACAAGATAGTAAGTTTATCGGTTATGATGAAAGAACATGTGATGCACAGGTCATAGCTTTATTTAAAGATGGTAAGCAAGTGGATGCTATATCTGATGAAGGCGATATCATCTTAGACACAACCGTCTTTTATGCGGAAAGTGGAGGCCAGATAGGGGACAGTGGCAGCTTTATGGGGGATGCATTAGGCCGTATTGTCAATACTGTGAAAGCACCACATAAACAGCATTTACATAAGGTTGTTATAGAAGAAGGATGTTTGCATGTTGGCAGCAAGCTGCAACTGGCAGTGGATAATAAAAAACGTGATATTATCACCAGCAATCACTCTTGTACACATTTATTACAAAGTGCTTTGAAGAAAGTTGTTGGAAATCATATTCAACAAGCTGGTAGTTTTGTCAGTGATGAATATCTACGCTTTGACTTTACACACTTTGAAAAGGTAAGTGTGCAGCAGTTAAAGGAAATTGAACAACTGGTAAACCGCTTTATCAGTGAACATCATCCTGTAAGTAAGGTGGAAATGCCGATTGAAGAAGCAAAGCAAAGCGGAGCTACCGCATTGTTTGATGAAAAATACGGGGATGTTGTCCGGGTTGTTACAATGGGCGATGTGTCAAAAGAATTCTGTGGTGGCTGTCATGTAAATAACACACAGGAAATTGGTATATGCAAGATTATCTCTGAGGAAAGTATTGGTAGCGGTATCCGCCGTATTACGGCAAAGACAGGCTATAGTGCTTATGAAGACTTTGCTGCGGAAGAAAAGACACTGCGTCATATAGCAGATGATCTGAAGATGAAGAGTATTGTCAATGTAGATACGAAAGTAGAACAAGTGTTGCATGAAAATGCGCAGCTGAAAAAGGAATTGGCTGCTTTGCAAAGTGAGATGTTCACACTGAAGGCGAATGAATTGATCCATGAGGTGAAAGAGTGCAATGGTCGTCATGTATTGATCAAACGCATGGATGGTGCTGACGCTAATGCGTTAAAAGATATCGCTAGTACCATCAAAGCACAAAAAGAACATGTAATAGTCTTTTTAGCAAGTGTTTGCAACGATAAGGTTGTATTTGTTGCTGGCGCAGATAAATTGGCTGTGGCTGATGGTATTAAGTGTGGCGATTTGGTAAAAGAGGCAGCAATGCTTTGTGATGGCAAAGGCGGAGGAAGAGCAGATCTTGCGCAGGCCGGTGGCAAAGATGTGACGAAAGTGGATGAAGCCGTGGAATTCATTAAAAATAAACTGTCTTAGGGTTTCAATTTTATAGAAAATAGGATAAAATGAAAGAAAGATAAAAAAAGGAGGTAATACGATGAGAGATATTACAGAGACGATGTCTTTTAAATCAGATGATTTAAAGCGTGACAATATCAAGCATGTATTACGTGTCGTGAAGGAAGCGTTGGATGAGCGTGGCTATAATTCGGTGAACCAGCTGGCCGGATATCTTATCAGCAATGATCCTGCATACATTTCTTCCCATAACAATGCCCGCAGCATTATCCAAAGCGTAGAGCGCTATGAAATTATTGAAGAGTTAGTGCGCGCTTATCTGGAAGATGATCAGCATTGATGCGAATCTTAGGACTTGATCTTGGTTCACGTACATTGGGGGTCAGTGTGAGTGATGCCTTAGGGATGATAGCACGTCCCGTCGAAACCATACGTTTTGAACAGGATGATTATGATTCCGCTTTGACGCAGATAAAAAAATACATCGATGAATTTCAGGTAAAAAAGGCAGTGCTGGGATTGCCTAAGCATATGAATGGAGATGTCGGTATTCGCGGGGAGATTTCCATCATGTTTAAAGAAAAACTAGAAACCTTAGGTGTGGAAGTGATACTTTGGGATGAACGTTTGACAACTGTTGCAGCTGAACGCATTCTTATCAGTGCAGATGTATCCCGCAAGAAGCGCAAGAAAGTTATTGATCAGATGGCTGCTGTTCAGATTTTACAAGGCTATCTAGATAGAAATCATCAGGGGCTGTAAAAGCCCCTTTCTACAGGAGGATATAATGTTAGAAACAAATACGATGTTTGTCACAGATGAAAGTGGCAATGAAAAAGAAATGGAAATTTTATTCACATTTGAAGATGAGGAAAAAGGACGCAAATATGTAGTGTTTGCGGATCCTGAAGATGAAGGAGAAGAGGTTTTTGCCTCTGCTTATGATGATGAAGGCAATCTGATGCCGGTTGAAACAGATGAGGAATGGCAGATGATCGAAGAAGTGATAGGAGCGTTCCAAGAAGATGAAGGCGCTGAAGAATAAGAAGATTCTGATACCTGCCATCCTTGTTATTATCTGTTTGGTTATTGGTGTCACAGCCTTTTCTATGTATACCGCAAAGCTAAAAGCTCCATCAACCACACCAGAAAAAGTCATCTTTGAAGTAAAAGAAGGCGAAGGTAATGCGTCTGTATTAGACAAGTTGGAAAAAGCTGGATTGATACAGGATGTACAGGCAGCAAAGCTGTGCATGAAACTGCAAGGCTTGAATGACATCAAATTTGGTGTCTTTACATTGGATCGTTCTTGGGATACAGAAACGATTTTAGAAAACTTGAATGATGTTAAAAAAGCAAAGCAAAATGAAGTGATGATTACGTTTAAGGAAGGTATGTGGGCGAAAGATATTGCACAGTCATTGCAACACAAGCTAGGTGTAAATGCAAAGAATTTGTTAAAACTGTGGAATGATGATACCTATCTTAAAGAACTTATGAAGACATATCCTTTTTTGACAAAGGATATCTTAAACGATAAGACACGAGTGAAACTGGAAGGCTATTTGTTCCCGGAAACGTATACGTTTGCAAAGGATGCGGATGAAAAGGAAATTACCAAAACATTTTTGGATCATTTTCAAAAAATCTATCAGAAATATGAAAAGGATATTGTTTCCAGTAAATTCACTATGCATGAAATCCTAACTCTTGCCAGTATGGTTCAATATGAGGCAAGTACGAAAGAGGATATGCAATTGATTGCCGGTGTTTTCTTTAATCGCTTAGATAAAGATATGATGTTACAATCCAGTGTTACCGTATGTTATGCATTGTATGATGATCTAACAAGTGGAGAAGACTGTGAAGTGAATCCGGATATTGATTCCTTATACAATACATATAAGTATAAAGGCTTACCGATCGGTCCGATTTTAAATCCGGGAGAAGATGCAATACAAGCCGTTTTGCATCCGACAAAGAGTGATTATCTGTATTTTGTTGCGGATGTATATGGCGATGGTAAAGTTCATTATGCGAAATCTTATGAGGAACAGTTACAGAATCAAGAAAAGTTCCATTTGAATAAATAAGAAGGTGTATGTGATGAAAAAAACGATTGTAATCGGAATAGCCGGAGGCAGTGCTTCAGGTAAAACATCGATTTCACAGCAGTTGAAAGATCGTTATGAGAACACTCAGTCCGTCGTCATTATCCGACAGGATGATTATTATAAAGATCAAAGCGAGAAGACGATGGAAGAGCGTGTAAAAACGAATTACGATCATCCTTTTGCTTTCGACAATGCTTTATTAGTAAAACAGTTGAAAGAGCTGACTATGGGCAAGGCTATAGAAAAACCAACCTATGATTTTGTTCAACATACCCGCTCGCATAGCATTGAGCATATAGAACCAAGTGATGTTATTGTCATTGAAGGACTGTTTGTTTTGGAAAACGAAGATTTACGTAATTTATGCGATATTAAGATTTTTGTTGATACTGATGCAGATATTCGTTTTATACGTCGCTTGTTGCGTGATGTAAAACAGCGAGGCAGGACATTAGAGTCAGTTGTTGAACAATATACAAGTACGGTAAGAGATATGCATAATCTGTTCATTGAACCAAGCAAACGCTATGCAGATGTCATCATCCCAGAAGGGGGTCACAATATGGTGGCGATTGATTTGTTGATGACGAAAATAAGTAGTATTATTCAGGAAAACGTGGTATAATACCATGTGACGATAGGAGTGAAAATATGGCAGACGAAAAGTTTTATGTAACCAAAGAAGGGTTAGATGAACTCTTAAAGGAACAGGATAATCTGATCCATGTAGTACGTGATGAAGTCATTTTAGAATTACAGGAAGCTCGTGCACAGGGTGACCTTAGTGAAAATGCCGATTATGATGCTGCTCGTGACCATCAGGCACGTGTAGAAGCTAGAATTCGTGAGCTTGAAGCAATGATTGCCAATGCCGAAATCATTGAAGGCGATAAAGAAACAAGTAGTAAAACAGTAGGTTTAGGTTCTACCGTAACAATTAAAGATCTTTCTAGTGAGGAAGAGGAAACGTATACGATTGTTGGTTCTATAGAAGCTGATCCACTAAATGGAAAATTGTCCAATATTACCCCTTTAGCAGTTGCTTTGTTGGATAATAAGCTGGGTGATATTGTTGAGGTTTCTAATGTGGAAGAACCTTATAAGGTTAAAATCGTTAATTTGAAGTAATCGATGTATGAAAAAGCAGGTTTTCTGCTTTTTTTCTGCTATTTTAGTACTGCAAAAAAGATGATTCATTTATGTTTTATAAAAGAATTTAAGCGTATAGGAACGTTTTGATAATAATGCTATTTCTATATTATACTATTGAAAGATTGAGAATACCTGTTTTAGATATACGGGTATCTTTTTTATAATTTATTACGGAAAAAGCCTGTTTGTGTCGTATAGCTAAATGGAGGGATCTATATGAAAAAGACAGGTATCTTTTTTAGTGTTTTATTTTTCTTGTTTTATTATGAACGTTATGAAGTCATAGATGTTCGTAATTATCAAAGTGCTGTAAAAAGTGTGGAAGTGAAAGGTGAAGTACAGCATCCAGGTGTCTACCAATTAGAGCGTCATGCGAATGTGGAAAAAGCCATAAAAGCAAGTGGAGGATTAACCAAGCAAGCAGATATCAGTGGTTTAAATCTGACTATGGATATAGAACATCACGGTGTTCTTGTTGTACCCTCAAAACATAGGATCACAAAGATTTCCATCAACGCCGCAACGCTAGAAGAGTTGGACACTTTGCCGGGGATTGGTCCTTCGATTGCACAGCGTATCGTTGAATATCGAAAACAAATGCCTTTTCAGACTTTAGAGGATTTGAAACAGGTAAAGGGAATTGGGGATAAATTGTTTGATAAAATAAAGGAGCATATTTGTTTATGAAGGGCATATGGTTATGTATTGGCTGTATTGTCCTTATATTTAGCTGGCTGCCCGTATACAGCAGTTTCTTCTTTCTGGTGGGTGCTCTATGGTTTCTTCATAAACGATTTCATCGAGGAGAAATCATATGTCTGGTGTTTTGTTTGCTGGTATTTGTAAGAATTCAGCGTTTGTCTGATGTGCATGAAATTTCTTCTCGTATCGTGAAGATACAAGAAATCAAACAAGGATATATGATTGGGGCTAACAAAGAGGGAAGATTTTTACTATATGGATTGAAAAAGGTATCTTTTGATGATGTAGTAGAATTGCGTGGAACTTATGAGAAAATCGATAGTATACATAATTTGGGACAGTTTCATTTTGCGACATGGGCAAAACGTAAAGGAATGGTATATTGTATGAATGTAAAAAGTTATACTCTTATCAAAGAAGGGACTACGTTACGTCATCGATTATATGCCAATATTGAAACAAAAGATGTTGCGATTCAGCAATTTTTAAAAGCCATGCTGTATGGTATTCATGAAGAAGAAGTATCTTTTTTATTGCTATCCAGTGGTATGCATATTGCTTTTTTATCACGGTTTCTTACAAAGCGAATGGCACGCAAATGGGGATTTGCCAAAGCCCATAGGCTTACACTTCTTTTAATGATGGGGATGAGTTATCTTACTGTTTTATCTTCCTCTATCTTACGCGTAGTTTGCTTTTCGCTTATCTCTGGCCTTTTTACCAATTTTGATGAGAAAGATACGCTTGGTATATCAATGATTTTTACCATTTTGTTAGCGCCTTCTATGGCCTATGAGGTTGCTTTACTGATTCCTGTATGTTTTCGCCTGGTTTTTATGTTTCATGTCGCAAAGCGTAATAAAAAAATAGTTGGCATGTTGGTGCTTTTTCCAGCACAGATGTGGTTTTATCATACATGTGATCCGCTGCAAATGGCTCTGTTTTCCTTTCTGCGTAAAGTCTATGCTATTCTCTATGTACTGGCATGGCTGCTTATCCTACCGGCAACAGAATACCTGTTTTTGCTGATACAATGGATGTTAGCAGCATTGCGCCTAATACAGCAGATTTCTTATCCGTTGTATGGCAGTGTATCTATCCTTTGGTTAATTTTATGGTGTTTATCAGCAATGCGGTATATTTCCTATGTACATTGGAAGGATAGTCTTACCCTATGTTTGCTTCTTGTTATATTTTTTATACGTCCCTACCTTTCGCCGTTTGCTTCGGTTACGATGCTGGATGTTGGACAAGGCGATTGTACGCTTATTATTACTCCCTATCACAAAGAAGTTATCTTGATTGATGTTATGGGACATAAAAAGAAAAATATTCCAAAAGAGATTATTGTTCCGTATTTGCATGCCCAAGGGATTTATCATCTTGATAAGATCATTGTGACACATGCCGATATGGACCATAGTGGTGGTGTTGCACAGTTGCAAGAATTAATGCATGTTGATGAAATTATCGATCATAAACAGCTGGCAAAACAACAGGAAACACCATGGATGAAGTTTTTTCTTTTAGATTATGAGGGTGAAGATGAAAACGATAATAGTATTGTTACGATGCTGCGTCTGTATGATACCTCCTTTTTATTTATGGGTGATCTAGGTATAAAAGGCGAACAAAAATTATTGCAGCTATATCCTAAATTAGAGGCGGATGTCGTAAAGATAGGGCATCACGGCAGTAAGACTAGTTCTGCAACAGCTTTTTTACATCAAGTGCATCCAGCCCTTGCACTAATATCCAGTGGCCGACATAATTTTTATGGACATCCTCATCAAGAAGTGTTGGATGCTATGGAAAAAGAAGGTATCTTACCACTTATAAGTGCAAGACATGGTGGGGTTACAATAAAAATTTGTAAATATTTTCGTTTTTTCAAGACGGCTGAGCAGCAATTTGGTATAATATTACCTAGGTGATAAGCATGAATTATGTCTTGTATGGAGAAGAACAGTTTCGTTTGAAAAAAACATTGCAAACGATCATCAAAGAATATATAGCAGATGGCGATGAATTAAATACCGTTCAATACGATGCCTTGCAATGTGATCTGGAAACGATCCTAGAGGATGCTATGACGATTCCTTTTTTCTCTGCCTATAAGATTATTCTTGTTTATCATGCAAATTTTTTATCCGCTGCCAATGATACAGGAATTGATCCCAATGGATTAGAAAATTATGTGAAACAACCGATGGAAAGTACGGTGTTAATTCTGATTGGTGATTTCGCGAAATTAGATACACGCAAAAAAATCATTAAGCTGATTCAAAAAAATTGGAAGGTATTAGAATTTCGCAAGCTGGATGATCTCGGTAAGCAAAGTTGTGTGAAAGAGGAAATACAGCGCCGACAGTTGCATGTAGATGCACAGGCCATGCAAGAATTATTGAAACGATTACCACTGGATATGGAAACCATTCATTCTGCATTTGATAAATTGCAGCTTTATGGTGGTGATATCACGCAGGATGTGGTTGCTCATTTAGTAGCCAGACCGTTAGAAGAGGATGTTTTTGAGTTGGTCAATGCGGTGGTGGAGCAGGATGTTCGTAAAGCCTTTCGCATTTGGTGCGATTTGTGTGTCGTTAATACCGATGCCATTTATCTGATTGCCCTGTTAGCATCTCAATTTCGTTTTCTGTTTGAAGTAAAAACCTTGATGATGCAAGGGGAATCCAAAGATGGGATCAAAGATATATTACATGCACATCCATACCGTATAAAATTAGCTATGCAGAGTGTGCAGAATTTATCCGCTTCTTATCTGATGAGCATGTTGGCAAAGTTAGCAACACTGGATCAGAAATTAAAAGGCGGTTTACTGGATAAAAAAATGGGATTTGAAATGTTTTTATTAGAATTGCAAGGAGCTTAATATGAAGTCATTAAAAGAACTATATCGGATTGGTCCAGGACCATCCTCCTCACATACATTAGGACCACAGCGTGCCTGCCGTTTATTTCAGAAACGTTATCCTATGGCACATCATTATGAAGTTGAACTCTATGGTTCTTTATCCTTGACGGGAAAGGGACATTTAACAGATGCTATCATTATGGAAACGATGAAACCTAAAGCATGTTTGGTGTTTTTCAAGAATAAAAAAGATTTAAAGCATCCCAATACCATGCGCTTGATTGCTTTTGATGAAAAGAATCAGGAAATTGGGGATATGATTGTGTATTCAATTGGTGGTGGAGCAATTCGTGTTGAAGGAGAAACAAGTAATGAAGGAAAGGATGTTTATCCGCATCATTTTCTAAAAGATATTTTAGAATATTGTGAAGCCCATGCAATGGAATTATGGGAGTATGTCAATATGTTTGATCCCTTAGGTGATTATATGGATAAGATCATGGATCAGATGATCAAAACGGTTGATGGTGGTTTACAGAAAGAAGATGTCTTACCAGGCGATCTGCATTTAAAACGGATAGCAAAAGAATTAAAGGAACAGGCAGATGAATGCAAAAGTGCTGTGGAAAAAGAAAAATTATTGTTGTGTGCATATGCATATAGTGCCAGTGAGGAAAATGCTGGTGGCAGTATTACCGTTACGGCACCAACGCTAGGCAGCAGTGGTATCTTACCTTCTTTGGTATACTATTACCATAAAAATTTGGGGTATTCCCGTGAATGCATTCGTAATGGTTTGAAAATTGCTGGTTTATTCGGCAATTTAATTAAGGAAAATGCGACGATATCTGGTGCACAAGGAGGATGTCAGGCAGAAATTGGTGCTGCTGTTTCAATGGGGGCGGCTATGGTGGCATATTTTCGCGGAGGAAGCAGTTCCCAAATAGAATATGCGGCAGAAATCGGCATTGAACATCATCTTGGTTTAACCTGTGATCCTGTCGGCGGATATGTTATGATTCCTTGTATTGAACGTAATGCTGTAGGAGTTCTTAGAGCAATGGATGCAGCTATTTTAGCGCAAAGCATCTGTAATGTCAGAGAACATAAGGTCAGCTTTGATATGGTCGTAAACACCATGAATTATACTGGACGCAAGATTGCTTTAGAATTAAAGGAGACAAGTCTTGGCGGTTTAGCAAGCGTCGTACCGATTCGTTAAGAAAGGAAGTGCTTTAAGATGAAGTCACTGATTGTTTATTCCAGTGCTACTGGAAACACTCGAAAATTAGCAGAAGTATTTGCTAATGAAATCGAAGATGCAGAATTACTGAGTATTCAAGATGTCAAAGTATCCATGTTAAAAAACTTTGATATGCTTTATTTAGGTTATTGGGTGGATAAAGGTGATTTAGATGCAGCCAGCGCAAAGTTGGCAGAGCATGTGCAAAATGCTAAAATTGTCTTATTTGGCACATTAGGGGCTGCTGATAATTCCGAGTATTATACCATGGTCAAACGACGCATTGAAACGCATTTTCAAGATGCCAAACTGTATGGGCATTTCTTATGCCAGGGGAAAGTACAAGAATCTGTGATTGCACGTTATCGTCAAATGATAAAAGAACATCCCGATGATGTACATATGCAGGAACAGCTTAAAAATTATGAGAAGGGAAGAACTCATCCAGATGAAACGGATTTACAAAAAGCCCGCGATTTTGTCCGTTCCATCACCTAAAATTCCATATGAAGATGGCTTTTATGTGTATTTACTGCGTTGCTGTGATGAATCTTTGTATTGTGGATGGACAACCAATTTACGGAAACGCTTTTATGATCATGTTATGAAAAAAGGTGCAAAGTATACAAAAGCACATCGCCCATTGGAGTTGTATTATTTTGAATCCTGTGAGGATGCAGCCAGTGCTCGTAAACGAGAATATGCAATAAAACAGCTAAGCAGAAGGGAAAAATTAGCATTAAGAAATATTAAAAAAGAGGCTGTAACGAATAAGAAATAGCCTCACAAATAAAAATACGTCAAACTCATAAGAGAATGGCGTATTTTTTTTGGTATAATTTAACTATGGAAAACATCAATGTGTTCGAGTTAAATTATCCGTATCTGAACAATATGGATTATACTACACAACAGTTGATTTTACCACTGGATTTAGGAAAAAAGTTAAATTCTTCTGATCCGGTGTTCAGTTTTCTTAAAGTGATGGAAGGAGTAAATTGGAATACATATCTGAATCGACCTTCACATAAAGGTCGTGAAGAATACAATCCCTTTAAGATGATTAAAATCGTTCTGTTTGCGTTCATGAATAAAATTTATAGTTTGAGAGGTATTGAACAGGCCTGTAAAACGGATATCCGTTTTATGTATCTTATGGAAGAAGAAACACCCAGCCATATGGCAATTCAAAGATTTATTGAGAAATATCTGAAAGATTCTATAGAAAATATATTTAAGGATATTTTTGAATCTATCTGTACACTAGACGACGTTGATACAAAGACTTTATGTATAGATGGAACAAAACTAGAAGCAAATGCCACAAAATTCTCTTTTGTATGGAAAAAGACCGCGGTCAAAACAAGAGATAAAACATTTACACGCATCAATGATGAAATACAGAAACTGGAGAATACAGAACCTAAAGATACATGGGCACCGGAAGAATTAGATGTCATCCTTGAGGCAATATTATCGCAATGTAAAAAGCAAGGATTCTCTTTTGTTTATGGTAAAGGAAAGAGAAAAACGCCGATACAAAGGATTTATGATAACCTTGCGGACTATAGAGATACCTTAGAAAGCTGCCTGACCAGAATTCAGATATGCGGTGAAGGCAGAAACAGTTATTCAAAAACAGATCACGATGCGACAATGATGCATATGAAAGAAGACTACTACATGAAAACCGGAATCTTCAAACCGGGATATAATGTGCAGATAGGTGTATGTGATGAATATATAGCATACGCATGTGTTTTTCAAGAGCGCAGTGATCAAAAGACATTTATCAAATTCCTTGATCGGTATTTAGAACAATATAGAAAACTCCCAGCAGTCGTAGTCGCAGATGCGGGATATGGAAGTTATGATAATTATATGTATTGTCTAACCCATAATATAGAAGCATATATAAAATATAGCATGTATAGCAAAGAGAAAGAAAAGAAATACAAAAAGAATCTATATAATAAAGCAAACTGGATGAAAGACACAAGCGGCAGATATATCTGTCCGGCTGGACATGTATTCACATGTATATCAGAAAGGGTAGATAAACGTAGCAAATATATGAGAATCAATCAAAGTCATAGCTGTGGCAAATGTGAAACCTGTGAACAGAAGAATGTATGCACAACCGCAAAAAGAAATCGCATTATTACAGTGAATCCGATACTAAATGAACTTCAAACAGAGGCAAAGAAAAGACTAGACAGTGAAGAAGGAATACAGTTAAGAATGAAGCGGTCTATTGAAACCGAAGGAGCGTTTGGAGTTATCAAGACAGATAACAAGTATGACAGAATTCACAGAAGAAGCATAAAAAATGTGGAAATGGAGATACAGTTAGTATCTATTGGATTTAACTTAATGAAATATCACAATAAAAAGCAAAGACCAAAGTATTCAGCATAGAGAATAAAAAGGGGGAGATGTTTTTATAATGCCTTAAAACAAAGGTTTATTCCTTTATCTAAAAATAAGAGATATTTTTTCAGAACAAAGCATAGAAAAAAGAGGTGTAACCTCATAGACTTGTCAATTCAGTCTATTTCGTTACAGCCTCTTTCCTACATAATAAAGACAATTGCTATGAAATGCAAAATACTGGCGATATTAATACAAATATGCCAATAAGAATGAAAATATTTATGTTGTGGTTTGCCATAAAAGAAGGCGCCAATGGTATACATGATACCGCCAGCTACGATCAACCCTAGAAAGAGTGGCGTTACATTCTGGATGATTGCAGGCATAAATAAGAGTGCTGTCCATCCCATAATCATATAAATCGTCATAGACAATTTCGGATAAGATTTTGAGGATAATGCTTTTAATAAGACACCGCCGATGACGGCACACCATTCAATACAAAGAATGGCAATACATTCCCAACCGCCGATGACACATAAAGCAATAGGGGTATAACTACCGGCAATCGCAAAATAAATGCAGATATGATCTAGCTTACGGAAAACATATTTATGATCGCTACCAAAAGGCATACAGTGATATAAGGTAGAAACGATAAACATCAAAAACAAACAAACTATGAAAATGGAAACACCTGTCGAACGCAAGGTTCCACCAAGTTCATATGAGTATACAGCTGCGGCAGGAAGAGCGATAAGACAAAGCAATGCCATGATTCCATGGGTCACACAATTGGCAACTTCTTCTCCTAATCCCAGTTTATACATATCACGCATGGATTTTTCTTCCATGAATGCATCACCTCCCATGAAGTTGTTACCTATTGTAGCACAATTGTATAAAAAGCTCAACGAAGGTTGTCGAAGAAATATTTATTTAGCGCTCATATAAAGAAGTGTCCTCTATATGAAACACATTTCCGTAAGAGTGCTGATTGAAAAAATGTGGGAATCTTAAAATATCTTGTAAGACATGGGAAAAATCATGATATAATAGAAAACGGTATAAAAAGCAGATTCGTATTTTAGTAATGATTATTTATCAGACAATACGTGACTTTTTGAATGGAGGCACCTATGTTTTTAAAACGAATAGATCTGCAGGGATTTAAATCCTTTGCGGATAAATCCATCATCACCTTTGATTCTGATGTCATTGGTATCGTAGGGCCAAATGGCTGCGGAAAAAGTAATATCAATGATGCCATTCGCTGGGTGTTGGGGGAGCAAAGCGTAAAATCACTGCGTGGGACCAGTATGAGCGATGTTATCTTTAATGGCTCAACAGAACGAAAACCGGTAAATATGGCTGAAGTGACCTTGGTCTTCGATAATTCGCGTCACATTATGAATGTCGATTTTGAAGAGGTTGAGGTTACCCGTCGTTTGCATCGTCAAAGCGGTGAAGGCGAATATTTCATCAATAAGACACCATGCCGTTTAAAAGATATCGTTAATCTTGTGATGGATACTGGATTAGGAAGAGATTCTTTATCTATCATATCACAGGGAAATATTTCAGCTTTTGCGGATGCAAAGCCTGAAGAGCGAAGAGCTTTATTTGAAGAGGCAGCCGGTGTGGCTAAGTATAAGAAACGTAAAAATGAATCGTTAGGCAAATTAAATCGAACACAGGAAAATCTGTCTCGTTTAGAAGATATCATTATGGAATTGGAACGTCAGGTGAATCCTTTAAAGCGGCAGGCAAAGAAAGCGAATATTTATATTGAGAAAAAAAGTGAACTAGAAAAGATTGAGGTTAGTGTGTTAGTGGATGAGATTGAAAAACTGCACACGCAGATGGAAGAGCTGAAAAAGAAATCTTTTGATTTAGACACACAAAAAGCGATGCATGAGACAACGATTTCCGTAGAAGATAATCAAAATAGTGAATTACGGAATGAGATGTATCAGTTGGATCGTGAAATCACCAAATTACAGGAAACTTTTACGAAATTAAGTGAAGATGCCCGTATGTTGGAAACGCGGAAGATCGAAATGGATGAAAAGCGTAAATATGCGTTGGAATTTGCCAGTAATGCAGAGAAAGCGAAAGAATTAAAAGCAATGATGGAAGAGGCTCATTATGAATATGAGGATCGTTCTCGCCGTTTACAAGACTTGGAAACGGATATGGCATTGCGTAAGGAAGAAATGACGAAATGTGATAATGATATTTCTTATTGTTTGCAGGAAAATCAACAGGCGAATGCCATCTTGAATCGCTTGCAGAATCGTAAGGATGTATTAGAAAATTTAGCGCGTCAGCCATTTAATCATCAACAGGCGGTCAAGGCAGTACTAGATGCAAATTTAAATGGTATCTTAGGGGTAGTATCCCAACTGTTTAAACCGCAGATGAATTATGAAACGGCAATTTCAAATTCATTGGCTGGAGCAATGTATCATATTGTAACAAAAGATGAGGCATCTGCGCGGCATGCAATTTCTTTTTTGAAAAAAAATCAGTCAGGTAGAGCAACCTTTTTACCTTTAACTGTCATGAAACCACGCTATATGAATAAAGAACATCGCATGTTGGCTGAAAACTGTGAAGGATTCTTAGGAATCGCGAGTGAATTTGTTGAAAATGAAGAACGGTTTAACACCTTGCGAGATGCATTGTTTGGGAATGTCATTGTGGTGGACCAACTGGTGAATGCGAATGAGATTGCCAAGGTGTTGCGCTATGGCTATAAGATTGTAACGCTTGAAGGAGATATCGTTAATAAAGGGGGAAGTATGACAGGTGGACGTACTCGTAATCAAGCAACTCCTTTAACGATACAAAAAGAATTGAATCAGGTGTTGCAAAGCCTAGATGGTCAAAGCATGAAAGTAGATGGCTTAAAGAATCAGCTAACAGCTTTGCAAAGCAAAAAAGAACGCTTGCGTACCGATTTTGTGCAGATGCAGATATCCAGTGCGCAGCTAGATCCTATCGTTAAGGCAAAATGGGCGAAATATGATCGTTTAAAGGCGGATTACGAGCAAATTGCCCCGCAGGAAGATTTAGCAGATAGTGCGCTGATGGAAGATGATATCGTCGTCAAGCTTTCCGCGGTGCATTCTAAGATTGATGATATTACCTCACAGATGAAGAGCAAACGTGAACGTCGTTTAAAAGCCGGAAACGAAGTGGAACGTAAGGATGGACAGATTCGCCAATTACGTCGAGAGCTTAATGTGTTACAGAATGAAATGCGCGAAGTAGAAGTCGCACAAGCTAAAGCTGAAACACGGTTAGAAACAAGTATGGAGCGTTTGAGTTCTACTTATGAAATGACGTTTGAATATGCGCAGAGCATGAAATTAGATACAGATATGGAGGAAGCTCGCAGACGTGTTGTCGTGTTGCGCCAGGAAATTGCGGCGTTAGGAAATGTAAATTTAGATGCGCCGAAAGAATATGAAGAGGTGAGTGAACGCTTTACCTTTTTATCGAAACAGCGCGAAGATTTATTGGCGGCAAAGGATAAGATTCTTACCGCAATCGATGAGATGGATGAAATCATGATCAAACAGTTTAAAGAGATGTTTGATAAGATCAATGCGCAGTTAAATGATGTTTTCCGAGCCTTGTTTGGCGGTGGTAAAGCTAGATTGTTCATGGTGGATCCACAGGATGTGTTAAATACCGGCATCGATATTGATGTCCAGCCTCCAGGAAAGACCGTACAAAATATTCGCCTTTTCTCTGGTGGTGAAAAGAGTTTGATTGCGATCTGTGTGCTCTTTTCTATCCTAAAGGCGAGAACGATGCCACTGTGCATCTTTGATGAGGTAGAAGCTGCTCTTGATCAGGCGAATGTTGAACGATTTGCCAAATACATTGGGCAATTCCGAGGAGAGAGTCAGTTTATCGTAGTGACTCATCGTCCGGGAACAATGGCGCAATGTGATGCATTATATGGGGTTACCATGCAACAAAATGGTGTGTCGCAGCTGTTAAAAGTTAAGCTGCAGGATGCAATTCATATGATTGATAAAGAAGAGGTGAGTGCATAATGGGAATTTTATCAAAATTAAAAAATACATTTTCATCCAAGAAGGATGGTGATCGCTATCTAAGTGGTTTAAATAAATCAAAAAAATCGTTTTCTGAACGTATTCGCCGTTTAGCAGTGGGATTTGCTGGTGTTGATGAAGCGTTCTTAGAAGAATTGATGATTGTCTTGCTAGAGGCAGATATCGGTATAAAAACAGCTCAGAAAATTGTTGATGAAGTAGAAAATCGTGCAATGGATCGGAAATTGAAGAAATTTAATGAAATCACCGATTGTCTGATTGAAGTTATGCGAGATATGTATTGTGCAAAAGAGGACGCTCCTTTTCATAAAAATACAGATGGTCCTACGGTGATCTTAATGGTTGGTGTAAATGGCAGTGGGAAAACAACCACCACGGCTAAACTGACCAAACGTTTTCAAGAAGAAGGAAGTAGTGTTGCTTTGGCGGCAGCGGATACATTCCGCGCAGGAGCGATAGATCAATTGGCAACCTGGGCCCAACGCTTAGATGTGCCTTGTATCAAGGGACGCGAAGGCGGAGATCCAAGTGCAGCTTTAGTGGATGCGTGTCGCTATGTGAAAGAACATCAGATTGACTATTTGATTGGAGATACAGCAGGAAGATTGCAGAATAAGGCGAATTTAATGAAAGAGCTGGAGAAAATGCGCCGTGTTATTGAACGTGAAATTCCTGGTGCGCCGCATGAAGTATGGTTGGTGTTGGATGCAACAACCGGACAAAATGGTATCTCACAGGCACAGATTTTCTTAGAAACGACCAATGTGACAGGGATTATCTTGACGAAACTTGATGGTACGGCAAAAGGTGGCATTGTCATTGCGATACGTGAACAATTAGGTCTGCCTGTAAAATATATCGGTTTAGGAGAAACGGTGGATGATCTTCGTCCGTTCGATATTGATTCTTACTTATATAGCATGTGTGAAGGATTATTAGAAGAATGATCGAAAAAACCGAAGAGATGAACGCACTGCTTGATTTTTATGAAACACTTTTAACCGAGAAACAAGCAGAAGTGATGAAATTATATTATCAAGAAGATTTTTCACTTTCGGAAATTGCGGAAACGTTAGCGATTTCGCGCTCAGCAGTAAGTGATCATATGAAACGCAGTTCTTTGATCTTACAGGAGTATGAGAAAAAACTTCATCTTGTGCAAAATTATGAAACAAGAATCAAAATCTATGATAAAATAAAAGCAGTCGGTGATGCAGAAATCTGTACACTGGTTGAGGAATTAGAAAAATTGGAAAATTAGCAGGAGGAAAGCAGAAATGTCTAAAATTATTTCAGTGAACGCAGGTAGTTCATCATTAAAATTCCAGTTGTTTGAAATGCCATCTGAGACGGTATTAACGAGTGGTATCGTCGAAAAAATCGGTTTTGAAGATGCGATGTTTACCATTAAAGTAGATGGTGAGAAAATTAAAAAAACATTGCCTATCCCAGATCATACAAAAGCAGTGGCTTTATTGTTGGAAGCTTTGGTAGAATATAAGATTGTCAATAGCTTAGATGAAATCGTTGGCGCAGGTCATCGTGCTGTACATGGTGGAGAAATCTTTAAAGAAAGTGTACCTGTAACAGATGATGTAGTTGCTAAATTTGCATCTTTAAATGACTTAGCACCATTACATAACCCAGCTGGTTTAGTTGGTTATAACGCATTTAAAGAAAACCTGCCAAGCTGTAAACATGTGTTCGTTTTTGATACGGCATTCCATCAGACAATGCCAAAAGAAAGCTATATTTATGCATTGCCAATGCGTTATTATGATGAATATAAGATCCGTCGTTATGGTTTCCACGGAACTTCTCATAAATATGTATCCTTACGTTGTGCAGAATTAATGAACAAGGATGTGAAGGATACAAAGATCATTACTTGTCATTTAGGAAATGGCGCATCGATTACTGCTGTAGATGGTGGAAAATCTATTAATACATCCATGGGCTTTACGCCATTGGCTGGTGTGATGATGGGAACACGCTGCGGTGATATTGATCCTGCTATCGTTACGTATGTCATGAAAAAAGAAGGATTAACTCCTGATGAAATGGATACGGTTATGAATAAGCAATCAGGTATGCTAGGCGTTTCGGGCATTAGTTCTGATGCACGTGATATTGAAGATGCTTGCAAGGAAGGCAATGAAAGTGCCATCTTAACAACGGAAGTATATGTGAATCGTGTTATCAATACAGTAGGTGGCTATTATGCACAGCTTGGTGGTGCGGATGCTATCGTCTTTACTGGTGGTATTGGAGAAAATGATACGAATATTCGCCGTTTGGTATGCGAACGTTTGAAGGATGCATTTGGTATCGTCTTAGATGAAGAATTGAATGCAAAAAGCCGTGGAAAAGAGCTATTATTATCAAAACCAGAAAGTAAGGTTCAGGTGTGGTTGATTCCTACTAATGAAGAACTGATGATTGCGCGTGATACCTTTGCATTGTTAGGTGAATAAGATGTATCAAGCACTGTTTGATTTAGTTGAGCAATATGACATTATCACGATATATCGTCATGTTTCTCCAGACAGTGATGCCTTGGGTTCACAGTTTGGTCTCAAACAGTGGATTCAAGATACATATCCCAAAAAGCAGGTATATGCTTTAGGGTCGAGTGGAAGCGGTTCACGTGACGGCAATTTTCCCGCAATGGATGTTGTAGATGATGAAACAATAACACAGAGTCTCGCTATTATCTTGGATACGGCGAATAGTGCCCGTGTGGATGATGAACGCTTTCTAAACGCTGCCTATCGATTGAAAATAGACCATCATATTTATGTCGAAACATTTGCCGATGTAGAAATTATTCAGGATCTGAAAGGTGCTACATGTGAAATATTAGCAGATATGTTTATGCAAAAAGGTATTCGTATATCTGCACTGTGTGCACAATATTTATATGGTGGTTTAATTGCTGACACTTTACGTTTTTCTATTTCAACCATGACACCAGATACGTTCCACGTGGCTGCTTATTTATTAACATGTGGTGTGGATGTAGCTAAGGCAAATGAAGACAATTTTTCGACAAGTCTGCGTCTATATCGTTATGAAAATTATATTCGTGCGAATTGCAGTGTCTTAGAAGAGAAATTAGCCTATATGATCGTATCCAAAGAAGATTACGAGCATTATGGACTGACGTTTGATGAGGCGAAGGAAAAAGTATTTGTTATGGGCGGTGTACAGGAATTTGAAGCATGGGCCTTATTTATTGAAAAAGAACGAGATGCTGATGGTAACGCAATCTATAATGGTAGCCTGCGCTCTCGCCAAAAAACGATCAATGATATTGCCAATACTTATCATGGTGGCGGACATCGCTTTGCCTGTGGGGTTAAGGGATTAAAGAAGGATGACATTAATCGCTTATTACAGGACTTATTAAAACGCATTGATGAATAAATAAAAAGTCTTGAAACTGTTGTTATGTAGTAGTATAACGATAGTTATAAGACTTTTTTCATGTTTTCTGTACTTTAGAAACTATTTAACTACCATTTTATGAGTGAACTTATGATGAAATTCCCTGCCAAATGAAAAGGTAGAGATAAGTATGTGTATTCCTTACGTTATAAAGACGTAGTATGTGCATACATGTAATGAAAAGGAAATCTAAAAGGTTAGAAAAATGATATTCTCAATGTAATCTTTAGGAAATCTGTGGAAGAGGTTCAAGTTTTCTTTTATACATGATAAAATATAAGAATGAAAGAGGTGATGTCATGAGTGTACATCTGCATGTGCGCAGCTGTTATACCTTGCTGCAAAGTACGATGACCATACAAAAGATCGTTGACAGTGCTAAGCGGTATGGCTATCATGCGGTAGCACTTTGTGACAAAGAAGTTATGCATGGAGCCATGGCCTTTTATCATATGGCTAAGAAAGCTGATATTCAGCCAATCTTTGGTATGGAAGTAGAGGTGGCTGAAGAAGAGGGAATATTTGGCTTTATACTATTGGCCAAAAATGATGATGGTTATCAAGCGTTGATGAAATTATCTACAATGCTAAATACAAAAGAACGGAAAGAACAGTTAACAATGGAAGAGTTGTTAACGTATACGAAAGATTGTGTCGTCTTAACAAATGGTGACCAAAATCAGATGGAAACATATCTCATAAAAGAAGAGATGGAACATTTGGCAGCCTTTTTGCAACGGTGTAAGGAAAGTTTCGCGACTTTCTATGTAGCAATCTCTCGTAACGACAGCCCGTTATTACGACAAAAGAACCGACTTTTAAAAGCATTATGTCAACAGATGCAAATACCAACGACGGCTTTATCTCGTATATATTTTGATGAAGCGAAAGGTGAAGAAAGCTATAAAACACTATGTGCTATCAACCAAGGGGTATCTTTAGATGATAAGATGCTGAATTATAGCCCAAAGCGATATTTCCGCTCGAAAGAAGAAATGGTAGAACTATACGATGAAGATGATCTGGCAGCCAGTGATAAAATTGCTCAGATGTGTCATGTTGAAATGAAATTTCCAAAGGCCATTTTACCTAAATTCAAAAATCGTTATGGTATGAGCAGTGAGGAATTCTTACGCAGGCTTTGTCATAAAGGACTTGAGAAAAGGATGCAATATCAGAAAATCCCATCTGTTTATGAGCAGCGTCTGCGTTATGAATTGGATGTTATCATTTCTATGGGATATGCAGATTACTTTTTAATAGTCTGGGATTTTATCCGTTTTGCAAAAACGCAAGATATTTACATTGGGCCAGGCCGTGGCAGTGCTGCCGGTTCATTAGTCGCCTATTGTTTAGGAATTACTCATGCCGATCCGATTCGCTACCATTTGTTGTTTGAGCGTTTTTTAAACCCTGAACGTGTTTCTATGCCGGATATCGATACCGATTTTCCAGATGATCGAAGAGATGAAGTGATCGCCTATGTGCATGATTTATACGGAGAACATCATGTGTCACATATTATTACATTTAATACCTTGGCTGCAAAACAGGTACTTCGCGATGTAGGAAAAGCGATGCAAGTTGCCCCAAGACAGATTGATTTGTTATGTAAATTAGTACCAAATCGGCCCAAAGTAACTTTACAGGATGCTTATCAGGAACGTGTGAAATTCAAACAAATGATCAACAGCGGTGAACAAATGCGGAAGCTGTTTGCCATTGCTTTGCAATTGGAAGGTTTGCCGCGTCACTCCTCTTTGCATGCTGCCGGTATAATTTTAAGCAATGAGGATATTTCTAATGTTTGTCCATTAATTGATGTAGATGAAGGAATGTGTGCCACACAATTCACGATGGAGTACTTGGAAGAATTGGGACTTATCAAAATGGACTTTCTGGGATTGCGTAATCTGACCATTATTGATGAAATTGTCCATCAGATTAATGCGAAAGAGAAACGTTTAGATATCATGCATATCCCTTTAGACGATGCGAAAACGTATCAGCTCATTCGATCAGTAGATACGGTCGGAGTCTTTCAATTAGAAAGTGAAGGGATGAAAAATTTAATCCGTAAGATGAAACCGACTTGTTTTGAAGATATTGTGGCTACGGTAGCACTTTTTCGACCTGGACCGATGGAAAATATACCTCGCTATTTGGAATGTCGTACACATCCTGAAAAAGTAGATTATCTACATCCTGATTTAAAGTCGATTTTAGAAAACACTTATGGCGTTATGATTTATCAGGAACAGGTCATGCAGATTGCTCAAACAATGGCTGGCTTCTCACTTGGCAAAGCGGATAACTTGCGAAAGGCGATATCAAAGAAAAAAGGTAAGGAATTACAAAGTTTACGAGAAGATTTTGTCGAAGGTGCTAAACAAAAAGGTTATGAAGAGAGCTTGGCAATACGTGTCTATGAATTGATCATGAAATTTGCGAATTATGGTTTTAATCGTTCACATTCTGTTGCTTATGGTATGATTGCTTATCAGATGGCGTATTTGAAAGCCAATGCACCTTTGTACTTCTTTACCGCTTTGTTGAATAGTGTGATAGGTTCAGAAACTAAGACGAGTGAATATGTTTTTGAAGCAAGAAAACGACATATTGAAATATTGTTGCCATCAGTAAATCAAAGCAGCAACCAGTATGAAATAGAAGGCAATGCATTGCGCTTTCCTCTTGTTGGTATTAAAGGTATTGGCAATGCGGTATCTAATGTCCTAATTGAAGAACGTCAAAAACGTGGGAACTTCAAAGATTTCTTTGATTTTGTGGCGCGTATGGAAGGGCAAAAGCTTGGTAAAAAAACAATGGAAATGCTGATATTTGCCGGGGCATTGGACGAATTCAAGATCAATCGCAGTTCTTTGTTAGCATCTTTAGATGATGCAATACGTTATGGAGATCTGGTGAAGATTGAGGATCAAGATCAAATATTATTTGATTTTGAATTAGTAAGCAAGCCGGCATTAACTTCTTTAAAAGAAAATGCGGCACAGCGCGCTGAACGTGAAAAAGAGATGCTAGGCTTTTACTTATCTGCTCATCCGATTACGGCATTGCGTGATAAAATGCAGCAAGGTTTGGTGCCTTTAATTGCATTGACCTCACATTTGCATTCTTATGTGAAATTCATTTGTATGGTTGAGCGTACCAAACAGTTCCGTACAAAGAATGGTCATTTAATGATGTTTGTGGTAGGAGCTGATGAAACAGGGAAGTTTGATTTGGTTTGTATGCCAAATATTTATGAACTACATGCTGATGATCTAATCAAGGGGAATTATCTGTATGTGGAAGGAGTTGTTGATAAAGAAACCTCCTGCTTGGTCAAGAAACTAACACGTATACAGAAGGATGAGGAATAAGGCTAGCTTCATTCGTTAGGAAGTAAAGGATTGGCGATACAGAAGTAAACGCAATGTTTATTATGTTTGTTAAAAAAGATTGCAACTATTGTAGAATTATCTCAAAATGGATTGCATGCGTATTAACATCGTCATATCGAATTGATAAGTAAAGAATGAAAGAAAAAATTAGGAAGGCATGAAAGAAAAAAACTCTTGTTAATTATTAGAGTTTATGATAACATATCTATGTTGTATGTCCTCTTTTGGATTTACAACCGCTCAAAACAGGGTTTAAGCATGAGAAATCATCACCTTGCATGGCGAGTCTTAAACAAGAAGGAGGTGCGATTATGTACGCAATTATTGAAACAGGCGGAAAACAGATCCGTGTAGAAGAAGGTGCAACAATCTTCGTTGAAAAATTGGATGTAGCTGAAGGAGAAACAGTAGTATTTGACAAAGTTGTCGCTTACTGCAACCGTGCACTGCGCGTTGGTACTCCATATGTAAAAGGTGTAAAGGTGAATGCTAAAGTTGAAAAACAGGGCAAAGCTAAGAAAATCATCATTTACAAGTACAAAGCAAAAAAAGGAAGCTCTCATCGCAAACAGGGTCACCGTCAGCCATATACAAAATTAACAATCGAATCTATCGAGGCTTAAGAATATGGTAAACGTCGAGGTTAAACGACAGTCGGATTTTCTACAGGAAGTGCTGATTCATAATCATGCAGAATATGGCGAACATGGTCAAGATCTTGTATGTGCCGGAGTTAGTTCTATCGCGGTAGGAATGCTGAATGTTTTGGACCAAATGACGAAACATGACGTGTGCGAACTTGTCATGAAAGAAGCATATGTAAAAATCAGTTTAAAACAGAGAGATGAAACGGCAGAGCTTTTACTAGAAGCGATGCTGATTCAATTAAAAACTCTGGAAGAAAATTATCATAACTATATTTCAATACATGATCAGGAGGTGTGAGTATGAAATTCGTATTAGATATTCAGTTGTTTGCATCTAAAAAAGGTGTTGGTTCTACAAAGAACGGTCGTGACTCTGAGTCAAAACGTCTTGGCGCAAAATTAGCTGATGGACAATACTGCCACGCAGGTTCTATCATTTATCGTCAGCGCGGAACGAAAATTCACCCAGGTACAAACGTTGGGAGAGGTGGAGATGATACCTTATTTGCAAAAGTAAATGGTATCGTAAAATTCGAGCGTTTAGGTAAAGATAAGAAAAAAGTATCAGTTTACCCACAGGCTTAAGAATAAAAAATCCCCACATGGGGATTTTATTTTTGAATAAAGTTTGTTTAAAAAATAGATAAGGAGGTGTGCAAATGTTTGTAGACCGTGTAAAAGTACATGTAAAAGCGGGAAAAGGCGGTGATGGTATCGTTGCTTTCCGTAGAGAAAAATATGTTGCCTATGGTGGGCCAAGCGGTGGTGATGGCGGTGATGGCGGTGATGTTGTCTTCATGGTAGATGAAGGGAAAACAACATTGTTAGATCTTCGTTATAACCAAAAGATTGCGGCTGAGCCAGGTGGCAAGGGAAAAACAAAGAAAATGCATGGAGCACGAGGTGCGGATTGTGTTGTTAAAGTTCCATTAGGAACGATTGTAAAAGATATGAAGAGTGGTAGGATCATTGCTGATCTGACCCATAAAGGACAACGAGAGGTTATTGCCAAAGGTGGTAAAAAGGGCAAAGGAAATTTTCATTTTAAATCAAGTAAAAATACGGCTCCTCAATATGCAGAACTAGGTGCGCCAGGAGAAGAATTAGATATCCAAGTAGAATTAAAGGTGCTAGCCGATGTTGGTTTGGTCGGTTTTCCATCTGTAGGAAAATCAACACTCTTATCCGTTGTATCAAAGGCACGTCCAGAGATTGCAGAGTATCACTTTACGACCTTAGCTCCGAATTTAGGCATGGTTCAAGTACCGGATGGACGTAGTTTTGTTATGGCAGATTTGCCGGGCTTGATTGAAGGTGCAAGTGAAGGTAAAGGATTGGGGCATCAATTCTTGCGTCATATTGAACGTTGTCGCGTGATTATCCATGTAGTTGATATGGGCAGCCATGATGGCCGTGATCCGCTAGAAGATTATAAGATCATAAATGAAGAGTTAGCAAACTATGAATATCGTTTGATGGAACGTCCTCAGATTGTTTTGGCGAATAAGATGGATCTAGAGAAAGCAAAAGAAAATCTAGAACGTTTTAAAAAGGCCTATCCTGAGGTAGAAGTTTTTGAAACGACGACGATTATCGCGGAAGGTTTGGAGCCGGTATTATATCGGGCAGCTGATTTATTAGAAACTACACCACAATTTCCATTATTCAATGATGCAGAAGTGGATGAGGAAGCCGAAGGTGTCTTATATAAATTTGAACCCGAAAAACCAGCGTACGAAATTCGCAATCTTGGAAATGGTGATTGGGAAATCGTTGGTGATGAGATTGAACGAAGCTTTAAGATGAGCAAACTGGATAATGAAGAAGATTTCATGCGTTTTGCGCGTAAGATGCGTAAGATGGGGATTGACCAGGCATTGCGTGATGCGGGATGTCAGGACGGCGATACCGTTGTCATCTGTAATATTGAATTTGAATTTATGGAATAAACAGAATGTCGGTGATGATCTGCAGACTTTCATGTCTTGCTACATCACTGACTTTTTCATATGAAAGAAAATATATTTAGGTAACATGGAAACGCAAGATGTTTGGTTAAACTACTAGTAATTTTCTATGAAATCCGTTATCATAATGCTATGTGATGGAGGTAGATGTTTATGAAGATGGTATCATGGAATGTCAATGGAATCCGTGCCTGTATGACAAAGGGCTTTATGGATTTCTTTCAAGAAATAGATGCAGATATTTTTTGTATTCAAGAAACGAAGATGCAACCGGGGCAATTGGATATTGTAACACCCGGATATTATCAATATATGAACAGTGCAGATAAAAAAGGATATAGTGGAACAATGGTGTTTACCAAAGAAAAGCCAATAGCGGTGACCTATGATCTGGGTATTGATGAACATGATCATGAAGGACGTGTCATTACCTGTGAATATGAAAACTTTTATCTGGTTTGTGTGTATACACCGAATTCAAAAGATGGTTTATTGCGTTTGGACTATCGTATGCAATGGGAAGATGATTTCCGCGCATATCTGAATGCATTAAAGGAAAAGAAAAGTGTGATTGTTTGTGGCGATTTGAATGTAGCACATAAGGAAATCGACTTAAAAAATCCAAAGACCAATCGTCGCAATGCCGGTTTTACTGATGAAGAACGAGCGAAGATGACAACGCTTCAACAGAGTGGCTTCATCGATTCTTTCCGTTATTTATATCCAGAGCAGGAAGGCATATATTCATGGTGGAGCTATCGCTTTAAAGCGCGCGAGAAAAATGCCGGATGGCGCATTGATTACTTTTTAGTGAGTGAAGATGCCAAAGATAAGATACAGGAAGCAAGTATTCATACAGATGTATTTGGCTCTGATCATTGTCCGGTTTCACTTGACATTGACTTTTAAAAGTTCGTACGAAAGTACGGCTTTTTTTATATTATGATGTTGCATCCAAAAATATAAGATAAATAAGAAATATAAGAAAATGATTGCAATCTTTTACTGAATCCCATATAATGGGAACTATAAAGGGAGGGTTTCTTATGATAGCATTTGCACCAAAATCATATGTATATATAGATTATGAAACATTACAGGATGAGGCGATGGAAGGGCTGTTAGCATTATTTGCAAGTAAGCATATGCAAATGCGCCTTTGTGTAAAAGATGCCTGGGAATTGGAAGAAGCAAAACATCTGGATACGTATGGGTATATCTGCGATGTTGTTTATGGTGAGGACATTCTTTCTGCATTAGTGCGTTATGCAAAAGCCAAAAAACAGCGCCAGAAACATATTTTATTATTCACACAACAAACGATTGATCTTCACAAGGTGGATGATATTGGTGTTATCACTCTGGGAAAGAAGGGAGAATATGAAAATTTACAAAGTTTTTTACAGGTAAAGAGTGCTTATGTGAAACAATGGCAATTTCGCTTATCTTGCATTATGGTGTTGTCTGCAGTGCTAATTGGCTTAACTATGTATTTTGCCTATCAAGGAACATTGCCTTCCATATTAAACGATGGGTTTATCGCTTTCCTTGCTCTCATGCTTCCATTAGCTGCTTTTATTCTTAGCTTTGGCTATGGTGTTAGTAAAGATGTTTTTTCATTAAATTGTTTATGGGCTTTATTGGATGCAATTTAAATCCATTGACATTTTGTAGTATAATGAGCATACGTTCTAAGAGAGGGGCAGTAGTATGGAAAATATACAATTGGTTATTTGTTATATTGATAGTACCTTGGTGACAACAGATCGCCGATTGACATGGAAGACCAAAGAGGTGATTGATCGTCTACATGCACATGGAGTATTATTCGGTATCGCTTCTGGCAGACCGTTGGATGAATTAAAGCGGAATGCAAAGAAATGGGGATTTTCTTATCCTTTTGATATTTTGATTGGTATGAATGGTTCTGAATTATGGGATGAAAAAAGACAAGAAGAATTTGGCTATTATAAATTAAAGCCCGAATGGATTAAAGAAATCATTGAGTTGATGGAGCCATTTGATGCAAACTACTTTATTTATCATGATGGTTATTTACTGTGTAGACGCAATGATGCGATGATGCAACATTCTGCTAAAAGCAGTGACAAAGAGATTGTTGTTATGGATACGCCTGAACAGCTGTATCAAAAAGAGAATGCAAAGATCATGTTTCGCGTAACGGAAGAGGTTATGCCATCAATTGAACGCTATGTTGCCCAGCATCCTTCACCGTTTTATAAAGGCTTTAAAACACAGTCAACCTTAATGGAATTTGCTGATCATCGCGTTTCAAAAGCTTTTGCGCTAAAGAAATACTGTGAGATGAATCAGCTTTCTTTCGCAAGTGTGGTGGCATTTGGTGATACAAGTAACGATAATGATATGCTTGCATGCAGTGGTTTAGGTGTATGTATGTGCAATGGCAGTGCAGATACGAAAGCGATTGCGGATGATATAACAAAGAAAAGCAATGATGAAGATGGCTTTGCATGGTATATGGAAGAACATTTTTTAAAGCCTTTCGGTTGGTAGATACGATTTATGCGTGGCAAGATAGAAGCAACGATCAAGCACAAAGGGGGAGAAAATTTTGGTAATGGAAGTGTAGCCCGTCATATTTTACGACTGGCTTTGCCTATGACCCTTGCACAATTTATCAATGTTTTATATAACATCATTGATCGTATTTACATTGGCCGTTTACCTGATGTAGCCGATCATGCACTTGCCGGAGTCGGCATTACGTTTCCCATCATCACCTTAGTCATTGCTTTTGCAAATCTGGCAGGGATGGGTGGCGCTCCTTTGTTTTCGATTGAGCGAGGACGTGGGAATACGAAAAAAGCAGAAGAAATTATGGGAAACAGCTTTACGCTTTTACTGGTATTTGGTATCGTTTTAACCCTTTTTGTATTGTTGTTTAAAACAGATATCTTATATTTGTTTGGGGCAAGTGATGCTATTTTTTCATTTGCAGATGACTATATTACCATTTACATGTTTGGCTCGCTCTTTGTCATGATATCCTTAGGCATGAACAGCTTTATAAATGCCCAAGGGTTTGGAAAGATAGGGATGTTAAGTGTAGTATTGGGTGCTGTACTCAATATCATTTTGGATCCGTTATGTATTTTCAGTTTCCATTTAGGGGTAAAGGGGGCAGCAATCGCAAGCGTTCTTTCGCAGCTAGCATCGGCTGTTTGCATCTTATGGTTTCTTGCGCATAAACAAAGTGGTATCATGCTGAGGCGACATGCATTGAAATTGCAATTGTGCTACGTAAAAAAGATCCTTATGCTAGGGATGAGTGGCTTTGTTATGGCTATTACCAATAGTGCTGTACAGGTGGTATGCAATGCCAGTTTACAACAGTATGGTGGTGATGTGTATATCAGTATCATGACCATTATAAATTCATTACGTGAAGTCATCACATTACCTGCAAGTGGAATTACCAATGCTGCACAGCCGGTGTTAGGGTATAATTACGGAGCTCATAAGGATGAGCGCGTCTTGAAGGCAATTCGCTTTATGAGTGTCGTTGTTGTTGCGTATATGCTGCTCATGTGGCTATTTGTCTATTTGACGCCTACGTTCTTCCTCC
The DNA here is from genome assembly GCF_018406465.1 of Longicatena caecimuris. Lineage (GTDB taxonomy): Bacteria > Bacillota_I > Bacilli_A > Erysipelotrichales > Erysipelotrichaceae > Longicatena > Longicatena caecimuris. The sequence continues at coordinate 1,420,599 of NZ_AP024510.1, forward strand.
ATATCTTTTCTAGTGATCGAGTGATTGTAAAACGGGGCATACCGGCAATCCAACTGTATTACTTTGGTTATTTCATGATGGGATTTCAATTTAGTGGGCAAAGTGTTTTTGTGGCATTGAATAAAAGTGGACAAGCTATCTTTTTTTCTTTATTCCGCAAAGTTATAATTGTTATACCGTTAACGTTATGGCTGCCTACAGTTGGCCAATTGGGGGTCATGGGAGTGTTTCTGGCTGAACCGATTTCCAATTTTATTGGTGGTGGTTGCAGCTATTTGACGATGTATCTTACCGTTTATAAAAAATTAAAAAATGATTGCAAAGCCAAGGAGGAAGTATGAAAATTTTATGGTTACCTGGGGCAAAATGTACAAAGGAAATATGGCGATACATGATAAAGGATTGGGAAGAAGAAGACAATGTTTTTGTAAAGTATTCGCATGATGTTTTGTTACAGGCAAAACAAGTGATGGATATCACGAAAGATGTTTATGATCGCTATGGAAAAGCATCTTATGATTATATCATAGGACATAGTATGGGTGGCAAGATTGCCTTACAGCTTTGTGCAGACTTTCAAATGCGAGTGAAAGGGATTATTTTCATAGAAACTAATTTACGTCCGGCAGCGGCATTTTATCGCAATTTGCTTTTGGCAAAAAATAGTGAAGTAAAAGATGAACTTATGTCGATGCTTCAAGAAGAATCCATCTATTACTTAGATGCCTTAAATAAAGAACTGCAAGAAACATTTGATGATGCTTATTTGGTGCAGCAGGCGAACTGCTTGGTGTATGGTATTTATGGTGATCGTGGCTTGCCTGCATATCCTGATCGTATACACGATCTTTGTTTAGATGCGGATACTTTGGCGAAACTACAACTCTTTTTTGTTAAAGATAGTTGTCATATGCCAATGCTGGAAAACCCAGACCATCTCACAAAAATAATCAAAGGGATTATAAGATAACCAATCACCTTCTAAAAATTAACGATAGATGCGAAGATTTGCAAAAAAATTACCTGTTCATGATTTTAATTTCAATCTTAGTTGTAAAATGTAACCGTTTACGATATACTCAATACAGATATAAATATAAAATGGAGGAAATTATGATTGTAAATTTTGAGCAGAAAGAGCGCTTACCATTAAGCAAACATGAGATAACACGGAAAGGTGAGCTTATAGGTACTACTGTTTTACCCGAAGCGTGGATAGGAACGATGCAGTTGCTTGGTCATGATTATGAGCTAAATGCAGAAGGTTTTGAAAAAGTTGTTATTCGTAAAGATGGCATGCCATATGCTGAATGCATGAGCAGACTACATGTTACAAAACAAATTCTTTTTGTAAAAACAGGATGGGAATATTATGAACTTATAACGCCGGAAAAAACCTACCAAATCTATGAAACAGGGCTAGGGGCAGATAAACATTTTTATTCATTTTATGAACATGATCAAGTTGTGGCAATTATTCATAAAAGCGACGTAGTAAAGCGTTTTTTAGACACGTATACGTTTTACATGAAGGAAGAACAGCACCTAGAAGCGGTAAGTTTGTATTGTCTGTTTTTAGAGAGTACACAATATTATGATATGGATGCTACAGGGAATGAATCTTCTGCAACAGAAACAATCACTATGCAAAAGGAGTTAAAGGAGAAGTATGATCCTACCTTTATTGAGCAGGTAATTGCAATGGACAAAGAGTAACGGTTTCCACAGGTCGATTCTTTTATTTATTGCGTTTACATGTTATTAAGCAAATCACGAATGGTTTACGATTATATGAAAGAGCTTAAAAGCTCTTTCATTGTTTTTTGATATTTTCCTTTGTGGTTGGCTGATGAAGAATCATTAGGAATCTCATACTCCTTCTTTTTTTTTAGCGTTAGGCGTGATAAAATAAAACAAGGTGATAAAAATGATAGCATTTATTCGTGGGACGATTCACAGCTACAGCAATGATTCTTTGATCATAGATAACAATGGCATTGGTTATCGTGTATATATCGCAAATCCACAGGCTGTACGTTTGAATACAGAAGTAACCTTGTTTACCTATCAGCATGTTCGAGAGGATGCTATTACGCTGTTTGGTTTTACAAGTATGGAAGAACATGATTTGTTTTTGCAATTGATCAGTGTAAAAGGTGTGGGCCCTAAAACAGCATTGGGTATGTTGGCGGTTTGTCCTGCTAAAAATATGATCATGGCAATTGAAAATAATGATGTCAAAACATTAAAAGGATTACCAGGCATTGGTGCTAAAACAGCAAGTCAAATTGTTTTGGATCTGAAGAATAAATTGGTCGAAGAAGTAACTGAAATTGAGGCAAAAGAAAATGCCCAACTGTTGGATGCCATAGAGGCATTAAAAGCTTTAGGCTATAAAAATGCTGAAATTAGCAGTGTGAAAAAAGAATTAATGGCCATGGAAGAGTCTACGACTAGTGATCAATATATTCGAAAGGCATTATCTATATTGGCAAAAAGAAAGGGAGTATAAGGCATGGAACGTGTGCTTTCAAATGAAATGCAGGGAGTTGAGGAAGAGGATACACTTCGTCCTTCCACATTAAAGGAATATATCGGGCAGGCGCAGTTAAAAGAAAATCTAGCAGTATTTATTCAGGCAGCGAAGCAACGCAATGAAGCTTTGGATCATGTCTTATTGTATGGGCCTCCAGGATTAGGAAAAACCACATTGTCTTATATCTTGGCAAATGAAATGGGTGGGCATATTAAAACAACCAGTGGACCATCTATTGAAAAAAGTGGAGATTTGGCTGCTATCTTATCAACTTTAGAAGCAGGAGATGTTTTGTTTATTGATGAAATACACCGCTTACCCAAACAAGTCGAAGAGGTGCTCTATCCAGCAATGGAAGATTATTGTATTGATATCGTAGTCGGTAAAGATTCCAGTACGACACGCTCTATCCGTTTGGATCTTCCACCATTTACTTTAGTGGGCGCAACGACTAGAGCTGGAGATCTAACAGCACCATTGCGAGATCGTTTTGGTATAGTATCGCAGCTGGAATTTTACAGTCTAGATGAGTTGCAACAGATCATATGGCGTACAAGCCGTGTCATGGATACGGAAATTGAAGAGGAAGCCGTATTGGAAATAGCATTGCGTTCACGTGGAACCCCACGTATCGCAAATCGTTTATTTCGCAGAGTGCGTGATTTTGCACAAGTTATGAATGATGGCATCATCGATAAGGCAGTCGCTGCAATGGCCCTTGATAAGTTAAAGGTCGATCATTTAGGCCTTGATAACGTTGATCATAAATATTTGAAAGGAATCATTGAACGATTTAAAGGCGGTCCGGTTGGCTTGGAAGCTTTAGCTAGCAGTATCGGTGAAGAAGCTATGACATTAGAAGATGTGTATGAACCATATTTATTACAAATCGGTTTTATAAATCGTACACCCCGTGGTCGCATTGTAACGGATAAAGCATATCGTCATTTGGGTTATGATATGGAAGAAGGGTTATTCAAGTTATAATTAAGCTTTCGCTTGTGTCTTCGCATACATTAACATACAGCAAGCGATAAAAGCCAGAGCTTTGGAAAGCATTTCTATAATGGACAGTAAAGAAATGCCGCTTAATAAAAAGACGGGTATGCAAAATAAAAGAATCATTCCTAAAGCGCTGAACAGCGCTTTTTTCTTTGTTTTGATGCCTAACCAGACACCTCCACAACCATAAGCAATAGCTCCGCCAATCCAATTCAGAATATGAAAAGTTTCAGCTGAAATCCAGGTAAAATAGTATAAAGCGGCAAAGATAAGAGAAAATAACAATGTGAGTGCTAAAAGAATAGCGGCACTTTGAAGGTAAGTCTGTAACTTTGATTTCAATGGGAATCACCTCATTGTAATGTATGAAAAAGTTTGTCGGACTATGCAAGGAGGATGAAAAATGCAAGAATATATCACATTGATGATAAAATGTCTCGTCGTATACTTTGTCATTATAATTGCCTTACGAATCATGGGAAAGCGTGAAGTTGGTGAATTATCTGTATTTGATATTGTTATTTATTTGGTTATGAGTGAATTGCTTGCTATTTCTATTACCGAATCACATGAAAGTATTCTCAAATCACTCGTACCCATTTTTACCTTGGCCGTTTTACAAATCATTATCAGCTGGATCTTATTAAAAAGCAAAAAAGTACGTGATATTTTTGATGGTAAAAGTGTTATTTTAATACATAATGGACACATCAACCAAGATGCAATGCGTAAGAATCGATATAACATTGACGATTTGATGAGTCAAATACGTTCGCATGATCTATGTACGCCTGATGAAGTGGCTTTTGCTGTATTGGAAAATAATGGACAATTAAGTGTGTTGCCGAAAAAAAGCTGTAAAGTCAAGCATCCGGATCCATTGATCAGTGATGGCATTATCAATAAAAAAGCACTGAAGGATCTGCATCGCGACAGTGAATGGCTGAAAGCCTGTATGAAAGAAGAAGGGATTCAAGATGTTAAAGATATCTTTTTATGCATCTGGCAAAAAAATGCTTTTTTTATCATTAAGAAGGAAATAGACTCCCAAAATAAGATGTTTTGATTTTATCATGTCGCCATAAGAAATTAGATGGTATAGATAGAAATTTTTCCATGTTTCTATCTTTTTTATAATGTGCAATAATTATTTGTTTTTGGTAAAAGCGAACCATAGGCGAATGGCATGAAGACAAGTCGTGACCAACATACCAGCACTGATTGCTATGCTTAATGCATCAGCGAACAGGATATGTGATAAAAAGGCGACACAGCATAAACGGGTAAAGGAGCCTGCAAAGGTATCGTATACTGTTTTTTTACTGAGCGACATCGCATGCAACATGCTACTTAAAGGAGGCTGCAGCGAATACAGTGCAAAGGGAATGGCGAGTTGTTTTAATAAAAGGGCACCGCGTGTATTGTGGTAAAAAAGCAATAACAATTCTTCATTAAAAAAATAGCATAGGAAACTGCAGATAGCACCGACAATAAAGCAACTTGCTAAGATAAAAGAAAATTGATGACGGGCTGTCGCTTCATGTCCACGGGCATAATGATACGTAAAAGAAGGAAGTAAAAAATTACTTAAGGTGATGGTTAAAAAACTAGGCATCGTGATGATTGGCAAAACATAGCCATTCAATTGTCCATAGGCATGAATCATCGTATCACTTTGTAAGGCACTTAAACCAATTACCATGACAATGGGCTCTAAAAAATAGGTAAAAGATCCGATTAAACGACTTCCGGTCATAGGGATGCTGATGGATAATACTTCATCAAATTGCTGACGATGCAATGTGTGAAATAAGGTTGGTAATTGTCGGATATCATGTTTATGCTGACGAAGGGCGAACAGCATATACAAACTGCTACATAATTCACCGACACTGATTGAATACATGGCAATTTTTGCCATTGTGACATTAGTTAACGAGTGATCCATAGAGAACATAACAAGCAAAAAGAGGATACGTGAACCTTCTTCAAATAATTGACAGGCAGTTGCTTGAACGTGCTGTTGCTTCCCGAATAAATACCCCTTTAATATACCGGATATGCTCACAAGGGGAATTAATGGTAAAATGGCGTATAACACCGGTAATATTTCACGCTGTTTTAAAATATAGAAAGATAAAAAGGGAAGAAGAATGAAAAAGGCGGCGATAATTACGATATTATTTATCATGGAAACAAGGATACTTGCTAAAAGTGGTTTACGCGTATCCTTGCTTTGGGCAATGACCTTGCTCAAAGCTCCAGGTATCCCCATTTGCGCTAAGGTAATCATAATGACCATGGTTGGGGAAGCGAGTGTATAGTAATTCATTGCAGACTCACTTAGAGTGCGAGCTAAAAGAATACGTACAAGAAAAGATAAGATTTTAGCAATCACGGAAACCAACAGTAAAAGAAACGTTGAACGCAGCAATGTTTTTTTCATAAGAATCATCCTTGTCTGTATCAAAGTATATGAAACGTATGCAAAAAACATGTGCATACCATGGAAAGATGGTGTTCGCAGCAATATAAAGGACCTTTCTTGCTGCTTTTTAGGCCTTTCATTAGAAAGTTGAAATGATGTGAAAATACCCTACTTGGAATTTCATATTGCCTTATGAAAAGGAATGATGTAAAATATGTGTTATGGTATTGAGGAGGAAACTATGAGTGAGCAAAGTCTGATTGATGATAAATACATAAAACTTGCCATCGCCCTAAAGGCCAATGAACTCAAACGAGAACAGTTATCTTCCTTAACATATCAGCATGTAGAAAGTGCATTAATTGGAAAATGGAAATATGAGAAAGTAGATAGTGTGCATGATGCGGTGAATGATGTCATGCAGCTGAGTGCTAACGATGTGGTCGCATATTTATCTAATGAGGCCATTTTACTTGGCGCAAAAATGAAGATTAATGACTTTGAAGATTTATTTGGAGGAGATAAGCAATGAAAAAATCGCGTTTAGTTGTTTTTGGCATCACGGTTTTGACAATTTTGGCAGTCATTGTCACTTGCAGTGGAATGATCAAAGATAACATGAGGCTTGGTTTGGATCTGCAGGGTGGATTTGAAATTCTGTATGAAGTAAGTCCGCTGGATGGAAAAAAGATGCCAAGTATGAGCGCAGTGGCAGAATCTGTAAACAAACGTGTCGATGTGCTTGGTGTTAATGAACCAGATATTACGGTGGAAGGTAATAACCGTATTCGTGTACAGTTAGCTGGAGTGAAAAATGCCGACCAGGCAAGAAGGGTAATTTCATCTACTGCAAATTTAACATTCCGTGATGTGAATGATAATCTGCTGATGGATGCTAGTGTTTTAAAAGAAGGAGGAGCCAGTGTTACAACAGATCAATATGGCAATCCCGTCGTTAGTTTGAAACTGGCAGATCAAAGTAAATTTTATGAGGTTACCAAAAAGGTTGCGGCAATGGGAGATGGTCAAAATCTGATGGTAGCTTGGCTGGATTTTGACCAGGCAACAGATTCTTATGCAGCAGAAAAAACAAAAGAGAAACCAAAATATATTTCTGCGGCATCTGTAAAAGAGGGAATTAATAGTACGAGTGCCCAAATTAGTGGGAACTTTAGCAAAGATGAGGCAAATGAATTAAAGGATCTTATCAATTCAGGTTCCTTGCCTGTGAAAATGGTCGAATCCTATAGCAATGCGGTAACCGCTGATTATGGTATTGATGCCTTTTCAACAACCATGATGGCTGGTGCTGTAGGTATTGCTTTGATCATGTTGTTTATGATCTTATATTATCGTTTACCGGGCGTTATATCCGCAATTACAATTGCATCTTACGTCTTTGTTGTCTTCTTGATTAATAACCTAATGGGAGCCGTCTTTACCTTATCAGGTATCGCTGCCTTGGTATTGGGTGTCGGAATGGCAGTCGATTCTAATATTTTGACATTCGAGCGTATTCGCGATGCTTTATATAGTGGCAGAAGTGTCAAAACAGCCTTCTACGAAGGTAGTTCCAAATCATTTGTCACGATTTTTGATGCTCAGTTTACGACCTTTATTTCCGCATTGATTCTGTTCATCTTCGGTACAGGTAGTGTAAAAGGTTTTGCGACCATGTTGATCGTGTCAACGATTTCTACATTACTGGTTATTGTCTTTGTAGCTAAATTCCTTTTGAAGATGCTCGTGGACAGTGGCAAATTGGATGATAAGAAGAGTTGGTTTGGTGTCAAGAAAAATCAGATTCCAAGCGTTGCTAACGGAGAATCACGTTTCTATTATGGACGCTTTAAAGGATTTGACTTTGTTGGTAAAGCAAAATATTTCATCTTTACTTCTTTGACTATTATGGTCATTGCCATTGGCTGTATGGGCTTTAATGGTTTCAAAGGCGATGGTATCTTAAACTTCGGTATTGATTTTACCAGTGGTACAAAAATTACGGTACAAAGTGACAGTGCAATCAAAGCTGATGAATTAAAAACACAATTAAAATCTTTGGGTATTCATGCGAACAGTGTGAAGATCAATGGTGATAAGAATGAGATTGCACATGTCTTTGTTAAGGAAGCGGTTAATACAAGCACGATGGAAAAAGCGAAAACGGCTTTGAAGGCAACATACAAACATGATGTCAGCGATAGTACTGTTACACCAGTCATCGGTCGAGAATTAGTAAGAAAAGCTATTGTTATTTCTGTATTGGCATGGATTGGTGTTATGATTTACATTTCCCTGCGTTTTAAATGGGATTATGCATTAAGTGGTATCATTGCGTTGATACATGATGTCTTTATCATCTTATGTTTCTGTGCTATCTTCCGTTTAGAGGTGAATACGGAAATCATAGCTGTAATGTTGGCAATCATTGGTTATTCTATTAATAACTCCATTGTTGTCTTTGACCGTATTCGAGATCAGGTTAAAGAAAACCGACATGAAAAACTGGATCAGGTAAAATATAAGGAAATTGTGAACATTGCCTTGCAGAATACGGCAACACGATCAATTTTATCTACTTTTACGACTGTATTACCGGTTATCTGTCTGCTAGGTTTGGGTAGTAACGCAATCTTCACCTTCTGTTTGGCTTTGTTTATCGGTTTAATTGCCGGTGCTGGAAGTTCTTTGTTTATTGCTGCACAAGTATGGTATCAACTGCGTATGCGTGAAAAACCTAAGAGCAAAAAGGTGCATAAAAAACATAAAAAAGAAGCTGTAGAAGAAATGATCGTTCCAGGCTTAAATGATTATTAATCAAACATTTGCGCAAATACTCTTTGTTTAGAGTATTGCGCTTTTCTTTTTGATATGTTGTCTACATTTACACTTGCCATGTATTTATGATATAATCCTAAGACAAAGAGAATGAGGTGGAACGAATGCTCATATGTCCGAAATGTCATGAACAATTAAAAAAAGAAGAACACGTATGGCGCTGTGCAAAAGGGCATAGTTATGATATAGCTCGTCGCGGATATGTTAATCTGGTGCTTGGTTCCCATAAGGCAAGCGGTGATGATAAAGCGATGGTACGCTCTCGTACCCGTTTTTTATCCCATGGTTATTATCATATTCTGCAAAAACGATTAGCGACAATGTTACAGAAATTAGCATTGGAAACGCTGATAGATGCAGGGTGTGGAGAAGGTTATTATACAAATTATTTTCAGGAAGTATTGCCTGCCACACAAATTTATGGCTTTGATTTAAGCAAGCATGCGATTGATGAGGCTTGTAAAGCGCATCGTGGTGTAACTTATGGGGTGTGTAACATCTTCCATTTACCAATAGCCAAGCATTGTGCAGATGGGGTGGTGTCTGTTTTTGCCCCTGTGGATAGCAAAGAAAATTATAGAGTATTAAAAACAGGTGGTTATTTTTTAAAGGTAGGTCCTGGTCCAAAGCATCTATATGAGCTGAAACAACTGTTATATACGGATGTGTATGAAAATGAAATTGAAACAGGTTATTCCGGTTTTACCTTACTACATGAAGAAATTGTAGAAGATACCATTACAATTCAGGATGCTCAGGATATTTGGGCACTGTTTCAAATGACTCCATATTATTGGAGAACTCCTAAACAGCAAGCAGAGGCATTAAAACAATGCAAGGAATTGACGACACAGATATCTTTTCATATTGCGTTGTATCGCAAAGAATCCATGAAATAGCCTTTCCAAATAAGAATTGGCTATGATATAATAAACAAGAATTCAGGAAGAAAGGCGGAAATAGAAGAATGGCATTTGAAAGTTTGAGTGAACGTCTGGGAAAGGCGTTTAAAAATATAACAGGTAAAGGTAAATTAAGCGAAAAAAATATGAATGATATGTTGCGGGAAGTGCGCATGTCATTATTAGAAGCTGATGTGAATTATGGTGTTGTAAAAGATTTTATCGCTCGTGTAAAAGAAAAAGCATTGGGCACTGAAGTGATGACTTCTTTAAACCCTGGGCAAATGGTCGTTAAGATCGTTCATGATGAAATAGTTGCCTTATTAGGAAATGAAGAAGCTCCTATCAATTATAAGAAAACGGGCATAACAACCGTCATGATGGTTGGTTTACAGGGTACTGGTAAAACAACGGCGGCAGCTAAAATCGCTAATGTTATGAAGAAGAAACAAAGTCGTAAGCCATTATTGGTTGCCTGTGATGTAATTCGTCCGGCGGCGATTGAACAGTTGAAAACACTTGGTGAAAGCATTGATGTCGAGGTGTTTTCTTTAGGGGTTGAAACAAAGGCATTAGAAACAGCGCAAAAAGCGATGGATTATGCCAAAGAACAAGGCTATGATACGGTTGTCTTTGATACCGCTGGGCGTTTGCATATAGATGAAGAATTGATGCAAGAATTGTCTGATATTAAAGCGTTTGTTCATCCGGATGACATTTTGTTAACCGTTGATGCTATGACTGGACAGGATATTGTGAATGTCGCAAGTAGCTTTCATGAACAGCTAAGTGTTACTGGACTTGTCTTAACGAAACTAGATGGTGATTCTCGCGGCGGTGGTATTTTATCTGTACGAAGCATCACACAAGTGCCTGTAAAATTTGTTGGTTTAGGTGAGAAAATTGAGGATTTGGATGTGTTCCATCCAGATCGTATGGCAGATCGTATCTTAGGAATGGGTGATATTCTTTCACTGGTAGAAAAAGCTCAGGAAAAAATGGATATGGAAGCTAGCACCAAATCAGCAAATCGTATGATGAGTGGACAATTTACATTGAGTGATATGTTAATTCAATATGAACAAATAGAAAAGATGGGGTCTTTAGGCGGCATGATGAAATTGTTGCCTGGTATGGGACAGATGGCAAATCAAATTGATGAGGCAAAGGCAGATAATAAATTGAAAAAAAGCAAGGCTATCATCCAGAGTATGACGCCTGAAGAAAGAGAAAATCCTAATATTCTTAGAGCAGGAAGAAAAAATCGTATTGCTAAGGGAAGTGGAACTACGGTGGCTGATGTAAATCGTTGCATTTCCGAATATGAAAAGATGAAGACGGTGATGAAACAGATGATGTCAATGTCAAAAAATGGAAAAATGCCTAATATGGGAGCCATGGGAGGCATGAAAAATATGCGTGCTATGAACAAAGCTATGCGTGCAGGAAAAAAAGGCAGAAGATTTTAAATAAGAGGCTGTAACGAATAAGAAATAGCCTCACAAATAAAAATACGTCAAACTCATAAGAGAATGGCGTATTTTTTTTGGTATAATTTAACTATGGAAAACATCAATGTGTTCGAGTTAAATTATCCGTATCTGAACAATATGGATTATACTACACAACAGTTGATTTTACCACTGGATTTAGGAAAAAAGTTAAATTCTTCTGATCCGGTGTTCAGTTTTCTTAAAGTGATGGAAGGAGTAAATTGGAATACATATCTGAATCGACCTTCACATAAAGGTCGTGAAGAATACAATCCCTTTAAGATGATTAAAATCGTTCTGTTTGCGTTCATGAATAAAATTTATAGTTTGAGAGGTATTGAACAGGCCTGTAAAACGGATATCCGTTTTATGTATCTTATGGAAGAAGAAACACCCAGCCATATGGCAATTCAAAGATTTATTGAGAAATATCTGAAAGATTCTATAGAAAATATATTTAAGGATATTTTTGAATCTATCTGTACACTAGACGACGTTGATACAAAGACTTTATGTATAGATGGAACAAAACTAGAAGCAAATGCCACAAAATTCTCTTTTGTATGGAAAAAGACCGCGGTCAAAACAAGAGATAAAACATTTACACGCATCAATGATGAAATACAGAAACTGGAGAATACAGAACCTAAAGATACATGGGCACCGGAAGAATTAGATGTCATCCTTGAGGCAATATTATCGCAATGTAAAAAGCAAGGATTCTCTTTTGTTTATGGTAAAGGAAAGAGAAAAACGCCGATACAAAGGATTTATGATAACCTTGCGGACTATAGAGATACCTTAGAAAGCTGCCTGACCAGAATTCAGATATGCGGTGAAGGCAGAAACAGTTATTCAAAAACAGATCACGATGCGACAATGATGCATATGAAAGAAGACTACTACATGAAAACCGGAATCTTCAAACCGGGATATAATGTGCAGATAGGTGTATGTGATGAATATATAGCATACGCATGTGTTTTTCAAGAGCGCAGTGATCAAAAGACATTTATCAAATTCCTTGATCGGTATTTAGAACAATATAGAAAACTCCCAGCAGTCGTAGTCGCAGATGCGGGATATGGAAGTTATGATAATTATATGTATTGTCTAACCCATAATATAGAAGCATATATAAAATATAGCATGTATAGCAAAGAGAAAGAAAAGAAATACAAAAAGAATCTATATAATAAAGCAAACTGGATGAAAGACACAAGCGGCAGATATATCTGTCCGGCTGGACATGTATTCACATGTATATCAGAAAGGGTAGATAAACGTAGCAAATATATGAGAATCAATCAAAGTCATAGCTGTGGCAAATGTGAAACCTGTGAACAGAAGAATGTATGCACAACCGCAAAAAGAAATCGCATTATTACAGTGAATCCGATACTAAATGAACTTCAAACAGAGGCAAAGAAAAGACTAGACAGTGAAGAAGGAATACAGTTAAGAATGAAGCGGTCTATTGAAACCGAAGGAGCGTTTGGAGTTATCAAGACAGATAACAAGTATGACAGAATTCACAGAAGAAGCATAAAAAATGTGGAAATGGAGATACAGTTAGTATCTATTGGATTTAACTTAATGAAATATCACAATAAAAAGCAAAGACCAAAGTATTCAGCATAGAGAATAAAAAGGGGGAGATGTTTTTATAATGCCTTAAAACAAAGGTTTATTCCTTTATCTAAAAATAAGAGATATTTTTTCAGAACAAAGCATAGAAAAAAGAGGTGTAACCTCATAGACTTGTCAATTCAGTCTATTTCGTTACAGCCTCTTTCTTATAAGGAGGATGTCTCATGAAAGTGTTTGTTTATGGTTTTCGAGAAGAAGAACGTGTATATTTTGAAGAATGTGCAAAACGATATGGAATTGCGTATGCTGCATGCAGTAAACGTCCAACCTTAGAAAATGCTCATTTGGCATGTGGTTATCCATGTATCAGCATCTTATCGACACCTTGTGATGCGGCCCTTATTGAATCCTTTCATCGTAAGGGTGTGCGTTTCATTTCAACACGTACGATAGGTTATGATCATATTGATTTGGCAGCTGCTAAAAAAGTAGGTATGGGAATAGGGAATGCCAATTATGCCCCGGAAAGTGTTGCCGATTATACAATTATGCTGATTCTGATGACGCTTAGAAAAATGAAACTTATTATGAAGAGCACGGAATTGCAAGATTATTCCTTTGAATCTGTACAAGGCAGAAATTTAAAGGGGAAGATAGTAGGGGTCATCGGTTGCGGCAATATCGGCACGACGCTGATACGTCATTTGGCAGGTTTTGAATGTGATATTTTGGCTTATAATCGACATATAAAACCAGAACTACTTCCGTATGCGCAGTTTTGCGATTTAGCAACTTTGTTGAAAAAAAGTGACATCATCACACTGCATCTGCCATTGCATGAGGAAACTTATCATATCATTAATCAAGAACGTATCGCTATGATGAAAGATGGTGTGATTTTGATTAATACGGCGCGAGGCGCTTTGATTGATAATGAAGCTCTGATAAAAGGCATTGAAAAGGGTAAGATTCAAGGAGCTGCTTTCGATGTGGTAGAAGGGGAAACAGGTATTTATTATCAAAAACAAAAGGGAAGAGTGTTGCCTTCACGAGAAATGTTGCTTTTAAATAGTTATCCTAATGTAATCTTATCTCCACATATGGCATTTCTGACAGATGATTCTAATCGCGATATGGTCTATCACTCAATGGAAAGCTGTCTTGCGTTTATGGAAGGGGAAGAAGATGCTATGCGAATCTTATAAATACCAATCCAGGATATAGCTTTTTGGCTAAAAGCAATATTTTATTGTTGAACGAATGAAACATGTATAAAAAATAAAAGGTGTAAAGGAAAAATACTTGACACCTTATAAAAATATGGTACAATAAACAAGCATAACGCAATATAGGAGGAAAAATACATGGTAAAATTAAGATTAAAAAGAATGGGTTCTAAAAGAAAACCTTTCTACAGAATAGTAGCTGCTGACTCTCGTTCACCTAGAGATGGACGTATCATTGAAACAATCGGTACTTACAATCCAACAACCAATCCAGCATCTATCACAGTAAATGAAGAATTAGCTGTAAAATGGCTGAAAGATGGAGCACAGCCTTCTGATACAGTACGTAACATTCTGTCTAAACAGGGCATCATGAAACGTCTGCACGAAGAAAAAAACGCTAAGTAAGTATGATTGATTACGAAAAAGTGTTATTGGATCTTGTAACACCGATGGTTGAAGATAAAGCGAGTGTTTCTGTGAAGAAAATGGATACATTGGATGAAAATGAAATCTTATTGTATGTATATGCAAACAGTGAAGATGTAGCCAGATTGATCGGAAGACGCGGTAGCATGGCATCTTCAATTCGTCAGATGATGTCTGTGGCATCAAGAAAAGAAGATAAACGAGTTACAATTAAATTCGAATCTTATTAGGATGCAGGAAAGCATCCTTTTTTCAGGAGGATCATATGAACGAAATCAACATAGGAATACTGGTAAATACACATGGTTTACGTGGCGAAGTTAAAGTGAAACCTACAACGGATTTTGTCGATATCCGTTTTGCGAAAGGAAAACATATTCATATTCAATATCAGCAACAGCTTCTTGATGTCTGCGTGGAGTATGCAAAATGGGCGAAACAGTTGTTGATTGTGAAGTTTGCAGGATATGATGATATCAATCAGGTTGAGGCATGGAAAGGCAGTCTTCTTTCTATCAGCGAGGAACAACTGCATGCATTAGAAGAAGATGAGGCGTATTTCTTTGAATTACAAGATTGTCAAGTATTGGATGAAGAGGGAAGATATTTAGGAGATGTAATCGAGGTGTTAGAAACTAGTGCCAATGCCATCTTGCGTGTTCGCAATGAAGAACGCGAATTTTTAGTTCCATATGTAAAAGCATTTGTGCAGGAATTTAAGCGTGAAGAGAAATGCATTGTGATTAAGCTGATGGATGGGTTATTATGAAGATTACAGTCATGACATTGTTTCCTGAATTTTTTGACAGTTTTGTTACAACCTCTATCATTAAACGGGCAATTGAACGTGAATTGGTTACCTTTGAAACGATTGATTTTCGCGCTTATACGAAAGATAAGCATAACCATGTTGATGATACCCCATGTGGTGGTGGACAGGGAATGGTTTTATCTTGTCAGCCGATTGCTGATTGCCTGAAGGATATTCGTACGCCATCTTCCTATGTGGTGATGTTATCACCGCAAGGAGAGACTTTTACGCAAGCAACAGCACATCATTTTGTGAAAACATATGATCATTTGATTTTTCTTTGTGGACATTATGAGGGTTTTGATGAACGCATTCGCTCGTATGTCGATTTAGAACTTTCTTTAGGGGATTTTGTCTTAACAGGTGGTGAACCTGCAGCAATGGTGATGAGCGATGCCATCATTCGCTTGCTGGATGGTGTGATTTTAGAAGATAGTCATGCGGATGATTCTTTTGAAAATGGTCTTTTAGAATATCCACAATATACGCGTCCGATTGAATTTGAAGGGCAGCGGGTGCCAGAGGTATTGCTGAGTGGCCATCATGCGAATATCCGACGCTGGCGGCTAAAACAGTCTTTAAAGAAAACGCTGGAGCGCCGTCCGGATTTGTTGGCTACACGTGTTTTTACTAAAGAAGAACAAGAATTGATGGAAGAAGTGCGAAAAGAAGCAAAGGAAGATTTGCATACAAAAAATGATAAATCTTAAGAAATATAAAGAATTTGCGAAATTTATGTAATTTCTTTTCAGATGGGCATGAAAAATGGTATGATTATAAGGGAAAGAACCCGAACTTTCCAAAGAGCAGTGTCTTCATGAATGACTGTAAAATTTTACAAATTCCTATTTACAAGAGAAACGAAAGTGTGCTATAATCAATAAGCCTATTGGCAAACGAGGTTCCGCTGGACGTCTTAATTGTTTATGAGCCCAACGTAAATATATTGTAGAAAAGGAGCGCCGAGAGTATGAATTTACAGTTAGTTAATGAAGTAACAAAATCTCAATTGAAGAAAGACATCCCTTTCTTTAAATCTGGTAGTACCGTTCGTGTACACGTTAAGATTAAAGAAGGCGACAAATCACGTATCCAGGTTTTTGAAGGTCTGGTAATCGCACGTCAGGGTGGAGGAATCGCTGAAACATTTACAGTTCGTAAGATTTCTAACCAGATTGGGGTAGAAAGAACTTTCCCAATCCACTCTCCAATTGTTGAGAAGATTGAAGTTGTCCGTCACGGTAAGGTTAGAAGAAATAAATTATATTATCTTCGCGGACGTTCAGGTAAAGCTGCTCGTATTAAAGAAATTCGTTAAGAATGAGAAAAGTCGGGATATGTTCCGGCTTTTTCTTTTATAGATTGTGGAGGAGTCGCAATGCACAAATCTGTGAACAGCAAACACAGACAAGAACGTGACGAGACTCTGGGAAGAGTTATCGGCAGTAATCTTCTATCGTTATTGAAGATTTTTTTGGCATGCTTCGTGCTTGTATACCTTACCATTAATTTTGCTGTAAGACCAATTCACGTCAGTGGACAAAGCATGTTTCCTACGATTGAAGAAGGCGACTTTGCGCTAAGCAATGCGTTCAGTGCAAAATTTCAAGAAATAGAGCGTGGGGATATCGTTATAGCTTATGAGAATAAGCAGATGCATCGCATGATCATTAAACGCGTAATTGGTTTACCGGGGGATCGCATATCTTGTAAAGATGATAAAGTATATGTGAATGATAAGGCATTAGATGAGCCGTATTTAGATAATGAATGGGCAAATGCCATACGTGATACTGTCGATGCATTTACGGAAGATTTTACCGAAGTGTGTTTACAGGAAGATGAGTATTGGCTAATGGGAGACAATCGGATCAATTCACGTGATTCGCGTGACTTTGGACCTTTTAAACGCAGCCAGATCAAAGGAAAGGATGCGTTGGTCATTTTCCCTTTTCATAAGATACATATACCAAAGTAGGTGAGTTCATGCAAAAGAAAAAAACAAAATGGGATAGATTTTATCAAGTTATAGATACTGTGAGAATGTTTGCCGTCTGTATGCTGATCGTCTTATTGATGTTTACCTTTGTGTTGCGAGGTAAGACAATCGTGGGGGAATCTATGTATCCGACCTTAAAGGATGGGGAACAGGTTTTTATCAATGTTGCAGCATCTTATTTAAGCGATATCAAACGGTTTGATATCGTTGTAGTAAAACATGCATCTGATGATGATTTATGGGTGAAGCGTGTTATCGGTTTGCCCAATGAAACTGTAGAATATAAAGGTAACAAACTGTTTATCAATGATTTAGAGGTTAAAGAACCCTTTTTAGACAACACGTATAGAAAACGTATTGAGAAAGAAAAAGGTATGTTTACAGCAGATTATCCTAAGCATACATTAAAAGCAGATGAATATTTGCTGGTTGGTGATAACCGCGTTAATTCTTTGGATTCACGCTCAGAGAGTGTGGGGCCTTTTAAGCGAAGTCAAATACTTGCGAAAGGCATGTTTGTCTATTATCCTTTTGAACAAGCGAG
This sequence comes from Longicatena caecimuris, assembly GCF_018406465.1. Taxonomy (GTDB): domain Bacteria; phylum Bacillota_I; class Bacilli_A; order Erysipelotrichales; family Erysipelotrichaceae; genus Longicatena; species Longicatena caecimuris. The sequence continues at coordinate 1,438,397 of NZ_AP024510.1, forward strand.
GTATGTAAATTATGGAAAATGATAAGATAAGAATACAATGGTTTCCGGGTCATATGACCAAAGCAAAACGTGAAATGCAAGATAAGATGAAGATGGTGGATTTGGTTATTGAATTAAGAGATGCCCGTATTCCTAATGCTTCCAAGAATCCGATGATTGAAGAATTGATTCAGCAAAAGCCAAGACTCATCATTCTTTCTAAAAAAGATAAGGCTGACGCGGCTATTACAAAGGCATGGATTCAGACTTTGAGCAATGCGTCCACAATGGTCTTAGCTTTGGATATCATAACTGAAAATATTACGCCAAAGATCGTAAAAGCTGTACAGACACTGATGCAGGCGAAAATTGAGCGTATGATACGAAGGGGCATGAAACCGCGTGCGATGCGTGCTATGGTGGTTGGTGTTCCCAATGTAGGAAAATCTACATTTATCAATAAGATTTCAAAGAAAAAAATTGCTGTTACCGGAGATCGCCCGGGTGTTACGAAATCACTGCAATGGTCAAAAATCAATAAAGATTTGGAATTATTAGATACACCAGGTGTTTTATGGCCGAAGTTTGAAGATGAACGTGTTGGTATCTTGTTGGCCATCACCGGTGCTATCCGAGATGAAATATTGCCTTTAGAGGAAATTGCAGCTTGGGCTATGCGCTATCTGTTGCAGCATCATGCGCAAGCATTAACGAAACGTTATGATATCGCATTGTGCTCAGACCCTTATGAAATGTTAAATCGAATTGCGCAAAAGCGTGGCTACATGCGTAATCATGAAATCGATGAAAAGCGCACCATTGAAACGTTTTTGCGTGAATTGCGTGATGATAAGCTTGGTCCAATTAGCTGGGAGGTTCCGGATGCAGTGTGAGAATGCTTATGAAATAGCTTGGTGGAAAGAAGGTAAAAAGAAAATCATTGGTATTGATGAAGCTGGACGTGGTCCTATTGCTGGACCATTGGTTGTAGCAGCAGTCAGCTTTCCTGTTGGTTTTTCGCATGAAAGTATTTATGATTCAAAAAAACTCAGTGAGAAGAAACGCAAGGCCTTGTTTCAAGAAATCATTCAATTGGCTAGTGAATATCATATTAAGATTGTTTCTCCTCAAATAATCGATGAACAAAATATTTATCGAGCAACACAGTTGGCGATGCTGGAATTATCGAACAGCTTTCATGATGCTGATGGTGTTTTGACAGATGCCATGCCCTTGCCCAATGCGTCATTGGATGTCATATCTTTAGTAAAGGGAGATCAGAAAAGTGTTAGTATTGCGGCTGCCAGTATTTTGGCAAAAGTCACAAGGGATTGTATTATGTGCGCGTATGATAAACAGTATCCACAATATGGTTTTGCAAAGCATAAAGGATATCCTACGAAAGGGCATCTTGAGGCAATGCATACTTATGGAGTGATTAACGATATCTATCGAAAAAGTTATGGTCCGGTTGCGGCTATGCAACAATTGGTATTTGATCTTTAGCAGATAAGGAAGCAGTATGTGCCTGCTTCTTTTTTACTAAGATTAGCATAGAATCGCATTAGACGATTGCATTAGAACATCACCTAGGATGAGAAGTTTTGAGAACACTGTGAGTAAATTGTTTGTATTATAAGAAAAATAAGAAAAGTAAGAATAGTGGTTGCAAAAAAATAAGAAAAATAATATAATATGAATAAGAAAGGTGGTGTCAGGATGTTTACATGGGTCAAAGGTAATGTATATACGCTGATTTTGACGTTATATCCCAGTAATATCACGCTGAATAGTAGCGCAGCCGGTTACTTTGAAGATGTGCGATGGTGCATGATTGGTATTGATGCGGAAAACAGTCAATTGGGAATACGTCCGGTAAGTAAGCGCGAAATAGATTTGCATTTAGTAGAAATGGATCAATTGCATAAAATATCACTGGGTAAAGGTTATGCCCGAATCACAAACAAGGCAATCATGGAGGAAATCGCATTACTGACGCATCAGAAGATGGATGGTTTAAAAGTCAATGCTCGCTTTGATGAAAAAGAAAATATGTTGATAGCAGATTTAAAAGACCTGATCAACAAGAATGAGGGGTGAAGAAAACATGGTAGTAATCTGGATTGGCATCAGTATTGCGGCACTGGTAGTAGAATTAATCACACCGACAGCCTTGGTTTCTATCTGGTTCGCCGTTGGCGGTATCATTGCTGTTTTGCTTAGTCTGTTAAATCTTCCTATATGGGTACAAATAGCCGGCTTTGCTATTGTTTCTATTGTCAGTATGCTTGTGGTAAGACCAATTGCATCCCGTTATTTACGTGGGAATACAATTGCCACAAATGCGGATCGCTGCATTGGTGAATTTGGTGTTGTGGTAAAACCGATCATGGCAGATGAATGGGGAGAAGTAAAGGTGAATGGCTCCTTATGGCATGCCATAAGTGTAGATGGTACACCAATTGAAAAAGCTGCAAGAGTGAAAGTAATTGCAATCGAAGGTGCTAAACTGCTTGTTCGTAAAGCGGTTTAACATAAAAAAGAAAGAAGGGTAAATGATGAATATTTTTACAATTATTATTTTAGTAGTAGTGGCATTGATTGTCATTGGGCTGTTTGCCTATTTGGTGCGTATTGTTCCACAAGCAAAGGCTTTTGTAATTGAACGTTTAGGTGCATATCATACAACTTGGAATACCGGTGTACATTTTTTAGTACCTTTTGTTGATCGTGTAGCTAATAAGGTAACGTTAAAAGAGGTTGTGAAAGATTTTGCTCCACAGCCGGTTATCACAAAGGATAATGTAACAATGCAAATTGATACGGTTGTTTATTTTCAGATTACCGATCCTAAACTTTATACTTATGGAGTTGTCGGACCAATTACGGCTATTGAAAATTTAACTGCTACAACATTACGTAATATCATTGGTGATCTTGAATTGGATGAAACTTTGACATCACGTGATATCATCAATACGAAAATGCGTTCAATTTTGGATGAAGCAACCGATCCTTGGGGAATTAAAGTCAACCGAGTGGAAGTAAAAAATATCATCCCACCGCGCGATATCCAAGAAGCGATGGAAAAACAGATGCGTGCAGAACGTGAACGTCGTGAGTCCATCTTACGTGCGGAAGGTGAAAAGAAAAGTGCTATTTTAACAGCTGAAGGTGAAAAAGAAGCAGTCATTTTACGCGCAACAGCTAAGAAAGAAGCGATGATTGCTGAAGCAGAAGGTCAGGCACAGGCAATGGAACGTATTTATGAGGCACAGGCACGTGGTATTGAAATGATCAAGACAGCGAATCCAACCAAGGAATATTTAAGCTTAAAAGGCTTGGAAACCTATGAAAAAATGGCAGATGGCAAGGCTACGAAGATCGTTGTACCTAGTGAATTACAGAATATGGCCTCATTGTTGACAAGTGCTCGTGAAATTCTGATTGACGATGCAGAAAAAGACTTTCTGCCAGATTTGAAAAAGAAAAATTAATTTGTCCTGAGGAAGAGGACATGAAATATCGCAAAACGGGAATTGCCATAGCGTGTAGCTTTTGGATAGCAACAATCTTTCAGCTCTTGTATGTTTTGTACCCACAAAGCTACGCGTTTGGGAAATCTTATCAGCTTTTGAGTGATGTTGTCTGTATATCACTTGTTGTTGCTGTATATTTGCTACAACGCAAGCAATATGCGAAAAAACATGTATCCATACGATTTGAACTGCATGCCGGACACATCTTCGGTATAGCTGGAGCATGCATGAAGATCATGGCCGAATTTGTTGAACATCTGCATACTAGCGCTTTGTTGTTTAATGTAATTGCTATCTTGTTGTTATTGATAAGCATGTTGCTAATGTTGCGTGCTGATTCTTATGAAGAACGTACAGCAATCTTATAAACTATGTTGCATGGGAGCCTTATGAAAATAGGGCTCTTTTTATATTATTTGATAAAATAAAGCACTTTTACGAAAAAGACCTATCTGTGTCGTATATAAAAGTAAGGAGGTTCAAATGATGCAATATCGAGAACAAATTTTAGCTTATGCGATACAGTATAAAGGGGATTGGTATAAGATGCGCGAAGCCATTAAGGAAAATAAAGCATGGAATTTACCAGCATGTTCATGTACCTATGTTACAATTGTCGATCCTACATATCCTTGCAAATTTAGAAGGCTGCAATGTCCACCGTGGATTTTGTTTTATGAAGGTAATCTTGCTTTATGTGAACAGCGAAGTGTGGCTGTCATAGGCAGCCGTCAGCCAACCGCTTATGGAAGTAAGATGTGCGCACAAATCACCAAAATCTTAGCATTGCGCTATTGCATTGTGAGCGGGCTTGCCAAGGGAATCGATGGCATTGCACATCGCGAAGCTCTTGCTCAGCATACAATCGGTATAATGGGGTGTGGATTGGATGTGTATTATCCGAAAGTTAATGCCGATATTCAACAAATCATGGCCAAAAAGCAATTGGTCCTAAGTGAATATCCACCCCATACACCGCCAAAGCCCTATCATTTTCCTTGGCGCAATCGCTTAATTGCGGCCTTGAGTGATGCTGTTATCGTTGTGGAAGCAGGGATGCGAAGTGGCACAATGCTAACTGTTAATGAGGCGCTTTCGCTGGATATACCAATTTATTGTGTACCACATCCGATGGATCAACGAGAAGGAAAAGGAAGCAATACGTTAATTGCACAAGGTGCAATGATTTTAGTAGATGAACAAGATATTCGCATGATTTAGCATAAAATGTTTGACAAATGCTAAAAAAAAACAAATAATAAAAGACGTGTAGTTTAGGCTAGGAGGCTAAAAATGAAAAATTTAGTAATCGTGGAATCCCCTTCCAAATCGAAAACCATAGAAAAATATCTTGGTGGCGACTATCATGTCGTTTCTTCCAAGGGACATATACGTGATCTTGCGACAACAGGTAAAGGTGGCTTAGGCATTGATGTGGAGCATGACTTTGAACCTACGTATAAGATAAGCTCTGATAAACGTGCAGTCGTAAAAGAATTAAAAGATCTTGCCAAAAAAAGTGAACATGTCTTTCTAGCAAGTGACCCTGACCGTGAGGGTGAGGCAATTGCTTGGCATTTGGCAAATGTATTAGAACTAGATATGGAAGAAGAAAATCGTATCATCTTTCATGAAATTACGAAAAATGCTGTAACAGAAGCATTTCAACATCCCCGTACGATTGATCAGGATTTGGTGAAAAGTCAGGAAACAAGACGCATGCTGGATCGGATCATCGGTTTTAAGTTATCAAAGTTATTACAAAGTAAAATAAAATCAAAGTCAGCAGGACGAGTACAGTCTGTTGCTTTGCGTTTGATCGTTGAACGCGAAAATGAAATTCGCGCTTTTAAGAGCGAAGAATATTGGACGTTAGCAGCAAATATCGAAAAAAATGGCAAACAATTCAGTGCCAGTCTGAATAAAGTGGATGGCAAAAAGGCAGAATTAAAAACACAGGCAGATGTAGATGCTATCATTGAACGCTGTGCTGCTTTTGTTGTGTCCGCTATTGAAAAAAAGGTTCGTAAAAAAGAAGCAAGAATGCCTTTTATCACTTCGACGTTACAACAGGAGGCCAGCACAAAGTTAAATTTCGGAGCAAAAAAGACGATGCAGATTGCCCAAAAGCTTTATGAAGGTCTGCCCTTAGCAGATGGGGTGAGTGAAGGTCTTATCTCTTATATGCGTACAGATTCTACGCGTTTATCAGACGTGTTCGTGAAAGATGCTGAATCATATATTGAAGAAGTTTATGGTAAGGAGTATAAAGGTCGTGCACGCCAGAAAAATAATGAAAATGCACAGGATGCGCATGAGGCTATTCGTCCTACCAGTGTTTTCAATACACCGGAAAAAGTGAAACCATATTTAACAAATGATCAGTACAAATTGTATAAGCTGATTTATGCACGAACGCTGGCTTCTTTAATGGCACCGAGCAAAAGTGATGTCGTGAATGCGCAAATTGTTTCAAATGGCTGTGAGTTTAGTGCCAATGGTTCGATTCTGACATTTGATGGTTATTTGAAAGTATATCACGATTATGAAACAGTAAAAGATGAGATGTTGCCACCATTGCAAGAACAGGAACAATTAAAGGATGTGGAATTGGAAGGCAAGCAGCATTTCACAGAACCACCTTTACGTTATAGTGAAGCTCGCTTGATCAAAGAAATGGAAGAAAAGGGCATAGGTCGTCCTTCAACGTATGCTATTATTATTGATACATTGCAAGCTAGAGGTTATGTATCATTAGAACGCCCAAGTGAAGGCAGTAAGACCAAAGTCTTTATCCCTAGTGAACAAGGGGAATTGACGGATGCCAAATTGCAAGAATTCTTCAAGGACATCATCAATGTTTCGTATACGGCAGGCATGGAACATCACTTAGATGAAATCGCAGCAGGAAAACGTAACAACATCGAAGAAGTGCGAACATTCTATAATGAATTTGAACCATTACTGGAAAATGCTTATGAGCATATGGAGAAAAAGGAGCTGGAACGTACCGGTGAAACTTGTCCGGAATGTGGCAGCGAATTGGTGTATCGTATCGGACGTTATGGGAAATTTGTATCCTGTATTAATTTTCCTACTTGTCGTTACACGAAAAGTGAAAATGAAGAGGAAAATACCGAAAGTGAAGAAGTCTGTCCAAAATGTGGTAGTAAGATGGTCATGAAGAAAGGACGCTATGGTTCTTTCTTGGCATGTAGCAATTACCCGGATTGTAAATATATTAAAAGCAATAAGCCAAAGGAGGAACCTGTACCAACCGGTGAAATGTGTCCGGAATGTGGTCATGAACTTGTACAGCGTAAATCACGCTTTGGCACAACCTTCATCGGCTGCAGCAATTATCCTAAATGCCGGTATATCAAAAAAGAGCCAAAAAAGAAAAAGAGTGATGAGGAAACAACTGACAAGAAAAAGGCAGCACCAAAGAAAACGGCTAAAAAAGTCGTGAAAAAAACAGTTAAGAAGAAAGCGACAGAGGTGGAAGCAGAATGAAACAAGTAACCATAATCGGTGCCGGATTGGCGGGCTGTGAAGCCTGCTGGCAGTTGATCAAACGTGGGATCCCTGTGAAATTAGTAGAGATGCGTCCGTTAAAATCCAGTGATGCCCATCACAGTGATCAGTTTGCAGAACTTGTTTGCTCAAACTCTTTGCGCAGTGATTCTTTACAAAATGCAGTTGGTATTTTAAAAGAAGAAATGCGGCATTTGGATTCATTGATCATGAAGGCAGCGGATGCTCACCGTGTACCGGCTGGTAGTGCCTTGGCCGTGGATCGTACCTCTTTCAGCGAAACAATCACTAAAATTTTAAGTGAACACCCTTTGGTGGAGGTTGTTCGTGAAGAGATAACGAAGATTCCTGAAGGTCCGGTGATTATTGCCAGTGGACCATTGACAAGTGATGCTCTAAGTAAGGCAATTCAGGAAATGACCCATGAGGATTATTTCCATTTCTATGATGCGGCAGCTCCTATCATTGAAAAAGAATCCATTGATTTTTCCAAGGCTTATGTAAAATCACGTTATGATAAAGGAGAAGCTGCCTATATTAATTGTCCGATGAACAAAGAAGAATTTGACGCTTTTTATGATGCTTTATTACATGCGGAAACAGCGGAACTGCATGATTTTGATAAAACCTTCTTTGAAGGTTGTATGCCGTTTGAAGAAATGGCACGCCGTGGCGAGAAAACGTTGCTTTTTGGACCGATGAAGCCTGTCGGTTTAGAAAAGCCGGATGGTAGTTTGCCTTATGCAGTGGTCCAGTTACGACAGGATAACGCGATTGCCAGCTTGTATAATGTCGTTGGTTTTCAAACACATTTAAAATGGGGCGAACAAAAACGTATCTTATCCATGATACCGGGATTGGAACACGTGTCCATCGTGCGTTATGGTGTCATGCATCGCAATTCATATTTGTGTGCCCCAAAGGTGTTGCGTCCTACCTATCAGCATATAACGCGGGATGATTTGTTTTTTGCCGGGCAATTGACTGGCGTGGAGGGCTATGTAGAAAGTGCTGCCAGTGGATTGTTGGCGGGCTTAAACATGGCAAATCTGATCAGAGGAAAGGCAGTTGTTACCTTGCCAAGCACCTGCGTAATTGGCTCTATGGTCAATTATATTACGCATGCATCCGCAAAGTATTTCCAACCGATGAATGCGAATTTTGGCATCATGCAGCTAGAAGCCAAGGTGAAGAAAAAAGATCGTAAAGAAGCCTTTGGCAAACAAGCATTGGCAGTTATTGACAGCTATCGGGAATTGTTTGACTGATGGAATCTTATCTGACGCGGTTTTTAGACTATTTAGATACGGTCAATAGCGGGAGTGCACATACCAAGGATGCGTATCAGCGTGATATTACAGAATTTCTGGATTTTCTAAAAAGTGAGAATATCATGAGCTTAGATGATGTAGATCGCATCATCGTGATGAATTATGTGAGTCATCTGCGTGAGCGAGATGGCCGACAGGGAACGATGAAAAATGCCACGGTTGCCCGTAAGCTAAGTTCATTGCGTTCCTATTATCGTTACTTGAATGAGTATGTTGGGGTGCAAAACAATCCGTTCTTATATTTCAAAGCACCCAAGCAAACACGCAGGATCCCGGAATTTCTATTTTATGATGAAATTGCATTATTTCTAGCATCGTTTGATTTGCATGAAGCGGTAGATGTTCGTGATCGTGCATTATTTGAATTGATGTATGCCAGTGGCTTGCGTGTCAGTGAGGCAGTAAATCTACGCTTATCCGATATTGATTTCCATGATAATATCTTACATATCGTTGGCAAAGGAGATAAACAACGCTTGGTTCCTTTCTATGATCTGGCAAAAGAACGTCTCGTTGATTATATTGAACATGTACGCCCAAAATGGGTGAATACGTTGCAACATGAATATGTCTTTGTGAATCAGAAGGGCAAGCCATTAACAAGTCGCGGTGTGCAATATCGCATGGAATTGGCTGCTAAAAAGTGCCATCTGCATCTGCATATTCATCCGCATATGTTTCGTCATAGCTTTGCCACACACTTATTGGATAATGGAGCTGATTTGCGTGTTGTGCAAGAATTGTTGGGACATGCTTCCTTATCTACGACACAAATCTATGTCCATGTGACACAGGATCGCTTAAAAAGTGCATATGAACATGCACATCCTCGTGCCGGCAAAGAAAACACATAGTAAGATCATATTTATGAATGGTGAAGCAAACAATGGCGCCAATTTCTGTAAAAAAATAAAAAAAGCCCTTGAATTAGGGCTTTTCTATGTTATAATAAACAACGGTGCGACGAAGTTCGCATACAACACACATCATGGATTCCGCAGCCCGTGCTTTAGATGCGTTAAGTAAGCGTCAATGATAAGTTGCTGCAGTTTGAAGTGATGGAGGATAAAAACGGAAAGTGAGGATATTTTCATGTCAGTAGTATCAATGAGAAAATTATTGGAATCTGGTGTACATTTTGGTCATCAGACACGTAGATGGAATCCAAAAATGAAACCAAACATCTACGCAAGCAGAAATGGTGTATACATCATCAACTTAGAAAAAACATTAGAACAGCTGGACACTGCGTATGCTGCAATGAGAGAAATCGCTGAAAAAGGCGGTAAGGTATTATTTGTAGGTACAAAGAAACAGGCACAGGCTGTAGTTGTAGAAGAAGCATTACGTTCTGGAAGTTTCTTCGTAAACCAGAGATGGTTAGGTGGTTTATTAACAAACTATCGTACAATCCAGAAACGTGTAAAACGTTTAGTAGAAATCGAAGAAATGGAAGCAAACGGAACTTTAGATCTGTATCCTAAGAAAGAAATCGCACAGGTTAAGAAACAGAAAGCACGTTTGGAAAACTTCTTAGGTGGTATCAAGGAAATGAAGAAACTGCCTAACGCATTGTTTGTTATCGATCCTAAGGAAGAACACAATGCTGTTGCAGAAGCTAAGAAATTAGGTATCCCTGTATTCGCTATGGTAGATACTAACTGTGATCCAGAAATGGTAGATTACCCAATCGCATCAAATGATGATGCTATCCGTTCTGTAAAATTGATCACAACATTGATGGCAGATGCAATCGTAGAAGCAAAAGGCGGATTGTTAAGCGTAGCACACAGTGTTGATGAAAACGAAGAAGATGTAACAATGAAAGATGTTATCATCAATGTTGAAGAGCAGATTGCTGAAAATGAAAGACGTCGTCGTCAGAGAAATGAAGAACGTCGTAACCGTCGTAACAATTTCGATCGTAACCGCAATGGTGGACGTGGAGGCAGAGCTCCTTATCAGAAACGTGAAAACGTAAAACCAGCTACTGAAGCAAAACCTGCAACAGAAGCAAAACCAGCAGAAACTAATACTGCTGAATAATCACGAAAAGGAGGAAATGAAAAAATGATTACTGCATCAATGGTAAAAGAACTGCGTGAAAGAACAGGCGCAGGTATGATGGATTGTAAAAAAGCATTGACAGCGTGTGATGGAGATATGGAAAAATCTATCGACTGGCTGCGTGAAAAAGGTATTGCTAAGGCTGCTAAGAAAAATGACCGCATCGCTGCGGAAGGTTTGACTCGTGCAGCTGTCAATGGAAATACCGGTGTTGTATTTGAAGTAAACTCTGAAACAGACTTTGTTGCTAAGAATGAAAAGTTCTTAGGTCTGTTGGATGAAATCCAGGGTGTGTTAATTGAAAACAAACCTACTGATTTAGATGCTGCTTTAGCATGTGCTGCAAGTGAAGGCACTGTTGCGGATGCTGTAACGACAGCAACAGCTACGATTGGTGAAAAGATTTCTTTACGTCGTATCGCAGTAGTTGAAAAAGCAGATGATGAATTCTTCGGTTGCTATATGCACATGGGCGGAAAGATTTCTGCACTTGTTACCTTAAAGGGTAAAGCTGATGAAGCTGTTGCTAAAAACATCGCTATGCAGATTGCAAGTATGGCTCCACAGTATGTAAACCGTGATGAAATGCCTGCAGAAGTTGTAGAACATGAAAGAAAAGTACAGACTGAAATCGTTAAAAACGATGAAAAATTGGCTAACAAACCAGAAAAAGTATTGGCTGGTATCATTGAAGGTAAGATCAGCAAGAACTTGAAAGATCTGTGCTTGGTAGAACAGGAATTCTTCTTGGATCCAAACATGAAGGTTGCACAGTACCTGAAAGAAAATGGCTGTGACGTTGTAAGCTTCGTACGTTATGCAGTTGGTGAAGGTATTGAAAAACGCCAGGATAATTTTGCTGAAGAAGTAATGAGCCAGGCATTTGGTGGATAATTAACGATAGGGAGAGGTCATTGGACTTCTCTTTTTTTAAGGGGATATCCTTAAAAAAGAATGACGATATGTAGACACAATTACCATAGATATGGAATATAGTTGGATCTTACTGTGCTCGCAAATGAGGATTGGTTTTCAGTTTATTCAGTAAGATGATAGTCTTGTCTGTAAGTATCCAAAGAAAAATGAAAAAAAGGAGAATAGCTCTTCCTTTTTGTAAATCTTTTCTTTATAATATACAGTGGAGAGTTAAAAAAACGACAAAAGTAAAGGTGGAAGTAGACATGTACAAAAGAGTATTATTGAAATTAAGCGGTGAGGCTTTATCTTCACCTGGTAATTCATTTGATCCACAAATTTTAAAAGCGTTGGCAAAAGAATTGAAAGAAATTCATGAGCTTGGTGTGGATTTAGCCATTGTTGTTGGCGGTGGAAACTTCATTCGCGGTAAAATGGCAGAAACGATGGGAATTGAGCGTGTACAGGCGGATTATATGGGAATGCTTGCGACGGTCATAAATGCATTGGCTGTTCAGAGTGCGTTGGAACAAGAAGGCGTGCCTACGCGTGTGCAAACGGCTATTGAGATGCAAAAAGTGGCAGAACCATTTATTGTGCGTCGTGCATTACGTCACTTGGAAAAAGGCCGCATCGTAATTTTTGGCGCAGGTACAGGAAACCCTTATTTTTCTACCGATACAACGGCTGCATTGCGTGCCAGTGAAATCGGTGCTGATGTCATTTTGATGGCCAAAAACGGTGTAGATGGAGTATACAATGCGGATCCTAAAACACATCCTGAGGCTGTTAAATATGATGCTTTAACTTATATGGATCTGATTCAGGAAGGATTGCAGGTCATGGATACTACAGCTACCAGTATGTGTATGGATAATGATATTGATCTGGTAGTATTTAATATGAATGAAAGCGGAAATATTTTGAAAGCTGTTCGTGGAGACATTACGGGTACAGTAATTTCAAAAGATCATAGATAAAAAGAAAGGACACGAAACTATGGAACTGTTAGATGTAACGAAACACAAAATGGAGAAAGCAGTAGAGAAGCTTGACGAAAATTTAAAAACGATTCGCACAGGAGTAGCAAACGCATCTTTGTTAGAACATGTACATTTTGAATATTATGGAAGTGAAACACCTATCAATCAGGTTGCTAGTATTAAGGTCGTAGAAGGACGTCAATTAATGATCAAACCTTATGATCGTTCTACTTTAAAAGATATTGAACGTGCAATTGCGACAAGTGACACCGGATTGGTGCCTCAAAGTGATGGTGAGGTCATTCGTTTGAATGTGCCAGCATTGACTGAAGAACGTCGTAAACAACTATCAAAAGAAGCAGATAAGATGGGAGAAGAAGCAAAGATTGCTGTTCGTAATGTACGTCGTGAAGCGAATGATGCAGTCAAAAAAGATAAAGAATTAACAGAAGATGATGCGAAGAGAATGCAGGAAAAAGTACAGAGATTAACAGATGAATTTGCTAAGAAAATTGAAAAAGAAGTCAGTGAAAAAGAAAAAGAAATTATGAAGGTTTAATTGTAACGAAGGGGAGAGCGGATAGCTTTCCTTTTTTTCATGTATAAGTGTAAACAAACATTGTGATTATTTGAAGTTCAGTGATTTAATAAGAAAACGCGACAATTAAATAATCCGAAATTATCCGTTTATGACTGTTTGCAGATTGAAAGAAAAGATGCAGTTTTCGACACTTTTTTAGATGAAATGCTGCGCATAGATACAATGTTTCTATCTTTTATGATATAATATCAGAGTTAAATTATACAATGTAGTTATAGGAGGTTGCTGGACATGGAAGGAAGAATCATCCCGCAGCATATTGCCATCATCATGGACGGAAACGGCCGATGGGCGAAAAAAAGAGGGTTACCGCGAACTGCTGGCCATAAGCAGGGGGCGGAGAATATAAGAAAAATCGCGATAGCATGTAATGAGTTAGGGGTAAAAGCATTAACTTGCTATGCATTTTCTACAGAAAATTGGAAACGTCCAGAGAGTGAAGTAGAATATCTTTGCAAACTGCCTAAACTTTTCTTTCAACGCTATTTAGCAGAGTTAAAGAAAAACAATATTCGCGTTACCTTTTTAGGTGAAATTGAGCGTTTTCCTAACGAGACACGTTCTGTTATTACTACGGCAGTGGAACAAACAAAAGATAATACCGGACTTATTTTATGTCTTGCCGTAAATTATGGCGGAAGAAGAGAAATCACCTTGGCGGCACAACGTTATGCGGCTGATGTAGTACGTGGTATAGCTGATGCCGCAATTGATGAAGAAGCGTTTGGTCATTATATGATGAGTGAAGGTATGCCAGAACTTGATCTAATGATTCGTACAAGTGGGGAACTTCGCATATCTAATTTTCTGTTATGGCAACTAGCTTATGCCGAATTGATTTTCACACCAGTTACGTGGCCGGATTTTGACCGTGACTGTCTAGTAGAAGCGATTGATGAATATACACATCGCAATCGCCGCTTTGGAGGTTTATGAGTATGAAAACGCGAATCATAACAGCTTTTCTTATCATCGCTTGTGTCATTCCTCCTTTGGTGTTTGGTGGTGTATTATTATATGCCTTATTATCATTTATCATTGTTGCGGGTGGTTTGGAATTGATGGCACTACGTGAGCAGAAGGACGAAACATGGCCCTTGCTGATAAAACCTTTGGCAATCGCCTGTGTATTTGCATTAACGTTTATCAAAAAAGATGCCTTATTATTTCCTTTGTTAGGAATCTTTGTCCTTTGCTTTTTATCCCTTCCTGTTTTTACTGAACGCTTTCATGCGAAAGATGGATTTTTATGTATCGCCTATATAACTTTTTTCTTTATAATTGCTAGAGGTTTTTTGCATATATACGATCGCAACCCGTTATATGTCTGGTATATCATTGTCGCCACTTATGGCTGTGATACCGGTGCATATTTCTGTGGTAGATTTTTAGGGAAGCATAAAATGAACCCTCGTATCTCTCCTAAAAAGACTTGGGAAGGTGCCTTTGGGGGATGGTTATTGGGGGCTGCCTTATCTTTTGCCCTCGCATACTTTTTAATTGATACGATGACTTTGCCACAAATCTTAGCAGCGAGTTTGATATTGACGATTACCGGACAAATCGGTGATTTAGCTTTCAGCGCGATCAAGCGTAATTTTGGGATTAAGGATTTTTCTGATTTGTTACCAGGGCATGGCGGTGTATTAGATAGAGTAGATTCCTTGGTCTTTAATTTTATTTGTTTTGACTTAATACTGGTGGTGTTAACATTATGAAGAGAATTGTTTTATTAGGAGCAAGTGGTTCCATTGGTTCCCAAACGATAGATGTCGTATTGCATCACAAGGATGAATTTTCCATTGTGGCGGTAAGCGTCGGTAAAAATATCGAGAAATTAAAAATGCTGTTAGCGAAGATACCATCGATTCAACATGTTTGTGTAGCAGATGAACAAGTAAAAGAAGTCTTACGACTAGAATATCCAGATAAACAATGGTACAGCGGCGATGAAGGTCTGCAAGCGTTAGCCGGTTTAGCAGAATATGATATTTTTGTGGATGCTGTAGTTGGTTTTCGTGGATTGTTGCCGGCTTTAACAGCAATCGCAAATCATAAGGTTATCGCATTGGCGAATAAAGAAAGCTTGGTAGCAGGAGGACCGCTAGTGAAAGCGGCATTAGCGAAACATCAGGTTCCTCTATATCCGATTGACTCAGAACATTCTGCCATTTTCCAATGTTTACAAGGCAATACACATGATAGTATTGATAAGTTGATCATCACTGCTAGTGGAGGCAGTTTCCGTGATCTGACGCGTGAGCAGTTGCAAGACGTCAGTGTAGAAGCAGCTTTGCATCATCCAAACTGGAATATGGGTGGAAGAATCACGATTGATTCTGCTACCATGATGAATAAAGGCTTTGAAGTGATAGAAGCACATTATTTGTTTGATATCCCTTATGAAAAAATCGATGTACTCATTCATCGCGAAAGTGCCATTCATTCAATGGTTCAGTTTCAGGATCATGCAATTATTGCGCAAATAGGAACAGCGGATATGCGTCTGCCAATTCAATATGCCCTTTCTTATCCGCAACGTTTGAAGATGTATAATGATGAACCATTCGATTTTGGCAAATTTGCTACCTTGCATTTTGAACCGGCAAGCATGGAACGATATCCTTTATTAAAATTGGCATTTGAAGTAGGCAAAAAAGGTGGGAATCTTGGTGCTATTATGAATGCTGCAGATGAAGAGGCCGTTCGTCTTTTCTTAAATAAGAAAATTGCCTTTTTGGATATTGAAACATCCGTAATTAAGGCAGTGGAAGGTGTACGTTTTATTGCTGAACCAACATTGCAAGATATTATAGAAAGTGATGCAGCCGCCAGACGGTTTGTAAAAGATATGTGGAAAGGGGCTATGGAATGAGTGGTATTGTAAATTTATTGTGGTTTGTATTAATTCTAGGCGCAATTGTCATTGTTCATGAGTTTGGACATTTGCTAGCGGCTAAGAAGTTTGGTGTATATTGTAAAGAATTTTCGATTGGTATGGGTCCTTTGCTGTGGCAGAAGCAGAAAGGAGAAACTGCTTGGTCTATTCGTGCTTTGCCTATCGGTGGGTTTGTGGCCATGGCTGGAGAAGATGAAGAAAGTGATGAAAAAGATGAATTAGATATTCCTTTTGAGCGAACCTTAAATGGAATTAAGCCTTGGAAACAGGTCATCGTGATGGCTGCCGGAGCCTTTATGAATGTTTTGTTGGCATGGCTGATCTTTATCGGTATCACTGCATGTCAGGGTAGTGTAAGTGTACCGCCAAAGCCAATCGTGGCAAGTGTTGTAGAAAATTCACCTGCACAGAAAGCCGGTTTTCACGTAGGGGATGAAATCATCCGTTTAGAAAACAAAAGTAAAAAGGAAACATTAACACCTGATTCTACACGTGAAATCATGGAGTTTTTGCAATATTATCCAGGAGAAATTACCTATACCGTCCTACGGGATGGAAAGCAGGTAACCCTACAAGGAACAGCCGCCTTTCATAAAGATGAAAACTTATATATTTTAGGTATTGGCTATCCGCAAAGTGCCGCTAAAGAAATTTCTTTCTGGGAAGCTATTCCATATGGAACGCAGCGGATGGTTAGCTCTGTTACCAGTATTATGGATTCCTTGGGAAAGCTTGTTCGTGGCGTCGGTTTAAATAATCTGAGTGGTCCGGTCGGAATCTTCCAGATTACGGCACAGACAACACAGGATGGTTTATTATCAACCTTAGCCTTAATTGCTTTATTATCAGTAAATGTAGGTATTGTCAATTTGATTCCGATTCCCATTTTAGATGGTGGACGTATATTCATCATTCTGATCGAGACACTGATAGGGAAAAAATTGAGTGAGCGTATGCAGTCGGTTATCATGATGGCTGGTTTATTAATGATCGTTGGTATCATGGTGCTAGCAACCTGGAATGATATAGTTCGCTTATTTTGATTTCTATTGCTAGTATTGTGCGTTGTTCTCTAATCACATAAAAAAAGGTCCTCTTCAACCACCAATGTTTCATCAAACGGTGCGTGTAGGGACCTTTTTCATATGCGTGTTATCATGAATGTGTAATAGAAGGATTAAAGCTTTTGATGATCTGGTACATAAATATAAGTGTTGGTATCTTCGTAACGATAATAAGCATAATAATCATATCCAGTCATATTAAAAATAAAGTTATTCGCTGTCAGCATCTGATCGAGTTGTTCACCTAATGCTTTGCTGGAACATTGGAAAACCAAACGATATCCTTTGTTTGCACTTTTTTGGATAAGCTTTGTCATCTGCTGCTTATCACAAGAAGTGAAATAAGCTCCTTCTTTCATGAAGTAAGAATCTTTGCGGGAAGGTGTGTCTTCCATATAATCATCTGTGAATGGTCGATTTTCCGCAAGAATCTGTTTCTTGGTCATAGCAAAATACATATATCGTGATTCTTTTGTATTATTTAACATATCCCCATTGGTAACATCCATATAATAGTAATTGCCATCCATTTTTACCATGTTCCATGCATGGGATACATCTCTTTTGTCCGGTCGTGTAAAACCGGTGATATACGTGCAGGGAACACCTATCTGATTCAATAAATATTGCATACCTTTTGCATAACCGGCACAAACCGTTTTATGTTCAAGAAAGGTGCTTAATATATTCTGATTCTCTTTGGCTTTTTCATCATAGGAGGTATGATCGATTAAATAATCATATACATATTTTACTTTTTCATAATCGCTTTTTTTCTTTTTTGCAGTATTGATTATTTTTTCTGTTACTTGCTTGATTTCTTTATCACGACTTTCGATTTCACTTTTGATCATACGATAACTTGGTTTTAAGAATAAATACGTAGCTTTGCTTTCATATTCGTTTTTATCTGTTACATAATCAAAACTGTCTTCAAGATAATAAAGTTCAGGATGATCCATCTTAATAGCTGCATGAATATCATTCACGTCAGAAATCGTAACATTTTTTAAGATAATTTCTTTATCTAAATTTTTATATCCTTGTAAGACAGCATCATAAGAAGGTTGTATTTTCTTATCCAGATGATCTCTGCCACATTGATACATCTTCATGGTTTCAGCTGTTGCAGCTATTGGCTCTTTAACAGCTGATGAACACCCACTTAGTAATAAACCCGCACACAACAATAGGACGCCTAATTTTTTCATATACGTTCACTTGATATATTGTACATAACGCATCAAAGCAGTCATACTTACAATATACATTTCCTTTCTATCAACCTTTCTCACCGCGGTTGATAACGGTTGATATCATTTATAAAAGATGAAGATGTGAGTTCACTGATTGCTTTCCTCTTAAATGAGATTTTATCATACCTCATTAGTTCTATTTTACTAAACTGGATAGCAAAAGTACAACTCTTTTTCGAGAATAAAAAAAATCGATCTTACGATCGACATTATGCAGCAATGGAGTTAACTGCTTTAGCTAAACGTGATTTCTGTCTAACGGCATAGTTTCTGTGCTGGATTCCCTTGGCAACTGCTTTATCTAACTTAGAGTTTGCTGTGTTCAGGGCAGCAACTGCAGCTTCCTTGTCGTTTGCTTCAACAGCAGACAGAACGTTTTTGATAGCTGTTTTCAGAGCTGATTTCTGAGCGTTAACAGCCAGGTTTCTCTTGTTATTAGTTTTTACACGTTTTTTCTGAGACTGGATCTGTGGCATATTGCACCTCCTAAATTCTAATTGCCAGTAAATTATAACAAAAAGAATTTAAAAAAGCAATAAGGACGATAAAAATTTCCATACTATGGTAGAGGTGATGAATATGGGCAAAAGTTATCAGATACGTAGCGATTTTGCCGATGAGATATTGAGCGCCGATATCCGATCGAAAACGTATGAACATATTGAAAAACAAAATGCCAATATCAAAAGCAATTATATCAAAGTATTGCTGGATGAAAATGAATTAGGAAAAGCGAAAGGTGATTATGTTTCCATTGAATGTAAGGATTTGTATGATCACGATATAAGAGAGCAAATGGTGGATGCTATTTTGGAAAACTTACAACATATGAGTGCCAATATGAACATCAAGATGAAGAAGATACTCGTTGTTGGTTTAGGAAATCGTTTTATTACCAGTGATGCTTTAGGCCCTGGAGTAGCGAATGAAATTCTGGTGACAGCACATCTTTATGCACAACAATCGTCGCGAATGTTGAAAGGAACGCGTAATGTAGCAGTGCTGCAGCCAGGAGTCATGGGGCAGACCGGATTGGAGTCATTATCGATCGTTCAAAGTGTGACAGCTTTATACAAACCAGATTTGGTGATCGCAATCGATGCGTTAGCTACGCGGAACTTAAACCGTATCAATCGCGTCATTCAAATTAACAATACCGGGATCCAACCGGGAAGTGGTGTTGGCAATCATCGCATGGCATTGAATGAAGATTCCTTACATGTGCCAGTGATTGCTATTGGAGTTGCCACCGTTACAAGTATCGGGGCAATCTTAAACGAAGCTCTTGATCAAGCGGAAATTAATCGAGAAGCAATATTGGAAAGTGTTTATGGCAATAAACATTTAGATCTTGTTGTCACCCCAAAATCAATGGATGATGAATTAAAACATTTGATCTATATTGTATCACAAAGTTTAAATCGTTTTCTTCACCCTGATTTTTTAAAGCTATAAGCAAATACTGTCGAAATTAGAAGATGGTTTCCCAACATGATACGCACTTTCTTCTCATAAAGTATAGAGAAGGGAGTGCTTTTTATGAAAAATACAGCCAAGATCATAGTCAAACTGGCAATGCTAGTTCTCTTTCTTTATGTGACACCGTTTTATGATGGCTTGTTAAATTGTTTTGAAAACTCGCAGGATTTCATGCATAATCTGATCTATCATCAACAGGTGGTTGCACAAGATATTTCGTTAAAAAAACAGCTCAATGTTTGGAGTTATAACGAGAATTTGACGTTGCCCAAAGATGAAATTAAAGTTGAAACAACACTTGAGGATCCTATGATCGTACCTGGTGACAATAAACAGGAAAAAAAGGAAAATAGTTCGGATGCATCTACGGATAAAAAACAAAATGTCCCTTCAAATGGTAAGAAAATATACATCTACAATACCCATCAGGATGAAAAGTATCAAGGTGGTAAAACAGTCATGGATGCAGCTGTGATCCTAGCAGGACATTTAGAAAAAAAGGGATATAAGGTTGTTTTGGAAACAAATGATTTTAATGCATATTGTAATACGCATGGGTTAACCTATAATGATCTATATACCGTATCCAATAAATATCTTAATGATGCATTGGTGAATTATGGTGGTTTTGATTTATGCATTGATCTACATCGTGATAGTGTTCCAAGAGCGTATAGCTATATCAAGATTGGCAATAAGACGTATGCAAAGGCAATGATGGTCGTGGCTGGCAGTTCTTCGAATGTAAAGAGCGCTACCAAAATATCGACGACACTAACCGACATGGTCAACAAGCGGAAAAATGGTATTATGAAGCATGTCATGACCAGACAAGAGGCTTACTATAATCAATATGTCCATAAAGGTATCGTGTTAATGGAATGTGGAAGTGATTATAATACATTTGAAGAAGTAAAAAACACTTTAGGTATTGTTGCACAGGGTATTGATGAGCTAATGAAGAAGGGATGGTAACATGAAACGGTTTTTAGCGGATGCGATATTGATTCTCATACTAGTAGGCTTAGGAGGCTATGTCCAAAAACAGGATGAAAAAGTTCCTTCCATCGAGGCAGAGGTTGAAGCTTTTGAGGATACTATAGCACAGCATAAAAGGATTACTCCTAAAAATACGAAGGTACATTTACAAGATAAGGAAGATAATAAAGCAAGTCGCATGGCGAAGTATGGCAGTGCTTTTGTCGTTGATACGTTGCATGGTGGAGTGGAAGTGCTTTCGTCTTTGTTTGACTCCTTACTAAATTAGATGAAACGTAACTGAAAACATGCTATAATACCCACAGCAGAGGTGATGTTAATGATAAAAATCTTATTTATGGGAACACCGGACATTGCGCAAGTGATGTTAAAGCGTTTATTAAAAGATGGTTATGATGTCATTGGAGTTGTTACCCAACCGGATAAAAAAGCCGGAAGAAAACAGCAGTTAAAAATGTCAGAGGTCAAACAATGTGCACTTGCCAACCATTTGCCGATTTATCAGCCATTGTCTATTCGTTCAGAATATCAAGAATTATTAAAACTAGATATGGATCTGATTGTTACATGTGCGTATGGACAGTTTATTCCTCAAGTGTTACTGGATGCCCCAACTTATGGCAGCATAAATGTACATGCTTCTTTATTGCCAAAATGGCGTGGGGGAGCTCCTATTCATAAAGCTATTATAGAAGGTGATAAGGAAAGTGGCATGTCGATTATGCGGATGGTGAAGAAAATGGATGCCGGTGCGGTTATGGCACAGTGTCGTGTTGCGATTACACAAGAGGATACGACCGGTGATTTATATGAGAAACTTGCTGTTGCCGGTGCTGATTTATTAAGTGAAAGTATACCGAAAATTATTGATGGCAGTGCCATCTTTGTAGAACAAAAGGAAGAAGAGGCAACATTTGCATATACGATTCAAAAAGAAGAAGAGCACATCAATTTTCAAGAGGATGTCCAAAAGGTATACGATCATATACGTGGGTTAATACCTTTCCCAGTAGGAAATGCGATTGTGAAGGGGAAAAAGATAAAATTTCATAAAGTGCGCATGATGCGTTGTGACCATTCCTATACACCAGGTGAAATCATTGGCTGGCTAGAACATGGTTATGCGATTGCGGCAAAAGATGGATATATTCTGGTCGATAGGATTCAAATGGAAGGGAAAGCCAAAGTAGATGCCAAATCCTTCTATAATGGAATGGGGAAACAGCTTATCGGTTGTATCTGCGAATAATAAGATTCATTGATTTCGATTCAGCACAACAATTGTGTTTGAGTGGAAATCTTTTTTTATGCGATGCTGGTAAAGGTTTCCAGAGCATATGAATAGTGTATGTGGTGACACTATGATAGGATATAGATAGATACTTTAAAAAGTAAAGTCACTACAGAAAGGAGTGTGTAAGATGATCAAAGGTTATGCAGGAAGCTATGCCAGTGAACAAAGCCAATGTCTGATACAGTTTTGCTTTGATGAGACTACGAAGCAATTCACAAAGCGCAAAGAGCTTCCTGGCTTTGAAGATGCCAAATATCTCTCTTATGTTAACAAGAAATTGGCAGCGGTATGTCGTAGAAATGCTGCGGGAATCACTTTATGGGACATTTCTTGCGATAAAACAATGACACATTTGAGTGAAACCAAAACATCGTGTTTTATTACGCAGGATGATAGCTATATTTATACAGCTAATTATCATGAAGGTACGATATCAGTTTATAAAAAGGTTCAAGATCTGCCTTTGATCAAACGTATTTATATTCAAGAAGCAGCAGGGTGTCATCAGGTTTTATTACAGGAAAATTATCTGCTTGTGCCATGTTTATTATTGGATGCCATATATGTGTTTGATCGTCGAAAAGATTTTGCCTGTGTTCACATTTTGCCTTTCCCTGCGCATAGTGGACCGCGGCATGGCGTCTTTACCAAGAATAAGTACTTGTATGTCGTCAGTGAATTAAGCAATGAGTTATTTATGTGTCATATGAATGAAAAGATGCAAGGGAATGTGCAAGTTGTCCAGAAACTTTGGGATACACAAAATCAAAAAGCAGCAGCTGCCGCTATACGTATAGATGCACGGGAAAAATTCTTGTATATCACTTTACGAGAAGTCAACCAGATCATCGTATTCGACAGAAAAGCGAAACGTATCGTTCAACGTTTATCGACTATGGGAGATCATCCTCGTGATATGCAACTGTCAAAGGATGGACGTTTTGTCTTTGTCATACATCGTTTCAGTCATGACATCCGTGTTTTTGAAAGAGATGAAAAAAGCGGTTTAATACAGCCATTACGTGCAAAATTACATGTACAGGAAGGTGTTTGTATCGTATTTGAACAGGAGGAAAGTTAAATGAAACAACAGGATATCGCTGTGATCGGCTTAGCCGTCATGGGAAGAAGTTTAGCGTTGAATATGGCAGATCACGGCTTTGCTGTGGCTGCGTATAATCGTAGTTATGCGGTTAGTGAGCAGATGGCTAAAAACCACCCTCATCCTCATATACACATTTATAAGGAATTAAAAGATTGTGTTGCGGCACTGAAAAAGCCAAGGAAAGTAATGCTGATGGTAAAGGCCGGTAAAGCAGTGGATATGGTGATAGAACAGTTAGTGGATTTATTAGAGGAAGGGGATATCATTTTAGATGGTGGTAATTCATTTTTTGAGGATACGATACGAAGAGAACAAGCATTACGCAAAAATGGTTTGCATTATTTTGGAGTAGGTGTATCCGGCGGTGAAGAAGGTGCCCGCTTTGGCCCTAGTATTATGCCCGGTGGAAATAAGCAGGCCTATGATAAAATACGCCCTATCTTAGAAACAATAGCGGCTAAGGCAAGTGATGGGAAGCCGTGTTGTACGTATATAGGAGAAAATGGAGCAGGACATTATGTGAAAATGGTCCACAATGGAATTGAATATGCTGATATGCAATTGATCAGTGAAGCGTATTTACAATTAAAATATATAGGTGGCTATACAAATACGGAAATCGCAAAAATTTTTAAAGAATGGAATGCCGACGAATTAGAGAGCTTTCTTATCCGTATAACAGCAGATATTTTTCTTGCTTCAGATGATCGTTCCTCTCAGGATTTGCTAGATGTTATTGTAGATAGTGCTGCACAGAAAGGGACTGGACGCTGGACAAGCATAGAAGCATTGAAACAGGGAGTGGATGTTTCCATGATTACGGCTTCCTGTAATGCTCGTGTCATGTCAAATTTGTTAGCACAGCGTCATCAAGCGCAAATCCTTTATCCCGACAGAAAACCTTTGCAAAGAAAAAATGATGCATTTGTAGAAACTGTACGCCAGGCGTTATATGCAGGAAAGATACTTGCCTATGCACAGGGGTTTGCTTTGTTAGCACATGCTTCTTCACAATATGATTGGCAGCTGGCATTAGGTGAGATAGCCGCTATTTTCCGGGCTGGCTGTATTATTCAGGCACGTTTTTTGAACGATATTCAACAGGCCTTTACTAAAGAGAATCCAGCATCGCACCTTCTATTTGATCCTTTCTTTGCCAAACAATTGCAGACACATCAGCAAGCTTTGCGTGATATGGTAGCCATGTCAATCACACAGGGTCTGGCAATTCCGGCGATGGCAAATGCTGTCAGTTACTTGGATATGTTTCGCTCATCTCATAGCGGTGCCAATCTGATTCAGGCGCAGCGTGATTATTTTGGCGCACATACATTCGAAAGATGTGATATGTCAGGAAGTTTTCATCATGAATGGAGGAGAGATCATGAATGAACAAGTCACGTTTACGATTTTTGGAGGCACTGGGGATTTAGCGTATCGCAAATTATTACCGGCTTTTTATAATTTATATGCCAATCAAGCTTTTCAGCATGCGAAGATTGTTGTGCTTGGCAGACGACCCTATGATCATGAACAGTATTGTACGATCATAAAAGACTGGGTAATGCAATTTGCGCGATTGCCATATCGTGAAACCCTTTTTCAATCGTTTTGTGAAAAGATATCTTATGTATGTATGGATTTTACGAAAGAGGAGGCTTATGATACACTGGCTGCCTTCTACAAACAACATCAGGATACACAGCATATTTTCTACTTTGCTGTCGCTCCTCGATTCTTTTCAACGATTGCCCAAGGATTGCTTCGTGTGCCGCATGCAAAACAAGGCAGAGTGGTCATAGAAAAGCCTTTTGGAGAAGATCGCAAGAGTGCCAAACGCTTAAATGAACAATTGGAATCGTTCTTCAAGGCAAGTCATATTTATCATATTGACCATTATCTAGGCAAAGAAATGGTGCGTAACATTCAAACGATTCGTTTTTTGAATCCATTATTTGCTAATGTTTGGAATCATGAATGTATTGCTCATGTACAAATATCTGCTATGGAGGAAGTCGGAGTAGAAACGCGTGGTACCTATTATGATCAAAGCGGAGCATTAAAAGACATGGTTCAAAATCATTTGTTTCAAATTCTCAGTATCCTCGCCATGGAACCTTTAGAAGCCTTTACCCAAGAAGATTTGCATGAGAAGCAGCTTACGCTTCTACAACAACTACGTCCCGTAGATCAGCTGAATATACAGGATACTATGGTACTAGGTCAATATTTTGGTTACCAAAAAGAAGCTCATGTCGCACATGATTCCACGACTGAAACGTTTGCGGCATTGCGTTTATATATTGATAATGAACGTTGGCAAAACACACCGTTTCTGATTCGTACCGGTAAGAAACTGAATAAACGAGAAATGGAAGTTGTCATTACCTTTAAGGCTCCATTTCCTAATGTGGAACCAAATGTATTAATCATCAAGATTCAGCCGACCGAAGGAGTTTATGTACGTTTTAACATTAAAAAGCCAGGGAACAGTGAAGAAATTTTGCCAGTGAGTATGGATTTTTGTCAAAGTTGTAGCGATATTCATCGCATCAATACACCAGAAGCATATGAACGCTTATTGCAGGCAGTTTGGCATGCAGATACATCCTGGTTTTCCAGCTGGGATCAAATTGAAACAAGCTGGGCCTATGTCGATGCATTGAAAGAGCGTTATGAAAACGCGCAGCTTCCTGTATATATCTATCCATCTGGCAGTGAAGGACCTCAAGCAAGTTATGAACTCTTCACTATGCAGCCGCAAGGAGAATAATCTTATGACAAAGGAAGAAAAGAAAAAACAGGCAGCGCTAGCGGCTATAGCGTATCTAAAAGATGGCATGCATATCGGCTTAGGAAGTGGAACAACAGTTAATTACTTTTTACAAGCATTGCAACAACGATGTGCCAAAGGATTACAAATTCGGGCAATGGCAAGCTCGCTATGTACGCAGCAATGGGCGAAGCAATATCAGATCCCTTTGCTGGCAGATACGTATGTACAAACATTAGATGTTTATGTAGACAGCTTTGATGTCTTGAATCATCATGGCGATATCATCAAAGGCGGTGGTGGAGCTTTGGTTAGAGAAAAAATGTTATTTCAATGGGCCGATAAGACGATTTGGATTTGCGACGATGAAAAACTGGTTGATGACTGTCATTGTTATGCTTTGCCAGTTGAGGTTCTGCCTTTTACACTTGCTCATACGCGCCATATGCTTAACGAACATGGTTATAAAACGAGTTTGCGTATGGCCGAAACACAACCTTTTCTGACAGATAATCAGCATTATATTCTTGATGTTTTCGTGCCGAAGCAAGTAACGTTGGCACAGGCACATACCTTTCTTATGTCTTTTGCTGCTATCGTCCAAACCGGTTACTTCCATGATGAAGACAATCTATGTATCATTGCCTCGTCAAAGGGGGTATGTATTCATCCTGTGCGTGATGTATAAAGATAGATCAATCGATTCATGATGGATGGAAGTTCTTTGTATGAGTATTATAGGCATCTGCTAGAATAAGAAAAAAAGAGCTATCTGCATACAAACTAGATGGCTCTTTTTCGTGTAAGAGATGCTCTCTCATCCTTTACAAACATAACTATAGCACTGCCTGTGCGCTTTCGTCAAGAACGCCTGCACAATTTCTGTTTGCATCCCATTAAAACTCTGTTATAATTAGGTCTGTGTTGTTAGGAGTGATACCTGTGGAACAAAAATATATACGTAATTTTTCCATCATCGCCCACATTGATCATGGAAAATCAACGCTTGCGGATCGTATTTTGGAATTGACGGAAACCGTTGAGCAAAGAGAAATGAAAGAACAGCTGTTGGATACGATGGATCTGGAACGTGAACGTGGCATCACCATTAAACTAAATGCCGTACAGCTGCAATATACAGCATTAAACGGAAAGACTTATATTTTTCATTTGATTGATACACCAGGTCATGTCGATTTTACTTATGAAGTATCTCGTTCTTTAGCAGCTTGCGAAGGTGCTGTTTTAGTCGTAGATGCGGCTCAGGGAATTGAGGCACAGACACTGGCAAATGTGTATTTAGCATTGGATAATGACTTAGAAATTTTACCTGTCATCAACAAGATAGATTTACCTAGTGCACAACCGGATGTCGTTAAAAAAGAAATTGAAGATGTGATTGGTTTGGATGCTTCTTGTGCACCATTGATCTCAGCTAAAAATGGCTTGCATATACGTGATGTGTTAGAAGATATCGTAGCCAATGTACCGGCACCAAAGGGTGATCCTAATGCGCCTTTACAGGCCTTGGTATTTGATTCTGTTTATGATGCCTATCGTGGTGTCATTGCCTTTGTGCGGGTAAAGGAAGGTCGTATTCGCGTTGGTGATAAGGTGCGTTTTATGGCGAGTGATGCAGAGTATGAAGTGTTGGAATGTGGTGTACGTACACCGAAAGAGGTCAAGAAAGACAGTTTGGAATGTGGAGAAGTTGGTTGGTTATGTGCGTCAATCAAATCCATTCAAGATGTGCGTGTCGGTGATACCATAACCAATGTCGAATATCCTGCTAGTGCACCACTGCATGGATATCGGGAAATGAACCCTATGGTATATTGTGGTTTATATCCGATTGATTCGGCAAAATATAATGATCTTCGTGATGCTTTGGAAAAATTACAATTAAATGATGCTTCTTTGCAATTTGAAGCGGAAACTTCACAGGCTTTAGGTTTTGGTTTTCGTTGTGGTTTCTTGGGTTTACTACATATGGATGTTGTCCAAGAACGCATTGAGCGTGAATATCATATTGATCTGATTGCAACCGCACCTTCAGTTGTCTATCATGCTTATCTGACAGATGGCAGCATGCTTGCTATTGATAATCCAAGCCTGTTACCTGATGTGCAGAAAATTGACCATATTGAAGAGCCGTTTGTCAAAGCCAGCATCATGACACCAAAAGAATATGTCGGGGCAATCATGGAACTGTGTCAGCGCAAGCGTGGCAATTATACGGATATGGTGTATATTGATGATACGAGAATGAATCTGATTTATGAATTACCTTTAGGAGAAATTGTTTATGATTTCTTTGATAAACTGAAATCTTGTACGAAGGGCTATGCATCCTTTGATTATGAATTAATCGGTTATCAGCCCAATAAGTTAGCGAAGATGGATATTTTGTTAAATGGAGAAGTTGTCGATGCCTTAAGCAGCATTGTGCATCGGGAGTTTGCATATCCAAGAGGAAGAGCTATTTGTGAAAAATTAAAGAAATTGATTCCTAAACAGCAATTTGAAATTCCTATTCAGGCAGCAATCAATGGGAAAATCATTGCTCGTGCAGATATTAAATCTTTACGCAAAAATGTCTTGGCTAAATGTTATGGTGGGGATATTTCCCGTAAGAAAAAATTATTAGAGAAACAAAAAGAAGGAAAGAAACGGATGAAGGCGGTAGGCAGTGTGGAGGTTCCACAGGAAGCATTTATGGCGGTTCTATCTATGGATGATGAATCTTAAAATAAGCTAACATATCACTTATGCGTATACATAATACGAGGAAGATAAGAAAAACAGGCTGTAAAAGGTCTGTTTTTCGCTAGTTTTGTCGAAACTTTGAGGATTCCTGTAAAAACATGCTACACTATTGCCTTGGAGAGTGATGGTATGTTTGAAACAACAAGGACATATAGTGAAGATCAATATATCAAGAAAGAGGAATTAAGGAAAGAATTATCAGGCGTCGTATTGGAAAGCGTATGGCAACAAATTCAAGAATATCGACGAATCTTTCGTTTTACACCATATAAAGAAAAACCATACTATGTTACCTTAAACCCATATGTAATACAAAAGCTTTCCTTTTGTGAAAGGCTACTTCTGCAATATCAACAACGGCATAAGAAACCAACACATTCATCTACATTAACACAGGCACAGCGCTTTTATATCGAGCAGCAATGGCCCTGTGATATATCAGAAACAGTGAAATGCTTTCATATAGCGATTCCTCAAATGTATGTACAGCTGATCTGTAATACATCTATCCATGTGATATTACGTTTATTTTTTCTCTTGCAAGAACATAAGGAATCGCTTTTACGAGCAGCTGAACTCATGTTGCGTTGTGAAGGACTTTGTGGTTTAGGAGATGGGGAATTATTGCAATCGCTATATCGTGATATACTGATCGAACATCAGGAACACGATTTGACCTATGCGCTGCTAAGGTTTCTTGAAGATTTACAGTTGCAAATTTCAAACAGAATGGTATCATTAAAACGGAAAAGCCGGCAATTTCTTACCTATGATGCTCAAACTTTACAAGAAGTATGTCCGGCAATGTCCTTGATACAGGCCGCCTTTTATGCAAAGCATCATGAAGCACATCATTATTATACGATTGCCCAATGTATGCAAGAACATGATGTATGTTATGAAACAGCCCGCACTTCTATGGATGGCTTGGCAGCTTTAGGTTGGTATACCAAAGAAAAAGTCGGTCGTAAATTTGTGTATTATATAAACAGCTGATAAAGGGGAATAAAACAATGGCAAGAGTGTATGTTTGTCTGGATGACATTGTATTGCTGAAACAAGTTATGGATATGAGCATGGAGGAACAAGATCTTAAAATCGTTGGTATTACCACATCCATTCCACAGTCTGCCACAGAACTCATACAACAAGATGCAGATATTTTTATCATGCGTTATGCCATCGACCAGCAAAAGGCGAAATATTTATTAGAAGAAATTGCGCTGAGCGAAGCGTTAGTGAATTTGCAAATTATCATGATGTTTGATGAAATGGATAGCGATGTTTTTCAACTTATGGCACAATATGATCTACATACTTTTTTAGCAAAACCTTATAATCCTCATGAATTGATGGAAGCCATCCATAGCAAGAATCGCTATCATAAGCTTGTGGAAAATGGCAACTGGACCTCGGAAAGTGTGGCTGGCAGGATCCTGGAAGAACTTGGCCTGCCGGCGCACTTAAAAGGCTATAATTATTTACGTACCGCTGCGATTTTATTTTCACAGCAGGAAGATCCGTTACAGTTAAAGATGGGGACCTTATACGCTATGGTGGCAAAAGTTCATGCTACGACCCAAATACGTGTTGAAAAATGTATGCGTACAGCGATTGCCTATGCGTATCGTCATTGTCCGGAATTAATCTGCGTCTATAATACCAAGCCAACCTGCTCACAGATCATTCATTATGTGAGTGAACATTTGAAATTAACGATGTTGACCTATTAATTGCTTTTTAAGGAGGAACCTTATGTGCAAAGCTGCTTATTTACATGTGCCATTTTGTCAGGATATCTGCGCCTATTGTGATTTTTTTCGATGCCGTTATCATGTTGGGCTTGCCGAAAAATGGTTGGCGGCGATAGCAAAGGAATTGACGATAAAAAAGTTATCACCGCTAACGACGATGTATATTGGTGGTGGGACACCGAGTGCATTACAGCCGCAACAACTGGAAACACTATTATCCTTACTAGTTCCTTATACAAAAGAAGTAAACGAATATACGATCGAGGCCAATGTTGAATCCTTAACGGATGAAAAGTTAGATATATGTCAGCGTTATGGCGTGAATCGTATTTCTCTGGGAGTGCAAAGCTTGCAACCATCTTTGCTGAATCAGATGCATCGTCATCATACGAGCGAAGATGTCCTTGCTTGTATAAAACGTATTCATGCACATGGTATTCATAATATTTCTATTGACATGATCTATGGTTTACCTAAGCAAAGCTTGGCTATGTGGGAGGAAGATTTACATACCATCGTATCATCCTTTCCCATTCAGCATATTTCTTTGTATGGACTGACAATAGAACCTCATTCGGAATTTGGTCGTCAAGGTATACAGAATATTGATGAGGATATAGAGGCGGATATGTATGATCTTGCGATAACCTTGTTACAACAATATGGTTTTCAACAATATGAAATCAGCAATTTTGCAAAGCCCAAGTATGCCTCTTTACATAATCAAGTTTACTGGCGATATGAAGATTTTTATGGCATTGGCTGTGGAGCTAGTGGAAAAGACAAGCGAGGTCGCTATGAAAACACAAGCAATTTAGAAACCTATCTGCAACAAGGGGCATCTTCAGTATATGAAAAGCTAGATACGAAGGCTCAGATGTTTGAGATGATCATGATGTCGTTACGAATGAAACAGGGTATTTCCCGACAAGCTTTTTTTGAGCGTTTTGGAAAGGATATCAGCGAAGTATATGGGTCAATAATCGAAAAACAAAAAGAGAAAGGCTTGCTTTTAGTAGATGAAGAGAAAATTTGGGCAAGTGAAAGAGGCTTTCATCTATTGAATGATGTGTTGGTAGAGTTTTTAGGTGATGATAAAGCACATGGATAAATAAGATATGCATGAAAATCAAGCGTTTTTTACTTTAGGTAAGAGATAATACAGAAAAGGATATTAAAATGCTTGCAAAGAGCAAAGAAATAATGCAATGACGTATAAAATGAAGTGCAAAAATATTGAAAAACACTTGCGATACGGTAGGGAGTATGCTATTATTAACAAGGTTTTATACTTGGTCTGCACGTGTATTCCTCGACGGCTCACTCAGTATGAAACATTATGAAAATACAGGAGGAAATAACATGTTATTAAAAAGCGAAAAACAGGCAATCATGAAAGAGTATGCAAGATTTGAAGGGGATACAGGTTCTCCAGAAGTTCAGATCGCTGTATTAACAGCTAGAATCAATCAGCTGACAGAACACTTCAAAGAACATAAGCACGATTACCATTCTCAAAGAGGTTTGATGAAAATGGTAGGTCGTCGTAGAAACTTATTAACATACTTAAAGAACAAAGACCTGAACCGTTACAAAGAACTGATCGCTCGCTTAGGACTGCGTAAGTAATTTATTTGTAAAGGAAACAGAAAGTCGCATGAATTTGCGGCTTTTTTTCTTTCCTAAGTGTTTAATTTATGATATCATTTAAAAGATAGAAAAATTAAGAGGTGAAAAACGTGGCTAAACAAACATTTCGTTTAGAGTTCTGTGGGCGGGTGCTCACAGTAGAAACTGGAGAAGTAGCAAAACAGGCCGGAGGAAGTGCTCTGGTAAGATATAATGACACCGTTGTTTTATCAACAGCTACTGCCAGCAAACAGGCAAAAGAAGGGATCGATTTCTTTCCATTGACTGTTTCATTTGAAGAGAAACTATATTCTGTTGGTAAGATTCCCGGAGGCTTTTTAAGAAGAGAAGGAAGACCTAGTGAACATGCAACATTGACGGCTCGTATGATCGATCGTCCGATTCGTCCTTTATTTGCGGAAGGTTTCCGTAATGAGGTACAGGTTGTGAATACGGTGCTTTCTGTTGATCAGGAATGCACACCGGAAATGACTGCAATGTTCGGAGCATCTTTGGCATTATGTGTATCGGATATTCCTTTCAATGGTCCGATTGCCGGAGTAATCGTTGGACGTGTAGATGGCGAATATGTCATTAATCCAACACCGGAACAATTAGAAAAAAGTGATATTCACTTGACTGTTGCCGGTACAAAATATGCTGTAAACATGGTAGAGGCTGGAGCAAAAGAAGTCGATGAAGACGCTATGCTTGGAGCTATCATGTTCGGTCATGAACATATTAAAAAATTAGTTGCTTTCCAAGAAGAAATTGCGGCAGCTATCGGTAAAGAGAAAATGGAAGTAACACTGTATACTGTAGATGAAGCAATTGATCAGGAAGTACGGGAAAACTTTGAAGCCGATATTCGCGCAGCGGTGTCTATTGAAAAGAAATTGGAGCGCTATGGTAAGATTGATGAATTAACAGAAGCAGCGCTAGCTCGCTTTGAAGAAAAAGAATATGCATCAGAGAGTGCAAAAGCCAAAGCTTTGAAGCAGGTAAAAGAAATCTGTCATGGCATTGAGGCAAATGAAGTACGTCGTTTGATCATTGAAGATAAAGTACGCCCAGATGGACGTAAGATTGATGAAATCCGTCCATTGGATTCACAGGTTGATATTTTACCAAGAGTGCATGGCAGTGCGTTGTTTACACGTGGGGAAACACAGGTATTATCGGTAACGACGTTAGGTCCGATGAATGATAATCAGATCATTGATGATGTTACCGATGTAGAATATAAACGTTTTATGCATCATTACAATTTCCCACCATATTCTGTTGGTGAAACAGGAAGAATGGGCAATCCAGGCCGTCGTGAAATCGGTCATGGTGCTTTGGGAGAACGTGCTTTATCACAGGTATTGCCTAGTGAAGAAGAATTCCCATATACGATTCGTACAGTAGCGGAAGTTTTGGAATCAAACGGTTCTAGTTCGCAGGCATCTATCTGTGCCGGCACAATGTCTTTGATGGCTGCTGGAGTTCCTATTAAGGCACCTGTTGCGGGTATTGCAATGGGCTTGATCATGGACGAGGATAGCGGGAAGTATACCGTATTGACCGATATTCAGGGTATGGAAGATCATTTTGGCGATATGGACTTTAAGGTAGCGGGAACAAGTGAAGGTATTACAGCACTGCAGATGGATATCAAAGTTGCTGGTATTACAGAAGATGTCTTCCGGGAAGCTTTGTCACAGGCCAAAGGTGCGCGTGCACAGATTCTGGAAAATATGATGACTGCTATTGATAAACCACGTGAAGATGTTGGTACATATGCACCTAAGATCGAACAATTCTATATTGACCCAGAAAAGATTCGCGAAGTCATTGGACCTAATGGTAAGATGATTAATAAGATCATCGAAGCTTGCGATGAGGTCAAAATTGATATTGAAGACGATGGACATGTGGTCATCTATCATATGAACCGAGAGGCTATTACCAAAGCTGCGAATATGATCCGTGACATTGTACGTGTTGCAAAAGTCGGTGATATTTACGAAGGTAAGGTTGTACGTATTGAAAAATTCGGAGCCTTTGTAAATCTGTTCCCGGGTACAGATGGCTTATTGCATATCTCAAAGATTTGTCATGAGCGTGTTGAAAAGGTTGAAGACAAGCTGAATATTGGTGATACCATAAAAGTTAAGGTGATGGAAATCGATGATCGCGGACGTGTCAATGTCAGTGCGAAAGCATTATTGCCAAGACCTAAAAAAGAAGAAAAACAGCTTGTGAAAAAAGATGAAGTACCTGCAGAAGAAACGGTTGAAACAAAAAAAGAAGAAACACCGGCTGTAGAATCATAAGGTGAATACGTGAGGACAGTGTTATACACTTGTCCTTTTTTTTGTGGATGGATATTTCTTACACGATAGGTACAAAGCAGCAAAAAAAGGGGCTGCAAAGGTTACAACCAATTTGTCATCTTAATGAAAATTTATGAAAAAAAGCGTAGGTATTCAATTCGCTTTATGATAAAATAATATGCGAGGTGAAAAACATGAACTGGTTACAGGAATTGGAAACATATAAAGAAGATTTTATTCGTGATTTAAGAGGCTTGATTGCCATTGCTTCAATAGAAGATAAAGCAAGTGCTCGAGCAGGTGCTCCTTTTGGCGAAGGGTGCCGCAAAGCTTTGGATTATATGTTAGAGCTGGGACGTAAGGAAGGCTTTGAAGTAAAGGATTATGATGGCTATGCTGGCGTGATCAGCTATGGTGAAGGTACGGAAAGTGTTGGTGTATTAGCACATTTGGATATTGTCCCTTTAGGTGATGGCTGGACCAAAGATCCTTATGGAGGAGAAATTGAACAAGGCTATTTGTTTGGCAGAGGGGCTTTGGATGATAAAGGTCCTGCTATGGCGGGTTTTTATGCCTTAAAGATGTTAAAAGATAAAGGTATCCAATTGGATCGCAAGATCATGTTGATCTTAGGGTGCAATGAAGAAACGGGAATGGAATGCATGAAGTATTATACACAACATGGAGAAATACCTACTATGGGCTTTACACCCGATGCTGATTTTCCTGTGATTTATGGTGAAAAAGGCGGCTTGCATGTTAGGTTAAAAGGCGATGTGCAAACGTGTATAACCAGCATGCATGCCGGTGAACGTCCAAATATCGTCATCGGTAAAGCTAGTTTATGCGTGGATAAATGGAACGATGCCTATATGGATATGTTTGATTTTTACCTAAAATCGAATGGGTTAAAAGGCAGTGTTGCCTATGATGGAAAACAAGCTGTTTTAACCATGGAGGGGGTATCCGCACATGCAGCGATGCCATACAATGGAGTAAATGCTGGTTTGCATCTCTTGAATTTTGTAGGAAGTGCTATGCAGGATAAATTTGCGTATGATACGTATGCACTGCTGCATGATTGGCAGGGAAAACCATTGAATATTGCCATTGAGGGCGCTTATATGGGATTTTTGACAATGAATACCGGGATCATTCATATTGCTGATGGAAAGGCGGATATTACCATTGATATCCGTTATCCAAATGATGCGGATGCAAATCTGATCATAGATAATATGAAAAAAAGTGCCGAAAAACGTCAATATGCTTTAGATGTACTATTAGAACACGATACAAAACCTTTGTTTGTTGATCCACAATCTACCTTGGTAAGTACATTAAGTGAAGTATATCAAGAATACAGCAAGGACACCTTTACACCAAATAAGACAATTGGCGGAGGTACCTATGCGAAGAAATTTAAAAACTTTGTCGCCTTTGGACCTGAGTTTCCGAAAACCGAGATTCCTGAAGGATTATATGTCGGAGGATGTCATCAAAAAGATGAAGGGGTAAAACTAGAAGATTTAATGACTTCTATCGCTATTTATACAGCAGCTGTGGAAAAGCTGGGAAAGAAGTAGGACGATCTATGAGAATGCGAAAATTACCATGGGCAGAAGACTTTTTAAAGGAGCAGGATGTCGTTATTAAAGAACCCGCTGCTTTGCAAGGCAAATGGAAAGAAACGCTAAAACGTGATGTGCTACATTTAGAGATTGGCTGTGGCAAAGGGGATTATTGGACAAAGATGGCTTTGCAATATCCAGAATACGGTTGGATCGGTGTTGAGAAAAATAACAATGTAGCTGCTCTGGCGGTACGTAAATATACAAAACAAGAAAAAGAAAAAGCACATATGCGATTCATCAACGATGATGCTGAGCAGCTTGCTTCTTGGTTTGCAGAAGGTGAAATTCAAGTCATCCATTTGAATTTCAGTGATCCTTGGCCTAAAAAACGAGCACATAAAAAGCGATTGTCAAATCATAAATTTATTGCCCAATATGCGAAAATCTTGGCAGATGATGGGGAAATTCAGATGAAAACAGATAATAGCTCATTATTTGAATATAGTATAATAGAATTCCAAAATGCAGGTTGGTTTCTTCATGATTTCAGTGTGGATTTTCGCCGTGTTGCTCATGATGAAGATGTAATTACGGAATATGAGCATCGCTTCATGGAAAAAGGGCAGCCTATTTATCGTGCCATTTGGAAGAAACATCCTATGAATGAAAAGAATGCATAAATAATGAAAATAAAAAGTAAATTTTCATCGAATGATGCTATAATAAGAACATGTAAACGGTTCAACAAAAGGAGTCATACCATGAAAGAATATATGAATGTAATTAACAATGCAGAAGCGTTTTATAAAGCATGTGCCAGCGAAGGCAAAAATGTCTTTGTCTTTTCTGCGAATTGGTGTCCTGACTGTCGTTTTTTAGAAGGCTTTTTTGAAGACGTCGTAAAAGAATATACGGCAAAAGGCTTTACCTTTTACTATGTTGACCGTGATCAATGCATGGATGTATGTGTAGACTTGATGATCATGGGCATACCTAGCTTTGTCATTTATCTAAATGGGAAAGAAAGTAATCGGTTTGTATCGAAGCAGCGCAAGACAAGAGAAGAAATAGAACAATTCTTGAATCAAGTAAATCAATGACGCAGAAAGGGTGAGGAAAATGTCGTTATGGAAAAAAGTTACTTCCTTTCTGTTTGAAGAAACAGAGGCAGATATCATTGCAGAAGATGATTTGGAAGCAATTTCTTTAAAAGAGAAAGAAGCAAAAACAGTGGATAAAGAACCGCAAAATACGCCGAAACAAGCGGATCTAGAAAGTGTTAAAAAGGAACAGACGCCAATCAAGCAGGAGACGAGAAAGTTTGTCAGTATTGATTTAGAGACAAAAAAAGAACCAGCAAAAGAAGTAAAACAACCAAAAGAGACAATAAAAAGTCGACCTGTTATGAAAAAAGAAGAAAAGAAAGAATATGAGTTTACACCGGTGATTTCGCCGATTTTTGGAGCGAAAGAAGAAAACGCAAAAGCGAAGACTTCAACGAAGACACCTAATGTCAATATGCCACGCGCTCGCAAACGTAAGGAAAATCCGTTAGGGACAATTATATCACCGTATTATGGTGTGAATGAATTGGAAGAATTTGAAGAAGAAGCGAAAAAAGATATTGAAGAAAAAGCCAAAAGTAAGCAGGAAGAAATCATCATGACGGAAACAAGGGATGAGCTTTCATCACAAGAAATGCCGGCAGATTTATTACAAAAGGTAGAAGAAGAGGAAGAACATACGTTACCCTTGGAAGCTATTTTAGCAGATGATGATACGGATACTGAAGATTTGTTGCAAATTTCGCTGTTTGGCGATTCTACGCCAATCAAAGAGGCTGAATCTAATATAAAAGATGTAACGGAAAAATAAAGGGAGTGTAAACGTAATATGGAATATTATTTTATTGGTATCAAGGGAAGCGGTATGGCATCTTTAGCTACGATCGTCTTTGACCGCCATGAACAAGTGAGCGGTTCGGATATTGATAAATATATCTTTACCCAAAAACCTTTAGAGGAACGACATATTCCGATTTACCATTTTGATGAGAATAACATTAAAGAAGGAATGACAATCATCATTGGCAATGCTTTTAATGAAAGCAATCCGGAAGTGAAAAAAGCCATGGAATTGGCCAAGCAAGGAAAAGTGCAGGTATACTGGTATCATGATTTTTTAGGGCAGTTGGTCGAAGAATATACAAGTATCAGTGTTGCCGGTACCCATGGTAAGACCACAACGACAGGCATGATTTCTCATGTGATGGCCGAAGTAGCACCAACTGGTTTTTTGATTGGTGATGGTACAGGAGATATGCCGGATGATGGTGAATATTTTGTCTTAGAATCCTGTGAATATCAGCGTCACTTTTTGGCTTATAAACCGCAATACGCGATCATTACGAATATTGAATTGGATCATGTGGATTATTATAAAAATATGGAAGATTATCGCGATGCATTTGAAACCTTTGCCAATCAAGTAAAAAAAGGTATTGTACTGTTTGGTGATGATGAAGAAGTGCGTCGCCTGCACGTCAAAACGAAGCATTTGTATTATGGTTTACAGGATGACAATGACGTACAAGCTGTTCATGTTATACAAAATGAAGAAGGTATGTCTTTTGATGTTTTATATAAAAAAGCGTACTTTGGCAGTTTTAAATTACCGTTTGTTGGGAAACCTTTATTGTGGAACAGCCTAGGGGTAATCGCTTTAGGAATCATGGAAGGATTACAACCGGCAGTGTTACAGGAAGGATTGGCAAGTTTTCCGGGAGTAAAACGCCGTTTTACGATAGAAGAAAAAAATGGTAATGTGTATATTGATGATTATGCACATCATCCAACTGCTGTTAAGTATATGATTGAGGCTGCTCGCATTAAGTATCCTGATAAAAAAATCATTGCGATATTTAAACCGGATCGTTATTCTCGTATCTATTATTTTATGGATCGTTTTGCCCAAGAATTAGATCAAGCTGACGAGACATATTTATGCCATTTTCCTGAAAATGCCGCAAAAGAGCCAGGAATCAATATTACGATACAAGATTTAGCAGATCGTTGCGCGCATGCTCAAGTGATTCAAGAAGATGAAACAGCGGCTAAGTTTTTAGCAGATCGCGGCCCTGCAGTATATCTGTTTATGAGCAGTAAAGATATTTATAAATTAAAAAATATTGTAAAAAGTTTTCAGTAAACTTGTAAATGTTTACAAAATAAGGTAAAATATAAAAAGAGGTGTTTCTATGGGTTTAGATCAGTTATTGGAATTAACGAGTAATGTTGCCGCTAAGGCATTACCGATTGTAGGTGTTATCGTCCTGATATTTCTGGTTATCTTTGTCAGGCATCTGATCGTGTTATTAAAAAGTGCGAATGAAGCAGTGATCAGTATGAAAAAAACACTCGATACGACAAACAAAGAATTGGAAACACTGGAAAAGCCTTTACAGACTTTAAATGAATTAAGTGAGACTGTTGACAGTGTGCATGAAGCAAGCAAACATGCTGTTCGCAGTACGATGGTGATGGTGATTGAAAATTTCTCTTTGATTAAAGATTGGATTTTACATCATATGGGAAAAGATGGCAGCGATGAGCAACAGGAAGAAGCCTGTGAGCAGGAGGTGCATACTTCATGAGCGATGAAAGCCAGCATGTTGATGACATGGAAAAAGAAACGCGTTATACCATTATTCAAATGGAAGATGACGAGGATAATGAAAATGCCTCTTCAATTTTTGCGGATGCCAAAATAGAACTAAGTCGGATGTACGCAGAATTTCGTCAGTGGATAAAAAATAATGTGAATGCGCAGGAAACAACACAGCGTTTAGAAAAACTGAAGACTGATACGGCCTTGTTATTGGAAACAACGAAACAGAAAGTAGCAGCCTTTAATCAGCGTGAGGATGTAAAAAATGGCAAGGAAAAACTGAATGAAATGACGGGCAAAGTGACGAATGCATTCAGTGATGGTGTAGATGAGCTTATGAAGAAGGACTATGTTGTGAAAACGATGGATACCATTACGGACACGGTTAGTGCTATTCGTGAAGATGAGCGCGTTAAGAAGAATGTAAAGAAGCTAAAAAAGGGTACGCTGAAAGCAGCGGAAAAAGCCTTTGAAGGGTTACAACGTGTCTTAGACACGAAGGATGAAGACGATTAGTCAGAAGGGATAAGTGTTATGAAACGAATTACCATTTATGATGTAGCAAAAGAAGCAGATGTTTCACTGGCAACCGTTTCCCGTGTTATCAACGGTTCTGAAGTTGTCCGTGAAGACACACGTGTGAAAGTGCAGGAGGCAATTGAAAAATTAGGCTATAAACCGAATGCGATTGCTCAAGGATTGGCACTTCAGAAAACGACGACGATTGCTCTGATCGTACCAGAAGCAAGCTATTTCTATACGGGACAGATTATTAATGGTTTGATTGATGTGGCAAAAATTTATAAATATAATCTGATGCTGCATACAACGACGGAAGGCATTACTGAAATGAATGATATTATTGAAAATATCATCAAATCCCGTGTGGATGGTGTTGTGATTTTCAATGATAAGCTAAATAAGGAAGAATTGAATCAGTTAACAAAATATCAAGTTCCCATTGTTGTCATCGGTAATAAGATGAGTGATGAAACTGTTGGTTCTGTTTATGTGGATTACTCCAGCCTTGTTTATGATTATGCAATGGATTGCATCGCAAAAGGGAAAAAACGTTTGGCATTGATTGAGGATCGTAAGAATCCAGCAATGATCAAACAACTTCGTGATGGATTATCACGTGCTTATAAAGAAAACGGTATGGAATTTGACGGCTATATTGAAATTCCTAAGGAATATCGTTCCTCTTACTTATTTTTGAAAGAATATGTGAAGGATGGCGTCCCTTATGATGTCGTCATTACGTATCGTGATTCTCAAGCTATGGCGGTTATGAACACCGTGAAAGAAGCAGGAATGAATATTCCGGATGATGTGGAATTGGTATGTATCTTAGATAGTAAATATAACTCTATGGCACGCCCTCAGATTTCTGGCTTTAAAATTCCAGATTATGATTTAGGTGCTGTTGCTATGCGTTTATTGACAAAGATGCTAACGGATGAAAATGATGTTCCAGATAAAGAAATCGAATTGAGCTATATTTTCACTCCACGTAAATCAACCAAGTAATCATTGCTTGACAAAGTAAAAAATTACATTATACTTAATACTACAACAGCTATGATAAGAAAGAGTACATAAGGAAATGAGCACAGAGAAGCGGCTGGCTGGTGAAAAGCCGCAGTCAGGAACTTATGGAATACACCTTGGAGCTGCTTTATGAAAAGTAAAGCCGTATGCTCACGTTATGAGCTTGAGAGCCTCATGTTATGAGGAACTAAGGTGGTACCACGCAAATAAAAAACGGCGTCCTTGGATAAGGACGCTTTTTTAATGGCTGAGAAAGGAATAGACTATGAATATTTATGAAGAATTGGTATGGAGAGGCTTAATTAAAGATTGCAGCTCACCGAAAATTGAAAACATGCTGAATAATGAAAAGGTCACTTTTTATATTGGTACTGATCCTACCGGAGACAGCTTGCATATTGGACATTATTCATCCTTTTTAATTTCTAAGCGTTTAAAACAGGCAGGGCACAATCCGATTTTGTTAGTTGGTGGAGGAACAGGGTTAATTGGCGACCCTAAGCCAACAGCAGAACGCGCTATGATATCAAAAGATGAAGTTGCGCATAACTTTGCATGTCTAAAGAAACAGG
This sequence comes from Longicatena caecimuris, assembly GCF_018406465.1. GTDB lineage: Bacteria > Bacillota_I > Bacilli_A > Erysipelotrichales > Erysipelotrichaceae > Longicatena > Longicatena caecimuris. The sequence goes on from NZ_AP024510.1 coordinate 1,480,045, forward strand.
CGCAGGATGTATTTGGCTTTGAAGTTGTAAATAACTACGATTGGATTAAGGATATCAATACTTTGGATTTCTTGCGCGATTATGGGAAATATTTTAACATTAATTATATGTTGAATAAAGATATTGTTGCTCGTCGATTGGATGAAGGAATTACGTATACAGAATTTTCTTATATGATCTTACAGGCGTTGGATTTTATGCATTTGTATGAAAACCGCAACTGTATCATGCAAGTAGCAGGACAAGATCAGTGGGGGAATATCACAGCCGGTATTGAATTGATTCGTAAGAAATTAGGTAAAGAAGCATATGGGTTTACAATGCCATTGGTAACTAAGGCGGATGGAACAAAGTTTGGCAAAAGCGAAGGCAAGGCGATTTGGCTGGATAAAAATAAAACATCTTCTTATGAACTGTATCAGTTCTTGGTGAATAGTGAAGATAGTAAGGTTATTGAATATTTAAAGACATTGACCTTCTTAAGCCGCGAAGAAATTGAAGATTTAGAAGAAAAGACAAAGATAGATGCGGGACGCAGAGAAGCACAAAAGGCACTTGCGAAAGCCGTCGTTATTGATTTGCATGGTGAAGAGGAATATGAAAAAGCATTAAAAATTACGAATGCTTTCTTCAAAGGAAATATTAAAGATTTAACCAGCGATGAACTCGAGGATGCGTTGCATGGTTTTGATAGTATCGCAGTGGATGATCATATGCCGTTACTTGATGTCTTAGTACAAGCGAAAATTGCTAGTAGTAAACGTGAAGCAAGAGAATGGATCAAGCAAGGTTCTATTCAAATCAATGGTGAACGTATAAAAGACTGTGAATTTATCGTAAGCTCAACACATGCAATCACAACGAATAAAACCATTATCAAACGCGGGAAACGTAATTATTATGTAATTACACAATAAGATAAACAAAGAATTTCAAACAGATATACTTATGAAATCCCACGTTTCAATATGAAAGATTATATATATATGAGAAAAAAGCACATACAGAAATAGTATCTGATGTGCTTTATTTATTAGTGAATGAAAGCTGCTGGTGATAAAATTGCTTTATAAAACACAGGCCTGATATGCATAGGGCTAGACCTATACCGGTATAAAAAGATTTTATGCATACTGTTGGCCATACATGGCTTATTCTTAATAAAATACCACCGCTCATCATACAAAACATGATGATGTATGATTTTCTATCGAAAAATTGTAATATATGCATATAAGCATGGGCATAACGTAAGATTCGATTTGTATGCTTATGAATGAGTTTGCGAAAAATAGCAAAATAGAAAACAAGAAAGGTCAAGATCGTTGCTAGCATCATCCATAAAGTAAGAACAGAAGTGGATTGATAGCCGATATTTAGTATATTAATACCCGCTAGCAACCAAATGAAGCCGGCTAGTAACAAAAGGTAGTTTTTAGGGATATACATTCGTTTACGCATCTTTCACACTCGCTTTCAATATAAACAGGAAAAGAAGAAGACCGATACCTGTTAGGATATGGCCGATACCGGAAACACCGGAGATCATAGCGTTAACAGTATTGGTTAGTTCATTACCATTTACTTGTGTGATACCGCGCAGAAAGAGCATGAGGGAAGTTAATAAGACACCGGGATGATAGAGAATAAGAAATAGCCGATAATGTTTTTGTTTTTCGATATGAAATTGATGAATGGCAAATGTCACGATGAGAAACATGACCATTCCCAGCAGAAAGAGATGGGTATGTACAAAGGCAAGTGTTGTCCTGCCGTCAAATCCCATGAATTTGGTGTATTCGCGATAAAAGATACCACCAATCATGGCGAGAATTGCATAAAGTATAGCGTAGTTTACTGTTCTTTTCATAATGATAGAACTCCTTTCTTATGATGCTAAATAATGGAATTGCTTTATCATGCTTCGCCTTTTTAATAGAGAGGGTTTCAAAAAATAACAATGGTTAGATAGAGAATATGAAAGCCTATTTCCATTATTTATTGTTTGCAAAGCATTGTTGCTGAACTTTGTTCGTTGTAACGTGAAATTATGTTGATTTCGCATATAATAAGCGATATAACATTTCTTTTGTGAATTGACAGTTTTTGCGTTGATGTGAGAGATCTACCAACATATGTTCAAATAAAAACTGTAGAAAGGCTTCCTTTGTAAAGGTTGCTGTCCATAAGCTTTCAGGAATATGCGAATCTTGAGATAGGACAAGAAGAAACCCTTTCTGTATGTGCTGTAAATATTGTTGTTCCAAGGCTTTCCCCTTTTGCTTATCTTCTGAGCGCAATACATGCAATTGTCCTAAAAAAACAGCTTGGAAATCCTCTATATGTTCGCTTAAACGTTGATAGATGGTTTCATAGAAGATAGGGAAACAAGGGGGTTCATCGAATGTGCAAAGATCTTTATGAAAAACCTTTTTCCAGAAATTTTCGATGATAGCCAATACTAAATCGGCTTTTGAAGGAAAGTAATTGTACACTACACCAACAGATATATCCAGTTTTTTGGCGAGCGAGCGAATACTGAGGTGAGTCATTCCTTCCTCATAGGTGATTTGTTCGGCAGCTTCTAATAATTCGTCTTTTGATGTGACTACCTTATTCATAATGATTCCTCCTAATATGAACACTGTTCATTATAGACGCGTTATTGCTGCTCGTCAAGTAGAATACCTTTCTATGCTATAGAACCAATCGATACAATTCACATAGTATAAAAGTAAAGGAGGAGTGCTATGAAAATCGGTGTGGTTTGTAGTGATGAAAGAATGATGCAGGTAGCAGATAATCTGAAAAAAGATTATGTAGTTTATAGGATACAGGAAGATACTGACTTTTTAACATTACCACAGCTGGATGCTTTTGTCTTGCCAGTGAAGGGAATGAATGAAGAACATAATGTACAGATGTGGAATTCCTATATGCATATTCCCAGTAGCTTTTGGAAAATTCAGGGAAAAGAAATGGTTGTTTTCCAGGGTATAGAAAATGAAGCTGCCAAAAAATTAAATGTAGAAGTCGATTATTATATGAATGCGGAAGAGGTCATAACACAAAACGCTATTTTAACAGCAGAAGGTGTTTTAAATGAATTAATTTCACATACTTGTAAAAGTATTTATGCTATAACAATCGATATTGTTGGATATGGGCATTGTGGTAAAGCTATTTATACAATGTTAAAAAATCTTCATACTCATGTACGCGTAATACGCCGTGATTGTGTGATGAGTAAGGAATTTTTACCAATAAAGGAATGGAAAGAATGTGGCGATGTCATCATTTATACTGCTCCGGTACAAATATTGGATGATGCGCAGATACGTTCATGGTCAAAAACACCATTATTCTTAGATATTTCAACACCCGTTTTGTTTCATGAGGAACAAATACACCGTCTGCATCTGAACTATTACAAGATCAGTAATCTGCCAGGTCGTTTTGCATGTATCAGTGCCGGTAATATTATCGCAGATCATATAAGGAGGAGATTACATGAAGAATAAGCGCATTTTATTTGGTATTTGTGGCTCATTTTGTAATCATGCGAAAGTATTAAAGCAGTTGGAAATCTTATGTCAGGAAAATGATGTACAAATCGTGGTAAGTGAAAATGTGTACACTTGTGATACACGTTTCTTTAAAGCAGATGATTTTTTGAATCGCTTGGTAAATTTAAGTGGTCACAGTATCATTCATACAATCGTAGAGGCTGAAAAGGTCGGCCCATGCAATTGTTACGATCTAATGGTGATTGCCCCGATGAGTGCTACTGTTTGTGCAAAACTAGTGCACGGCATTTACGATCATCCTGTTACACTAGCTGCCAAAGCTATGCTGCGAAATAAGAAAAATATTGTTTTTGGAATAGCAACAAATGATGGCCTGGGGATTAGTGGTGCTAATATTTTCACTCTGCTGAATTATCGAGGGTTTTATGCCATTCCATTTGCTCAAGATGCACCATTCCAAAAAGAACGCAGTATTGTCGCCAAATGGGATCTGTTAATGGAAACCTGTGATATGGCGCTTCAAGATCAACAGATAGAACCAATCTTATTAGGAGGAAACGTATAATGGCAAAATTGATGGTAGCATTGATTACTCCCTTTACCAAAGAACATGAGGTTGATTATCCGGCATTGCGTGCATTAATTGCCCGCTTAATGGCGGAGGGAGCGGATGGGTTTATCGTATGTGGTACAACAGCAGAAACACCTTGTTTAAGTGAAGAGGAACGTTCGCAAATAGTGAAATTTGTCTTGCAAGAAACCCATCATGAGATAGAAATATGGTTTGGCTGTGGGACAAATTGTACAGCAGATACTTTGCGGGCTGTGCATCAGGTTCAACAGCTGCCTATTGATGGTGTGCTTTTAGCTGCACCGTACTATAATCGACCTTCACAAGCTGGATTGTATGAACATTTTGCATGCATTGCTGCACATAGCTCTGTCAATGTTATGCTTTATAATATCCCATCTCGGACAGGTGTGAAACTTGAAGCAGAGACGATCGCAAAATTAATAACAACATGTCCGAATATTGTTGCTTTAAAGCAGGCATGTGATGATTTTGCAGCAGTTCAAAAGTTAAAAAAAGAGCATCCTCATTTCATAATATATAGCGGGGAAGATGGAACCATTGACGAAGGCATGGATGCGGGTATGGATGGTTTGGTATCTGTACTTGGACATGTATCACTTACCAAGCTAAAGCATTTTCTATGTGGCAATCGTAAAGATAACGAATTGCGTAAGGAATTAAAGCAGGAAGCGACATTGTTATTTCAGGAACCATCTCCAGCTTGTGTGAAATATGTCTTGGCACAAAGAGGAGAAATTCAAAATGTTTTGCGATTACCTATGATCGAAGTGCAAAATGAACATTTAAAAAAGAAACTACAGGCTACTTTTATCGACAAGTAATCCTTCATGAATATGTTAGAGTCATCTTAGGTGATGAAGATGGTTCAGGTCAAAGTGTTTGATGAGGAGCATGAGGATGATCTCAGCGATATGATCAATGCATTTTTAGAGGATAATCCGGATATCGATGTAGTTGATATTAAATTTTCAACTTCCTGCAGTATACAGGAGGAAGAACAAATATATTGCTTTTCAGCACTACTCATATATCGCACATAACATGAAAGTGTTTGCGCATACTACTGATGGAGGTGTAAATATGCAGAAAAAAACCGAAATTTTATGTAGTGTGAACAATTGTGTCTATCATAAAGACAATCATTGTGTAGCAGAAACCATCAGTGTTACTTGCGACAATTGCATTGAACCAAATGCTTGTTGCGAAACTGAATGCAGTTCTTTCCGTTGCAAATGCGGAAAATAACAAACAAAGGCGATCCATACGATCGCTTTTTCTTTCCGCGAATTCCTAAGACAATCATCAATACTTTCCCATCGACAGATAAAAGCCCCTTGATATTACAGGTATGGTGCATTTCACATACATATGGTATAATTAAAACCGAGGTGATTTCATGCGTAAACTTTCGATTTTATGCATCTTGTTGACGGTATTTCTTACCGGATGTAAAAATCTGCATCATCAAGATAGTGAAAGCATAAAAGTATATGAGAGCTTTATTGATGCCGTAGTTAGTAATAAGGGGATAGAATCAAAAATCATTCCCTTTGAATATAAGATGAATGTATTTAAACAAAAGGATGATTATAAATATGAAATAGAGCTGTATAATCCACAAGTTGCCATGTATGATATCCAGGCCATCGCAGTGGATCAGAATATGGATTCTAATACGAATGTATATCCTTGTATTGGGATATTAGGGGATGATGCCAACAGTCAGTATAATATGATTCCCTATCAAGCGCGGGGAGAAAAAGGCTTTGTTAAAATGATCATTTTAGATGCGATATCACCAAAGAAACAATTTACGGTCAATGTGATGGTGACTTGGAAAGACAGCACATTGCAAAACCAATCCCGTGTTTTTTTCAACTGTAATTATGTGCAGGAAAAAGGGGATACGGCAATTGGAGAAAAGACTACTTCAGATGCTGGTAAAGCAAATGTGGATTAGAGAGGAAACTATTCATGAAGGATAACACAAGAAGTACAAAAAGAAAACAGTCAATCGTCGCCGGAGCATTGGTAAGCTCTGCTGGTATCTTTTTTGCCAAATTGATTGGACTGATTTATGCAATACCATTCAATAATATTTTGGGTACCAATGTCAACGTCGAATATTATGCGATTACCCAATCGCTCTACATGTATTTATTAAATGTATGTCAGGCGGGCTTTCCTTTTGCAATAGCAACACTGGTAGCTCGTTACACGACAAAAGGTGATTATAAGACAAGTATTTTTGTGAAAAAGCTCAGCACGCGATTGATGATTTCTTTAGGATTTGTCATGATGTTGTTATTTATGCTGTTTTCCAAACCAATTGCGCATATGATGTACGATGGGGCAGGAAGTGCAGATGATTTACGTTGGGCATTTGTCGGCTCCAGTTTTGCTTTGTTCTTTGTGCCGATTCTGAGTAGTATGCGTGGGTTTTATCAGGGATTGAAAGAGATGGAAATCTATTCATTGTCACAAGTTTTGGAACAGCTAGCAAATGCTTCGTTTGTGCTGATTGCTTCCAGCATCGCTGTTTATATCTTTCATGGTGATCATATATGGGCTGTATATTTTGGCGTTTTCTCAACGAGCGTTGCAGCTATCACGGCGATGATCCATCTTAAATTTTATGATCGTAAGCGAATGAAAGAAATACGACGATTGGCACATGAACAGGCCTTTGAAAATAAGATTGAAAGCAGAGAGATTTTAAAGGAATTGTTATATGTATCCATACCGTTTATGTTAATAGCTTTATTAGGCTATAGTGATAGCATTATTAACACATTGTTCCTACAAAAAGGTTTAAAGGGGCATGGTCTTTCAGGAAGTGAAATCACCCTGATTTCATCTACTATTAATTATAAGGTTGTTAAGTTGATGAGTATTCCCATGGTATTGGCACCAGGTTTTTCCAGTGCGATCATTCCCCATATTACAAGTGCCATAACGCAACATAATATGAAACAGGTACGTAAAAACATCCGCGATTGCATAGATATCGTTTTGTATATTGCTTTACCGGTATCGTTTTGCCTATATGTGTTTGCTGAACCGCTGATCGTTACACTATTTCCGCCGGAACATGCTAAAGACATCCCGGCAGTAGCCCAGATTATTCGCTGGTTTTCCATTGTCGCTTTTCTAGATACGATGACTCCAATTGTTACCAATTTAATGGTGGCTACGGGGTTACGACGCAATTCTGTGCGCAATACGACAATTCAAGTCGTTGTGAAATTTGCCCTTAGCTATATCATGCTGGTAAAATTTAGCTACCAAGGCTTAGTGTTTTCCACGGTGATTTCAGCTATGCTGAATATTAGCATCAGTTTGTATGAACTAACAAAACATCATGATATTCAATGGAAATATACCTTGCATCGACTTTTCGTCATCCTATGCGGTTGTGGTATTTTATGGATACTTGCACAACTGTGCTTTCATTTAGGACTTCGTGGAAATTATGAGGCAGGACGTGGCATGGCATTTATACAAATGGCCTTTGCTGGCGGTATTTCTTGTATTGGCTACTTTGCGTTCACGTATGTATTCCATTTGCCACAAACGTTATTACACTTGGATTTTGCTGTATTATTTAAGAAACGGAAGAGAGGATAATATGCGATTAGATAAATATTTATCCCATGCCGGTGTGGGAACACGTAAAGAAGTGAAACAACTAATTCGCAAAAAACATGTACGTGTGAATGGTGAATTGGTGGTAAAAGATGATATGCATGTGGAAGAAGATGATTTGGTTCAACTCGATGGGGAACATATTTATTATGAACCTTTCGTCTATTTGATGCTGAATAAACCAAGTGGAGTCATTTGTGCTACTCAGGATAGTGAACATGAAACAGTGTTAGATTGTTTTGATGTCATGTTGCCCAAAGGCTGCTTCCCAGTTGGAAGATTAGATATGGATACGGAAGGGCTGGTGCTCATTAGCAATGATGGGAAACTAGCGCATCACTTACTATCACCTAAGCACCATGTACGTAAAACCTATTATGTCGAGCATCAGCTATGTTTAGATGAAACGGCAATTAAAACATTGTGCAATGGAAGCATCATTTTAGATGAAAAAACAGTATTATGTGCTGCATTAGAAGTCATTAATGAAACAAGCTGTTTCTTTCACATTGAAGAGGGCCGCTATCATCAGATAAAACGGATGTTTTCAGCTGTTGGCAATGAGGTACTGTATTTAAAACGCGTAGCTATGGGGCCTTTGCGATTAGATGATCATTTAGAAGTGGGCGAGTGGCGAGCGCTGACACAGGAAGAGCTTGCTGCTCTTAAGGCAGTCGCATGATTGTTCTCATGGCTGCTCTGGATGCACATGGACTTATTGGTAATCATGATAAAATGCCTTGGCATGTGCCAGAAGAATTGGCATTTTTTAAAATGAAAACCCTCCATCAGCATGTACTCATAGGAAGAGAAACATGGGAGGCGATGGAAAGTACATTGCCGCAACGACACGTTCATGTTTTAACTAGGAATCCTAACTATGCAGGCAAACCAGGGTATGAATATATCGAAACTTCCCTGCAAAAAGTCATCTTCAATTGGAAACCACAAGCACAGCCATTACTCATCTGTGGTGGTGCGCAAACATATGAGCAGTCTTTACCATATGCAGATGAGTTATGGCTTTCACTTCTTCCTGACACCTATGAAGGAACGGTATTTTTTCCTAAGTTTGATGAGAAAGACTTTATGGTGAAAGAGCAAATTAGATATACAAAATTTCAATTTTTTCGCTTATTGCGAAAAAAGAAAGGAGCATCTTTATGAGGTTTGTCGATATCATAGAAAAAAAGAAAGAAAAAGCATCCTTGACAAAAGAAGAATTACATTTTTTCATTGATGGTTATGTGAAAGGCACCATCCCTGATTATCAGGTGAGTGCACTCTTGATGGCTATTTACTTTAATGGTATGGATGCTCAGGAAACGGCCTGCTTATGTGAAGAAATGTTGTATAGTGGAGATGTCATGGATCTGTCTGCGATTTCTGGTGTGAAATGTGACAAGCATTCTACAGGTGGCGTAGGTGATAAAACAAGCTTATCCTTAGCACCGATGGTAGCAGCCTGTGGCGCCAAGGTAGCAAAGATGAGTGGACGCGGCTTAGGTCATACCGGCGGCACTTTAGATAAGGCAGAAAGTATTGAAGGTTTTCGCGTGGATTTAAATGAACAGGAATTTCTTGAACAAGTCAATACCATCGGTTTGGCAATCATTGGACAAACGCAACGATTAGTACCTGCGGATAAAAAATTATATGCTTTACGAGATGTCACGGCTACTGTGAATTCAATACCGTTGATAGCCTCCAGCATCATGTCAAAAAAATTAGCTGCTGGCAGTGATACCATTTTGTTAGATGTAAAGTATGGTGAAGGGGCTTTTATGGAAACTGCACAAAAAGCAGAAGAATTGGCCGAAACGATGATAGCAATCGGTAAGCATTTCCATAAAGATGTTAGAGCCATGATTTCCAGCATGAATCAGCCTTTAGGCAATGCCATTGGAAATGCCTTAGAAGTAAAGGAAGCAATAGCTACCTTAAAAGGGGAAGGCCCGCAGGATTTTACTGAATTATGCTTGAAAGCTGGCAGTATTATGTTACAGCAGGCTCATCTTGCAAATAGTGAGTCACAAGCTAGGGCGATGCTGATGGAAGTTATTAAAAATGGGAAGGCTTTTGAAAAATTAATAGCAATGGTACAGGCCCAAGGAGGCAATGTAGAACAGATTAAACATCCAGAAACATTACCAAAAGCAAAAGCCATTTTTGAGGTAAAGGCGTTATGTGATGGTTATGTAAAAGAACTGCATGCCTTGCAATTAGGAACATTAGCGATGCAGCTTGGGGCCGGACGTATGGTAAAAGAAGATCGCATAGATCCTTCTGTGGGTATCGTTTTAAATAAAAAGGATGGCGATTATGTGCAAACAGGAGATGTACTTGCGTATGTGCATAGCAATCATCCATTAGCAAAACAATGGTTGCAGGATTTTTATGACGCGTATACATTTTCCGCTGTTCCACTAGCAAAACAGCCTTTGATTCATAAGGTATTAGGTGAATGAAAAAAGGTTTGTTTGCGCTTGCCTGTATCTGTATTCTAGTTGCCTTGGCAATAGATAAAGTAGTATTGATTAGTTCTTTTTGGTCTGTCATAAAATATGGCTGTATGGCGTATGGCATCACTTTGCTCACATATGCATTATGTAGTAAGCGTATCACTTATGTAAATACAACTTTGACCATGATGGGTGTCATATTGCTGACGTGTTATACGATTGTTTTAGTGGATACTTTTTTCTTTCATACCTTGCCTTGGCTCTCTGGTATGATAAGATATCCTATTTTCTCCGCTTATGTTCCAGCATATGTATTGTTTATAATACCAGGTATTTGCTTATCCTTTCATGAATAGAGCCATTTGCGTAATGAAAATGGGTTTAACATTAAATACAAGTATATGAGTTGAATAAGAACAACAAAAGAGCAGGGAATCTGCTCTTTTCCTTTGAAAATCGTTTTTCATTGCATAACGTTGTTTTTATCTTACAGAAGAAATAATGAGTGCCATAAACACCAAAGGCGTCGTACCAATGTTTTCAATGCCATGCGATGCTCCATCTGGAGTATGCGTTACATCAAATGGTTCTAAAATACGTATAGTGCCATTGTCATGATAACGAGCTTTTCCTTCAAGAATATAATAAGTTTCACTATCTCCGTGATGAGCATGATATCCCAACGAAGATCCAACATCAATTGTTACGCGAGCATACATTTTCACATGTGGGCCCATTTCTTCTGGTGATAAAAGACGTTCTATGTGCATGGTTCCTTTTCCACCTGCACGGTTTTCATAATGTTCAATAGGTTGTTTCATTTAGGTAGTTCCTTTCATTTTACGATAGGATTCGCGATATTTCTCATAAGCCAGTTTTTCAGAATCCTGGGCTAAACTTTTCAAGGCACTGGCAACCTGTTCGGGACTCTCTTTCATATCCGATTTGATCCAATTAATCACAACACCACTGATACCAAAACTGAAAAATTCAGCATAAAATTTTTTATCCGAAGCATCAAGCTGATGATGTAAATCTAAAGCATCAATAGCTTTATAAAAAAGGGTGCTTGTTAGTGTGAAGATAAAATTTTGGAAGTAGCTTTCATCATGACGAATCGTATTGCTGTAAAACCATTTGTTATTACGAATATGTTGTAGTAATACAGCCATGTAGCGATGCCAGTTTTCTAAAGAGATGTCTTCATCAAACACTTGACTGGCCTCTTGTTCATAAATCCAGCTCAGCAACTCGTATTTATCACGGAAATGATAATAAAACGTTTGACGATTAAAACCACTGACATGTGTTATATCCGCAATCGTAATTTTTGCAAAATTCTTGCGTGAGGTCAATTCCATAAGAGCAGTTGCTAATATGCTTTTTGTATCCATACTTTCCTGCTGCATAGTATCACCCGTTTCTTGTATCTTATTATACACTACTTTTTTTATGATAGCAAAGTTGTTTTCATTTGCTGTGGGTATGACATAAGGCTTTCTGAATCATACTAATGATAGGATGTGATGGTATGAAACAAAAGAAACGATGGATTCTTTACAGCTTGAATTTTTTCGTGTTTGCGGCAATTTCTATGGTGAATACACAAATAATTCCTTATTTGGGAAAGGTAGGATATGATGTAGTTGAGCGTGGTTATATCTTAGCAGGAAGTGCTATTATTGCTATCATCGGACAATTTCTGTTTGGTTATTTATGCGATCGATTTAAGAGATTAAAGCCTTTTTTCTTATTGGCATATGGTTTTATGATAGCAGGTAGTATCATGATGTTTATCATACATAAACAATTGTTTTATTATCATCTTTTTGCTGTTTCGCTTAGTGGAGGAATGGTAAAGGTCATTATGGGACTGAATGAAACATGGATGCTAGAGGTTGATGAGGAAAATTATGGCAGATTGCGAGCTGCCGGTGCTTTAGGATTGACCATTGGTTCACCGATCGCAGGCAGTGTCATTCATGCTTTCGGATATAATTTTTTACTATTTATGCTAATAGGAGTCAGCATATTTCTGCTCTTCTTTTTTTGGAAAAGCGTGGATGCACAAAAAAAGAAGAGCGAACATGTACGTTTAGAAAGTTTAAAAGAATTGCTTACGAATCGCTTATACTTATTACTCGTGTTGATTTATTTAATGATTTACATGATTGGTACGGCAGATCAATATGTCGTCATTGATAAGATGTTAGCGATTGGTGCTGATACGAGTGCTGTAGGGATTAAGTGGGCAGTACAGTCATTTATGGAAGTACCACTCTTCTTATTTGCTTCCGCTATTTTAAAACGTGTAAAACCAGGCATGCTTTTATTGTTTGGTACGGTGATGTATGGCCTAAAGTTTTTCTTATACGGAGTGTTTAGTGTTGCATGGGCAATCATCGCAGCAGCATCTTTACAGTTAGTGACGTTACCGATTATCATGCTAAGCAGCAAGATATTGATCAAAGAAATTACACCACGCAAATTGTTTAGCAGTGCACAAATGTTTGCCATGGCAATCTTTGTTGGTGTCAGTGGTTTACTGACTCCGATTATCACAAGTTATTTATGCAAGAGAATAGGGTATGATATGACGTTGTATATGATAGCTGCCTTTACCCTTTTGCCAGTTGTACTAATTCTTTGGTATTTACATTTACGTAAACAAGTGATAGCAAAACAATCCTGACATCCTATGCGGATGTTTTTTTATAAATGTATTTAACTAAATAGCCCTATTTTTCAAAATATCAAGCGATAAATAATTACACATCACGTTGCTTGGTTTCTTTGTACTTTTTTTGATAGAATACCAAAAGAACACATTGCGATATCCATCAATCAGGTGTATAATGAAAACATGTAATCGCTTACAAGGAGGCGAATTGGAATGATTAACGACGACAACGTCTTTGCGTTTCTTGGCATTGCTATAGGGGTATCTATTGCGGCGCTGTTCTATGCGCGCTATCTTTACGGCAGTGTCAAGAAAGAGAAGATCCACATGCATCTGCTGGAAAACCTTTCCAGTTTTATTCACGAGGGGGCAATGGCTTTTTTATCGCGTAAATACAAGATCATTATTCTATTCATTATCGTAGTAGCTGTCTTATTGGCTTCTTTAGGTTTAATTCCATCTTTGCAACATGCAGATGGTGTAGGACCGGGAGCTGCTTTCTGTTTTCTTATTGGAACCCTTTGTTCTGGTGTAGCAGGTTTTTGTGGTATGTTGACGGCAACAAAAGCAAATGCCCGTGTAACACAGGCAGCACATGACAACGGTATGCCAAAGGCTTTACGTATTGCATTCAGTGGTGGTTCTGTTTTGGGGTTGTGTGTAGTTGGATTTGGTTTATTAGGTTTAAGTGTTTTATTTTGCGGTTTTTATTTCTTTACAAAAGATATGTATCTGGCAGCACACGTCATCAGTGGATACAGTTTAGGGTGTAGTTTTATCGCATTATTTGCCAGAGTCGGTGGTGGTATTTATACAAAAGCTGCCGATGTTGGTGCAGACTTAGTAGGTAAGGTAGAAAGTGGTATTCCAGAAGATGATCCACGTAATCCGGCGGTCATCGCCGATAATGTTGGAGATAATGTTGGGGATATCGCGGGTATGGGAAGTGATTTGTGTGAGTCCTATGTTGGGGCAATCGTTTCCGCAATATCCCTGGGTATCAGTTATATGGCAGTGCAGGGTGAACACATGGGAATAAGTTCCTTAATGTTTCCTATACTGATTGCGGCTTTGGGTATTTTATCTAGTATCTTTGCACAAGTCTTTGTCCGAGCCAAAGAGTGGGATAACCCTGCAAAAGCTTTAAATATTGCAACTTATGTTTCTACTTTGGTAGTATTAGTAGGCTCTTTACTATTAAGCTATTTTGTATTTAATGATGTCTATCCTTTCTATTCCATTCTAAGTGGATTAGTTGTTGGTGTCTTTATTGGACGTATTGCCGAGTATTACACAAGTGATTCGTATCGTCATGTAAAAGAAATAGCTGAACAATCATTAACCGGTCATGCGACCAATATTATTTCCGGTTTTAGTATCGGTATGCAATCAACAGCTTTAACAATTCTCTTGTTGGCTGCTGGTATTGCTGCCAGCTATCTGTTTTTTGGAATGTATGGTATAGCCTTAGGTGCAGTCGGTATGCTTTCAACTGCCGGTATTACTGTATCTGTGGATGCTTATGGACCAATAGCTGATAATGCCGGAGGTATTGCTGAAATGAGTAATATGGAAGAGCATGTGCGAGAAATCACAGATCATTTAGATTCAGTAGGGAATACCACAGCAGCTGTCGGTAAGGGATTCTGTATTGGCTCTGCGGCCTTTACCGCGTTAGCAATGATAGTCGCTTATTCCCAGCTTGCTCATCTAGATGTCATATCACTATTAGAACCAGGTGTGATCATCGCCTTACTGATTGGTGCAATGCTCCCATTTTTCTTTACTTCTTTAACAATAAAGTCGGTAGGAAAAGCGGCGAATCAGATGATTGAAGAAGTTCGCCGACAATTTAAGGCAGATCCCGGTATTATGAAAGGTACAAGTAAGCCGGATTATGCACAATGTGTTGATATTTCTACACAAGCAGCTTTAAAAGAAATGATTCTGCCTGGGTTGATTGCGGTGATTTCACCCATCGCGACTGGTATCCTTCTAGGAACAAAAGGTCTTGGAGGACTGCTGATTGGCGCATTGATGTCAGCAATCATGTTGGCGGTGTTTATGGCGAATTCCGGTGGTGCATGGGATAATGCTAAGAAATATATTGAGTCCGGTGCTTGCGGTGGTAAGGGAAGTGAGGCTCATAAAGCGGCCATCACAGGAGATACGGTCGGTGATCCCTTTAAAGATACGGCAGGACCGGCAATGGATATCTTAATCAAATTAATGTCAGTGATTTCATTGATCTTAGCTCCTGTATTATTAGAAATGACACCACTGTTGGATTTCCTTTTCCATTAGCTTGAAAAATAACAAAAAATTTCTTATAATGTCTATGTAAGAGTAGACTGTGTGACCCTACGATAGTGGGTTGAAATAGAAAAAGCTCTTGACTTTTGGGTTCAAGAGCTTTTTCATGAAGGAGGATTTCCTTATGGAACTTGTCTTATGCAAAGAGAATGGGCAAACGATCATTCAAGAAAATGGGCATGCGATTTATACGATTGAAGAAGAAAAAGAGCAGGGTCTTTTGTGTGTCTATCTAAAGAACATGTATGGCGAAGAAGTATTAGGAATGTATCAGATACAAAAATGGTATACGCGTTTTATCCGTAAACATACGGAAGATTTTACAATTTATGCAAAAGATGATAAACAAGGTGAAATGCATGGCTTTAAAGAAGGCTATGAAGTGGCATGGAAGGATGTTTTTTATCGCTTTTATGGTGGTTATCATGCCACCAAAAAAACAATCTTATGTATTGATAAAGAAATGCAGCTTGCCGAATTTACGATGGATGCAAAACCTACTGTCCGTTTACGTAATACATCGCTGAATGCCATTTTTGCTTTGTTGTTGTATATGTTTGATGCACATTTGGCCTTTGATAAATTCGAAGAAGAGGCATATTTGTATCGATATAAAGGACGTTATCAAGATGCTTATGAATTTGAAAAATAATCAGATGATGATCCCAATCTAAGTGCTTTTACTATAACATAATTCATCTTGACTGCAAGTATACTGAAAACGGGAGGGATTTCATGAACTTGCAGGCTTTTTTTACCCTTTGGCAGGATGTAGGACTTATTCTATATGCCATTTTAAAAGCTTTTTTACCTCTTCCATCATTAGAAGTCGTGCTGACTCCATTATGCTTAAAGCATCCGGAAAAATGGCTGTTATATTCCTTTGAAGGTGCAATTGGTACTTGCATTGGCGGTGCTATCGGATATGGCATTGCATACAGCGTCGGTCGTAAAGCACTTGCTCATATTGCCAGTGATGAAGATATCGAAAAGGGAGAAACTTTGATGCGCAAACATGGATTGCTTGCTGTGTTCATCGGAGGTATTACGCCAATCCCTGATTTCTTACTGGCTTATTTGGCTGGCTTTACCAAAATGCCTTTTCTTTCCTTTACGCTGTGTGATGGCATGGCTCGACTTTTACGCAGTATCATCGTAACTTATGGATTAAAGAGTTTGGGAACCATCATTCATGTGGATGCTTTTGGAACTTGGTTTTCTTTATTAATTCTAGTATGGATGTTGTATCGCTGGTATCAAAGCCGGCGCAAGCTACGCTCACAAACAACATCTAAGAAATAAGGAAATAGTTGATCGTTTTCCATTTTTTCCGGATGCCATTGTACACCAAGAACGGGAAGTTGTTTATGGAGAAAGGCTTCCACATATTGTTCTTTACTATAAGCTAATATATCCAATTGTTCACCACATTGTTTTACTGCTTGATGATGATAGCTATTGAAACTGGTACCATCGCTATAAAGTTGATGCAGTATGGAGTTTTTGGGGAAATATAACGGATGAGCATGTAGTGTGGCATGGGTATTTATATCAATGTTTTGGAAAAGCTTGCTGCCATAATATACAGCAAGTAATTGCATTCCTCGACATATTCCTAAAATCGGTTTTTGTTTTTGTAAAAAGGCTTGTATACAAGCAAAATCAAAATGATCCTGTGCATGGTCATAAAAGTTGCAAGAGGCATCTGGTATTTCTTGAAGATAATAGCTGCGTAAATCATAACCGCCGCACACGATGAGCGCATCACAACTTGTGGCAGCTACAGCTAATGAAGCATAGGAAACAATGGGGAATAGGGCACAACCATATTGCGAACAAGCATCCACATAGGTTGCATTGATGAACCATTTTGATTGGCTATCAAAAGATTCCATACGGCATGTAATGGCAATGGTTTTCATAACAAGCCTCCTGTTTTACTCTATGCGTTTTTCCTATGCTTGTGCCTATCAAAAAAAGAAAAGCTGATTTTCAGCTTTTGGAGTAAAGTCGTCCTTGCCAAGTATTACGGCGTTTCATCTCTTTATCGATGGTGTTTAAAACATTTACTTTGTGCAAGGTCCAAGTAGGCGCAATAAGTAGTTCTTTCACACCATCACCAGTCAATCGTTGGATGATCATTTCCGGAGGCAAAACTTCTAACTGGCGTATCACGATATCTATATAATCTTCTAATGATAATAACGGAAATGGTTGGTTTTCATATTCTGTTGCCATCTGCGTATCCTGCATGATATGCAGCATGTGAAGTTTGAGTGCGTGAATAGGCAATGTAGCTAATGCTTTGGCACTTTCCAGCATCATATCTGTGGTTTCATAGGGTAATGAATTAATTAAGTGCACCGCCACTTTGATATCAGTTTTTGCCAGGCGCTGCAAACAATCTAAAAACTGTGCATATGTGTGACCGCGATTGCAATGTTGAGCTGTTTGATCATAGATGCTTTGTAATCCCAATTCGATCCAAATATCTTTCTCTTTACATAAGGAATGCAGATAAGCAAGCTTATCATCTTCTAAGCAATCTGCGCGTGTGGCAATGCTTAAGGCAAGTACATCTTTTCGTTCCATAAATGGTTGAAAACAGTGTTTGAGCTCATGCAAAGGGGCATATGTATTCGTGTATGCTTGAAAATAGGCAATACTACCACCATTTGGCCATTTTCTAAGCATCATCTGCTGACGATCCATAAATTGCTTCATTAAATCATCCTGTAGATTTCCAGCATATTCACCACTGCCTAAGCTGCCACAAAAGGTGCAACCGCCCTGACCACAGGTTCCATCACGATTCGGACAGGAAAAATTGGCATTTAAAGGAACTTTAAATACTTTTTGATGATAACGATGCTTTAAATAATAATTCCATGTATGATAACGTTTATTATCATCACTATACGGGAAGGGGTTATTGTATGCCATAAAATCACCGCATTCATTTTAGCATATTCGTATAAAAAGTAAATCTTTTCTCCATCAAAAGTAAAAGCATGCTATAATACTCTTACTAATAAAAACGTAAAATATGAAATAGGAAAATAAAATATTACAAATGAAAAAAATTCCAGAAATGTAAAAGGAAAAAGTATTTATTTTTCACATTAAGTATGAGATAATAAAATGCACACGCAAGGATTGAGGTAGTAAGAATTATGGATGGAAACAAGAAAGTAATACAGTGTAAAAAATATCCGATTACCTATACATTGGTAATTAAACAAGTGAAAAATATCAATATGCGTATTAGTACGAAGGGTGAGGTCATCGTTAGCGCAAATCCATTCGTATCACTGGATAAAATTGATGATTTCGTCAGTAGTAAAGCCAGTTGGATTGCCAAACACCAGAAATCGATGGAAGAACGAAGCCATTGTACTGTGTTTGATGAGAATCAGCTGATGTTGTTTGGTAATTCTTTGAAAATAAAATATATGACGGGGAAGTATAATCATGTAAGCTATGATGATAAATATCTGTATGTGCAATATCGCACAAACAGTGATCCGCAAAAGGTCATTCATCAGTTTATTGATAAATTGTGTAAGGATGTCTTTAGTGATGTAGCAATGCTCACGTGTCGTTCGCTCAGTGACTATCATATCGCATACCCTCAAATCAAAGTGCGGGATATGAAAAGTCGTTGGGGAAGCTGTACACCGGCCAAACAGTCCATTACTTTGAATCGAAAGCTGATCCATTACCCATTAGAATTTATTGAGTATGTAATTCTTCATGAATTTGTACATTTTATTCAGCCAAATCATTCAAAAGCATTTTATCACATTATCGAAAATTATATGCCGGATTATAAAAAACGGATGGAGCTTGTCAGCTAGAAAAGGGAGTTCACATGGTAAAAATTATAACAGATACTTCTGCTTTATTTACGGTAGAAAATGGCATCCATATGGGAGTAGATGTCTTGCCTTTATGTGTCAGCATTGATGACCATCAGTATCGTGATTTATGTTTTGATACAAAATTGTTTCTTGATAAAATAAAGGAAGGGCATGTTCCCAGCAGTTCACAACCACCGATTGGTGAAGTGTTGGCTGCATATGAAGATGCGAAAGAAGAAGAAATTTTAAATATCACAATGGCTGATGGCTTGTCAGGCACCTACCAAACCGCTTGTATGGCGAAGCAGCAGGCATGCAATGCTTCCTCAATTACGGTGTTAAATTCACAAACATTATGTGGACCTCATCGTTATTTAGTGGAGAAGGCAGTGCGTCTTCGTGATTTAGGAAAGAATGTAAAAGAAATCGTGCAGGAACTGGAACACAGTATTGCCAGTGAACACTCCTTTTTGATTCCACAAAATTTTGATTTCTTACGTCGCGGTGGACGTTTAAAACCTGCGGCTGCAACGATTGGCGGTCTTTTGAAACTTAAACCAATCATGGAGAAAGTAGAAGGCGGTACACGGCTAGATAAGTTTGATATTGCTAGAACTTTAAGTAAGGCAGTGCAGCATATTGTAGACTTCATGAAAGAAGATGGCGTAAATGAATATTATAAAATCTTTGTCTCTCATGCAGATGCCTTAGAAGATGCAAGAAAGATCAAAGAAAAACTAGTATCTATCTTCAGCGAATGTGAAATAGAATTATTGGATTTGTCACCGGCTTTCATTACACAGGGAGGGCCACAGTGCATTGCCATTCAATATATTGCAAAATAGAAGATATGTAGGAGTATCTTCTTTTTTGCATATAAAAAAACAGCTGTTTCTAACCAAACGCTGAACAGCATTTTTATGCATATCGTTTATGCTTATGTTTGCTTTTAGAATGCCAGGTCCTTCGTATATTTCTAGCAATTACGTTACACTCTATAGTATAGAATACTGATGTTATCAATAATGAGACATGATATCTTGTGATGTTTGATAATTGGAAAGGATGGATGAAATGATGAATAAAACATTTATGAAAGAATTACTTACATGTATCTCTGTAAGTGGGAGAGAAAAAGCGATACAACAAATTATTTATGAATATATGAAGGATGTATGTGAAGATAGTCAGATGGATGCCAGTAAGACCCTAATTAGTGTTTTGAACGCAAAAGCAAAACAAAAAGTATTGTTATGTGCACACGTAGATGAAATCGGTTTTTATGTGAATCGTATCTACCCTGATGGAACATTAGGGGTCATAAAGGCCGGAGGGGCACATCCTATCTTATACTTGGGTACACATGTACAAATTGTTGGTAAAGAGCTGATTCATGGAGTTGTAATATGTAATAAAATGTTAGAAACAAAGGGAACAATCGTCAGTGATGATTTGCGAATAGATATCGGATGTGATACGAAGGAAGAAAGTGAAAAAGTAGTGTCGCTTGGCGATGTTGTCTGTGCTGCAGTGGATATGCAAGAACTGCAAAAGAATCGCTTTGCCGCAAGAGCAATTGATGATCGAGGTGGAGCTTTTATCATTTTAGAGGCAGTGCGAAAAGCAAAGGAAATGGGAGCTTCTGTTGGTATGTATGCAGCAACTACTACAGGTGAGGAAACAACACGGCGTGGAGCGTTCCATGCGGTTAAAGCAGTGAAACCCGATTGCGCTATCATCGTTGATGTAACCTTTGCCAGTGATTATCAAGGTGTTCAGAATAATGAAGGCGGCGATATTTTTTTAGGGAAAGGTGCTGTTTTATGCCATAGCAGTATTGTGAATGAAGCAATGAATAAACGTATGGAGACTTTGGCTAAACAGCATGGTATTGCATATCAATGGGAGGTTACGCCAGGTTTTACATCAACGGATGGAGATACGATTCATATGAGCAATGAAGGCGTACCTATCTGTTTGGTATCATTGCCTTTACGCTATATGCATTCTTCTATTGAAACGGCGGATTGGAAAGATGTAGAAAGTTGTATTGATTTAATTGCTGCCTTTCTTTGCTCATTAGATTCAGCTTTTTCTTATCTTTAACTACATAGAACAAATAGGAATGTTAAAAGCATCATACTAGTACGAAAGTTATGGTAAACGAAAAAGAAGCCAACTCATTTGCAATCTTATGCAATATATGAGCTGACTTTTTTTGATTTGCTTACGATCGTAAAATGTATGAGTTACATATCACGACCAATGACAGTGGCAATGGCTTTGCCTTTATCAATCACTTCTTTAAAACGTTCTGGCTTTAAGGATTGCGCTCCATCGCTCCATGCATTTTCCGGATCATTATGAACTTCGATGATCAATCCATCTGCTCCAGCGGCAATGGCTGCTAAAGAAGCAGATTCTACTAATTTCCAATCACCGGTTGCATGACTTGGGTCAATAATAATCGGCAGATGCGTTTTTTCTTTAAGAATTGGAATTACCGATAAATCTAAGGTGTTTCTTGTATACGTTTCAAAGGTGCGAATCCCGCGTTCACAGAAGATGACATTTTCATTTCCTTCTGACATGATATACTCTGCTGCCATGATCCATTCTTCAATGGTATTTGCTAATCCACGTTTTAATAGTACTGGTTTCTTCACACGTCCCACAGCTTTCAATAAATCGAAATTCTGCATGTTGCGAGCACCAATTTGAATCAAATCAACATTTTCGACAAATTCATCTAGCTTATCCACACTCATTAACTCACTGACGATAGGTAAGCCATATGTTTCTCTTGCGTGCATCATACATTGAATGCCTTTTGTCCCCATGCCTTGAAAAGCGTATGGAGAGGTACGCGGCTTATAAGCACCTCCACGCAGCATACAGCCACCGGCTTCTTTCACACTTTTGGCAATATCCATAATTTGTTTATCACCCTCTACTGAGCAAGGTCCACCAATCACAACGATTTTTTCCTTACCGCCAACCTTGATACCAGCTACATCGACTATAGTATCTGCTGGATGAAATAAGCGATTAGCTTTTTTGTATGGAGCGGCAATACGAGTAACATTTTCTACAAAAGGGTGAGCTTTTACTAATTTTTCATCAACTCGTGAGGTATCTCCAACTAGACCAAAGACATTATAATTATCACCATGAATCATCGTGACAGATAAGCCTTTTTGTTCAAAGTTGTGAATCAGTTTGTTGACCTCGTCTTTAGGCGCATTTTTCTTTAATGTAATAATCATAAATTTTTCCTCTTTCTATTAATCTTTTACAGCATTGATTAGAATGCTGTGATAAGCTGTTTCAATTTCGCTAACTGTTTCTTCTATATCGGTGTTATTCACCGCAATATAAGCTGCATACTTTCGATAGAGCGCTATACGCTCTGTATACATTTTATGCAAAGCTTCTTTACTGCTTGACAATGGACGATTGGGGTCAGCACTAATTAACTTATCGACATCGCGATCAATGAAAATAGTGATGCCATTTTGTCTTAAGTAATCCATATTCACTTTATGCTTAACAGTGCCACCGCCTGTCGCGATAATCTTATTGTTTGTTTTCGCAAGCTCAATAGCAACTTCTGTTTCTATAGCGCGAAATCCAGCTTCTCCACTTTCTGTGAAAATTTCAGGAATGCTTTTACCAGCTTTTTCAATAATCTTATCATCTAAATCAATGAACTCTTTCTGCATCCGTTTTGCTAGCATTTTACCGATTGTCGTTTTTCCTGAACTTGGCATGCCAATCAAAACGATGTTGCAGCGTTTCATTAACATATCTTGATAGATTTCATCTATGATGGCATCATCGATGGTTTTGTTCAGAAAATACTCAACGCTTTGTTTTGCTTGTGCAATGAGCATTTCTAAGCCGTTGACATGTTTGATACCTTCATTTTGGGCTTCTAAACAGAAACGTGTTAGAATTGGATTATAAATCACATCCATAACTGCTTCACATTTGTGAAACAATGTAATGTCAATAGGAGTATTGCCAATATGAGGATACATGCCGACAGGGGAGGTGTTAATGATAATTTCAGCATCTAGATGATGCAAAAAGCATTCATCATATGTGATGGCACCATTTCCTGCAACCACATCTACAATGATCATTTGTTTTGCTTGTTCATGCTGCACAACAGCCTGTATTGCTGCGGATGCTCCACCGTTGCCTATGATCAGTACCTTCTTGCCTTTCATTTGCACACCATGCTTTTTTACCATGTAATGAAAACCGGTGAAATCTGTATTATAGCCAATCAATTTGCCTTCTTTATTCACAATGGTATTTACAGCACCAATAGCTTTTGCATGCTCATCAATTTCATCTAAATAGGGGATAACTTCTTTTTTATAAGGGATCGTGACATTGATTGCGGTAAAATCACGTTTTTCCATAAATGCGTGAAATGCTTCTTTGGAAAGGGGAATCAGATCATACGTATAATCAGCAATGCGCTCATGAATTTCTTTTGAGAAGCTATGCCCGAGTTTTTCTCCGATAAGTCCATATCTCATAATTTTCTACCTCTTCTTTCTCATGATTATGAATAGAAGTACATCATGCCGTGCAACAAAAAAAGCATCAACGTCTGATAACTGTTCGATGCTTTATTAAAGCCCTGAAAAGGAACCATTCAATTTATCATGGTTTTTTCAGGGCTATCTAAAGTAAAAGTAAAATGTTTCGTAGGTTGTTGTATGCATGAGTATCACTCCTATTGCTTATAGAATACAATGTTTCTGCAAAAAAAGCAATAATTATTTTCATGAATTTGCATGATGTATGAAAAATAATGAAAAAAGATTAATGGCTGTGTGCATGCGATTGGCCTGTTGTTGTGAGATGCGCAATGTTATATAAAAGGAGTGATCCTATCGTTGGTACGCCAATAAGAAACGATGTAGTCTTAGGATCATAGATACAATTACCGACATTGTTAGGATTATATCATTTTTCTTTAACTACACGATCATATCGCTTGCAGGCATGAAGGAGATGGTATCTATCTTCATGATGAATGTTCAATAACGGTTATTGGGTAAATTGCCATAATGTGTGTAGGTGTTGTTTCATTGTTAAATAACCTAAAGAATAGCAAAATAAAGAAATTCTTGGTATAATAAAAAGCATTCAAAGCATAAAGGACTAAAAAGTATTCCATTCATGAGATGATAATCTAGAGGCATTTAAAGCATATGCAATAGGAGGAAAAAATGAAAACGGTAAAGGTCAGAAAGACAGTAATCGGAGAAGGACGGCCAAAGATTTGTGTTCCGATTCTTGGTAAAAATAAAGAAGAACTGTTATCAGAAGTAGATGAATTGAAACAATTAGATGTTGATGTAGTAGAATGGCGTATGGATTGGTTTGATGATATTATGGATCATTCAAAGGCATGTGCTATGCTGCATACATTGCGTGAAGCATTAGGCGATATGGTGATATTAGCGACCTTTCGTACAAAACAGGAAGGTGGCGAAAAAGCGATACAGAAAAAAGATTATGTAGCATTGTATCATGATATTATCATGAGTAAGGATGCGGATCTGATTGATGTAGAATTGTTTATTGGGGAAGAAGAAGTTAAAACCATTGTTAAAGATGCTCATAACCATCAAGTGGCAATCGTGATGAGTAATCATGATTTCGTGAAAACACCAAGCTGTGACGAGATTGTTGCACGTCTAAAAACAATGCAGGAACGCGATGCGGATATTTCGAAAATGGCCGTTATGCCACAGAGTAAAGCGGATGTTATAACACTGTTATCTGCAACAAATATCATGTATGAACAATTTGCGGATCGTCCAATTATCACCATGTCGATGGCGAAGGATGGTATCGTCTCACGCATATGTGGAGAGGTCTTTGGTTCTGCAATGACCTTTGGCGCCGCAACAAAAGCCAGTGCACCAGGACAAGTTGCCGCAAAGGATTTAAAGAATATGGTTGAAATGCTGCATAAGAGTTTAAAGGAAGAGTGAAGCCACTTTTCCTTTCTTTTTCTATGATTTTACTGTTGCACATTAAAACGAAAAAGGGTAAAATAAAAGGTGTGTTGGAACTTTTTTCAGAAATAATGAAAAAGTTTCAGGAAGGAGAAGCTATGTATAAGATCGTAGAGAAAGAGAACCTGAACCCAACCGTAACCAAAATGGTGGTTGCAGCTCCAGCTGTTGCTAAAAAAGCGTTGGCTGGTCAATTTATCATTTTGCGTGTGCATGAAAATGGGGAACGTATTCCTTTGACTATTGCGGATTATGACCGTGTAAAGGGAACAATTACAATTATTTTTCAGATTGTTGGAAAAACAACTATGCTGTTGAATGAATTGAATGAAGGAGATAGCATTTTAGATTTTGTTGGTCCATTAGGAAAACCATCTCATGTGGATGGCTTAAAAAAAGTTTGTGTCATTGGTGGAGGCGTTGGCTGTGCAATCGCGTATCCAACCGCGAAGGCCTTGCATGAGAACGGAGCTGATGTGACGGTAATTACCGGATTTAGAAATAAAGATCTTGTCATTCTGGAGGATGAATTCAAACAGGTGAGCAGTCATGCTTATTTGGTAAGTGATGATGGCAGTACCGGTACAAAAGGTCTGGTTACCAATGTATTGCAAGATTTGATCAATCAGGGAGAAACCTTTGATGAAGTCATTGCAATTGGACCACTGATTATGATGAAATTTGTTTGCGAATTAACAAAGAAATATAACATCAAAACGATTGTCAGCATGAATCCGATCATGATCGATGGTACAGGCATGTGTGGTGGTTGCCGTCTGAGTGTAGGTGGTAAAACCAAATTTGCTTGTGTAGATGGTCCGGATTTTGATGGTCATGAAGTTGATTTCGATGAGGCGATGTCACGTGGTGCTACCTATCGTGAATTTGAGGCTAGAGAACGTGAAGAAGCCTGCAATCTATTGAAGAAGGGGGTTGCATAATATGGCAAATATGGCAATGACAAAAGTACCTATGCCTACACAGGATGGGAATGTCAGAAGAAATAATTTTGATGAAGTAGCCCTTGGTTATACGAAAGAAATGGCGATGGAGGAAGCACAACGCTGCCTGCATTGTCCTACGAAACCATGTATTAGCGGATGTCCGGTAGCTGTCAATATTCCTGATTTCATTGAAGAAGTAAAAAATGGAGAATTTGAAAAAGCGTATCAGATCATCCGCCAGACAAGTTCTTTACCTGCTGTCTGCGGACGTGTTTGTCCACAGGAAACACAGTGTGAAAGCAAGTGTGTTCGTGGTGTAAAGGGTGAAGCAGTAGCAATTGGACGTTTAGAGCGTTTTGTAGCTGATTGGCATCGCGAACATGTAAAGGATGAGGCGGTAAAACCTGCCAGCAATGGACATAAGGTTGCTGTTGTTGGTGCTGGCCCTGCAGGCTTGACTTGTGCCGGAGATTTGGCAAAATTGGGTTATCAAGTATCCGTTTTTGAGGCATTGCATGTAGCCGGCGGTGTGTTAATGTATGGTATTCCTGAATTCCGTCTGCCAAAAGCAATCGTACAAAATGAAATTGATGGTTTAAAGCAGATGGGCGTAGATATTGAAACAAACATGGTCATTGGGCGCAGTGAATCGGTGGATGATTTGTTTGAAGCCGGTTATGAGTCGGTATTTATTGGCAGCGGTGCTGGTTTGCCTAACTTTATGAATATGCCAGGTGAAAATCTGAAAGGTGTATATTCAGCAAATGAGTTCTTAACTCGCTGCAATCTAATGAAAGCTTATAAAGAAGGTGTTGATACACCAATTCAGCATCCAAAACGTGCAGTCATCGTCGGCGGCGGTAATGTGGCAATGGATGCAGCACGTTGCGCAAAACGTCTGGGAGTTGAAGAAGTTACCATCGTATATCGTCGTAGCATGGAGGAGTTGCCGGCTCGTAGGGAAGAAGTTGAGCATGCACAAGAAGAAGGAATTATCTTTAGATTGTTAACTAATCCTGTACGTGTACTTGGTGATGAAAACGGCTGGGTCAAAGGTATGGAATGTGTATCTATGGAATTAGGTGAACCAGATGAAAGCGGTCGTAGACGCCCTGTAGAAATAAAGGATAGTAATTTTGTTTTGGATGTGGATTGTATGATCATGGCTATCGGAACTTCACCAAATCCTTTAATTCGTTCCACTACGGAAGGATTGGAAACAAATCGCAAAGGCTGTTTAATTGCCGATGATAATGGTGCTACTACAAGAGAAGGTGTCTTTGCGGGAGGAGATGCTGTTACAGGTGCTGCTACGGTTATTTTGGCCATGGGTGCTGGGAAAACAGCTGCAAAAGCGATGGATGCCTATATTCAAAATAAGAAATGATAAAAAAGCAGTGACAACACTGCTTTTTTATAAGATAAGATGATTTTTACAATTATAAAACGGACATTGCATAAGAAAGTGTATAGCCCAAAAGTTTTTGGAAGGGTTTACAAAAGCTTTGAAAAATGTTATTATAATCTCAGGAAATAAGTACCTTATTTCTAATATCATAATATTGGCTCTATTATGATAGAAATGGAAATGGTTTTCTTGCATTCCTTCCTTTCATTGTAAGAGATACCTTCCATATTCATATCGATTTCCTTTCGATAACCTATTTAAGAAGGACGTGGTGATGCGCGTCCTTTTTAAAAGCTATGTAAGGGAACAAGAACGTTCCCTGTAATACTACCAGCGATTGCAGTTATTCCAATTGTTGTTGCAGCCACATCCAAAATCGCCTTCGATACTACGCATGCAGTTAACAAACTGACGAGCACAACGGTTTTCTCTTGCTCTGCGGCATGCTGCATGATGAGCAATACGTTCTACTTCACGGAACAATGCATCATCATAGTTGTTGTTACAAGAGCAACAGTTACAACCTTTGTTGAAGAAGTTACCATCGTTAAAGCCTCTGTTGAAGTTACCATTACACATAAACAATTCCTCCTTTATGAGATACGTTTTTTCTTAACGTATCTTCATCAATAAGGTATGAATAGCATTGCTTGCCCATTTAGGCAATCGCTCGTACTTTTTTAAAAATGAGAAGAACGCCCGTATGAAAGATAAGGCAATCCATAATATATACCGATATAAAAATTGCTTGTTGCGCTAAGTTTATGGTATGCTGATGGTGGTGATCCTATGAGACATAAAGAACAATGGAATTTAATAGCGGCCGCATGTATATTGGTCTTGTTTGTTGTGACGATTTTCATACCGTCATTTGAGCCGTTAGCTAAGACAATCGCACTTTTGCTATATGCATTGGTTAGTATAATATCCTTACAAAAGCAAAAGAAAGAGGGAGAGGATATTCAAAAAGCAGCTATGTTTTCCCTTGCGGTTTTTCTCATTTTAGGCTATTTACTCTTTTTTGTATGATGTGAGATGAAAAAAGTCAGTGAAACATTGACAAAAACATGAAGAATTGAGTATACTAATACTCGTAAAGGCGATGAATTAAAGTAGTACCTTGGAAAATAATGCAGAGAGTCAGCTGGTTGGTGAAAAGCTGAAGTATGGAACAGGGGAACTCGTTAAGGAGCCGATAAGCACACTTATCCGTTTTACTTCGCGTTAAGAAGAAATGAAGGGCTTTTTTCCTTAAGAAAAAAGAACTAAGGTGGTACCGCGTTGAACAACGTCCTTAGAATGTTTAAGGATGTTTTTTTATTACAAAAGGAGAATGATTATGAACTATCAACACCAGAAAGTAGAGAAAAAATGGCAAACGTACTGGAAAGAGAATAAAACTTTTGCCTGTGACACACATGATTTCAGTAAGCCTAAATTTTATGTATTGGATATGTTTCCATATCCAAGTGGAAATGGTTTGCATGTTGGCCATCCAGAAGGCTATACCGCTACCGATATTTTGGCACGAATGAAACGCATGCAAGGTTACAACGTATTACATCCAATGGGATGGGATGCTTTTGGCTTGCCGGCAGAGCAATTTGCTATTCAGACAGGAAATCATCCTGCTGAATTCACAAAGAAAAACGTTGATCATTTCCGTGAACAGATTCAGTCTTTAGGTTTCTCCTATGATTGGGATCGCGAGATTTCAACGACAGATCCTGATTATTATAAATGGACCCAATGGATTTTCTTGCAGCTTTATAAGAAAGGGTTAGCATATGTTGATGAGATTCCTGTAAACTGGTGTCCTGAATTGGGGACGGTTTTAGCTAATGAAGAAGTCATTGACGGAAAGAGTGAGCGAGGTGGCTACCCAGTCATTCGTAAGCCGATGCGTCAGTGGGTCTTAAAAATCACAGAATATGCAGAGCGTCTGTTAGAAGATCTGGAGTTATGCGATTGGCCACAATCCACCAAAGAAATGCAGATCAATTGGATTGGTAAATCACAAGGCGCTAATGTTATCTTTAAGATAAAGAATACAGATAAAGAATTTACGGTATTTACGACACGCTGCGATACTTTATTTGGCGCTACTTATTGTGTTATGGCACCTGAACATCCATATGTAGATGAAATCACGACAGCTGCTCAAAAAGAGCAAATAGCTGCTTATAAGAAGACTTGTGCATCAAAGTCTGATTTAGAACGTACGGAATTAAACAAAGAGAAAACAGGTGTTTTTACTGGCGCTTATGCGATCAACCCAGTAAATGGAAAAGAAGTTCCTATTTGGATTAGTGATTATGTATTAGCAAGTTATGGAACTGGAGCAATCATGGCTGTTCCTGCACACGATACCCGTGATTATGAATTTGCTAAGAAATTTAATATCGAAATCATTCCTGTTTTAGAAGGCGGAGATATCAGCAAAGAAGCCTTCACGGAAGATGGTGTTCACGTGAATTCCGCGTTCTTAAATGGTATGGGAAAACAGGAAGCCATTGATACTATGATCAAATGGTTAGAAGAACATCATTGTGGTTGTGCAAAGACAACATATAAATTACGTGATTGGCTGTTTTCTCGTCAGCGTTACTGGGGAGAGCCAATTCCTATTATCCATATGGAAGATGGTACGACACGCACGGTTGATATTGATGAACTGCCACTTGAATTACCAGAAACTAAGATTTTCAAACCAAATGCAAATGGCGAATCACCATTAGCACATTGCGAAGATTGGTTGAATGTCGAAATCGATGGTGTTAAAGGAAAACGCGAAACCAATACGATGCCACAATGGGCTGGCAGCTGTTGGTATTATCTGCGTTATATTGATCCTAAAAATCATGAAGCAATTGCAGATGAAAAACTATTAGAACATTGGTTGCCAGTAGATTTATATGTCGGTGGTGCTGAACATGCGGTATTACACTTATTATATGCACGCTTCTGGCATAAAGTATTGTATGACTGCGGTGTTGTAAAAACCAAAGAACCTTTCCAAAAATTATTCCATCAGGGAATGATCTTAGGAGAAAATAACGAAAAAATGTCAAAATCGCGTGGAAATGTTGTAAATCCAGATGATATCGTTGAAAGCCATGGTGCTGATGCGCTGCGTGTATATGAAATGTTTATGGGGCCACTTGAAGCTGCTTTGCCTTGGAGTACGACCGGATTGGATGGTTCTCGTAAATGGTTGGAACGTGTTTGGCGCTTATATACCGAACAAAATAAATTAGCAAAAGAGAATGATGGAAAATTAGATAAGGTCTATCATGCAACTGTAAAAAAGGTAACACATGACGTCGAAACCTTGAACTTAAATACAGCGATTTCACAAATGATGATTTTTATCAATGAATGCTATAAAGCAGATACTATTTATGAAGAATATGCAAAAGGTTTCTTAAAAATGTTTGCATGTTTTGCTCCACATATGGGGGAAGAAATCTGGCAGGATGTCTTCCATGGAGAACAAACTATTGCATATGAACCTTGGCCGACATATGACGAAAGTAAATTGATTGAAAGTGAAGTTGAAATCATCGTTCAGGTGAATGGTAAATTGCGTGGTAAATTTAAGATTGCAGCGGATGCGAATGAGGATGCTATTAAAGAAGAGGCATTACAGTTAACGAGTGTGAAAGCACAATTAGAAGGTAAAACCATTCGTAAGATCATTGTTGTAAAAGGTAAAGTTGTGAATATCGTTGCAAATTAATTTCATGAGAAACCATATGGGTCATCCGATGGTTTCTTTTTTTGCATGTAAACGATTCATTATATAAATAGCTTATGCTATCCTTATCGAAGAAGAGGTTCACATATCGCTTGCTTTTAGTCTTTCCATGGGGATGTCTTAGAAAATGACAAGTCGACTTGTCACATAGAAACAAGCATCTTAAGCTTTTTTGTAAGCGTTAAATCTGTTACAATAAAGATAATAAATAAGCTTTAAAGAGCAGGTGATAGGATGAATAAAAAAATTGCTATACTAAAACGCAAAAAAGCGATACGTAATCTGATTACATTGTTGGCAGTCATCACGTCTGCTTTGCTGCAGACCTTTGTTATTCAATCTATGATTCGTCCTGCTAATATGTTATCTAGTGGATTTACCGGCGTTGCAATCTTAATTGACAAAATTGCAGCATTATATGGTGGTTCTATATCTACCTCAATCGCTATTATCATGTTAAATGTACCAGTTGCCCTTTTATGTTATAAAAGTATTTCGGCAAGATTCACATTCTTCTCTTGTATTCAATTTGCCTGTACAAGTCTCTTTCTACAAGTGATGAATTTTCAGCCAATGTTTCATGATATCGTATTAAATGTTATTTTTGGTGGGTTCCTTTATGGAATCGGTACTACTCTGGCATTAAAAGGCAATGCTTCCACCGGTGGAACTGATTTTATAGCCTTGTTTGTGTCGAATCGTTTAGGCAAATCCATATGGTCCTATGTGTTCCTCTTTAATGCGGCTATCTTATGTATCTTTGGTTCTATGTTTGGTTGGATTTATGCCGGATATTCAATTATATTTCAATTTATCTCAACAAAGACAATTGATGCTTTCCACCACCGTTATGAACGTGTTACCTTGGAAATTCTCACAAGTGATGCAGAAAGTGTTGTAGATACGTATGTAGATCATTTTCGCCATGGCATTACCTGTGTACAAGGATATGGGGGCTTTTCACACAAAAAGATTTATATCCTACATACTGTTGTCTCTACGTACGAAGTTGCTGATATCATTGAATTACTTAAACAAACTGATGAACGAATTATAGTTAATGTTATGCGTACAGAACAATTTTTTGGTAATTTTTATCAAAAGCCTTTTGAATGATGAATCATCGTACGCTAATTGATTTACGTAACATCAACATGGTTCTAGGAAGACTTTTATTTGGCACTTGTTGAACTGTAATAACACTAATTCTCGGGTTTAGCTAATCGCTATGAATCGTATTACACGAAATGGTTTTGATGGAAAATGCTTACAAGCAAGCAAAGCGTGATACGCAACAAAGGCTTGTTTCATGCGTCGATCAGGATTTTCTTGCGTTAAAAAGCATATGTATGCTATACTATATGAGGAAATTTGGAAGGTGATAAAAATGGGTAGACATTTTGAAGTGCGCGCCGCTTCCATGGCTAAGACGGCTGCAGCAAAAGCAAAGAAATATTCTCGTTATGGTAAAGAAATTTTAGTAGCAGCAAAATCAGGTGTGCCTGATCCGGAAATGAATGCTGCATTAAAAAAAGTAATTGAACGTGCAAAAGCAAATCAGGTTCCTGCTGATGTTATTAAGCGTGCCATTGACAAAGCAAAAGGTGGTACCAATGAAAACTATGCACCTGCTACATATGAAGGATTCGGCTCTGGTGGAGCTGCAACCATCATTATTGACTGCTTAACAGATAATGCAAATCGTACGATTGCCGATTTACGTGCATGCTTTAATAAATCACATGCGAAATTAGGTGTGAGTGGCTGTGTATCTTTCAATTATGAGCATGTTGGATTGATTTCCATTGCTTATGAAGATGAAGAGGCAATAATGGATGCTTTGATCATGGCGGAAGTTGATTTAAAAGATATTGAAGTAGAAGATGGGCAAATGACAATTACGGTAGAGCCTACAGACTTAAATAAAGCTCAGGATGCAATTGCCGAACTGATTCCTGATGTAAACTTTGATATCATGGAAGATACGATGTTGCCTAATGAGTATGTTGAACTGGAAGGTGAAGATTTGAAACTGTTCCAGCGATTGGTAACGTTACTGGATGATGTTGATGATGTACAGCAGGTATATCACAATGTTCGTAACATTAATGATCCTGTTGAATAAGAAATAGCGATAAGCGATACTTTATGGTATGACCAACCTGAGTATCGCTTTTATCATATGTAGCCATTGTTGTTTTGTTTGTTCAGATAGATAAGAAAAATCATTTATTCTCTTAAAGAAATCGTTTTTTTGTTTTACTTCTAATTGACAAACTTCGCTAAGATGGGTAAACTATAAGTAATCCGATGAAAAAGAGGCTTATCATAAAGTAAGTTACAGAGAAAAAGACATTAGCTGAGAGTCTTTGCGATGCATTTATGTTAAGGGACACTTTGGAGGAATTATCAGGAAATGGATAATCGTATGACCGCGTTAAGGTGTTAAGCAGCATTTCAATTCGAGATGAAAAAAGGTGGCACCGCGTGGAATACGTCCTTTGTGAGGGCGTTTTTTTATGCTTATGAAGATGATAAATGAATGGAGGAATGACTATGCGTTATCAGGTACCAAGAGGAACACAGGATATCCTGCCTAAGGATATTAGCAAATGGCACAAGCTGGAAGATATGATTCGTCAATTCTGCTATGTGTATAACTACGATGAAATTCGTACCCCAATTTTTGAACATACAAATGTCTTTAAACGAGGCAATGATTCCAGTGATATGGTGAATAAGGAAATGTATACCTTCCAGCTGGAAAACAGTGCAACCTCATTGACCCTACGCCCTGAAGGAACAGCAGGTGTAGCCAGAGCCTTTGTGGAACATAAGATGTTTGGCAATGCGGATCTACCAGTAAAGATGTACTATGTAGGTCCACAGTGTCGTCATGAACGTCCACAAAAGGGAAGAATGCGTATCTTTCATCAATTTGGTGTAGAAGTGATTGGCGCAAAAAGTCCAATGTTGGATGTTGAAACGATTGCTTTAGGTTGGAGCTTTGTATCCGCATTAGGATTAAAGGATATGAAAGTGTTGATCAACACTTTAGGTGATGATGAATCCCGTGCTGCATATCGCGCCGCTTTAAAGGAACACTTTAAAAACGATATTGATACCATGTGTGCGGATTGTAAGCGTCGTTATGAACAAAATCCTTTACGTATCTTAGATTGCAAGGTGGATCATGATAAAGATATTATGAAGACAGCACCTAAGATGGAAGATTATCTAAATGATGCCAGCAAACAATATTTCAAGGAAGTCTTAGAAGGCTTAGATGCTTTGGGTATTCCTTATGAAGTAGATGATCGTTTGGTTCGTGGCTTGGATTATTATACACATACAGTATTTGAAGTTGTATCCGTTAATAAGGAAATGGGCGCCCAATCTACGGTATTTGCCGGTGGCCGTTATGATGGCTTGGTAGAGTATTTCGGTGGTCCGGAAGGAATGAGTGGCATTGGCTGGGCAATGGGATTGGAACGTTTGATCATTGCTTGTGAGGCAGAAGGCATTACTCTTGATGAGGAAGATGGATTAGATGCGTATGTCCTTTGTTTAGCAGATAGCGTACATAAGGAAGTTTTGGCGATTACGACCGAATTGCGAGCAAATGGCTATCGCACAGATACAGATTACTTAGGTAGAAGCTTTAAAGCACAATTTAAAACCGTCGATCGCAAACATGCACGATGCGCGATTTTAATCGGGGATAGTGAAGTAGCAAATGGTACCGTGAATATCAAAGATGTAAAAACGCAACAGCAGTATACAGTCCCAATGGAAGAATTGATCCCAACGATGGATCGTATCTTTGGCAACGTTGGCTGTGGTGAAATTAATGAAGAAGAATAGGAAGGAAATCGCATATGGAGAGAACACATACAAATGGAGAACTACGTTTAAGTGATACTGGAAAAGAAGTTACTTTGCTGGGCTGGGTAGCCAAACGTCGTAACTTCGGAGCCTTGGTTTTTATTGATTTACGTGATCGTACAGGAATCACACAGCTGGTTTTTGATGAAACACTGGCTGAGCAAATTAAGGATGTGCGAAATGAATATATCTTACAAGTAAGTGGTACGGTCTTAGAACGAAAAGACAAGAATCCAAAACTTGCGACTGGAGATATTGAAGTTAAAGTAAATGAGGTCAGCATCATCAATAGTGCCGAAACAACTCCTATCATCGTAGCCGATGATACAGATGCTTTGGAAGACACTCGTTTAAAGTATCGCTATTTAGATTTACGTCGTCCAATCATGCAAAACAAATTAATGATGCGTCATAAGATTACCCACAGCATGCGTGAATATTTAGATAGCAAAGATTTCATTGAGATTGAAACACCAATGTTGGGAAGAAGTACACCAGAAGGTGCTCGTGATTATTTGGTACCAAGTCGTGTGCATCCGGGAAGTTTTTATGCACTCCCACAATCTCCGCAGCTCTATAAGCAATTATTGATGGTATCAGGCTTTGAACGTTATTATCAGTTTGCCAGATGCTTCCGTGATGAAGATTTACGAGCAGACCGTCAAACAGATTTTACACAAGTTGACTTAGAAACCAGTTTTTTAAGCGATGTGGAAATTCAGACGATGATGGAAGAAATGCTGCAAAAGCTGATGAAAGATGTAAAAGGCATGGATATCAGCATTCCATTCCCAAGATTAACATGGGAAGAAGCCATGAATCGTTATGGTAGTGATAAGCCAGATAACCGCTTTGCCATGGAATTGCAGGATATCACAGAGCTGTTCATTAATTGTGGCTTTAAAGTATTCCAGGATTGTATTGCAAATGCCGGCAGCATCAAAGCGGTAGTTGTCCCTGATAAAGCAAGCATGACGCGTAAAGAGATTGATAAGATTACCGAACTTGCGAAAAAGAATGGCGCAAAAGGCTTAGTAACTTTGAAATATCTCAATGGTGAAGTGAGTGGCCCTATCGTTAAGTTCTTATCTGAAGATGAAATTCATGCTTTGATTGAGCGATTAACCTTGAAAGAAAATGATTTAGTGTTGATTGTTTCAGATAAATGGAGAATTACATGTGAAGTCTTAGGTGCTTTACGTAATCATTTTGGATCCCTATTAGGGTTAAAGAAAAAAGATGAATTCTCTTACTTATGGGTTACCGATTTCCCAATGTTTGAGTACAGCGAAGAAGATGGACGTTGGTATGCAATGCATCATCCATTCACACGTCCACGTGATGAGGATATGCAATACATTGATACCGATCCAGGTAAAGTCCATGCGATTGCCTATGATGTTGTGTTAAATGGCTATGAATTAGGTGGAGGTTCTTTACGAATCTATGATGGAGCTATGCAGGATAAAATGTTTGAGGTACTTGGCTTTACAGAAGAAAAGATTCAAGAGAACTTTGGATGGTTCGTTGATGCATTAAAATATGGAACACCTCCACATGGTGGATTGGCATTTGGACTTGATCGTATCGCAATGATCTTATCTGAGAGCGACTCTATCCGTGATGTTATAGCATTCCCTAAAAATGCAAACGCAAAATGTCCAATGAGTGATGCACCTACACCAGTCGATGAAGAACAGTTGCAGGAGTTGCATATTACCATTACTGAAAAAGAGTAATAGAAGCGGATTAGGTAGTTTTAACTTATATAAGGAACAAACAACATGGATAAAATCGTGTGTAGTGACCTTAAAAAGTAGGACACATTACATGAAACTGTATTTCATAAGGATTGTTGTCTATATGCAAATAGACGCAATCCTTTTCTTTATGCAGTACTTTCCGTTATTATAGTATGCAATAGCTTCTATTATTACTGGTTAAATCGTTAAAGTTTTTTGAATGTTTGTTAGCTTTACTTAAACTAGATTAGGGTAATTACTCAAACAAGAATACACACATTCAGTTGCATTTAATGACTTTTCTGTTATAGTTTTAAATAAGAAAAAAGGCGGAGAGTTATCATGCATACAGAATCGGTAATAAAAATGTTAATTGCCTCTTTAACAAAAGGCATACGCGGAAAACTCATTTTCCTCTTATTTATCACTATCATTGTGCAATCGCAGAATGTGTTAATATCTTATGTAATGGGAATTATTGTTGATGGTTTGACATCTATGAAGTTCTCATGGGTATTACAAGTATTAGTCTTTGTGTGTATCCTAATCATTGCGATCACTGCACTTTCTACCCTACAAGCATATATCTCAAGCCACTTACAGTTTTCTTATCAACACAAGCTAAAAGAGCTTATCTATGAACATTTGTTTCGGGTAAAACTGAGTTCTCTAACAGAATCTGTTAGTGCCATCTGCGAGAAGATAGATACGGATACTTTAACTTGTGCTAACTACGTTATGGAAGATAAGCTACAAGTATATATTGACGCTGTTTTAGCATTTTTGATTACGGGTATTCTGTTTTTTGTAGATTGGCAAATTTGTCTTTTGGTACTACTGCTTGCAATTTTTAATATTGGTATATACATGATTAGCTATCAGAAGATGTTTCGCATCCACAAAGCTGAGAAGGATGCACAAACGGCGTCTTTCTCACGTGAAGTGATGTGGATGGGGCGGGGGAAACTTGTGCGATTAGAACATCTTTATGCTAACGTAAAAAAAGATATACATGCAATTTATACGACATGTGAAAAAGCAATGAAACATAGTTTGAATGTTTCATCCGCTTATAATTTCATATGTTCCATGATATCCAGCTTATCCTTAATTTTAATCATCTATCTTTCATTAAAGCGAATACAAGTTGGCGAAATTACCGTTGGTGAATTTGTTGTGGCATTTAATTTTTTCAATATGTTGGTTACGTATATATCCTCTATTTTAAATTTTGGATCGAAAAAACAGGAAATGCATATTGCGATAACGCGCTTAGATACTCTTATGGATTTAGAAGAGGAGTCTGAGGAGGGTATCAGATTAGATAGCGTTCATGATATTACCATAAAAAATTTAACCATATTCTATGGGGATAAGAAGATTGTAAAACATCTGACTTGTAAATTTAAGCAAGGAAATAGCTATGTAATCAAAGGAGCAAATGGTGCCGGTAAAAGTTCTCTTTTAGATGTATTGAGTGGCTTTCAAGCATATGAAGCAGAGGCTTTTCTAATCAATGATATTCCTTTTTCAGAACTGCAAGTATATCATTATCGAAAAAATTGTATCTCCTATGCACTTCAACAGCCATATGTTATACAGGACACCGTATTGAATAACATCAATTTTGGACAGTCTCGAAATACTACGATGCTCTTTCGTTTAGATAGTCTTAACAACCGCGATATTCATGAAGATAACATCTCCCAAGGAGAAAAGCGTAAAATTGTTTTAAATAGAGCTTTTGTTAAAGATGTTTCACTTTATTTATTAGATGAACCTGAGTCTTTTTTAGATGCTGACGCGAAAAAGAAAGTAATCGATTTTCTTATGATGAAGAAGAGTGATCGTATGATCATTATTGTATCTCATGATAAAGATATCATACAATGCGCTGATGAAGTTATTGATCTAGAAGAATCAAGATAATGGAAAATCTTAACACTTAGAAAATGTTTACTAAACAATTAAGTTTTTTGTTATATGCACCTGTGTTATCCTGTGTTATAGTGAAATAGAAAAAGCAGATGGAGGATTGTTTATGGAATATAAGTGTTTTTATGAATCTGCCATGGGAAGAATTGTTCTAACGAGTGATGGAGAAAACTTAACAGGTTTATGGTTTACTACTTCAAGATTTAGCGAGTTATGTGAAATAGAAAAAGAGCAATTCCATGAAGAACTGCCCGTTTTTCATAAGACACGTAGGTGGTTAGATGCTTATTTTAAAGGTCAAAATCCTAAAATCGATATACCTATGCGATTGAGTGGAAGTGCTTTTTGCTTACGGGTGTGGGAGATTTTAAAAACCATTCCCTATGGACAAACCATAACGTATGGAGATATAGCAAAGCAAATAGCAGCAGAACAAGGGAAAGCGAAAATGTCAGCCCAAGCGGTTGGTTATGCGGTTGGTCATAATCCAATTTCTATCATTATCCCTTGTCATCGCGTCGTAGGCGCAAAAGGAAATCTTACAGGATATGGTGGGGGATTAGATAAGAAAATACAGCTTCTTACATTAGAAAACGTAGCGATGGATGCCTTTTACCGACCAAAGAAGGGAACGGCATTATAAGTTAGTGTTCTTGTAATTGATGCATTAGACATTCGATAGGTTGCTTATCCTCACGAAAGCCTTTAAATACTGGCTGACGCATACCTCCGCTTTGTGTGTATTCCATAAATTTCACAGTGCCACATAAAAACGGCGATATCCAAGTGGCGTCCTCATTGCCATCTGGCAGGACAGAAAAAGGGCAAGGAATCGTGTCTTTGATATGGGCAAATAAATAATCTTTGGATACACCCATGGTAACATGCCCACAATATTGCAGTTTTTGGTTATCATAAGCAGCTAGCACTAAGGAGAGCATGGCATGTTCTTTGGGAATATAACCAACAACAGCAAAATCGGCTTCCAATAGATGTTTGCATTTGATCCATTCTTTTGTGCGCTTGCTTGGTTGATACAGACTTTCTTTACGCTTTGCGACGATTCCTTCCAGTTGTTGTTGCTTCGTTAAAGCAAACAAAGCTTTTCCTTCTTGTTCAATGTAACGAGAGATATTACAGATAGGGGATTCTTTAATGTTCTTTTCAAGCAATTTTTTTCGTTCCATCAAAGGCTTTTGACAAAGATCTTCACCATCAAGATTTAAAATATCAAAAGCAGTGAAGACAGCAGGAAACTTTTTACTATGTTGACGTATACGAAAAGGATCACTTGTAAGAGTTCTTCTTTGAATGGCGAAAAAATCACTTTTTCCATCTTGAAAAACATGCAATTCTCCATCGATCACACAAGGCTTCTTTGCTTGTTTATATAAACTTTTTAGTTCAGGAAACTTAGAATTTAATTTTAGATGACGTTTATTGATAAGTTCTACATGATCTTTATAAAGATAAGCTAAACAACGAACACCATCCATTTTAATCTCGTAAATATATGCATCATCGTCAAATGGAGGCTGTTCTGTTCCGATTAACATGGGATCGTATAAGGGAAATTGCATTAGTGACGCACCCGTTTCCGCTTGGTTTTCGGCTTCGTGGCTTCAATGGATTGTTTTAAGGCTTCCATAAGATCAATTGGAGTTTTATGATCTTCCTTACGATCGCTGCTGTGCAATATTTGATGACCATCGATCTTTTCTTCAATTGCATTGCGTAAGCGCTCTTGAAATTCATCATGATACGTTTCTGGTTCAAATGGTTTGCTCATGGATGTTATCAATTGTTTTGCCATGTTCAACTCAGCTTTATCAATATCCGGGTGCAGAATGGTTTTGGGATTCTCGACTAATTCTTCTTCATAGAAAAGGGTCTTGACGATAATTTCTTCATCGCTTGGGCAAAGAGCCAGCAGCGTTTCTTTAGTGCCAATAACCGTTTTAGCAACTGCAACAACATTTTCTTCCTGCATGGCTTTACGTAGCAATTCATATGCTTTTTCGGCATGTTTCTCAGGAACGGCATAATAATTCTTTTCATAATATAAATCATTGATATTGGCTAAAGAAGTGAAATGTTGAATCTGGATCGTACGATCTTTTTCAACTTTTAACTTTTCAATCTCATCGTTCGTCATGATGACATATTTATCCTTTTCATATTGATAGCCTTTTACAATATCTTCACTTTTTAATTCTTTGTCACAATTAGGACAATATTTTTTATATTTTACGCGTTCATGGGTATCTTTACAAAGTTGATTAAAGGATATAGCTGTATCCTGTGTTGTTCGATACAGTTGTATAGGGATATGAACAAGTCCAAAAGATATAGCTCCTTTATGTGCAACAGCCATGGTATCACCTCAAGGCTATTATGGCTGTTTCGGATAGTATCATTCTTATCATTATGAAATATACTTTGGTAAACTATTGTATATGATATGATTAGAAGCGTTAAAGAGGATTCTAAAGTATCCAATTTAATGGAACGCCTAAAAAAATAAAGTCAAGAGTATTATTTCAAAAGTTATCTGCTATACTATATGTGTCCGGAGGGTATAAATTTTTCCTACGCTTAGAGATAAGGGAGATCGGATGTTGTTAGATGGTGTTGAATACCTGCTACGTGTAGGGATCCTAATGTCTAACGCAGATCACCCACCTGTATATACAGGGAAAGATCTCTCCCTTCGGACGTATATGAGAAATTGACAGATGAGCAATCATCTGTTTTTCTTTTCGCTTTATTTCATGCTATACTAATTGTAAGAATAAAGGAGAAGATAATTATGGATGCAAAAGAACGTTTTATAAGCTTATATCAAGAACATATTCATCGTGACGGAAGTGATAAGCTATTAGAGTATTTATTACATCATAGTGATTTTTTTACAGCTCCTGCCAGCACTAGATTTCATGGCTCTCATGCGCAAGGATTAGTTGAACATTGCTTGAATGTATATGATTGCTTAAAAGATTACTTAGCTAGATCACGCAGTAAAGAAGTCTATCACATGGAGTATAATGAAGAGACAATTGCAATTGTTGCATTATTGCATGATATCTGCAAAGTGAATTGTTATAAAGAAAGTACACGGAATGTTAAAGTAAATGGAGCATGGACACAAGTTCCATATTATGAATTTGATGATCAGCTGCCGTATGGACACGGTGAAAAAAGTGTATATATCATTACAGGTTTTATGCGATTAAGCAGGGAAGAAGCCTTTGCCATTCGTTATCATATGGGATTTAGTGGAAATGATGATGCACGTGGTGTAGGTTACTCCTTTGAACATTTCCCTTTGTCGTTTGCTTTAAGCACTGCGGATATGGAGGCTACTTATTTCTTAGAAAGTGAAACGGTATAAGTTATCAAAATATGTAAGATTGTTTTGCGTAGGGCAAGTAACATTATAGTATATATAAAAAGACGATTAGAAAAGGTTCTGTGAAATTCTCCAGGACAATGCGTGATCGTCTTTTATTTTGCATATTTGGCAATAATTTCTTGGAAGGTTGTTGTATGATGCAGCAATGCTTCTTTTTCATCATCGCTAATTTTTAGCTTGCGCAGCATCGCTGGGTTTTCTTGGGGATGATAACAGAGAAAAGTTTTATGGCCTCGTTGTAATAGGGTGTTATCCTGCTCTTGCAGTAATACGATTGGTTTGCGGGCTTCTTCTTTTATGCGTTTGTGATCATCTTCGCGTTTCCATAAACATAACTGCTCTTCATTATACAGCATACGGATAAAATTTTTCTTAGCCATCGGGTATTGTTCATAAAAATGATTTAACATATCTTTCATCGCCTGACGTTCCGTGTAACCATCATTGGGGCAGGTACTTTTTACAAAGGGAATATCGTTTAACATTTGGGCATTCAAAATATCATTTTCATGCGCATAGATCAGCGGACGGATAAAGGTGATATCATCATTTGATAAATGCATTTTAGGCAAGAAGGTGGCTAGTTTACCGCCATGAATTGCATTCATTAATAAGGTTTCTATAGCATCATCACTGTGATGACCAAAGGCAACTTTATTACAATGTAGATCTTTTGCGGCTTGGTTAACGGTAGCTTTTTTGAACTTGGAGCATAAACTGCAGCGGATACGACCATTTTTATCTAAATTACGTTTTAATATTTCATAAACCTTGGAATCAATCTGATGGAATTCAATACCAAGGCGCTCACAAAATTGTGTCACTTCTTGAAATTCCATGTTAGGAAAGCCGAGTTTAATATGGATACCGACAACTTCAAATCGACGATCGCAAAATTTTGCATACATATGTAATGCAGTTAATAATACCATGCTGTCTTTTCCGCCACTCACTCCAACGCCAATACGATCACCATCTTGTATTAAGCCATAGTCCTGATCCGCTTTACGAATATCCCCAAGTATCTTATGTAATTTCATCCTTATCACGCTCTTTCTCAAATCTGTATCATTATACATGATTTTTTCGCTCTTTCACAGGCTAACCACAAGAAATTCTTGATTTTTATGTTATAATGATACACGGTGATGACATGGATGGTATTTTATTGATAAATAAAGAAGCAGGGATGACTTCTCACGATGTGGTTGCACAGTTGAGAAAGATCCTTCATATAAAGAAAATCGGTCACAGTGGTACATTAGACCCTAATGCGACCGGTGTCTTGCTCGTGTTGGTTGGCAGAGCTTGTAAAGTATTACCGTTTTTAGCAGATACGGATAAAGAATATATCGCAAGCATGGAATTGGGCAAGAAAACCATTAGTGATGATATTTGGGAAGAGGTTTTGGATGAAAAACCGGTTATACCAATTAAAGATTTGCAAAAAGAACTTGATAAATTTCGCGGTGTGATTGAACAGGTCCCTCCAATGATTTCAAGTATTAAAGTTAATGGAAAAAAGCTTTATGAATATGCTCGTAATCATGAGCATGTGATACGCCCGGTAAGAAGCGTGGAAATTTATGATATTCAAGCACTTGATGAGGCAAAACTACAATTTAGGGTAAGTTGTAGCAGTGGCACGTATGTACGTTCATTGTGCCATGATATTGCCGAAAACACAGGAAACTATGGATGTATGTCTTCTTTGATCCGCACGCGTGTTGGGCGATTTAGCATACAGGATTGTGTGACGTTAGATGATGTGAAAAAAGGCGAGTTTATCTTACACCCTATAAAGGACGTGTTGGATCATTACACAAGTGTTCCTTATACACCAATTTCAGATATTTATAATGGAAAACATATACGTTTACAATGTGAGGATAATCGCTTGGCAATTTTAGATAAAGGTGATGTCATAGCTTTATATGAACGTGATCATGGCGATGTCTTTCGTTGTATTCGCGGATTGTGGTAGGTGAAATTATGGAAATATTACGATTTAATATACATACACCCATAGAATGCCGGGAACGTATAACGGCTTGTATCGGGTATTTTGACGGTTTACATCTAGGTCACCAACAGTTGGTAAAACGGGTGCTGGAAATAGCTGAAAAAACCCATACCATTCCAGCGCTGATTACCTTTGATCCAGATCCCTGGGTCGTATTGAAAAAATTGCACAATATTCCCCATATTACACCGATGAATCATCGACAAGATATTGGCGCAAAACTGGGGATCCAGAAATGGATCATACTTGATTTTCAAAAGGATATGGCGCAACTTAGCTATGAACAATTTCATGAGCTTGTCTTAAAACCATTGCATATTGAAACATTAGTATGTGGTTATGA
Organism: Longicatena caecimuris; assembly: GCF_018406465.1. Classification (GTDB taxonomy): domain Bacteria; phylum Bacillota_I; class Bacilli_A; order Erysipelotrichales; family Erysipelotrichaceae; genus Longicatena; species Longicatena caecimuris. Next base: position 1,524,620 of record NZ_AP024510.1, read on the forward strand.
TTTTCATTACGCCAATCGTGGAGAAGGCAGTGTAAAAACGTTACAGGCTCAGCATTTTTTTAAAGTAGAGGTCGTTGAAGAAATCGCCAGTGCCAATGAGAAAATTAGTTCAACTCGTATAGAACAATCCATAAAACGTGGTGAAATGGAAGAAACGGCAGATATTATGGGGCGCTTTTATGAAATGCGAGGTATTGTGAAAAGTGGTAATCGAGTTGGACGCAAGTATGGTTTTCCTACAGCGAATCTTAAAACACAGGGTGAATATATCATGCCAAAGCAGGGTGTTTATATTGGAAGTGTGTTTGTATTAGATACCTGGTGGATGGCGATTATTAATGTCGGACATAATCCAAGCTTTAATTATCAGCAAAACACATCGATTGAAGCATATTTACTTGATTTTGATAAAATGATTTATGATAAAACGGTTACATTCAGATTTCATCGTTTTTTACGCGAAGAGCAGAAATTTGCCGGCATGCAGGAGTTAAAAGAGCAGTTGCTCAAAGACTGTGATCGTGCCAGAAACTATTTTAGGCAAAGAAAGGAAGGATAGCATGCGTTTAAAGCTATTTGATACAATTGATGAGGCATTAGCGTTGCTAGAAGAAAATAATGCATTTTATCATGAAGTGGAAAAAGATATTCGTAAAGCGCTAAAAGACTTATTTGCTAATAAAACCGAGATGATCGTTGATGTGAATTCGCGCGTCAAAAGCAAAGAAAGTCTACGAGAAAAGATTATCCGCAATCGGTTTTATGTGGACTATCAAAATGCGCAAGATATTTTGGACAATCTAAGCGATTTGATTGGTTTTATTATTGAATGTCGTTTCATTGAGGATGAATATAAAGTATTAAATATCATTCGCGAACGTATGAATGTTCGTAATGAAGATGATGGGTATTATTGCAATGAGGCGCATCCACTATTTTATTTGGATTGTGCTTCCCGCCAACCACAAATTCAAAAAAATGGATTTGCCATCTATCGCATTGACGGTTACTATCTCAAAAATGGTGTGAAGGTGAATATGGAATTGCAGATAAAAGCACTGGTACATTCCTTTTGGGGAGAAATTGAGCATAAATTGGTTTATAAGAACACCAATTATTATGTGTACGATGATTTTATGAAAGATTTATTGGCCAGTATCAAAGCCAACCTGACAATAACCGATCGCCAGCTTAACATTATTTATGATCAGATGCAGTCAACATCCTTAGGAGATGCCAATATTACCGAATCAAGTTTTGAAAAACAAATCAGTAAGGCAATTAATGATTTATTCGCGACGAAAATGAATGAATCTATTGGTTTTACTATGAATCTAAAGAACACTTCAACGATTTTAGGTCATTATATCTTCATTAAGGATATTCGCTATGATGGCGGAAATAATGACCGTATTGCGACTTTGTTTCGGACGTTTAAGAAATTGAACTCCATACATATGGACTTTGAAAATGAAATTGTGATGGAGGAAGGTTTTTATTCACAAGATGTTTTTGTTCATATCTTAGGGACCTATTTACTCTCCATCATTAATGAAGACTATGATTGGTTTGTCTTCTTTAATATGTTATTTGCCATTGAACCAGGGAATAATATGGAAGACTTCAGTTTGTTCTTAACGGTAATTCGCAATTATTTGGTAGACAATTACTGGCTAAACACAAGCTTTGTACGTCTGCCGATGGATCAGAGTGATTTATTACATGATGAGTGTTCGCGAATGTTGGCGAATTCACTTTGTGAAATAGGAACGATCAAGATTATTCACGATGATAAGATGATCGCCATAAATAAGGCTTTTGTGAAGTTTATTGAAGAATTGGAAAAACGCGTCATCAGTTATTCTGATTTTATGCAGTATAAGGAAGCGTATTATGATGAATGGATGACACGTATGCGCAAGATTTTCAGTTGAGCCTATCTTTTTGAAACCTAATAGACATATTAAGATGCCCTTTTGCATAGTAGTGTAGTAGCAAGGAGGGCATTTTCTATGAATAAACAGGCACTTGCATTTCTGACCATGTTTTCATTAATTTTGATGTTAAGTGTATACTATGTCACGCTGCCAAGTGATACAACAGCAGTGATGAAGGAGAATACGCCACAAGAAGAAACTGGCGATTCTAACAGTAAAGACAAGATAGAAAATAAAGAGACGAAAACAGGGAAACAGGAAGAAAGCAAGGATACATCCAAAGTGAATGAGGCAGCGAAACTGCAGGAAGAAATTGACAAGAAAAAAGATAGTGAAATTAACAAAAACAGTTCGGTTCTATCAAAAGGTGATGCAGATGAAACAGCGAAAAAGCAGGCATTGACAACGATGGAAGAATTAAAAGATGACAAAGAAATGCAACAGAAAGTTGCACAGGCATTAAGTAAAGAAAAATTGAATGTAGCAGTTGAAATTAAGGATAATACATGTATCGTGAATGTATTTGATAAAAAAGATGAAAAAAAATTAGCAAATGAAATCATGAAAACCGTCAGTGAAGTAACAAATCAGAAATATTTCATTGAAGTCACTTTCAAATAGGAATGGTTTTTGTTATAATAGTTCCAGAGGGTGATAACTATGGCACAAGAATACATTGCTTTGAAGGAAAACAATAACGATGGTATTATCGCATTGAGCAAATCAGCTTTTCAGACGATTGCCAAGATTGTTATTGAAGAAGACGAAAATCTTAAGCTCGCAGAAACAAGTACACCATTTAAATATCCGCTTGTTTGTAAAATTGCGAACGATCAGCTGATTTTAACGATGGATGTAAAAGTGAAATACAGCGTGAATGTAAACGATGTATGCAGTAAACTGCAGGGTAAGATCTTTGAAAATATAGAACACATGACGGGCTTTCAGCCTGACCAGATTGATATTCGCGTCAGTGGCTTTATGTTTTAGAGAAATCCGCATGGATTTCTTTTTTTTGAGTTGGAGGTGAAGATATGGCGGTTAGCTTAGAGGATTGTTTGGTGATCGGAATCAGTTCAAGAGCTCTTTTTGATCTAGATGAAGAAAATCGCATTTATGAAGAAGAAGGTTTAAAAGCATATGCGGACTATCAGATTGCTCATGAAGATACGATCTTAAAGCCGGGAAGTGGTTTTGCATTAGTAAAAGCTTTATTAAAATTGAATAGTAGATTTGATAAACGTAAGGTAGAAGTGTTGATCATGTCGCGAAATTCAGCAGATACTTCTTTGCGCATTTTCAACAGTATAGCGCATTATCAGTTGGATATCAGCCGCGCTGTATTGAGTGGAGGTGCTGCTTTATCTCCTTATCTTTCTAGTTTTGGGGTTGATTTATTTCTAAGTGCCAATGAAGAAGATGTCAAAGCAGCCATCCAAGCTGGTTTTGCGGCTGGACGTATTTATACCAACGCTATTCAGGACTTTGATCCGATGCAAGAGATTGAGCAAATACGAATTGCATTTGATGGGGATGCTGTTTTGTTTAGCGATGAGGCAGAGCGCATCTTTCAGGAAAAAGGCTTGGCAGCCTTTGTGGAAAATGAGCAAAAAAAAGCTCTTCAACAATTGCCGGCTGGACCATTTGCGCGTTTTTTAAAAACCATCAGCGATTTACAGAATCATATGGATAGTACACAATCTCCCATTCGCACGGCTTTGGTAACTGCTCGCAACGCTCCAGCTCATGAACGTGTCATACGGACCTTACGGGCTTGGGATGTACGTATTGATGAGGCATTTTTCCTAGGTGGAATAACCAAAAAAGATGTTTTAAAGGCATTTGCGCCCCATATCTTTTTCGATGATCAGAAAGTGCATGCCGATGTGGCATCTCAAGTGGTACCTAGTGCACAGGTTCCATGGAAGGAATAAGAAAACTTGCATGTTTCAATCAAATACATAGTGGTTTTACATCATTTTATGATAAAATAAAAAAGAATATACAGGAGGATCAGAATATGGCAGTAAGCAGACATGAATTAAGAGAGAAGGCAATGACTTGCCTGTATCAGCATTTTCTTCTCAATAAAGATATTAAAGAAACAGTTTTTGAAAACAATGACAGTAATGAAATAGATCCATTTCTATATACAGTAACCATTGATGCCATAAAATATGAAGAGGATTATATTCAGATGATCAATGAAGCCTTGCGTGAAGATTGGACATTTGAGCGTTTGGGTTATGTAGAAAAAGCAATATTGATCATGGCAGCCTGTGAATTGGATATGGAGATCGCTCCTAAACCAATCGTAATTAATGAGGCAGTGACATTAGCAAAAAAATATTGTGATGAGGAAACATATAAACTCATCAATGGGGTTTTAGATCGTTTATGAAACTACCCCTTCTTAGTGTTTATGATCTTGTCCATTATCTGAAACAGACACTTGATCATGATCCTAATCTGCAAACGTTACTGATTCAAGGCGAAATTTCCAATTTTACCAATCATCGTAGCGGTCATTGGTATTTTACGCTGAAAGATAAAAAGGCTAAAATCAGTTGTGTGATGTTTTCTTCGTATGCTAGTCGCTGTTCTATTTTATTAAAAGAAGGTATGAAGGTCATCGTCAGAGCGGAAGTTTCAATGTATGAGCCACAAGGCAGCTTACAGTTATATGTAACACATGTACAAGTGGATGGCTTAGGTGATTTGTACTTAAAGTTAGAAGCGGTGAAGAAGCAGATGGCGAAGGAAGGTTTATTTGCTTTGGAGCGTAAGAAAGCTTTGCCCTTATATCCCATGGATATAGCCGTAATCAGCGCAAAAAGCGGAGCAGCCGTGCAAGATGTTTTGACAACAATTGCACGACGTTGGCCGTTAGCAAATGTTCATGTTTATCCAAGTCTTGTGCAAGGAATCAATGCGGCAGATGATCTTATTCGTAATCTAAAAAAGGCTGATGAGATGGAACATGATGTGATTTTGTTGGTTCGTGGAGGCGGAGCAATTGAAGATCTTTGGTGTTTTAATGAAGAGCGTGTTGCACGTTGTATCAGTTCGATGAAAAGTGTTGTCGTGACTGGTGTAGGGCATGAAACAGATACGACATTAGTTGACTATGTGAGTGATGCCAGAGCGCCAACGCCCACGGCTGCTGCGGAATTGATAACACCTCAACGTGAAGAAATCCTTATGCAGCTTATGCATTTAAAAAGCAGGATGAAACAAATCATGAATCATCGTTTGCAAGAAGAAAAGGCTGTCCTTGAATCTTTAAAGCAACATCGTTATATGAGCGATCCCTTATCTTATATCCGTGAAAGTCAGATGAAATTAGCGATGCAAGCACGGGAAATGGGAATGATCGAACAGCGTCTGTTAAAACATCGTCATACAGTACAGGAATATGCAAATCGATTGGCACATCAATCGCAACAGATTGCACAGAAAAAACAAGCGGAAAAAGCAAAGGTTTGGATACAGCTTGCACATGCGCTACAAGAATATCAAAGGAAACAACAGACAACATTATATAAACAAATATCCTTACTAGATGCCTATAGTCCGCTGAATGTTTTAAAGCGTGGTTATGCGATTGCTGAAACTAAAGATACATTGATTAAATCTATTGATGATGTTCAAGAAGAAAGTCTTATGCGCATACGTCTTGTGGATGGCTTTCTGCATGCTTGTGTAAAGAAAAAGGAGAGATTATAATGGAAGAAAAACAATCATTTAAAAATTCCATGGCGCGATTAGAAGAAATTGTATCATTATTAGAACGAAATGAAATAGAATTAGAAGAAGCCATCAGCTTATTTGAAGAAGGGCTGAAGCTCGTAAATTCTTGTGATACGCAGTTAAAAACCTTTGAAAATAAAGTGGCTCAGCTTTTAGCTGCTTATCAGGAGGATGCAGGTGATGAATAACTTTGAAACATATTTGCAGCATATATGTGATGCTTTGCAAGATTCCAAAGTAAAAGATGCCATGCAGTATTCTTTAATGGCAGGAGGTAAAAGAATACGTCCGCAAATTTTACTGGCAGCTTTGCAATGTTATGGCATAGAAGAGCGTGTTGGATATCCTGTTGCTGCAGCTATTGAAATGATACATACCTATTCTTTAATTCATGATGATCTTCCGGCAATGGATGATGATACGCTGCGCCGTGGTAAACCGACTTGTCATGTGCAATTTGATGAAGCAACTGCCATTTTAGCAGGAGATGCTTTACTAACGCAGGCTTTTTTACTGGGAGCTATGGCAAGTGAGGATGCGATGGTGAATTGTGCTATCGTAAAAGCATTAAGCAGGTATGCTGGAGCAGATGGTATGGTACTTGGACAGATAAAAGATTTAGAAGGTGAAATAAAGGAAGATCTTACCTTGGCGGAACTAAAAGATATTCATTATTATAAGACCGGACGTTTATTAACGCTTCCTTTGGTATGTGCGGCTTATCTAACACACCATGAAGAAGATATTCCTGCTTGGGAGCAAATCGGTAGTGATTTGGGCTTATCTTTTCAAATCCAAGATGATATTTTGGATGTTACGAGTACCGTTGAGGAATTGGGTAAAAATATCAACAGTGATGCGCAGAATAATAAACGCACCTATGTTTCTTTACTTGGTATTGAAGAAGCGCAAAAAGAGGCATCCTTCTATTATGAGCGGGCGCAGCAAAGACTGCATGAACTGTTTGATGATGCGCATGCCTTGGATGCCATCTTTGTGGCTTTAACAAAGCGTAAAAACTGATGAGGTGATCATGTGAATATATTTGATATTAAAAGTCCATCGGATATCAAGTCCTTATCCTATGCACAGTTGGAAGATCTTGCCCAACAAATTCGCATTTTTTTAATTGAGAGTATTGCGAAAACAGGAGGACATTTGTCAAGCAATTTAGGTGTCGTAGAATTGACACTAGCGATGCATTATGTCTTTGATACACCACAGGATAAGTTCATTTTTGATGTTGGGCATCAATCGTATGTACACAAAATATTAACTGGACGTGCGCCGCTGTTTACGCAACTGCGCCAATACAAAGGCATTGCCGGCTTTCAGAAACGCAAAGAGAGTGAGCATGATGCATGGGAAGCAGGGCATTCTTCTACTTCTTTATCTGCCGCTTTAGGGATGTGTGTGGCACGGGATCTGAATCATGCTTCCTATCAGGTTGTTCCTGTAATTGGTGATGGAGCTTTAACGGGTGGTATGGCCATGGAAGCATTAAATCAAATTGGCAGTGAACAGCGTAATATGGTCATTATTTTCAATGATAATAACATGTCAATCTCCAAAAATGTCGGTGCAATGGATGAAACCTTTACTCGGCTTCGTACAAGTAAGCCATATAATACTTTAAAAGAAGATTTAAAAGGTGCTTTATCAACCTCTAAAATGGGGAAAAGTGTTTTAGAATCCATGAAAAATATCAAAAATGCGGTAAAAGAAAATGTTGTGGATACTTCGATTTTCGGTGATTTTAATTTGGATTATATCGGTCCGGTAGATGGTCATGATATTCGTCGTTTGATCAAAGTGTTAGAAATAGCAAAGCGTCATGATGGCCCGATTGTCGTACACGTATTAACAAAAAAAGGAAAAGGGTATCCTTTTGCGGAAGAAGATAAAGAAGGAAAATGGCATGGTGTATCGCAGTTTGATCCTAAGACCGGTTGTTCCTTATCACGTATGCCAAATGGGCAAAAAAGCTGGAGTGAAGTCATATCCAGTACACTTTGTGATTTGGCAAAAGATAATAAAGATATCATAGCAATCACCCCTGCTATGAAAGGTGGCAGTAAGTTATCTGCTTTCTTTGAGCAATTTCCTACGCGTAGTTTTGATTGTGGTATAGCCGAGGAACATGCGATGACTTTTGCGGCAGGATTAGCTGCAAGTGGGAAACGTCCTTTTATCTCAGTATATTCTTCCTTTTTGCAGCGTGCCTATGATCAAATCAGTCATGATGTAGCTCGAATGGATCTGCCTGTTGTCATTGGCATTGATCGTTGTGGCTTAGTTGGCGAGGATGGTGAAACCCATCATGGTGTTTTTGATATTGCCATGTTGCGTCATATCCCGCATATGATCTTAGCACAACCAAAAGATGGCGATGAGGCACAACAACTTTTATACACAGCTTTTACGCAAGAACACCCTTTTGCATTACGCTATCCGCGTGGAAACACTCCCTTTCATAAGGTAGATACATATCATCCTGTGCGTATTGGCAGTTGGAGCATGCATAAGATTATGGAGACGAGTAAACTTTGTGTAATCACCTATGGAGATAATGTGGATAAAGTTATTTCTAAGGCGCGCATCAATGGACTAGCGATTACCGTTGTAAATGCACGATTCTTTAAACCTCTGGATGAAGAAATGCTGAATAGCATTTGTCAAATGGAAGAACCTGTCATCATCTATGAAACAGATATGTTAGCTGGTGGTTTAGGCAGTGCGATTTTAGAATATGCGAATGATCATGGCTACCAAAAACATTTTGTACGTATCGGTATTGATGATCATTTTGTAGAACACGGCAGTATACCGCAATTAAAGAAATTGGAACGTTTAGATATCAACACGCTTTGCGATATTATCGCAAGCTATTTGTAGAGGATGCCTATGCGATTAGATCAAAAAATCGTTGTCATGCGTAGAGATCTATCACGCTCTCGTGCACAAGATATGATCAAAGAAGGCCTTGTGCAGGTTAATGGACAAACCATCACCAAAAGTAGTTATGCTATAACAGAAGAGGATGAAATTGTCATTTTCGAAGCAGATATGGTATTTGCCAGTAGAGCTGGTTTTAAACTATATGATGTCATAGATGATTTTCAGTTACAACTAAAAGATCGTGTGTGTTTGGATGTGGGTGCCAGCACGGGAGGATTTAGTGATGTCTGTCTTCAACAAGGTGCTCAAAAGGTATATGCTGTTGATGTAGGAAAAGATCAATTGATTGAGCGATTGCGTAAGGATAAACGCGTCGTAAATATGGAAAATTGCAATTGTCGCTATTTGCGCAAGGATATGTTTGATGATGCAATTACCTTTGCTTGTATGGATGTCTCTTTTATTTCCGCAAAACTCATTTTACCAGCAGTATTCTCGGTGATGAGTAAGAAAGAACTTGTTGTTTTGATTAAACCGCAATTTGAGGCAGGGAAAGCTTACGTTGGAAAACATGGCATTGTTAAAGATGCCAAGGTGCACATGCGCGTGTTGCAAGAGATGGTTGACTTTGTAAAAGAACAAGGACTTTATGTTCATCATTTACAAGAAAGCAGCATCTTAGGAAGAGATGGCAACCGTGAATTTGTCATGCACATTTGTGATACCTACAAGCAGCAGCTATTTGATTATCATACAATCGTCATGAACCATAAGAAAACGAGGTGATTCTATGCTGACACAAATTTATGTCAAAGATTTTATTTTGCTGGATCATGTGAATTTAACATTGGAAGACCATATGTCTGCTTTTACTGGTGAAACAGGAGCAGGTAAATCGCTGTTGATGGATGCCATAGGAATCTTAAAAGGAGATCGCATCAGTGCCAGTATGGTAAAAGATGGTAAAGATAAAGCAATTATCGAAGGAGTCTTTCAAGTGCCTTCTCACCACGCTGTAAGAAGCTTATTAGATGAAGCGGGATATACTTTGGAAGATGATTTGCTCATCGTAACGCGTGAATTTAGTAAAGAAGGCAAAAGTGTCGCACGTATTAACCAAAGAACAACAACGATTGCCTTTTTAAAAGAAGTTATGGCAGCTCTAGTTGATTTACATTCCCAACATGATACACAATATTTATTGAATCCCAAATATCATCTATCTTTACTGGATCGTTTTCTGCAACAAGATGCATTACGCGAGGATGTTCGTGATACCTATCGTGTTTTTAAGAAATGTGATGATGAGCTTTCACAACTGCTGCATGCAGATTACAGTGAAGATGATTTAGAATTTCTCACATTTCAGTTAAATGAAATTGATGAAGCAATGCTGAAAGAAAATGAATTAGATGAATTAGAAGAAGAATTGCGTCATATGATGGGTTATGAAAAGGTCAGTGCCGGTTTACATGCCGCAATTCAATTATTGGATGAAGAAGAGGGTGGATTGCCTATTATCTATGAAGCGGCTCATCAATTAAGTGGATTGCATTATGATGAGACACTGGATACATATGCACAGAAGTTAAATGATGCTTATTATGTGATGCAAGATCTTACTGAAGAAATCAAAGAATATGTACAAAGCCTAGAATTTGATGAAGAACATTTCCATGAATTGCAGGATCGTATTTCTTACATACATAAAATTTTTCGTAAATATGGAGGAAGCTATGATGCTGTTTGTGAAAAACGCGATGAGCTAGATCGTACCATTGATGGTATCTTACATCGTCAAGATGCTATCACAAAATTGGAAAAAGCCCGACAGAAAGCTTATGCGGCATATGAGACGCAAGCAAAACAACTGCATACGTTGCGCATGGCGAAAGCAAAAGAATTGGAAGAACTTGTTGTTACACAGTTGCGTGATCTAGAATTGCCCAATGCACGTTTTCATGTTTCAATTGAAACATTTGCAGGCAATGCCACCGGGATGGATAAGGTGGAATTTTTAATATCGATGAATGCTGGAGAACGCTTAAAAAGTCTTTCAGCAACGGCTTCCGGTGGTGAATTATCGCGTTTTATGCTTGGCATGAAGACGGTATTCACACGTTTGCAAGGTATTGAGACTGTTATTTTTGATGAGATAGATACTGGTGTCAGTGGCAATGTTGCCTTTGCTATTGGTAAAAAGATGCAGGAGCTGGCAAAAGATGTTCAGGTTTTCTGCGTAACACATCTGGCTCCAGTAGCAGCTTGTGCGGACCATCATTATGTAGTAGAAAAGTTACAGGAAAATGATCATGTCAAAACACAGATCCATGTATTAGATGAACAAGAGCGTATCATTCAACTTGCTAGTATATCTAGTGCATCACAAAGTGTTTCTGCGCATGCCATGGCAAAAGAATTATTAGAAAAAGCGCGAAGAGATTAATGATTTTCTTTGACTTGTTTCACTTGACACAGGACAAACTAGCCCTGGGAGGTGATACTTTGTCAAAGAAATTTTTAATTTTACTAAGCTGTTTCATTTGCCTATTCATTCATCCTTCAATGATCTGTGCCAATGAAGGTATTTATTTAGGCGGAGATAGCGTTGGTATTGAAGTTTCTTATGATGGTGTACTCATCAGTGGGACGTATCACTTTACGATACAAAATAAAACGTATACACCGGAAACCTATATTCAGAAAAAAGATATCATAAAAAAAATCAATGGCGTCACGGTAACAAGCATTGCTGATATGCAAAGGGAACTGTTGACCTATCAAAGAACACAATCAAAAGATAGTATTCCTATCACTGTTCTTAGAAAGAATCAGCTCATAGAAACATCATTGTTTAATGTGTATGATGAAACAGACAAGGTATATAAGTGTGGTTTATATGTAAAAGATAAAATTGTCGGTGTTGGTACCTTGACCTATTATGATCCTAGCAATCATACTTATGGAGCACTTGGGCATGAAATTATGGATACGGATTTGCAGGAGATAGCGGATATTCAAGCAGGAAGTATTTATCCGGCGAATGTATCATCTATTCAAAAAGCACAGCAAAATCATGCCGGAGAAAAACGCGCCACCATTGATTTTACTAGAGTCTTGGGAACGATTCGGGAAAATACGCGTATTGGTATTTATGGAACCTATGTACAATTGGGAAGGAATGCGCCTCTCATGGAATGGGCAGATGCGCAAAGTGTACACAAAGGGAAAGCCCAGTTGTATACGGTTTTACATGGTGACGAAGTACAAGCTTTTTCCATCAATATCACCAAGATTCATCATCAGCACATCGGTGATGTAAAAGGTATAGAATTTATTGTTGACGATCCTGTATTATTAGCACAGACAAATGGTATTATTCAAGGCATGAGTGGTTCACCTATCGTCCAAGATAACAAAATCATAGGAGCAGTTACACACGTTATTACGAATGATCCTATTCATGGATATGGTGTCTTTATCGAATGGATGTTATCTAATTCTAAGAAACTTGCGTAATTACGACATTATTCGACTTACACTTTGGTGTTATCACAGAAATGACGGCATAAAACGTCGTCATTTTTTCATAATTTGAAAAAATTTGTAAATTTCTTTACGGTGTTCGACAAATTCATTGTTATTTCTCATTTAGAATTCTTATAATTAATAGGGAAGGAGAGAAAGAAATATATGAACAACAAACTTAGCGTCTATCTTGTCGATGACAGTCTGGAAATGATTCACTCTATGAAAGCAGCATTCGCAAAGAGTGATGCATATCAGATCGTAGGCAGTGCCACCAATGGTGAACAATGTCTTGTAGAGCTTCATGGGAAACACATTGACATCCTCGTACTGGATCTGCTGATGCCAAAGAAGGATGGGATCAGTGTTCTGCAAGATTTAAAGAAAAACAACATTGAGGTAGCTCACATCATTACCACAACACCATTTGTGAATGATTTGATCGTATCACAAGTGCAGAATTTTCGGATCGACTACATACTCATGAAACCTTTTGAGATGGAGGAGCTTGTCGATAAGCTAAACTTCATCGTTGGCTTTACCAGTAAACAAAAGAAAGGCAATGGCTTGCGGGTGAATCTTGATGAAGATGAAAAGAAACGCCTTGCCAAATTAGAACTGGAAAGTGAGATTACGGAATTACTCCATGAGATCGGTATACCCGCACATATCAAAGGCTATATGTACTTACGAACAGCTATTTTAGAAACTTATCTAAATGTTGATTTCTTAGGTCAGATCACCAAAGTCTTATATCCGGAGATTGCTCGTAAATATGCAACGACCGCCTCACGTGTGGAAAGAGCCATTCGTCATGCGATAGAGGTAGCTTGGAATAGAGGGAATATTGATGCCATTGATGATATTTTTGGTTATACGATTTCTGCTAGTAAGGCAAAACCAACCAATTCGGAATTCATTGCGATGATTGCCGATAAATTACGTCTTGAGCATCGTTTAAAAAACAAAACAGCGATGATGCAAACTTATCGCTAGCTTTTCTTCCTGAAATCCTTTATAATGGTCAAGGTAAGCGGATGAATCATCATGTACATTTGATGTTTTATTAACCAAAATAAAGGATGTTGGATATGGCAGGAAGAGTTATATTTCATATTGATTTAAATGCGTTTTATGCAAGTGCGGAGGTTTTGAAGAATTCTGCGTTGGAGGGACAACCGGTTGCTGTAGCCGGATTGCATCGCAGAAGTGTTGTCAGTACGGCAAATTATGAAGCTCGTAAATGTGGAGTTCATAGTGCTATGCCATTATTGATGGCTTTAGAAAAATGTCCGCAGCTGGTAGTTGTACAAGGTGATTTTTCCTGGTATGAAGAATTAAGTAATCGTTTTTTCACCTATCTGCGTAAATTCACCCCTTGTATTGAACCGGCTAGTATCGATGAATGTTACATGGATGTTACTGATATCATAGGTAATTATAAACGACCGCTAGATTTGGCATGGATCATTCAGAAACGTGTCTATGAAGATTTGCGGTTACCATGCAGTATAGGAGTAGGACCAAATAAGTTTTTAGCAAAGATGGCGAGTGATATGCGAAAACCTATGGGAATCACGGTATTGCGAAAACAAGAAGTGCCATCTAAGTTATGGCCACTACCAATCACAGATATGTGGGGCATTGGTAAGAAAAGTGTGCCATTATTAGAAGAACGTGGAATTCATACCATTGGCGATTTGGCTGATCCATCAAATGAAACGATGCTAATGACACTGCTTGGCAAGCAGGGGTATATGGCCATTCAACATGCGCGTGGAAATGGCAGTAATCGTTTATCCTATAACACCAGTGTGCAATCCATTTCACAATCAACGACACTGGATCGTGATATCATAGAATACGATGAAGTAAAAACTGTTTTTCGCCGTTTAGCTCATTCTTTGAGTCAACGAGCAAAACAAGAAAAAATCAAAGGTTCTTTACTATCCATTTCTATTCGATATTATGATTTTACCAATGCTGTTCGCTCACAGTCTTTACAAGGCTATACGAATGAGGAAACCATTTTATTGGAAACAGCATTGCTATTGTTTGATCAAAATCACAACGGTAAAGAAATCCGTCATCTTGGAATCGGATTAGGATCGCTTTACAGTGAAGAAACCAGTGTTACACAAATTGACATGTTTCAAGAACCCGTAGAAGATACAAACGATGTTGCTATAGTGTTGAAACAGTTGAATAAGCAACTTCCTGGTGCAAATCTGATCAGTGCCGCGCAGCTTAAGAAAAAAATGTAGAAATATGACGAAGAAAAGAAGGGGTGAACTCTTCTTTTTTTTCATATGCTGAAGTGAGGTGAGCATATGAAAAAGAAACATCATTATCACGGCTTTTTAAAGAAATATCAAAATGTCTATTTGTATATTGCTATCTTGGTTGGTTGTGGACTATGCATGGGTATTATCTTATCGAATTACATAGATGTGAATGATATTCAAAATCTTTCTGCTTATTTAACGACCATTGATTCCAATGTCAATAAGTATGACTATTTTATATCACAATTCTTTTTGGGAATTCTTTTTATTTTATTTGTCTTTTTGTTGGGGACAAGCATTGCCGGCATCCCCATTATTAGTTTCGTTGTGTTTACCAAGGGATTACAAATCGGCTTCTCTTGTGCGCTCTTTGTGGCAACCTATCAGATGAAAGGAATTGTCGGCATTTTGTTGACACTCTTACCCCAGGTTGTGTTTGACCTACTTGCTACGTTTTTGATTTCTGCCAGTGCAATTCAATTGTCAATGTACATCGTTTATAGTTGCACAAACCGTGAACGCCTAGACTTTCGTAAATTATTTAATACCGTACTTAATGATATCTTTATTTGTTTTCTGATTATGCTAGTGGGGGCATATTTGAAATCAACGATTGTTATTGAATTCATTAAGCTGTTTAATTTAATGTGATTTTCCTGTATAATACTACATACAGGAAGTGAGAAGATGAACGATCATTATACGTATGATTATATACATGGTACAACTACTTATGTATATCAACGAAAAGACATGTTTCGCATAAATACTGATACCAGTCTTTTAGCCGCATTTATGCAGATAAAACAAGGAGAGCGCATCTTAGATATTGGAACGAACAATGGAGCTTTACTGGCAGTGGCTGCAACAAAGCAGCCCGCTTACCTATATGGTGTAGAAATTCAAGAAGCAGCATGCAAGTTGGCTGAACATAATTTAAAAGATTGTGGTGTGCCATTTACAATTTTAGCAGGCGATGCAGGTAACATGACGCTTCCTAAGGTAGATGTTGTGATATGCAATCCACCTTATTTTAAGGTCAATACGCATGCAAATCTCAATGAGAGTGATTATTTGCGTATTGCCCGTCACGAGTGTTACCTGCCTTTTCCTTTATTGT
This sequence comes from Longicatena caecimuris, assembly GCF_018406465.1. GTDB lineage: Bacteria > Bacillota_I > Bacilli_A > Erysipelotrichales > Erysipelotrichaceae > Longicatena > Longicatena caecimuris. The sequence goes on from NZ_AP024510.1 coordinate 1,540,138, forward strand.
GTAAACAGGCAGCTTCCACGCTACAAGAAAAAGGCCGTTTTTATTTGGTACATCGTGCGGATCGGATTGGCGAATTGATGAAAGAATTGTTACAACATCGATTCGGTGTGCGTACCTTACAATTTGTTTATGATCAAAATAAAGAGGAAGCCATCACTGTTTTAATTGAGGCAATTAAAGATGGGGGGCATCATACACATGTATTACCACCAATCATGCTAAAGCGATGATGTAAAGTATCAATCGTAAGATTGTTCAATCTCAATACTATTTTAGATTGTCACGTATATATTTCTTTTTTACGGTTAAAAGATAGGATATTGAAGTGTTTCTGCATGTAGTAAGGATATAAGCCTATCCATACCAAAAAGATAAAAACTGTGCTATAATATCACATGGTGAGATTATGCAGATAACTGATGCGTTTGAAGATTATCTTCATTATATACAAGTCGTAGAGAATAAGTCCTTAGCAACCGTGGCATCCTATCGTAATGATCTAAAGGAATACCTCGCTTTTTTAGACGCACATGGATTTACGGCTATTGAAGATGTAACCTACATGGATCTGCAAGATTTTCTCAAAGAACAAAAAGTAAAGAAAAAAACGAGCAGTGTCAATCATATGATTACTTCATTGCGCATGTTTCATCGCTATTTGACGATGACATACCCTAAAATTCCCGATGCAACCTTACACATACGCTCTTCCAAAACCGCAAAGAAATTACCGACCTATTTTAATGTGGCGGATATTGAACGCTTATTAGATAGCTTCCAAGACAGTGATATGGACATATTCCATAAGGCTTTATTAGAAGTACTTTATGGCTGTGGCTTGCGAGTAAGTGAGCTGACGCATTTGCGTTTAAATATGACACATTTAGAGCAGGGCTTTCTCAAAGTGCTTGGTAAAGGAGAAAAAGAGCGGATGGTGCCTATGCATCAGCGCAGCGTACATGCGTTGCAACAGTATTTAGAATTTGTTCGCCCACAATGGGTGAAACAGCGAAGTCCTTTTGTGTTTCTTAACTCACGAGGACAGAATGTTTCAAGACAATATGTACATAACCTGATTAAGAGCAAACTTACAGCACTTGGCTTAGATGAACGTTTATCCGCACATAGCTTTCGTCATAGCTTTGCCACACATCTTTTAGATGGTGGTGCTGATCTTCGCGTTGTACAGGAGTTGCTGGGACATGCGGATATCGCTACGACACAAATTTACACCCATATTCAAAACAAACGATTACAAGATGCTTATGCATCTTTTCATCCAAGATCAAAGGAGGAAGACGACCATGAAAACATATAAACGTGTATTCGCCATCGTTGTAGATTCCCTTGGTGTTGGGGCTGCCCCTAATGCCAAGGCATATGGCGATGAAGGATGTGATACCTTAGGCCATATTGCTATGCATATGGAAAATTTCCATATCCCAAATTTAGCAAAACTAGGACTTGCCAATCTGCATCCTATGCAGCATGTAGCAAGCGTACAAGAACCTATGGGATATTATACCAAAATGATCGAGCGCAGTGTCGGTAAGGATACGATGACCGGTCATTGGGAAATGATGGGGTTATATATCGACACACCATTTCAAACATTTACAGAAAGTGGCTTTCCTAAGGAGCTGCTTGATGAGCTGAGCAAACGCACCGGCCATAAGATTGTCGGAAATAAAGCAGCAAGTGGTACCGAAATTTTAGATGAGCTGGGCGAACACGAAATTGCCACCGGAGATATGATTGTCTATACTTCCGCAGATAGTGTCTTGCAGATTTGCGGTAACGAGGAAACATTTGGTTTAGACGAATTATATCGCTGTTGTGAAATCGCCAGAGAGTTGACCATGAAACCGGAATGGAAGGTAGGACGTGTTATAGCCCGTCCATATATCGGCAAGAAAAAAGGTGAATTCAAGCGTACGGCAAATCGCCATGATTATGCCTTAAAACCATATGGGAAAACGGTATTAAATGCCTTACAAGAGCATGGGTATGATGTTATCAGTGTTGGTAAGATCAATGACATCTTTGTAGGCGAAGGCATCAGTGAAGCGTATAAATCAAAAAGCAGTGTGCATGGTATGGAGCAGACAATCGATATCATGAAAAAGGACTTCCAAGGCTTATGTTTTGTAAATCTTGTTGATTTTGATGCTTTGTGGGGGCATCGCCGTAACCCTGTTGGCTATGGGGAAGAGCTAGAGCGCTTTGATGAAAAACTCGGCATCGTATTAAAACAGCTAAAGGAAGATGATTTATTAATTATCACTGCTGATCATGGAAATGATCCTACCTATAAAGGCAGTGATCATACCAAAGAAATGGTGCCAATGCTTGCCTATAGTCCATCTATGCAAGGACATGGCTTATTAGCATTGCGCGATAGCTTTGCGGATATCGGTGCCAGCATTGCGGAAAATTTTGCAATTGAGATGCCAGAGAATACGATTGGAACAAGTATGCTGGCTTTATGGAAATAAATAAGTAAAGGAGTAGAGAACATGAGTAATTGCAGTAGCTGTCCTAGTAAAGGGACCTGTGGGAAGAGTGAAGATACCTGTGGTATCCAGAACAATGCCCGCAACAAAATCAAACACGTCATTGGCGTGATGAGTGGAAAAGGTGGCGTAGGTAAAAGCTCAATGAGCGTTTTATTAGCAAAAGAGCTGCGTCAAAGAGGCTATCAGGTCGGTATCATGGATGCCGATATCACCGGGCCAAGTATTCCAAGACTTTTAGGCTTGGAACATGAAAAGGCATATGGCACAAACGATGCTATTGAACCTGTCATTGATAAAGATGGTATTAAAGTAATGTCTTTGAACTTTTTGATGGATGATGAAAATCAACCGGTTGTATGGCGAGGTCCCATCGTTGGAAATGCTGTTCGTCAGTTTTGGACAGATGTCGTTTGGGAAGAATTGGATTATCTGCTGATCGATATGCCACCGGGAACTGGTGATGTCGCATTGACTGTTTTACAAAATATGCCGGTGAATGGCATTGTGATGGTATCTACACCACAACCTATGGTATCAATGATCGTATCGAAAGCCATTAATATGTGTAAGGAAGTAAAGGTGCCGGTTTTGGGTATCATCGAAAACATGAGCTATGTCGTTTGTCCAGATTGTGGTCGCCATATTGAAATATTTGCACATAAGAATACAGATGAATTCTTACAGAGCAACGACGTTGAATTATGGGCTGAATTACCAATGATGGATGCCATTTCACAGATTTATAAAGATGATGACTTCACCCCTGAAACAGTAAAAAAAGTCCAGAAATTAATTGCACCTGCTGTTGATAAATTGGAAGCGTGCATGAAATAACGAAAAAGGGCATAAAATGCCTTTTTTTAGTGCCTTTTGCAAGATTACTCACTTATGTGATACTGCTAAATCTATCTAAATGTAACAATTCCCATTTATTTTCATGAAAAAAATATTTCCATTTACCATAGATTGTGCTATATTAGTAAAGGATTTTTTATAAGTCTTAACAACTGGGCTTTAAAAACCCGCAAGGAGGAATTTTTATGCCAGGTTATGTTGTTGTAGGAACACAGTGGGGCGATGAAGGAAAAGGAAAAGTCGTCGATTATTTAGGTTCCCATATGGATTATGTTGTTCGTTTTCAAGGTGGTAACAATGCCGGACACACAGTTGTTGTCAATGATGATAAGGTGGTTCTCCATTTGTTGCCAAGTGGCGTTTTACAAAAAGCGTTGTGTATCATTGGACCAGGTGTTGTTGTTGACCCTTTTGTCTTTTTGGAAGAAATTAAGGCATTAGAAGAAAAAGGTCTGCCTACGGAACATGTCAAGATTTCTGATTGTTCCCATATCATTATGCCATATCATGTGCGTTTAGATAGTTTGCAGGAAGCTCAATTGCAGGAAGCAAAAATCGGTACGACGAAACGTGGCATTGGTCCATGCTATGCTGATAAGTATTCTCGCATCGGCTTGCGAATGGGAGATCTAAAAGATTTTGAACAGTTTAAAAAGAAATTAAAACGGGCTTTAGAAATGAAAAACATCCTCTTCCATCAAGTTTATCAGGATGAAGGATTCGTATATGAAGACATGGTGCAGCAATTTGCCGAGATCAGAGAAAAACTATTACCTCGTATCGTCAATGCACAGTTGCTAGTTAATGAAGCATTAGACACAAACAAACAGGTGCTGTTTGAAGGTGCCCAAGCGGCAATGCTGGATATCAATTATGGTAACTATCCATATGTGACAAGCAGTTCACCAACAAGTGCCGGTGTATGTACAGGTGCCGGTGTTGCACCACAGAAGTTGGATGTGATCATTGGAATCGCCAAAGCATATTCTACGCGTGTTGGAGAAGGACCTTTCCCATGTGAATTATTTGATGAGGAAGGCGATACACTGCGTGAAAAAGGTGGGGAATATGGTGCTACGACCGGACGTCCACGCCGCTGTGGTTGGCTGGATGTCAATGTTGTACGACATGCCGCAATGATCAATGGATTAACCGATCTTGTCATCACCAAGTTAGATATTTTAAGCGGGTTTGATAAAATCAAAATGTGTGTTGCCTATGAGATTGATGGACAGCGCTATGATTACATCCCAAGCAATATTGAAGACTTGCAAAAAGCAAAACCTATTTATGAAATATTCGATGGATGGAATGAGGATATCGCAAACATATCCCATTATGATGAACTTCCTGAGAATGCCAAAATTTATTTGCGTCGCATTGAAGAATTGTGCCATACGAAAATCTCTATGATATCTGTTGGACCAGAGCGTAATAGTAATATCATCGTTCATGAAATGTTAAAGTAAGCTTTATATATATTATAAAATAAGTATTGAACAAAGGCGTTCAAAGGATGAAACTAGATGTTTCACTTCCTTTAACGCCCTTTTTAATTTCATAACCAGAAAGAAATAGCGACTTGTAAGGGAAGTGTTAAAACTTTTAATAACATTTCATGATTAGACAACTGCGAATTTTAAGCATGGGATCATGCAACCTGTGATTGCATAATACACGCTTAGATAGTATTCTAGCTCTTGTTCTACACCATACTAACTATGAATCGATATATATACGAATAAGGCTATCGGTCTACTGCAAACAAGGATTTGTGCATTAAAACTAAATGTAAAAACTATCCAAATGAAAACACACAAACAATAACTTGATACGATTAAAAGAGGTGATGATCTATGATTCGTGTATTGATTATATCTGGCAGTAAAAAGACAACTGAATGCATACGCGAATTTTTAGCATGTGAAGATGACCTCAGTATCACGATCAGCACCCATGCAGCGCACGCTCGCCGTCTTTTTATGACAGCTGCCTATGATTTCATTATCATAAACTATCCGCTTCCAGATGAAGCAGATTATCGTCTGGTATTGGATATGAATGTGAAAAACAATGCCAGCATCTTATTGCTGGTACATCATGAGAAATTAAAAAGTATTGAGGATCGCATGCAGAAAGCCGGTATCATGACCGTTGGAAAACCAATACATCAACATACGCTGTTTCAGCTTTTAAAATTTGCCATACTTACTCAACGCAAACAAAAACAACATCAAAAAGATGAACAGCTATGGAAACAACGTCTGCAGGAAACCAAGGTTATCCAGCAAGCAAAGTGTCTGTTATTAGAACATGAACATATGAATGAGCAACAAGCACACAAATATTTAGAGAAAAAAGCAATGAATGCGCGACTCACACGCTTACAGCTAGCAAAAGCGGTGATACGAAAATATGAAAATAAAACCGAATGAGAAAGGATATATATCTATGTGTAAATTTATCTTTATTACCGGTGGTGTTGTATCCGGCTTGGGAAAAGGCATCACCGCAGCATCTTTAGGAAGACTATTAAAAGCAAGAGGACTGAAAATCTCAGCGATGAAAATGGACCCCTATGTCAATGTAGATCCGGGAACCATGAGCCCTTATCAACATGGTGAGGTCTTTGTGACCGAGGATGGCAGTGAAACCGATTTGGATTTAGGTCATTATGAGCGTTTTATTGATGAAGATTTAAACTGCTATTCCAACGTAACAACTGGGAAGATCTATTGGAATGTCTTACAAAAAGAGCGTCGGGGAGATTATCTTGGTCAAACTGTTCAAGTCATTCCCCATATTACCAATGAGATTAAAAGTTATATTTATATGGCTCAGAAGAAAACGCAAGCAGATATTTTATTATGCGAAATCGGTGGAACTACCGGGGATATTGAGAGCCAGCCATTTCTTGAAGCGATTCGTCAAGTTGCGCTTGAACAGGGACGTCAAAACTGTTTGTACATTCATGTGACGCTTATCCCTTATATACAAAGCAGCCAAGAGCATAAATCAAAGCCAACACAGCATTCGGTAAAAGAACTACAATCGTATGGTATCTCACCGGATATTTTGATTGCAAGAGTCAATGAACCATTAGAAGATACGATTAAAGAAAAGTTATCATTATTTTGCAACGTACCTAAGGAATGTGTCATTGAAAATCGAACGATGCGCTCATTGTATGAGGTACCTTCGATGTTACAAAAAAATGGATTAGATGAGATTGTGCTGAAACATTTTAACTATTCGTTACCATCAGCTGATTTGCATCAATGGGAAGAATTAAGTGAAGTCTTTTCCAGTATTCAAGAAGAAGTTACGATTGCCCTGATTGGGAAATACGTGAAGCTCCATGATGCTTATTTATCCGTTGTTGAAGCACTTCATCATGCCGGTTTAAAAAACAAAGTTCACATTCAAATCCGCTGGATAGATTCAGAAGAATTAACAGAGGAAAGCGTAGCTGAAAAATTAAGTGGCTGTCATGGTATATTAATACCTGGAGGGTTTGGTAATAGAGGCATAGAAGGAAAGATCGTTGCTGCCAATTATGCCCGTATCCATAACATTCCTTATTTAGGGATTTGTTTAGGGATGCAGATTGCTGCTATTGCTTTTGCCCGCAGTGTATTACAACTTAAGGATGCCAATTCTGCAGAGTTTGATAATGACTGTCAGTATCCAATCATCCACTATATGCAAGAACAAAGAGAACTGCTTTCAAAAGGTGGAACAATGCGTTTAGGGGCGTATCCTAGTACCATTAAAAAAGGAACGCAATTGGAAAGAGCTTATCAAAAAAATCATATCGCAGAACGACATCGTCATCGCTTTGAATTTAACAATGCCTATCGCGCATCTTTCGAAGAACATGGCATGTGTATCAGTGGGGTATCACCTGATGATGCATTAGTCGAGGCTATTGAGTATTCTGCCAATGATTTTTATATAGGCGTACAATATCATCCGGAATTTAAAAGCCGCCCACATCGTGCACATCCTTTATTTATAGACTTTATTAAATATGCAAAACAATTGAATAAGAGGAATTGCGAATAACAAAGCAGTATCTTTATGAATAGGAGAAACCATAAAAAGTGCTTTATATGCTTTTTATGATAGTCTATGATAATTCTTTATAAAACGACACAGTCCTACATATGAGTGTGTCGTATTTTTTATAGAAAGGAAAGGGAGGGTATATGTTAGGCTGCATGAACGTTATAGGCAAACACTATTTTCCTACTCCTATTATTTCTTCTTTCAGATAAGCTAAAACCGATTCGCTTTAACGTAAAAGAAAAAGACTGTGTGTCGTACAGTCTTTCTTATACAAAGCAATGCTTATTGCTTTTTATACTTGAATATCGGCATGTATTCCCAATGCGTTTTTTTCTTTGGCTAGAATAGGGTCAATGAAGTCATGGAAATATTCTTCCGTTTGCTGTGGCGCACGGCCAACAAAATTTTGTGGATCCATGATGGCTTCTAGCTGTTCCATATGCATAGGGAACATTTCATCCTCGGCAATACGTGCAAGCAAATCGTTTTCCTTTCCTTCTTCTTTCACCGCTTTTCCAGCCTCCATAGAATGAATACGAATGCGTTCATGCAGTTCCTGACGATCTCCGCCGGCTTTTACCGCATCCATCAATATAGTTTCGGTAGCCATGAAAGGGAGTTCTTTCATCAAATGTGCATGAATGACTTTTGGATATACAACTAAGCCATCCGTAATATTCAAATAAAGATCAAGAATACCATCTACAGCTAGAAAGCCTTCCGGTATACTGATGCGTTTATTAGCTGAATCATCCAAGGTTCTTTCAAACCATTGCGTTGCAGCAGTTAATGCCGGATTTAATGCATCCGAGATGACATAATTAGCTAAAGAAGCCATTCGTTCACTGCGCATAGGATTGCGCTTATAAGCCATAGCACTGGAACCGATCTGTCCCTTTTCAAATGGTTCTTCCACCTCTTTTAAATGCTGTAAAAGGCGAATATCATTTGAAAACTTATGTGCACTTTGGGCAATATTGCTTAATGCCTGAAGTATACGAGAATCAATTTTACGTGAATAGGTCTGGGTAGATACTGGATAGCAATCTGTATAACCCATTTTTTTTGCGATACGTTTGTCCAGTTCCTTAACCTTTTCATTGTCATTGTCAAACAATTCCATAAAGCTTGCTTGTGTACCGGTCGTACCTTTACAGCCTAAAAGTTTTTTATGCTCTAGTAAATAGCAAATTTCTTCATAATCCAACTGTAGATCCTGTGCCCAAATGGCAGCACGTTTACCAAGTGTGGTTGGTTGGGCTGGCTGAAAGTGGGTGAATGCTAAGACCGGAAGATCTTTGTAGGTCAATGCAAATTTTTTCAATTCCGCCAAGACGTTCACGATTTTGTTTTTTACCAGTTCTAATGCTTCATACATGAGGATGAGATCTGTATTGTCACCAACATAGCAGCTAGTCGCACCTAAATGGATGATACCTTTGGCTTTTGGACATTGCACACCATATGCATACACATGGCTCATCACATCATGGCGCACGATTCTTTCACGTTCTTTCGCCACTTCATAGTTGATAGTATCTTTATTCTCAATCAATTCATCCAATTGTTCCTGAGTGATATCCAATCCTAATTCTTTTTCGCTTTCCGCTAAAGCAATCCATAGCTTACGCCATGTTTTAAATTTCTTATCCTGTGAGAATATTTGCTGCATCTCTTTGCTGGCGTAACGCTGTCCCAGCGGGCTTTCATATCGATCGTACATATAAGCTCCTTTCCATTTATCTATTTAAGTAATTTTTTAAGCGATATACAGACGTTTACATACTTCCTGATAGGCATCTTCCACATTTCCTAAATCACGGCGGAAACGGTCCTTATCTAAATGTTCATGGCTATCCATATCCCATAATCTGCATGTATCTGGGGAAATTTCATCCGCTAACACAATAGTATCATGAAATTTACCAAATTCTATTTTAAAATCAATCAATTCGATATCGGCTTTCGCAAAGATATCCTTTAATGTGTTGTTGATTTTAAATGCCATATCGGTAATGGTATCGATTTCTTCACGTGTTGCAATACCAATAGCAATCGCCATATAGCTGTTGATCATGGGATCACCAAGTTCATCATTTTTATAACTGAATTCTAAGATCGGGCTCTTGATTTTTGTGCCTTCTTCCAAGCCTAAACGCTTCGCAAAACTACCAGCCACCTTATTGCGCACGATAACTTCCAAAGGGATGATATCCACTTTTTTCACCAAAGTCTTGCGATCATCTAATTCCTTGATCAGATGGGTTGGAATTCCTTGCTGTTCCAACTTCTGAAACAAAAAATTTGATATGCGATTATTCATGCTGCCTTTTCCTTGAATCGTACCTTTTTTTAAACCATTAAATGCTGTTGCATCATCTTTGTAATCCACGATAACAGCATCAGCATCTTCTGTGGTAAAAACTTTCTTTGCTTTTCCTTCGTAAAGTAATGTGCACTCTTTCATTGTTGTTCATTTCCTTTCCATATACAGATATCTCATAAATAAATATCTTTTCTATAGCATATATCGAACATGAATACCTATGTAAACCAAGCAAAAAAATGTATTGCTTTTTTTACCTTACAATTATAGGGCAGGGGATTTTTCATGTCAATCTTTCTTGTGCTGATATTGTAATGTAACCGTTTAAAAAAGCATTCTCACACTTATTACATGAGAATGCTTCATTGCATTATTTACCTAAAATAATTGATGTCAGATCAACTGGATCAACGATTTTACCATCTTTGTAAACACGCATGTTTCCGGATGCAATTTCATCAATCAGAATCACTTCATCATTGTTGTAGCCAAATTCAAACTTGATATCATACAGATCAAGACCTTTTTTCTTCAAGTCTGCAGCTACAATTTCCGTAATTTTTAAAGTCTGTTCTTTCATGCTTGCGAACATTTCTTCGCTCATGATTCCTAAAGCAGCCAGACCTTCACTGGTAATCAGCGGATCACCTTTGGCATCATCTTTCAATGTTGTTTCTACATATCCGCCAGGAAGAGGTGTTCCATCTTCAATATAATCACCATAACGGCGAATGAAACTACCGGTTGCTACCAGACGGCAGATAACTTCCAAGCCTTTACCAAATACGGTAGCAGGCAGAACTTCCATCGTTGCATCTTCTACATTAGCACTTACGTAATGTGTTTTGATGCCAGCATCTTTTAAGATTTCAAAGAAGTGGATTGAAGTTTCCAGATTTGCTTTACCAATACCTTCGATTGTTAAGCCAACTGCATTTTCGCCTGGATCAAAAACGCCATCTTTTCCAGTACAGTCATCTTTAAACTTCAACAATACGTTACCGTTGTCTAATTTGTAAACATCTTTTGTTTTACCTACGTAGATTTTTTCCATAGTGTCCTCCATATTCCTTAATGACGAAATTATTATAGCATTTCTCAGCATAATTACCACTTAAATTTTACAATTTCTTCAATTTTTTAATTTTTTTTTGCTCTTTTATCGAAAATATTCTTATTTTTAAAAGGCTTTCACATAATTTCTAAGGGCAGTTATATAATAAAAGAAGAAATCCCATAAATTCTATGAAGAACGTAGCGTTTTTAAGCATTTCAAGGTATAATAAGGAAGTGAATTTTACAATACACTTCTAGCAATCAAGGAGGAATTATATGAAGTATCTCGCAATACTGCTGAATAAGCTTGCATCCTTTCTGCTAAGTTTGGTTCATCGCGGAGGTTCTCTGCCAGGACAATTGGCATTGAAGGTTGATGCTAACATCTTAAAAGAGCTGAAAATCTCATGTCCCATCATTTTAGTAACAGGAACCAATGGTAAGACATCTACAAGCAATCTAATCGCTTCCATGTTTGAAACGGCTCATAAACAAGTGGTTACCAATCGTAAAGGTGATAATATGCGTGCCGGTATTACGACTTGTTTATTGAAAGCGGCAAGTCTAACTGGTGTAGTACCTGCCGATTATATCGTATTAGAGGTTGACGAATTAAATATCCCTTATATTATTAAAAGTCTGCCTGTCACCGCATTAGTGGTAACTAATTTCTTCCGTGATCAATTGGATAGGGCAAGGGAGATGGAGCAATTAATCCAAAAGGTAGAAGAAGCGATCCATGATTTTGATGGTACCTTGATCTTGAATGCCAATGATCCCAATGTTGTTCGTTTAAAAGATGCTGCTGTGCAAGCAGATGCACGATACTTTGCCATGGAGCGATGTGAGGAAAGCAAAGCCGTTAACAAAGAAGCAAGTGAAGGTAAATTCTGTCCACGTTGCGGTGGTAAGCTGATTTATGACTTTTACCAGTATTCTCATATCGGTGAATACCATTGTGAGAATAAGGACTACGAAACACCTGCTACAGATGTCAAAGGTAGCGTGAAAAGCATTCGTGATCGCCAATTCATCTGGAAAGATATGGAATTTCATGCACCACAAGGTGGTTTATATACTATGTACAATTGTATGGCTGTTTTATGCGTGGCAGATTTCTTCCACATTGATATGCAGTATGCAGCTAAAACGTTTGAAACCATGGATGTTCCTGATGGCCGTAATGAAGAATTTAACTTTAATGGTCAAAAATGTGTATTGAATCTTGTGAAAAATCCTACAGGTGCCAATGAAGTCATGAAAGTCATAGAAGAAGATCAGGATGATAAAACAGTTTTACTGGTATTAAATGATCATGCGCAGGATGGCACTGATGTATCCTGGATTTATGATACATTCTTTGAAAAATTAGTAAACGAAAAAACCGTTCATATCATCTGCAGCGGTACACGTTGTTACGATATGGCATTAAGATTAAAATATGCAGGTTATAAAGAACGCATTGAAGTGGAAGAAAACCTGGAAAAGGCAGTCGCAAGTCTAAAGAATGCAGATACCACTATGTATGCCATTGCTACGTATACGGCCTTGCAGCCGGTTCGCAAGCTGCTAAGGAGGAATGAAAAATGAAATTAAAGGTATGCTGGATGTATCACGATATCATGGATCTTTATGGAGATAAAGGTAATATGATGGTACTTACGAAACGTTGTAAAGATCGCGGTATCGATATTGAGATTGACACCTGTGCCATTGGTGAAAAGAAAGATTTAAGCAAATTTCATCTGATGTTTCTAGGTGGGGGAGCAGATAAAGAACAGCATATGCTGATTGATGATTTACTTGCCCGTAAAAGTAACATTCAAAAAGCTATGGATAACAATACTTTCATTTTCCTTGTATGTGGTGGATATCAGTTATTTGGTCAGTATTATATCGATGCCAATAATGAAAAAATTGAAGGTTTGAAATTCTTCGATTATTATACCGAAAGTGGCGATAATGGAAAACGTTGTATTGGCAATATAGCTATTCAGTGTAATTTAGATGGTGAAGAATTCATGGCAGTCGGCTTTGAAAACCATGGTGGGCAAACGAGAAATGTAGCAAGCCCATTTGGCAAAGTCATAGCTGGCTATGGAAACAATTTTGAAGATAAAATAGAAGGTTTCTATAATGGAAAGGTGCTCGGTACATATATGCATGGCCCTTTATTTCCTAAAAACCCAAAAATTGCTGATTTTGTGATTTATAAAAGCTTAACAAAAGAATATCCGGATTTGAAGTTTTCAGACCTATTGCCATTGGATGATTCTTTAGAAAATAAAGCGAAAAACCAAATGCTAAAGCGACTACACGCTATTTAAGAGCATTTGATCAGGGTGATGAATATCATCCTTTTTTTATTACAATATTTATTTGTTAAATATTTCACATATTATACAGGGTACAAGAGGTGAGAATGATAATAAGATAAATTATATGTATTATAAAATGGACTATTGAAATATGATGTGTTCTTTGAAAGAATTATAGCGGGATGCAATAAATAAATTATAAACTTGGCATTGAATTTATGTATTAATATATTGTTTGACAAATAAATTGCAGATAATGAATTTATCATGTATATACTATGATGTAGTTTAAAACACCTAGTCACATGTAGGAATAATGCTATGAATCGTCTTAATAAACACACATAAAGCACACATAGCAATCAGAGGTAGTATACTATCCGATTATATGCATCAAGCAAAGCATAGATACGTTTAGCATGCTTTCGTAGCAAATTAGAGCGTGCTTAAAATAAAGAATATAAGAAGAAAGTCATTTGAAGCAAGATACATGAAATAGATAATGTAATATATAATAAGAAATGCTACTTATTACTATCGTAGTTAATAGCTATTTACTTAGTAAAAATATAATATAAGAAAGTAATGTGTAAAGAATCAACAAACGAAATGTTGGAAGAAATAATATCATATGAAGTGTGTATATAGTAATAATTAAGAGCTAAGTATTACCATTTACTTTATAAACCTTATATTTTTATATTATTTAACAACATAATACACATTATGCGAAGTAATATGTATAGCTCAAGATACCTGCATTCTTTTTAATTACTACTACACATCTCTATTAGGATAAGTATAATTAGAATAATATTCAAGGAATAAACAAAAAACGAATTCGTAATACTTATAATCGCTTATGCTTATTATAAGAGCACAGGTAGTACACAAAACAATTTTATAAGTTAAAAGTAATATAAGTAACTATAACATGAATCAACTAACCTACTCTATTGTGAAATAAAAAGGGGTATTCTATTGATAAAGAACATCCCTTTTATTAAACATTGTTATTTTACAGCATCCTTCAGAGCTTTAGCAGCTTTAAATTTAGGAGCTTTTGATGCAGCGATTGGTAATGGTTCTTTTGTAGCAGGATTGATACCCATACGAGCTGGACGCTCAGCTACTTCGAATTTACCGAATCCAGATAAATCAACTTTTCCGCCGTCTGCCAGTGTTTTTGTAATTTCTTCAAATACTGTATCAACAGCAACTGTTGCATCTTTTTTTGTCATTTCCAGCTTTTCAGCTACGACTTCAACCAATGCTTTTTTATTTAAGATTTCACTCATGTCTAATTACCTCCAACATAGATATATGATACCATTTGAAGGCTTTTTTTTCAATATATTTCGTTAATTATTCAAATAAAGTTATGACTAATTATATCGTTATAACACGATAGCAATCACATTTCCTTTTCCTTTATTAACGAGTTTTGTCAAGATATCTTGAAGTCTAGCTCTTGCTGCTTCCGGTATCATTGAAAGTTTTGCATTCAATCCATCGCGAATTAGATCGGAAAGCTTTCTACCAAAAATATCACTATCCCAGATAGTTTCATCATTCTTACCTTCATCACGAAGTAAATAGCGAATTAGCTCCTCACTTTGTTCCTTTGAACCAATGATTGGCTCAAAAGTGCTTTCAACATCCACTTTGATCATATGGATGCTTGGAGCGACAGCTTTTAGCTTCACACCATAGCGGCTCCCCTGCTTAACAATTTCTGGTTTACTTAAAGCGATATCCTGTAAGGATGCACTAGCAAAACCATATCCTGTTTGTTTAACCATTTTCAGGGCACTGCTTACAGCATCATATTCCCTTTTTGCTTTACTATAGTCTTGCATTAGGGATATAAGCTCCGCTTTATCTTTAATATCCTTACCAATAATCTCTTTTAGTATTTCATTGTACAAACCAGATTTTATAGTGATATCAACATTCACTATTCCCTGCCCAGTATCAATGGTCGCAATATTGCTTGATTCAATATTATCATTCGTATCTAATATGTCCGTGATACTCTCTACTTCACGTAGCTTTTCGACACTGGACATGCTTTCTTCTATGGTATCCTGAAAACTTTTTTTCAACCAATGTTCATCATTCAATACAGCAATCCATTGCGGCATATTTATATTAATTTCCGATACAGGAAATTCATAAAGAGCTTCTCTTAAAATATACTGAATGTCCGCTTCACTCATATGATTCACAGCAACGGCTAATACTGGAACTTGATATTTCTCTTGTAGTTTTTCAACAACAGCTTTACATGTTGGAGAAGCTGTGTCTACACTATTTACAATAACAATAAATGGCTTTCCAATAGCTTGCAGTTCCTCAATGACTTCAGCCTCTGCTTCTATATAAGCCTCTCTGGATAAATCGGATATCGTTCCATCTGTTGTAATTACAATGCCAATGGTAGAATGATCTTGAATTACTTTTTGCGTTCCTGTCTTAGCAGCTTCGTTAAACGGTACTGGTTCATCATTCCATGGTGTTCTTACCATACGAATGCCATCTTCATCCTTATATCCTTTTGCTTCTGGTATAACATAGCCAACACAGTCGACAAGACGTACATTAACCGTAAAACCATCATCAAATTCAATTGTAGCGGCATTGTTTGGAACGAATTTTGGCTCTGTGGTCATGATCGTCTTTCCAACACCAGCTTGTGGCAGTTCATCGATCATTCGGGCTTTTTCATATTCATCATGTACGTATGGAATGACGGCTTTTTCCATAAATTCTTTGATAAACGTTGATTTACCAACGCGTACAGGACCGACGATTCCTAAGTATATATCACCACCGCATCGCTGAGCTATATTTTTTAAAATCTCTGTGGTATCCATAGTTTGTCCTCCCTTAGTCATTCTAAACTTATGATAAAGACACTGGGTTTATGCCTAATCAAAGAAAGAACATTGAAAAAGAACCTATTGAAAGGTTCTTAATGTAGTTGAGCCAATAACTCCATAACACATTGTTCTAAATCTTCATTACATACACCGCAAACGGTTCCTGCACCCGTCTTATCTTGTACTTCTTGAACTGTTCTAGCACCTTCATCAATGGCCTGGCGTATATCTTTTACAGATACGCTCATACAGGTACAAATAATATCTTCATCCTTCATGATAATTACCTCCTGTAGTTATTATTGTGCGAACAATAGAAAAAATACCTTTTCAGGTATTTTTATTCCATATTGCCAAATTCACTTAGCGATAGCGATTTATTTTGTTCCGTTGCCCATTTTATTCCCCAATTATTCATGAATAGTAAAAGATTTTTACCTTTCAGATCTTTTAGTCGTTTTGTATCACTCGTAAGATTTAACGTATGTGGATCTAATGTTTGATCATCAATCCAGCGAACACACTGATAAGGAAGAATCTCTAATTTAATCTCAACATTATATTCACTTTGTAAACGTTGTTCTAATACATCAAATTGTAGAACACCAACACCGCCTACGATGATTTCTTCCATCCCGGTATCGATTTGTTGGAACACTTGAATTGCGCCTTCTTGTGCAATTTGCGTAATGCCTTTTGTGAATTGCTTACGTTTCATTGTATCTTTTTGCGTAACACGAGCAAAGTGTTCTGGAGCGAAAGTTGGGATTTTTTTAAACTCAAATTTATAAGATGCATCACAAAGAGTATCACCGATAGCGAAGATACCTGGATCAAAGACACCAATCACATCACCAGCATATGCCTCTTCTACAATTTCGCGGTCTTGTGCCATGAATTGCTGTGGTTGTGCAAGACGGATTTTTTTACCTTGTTGGACATGCAAGACTTCCATTCCCTTTTCAAATTTACCACTACAAATACGCATAAATGCAATACGATCACGATGTGCTTTATTCATATTTGCTTGGATCTTAAATACAAATGCTGAAAAATGTTCATCAAAAGGATCAATTTCGCCTACACTGGCTTCTCTTGGTAAAGGACTGGTGGTCATATTTAAAAAGTGTGATAAGAAAGGTTCAACACCAAAGTTAGTCAAGGCGCTTCCAAAAAATACGGGAGTCAATTCACCTTTTGCAATCGCTGCTTCATCAAATTCAGTACTGGCGATATCTAGCAATTCACTATCTTCACGTAACTGTTCAAAAAAATGATCACCAAGAATGCTGCGGAAGGTATCATCTTCAAGAGACCCTTCTGTTACTTCAGCAGCTTTCATTCCATGATCGCCGCCATGAAACGCGATAATTCTTTTATGATCACGTTCATATACACCTTTGAATTCTTTGCCAGAACCAATTGGCCAATTCATTGCATAAGTAGAAATGCCTAATTCGGCTTCGATATGCTCTAATAGCTTAAATGGATCCATTGCCGCCCTATCCATCTTGTTAATAAAGGTAAAAATAGGGATTTTACGTAACAAGCAAACCTTGAATAATTTTTTTGTCTGTGCCTCAACACCTTTTGAAGCATCAATAACCATAACAGCAGAATCAGCTGCCATTAAGGTACGATATGTATCTTCAGAGAAATCCTGATGGCCTGGCGTATCTAGAATATTAATACAGAAATCATTATATTCAAACTGTAAAACAGAACTTGTTACAGAAATACCTCTTTGTTTTTCTATTTCCATCCAGTCAGAGACTGCATGTTTATTTGCTTTTTTTCCTTTTACACTTCCGGCTTGTAAGATAGCACCACCATATAATAATAATTTTTCAGTCAGTGTGGTCTTACCAGCATCCGGATGAGAAATGATTGCGAAGGTTCTTCGCCGCTTTATTTCATTGACATAATCTGCCATATTATTTCCTCCTGACTACAATGCGTTACTTATTATAGCATGATTTTGAAAAGAAAATCCACAGATGATGAAAAAAAAGGCAGTTTTCATAAACCACCTTTACATTTCCTCTTTTAAATCACGTAGCATAAGCTCTTGTGCGCTATCTTTCGGTTTTTTACCTTCATATAGCACCTTATATATCTCATTAATAATCGGCATCTCAATGCCGCGTTTCTGGGCTACTTCATGAACAACTTTTGCAGTACGCACACCTTCTACTGTCTTTTTATTGTTTTTCCAAAAATAATCAGCTGAATTATGGATACCTATTTCATAACCGGCTTGAAAGTTACGAGAGTGTTTACTTGTACAAGTAACTATTAAATCTCCTATTCCCGTAAGTCCCATGAAAGTTTCTTGTTTACCGCCCATGGCCACACCATAGCGGATCATCTCTGTCAGTCCTCTGGTAATCAAAGCGGCTTTTGTATTATCGCCATAACCGACACCACTTAACACACCACTTGCTACTGCGATGGCGTTCTTTAAAGCAACGCCAATTTCACTGCCGATTTCATCGTGGCCACGGTAAACACGCAAATAGTCATTTGAAAATAGTTTTTGGATGCAAATAGCATCTTCTTTATTTTGTGATACTGCACAAATAGTTGTCAACATTCGCAAGACAACTTCTTCGGCATGACTAGGCCCAATTAAGGATACAACGCTTGATAAATGTGTCATAGCATGACGAATCACCTCTGACATACGCTCATTTGTTTCTGGATGAAATCCTTTTGCTGTATTTACGATGATAACAGATTTCTCTAATAAAGTATCAATCTTACGACACATTTCCTCAACCGCAATCGTAGGTACACTGAGAACGATTACATCTGCGTCCTTAACAATCGTCAAATCCGTTGTTGCATGCAAATTGGGATGCAAAACGACACCAGGAAAAAAACGACTGTTTTGATGATGCAGTTCAACATCCTCCACTTCATTTTTATTTTTGCCCCATAAAGTCACATGAACTTTATTATCACATAATACTTGTGCTAATGCAGTTCCCCAGCTACCGCTGCCGATAACTACACACTTCATATGATCACCTGTTTCTTTCTCTTGCTAAGATACGTAATGTTGTTCCTTGAAAGCCAAAGGCTTCACGTAAGCTATTTTCTAGGAAACGTTTATAGCTAAAATGCAGTAATTCTGGATCATTTACGAATAAAACAATCGTTGGCGGTGCTACAGCCACCTGCGACGCATAATAAATTTTCAAGCGTTTCCCTTTATGGGTCGGTGGTGGAGTCATTAATTGTGCATCCATTAAAACTTCATTTAACACATTTGTTTGTATGCGTAAAACGGAAGCATCATGTACATCGTCAATCATCGGCAGAATTGTCTGGATGCGTTGTTTTTTTAATGCAGAGACAAACAGAATTGGTGCATAGGATAAGTATTGAAACTGTGTCCGTATTTCTTTCTCAATACGATTCATCGTTTTTTCATCTTTTTCTACAGCATCCCATTTATTATATACGATGATAACCCCTTTTCCCGCTTCATGTGCAAAGCCAGCAACATGTTTGTCTTGATCACGAATTCCACTTTCTCCATCAATGACAACTAACACCACATCGCTTCGTTCTATAGCGCTCATGGCACGCAATACGGAATATTTTTCAATATTCTCATACACCTTGCCGCGTTTACGAATACCTGCAGTATCGATTACTACATATTCCTTACCTTCACGTTTAAAAGGTGTATCGATTGCATCTCTTGTTGTCCCTTCAATATTGGATACGATAACACGTTCTTGATTTAAAAGAGCATTTACCAACGAACTCTTTCCAACATTTGGTCGTCCAATGACGCAGAAACGCGTCATTCCATCATAATCCTTCTGTATCTTATCTGGGAAGCTGTTTACAATTGCATCTAAGATATCACCAATTCCAATGCCATGTGCACCAGAAACTGCGATTGGATCACTGAGCCCTAAATTGTAAAACTCATAGATGCTGTCACTTTGGGCAAAATCATCTACTTTATTTACTGCAAGGATAACTTTTTTTTGTGAACGCTGTAATAGACGTGCAATATATTCATCATCGTTGGTAATACCTTCTTTTCCATTGACAACAAATAAAATCGTATCTGCTTCATCTATGGCAATTTCTACTTGCATATTAATCTCTTCACGAAACGGTTGATCGGCTAGTTGTATACCGCCAGTATCAATTACCCGAAATTCTTTTGTCAACCATTCTGCTTTACCATATATTCTATCACGTGTAACACCTGGTGTGTCCTCTACTATACTTTTTCTTTCACCAATTATTCGATTAAAAATCGTGGATTTTCCGACGTTCGGTCGTCCCACGATCGCTACGATACCACTAATCATATGCATGTTTGACCATCACAGTCAAACGCCACCTCCATTCACAGTTTTTCTTTCATCAGCTTATGTATTGCTGAAACAACTTCTTCAATCGTCATATCGGAAGTATCAAGTTCAATAGCATCTTTCGCTTTGCAAAGCGGTGATGTTTTGCGATTCATATCTTGATAATCACGTTGTTCAATATCTTTGAATATCACATCGTAATCTGCCTCAATATGCTTTTCTAAATATTCTTTGTAACGACGTTTTGCGCGTGCATTCACACTTGCTACCATATAGATTTTTAATTCGGCATCCGGCAATACGATGGTTCCTATATCACGCCCATCCATGATATATCCCTTATCCTTTGCCATTTCCTGTTGCAATCTTACAAGGTGTTTTCGTACTTTAGGAAATGCTGAAACTTTACTTGCTACCATTGAAATTTCATTTTGACGTATTTCTTTAGATACATCTTGATCATTGATATAAACATTGCCATCCGCATCAAAACTAATCTGCATATATTCCATCATATGCACTAACGCTTCTTCATCATCGATATTAATTTTTTGCTGTAATGCATAATAGCCGACACAGCGATACATCGCTCCTGTATCTAGATGAGCATAGCCTAATTCTTTGGCTAGGATTTTCGCAATTGTACTTTTGCCGGCAGCACTAGGTCCATCAATTGCAATATTTATTTTCATAAATTAAAACCTCCAGCTTTCCAAATGGAATATCCAATAAATCCTATAACAACTAATAAAACAAGAATAAGAAAACATAAAACAAAGTTTAATAACTTATTCGTTTTCTCGACTCCATCACTTAAATCTGTTAATTCTTCTTCATATTCATCCATCTGAACACGTAACTGCTGTGTTTCTTCGATGAGTTTCTTATGATAGGTGTTATCTGGCTGTACATCGTCAATCTCCTGTACATCCTCTTCTTCAACATCTTCATAAACAGGAGTTATAATTTTTTTAACTGGTTCTGTAATTATCTGCTGCGTTTGCGAAACATCAGGTATTGCTTCATCATTCGTTTCCTCAATTTCAAGGGCTTCTTCCTCCTGAATATCAGAGATTAGTGTTTCCATCGTCTCCGTAGTTTCAGGCGGAGCAACTGTTTCTTGCACATCTTCTGCTATTGAATCTTCGCGTAATAAATTTTTCACTTCTTGTGCAATTTCTTCTTTGCTTAATACAGTTTTCGGACTTTCCTGGACCATTTCTGGCACTTCATCTTTTATTTCTTGTATGTAGCGTGTACGTTTGGCCCGATTGGCGGCATTTAATTGATATAAAATATCAACTTCGGTATCTTCACTTTCACGATTGCCTTTGCGAATATTATAATCACGAACCTCTTTGATGAAATCATCAAGATACTCATTAGTAAAAGTATCATTCAGATTTTCCTTGTTTGTTTCTGCCTGATCGTCAAATGCTTTTGCTCGTTTCGGCGTTTCCTCTTCTTCTTTGATCTCCACTTTTTTGAAAACAGAGGAATCAAAAGACTTCAATAAGTTTTCAGAAGCTGCAAGTGATTCATCCTGAACGGTAGCATCTATATTATTATCCATTTCGATAGATTTTCTTAGATCTTCATATTTTTTGACCCGTGATAATTTTTCCATACGAGTTACCTCCCAATCTAACTTTTATTATATCAAAAATATAGGGTCTTGAATACTTTTATTGGGAAGTTTTTGTGAAGATTCACAAAAAGAAAAGCCGCATCACGCAGCTTTTTCCTTATTTTGCACGTCCTGAGTATTTACCGTCTGCTGTTGAAACAAGGATCATTTCATCTTGTGAAATGAATAATGGAACTTTAATTTCCAATCCTGATTCCAATACGGCATTTTTGCTTGCCGATGTAGCAGTATCACCTTTTACTGCTGGTTCACATTCAACAACCTGCAGAGCTACTTTATCTGGTAAAATAACACCGAGAATTTCTCCTTCAAACATAGAAATATTCACGTTATCATTTGGTTTCATAAAATTTAATTCCCATTTCAAATGTTCCTTAGGAATCTCAATTTGTTCATAAGTTTCATTGTCCATGAAAACCAAAGCATCCTCTGCATCATACAAATACTGCATTTCTTTCTTTTCGATGTGTGCAGGCGTAATCTTATCTCCTCCACCCCAAGACAATTCAACATTTGCACCTGTTCTCAGGTTTCTTACTTTCGCTTTTACAACCATAGCACTACGTGCAGTTTTATTCTGACTCTGTTCCAGCACAACAAAAATTTCACCGTCCTGCTGTATTGTCATACCAGGTTTTAAATCATTAGAACTGATCATAATCTTTTCACCTTTCCTTACTTATCCTATTCTATTTTAATGTATTTATCGTATTTGTCAATTTTTTTTATACAAAAACACCGATTACATAAGACTTTTAAAGCGAATATCATCAATATAGACAAGTAAGGATATGAAGCTCATCAGATATAGATAAGCATACGTGTGCAAACTCATCGAGATATTAAGAAAACTTAGAAGAGCAGCCGAAACAATCGTAAAAAGCAAAGTGCATAAAAAATCCTTAGCTTCTAACGCTTTACAATTTGCTGTTTTGTAAACACCTTTTAAAAGAAAGAGGTAAATAAGAAACCAAGGAAGTAAAACAAAAAACCGTGTATTGATAAACATTAAAACATCACCTAATAACAGAAATAAAACAAAACAAATCATACTACATAGCACATTCATCATTATCACCTAGCATCAGTTTACCCTTTTCTAGGTTTCATATGCAAAAGATACAATGCTATGACATTGTTCATCTAAATAAATGTGCATAGTTTCATTGAGACAATCTCCATTTACATATACATCTGTATCTTCCCAACGAAATTGTAATGTACAATTTGCATATGTTTTGTAAAAATAGTAAGGCTTGTTTTCCACTTCCTTATCGTCTTCCTTTGTCGAATGCGATGTATCCTGTTTCTCTTCCTTCCTTTCTATCACCTCCTTATCATGTTCATTATTGACATACTCATTCTTTAACTGTTTTTGTACGGTATGTAGAATAAACACATCCATAAGATCTTCTGATTTTCGAAGTTGGGTATACGTAACCAAACGCATCGTAAATAAAGAAATACACAATAAGATGGAAGAAAGCACCCATAAGCCATATAAACTGGCAAATCCATGATCATTTGCAGCCAAGTATGACATCTTTTTCATAATGGCCTCGTTTTAAGAGCAGATGCAGACAGCTATTATCTTCATAGAAAACAGCATTGTCAACATGTTCTAAATATATTTCGTAACCGGGTGTCTTCACAATTCGCATACGATCATAAAACAACTGAATTTCCTCATCCCCTCGTTGCAAAATCACTTTTTGATTTTGCATAAGATACTCACTAGACATAGCAGTGATTTGACGCAATTGATGGATTGCTATACAATCATCAGTGAAGCGCTCATCTCTTAACAATTGTTTAACGATTGATAGACAAGGTGGTAACAATGCAATAGCAAAGGAAATGATCAAAAGGGCTAAGAGCATTTCAATTAAAGTAAAACCATGATTATTTTGCATAGATTTCCCTTACCTTTTCATTATTTAGCTCTTGATCACTGGCATACCAAGAAGTAACCGTCATACAGCAATTGATCAATAGCAAACAACAAAGCGAGCAAAGCAATAGTAAGATCAAGGCGTCCATCAACAAAAATCCTTTTTTATCGTACGTCAATAGCGCCGCTGCCGAGTTGCAACACGATGGTTTTTTTCTTATTTTGTAGCGAGCAAGTGATTGTTTGGGCTTGTGAAATGGTTCCTTGTTTAGTGTAATGAAACGCTTTTCCCTCACAGTACATATTGTCATATACAAAAAACTCCTCTCCCGCTTGTACACCATCTGTTTGAAATTGGATGTACATGCTTTTTTTAGTAAACATGGCCTTCATCTGTGCTTGTAATAAAAAGGAATGAAGCTTTTCCGTTTCACAAGTGAATACCAATTGCCGCGATGGCTTTAAAAATGGAAAAATAGCCATGATAAGCAGTAAAATACTTATTGTTACTAACATTTCTACTAAGGTAAAGCCTTTCTCATTTTGCATAAGCTTGTCCATTGGAAAGATAGATCGTATCTCCATTAGGGCAACGCTTTTGTGTGCTTTTTAAATATCCCTTTTGAATCAATGAATCCACACTTGTCGGCGTTGTCAAATTATCTACTTCGTACAATAAGATCTGTGCATTTACAACTTCTATTAAGGCTTCACATCCTTTTTTGCGAATGATTTTTTCCTTTTGTTGAATATTCGGCAATGTCAATAAAAAGACAAGAGCAATGATGGAAAGAACGATCATCATCTCTAAGATCGTAAAGCCTTTTTCGTTTTTCATAATGTAAATCCTCCTTATATCGTTTCCAGCATTTGCAAAGGCAACATTAAAATTTGAAAGACTAAGATGACAAGCACAGCGACAAATCCATAGGCAATTCCTTGTAAGAGATAACTACATTTCTTAAGCAAATGATTCCAATACTGTTCTTGTTGTATCAGATAAAGCTGCATAGGTTTATCACTTTCTTGTGTCAACATACGCATTTGTAAACAACGATATAGCTGTTTAGATAGTAACCTCTCTGTTTCCAAAACATGTAAGAATGCTTCTCCTTGTTCTAATCGTTTTTGCATACGTTTTGCCATTTCACACATCCATGAAATCGGAACTTCTTGCAAGAACTGAAGTGCATGCATCGTCGCGATTCCACATGTATCTAATTCCTTTATATATCCAGCAAATAGATAGGAACAGTAGCAACGGATCACTTCGCTTTTTTTTGCTGCAGTGTATAGAAATCGGCCACGAATCTTAGCATGTGAAGCTAAATATAAAAAAGCAAGCAAAGCCATGATTACACATATGAAAAAGCCCATACTGCATATTTGTAAAATATGTAACAGTATTTGCGTAAGGGAGAATGCTTCCTCCATCGCAAAGCTTTCTAACATTTGGGGTATGATGGCACTTGTGAAAAGTTGTAGCATTGCAAAAGAAAGAAAGAGGATAAGCATAGGATAGGCACTTTGTCGCAGGAATTTTTTCTTAAGCCCTTCCTCAAAGTCTGTCATACGTAAAGCCTCTTCCATAGCAACAGGAAGTGAACTCATACGATAAAAAAAAGTAAAATGACGAATCCAGGGGCGATTATCTTCTTGCAAAATTGTAGAGAATTCTTCCCCTGCTTGCAGTTTATCATTTAGCCATGTAACGTCCCCTGGTAAAAAAGCTATTGCATCCTGTAATGAACACCCACTTTTTAAAAGTTCCATTAACATAGTAAATGATTCTTTATCGAAAGAGAAAGTCTTCTTGCGCTTCTTCTTGAATCGTACCTGCCCGAATTGCGCTCGCAATTTGCATTTCCATATTTTCATGCGTTGAAGGCAGTTCACCTTGCTTGAAATAAGTGATAATTTCATTCTGATCCAATACTTCATAGATACAAACCCTTCCTTTCCCTTTTCGTCGATGAAACAAACGCTGCGATGTTATACCTGTCAATGTCTGCCGCAAATCTTCTTTGCTCAAACCAAATTCATGCAAGCGATAGATCACCTCCAGACAACTTTTTGCATGAACACTTGTAAAAATCAGATGACCGCTCAATGCGCTACGCATCAGCATCCGGGCGCTCATCGGATCTCGTATTTCGCCAATCATTATGACATCCGGATCATGTCTAAGCAGTTCCTTAATCCCTTCTTCATAAGAAAAATGATGTTGTTCATTAATTTGAAGTTGCAGATAAGAGTCATCGACAATTTCAATAGGATCTTCTAAAGAAACAACGCGTTGTTTTCCACCTTTTGCAATATATTGCATCATGGCATGCAGAGTTGTTGTCTTGCCGCTACCAGTTGGCCCACTTAATACGATCAAACCGTTTCTAGCCTGACACCATGAGTGAAAAATCTGTTGTTGTTTTTTATCATCACTCAAAGTTTCCAGACAAATGCCTGTATGATTATTCAATATGCGAAGCACAGCCGTCTGCTTTTGCAACGTGGATAACAATGCAAAGCGAAATTGCAGGCATTCCCCTTGAAATTCATACTGAAAATTTCCACTTTGCGCCGTCTGTCCTAACCCAAGATCTAAATGCGCTATATATTTCAAGTAGTTAAACAAGCTCTTATCAGCCGCAGCACTATATATTGGCAAGACACCATCTTCACAGCGCATAGTAACTGATAATCCTTGTGTTGTACTAACAAAATGAATGTCTGTCGCTTGTTTTTGCAGCGCTATATGCAATATAGCATCCAGTTTCTCTTTCAACCCTATCGCCTCCTCACCTTTATATACGTTTTAAAATTAGAAAAAACGTAATTTCCATGAATTTTCTTCTTTTTTTATTAACCAATTGATAAAATAAAAAAAACAGTCAAATTGACTGTTCACATAGCTTAGCAATACGATTGACATCTTTGAAAATATCATAAAAATACTTATCAAATAAAATCACATTTTACTAGCTACATAGCGTGCATCACTTGCATACATGATTGCTGTTTCCTTGGTAATCTTATCTTGCTTGTAAGCTTCAATAATAGCATCATCCATGGTAATCATACCACTGGCGCGATTTGCTGTTATCGTATTTTGCATCTGATGTGTCTTTCCTTCCCGAATCAGATTGCGAATGGCTTGATTGCATAGCATGATTTCAAACACTGGTAACATCTTACCATCTTTCCCTGGCAATAATTGCTGAGAAACCACACCATTCAACACCATGGATAGCTGCACGCGAATCTGCTGTTGTTGTGTTGCTGGAAAAACATCAATCATGCGATCAATTGTATTAGCAGCGCCAATCGTATGTAATGACGAAAACACCAAATGACCGGTTTCAGCTGCTGTTACAGATATTTCAATCGTTTCTAAATCCCGCATTTCTCCAACTAAGATGACTTCAGGTGCTTCTCTAAGAGCCGCTCTTAAAGCTGATACATAATCCTTGGTATCATGATAAACTTCTCTTTGTGAAACAATGCTTTGCTTGTGGGTATGCAAATATTCTATCGGATCTTCAATTGTTATGATATGAGAATTACGTGAATTATTAATTTGATCAATGATACAAGCCAGTGTCGTCGATTTTCCACTGCCCGCAGGTCCACTTACCAGTACCATCCCTTTCATTTGCTTTGCCAAGTCAATTACGATAGAAGGAATATGCATGATTTTAGGATCTGGTAATAAAAAACTAACGATACGTAAGACGGCTGCAAAGGAATTGCGTTGACGATAAGCATTGACACGAAAACGTCCAACTTGAGGTATGGAAAAAGAAAAGTCATCATCGCCATTATGTATAAAATCTTCAATATCATCCTTTTTGGCAATCGTATAAATATCACGAATCATTTGTTCGGTATCTTGAGGCATAAGCCTTTTATCATCATATGGCTCAATTTTGCCATCTATTTTAATAGCGCAAGGAGAACCAGCGACAATAAACACATCCGAAGCTTTGCGTTTAACTACATCTTCTAACAATGCTTTAATTTCCATTTTCATCACCCTTATCTATCATCTGGCAGGTTTGTATAACAATCTCATCATTTTGTTTATGAAAAAGCAACTGCAACGCTGTTCCATTATTCATATCTTCCTCTATTATATAGAGATTTTCCTTTTTTGTATAATCTATTTTCATCTTTTTTAACTGTTCATCCAAATGTTTAGGTTCTAGTAGTCTATAGATATCCATAAGATTAGCCTTTGTTTCATAGTAATCTGTTGTAAATTCCATCTGGCGAATGGTTGAAACATAATAACTATTTGCTCTCACATATGTTAAAATAGCCAACATCAGCATAACTAAAATAACAAATAAAGCAAATAATGTTGGTATACCTAGTCCAAGGGGCAGTATATGATTCTTATTCGTACGCATGATAAATTTCTCCTAAAACAAAAGGTATCTCACATAAGATGACATCTTCATGCCATAACTGTATCTTGCCAGATGATAAAGCTTTATCGTTAAATATGATTTTCATATTGCCTTTTTGATAGTTCAATTCATCTTTTTTAATACTATCAAATCGCTGTTCAAAAGGCACATCAGATGCTATTTGCAATTCTTCAATAATACTTTGTGCTTGTAATACATCATGTTGTAAGGTAATGGCCGTTGCTTCTTTTTCTTTTGCCTTTAGTAAGAAACCTGCACAGATAGTAGCTGCTAAAGCAAAGAAAAACAAAATGATGACAAATTCCATTAAAAAGGAAAAGGATCGTTGCGTGTGTTTCATTCTATCCCGCCTTTCCATACAGATATATACTTAACTGTTCTTTTTTACCATCTTTCTCAACTGTAAAAAGGAAACAATCTTGCTTCTCAATTATTGTAAAAGCATCTACTTGAAACAGCTTAGTTCCTTCTTCAAAGGTAGGTTGATAACTGGAAACAGCCGTAATTTCTTTGATATAGCCATCCTGATAATACAAATAGGTTACCGTCTCTTTTTCTTTAATCTGTAAACAGGTAATAGGTTTTGTCACATAAGCAATTTGTCCCCGTGCACTGGCATGTTTCAATTTTGTATGCACATAAGCAAGCGGAAGACTAACATCTTCTTGCGATTGGATTGTTTCATTCAGACGGCGATAAGCAAATATTTCCGTAGATAATAAAGAAAAGGAGCCTGCCGCAAATAGTAGCAGTAACAATAATGAAACTAACAAATACAGATTATGATGCGTTTTCATAAATTCGCCCCTTTTTATAAACATCGATATGCGGAGCAATATTTGCTCCTTCATAATGATAATTAACACGATATTCTTCTTCATCTATCAATAAACCATAATGTTCTTTTAAATAAGCAATTGATGTAGGATATCTTCCTTCTATGCTATAACATTTTAAAGTTAATTTCTGAATGGTTTCCGTAATTTGTTGTTGTTCATTTCTTTTGTTGAAAGAAGCAGCTGATTGAAAACCAAACACAAATAACAATAAGATACCAAGAAATAGCAGTCCATGTAGTGTTTTTTGCATGTTACACCTCTATAGTGAAGAGAGAATACTCACCAGTGGTAACATGATAGATAATAAGACAACACCTATGATTACGGCTAATAACAATACGATGATTGGTTCAATCACATTAAGATAATGTTCAGTTTTATGTGATACTTCCTGTTGATATTCATCACTTAGCTGTTGCATGACCGCTTCCCCTTTTCCACTGGTAAAACCTATTTCAATTAAATTCAACGCAAGACCTTCATATAACTGTTCTTTGCGAATCACATCGCAAAAAGATTCACCTTCATTCATACCTTGAACACAAGCCTGCAACTTATCAATGATTTCGCAATTGGGAAGTAAAGAACATGCATATTGCATTGCTTCACGCAGATCAATGCCACTGCGCAAAAGCATAGCAAGTGCATACGTCAATTGCGCTAAAAGAGAAATATGACGAAGTTTTTTGAAAAAGGGGTTATGGAATAGAAATAAGGTTGCAGCATCTTCTTTTTGGCGTTTTGCATACAATAAGAAAACAATAAGACCCGCTGTTAGCAACAACAAAAGCCCAAAGACAGCCATTGAAAAAATTCTTCCGAATTGCATAAACATAACTGCTTGTGTAGATAAATCACTTCCCAAAGAACGTAATACATCTTGAAATAGAGGTAATACTTTCCATGCAACCACACCTACTACACAAAGCATCATCAGCAGTAAGATCATAGGATAGCTCAAAGCCTGTCGCAATTGATTGCTCATTTCATCCATACGCTGATAATAATCAGCTAATGATAACATCACTTCATCTAAATTACCACTGATTTCCCCGATGGAAATCATATGGATCGTGAAATCATCAAATACCTCACAAGCAGCAAAAGCATCTGCCAGTGTTGGCTGCTTTTCTCTTTCTTCATTTAACCGGCATACCAGTGTTTTCAATTCCTGCTCATCTAGCTGTTCAGCAATCAGATGAAGTCCCTGCTCCAAACCATAGCCTGCTTGAAGTATCAAACCAAACTGAAGAAACAACATATGACGGCTTTGCATATTTATGTTCATATCCATAACACCTCCTACTCGATTTAATAATAATAAACCGCATCATAAGATCCATCGTATTGAAACTTTTGTGCTGCAAAAGTTGGATCAATTCTAGTCCAAGTTTCCTCATCTACATAAATATCCGGATTGACCCATCCTTGTCCTTCTACATAAACTTCCACCCAAGCATGATATTCGATATCCGTATTTCCGCAAATCAAGCGTGCTGGAATATGGTTGATTCTCAACATTGCTGTCATCAAAGCAGCATAATCAAAACAAATCCCCCGCTTACGCTTCAGCACGTCTTTCAGATTTGGAATCATATATTTATTAGAAGCCTGCTTTGCTTTTGCATCATCATAAGTTATCGTTTGTGCAACTTTGTTGTAAATATCATGAATCCGTTTTAAATCATTATCCGCATCTTTTACGGTATCTAAAGCAAAGGAAATGATGTCATCACCTTTTTCATACCATGCAATTTGATTTGGATAACGAAAAGGTGATGTAGTTTCTTTTATATCGGCATGAAATTCAATCACATCTACGATGGCATATTGGTTTTGTTCCATATGTTGCAACACCTTAACGAGATAATTACCACTTCCCATTTGTAAAGGTAATGCCGTTGCTTCATCTTTGTGCAAATCGTAATTATATTTGGTTTCACCTTTCGCAATTTGAATTTTCACTTTTTTGTTATCTTTAAATTGTGCGTGAACATAAATATATCCATCATTGCATTGGGTATAGTCAATGATAGCTATTTT
Source organism: Longicatena caecimuris (assembly GCF_018406465.1). GTDB lineage: Bacteria > Bacillota_I > Bacilli_A > Erysipelotrichales > Erysipelotrichaceae > Longicatena > Longicatena caecimuris. Next base: position 1,571,347 of record NZ_AP024510.1, read on the forward strand.
TGTTTTTAAAACATCCTTGCCCAGCTCTTTAGGATATAGGATTTGGTTTTCTGTAACAGCTGGAGATTTGGGATAGGATTCCATTGCCTCTTTGACCTTATCCTGTTGATTGGAGGAACAGCTTGTACAGAGTAATAAAAAAGCAATCAGCAAACAAATTTTTTTGTGCATAGCATATCCTCCTCACTTGTTATTCATTATACACCAAATCAAACCTTTACAAAACTAAAAGAATTGAAAAAGCCTGCTAGCATGCTGTTCATTCTCAATGGTAAAATTGTGTTTTAAACTAAGGAAGAAAAAAAACAGCAATAGCTGTTTAAAATTGCAGATAAGGATTCCATTGAAATTCATCCTTTAATGTCGTCCTAGGTCCATGACCAGGATATACCTTCAAATCGGGGTCCATGGTTTTAATGTATTTTAAAGACTGCATCATTTTAGTATTTGAACTTGTGGCTAAATCAGTCCGCCCGATACTACCTTGAAACAACACATCTCCACAAAATAAATGATCATCCCATAATAGCATACTACAGCCTTCGCTATGACCTGGTGCATCAATGTATCGGAAAGTAAATTTACCAATCGTATGCTCACCAGGGGTTAGTACTTGTGCCTTTGTATGAACGATGATTGGATCTCCTATTGAAAAATTTAATTGTGGATCGGTAAGCAGCGGTATATCCAAATCATTCATATATAATGGACAATGATATTTATTCACCAGCGTATCAACACCAGCAATATGGTCAAAGTGGGCATGTGTCAAAACGATGCCATCCACAATACCGTTTCGTTTGTCGATTGCCTCTTGCAATCTTAATGATTTACTACCTGGATCGATTACCAAAACATGATCATCATTCCATAATAAATAGGTATTTACCTGAACCATACCTAATACAAATGTTTCAATTGATTTCATATGTCTTCACGAATAAAAAAGACCGTAGTCGGCCCTTCTTATTTTTTCTCCTTATGTAATGTTTTCTTGTTACAACGTGGGCAGAACTTCTGAATCTGCATACGTTCTGGATTTTTACGTTTATTACGTGTTCCAATGTAGTTTTCTTCGCCACATTCTGAACATTTGAAAGTGATTCTATCTCTCATGTTGTCCCTCCTCGTACTTTGCTTGAAAATTATATCATACAATATGCAAGAATGCTAATACTTTTTACGAAATTAGTCGTACTTTTTGAAATATTCTTTTAAAACCTTCGGTAAAATCTGTGTTGAACAGATACTTGCCTCCTGATTGCTAGAATCGGCAGCAGAGGTTGGTGCACTACACACAAAGGCAACTTCCGGATCATCATATGGAGCATAACCGATTTCACTTACATTTGTATAACGATATTCTTTATTGTTTTTATATTCTCTTACCTGTGCGGTACCTGTTTTAGCTGCTATACCTTTATCCATGGCATTTAACTCCACACCACAATGATTTCCAGTGATACAAGCGCGGAAACCTTGCTGTACGGTCTTTAGGTAATCCAAATTACCTGAAAGTTGCGAAAGTACCTTGGTTTTGTTTTCATAAATCGTATAATTGCTGTTAACCTCACTTGCCGTATTCACCAACTTCGGCTGCACCTTTTTACCACCATTGGCAATCGTAGATACAAATTGTCCCAACTGTATTGGTGAATAGGTATCATACTGTCCGATAGAATAGTCTAGTAAGTTACCAGCCGTCTGTGTATAGCCAATGATGCCTAACGCTTCATTAGGTACATCTAATCCTGTCTTTGTCCCTAAACCGAACATCGAATAATATTGACGCATCTTGGTTAATGTCTTGGCTGTTGCCTCATTGGAAATATTTAAGGGTTGCCCTGATACATAGGTGCCACCTGCTAACTTTATAATAGATTTCCACATATAGACATTACTTGAAACTTCCAATGCACGCACCGCATCTACAACACCCAAATTCATAAATGAACTTTTTTCTTCTCCGGCGATATTCATCGTCGTATCATATTCTGTACTAGTTACCGTTTGCACGCCTTCATTCAATATCATATATACCGTGGCACCTTTTGCGACAGAACCTACCTGATAGTTATTCAAATAGGTTCCACTGGCGAATTTCGTCATCGATCCATCTTTGTTTTTAACAGCTCCACTTAATGCATATATCTCTCCTGTATTTGGATTCATTAATAAAACAAAGGCCTGGTTAAATGCCTCACGGCCACTTGTACCAGCATATTGCTTAACAATACTGGTCATGATATCATCAACTTTTTTCTGTAATTCAATATCGACCGTCAAATGTAGATTATATCCTTTCTTTCCAGCACTAATCTCATTTAAAACCGCTGTACCATCCTTTTCAAAGGTTACTTCACTCACCTTAGGGGTACCACTCAATAACTGCTCATATTGCTTTTCTAAGCCACTGCTTCCTACACGATCCGTTAAAGAATAGCCTAATGCTTCATAATATTCACGCTCTTCACTTGGAACACCTTGTTTGGTGGTAGTGACACTACCTAAGACATCACGTAATGTATCTTTATAAGGATATTCGCGTTTCCAAGAACCAAAGTCCACATCAAAACCTCGATACTCATCCTTATGCTCCATCAAATAGGCAACATCTTCATTCGAAGCATCTTCAACAATGACCTTAATTGAATTACTAGGTGATTGATTCATTAACAGATATACACTAAATGCGTTTTTATCCTCTTCACTAGCTATTTCATCTACCATTTTTTCTGTAATGCGTGAACGCACAAGTTTATCCTTATCACTAGCTTTTGTCAATGTAGCTAATTCTTCATCACTTAATAGATGATTCCCTGTACGATCTGCATTACCGTTTTCATCACGATATAAGAATAAATAGAGATCTTGCATGTCGCTTTTTGTAAATGTTTCATGCTTAATATGAAATTGTTTGGCAAATTTCTGAGCCAGTTCCCATTTTTCATTACTAGTTACATCCTTTGGCGGAAAATATGTAATGTTATGTGCAGATGCCGTTTTTACGACCAATTTGCCATTGCGGTCATATATTTCACCACGAGGTGTCTGAAACCGCTGTTGTTGAGAAGAATAATTCACCAACTTTGTTGTATAATCTTCATGATCACGCACTTGTATAAAGACCAAACGTATCGTTATTGTTGAAAATAATAAAATCACAATCATTGAAAAAATTAAAATACGTCGGTTTACAATTTTATAATAATCGTTTTGCGTCTGCAGAACATCAGAACTACGGCGTAATTTCTTATGATCCAGATCGCGAAATGGATTACGTATCATGTATTCACCTCCTGTATACCGCTTATTATAATACAAATCTCATGGAAAATGCCACCATATTGTAAAAGAAATAAATTTTGTTATAATGGTACATGAAGGAGTTGATATTATATGCTTCGCACCGAAACAAGAAGTATTCGTGTTCGTGATCTTATGATAGGAGGTAACGAGCATGTTGTGATACAAAGTATGTGCAATACACGTACCAAGGATATTGAAAAAACGGTTGCGCAAATCTTACAATTAGAAGCTTGCGGCTGTGAATTGGTACGCATGGCTATCATTGATGAAGAGGATGCAAAAGCAATCAGAGAAATTCGTAACCGCACCCATATTCCTCTTGTCGCTGATATTCATTATGATTATCGCCTAGCGATAGCTGCAGTAGAAAATGGAATTGACAAAATTCGTTTAAACCCTGGAAACATTGGATCGAAAGAAAATGTACAAGCAGTGGTAAATGTTTGCAAGCAACATCATATTCCTATCCGAATTGGCATAAATAGTGGCTCTTTAGAAAAAGACATCCATGAAAAATATGGCAAACCGACAGCTGCAGGCATGATGGAAAGTGCTAAACGCCATGTAGCAATTTTAGAAGAGTTGGATTTTCATGATATTTGTCTTTCTTTTAAATCAAGTGATCCCTTATTATGTATTGAGGCATATCGCTTAGCAAGTAATACCTTCCCTTACCCATTACATTTAGGGGTTACAGAAGCTGGTACTTTTATTGGTAGTGCTATTAAAAGCAGTATGGCATTAGGTACTTTATTGAATGAAGGCATTGGTGATACGATTCGTATCAGTGTAAATGGTGATCCAGTAAATGAAATCACAATTGTAAAGCAATTATTAAAATGCTGCGGGTTATTAAAAAACACACCAAATTTAATTGCCTGTCCTACTTGCGGCCGTACAGCATGGGATATGCAACCTGTTGTCAATGAGATAGAATCCTTTTTAACAACGATAGATTGTGATATAAATGTCGCTATCATGGGTTGTGCTGTAAATGGTCCTGGAGAAGCTAAACATGCAGATATCGCGATTGCCGGTGGCAAACAAGAAGGATTGTTAATAAAAAAAGGCGTTGTCATTGAAAAACTTCCACAGGATGAAATAGTGGAACGCTTAAAGCAGGAAATCCGATCATTTGCTGCAGAACACAAAAAAGATAATTGATATTCAAAAAAGTAGGCATTCCATTAGGATTTACCTACTTTTTTCTTATCATTTTCAATAGTTGGAACTAAGATCTAACGTATGCTGAACTATTATCATTTTTTACTTAATAAACACATAGTCTTATCTAAAAATAGCAAATGCATTACACAACTTCATTTTTTAACTTGTCCAATAAATTCGCATCAAAAACACCTTGTTTTAACATTGCGATTTCATGCTTATATGGTGCATGTCCGTCCACATAAGGTGTTTCTAATATTTTAACGACATCTTGAATTCGCTTGTTATGTACGATTGCATGCAGCTTATCATAGCCAATTTCGCCAAAGCCAATATTCGCATGACGATCCTTACGAGCACCTTGAATATTTTTTGAATCATTAACATGTACACATGCTAAACGATCTATCCCAATGATCGCATCAAATTCATTCAAAAGAAGATCAAAATCACTTAAATCGAATCCTGCATCATGCAAATGACAAGTATCCATACAAACCTTGATATTTTCAGGATGTTTCACATGATCAATGATATAGCGAATATGCTGAAAATTATAGCCAAGTTCGCTACCTTTCCCTGCCATCGTCTCGATTGCTATCTGTACATCACCAATCTGTTTCATAGCTAGATCTAATCCATCTACGATCTTAGCAAGTCCAGCATCTTCGCCGGCTTTTACATGACTGCCAGGATGTAAGACCAAAATGCTTGCTTCTAATTGTTTGACACGTTCAATTTCCTTTGCCAAAAAATCAACACCGAGTTCAAATGTTTCTGCTTTCGCACAATTTGCTAAATTGATGATATATGGTGCATGTACGATCATGCTGCTTTTTTCTATACCATGTAACTTCATGATCTCATGTGCTTCTTTTATGCGCAGTTCTTCCATTGGCTTTCTGCGTGTATTTTGAGGTGCACCTGTATATAACATAAATGCATTTGCACCATATGAAATAGCTTCTTTTACGGCTCCTAATACATATTCAGGAGCAGACATAGATACATGACTACCTATTTTCATTCGCTATTCCTCTTCTCTAACATCTTTTGTTTAGCACGTTCTTTCTTTTGACGCTGAATATCTTCTTGAATCATAGCACGTTTGGCTTTCCGTTTTAATTTTTCTACTTCCTGCTGACGCTTTTTCTTATAACCTGGCTTTACTTTTTTCTTCTTACGAGAAACAATCTTTGCAATTTCTTTCTCTAATGGGTCATCTTTGCGTACTTTCTTCTTATGCAAAGGTTCTAAATCGCACCACTGACCATTTTTTATGGTTTTATGATCAAAATGAATGCCTCGAACTTCTAACTGACGTATAGCAGTATCATCTTTTTTTTCATATAGTGCATAACAGATACCCTCATGTCCTGCTCTGCCAGTACGTCCGCTACGATGGATATAATAATCTAATTCTTTAGGAAATCCCATCGATATAACATGAGATATCCCTTCAATATCAATGCCACGGGCTGCAATATCGGTTGCCACTACATATGATTTTTGCAAATTGGACAAATCCTTCATCGCTTTCGTGCGCTCTCTTGGAGTTAAATCTCCATGCAATTCTATTACACCATAACCTGCATCTCGCATATTGCTTGCTACATTAGCAGCTTCACTTCGCGTATTAGCGAAGATTAAGCAAACATATGGGGTAAAAGAAGGTAAAATCTCTAATACTTTTTCAGCATATGTTTTATGCTGGACAGGCACTAAAATATGTTGGATCTTAGGATGAAATGCACTTTGTTCTTCAATTTGTACAGTTTGCGGATGATCCATATATTTCTTTAGAAACAAGCGCAGCTCCTGAGGAATCGTTGCTGAAAAACTCATCATCTGCAAGTCCTTGCGCATCTTCCCTGCAATCGCATCTACATCTTCCAAAAAGCCAAATTCTAAAGTCATATCAGCCTCATCCACCACCATGATATCTGCGGTATCCACGCGCAAGACCTGTTCGTTTAAAAACAAGTCCTTAATACGACCTGGAGTTCCTACAACAATATGTGGTTGAACTTTTAATTGTTCAATCATCCGGCTCTTTTCAATTCCGCCTGTAATTAAACGGATGACGAGTTTGGGATCCGCTTCACTCATCTTTTCACATCGCTGATAAATCTGTAAGGCTAATTCTCTGGTAGGTGCAGTGATTACCGCCTGCACACAAGGTTTACTGCTGTCTACTTTTTCCATAATAGGAATCAAAAAAGCGTGTGTCTTCCCTGTCCCTGTCGCTGAAATACCGATAATATCTTTTCCTTTACAAGCCATAGGGATTACCGCCTGTTGAATCGGTGTAGGTTCTATAAATTTTTCAAGTTCAATAAACATTTTTGTATGTTTTTGAAACATATAATCGCTATATTTACTCATGAATGCCCCTCCTTTTTTAAAAGCAGCTCTTCTATTATACATGAATCCTTTTTGTTGTAAATAAAAAACACTGTTTTTACTTCCTTATTATACCCGAAATTCTAGTATTTTCCTATCTTTTCACTCATAAAATACGGTATAATAACAACAGGAGGAACGCTTATGAAGGTAATAAAAGTCACTCCTCGCGGTTATTGTAAAGGTGTCACAAGAGCCATTGCTCTTGCTCGCAAAACAGCGATGGAGTATCCCGATAAAAACATTTATGTTTTAGGTATGTTAGTACATAACCGTTTTGTCATGCAGGCTTTAGATCAACTGCATATTCATACCATTGACGATAAAACGAAAACAAGATTAGCATTGCTGCAAGAGATACCATCTGGCAGTGTAGTTATTTTTACTGCTCATGGAGTTGCCCCAGCAGTAAAGCAAAAGGCCGCAGAACTTGGCTTAATTGGTATTGATGCCAGCTGTCCAGATGTTGTAAAGACACAAGCTATTGTACAAACAAAATTAGAAGAAGGATATGATGTGTTCTATATTGGAAAAGCTTTTCATCCAGAAGCTGAAGCTGTCATCTCATTAAGCCCAAAGGTTCATTTAATAACAAATATGGAAGATATTCAGCAGTTGCCTACGACAATGTCTAAGGTTTTTGTCACAAATCAAACAACAATGTCAATATTTGATATTGAAACATTATTTACCGCGATTGCTCAAGCATATCCGCAAGCAGAGTTTTGTGAAGAAATCTGCAATGCCACAAGAATCCGTCAGCAGGCCATAGCTGAGCTTGATGCTGCTGAAATAGATGTCTTATATGTAGTTGGTGATAAACATTCCAATAACTCCAACCGCCTTGCTCAGATTGCAAAAGAGCAAGGGATCGCAAATGTTTTTCTTATTGATGATGTACACGATATCACTGATGAACAATTGGCTAACTGTAAAGCTGTAGCTATTACAGCAGGTGCTTCCACACCAACCTATCTGACAAATCAGGTGATTCAGTATCTAAACAGCTATACACCAAAATTGGCGAAACCTATTACAGAGGTGGCCAAAATCTTGCAATAAGCTTAAAAAGATAAAGTACTCTATATGATAAATAGCCATCAGAATTTAACGTTTTGATTATTAAGACTGTATAATGATTGATAAAAAATCTGTGTTTCTAGCCTTATTTAGCCGGAAACACAGATTTTTTTGATTGCGCCAATTTATTTTTTATACGTTGTATATCCTGTTTTAAATCAGCATAGCCAACATGATGTGGCTGTAACTGCTTCAAAATATTTTCTTTTTTTTCAAGAACATACATCCAATATTCTGTAAATAAAGGATGTTGATCTAAAAAAACACCAAACAAAATCTCATCCTCAGTTAATGTTTGCTCACCGCTATGTACCGATAATATTTGATAATAGTGCTGTTCATGCACCAGATCCTCACCATCAATCACAAAATGATGCTCATTCAGCCATCGTCTTAAATCATCGACATGATTATTCGATTGTAAAACAAGTTGTGTACAATGATGTGCTTTTTCTATGTCCTGTGCCAGTATGGAAGTAATACTTTCCCACCCCATACCAGCGATCGTAATACAAGTAATATCATCCGCCACATTCTGTAGACCATCACTTAATACGGTATGGATCCGATCTTCAAGATGCACTTCTTTAATTGCCTTTGCGCCCCGCTGCAATGGTCCTATATGAATATCACAGGCATAAGCTTTTTCGCACTTCCCACTTTGCATCAATGCTATTGGAAGCATAGCATGATCACATCCGATATCCGCTAAAATGCAAGGGCTATTTACCATATCGTAAATAGCCTTTAATCGTTTACTTAATTTCATCTTAAGGTTTATCAACAAAATCCTTTAAACGTTTTGAACGGGTTGGATGTTTTAGCTTACGTAATGCCTTTGCCTCAATTTGACGAATGCGTTCACGAGTAACATTAAATTCCTTGCCGACTTCTTCTAAAGTTCTTGTTCTTCCATCATATAATCCAAAACGCAGACGCAGCACCTTTTCTTCACGTTCTGTCAATCCTTGTAATACGGTATTTATTTCATCCTTTAACAGCTGATTGTTCGCATATTCATCTGGTGATAAAGCCTCTTTATCTTCAATAAAATCACCCAAATGTGAATCGTCTTCTTCACCGATTGGTGTTTCTAAAGATACTGGTTCTAGAGCAATCTTCTGAATTTCACGTACTTTTTCAGGAGAAATGTTTTCCATTTTCGCTGCAATTTCTTCTGCCGAAGGATCTCTTCCTAAATCTTGCACCAATTGACGCTGAATACGTGTTAATTTGTTAATGGTTTCAACCATATGTACAGGAATACGAATTGTTCTCGCCTGATCCGCTATGGCACGGGTAATTGCCTGGCGAATCCACCATGTTGCGTATGTTGAGAATTTAAATCCCTTTGTATAATCAAATTTTTCTACTGCTTTAACAAGGCCCATATTTCCTTCTTGAATCAGATCCAAAAACAGCATGCCTCGTCCTACATACTTTTTAGCAATAGAAACAACCAGACGAAGATTGGCTGAAATTAATTTTTTCTTAGCCTCTTCATCTCCAGCCTGTATTCTTCTGGCAATTTCTGGCTCTTCTTTCGGATCCAGCAATTCTACACGACCGATTTCTTTCAAATACATTTTAACCGGATCATTAATCTTAGTATGAGAAGAATTGGCAAAAGATTGTTCTAAGCTTTCAATCTCTGCTGCTAAAGAGTCTTCCTCTTCATCTTCATCATCTAAAAAATCAATGTCGTCATCATCACCAACAAGAGCGTCGTCATCTAATAAGTCAACATCGTCTTCATCATCTTTGACAGCGATGCCGTTGTCGCTGAACCACTGCAACAATTCATCAAAGTCTGCATCACTCATATCTAAATGTTCAACCGCATCCATGATATCTTTTTGATACAGTACCTTATTGACCTGATATGCTTCCTGCAATTCATCTTTGATTTCATCTAATGTCTTATATTCCTGCAGCTGTGCTTTGGCTTTCGTTTTTTTCATATCTCTACTTCCTTCCTTGGCAGAGCCGTTCTCCGCGTTCTTTGATAAGTTGGTTTTTCTCACCTGCTAGCTTGGCTTTTTCCATAGGATCATTCACTGTTTTGATTTTTTCATTCAGCATTTGAATCTTATCATCAAGGAAACAGTCCTTAACCTTTTCTACCGCTTCTTTCAATACTTCCATATCTACCTCTTCTCTTGCTAGCTCCCAATCTGCTATATCAAGTGCTAACGTCTTGACCGTTTCTTCTTTGATGGTATCTAACAAATCAGCGATTTCCATGAGCGTATGCGTGCGATAATAATCGATGATATAGATTGCAAGCTTATTACAAGTATCATCCTTCAAAAAACCTAATTCTTCTTTATAGTAGTTGCTGGCAGAAATACCACTTAACATCTGCGAGAGTATTTCGTATTCGGCATGACTTCGTCCACTTTTGGGAAAAGTCAAAAAACTTCGTTTTCCAAATGTTTCTTTTTTCTGAATCTGTCGTTCATTTATAGCAGTATTTTTTTCCTGCATATCAAAATCAGTCAGTTCACGAAGTCGGATATAATAGCTTTCTTTTTCAAAGTCATCCTGCAGATGCTTTATGGCATCAGCCATTTCCATAGCAAATTCTTTTTTCTGTGAATAATTATCTAAATTATATCTTGTTAATAGGTATTCAAACAGAAAGTCTATCCAAGATAAGGTACGTGAAGAGAGAGCGATCAGTTCATCTTTACCATAAGCATCAATGATCTCATCCGGATCCAATCCATACCGATTATCGACGATTTCAAATGCAATTTGTTCCTGAACGGCCATCTTCCCAAACTTATAAGTTGCATTTTTTCCTGCCATATCCCCATCATAACAAACAACGATAGGAACATGAAGCATCTTTAATAATTGCAATTGTGTTTTGGTGATGGCTGTTCCTAAAGTAGCAAGCGCATTATGCAATCCAACCTTTTCAAATGCTAAAACATCCATTGCACCTTCAACCAAGAAGACCTTTTTGGCTTTTCTTGCTTCTGGTTTCGCCCGATGATAGTTAAAGATTAAATCCCCTTTTTTATAAACATCAGTTTCTGTTGTATTTATGTATTTCGCCTCGTCACTTTCTTTTATGCGGCGGGCTGTAAATCCAACAGGATGACCATCTGCATCATGAATTGGGATCATGATACGATTCGCAAACACATCTTTCATCCCCATAGAACTCATACGGGCAAGACCGGCAGCTAAAATGTCACTATCCGGTATTTTTTTTGCATGAAGGAAACGATATAATGCATCTTCTTCAGGATTATACCCAATTGCAAAGGTTTTGATAATCGCGTCAGTAAGATTACGTTTATATAAGTATTCTTTTACATGACGAGCATCTAAAGTATCTAATTGATAGTGCGTATATTCAATTGTTTCTTGATTTGCCTTATATAAGGCAGCTAAATGAGGGTCGATTTTTTTGACAGGAAGAGCCAAAGAATGCTCAATGGGTACTCCGGCATACTCTGCCACTTTATAGACTGCCTCAATAAAAGAAATTTTTTCATACTTTTGGACAAAACCAAAGACATTGCCGCCTGTCCCACATACAAAGCATTTAAAAATCTGTTTATCCGCATTTACTGACATGGATGGGTCATGATCATCATGAAAAGGGCACTGAGCAACATAATTACGCCCTTTTCGTGTTAAAGGAACATAGCGTCCTACGACATCAACAATGTCAGCTTTGGCGCGAATCTGATTAATTTCCTGCTCACTTAATCGAGCCATGCGCTACACCACACTTTTCGCTTATAGTTTGATACGTTCTTCAATATATGATACTAAATCATTCAGATTTACACGTTCTTGTTTCATCGTATCACGTTCACGTACGGTTACACAGTTATCTTGTTCTGTTTCAAAATCCACTGTGATACAGAATGGTGTACCGATTGCATCATTACGACGATAGCGTTTTCCGATACTTCCTGCATCATCATAATCACAATTTGCAACAGGCGCCAACATCTGGAATACTTCCATACCTTTTTCGCTTAATTTCTTTGACAATGGTGTAATACATGCCTTAATCGGCGCAAGGAAAGGATGCAAATGCATAACGATACGCGTATCATTTTCTAATTCTTCTTCATCATAAGCATCGCATAAAAAGGCTAACATCAAACGTTCCACACCAACGGCTGGTTCCACACAATATGGCAAATATTTTTCATTCGTTGTAGGATCTAAATATTCTAATGATTTTTTACTTGCTTCTTGATGCTGTTTTAAATCATAATCTGTACGGTCTGCGATTCCCCATAACTCACCCCAACCAATTTGAGAGTGAAAGTTATATTCAATATCACAAGTACCCTTGCTATAGAAAGCAAGTTCTTCCGGTGTATGATCACGGAAACGCAAATGCTCAGGATCTACCCCTAAATCTGTCAAAAATTTCATACAGTAGTTTTTATAATATTCATACCATTCTAAATCTGTTCCCGGCTGACAGAAGAATTCCAACTCCATTTGTTCAAATTCACGGGTGCGGAAGATAAAGTTACCTGGCGTTATCTCATTACGGAAGCTCTTACCGATCTGACCAATACCAAACGGCAGTTTTTTACGCATAGAACGCTGAACATTTTTAAAATTGACAAACATTCCCTGCGCTGTTTCCGGACGTAAATAGATGGTATTTTTACTATCTTCCAAAATACCTTGAAAAGTCTTAAACATCAAGTTGAACTGACGAATATCAGTAAAGTTGTGCTTACCACATTTCGGACAAGCTATATGATGTTCATTGATATACTCCATCATCGCTTCATTGCTCCATCCTTCGACACTGACTTCACCATTTGTTGCTTCTTCAATCAGCTGGTCAGCACGGAAACGTGATTTACATTCCTTGCAATCCATCAAAGGATCGCTAAATCCACCAACATGTCCACTGGCAACCCACACACTAGGATTCATCAAGATAGCGGATTGGATACCGACATTATATGGTGATTCCTGAATAAAACGGCGCCACCAGGCTTTTTTTATATTTTCTTTCAATTCCACACCTAACGGCCCAAAATCCCAGGTATTAGCCAAACCACCATAGATTTCACTACCCTGATAAACAAAACCACTGTTTTTCGCGTGGGCCACGACGGTGTCAAATAATTTTTCGCTGTTCATAGATACGCCCCTTTCAAAAAAAACACATCAGCTGATGATGCTTAGCGAACAATTAAAAATAGTTACAAGAATACACTATAATATAACACTTTTTAAAGGAAAATGTCAATGCGAATCGTGTGATTTTCCATGATGTTTGCGCATTTTGTTTGAGTTCTGCTTTCCTTTTGTCACCAATTCTTTTTCCACCTAGAAAACATTTGTTTACTTAAGATAAAAAAAGCCCTATTTCACATTTCATCAAGCATTCACTATTACTTTTTCACAAAAAAAATGAAGGATCAAATTAACTTGATCCCTAATTCTAATAATATTACAATAGCTATTCTTACATTGCTATGATCGTTTTTAAAAATTTTACACTTTTCAAAGATATTCCGGCGTATTCATAAAAAAATGCATACAAATCTTCAAAATTTTGATAGGTAAAAGCTTGATAGCTTTTCAAAATATCATAATGTTCCATATGCGCCTTACATAACAAACGAAATACTTTCAAATCTTCTTTAGAACGCATAGCATCCTGTTCCATACGGTAGCAGGAATGACATATGAAACCACCATCCCTTATGGAGATTGCATAAATTGCCTTTTGATTGCCACAGCGCACACAACCATCCACGTAAGGTTCAATACCATGCATACGATTCATGATTGCTTGAAATAAACATAAAATCCGTATTGGATGCGTTGTTTCTTGTAAGATATCCAAAACCGTTTGCACGACCTCAAATACATCTTCCTCAAATTTACTGGCATCTATACATTCACAAACATACGCGGCAATGCTTTGCTTTAATAGATCTTCTCGGATATGGCGATAGCCTTCGATAATTTCGGCACTACGTAATGTGTAAATACTGCGTGTTTCTTGTAAAGGCAACTGCATACGTACATGGGTGAACAATTGGCATGCCGGAGCGTTTTTGCTTTTCACCTTTTGAATTCCCCTGGCATTCACATGCACAATGCCGCGTTTTCGACAAAGCACATGTAAGATAGCATCGTGTTCACGATATTCCTGATAACGAATGATGATGCCTTCTAACTCATCCTTCATGCGTATCCTCTAATTCTAAATAGCCGAATTGCTGCAATTTGTTACTGCGATTGCGCCAATTCTTTTCTACACGCACATATAATTCAAGTTCTACTTTTTTATGAAATTTCTCTTTCAATTCTTTTTGCGCAGCTAAGCGAATGCTGCGAATCATCGCCGCCTGTTTTCCTATCAAAATAGCTTTTTGCGATGTGCGTTCCACGACAATAAGAGCCTGTAAGAAAACAGCGGTAGCTGTTTCTTCTTTTCTTTCAATAACGACTGCTACGGAATGAGGGACTTCTTCATTAGTTTTATACAAAACCTTCTCACGAATGATTTCAGCTATCTGAAATTGTTCGCCGTGATCACTCACCATTTCATCTGGGAAAAATTTCGGTCCTTCTTCTAAATATCCCTTCGTGACTTCCAGTAAGTCATTCAGATTATCCTTTTGCAAAGCGCTGACGGGAAAAATTTCTGCAAACGTGTGACGTTCTTGCCATTGTTGCAGAGTACGAATTAGTTTTTCTTTGTCTAAAAGATCAATTTTATTTAAGATCAAAAAACATGGGATATGCGATTGTTTAATTTTTTCTAATAAAAATTCATCCCCACTGCCAAAGCTTTGTGTAGCATCCACGACCCAGAAATTAACATCAGCTTCTGCAATTGCTGTATAAGCATTACGATTTAATGTTTTCCCTAGCTCATGTTTAGGCTTATGGATTCCCGGCGTATCCGTAAAGATAAATTGCGCATCCTCTCTGGTCAGTATTCCACTAATATTGTTTCTGGTTGTTTGCGGTTTCGGGGTGGTAATGGCAATCTTCTCATTTAATAGTGCATTAAGCAGTGTGCTTTTACCAGCATTCGGACGTCCGATAATAGCGATAAATCCTGATTTATAATTCATGATAGATCCTCACTGTCAAAACTCATTGGCAATAATTCCGCAATCGTTGTCACCAATGTATCTTTTCCATTGCTTAAAACAATCGGTGTATCCTTTTCTAATAGCTCCACAAGTACCTGACGACAAGCTCCACAAGGCGTGCCGATCCGTTTACCATCGCTGACAATTGCTAAAGAAACAATATCCTGCTTGCGATAGCCTTGAGAATAAGCTGCAAATATTGCACTACGTTCAGCACAATTGCTTAAGCCATAGGATGCATTTTCAATATTGGCCCCTTGAATATATGTACCATCTTTTGTCTTTACACAAGCTCCTACATGATATTTTGAATATGGCGCATAGGCATTTTTCATCGCCGCGAATGCTTGCGTTAAAATATCATCATAACATTCCATAAATTTTACCTCCTATAATAATGATACCTGAAATAGCTGCTGCTATGGATATTACCAATACAGCGGCAGCTGCATAGTCTTTGATTTTTTTGGCTTCCAATGAATATTCCGGTGAGATTTTGTCAGTAATGGTTTCTACTGCACTATTGATAAATTCAAAGGCAATCACCAGTGCGATCATAAGAATGATCACAAGCCATTCCCATACTGTTAAGTGCAAAAAGATACAGGCAATAAAAACAAATAAGCCTATCAGACATTGTAAAGCAATGCTGTGATCATGCCGAATACCATCAAACAATCCCGCAAACGCATAGCGGAATTTATTTATGAACTTTTTTAGGAACGATTGCATCTAATATCACATCCTGTAACGCAAACATTATTTTCTCATCATCTTTTTCCATATGATCATAGCCTAACAGATGAAGCAGACCATGGGTAAACAAAAAACACACCTCTCTGCGCAACGAATGACCATATTCCGCTGCCTGATCTACCACTGCTTGAACATTTATGAAAATATCTCCTAATTCATCCAGGCCTTCCATCATTTCATAAGTATCTTCTTCATCTTTTAGCGCAAAGCTGATAACATCCGTAGGACGGTCTATATGGCGATACTCACGATTGATTTCATGAATCATTGCGGGGTCCACAAAAATGATAGAAGCGTTGTAATCTTGTGATAAAGATAATATCATTTTCGTCCGTTCGGCGATTGCTACAAAATCTTTTTTATAACGATTCCAGCGTTTCTCGCTGCTTTGATTGTTGATGATAACATTCATAAGAAACACACTCTCTTTCATACTGTTTTATTATAACATGGTTTATGATGCTCTTCCTATAAGTTTTTGCATTCTTTCATAGCAATCGAATGTTTTAAGGATAAAGATGGATATCACTAATATTAAATTAAACATTTCTTTTTCATTTGCGGTATCCATATGTAAGTATTGTGATACCATTTATGTAAAAGTTCTGTATACATCAGGTAAAAATTCTGTTAAAATAAGAGTGTTTCAGAAAGGTTTTGGGAGGTTTTCTTATGATACATACCGCAGCACAGACCCTGACCCTGTCCAGCATCAGCTGGGACTTCATTATCGGAGGATTGGCATTATTCCTTTTTGGAATCCAATTTATGGGTGACGGGCTAAAGAGTATCGCAGGAGAAAAATTAAGAGATTATATCGATAAGTACACAAACAAGCCATGGAAAGGGATCTTGGTCGGTACTATCATCACTGTATTTATTCAGTCAAGTTCAGCAACTAGCGCTATCGCAATCGGTTTTGTCCGGGCAGGCTTAATGAGCTTGGAGCAATCGGTTGGAATCATCATCGGGGCGAATATTGGTACGACCATCACGGCATTTCTGATTGGTTTAAAAGTTGAAACACTGGCATTATATTTTGTCTTCCTCGGTGTCTTAATCACATTGTTTGCAAAACGTAAAAAACAAACCTATATGGGACAGATTGTCTTAGGGTTTGGGTTATTGTTTTTTGGCCTTCGTCTAATGGGTGATGAATTGAGCAAATTGGGTGAGTTGGATTTCTTTGCAAATCTAGCTACCACCATGCAGGATCAACCAATTTTAGGATTCTTGTGTGGTATTGGAATGACTGCTGTTGTCCAATCCAGTAGTGCCGTTGTCGGCATCATTCAAAAGATTTATGATTCTGGTGCCTTGACATTGACGGCGGCTTTACCTTTTGTTTTTGGTAGTAACATCGGTACGACCATCACGGCTGTGTTTGCTTCAATCGGCGGCAGTATTTCTGCCAAACGAAGCGCTGCTGTTAATGTTTTGTTTAATGTAGTTGGTTCTATCTTATTTATGTTCTTATTACATCCTTATGTAGATCTGATCACGAATTTGAGTACCACATATCATATTTCCCCAATGATGCAAATAGCGATGGCTCACATTTTGCGTACCTTAGTAATTTCCATTCTCGCCTACCCTTGCATCAATATCATGGTCAACATCATAAAGAAAGTGATTCCAGGAGAAGAAGAAAAAATCGAACTCAATTTGGATGTACTTGATCCCAAACTGGCCGCATCCTTGCCAGCTGGAGCTTTAGGTGTTAGTAAACAGGTTACCGTGAAAATGGGTGAACTAGCAGCTGATTGCATTCGCGCAAGTCAAGATTATTTTAATAAACAATCCGGCAAGTATTGCAATGCCTCTCGACAATATGAAGATGCCATCAATTCTCTGGATGCCAAGATTACAGATTATCTGGTAAATATTGCTCATAATAGTTTGAGTGAGCATGACACGGATGAATTTATTTCCAATCTGCAAGTCATTAAAAATATAGAACGTGTCGGTGATTTGACAATGAATTTAAATGAATTCTTTGAATTAACCTATGAGGATAAAGGAAACTTTACCGATGAGGCAATTCGTGATGTGAACGAAATGTATGCAACTGTTTTAGAGATGAATGAGATGGCCTTGGCTTATTTCACAAGTCGTGATGAGTCTTATTTGAAAATGTTGGATGATAAAGAAAATTATTTGGATCTTGTTGAAGAAAAAGCTCGCCAGCGTCACTTCAAGCGTATGGCTGGTGAAGTCTGTGGATCCGGTGTTGCGGCAAGTATTTATGTTGATATCCTTGGTACCCTAGAGCGTATTGGTGACCATATATGGAACATTGCAAAAGAAGATAATGAACCTATCCCAATGCACAAAACATTAGCCGAACAAGCCATTTAATTGTTTTATCATGATGAAGACCGCTTCAGTCAAGAAACGGTCTTTTTTTTTACAACATTTTTTCAGAACCTTACCAATGCTGTAAGCCTTTTTCTGATATTACTTCTATCATCCTTATCCGAAATCATAATGCTGCCCTTTTACCATATAAATGATATGTTCACAAATATTTTTTGTATGATCTCCAGCACGTTCGATATTTCTAAGCATGGCACTTATTTCAAATAGTTCTACTACCAGCGTTTCATTCGGATGTTGCAACAAATTCTGTTTCAGTTCCTCATACAGTTGGTTAATGCCTTCATCTTTTTTAGGAAGTTGAAAAGCTGCTTTTACATCACGTTGTTCATATGCCTTTAAAGTTTCTTTCAACATTTCAATAAAGCGTTTTTCCATTGCCGCCGCATATGCCATCACGTTTTCTTCTAATACTTCAGATTTAATTAAAAAAGCCGCAATATTTTTAGCATAATCTGCAATTCTCTCTAATTCACTGGCTATTTTTATATCTGCCACCACTTTGCGCAAGTCACTGGCAACCGGTGATAATAAAGCTAAAGAGCGCACGGATTGATCATTGATTTCTTCTTCTAAATGATTAATAAAATCATCTCCCTGCACTATATCCAGAGCAATTTCACGGCTTGGTTTTTCCAAAACACAAACAACTTTTTCATGCATTTGTACAACACTTTCTGCCATCCTTTTAACACTATCTTCATTAACTTCTAGCTCTTTTTCAATTTTAACCATAATCTGACCTCCTATCCAAATCGTCCGGTGATATAATCTTCTGTACGTTTATCATCCGGCTGCTGAAAAAGTTTGCTTGTTTGATTACATTCAACAACTTCACCCAAAAGGAAAAATGCCGTTTCATCACTGATACGTGATGCTTGTTGCATAGAATGTGTTACAATGACAATCGTATAGTCTTTTTTCAATTCTTCCATTAAATCTTCAATCTTGCTTGTCGCAATCGGATCTAAAGCACTGGTCGGTTCATCCATTAAAATAACTTCCGGTTCCATAGCGATTGCACGCGCAATACATAGACGCTGCTGCTGACCTCCGGACATTCCCAAAGCACTATCCTGTAAACGATCTTTAACTTCGTCCCATAAGGCGGCTTTTTTTAACGATTGTGCAACAATATTATCCAAAATTTTTCTTTTTTTTATGCCCTGACAACGCGGACCGTAAGCAATGTTGTCATAAATGGACATAGGAAAAGGATTTGGTTTTTGAAAGACCATGCCAACTTTTGTACGTAAGTCTACAACATTCATTGAAGCATCATAAATATCAACACCATCTAATGCAATACTCCCTTCAATGCGACAGCCTTCAATTACATCATTCATGCGATTTAAGCAGCGCAAAAAGGTTGATTTGCCACAGCCACTGGGGCCAATCAATGCAGTGATATGATTTTTTCTTATCGTAAGATCCACATTTATCAATGCTTGTTTTTTTCCGTAATATAAGTTCAATTTCTCTACTTGAAATATCTGTTCATCCATGTCTTTTCTCCTATCTTTCCATATTCTGTACACATAAAACGATTTACCATCTTCAGGGTTTTCCATTGCTTCTTTTTCAATACCAGGCTTTATTGAAACGCCGGCTCATCAATTTCACCAAGAGATTTAACATGAATACAAACACCAAGATCACAATTGAAATCGCACAAGCTAATTCAAAATTGGGTTGCTCACTACTCATGATGTTATAAATATGTACCGCAAGTGAAGTACCTTGGGAGAGCAGCGTTGGACTATCGTTAACATAGGTTCCCATCGTATATATTAATGCGGCACTTTCTCCGATAACACGACCAATACTCAATAAAACACCACTCAAGATGCCGGGAACGGCACATGGCAACACAATTTTAAAAATTGTCTGACTTTGGTTAGCTCCTAATGATAAAGAAGCATCACGCAGTGTTTGCGGAACGATTGCTAATGCTTCTTCGCAAGAGCGAATGATGATTGGTAATAAAATAATGGCCATTGTCAAAGAACCTAATAAAACATTCGTTGTATCAGCTCCTGCTAATTTTGTTAATGGGAATAATACAGCGACGCCCATTAAACCAAAGATGATGCTCGGGACTCCTGTCAACATCTCAATAGCACTGCGAATCCCTGAAGTGATTTTATTCTTAGCCGCATATTCATGCAAATATATGGCTGCGCCGATTCCTAAAGGTAACGCAATCAATAAGCTGATTATAATGAGATACAATGTTGTAAGTAATGAGCCACGAATACCTCCACCAGGTGTTTTGAAATAGATTTTATTAATTGAAACGGCATCTTGATCTAGCAATCTTGCTACTGTTTTCGCATCTTGTGAAACGATATTGCCAGCTAAGCGTGTAGTTCCCTGTGTTGTTTGATAGGATAAGTTTTCTAATAAATAGCCACTTTCAGCACTTATGGAAGGCTTATTTTGACGACTTTCATCCTTAAGATGAGCAAATGGGGAAGCATCATCTATTGCTTCTACAAGAACGATAGCCTCATTATTTTCATTTCTAGCATCAACGAATCCAACACCCCAACGTTCACTCCAATACATATCATCCGAGGCATCTTCAGGTGATTTATACGTACTGGGATGATTGTTTTTCTCCTGGATACTCGTCATGTAGTTTTTTGCCCAATAATCGCCTGTTAATAATTTCATTCCAAGCATACCACTACCTTTACTAAAGATGAATATGAAGATACTCAACAATAACAATACACATATTGCACTGGATGCATATGTAAGCATGTTCAATATACCATCCGTAAAACGACGTTTATTTTTTTGATTGCGCATAGTTTCATTCATTTTAATTTCCCTACTTTCTTCTTCACTAGATTCAATATTAAATTTGACAGTAGTATAACCGCCATCAGTACCAATCCAGCAGAAAAACGTATATCATAATCTAAACCGGTCGTTTCTTTCAAACCGGCCAACATGGTCGTTGTTAAAGTACGGGTAGTATCAAACAAATGAAAGGTTGGGCCGAACATCTTATTCCCTGCGACCATTGCAACAGCTGTAGCTTCGCCAAAGGCTCTGCCAATACCTAAAATGGCGCCTGCGAAAATACCTGATTTCGCTGCTGTCAAAACAACCTTAAAATGCGTTTGTGTTGCTGTAGCTCCTAAGGCCAATGAACCAAGCTCTATTTCCTTATCGACAGAGCGAATAGCCGTAATACTTAAGGCTGTAATTGTAGGGAAAATCATAATTGCCAATAATAGAATAACAGCCAATAAAGAACTTCCCCCTGCTGTAACAAAACCGAAATTAGCAGCTAAGGAACTAACAAGCAAAGTGATCGTACCAGAAGCAAATACGCCATATACGACAGAAGGTATAGATGCTAGTAATTCGATAACAGAACTCAAAAGTACGGCAATACGCTTTGGCGCTATTTTTGCGATATAAAGAGCAGTGAGCACGGATATCGGAAAGGATAGCAGCATAGCCCCAAAAGCAGAAATGAGCGTATTAACGATAATAAATCCAACACCGTAAATCCCCTGATCTTGGCGCCATGTCATACCAGTTATAAACGGAAGAAAACCAACACTGCCATACGTATAATTGGGAAGAAAAGGTGCTATGCCTTTGATACTGATAAATACGATGATCACTGCAATCGCGCTGGATGCTAAAAGTGCCATCATCAAAAAGAGTTTTTTCATCCTTTGATCTTTTCTTAATTTCTTTTGATTCTCTATTGTATTAATATACTGTTTTACATAACTCTTCATTTTTACCCTTCCTCTTATCATAGGAAAGAACAGCTCTTCATTTCCCTTTGAGCTGTCCTTTTCAAACACGAATTATTTTACATCTTCCCAATTCGTAGTTTCACCAGTAAAGATTGCTTTTAGCTGTGCCTGTGTCAAATTGGCAAAGTCGTTATTCTCTTTATTTACAACAGCCACAACAGCATCAATACAGTATTGTCCACTCTTCATAGCTTTCGATATATCACCATCTTCTTCCTTAAAGGCACGTGATGCAAAACCGATATCGCCACGATTTGCTCCATCTTTTTCTGCACCTAATACACGTTTTGTAGCATCTCCACTACCCGAATGATTCATAACAAATTGGAAATTACCTGCCATTGGTGAAAATTGTTCTAGTGCAGCTTTTAATGTCTTTTCCACAGAAGTGGAACCACATGTCGTAATGGTAATTTTTGAATTATCTTTTGTTACAACTGGATATTTTTTCGCTAGTTCATCCCAAGATTTTGCTTTGCTCATATCAACTTCACCGCCGTTTTTCGCGACAACTGCCATACCTTCGCTGGAATTTTGAAGATAATCCAAGAATGCCAGTACCAACTGTTCTTTATCTGCACTGCCAAAATCATTTTTGGCTCTTGTCACAAAGTTGAATGGTCGCTGCAGTTGATAAGAACCATCCAATACAGTTTCGCTGCTTGCTGTCACACCCTCAAATTGCAAAGCTTTGACATTGTTCTTGGCAAAGTCTGTAGATAGTGATGTATAACCGATACCGTTTTTATCAGCACCCACTTTCGCCGCCATATCATCGTTACTGGAAACCTCATTTGCCTGCTTTGTCAGCTTTCCTTCAAAGTCTATTCCTTTCTCAAAAGCTTCTCGAGTTCCACTTGATGCATCTCTTGTATACACCTTGATAGCACCTGTGACTTTTCCTGCATCATCACCTGTTGCATTTCCACAACCTGCTAATAATCCTAACACAACTAAACTTACAAATATTTTTTTCATCTTAACCTCCATCTAACCGTTTTTTTAACGGCAACATATTCCTCCTTGAATACGCTCTTATCTTAAACCATAAATATAAATAGACCATCAATGTCGTGTTAAGCATTTGTTAAATAATTGTGATAATTACACTCTTTATAAAAAAAGAAATCATTCGGGTAATCACTAATACATTGCTTATTACCTTTCCTGTTTTTCTTACCAGCTATATAGAATTTTCCAAAATTTCCTTGCCAAGTTTATGTGATAATGCTATAATATGACAGCAGTAAAAACATGTCGCGTTCGGCAAGCGGTTAAGCCACAGCCCTCTCAAGGCTGTACCACGGGTTCAAATCCCGTACGCGATACCATGATAAAAATAAGCCCGAGTCATCGAGCTTTTTTTATGCGCGTTTAAGTATGAATCATTTTGATTTCGCTTTATACAAAATCATCTATTCATGTTAGCCTTTATTATTTTACGAACACATCATAAAACAATAATTGTGATAACAGATTTAACATGCATCAGAATTGTCGATACATGGTTTAATCACATAATCCCTATCTGGTAAATTGGATTTTGTCAAAATAGTCTTTGTTGCGACATTATTTCTTTTCATAGGTCTTCTGCCATCTGCTTTTATGATAATCCTACCATTTTTTCTTCACATTCAATATACTTTTCTCATAACTGCTTACGGAGCTATATATTACAACTATAAAAATAACAAAAAGACACGCTTATGTATGATCACTAGGAAAGAAACCGGTTCATTTATTTTATAAACTTGATGGTCATTTCATAATGTAAGCGTGTCTTTTAATTTTTTAACTTTATCCGAAATAAGGTTCCTTTGCCATAGGTGCTTTCCACTTCTATGTTACCGCCATGTGCCTCAATGATGGATCTGACGATCGGCAATCCTAAACCGCTACCACCACTTTGACGACTGCGTGCATCATCTACACGGTAAAAACGATCAAAGATTTTTTCCATATCCTTCTTTTGTATGCCGCATCCTTCATCCTCTACTTCAAGGATGTAATACGTAGTTTCCATACGGGTACGTAAGGTAATGGTACCGGAATCACTATATTTAATCGCATTGCTTAGCAAATTTAAGATTACCTGAAGCATTCTTTTAGGATCACAAAAGGCATATTCTAATGTCTGATAGTCCTTTTGAATGTTCAGTTGCTTTTTTTGCGCATTTTTCCATAAAGAATCGCATGCCTTATCAAATAAAGCACAAACATCACATTTTTCACGCTCTAAAATAACATTAGACAATGATAACCGTGATAACTGTAGCAAATCTTTGACTAAAACATCTAAACGTTGTACTTCCTTTGCCATCTGTGATAAAAACTCTTTTTCCGTGATGGGATCATCAAAATCATCACGGTTTAAGATTTCTACCATTCCTTTTAATACAGAAATAGGCGTTTTTAATTCATGAGAAGCATCAGCAATAAAACGTTTCTGCATCTTTTCCCCTTCCAATGTCTTCGATATATCTTGAAACAGTACCAAACAACCGCTATATTTACTTTTCGCCAATACCGGTATGCTGATAGCTTGAAATTCTACTCCATTGATATTTATGATCTTATCCATATCACGTTCCAAGATAAAAGCATCTTTAATAAATTCACGTACTCCATGAACAAAGGGATTATCTAAATAAGTTAAAGGCTCTAAATGACTCATGCATAACGATGCTATATTGTTATGCATGACAATGTTACCAAATTGATCAATCAGCAACATGGGAAAAGGAATACTTGAGACAATTGTTAATAACTGTTTATTTTTCAAATGTGCATCTTTAGCCGTAGAACGTATTTCCTCTTGTAATTCCTTATTTTCTTTGCTTTTTTTAGATTCATACTGCTGTTCATAAACCACTTCTACAATATATAATGAGATGGCCAATAATAACAAAATCACATATACATTCCATTGTGTCTCATACGCTAGCAAAGCATAGCTGCAAGTCAAAAGAATAAACCATGCATATTTAGGCAGTTTCATGCAATTCCTCCAGTAAATAGCCTACACCTCGACTGGATTTGATATGAACATTAGAACCTTGTAATTTTGTGCGCAATTTAAAGACATGTACATCAACGATGCGCGTATCCCCATCATAATCAAACCCCCAGATATCATTTAAAATGGCATCTCTTGATAAGACGATGTTTTTATTAGATACAAAGTACTCAAGCAAGTCAAACTCTTTTTTCGTCAACGTTAAAAGCTCATCTTTCAATAAAGCTTCACGTCGCTTTAAATTGATACGTAACTCTCCAATTTCCAAGTCTTTTTCCATTCGTTTGCTCTGACGTTTCATATGAGCATTTACTCTTGCTAATAATTCTCGTGGCGAAAATGGCTTTGTGACATAATCATCCACACCTTGATCAAATGCATAAAGTATATCGGTTTCATCATCTCTAGCTGTCAGCATGATCATCACGCTGTCTACATGCTGTGTACGTAATTTCTGAACGATTTCGATACCGCTGACATGGGGTAACATCCAATCAATGATTAACACATCAAAAGGTTGCTTTAAAGCAATATCCAATGCTTCTTGTCCATCCCCACTTTCTACGATCGTGTGTCCAGCTTTGCGCAGATCATAAGAAATGATCTTACGAATATTTTCTTCATCTTCAATCAGTAAGACTTTTGCCATACCTTTCTTCCTCCTGTTCATAGCGTTCAATAATCTTTTGAACCAGTGGATTACGGACAACATCAAGACTTGTCAGTTCCACAAAGGAGATTCCTTCAATTCCTTCCAACAGCTGTTTTGCATTTAATAAACCACTGTCCTTTTTCTTAATCAAATCAATCTGAGTAACATCCCCTGTAATGACGATACGAGAATGAAACCCCATACGGGTAAGAAACATCTTCATCTGCGCTCTCGTCGTATTTTGTGCTTCATCTAAAATAATAAAAGCATTATCCAATGTACGACCACGCATATATGCTAATGGCGCGATTTCAATCACTTCTTTTTCTAACAATTTTTCTACTTGTTCCTGTCCTAAGGTATCATATAATGCATCATATAACGGGCGCAAATAAGGATCAACCTTTTCCTTTAAATCTCCTGGTAAAAACCCCAGATTCTCACCAGCTTCAACTGCTGGACGCGTTAAAATAATCTTTCGTATCTCACCCTTTTTTAACAGACTAGCTGCATATACAACAGCTAAATAGGTTTTACCCGTACCGGCCACACCACTGGCAAAAACTATTTCTGATTTACACATGCATTGAAATAAATAACGTTGACCAATCGTTTTTGGATAAATCAATTTTCCATTCACTGTTTTACCAATCGGTTTTTGATAGGTCAAAGAAAGTTCATGCAAACGATGCAATTTCGCCAAACGGCATACATATTCAATATCTCTAGGTTGTACATCTAAATGCTGTTCCATCATTTGAAAAATGGCCTTAATGATTTCCTCAATTGTCGCAAACGTTGTTTTATCATCGCATAAGACACTTAGCTGATTATTACGCATAATCATTTCACAAGCAAAGGCTTTGCGTAAGATTTCCAAGTTTTGATCCTGGGCACCGCATAATTTCACGATCCATTCCATGGGATATTCTTCTAAAGCAATAGCATAATTTTGACTCATACAGACTCCTTTATTTTTATGGTGTTGTGATATCTTGTAGTAAAGTATAATGAATCACCATCTTTATTTTACCCATATCCTTGGAGAATTGCAAAATATTTTCCTTATGAATCTTATCATCTTTATGAAAATCTTGACTGACCTGTGCTCTGGCAGCCATTAACAGTTCAAAATATTGAAAAGCCTTCGGCATTTTGGTATCATCCATGCTTACTGTCACATCTCGCCATGTGTATGCGAAGACCCGCCCTTTTACATAAACTTCTTGATTTTTACTTTTACTATCAGCGATGACATTGCTGACAAGAACATCGCCTTTATGCACAAATTCATTTACTTTATGCACTTTATTTCCATGCTGTATATCAAAACGAGCAATGACGCCATCTTGTTTGGCAATGAGTTCACGATGATGCAACGTTTCCAAAGTGGCGAATTCTTTAGGTGTATACGTGATGATATAACGGCTGCCTCGCTTTTCTATTTCCAACCAAGCAATTTCATTCTCTAGTTTCTTTTTTAAAGCTTCCTTTAATTTATTTTCATCTTGATGATGAAATGGTGTCGTATATCCCATCTGTTTTAATGTTTTTTGAATCAATATGCGACTCTCGTCTTTTTCTCCCTTGATTGTTACCTCAAAGATAGTAGAACTGAGCCCATACCAAATAAGAATGGCTGCTACCACACTCAAAAGACGTGCTGGTTTTACCATACTGCGTAACAAATACCCTAACATCCCAGTCGTTGTCAAAAGAACAGCCTTCGGCAATAAGCGATAAATCGTATGCCGCTGTAAAACAGATGTGTAGAATTGAATTTCTCTTTGATGTATCGTAATGTCATATAGTTCAAGATTTCCTTGTTTACAAATATGCAAAAAAGCACTTGCATCCATCTGTACTTTCCATTTATCAAGACCAAGTTTTTTTCTAGCTTTCATATTGGAATGTCAGTTCCAGGAAGCAACCTTCCAGGAGCAGTTCCTCCTTTTCCAATGCCAGCATATGCAACTTATCTCCTCTGATTGAAATTTCCATCTGCGGCATTCGAATCTTTATGAGAGTTTCACTGACCAAAAGTACCTCTTGATAATGTTCAATTGTCATCTGGTTTTTATCAATGGAAAGCATGTCGTCACCTCTATACAAGATACGTTTTTGCTTTTCTATTTATGACTGTTTCTCTTCCGCCTCCTTCACATCTTTATTATAAAGAAGAATAAAGAGAGGATTTGTTATAATTTTGTTAATTTTTTGATACGATGAGCTTACTACCAAAAAAACAGAAAGTTTTTCAGTTTGTTTGTAAAAAATAGCACATACCTTTTATATAGGCATGTGCTATTTTTATAAAACTTTGCTTAAGAATTCTTTTGTCCTAGCATTTTGAGGATGTAAGAAGACTTCTTCTGGTGTTCCTTGTTCTGCAATTATGCCGCCATCCATAAAGAAGACACGATCACTGATTTGTTTTGCAAAGCCCATCTCATGCGTTACTATGACAATTGTCATTCCCGTATCTGCTAGTTCCTTTATGACCTCTAACACATCTTTGACCATTTCTGGATCAAGTGCACTAGTTGGCTCATCAAATAAAATCACATCCGGTTGCATTGCCATCGCACGTACAATTGCTAAACGCTGTTTCTGTCCACCTGACAACTTTCTTGGAAATTCATCCTTCTTGTCTAAGAGTCCAACTTTACTTAACAATTCACATCCCCGCTTTTCTGCTTCTTCCTTAGACATTTTCAATTCTAGACAAGGAGTGATGGTAATATTATCAAGCACACTGAGATGCGGAAACACATTGAAATGTTGAAAGACCATTCCGATTTTTCTGCGGTGTAAATCTAAATCTACGCTTTTATCCGCTATATTAACACCTTCAAAAATAACTTTGCCTGAAGTAGGCACTTCTAGCAAATTCAAACAGCGTAAGAAAGTACTTTTTCCTCCACCACTAGGTCCGATGATAGACACAACTTCCCCTTCATGAATTTCTTCGGTGATTCCTTTTAATACTTCCAACTCACCAAAACGTTTGGTTAGATTCTCTACACGAATTAAAGCTTCTTTAGTCACTGACACGCATCCTCCTTTCCATATATTTTACAAGTTTACTTAAACTGTAGGTAACAATCAGATAAATGATGGCCGCAATCGTCAATGGTTCTAATGAGAAATAGGTCGCTGTCTTTACGATATTGTTAACACTCATTAATTCACCGATATAGAAAGAGGAAGCCAATGATGTTTCCTTTACCATCATAATAAATTCATTTCCTAAAGAAGGAAGAATGCTCTTAATAGCTTGTGGGAATATGATTTTAACCATCATATGCTGATTACTCATTCCAAGACTTTTGGCAGCTTCCCACTGTCCTTTATCGACAGACAGAATACCACCGCGAATAATTTCAGCAACATAAGCACTACTATTAATGATTAAAGCAACAATCACACTGACCAGCATCGGAATATCACTGTTGATAGCCGCAAAAATACTTACAAACAACCATAATTGCAACAACAGAGGTGTACCACGTATTGCTTCTACATATGCACTTGATAATAATTGTATAAAACGATTCTTGCTCAATTTGATGAGAGCGAAAGCCGTTCCAATCAATGTACCACCTAACACGGTCACAAAGGCTAATCCAAGTGTCATACCCAAACCTTCTAAAAACATTGGCCAATAACGTACAGCAATTTTCCATGTTCGTTGGAGAAAGTTTCCTTCAATTTTTTGTTTATCGTAATTTACAGCAGCCTGATACCATTCTTCATATAACCCCTTATCTCGTACCTGCTGAATGATTTCATTCGTTTTATTTAATAGTGCAATTTCACCTTTAGGAATACCGACTCGTGTTCCCATATAATCAGGATTTAGTTTAAAGAGCAACTGTTTGCTCATGTGGATACCTTCATTCTGTTTTGCAAAATCCTGTCCGGTACCATAAGCGCAGGCAACGGCATCTACACTGCCATTTTTTAATAGGTTTATACCATCATTTAATCCGGTGATATATTGAATGTTGGCCTCTTTCAGTTGTGTCTTTACATAATAATCTTGTAAAGAACCTGCCTGTACTGCAACCTTTTTTCCTTTAAAATCGCGTAGTTTTGTATACACATCTTTTTTATCTGCCTTAATTAGCAATCCCTGCCAGCTGGATTCCCCATTTTCATCATAGTAAGATTCACTCATTTCCATCGCATCCATTCGCTCAGGCGTTTTGGTAATGCCGGTGATTGCCATATCAATCTGACCATTTCCAAGACTTGCCAATACAGCATCAAAATCCATTGCCTTAATGGTCAGTTTGACCCCCATCTCATCAGCAATATATCTGGCAAAGTCCATATCACTACCGACGTATTGATCTTGTCCTGTTTTCGTCGTATCGATAAATTCATTCGGTGGAAAGTCTGGTGAGGTTCCAACAATCAGTTCTCCACGTTCCATGATTTTGTCTAACAGTTCCCCTTCACCATTCGCCTTGGTGCTTTCTTTTGCCTGTATCTGTATTAAAAAGCTTCCACAAAGCACGCTAAGTAGGATAAATAAGGTACTTATTTTTGTGAATTTCTTCATCATCATCTTCCTTTCTCACTCATAAAATAAAAACGCCGTCTCTATTCCAGAGACGACGTTTTATCGCGGTACCACTCTAGTTATTCCTATAATCTATAGGAATCCCTCAACCTGTAACGCTGGTCAGCGGTTTCTCCTACTAAGTTCAAAGAAACACTCCCAGATGCGTTTCCATTATCACGTTACCGTTGAACTTCCACTCTGTTTCAACTCGCTGTTGGTATATGATAATGTACTCTTCTGATCATGCGATTTTTTATAAGTGGCTTTATCATACTGGATTCATTTTTATTTGTCAATACATAATAGAAAGTTTCTATAACGATTCTTAAAAAATCATGCCCATTTGTTTTTATGCCAGTAACAAGATAATAATCGAGGAAGAGAGAATAATTAATTTCCGTCCTCTCACACCACTGTACGTATGGAACCGTATACAACGGTTCAAAACAATACAAAATATGCTTGAACTGAAATCGATTTGCTTTGGTTCTTATTCCTAGATACAGAGATTTGCCTCGACCTTCCTTCACCTCACGATGAACACCCTTGGTTCTGGCTAGTGATTGACGACTGTGATGAACGCCTCCACCGTACTCTTTTACCACCTAGTTATGATCCATGCCAAGAACACGAAAAAAACATCATGCTAGCACACATGATGTTTCACTGATTATTTACCAAAATAACGGTCTAATAAGCCTTTAAATGCTTTGCCATGACGTGCTTCATCACGTGCCATTTCATGAACCGTATCATGAATCGCATCTAAATTAGCAGCTTTTGCTCTTTTTGCCAAATCAAATTTACCTGCTGTTGCGCCATTTTCTGCATCTACACGCATACGTAAATTCTTTTCTGTAGAATCACTTAAAACCTCACCCAATAATTCAGCAAACTTCGCTGCATGTTCTGCTTCTTCAAAAGCCGCTTTTTCATAATACATGCCGATTTCTGGATACCCTTCACGATGCGCAACACGTGCCATTGCTAAATACATACCAACTTCACTGCATTCCCCTTCAAAGTTCATGCGTAAATCGTTCATGATATCTTCACTGGCACCCTGTGCAACGCCAAGGACATGCTCAGCAGCCCAACTCATTTCACCTTCTTGTTTCGTGAATTTTTCAGCAGGTGCTTTACAGATTGGACAGAATTCAGGTGCTGTATCACCTTCATGTACATACCCACATACACTACATACAAATTTAGCCATTGTAATATTTCCTCCTTATAGTATGTTAATCGATTATATTTTACAACATCCTAAGCAAAATGTGAATGCATTTGCCCTTTTTCTATCCCAAGTTTATCCTATAGTGTATATCTGGATAATCATCTTCCTTGCTTAAAAAAACGATGGCATCTACATACCATCGCTTTCCTCATAATGACATATTTTTACGTTGAAACAACACATTTGCAGCACTAAAACAACCAATAGCAATGAGTAACAAAATACCACTCATATACCAGCCTTTAGCTGCATTGACAATTAAAGCATCTCGATCAAACAACGTCATAAGCGTTGCATATTTCATATTTTCTAAATTCCCCTTCATGTTTGCCAACATTTGAACGAGTATAAAGTATATTCCAAATCCTGCGCCAAAGGTTGCTGCCTGCCGATATTCATTGCAGATACAGGAAAACAAGAAACTAATTCCTGCCAGTGCCATATGCAAACACAACACACCGAAATTCAACCGCAGATAGGCTGCCACATCTAAATCCTGAGGAAACATAAATGAGCTACACACTAAACCTAGTAGCGTACAATACGCAATCAGCAAGAGCAGATTGGTAAGCAAAACAAAACATTCTGTCCGCCACACACAGCCACGTGTACTTCCCGAGGATAAAAGATATGCCATAGATCCATTATCAACTTTCTTGGCAATGTATTTTAAAGATAACAAAACCGTGAACAAGAAAGGAAATACGATCATTAACATTCCGTATAGATAGGTTGATAAAAAATGCACCAACGTAGCGGTGGAACCATTCATGCCCACCATTGACATGATTTCCGGCATCATTTTGGCAAATTCATCCAATGC
This sequence comes from Longicatena caecimuris, assembly GCF_018406465.1. GTDB lineage: Bacteria > Bacillota_I > Bacilli_A > Erysipelotrichales > Erysipelotrichaceae > Longicatena > Longicatena caecimuris. Next base: position 1,603,636 of record NZ_AP024510.1, read on the forward strand.
ACTTCCTAAAGAAGGATCAAACATCGTTAACATGATAGTCGTATACATCGTAAGGATCAAGCAGAAAATCAATAATAATTTCCAGCTATTCTTCATTTCAGTCACATATAACGCTTTATTCACCATGATGCTCACCTCCATAATATTGCATAAAGATTTCTTCCAAGCTTTGATGAGTAACATCAATATCTTCGACTTCATAGTGAGACAGCGTTTGAATGAGCTTAGCTAGATTTTTATGAATTTCAACTTCTACCATATGCTTATGCATTGCTGTAATATAAAACCCCTCCTGTTGAAAGCGGACAACTTCATTTATATTCGCAAAACGGATCTGATAACGGCGTTTTTTAGATTGCCGCAAGGTTTGTGCATCTTCCACACAGACGATATGGCCATCTTTGATAATGCCGATACGATCACATGTTCGTTCAACTTCTTCAAACATATGTGAAGACATTAAGATGCTTTTGCCTTTCATCTTTTCTTCCTGAATTAGATCCACAAAAACATTTTGCATTAATGGATCTAAACCACTGCTGGGCTCATCCAGTATCAAAATTTGGGGATCATGCATAAAAGCAGCGACAATGCCAACTTTCTGTTTCATTCCTTTACTCATTTTCTTAATTCGCCCACTTGGATCAAGTTCAAAACGTTCCATTAATTCTTCACAGCGTCCCATATCTTTCATACCGCGAAACTTTGCCATAAATTTTAAAAATTGCATGCCGCTCATTTCTTCCCATAAGTTTATTTCACCAGGAATGTAGCCAAGCTCTTTTTGTATGGTAGCTGCTTGCTTACCACAATCCATTCCTAAGATAGAACAATTTCCTTCTTTGGCAAAAATAAATCCCAGTAAATGACGAATCGTTGTTGTTTTACCAGCACCATTAGGCCCTAAAAAGCCAAATACTTCTCCCTCATCGATAGTAAAGCTAATATCAAATATTCCCTTACCATGCCCATAGTCACAGGTCATATGCGAAATTTCTATCGCCTTCATCAATTTCCTCCTCACCAAACAGTTTATGTCATCTGTTTTACCATTACTGACATTATAGCAGATTCTTTATAAGCTACAATGATTTTCACATTTTCTCTGCATTTTAGATAGGTTCATTGCATGAACAATACTTCACCTTCTTATAAAATTAATTTCTGCTATGAATCTAACTGTTCAGGAAATGACACTTGTCTATTTCGAATGTAATGGATTGTTTTTTGTAAATGAAACATAAAAAAAAGAGATCCTCGATCTCTTCCTATTTTCCACGACGTGCTTTACGTGCAGCTTCTGACTTTAACTTACGACGAACGCCAGGTTTTACGTAAAACTCTCTTTTGCGAGCTTCAGCAAGGGTTCCATTTCTTGACACTTGACGTTTGAATCTACGTAAAGCATCATCAAGAACTTCGTTTTCTTTGACTACTACTTTCGGCATGATTTACCCTCCCTTCTGATGCAAGCATATTTATTATACTGAAAAACATATGAAAATGCAACAGAAATATAACATTTTTCTAGCATTTACCCATAAAATATGTGAAAATACCGTCTTATGTATAGATTCCTCTTGCGAAATTCTGCTGTTTTTAGACAAATGTCATCACTTCTCTAGTTCATCCTCTAATCCCAGACAATGTTTGCGAATCACATGGCGTGCAGCGATATGATCGCCAATCCAAGGTTCTCGTCCAAATTCACGATACATAAAAACCTCATCCCCTTTTCCAAGGATAAGTACTGTATCGTTGACATTTGCGCTTTCAATCGCCTGGCGAATAGCCGAATAACGATCCTCGATAAAAATGTTATTGGTATCCTTGATACCACCTTTGATTTCATTTGCAATATCCCTTGGGTTTTCATCTCGTGGATCATCTTCCGTTAGAATAATGCTATCGCAATAGCGATCAGCGATTTCTCCAAACACCTTACGTTTTTTCGTATCACGTTTACCGGCGGAGCCAAATACTGCGATAATTGCATTCCCATCCGGCGTAATGCTATTGGCAAATTCAAAAACCTTTTCCATTCCATCAGGCGTATGAGCAAAATCTACAATCACATTGAAAGCCTGACCCTCATCAATGCGTTCCATACGGCCATCTACCTGTGTTAATTCAGATAAATAAGGAACAATTTCTTTTAATGCAACGCCGCTTTCACACATTGCCGCGATTGCTCCTAGCAGATTATAGATATTATACATAGCGACTAAATTGGTCGTAATTGTATAGGTTTCTTCATGATGAATCAAATCAAAGGTTGATCCATTCGTGCCAATATGGATATTATCACCACGATAATCGGCATCAGCCGTCACACCATAAGATACGATATGTGCTTTACAGCCAGCCACCATTCGTTTAGCAAAAGGATCATCTACATTTATAACGGCCACACCGTCACTCTTTAATTGTAAAAACAATTTGTGCTTAGCTTCAAAATAGTTTTCAAGTGTTCCATGGAAATCCAAATGATCGTATGTCAGATTCGTAAATACGGCTACATCGAAATCAACACTTTGTACGCGCCCCATCTCTAAACCATGTGAACTGACTTCCAGCGCAACTGCCTGCATGCCATAATCAACCATATCCTTCATGGAATGATGTATTAAAATCGGATCTGGTGTAGTTAGACTGGGCGGCATCGTGACATCGCCATAACTGATGGAAATCGTTCCAATATAACCACAAGGTTTAAAATGTGAGTAGACATCTTTAATGATGCTAGTAATCGTACTCTTTCCATTGGTACCGGTCACTCCAAATACCGTTAATTGATGACTTGGGTGTCCATAAAATTTGCTAGCCACCATATTTAAAGTACGATTTACATTTTCGACTTTTATATAGGCTACTCCTTTGTGCATGGTTTCAATGTCTTTCGCATGAACGATGCATACTGCACCTTTCTCGACAACTTCTTCAACAAATTGATGACCATCAAAAGTCATACCATCCATGCAAAAATACATATCCATAGGCTGAATTTTCCGTGAATCCGTACATAAGCCGCCGATTTCAATATCCGGTGCATTTTCAAATAGCAGAGACAGTTTCATGAGGTACCTCCTTGACGTCGCAGGCGATAAGCTTATCGTCTATATAAGAAGTGATGACAACCTGTTTCATCTGATGCAGCGCTTTTACATCCATTGAACAATATACCTCTAAATATTCACTGGTATGTCCAAAGAGCATGCCATCTTTTTCTTTTTCAAATAATACAGACACTTCTTTTCCTACAAATTTCTGTTTATAAGCAGTATATAACGCTTTTGAACATTGCGCAAGTCTTGCCGCACGTTCTTTCTTTATTTTATTTTCTAAATGCCCGCTCATTGTTGCTGCCACTGTATGATCACGACGAGAATAAGGAAAGATATGCAAAAAGCTTAATTCCATCTGTTTGATATTTTCCATTGTATCAACAAATTGTTCTTCACTTTCCTGAGGAAATCCTACAATGACATCGCTGGAAATACTAATATCAGGCATAAGAGAGCGGATATACTTCACACGTTCTTTAAACCATTCTACATCGTAAGGACGATGCATGTTCTTCAATACTTCATTATTGGCAGACTGTATCGGGATATGCAAATGGCGCGCGATTTTGGGTTCCTTTTGCATAAATGTCAATAATTCATCACTGATTTCATTCATTTCAATACTGGAAATACGAATACGCCGCAATCCCTTTACTTCTTTACACATCCGTTTCATTAGCTGCGTCAGATTCGTATTTATGTCTCTTCCATATCGACCCGTATGAATACCGCTTAAAACAATTTCCTGATGACCGCTGGCACATAAATCTTGTGCAATCTTAATAACTTCATCCTCTGGTAAAGAACGTTCTGCCCCACGGGCATAAGGAATGATACAATAACTGCAAAATTGGTTGCAACCATCTTGGATTTTTAAAAAAGCGCGCGTCTGATGTTCAAAATGTTGAATCGGCAAAGCTTCAAACACGCGCAAAGCACGAACATCATGTATTTCATTGACCTGTTTTTCTCCTTGCAAGGCTTTTTCAATACGATCAGCTAATGTTCTTTTGCCATCACTACCGATTAAAATATCAACATGTTCTTGTTGTTCTAACTGTTCTTTAGCGGTCTGTACATAACAGCCGACAACAGCAATCAAAGCATTTTGATTCAATGCTTTTGCTTGATGTATTTTCTGACGAGACTTACTACCTGCCGTGTTTGTCACTGCACATGTATTAATGATATAGACATCTGCTTTTTCCTTAAATGATACTTGTTGATAGCCCTTTGCCAGCAAAGCACTCTCATATCCCTGTGACTCATAGGTATTCACCTTACAGCCAAGTGTAGCAATCGCAAATGTTGTCATGATTCTTTCTCCTTCGTTTTTTTCTTTAATCGTTTATGCTGGTACTTTTTTAATTTTTTCTTAAATCGTTCATTTACGATTGGATATTCCAGCAAAAACATGAATAATGCATCCTCATCTTTTTTTAATAGTGCTTTCGCAATTTCAAAACGCATAGCTGCAGGACATTCTTTCTGCTTTGGATCTAATGAAAAGGTAGATACACAAACATCTTGTCGATACACATAAAATCGTTTTGTCAATGGATGATATAAAACATAATCCATGAGCCCTTCGGTTGCACACACCTCGCAGCTACTAAAACCGTGTGCATAGCTTTCATAACCATACATATGTGGAACTACTTCGTTTGCACAATTACGGATAAACGTATGATATTGTTTCAAATCCAACAAGACAATTTCATCTGTATAAAGATGATTAAAACGTGGTGAGAAACACGGCATATAGATTTCTTTATCCTCATATGTGAAATATTCTAATGCTTCTTTTTGTTTTGCTATTTCCAAATTCATTTGTTGTTTTCGTTCTATATAAGTCAAATCATACCAATAGTCAAACATTTGAACATACGTATCAAAAAAGACATCTTCAAATTTACGTTTGTTCAGCAAGGAGTGATATAACATTTCCACATAAAAACAATCACTGTCACTTTTCAAGACACATGGGATATTGTATTCCTTCACCAAAGCACGCATTTTATCGAGTTTCTTTTTATATGATTTAAAATCAAGCAGTTTCTTATCAAATTTCTTATTTACCAGTTGTTCCAGTGTTTTCATGATGATCACCTGCCATTTCATAAAAGAAGGATATGCAGGCAAGTAAACTTAATGCGGCAGTTTCCGCACGCAGGATACGTGCACCTAAAGATACCCTATGAAAGCCAACTTCTTCTAATTGAATAACTTCATCTTCACTGAATCCGCCTTCGCATCCTACCACGATAAATACCTTGTGGGGTGCCGGATATTTTTGCAGCACTTCTTTGACATGCGCACTTTTTACATCTGCACGCTCATAGGCGATCAGCTTTACATCGGCATCTTCACTTGCTTTTATCAATTCAGCAAAACTTTTTGGTGAATCTAGCGCAACAAGTGTTGAACGTTTGCATTGTTCGCAAGCCTCTTGCAAGATTTTATTCCAACGCAATCGTTTTTTATCCACTTTTTCATCTTTGGTTTTCACAACGGTCCGACTGCTTGTAAAAGGAATAATTCGCTGTACACCTAATTCTGCACTCTTTTGTAATAAGAAATCCCATTTTTCTTTTTTAATCAGCCCTTGTGCCAGTATCATATCAACAGGCGTACGGGTGTGATCTTCCATTTCTTCATCCACACATGCAAAAACCTTATGATCACGAAATACCACATGGGCATAATACATATGCCCCTTTCCATCAGCTAAGCGAATAATTTCATCTGGTTTCATGCGCATGACATGTTGTATATGATGCGCTTGTTCGGGTTCCATCTCTACAAGATCGTGTACCTGTAACGGTTTATGTAAAAAGTATTGCTGCATAACTTCACCTCATAACTAATAAATAATACAATATTTTTTTAAATCTTACAATTCCTATTCACTCAAGCTCATGAAAAAACAGTGGAATCCACTGCTTATCGACTCTTCATCTTTCCTTTCGTGGCAAGTGAGCGCAACTGCGCCACCTCGAAAGGTTTTAATATACGATACTCTCCTTGGCGCAAATCGCTGCACTTTAAAAAGGCCAATTCTTTTCGGTGTAAACGACGTACCTCATAGCCCAATGCTTCCATCATTCGTTTGATCTGGCGATTTCTTCCTTCATATATCGTCAAATCAAAACTACATTGATTTTTGGCAACATCCTTTTCTGTCAGCTTAAGCTTCGCCGGTAATGTCTTTTTCCCATCATCTAAAACAATACCTTTTTTGATCTGGATCATTTCTTCCGGTGTCAAAATACCGTTAATTGTCAGATTATACACCTTTGGTATATGATAGCGTGGATGAATGATTTCATTAGCGAATTCTCCATCATTGGTTAAAAGTAAAACACCACTTGTATCATAATCCAGACGCCCTACCGTAAAAATACGTTCTTTACATGGAATCAAGTCAATAACGGTCGTACGATCAAACTCATCATTGCTGGTGCACATTGTTTTTTTTGGTTTGTTCATTAAAAAATAAACTTTATTTTCCTTTTCAATTGGATTTCCATCCACTTCTACTACATCACCGCGTTTTACTTTGTATCCCATTTCTGTGATAATATCCCCATTTACACACACTCTACCCTGTGCAATCATCTCTTCCGCTTTTCTTCTTGAGGCTATGCCAGCTTGTGCAATTACTTTCTGCAAGCGTTCCATGCTACCACCGTCCGTTTCTTCCTAGTTATTTTACATGATAACCTTATTTTTGCAAAGCTTTATTTTCATTTTGTTTAATACGCAGCAGATTATCTCCCATAACTTTTACCATACTGGAAAAAAAGCTGATCAACATTTCCTGAAGAACCTTTCTGGTATCCTCATCTAATTCACTAAAACCTTTTAAAATCACCAGCATATTTTTTATGTTGGTAATAGACAAATCTTTTATCGTATTCGCATTGGTTCGTGATAAAACATCATATATCGCATCCACTGCCAATGCTCGCTGGCTATCTTCCATGTGCGACAGCCACTGTTTTAAAGCATGGTCAAAGAGTTCACTGGAGGCCGTTATAGATTGCAGATAAATGAAATCTGCACCTTCTAATTGCCAAGAATATGGATCATGCTGCCAAAGTGACAATTGATTGCTTTGTATGACGTGATAAGCTTCTTCATGCTGTAAAAGCATACCGACAACGCTCGATTGTGGGACATATGTATAAATGCGTGGTAAAATGCGTTGAAAAGACGCCTGCTTTATGATTGTCTTATCAAATCCAGGACCATCCATATTGTATACCCCTGCAATACGATCTTGCAGTGCTTCATTAGCAAAGGCACTGGCATAAACAGCAAGATTGCCTCCTTTTGAATGTCCGCAGATATATAAGCGTCCCTTATAATGCTCGCTAATCTGCTCCACGTATTCCAAAGCATCGTGCTGTGAAGGTATCACAGGTAAAAAACTCATATTAAAATCTTCTTTCCAGCCCACCAATGTGCTGTCTGTACCACGAAAAGCAATACATATATCTCCTGTTTCCAATAAAAAGCTCATCGCACAAAATTGTTTTTGTTGCTGTTCATCAAAGCGTGATACATAGCGAAAGATTTTAACCTCTCCATATCGTCTGCTTTCTGCCATCTCAGATAATATACGTTTATCATTTTCTACCCTTGCTTGTTGTAAGTCAATGTGTAATTTTTGATAGGCCTCATTTACCTGCCGTAAAGACAGTGGAGCGCTTGTCTCATTTAACAACGCATCAAAGCGAACATACGATAAACAACAAAAAGCTAATGCGTCTAAATTACGAAAAGCATCTTGCCTCATCGTCAGATCTTTACGCCATGTCAAATATGTGAAAATCGAATCTTTCTCCATATGCTCACTTCCTAACCGCCTTCCTATGTATTTTAACAAAGATTTTGTTATCTGTCACTTTGAAAAGACAGCGTTTCACGCCGTCTCAGCCAAAAAACCATACTGTTAAAAAAATCGCCATCGCAATGCCGGCAACATCCGCAAGCAGCCCAATGGGCAATGCATTCTTTGTTTTTTTAATGCCGACACTGGAAAAGTATAAAGTGATGACATAAAATGTTGTATCTGTAGAACCTTGGATAATACTCGCCATGATTCCTTGTAAAGAATCAACTCCACAAGTTTTAAAAATATCGACAAGCACTGCTAAAGAGGCATTACCAGAAATCGGGCGAAAAAAGACCATCGGCCATATCTCTTTAGGAATTCCTTCAATATAGGTAGCAATCCCATTACAAATAACTTCCATTAAGCCACTTTCTCGCAATAAAGTAATAGCACACATCATTGCTAATAATGCAGGATAAATATCACTAAACAAAAAAATACCATCTTTTACACCTTCAATAAATGAATGATACGCATTTACACGACGCAACAAAGCGATTACACAGATGAAAAGAACTAGTAATGGAAGAATATAAGAAGTGTTAATCACGATAATTCCACCACCTATCCACGCATAGCCCTACAAATGAGGCAAAGCAAGTTGAAAGAATGGCGAACGGCATAAATCCCGTAACATCTAAAGAATGGAAAGAGGAACGCATGGCAATAATGGTCGTACTTAATAAAGTAACGCCCGCTGTATTTAAAACCAGAAACGTTACCATCGAACGGCTGGCTTCTTCTTTATGGGGGTTATGTTGTTGCATACCTTGCATCGCTTTTAAACCCATTGGTGTAGCTGCTGAACCTAAGCCTACCATATTCACGATTACATTGCTGGCAACATATCCCAATGTTTCGGCATCATTCTTTAAATCAGGAAATAAGCGTTTTAAAATCGGATGTGCCAATTTTTCTAAAGCCGCTAAAATTTTAGCATCTCTGGCAATATATAACATACCATTCCAAAATGCTGTCACACATAACAATGGTACAACAAAATCAAATGTTTCTTTTCCAACGCTGACAAACACCGCATTAATTACATCCACCCGTCCATTGCAAAGGCAATAAAGAACAGTGATGCAGATAATCAACAACCATATGACATTCATGAGAAAAGCCCACCCTTCTTATCCCTTACTTTTTTATAGGGAAAATTATAGACTTGCTGATTGTTCCCATTACGTATTTCTATAATGAATTCTTTATCTTCAAAATGCGAGCTTACCATAAGCTTTGCTTGTTCCTTTTGAGTAATGGTAACAGCGATATCCTCAGGTATGCAGATTTGTTTATGATCTATGACATATTTTCCTTTGGCCAGGATAGGAATTACCTTAATCTCATCGAAAGCTTTGGTGTGCTTTTGCTCATGAAAAGTAAAGTCATCTCCCATACCAAGCGTAACGATGACATTTTCAACATTTTCATGCTTCGCTGCGCTGATCAAAGTCCTTCCAGCTTTCTTCGTAAATCCTGTTTTCCCGGCGATAGCAAAAGGATATTCAAATAAGAGTTTATTTTTATTGCGCCAGCGATAGTTCCATTCACTCGTATAATACTTGGTTCCGCTTATTTCACGAAAGGCAGGGTTTTTCATAGCATAAGACATCAGCAATGCCATGTCATATGCACTGGACAAATTGCCACCATCTTCTTCATCTAAACCACTGGGATTTGCGAAATGTGTATCTAGCATACCGATTTCTTTTGCCTTTTCATTCATCATCTGGACAAATTTTTTTTGTGTCTTACCAATATGCAAAGCGATTTCTAAGGCTGCATCATTACCACTCCTAAGCATTAATCCATATAATAACGAGCGCAGCGATACCTGTTGTCCTTCCTTTAAATAAATCATGGAACCATATGCCTGTTTTAATTCCTTCCCGGTTTTCCATGTTGCATTTAAATCACCTTTTTCTAATGCAAGTATCGCTGTCATCACCTTCGATATGCTAGCAACACTTTGCACCTTGTGCATATCCTTTTCCTCTATGACTGTATTATCTGCATCACTCATCACACAATAAGATTGCCCATGCACAGTTTCTAAGTTGATTATCAGGCACAAGAAAAAGCAGAGCAGTTTTTTCATTCTCATCACCTGTTGAAGTATATGTTAACCAGATGCTTTTCATGCTCTTCTTAGATAATAGAATTCGCTAAACATAAAACGAAAAAACGTCGTATAGTCATAAAAATCATCGCTATAACTACCCTATAAAGAATGCTGTCAACATACCTAATCCACAAATATAAACTTAACTTTTTTAGATGATAATTATAAATCGACAGCATAAATGTATAAAATCATTCATCTTACCCTTCTTAATCACCACATGAAAAGAGGAGCCACGCATGCTCCTCCTTTCTCTATTATGCCATATCCCATCGTTTCTCTTCGATTTCCTTTGATATGACACTCCAAGGTACTTTGTTTGTTTACTTACAAAGCCTTTTGCGTTTTCCATTTTCTCATTCTTTACTCACTCATTCAGCTTTATTTTCAACAGCCTGTGTTATCTGCGACTACCTTATCTCCTGACTTCCTTATTTCGCATATGTCCTTATCCATAGTTCTAAGTATCATCAGTTTTGTCGTTTACCGGCTTCCCTTGGCTCTTACAGGATGCCACTACGCGCTGATCTTGTATATGATCGTTTTTTTATTATGTGCGACATATCTCTCATCAGTTTCATGAACCCTTCCTGTGATAAGCTTTTTTTCATACCTTTCTTGGTACATCTTTACTATATACTTAGGTGTTTTATCTGTAAATCCTTCTGGCAAAATAGGAAGCTTATTGGTAAAATCAGTAAAAAAGAGAAATTATTCAAACAATTCCTCATCTCTTTCTTCTTTGAATTCCGGAAGATCCGGCAATTCTTTTAAACTTTCTAACTTAAAGGTATCCATAAATTCTTCTGTTACCTCATAGAGAAATGGTCTACCTGGTGCATCTGTTCGGCCACATTCTTTAATCAGATTACGCGCCAACAACTTACGTACCATCATATCACAATTGACACCACGAATTTCTTCAATTTCAACACGTGTAATCGGTTGCTTATAGGCCACGATTGCCAAGGTTTCTAACGCTGCGCTAGATAAAGTGGACATTTTCGTAGATGAAAATAGCCGTTGCGCATATGGATGAATAGACTCTTTTGAAACAAATTTATATACACCACCAAAGCGTACCAATTCTATACCATGTGTGTTCTCAAGATATGCTTTCATCATCGTGTCTAATGTTTCTTCTAATTCTTCCTTACTGACTTCTTCTAGACAATCTAAGAGTTGTTCCATCGTTATGCCTTCATCTCCACTCAGAAACAACAATCCTTCCAATATTGGTTTCAAATGCTCATGCATATACAACTTCTCCTTTGATAATCCAAATTACATCTTGCGCATCAAGTGTAAATGTGATTTCTTTATGTTTAATTAAATCCAAAACTGATAAAAAGGTCACAATAACCATATGCAAACTGTCACAATCACTACATAAATCTTCAAAGCTCATTTTACCAACAAAATCACGGAGCCGTTTCTTAATTTGGACGACGCGTTCATCCAGCGATAACTCTTTCACCGTCATTCTGGTTTCCAAAGGATGTGATAATGCCATACGTCTTAAAACACGATTCATAGCCTTAATCAAATCATAAGGATTACCATCAATTTCTGCTTCCGTAACCGTATGTACCCATTTATTGGTTTCTTCACTTATCGGCTTGCTCATCATCAACTGACGTTCTTCATATTTCTGTTCAAACTGAGCACTTACCTCTTTGTAACGCTGATATTCCAATAGACGTTTTACTAGCTTTTCGCGTTGATCCTCTTCATATTCTTCCTCAATCACTACTTTTTCCCTTGGCAATAGTTTCTTACTCTTATACTCCAAAAGTCCTGCTAACTCAGCTAAATACTCGCTGGCAACTTCTAGATGCATGGATTCCATCGCATTTAAATATTGCAGATATTGATCTGTTAAGATATTCATATCCAAATCAAACAAATCCAATTTATTATCTTTGATCAGATGCAGCATTAAGTCCAAAGGACCTTCAAACTGATCGATCATGATCGTAAATGCCATGAAATCACCTCGCGCTTAATTATATCAAAAAAAAAGCGGAATGAGTAGAAATATTTTTATATGCTTTAGATTACCGGCATTATGTCGAATGGCAAGTGAAAAATCACTTTTCATATGAATATGAAAATATATTCTTTTTTAACGCCATTATCCTTAGCAATTAAGCAATAAGATCATGGATAAGCAACCCTTTCTGTCTTAATTGGGTTATGGAAATATATCAAAATAGCATTTCATCCTACACATTACACCTTACATAAAAATTTGTAATAGCGATTAAAAAGCTGAAATCACTTAACGATTTCAGCCATTTTCATGTATATCGCATCATTTCTTCACCTGATATTAACACTGAATTTAAGATGATCGCAATCCATCCCCTGTTGCTTATAAAAATGATGAGCATACTTGCGAGATTGTTTGCTAGAAAGTTCTAACTGTATACAAGACTGCTGTTTTGCGAACGCAAGCGCCTGTGCAAACAATGTACTGCCATACCCCTGCCGTTGTTTATCTTTTTTGACGATGAGTTCTTCTATCATAGCGATGTTGGCACAATGATGTAAATGATAGAGTATCCGCAAAGATACATAACCAATAATTTCTTCATCATTTGTTAAGACCCATGCCTTCATACTTCTGTCCTTGCGTTGCATCGCAAATCCTTTCAAAAATAAAGCCTTATTCAACTCTTTATTTTCTAATTCACAAAGCAATTCATATACAGGCGTTTCATCCCCTGACATTACTTCCCGTATTTCCATCATGCTCACCTCAAATTAAGTATATCATATTTATTTTTTTCTCGCTTTATTTACGCGAATCGGAGAACCAAATAAGATACGACTACATTCTTTATATGAGAATGGTATCAATGGATATAAATAAGGAAATTTAATCGTTTTCGTAGACATTAAAACGACAATATGTAGAAATACCCCGAAACAGAAGCCAGTTTGTCCAAAGAATAAAGCTAATGCGCCAATAAAAATACGGAATACTTTATTAGCCAATGATAACTCATAAGATGGAGTTAACAGATTGCCAATGTTACACAACGCCACCATAATTAGAATTTCTTTGGTATAGGCACCTAGCTCTATTGCCATATCCCCTAATACAAAAACAGCGATAAAGCTCATGATGCTCGATAAGATCGTCGGTGTATGGATGAGCGATTGCCGTATCCATTCCACCACAATATCTGCCAAAATAATTTGAAAACCAAATGTAAATAAGTGTACATTTTTCATAGGTAAGTGCAGCATGGTTGGATTTTGATCTATGACAAGGGCTATCCATAATGGCAACAAGTATAAGGAAAACAGAATGCCAATCAGGCGTAGGATACGTGTAAAAGATGCGACAATAGTCGTTTGTGTATACTCTTCAATTTGTTTCGTTTGTTCAAAAAAGGTGGTAGGTAAAATAACGGCTGTCGGAGCATTATCCACCAAGGCAACCAAATATCCTTGCAATAAGTGAATAGCACAGATATCCGGACGTTCTGTATAGCGAACATGTGGATATGGATTTAAAGTTTTTCCATATAACTGTTCAACTAAATTACGCTCACTTAAAATTTCTGTTTCACTCAATTGTTTCATTCGTGTTTCAAAATCGTTGAGCACATCTGGATCTACTAGATGTTTGATATACACATAAGCAACATCTGTGCGTGTTTTTACTCCTTCTTTATGCATAATGACACTAAGGCGAGGATCACGGATGCGCCGACGAATTAGGCCGACATTCAAAATGACATTTTCAACAAAACCATCATGTGCTCCGCGCACGCTTCTTTCAACACTTGGTTCTGCATTGCTACGCGATGGATAATGTCTTGTTTCAATGCAAAAATAATATTGAGAACTATCCAATAATACTAAGCACTGCCCACTAAGCATGTTAATTACTGCTTTTTTTGGGTCCTTCACCTTTTCCACCGAGCCAGGATAAAAGGTCAGTTCCACATGGTTAGTTGCCGTTATCGTCAAGCCTTCTACCAGATTGGAAATCAGTTGACTATCCGATAAAGAAGAAAGAAAAAGCAAGATCGCATCATGTCCTTCAATCTGCAAATGCCGTTTTACAACATCAAAGGAATCAGACAACTCTATCGTTAACTGTTGTAGGCGTGCTTGTAGCTGTTCCTTCATGATTTTGGTTTGCACAAAATAGCTACAAAGAAAGCAAACAAAATACCACTCGTGATACCGGCAGCAGTTAAATCAAACATGCCAAGTAAAATACCGAGCAGTCCTTCTTTTTGGGCCTGTGCTAATGCCCCATGAATCAAACTATGTCCAAAACTAGTAATAGGAAGACTTGCCCCCATACCAGCAACCTTTAACAGCCAATCATAAATACCAAAGGTGTCCAAAGCTGCTCCGATAGCCACAAATAAAGAAGTGATATGTCCGGCCGTTAATTTGGTATGATCATATAAAAGTTGTCCTGCTAATGAAATACCGCCACAGACTAAAAAGGCATAGACAAAAACCATATCATTCACTCCTTTCGTAAACGATGCCATGAGCAATACAGGGAATCGTTCCTTTTTGTTGTACAGCGACGGGTGATAATAAAGCACCCGTTGCTAAGACCATGATACGATGATATTCCCCTTGTTCCAAACGATTTAACAAATCACTCATAGATACACACATGCTGCATGCACAACCACTACCACCACAAAACACATCCTGTTTACTATTATCGTAGATCATCAATCCACAATCAGATAACCGATTATCTATTTCATATTGTTCCTGCGTTAATAAGTCCGTTAGAAACGCAAAGCCAACTTGCGATAAATCACCGGTCACAATGCGATCAAAATCGGTAATCTTTTGCTTACTCTCTTTTAAATACGTCGTCAACGTATCATAAGCAGCTGGAGCCATCGCTAATCCCATATCATTCGCATCGGTGTGATTCCAATCAACAATCTTACCAGGAACAAAAGCAGTGACTTTGATGTTCGATGGCTTTGTGCCTAAGACAATAGCACCGGCGCCACAGACAGTTGTCGTTGTCGTATCTTTTTTCTGTATGCCATATTCATTAGGAAAGCGAAATTGACGTTCTGCTGCAGCTGTATGTGAGCTGGTAAAAGCCATTGCATGAGATGCCATATGATGTTCTATCCACATGGCCGCAGTGCCAATGACCAATGAACTTGTAGCACATGCTGCATACATACCAATAAAAGGTACATGAAGATCTTTCGCAAAATAATGCGAGCTCATTAACTGATTCAATAAATCGCCACCTACCAGCACATCCAAATCAGAAACTTGGAGCTGCGCTTTTCGTAAAGCAATATCACTTGCGTCATATAATAAACGACGTTCTGCTTTTTCAAAGCAATCTTCACCACAGTAGGTATCTTCATAACATTTATCAAACTGCTCTGCTAATGGACCTTTTGCCTCAACAGGGCCACCTACGGCAGAGCGTGATGTCACATAGACATCATGAAATTGAATAATTGCCATAATTATCCTCCAAATAAGATAAAACGAATCATCCCAAATACAAAGGCTGAGGCAATGCCATATGTTAATACAGAACCGGCAAGCTTAAACATATTGGATCCAATACCATAAATTAGTCCTTCACTTTTTCCTTCTAAAGCACAAGCAGTTAAAGAATTCGCAAACCCGGAAATAGGAATAAATAAACCTGCTCCACAAACCTGGGCAAATTTATCATAAATACCCAAACCAGTTAAAATCGCAGTAATTAAGATTACCGTTACTACGGTCATCGAAATAGCTGTTTTTTCATCAACGCCCAATAGTGTTTGATATGCCATCATAACGAATTGAGCAGCGATTGCCAAAGCTCCACCGCTGAGAAAAGCAATCACTTCGTTTTTCACATAATGTGATTTTGGCGCATGTTTTTTCGCCGTATCTTTTATTTTTTTCTGATTCATATGCATCCTCCTTTATAACGCTAGTATGCACAACGTTTCTTGCATTATGTATAAAGCACATTCGGAAACCATGAAGAATTCTCATTCTAAACATTTCAAGAATACTTCAGTCAATCTTCACGATACGACCATTTTCCAATCAATCTTTACCATCATAATGAAAGGGCAAAGACTTATTTACCATAAGGAGGAGCTATGATATGAAAAAAAGAATTGTTTCATTATTTGCCTTGGCAATAACAGGTGTAGTATGTTTAACACTATATTCCCTAGGGGATATACATCTTGTTATGGAGATCATGGGAATAGAACAATATGAAGAAACGATACATGCAAAAGAAGATATAAAGACAACGATCGTATTAGATAGTGGCCATGGTGGTTATGATACAGGATGTATTGCTAACGATGGTACTTATGAAAAAGATATTACTTTAGCGATTGCTTTAAAAACGGGAGCATTATTATCTTCCTATGGTTATCATGTCGTTTATACACGTACAAGTGATGAAGTAAGTTGGTCTAACAACAATAAAGATGATTTAGCTACACGTGTAGCGATTGCCCAAGAAACAGATGCCGACTATTACATATCTATCCATATGAATGCAAGTGAAAATAATGATGGAGCAAATGGCTTTGAAATTTATGTAAAGGGCAACAACGAACGTATCTTACAAATCGCTTCACGTTTAGAATCATCGCTTACTTCATTGGCCTATACTAATGATCGCGGCATTAAAACAACAGCTTCTTCTCCCCTGTATGTCATTGATAACAATACAGTACCTGCCATGCTGATTGAATATGGTTTTCTTACTGATCAAAACGATGCAGCCTATGTATGCAGCGAAGATGGGCAACAAAAGTTAGCACAACAATTAGCCATCAGCATTCAGAAAAATGTGCCTCTTAGTAAAAGCTGATTTGTTATATATTTTTTTATAAAACGGTAAAAAAACTATGACACCATATAAAGAAAATGCTATAATATTACAAAGTGGTATGCTCATAATTTCTTTATGATGTATCGTATATAAAAATGGTGATTATATGACAATGGATGAAGCAAGAGCTTTAGTGACTCAATTAAATTTAGTATTTGACATCGTACGTTTTGTCGATGTGCGCATGATGCAGGAATATACCTTTGCTGAAGATGGGCAATTTATAGGCCATCCATACCATTGTTACAATGTCTGGAAGAAGAAACGTCGCTGTGAAAATTGCATTTCAGCGAAAGCTTTTATCCATCGTGGACGTATGACAAAATTTGAATTTATTGATAATGAAGTGTATCATGTAATAGCTATGTATACGGAAATTGATAAGATAGCCTATGTATTAGAAATGGTTACGCTTATAACGGATGAGGCTTTGTTCTCTGCGTATGGAAACAATGAATTTGTGGAAACCATTAATCGTTATAACCGTAAACTGTATACGGATCCTTTAACTGGTGTATACAATCGACGCTATTATGAAGAACAGTTAAGTGGGCTATCGAAAGAGTTTTCCATAGCCATGCTGGATGTTGATGATTTTAAAAATATTAACGATACGTATGGGCATAAAGCCGGTGATGATTCCCTATGCAATATTGTGACGACCATATCCTCCCTATTAGTAGAAGATGACTCTTTGATACGATATGGTGGAGATGAATTTTTGATTTTGTTTCAACATATGAATAAAACAGGATTCATTCAAAAGTTAGAAAGTATTCGCAAGGCAGTAGAAAATATTCGTCTACAAGATTATCCTAGCATTAAGTTATCGGTTAGCATTGGTGGAATATCCGCAATACAAGAGGCAATGGATGCCATAGAGGCTGCCGATATTCAGCTTTATAAAGCGAAACATAGTAAAAATTGTGTCCAGGTGGATTAAATAAGGAAATGCTTTGGTTTCCTTTTTTGCTATTTCTAATGGGTTTCTTTGTGAAGAAAAGGTATAATGTAGTTGAGAAAAGATAAGAAAGCAACTTTTTACATATTATAATAGACTCACATTCGTGTGAGAGATTGGAGAAAATCATGCAAAAAAAACGATCTTCGAAAACCCTTTATGAAGGTACTATCTTTACCGTTACAAAAGATGAAGTAGAAATAAAAGGATGTGTCTATGAACGCGACATCATCCATCATCATGGTGGTGTTGGTGTTTTAGCCATCAAAGAGGATAAGATCCTTTTTGTAAAACAATATCGTTACGCAATTGGTAAACACACCTTAGAAGTACCTGCTGGTAAATTAGAAAAAGGTGAAGATCCTTATACTTGTGGCTTGCGGGAATTGGAAGAAGAAAGCGGGCTTACTAGCCCTTTATTGCATCAACTATGTACCTTGTATTCTACTCCTGGATTTTGTAATGAAAAAATATATCTGTATTGGACAGATCAGTTAACACAGGTGGAAAATCCCGCACCTATGGATGAAGATGAAGATATTGAAGTTTTATGGATACCAATAAAAGAAGCTTTGGATATGGTTGAAACCGGAGAGATTGAAGATGGAAAAACCATTGTTGCTGTACAATTTGCCGCTATACATTTTTCCTAACTATACTAAGTATCAAAAAAAAAGCATCCTTATAGCTAAAAAAGAAGATTGCATACTATTATAAACATAGTTGTGCAATCTTCTTTTTGGATATTTGAAAGAGGTAAGTGATTACGCTCACCTTCATCAAACATTACGCTGAAAACTTAAGAAGCGCGTACCCTGAAATTGTAATTCACCTTGATCTTTTTCCGCAAGTTGTCCATACAATTTACCAGAAACGCGAAATTCTCTACGCTCACCATTTTCTAATTCAAAAGTGACGTAGTAAGTTGTTGTACTTGATGAAACTTTATCACCATTGCCATAATGATCTACATCTATGCGTTTTGTAACAATACAAGCACGATGCGTTTCTTGTTCTGCGTGATTATTACGCTGCCATTGTGCAATACCACGAACAATTGCCACCACAAAAATACCAATGACAATAACAAATATAATCCCGATGATGGCAGGTACGATATCAAATACTGGATCTTCCACTTCAAACATATGCTATTCCTCCTATCCAATCTATTTTTTTAATGCCGCTTCCCAAGCTAATTGAAACGCACTTTTTTCTTGTTTCACTGCCTGTTCCTGTTTACGCATATACGCTTTCAGCTCCTGCTTCCCTGCTTTATTGTTTTTTTGTTTCAACTGTTCATTAAAACGATCAAATTTCTCACGGAAACCACAAGTACACGTATATAAGCGTTTTTCTTTTTCTCCGACTACCGTCAATTTCTTATGACAGTTAGGACAACGGGCATTGCTGTTTAAGGTAAGATTTTGTTTATACTTGCATGCAGGATTGCTGCAAACCAAGCGTTTTCCACGCTTCCCATTTACTTCCAACAAATAATTGCCACATTCCGGACACTTTTTCTGTGTCATATTATCGTGGCGATAACTGGCTTCGCTTTGTTTCACCGCTTCTACCAAACTTGCCGCATAGCTTCTCATCTCTTTCATGAACTGCTGTGGTTTTAACTGCTGTTGACTGATCTTTGTCAGCTTATCCTCCCATTGTGCCGTTAACAAAGGCGAACGCAATTGTTCTGGAACAAGGTTGATCAATTGGATACCCTTGCTTAAAGGATAAATGGTATTGCCTCTTTTTTCAATATAATTTACATGAAAGAGCTTTTCGATGATATCCGCACGAGTAGCTACCGTACCGATACCATTGGCATCTTCTAACACTTGTTTCCATTTTGCATTATGAATAAATTTTGCAGGATGTTCCATTGCTGACAGCAAACTTGCTTCAGTATAACGAAGCGGTGGCTTTGTAAATGATTTCTGTTTGATGACTTGGCGTATTGCATAGTTCTGCCCTTGTTTTACGATTGGCAGACTTTGTATTTCTTCTTCCTCTTCCTCATCGAAAACATCATTACGCTGATATAAACTGCGCCAGCCTGCCTGCTTCATGATCTTCCCGCTCGCAAAGAAATGATGTTTATTGCAAGATCCTTCAATGCGTGTCTTTTCATATAGGCACACATCGGATAAAACCGCTAAAAAGCGGCGAATAACCAAATCATAGATACAACGTTCATCATGACTCAAACGCTGCAGCTCAACATATTCTTCTGTTGGAATGATGGCATGATGATCACTCACCTTGCTATCATCCACGATACGCTTGTTTACCTTGATTCCCTTTTTTAAGATCATATGCGCAAATGGCTCATAGGCATCAATGGCAATCGCTTGCAAACGCTCTTTTAATGTAGGAACGATATCTGCGGATAAATAACGAGAATCACTCCGTGGATAGGTTAATACTTTATGCGTTTCATATAAGCTTTGCATGAGATTTAACGTATATTTTGCACTAAAACCAAAACGTTTATTAGCATCACGTTGCAATTCCGTCAGATCATAAAGCTGTGGCGGCAATTCCTTCTTGCTGCTGCATTCTACTTTATCAATGGTGATGTTCCCATGGGCTAAGGAATGCTGCAATTGCTCGGCCAATGCCAAATCAAATAAGGCCGCCTGCCCTTGCTTTCGATATTCCATAACAAAGCCATCCAGTTCTACTTTGATAGTCGCAAATTCCTTTGGCTGAAAGTGGCGAATTTCTTCTTCACGCGCAACAATCATCGCTAGTGTTGGTGTCTGGACACGTCCGGCAGACAGCTGTGCATTGTATTTGCAGGTCAATGCTCTGGTAACATTTAACCCAACCAGCCAATCAGCCTCTGCCCGACATACCGCACTTTTATATAAGGGCTCAAATTCCTTTGCAGGACGCAAATGGGCAAAACCTTCTTTAATTGCTTTATCCGTCTGCGAAGATATCCATAAACGTTGCATCGGCTTATGACAATTGGCCTTATCTAAGATCCAACGAGCAACCAATTCGCCTTCTCTACCCGCATCAGTCGCAATGATGATCTGTGTCACATCCTTACGTTGCAACAATGTCTTCACCAATCGGTATTGACGAGCCGTTTGTGAAATAACCTTAAGCTTCATCTTTTCCGGTAACATTGGCAGATCTTGCATATCCCAAGTTTCATAACGTTTATCATATTCACTAGGATCTGCTAACTCCACCAGATGCCCAAAGGCCCAGGTGACCACATATTGTTTATTTTCCATATAGCCATCTTTGGCCATCGTACAACCTAAGACACGCCCCAATTCTTTACCAACCGATGGTTTTTCTGCTAATACCAGTGTTTTCATTGCTCATCCTCCCAAAAGCCTGCCAGCTTCATTAATTGCTTTGCATTTGTTGTCTGACAGCGTCCTTGTTTCAAAGTATAATCAAAACAGATACGATCCTTTTCATAATACTCTGAGAAATGATAATTCTTTGCCTGTATTTGCTTATTGTTTTCTAAGTCACATAATTCGAAATCATGTGTAGACACCATGGTGATGATCCAAGGCTGATGCAATCGTTTGATCGCTTGAATGGCACACTGAATACGATCTGCGCTATTGGTGCCTTTAAAGATTTCATCAATTAACACCAGCATAGGCTCTTTTGTCTTGCTGGCATCCATCATTTCCTTAATGCGCAAGATTTCTGCATAAAAGGTCGAAATCCCTTCACTGACATCATCTTGTACTCGCATACTTGTATATACATGTACGATAGCAGAGCTACAAGTTTTTGCACATACCATAGCCCCGGCATGTAATAAGATCATGTTCATCCCAATCGTTCGTAAAAACGTCGTCTTTCCCGACATATTACTACCCGTAATTACATAAGAACCATCTTTCGCAGCAAAGTTATTTTTGACTGCTTCCTGCTCTTGTAATAACGGATGGTGCATGCCCTCCATAGTAAAGGATGGCTGTTCTTGTACAAGCAGTGTAGGAAATGTCACCGTATCTTTGGCATAAGACAATTGCGCAAGGGATACCAGCATTTCCATCTGACCAATCGCTTTTAGCCATGTTTCTACATGAATGCCATATTTCTGCCGCCAGTTGTGATAAGCTCTGGCACAGTGAAAATCTAACAAGAAACAACCGTTCAATAAAATATTCATAATAAAATTATTACGTGCCTGGACAAACCCTAATAAGATATTCAGGTGGTTCATGCCTTGCTTGGCATCTTGTAAACGTTGCTGCAATTCTAAAAGATACGCACTATGAAAGCTTGTTTCCTGCATTCTTTTGATCATACGTTCATAATCCTTCATCAGCTCTTGCATCTTTCCAACTGTTGCCAGTTGTTCGCCATGCGATAGCGTAGCCAAAAGTGATACACATAACGATAGTGTAAAACCAACACTAAACAGTAGATAACTTTTACCTAAAAAAGCCATTCCGATCAATCCTAATAAAGTGATACAAGGCAAACCATAAGATAACAAATGAGCTAAGAGCGATTGTGGTTTGCTTGCTTTTTGTAAATCCGCGTAAAATTTATCTAACAGGCGTTTTTTTCGTTTTCGCCCATGCTTTTCAAATAACTTTAACAACTGAACCATTTCCATTGTGAATGCTTCCTGTTGCACGCACTCCTTCACCGCTTCTTGGCGTTTTAAAATCGTTTCTTTAGCAACGAATTGCCAGCTGAATGCAGCAGCTAAAGCAGCTCTGCCTTCTTCGGTTTTCGCAACGCTAAGATACTGAAATAAGCTAGCCTTGCCAAAGATATCTAAATCGTATGCCTGTGTAGTTTTTTCAGTAAGAAAATCACTGCCCTCATCCAAGAAGTTTTTCCAATCATTCCCTTTCCGTTTTACGATATCTTCATATGCTTCCTTTAACAGCTGCGTATCTTCCATCGTGCTTTTTATTTCCGTATGTTTATAAACAGTTAGAAAAAACATACATAAAACAAGGCCGCAGCCTCCATACCATAGCCATCCTGTATTTTGATACCCCTTATAAAAGCAGAATACAAACAATGCTACTTCCAGCAATCTTATAATCGAAAATTGATGCGATTGCTGTTGCATCCGTGTAAATTGTTCTGTTAATTGTTTTATTTTTGTTTGAATATATGCGGCGTCCATGATAAAACTCCTCTCTCATAGGTATCATTATACCATATTCACCCTGTGATGATGGTATGGAATTGCCTATTCTGCAAAATTAAAAGTTCTTTGTGAATTGCAGGGATCATTAGAAATACGATGTATCTTTGGATATCACAGGTTTCTTTAAGATTCATTATTTCATTATCACTATCGTAATTTTCACGCAAAAAAATAGAACTCTGGTGTTATCCCTATGAGTTCTATTTTTGCTAATCTTCGTATTTACATATCCAATCGTTTTTTTATGCTTTATTCAAACAGTGATAAAGCTTCAAAATCTTCTTCTTCCACTTCTTCCTGTTTAGGTAGTTCACGAAGTTCTACTTTAGGAAGTTCTTTTAACAAATAGAAATCCGTAATTCCCTTTAACATAGCAGAGAACGTTGCATCCTTTGCCATAAGTGGAATGTCTTTTGAAACCACCTTATGGATCTCACTATTTGCAATCACGATTTCATCATTTAAGTCATGTAGACTGATATAAGCAATGTGATATGGTTTGGATTTTACTTTTTTACATAGCATACTGCCTTTGGTAGGTCGCCCTGTTACATCGATATCTGTCAGCTTCATACGTTTGCATGCACAATTATCACTAAAGACAACCAGCTGGCGATTATCATTGTTATAAATCAGGGCACTCGCAATTTCATCCTCAACCAAATTCATCGCTTTTACACCCTTTGAACGTGGTGAAGTTGCCGGTATCAAAGAGATTGGATAGCGTGTGATATAACCTTTTTTGGAAGCAATCAAAATCTCATCTTCTTCATATGCTACATATGTCTGTACGACTTCATCATCTTCCAACAGCTTCATATTGCTCATGGTTTTATTGTTGCGTGATACCTCATATTCACAAATTGCGGTTTTCTTGACCAAGCCATGGCGGGTAATGGAAAGCATATACGCATTTGTTTTAAAATCTTTGACAATGAAAGCATCTGTTATTTTTTCATCCGATGTTATTTTAATCTTTGAATTGATATGCGAACCAATTTCTTTCCATTTCGCATCATCAACTTCATAGACCGGCACATATCCATATGTACCCTTTGAGGTAAAGAAGAGGATGTTATCTAACGTATTCACTTCTCCATAACCAATCAAATGATCGCCTTCCTTAATGCCCGTCATTGCATCATTTGCTGCACCATAACTGCGCATCGACACGCGTTTCACATAACCATCACGAGAAATTGTGAACATGACTTGTTCTTGAGGAATCATGGCAACCTTATCAATGACGATTTCCTCGATTTCATGTTCGATTTTTGTTAAACGTGGTGTAGGGAAAGCTTTTTTCACTTCTTTTAATTCCGCAACCATCACTTTCTTTAATTTTTTCGGATCTTCCAGAATTTCGTGCAGTTCTTTAATTTCCGCTTGCAAATTAGCAAATTCTTCACGCAATTGCGTGATATCGGTATTTGATAAGCGATAAAGGCGCATTGTGACAATTGCTTCCGCTTGTGGTTCACTAAAACCAAATGCTTCAATGATCTTTACTTTGGAATCTGCTTTATCTTTACTAGAGCGAATCAAGGCGATAATTTCATCTAAAATAGATACTGCTTTGATTAAGCCCTCTAAGATATGACAGCGTTTTTCTTTTTTATCCAGATCAAAGGCACTGCGCCGTAAAATAACTTCACGGCGATGGGCAATAAAAGCATCTAGCATCGCTGCCAAGCCCATTTGAACCGGACGTTTATCCTTTATGGCAATCACATTATAGTTATACGATACCTGAAGATCGGTATTCTTATATAAATAATTCAAAATAAGCTGGGCATCGGCATCCTTTTTCAAATCAATGACGACTCGTAATCCATTACGATCACTTTCATCACGGACATCTAAGATACCATCAATTTTTTTATTCAATCGAATGTCATCAATCTTTTTTACCATGTTGCTTTTGACAACTTCATAAGGAATTTCATGCACAACAATCTGTTGTACCGTCTTTGTTTGCTCTATCGACACCTTACTGCGCACCATGATACGTCCTTTACCGCTCGTAAAGGCATCTTTGATACCATCTAATCCCTGCACGATACCTCCGGTAGGAAAATCAGGGCCTTGTACAAATTCCATCAAATCATCCAATGTGCAATCTGGATGCTGAATGCGATATATGCTGGCATCAATACACTCTCCTAAGTTATGAGGTGGAATATTGGTCGCATAACCGGCTGCGATACCGGTAATCCCATTTACTAAAAGGTTGGGATAGCGAGCAGGCAATACGGTAGGTTCCATTGCTGTATCATCAAAATTAGGTGCCCAGCTAACTGTATCCTTATCAATATCTTGCAGCAGATATTCACTGATCTTACCTAAACGCGCTTCGGTATATCGCATAGCCGCTGCCGGGTCATCATCAATAGAACCATTGTTCCCCTGCATATCAATCTGGGGTGTACGTATTTTCCAATCTTGTGACATGCGCACCATCGCATCATATACCGAAGAATCCCCATGAGGATGGTAATTACCAATAACCAAACCAACGGTCTTCGCACTTTTTCGATAGGCCTTATCCCATGTATTGCCGTCCACAAACATAGCATAAAGAATCCTGCGTTGTACAGGTTTTAAGCCATCACGTGCATCTGGCAGAGCACGTTCCTGAATAATATATTTTGAATAGCGACCAAAGCGATCCCCCATAATTTCTTCTAAAGGAGATGTCAGAACATTCGCATGATCAACAGCTTCTTCTACTGTTTTTTTCTTCATCGGTTATGCACCTCCACTTGGTAATCATCTTCCAGGGTAAAGGAAACATTTTCCTCAATCCAGTCACGGCGTAGATTTGCTTTATCTCCCATCAATACGGAAACGCGCTTTTCAGCCACGACCGCATCTTCAATGCTTACCTGAATCAGGGTTCTAGTTTCCGGACACATGGTCGTATCCCAAAGCTGATCGGCATTCATCTCACCAAGACCTTTGTAACGCTGTAATGTATAGCCTTTGGGAAAGTTCTTACGCAGCTGATCTAATTCTTCATCTGTCCATGCATAACACATTTCTTTTCCCTTTTGTAATTTGTATAAAGGTGGCATGGCAATGTATACCATTCCTTTTTCAATCAATTCACGCATATAACGATAAAAGAAGGTCAGTAATAAAATCTGAATATGTGCACCATCATCATCGGCATCGGTCATGATGATAACTTTATGATAATTGGAATCTTCCGCATGGAAATTTGCCCCCACACCGGCACCTAAGGCATGAATGATCGTATTCAACTCTTCATTCTTTTCAATATTGGTAATACTTGCTTTTTCTGTATTTAATACCTTACCTCGTAAAGGTAAGATTGCCTGATATTTGGAATCTCTTCCCTGCTTCGCACTGCCTCCGGCAGAATCACCTTCGACCAGGTATAATTCCTTTTTGCGAGCATCCTTGGATTGTGCGCTGGCCAATTTACCGGAAAGGATCTTTTCACTCTTCCCTTTGGATTTTCCCTTACGAGCATCCTCACGTGCCTTACGAGCAGCTTCACGTGCTGTGCTGGCACGCTGCATTTTTTTGATCAAGGTTGTCGCAAGTTCTTTATTTTCTTCTAAGAAAAAGTTTAATTTCTCACTGACAATGGAATCTACCGCATTTTTTGCCTCTGGTGTTCCTAATTTACCTTTGGTCTGTCCCTCAAACTGCAGCAGATTTTCCGGTATGCCTAAAGATAAAATAATCGTTAATCCCTCACGGACATCGCTGCCTTCAAAATTCTTTTCTTTTTCTTTTAATAAGCCATTTCTTCTTGCATAATCGTTGAATACTTTTGTAAAGGCATTACGGGCTCCAGTTTCATGAGTACCGCCATCCTTTGTACGCACGATATTAACAAAAGAAAAGATATTTTCCTGATATTCATCCGTATATTGAAATGCACAATCTACCTTAATCCCATTCACCTCTCCGCTAAAGGCAACTGGTTTATGGAAGGTTTGTTTATCTTCATGTAAATATTCCATGAAAGCAACTAGACCTTCTTCATAATGATAGACTTCTTCACGTTCTTTTCCTTCACGTTCATCTCTCACCACTAAACGCAGACCTTCTAAAAGGAACGCATCTTCTTGTGCACGTTCGGCAATCTGTGAAAAAGAGAAACGCGTTGTAGAGAAAATTTTCTTATCTGGCATAAAACGTGTTTTACTGCCAGTTTTATTCGTTTTCCCAATTACTTCTAGCTTTCCGATTTTCTTGCCGCCATCTTCAAAACGCATCTGATAGATCTTGCCATCACGATAAACACTGACTTCCATCCAAGAACATAATGCATTTACTACACTGGCACCTACACCATGTAAACCACCACTTGTCTTATAGCCACCCTGTGAGCTAAATTTACCACCGGCGTGCAAGACAGTATGGATGACCTGTAAGGTAGGTACTCCGCTCACATGCATATCTACCGGCATACCGCGACCTTCATCTTCCACACAGATCACACCATCTTTTTCAATCGTTATCTTTATAGTTTCTCCAAAGCCGTTTAATGCTTCATCAATGGAGTTATCGACAATTTCCCAAACCAAATGATGCAAGCCTCTACCATCCGTAGAGCCTATGTACATACCGGGACGTTTCCGTACGGCATCAAGTCCATCCAGAATCTGTATGCTGCTTCCATCATATGTCTTCTCTGCCATACAATCACCTCTTCCTCTCTTATTTCTTAAATTTACCTTGTTTAGTTTATCAAATTCTCATACTGAACGCAAACAAAACTCATGGTATTTACTAAACAACATTCTAATTATATACGAATTTTTTAAAAAGTGTCGTTTAATTTTCGGCTTTTTCTTTTCTCATAACGTAAATGATGATAAAATAAACGCATATAGAAAGTTATTGAGGTGACATTATGAATATGTATTGGATCTTATATATTTTATTAGGATATTTGCTTGGTTCCCTGCCATTTGCTTTGATTATTGGGAAACTCTTTTATAAAACAGATGTAAGAAACTATGGTAGTGGGAATTTAGGTGGTACCAATGCAGGACGTGTACTTGGTAAAAAAGCAGGCATCTCTGTCATTGCTTGCGATGTCCTAAAAGTTGTCGTTGCGGTTGGCATTGTATCATACTTCGATCGCGAAGCTAGTATTTGGGCCGGTTTTGCTGCTGCATTTGGACATTGTTATCCTATTTTTGCAGGATTTCGTGGTGGCAAGGCAGTGGCAACCATGTTTGGCTTTTTATTAAGCACTTCTATCTTTACCTTTCAAAGTGCTTGGTATGTCATCATTCCTTTTCTCTTTTTCCTTGTTGTTTTATATCTAAGTAAAATGGTATCGTTGTCTAGCATGATGGCTGCACTTATCAGTAGTCTTTACATTACATATAGGCAATTTGATAGTAGTATTGAAATTATCATTGCCAGCTGGTTATTGACGATTTTGGTGATTTATCGTCATCGCTCTAATATTAAAAAAATAGCCGACGGAACAGAAAATAAGATATCATGGTTGTAAAACGAGCCTTTTCACGGTTTCGTTTTTTTAATAACTTTCTCATAAAACCTCATACCTTTTACTTTTTCCCATGAGATAGTACAAGAAAATGATGTTGAGCATTCCGAAACTTTTAAGTCAAAAAAAGTGATATTTGTACAAACTTCTCAAATACCACTTTTTAAATGTAACTATCTTTTCATAGCAATACCATAGGCATCAATAAGGGATTGCATTTCTTCAGCTGATTTGCCATACAACACTCTCGTCTTGGCATCATAGCGTTCCTGTTCTTCTAATTGAAGTACTTTAACAGCTGTTTCATAAGGAAGCTGTCCCATAAAACGTTCTTCTTCATAATGATACATGGATAAATACCATTCATGTACTTCTAATTCCTCATTGGTTTCTGCATCACGCATATGAAAGGGAACAATCGGTTCTAAAGGAAGAATGGAATCTACGTCGTTTGTTAATGTATAAACACCCAAATAGCCGCCATCTGTTTTCTGATAAATATGTGGTCTAGCATAATATAAATCTCTGCTTTGGCGATGATGCAGAAAAGCAGCAAAATTGATTTGCATCTCTTCCAAATCTTGTTCATCATAATATATTGGATGTAAGGCGCTAAAGAAACAGCCATCCGTATGCTTAGCTAAAAAATCACGCAGGCACTCATTGGAAAAAATCTTAATATTTTCTCTCATATCAGCAAGATCACTAATTTTCTGTTCAACACCATCCTGCTCATATTTTTTTAATTTCCAAAGCTTTGCAATACGCGCAATGATATCATAAAACATATCCACTTCTTCGCGCACAGTAGGTAACAACAGACTTAATCTTAGGCAAGCGCTATCCTTTTCATCCCAAACAAGAGAAATACCTCTGGCAATATGCTTTGGATCATATAAGATCATATCATTTGATATTTTATCAGGAACTAATATCCAACTTTCCGAAGTACCATAAGCAAACTGTCCATTCGTGATATCTGATAATGAAATTGCCTTTTTGAAAAATCCTTTTTGTTTCAAACATACATCAACACTCATGTTATCCCTCTTTCATATATTTTCATGCTTCCATCTAAAGCTGCATCATCAAATAAGTCACTTCCATGATCTATAATATTTTCGTTGTCCAATCTTCCAAATTCCAAACTTCATCTACCAGATCTTCGTAAAAATCTGGATCATGAGAAACTAATAAAACACTTTGATGATATTCCTTTAACGCACGTTTTAATTCTTCCTTTGCATCAACATCCAAATGATTGGTCGGCTCATCAAGTACCAAAACATTACAAGGACGATTCATCAATATACACAGACGTACCTTTGCTTGTTCACCACCGCTCAACACACACATACCAGATTCGATATGATCTGTCGTTAAACCACATTTAGCTAAAGCAGCACGTACTTCTCCATTTGTATATGCCGGATATTCTTGCCAAAAATAGTCCAATGCACTGATACCTGTAGCGACTTCTTCCTGCTCAAAAAAGCCAATTTCCGCAAATGGATCTACTTCTACATTCCCTGATACAGGCGGTAGTAACCCTAATAAAGTTTTTAACAATGTCGTTTTGCCTAATCCATTGACTCCCTTGATTGCGATTTTTTTATTACGTTCAAAATTTAGATGCAATGGACGACATAATGGTTCCCCATAACCGATAACCAACGCATTTGTTTCAAAAACGATTCGTCCAGTGGTACGTGATGGTTGAAAACCAAATACCGGTTTTACCTTTTCTTTTGGCTTTGTGATAATATCCATCTTATCTAATTTCTTCTGGCGCGAATGTGCCATATTTCTAGTTGCTACCCTGGCTTTATTGCGTGCAATGAAATCTTCAAGATCTTCAATTTCTTTTTGCTGCTTGCGATAAGCAGCTTCTAATTGCCGTTTTTTTAAGGCATGTTGTTCAAGGAAATAGTCATAATCCCCCACATATCGTGTTAAAACGCAATTTTCGACATGATAGATAATATTGACAACCTGATTCAAGAATGGTATATCATGAGAAACTAAAATAAAGGCATTTTCATAATTGCAAAGAAAATTGGTTAACCATTGTATGTGATTTTCATCCAAATAATTGGTTGGTTCATCTAAAATTAGAATCATCGGATTTTCTAGCAATAATTTGCATAATAAGACTTTAGAACGTTGACCACCAGATAACATGGATACATCTTTTTCTAAGCCGATATCCATTAACCCCAGACCTTGAGCAACCTCATTAATCTTCGTATCTATCATATAAAAACCGCTATGTTCTAAAATATCCTGTAGTTCACCGACTTCTTGCATATATGCTTCCATTTCTGTATCGCTGCAATCGCTCATTTTTTCATACAGGTTCATCATTTCCTGCTCTAAATCAAACAAATGTGCAAAGGCATCCTGTAAAACATTCTGTATGCTCTTCCCTTTTGTTAAAACCGTATGTTGATCCAAATAGCCTACGGTAATACGATTGCACCATTCTACTGTTCCCTCTTCAGGAACTAGCTTGCCTGTTAAGATATTCAAAAAGGTTGATTTTCCTTCGCCATTTGCCCCAATTAATCCAACATGTTCTCCATTCAACAAACGAAATGATACATCCTCTAAAATTTGTCGCCCGCCAAAGCTATGAGATACATGGGATACATTCACAATACTCATACCATTCCTCCATTATTCATTACTTTCTATAACATCTTTTGCTTGATTAGTATAGCATGCTTTTCCCCTTCCCAACAAGTCTTAAAAGCATGTACAAACTGATATGAATGGTCTTATTTTGCTATTCTTTAGATTTCTTAATGAAAAGATCGGGTAAAATTACGAAAGCGTAAGAGTATTTTAAAAAGAAGTTTGTTATAATAATGATAAGCGAGGTGATTGCATGACAGAAGTAAAGCATGCAGAAGAAACCGTCGATTTACAACATGGTCTTTCTCATGAGCAAGTTGCTAAACGTGTTGCAGCAGGGTATGTAAATGTACAAAATGATCGTATCACTAAAAGTTATCAGGAAATCTTTAAGGATAACCTGTTTACCCTCTTCAATCTCATCAATGCGATACTTGCCGGAATGATCATTTTCATCGGTTCTTATAAAAATTTGTTATTTCTCGGTGTAGTTCTCTCTAATTTAGTCATTGGGATTCTACAAGAAATTCGTGCCAAGCGTGTTTTGGATAAACTTTCTTTAATCACACAACCGTATATTCGTGTTTTACGTAATGGTGAATTGAAGGAATTGCATATGGACGATCTAGTGCTTGATGATATTACCTATTTACATACTGGATCACAAGTGTGTGCGGATGCTATCATTCGTGAAGGCAAATTAGAGGTAAATGAATCCTTAGTGACCGGAGAATCAGATATTATCCTTAAGAATGTTGGAGATTCCTTATATTCAGGAAGCTTTGTCGTTAGTGGAAATGCAAAGGTACAAATACACCATGTAGGCAAAGACAATTATGCGCAAACCATCATGGCAGATGCTAAGACATTTAAAAAGCATAAATCGCAGCTTCGTGATTCAATTAACTTTATCATCAAAACGATTGGTATCGCCATTATCCCCATCGGTATATTATTGTTTAGCAAACAATTGTTTATCACAAAAACTCCGTTTGCAGATGCCGTTGTTTCTACTGTGGCAGCATTATTAGGAATGATTCCAGAAGGTTTAGTACTTTTGACAAGTGTTGCGCTAGCTGTTGGCTCTATTAATCTAGCAAAACGTAAGACCTTAGTACAAGAATTGTATTGCATAGAAACACTGGCTCGCGTTGATACCTTATGTTTAGACAAAACTGGCACCATTACAGAGGGTAACATGCGCGTAGAATCCATCATTCCCTATGCGAAGCATCCCTATACTGCGGAAGATATTTTAGCAAATATGATGGAAGTTTTAGACGATGACAATTCAACTGCTATGGCAATTCGCAAATATATCAAAGGAAAAAGTAACACCTTTACATGTATTGAAAAATTATCTTTTTCCAGTGCACGCAAGCTCAGTGCTGTCACATTTAAAGAAAATGGCACATATGTGTTAGGTGCCTATGAATTTGTCAATGGAAACCAAAACGCTGCATTACAAAAAGAAATAGCCGAACAGGCAAGTTTGGGTAATCGTGTCTTAGTGTTGGCACATAGTGATGTTGCCATTGAAGAGGAATGTATTGATAAAAATAATACGATTATAGCACTGCTTATCTTGAGTGATCCGATTCGTGAAGAAGCACCAAAAACTTTGGATTATTTTCTTTCACAAGGTGTTGATGTAAAGATTATCAGCGGTGATGATCCGCGCACTGTTCACGAAATTGCTCATAAGGCACATTTAAAAAACTATGATAAATATATTGATGTATCTACCTTGTCGGATGAGGAGATATTTGATGCGGTAAAAACATACACGGTTTTTGGACGCGTTAGTCCGATGCAGAAAAAGCTGATGATCAAAGCTTTAAAAGAGCAAGGACATGTTACTGCCATGATTGGTGATGGTGTGAATGATGTTATGGCGTTAAAAGAAGCTGACTGTAGCATTTCCGTAGCACAAGGTAGTGAGGCAGCAAAAAACATAGCCAACCTTGTTCTGCTTGATAATAATTTTGCTAATATGCCCGTGATCGTTGATGAAGGAAGACGTGTCATTAACAATATACAACGTGCAGCATCCTTATTTCTAGTAAAAACGACCTTTTCAACCATCCTCAGTATTCTGACACTGTTCTTTATCCAACGTTATCCATTTGAACCGATTCAACTGACCTTAATTTCTTCTTTGACGATTGGGATCCCTTCTTTCTTCTTAGCTTTAGAAGCCAATCATGCCAAAGTGAAAGGCAACTTTTTATTAAATGTCTTAGGACGCGCATTGCCAGGAGCTTTATGTGTTGTCTTAAGTATCATTTATGTTAATATCCTATCTTTACTCATGCCGCTTACACCAGATGAGATGTCAACGATGTGTGTGTTGTTAACGGGAGCAAATGGCATTATTGTATTATATCGTGTCTGTATTCCATTTACACGAAAACGTTTTATCATCTTTACCTCAATGTCCATCTTCTTTATCCTTGGCATTGTCTTCTTCCCTAGCCTATTCTCCTTGGTTCGCTTAGACTATCTGCCATTCCTTTGTACAATCGGCGGTATTGCCGCAATCCCATTTGTTATGGATTTCTTCTTTCGCTTCTCCCATTACTTTAAATTAAAACAACGCATCATCAATATAGGTAAATAAACTGAAAGGTTTCTTGTTTTCACTCTTGATTTCAAACACTTCTCATCGCTCTTCTTTGTCTAGATTCTAAAATAATATGATTTACGAGGAATGGAAAACAGCCGTGTCTTGTTACAACGGCTGTTTTCTCATTTATGCTTTATTATTATCAACAAACTCATCTTGTGATCGATGTTTACGCATGATGACAAGACCAATAAGGAAGAAAGTAACAGCAAATAATGATAAGACACCATATGTCTGCCACACTTTCGTCCAAGTCCCTGTATCCACCTGCATTTGCGAAGTCAAAGCATCATTTAAGTTCACATACCAATACGAAGGTAATAGCTTCGCAAACGTGAGAATGCCACTAGGAATCAAATGCTGGGGCACAAAAGCTCCTCCTAGGAAACTGAACCCTAACGATACAACATTGCTAATGCCATTCATCACATCTTCTACATAGCGCACGGTACACGTAAGCGCTGAAAACATAAATGCTAATGTTACCGTCATAATAGCAAATAGTAATGAGTTCAGTAACAATAACATACCACTAGTATTCATCATGACATCTCCATTAAAGATAAAGATAACAACGATCATGATAAGCCATATTATAATACCAAACAAAATATTCGATAACACTAAAAAGGAATTCATATGCAAACTGGAAGTAGGTGATACACTGTTTCGTTTCAAGATTTCTGAACGATATACACTATGCATGGTTAAACCAACAACCATTAATATGATAGCCAATAGCACATAAGACATATAATTAAAGTACATGCCTCTTGTGACCACTTTCATATTTATGCGTTCACCACTTGATAGTTGCATTTTACTTTTGACTTTTAAATCTGCATCTGCCCGCTGTTTTATTTGTGTTAAGGTTTCATTCGGAAACTGTGCTTGATATGTGTACACCCGTTGCAAATAAGCATTCATCTGTTGTTTTAACATCATTCCCTGCGCACTGTCAGGCCGTTGTGCAACATCTAGTAAATTTTCTTTCCCTTTGCGAAAAGCATGACCAAATCCCTTGGGCACCTGCACAACCGTATCTACCTCATCATAAAACAAAGCATCTTGTATTTCAGAAGTGCTGCTGCCTACCTGCTTTATTTCTGTCTTCTCATGCAGATACTCCTTTAGTAGGGCACTTTCAGCAGATTGATCATGATCAATGAAGGCAATGTTCGTTTTCACACTCTCATAAGCGTCTGGCATACTATTATTCGTTTGCATATAGGCTGTAAACAAACCAAAAACAACCGTAAAGATAACCAGATACGTCAAAATGCTTGTTTTTTTATCATAAACGATTTTGAAGTATAATTTCACGATATTCATTTACTGCACCCCCAAACTCTGATAGCGTGTTTTACGCAAAGAACGATAACAGATGAGATAACATAACAGAGAGAATATCAATAAAGAAAACAGATTCAGATAATAGCGTTCACCTACTCCATAATAATATAACGAATATAAGGCATCCGTAACCATGTTAACAGGATTAATATATGCCAAGATAGGAGCATGTACCTGAACCAGATATTTCATCTGAA
This sequence comes from Longicatena caecimuris, assembly GCF_018406465.1. GTDB lineage: Bacteria > Bacillota_I > Bacilli_A > Erysipelotrichales > Erysipelotrichaceae > Longicatena > Longicatena caecimuris. Next base: position 1,639,032 of record NZ_AP024510.1, read on the forward strand.
CCATCATCATACCTGCCAGAAAACTTCCCAACATAGTAATAGAGGTCAAAACACCGGTTTTGGTTCCTATATCTTTTTGAGGTAATAAAATTCCAATTAACAGTCCTAAACCATTGCCGGCAAGAACACCCATAAAGATGGCCAAGACAACAAAACCTAATTGGTTACCAAAATCCACTTGTAAGATCGTATACATATAGAAGAAAACGATGCTTAGAATGGTCATTTGAAAGACAATGTTTAAAAAGAGATCAATAAACAAATTTAATCCTTTATGTGTTGGTGCAATTGCTATACGAGCAGCCGTAGTGCTTTGATTTGCCTGCAAGGAATACATGGAATTAATTGCCCAATAGCCTCCAAATAATGCATTCATCGCTAATAAAGTATAAAAGAAGATACAGGATAGATTCGTATTTTCCTCATTGTTTGTTTTGATAAAATCATGCGTATTGGTAAACGTCTGCATAAGTTGTTCTGGGGTACTGCCGGCTGCTAACAGCTGCATGGCCATATGCTCATTTTGGGTATATTCATCAAAGAAATTTTGTGTCATCGTCTGTTTGATTCCGGTTTCTTTAACTAAGATGGTTGTTTCATCACCAATCGTGATCATCGCGTCTACATCGCCCTTTTGCAGTAATTGTTTTCCTTTTTTTGTTGAGACTTCCTGCACCTTAAACATTGGCGTATCTTCCATTCGCAAGGATTTGAGTGTCTTTTGCAAGGTGGTATTCTTTTGATAAGCAGTATTATCAATCATCGCAATGGAAATTGTTTCAAATGTTGTTAGGTCATATGCATGACGCAACACCGCTCCAAATAGCGTTGTCAAGATAAGTGGAAAAAGCAATGTCCAAAACATCAAAGGCCGATTCATGAACATACACTTTGCCCGGTATTTTAAGATATGCAACATAAGCTTCCCTCCTAATCACGCAACTGTTTGCCTGTGATTTCCAGGAAAACATCATTTAGCGTTGGTGTTTGCGAATAAACTTTTCCATAGCTGATATCCTCTTGAGCAAAATAATCCATCAGATTCAGCATATTCCGCTTACCCTCCATAAATTTCACCTGCAGTGTATGCGAATGATAAGAAACATCGTATACATTTGCTATACCCTTTATCTCTTCTATCTGTCTTAGCGATATGGTCACCTGTTCCACTTCTACTTTTTCTTTCAACATGATATTCGCCTTTAATTCTTCCTTACTGCCACTGGCAATCATTTTGCCTTTATCCATAATGATGATACGATTACATAGTTCTTCTACCTCTTCCATATAATGAGAAGTATAAACGATTGTCGCTCCTTCGTTGTTTAAGCGGCGTATTCCTTCTAAGATAGCATTACGACTTTGAGGATCTACGGCTACGGTCGGCTCATCCATAAAGATCAGCTTTGGCTTATGTGCAATACCACAAGCAATATTCAAACGTCGTAATAATCCTCCACTTAATTTTCCTGGTTTAAACTTACGATATTCATCTAACGCCACAAAAGCAATCGCTTCATCAACTAATTTTTTGCGTTTTGCTTTATCACGTATATATAGTCCACAGAAATAATCAACATTATCCTGGACATTTAATTCATGAAAAACTGCTACATTTTGCGGAATGATACCAATATCTTTTTTACTATCATAAGCATCTGGTGTCATTTCTTTATCAAATATTTTAATCTCACCTTTATCAAAACTCAACAAAGATAGCATGCAGTTAATAGCTGTTGTCTTACCACTGCCATTTGGGCCTAATAACCCTAAAATTTCACCTTCTTCTACTTGCATATTAAAATGATCTAACGCAATAACATCCTTATAACGTTTTACTAGGTTTCTTACTTCTATGATCATATGTGATTCCTCCCTTTGCATAGCTACAGTATACGAAAGTTTCATGCGCAAAAACAGTGTATATCTTCACAACCGCATATGACAGATGTCATATTTTCATTTGTAACTAATAAAAAAGCATGCTAAAATCATAGTATATCGGAGGATCATCATGAATATCTTATTAAACGATCTATTGCTACTCTTTATATCTGTTTTATTTCTCATATTTGAAGAGATTGATGTTTCTACAACCACAGCACTTCTTTGTGCTATCATTTTAGCGGCAACCTCTTATTTATATTCAGATAAAAGATGGACATCTTTATTACGTTTATGCTATTTGATTTTAACTGTATGGAATAGGGCTTTTTTTTATACGCTCCCACTTTTATTTTATAATGCTCCGCTATGGAAACAAAAAGAATTAAACATTCCATGCGTATTGCTCTATTTGTTACCCATGATCTTTCATTTGAATTTTCATTATCTTGGATTTGATTTATTATGGTTATTAGCCATGCTGTTTTCTTTGTTATTAAAACAACAAACACTTTCGCAGCAGCAATTGGAACAGGATTATAAAAAACAGCGTGATACATCACGTGAACTAGCGATGATCTTAAGTGAGAAAAACAAAAATTTGTTAATTCAACAAGAACAAGAAGTACGCATTGCCACCTTAAATGAGCGCAATCGCATTGCTCGTGAAATACATGACAATGTGGGGCATCTTCTCAGCAGTGCCTTGTTACAAATTGGCGCTATCCAAGCCATCTTTACGCAAGAAGAGTTACAAGAACCATTAACAAATCTTCGCTCAACCATTTCTACCAGCATGGACAGTATACGAAGCAGCGTTCATAATCTCCATGATGATGCATTGGATCTTCAAGCGGCACTACAAACACTGATACAAAATTTCACCTTTTGTAAGGGAAATTTCGTATATGATGTAACACATTCCATGTCACAAGAAATGATTTATCATATCTTAGCTATCGTAAAAGAATGTATGAACAATACCATGAAACATTCCAACGCAACTGTCTTTACCGTTACTCTTCGAGAACAACCTACGTTTTATCAGCTTATCTTAACCGACAATGGGACTTCTATCAAAAAACAAGATACGGGGATTGGTTTAAAAAACATCCGCGAACGCGTGGAAACCATGCATGGCTTTTTAAACATTCAAACAGAACAAGGATTTTGTCTTTTTATTACTTTGCCAAAGGAGGAAATAGCGCATGAGAATATTAATTGTTGATGATGATGCACTGGTATGCAGTTCATTAAAAACTATTTTAGAAGCTAAAAACATACAAGTAGATGCTATTGGGAATAGCGGTGAGGAAGCAATAGCGTTATACCGACAATATCAAAGCGATGTATTGTTAATGGATATCCGAATGGAAAAGATGAATGGCGTAGAAGCTAGTGAAGCTATTTTAAAAGAATTCCCACAAGCGCGTATTTTATTTCTGACGACCTTTAGTGATGATGAATATATCGTAAAAGCTTTAAAGCTAGGTGTGAAAGGCTATATTCTGAAACAAAATTTTGATAGCATCGTATCTGCTTTAGAAGCCGTTTATGCTAACCAAAACGTCTTTAATACTGAAATTATTGAAAAATTACCTGATTTACTAAATAATAGAGATACAGCAAAAGAGCAATATGATCTAAATGATCGTGAGCAACAGTTTATTTCTTTAGTAGCTAATGGATTGAATAATAAAGAAATTGCTGAGACCTTGTTTCTTAGTGAAGGTACGGTGCGTAATTATTTAAGTAACCTTTTAGATAAATTAGGATTGCGTGATCGCACACAACTGGCTATTTTCTTCTATCAGCATCTAAAATAAAAAAGTATCGTACGATACTTTTTTAATAGCAGGCAATATTGCTATCAGTACGTGATTCACAGCCACCGACATACACACCATTCTCCATGCGCATAATCATTTGTCCACGTCCAAAACTTGACACCTCTTCTTCCACACAAATTTGGTGTCCACGTTTGCGCAGAGCGTCAATGATCGTAGCATCAAAGCTTTTTTCAACCCGGAAAGTTTTATCCTTGATCCATTGCCAACGAGGCGCATCCAATGCCATTTGTGGATTTAAATGAAAATCAATCAGATTCATTGCCACTTGTACATGTCCTTGCGGCTGCATATAGCCCCCCATAACGCCAAATGGACCTAAGGCTTTTCCATTTCGTGTAATAAAGCCGGGAATAATCGTATGATAACTTCGTTTTTGTGGCCGCAATACATTGACATCGGTTTCACATAAAGAAAAATCAGCGCCACGATTTTGTAAAGCGATACCAGTATCTTTGACAACGATTCCACTGCCAAAGCCCATGTAATTGGATTGGATGAAAGACACCATATTCCCCTCACAATCAGCCGTACATAAATAGACAGTACCACTTTTATAAGGCATAGCTACTTGCGGCATTAACGCCTGCTCCTGTATCTGACTTGCCCTCATCTTACCAAATGATGCATCAATCATTCTTAAGACATCGGGATGTGCAGCCCCAGGATCACTGATCGTCGCCATGCCATCGGCAAATGCCATTTTCATTGCTTCAAATTGATGATGAAACATTTTCTCATCGCGTTTTTCAAAATGAAATTCTTTTAACGTATTCAGTGCATGTAAGGCTACGATACCTTGACCGTTTGGTGGTAATTCCCATATATCATGATCATGATAATGTACATGCAACGGTTCTTGCCAAAGAACCTCATGTGCTGCTAAATCTTCATATCGTAAAAAACCATGATGTTTTTTGCTGTCAGCATCGATCGCTTTTGCTAATTCTCCTTCATAGAAGGCTTTCCCTTTTGAATCGGCAATCATTTGCAGACTTCTCGCATGATGTTTTAACACCATGATGGATCCAGGCTCTAGTGATACTCCTTCTTTATGAAAAGTGGCAAACCATTCTTGAAAAGCATCTTCATTTCTATGACTTTTGAATCGTTCACATGCCTGTTTCCACATGCGAGAAATTTCTGGCGTTAAGGGGAACCCATCTCTTGCATAACGAATAGCTGGTTCTAATACTTCTTTAAATGGTAAAACGCCAAAACGCTCATGCAATTCTGTCCAGGCTTTGACTGCCCCAGGTACGGTTACTGGTGTCCATCCATCCGTAGGCATGCGTGAAATATTTCCATGCAGATCTTTCACTTTTTCAATGGTGATTCCTTGTGGTGAGCGGCCGGAAGAATTTAAACCATACATTTTATTTTTAAACCATACGATAGCAAAGGCATCTGAGCCTAATCCATTCGCTGTTGGTTCTACGACTGTTAATGCAGCCGCTGTCGCAATAGCTGCATCTATTGCATTCCCGCCTTTACGCAACATTTCTAAGCCAGCAGCACTTGCTAAATTGTGACCTGTACAAACCATCCCATTCCTCGCTATTACCGGATAGCGATTGGATGCATACACCTGATGATGTACATCAAACATAAAACTTCAACCCCTTTTCTTCTTCATCATTATAGCAGTTTTTTTCAACGTGTCGTAGTGATTTTTACGTTTTTCATTCATGATTTCTGCTCCTTGCGTTAACCTTTCGTATTTTATTTCAATTTCGTATTTTCTTATGCAGAATGAGTTGTCAAATGAGTTTTGATTTCGTATAATGAAATTCGTATGAATTTGAGGTGAACGATATGAAAGAATATTGGGAGTTGTTTTACTCCTTTGCTAAAATTGGGGCCTTTACGTTTGGAGGTGGCTATGCAATGCTACCGCTTATTCAACGTGAAGTTGTTGAAAAAAAGCATTGGGCAACAGAAGAAGAGATTATGGATTATTATGCCGTAGGACAATGTACACCCGGTATCATTGCCGTAAATACCGCTACCTTTATCGGCTATTACAAAAAAGGCATTATCGGCGGTATCTTTGCAACTTTGGGTGTGATATTCCCTTCGATTGTAATCATCTTATTAATTGCTTCGCTGTTGCAGAACTTTTCCGATTTAGCAATTGTACAGCATGCACTTGGAGGTATTCGTGTTGCTGTTTGTGTATTGGTTTTGAATGCCGTTATCAAATTGTTTAAGTCCGGAGTTAAAGATTTCACAGGTACTTTGATTTTTTGTCTGGCTTTATTACTAGCGTTTTTGCAGTTGATACCAACTATTGTAATCATCATTACAGCAGCTTGTCTTGGTATTGGCATTCAGCTATATAAAGCCAAAAAGGAGGTAAAATCCTCATGAGTGTTTATCTTGCATTATTGATTGAGTTTTTCAAAACCGGTCTATTCGCTGTAGGCGGAGGCCTGGCAACGGTTCCTTTTCTATTTGAACTCATAGGCAAATATCATTGGTTTACCAGCGAAATGCTTGCAAATATGATTGCTGTATCTGAAGCAACACCTGGTGCAATGGGCGTCAATATGGCAACCTATGTTGGATATCATGTAACTGACAGCATACTTGGTGGTATTTTAACTACGCTTGCTTTAGTAGCACCTAGTATTATCATTATTTGTATCATTGCACACTTTTTAAAGAAATTTAAAGATAGTGCTATCATTCAACATGCATTTTATGGTTTACGACCGGCAGTCACTGCCATGATTGCATCTGCCGGCTTAGGAATTTTTATGACAACCATGTTTAAAAATGAGGAATTTCATTTTCAAACGTTCCTAGACGCAATTCAATATGTACCACTTATCATGTTCATCGTGGTATTGTGCTTGTCCCGTAAATTCCCTAAGCTTCATCCCATTGCCTTGCTTTGCGGATGTGCCTTAGCTGGTATCGTTTTACAACTATAAATTACAAACAGCTGCCTAAAGACGTCGTGTCCTAATGCAGCTGTTTTTCTATGCTATTTCTTTGCTTCATCTTCCTTTTGAAAACAAATAATCGGAATCATTCTTTCCTCTTTTGTATAACCAGCATGACTTCCCTTTACCGCATAGCTATCATCATAAATCAATTGTTCATCACCGATTGCGATAGCAAGATAATCACCTATAAAAGACGTAAAGAGCGGATGGTTGTTTCCTTCGCCAAAGATATGCTCCTGTAGCACTTCTGCTTTGCTAAGTAATATAAAGCTATTTCCATACTTTTCCTGAAAGTGTTCTTTAAACATCTGATGCTTGCCATCTTGAATAGAAAAGCTGAGAGCTCTTCCTTCTAATGACGGTAATCGTCGTAAACATCTCATCAATTGTTCGTCTTGAACCATACAACGACATGTAACGTCTATCTGTCCATGATCAGCGATAATCAAAAGAGCACTTTTAGCGGATAATGATGGGAAATAGTGTGCCATGAGCTCATCATAGTTTTTTAGCATCGCTTTGCTTTCGGCTGCATGTACCCCATAGTGATGCATGCAATCGTCAAATTCATCCCAATACGCATAGACACACGAAGCACGCTGTGATTGACTCTCTTTGACGATACGCTGACACATCTCCTTGAAACTGTGTACTCCTCCTTTGCGAAAAGCCGGATAGATTTCTGTTGCCCAAATCCCATTTGCTAAGCAGTCTTGCACAAGCGAATTCACTGCTACATGCTCATATGTATAATGAGGCTGCCAATAAGGCTTTTTCTGATAATAAGAACGATTCAAAAACATGACCAAATGCTCATCGATTTCTTCAAAATACTGTTGCCAGCCAAGCCATCCATGTTCACATGGGTATTTTCCACTTAAAAAAGAAGTTGTCGCTGCCGCAGTTGTCGGTGGAAACACAGTTTCTACATATCGTTTACAATGTTGTTTAAGAAAACCTTTTGCTTTAGCAAGTTGCTCTATCTGATACTTTCCTAAGCCATCGATCAATAATACAATGATTTGTTCGGGTTTTCTCTCCTGTAACCATTGATCTAATTGCTCATCGCTTTTATGAAACAGCGGCAAATGATAATAGGCACGTAGCGAATTTGCTATATGTACAAGATTATCCTTCTTCCAATCCATTTTCATTGCATCACCTCATAGTGTTTTTTAATTTATTTATACATTATATCACACTTCTGGCTAGACATAATATAGAAAAAAAAGCTATAATGAGATAGAACAATTGAAAATGAATATTACAGGTGTAGACATACTCAATAAGGAAGAAAGTGAAAATCTTTCGCTGCCCCAGCAGTCGTGATATGGACGAAATCCAAGATACCATTGTGCTTATGCATGAGAAGGTGGAAAGTAGGAAGAAGTTAAGCCGAAAGACTTGCCTGTAATGAATGCATCTGCTGGGTGATCAGAAAAAAGCAAATCATTTTTCCTTTTTTCTGTTTCACACTCCACAAGAAAGAGAGGGTGAAAAAGAATGCGTATGGAATATTGTGCATATAGCTTTTTAAGTGAAGATGGCAGCTTATGTGATTATGAAATTGCAACAGATGAGCTTGCCAGTATGACGGCCGTATGTGCGCATCATGTCAAACACATCAAGAGAAAAGATATACAAGAACTTGTTACACTCATCTATCATGCCAATGGTTCTATCCGAGGTAAATGTGCCATACAAAAGCATGAGGTCATGCGTCTTCATGCAATGTATGAGTTTTACTTTGTCAGGATAGAACATTTTGTTTTACCAGTAGGCAGCCTTGGTACAGCATATTTACATGTTTTGCGTGCAAAAACGAAAGCCATTATACGTATCCTAACGAAATTGCAAAAAGAAGGGCATACCATAAATCACCATTTGCTTGACTTTATGAATTTATTGGCAAATACCTTTTTTATGATGTGCCTGTATGAAAACAAAGCAGAAGGCATTGCGGAACAAGTCTTTATCAGCAAGTCCTATGAAAGCTAAAGAATTATGCTACATTGCGGTTATGGCCGCAATAGAATCGGTTGTATTTACATCATTTTCATTTGTTCTGTATCTGGAATGCATCACCTTTACCATTGTCCTTTTTGCAATGTGTTTTGAAACGAAACAAGCTGTGTTAGGTGCCATCGTATTTAGCATCGTGAATTTATCTATCCAAGGCGTTACCCCTTGGAGCATGATGTATTGTCTGATCTATCCTCTTTACAGTCTGTTTATTGGCATAAGTAAACCATTTTTACAAAAACACTTTTGGTTACTATGTTTCTTATGCGGTTGTTTATCTTTTCTAACCGGTCAGCTTGTCCAGATACCATTTCTTCTTATATCCAAAAAAATCACAATTCTTTATATCTTAGCAGGGCTGAAAATATCATGTATTCAAGGATGTCTATCCGCTTTTTGTTGCATGATCTGTTATCAGCCTATATATACCATTTTAAAAAAAATTACAAGGAGTACTTCTTATGGGAAAATTATGTAAACTACTCGCCATCTGCTGTATCCTGTTTATCAGCGGATGTACGAATAAAGAAACAAGCGAAACAGCGAAATCAGCTTCACAAGAAACAATTACTTTACACATCGTTGTAAATAAAGAAGGCGAAGAAATATTTAATAAAAAAGTTAGTGTCAAAGATCACGTAACTACCTTAGCTGACTTTTTAGAAAAAGCCAATGAGCTAAAGGTAGAAATGGAAGACAGCGCATATGGGAAAAAGATTGTTTCCATCCTAGGTGTTAAAACGAAGGATTGGCAAAAAGGTCCATGGTGGCTATATGAATCGAGCAATAATGAATCCTGCCAGGCTTCCGGCCAATGCGATGCTGCCAGTGCCTTAAAGATTAAAGACGGTGATGATTTCACTTTTAATTTTCAAGGCATGTAATATAAAAACTTTTGGAATGTGAACAGCTTATGTTACACATTCCTTTTTTAATCACTTATATAAGTTTATAACATATGATAATTATCCTTTCATATACGAATAAGCAAGGATGATCATGATAATGAACATCAACAAGTTATAAATATGGTAGAATAGCATATTTTACACGCTATTCGAGTATGATATCTTCAATTAGTGTTCGAATTTTTTAAATCATTTGATAGCATGTGCGGTAATAATCGTATAACGATAGGCGTTAATTGTTATTTTAATCCCATCAATCTCACCATACCAGTTTTTTCCTATGCGATAAATCTTACAGTTTTTATCCAAGAGTTTATCTTTGCAATACGCTACAACATTTGATACGTCTAATTTTAAATTGGTTTTGATACGCTTGCTTCCCTTCTCTGTCGTATGAATCTCATCAATATGATCGAGCAATATCCTTTTATCTTCATTCAAATTATCGTTATGCATAGAAATCGCTTTGTGTTCTTTACAACTCAACTCTGTTACCAGCAATTTAAATACGGCCAGCTTAGCAAGCATCTTAGGTGAGAACTGCCAATCTATTTTGCCAGTATTGTGATACATGATTTGCGATAAAGCATATGCTTTCTCTTTTGCATCTGTTAAGATTGCAATCTTTCCTGTCCCAATAATACTTTGAAAAGCTGCTGAATATGCACAAGGATTTTTTGCTTCTTGTAACTGATAATTTGTATCAAGTTCAAAGCCAACAGGATTTCCTGTTTTCATACACTCAATCTTTCTACCTTCCATAGCACTATGAAAATAAAAAACATAATCTGTTGCTTTCTTTTCAAATCCAAAATTTAATGGCACGATGTAAACGGCACCCTTATCTATAAAACCTAATCTACAACAATAACACTGAGAGATGATCTCCATAATTTTTTTCTCGTCAGTAACTTCTCTATCTTTACGTCTCATTTCCATTCCCCTATAAAATTAAACCTTTCTTTAGCCTATTGTATCATGGTAACTTCTGATAGTGAACTAGTTTTCTTCTACAGTCTCTTCTTGTATGCCTTTTGTAAAAGCAAGTAGGCGATAGTCATTAAACTATCGCCCCTTATCAAACCGTACGTGCCCTACAAGGCATACGGCTTACCAATATGCCTATTTATGATATCCACTATATCGTAAATTCACTTCAGAATTTGCGATTTTCTTTATTCTCTTTTGTGTATAGTATTCGATTCCTTCTTCTTTCAACATCTGGTTTTATTCTTTTCCTGTTGATAAATACAATCCCTTAATAAGAAAGAAAATTCAACTATGCCTGTACATGGTTGAATTATAGCAACTGCCTGTCGCACAAAAAGATGCAGCCACAATTGACTGCATCTTGCTTATGAATGTTCATTAATCTTACTAATAATTTTCTCAATCTTATTGCCTCTTTCTAATGCATCATCGATTAGAAAATGAAGCTCTGGTACTTTACGCATCGTTAAACGTTTTGCTAAAGCACTGCGAATAAATCCCTTACTGCGATTTAACGCCTTCATCCCGGCTTCTTCTCTAGCCTTTTGACCTAAAAAGGATACATAGATTTTAGCAATTGAGAGGTCATTTGTTACCGTGACATCTGTAATCGTAATAAAGCCAATCTTAGGATCTTTTAGCTCAAACTGAATGATCTCACTGACTTCTTTCTGAATGATTCCGGCAATTTTTTCTGCTTTTACTTTCATTCTATCACCTGATGTTATTCTGGCTCAACCTGTTGGTCTTCATACGCCTCAATCAAATCTCCTTCTTTGATGTCATTAAAGTTTTCAATAGTCATACCACATTCAAAACCATTTTGAACTTCTTTCACATCATTCTGGAACCGACGCAGAGAACCTAACTTACCGGTATAGATTACAACACCTTCACGAATCAAACGCACACTGCAATCTTTCGTGATATGTCCATCCGTCACCATACATCCGGCAATCGTTCCCACCTTACTAACCTTGTAAGTCTGACGAACTTCTGCCTGGCCAATGACAACTTCTTCATAAACCGGTGCCAACATTCCTTTCATTGCACTTTCCATTTCTTCTAAAGCCTTATAAATAATGTTATGCAAACGGATATCTACGCCTTCTTCTTCAGCTTTTTTACGCACCATCGCATTAGGGCGTACATTAAATCCATAAATCACCGCATTTGATGCACTTGCCAACATGATATCACTTTCAGTAATGGCACCTGCCGTGCTACGGATGACATTCACCTTCACACCGGAAACTTCAATTTTTTCCATACTTGCCTTTACTGCTTCGGCAGAACCCTGTACATCCGCTTTAACGATGACATTAATATCCTGTACTTCACCTTCTTCAATCTGACGTGCTAAATCATCTAATGACATCGCACTTGAAGAGTTACGTTCTTGATCAATACGTTTTGTTAAACGTGTTTCCGCAATTTGACGTGCTTTCTTTTCTGAATCAAATGCTTTAAAGATATCCCCTGCAATTGGCACATCATTTAAACCAATAATCTCAACTGGTGTAGATGGCAATGCTTCTTTAATTTCGCGGCCACGATCATCTGTCATCTTACGTACGCGTCCAAAAGCAGTACCAACAACGACAGCATCACCGGTATGCAATGTACCATTTTGTACAAGCAAGGTTGTTACCGGTCCGCGTCCTTTATCCAACTTCGCCTCGATAACAGTTCCGGTTGCCATCTTATTTGGATTCGCGCGGAAGTTTTCTACTTCTGATACAACAAGAATGGTCTCCAACAAATCAGAAACACCATCGCCAAATTTTGCTGATACTTCCGCAAAAATGGTATCTCCGCCCCATGCTTCAGGAAGTAATCCTAAGTCACTCATTTCATTCATGATACGATCTTTATTAGCATTTGGTTTATCAATCTTATTCACAGCCACAATAACCGGAACACCAGCCGCTTTGGCATGATCCACCGCTTCTTTGGTCTGTGGCATAACGCCATCATCAGCAGCAACGACGATGATAACCAAATCGGTTACTTTCGCACCACGTGCACGCATGGCCGTGAAAGCTTCATGGCCCGGTGTATCTAAGAAAGTAACTTTTTTACCTTTCACTGATACTTGGTATGCACCAATGTGCTGCGTGATGCCACCAAATTCACCTTCTGTTACGTGTGTTTTACGAATCGTATCCAACAAGGTTGTTTTTCCATGGTCAACATGTCCCATGATCGTAACAACAGGAGGACGGGATACTAAGTTTTCTTCATCCTCTTCTTCAACATTCATCATCTCTTCAAAATCACTCTCTTCGATGATGATTTCCTTATGACATTCTACATTAAATTCCATGCAGACAAGTTCAATCGTTTCATCATCCAAAGTCGAGTTGATGGTTACCATCGTTCCCATCATAAAGAGAAGCTTGATGATTTCACTTGCATTGCGATTTAATTTCTCTGCTAATTCCTGAACCGTCAGTGCAGAACTGTACGTAATCTCTTTTACTTCCACACGTTCTTTCCGTGGTGTAAACTCTTTTTTGCGATTTCCATTGTTCTTACGGTTTCCATTCCCTTTTTTGTGTTGTTGTCTTGCCATATAATCACCTAGCCTTTCAAGCAAGCATGAAGTTTTTGTGCAAAACCTTCATCTAATATTGCAACAGATTTGCGATTCTTATCACCAATAGCCATGTTTAATTCTTCCCCATTCATAAAGACATAGGGCACATGATAATAGGCACATTTATCTGTCAGCTTTTTCTTACCGTTTTCTCCCATATCATCTGCCATAATAAGCAGCGAAACTTGATTGCTGCGCAGTTTTTTAAAGATCGTTTCACCGGTAGCTATCTTATGGGCACGCATAGCCAATCCCAGTGTTCCAATTGCTTTCTTCATTCACCAAATAACTTTTGTAATTCCTCATAAAGTTCTTGAGGAATCTCACATTCTAATGAACGCGCCAAAGCTTTTTTCTTCTTTGCCACTTCCAGTGCCTCAATACTGCGCTTTAGATAGGCACCTCGACCATTCTTTTTCCCTGTTTCATCAATTTCAACATTACCATCAGGGGTACGAACGATACGAATCAATTCTTTTTTTGGAAGACTTTCACCAGTTGCCACACACTTGCGCATAGGTATTTTTCTCATAAAAGCTCCCTCCTTTTTCTTTATTCTTCGTAATATTTATCATATTCATCGAAGTCAATCTCATCATGAATCCAATCATTTTCTTCTTCTTCACGTTGAGCACGTTCGATTTCTTCTAGTTCTTCTTCTGAGTAAATAGGCTTCATTTCATAATCCTTTTTACTCAAATCAAAGGTTGGTTTACGGCGTTCTTCCTTTTCTTCACTCTTTTTCCAACGTGGTTTGCTAACCGGTTTTTCTTCCTGTTTTGCGCTAACATCTGCCAATGTTTCAAATTTTGATTTATATTCTTGTTTTTCTTTGATATTTAAGCCTTCTTGACGCTGTTTTTCCTTAGCAATACGAGCCGCTCTTTCCAGATCGCTCTCTTCTTTTTCTTCTTCAACCACTTCTTCTTCCACTTCTTTTTCAGCCACTTTTTCCACTTCAGGTGCGATGATACTTGCTTTCGCTTCTATTACTACATCATCTACCATTTCTTCTGGCTCTTCTAAAATTTCTTCCTGGAAGGATACTCCTGCATCGGCAAGTGATATAGCTTCTTCACTCGCTGCCTCTTCAAAGCGTTCTTGCTGTGCCAATGCTTTGGCAGCAGCCTGCGCAGCTAAGAATTCTTCACGCTGTTTCATAGCGATGCCTTTCCAATCAATACCAGCTGCATCCACATCGCTCTCTGCTTTAATATCAATCTTATTGCCAGTCAATTTCACTGCCAGACGTGCATTTTTACCACGTTTACCAATAGCTAAAGATAACTGATTATCTGGTACGACAACCAGTAAGCCACCTTTACGTTCTTCGCTTGGGATTACGGCTAATACTTCCGCAGGTGAAAGAGCATTTTTAATTAATTCTGTAACATCTTCACTCCATTCAAAGATATCAATTTTCTCACCGCCAAGTTCATTGATGATAACCTGAACACGTTGTCCACGCGGCCCGATACAAGCACCAATTGGATCAATGTTTTCATTGTGAGAATAAACAGCCATCTTTGTGCGTTCTCCTGCCTCACGCGCGATTGCCTTAATTTCAATCACACCCTGGAAAATTTCTGGTACTTCTTTTTCAAACAGACGTTTTACTAAAGTTGCATCACCGCGAGATACTAACACCTGTGCACCTTTGGTTTCTTTATTTACTTCAATGATCACCACGCGAATACGATCACCTTCATGATAACGTTCGTTAGGAATCTGCTGATTTTTAGGCATTAATGCCAATGTCTTTCCAATATTTACGATACAGAATTTTTCCTCGACAGACTCAATCGTTCCAACAACCATCTCATCAACTTTATCACAATATTCTTCATACACAATCAGTTTCTCAGCTTCACGGATTTTCTGTTTCATAACGTTTTTAGCTAAGATAACCGCTGCTCGGCCTAACTGTGTAATGTCTACTTCTTCCTCGACAACACCATCCAGTTCCAGCTCTTGATTGATTTTCTTTGCATCTTCTAATGAAATTTCCAATTCATCATCTTCTACCGTTTCAACAATCGTACGCTGTTGATATACCTTGATGTTTCCCGTTTTTTCATTAACATCTACACGTACTAATGCATCAGGAATTTCAATGTGTTTACGGAATGCCTTAGCCAACGCTTCTTGTAGCGCTTCTACGACAACTTCCTGAGGTAATTTACGATCACTTTCGATTGCCTGCATCGCAGCCATAAAATCTTTTAACTTCATGTTCTTCTTTTTCCTTTCTCTTAAATTTTCACACTTAAGCGAATTAATGCGATATTATCGCCATCAATTGTTATCTTTTTCTTTACTGCTTTATCCATATATTCCATCGTGATATCACCATTTTCATAAGCACGCAAATATCCTTTTACGGCATCCATGCCTGCTTTGGGATTTTTCAATTTCACATAAACATATTCATCCAGAGCATCTCGAATCTGTGTTTCATCCTTTAATTCACGTTCAGCCCCCGGAGAACATACTTCTAGAAAATATTCACTGGCAATCATATCTACTTCATCCAGCTTTTCTGATATTTTTTCTGACATAGCTGCACATGTATCAATATCCATACTGCCATCTTTGCGCATGATTGCAACCTGTAAAATGCGATTTTTACCTTCTTGCTGCCATGAGACATCGTACAATTCAATATCTTCTTGTGCGAGAAGAGGTTTGATCAATTCTTTGATTTTTGACAATCCGTCCATAACATTCTCCTTTACAACATAATGAAGGAGTGGGCATGACCCACTCCGTTTGAAGTTCTATAGTTAATATACCACGTTCTATGAAATTATTCAACGCTTTTCCCCTTTTTATTTTTAAATTCTGAAAAAGCATATTTTCAAGAGGGGGATATTGTTACTGCTATATTTGTGATACACCATTATATGTTTCAGAAAAGAAAAAACCGGTTGCCCGGTCTGTTTTCTTATTTTTCTACGATTGTTTTACCGTTGTACTCACCGCATGAACACATTTTGTGAGGCATTTTGTATTCACCGCATGCTGGACATTTCACCAAAGTTGGCGCAGCCAATTTGTAGTGAGTTCTACGTTTTGCTTTTCTAGTTTTTGAATTACGTCTCTGCTGAACAGCCATGTTAGCACCTCCTACTTAATCTTCCAATTTGAATTCTTTCAACTTTGCTAAACGAGGATCTATATCATCCTTTTTAGATTTCGTATAGTCTTCCTCTTTGACAACTTCCCAACCGTCACCTTTAGGATACTCTTTGATTCCTTCTTTTACGACCTTCAAAGGAACTTCCATAAGTATCAATTGAAAGATCACCGGCAATAGTTCTACGACATCACCTTTTACTTCGTGTACATCTTCATCCTCTGTCTTGTCAAAAGAGAACACTTCCAAAGATTTTGTGTGGAAATCATATTCTACATCCTCAAGGGTTATAGAACACGGCACGATCATCACGCCTTCAATATCCAGATCCGCAAATACGCGTTCACTGGCTGTATCGTAATGAATATTTCCTGATACCGTAACATCCTGCAATCCTCTGATTTGGTGCATCTTGGCGAACGCCGCAGGATCGAAAGCAATCGTATCCGTAAAATCGATTGTTTGTTTATCCGCCTGTAACAGCTCAGCTCTAGACCATTTCAAAAGAATCACCTCGTTGTCTGACCTATCCTATTATAAGGAAACTGGACAATAAAGTCAATATATTTCTCACTTTCCCATGATTAGGCTAATATATTAAACCACAAAAACGAAATGAAAGAAAGACTTTTTCTTTAATTTTTATTTTTTGTACCTAATTTTTACTAATTCTATCTGCTTTTTATAAAGTTTTGCATTTTCTTATATCCTTCACAGCAGTATCCCCTGAAAGTGAAAAACATGTTATATATGCTATTCTCACTTCATCTTTGTTTTCATTAAAAAGTGCTTATCAAATGAACAGCTTATGTGTTTGTAGTATGTTTATTCAACCATTTCAAAAGATCCCGATACACTTCTCCTTTATCTCTTTCGTTCAAGATTTCATGACGCATTCCTTCATACAATTTCCAAGATACATTCGCATATCCAACCTTACGCATCAACATTACAGCTGTATGGAATGCCTTTTCAGAAATGATACAAGGATCTTGTTTTCCGGCAATGAAATAGATAGGCATTGATGCATGGTGGCATTGCCAACCTTTTTTATCATATACAGTCATCATTAAAGCGAAAAGATTTTCAAAACCGTTTAAAGTAAACGTAAAGCCACATAAAGGATCTTCATCATATTCCTTTACCACATCTTCATCACTGCAAATCCAGCTGTTCTCACTTTTAGCATCTTGAATTCCATCATTATGATGCCCAAATGCCAAACGTTGTAAGAAAGAACTACGATAGTGATCTTGTTTCACTTTCTCCATGATCTGACAAAGTATCTTACCAAAAGCTGCTGCTTTATTTTCACTTGGCGAACCACAAACAATCAATCCATCAATATCCCTATCATAACGTTTACAGTATGCACGTACGGCTAAAGAGCCCATACTGTGACCGAATAAAAACAATGGCACATGTGGAAAATGCTCTTTTATACGCATACTGATTTCATGAATATCTTCTATTAAATAGGTGGCATCAACACCATAGAAATATCCCAGATCTGCTTGTGACTTTACACTTTCCCCATGACCGCGATGATCATGAATGACACATAAATAGCCCGATTGTGCCAAATAATGCATGAGATTTTCATAACGTTCCTTATGTTCTGCCATACCATGTACCAGCTGAATCACACCAACAACTTCTCTATCCGGCACCATGCACATACCATGAATACAAAGACCATCACATTGACTGATAAAACTGAATTTTGTTAGTTTCATAAATGCCTCCGTTTTCTTGCCTTATCTGTTTTCATTGTACCATAGAATCGCTTAAAAATATGCTGACAAAGTATTCACATTGTCTAAGAGAGTACTATCTCCTAGAATTGACAATGTCAATACGTAAAAAATATGATAGAATAAATACCATATAGAAAAGAAAGGAGTTTGCTTATGCAGGTATGCGGTATTGTCACAGAATACAATCCCTTTCATAACGGGCATCAATATCACATTACACAGGCGCGTAGCATTCGTAATTGCGATTGTCTGATTGCCATCATGTCTGGTAATTTCGTGCAACGTGGAGAACCCGCCATCATTGATAAGTGGGAACGTGCTGCTTGTGCTGTTGCTCATGGTGTCGATATTGTCATTGAACTCCCCTATCCTTATGCAACACAAAGTGCCGATATCTTTGCTCAAGGAGCCATCCGATTGCTTACGCTGGCTAATGTCAACCATATGGTGTTTGGCAGTGAATGTAATGACATTGAGAAATTAAAACATTTAAGTGAACAAGCTGCTGCTTTACCAGTACAGAAAAAGCAAGCCATGGTAAAAAGCTTTGCTGATTCGTGTACCCAAATCGCTAGTAATGATCTTTTAGGCATCAGTTATTTAAAAGCATTGCAAGGCAGTGCTATACAGCCTTATACGATACAAAGAACAAATTCATATCATGAATTAACCTATACGAAGACAATCGCCAGTGCCAGTGCCATCCGTCATGGTATCATGCTTCATCAGGATGTTCATCATGCCACAGTAATGGCAAATAAATTAGATACAACATATGCTTTCACACATTATTACCCTTATTTACAGACATTACTTATGACCATGGATCGAGAAGATATTAAAGCAATGTTGATGGTAGAGGAAGGAATGGAGCAGCTATTACAGAAAAATGCCGCTCTCTATAGCGATATGGATAGCTTTGTAAATGCTTGCATCAGTAAGCGTTATACCCGCAGTCGCATTCAACGGACCTTACTTCATATATTAACCCAGACCAAGAAAACGGAAATACAGAAACTCCGTCCTTTACAGCACCTACGCATTCTTGCAATGAATGATGTTGGCCGAGCCTATTTGTCACAATTACGCAAACAAGATGATCTGATCATAGCTTCTCGATTTAACCAGATTCCACAAGACTGGAGAAAGATTGAGTTACGTGCGACACAGGCATATACATATCCATTAACACCAAAAAACAGAAAGGAAGCGATTGCCAAAGAATGGCAGTCTTTGGTTTATATCAAATGATATTACTCATCTGTATCATCCTCTTTGTGTTGCTTGCAAATCTTTATCTATATCATCACTTTCCAAAACCCAAACATCCCTTACAAGACATTTCTTATGATGTCGCAATTGTATTGGGTTATCCTTGTAATGCAGATGGCAGTTTATCAACAGTCCAAAAAAAGCGTATGGAGACTGCTATAAATTTATATGACAAACACTGCGTTCACCACTTATTAATCAGTGGTTCCTGCGTGCAGAATACTTATGTCGAGGCAGAAAAGATGGCCGCTTATGCTTTGACACAAAAGATTCCAAAACAAGCCCTTGTCTTAGAAACCAAGGCGCGTAACACGTATGAAAACTTAAAATACGCGAAATGCATTTGTGATGAAAAACAATGGGAAAACATTATTGTTATCACTAGTCCTTCCCATATGCGAAGAGCTGCCTTTTTTGTACATAAGTTTTTTCATAACTATGTTATGGACACCTATCGTGAGCATAGTAGCATTAGAGTTAGAATGGATGAATACTTTCGCATGTGGAATACATTATATTATGAAAGAAAGCTTAGAAAGAACTAACACATCCTTTTTAAGCTTTTTCTTCGTCTTTTGTGATATACATGGCTTTTATTTATAGCCTTTATATTCTGCCTTATCGCATACCCCACACCAATAAAAAAGAGCAGATAGTCCCTTTAAAAAGAGGAACCATTTACTCTTCTATATCATAGTTGCTTAGCTATTTTTCTTGTTCCCATGCATATACATAATGATACAAAGCTGTTGTAAATTCAGGGACAAACTGTCCAATTGTGACAAGGCGAAATCCATTGCGTTCATACATCTCTCTTAGTTTCACCTTCTTCTCACGCACATCTAAACGCACTTCCGGATAGCCTTCTTTACGTCCCTTATCCTTGAAATAGGTAATCATAGCATCGCTATAGCCTTTTTTGGCATGAGCAGGATCAACACAGATCTTATGCAGATATAAATACTTTCCTTTGTCTACATCCGGCCAGTATAATTCATCGACATCAACAATGAATAATCCGCAAACGACTTCTCCATTACATTTACCAACATAATAATCATCAATCGTATATAATTGCGAAAAGGCTTCCCATGTGACATCTGCTAAGCGCCATTGTGGAATACCATGAGCATTATTATACAAGACCCGACGACGATACATTTCTAAGATTGCGGGAATATCCTCTGTTGTTGCTTTCGTTATTAAAAATGTTTCTTGTTTCATAAAACCTCCATTGGAAAAGGTGAGTGTCACCTCACCTTATTGAATAACTCTTTCGACACTTTTTACGCTATTGACCTTTCTTAGATTCGCCATCAATGTCTGTAAATGAATAGCATTTTCCACAACAACCGTCATTTTTGTCGTTGCTGAAACCTTATCCTCATCAACTGAAGAATCAACATGCTGCAAACCCGCCTTGCATTGTGATACTACCGTCACAATATCGGATAGCAAGAAATTACGATCACTTGACTTCACGATCAGCTTGACTTCATATGTTTTCTGTTCAATGTTTTCATCCCATTCCACATCAATCAAGCGTTGTTTCTCATGCACGATATTGGGACAATCTGTACGATGTACCTTTACTCCTTGTCCTTTTGTTATATATCCTACGATATCATCACCGGGAACAGGAGAACAGCAGGCAGCCAGTGATATTTTCATGGAATCAATACCCGCTACCCGGATACCGGTTGAAGAAACTTTTCGCTTTCGTTCCTGACGATTAAACATTTTCGCTAATTCTTCATTATCTAATGGTACGCTTGTCTTATGTTTCACCAAACGGTCAATGACAGCAGGCAGGGATACTTGTTTAACACCAATCGCATACATCAAATCGTTATAAGAATTAAAACTTAGAGAACCGGCAATGTTTTCAATCTTCTTTTGTTCTGTATATGTCGCAACATCTAAGTTGCGTTTTTTCAATTCTTCCATCAGCATCTCTTCGCCTTTTTTTATATCAAGCGAACGGCGTTCGTTTTCCTGTTTCTGGAAGAATGAGCGTATTTTATTACGTGCATGAGCACTTTTTACAATTTTGATCCAGTCTTCACTAGGACCAGGAGATTGTTTACTTGTACGGATGCTGACAACATCTCCTGTTTTTAATTTTGTATTCAATGGCATTAACACACCATTTATCGTAGCTCCAACCGTATGATGACCAACCTCGGTATGAACACGATAGGCAAAATCAATTGGTGTAGAACCATTTGGCAAAGCAATCACTTTACCTTTTGGAGTCATCACATAAACATTAGCCTCAAAGATATCCTTCTGCAATAGATTCATGTATTCCATAGCATCATCATTGACATCATCACTCATGACGCTGAAATCTTTAAACCAATGCAATTGCTCTTCAATTTCTTTTTGGTGCACCTCACGGCCGCCATTTAAATTTTCTTTATAACGCCAATGAGCCGCAATCCCCTGTTCTGCAACCTCATCCATAGATTCTGTACGAATTTGCACCTCAAATATATTACCATCCTCAGCCACGATAGTCGTATGCAAGGATTGGTACATGTTAACCTTCGGCATAGCGATATAGTCTTTAAAGCGTCCTGGAATCGGACGGTATTTCGCATGAATATATCCTAAGATTTCATAACAAGCCGTATCGGTATCTGTAATGATACGAATCGCCAATAAATCAAGAATTTCTTCAAAACGCTTATTTTTCGTTATCATCTTTTTATAAATACTATATAAATGCTTACTGCGTCCGAATATGCGATATTTTATCTGATGCTCATCCAGTAAAGAACTGATTTCTCTAATCATGCTTTGTACCTGTGCATCTCGTTCTGTTTTACGTTTTTCCACCAATTTGGCTATTTCATAATATTTTTCTTTATTTAAATACTGAAAGCACAGATCTTCGAGTTCATTTTTAATATCACTGATACCTAAACGATGGGCAATCGGCGCATAGACCTCCAATGTCTCACTCGCAATTTTTTGCTGTTTCTGCGGCGTCATATATTGTAAAGTACGCATATTATGTAGTCGATCAGAAAGCTTAATCAAAATAACACGCACATCTTTCGCCATCGCGATAAAAATCTTACGATGATTGCTGGCAAGATATTCTTTCTCATCTTTAAACTTCAATGCACCGATCTTTGTGACCGATTCCACCAAAGAAGCAACTTCTTCACCAAACATCTCACTAATTTGTTCTAAGCAGACATCACAATCTTCCACCACATCATGCAAAAGGCCTGCGGCTATCGTCTTAGGACCAGTCCGCAACATTGCTAATATATAACCTACCTGAATGGCATGTATGATATACGGTTCCCCGCTTTTACGATACTGCCCTGCATGATTCTTCTCTGCACACAAAAAGGCGCGTGTAATTAAATCAATATTTTCTTCTTTTTTGATGTATTGACGAACTTCTTGCATCATCTCATCAAATGTAACGACATTCTTCCTTACCATACTAATCACCCGCATTCAAGAAAAGGGGAACTTCCCCTTTTTTATTTATAAGACATTAAGGAGAACACTTCATAATCTTTTAGATGTTCTCTGCCCTGTAAGCCTTCTAATTCAATTAGAAAACCACAGCCCACAACTTCACCGCCCAATTCCTGAACGATCTGAATTGTTGCATCTACCGTACCTCCGGTCGCCAATAAATCATCAATGATCAAGACTTTTTGACCTTTTTTGATACTATCTTTATGTACATGCAATTCATTACTGCCATATTCTAAATCATAAGAAACACTTACCGTTTCTCTAGGCAATTTCCCCGGCTTGCGAACAGGAATAAAACCAATACCCAGCTCATAAGCAACCGGACAGCCAAAGATAAATCCTCGTGATTCTGGTCCAACAATAACCTCAGCCCCTACTTTTCTTGCAAAAGCGATCATTTCGTCACAAGCCTGATGAAATGCTTCACCATCTGCCATTAAAGGTGTGATATCACGAAACAGTACGCCTTCCTGAGGAAAATCAGGAATATCGGCAATATAGTCTTTATAATTCATGTGTAAGCCTCCTAACACGTCTCTTTTATTATAGCAAACTCTCTTATAAATTGCATCAGCTAATATGCCTTGGAGACGTAAATATTTACTTTTTTTCGTCCCATGAAAGAATTTATACGTAAATTTCCTATAAAATTCAGGGTCGCCTCTGGGTTATAGAATTCCCAATCGCGACTTTGAAACTGCATAGCTTCTAAATCATCAGATAAGATCCATTTGGTATGTGCTCCCTTGCTTAAGCTACGGCAATCCTGCACCTTCTGCTTTTCCAATAAGAACAACGGTTCTTCAAAACCTTCTCCAAATGGTGCTAATAACTGCAGACTCTCAACTTCTGCAATGGTAATTTCGCTTCGTTCCACAGCAATGACATCATAGCTACTATCATTATCAAATACAACCTGTTCCATACGGCTGTTAACATAATCTTGAATCACTTGTTTTTTATCATAAGAAAAGCCTATGCCTGCCGCTGCTTTATGTCCCCCAAAACTAACTAAAGAAGGTTTACATTCATCAAAAAACGTTGTCAGATCCAACAAACCTTGTGAACGAATACTTCCTTTAAAGTGATCCTGATTGCGGGCTGCCACCATAACTGGCATTTGCAATTCTTCAGCCAATTTTCCGGCCACAAGTCCAGCCATCCCTTCATGAAAAGAATCATCAAACAGTAATTGAAATCGATATTCCTCATGCACTAAGGTTTTGGCTTTTAAAAGCATATCATCACTCATGACTTTTCTTTTTTCATTCAAGTCATTTATTTGTTTTGCCACATGTTGAATTTCTTCCATAGATGTTGACAATAAATATTTTACCGTATTATTTACATTGACCATATCCGCTAATCGACCTGTCACATTTAGTTTCGGCACGATTTGATAAGCTATCAGCATCTCATCCCACTTAGGATAACGCTCTTTAGCCAGAAAACGGATTGGTGGACAGATACCCTGTTTTAAATAAGAAATACCTAATTTCACAATCGCTCTTGTTTCCTTATGCAAAGGCATGACATCCGCAATTGCCGCCACACATGCCAAAACGACATGTTCTTTTTTTTCACCAATCAATGCCCTGGAAAGCATCAAAGCCACACCTGCACCACTTAATGTCGTAAATGATTCTCCCATCAATGTTGGGTGCACCAGTTGCAAACATGTGACTTCTTCATCCATACTGTGATGATCTGTAACGATCACATCAATTCCCATCGTGTGTGCAAATGATAATGCCGTTTTCGCTTTCACACCGTTATCTACGGTTATTAAAAGTGTATAGCCCTTTTGTTTAGCCAAACCTACGGTATTCTCGTGTAAGCCATATCCTTCACTAAATCGATTTGGAATATAAAACCCACAATCAATCCCATAAGAGCGTAAAGCATCCACCATAATAGCGGTAGCGCAAATACCATCTGCATCATAGTCTCCACAAACCAATACTTTTTCTTTCTTTTGCTTTGCTTGATACAAACGATCAGCCACCTCTTTTACACCATTTGCACAAAACGGATCAGAGAGTTTAGGCTCCTGTAATAATGCTGCTATTTCATCATTGGCTAAACCTTTTGCTGCTAAGACCTTTGCGCATAAGGGAGGCAAACCAAAAGTACTCTGTATATCTTCCATTCGTTGTGTCGATAGCTTATTTATCTTCATTAATATCACCGTGATATATCATAGCATATTTCTTACCAATCCGCATGGAAAAGGCACGAAAAGAATTCCCCTATGTCATACTTTCTATTATGTTAAATCATCCAATAAAGCAATCTTCTTCAATGAGATTTCATTGAAACAATAAAGGATACTACTCTTCAAATAGTGTTTCTGTTAACAAAAGAAAAAAGCCACCAGAGCTTTCTGATGATTCAGAAGTCTGATGACTTTTTAATTACGCGTTTACTTAACGCTGGTTGTTGTTGGAATTGCTGTTGTTGAAACGATTGTTCTGCTGATTCTGGTTACGATTTCTCTGCTGGTTGTTGTTGAAATCATTTTTGAAATCAGAAGAAGAATGTTCACGATCGTATTCATTACGATGATTACGTTTTTCAGCTTCAACATCTGCACCTAATTCAATACCCATTTCGTACTGGTACAAATCTTGATCCTGTTTCTCATTCTGAAACTGTTTTCTTCTTTCCATTTTTATCACCTCACACAAATAGTATGGGTGAGGATAAACATCTTATACTAAAAAATATTTTCGTTTTCTTCTATCATGTTACGGCCTGGATATATATCCACACTTTCCATGCGAGCAATACAATCTTCTATAAGAGACGTAAAATCAAATCGTCCCTCTAAACGCTCTGCACGATGTTTCGTTGGCTTTGTAACCGGATTTTTTGGTGTAAATATCGTACAGCAGTCTTCAAATGGCTGTATCGATATATCATATGTTCCGATTTTTTGTGAAATATCAATAATTTCTAATTTATCCAAACAAGCAACCGGACGAATCACCGGCATATCTGTAACACAATTGATCGTTTGCATGCTTTCCAACGTCTGACTGGCCACTTGTCCAATGCTCTCCCCATTCACGATTGCGAGGCAATTTTGCTTTTGGGCCACACGTTCTGCAATTCGATACATCATCCTGCGCATGATCGTGATTGCATAAGATTCATCACAATTTTTATAAATGGCCAACTGTAAATCCGTAAAAGGAATAATATGCAAACGGATATGTCCCTGATATGGAGCTATTGCTCTTGCTAATTCAAGCACTTTATCCTGTGCAGCCTGTGAAGTATACGGTGGAGATGCGTAGTGAATACATTCAATAGCGACCCCACGTTTCATCGTCATGTAGCAAGCCACTGGTGAATCTATGCCACCACTTAACATTACCAAGGCTTTTCCGCCTACTCCTACCGGATAACCACCATTACCTTTGATTTTTCCTGTCATGATATAGGTTGCCTCTTGATGCAATTCAATCTGTATGCGTAACTGTGGTTCTCTTACATTTACCTTTATATCTGTATTACGTAAAATTTCTCCAGCAACTTCTCGATTTATTTCATCCGATACCATAGGAAATTGTTTAAAACTTCTCCTAGCCTCAATCTTAAAGGTTTGCGCATCACTTTGTTTTGCCAACACTAGGCATGTTTGTTTGATGACTTCAATATCACTTGCCACCTTCA
This sequence comes from Longicatena caecimuris, assembly GCF_018406465.1. GTDB lineage: Bacteria > Bacillota_I > Bacilli_A > Erysipelotrichales > Erysipelotrichaceae > Longicatena > Longicatena caecimuris. Next base: position 1,665,580 of record NZ_AP024510.1, read on the forward strand.
CCGCAAAGGAAAAGGATGAAATGCCAAACACCTGTTGCAAATGTTTTGCTACTGCTTCATGATCTTCACCATTTAGCATGATATACATACGATCATGCGTACGTTCGTATGTCAATTCATTAAAATCTCGTAATGCATTTTTTACATTCGTCAGTAATCGCTTAATGAAATCTTTGCGATTTTTTCCTTTGGTGGATAACTCACCAAAGCGGACCAAAATATGGTCATACGTCAATTTATTTTGTTCGATAGTCATGATGGATCTCCTTTAGTGCTTTTATAAACTTTTCCACTTCATCTTTTGTTGTCATATGTGATAAGGAAACACGAATCGCATGCGTCGCACGTACTTCCCCTAACCCCATTGCCAGTAGCACATGGGAAATCGCCTTACTTTTACTTGAACAAGTACTTTGGGCAGAAACACAAAAACCCTTTGCATTTAATGCGTTTAACATTACCTCACTGCCAATCTTCAAATCAGAAAAATTCAATATGAAACAAGAGGCATCCGCCGGGCTATTGATGACCATATCTTCTATATTTTCAATTTCCCTTCGTAAATATATGTTTAATTCTTGTACATACTGATAAGCTTTTTCCTGTTCCTCTAATGCCAAACGCAGTGTTTTGGCAAATACGATATTTGTTGGCGCATTACTTGTTCCAGCGCGCAATCCTTGCTCTTGCTGACCGCCACTAAGTAACGGCAATAATTCAATATTGCGTTTCTTATATAGAATGGCACTTCCTTTCAAACCATAAATTTTATGAGCTGAGAAGGTTGCCATATCTACATCGTGTAAAGAAATGGGTATCTTTCCTAATCCTTGTACACCATCCATATGAAAAACGGCACGCGAATAGGCATGTACATATGCTGCACATTCTTTAATAGGATTGATAGCCCCCGTTTCATTGTTCACAAGCATCATCGATACAAGTATGGTGTCCTTGCGCAATGCCTTTTTTAGATCTTCCAAATGTATCGTTCCATCGGCATAAACAGGAAGATACGTCACTTCAAAGCCAAACGTTTCTTTTAACTGTTCTAATGCATTATGGATACTGGAATGTTCTACACAGGTTGAGATGATATGCTTCCCTCTGTGGGCATTTTTCCAAGCAAACCCTTTCATTGCATAGTTGTTAGATTCACTCGCACAGGAAGTAAAAAGAATTTCATCCTTTTGCACATGGAAAAGCTGTGCAATTGCTGCACGGCTTTGTTCCATTAATTTTGCTGTAGCCCTTCCTACATCATGTAATGAATCACTATTTCCATAATAGTTTTCTAATAACATTTGATATGTTTCACGTACTTCTTTGCGAATTGGCGTTGTGGATGCATAATCTAAATAGATCATCTTATGCCTCCTCTTTCAATAGATGCGGATCTTTTTTAGCAATTAATTTTTCATAAGCACCCGGATGCATCTTTTCAATACATTGAATACTAATTTTTAAAGCTTTGGTGTATTGTCCATTACGGAAACACAGATCGGCACGTGTCAGTTCTGAATCAATATCGGGATATGTCGATCGATAACGATTACCAAAGACAATGGCATTTTCTACCATCACTGCCATGCCAACTAAATTATTCACACTATTATATAAAGTATAAATATAATCAATGGCTTTACGCAACTCTGCATTCAAATGTTTTACATCTAACGGCGAATTATCCAAAATCACATGAATGTCCTTGATCATCACTTCCCCGCGATGCAAATCATCCTCATATTTTTTCGATACACTTGGTAAGCGATGTTTGCTCATTTTCACCCGGATCTCATTCAAAATCAACTGTAGTTTTACCATTTGTTTCTTCGCTCGTTCTTCATCACTGCAAGCTGTATCTAATTTTTGTTTCATTTCGCTTACTTCATTATGAAAAACAGCACTGCTTTGTTCCAATTCTTTATAAGCGATCAGAATAGAGGTATATGGCTCTTTCTGTTCCTGGATAACTAGCTGTAGTTTTCTTTGCATATCGTTTAATACAGCTAGCTTTGCATTGACCTCTTTTAAACGATCGGTCCAGTTCTCAAAGCCAAATCGTTCATATACACGATTATAGAGTTCCTCAATTCCCTCAACATCTGCATTCATGGTTTTTACACTATCAAAAAGAATGTCCAGGTTTTCATCTACCTCATCAAATGCTTTTTCTTCTTTGGTAATCTGCTCTTGCAATTGAATAATACGTTTTTCACAATCATTTAGATCTTCATTAACTCCATCTGGTTTCCCATTACGTAGACGATTTAAACTTTCTTTCAGCATATCGCTGACGAAGTCAAGATTTTTATGAACTTCTAAATGTTCCAGATAAACCCCTTTATTCTTTGCTTGTGCATATGCATAACCGACTTCATCGATTGCTCTAGGTAACACACCTTTTGCACGTTCATACATACCTGGAAGTATGTCTACCAAATCATTTAGATGAGCAATGTGCTCGCGAATTTCTTTTTGTTCATCAGCAGCTTTGTTGAATTCTGAAGCAAACATCCATTCTTCAAACGATGAAAACATCTTTTCTATGTTAGCAATTTCCATCTCCAGATATTCATACGACTGTGCATAAGATGCTCGGTTTTCTGAAATCTTTCGTTTGATCAAACGGAATTCATCTTTTAATCTATTAATATGTACACGCTGCTCGTTTTCCTGTTCTAATACCTCATCCAATGCTTTATTCACATTCGCTACACGTGATTCCAAAAGCGTCAATTCTTTATCTAAAGCCTCCATGCGATTTAAGGCTGTCTTTACCTTATGCACATAGATCAAATCATCTATTTCGGCCAGCTGCACACTGCTTTCTTTCAGTTTATCCTGAATTTCATCAAAGTCATTACGGCAACTATCTACCCCTTCCGCCATCAATTCATTGACTCTTGATAATGCAACTGCTTTATTTAATTTAAATGCCAAAGGTATGCCTTTTAAGTTGTTGTAACGAATCTCACAATCATCCAATTGCTTCTTAGCTTTCTTTTGGCGAATGACCATCATGATAATCGTCAAAATGATGATAGCGATGATAGCAGCAACGATCCAAATCAATATATCTAGTGATACGACATTTTTTATATTATTTATAAAATTCTCCATAAGGCACCTCTTTCATCCACATTCATTGCTTATATTGTATCATAATTCTGTAAAAATGAGAAAACAAAATTCATCGAGATCTAGAATTCTTATGGTAAATAATGCAAGGAACCATTTGACAACATTTCCACTTTCTGATACACTATAATGGCGTAAAATTGATAGCAGCATGCAAAGTCTTACACAAGCGCGTCTTTGACGTAATACATATACGGGATATCACGTAACTCGGCTGCCTAAGAGCGAAGATATCGTAAGCGAAGACACCAGGTAATGATGATTTGTACTGTTATTGTTTTATAGCCATAAAACAATAAGGAGGACATGAAATGTCAAGAGTAAAAGGACCAGTTTGGAAAACATCCCGTCGTTTGGGTTTCTCAATTCTGGAAACTGGAGAAGAACTTCAGAAACGTGCATACGCACCAGGTCAGCACGGACCTACGAAACGTGTAAAATTAACGAACTATGGTTTACAGTTGCGTGAAAAACAGAAAATCCGCTACATGTATGGATTAAATGAACGTCAGTTCCATAATCTGTTTGTTAAAGCTAGTAAAATGAAAGGTGTAACAGGTGAAAACTTCTTAAACCTGTTAGAATCTAGATTAGATAACTTAGTATATCGTTTAGGATTTGCCCGTACACGTCGCGCTGCTCGTCAGCTGGTTAACCACGGACACATTTTAGTAAACGGTAAGAAAGTTGATATTCCTAGCTTTATCGTAAAACCAGGAACAACGATCGAAGTTAAAGAAAAATCTAAGAACTTAGCAGCCATCAACGAAGCATTGGAAGCTTGCTTAAATACAGTAGCATTCGTAGACGTTGATAAAGATGCTAAAAAAGGTACTTACCTGCGCTTACCTGAACGTAGCGAACTGAACCAGGAAGTAAACGAACTGCTGGTAGTAGAATTCTACAACAGATAATGTTCATAAAAACCGGAGCAATCCGGTTTTTTTATTTATTAATAGTCTTATGTTATATATGAAGCCTATCAAAAAAAACATCTGCTATTATCTTATTAGATATTGCAGATGTTTTAACTTTCTTCTCTTTTTAAATGCCTAAGAAATAATGTCCATAAGCATCCGCTGCCAGAATAGCATCACAAACGGTTGCTGGTGTAACCTCAAATGGCATATTGTGTAATGTGTCATTTTCAGCACAAGCAGCTTCTGCCACGGCCATAATTTTTTCTTTCGTGACTTCGTGAACACCTAACTGCTGTAAAGTGACTGGCAAGCCTAATGCGATGCAGAATTCAATGATTTCCTGCAATTCCTGCGCATCAACATTTTCCAACACAAGTTGTGTGATGGTACCAAATGCCACTTTTTCCCCATGATACATTGCATGACATTCTTCTAATACTGTTAAGCCATTATGAATCGCATGGGCACCAGCCAAACCAGCACTTTCAAAGCCGATTCCAGATAATAATGTATTTGCTTCGATAATTTTTTCAACTGCTGGTGTACACGCTTTTGCCTCTAGTGCTATTTTTGCCTTAACACCCTCTTCCATCAGTGTATCAAAGCACAATCTTGCTAAGGCCATCGCTGCCTGTGTTGTCTTACCTCCTGCACAACTCATTGCATCACTTTGCTCACAAGCACGTGCCTCAAAATAAGTTGCTAAGGCATCTCCGATTCCTGCCATCGTTAAACGTACAGGAGATTGTACAATAATATCTGTATCCATTAAAACCATGTTTGGATTTGCTGGTAAAAACAGATATTCTTCAAAAACACCATCATCCGTATAAATAACAGATAAGGCGCTGCAAGGTGCATCTGTAGAAGCAATGGTAGGACAAATAAGCACAGGCGTTTTCTCATAATATGCCACAGCTTTTGCCGTATCAAATATTTTTCCTCCACCTACTCCAATGATGCAATCACATTTTGTTTCTTTCATGATATTGCATAAACGAGTGATTTCATTTTTGCTGCACTCCCCATGAAAAAAGTCAAAATGATATTCACAAGTACTCTTTGCAAAGCTATCTTCGATCATTTTACCAATACGTTTATAGCCGCCATCACTAATAAGAATCAAAGCCTTTTTCCCATACCCTTGCGTATAGCTTCCCAGTTTTTTCAGTTCCTTAGGTCCTTGCACATATTTACTAGGACTGATTAAGATTTTTGCCACGATAGAATCCTCCTTATTGTCTATACCTATCAATATTTTATATAGAGTAATAGAAATTGTCAATAATTGTCAGAATGTTATGATATTAATGTTGTCAATTAAAAAGAAAAGTGCAGCCATCAATGCTACACTTTTCCTAACATCAATTCATGTATTGGTAGTTAACACACCAAATCTTTTTTTAATGCCTCTTGCAGATTGCGGGCATGACGTACAGCTTCGTGATAATCAAGATTATTGCGGATTAATGGTGTTTCATTCATTAACAACAATTCTCTTGTCTCATCTTCAAAACATACTTGTACTGCCACATTGACTTTTTCATTGCCATTTCCTAAACTGCTACTAGCCGCATTTGCAATCGCGTTAGCAACTTCAACACCGCCAGACTTTAAGACAGGTGATATAATAACTTCAACTTTAGCCTTAGCCGGCAAGGAATGATGATTTTCTGACTTTGTAAAGAGTATTTCGTGCGAATCTGTTATTTTATAAAACAAATCTTTTTTCATTTTCCATACCTCCTTTTTACATAAGTCATCTCTTACTTCTATTATGCTCCATCTCTTGTAAAAGTCAATGACATGCAAATAGTTTTCTTATATGTTATTAAGCAAATGGATTTTTCCCTTTTTTGATATAGCAAACCAATGTGCGCTCATAGTTTGATACGCATTCTTATGAATTTAAAAAAGAGCAATACTATAATAATACTTAAAAAAACGGGACAAAAGCTGTTTAGCTTTGCCCCTCTCTTTGTATCAATGATACATATTCAGCAATAATATCATAAGATCGATGTTGCTGCCCATCATTACCTTCAAACGTATGCGATTGTATTCTTCCCTTCACTGCTACCGTGTCACCCTTTTGAGCAACCTCGGAAGTTGTTTGGGCAATTCCTTTCCATAACGTAACTGCCAAAGTGTCAACTTCATACACCCCTTCACTGTTAGGAAATGCTCTTCGTACATTAATCTCCATCACGGCGAATTTATTTCCCATCGCTGATTCACGAAGCTTTGGAGGTTCGACAATATTTCCCACAAAAGCCACTAGATTCATATAAATAATCTCCTTTCACAACATTTGTTGTCTCTTTATGGCTTACATTATGTCAAAGGATGCTCCTTTGTGCAATTTCACGTATTTGTATGAAATAAAGAAAAAAGATGAAATCAAGCTGATTATTTATACTCTTTCCAACCTATTTCATCTCTATTTTACAAATTTGGTTAAAGTTACTTGCTTTTTTCTGGCAATAACGTAACGATACTGCAATGTCCCTGCTTTAGCTTATTTGCTGCATCTTTAATATCTTTTTCATCAATAGCATCTAGAATATCCATTGAAGAAAAGAAATCTGTCTTGTCAAAGTAGCAACGAGCCGATGTAATGACAATATCATCAAAACTGTTTAAGCTTCGTATCGCTTGTCCAAAATAACGTCGTTTCAATTGCTGTAACACTTTTTTATCAATATCGCCAGATTCCATACGCTTTAATGTATCCTGTACAATTTCTTTAAATTTTTCTTGTTTTAATGTTTCGGCGTAAAACATAATCATTCCATAATCTTTTCCTAAGTCTACTTCACAGCCCACATAGTCATTAAAAATCTTATCATCTAACCATGTTTGAAAATCTGGATACAACGAACTGAAATAGGCATCGAGCAATATACGAATACACCATTCTTCCTTCATGCGTTGGGATACATCCTCTACACCATCTAACTTATAGGCGATGGATACCTTTGGCAACGTAACATCCATTGAAAATGTATAAGTCTCACGTGCTGGCTTTTCACTTTCATCAAATTCTAACCGTTTGATACCTGCCATTTTAGGGAATTTTTTACCACTCTGATTTTCGCGTATGATTTTCATTATATTCTCAGGATCTTCGCTGCAAACACCCACCAACACCATATTGCTAGGATGATAATTAATACGATAACATTCTTCTAACTGTTCTAAAGTAATGGATTGCACACTGTCATCATCACCGCCAATATCATAGCGTAGTGGATGATTTTTATACAAGGATGCATATGTTTCCATCAGCAAACGCGAATCGCTCATTTGTTTATACATATGGAGTTCTTGTATGATGATACCCTTCTCTTTCTCTACACTTTCTTCATCAATGGCAAGTTCTTGCACAAAATCAAGTAATAGTTTCAATGGTTCCTCGATTGCATTACTTGTGGTGAAATAATATGCCGTTTCTGTATAGGAGGTAAAAGCATTGACATTTGCCCCCATTGTTGAAAAAGCATCCATGACATCCCCATCTTTCATTTCGAACATCTTATGTTCAAGAAAATGAGCAATACCGGCAGGGAAATGATATTCTTTACCATTTTCATCAACCTGTTTCATATCCATGGCACCTAAAGGGGTTACCATCATAAACATGGATTTCACATAATCTTTTTTTTGCCAAAGGATAACATGCAGACCATTTTCTAAAGTTTCTTCAAAGCGCGTTTCTTGATAACGCTCATTCACAATTTTCTTCATCGTCATCCTCCTTTGTCACTACGACTCCCATCTTATACTCACAACGCTTCATGACTTCCATAACTTCCTCACGCGTTACCTTCTCTACCATATCCATCAAATCTGATACACTATAATCCCTTTGTAATAAAGCATTTTGATAAGCGAATGCCATCAAAGAATACATGCTATCCTCACTGGCTTTTAAAGAATTAATGACCATACGTTTACTGGTATTTAACAAATCTTCGCTAAAATCCCCCTCACAAACACGGTGGAATTGTGTTTGAATTAATTCCATTGTTTTATCGATATGTTCTTTCTCAATTCCTGTAGTCACTCCCATAGCACCATCATAGCTAATCAAGTTCGAAAAAATGGAATAACACAAGCTGCGTTTTTCACGAACTTCTTGAAAAAGTAAAGATGTTGAATATTGTCCAAACACAGCATTTGCCACACGTAATGCATAATATTTTTCATCGGTAATCGGGGTATGGGTAAACCAGGTCATCATGATGTAGCTTTGTGAAATATGTTTGGTTAATCGTTTAGTCTCACTCTTTCGCTCATTTTCAACACAATACCAGCTTTGCATTTGCGTATTACGCGGTGTGAAACGCAGTGTTTCTTTTACCAACTTTAAAATGCTATCTTCTTCTATGTCACCACAAACAAGAATATCGATTAAATCTTCTTTCATCATCTCTTGATAAATCTGTTGAATATCGGATAGTGTCAATTGTTCAACTTGCTCATAAGTTCCAAGCGCCGAGATTCCTAAAGGCGTTCCCTTGCCTGCCTCTTGTAAACCGCATGTAATAGCATATTGTGATGGATCATCTTGCATTCGTTTGATTTTTGCCAACAAGATTTCTTTGTTTTCATGAAACACCTCTTCTTTGAGCAACGGTGAGAAAATAACCTCATGGAGAAACGCAAAGGTATCTTCTAACAGGGTGTTTTCTTCATTTAGAAAAGATGGATTAATGATTTTTGAACGTAGTTCAATGATCTGACTTGCACCAAAACCGGCTGTTTGAGCTGTTAAAGTCGCACCATAAAGCTCATCCTGCATCTCACTCATCTTTAATTTTGTATCATATTTCTGACAGCGGTCTACCAACATGAGTGCCAGTAATGAGCGCTTTGCTGATTTACCATCTTGTAAGGTATTGCGAAAGCGCACACTGATGCCGATATCTTTAAACTTTGTAGTTGGAATAAATTGTACCTGAATGCCATTTGTTATTTGCATATCTTCTACCTCCGTAGTTATTAGTATGAACAATCAAATTATTTTTATATCATTATTGGCATATTATACCATATACAATACAAAAAAAGAACCGTCGGCAATAGCAGACGACGATTCTATCAGATTATTTTGACATTCTTTTTAACGTTTACCTGAATCATATATCTCACCAGATGCCTTAGGTCCTACGGAACTGCGGGCAAATAGCAATAAGGCGATAATTGTCAACAGATATGGCAAAGCAAAGAATACTTCACTAGGCAGCGATTTTAAGAAGGGAATCTGTCCAGAATAATCACTCAACACCTGTGAGAAACCAAAGAAGATACCGGCCCCTAAACAGCCAAATGGTTTCCACTTACCAAAAATCAAACATGCCATGGATATAAAACCAATTCCATGAATAGAGAATACGGTAAACTGAACATCCAATGACAGTACCATGATAGCACCTGCTAAACCACCTAAGCAACCGGAAATCAAGACACCGATATAGCGCATTTTTTCCACATGGATTCCCATGGAAGCACTGGCTTGCGGATACTCACCACAAGAGCGCAGATGCAGACCAAACTTTGTCTTAAATACAACGAACCAGGTAATGATTGCTAAAGCAATCGCTAAATAAAAGGTTGGAAATACATTTGTGAAGAATAATGGTCCAAGTACTGGTATATCCTTTAAAACGGGCACTGATATTCTTGAAAAGCTTTCAATGAATTGTTCAGAACGCTGTGCATTAAAGATAATCTGACATAGATAGACAGTAAGTCCTGTTGATAGCATATTTAATGCAGTACCAGAAATGGTTTGATCTGCTTTTAAACTTACAGATACAAAAGCATGTATTAAAGAATACAGACAACCTGCCAACAAACCGGCTAAAATACCAATCCAAGGTGCTAAACTACCAAAAGAACTTTCCAACAATAAAGAAACGGTAGCACCAAAGAAGGCTCCAACAAGCATAATGCCTTCCAATGCAATATTTACTATACCGCTTCGTTCAGAAAACAATCCACCTAGTGCACATATAACAATTGGAGTAGCGACACCAAGTGCCAAAGGAAACATCTGAAATAATAAGGTCATACACTCTTCTCTCCCTTCGGCTCTTTTGCGTCCTTTTTATGACGCAATTTCGATAACTTATCTAATATAATGCGAATGCCATACTGCATTGCCACAAATAATACGATAGCAGCTGATATAATCTCTCCGATTTCCTTAGGAATACCTACGGATTGTAAGATTGGCTGTGCCACCTTTAACAAACCGAACAATAAGCCAGCTAATACAACACCAATAGCATTGCAGGCACCCGTTAAGGCAACGGCAATACCATCAAAACCATAATTTTCAAAAGAAGATAATACACGTCCATAGTTAAAAGTTCCAAGGGAAATGATCGCACCGGCTAAGCCAGCCATTGCACCAGCAATCATCATAGAATAGACGATGTTACGCTCTACCTTCATACCGGCATAACGAGCACCTTCTTTATTAAATCCCGTAGCACGCAAGCCATATCCAAAGCTTGTTTTCTCAATGATAAACCAATATGCCAAAACAGCTAGGATGACAAAGAAAATACCTAGATTTAAACGCGAATGATTTGTCAAAGATTCAAAGAAAGAATTACTTAAGCTTGCTGATTCCGGTATCAAAGCTGTTCGTGACGTATCCGAGCCCGGAAGTTGAACATATACATAATTAGCTAAGTACATACCGATATAATTCATCATAATACAAATAACAACTTCATGAAGATTAAACTTACTCTTCAAGATTCCCGGCAAAAAGCCCCATGCAGCCCCCGCAAGTATGCCTGCCAATACAGAAACGAGCATATGAACAACAGGAATCTGTGGGAATAAGACGGCAGTTGCAATAGATGCGCAAGCTCCCACCATTAGCTGCCCTTCTGCACCGATATTAAACAAACCGGTACGATAAGCAAAGGCAACCGATAGTCCCGTTAAAATAATTGGCATACTAGCAACAATAAATTCACCGATATAACGCGGATTGATAGAGCCACCTTTGATTAAATCTAGACCACTGGCACCACGCACTAAACCATAAAACAAATAGAAAGGATCACGTCCTGTTAAGAGAAGGATAACAACTCCTAACAAAACACCAAACAGAATTGCCAGAAGTGATATTTTTAAAGCATCTTTATTTTTCATTCATCTTCACTTCCCTTCTTTGAACCTGACATATAAAGACCCAATTCCTTGTCATCCGTATCTTTTGCCAGCATTTCCCCATTTTTATGTCCGTCAAATAGAACAACAATACGATCGGAAAGATCCAGAACTTCATCTAACTCAAAAGATACTAGAAGAACGGCTTTTCCTGCATCACGCTCAGCGATGATTCTTTTATGTATGTATTCAATTGCCCCAACATCTAAACCACGCGTTGGTTGTACGACTAATAACAAATCAGGACTGCGCTCAATCTCACGGGCAATAATTGCTTTTTGCTGATTACCACCGGACATACTGCGTGTAAGGGAATCCTTGCCTTCACCGCTTCGCACATCAAATTCTTCAATCAGTTTATCCGCATACGCATCCATAACATCTTGTTGCATGATCATATTTTTACAATATGGCTTACGATCATATTCATGAATAATAAAGTTTTCTTTTAAATGGAAATCAAGTATGAGTCCATGCTTATGACGATCTTCTGGTATATGTCCCATTCCTTTATCAAAACGATCACGAATGCTTGTATGGGTAATATTTTCACCCTTTAAAAGAATTTCACCGCTCTCTACAGAGGTCAAACCGCTTAATGCATGCACAAGTTCTTCCTGTCCATTTCCATCAATACCAGCAATACCAACGATTTCCCCTGCCCGTACGCTTAAATTAAAATCCTTAAGTCCTAAGACGCCTTTACTATTTTTTACATTCAGATGTCTTGTTTCCAAAACTACCTCACCAGGAGCATGGGGTCCTTTTTCTACCTTAAAATTCACTTCACGACCGACCATCATTTCGGCCATTTGCTGTGTCGATGTTTCCGCAACATTGACCGTACCGATATATTTTCCACGACGCAATACACTGCACTCATCAGCAACTTGCTTGATTTCATTCAGCTTATGTGTGATAAGCAAAATACTTTTTCCTTCTTTAATCAGCTTTTGCATGATTTCCATCAAATCTTCAATTTCCTGTGGTGTTAATACAGCAGTAGGTTCATCAAAAATCAAAATGTTTGCATTGCGGTAGAGCATTTTTAATATTTCTACACGCTGTTGCATGCCAACCGTAATATCGGAAATTTTGGCATATGGATCAACATTTAAACCATACATCTTAGAAAATTCTTCGATTTTCTTCGCCGCTGATTTAATATCTACCATACCAAATTTGGTAGGTTCCATACCAAGGATGATATTTTCAGTAACTGTAAAGCATTCCACCAGTTTAAAATGCTGGTGCACCATACCAATGCCTAGCTGGGTTGCATCATTTGGATCATTGATCTTGACTTCTTTGCCATTTACCTTGATCGTCCCACTGGTTGGCTGATATAAGCCAAACAAAATGGACATCAGTGTGGATTTTCCCGCACCATTTTCACCAAGCAAAGCATGAATGCTCCCTTGCTTTAGGCGTACAGTCACATTGTCATTTGCACGAATACCAGGAAAATCTTTTGTGATATTCAGCAGTTCAACTGCATAAGTCATAGGTTTCCTCCTTTAGATTCATGAAAACAATATACGAAAATAATGTTTTCGTTATAGCAAATCATGCGTACTCATATCTTACAAAGGATTCACACACTCCATGTAGTAGGCGAGTTACGCAAATGATTGCTTATTACTGATTTATTATATCATATTTTTTATTAGGAAATATACAAAAACAGACAGGAAAAGAATAACTTTTTTATCTTTACGTTACTCTCTTTCATGCAAAAAAAGCCTCTCACAAGAGAGACTTTATCACATATGTAGAAATAATTAACCGTTGCTTCCTGGAGCAATCGTACGTTCTGCAGAAACTTTGATTTCACCAGATTTGATTTTAGCAGATGCATCTTCAACAGCTTTCTTGATGTCATCAGACAGGTTAGGGTTTTCATCAGGTAAACCTACACCATCATTTGAACTGTCATAAGTCTGCAAACCAGCTTTAAACTTGTTGTCCAATACAGATTTAGAAACAGCCTCTGTAACAGCATCTACACGTTTCAAAGCAGAAGTTAAAGTTACAGATTTATTTTCTTTCTTATCATAGATACCTGTGCTGAACTGATCGGAATCAACACCGATAACCCAAACTTTTTCACCTTTTTTAGCGCGGTCTTTGGCTGCAGCGAAGACACCGTTGCCAGTACCACCTGCTGCGTGATAAATAACCTTAGCGCCTGCAGAGTAATGTTTTTCAGCTAAAGATGTACCTTTTTCCGTTTTATCATAACCACCAGCATAATCTACATAAATCTTGATGTTTTTATCTACTGATTTAACACCTTGTTCAAAACCAGCCTGGAAAGCACGAATCAAATCAACATCTTCACCACCGATAAAGCCAACAGCATTTCCGCCTTCAGCCTTTGCCTGCATAGCTGCAGCTACACCAGCTAAATAAGAAGATTCTTCTGCTTTAAAGGTAGCACTCTGTACGTTTTCAGAATCAATCACCGTATCGATGACCAAGAATTTTGTATCTGGATTTGCTTTTGATACATTTGCCATTGCATCATTAAATTTATAACCAGCTGCAACAACTAAATCATAACCATCTTCTGATAACTGATTTAGGTTTGGTTCATAGTCAGCATCACCTTTTGATTGTAGATACTTGATGCAGTCCGTACTGATATTATTGTCTTTTGCGAACTTTTCAATACCTTTCCATGAACCCTCATTGAATGAGTGGTCATCAATACCACCGGTATCCGTAACAAAGCCGATTTTTACCGGACAGTCTTTCTTCTTGCTGTCACCATCGTCTTTGCTGCCGCAACCGGCAAGAGTTGTCGCAGCCATCATCGCGACCAAACTCAGTTTTGCAAATTTGTTCATAAGGTTCTCCTCCATTTATTTGACCTTCCTAATGGTCCTATCAAAAGTTTACAATTAATCTTATCTTTTGTCAAGAAATTAAGCCCTTACAAAGCCCTAGATTATGATAGAAGTCGTATTACCATTTTCCTCACAGATTTGCTTATACTGAGCCACGTACATTTGCGAAACCGTTGTATTTCCCAGCGCTTTCAAACCTTCTTCACGCACTCCATACTGGCGGTAGCGTATCAGCTTATATCGACTTTGCTGTTTCAAAAGCTCACTGACATAGCGTACTGTTTTCTCATTTTGTTCATCTTGATTAGGTAAAATCACCGTACGTACTTCTTCCAACTTCTGTGTATGTAATAAATACGCTAGATTTTTTAATACCATAGTATTGTCACAGCCGGTAAGATATTGATGAAATTTTGCATCAACTGCTTTGACATCCAACATGACCCCATCACAAACTGCCATCAGCTGAGGATATTGTGAAAAGTCGTAATACCCATTACTGTCAATCAAACATGTTAACCCAAGCTTTTTTACTTTTTTAAATAGGTCCAATAGGAAAGCCGCATGATTCATACACTCTCCTCCACTCACCGTGATTCCTCGCAGAAAAGCTTTTTTAGCTTTAATTTGCTCAACTAATTCTTCTACGCTCATATAGCGTATCTTAGGTGATGCTAAATGCGTACACGTATGAATACATGTATCACAATCTACGCATTTATCAGAATTCCACAAGACCTTTCCCGCTTCCAATGTCAAAGCGTTTGTTGGACAAGTTGTAACGCAGTCCCCGCAATGCATGCACATATGGATTGTTTCGGGATTATGGCAATACAGACAGGAGAAGGGACAGCTTTGAAAAAAGATGGCGCAGCGATTACCTGGGCCATCTACATTGGAAAAAGGAATGATCTTATTTACGGGCGCTTTCATCATATACACGACGATCCAGAGCGTTTGCTGTGTTACGTGCTCCCTGTCCAAACACGGTCACATTATTCAAACTTGCTTCTTGGCGGTCCAATTTTTCAATTTCACTTTTCTTTACCAGATATCCGGTCACGCGTACTACATCATTATCCGCATTATAGCCGGTAAAATAGCGCATACCTTGAGCAAAGGCTCCCTTGATGATATCCAATAATGCATCCGGTGTATTGTTCCATGTATCATCAAATTTAAAGATATCACCGATTCCGGATACAAAATACTTATGGAAATTGCACTCTACAGCGATATGATCACATAAATCCGGTTCACAGCCAATCGGGATACGAGCACCTGGTGAATTTTCGCGGCCATCACTGTCGATACCAACCTGTGCATGCAGCACATATTGGTTATGACAGCCTTCACAATACAGACCATGATGGTTTTTTACCATCGTTTCAATCGCATTCATGATTTCGACACCAAGTTGATGTGCTTTTTCATTATGTCCATAACCTTCCTTAGGATCTTTTATACCTAAAAGATGGTTGCAGCATTCTGCCAAGCCTACAACACCAAACATACCTGTGAAGTTTTCACGTTTAACAAAGCCTTCTTTTACCAAGAAATTAGCCTTGAAAAAGTTACTTTCCTCTACGATATAGCGAATACGATCGTCCATAAATTCTAACATCATGTTTACATAATATGGTAAGATATGCTCCATGAAATCAGCTTTATCTTTTGCCTTGCTAGCTACATTATATAAGCGTATTCTTGGCAGCGTATAACCGCCTCCACCGATCTTTAACGCATTGTAGCAACTGGCGATGCCATATTCTCCGATACCATCTTGTCGATACATGACATCATTAGCAAAGCTTGGTTTAGCTGTTGCCAGCATACAATCAATGCAGGCTTTCGCAAACTCATCGCTTGTCCGTTCTGGATCATACAATAAAGTAACATTTGGTATTGCTAACTGCATTTCTTTTGTTAGATCTAAGATGATTCTTGCCACACGACAATCTTCTGGTCCGATGTTGGCATGTACAAAAGAATCCGTCAACGTTTTATCGATATGCAGCAAAAACAGACGCAACGCTTTACGCGTTTCTTCTTCGTCCTTATCAAATGGAGTGAATAAATCAGCAAAGTTACCCAGATAGACAGGAAAAGAAGTAATGCTTGGAACATGTTTGTACATAATTAATAAAGCATTGGTAGCTTCCCAGATATCTGTCGGTGGCTGCAAGCCTAAAAATGCGCAACCTTCTTTCATCAACTTTTGATAATCCGGCAAGATATAGCGAGGGCGATAAGGTGCTCTTCCTTCTCCTAAATCACATAAAGTTTCTTCCTCCAATGCCTTTTTCATCTCCGGTTTTAAAGGTAATGAATCATCATCGTTTTCAGCCAATCTGGCTAATGCCAATAATTGTTGCTGATAAGTTAGTGTAGGGTCACTGATAATATCTTTTACTCTACTCATCAAAATCATCCTCCTCATAGCGTACAAGCACCTCACGCGGCTTAGAACCACGACTAGGTCCGATAACGCCTTGTTCCTCCAATACGTCGATCAACCGCGCAGCTCTGGCATAGCCAATACTGAACTTACGCTGTATCAATGATGTACTAGCCTTCCTAGTACTTATTATAAAAGATTTTACCTCTTCATACAAGGGATCTGCACTTTCCTGCGTAGCAGCATATTCACTATCTACAGCCTCTAAACGTAAAAAAGCATCCTCATATTTGGGTTTTCCTTGGGCACTGACAAAGTCACAAATGCTCTGTACCTCCGCATCACTTACAAACACACCTTGTACACGGGTAGGATTGGTCTCTCCCACCGGGATATATAACATATCTCCATAACCTAAGAGCTTTTCTGCACCCATCTGGTCCAGTATCGTTCGTGAATCCACAGCGCTAGATACCGCAAAAGCGATACGCGATGGAATATTGGCCTTAATGACACCAGTGATAACATCGACACTAGGGCGTTGTGTGGCTACGATCAAATGAATCCCGGCTGCGCGTGCCAACTGCGTAATACGTTGAATACTTGCTTCAACCTCTTTCGCTGCAACTAACATTAAATCAGCTAATTCATCTATGATGACAACGATCCACGGTAGTTTTTCTAAACCATCCTCAGGATGATTTTCAATATATGTATTATAGCCGGCAATGTTACGTACACCCGCCATAGCAAATAGTTCATAGCGTTTATCCATCATGGCCACAATTACCTTTAAGGCGCGATTTGCTTCCTCTCCATCGGTAATGACCGGACCTAACAGATGGGGAATTTGCTTATAAGGTGTAAACTCCACCTTTTTGGGATCTACTAATAGCAACTTGACCTCATCTGGTCTTGCACGCATTAATATAGAGGTAATGATAGAATTCACACATACACTTTTCCCGCTTCCGGTTGCTCCAGCAATTAACAAATGGGGCATCTTGTTGAGTTCTCCATATACACAGCTGCCCATGAGATCTTTTCCTAAGGCAAACAACATTTTTTTATCCTGGTACTTTTCCGGAACTGATTTCATCAATTCTTTCATGCTAACACTAGTTTTTTCCACATTGGGAATCTCGATGCCAACAGCACTTTTGCCAGGTATCGGTGCTTCAATTCGGATATCTTTTGCTGCTAGTGCCATTTTAATATCATATTGCAAATTGCTGATTTTATTGACACGCACGCCAAGATCCGGCTTTACTTCAAATTTAGTGACAGATGGTCCAATGTGCGTAGCCATTAAAGTAGCACGTACACCAAATTCATCTAAGATTTCAATCAACCGCTGGCCACTTTCATTTGCTGCCTTGATATTCGCAGTACTGCGGGCTTTTTTTCCTATATCATTTAACAAGGTCAGCTTAGGCAACTTATATTTTGACCAATCCTCTTTAAAACTACTTACGAATGTATCACTTTTTCCTATCGTTTCTTCAATGATTCGTTTATCTTCCTTTTGCTGTTGCACGGCTTTTGAAGCTGTACCAAAACCTATGACAACCTCATCCTCTTCCTCATGAGCATCCTGGCTTGACACAAGCGGTTCAAAAGCATCATTGCGACCATCCGTAATAATATCAAACTCATCATCCACATCTAAGAAAGACACCTGTCCTGGACGAACGCGTTCTTCCAAGTTGATCTTACCAAACATGCTTTCCTTAGCAGGTGTGGTATTTGCTTGTTCACTCGTCTTTTCGACCTTTTGTTCCTTTTTCAACGCTTTCTTATTTCGTCGCTGTTCACGTTTGGCTTGAGCATTTTCTTTCATTGAGGAAAAAGGCTTTTGGAATGCGGATGCCCCTTGCCGTAAATACGCAAATAAAGGCCCTGATATAAGCAAAATACAGCCTAAGACCACTAAAGCGATGATAATGATCTTAGTACCCGTATAATCCACCAAAAAAGTCGTGATGGACACAAGAAAAGCACCAATTAGTCCACCACCAATCTGTTCACCATGAAAAACTTGCGCACTGTTGCCAAGAAAATGGGATAGTATGTCCATCCCCGTTAGTTTTTCATCATTAGGCAAACTTGCCGCAATTAGCCATGCGCTCAGTAAAACGATGACCCCTGTTGTATATTTCAGAGGTACATCGCTAATATTTTTCTTAAGCATCCACATGAAGGAAAAAACAATGATAAGACCGTAAACGACACCATATAGATTTCCAGTCACATATTGGATAACACCTGTGATCAGATTGCCTAAAAAGCCAATTTCCAGACATCCGATAATGGATAAGGTAATGAGGACCAAAGCATAAATATAAACCAGAATTTCATTTTCAGCTGCCTGTTTTTTCTTTTGCGCTTTCTTTGTTTTCTTTTTTGCTGCCATACTGTCCTCCCTTCTCTACAAAATACTTATGAATTAATTTCCATAATGACCGGTAAGACCATCGGGCGTTTCCCGGTTTCCTTCATTAAATATTTACTGATCTTATCGCGCGCTTCTGCACGTACTGTCAAATTATCATAACGTTTTTCTTTTACTGCTTTTTCGATACAGTTTTCCATGATATTACCGACTTCTTTAATGATATATTCTGCATCCTTTAAATAAATCAGCCCTCTAGTCTGCACATCCGGACCATTGGATATTTCCTTCGTCTTATGATTAACACCAACACCGATGATCATCACCCCATCTGTCGATAGAACCTCACGATCCTTCAAGACAACACCTGTCACATCCCAATTTTCCTTACCGTCAATCATCGTATCTTCTAATTCCAGACGCTGTGCGACACTCTTTAAGATTTTATTTTCAAATAAGGCAATCTGTCCGTTTTCCAAAATCAGAATACGATCGGGTGAATACCCCATTTTCGTTGCTAAATTTGCATTTACATATAAATGACGATACTCGCCTTTGATCGGTATATAATATTTAGGTTGGAAGAGATACAGCATCATTTTCAGATCTTCACTGGATGGATGCATAGATAATACGGTTTTAGAATCCAGCGTATAAATCTTGCCGCCCTCTTTATAAATTTCGTTTTCCATATTGCTGGCATCTAATTCTGTACCACTGACAATTGGACTGGCTACAATAATCGTATCACTCGTACGGAAACTTACATGCGCATCTTCATGATTAGCGATATTTGTCATCGTACGGAACAGATTTTTACCATTGCCACTAATCAAAACGACAACATCTTCCATGTCATCACTAAAGTTCTTTTCATTGATTTCCATCTCTTTAGGAACGCGATAGTATTTCATCGTTTCTAAATGTTTTAACAGTTCACGAATTCCTTTATCATGAAAAAAGATCTTGCGATTAAACTTTTTCGCCAATTCAATAATTTCTATGATGCGGAATAAACTTTGGGAATAACAGGAAATCAAAATTCGTGTTCCTTCACTAGCTTCAAAAATCGGTTCAATCAAAGATGTAATGCGATGTTTAGGAGCCGTGTGTCCACTCTTATCAGCGCCCTGGGATTCACACAACAGACACAAAACACCTTTTTTTCCTATATCACTTAATTCGTTTAAATCACATAAATATTCTTTTTGAAGCATATCATAATCTACGATAAATTCTCCTGTATAGACGATATATCCCTGATCGGTACTGATCGCCAATCCAAAATTGTCAGGAAATGCATGTGTCATTGGGAATGTACGTATTTTGACACCGCCAATTGTCTGCTTACTGCAGCGTTTTAAACGATGAATCTTTGCATTCTTTATGCCTTCTTTTTTTAGCATCTCATGAATGATATTCGCAGTTAAAGCACCTGTATACACTGGCGCATTCACCTGTTTTAATAAATATGGCAAGGCTGCCACTACATCATCATGGGCATGGGTGATGAAGATCCCTTGAATACGTTCTTTGTTTTCGATCAGATAAGAGAAATCCGGAATGATGAATTCCACTCCTAACTGTCCTGTATCCGGATATTTTAATCCGGCTTCAATAATAAATATAGCTTCATTGACTTCAACGACAAGCATATTCTTGCCATCTTCATCAAGTCCACCAAGCGCAAAAATGCGTACTTGATCCATAAATCGTTACCTCCGTTTTCATATTGTTATTATGTTTTCTTATTGTTTCATTCTGAATGAACTCGAAATTCCATGATAAACTAATGATATTATACCACTAAACATCAAAAAAAAGACAAGGGAATTGCTTTTTATCGCAAAAACCATAAACGAAACCATAAAAAAAGTGATTGCTCACTTTTTATAGAATTTGTTCACCATCTAAAGAAAATGTCTTACATGCTGTGATTTTCACTTTTACGATATCCCCAGCAGTCACATGCTCACCAGTAAAATTTACAAGCTTATTGGTTTCTGTATAGCCACTCCATACATTCGCCTTTTTCTTGCTGGCGCCATCCACCAATACCTTGACTACTTTACCGAGATATGCCTCATTTTTAACGTGAGCATACTGATTCCAACAAGCATTAAGTTCCGCCAAGCGACGCTGTTTGACTTCCAAAGATACACTATCCGCCATACGTGCAGCCGGTGTTCCTTCTCGTGGAGAATAAATAAAGGTAAAAGCATTATCGAACTGACATTCTTTCACTAGATCTAACGTATGTTGGAACTGTCCTTCGCTTTCATTAGGAAAACCCACAATGATATCTGTAGAGATTGCACACTCTGGCATACGTTCTTTGATCTTATGGAATAAGGTGAGATATTGTGCGTTTGTATAACGACGCCCCATAATCTTCAGAATTTCATCATCACCACTTTGTACCGGCAGATGTATAAATGGCATAATATTGTCATAACGTGCAATCACATCAATCATCTCATCACTAAAATCCCATGGATGGCTTGTTGTAAAACGAATACGTTCTATGCCAATTTTCGCCGTTTCCTCCAACAATTTCGCAAAACCACCTTCGATATGCAAATCTTTTCCATAAGAATTAACATTCTGCCCCAGCAAGGTAATTTCTTTATAGCCATCTTGTTTTAACTGACGTATTTCTTGCAATACATCTTCCATAGCTCGGGAACGTTCTTTTCCTCTAGTATAAGGGACGATGCAATATGTACAAAATTTATCACATCCATACATAATATTGACCCAAGCCTTATGTTTGCCAAAACGTCTTACCGGAAGATTTTCAATGACATCGCCTTCTTTTGACAACACCTCGACACTACGCTTATGCCCAACCATCACCTCATACAAAAGTTCTGGTAAACGATGAAGGTTATGTGTTCCAAAAATAAGATTGACATGGCGATATTTTTCTAATAACACTTGTACGACATCTTCTTCTTGTGCCATACAACCACACAAACCAAAAATCAAATCTGGATTGCTTCGTTTCAAACGCTTTAAAGAACCGATCTCGCCCAACACCTTATCCTCAGCATTTTTACGAATAGCACATGTGTTTAACAAAATCAAATCAGCCTGTTCAGGGTGTTCTACCGGTGTAAACATCAATTCTTCTAAAATACCTGCCAAGGTTTCAGAATCGCGTTCATTCGCCTGACATCCATAAGTTCTTAGATAGTATTTCTTTCCCTGTCCCAGTGTTCTAACTTCACTAGGTATTTGAAACAAGCTTTTTTCAATCGTGACTTCTTTCTGTGTACGTTTTTGGGCCTCATGCAAATTAGGCAACGCCCATCCTGGCTGTGTTTTCATTTACTTCCCTGCTTTCTTTTTTCTAATATAATAAACATCCTAAGTGGATGATCTTGACTTAAAAAAACCAAGCATTTCTACTTGGTTTACTGAGAGATTGCTTCTACTGGACAAGCGGAAATACAAGATCCGCAGTCAATACAAGTTCCTTCATCGCATTCTGATTTAGAATCAGCGTTCATGGATAAAGCTCCAACTGGGCAAACTCCTACACAAGCACCACAACCGATGCAAGTATCAGCATTTACATTTACTGGCATTCTTTATTCCTCCTTTACAACCATTCCTATTATACCAATATCTCCAAGGACATGCAAGCATTTAAAGCCAAAAATACTTTTGTGAAGACGCACTTGTTACGTCTTTCACAAAACTATGAACAACCCTTTGAGAAATCTTTTCTTGTACATATCCGATCATCATAAAGTTTCCCCTAAATAAGGCTTTAAACATTTACCTGTTAGAAAGATGAAAGCAATCAAAGTTAAAAAAAGGAAGAACATTCAATGGTTTTCCATTGTCTTTCTTCCTATTTTAAGCAATTAACATTCAACATGTTCTGGACGTATTTGAATGCGTTCGATACCTATTGCACGATTCGTTGTATCATCGATATCCACTAAAGCACCACAGAAAATCCCTTCACCTTCAGCAATTTTGAATTTGGTCTTCTCTTGTGTTGTAAAACGCGTTACTATTTCATTCACATCACGTCCTAAAACACTGGTATACGCACCGCACATCCCCAAATCCGTAATAGCCGCACACCCATACACGATTCGTTCATCTGCAGTTTGTACGTGCGTATGTGTGCCAACTACAGCGCTTAAGCGATCCGCAAAGCAATACGTAAAAGCGATTTTCTCGCTCGTTGCCTCAGCATGAAGATCAACCAGATAAATGTCTGCTTCCACTTCTTGAAGAATATCTTCCATGCAATAAAACGGCGAATCTATTACATTATTCATCCAAACTTCACCACTTAAATTCGTGATGGCAACCCGTTTCCCCTGTACCTTAATCACAACGGTATGTTCCCCATATTCTAAAGGTTCCATATTGGCAGGGCGTACCATACGCTCAGCTTCATCAATAAACTGATAAATATCATTTTTAGAAAATGTATGGTTTCCCATGGTGATGACATCAATCCCACAGGCCAGCAGTTGGTTATAAATGCGGCGGGTAATACCTTTCCCATGAGCAGCATTTTCACCATTTGCAATTACCAAGTCGATGGCATACTGCTGTTTCAAAAGAGGAAGCTGCCGGCTAACAGTTTCCCTTCCGGCAGCTCCTACGATATCTCCTATAAATAAGACTTTCATATTTTTTATTTAGCCAGCTCACAAGATCTTGTTTCACGAATGACCGTAACCTTGATCTGTCCTGGATATGTCAGTTCCGCCTCAATCTTGTCCTTGATGTCACGGGCAAGTTTATGACAAGCCAAATCATCCACCTTATCCGGTACGACCATGACACGAACTTCACGTCCTGCCTGGATCGCATAAGAACTATCCACACCATCAAATGATTTTGTAATCTTTTCAAGCTCTTCCAGACGGTTGATATAATTCTGTAACGCTTCATAGCGAGCACCTGGACGCGCTGCACTAATCGTATCAGCAGCTATAACCAAATTGCTTATGAGAAATTTCGGTTCAACTTCTCCATGATGTGACTGAATCGCATTCAATACCACATCGCGTTCACCATGTTTCTTACAGAATTTGTAGCCTAATTCAATATGACTACCCTCAACCTCAAAATCCATAGCCTTTCCTATATCATGAAGCAAGCCTGCTCGTTTAGCCAGCTGCTGATTTAAACCAAGTTCAGCTGCCATCATACCGGCCAGATGAGCAACTTCCATACTATGTTGTAATGCATTTTGTCCATAAGAATAACGGTACTTTAAACGACCAATCATCTTAATGATTTCACGGTCAATACGACCGATACCCAATTTAAAGACGGTATCTTCACCAGTCTTCATGATGTTGGTATCCATTTCTTTCTTGATTTTATTGACAACTTCTTCAATACGGCCCGGCTGAATGCGGCCATCTTTGATTAAATGTTCCAATGCCAATCTTGCAACTTCGCGGCGAATTGGATCAAAACAAGAAACAGTAATCGTCTCTGGCGTATCATCAATAATCAAATCAACACCAGTCGCCTGTTCAATGGCTTTGATATTACGCCCTTCGCGTCCGATGATTCTACCTTTCATTTCTTCACTTGGTAAAGCAACAACGGAAACGGTGCGATCAACGGCCTCATCCTGCGATAAGCGCTGAATGCTTTGTGCAACGATATTGCGCGCCTTTTCATCTGCAGTTGCTTTGGCCTCTTCTTCTTTTTCTTTGATGTAGGCAACCAACTCTTTTTCCATACGTTTTTCGGTGATTGCAAATAATTCTTCTTTTGCCTCACTGGTAGACATGGCCGCTACACGTTCCAATTCCTCTACCTGTACATCAATCTTTGCCTGTAACTCTTTGTCTTTTTTATCTAGCATTGCCATTTTGTCAGCTAATTGAGCACTTTTCAGATCAATCTGTTTTTCTTTGCTTGTCAATGTTTCATCGCGGAAATTCAGATTGTCTTCTCTGCGCAGGAGTTTATTTTCCATATCGGTAACCTCCTGCTTGCGTTCTTTTATCTCTTTTTCTGCCGCAAGTTTCAATTCATGCGCTTGTGTACGACCATCCAATACTGCCTGCTTGACGGTTGCGTCGGCTTTTGCTTCCGCTTCCTTCAGCAGCAGGTTGGCCTTTTGCTGATCTTTATTTAAACCTGCCTTAGATACCACTATCATAACGATAATTCCAACGGCAAGACCTATCAACGCAGACAAAAAGATGAGCAGTGCATTATTTTCCATAACACTATTCCTCCATTCGTCATGTAATGAGAATTTTATTCTCTAACATATATTGTACATAAATTTCACATTTTTCTCAACTAAAAACCGCAGTTTTTGGAAAATTAGAATCAAAAATTGAAAGCCGTTCCATCAAAAAGTAAAAGAAGGGCAATCCTGTCCTTCTTTTTTGATAGGTAAACTAAACGATCCTTAAAGCTTTTTAAGCTTTTTCAGCTGCTGTTTTCTCCATGAGCTTTGTTTTTAACTCTTCTAACAGTTCTGGATTAGACTTGATCGTATTTTTTGCAGCTTCTTTCCCCTGGCCGATTTTCTCACCATTGTAAGAAAACCAAGCACCACTTTTCATAACAATATCATGATCCACACATAAATCTAATAACTCCGCGATATAAGAGATGCCTTCGCCATACATGATTTCAATAGCAGCCGTTTTAAAAGGTGGCGCTACCTTATTTTTCACAATTTTTACATTTACTTTATTTCCAATAATTTCAGTTCCATTTTTAATTGCCTCACTGCGTCGAATATCCAAACGCACACTGGAATAAAATTTTAAAGCACGACCACCAGGTGTGGTTTCAGGATTGCCATAAACAACTCCAACTTTTTCGCGCAGTTGATTAATGAAAATTGCCGTACATTCGCTGCGATTCATGACACCACTTAATTTACGCATCGCTTTTGACATCAAACGAGCCTGTAATCCTACTTGTGAATCACCCATCTCACCATCCAATTCAGCCTGTGGTACCAAGGCGGCAACCGAATCCACGACAACCAAATCAATAGCACCGCTTTTTACTAACATTTCGGTAATATCCAGCGCCTGTTCTCCACTATCTGGCTGTGATAAGATCAACTCATCAATATTGACCCCAAGTTTTTGCGCATATACAGGATCAATCGCATTTTCTGCATCAATAAAGGCAGCACGCCCGCCTTTTTTCTGTACTTCAGCAATCGCGTGCAATGCCAATGTCGTTTTACCACTTGATTCCGGACCGTAGATTTCAATGATACGACCTTTGGGATATCCACCAATACCTAAAGCCTCATCTATTTTGATGGAACCACTGCTGATAGCATCAATTTCTACCGCAGCACGATCTCCTAATTTCATGATGCTGCCTTTTCCATATTGCTTTTCTATGGCCTTAATTGCATCACTTAATAAGGTATCTTTTTTATCTTCTGCTTTTGTCTCTGTTTTCTTATCTTTCTTTTCACTCATGCTACTTTTCCCTTTCTCATTCACTGAGGAATGCGACTGCTTTTTCCATCATAAATTGTACAGCATACGCCCGCAATTCATTGCGTGTCAATTTAGAATGTAATGCAAATACTTGTACATGTTGGATATCTGCTATTGCACAATACACTAAACCTGCCGGTTTGCCTTCCCAGGCATCCGGTCCGGCATTTCCCGTAAAGGAGATACATAGATCAACATCCAATACAGCACGTGCGCTTCGCGCCATTGCAATTGCACATTCTTCACTGACAACACCATATGTTTCGATGATTTTTGCATCAACATGTGCCAATGCTATTTTTTCTTGTGTGGCATATGTGACTAATCCACCTTTTAAAACGGCACTTGCTCCTGCAACATCTGCTATTGCTGCACAAAAGGCACCCGCTGTAAAACTTTCACAGCTGCCAATTGTCAGTTTTTTTTCTTTCAGCAAAGCCACGAAAGATGCTGCTGTTGTTACCTGTTCCATCTACATCGTCTCCATGACAACATCTTTCAACTTCATAAAATAAACAATTCCACTATACACGGAAGCTATTGTTGCTCCCCAAATAAAAATTTGATCCATCGGAATACCTAAATAAGCAAATGGTAAATCATACAGCATGACAAAAATAATAGCAAACATTTGCAGTACCGTTTTAATTTTCCCTGGCATGCCCGCTGCCACCACTTTGCCTTTTGCACTTGCTGACATTCGCAAGCCATCCACGATCGTATCACGCCAAATCATAATGATCACCGCGATGATTGGCACTCTATTGCCAACAGCAAATAAAATCAGCATCGTATTTACTAAAAGCTTATCAGCAATCGGATCAACAAATTTACCAAAAGAGGTAACCAGATTTCGTTTGCGTGCAATATTTCCATCCAAAAAATCAGTAAAAGAAGCAATCGCAAATAAAATCAGCACCACGATATCGCTCCATTGCACTGTCACCATAGCATCCTGTACATTCACTTGGAATGCCATACCCAAATCACAAAACAAATATAGAATAGCGATGATTGGTACTAAAACGACACGAAACAAAGATAATTTATTTGGCAGATTCATTTACTTCACCTACCGTAAACGTCAACGTATTGCTAGGACAATATCCAGGATATGTGCTTGGATTTATACTGCTATCCGTCTTTACGACCTTTCCATTAATTTTTATATCAGTTTGCACCATACAACCGATATAGATAGAAATCTTCGTGCCTTTTTTCACTTCAATTTCACTTGTAGCTGTCTGCCCCACATTAAATATCTTATTTTCACGAATATCTTTTTCATCAACCGTAACACTATAACCAGAATTGCTGCCGTTAAATTTCGTTTCCACTTTTAATTTCTCGCCTTCTTTGACATTGTTGATTGTATAATCGGTCACATCATTTTTGACGATTTCTAATTCTTTGACTTCTTCTTTCTGTTCTTCTTTTAGTTTCTCGTCATCGCTAGGATAGGCTTCTTTATCATTTTCACCGGCAATTGGCATATTGTTTGTCGGTTTGTTATCCTTGCCACTATCTGTCTGCATGAAAATCACAAAAGCAAACATCAATACGATGACCACAACACCAATAATTGCCACAAGCGAAATTAAAGAAACATCTGGTTTCGCTCTTCTGCGCTTTTGGCGTGGCATTTTCACATCTGCGGTCTGCACTTTCGTAAGCTTCTCACTCTTAGCGATATTATGTTCAATTTCTTCATGAGAAAGCTGTGCGCTTTGTACAGATGTCATGGTATAATCGTCAATGCTTTCACGCAATTCATCTTTCATATCTTCAAAATCAATACCGACCGCATCACAATACGATTTCACAAAAAAGCGTAAATAACTCAGGTCCTCATGAAAAAAAGAAATATCTCCTTCTTCTAAGGCTTTGATGTGCTTTGTTGTAAGTCTGGTTTTTTCACTTATATCTTCGACACTCATACCGAGTTCGATACGTTTTTCCTTTAACATGTTTCCTATTTTTTCCATTTGCACACCTCTTTTATAGTACCTGAACGACATTCTTCGATATCTTCAGTATGTCCCGTTTTTATAGTCCTTATTATTATAACAAGCAAAAACTAAATTGTAAAATTATTATGAACATTTTTGAAAATCTCACAGCATTTCCACAATTTCGCGTCATTTTTACATTGAAAAAGCAGGATTACTCCTGCTCTACGGTTTCATTGCATAAGCCATGTTCTGTACTCCAATGGAGTGGCAGTCATTTATCTGCGTTTTTTCAAACGCCCCACCGGATGATTTCACTTCACCTCCAGCAGGTTCCCCTACCAAATTTGGGTTTCTCGCTTGCGGGGTTTACCCGTTCCATCTTTTATGTTTCCATAAAAGCTCGTCTCTGTGGCACTTTTAAAGAAGTACACCATAGTTTCCCTTAGGTTTCCTTCAGCCGTCAGTAATTACACTGCCTGGATTTATTGTTTCATCCAGCACAAACACTACGATCATCACAGATCGTGCGAGCATGGACTTTCCTCTAGTCAAATGACCAGCGACTGCCGCAACGCTGCCGATTATTCTTTTTCTTTCCGAAATACCGCATTTTCTAAACGTGTTAATCGTTTCAGAATATCGATGTTATCTCCGCTCAGTTCAGCTTTTATAGCTTCCACTTCCTGTTTTCCTTCTAATTCTACGATTTTCGCTTTTAGGGTGGCGATATGACGTTCATACTCTTGAAGATGATTGCCAAGATTTTCAATCATGTGGTCATATTCTTGATAGTCATGAATCACAAGATCTAAAAATTCATCGACCTCACGAGAAGAATATCCTTTAAAATCCACATTGAACTGTTTGTTTAATACATCTTCCACACTCAGTTTAAACCTTTTTTCCATTGCACTCACCTTCCTGTTATAGTTTCTCAAAAAACCATTAAAATTGCAAGATATTTTTTTGCTTTCCTATCCTTTGCAGTATCTTTTTCATAAGATATCCTTATTATATTATGAGTAAGATGATCGATTTTTTGGTAGTACTTCTAAAGTTATTGCAGTAAAATATATAAAAATTTTTATTAGAAAGCTTTAAATCGACGACCTTTTCTGCTTAATAAAAAACCTGCTCAAATGTTAAGAAAACTTTCAGAATCGTGTATTCTCAGCACAATATTCATCAAATTCATGCTTTTTATCATTAGAATACCATGAATTCTTACGGTTATTTATCGCAATCATGAAAACCTTATGATATAATATAAACTGGTGATACATGTGATAGGATACCCCAATAAAAAAAACAAGGTGAGTCAAACAGCTGTGGATAATCATATGGGTCGTGGAATGTCATTAGAGGAAGACATCAATGACAGCAACGCCTATTATCGTGCATGTGATCGCGCCTTGATTCATAAGAAGCCAACACCGATTCAGGTGGTTAAGGTCGATTATCCTGCCCGCTGTGCCGCCAAAATAACAGAGGCCTATTATAAGACCCCTAGCACGACTGATTATAATGGCGTGTATCGGGGAAAAGCAATTGACTTTGAAGCGAAAGAAACCAAATCAAAAACATCCTTTCCCTTTAAAAGCATACATCCCCATCAGATTCATCATCTGAAAAAGGTCTTATTTCATGGAGGTATTGGATTCTTCATCATCCGATTCACTTTTTATGATGAGACTTATCTGATTGACGCTGGCGTAATAATCGAACGCTATGAAAATAGTGAACGTAAGTCCATTCCTTATGAACAAGTAAAACAGCTCGGTTCTTATATCAAGGAAGGATTATCCCCACGGCTGCGTTATTTAGATAATGTAGATGCCTTATATTTCAAGGAGGAAAACTCGTATGGCAAATGATACTACGAAAAAAAATTCCAATCCAACAGGAAAGAAAAAGAAAGCTACCGTTCGTAACGTCGTGAATGGTATCATCATCGTCTTCTTATGTTGTGTATTATTAGGAGGCGTGACCGGATTCTTCCTGCTAAGCCAAATCATTGGTAAGGTCAGTGAAGATGAGCGAAAATTGGAAGAAAAAATCATTAATGTAGAGCCAAGCACATTATACAGTGCTGATGGCAAAGTCATTTATGAGCTCGGTGCAGAAAGCCGTGAAATTGTTGAATATGAACAAATTCCACAAGTTACCATTGATGCCTTTTTGGCTATTGAGGATTCCCGTTATTTTAAACATAACGGTTTTGATCTTCCTCGCTTTATTTCCAGTGCGTTCAACAATTTACGTTCCGGATCCTTGGCACAGGGTGGTTCTACCTTGACCATGCAGACGATTGATAACTTTATTAATAAGCCTAAGGAAGAAAAGGCAGATAGTGAAGGCATTAAGCTAACACAAAAAGATAAAATTGAAATGAAGATTCAGGAAATTTATTTAAGTCTTCGCCTTGATTCTAAAATGAGCAAGGAAGAAATCTTAACAAACTATTTGAATAAAATTAACTTTGGTGCTAGCGCCCGCGGTATTCAAAAAGGAGCGCAATATTATTTTGGCAAAAACGTAGAGCAGCTGAATCTGAGCGAAAGTGCCTTTTTAGCCGGCGTGGTCAATGCACCTGCATTGTATAACCCATATCAAGGCTATGATTCCAAAACGAAACAAAACTATTATGCTTATGCTACCAAACGCCGCAACGAAACCCTTTCCTTAATGTTGAGTCATGGCTATATCAGTGAAAGCGAATATAAATTAGCTAAAGCAACAAAACTGGCATTCCAATTAAAAGGAGAATCAAAGGCCAAGGATAATCCTTACCTCGCATACGCGCAAGCTGCGATTACAGAGGCTAGAGAGCTGACAGGTGAAGACCCAGCAACAACACCAATGAAAATTTATACTGCTCTGGACACTTCCACCCAAGATCGTCTCAATGATATTCAGGAAAAGAAAGTTATCGGTATGCCGGAAAATAAATATTTCCAAATAGCTGCAAGCGTTATCGATAATCGTAAAGGTACGATCATTGCTATTGGTACTGGCTTTGATGATCCTACTTCCAGTACGTATAAAGATCGTGCGACAAAAGAAAAGCATCAGCCAGGATCAACATCAAAACCATTATTGGCATACGCACAGGCTTTTGATCAAATCGGCTGGGCGACATCACGAATCGTAGAAGATAAACCTATCCAAATTTATGGAGATACAAAGAGTAATTACGATAACAAATATCATGGAAAAGTTTCATTAGAACGTGCGTTAGCGCAATCCTTAAACATCCCTGCTCTGGAAGCTATGCAAGCCGTGACAAATGCGGTTGGCAACGATTATATGCGAGAGTATATGAAAAAACTAGGTTTTGATGATAAGGTTGCTGAAAAATTCGATTTACTGTATGCCATTGGTGGTGCTAATTTTGAAGCAACCCCTACTCAAATGGCAGCCGCATTTGCTACCTTAGCAAACGGTGGAAAATATATAGAACCGCATATGATCACAAAGGTTGTATATAAAGATGGCAGTAAAACTTATGAGAACAACGCTAAGACGACACAGGCTATGTCCCCGCAGGCTGCTTATATGACAAGTGATTTGTTAAACAAAGCTATCACAGGCAAATATAGCGGATATAACTATATGAGCCAAGCCTTCAATGGTGCTGGATATCCGGTTTATGGAAAAACCGGAACTTCTGACTGGGATGATTATGCTGATGAAGTCGGTGGTAATGCCCATGACGGTTGGATGGTCAATTACACAAGCGATTATACGATTGCTTCATGGAACGGCTTCGATTCACGTGTCAACGGCTACACCTATTTATCCGAAGCTGTACAAAATATGAATATACCTGGTAAGATCAATCGTTATATTTTAGATTCCTTAAGTTCCAATGCGACAAGGATTCAAAATCCCGGTGGTATCAGCTCTTATGGTGGAGGTCTCATCAAAACAGAGTTCCTAAAGGATGCTGCAAAAAACAATCCTGAAACCGTAGCCAATGTGAAAAAAGCTAGTGATGCATTAAAATCACCTATCAGTGATGCTAGTAAATATAAACAAAGCGATTATACACCGGAAACATGGGCTGCATTGCAAGAAGCTCTAAAACAAGCAAATGCGTTGTTAAATAAAGAAGACGTCACAGAAGACGAAGTAAATAGAGCAAAACAAGCCTTAGAAAATGCAATACGTGGCTTGAAAGAAAAAGAAGTTGCCGTAACAACAACTTCCCTAACATCTGCTATTCAAAATGCTGCTGCATATACCGATACTACAAAATATCAAAGTGCTTATGTGCAAGCATTAAATAGTCGAATCAATGCAGCAAATGCTTTATTAACATCAAGCGGTGTGACACAGGCAGAAATCAATCAAGCCGTTCAAGATATCCAAGCTGCTATTGAAGCTTGTAAAGCTCATCCAGTACAAGAAGTAACGCCGCCTAATAATAACAATCAAAAGCCAAATGATAATACCAATAATAATGCTAATACGGATAAAAATGATAACACCAATAAAGGTGATACTGCGAGTGGAACTGGCAATAAAGAAAATGGCAGGCCAACTAGCAATACATTTGGTGATTAGCATATTACACAGAAGAGATTCTTTGCTTGAAGAATCTCTTTTATTATCGTCTATTAATTAATACGCACATCAAAAGGCTTTCTTATTTGACAGAATTCTGATATCTATCCGTTTTTACTATGACCTTTTCTTATGTCAACCACGCTTTACTATCGTCTCTTCTATAATAAGAAAAAGTATATTATAAAAAAACAGTCAGCTTTTTTTCTGACTGCGATATGCTTCCAACTTGTCTTTTTTGCAAAACGAGGCAAAGGGACATTGATCACACTGAGGATTTCTTGCAGTGCATTGGTATCGACCAAAGAAGATAAATAAATGATGTGCACGATTCCATCGCTCTCTTTTGATTTTACGTTTTAATTTTTGTTCTACTACTTCAACACTATCCCCTACTTTCGCCAGCCCTAATCGCTTAGCGATACGTTCTACATGTGTATCCACTGCAATTGCTGGAATATCAAAACAAACACTGCGTACTACATTTGCTGTTTTACGACCTACTCCGGCTAAAGAAGTCAACTCCTTCATGCTCTGTGGTACTTGTCCGTCAAAATGTTCTACCAAAGAAGCACTTAAAGCCTGAATAGAGCGTGCTTTATTGCGATATAATCCAATGCGGCGAATTTTAGCTTCGACTTCTTTACTATTTGCCGAAGCTAATGCTTTCGGAGTTGGAAATGCCTCAAATAAAGCAGGCGTTATCTTATTAACCGCAGCATCTGTAGTTTGCGCAGATAAAACTACGGCTACTAATAATTCAAAGGGATTTTGATGCACCAATTCACAATGTGCATTAGGAAAACGTAATTCTAATATATCTAAAATTTCATCTGTTGTCATTATCGTTTCCCCTCCTCATAATCTTCCGGACGCAATCCACGCTTTTTCCACTCTACCAAAATACGCTCGATATAATCAAAACTCAGATGCTCATAAGTCAACGCTTCTCGTAAGGCATAACCAATTAATTTCTGCTCATATACATTTAACCAATCTGCCAGCCGTTGCAATTCCATATGTGATAATGGTCGAGCAAACTCTGTTTCAAATAGATCAAATAAAGAAGCATCAAAATTCATCGTTTTTTCCTTAGCGCCGGCAAAAACACCATCAATTTCAAATAAAATCTTCCCATTTTGAAATGTCAGCTGCACATATCCTTTTGCACTAAGCTGGGATAATAAATCATCAATTTCGCCACTATCCTTTTTCATCTTTTTTGCCAAAATACCGTGAGTGACCGGAATTTGGTGTTGATTTAAAAAATCAATTAACATGATCAATAAGGTCTCATCGCTAGTCATCGTTAATTCATCTAAATGATCTAGCATGTAATCACGGCGGTTGATAAACTTTTCTTTCCACCAATCCATAACTGTATGCTATTCTCCTTTCTTCAGATAATAGACTTCATCTAATGTATCATAATCCAATAATACTTCACCTTTATCAAAATTCACTACATAAACAGGATTTTTATACCCATAGCCAAGTGATACCTTACTAACCTTACCTTGATAGTTTTTTTCTATAAGAGCGTTTACAGCCGCCTTTTGATAACTTGTTTTCTTGCGACTGGCAATGGCTTTACCTTTTTCATTAAACCAGACATACATATCGCTATCTTCTCCTATGTAGACAACATAATGAAAGACATGGCGCTGTACATCCTCTATTCGCGCATAAGATTCTTTGATTTTGGCAATCTGATGATCTACCTTATCTTCAAATTTACGCGCAGGCCCACTAATAAAAATAGCGATTTCGATAAAAATGACAATCAATGCCATAAACAGCAGTCCACATGTAACAGCTACTGATTTTCCATTTATTTTCATAGCGACCTCCTAACGTACCTCATTATACATGATTTTTTTGCATTTGTCTTTCTTTATACGCAAGAAATACCTTGCTTGAGCAGCACTTCTTAACAAAGCGATGCCCCTTTCTATAAAAAAACATCCTTGATTGGATGTCTATTACATAAATTCCATGAATTCTTGACATAAGGTGGCACTGCGTTTTGCAGCATGTTCTGCGTATGTTAAGAAATCCATTTGTGAATCTTCTTTATGTGCTACATCGCTTAAAGAGCGCAAGACAACAAAAGGTACGTGATAATGAGAACATACTTGGGCAATCGCTCCGGCTTCCATTTCTGCACAGATGGCATCCGGAAATAAAGTTTCTATACGTTCACGTTTTTCATCTTCAGCAATAAATTGATCTCCACTGGCCACTAAGCCACGAAACACACGTACTCCCATAGATGTTAACACCTGATCACATACATCGATTAATTTCGCATCAGCATCATAATACAACCCTAATCCATCATTTCCATCAATGATGCTAGTATCAAAATCGTGTTGTACGACGCGTGTCGACAAGACAGCATCCAACACCTGCTGTTCCTTTTTTAAGCCACCTGCCGTACCAATATTTATCACTGCCGTAATAACAAAATTTTCAAACAGAATCGTTGTCGCCATCGCGGCATTCCCCTTGCCAACGCCACTCTTCATTACAATGACATTTTTCCCTTTGATACTGCCTTTTACCATTGCAATACCGGATACCTTATATTCTTCCTTATTTGTCAATAAAGATGTTATAGCATCCATCTCTTTCTCCATTGCTGCGATAATACCAATCATGTTATTCCCTCCCTTTATGATTTCCTTTTACAAATATAAAACAATTTTTCACCTTCTTGGATACCATCAAATGTAAAATCAGTAATGATTTTTACATCAAAATCAAGAGCTTCTAGCTGTTCTTTCACCCACATAGGATCATAAACACGCTGGATATGTTGTTCCAGACTTACCCTGCCAGCTTCATCATAAAAAGCAAAATTCTGATAGATACAGTCTTCGATTGTCTGAATCGTCCATTGATATTCATGATGATCAATTCTTCCAGCTTCATTATATTCTTCCGCAAACTCTAACAATCGATCCATTGAATGCATATCCATAATAAAGACACCATCTTTCGTTAAATGCGATTTAACTTGAGTGAACAATTTTTGCACTTGTTCTTTTTTTAATAAATAATTAAAAGAATCGCATAAACATAAAATACCATCATAACTTACATCAACCTGAAAATCACACATATCCATCACTTTCCAGTCTACTAGATCATGATCTTTTTTCTTTTTGGCTGCCTGCAGCATCTCTGCGCTGATATCCGTTCCAGTAACATGGTAACCATCCTTCGCAAGTGCTATCGTAATTTCTCCACTGCCGCAAGCGAGTTCTAGCACTTCCTTACCGTTTACATATTCTTCGATTAACGATACCCATGCTTGCGTAGCTTCTTCATCTTTAACTAAAGCATCATAAAATTGTGCCAATGTTCCATACATCATAAGGAAAAGTCCTCACTAGGCAAATCCGCATATAATTTTTCTAACTGAAAGTGCGCTCTTTCTTCTGTTTGAAATACATGTACGACAATACTGTCTAAATCAACCAACACCCAACTGGAATCCTTATCGCCTTCCATGCTGCGTACAGTATAACCATGTTCCTTTACACGATCTGCCACATTATCTGCAATCGCATAAACCTGGCGTAAACTTGGAGCACTGCAAATCACCACATAATCAATGAACGGGTTTAATGTATGATATTCAAATATAACAGGGTGTTCTCCCTTTTTTTCATCTATGGCTTTTTGTACGACTTTTATTAATTCCTTCATGAAATTACTCCTTTTTTTCGCAAATATTCCTGCTGTTCCTGTTTTACTCTTGCCAATCCCAATGACAAGCTTTTTTCACACAATAACAGTTGTTCACTGGAATCATAGCCTCGCGCTGGATCCAGCTTATCTGCCACATATAAAATAATTGCATATGGCGAAGCGCCATCTCCTAAGACATGATGATAAATAGCAGAGATGATACGTTTATCCTCCATATATAAAAAGCGTTTTGTATAATCAGCGCCAATATAGCCATGCCAAATCGCACTATTTTCTTGCAAATGAGATGGCATATGATGAATCATCCAGATCTTTGCCTTTTCAAAAGGCATTTGTTTACAAATATCGTGTGCAATACCCATACACCATGCGACATGTTCGTCTAAGTGATGTGCATGTGCTAGTCTGACACAAACTTCAGCGACCGATACCGAATGCTGGAAACGCTTTTCCGACATACTTGCTTTCACCCAATTTATTACATATAGCCCATTGCTTCCGATATAACGCCTTACTGTCTTAGGTAAAGCCCATTTCTTTTCACCATTTCTAATTTCTGTACTAGAAACCGAAATCAGTTGCATTGGAACACGTTTCATCCCCGTCGGCAACTGACCGTCTTCATGACGTGAAAACACATAAAAGCATGCTTCTTGTTTCAATTGCGCACTATCTTTCCATTTATCAAATTGCGCTGCCTGATCATCACCAATCAAAAAAGAAAAAGTGTCATGAGGAAAACGTTTTTTTAGTTCCTTTATCGTACGTATCGTATAGGAAACACCATCTAGCTCTCCTTCTAATGTACAAAGTTTCATTTTACGATATGGAGCTATCGCCAACTTCACCATGGCACATCGATGATGGAAAGCTACTTGTTGTCCCTTTTTTAATGGCGCATCTTTACAAGGTAAAAACCAAACCTCATCAATTGGAAGTTTTGCTAAAGCGGTTTTCGCAATTCGCAAATGGCCCTCGTGTATCGGATCAAAACTTCCTCCCAGCAAAGCAATACGCATATTATAACCCCAGCTTATTCTCTTTGCTGCGTCGATAGAAAATAACAGTACGTCCTATCGTTTGTACAACTTCACTACGCGTTCCCCCGGCAATATCTAAAGCTGCCTCTTGTACGGAAAGAGGACATGTTTTTAATAATGAAACTTTTACCAATTCATGGGCTTCTAAAGAATCGGAAATTGTTTTAATCATATTGAGCGTCACTCCATCTTTTCCTATCTGAAATAACGCCTTTCTCGTTTGCGCAATTGAGCGCAGTGTTTTTTTATCTTTACTTGTTAACATTATATCATCGCCTTTCTAAATGTTACATTTGCATATTTACTAACATATACACGAATCGTTTTCACATCTCCACTTACACAAAACCAGCCTAAGCCATGAATCACTACATCAACTTTTTCACCTTTTGGATGCATTTCAAACATCTGCATCTCCTTTATGCTCTCATCAATGGCAGGCGCCAATAATTCACCGAGATGTTGTTGCCATAACTGATCAGCCTTTTCCTGTTTGCTGCGATGTAAAGGAAGATCAGGCGCAAAGTATGCTACACAGCTCACCTTGTGACCACCTAGCAAATCCAAGCGTACAAAACCTGCTAAGGATATAGTCTGGTCTTGATACAATTGATATCCTCTCGGTTTTAATGGTTTTAGTGGAATCATTGTCTTCAATAGCTTATCATCTACATGTGTCAATAAAGAATCCATTCTTGTTAATCCCGGAGTATCATATAAGGTATAGCCATCCATGTTGATTTCATTAAAATCCAAGGTTGTACCCGGATGACGAGAAGTCGTCAGATCCCCTTTCTCACATAAGGCATTTAACATTGTACTTTTTCCTGCATTTGCCATTCCCATCACCACAACATCACGTTCATTGCGATAATGTTCAATGGCATATGCAATCTCATCAATGGAATTATTTTCATCACGTCTTGGATGTTTCATCAAATCTCCGCAAATGACAATTCCCTTAACCTGAATAGAAAGTTCTTTTAAACGCTGTAACAAAAAATCGCCTAATTTTTGATCCGACATGGTTGCCGGCAGCAGATCTCTTTTAGTTGCCACCATTAAGATGTCTTTATGCAGCAGATGTCGATTTAACCCACTGACCATATTTGCCTCAAAATCAAACAGATCAACGACCCAAACAACAAGTGCATCCATCATCGCTATACGTGCCAGCACCTCATCCGAATTAATTCCTTGTTTCATAGAGATGACAACATCATCGTAATGACGAATACGAAAACACCTTTGACAATAGTCTGCCTCTGGTTTTGGTGTATAACCAAGTTTTGTTTTATCTTCACTTTGCATAACAACGCCACAGCCTTTACAAATCTTACTCATCATATTCTCCTTTCACCAGTTTTCCTGTTACTTTCAATAAGGAAAACACAATATTTTCAAACACGCGATTCACCTTAGTGAAAGAAAGATCACGTTCAACGACTTGTGCCGTCAAAATCGTATAAAACCGCATAACATTGGCACCTAAGATATCCGTCATCAGCTGATCACCTAAAACTGCCACCACATCTCGCTTCACATGAAAATCTTTTAACATTTTTCGGTAGGTTTTAGGCAACGGCTTCATAGCAAATGGATAAAAAGGAATATTTAATCCTTTCGCAAAGGTGGCAACACGTTCTTCTACATTATTGGATATAAAAACAATTTGAATACCTGCATCCTGAATGGATTTCAAAAAAGCGATTGCTTCATCATCCGGTACAGCTACATCATGAGGGACAAGTGTATTATCAATATCGCAAATCAACAGCTGAATGCCTTGCTCTTTTAAAAACGCAGGTCGCAGTGCCGTATAACGATGGATATAATAATTCGGGGTAAACAGTTTCAGCATTCCATGCACTCCTTTGAATTCACAGTATATATCTTACCATATTTCCTTGTTGTCTGGGTAGAAAAAACATGTAAAAATCAATGCAAATGGCTTTTTTACCATATTATGAATGGCTATCTGCCGATTTCCAAATACAGTTATTCATGATGTGAAGAAAAAGGAGTTGCACTTTCATCACAATCTTTTATCCGTTTATTTTCTTTTCTTTTTCAAAAAAGAGTGTTACACTCTATACATACCAAACGTATGTATGTTAGTGAGGTGTGGTTATGGCTAGAAATAAACATCCAGAACAAACCGTTCAAAAAATTCTGGATGTCAGTCTTAAATTATTTGGCGAAAAAGGCTATGAGAAAACAACCATTCAAGATATTGTAGATGCTTTAGGAATGTCAAAAGGTGCTATTTATCATCATTTCAAATCAAAGGATGATATCATTGAGGCATTGGGAAATCAATCCTATTCCTCCATTGACGGATTAAGAGCTTATGTATCTTCATTCAGCGATATGAATGGACTGGAAAAACTACGTATGATTTTTAAGGCTCAGCTAAAGGATCCACGTAAACGTTCACTTGATCCTGTCATGATGGATGCCTATTCTAATCCAAAGTTTATGGTCATGAGTTTACGGGAAACACTATGTGAAGCTGCTGCTTTTGGTGCTACCTTAATTGAAGAAGGTATCAAAGATGGTAGTATTCAAGCACAAGATCCCCTATGTGCCAGTCAAGTGTATCTGTT
The DNA here is from genome assembly GCF_018406465.1 of Longicatena caecimuris. Taxonomy (GTDB): domain Bacteria; phylum Bacillota_I; class Bacilli_A; order Erysipelotrichales; family Erysipelotrichaceae; genus Longicatena; species Longicatena caecimuris. The sequence goes on from NZ_AP024510.1 coordinate 1,705,830, forward strand.
GTTAATCAATTTCTGGTTAGTAACTCCTTTAGAACCTTATGATGAACAGCATATCAAGAATAAAGTTACGTATTTACGCAAATTGATGGAAGAAATGGGAATTCCTATTATCAATGATGAACTGGAACAAAATTTCTTAGAATATTTGAAAGCTGTACTCGCCTAATATTGCTGCCTAAAATGGCAGCTATCTTTTAACCAACATACATACCGTCGTTCGGTATTATAAAAAGGAGAACTCTTGTATGAAGAAACATTATGTATGGAACAAAAATTTCACTTTGCTTGTCATCGGCCAGATCATCTCATTATTCGGCAATGCCATGCTTCGCTTTTCCTTATCCCTTTATGTATTAGATACCACCGGTTCAGCAAGTGCATTTGCCACGATCTTAGCTATTTCCATGATTCCTACCATTCTCTTATCCCCGGTTGGCGGTGTCTTAGCAGATCGTATGAGTCGTCGTCATATCATGATCTTACTAGATTGCTTTACCGGTTTTTTACTGCTTAGTTTCACGTATTTAATCACACAAGCATCTTCCTTAGCCCTTGTTGCCATCACAATGATCATATTATCAATTATTCAATCCTTCTATCAACCTGCTGTACAAGCTAGCATTCCCTTATTGGTCGATGAAGAAAAATTGATGCAAGCGAATGGGATTACCGTACAAGTAAATGCGTTAGCCACTTTGTTAGGCCCCATCTTAGGTGGTGTTTTATTCAGCCTGCTTCCCTTTGCTACTTTATTGATTATTTCTGCTGCTTGCTTCTTATTTTCTTCCCTATTGGAATGCATCATGCAGATTCCGTTTGTGCCTCAAAAACGAAAAGATACATTTCTAAAATCCACCTGGCAAGATCTGAAAGCAGGTATGCAATTCGTCTATCGTGATCGTCCAACATTATTTAAGTTATTGATGATCCTTGCCCTGTTAAATTTCATTTTATCATCTTTAATGAGTGTCGGTTTGCCGGTCATTTCAAATATCACACTAGCTTTAGATCCCGTTTACTTTGGCTGGTTACAGGCAGGTATCGGTATTGGCAGCATCATTGGCGCTATGTTACTACCTATCTTTCAAAAACGTTTTCAGCTGGCTCATTCGTATATCTTTCTCATGCTTGCTAGCTTATTTCTTTTCCCTATCGGTCTAGCCATAATGTTTTTAAACAGTGTTTATGTAAGTTATGCTATCGTATTCGCTGCCAGTATTTTATGTATGGCTTTTGCTGCTATTTTCAACATCTATGCACAAACCTATTTACAACACAACACACCAAACGAGATGCTAGGAAAAGTCAGTTCCTTTGTTACGATGATCGTTATGTGTACCTATCCGTTAGGACAAGCTGTCTATGGTGTCTTATTTGATGTATTGGATGCGCTGCCGTATCTGATTTTTATGGTCGCTGCCTTCATATCCATTGGCATCAGTTTACGCTGTCGCTCAATATTAAAAGTAATAGAATAGCTTTTCTTGTATGCCATGCTTCCTATGTTTTATAATAAATACTACTAAGAGGTGATACTATGAGCGATTTTGAAGAAATTAAAAAAGAGCTTTTACAATGTCGGCTTTGTGAAAACATCTTTCCACACGAGCCAAGACCGATTTTTCAAGGAAATCCTCACGCAAAAATTTTTCAGATTTCTCAGGCGCCTTCCATTCATGTACATGAAAGTGGCCTTCCTTTTAACGATGCCAGTGGAAAACGGTTGCGTAAAGAATGGTATCAAATAAGTGATGCATGCTTTTACGATCCAAACAATTTCTACATTGCCTCTATGGGACATTGTTATCCCGGCAAAAAAGAGCGTGGAGGTGATTGTTTACCACCCAAACATTGTGCAGAGCACTGGTTACAACAAGAAATGGCAATGGTGGATAATGAGCTTTATATCATCATTGGTGCACTTGCTGCCTCTTATATATTCCCCAAAATACCTTTTCATGATCTTGTCTTTAATACCCAAACCTTACACGATCGAAAAGCTTTCATCTTGCCACACCCTTCCCCTTTAAATAATCGCTGGCTCAAACAACATCCAAAATTTATTAGTGAACGCCTTCCACTTTTACGCAAAGTCTTACATGAAATTTTAGGTATTCCATTCCTTTAAAAAAATGACGTAGCAGTTACGTCATTTTCATTTTGGTCTTGTTTCCTCTAATAATCCCTGACAGCCTTCCAATACATCCACAAATGTTTCATCGAAATCACCTGTATACCAAGGATCCGCGATATTCCCTTTTCGCTTTGTATGATCCAATAATTTAGAAAGTTTATGATGATACTGTGCTGGCAGCATGCGTGTTAGATTACGTATATTGGCATCATCCATACCAATGATGTAATCGTATTTTTCTGCATCTTGTAAACAAATCTGTCGTGCATAATGTTCGACAATTGGAATATTTTGTTCCCTAAGTTTTCTTCTTGTTCCATGATGAATCGGATTGCCAATTTCTTCTGTGCTTGTTGCAGCAGAGGCAATACAATATGCTCCTTGTAGATGGTTCTTTTTAACCAGCCAGCACATGATGGATTCTGCCATTGTTGAGCGACAGATGTTCCCATGGCAAATAAAAAGTATTTTAATCATGTTCTTATATCTCCTTAAATCGTCATATTTCCTTGTATAAATTCTTATATTTTAGCAGGAAAAAGTTGTAAAATAAACTACCCTTATTTTATAACTCACTTATTATCCATTTCTATCATTTCTTTTGAATATCAACAAAGACCAAGTGATTGTATGCATTCAGTGTAACTCCTACATCAGAATGTTCCATAATCTTTTATAATGTCTTAGGGTTCATTCCTAACTTTGCCATATTAGAACAAAGGTATGTTGACAAACATGAGGTGTGATTTTAAGTGATTCCTGTTTATATATTTTATTATACTTCTAAGAACCGCTTTTGCAATCTATCATAGGCACAAGCCTTGTACCGCTTTCTATCTTTATGCCCTCTATAGTATATTCTATATAACATTTACTTTGCAACTGTGATTTACATCAATAACACCTTTTTCTAAATCAATATCAGAAATCATCAAACCAACTATTCAGAAATATGAAGCCCTGTTTTAAATAGAATGTAAATTACTTCATAATACTTACTAAAATGCTTGCCCTGTTTCGCAAATTTAAGAAGAGGATATGGAACTGTTTCAGAAGTATTAAGGAATAATCATTTTGATGATGAGGATAAGTAACCTTTTCCTCTTGCGAGAAGATACAGAATACAAAAATCCTAATAAAGAAGAAAGGAATAAAAAATATGGAAAGTTCACTTGACATTTTCTGTTCAAAAAAGCATTATAAGGCTTAGAAAAGGAAAGCAAACTTTCCATGTATTTCAGAAAGGAGTATGTTGTGAAAAATCGTTTAGAAGAATTACGAAAACTAAGAGGTATTAAACAAGAAGATTTAGCAACTGCTCTTGAGGTATCTCGTCAAACAGTAGGCTCTTTAGAAAATGGGCGCTACAATCCATCTATTTTATTAGCCTTTAAAATTGCAAGATACTTTCAAATGAGTATTGAAGAAATTTTTATTTATGAGGAGGAAAGCAAAAGTGAAAAATAAACATAAACTGTGGTACATTGGTTATATTGTTTCAGCAATTTTAGTTCCTATCATTTTATTTACAGATTTTCCTAAAACAGCAGATATAGGGCTCCTAATTTTAATGAGTATAATCTTTAGCATTTCTCATACACAACTTATGCATAATAGAATGATGAAAAATGATATTGATTATAAAGTGAATGTGATGGACGAACGAAATATCTCAATTAAAGAGAAATCTGGAAATATCACGAATATGATTACTATGGTACTATTAGGTATAGTAACAGTTATATTTATTTCCTTTGATTATTTCATTCCAGCGATTATTACGGGAGTTATTATTGCCGTACAACCGATTATTCTTATTATAGTAAGTAATATGATTGAGAAAAAAATGTGAATGAAAAGTATATTGATTATAAATTCAAATTAATTCTTTGTGTGTAAGCTAATAACTTTTGCGTACTTGTTTGTTGCTCTTGTATTTACTTACTTCATGTTGACGCATGGATTATAAGAATTATATCCCATTTATTCCTATCCAAACTTTTTTAGGAATCGTTTTATATAAACTTTCTCTTACTTTTTATATCTTCTTAAAACCCCACGTGTTTTCTTAGCAAAATAATTTTAACATTCTCAGTAATAGTTACTATAACACTATATTATAGTAACTATTACTTTTTATATAGAGAAGCTATATCATATATTCTCTGCTTCATTTTTTCACGAACATGTAATGGTTCCAAACATTCGCACTTATCTCCAAAGCTCAAAACAATATCATAATAATAATCATTCTCTATAAAAGGAAAACTGACGATATAATGCTCCTTATCATCGGGAATGAAATTTTCGTATGGACAATAATCAAGTACCCTATCTACGATAGACTTATGAATACGAATTTTAATATTTGTTTGTAGGGTTGCTAAAACATCTGCAAACTCTAATTTGGGTTTTTGATAATCGCGTGGTATAAAAGTTTCCTTTTGTTTTTGTAGAGTTGACATACGCGACAATCTGAATAAGCGAAAATCGTTTCTTTTAAGGCAATATCCATATACATACCAATGCGTACTTTTTAATACGAGTTGATAAGGCTCAACGACACGTGTAGTCTTATTTCCGCGATGGGCTATATAATCAAATGACAGTAGCTTATTTTCTTGTAAAGCTACTTTGATAATTTCTATATATGATTGTATGTTGCTGTTACCTATCCATTGACTAAAATCTATATAAATTTGATTAACCTTTAGTTCAATTTCTTTAGCCCTTTCTGTGGGTATAAAACTTTTGACTTTCGCAAGTGCATTTCTTAATTCATCACTCTGTATCATGTTTGAAATACTGGAAAGTCCTATTAGAATAGCGGAAAGATCAGCAGTTGAAAATACCTTTTTATCAATCTTATAATTTGGCATGATCTCAAATCCACCGCCAACTCCCGATGTAGAACGAATAGGAATGCCTGCCAATTCAATAGCATCTATGTCACGGTAGATTGTGCGTAATGAAACTTCAAACATATCCGCTAACTCTTGTGCGCTAATACGATTTTTATCAAGGAGAACCAAAACTATACTTATTAGTCTATCAACTTTCATTTGGTTACCACCTTTCAAATTTACTTATTTTATTATAGATTGTTGTCATAATGGTGTCAACGATAGTGTGATACACTAAGTAACGAAAGGAGTCTATAATAAAAAGAAAAAATTCTTAGTAATCATTACTGTTCAAAATGACAATAAAGAATTATAAGGAAATTATCGGATATGTAAACATCCTATGTAATAGACGATAAATAATGATATTCATGTGCCATACATTAGACCAGATAATTTAATAGTTGTCATAATAAACAGCAACTACTAGAAAAGTTTCACTATTATGATGCAAAGAATGTAATTAATTGTATGAAATTTAAAGCTTAGGAACTTTTGAAAGTGAATAAAAAGCAAACGAAAATGGAGGAATTTTATGGTTACCGTTTATGTTTATATTCTTGATACTTTAGCAGATTGGGAATTAGGTCATGTTATATCAGAGCTTAAATCTGGTCGTTTCTTTAAGGAAGATGCACAACGTATAGCACTCAAAACAGTTAGCTGCTCTAATGAGCCTATCCATACAATGGGTGGTATGACAATAGTACCGGACTGCTTAATCGATGATATTGTTGTGAATGAAACAAGTGTCTTACTCTTACCGGGCGCTGATACTTGGAGCGATCGAAAACATGGTACAATTATTGAAAAAGCGAGCGAATTTCTTTCTTTAGGTGCTACTGTTTGTGCAATTTGTGGAGCCACTGTCGCACTTGCTAACTATGGGTTATTGGATAATCGTCCCCATACAAGTAATGGGATAGGTTATCTAGACATGTTTTCTCCTTGCTATGAAGGGAAAAATCATTATATTGATAAGCCCTCTGTGGCAGATAATAACCTTATTACAGCAAGTTCAGCCGGAGCCTTGCTATGGTCAAAACAAATTATTAAGCATTTAAATGTCTTTCAATCAAGCACCCTGGAGTATTGGTATGAATATTTCAGTACAGGAGAACCAAAGCATTTCTTTGCTCTTATGCAAAGTTTGTCATCTAACGATGAATAAATGTTATACGCTTTGCTTAAAGAGAATGATAATGTGAAACTGCTAATCGTTTCAAATTAGCGTCATGAGGAACAATTATTTTGACAAACTGGAGAATGGTTATCTTCCAATTCTCAATATCAAACAGAAAATGCCGATTTTTAATAAACTATATAAGAATATATACAGAATGCAAAAGAATTATTAGTGAACGTCTTCCGCTTTTACGCAATGTCTTATATGAAGTTTTAAGTATCCTATCCCATTAAAAAATGACGTAAATGCTACGTCATTTTCATTTTATCTTGTATTCTCTAATCATCTTGCTATCTTTCCAATATTAAGCATATAAGTAAACAATACAATCCATTTATTTCACACACCGCTCTATCTTTTTAATTAATGCCGGGGATAGTTTCTTTCTATTAGCCGCATTTGCACATACAATTTTTCCTATAGGTTTCATACCTGCTGTTTTGAAAAATTCATCCATATTGCGGATTGCCCCTCTGCTTTGACCAAAAATCCACGAAAACGGTGCAGGAGTATTACAGGAAGTTAATAGCAAATATTTCTTGCCTTTTAAACGTGGTTTGGGGAAAGTTGTCGTTTCTTCCATTGCTGTTCCTAATAATCTATCAAACAAATTTTTGACCGGTGCTGGCACATTTGCCCAATAAACAGGTGCTGCCAGAAATACAATCAAGGATTCATGTAATAAGGCAACAATTTCTTGTATATCATCTTTTTGAACACAAACTTTGGTATCCATACAAGCCCGACAACCTTTGCAGAAAGAAATATTTTTTTCATATAAATTTACTTTCCTTACTGTATATCCCCTTTCTTCTGCTTTATGAACTGCACAATCAAACATAGCTGCTGTCATCCCATTTGTATGGGGACTACCAAAAATGGCAAGTACATTCTTTTCATTCATAGTCATTTCTCCTTTGCAATAGATTGATACAACATTTGAAAACCATAATCCAAAAATTGCTTTTTCGATAAATTCATCGTACTTTGAATATAGTTCTCCTTATTTGTAGCTAGTTGAATAAGTCCTGATAGCATCCCCCAAAAAGTAAATATAGTTGGGATAATTTTCAGATCTTCACGCAAATCACCGTTTTCCATACCAGATATCAGAAAATCTTTTAACTTATCGTTTATTTTTTCTCCTATTTGATATGTTTCCTTCTCCTCGGGCAAACAATCATTATTTTCAAAGTCAATATTGATTTTATCTAATACCATTTTAAAATAAAAAGGAAATGCTTCTTGATACTGCACCAATCCACGACAAATAAAATCATATTTTGTTTTCGTTGTTTCCTTTTGTACTAACGCAGAAGATATAGAATCGTAAAGTTTTCGCATACTATCTAAAACCAAAATACCGATAATTTCCTCCTTATTCTTAAAATAAACATAAAGGGTCGCTTTGCTGTATCCGGCTGCTTTTGCTATATCATCCATAGAAGTCGCCGTAATACCCTTTTGCATAAATAAGGTAGATGCTGCTGCAGCAATCTTTTCCCGATGAGTACTTTTCGGCTCTTTTTTCCTTCGTCCCATTGTCTCCTCCTCTTATAATTAAACTCACAGTTTAATTATAAACAATTTCCAGTGCTCATGTCAATTTAAATGGTTTCTTTCGTGTACAATTGACTTTTTTGGTTTATTTTTATTAATTGACGATCATCTCCCTTTCACATGAAAAAAAGGCAGCTTCCATTTCTATTAGAAGCCACCGTTTCATAAAACATACAATCATACCATATTAAGGCACTTTCCTTCCATTTTCAAATTATCAAGGTTGAAATGAGGCCAGTTCATATAGGTTACGCATATATCTATGCGTTAATACTTTCACTCACCTTTTTTAAGAACATATCCACATATTTTTTATCTATCCAATCATGGGCTTTTCCTTGCGTATTTACCAACGCACGCATAGATGCATCCATTTCCGAAACCTCTTTCCCCTGTAAAGCTTTGCGTAATGAGCGACATAATGCTCTGTCTTTGAAATTCATCTTCTCTTCATCATATGTCCCTTGCCCATAGGAAAACGAAATCGAAAGATTACAATTCTTCATGTTATTCATTTTAATTTCTTCAAGATAATCATCACAATACGCACTTGCCCCTACCGCAAATACATAAATTTTTTTCATCTTAATATGACGTTCCATTTTCTTTACATACTTCATCCCAGCAATTTTTCCGGCATAAATACCTCCTACAAGGATAATACGATCGGCTGTTTCTAACATTTGCTTCTTACATTGCTTTAATTCCGTCGCAGGATCCCCTAACGCATGTGATATCATTTCTGCATAGCGTTGGGATGCGCCATATTTTGATGTATAGATAATTAAATTCTTCATGTTATTCTCCTTTTTCCATCGCCTGTTCGGCAGCCTTTAAAATACATACACTGCTAATGGTTGCTTGTGATACAGTATCTACCTCTAAGGATTGTTTCTGCAATACATCGCTTACGATATTTTCAGCAGCCTTTCCTAAACCATGTTCATGGGTAATGATTTTCACATCGGCTATGCGTTTGTTTTCAATATACACTTTGACCTTTGCGGATACAGGAAATATGCTATAACTTCCTTCATACACACCATCCTTTATTGCTGCAAGTTTCGGTGTATGAAGCTTTATCCGGTTTGTTTTTTGTGTAATATCCTGTAATAATACAACGATGGAAATGCCGATTCCCACCAAACCCACAAGTACACAGATAGCAATGCGTTTCATTTTTTTATGTTTTTTCACTTTTTGTCCTCATTTCCAAATACTCTACTCCCTCATATAAACGCATAAACAATTGAAACAATTGTTGTAATTCTTCATTGCTGTAGTGTTCAAATACATACGTAAGCTCTGTTTGATAATTCACAAATACCGTATCAAAGAAATCATGCATCTTTGGTGTAGGAACAATTGTAGCTGCCCGCACATCTGCTTTGTTTTTTTTGATGGTTACATAACCGTTTCGTTCTAAAACAGTTGCTAACTTTTTAACATTTTGTCTCGAACACCCCATCATACTACCTAATTGAGTAAAGGTCATCTGTGTATCTGCTTGGCGAATTAATGACAGCAACATAAACTGCTTTAATGTGATATCTGGGATCCGTTCATCAAAAATAGTCTGCAAACGATTCCCTAATATGAATAAAGTACTAAAAATAGCTTTTTCCTGTTGCTCACGCGTCTTTGAAAAACGTTGTATCAGTTCTTGTAGTTCCATGTTTATCTCCTTTATTAGTAACAAGTTACTCATATTATAGCAACTTGTTACGTATTTAGCAAGATAAATAATTAAAAAATAAGAAATGTTTGTGACATCAAAAAGAGGAGATAAGTACAATCTCCTCTACATTCATATTATCTATTTAAAATATTCAACCGCCAGCTTTGCACCTAGCTTTGCATTATTGTATACTAATGCAATATTTGCTTTAAGACTTTCACCATGACTGTTTTTAACGATTTCAGCTAACAGAAAAGGTGTAACGGCTTTTCCTTTAATTCCTTTTTCATCAGCTTCTTTTAATGCTTGTAAAATCAAAGAATCAATATATGCCTTATCCATAGAATCTTCCTTAGGAATAGGATTGGTGATTAAAATGCCACCTTGTAAACCTAATTTCTCTTTTGTATGTATTAAGGCACTGATATCTTCAACACAATCCATTCTCGTGTTTAATTTATACTCACTTTCAGCAGTAAAAAATTGTGGTAAATAATCTGTTTTATATCCTACGACGCAAACCCCCTTCGTTTCAAGATATTCTAATGTTCTCGGCAAGTCTAAGATTGACTTCGCCCCTGCGCAAATGACGTTAACATCCGTTTGTGCAAGCTCTTCTAAATCAGCTGAAACATCTAGTGTCTGTTCATATCCACGATGAATTCCACCTATTCCGCCTGTCACAAAAAATTTAATACCAGCAAGTTTCGCACATATCATCGTAGTTGCAACCGTAGTAGCGCCTATTTTCTTTTCAGATAAAACCTGAGCCAAATCTCTACGTGAAACTTTCGCAACATCCTTTGCGGTTGCCAATGTTTGTAAATCTTCATCATTTAAACCAATTTTAATTTTTCCATCCATAATTGCTATGGTTGCTGGTACTGCCCCTTGCTCACGGATAATAGCTTCACAATTTTTCGCCATTTCCACATTTTGGGGATACGGCATTCCATGTGAAATAATTGTTGATTCTAAAGCCACGACTGCTTTATTACCTTCAATTGCTTTCAGCACCTCATCTTTTATATCTAAAAATGCATTCATATTTATTCACCCTCCTTAATGTTATCCCATAATTTTGACCAGTATTGCAACATCTGGGATGGATGCAGAACACCGAATTCCGTAACGATTCCTGTTATATCGCTTGCTGGTGTCAGATCGAAAAATTGGTTTATGACTTCTACTTGATCAAAATCCTTAAAATCATCTTCATCTACAAGCTCGCATTTATCTCTTCTTTCTAAAACCACTTTTTCACCATTTAAGGTTCTTATATCAAGTTTATATAATTCACTTGCAAAATAAACTGGTATCTTGCAACTTTGTGCAAGACGCGCAATTTGCGCACTCCCCATCTTGTTCGCAACATCGCCATTGGTACAAAGTGTGTCTGCTCCCATAATGATCATATCTGCCTCATTCATAAACTCGTATACCGATGCATCTGAAATAAACATCGTTTCAATACCTAATCGAGTTAATACATTCACAGCATTTCGTGATTCACGTAAAGGCCTTGATTCCGTACAAATAACCTTAAAGCGTTTCTTGTCATTTGCTGCTGATTGAAAGATTCCCATCAATGTACTACTATAGCTGTGCATCAAAACAACATCATGATCATGAATAAGATGAGATCCAATTTCCCCGACTTTTTCTACAGCTACAAACGATTGTTCAATAATATTATCACATAAGTGAATCACCTTTTCTTTTAGTATGTTTACTTTCATCGTTTCATCTAATTCTTGCATAATGGCTTCACAGCTATTATAAATTGTTGCCATTGTTGGCTTTAATTCATACATCTGTTTTTTTAAATAGGTGAACCGTGTTTTGATTTCGCTAAAAGTTTTTAAATCCTCTTGTTGCAAAGCAAGCTTAAATGCCCAAGCAGCTGCTCTACCAAAAGGACTTCCTCCCTTGACATTCATATTGCGTATTTCTTCTATTACATGATCAGCTGATTGAAATGCAATATCTTTTACTCGATTTTTCATTACTATGCATTCTCCTTTTCATCAATTCCCATCAAATAAGTTAAAACAAAAGTTATGAGGCCACCAACAACACAACCTAACATCAAACCGCCAAAACCTGCTCCCAAATAGACTGGGAATGTATAAATACTTAGTGCTACCGCTGCCACTGTTCCAGCTCCTGCTGCTCCAGTAATTGCGCCACCAATAGCACCACCTATACATACTGCGATAAATGGTTTTTTATATTTAAGGTTTATACCATACATTACAGGCTCAATGACGTTACCTGAAAAAAATGATGTTAAACTTAAGGTTAGTGCATTTTTCTTAATTTTCTTATCTTTTGCTTTTAAAGCAACAGCTAACCCGGCTGTAATTTGACAAATCAAAGATGGCGCATGCGTCATAATAATCATATCTCTTCCATACATTGCGATATTAGGCGCAGATACAAGCCCTAGAATAGCGATGTGCATACCAAAGATAATCAATATTTGCCAGATTCCGCCTATGATAGCACCTGCTAATACAGGGCTCAACTCATATGTCGATCTAAACAAATTCGCAAACAATTCTCCACCCCATACCCCTATAGGGCCAATCACAACAATAAGTAAAGGAATTACGATTAATGCACTCAGAAACGGAACAAAGATACTGCGTAAGGCATTTGGAAGTATTTTACGTAAAATAAATTCACATTTAGATATCAAATAGGCCGAACAGATTGCTGGTAAAATGGAACTACCATAATAAACATTGGTTACTGGTATCCCTAAAAAATTGACGCTTGTCGCATTGGCAAATATTGCCGAAAAATTAGGATATACCAATAATCCAACTACCATTAATGTAATGGATATATTCGCCTTAAAATATTTAGCTGCTGACCAGCCAATAAAAATAGGGAAAAAGCCATATAAGACATCACCTGCAACACTCAATATTTGGATCGTCGTATTTGTTTCTGATACCCCAGCGAGTACTGCAAGTTTCGCCAAAGCCGTAATGAAACCGGCTGCCAACATTGCCGGTATAATAGGACTGACAATTCCGGATAATAATGCTATCAGATTTTCAATGAATTTACTTTTTTTAGGAACATCCGCATCTAAATTTTCCTGAATCATTTCTTTATTTACATCTACAGTATCACCAACTAGTGTACTTGCTTCTGCAAACACCTCATCTACAATTCCACCCAATACGACTTGATATTGTCCACCTATGACGACAACCCGCATCACACCCTCAATTTTTTCCAATTCATTCTTTTTAACTTTCGCATCATCCTTCAAATTAAGACGTAGTCGTGTCATACAATGTGACATTTCTTTGATATTATCTACTCCACCAATACAATTCAAAATTTCCTTTGCCATGTTTTTAAAGTCTGCCATGTTTTTACACCTCTCTCTTTCTACTGCTAACCTTTTTATGACATCAACATATAAACATACTGTATAATTTTTTTATTTTCCTCCCTTCTGTTTTAAAATGGGGACGATGTGCATTGTCAAATATGCCGCTTCTTCATCACTTACATTTAAGTGCAGTTCAGATTTCATAAAATCAGATATCTTAGCAGCATATTCCCATTCTTCCCCATGTGCTATCTTTAAAGAACGTGAAACCTCATCCATAAACGTCCTGTCGAATGTTTTCTTCTCATCCGTAATAAGACGATTGAATAAACATTTTAAATGAATCAATAATCTTCCATATAAATATGAATTTTTATCAAGTGTATAATCTGTTAATGTATCAATATAATTTACCGTCCTTTCCAAATCCTTCATAATTGTTTTGTTTTGCAAACTGCTTAAATTAGATAACGCATTGATATAGTGAAAAGCAAGAAAGGCTGCTTCATGTTCATCAAAATCTGTATGTAACGCTTGATTGATGATAGCAATGGAATGTAATGCGGCATGAAACTCATTCGTATGAAACATCTTAATTTCATTTAGCAATGGATTCTCTATTTTCTGTTTATCTTGCCATGTCGTATAGGCGAAGTATATGTGATCTAAAAGCGATAGATACAACACGTCTTTAAATTTCGTTTGTAAATCTTCTTCCGCTGTTTTAATGACTTTCTCAACGATCATAAATAATGCATAAGGCATTTTATTCAAAATGGTTTCGATATATTTTTTATTACTAGTATCACTAACAAAGATACGCTCGATAAGTTGTTTATCCACAAGTGAATGGATTGTTCGATTACATTTAATACCTATTGCTTTCCCTAAGATAATCACTTCGTGATGATGTTCATCCATTGCGCTAATAGCATTATTGTTAATCGATTTTAGATAGAAGTATTTCATTGTAATTACCTCCTAATACATTTCAATACAACATCCCCCTCATAAATATCCTGTTCTTCTCTAATTGCTTTGATATCATATTCAGCACTGTTTGTGACAAATACATAAACATCCGGTAGTATCCCCAATTTTTTAAATGTGATAAGATCTATCTCACATATAGGCTGCATTTTTTTTACTACGTCATGTACCTGTAACCTACTTTCAATCGTATTTTTCTGTAGTTTTACTGTATCTACACCAATATGTAACATTACATCCATTCCATTCTTTGTTTGTATTCCGATGGCATGTTTAGTCGGAAAGATTGATGTAACAACACCTGAAACAGGAGCATAAATCTGTGAATCACTGGCTCTTACAAAGAATCCTTCGCCAAGTGTTTTTAATGCAAAAACTTCATCATTAGATGTTTCTAAACGTTTTAACTTACCTTCACACGGTGAAACGATTTCTGTTTCGTTTACTTTTTGATTTTTAAATATCGAAATTCGCATTCTTCATACCTCCAGAGAACAAAAAAAAGGCCACATCAAATATATGATGTGGTCTAGCATTAAGTAAATGGATTGATTCCTTAATTCGCTAACCTTTATACATGTATAGTATAGCAAGGTATGGAAGCGTTTGCAACACCTATTTTTTATTTTATGAAATATCCAAGAATACAACAAAAATAATCCTATGATCACTTCTATATCACAGATACTGATATAGTTAATACATGGCTTTTTCATGGTGCTGCTTTTAAGCATATGGCAAAAGCTTATTCTATTGCAATATACATACATTAGACTACTATTTTCAGGATCAAAGCTCCCCTGTGGTTTTAACAAAAACTTACCTTTTCTTTCCTAAGGCTCTCTTATCAAACTACGTAGTTTCACATTGAGAAAAATTGGATATCGCGTAATTTTAACAATTGTTAATAATCACCATCACAGCTTTCAGCTTTACTTGTATCTCCTCTGAAAAACTGTTAAAATAATCTTCAGAAAAGAGGTAATCTGTATGGAAATTAATAAGAAAACAATTGAGCGTGTAACCAAAAAACTGATAGAAACGCCAAGCCCTGTCAGCTATTATGAAGAAATCACACCCGTCATGGAAGCCTTAGCTACAGAATTTGGCTATGCGGTCAGTTATGATCGCAAGCGCACCATCTATATTAAAGTAGAAGGTGAACATCCAGAAAAAACCATATGTGTGGGTGCACATTTAGATACCATTGGTTTGATGATACGTCATATAAATGAGGATGGTACATTGGCACTGCGTAATTTAGGTGGCATTAACTATAATAACATTGATGGAGAATGTGTGCATGTTCATACTCGCGATGGCAAATGCTATAGCGGATTGGTTGCTTGTACTTCACATTCCACACACGTATTTGATGATGCACGAAGTGCTGTTCGCGAAGAACGTAATATGATGGTCGTATTAGATGAGCATGTCAAGTGTGCACAAGATGTTCGTGCCTTAGGTATTGAACATGGTGATATCATCTCCATTGATCCAAATTATCATTATACCGAAAAAGGGTTTATCAAGTCACGCCATATAGATGACAAAGCGGCAGTAGGTGCTGTCTTTGCCGTACTGGAGAATTTACAAAAAGCGCAGAAAAAGCCATATTACAATGTGCTCTTTGCTTTCCCCTTTTATGAAGAAATCGGACATGGTGGTGCTTGGCTGCCTCCTGAAGTTGAAGAATATGTAGCTTTGGATATCGGCTTGATTGGCCCAGATCATTTAGGAGATGAATATAGCGTATCCATTTGCGCAAAGGATAATTATACACCCTATGATCGCGGCTTGACCAGTAAGCTTATCCAATTAGCAAAAACAAACAATATTCATTATTGTGTGGATGTTTTTTATCATTATGGAACAGATGCCAGTGCCGCAATACGTGCTGGTAATAATGTATATGCTGCCGCCTTTGGCATGGGATGTTTTTCAAGTCATGGATTGGAACGCTGTCATATTGATAGTGTTGTTGAAACGGCAAAATTATTATATGCCTATCTGTTAAGCAAATAAACTATATAAAAACCTGAGAACAGAGACATTTCAAATGTTATACTGTTCTCAGGTTTTTTATTCTTTAAATATATTAATCCGTGGTTCTTTTTCGCCATGCTTTGCTTCTTCTTTTTGAAACTCACGATACAATTTCATAAAAGCTCTTTTTTCAATACGTGAAACATATGATCTGGAAATATGCAATTGCTTGGCAATTTCTCGCTGCGTTTCTTCTTCTACACCGTATAAACCAAATCGTTTCGTAATGATTTCCAATTCCCTGGAATCTAAAACATGTAGAAATTGTTTTAGTTTACTGATATTATCTTCAACGACCATATCTTCAATGATACTTGTTTCTTGCGGAGAACTGATTGCATCAATCAGCGTAATCTCACTTCCATCCTTATCCGTTGCAATAGGATCATTAAGCGATACATTCTGAAAATAATTTTTAGAACTACGTAAATACATCAATATTTCGTTTTCTATACAACGCGAAGCATACGTAGTTAATTTATGCCCTTTTTCTGGTTTAAAAGAGTCAATTGCTTTGATTAAACCTATAGTTCCAATGCTTATTAAATCTTCTGTTTGTTCTTTTTTGATATCATACTTTTTTACGATATGAGCTACTAGTCGCAAATTATGTTCAATTAATTTATTACGACATTCCTCATCCTGCAAGCTTAAGCCGGCAATACAATGTGCTTCTTCTTCTTTATCTAAAGGTTGTAAAAAAGAATTTGAACGTATATAGCCGACATATCCAAGAGCACTGCTTAAAATCTCAAATATCGGAAACAGCATTTCCATCACCTATTGTCAGTATATGAAAAATCTTATCAAGATATGTCTAATCAAGATTCGTGATAATGTGTCGTAAGTATGTAAGTAAGCTATTTGAAACAAGCTTTTTATACTATTGCAAAATATAAAATAGAAACGCTGATATCGCTTAAACGCTTGGTTTTAAGTAATACTTACCAAGCTGCTATCCTATCTCATAGCTGCTTTTTGTAATTTCATAAAAATTCACTGCAGCTTTTTCCAAAAAATCATTACTTCATTTCCATTTCAAGAATATCAAAACTGATGTTCTTTTACATGATCTTTTGTACTGTTTTGTTAATAAGTTTGCTTTCATCCCCTATGTCAAAGCTAGCCTTTTTCATTTATCCCATACAATAAAAGATAATAAAAAGTCTTATGGATAGATAACAAACTCGATAAACGATCCATCCTTAAGACTTATATGCTTTGATAAACCACAAAAAATTACAATTAGGTATCGTATTTACCATATACGTTACGCATCAAATAACTTAATGGTCTGTCATTTTCTTAATACTTACTTATTAAATGAAAGTTCCATGATCAATACCCATTACATGTAGCTTATTTCAAAAAAGGTTGATAATAAACTTTAAAATTCATCTTTTCATTGATTTTTGCTAATGCGATAGCAAAAGCATCTTTATCAAAAATAGCTACATCAATATAAGAATAATAAATACCAACAGCGCCACCCATCGTTCTGGCAATCGACATCTCATATAAAAGTTCATTTATTTCCTTTTCCAGTTGTTGACGAACCAATGCTTCTTTTTCATCCTCATATAGCTTTTCATAATAGAAGTATCCATATTCTCCACCACAGTCTTTGAACTCCTTACACATTTCATAGCTATCGCTTAAGAGTTCTTCTTGTAGCTGTGGATTCGTCGTTACGATTAATTTCATATCTTTTCGCAATGTTTCGCTAACTGGCTTTTCATCAAGTTTATAAGCCATGTAAATAGATAATGGATCATGATATTCCATCCAATCTTGATCAATGATAATATCACAAATATCTTCATACAGGTTTGGCAATAAACAGAAATTTTCTGCCTCTTCATCTGGTGTATCTATGATTTCGATGCTTGATATGCGTGCTTCAAATTCTAACTCACCAATGAATAACTCCAACATAAAAGCAACCATCGACTCACGACGCTTTTCCTCCACATCTTTTAAAGCCTCGCAATATACTTTGATATCGAGCGTTTTGCTTATTTCATTTATCGTATAATAAACATGAAAATCAGCACCAGTAACTTCTTTATCTTTTATACGTAATATCGTATGCATAGCACGCTCACTTAATGGTGGTCGTACGGCATTAATGATCCAATCTTCACTTAATGCTTGCGGAGCATCCTTTTTTAATAATGCTGTGGCAAACTGCGCATTCTTATTTCCTTGTGGTGTAAAGGTCATTTCATAAAAACCTGTATCACTCATCTCAACTTCCATGCCACACGCACAAATCGTTTTTAAATGTTCATTTAAATCTTGTAAGAGATGTGTAATCTCATGGTGATCATTTTCTCGTAACGCATGCTCTAGTTCTTCACGGTTTAATATAAAATATTTCCAAAAGTTTTGTACACGATGTTTGATATACATAAGCTATTCCTCACTTGTCCTAAGCAGCATACAATACTGCGTTAAATCATATTCCTCATGAGTAATGGTACTCATCAGATGAAAACCAATTTGTTCATATAATGGTAAATTATCTTTATGATGTGTCTCTAACGTGATATCGCGATGTTCTTTGATTGCTTCCTGTTTTACTTCCTGTAAGAGATGTCCCGCCAAACCATGATGACGCATTGCTTTATCTGTGTATAATAAATCCACATGATAATATGCACCATTCACAAATTCTCTCGTCCATTTGCTAGTGAACATATCCATACAATCAAGAGCATGATGAATACTGCGAATAGAGTGAACACCTACAGCAATTGGTATAAGCTTTATAATTAGATGTAATAATCGCAAACGATATAACAGCGTTTTTTCCAAAGTACTGTCAAAGAGAACCATAACACAATTCAAGTCTTTACTATCCGCTATAAAATAACAATATGGTCTTACTGCCTGTAAATAATGTTTCAGCAGATATGGCAAAGCCCATCGACGTGATGGTTCTGAAGGAAAAATCGTCCGATACAAGTCATCATGAAAGAAATTATCCGCAAAACTATGGTAAATTTCGCTGATTTCATCATCACTTAAATGATATACATGTTCCAAATTCATCTTTTCACATCCATTTCTGCTACCGTTTATTATATCACAGGTGTTAAAACCAGCACAAGTAAGGATAAAGAAAAGATCTTGCGCGCAACAAAACAAGAGCTTTCTTTTTATATTGAGTAATCAATCATGCTACATATGATCAACAGATAAAATGAAGTCTTACACGATAAGATGATGTAAAAAGCCTAAGTCCTCTACTTAATTTAAGCATCAAACGCTAAAGCTAACACACGCAAAACATAAGAAAAAACTTTTATAGCCAAAGACTTATAATAAGAACACCGAAAATGCCATAAGCCCATATACACATTATGTTTTTTGCAAAAAGAAAGATACTGTCTTTGGTTGCTACCGTAAAAGCATAACCAATTAAGATTCGTTTCTTTCATCAATACAAAAACCAAAAGACGATGATCAAACCATTACATTCTCTATCCATCAACTCCTTTTCTTTCGAAAAGGAATTTCATCATGTTACCATAAGGCGCTCTTTTAATTTTAATAATATCTTTTTTTCTAAACGTGATACTTGTACTTGAGATATCTGTAATTTTTTGGCAATTTCTTCCTGTTTCATTCCCAGATCATATCGATAGTGCAATAACAATTGTTCCCGTTGTTCTAAATGCGCAATCTCATTTTGCAAAGACACCTTCATAACAACATCTTCTTCTTTGCGATTACTCACCTTATCCTCTAGCAATATCGGCGATCCATCGTTTTCATAAATAGTTTCATCTAAAGAATAAACAAACTGATTCGCTTCAAAGGCTAAGATAACATCTGCAACATCCATTGACAAAGCGTCGGCAATTTCCTGATAAGTTGGTTCGCGATTCAATTTCTGCAAAAGTTCTTCCTTCTTTTTTGACATTTGCAAATAACCTTCTTTTAATGAACGCGATATGCGCATATTTCCATCATCACGAAAAAAGCGTTTGATTTCACCCATGATGATGGGCACTGCATATGTTGAAAATTTAACTTGATAACTTGTATCGAAATTGTTCAAAGCCTTCATTAATCCAACACATCCAATTTGAAACAAATCATCAATGGCTATGCGTTGACGAGAAAAACGACGAACTATAGAATATACTAACGGTGAGTTCTTTTCTACAAAAATACTTTTTGCTTCTTCATCCCCATCTTTGATTCTTTGAATCAATTCTTCATTATTCGCTGACACATTCATGTTGAATCCGTTTACGTAATGTGACGACAGTCCCTTTTCCCTTTTCGCTTGTAATATGAAAATCATCAGCAAATGTCTGCATAATTGTCATACCCATACCACTTCGTTCTAAGTGTTGTTTGCTGGTGAATAATGGTTGCATAGCTTGTGATATATCGTCGATTCCACAGCCTTCATCTGCAACGATAATTTCGATCTGATTTTCATCATAAGATACATGCACACGAACAATCCCTTCATGATTTCCCTCATAACCATGAATCATCGCATTGACAACAGCCTCTGCCAGCATCGTCTTGATTTCCATACAATCTTCCATGGATAAATTTAATGGCATTAAAAAAGCGATAGCACTCGTTCTGATAAATGCCTCATTTTCCAGATGCGCCAAACATTCCAATGTCATCTTGTTCATAGTTTTACCCCATTTCTTTCCTCTTTCATTAACTGAAAAATTCCACTCATCGCAAAAATGCGATGATTTACTTTTGATAAATTACAAATAATCAACTCACCATGATATTTTTGCAACTGCTTATAGCGAGCTAAAACAAACCCTATACCCGTGCTATCTACAAAACTCACTTCTTCAAAATCCAGTTTGACAGTTTTTGGTTGATACTGATCGATTAAATCGATACATATTTGCTTCAAATTACAAACTGTCAGATTATCCAGTTCCCCATAAAAATAAAAATATAGGGTACCATCTTTAAATTGATGTTTCATCTTTTATCCCTCCGCAGCTCATCTTAGCATGAATTCTCTTATCCTTGGGGATATTCGACAAAGGATGTTTCACTTCGACAATTAGTAATTATTCTGTCACACGAAAAAACGGATATATCTTATCCGTTTTTAATACATATCATCTTCTTGTTCATCAAAGAAATCACTTGCATATTCTTCATCATAATTAGGCATATGATCTGATTGTGCTGCTGATCTTACAACAGCAAATATTAAGAATAGAAATGCTAATATCGCTATAAATCCAATAATGGTCCACATAACACTCATCAATTATCCCTCTTTTCAGAAGTAGTATGCCTTTAATTAGCATCGTTATGATGAGCGTAGCAAACCTTTTTTTGGATATTTACGCAAAAACATCTTTTAAGGCTTTCATAAATAAATCAGTATAATCTAGCGCGGCTACATCATGTGCAGCTTTCAATGCCGTTTCCATAGTATAACCATCACTCATTTTAATTTGCACCTTACCAATAATTTCTCCCTTTTTAAAAGGCGCATGTGTTTTACGTAAGGAAATTTCTTTCGCCGTTTCCTTTGGCTCACTGCCTTTTTCAAACACATAAACTAAATCTTTATCCGTTAACACATCTACTTTTTGCGGCTTTCCATTTTCAATTGGTATTGTTTTCATCTTAGTACCTGCTGCATATAATAAGCCTTGCTGATATTGTGAGAAACCATAATCTAGCATTTGCTTGATTTCCCCATTGCGAACTTTTGAACTAGGCTCTCCCATAACGACCGCTATTAATCGTAAATCTTTCTTTTTTGCGGTAATAGTGATACAGGACATCGCTTGTGAGGTGAAGCCTGATTTCAAGCCATCAACGCCAGGATATTGTTTTAATAATTTATTTGTATTTACCAACCAGAAAGCTTTTTCACTATCTTCGCGAATATAGGCATCATATGTTGAAGTGATTTTTAACAAATCATCTCCGCCTTCCTTAATTAAAGCTTTCCCAACAATTGCCATATCTTTAGCACAGGTATAATGCTGTGGATCATGTAAGCCAGTAGGATTCATGAAATGGGTGTTACAAAGATTTAATTTTTTGGCTTTTTCATTCATCATCTCAACGAAATGTTCAGCACTTCCTCCTACTTTTTCGGCCATGGCAACCATAGCATCGTTGGCTGAGGCAATACAAATACTTTTTATCATATCTTTTACACTCATGGTTTCATTTTCTTCCAAGAATACCTGACTGCCTCCCATGCTAGCAGCATATGCACTCGTAGTAACCTCATCTTTCCAATCCAGTTTACCATCGTGCAAAGATTCAAAAATAAGTAATAGACCCATCATTTTCGTCATACTAGCTGGATATAATTTCGCCTTTTCATTTTTAGCATAAATAACTTTCCCACTTGTATATTCCATTAAGTAGGCGGATTTCGCGTTCTGAGCAATTTGGGGATCGTTTTTTGTCGTTTGTTTTGTTTTCTCATCTGCATGTATACTTGTCAGCATCGTCATGCTCAACACTGCCACCATACAGCAAAGTATCATTTTTTTCATGGTATCAACCTCAATAAAGCCTATGTGAAAGAATAGAAAGATATACCTAAACCCCCTGCAGAAAATAAAAACCGCAAAATATGCGGTCATATAATAAAATTTCTTTTTAAAAGTCCCAAGATGTCAGCCATATGATACAGCCATTTGGGATAGAATGGATATTTGGGATGAATACCATCAAATTCAAACAATTCATCTTTCCATTCGATTAATGCTGTGTTGTCAATAAATCCTATACCCTCTTTTTCACACATCAATTGTAATAGACTATTACACGTTTTAAATACTTCCAGACCACCAATGCGTTCTAATTGACATTGTCCCATAGGAATTAAAGAGTTGACATATAATGTTGTTTCCGGCAATTCTTCCTTTAATGTATGGATATGCTTACGATACAAGGTAATAAAAGAAGTAAAATTATCCCGAAAATGTAGGATATCATTTTTTCCATACTCCAAAATAATCATTTCCGGAGCCATACAAATGGCCCGCTGAATATCCCCCTCAATCATATCCACACAGCGCCCTCGCTTCGCTATAACATTTTTCTTTCGTAATAATCGATAATCCAGAATTGACTCTGCTAATGAATCCCCTAAGATGATGACATTTTCATAATAAGGCAACATCGCATAAATGGCCTTATTTCGTTTTTTTTCTGAAAGATAATTTACATATGTTTTTTCTTTTTTTGCAGTTGTTGTTTCATTCATGCCACCATTCACCTCAATTCTCCCTAACAACGCACCTTGAACTATATAGTACTGCTTAAATTATATAATATATAGTTGAATTTTCAAGCAATTTGTAGATTTTTGACCGTAAAAAGCAATTATATATAAAAAACATAACAAGAATTCTAAAAACAAATGGTTATATTTTTACCAAATAAATTCTTTTTGTTGTATGATATACTGTTGTTATAATTTAACAAAGCAATATAAAAACAGATGCTTACTAACATCTGCCTTTCACATAATATAAAATATCGTAATGTCTACTGCCGTTTTGGAGTTATGAGTATCATATTATTCTAAATAGTATTTCAAAATAAGGTGTCTTATTGGAACGCTTTTTGACAAGCAGCAATTGCCATATCTGCCATTTGCAAGCGTATTGCGAAAACCTGATGCATGATTTCATTCATCTTATGAAAATGTCGTTTTCGTAGATGCTCACAATAAAGTGGTTGCAGGGCTTTAATTTCATTAATCATCTCCTGTTTATCAGCCATGATACAAGCTATCAAATTCCAATTCATAGGTTTATTCAGCTCTTCATAAATTACCCGCAGGCAATCATTTTCTTCTGTGAAAAGAAGCTGGAAGTATTCATCGAATGTAAACACATCCAATTCACCTATTTTATCAGCTAATGATTGACAACGTTCTTTATTAAATTGATTTTGTACATGCGGAAATATAAAACCAGCAAATAAATCCAACAGCTGCAAACTATGGCGATAATGCTGTAACCCATTCAACATATGATCATCTGCACTCTTCATGAAATCTTTAATCGTTTGATCATCGAGTTGAATACGACTGCCAATGCCGTTTATTGTATTGACAATATGAAATTCATTCAGTTTTTTGACCGCTTTACGGCTTGTCCGCTCACTGACTTCATACAGTGTCGCAAGCTTTGCCAAAGATGGCAATAAATCCCCATTATGATAAATACCTGTTTTGATATCGTTCATGATGTCCGTTACTACACGTGTGTATAAATATTCTTGTGAGCGATTGCTGACCCAACTGAATTTCGCCTTTTCCTTTATCGTCATCCCCTGAGTCAAACGTTTGGTATAACTTAAAGTAATATTCTTTATTCCTTTACATAATGCATAGATTAATTTACGAAGCATGAAATCATTTCCCTTTAATACAAAACGCAGAGCTATCGTAAAGGTTTTCTTCATAGCATCAAAATTGTTTGTTAATTTTTTATGCTCTTCTTCGTTTTGAACAAGCGGTAAAGTAAGAGAATTCATTAATGTTAAAAACAAATCATTTAATATCGGATTATCTAAAAAAGATAATACATAAAGATAAAGATCATATAGGTACTCATAGACGTCAATTTCATTCACCAACTGACGTTGTGATAACGCAATGACCTTTTCTTCTAATCCCTTTATTTGTTCTTTGCTTGCATTACGCATACAAATAACACTAATATCCGGCATGATCCATTCTATTACCGTGAAAACATCATAAATCATTTGATAAGAGTCTAGCATAGTCTGGCGATATTGTACATTGTTATCAAAATCATTAATATCAAACAACACTTTAGCCGGGCTGCCTTTTTCAAGCACAACATAACCATGACTTTGCAATTTTTGTAATGCTGTGCGCATGGTATTACGCCCAACACCATACGCTTTACATAAGGTGTTTAAAGATGGAAGTTCTTCATTATAACGATATTTTCCATTATGAATCGTATGCAAAATCATGCGGTAAACATACTCATATAATGTCTTTTCTTGTTCCATCTCTACACCTCTTTCCATATATTTCTAATTGTTATAACATATAGTAATATATACCACTCATTTCTATAAAAAGCAACACAGAAACATAACATAAAATAAAAATTACATATTCTGTAAACACATATTTGCGATTACTGCCTTTTCTTTCGTTTTATATTGCTTTCACATGGTATTCCTTACTACCTTTTGTCGTATAACTATATATAATTTTTTAGTAATGTATGGTTGAACATTTGATAGTTTCTAAACATGTGTATGTCGATTGATAATAAGTCTTGCATCAAACTTGAAAATGAAGAAAACTTAAAGTCTAGCATAGCACTGCTATGTATGCTTTGTCTTTTAGCATGAAAAAAAGATCATAAGTGATCTTTCTTACGTATGCATGTTTCTGTAATAATCATATCCAAACACACATCATGTGGTTCTATTGGTACTTTTTCAACCTGTTGACAGTCAAAAGCCACACCAATTTTAAGAGCCCTGCATTGTTTCAAATAACGATCATAATATCCTTTTCCATGTCCCAAACGATATAGATGTTCATCAAAGGCTACAATTGGCACGACGATCACATCCAGTTCATCAGCCAAAAGCACTTTTCCTTCGATTGGCTCTTGAATTCCATAAGCTCCTTTTTTCATTTTACAACCTTTATACCACATGCGAAAACACATGGAAGTATCGTGTAATACTACTGGAAGCCCATAGCTCTTTAGATGTACATCATCTATGCAAACTTCATTGCCATAACTACGATATAAGGCAATGGTACCTTTTAAATATGGTTCTAAGCGTTGGACAATGGCTTTACTTTTGCATGCTATCTCCCTTTGCGTCAAAGCATTACGACGAGCAAGAGCAAGCTTTCGCACAGTTTCTTTCATCATCCGATAGAATCACTCATATCCAGTTTTAACAGCTGGTTTAATTCAACTGCATATTCCATTGGTAATTCTCTGGTAAATGGTTCTAAAAAGCCCATTACAATCATCTCAGTTGCCTGTCCTCGTGATAAACCGCGGCTCATGAGGTAAAACAGCTGTTCCTCACTGATATTAGAAACCGTTGCCTCATGTTCAATCTGACTTGTCTTATTCTTTGAAACATTCGTTGGAATCGTATCACTGCGAGATTGTTTATCAAGAATTAAGGTATCACATTCCACTTTGCTTTTCGCCCGTTGTGCCTTTGGACCATGGAATACCAACCCGCGATAATTTACTTCACCGCCATTTCGTGATACGGATTTTGAAATAATGTTGCTATACGTATCTTCTGCCAGATGTATCATTTTCGCACCAGCATCCTGGATTTGCTTTTTCCCAGCTACAGCAATAGAAACACAAATTCCCTTTGCATATGGTTCCGCTAATATACAAGCAGGATATTTCATATTGACACCTGATCCGATATTGCCATCGATCCATTCCATACTGCCATTCGCAAAAACTTTTGCACGTTTTGTAACTAGATTGATAATATTATCACTCCAATTTTGAACAGTGGAATAGCGACATCTGGCATTTTTATGAACGAAAATTTCAACAACCGCCGCATGCAATGAATCTTTTGAATAAATCGGTGCTGTACAGCCTTCTACATAGTGTACATCTGCACCTTCATCTACAATGATCAGCGTACGTTCAAATTGCCCCATACGTTCGGTATTGATACGGAAGTAAGACTGTAGCGGCTTTTCTAAATGAACGCCCTTAGGCACATAAATAAAACTTCCTCCGCTCCAAACGCAACTATTCAAAGCTGCAAATTTATTATCGGTATACGGTACGAGCTTACCGAAATACTTTTTAAAAAGATCAGGGTGTTTTTTTAAAGCTGTATCCGTATCAAGAAAAATCACCCCTTTTCTCTCTACTTCCTCTAACATGTTATGATATACAGCTTCGGAATCATATTGTGTTGTCACTCCGGCTAAGAATTCCTTTTCTGCTTCTGGTATTCCCAGCTTGTCAAACGTTTCCTTAATCGTTTCTGGTACATCTTCCCAACGTTGCTCTGTTTTATCACTAGGCTTGATATAATATGTATATTCATCAAAATTCAGTCGCGAAAGTTCTGGTCCCCAATCCTGGATTGGCATTTCCATAAATTTAGCGAATGCTTGTAAACGATAATTCAGCATCCATTCTGGTTCTTGTTTAATACGAGATATTTCCCGTATTGTTTCCTCTGTTAATCCTTGTTTCGTTTTATAAAGGCTTATATCTTCATCATGAAAACCATATTTATAATCTTCACTAGGTATCTGCATATCACTCATTTTTTAGCCTCGCTTTCCTCAATCAGCTCTTCCATTGCTTTCCAGCCGATCGTAGCGCATTTGATGCGATTTGCTTGCTTTCCTACGTTATGAAAGGCAATCGCCTCCTGTAAAACATTTTCATCAAAATCTTTGCCATCAATCATCTGATAATAATTAGCAATTATTTTTTTTGCCTCATCGATGGTTTTCCCTTGTAAAAGCTCACTCATGATGGAAGTTGAGGAAGTTGAAATGGTGCATGCCACACCATCAAAACGTATATCCTCAATGATTCCATCTGTTATCTTGCTTTGCACATAAATATCATCGATACAAGATTCACTGGCCATATGTTTCTGTAGATAGCCATCCTCTTTCTTCAATTCATGATTTCTGGGATATTCGTAATGATCCATGATGATCGAACGTAGCATCATGGGATCGTTCATGAAATTATTCATCTTACTTCCTCCTGCTAGAAAAATACATCTAAACATGTTTCCATAGTTGCATTTGCGCATACAGCTAAGAAACGATCAATCTCTTCTTTGGTATTATAGAAATACAAACTGGCACGAATCGTCGCACTTGTCTGTAATACTTCATTTAATAATTTAGCACAATGTTGTCCGCTTCTTACGGCAATACCATTTGCATTAAAGAAGGTAGCCGCATCTTGTGCAAACACCCCTTTCACATTAAAGGTGATGATGCCGGTATCATTGTTTTCATTGTAAAGGATAATATTATCCATCTGTTTCAATCTGGCTACAGCATACGCATGCAATTGTTGTTCATAACGATGGATTTCTTTCATCCCAATTGCCTGCAAATAACGTATGGCTGCATGCAATCCAAAAATACCTTCGATTGGTTGTGTACCACTTTCAAATTTATAGGGGGCATCCTTTAACTGGATATTTCCACAAACATCAAAACGTGCATTACTGTCACCGCCCAACAGCATTGGTTCCATTTGCGCAAGTAATGCTTTCTTGCCATATAGGATACCAACACCAGTAGGTCCACACATCTTATGCGCAGAAAACGCCAGAAAATCACAATCCATATCTTTAACATCGATTGGCATATGAGGCGCACTTTGTGCAGCATCAACAACAACGATAGCTCCATAACGATGGGCCAGGGCGCAAATTTCCTTCATTGGTGCGATATAGCCAAGTACATTGCCAATATGTGCTAATGCAATAACCTTGACACGCTCATTCATCATTTGTTCCAGCATGTCCATATCGATGCGTCCATCTTCTTGTAAAGGGATGTAGGCTAAGCTAGCATGACATTTGGTAGCCACACGCATCCACGGCAATACACAAGAGGCATGCTCTGCCTCACTGCTTAAAACGATGTCGCCTTCTTGCAGCAAACGTTCTCCAATACCGTAAGCCACCATGTTTAAGCCAGCTGTAGCACCTGATGTGTAGACAATTTCTTCACTTTCCGCATGTAAGAAAGCTGCCACATCTTCTCTTGTCTGCTGATATTCCTGATCTACAAAATAACTGAGATCATAATCTCCACGGTGTGCATTGGCACCATACTCTTCATAATATTTAACAACAGCATCAATCACAGCACGTGGTTTTAACGTCGTTGCTCCATTATCTAAATAAATTAATGGATGTTGTTGCATCATTTTTCCTTGCAACATTGGAAAATCCTGACGGATGTTTTCTACATTAAGCATGCAATCCCACCCTCTTTTCGATTTCATTTTTCATTTCATCATGATATGTCGCATCATCAAACAAATCACTGATAGGCATTAAATAGCCGACTGTCAAAAGACCTAATGCTTGTGAACGGCTTAATCCGCGTGATTGTAAATAATATAATTGATTTTCATCCGGTTGCCCAAGCGTCGTCGCATGACTTGCCTTTACATCATTTTCATCAATGTAAAGCACAGGCACAACTTCACTGTTGTGATGATCACTCAAAGTCAAAACGCGTGTTGTCTGATGCGATTCGCTGGCATGTGCACCCTTAACGATCTTACCAATAGCTTCCATGCGATAATTACCTTCATCTTCGACGATCGCATAATGCTCCATTTGACTTTTCGTATGTGCTACCTCATGATGACATTTCACATAAAAGTCTTTTTGTTCTTTGGCAATACAAGCGCTGCGCACCATTACCTGCGCACCACTTTCCATCAATTGTACATCCAGTCTAATCTGTGATGCCCCATCCTCAATTTCCCAATAGGCGATTGTTAATATTGCATCTTTATGTAAAACAGCCTGCTGATTCAACATATTCTTTTGCTGTTTTACATTCTTCATCAAGATCGTAAGGGAAGCTCCTTCTTCTAATTCAATACAAGAGGTT
This sequence comes from Longicatena caecimuris, assembly GCF_018406465.1. Classification (GTDB taxonomy): domain Bacteria; phylum Bacillota_I; class Bacilli_A; order Erysipelotrichales; family Erysipelotrichaceae; genus Longicatena; species Longicatena caecimuris. The sequence goes on from NZ_AP024510.1 coordinate 1,735,330, forward strand.
CTTAATGCCTCTATACCACCATATGGAATTGCCAGTTTTACGTTCAGGTGTTTGTCTACATGAAGATTAAATTGTGTTTCGTTATCATCAAGCGTTATCACCTGAAAGCCAGATGTTGATACATGCAGTTCCATATTAAACACCTTTGGTTCCTGCAGCACATTGCTGCAACAACGCAACTTTTTTCTTTTCTTCCTTTACGACCTGCACATGATATTCCTTTTCAATCCAGTCATAACCTTCTTGATCGATTTTTTCTATTAACTCACTGCCACCGCTGACCACAATAGCACCATCCACTAAAACATGGGCGTGTGTTGGCTTTAATAAATCCAAAAAGCGTGCATAATGACTTACTACGACCAATCCCATGCCTTGTTCGATTTGCATTTCATGGATCATTTTAGCTACCAATTTCAATGCATCGACATCTAAGCCTGAATCTATTTCATCAAGCATTGCAATTGATGGTTTCAACATCTTCATCTGAACAATCTCATTACGTTTCTTTTCACCACCAGAAAACCCTTCATTTAAGAAACGATGTGCCAAATCCGGTTTCATTTCCATTTCTTTTACTGTTTTTTCCATTTCACGGATAAACGTGAATAAAGGAATCGGACGTTCTCTTCTTGCATTCATTGCCGCTCTTAAAAAATCAGAATTCGTAACACCGCTAACCTCACTTGGATATTGCATACCTAAAAAAAGTCCAGCTTTACTACGTTCATCTACTTCCATGGCTAAGACATCCTGACCATCTAACGTAATACTACCACGTGTTACATGGTATTTGGGATTTCCCATAATGGCAGCTAACAATGTACTTTTTCCATTCCCATTTGGACCCATCAACGCATGTGTTTCATGCTCATGTATTTCCAAATTTACACCTTTTAATATCTGTTTTCCATCCACATCTACATGCAGATCATCTATTTTTAAACAACTCATGTATATCATCCTTTCAAACAGTATTATCATACCAAATTTTCTTTTGATTCACAATTGTAACGATTATAAAGTCTTATGCAATGTGAACGATAAGTGAAGGTTTATGGGAAATTGTCGTAATCCTTTTGAAAAAATTGCAATTTATCTCCATATTTATTATAATAAAACAGTATGAGTTTAGGAGGACCTATATGATAGACACATTAAAGAAGCAATGGTTCGTTGTATTGATTGCACTTATTTTCATCGGATTTACCGTATTTATCATCTATGATACAAATAAGGGCAAGCTCCCTGGTAAAAGCGAAAATGGTAAAGATGTCATTGCAACGATCAATGGAAAAAGTATTTCAGCTGATGATCTGTATGATTCCATGTACAAATCAAACGGTGGTAATACCCTTTTATATCTGCGTTTCCAAGCAGCTGTTATTGATGAAAGCGTCAAATCTACAGATGAAATTGAAAAAACTGCAGATCAATTAAAAGAGTATTTGAACAGCAATGCGCAAAATCAGGCGAGCAGTTCTGGTCAGAGCGCTGAAGAGTATTTGAAAACAGAATTAGCAAAATATGGATTCCAAGAAGATGAATTAGATTATTTCTGTAACGTACAAGCAAAAATGTCAAAAATGCAGAAAGACTACATCGACAAACATATGGAGGAATTATTTACACCGCTCTATGAGAAAAACAAGGGACGTACGGTTTCTCATATCTTAGTGAAAATGAAAGATGCTAACAATCCTACTGAGGAAGAGATGAAAACCGTCAAAGCAATTGAAAAAGATTTAAAGACCATGAGTTTTGCCGAAGTCGCTAAGAAATATAAGGATAAAGGCGACACATCAAGTGCTGAAAAAGGCGGCTATCTTGGATACATGGACTCTACAACAGGCTTTGTAGACAGCTTTAAGAAACAGGCGTTGAAGATGAAAAAAGGTGAAGTTAGCAATTGGGTCAAAGAAAGTAATGACAATTACAATGGTTGGCATATGATCAAGGTAGAAGAAACCGATAAAGATGCTATCCTAAAGGATAAAAAAGCAAAAGACTCCATCTATAGCGCTATTGAAAACGCAAATAGTGATTTAGCAAGCAAATACATCAGTGAAGCCATGAAGAAATTAGATGTAACATATGGTAATGATGATATCAAAAAAGACATCCAGGCATCCCTGGAAAGCAAATAAGGAGGCATGGAAATGAAAAAAGCAGGACTTATCGTATGTGCATTCGCCATGCTGGCAACTCTTACAGGATGTAAGGATGCCGTTGCGGATATATCGAATGGCAGTGAAAAATTAGTAAGCGTTGGCGATACGACAATAACTAAAGATAAATTGTATAATCTGCTAAAAGGCAGCAATGGTGGCAGTGCTACAATAGAATTAGTACAAAATAAAATATATGAAAAAGAAGGTATCAAGCTTAGCGAAGATATGAAAAAAGAGGCCAAAAAGACATTGGCATCCACGAAAAAAACGTTTGGCGGCGAAGAAGCCTTTCTAAATGCTATTAAAAGTTATGGATTCAACAGTGAAGAAGAATATTTAGAAAAAGCGAGCTACCCTTCTTTATTAAACAAAGAATTATTAAAGAAATATGCAAAAGACAATCAAAAAACATTATTTGAAAAATACCATCCGGTAAAAGCGAATGTGATTCAGATAGAAAAGCAAGAAAATGCCGAAAAAGCACTTGCTGCCTTAAAAAAAGGCGATAGTGCGAAAACAGTAGCTAAAAAATATGGCAAGACAGGAACCTATGATGGAAGTGAAAAAATCTACTTCAGCGGATCTGGACTTCCTGATGTTGTTTTCAGTAAAATTACTGCAACATCCAGTAAGGGACTTATCAAAGAAGTGATTGAAGATACAGAAGGTAAAACCTATTATCTTGTCAATTTAACAAATATTGATCCTAGTAGTTTTGCTGATGAAGCAAATGACGCTTTAGTTGCTGGTGTTAGTGATTTATCAAACACCATGATGGAACATTATTTGAAGAAGTATAACTTTACAATCTATGATATTGATATCTTAAATCAGATTAAGAGCACAAACGAAAGCTATATTACCCAGAAATAAGAGCGTTGCCGCTCTTTTTCTTTTATCTGAATTCTGTTATAATGACGTTACAGAAAGGATGATCATAAGATGTGTATTTTTTGTAAGATTGCCGCAAAGGAAATTCCCTCCTATTGCCTTTATGAAGATGATGAGGTCATGGCTTTTTTAGATATCTCACAAGTAACCAAGGGCCATACTCTGGTAATTCCTAAGCAACATTATGATAACTTTTTAGAATGTGACAGTAAAACCTTGAAACACATGATGGAAGTTGCTCAAAAGCTGGCTAATAGAATATGTAAAACATTGCAAGCAGAAGGAATGAACATTCTTAGTAATGTAAATGAAGTGGCTGGACAAAGCGTTCCGCATTTCCATATCCATTTAATTCCACGTTATTCAAAGGAAGATGCTTGTGTCATTCAATTTCATGAAAGTGAAAAACAAGATCTAGAGGCTTTGGCTGAACTCTTAAAGACTGTATGACTTTGTTATCACGATAGCACTTAATAAAGGTATAAAAAAGGATCCATTAATTGTGAAATGAATCCTTTTTTTATTACGCTTCGTATCATGCCATTCCATATAAGAAGCTATCCATGGTCATTGTTATTTGTCATCGGTATACACAGGTAAATCTAAAAATGTTATATGGAATTGTTTCCCATATTTATTCTGAATGACTTTTTCAAACACTTTTTGATTTGTTAAATCTTTTGTACCACTATAAATCAGTTTTTCACCATAGATATTTTCCTCACGTAACATGAAAGAGGTATTAATTTCATTATATGTAATCATATAATAAATCGTACTTTCCTTCTCTTCTAGCTTTTCACCTTTTGCGGAAACATTGACCTGACCTTTTGCCGTTATGGCATAAATATCTAAGATTCGGTCTTTATTACTTTTCTTGTTTGCATCCATAAAAATACGATACATTAATTTTTGCTCTTGTAGTTCTGGTTTCGAATTAATGTAGAAATCAGTGAAATCTTCATTTAAAATCTGTTCCATATTCTTTTTTAAATAACTGGTTCCTCTTTGATTGATTTCTTTCAAAAAAGCTGGTTGCAATTCATCGACACTGCTTAAACGTTCCGGTAAATTTTCTACTGTTATCTTTCGTATCGTATGAATGGGATGAATATGGTATTGATCCGCCAAATCTTCATCATAGGTGCTGCTTATCAAAAGCGTATCGCCATTTTGCAAATTCTTCTTAGGTGAAACCTTATACGCAACGGAATCCATAAATTCTTGTTTCCGTTGATTGTAATCCGTAATACTATTAAAAACCTTAACACTGGCAGAACCACTTTCTCCATCATATACAATAGAAATGTCCTTTGTTAAATCAACATCAACTGTTCTAAAAAACAACATATAACAAGTCGCATACAAGCTGATGATAATTGCCAGCATACAGATTGAGGTAATGGTTTTACTTTTCATTGCCTCTTTTCCAGGCGGTTTAAAGTGTGTGCTCATACACTCATCCTTTCTGTTGACTTCCTATTTAGTATACCATTTTTTATGAATCGTTACCATGCTTTCTTCTTACGTATTTCTTACTTATTACGTATCGCATATTTGATTTCTCCTTTATCAAGTCTCAACAAGACCATCTTTTTATATAATCATACGATGTTGATGAATATATGAAATAAAAGAATCCAACACTGCTATGATCAATCCTAAGCGTGTTGGATTTCTTCCCTTTTCTATTTACCTTCTTCATCTTTTAAACGTTGTACACATGCCTTCCTTACTTCATCATTCACAAATGCGGAAATATCTTGACCATAGCGTACCATTTCCCGAATGATGGTACTAGATACAAAAGATTGTGAAGGAGAAGCAAATAAAAGGATTGTTTCAATATCTTCAGCCATATGCTGATTGATACTAGCAATATCGCGTTCGTACTCATAATCCTTCACACTGCGAACACCGCGAATGATGGCAGAAGCTCCATGTTTTCTTGCATATTCTACCGTCAGACAGGTATCGTGATCAATGCGTACGTTCGCTAATTTCGCACAGGCTGCTTTCATAAACTGTAGGCGCTCTTCTAAAGTGAACGCAGAACGTTTTTCTGAATTCTCTAATATGACAACAATAACTTCATCAAACAAATGGCTAGCTCTGGTGATAATATCCAGATGTCCATTGGTGATTGGATCAAAGCTGCCGGGAAAAATGGCTTTTTTCATAATGGCCTCCATTCTTTCGCTACATGCGGGCACAAATTTTCTAAACACACTTACCACTAGTTGTTTTATAGTTTTTAGGAAAGAACACTATAGAGCATGTGGAAGTAAATGGTATTTCTTATTTGCTTAATTTAAATAAGTACCTTTGCCGTATTTTTAAGTTCCCCATTTTTATCAAGTTTTCACCCTTACCTCTTCTTATAATATGTAATACGCGTAATGCCATAGGTGGCATCTTTTACCTGCTCTAATGTTCCATAATACTCTTTAAAGGAATCCTCTTTAAGACTTTCGCAAACAACATCAGCTCCTGAAGAAAGCAGATCATGTTCCTCCAAGTAAGTTAAGATCCAATCAATCTGTTGTTTTTGATAAGGTGGATCTAGATAAACAAGATCAAATTTTCTTCCTTGTTCACTAGCAGCTGCTAGAGCTTTCTTGTAATCCATCTTCCATATTTCACAATTTTGCTGAATGCCTAATGTTTTAATATTCCGACGTATAGTCGCAATCGCCTTGCCATGAATATCACAAAGGATGGAATGGGATATGCCACGACTGATAGCTTCCAAAGACATATTTCCACTACCACCAAACAAATCCAGCATCTCACCACCATCAAAATATGGTCCAATTCTTGAGAATACTGCCTCTTTTACTTTATCTAAAGTAGGCCGTGTCGCATCCCCATCTACTGCCTCTATAACACGAGAACGAAATTTTCCTGCAACTATTCGCATTTTTTTCAACTCCTTATGTATAAACCAAAATTGGATGGGCATCATACTAGTGCAACCAAGTAAATGGTTGCTACCCCCCAATCTTTGTTTCTCCTCTTCCCTTTCTTAAAGAGTCCCTACCCCTTGGGGCTCTTTTTTTATCTACGCCTACTTTCACACTGCCCTGACGTCGAATGCGTGAGATGACCCCCTGAGATATTCCTATGGCACTCATGATAGACATCAAAGAACTACCGCCACTGGATATAAACAATAATGGTACACCAGTCAACGGTATCAATCCGCTGACACCACCGACATTCAAAACAAAATGTACAAAAATATACATGCCGGTACCAATCAAAATAATTTTATAGCCTTCACTTTGCGTATGAAAAGCATAATAGAATAAGCGTTGTAAAATAAGCAAGTAGCCGATTACTACGATACCTAATCCAAACACGCCTAATTCTTCTACAACGATAGAGAGGATGAAATCATTATCGGACTGTGTAAGATATCCATATTTTTGAATAGAGCTACCAAAACCTACACCTGTGATACCGCCTCTGGCGAAACCATATAAGCCATTAATCAATTGATACCCTACACCATGCGGATGTTGGAAAGGATCGATGGCGATATCCACACGACTACTTACATGTTTAAAAACAGGCAGTTTTGCTACCATCGTACTTCCGGTTTCACTCATAAGGAACAATGTACATACTGTGCCAACTATGAGTAACAGTTTTACCGTACGCTGTGCTTTTCTTAAACTGCGATGGGAAGGTATTAAAAAGCAGATTATCGTGATCATCGTCAATACCAACATCGTACCTAAATCACGCTGAAATAAAATTATCACAAAGAAAACAATAAAGAATATGACTGGAATGCGCACAATTGTCCAAAAATCATAGTTTTTGCGACCTGCCAATTCTACATACACAGCCATGATAACCACCATGAAGATTTTAGCAAATTCCGAAGGCTGCAAAGTGACCTCCATTCCAGGAATCGGAATTTGAATCCATGCTTTAGAACCAAACGTTTCTTTTGATACTAAAGTAAATGCCAATAAGCCTAATAGTATTAAACCAGCATAAAGATAAAGCTTCTTTGCCCTTGTCATCGTAAAGTTATTAGCAAAAAAAGTCATTAAGACATATGAGAATACCACAAAAGCCATCTGTTTGAGGATAACTTTCACCAGAACCAGTAAGCCACCGGCCTTTCCGGCATTCGTTGAAATGATCATTAAAGTACCAAAAGCAATTAGGATCAACACAGCTGCCTGCAGCGCCACATCAAATTTCTTTGGCATCTTTAAAGATACAATTATATTTTTTATCCGCAAGTGACATTCTCCTTTCTTTCATGTACTCTTAATGATATCATATTCTATATCATTTTTTAATATTTATTTAGCAAAACTCTTCCATTCTGAAAGAAAAGCGTATAAAATAAAGAACGAAAGAAAAGGAGTCTGTATATGAGCTTTAATTATGATAACATCGTTAAGGATAGTGATCCTATCGTTAGAGAAAAAAGCGTCACCGTACCAATTCCGATGCATGAAGAAGATAAAGAATTGTTAATGGACATGTTGCAATATGTTCGTGACTCACAAGACAGTGAACTGGCAGAAAAGCAGAACCTACGCCCAGCCGTCGGCATAGCGGCGATTCAATTAGGAATTCCTAAAAAAATGCTTGCTGTTGTTGTTCCTAAAGATGAAGAAGAAGATTATGAATTTGCTTTAGCAAATCCTAAGATTATTTCTGAATCAATTCAAAAAGCATATCTGAAAAACGGTGAAGGCTGTTTATCTGTAGAAGAAGAACATGAAGGCATCGTTCCTCGAGCTGCCCGCATTAAGGTCAAAGGCTTTGATTTATTACGTAATGAAGAAATCGTAATTTCAGCTAGCGGTTATCTCGCCATTGTATTACAACATGAAATGGATCATTTCAATGGTACTTTGTTTTATGATCATATCAATGTTACGAATCCTTGGCAGGAAATTCCAGACGCTAAGGTTATTGAATAAATGCTCATTAAGAGCATTTTTTATGCCCAAAACAGGTAGTTAAATGAAAAAAAGATACAGAAGCTGATTATTTTCGCTGATTTATGTTATAATAGAAAAAGATATAGGGTGCATATCAAATATAGTAAGAAAGGAGTTATTATGATAAATCATCATACAACAAATAAAAATCGTGCACCGAGAATCAGTCAGGATACAACGAATAAAGACAGTTATAATAAAATAAATACCGAACGAGGCGATACGCTAATTTATGCAATGGGCGGATTAGGCGAAGTCGGAAAAAATATGTACTGCTTTGAACACGAGAATGAAATCTTAATCATTGACTCTGGTGTTCGTTTTCCTGAGGACGATCTTCTCGGTGTCGATTATGTCATTCCAGATTATAACTATCTGGTGAAGAATAATCGTAAACGTAAAATATTAATTATCACGCATGGTCATGAGGATCATATTGGAGGAATTCCCTTCCTTTTAAAAAGTGTTGATATCGAAGCTATTTACGCACCGGCTTTTGCGGTAGCGTTAATCAATAAAAAATTAGAAGAACGTAAAATGCTAAGAGGCGTTAAAATCGTAGAAATCAATGATCGTAGTTCGGTCAAGATGCAACATTTCACATGTGGTTTCTTCAACACGACACATTCGATACCTGATTCTTTGGGTATTTTGATTAATACGCCAAATGGGCGTATTGTTGAAACTGGTGACTTTAAATTTGACTTGACACCGGTTGGCAGCAATGCTGATTATCAGGTCATGGCTTATATGGGACAGATTGGCGTAGACTTATTAATGAGTGATTCTACCAACTCTGGTGTAGCGGATTTTTCCATTTCTGAAAAGAAAGTGGCAGCAGAAATTTTAGATACCATGAAAAAAACGGATGGACGTTTAATTGTAGCAACCTTTGCTAGTAATGTCTATCGCGTTTCGCAAATCTTAGAAGCGGCTGTTGCTTGTGGACGTAAGGTCATTATCTTTGGACGTAGCATGGAGAATGTTGTAACCATTGGACGTAAAATGGGTAAGATCAAGGTTGGTGAAGAACACTTCTTAAAACCGGAACAGCTTTCTCATACACCAGCATCAAAGACATGTATCGTATGTACCGGCAGCCAAGGAGAACCACTTGCGGCATTGTCTCGTATTGCGAATGGAACACATCGTTTCATCAAACTGATTCCTGGTGATACCGTAATTTTCTCTTCTTCTCCGATACCTGGTAACGGAGCTAGTGTCAATCAGGTTGTTAACAAATTATTTAAAGCCGGGGCAAATGTCCTGACAAAATCAATTTTAGGTAATTTGCATACGACCGGCCATGCCTCACAGGAAGAGCAGAAATTGATGCTGCAGTTGATTAAGCCGAAATACTTCATGCCTGTCCATGGGGAATATAAAATGTTGAAACAGCACAAAGAAACAGCTATGGAGACTGGTATTCCTGAAGAAAATATCTTTACTTGTGCAAATGGGGATGTATTGATTTTGCGTAATCACCATGTATACGAAAGCAGCTTCCGTATTGCGGCTGATGATATTTATGTTGATGGCAATGATATCAGCGGTGTATCTACTGCCGTTTTAAAAGATCGTAAGATTTTGGCGGATAATGGATTAGTTGCAGCTATCATAGCGATTGATTCAAAAGAAAATAAAGTGTTATGCAAACCTGTTATTGTATCTCGTGGATTTGTCTTTATTAAAGATAGTCAGGGCTTATTGAAAGAAGCAGAAATGATTGTATACGATGCATTGAAGGAAAAAATGAAACAGCGTACAACCTTTTCTGATTTAAAGAATTGCGTGCGTTCTACTTTGGAACCGTTCTTATACAATAAGACACATCGTAATCCTATCGTTATTCCTGTTATCATTAATTCAAAAGCGGCTATGGCAGCCATGGCACAAGCTAGAGCCACACGCGTCAATCAACGAAAAACGCCACGAAAACCAACAACACATGAACCATCTTAACCGAAGGAAACCTTCGGTTTTTATTTTCTTATCCTCTTCTTTATGGTAAAATAAATGAGAATATGAGGTGTAAACAGCATGGTGAAAAAACTAGTAAAAATTGTTTCTGTATTATTACTTTTTGCCCTTCTAATTGCAGGTGTTTTCTTTTATTCTATCTACTATTCTGTGGATCATGTGAAGCTTGTAAATGAAACAATCAGTAGTACAAAAATCCCCACTTCAATGAATGATATTAAAATTGCTTTTATAAGCGATATCAAATATCATGGGTTTATGAAAAAAGAAAGACTTTCTACCATGATGGAAACCTTAGAAACCGCAGGGGCTGACATTGTTATCTTTGGCGGCGATGTCTTTACTTCCTTTGAAGAACAAAAACCCGATTCACAAACCGTGCGTGAAATTACTTCCCTGTTACAAAATATTAAAGCTCCATTAGGTAAATTTGCTGTATTAGGAGATGAAGATCTAGTAAGCAAAGAAGCCAAGCAAAAAGTCACCACTATTCTTTATAACAGTGATTTTGAAATTATCACCAATAAGAAATTGCAAATTCGCAACGGCAGTAAAGATAGCATTACACTCATTGGCTTAGATTCCATGATCAATGGCAACCCAAATGTATCCAAGCCTTTTGATAACATTAGTTCTGATGAATTTAATATTATGGTAACGCATTGTCCTGATATCATTAATAATAATGAAATTAACACAAAGTATTTAGATATCATCCTCAGTGGTCATTCTCTCGGTGGTCAAATTTATTTGCCATTGATAGGAGCTTTACAGAAAAGTGAAGGTGCTGATACATATTCACATGGTAAATATAGCATCAATGAAACTAAGCTCTATGTTTCCAATGGTTTGGGGACTGTTAATATGGATATGCGTTTGTTTGCCAGACCACAAATTTTGATCTTTCGTTTGGTGCATGAAAATTAACATGCACCTTTTTACAAACATCACTTCTAAAAGGAGGTTCTTTCATGATTGAAATCACATTTACAGAAAGTGCCGGTGGCGGTTTAAAAATGGCTCATGCCCTTTTGCACAATCAGCAATCTTCTTCACAAACCACCTTGCCAACAGAAATCCCACCTTCTTTTCAAGCATATGTAGGGGAAAATGTGTTTTGTTTTTCCCTTATGTTAACTGTTGGAAAGATTTCTGAAGAGCTGTTCTTTTCCCAACGTCAAGATATACTGCAGCAGCTTTATCATGATTTACCAAAAGATCTTCCTAGTGGAACACAAATGGCTAAGGATTGCATAGAACAAACCAAGCAGCAAATGACGATGTTAAAGAAACGCTTACAAGAAAAAGAAACAATCCGTATCTGGTACAGCCAAACACCGGATGATATTTGTGGATTTTATTGGTTTTGTCATCTATTACAGCAATGGCAGTTTTCAAATACTGTATATCTTCTGAAACTACCTGATTGGGAATATCATGATGGAGATCATGTTAATGTGAACCATCTTTGGAGTGAAGTTGCCCCAGAAGCCTTCTTCTCTTACCTTCCCCTTCAACAAGTTGCTCCCCCATCGCTGATTCAGTATTATGCACAATGCTGGCATACATTGCAAGAGGAAAATGGTAGTTTACGTGCCATCATCAATAATAACTTACTTACTGTTCCACTTACTTTTTATGATTTCCTCATCATAAAAACTTTTGCTAAATTTCATAAACCGGTTGTTGAAGCCTTTGTAATAGGAAAGCTTCTTAGCAAAGAAGCTGTTGGAATTCATGATACTTTTTTACATGCACGCATTCAATTTCTCCTACAAAAAAAACTATTGAAATGCATTGAAAAAGCTGAAGATAAACCTTATTATGATAAACTTCTCCTTAGCGACTATCTGATGTAAGCATATTTCAGCTATGTACTAGTCTTTTGTTTACGCTAAATTCAACAGATAATTATGAAACATACATAAAATAGTACGAAATCATAAATTTATGGAAGTTACTATAAGAATCATATCACAGAAGGATGTCTAGCTGGCATAGTTTATCGTAAAGCCAGCGCCTGCACAAATATATTAAAGCATCCCTATTTCATGCAATAAGGAGAAGATTGCAATTGCTGAGAATCGAAAAAAATGATTTATAATGATACTAATTCCTTTTCCATGCATTTACTAATCCTCTTACATACTATGAATTCATTTTATCGTAAACATACATACAAAAAGAAAAAATCAGGCAGTGTTTTGCCTGATCTTTTTACTGTATCTACGCTTTGATTCTAATACTTTTTTGTCTATGCGCGTAATTGGGCATCAACATCATGTTTCAAAGTTTCCAGGATTTTATCAAAGATTTCATTGATTTCCTTATCCTTTAAGGTACGCTCATTTGACTGGAAGTTGATGGACAATGCTATTGATTTATGTCCTTCTTCTACATGTTCACCGGTATAAACATCAAAGACTTCTACGTTTTGAATGATGTTTTCTTTACCCAATTTACCATTTTTACGAATGCTGTTTAAGATATCCGCAACCTTTACATCTTCTTTAACAACCAATGCCAAATCGCGTGATACACTAGGATATTTGCTGACTTCGATAAATTTAACCTTACTTGCTTTATTGTTTAACAGCACTTCAAGATTTAATTCCATGCCATACACATCATCAATCGCATATTCTTTTGCCATTGCCGGATGAATTTCTCCAAAAATACCCAGTAATTCTTTACCCAAATATAACTCTGCACTGCGATATGGGTGGAAATGTTTCGTATCTAATTTATTTTCTTGAACACGAATACGATTATTACTAAAGCCTAATGCTTCCAGCATGCTTTCAGCCAATCCTTTTAACGTGTAGAAATCAACATCCACACTGAATTTCTGCCAACGGTTTTTCTGCAAAGCACCACTTGCCGCAACAGCTAAGCGTTCTTCTACATGATGATTGCCATACACATTACTGATTTCAAACAATGCTACATCATGCTGATTTCTTGCCTGATTATAAGCAATACATCCCAACAAGGATGGCAGTAAGCTGTTTCGTACATAACGGCGATCTTCACTCATTGGTGATGCCATTTCTACGATATCCTGACTGCATGGAAGGATAGCATCTTCGATATGTTTTTTACTTACCAAAGAATAGCTGACAGCCTCATTATAACCAAGATTACTTAAAATATCGCGTACTCTTCTACGCATTCTTTGACGATTATCTAAAGCCCCTAAAGTTGCTGGCATATATGGCAAAGTACTAGGCAAACGATCATACCCTAAAATACGAATGATTTCTTCTGCAATATCTGCTTCCATACTGATATCGGTACGATAGCTAGGAATGCAGACATGAATGTTTTCCCCTTGTTTGCTAGGAGCAAAGTGCAAATCCTCTAATACTTGCATAACTTCTGCTTCGGCAAAGGTTGTACCTAGCAGTTTGTTGATGCTGTCCAGATTCACATCAAAGGCAACCGGTGTATAGTGATTATCCCCATACTGAACAGTTTCTTCAATACCATCCGCATCTGCATATTCACGTAATAAAGCAACTGCTCGATCCATTGCCTTGAAGGTTGCCATCGGTTCAATGCCTTTTTGGTAACGCACACTGGCATCGGTATTCAGATTCAAACGGCGTGCCGTATTACGGATTGCCACATGATGGAAGATGGCTGCTTCAATGATAATTCCACTTGTTGTATCTTCAATCTTAGAATCATCACCGCCCATAATACCAGCAATACCAATTGGTTTTCCTTCGGTGGTAATTACGATATCATCATCAGTTAAAGCATAATCAACACCATCTAACGCGGTATATGTGCATGCTTGATGATCTTTTACCGTGATTTCCTGAGCCGGAATCGCATTGATATCATAGAAATGCAAAGGCTGTCCAGTTTCTAACATGACGATATTGGAAATATCTACCACGTTATTGATCGATTTCATACCGGCTGCCATTAACAGCTCTTTCATCCATTTTGGTGAAGGTTTGATAGTCACATGATTGATAACCTTCCCTAAGAATAATGGACATTTTTCTGTTTCACTGGAAACTTTTAATTTCGTAGGTGTTCCTATATTAGCACTGCCTTCTTCATAGGGCAATGTCACTTCTTTATGTAAGATAGCCCCGGTTTCCAAAGCCATAGACCAAGCAGCCATACAATCGTTACGATTTGGTGTTAATCCAACATCCAAAATGGCATCATCCAAGCCTAGATATCCTAATGGATCTTCATTGCCAACAGGTGCATCTTCATCCAAGACCTCAATTCCGTTTTTACTTTCTTCACTCAGCATATGTGCATCAACACCAAGCTCCAATAAAGAACAGATCATGCCATTAGAGGCTTGTCCGCGAATCATACCGGCTTTGATTTCACCATCAGGTAACTTTGCCCCAACACGAGCAACGATGACCTTTTGTCCAGCGGCAACATTTGGTGCCCCACAAACAATTTGCTCACTTGTATCCCCTAGATCCACCTGACAAACATGCAAATGGTCACTATCTGGATGTGCTTCACAGCTCAATACCTTACCAATCACCAATTTACTGCCACTTGACATATGCGCAACGCCTTCAACTTCCAAGCCAGCATCGGTAATGCGTTCGGCCATTTCTTCTATCGTAATATCGGACAGATCCATGTACTGTCCTAACCATTTTTTACTTATTATCATGCCAACATCCTCCTACTCGAAACGATTAAATGTCTTCAAGAAGCGAAGATCATTTGTATAGAAATTACGTATATCCGTAATGCCATATTTCAGCATAGCTACACGTTCAATACCGACACCAAACGCAAAACCGCTGCATTTCTCAGGATCATACCCAGCCATACGTAGCACATTTGGATGCACCATGCCGGCACCTAAGATTTCAATCCAACCGGTTCCTTTACAAACCGGGCAGCCCTTGCCTCCACATACATGACAACTAACATCAACTTCCACGCTAGGTTCTGTAAACTGGAAATAGCTTGGACGGAAACGAATCGTACGGCTTTCACCGAACATTTTCTGTGCTAAGAATTCCAAGGTTCCCTTTAAATCAGATAAGGTGATGCCTTCTGCGACAACCAAACCTTCACACTGCATAAACTGATGAGAATGCGTTGCATCATCATCATCACGGCGATAGACCTTACCTGGGCAGATGACCTTGATTGGCAGATGGCAATTTTGTTTTGCATAGTATTCCAATTGGCGCATTTGTACGGCAGTCGTGTGGGTACGTAGCAATTCTTCTTCATTGATGTAGAAGGTATCCTGCATATCTCTGGCAGGGTGATCCTTTGGTATATTGGCACGTTCAAAGTTATAGAAGTCTTCTTCTACTTCCGGACCTTCAGCTACCGTATAGCCTAAACCAATAAACAAATCTTCAATTTCCTGCTGGATGAGCATCAAAGGATGTAAATTGCCCAGGTTCGGCTTTTGACCATCTAAAGTGATATCAATTTTTTCCTTTTCAATCTTTTCTTCCATTTCTTTGATTTCCAACACCTGCTTGCGTTCTTCTATCGCATCCGCAAACATTGTTTTGACCTCATTGACCTGTTGGCCAAAGGCAGGGCGTTCTTCCTTAGGAAGATCTTTCATTGATTTCATAACTTCCTGAATCGGACCTTTTTTACCAAGATACAATACACGTAATTCTTGCAGATCATGCAAACTTTCACAGGCTGCAATCTTAGCAAGGCCTTCTTCTTTGATACTTGTAAGCTTTTCCATACTTTCATTCCTTTCTGCTTATAAAAAAAGCCGCAAGCTACAGGAACCCATGCGTATGGGCGGTACCATCCTGTTTCATCTTGCGACACACTTACTTACAATACACAGATAACCGCTGTGTGATACGGGGGATCATTACTCCCACTCCTAGGTGAATTCATAAAGGCTTTTCACAAAAAGACTTTCAGCTGGTGTCTTTTCTCTCTGGGTGAAGGCATTTTACTACTAGTCCTCATCAACGTATTCTTTATTATTATAAAGAACTTATGCTGAAATTACAAGGGGAAAATCAGAAGAATCAGATGTGCAACAGCATTCACACTCATACACAACAGGATTCCTAATATTGTAGGAATCAGAAATGCCAGCCATGTCCATTTCCAGCTTTGCGTTTCTTTATGAATAGTCAATAATGTGGTAGCACATGGAAAATGCACAAGGGAGAACAGCAGCGTACAAATGGCAGTGATCCATGTCCAACCATGATCAACAAATAAACTCTTAAGTAAGGTCAGATTACTTAGATCATTCATAGAACCACTTGCCATATAAGCCATAATCATAATAGGTACGACAATCTCATTTGCTGGAAATCCTAATAAGAATGCTAATAGAATTACCCCATCCAATCCCATCAATTTCGCAAAAGGATCTAGAAAACCGGAGACATATGCTAAGATCGTAATTCCCTGCACCTCCACGTTGGCGAACAACCAAATGATGATGCCGGCTGGTAACGCCACACTGATGGCCCTTCCCAAAACAAATAAAGTACGATCAAAGATAGAACGAAGGATGACCTTACCAAACTGTGGGCGGCGATATGGCGGTAGTTCCAGAGAAAAACTAGAAGGTATACCCTTTAATAAGGTTTTCGATAAGACTTTTGATACCAAAAAGGTCAAAAAGATACCAAACAAGATGACAAGAGTCAGCAGGAGCGTAGCAAATAAACCATTCCACGGTGCTGCAAACATACCGGCAAAAAACATGGTGATAATACTGATAAGCGTAGGAAAACGTCCATTGCACGGCACAAAGACATTCGTCAAAATAGCAATCAAACGCTCTCTAGGGCTATCAATGATGCGAGCACCGCTAACCCCAACTGCATTACACCCAAAGCCCATTGCCATAGTCAATGCCTGTTTTCCACACGTACAAGCCTTTTGAAAAAAGCCATCCAGATTAAAGGCAATACGCGGAAGATAGCCAAAGTCTTCTAATAAGGTGAATAAGGGAAAGAAAATAGCCATAGGTGGCAACATGACGGCAATGACCCATCCTGCTGTCTTTACCATACCATCCACGAATAAACCTTCTAGCAGTTTTGCCACATGCAGCTGCTCACAAGCCTGATGTAGCCATGCTTCCAATTGAACAAAGAAGGCACTTAGATAAGCACTTGGAACATTGGCACCGGCAATTGTGATCCAAAAAATCAATGCCAATAACACGATCATACACAAAAAGCCCCACACCTTATGCGTAACGATACGATCCATACGCATATCCTTTTCTAAATAGGATCCATCCTCAATCTTGACACACTGATCACAGATCATCTTCGCTTTTTTTTGTAAGGCATTCACTATGATATCCTCAAATTGTTCATAGCAGCCACTTCTTTTTAGATGTTCCTGTTCCTGTCTGACCATAGTCTGAACTTCCTCTTTATTCGTCAAGACGGCATAAAATTTTTCGTCCTCTACTTGCGGATCAAGTAATTTTAATGCCAGAAAATGATGATTCCATCCAGGCGCATGAATAGTCTGTGCCAGTCTTTCGATTGCCTGTTGCAATTGTGCATCATAAGACAGTACACACCACTCACGCAGTGGTTTTTGAGCTGTTTTTTCAATGGCTTCCTTTAAGCTGCGAAATCCTTTTCCATTACGAGCACTCATGCCAACGACTTCAACCTGTAATAAGTTAGCTAATTTATCAAGATCCAGATGGATGTGTTTCTTTTCGGCTTCATCCATCAAATTAACAATTACTACAACACGATTCGTAATTTCCATGGTTTGTAAGACTAAATTCATATTGCGTTCTAACATCGTCGCATCACAAACGACCAGACAGACATCACATTTCTCAAAACAAACGAAATTGCGTGCTACCTCTTCCTCACTAGAATGTGCTAAAAGTGAATAAGTGCCAGGAAGATCGATCATTTCATGAATGCGATCATGATGTGTAAAAGTGCCACTAGCCAGTTCAACAGTTTTACCAGGCCAATTCCCCGTATGCTGTTTCATGCCTGTCAAACCATTAAACACTGTACTTTTTCCGACATTTGGATTTCCCAACAAGGCAATTGTATAGCCCTTTGTTTCTTTTTCATATAATTCATTAATTTCCTCATTCATCTGCATTAATTTCTCAAACAGCACGAAACTCCCCCTTTTCGCGAACTTCGATGTTCTTTTCATCGCTCGCACGCAAAGCAATCTTACCACCTTTTACAATATATGCCCGCATACCTTTGGAGGGTGAGGAAAGAATAGGTTCTACGATATTACCCACAACAAAGCCCAGATCCATCAGCCGGCGTTTCATATGTGCCTCATGATGTAATGCTATGATTTCCACCTGTGTAAGCAAAGGCACCTCCTGTAATGTCATCCTTAAACACCTCCTATGTTAGTATATTGAACCTGGTAAAAATAGCTGATGGCAAATACCTAGACATAGAATAAGATATGTACAAATGCAGCTAGGTTGTATAACTTAAGACAAAAACATAGAGAATTCGTATATAATAAAAAAGATATCTGCAAGAGATGTTTGCAAATATCTTATCGGTTTATAAATTAGTTAATTCCTCATCTAAACATTTTAGATCCTTACGAATAGTTAAGGCTTGCGGACATAGCGTTTCACACTTTCCACATTGTTGACAATGACTAGCTTTTTCTTCTTCCTTCATACTAGTATACGCATCTTTGGTTTTTTGTGCAAAG
This sequence comes from Longicatena caecimuris, assembly GCF_018406465.1. Classification (GTDB taxonomy): domain Bacteria; phylum Bacillota_I; class Bacilli_A; order Erysipelotrichales; family Erysipelotrichaceae; genus Longicatena; species Longicatena caecimuris. The sequence goes on from NZ_AP024510.1 coordinate 1,754,027, forward strand.
GCATATTTAGCATACTCATTCCACAATTTGAAATTTTTAGGAATATCTACACCGAAAGGGCAAGGCATACAATAACTACATCCGGTACAGCCATTGCGGGTACGCTCTTTGATCTTCTTCGCTGCTCTTTCAACCAACTGACGTTCTTCCTCTTGCAATGGTGTGAATTGCTCGAAGGTGGAAAGATTATCCAAGACCTGTTCCATGCTAGACATGCCACTTAAGACAACCTTCACATTTGGTTTGCTGGCAACCCAACGCAATGCCCAAGAAGAAATGCTTTTTTCTGGAGCGTATGCCTTCATTTCGGCAGCGATATCTTCTGGCAAATAAGATAATGAACCACCCTTGATTGGTTCCATAATGACCATTGGAATCCCTAGCTGCTCAGCTAAAGCATAGCCACGATCTCCGGCCTGTACATCTGTATCTACATAATTATATTGAATCTGACAAAAATCCCAAGCACGATAAGTTAGAATTTCTTCAAAGACCTCATAACTATCATGAAAAGAAAAACCAAAATTGCGAATCTTTCCTGCTTGCTTTAATTCCTCACAATAGCTCACAATACCTAATTGTTTTGCCTTTTCCCATTTTGCTTTGTCTAAGGCATGTAACAAATAAAAATCAACATAGTCTACATCTAAACGCGCAAGCTGTTTCTCAAACATTACCTTTGCATCATCTAAAGAAGTAAGATCCCATAAAGGAAGTTTGGTTGTCAGGTAAAAACTATCACGTGGATATTTTTTCAGCACCCTGCCCACAAAAGGTTCACTATCACCATGATGGTAAGGAAAAGCCGTATCAATATACGTCACTCCATGGGCAATGGCTGTATCCAACATTTTCGTTGCTTGTTTCTCATCAATGCTGCCATCCTTGTTCGTTGGAAAACGCATACAGCCAAATCCTAATAAAGATGGTGTATATCCATGTTTCATCTCTCTATATTCCATGTGAAAATACCTCCTACTTTTTTTATCATTATACTATGAAATTTTAAAAGAAAACAGGACTATTTCATCCTGTTGTCAATTCCTTTAGGTCAAATGGTGTCATTTGGTATACATAATTCAGCCAGTTGCGATAAAGCAAATTGGCATGGGCACGCCATTTAAAAAGCGGCTCTTTGCTAGGATCATCTTCAGGAAAATAATTATATGGAATCTGAATTTCTTTGCCCTGGTTCAGATCACGGAAATACTCCTGTGCTAAGGTATCCTTTCCATATTCTAAATGCCCCATAATGAAGATACGGCGAAAATCACGTGTAGCAATAATATTAGAGCCTGTTGTATTAGAGCGTGATAAAACTTCCAGTTCCTTGACCTCTGCTAAAGCTTCTTCATCAATCGCTGTATGGCGAGAATGCGGTGTCATATGTACCTCATCAAAGCCATTGGTCAAAAAGTTATATTCATCACACAAGAGCTGCGGGAAGATACCAAATACTTTATGTGGAAGTAAATGCTTTTGGATCCCATAATGATAATATAAGCCTGCCTGCGCACCCCAACAGATATGCACGGTGGAATAAACATGGGATTTGCTCCATTCCATGATCGTACAAAGCTCTTGCCAATAATCCACATCTTCATATTCTAAATGTTCTACCGGTGCTCCGGTAATAATAAGACCATCGTAATGGTTCTCCTTCAACATGGAAAAATCATCATAAAATTTCAATAAATGATCGGCACTGGTATTCTTAGAAACATGGTTGCTGACCTTCATAAAGTCAATATCTACCTGTAAAGGTGATTTACTGATCAAACGCAAGATCTGCGTTTCTGTTTCAATCTTTTTCGGCATCAGATTTAAAATAGCAATGCGCAATGGACGAATATCTTGTTTTCGGGCAACATCCTCTTCTAAGGCAAAGATTTTTTCACTTTCCAAAATCTCCTTAGCAGGCAATCCATTTAGTATATTAATTGGCATACCAAATCACCCTAAATTTGCGCAAAGGCTTGTTTCAGATCATCTAAGATATCTTCCACATTTTCAATACCGCATGATAAACGTATCAAGCCTGGGGTAATACCGCAATTTACCAACTGTTCATCACTTAACTGACGATGTGTTGAGCTTGCCGGATGCAAGACACAGGTACGAATATCGGCTACATGGACTTCCAAAGAAGCGAGTTGTAAATGATCGATAAAGGCAGCGGCGCGCTCCCTTCCCCCTTTAATGGAAAAGGAAATAACTCCACAACAGCCATTTGGCAGATATTTCTGTGCCAAAGTATAGTATTTAGAACTTTTTAAGCCTGGATAGTTTACAAATTCAACAGCTTCCTGACTTTCTAAATATGCAGCCACTTTCTGGGCATTTGCACAATGACGCTCCATGCGCAAAGCCAGTGTTTCTAAGCCTAGGTTTAATAGGAAAGCAGAATGGGCAGCTGGATAGCAACCTAAATCACGCATCAGCTGTACGCGTGCTTTGGTAATATAAGCAGCCTTACCAAAGCTTTCGGTATAAACAATACCATGATAAGATTCATCCGGTGTGCTTAAGCCAGGAAATTTTCCATTATCCCAAGGAAAGTTCCCACTATCTACGATCACACCGCCTACCTGCAAGGCATGTCCATCCATATATTTTGTCGTTGAATGGATTACGATATCGGCACCCCATGCAAATGGACGGCACAAAATCGGTGTAGCAAATGTATTATCAATTAATAAAGGTACATCATGGGCATGTGCTAGTTTGGCAAACTTTTCAATGTCCAACACATTCATGGCCGGATTCGCCATGATCTCACCAAAAACGGCCTTGGTATTCGGACGAAAAGCAGCTTCAATTTCGGCTGGCTGTGCATCCGGGTCAACAAAGGTAACTTCAATGCCAAACTTCTTCAAAGTAATGGCAAATAAATTCACCGTTCCGCCATAAATCGTTGAAGAAGAAATCACATGATCTCCGCTTTCCAACAAATTCATCAAAGCTATGAAAGAAGCACTCTGTCCACTTGTTGTACATAGTGCACCGATACCGCCTTCCAATGCGGCAATCTTTTTTTCTACTGCATCTACAGTAGGATTGGAAATACGTGAATACATATGCCCTTCTGCTGTTAGATCAAATAATTGTCCTACAAAATCAGTTGAATCATATTTATATGTCGTACTTTGATAAATGGGCAATACACGTGGTTCCCCATTCTTTGGTTCATACCCTGCATGTAAGCATTTTGTTTCTATTTTCATAAACGCTCCTCCAATTTTCATATGTTTAATTTTACTATCATTTCTTTCATTATTCAATCTATTTTTATTTCACTCCTACACAGGTTCTTCCTTTGATCTGATCCAATACCCGCATGACCTCCATACTGGCTGCCTGTGACATTAGCGGACTTTCCAATAGTCCTTGTTCCATGCAATCTACAGCATGTTCGATTTCCGGTGTAAAATCACTCTCCATACAAACTTGAATCTTCTCTTGCCCATCCTCTTTCACAAGAAGTGCCTCGGTGTTCTTCCAAAAATTCTCACAAACGATATAGCCGTTATCTCCATATAAAAACCCCTTATTTTCAACTGTCATATTCCAACAGCTGCGAATACTAGCCATGATGCCATTTTCATATTGTAATAAGCATTGCATAAAATCATCATACCCTTTTTGCGTAAGATGGACCATATCTTTGCAGGATACAAGCCTGCTATTGGCAAAAAAGTTTGCATAAACCAATGGGTATACACCGACATCATAACTACAGCCCCCATCCTCTTGACGATAGCCCCAAAAATCATCCGGCATATTTTCCTTACCAAGATCATAACCATAACTTGCCTCAATATAGCGCAATTGCCCGATTGCTCCATCCTGTATCATTTGTTGAATGGTCTGATTTAAAGGAGTAAAAATCGTTTTTTCTGCCTCCATTAAAAAACATCCTTGTTTTTTCGCAAAGGTAAAACACTCCACTACTTGCTCATGATTAGCAACAAATGGTTTTTCACATACTACATGCTTATGATGCTGTAAGCATGCCATGATATGTGTATAATGCAAATAATTAGGGGTACAGATATACACCATATCTACCTGAGGATCATGCAGCAATTCCTCATAGCTCCCATAGGCTTTGGGGCAAGGATGTTGTTTTTGAAAATCTTGAGCGTGTGCGATATTTCGCGATGCTACCGCATATAGCTGTGCATTGTGTGCATAGGCAATCCCCTTTGCAACACGATGTGAAATCTTTCCTAATCCCATGATACCGATATTTTTCATAGACGTTACCTTCCTTTTCCTTTATTGTAACGCAAGGAGATACAACTCGTAAAGAAGTCATTTTCATATGTTTGATTCTTTGTTATAATGAAAAAAAAGGAGGCTTTTAAAATGGAATATGAAATCAAAGGCGGGCAATTACCGGTTGTTGTTTGTCATTTACAAAAAGATGAAAAAGTATTTACCGAATCCGGTGGCATGTGCTGGATGGATGATGGATTTGAAATGTATGCGAATACACGTGGTGGTTTACTAAAAGGATTAGGCCGAGCTATGGCTGGTGAATCCATTTTCTTAACAACCTATACTGCCGGCAACGATAATAGTGAAATTGCCTTTGGCTCTAGTTTCCCCGGTAAGATCTTACCCATTACCTTATGTGATGGAGAATGCATCATCATTCAGAAAACAGCCTTTCTAGCTGCGGAAGACAGTGTCACCTTGCAACCATTCTTCCGTAAACGTTTAGGAGCCGGTTTCTTTGGCGGAGAAGGTTTTATCCTACAAAAACTGATAGGACCGGGAACCGCCTTCTTAGAAATTGATGGCGATATTGTGGAGAAAGAGTTACAACCAGGACAGCTGTTAAAGATCGATCAAGGCTATATCGCGATGTTTGAAGAGCATGTAGATTTTGATATCACAACAGTAAAAGGTTTAAAAAATAAGTTTTTAAGTGGTGAAGGTTTCTTCTTGGCAACCTGTAAAGGTCCGGGCAAAGTATGGTTACAAACCATGCCATTCTCAGTCTTAGCTGATCGTATCATCGATATTGTACCACATCAATAAAACAATGCTTCCTTTCAAAGCCATCTATCCTGATGGCTTTTTCTTTTGCGAATATAGATGGTTCTTTTTTACAAAAAGGTATTGTCAAATTCACAAAAATATTGTATATTATTAACGCAATCAAGATGCGGGTGTAGTTCAATGGTAGAACTTCAGCCTTCCAAGCTGACTACGTGAGTTCGATTCTCATCACCCGCTCCATTAAGAACGATAAGCGATGATTCCTATCATCGTTTTTATTTTCTACTTTCATCATATTTCTTTTGCTTCATCGATTTCATCATAGTATTTTACCCTTATTTGCGATACAATAGGCATGGTGATAAAGATGAAAAGAAAACAGACTTGGTTTTATATAGGCGTTGGTGTTGTCCTATTGTTACTAATCTATATGATTGGTGTAGGTGCCAATGGGAAAGCTTTGGCTGCCCGCCAAAAAGTTTTTACCTTTCATAAAGGTGAAGTCTTGCCAAAGAAAGCAACTTATTATGTAAAAGGCATCACCAATCCCAAAAAAGTAGAAATGGACATGTCCCAAGTCAACACAGATAAAACCGGCAACTATATCCTACATATCAAACAATCTTCACATACCTATGATGTAAAGATTCAAATCATTGCATGAGAAAACACCGATAAAGGTTAGCTTCACCGGTGTCTTTTTTTATTAACGCAACATTGTTTTTGCTGCTACTGCTAATACTTTGGGATTTCTATTGTATGGTGTTACCGGACATATCTTCTTATCAATGCCTAACAACGTATACACAGCAATACGTGCTGCACGGACGCTGTATTCTTCAGTAAAGACCATATCCTCTGGAATCTCAACAAACTGAGAAATCATCGCAAAGTTTGTAGAACCTTCAGGCACAACCAGTGGACGATCAGATTTCGCACGTGGTTGGAATTGGGAATCAATGTATGGCATCATGCAAGGAATGACATTCACTACAGTTTCAAGAATATCCTTCGTATCCTTTTCAAAATGCAGATGTCCTAATAACTCAAGCAACAGTTCTTCTCCTGTACATTCCCGCATAGGTTTTTTAACATAATCTCCAATTGCCTTGGTATAGAGACCATAGCCCCAGAAAATCGTGGTATCCGCATCTTGTGCTTTAAAATGCGGTTGTGCGGCAACTACAATGCTCATCAGCCAGCTAGAGTCTTTAAATGTCATTAACGCTCCGCTGCCTGGGATATTCCCTGAGAATTGCTCAATCATCTTTAACAGCTTATTACCTTTCATCGTGACTGTGAAACTTTCCCAATTTGTTTCCTCAGGTTTGCCAAAGAATGGTGTTGGATCACCTAGTGAAGGTTTCTTTTCAGCAACCTTACGCCATAATTCTCCACTCATAGGGGCATCCGGGGTAAACGCTGGAGCGTGATGATAGTCGCCTAAAGTAGCATTATCAGTCATACAGCCATTGGTCATGATACAAATATCTTCTTCATTTAGATGAATGGTACGCTCTCTGCCATTTTCATTGAGATGAATGTCAGTAACTGTAATGGCATCCTCTTTAAAATCAATATCCTTCACAACTGCCTTGATGCTAAAATCAACACCAAAGCCATCCAAATATGCCTTTAAAGGAAGAATGACGGATTCATATTGGTTATATGGTGTACGTGTAACACCTTCTAAGGTTTCAATACGTGGGAATTCTAAGATCATGCGGTTCATGTAACGGCGGAATTCAAATGCGCTTGACCATTTCTGGAAAGCGAATGTTGTCTGCCACATATACCAGAAATTCGTTGTAAAAAAATGAGGACTGTTCGCAAACCATTCTTCAATGGTCACATTATCCAATTTTTCCTCAGGGGTTGCCAGAAGTTTTGTCATCAACACCCGATCAGTGTTGTTGAACTGCATGCTGGTAACATCCTGAATTACTCCATAGCGATCTATTAAACGTGCTTGTGCATGCGTAGGATGCAAATGATCAAAGTTTAAAATTTCTTCTGTAACGCTTTTCCCTTTCCAATCGAGAGATGGAATCGTTGAGAATAAATCCCAGAAATTTTCATAAGTTTCTTCATTCAACATTCTACCGCCACGACAAACAAAACCGTTTTGCATATTGCCGGCACCATCATTACTGCCGCCAAGGATCGGTAAACCTTCTATGATATGAATATTTTCTCCATGAAATCCACCATCCTGCAGTAAATAGGCAGCTGCTGCCATCGTTGCCAAACCTCCACCAATTAAGTAAGCTTGGCGCTCTCCTTCACGTCCTGATGAAACTTTACAACGAGCAGTTTCCCTATTTCTTTCTTGCATACGTTTTACAACGCCTGCGGCTACACCGGCGCCGGCTGCCACACTTGTTGCGATAATGAGTTTTTTTACATTTTCCTGTTTCATAATGATATTCCTCTCTTCTGTATGTTTATCTACAATTTAAGTATAGTCATTTCCATTTGGAAAGTATCTATACATATATGTTTTTTTGTATGATTTGTTTATGATACTTAAATATAGCAAGTTCAGAAATCACCAATATCTGCATAAGCTAATATTTTTGCTTTGTAACTGTTTTCAAGGAAGTTTGTGGATTTACCCCATACCATTTGTCCAGAAATTTCATAAAGTGGAAAGAAAGGAGGTTCTTCATGTGGCAAAAGTTATCGTTTATGATGTATATAGCGAAGCTTTAGAAGTTTTTGATTTGAGTGAAAATGACACTATGCCATATGTGTATGGTGATACCATGCGGGTAAGTGAGTTCCGTGGTTCTTCACGTTCTAATGTTTTATGGACGACGAATGCTGCCATGGAATCCTGGAACGCGACAAGACGATCTTATGGCGCTCCCATTCCCTTTCGTTATGCCTTTAAACGTATATGGGAAGGCGGGCATGGCAGACAGTCCCAGCATTATGCAGGGGTATCCTTTGATGTCGGTCAGGCATTGTCGCAAACACAGCGAAATCGGATATGGAATGTCGCAAAGAATCTAGGTGTTTGGGTATATGTAGAGCCTATTTCAATGACACCGACATGGGTTCATTTCGATAAACGTTATGGCACTCCTGCGTGCAGTGCTGGTTATCCTACCCTGCGACAAGGCAGTCGAGGTGTGTATGTGCTCATTTTACAAGATGCTTTAAATGCTTTAGGTTATAGCACACAAACATTGGATGGCGCCTTTGGAAGTAATACTCGCGCCGCTCTTATCGCTTACCAACGTAATAATGGATTAACAGCAGATGGCATAAGTGGTTGCGGAACATGGACACGTCTTGTGAATGAAGTAGTAGGTATTGGCAGAACACCTACAGTTATTGATCCTTAATAAAAGATTTTTTATCTTAGTATTTTTTCATGAGTAAAGGGCGATAACATCGCCTTTTTATAAATTATGAAAGCATTTAATTATAGAATAAAACGCAAAACTACTCGTCTAAACCAAGATAGTATTTTAATGTCAATAACTTTTTGCATTCTATATTTAACAAGTAGCCTTATCCAGCCTATTGCATTTTACATTAATCGAACGTTTAGATATAACATCTTCCCATTATATTTAAAATGTGGTTATTCTAGATGTGACACTTACTTTTTACTAATTTCTTTATATCCTCTACATGGACCTCACTTAACACACGGTAATGTATCCAACCACCATCTCCACAGGCATATTTTTGATCAATATAGGCTTGTGTATATGATTCTACCTTATCATAAATGGATTCAAATTGTTGATTCGTAAGACGAATCATTACAGTAAAGGCATCTTTTTCAGGAAAAATATTACAAATCAACTTGTTCTTTTTCCGAAATGCAATTCCCCATCCATAATGATTTCCATAAGGAAAAACGATATCATAGGTTATATCAGAATATTGCATTAACCATGAATGCAATATTGTGAATAAGGAAGATGCTTCTCCACAATATGCTTTCATTGCTTCTATAGTAGGTTTATTTTGTTTTTCTAGCATTCTTTCATACATAAAATCAGTTCCTTTATCATTTTTATATTATCCCTGCATTCATAATTATAAAAAGCACATGATTTCTCACATGCCTAAATACTGACGTAATTCTTTTGCATCATCACTATATTTCTCCGCAATATCCAACCCAATTTTCTGTGTACGCACAAGCTTAGCTAACGCAAAATTCAATGTCTGCATGCCATCTTTTGCCCCTGTTTGAATCTGCGAATTGATCTGATGTACCTTATTATCACGAATCATACTGCTAATCGCATCATTTCCAACCATAATTTCCAAAGCAGCTACTCTGCCTTTTCCATCTAGTGTTGGAAGTAATTGCTGTGTGATTACCGCACGTAAGATTCCTGATATCTGCATACGGATCTGTTCCTGTTTATGAGGAGGAAACACATCAATGATACGATCAATTGTTTTAGCTGCACCAATCGTATGTAAGGTGGAAAATACTAAATGTCCGGTTTCCGCCAAAGTAACTACTGCTGCTATCGTTTCATAATCACGCATTTCTCCAACTAAAATAACATCCGGATCTTCACGCATTGCACTGCGTAATGCCGTATCAAAGGAATCAACATCACGTCCGATTTCACGTTGATGAATCAAAGCTTTCGAGCGTTCATATAAATACTCTACTGGATCCTCAATCGTTAAGATATGACAATCTCTACGCTCATTGATATACTGCATGATAGCTGCCAATGTGGTAGATTTCCCACTTCCGGTAGGACCTGTCACTAGTACTAAACCACGTGGTTCCATTGCTAACTTCTTAAGAACATCCGGCAGCATCAATTCCTCTAAAGAACGAATACGATTATCAATGATACGTATAGCCGCTGCTAACTTATCCTGTTGTCGATATACATTTACACGTTGACGTTCATGCTTTTGATCAACATACGTAAAGTCAATATCTTTTCCCTGTTTCAACTGTTCCATTTGCAAATCATTCAACATGGATAAGATCATTTCTGTTGTTTGTGCATTATCAAACTGTTTAGGAAATTCAATCAGCTTTCCATTTTTACGAATCATTGCCGGACCATCTACATTCAAATGTAAATCACTGCATCCATTCTCACGCGCATATTGCAAAGCTTCTTCAAGTAATTGATTCATAAAGCCTCCTAATCAGAGTATACACTGATTTTACGTAATTCATCAATCGTTGTTAAACCATCTTTCACAAGCTGTATTGTTTCTTCACGCAGCGTTCTTAAATTTTGACTTTTTTTCACATAAGCATAAATATCATCAATATCTTTATGACTGGATATCATACGTCGCATTTCTTTATCAATCAAAATAATTTCATGCACTGCGGTTCTGCCTTTATACCCTGTCTGGTTGCATTGATGACATCCTGCTCCACGATACATATATTCGACATCTTCACCAAGTTCTTCACGTTCAAGCGCCGTTGTTCGTATCTTTTCTTTACAATGTGGACAGATTGTTCTAACCAAACGCTGTGAAACACTACCAATTAAAGAATTGGCTACCATATACGGCTCTACCCCCATATCCTGCAAACGAACAATCGTACTAATTGCATCATTGGTATGTAAAGAGCTTAATACCAAGTGTCCGGTGATTGCTGCTCTGACAGATATAGAAGCGGTTTCTCCATCACGTGTTTCACCAACCATGATAATATCGGGATCCTGTCGCAATAATGCACGCAATCCCTTTTCAAAGGTCAAGCCTGCCGCATTATTAATCTGCATCTGATTGACACGTTCAATGTTTTTCTCCACAGGATCTTCGATCGTTGAAATATTTACCTGACGTTTTGCCAAAGTTTCCAAAATCATATATAACGTCGTTGTTTTCCCGCTTCCGGTAGGCCCGGTTAAGTATATGATACCATGCGGCATTTCCATCATCTTGCGCATCTTTTGATAATTTTCTAAATTCATACCATATTGAGTATCATTCAGAATTGGCGTATTGCTATTTAAAAAACGTAAAACGGCCTTTTCTCCATACACTGTAGGAATGACAGATACACGAAGGTTCATCTTCGTACCTTCTAAGGTCGTAACAAAATGACCATCCTGAGGAACACGTTTTTCAGCAATATCCATATTTGCCATGATCTTGATACGCACAATAAGAGATTGATGTAGATTCTTTGCCAGCTGAACATAATCAATGATCATTCCATCAATACGCATACGTACCATGGTTTTATCTTCAAATGGTTCAATATGAATATCACTTGCATTTGCATTATACCCTCTTGTCAGCAAAGAGCTAAACAGTTTAACAACCGGTGTATCATCTTCTTCAGAATTAAATAATTCACTTTCATCAAATTCAAAAGAAACAACATTTTCATTTGCCACACTGGCAGCTTCACGTGCCTTGATTTCCGCATAATAATAATCAATCGCTCGTAGAATTTCTTTCTTTTCACTTAAGCATATAGCAAGATTCATACCTGTAACTAATCGTACATCTTCAATGCCATAGAAATTCAATGGATCACTGGTAACCACCGTTAAGCGTCCATTATTCTCAGAAATCGCAATCAGATCATACTTTAATGCTAAAGTCTTTGGAATCTTTGCTACGGCATCGACTTCGATTTCTACATTGTTCATATCAACCAATGGTTCATTTAACTTATCACTCAATGCTTTTAACATCTGTTTTTCGCTGATAAAGCCTAAATCAATCAAATGCTGACCTAAACGTTTTGATCGATCTTTCTTCTGCTCGGCAAGTGCTGTTTGAAGTTGTTCTTCAGAGATATAACCATATTCTTTTAATACTTCACCTATTGGTATATTTTTCATAAGAGTGCGTCCTCCTTATTATTTATGATATTGTTATCTTCTTATACTAGAAGAAAAGTAAAGAACAGGAAATTGAAAAGAATTACCACCAAGTTGTTCTACATGCTGGAGCGCTGATAGTATCATTATTTATGTCAATTAACTCCCATCCAGCTTGTCCTTTTGCAACCATATCTTTAGGATGTTCTCCAGTACTTACCCAGGCGATATTCACACGGTAATAGTTTCCATCAACATCTTTAACAATATCTCCCTCAAAATAAGAACTATATTCATCAAAATCCTCACTTATTTTTTTCCAGTAATTACGACTATTTGCATTTGATCCAGGAGGATCTTTTTGTAAATGACCCCAATTTAATTCCACATGATATATAAAACGATATATTTGACCCTCATAGTACACATATTCACCTGGATAAATCCATTGTCCACCTTCCCATTCTAGAAGTTTACTTGAGCAACGTTCATATTCACCCGCTACCGTTTTACTACTGTTATCTGTAGGAGTATCTTCTTCAATTTTACATGTTTTCCGTGGAATATCTTCATATTTAATATACTTCCAAGTTGCATTATCATTGGGTCCACCTGTCGGAGCATATGGTGTCCCTTTTTCAGTTGGAGAATAATCTCTAATCTTGATATAATAATAACCACCATTCGCAGGGTATTTCACTACATCACCTTTTTCATAAGCACTAAAAGTTTGCCATACGCTCGGTATACTAGCATAAATAATACTTTTCCATGCCCCATCGTCATTATGATTAGGATCACTCTGTGAGTTATTTATATCTACTATAGCCCTATACCAACTGCCAGAGCCCTGAGGAAACTCAACAAAAGTACCTTTTTTAAAATTCTTACCTTTACTCCAAGTATCAGTATTAGAGTCATTTTTACAAGCGATTTCCCCTCCAACAGTTCCATCATAATCTGTATCATCCGGTTCTTCTTCACCACCGCCACTAGATTCTTTATTTTCAAATTCACCATTGCGGTAATAAATAATATGGTCTGTCAAATTTTTTGTTTCCGCCTGTAAAGGATTTGCATTTTTATTATGTTCCATATTCAAAAGTTCTAATGTTGTTGAAGTTTTATATACTTCTTTTTTCTCGCTATCGTTATTCTTATAATAAATGAATTTCAAATCAAGTCGATTTTCATTAAAACCCTTAGCACTTATTTCTAATATTCGTCTATTATAAAAATCATCATTATATGCTTCACTATCTGTTGCGTCAACATGACCGAGCATTAATCTACCATCTTTGACATAAAGCCATTTCCAATCATTTCCCTCAGGTCTTTCTTCATTACTTTTTAAAACCTTTACATCACTTGCATATAACAGCTGATCTCTTACGAAATCCGCCAATAGATCTAAAGATTGTTTATCCGCATCTGTTGTGGCAGCTTTATTAAAATACCCTAGAGAGTTCAAAATTAAAGAACCAGCAATCATCATAACTAAAGAAGAAATAAGCAAAGTCACAATGATTTCCATTAAAGTAAAGCCTTTATTATTAAGTTTTTTTGACTTCATAGTTATTTCTCCTTCCTAACGTCATCACGAATTTACTGAAATCCAACAATCATCAATATTTTCACCATCATAGTTCTCATCAGGATCTAAGACATACCAACCTGAATTTTGTTTCTTCACTTCTTTATGTATAAAATCCTGAAAATCATCATACCTTTGTTCTGTTGCCCCATTTACAGATATATAAGTGTCATGATAATAAGCACCACTAAACATCTTATCATCATAAACAATCGCAACTGTAATATTGGAAGGCTTACAATACCATTTATTATCTAAATAATTATAAATAATTGAAATATTATCGACGTTTAATTCATAAGGAGAATATTCATAATATTTATTAGTTGTCGATAAATATATCAACTTTTCATTACTACAATTTGTTGATATCGTCTTATTTTCCCAAGCATAAAACGCATTTATATAAAATGGTTGGCTTTTATATTCAGAAGGCAATAGTTCATTTGGAAATGGTTGAATTTGATAAGTATCTTTTAAATTTTTAAAAACATGATCATTATAGCCATCTCTTTTACAAGTACTTTGATTTAATCCACAACTCTTTGTTTCACTATCATTTAATGTAGCATATAGATCATTTCCTATATTTACACTATCTTTATATACATCAAAATCCTTTAACGGAGTGGTGCTCTGTTTAATTTTAGTGATTGCTTTTAAAACGATATCTGCACCGTTTGTACCTGTATACTCATTATAGGTAGCTTGTACTTCTATATCATCAACACCATTATCAGCATGCAATATATAAGAGGCATCTTGATCTTTTTTATTCACCTTTACTTTATCTTTAACTTCTTGATTGCCTTCGATAAAGGAAAACATCTCATTGCTAGCTGTTTTAACTTTAGCAGCTTTGCCCATTCGTTGAATAACACCATTGAACCCTGCCGCAATCGTTATAGAGGAAATAGACAGAATCAAGATAGCGACAATCATTTCAATTAATGTAACACCTTTATTGTTCATACCTATAACCTCCTTCTCATTTTAAGCTATTTATCTGCTATATTTTCTTCTACAAAGCTACTTATTAAATTATCATATATAATTCTTCTATTTTCGGGAGTCCCACTATTCAATTGTGCCATGCTAAGATAATCATTATTCCCCCATTGATTTACTCTAAAATACCAGTGTTGCGTAATTGGATCAAAAACTAAAATTGGTTTCCAATCAGAAACAGCACCACTTTCCGTTGCCGTTGCATAGATGAAACAGACAGGCTCGCCATCTACTACACCAAACATTACATGAGCATATAATTGCGAACCAGCTAATGATTTTGGCAAGTTAAACTCATCCATATTCAACTTTGGTGAAGAACCATTCATAAGCACTTGATAAATATAAATTCGTAATTTATCGTTATTAAATGTTAATCCATCTGTTACACTTATACCATGTTTCTTATACTCTTCTTGCATTGCCGCTTTATCACCATTCTTAAAATAAGTGAAAATTGTATCAATAGAATCATATGTATCCTTACCTGTTTGAATATTATATGGTAATTGAACTTCTTTACTGCCTTCATAATATTTAATCAATGTCCAATTTTTATTTGATTCAGTTACAAGTCTTTTTAAATCCGCACTTATGGTACATGTCTTACTAGCATAAGTTACAGTTCCACTAATCGTTAAAAAGACATATTCAACATCATCTACCGTTTTAGTAGAAACACTCAATGTCAATGATTTTAATTTACCTAATGCTTCTGGGAATGTATGTTTTCCATTCACCACGTCATTGATCGTCGTAGTCACACTATTTGTACCATCTGGAATTAACTTTATATAATCTGAATTTTTATTCAGAATATTTTCTGTAACATTTGTCACAACACTCTTAGCAGAAAGATAGGCCTGCCTTTCTATATTCTTTTCAACTGAGCGATTATAGTAAGAATATGCAATCGTCATTGAGGCTGCAATAACAATCTCAAGAACCATAACGACAACAATTGCCCATAATAAAGCTGAGCCTTTTTTATTGTCTTTCATATTCTCACCTCCTGCTTTATGACAGCATAAATAATTTAAAAGTTACCATCATGCTATTTGATTTTTCATCTTTTGAAACGACACTATTGTAATTCACGCTTGCCACTTTTAAAGATTTCATTTTATTCGCATCATTTATCATATTCTGCAAATTTAAGACAGTTCCATCTACGCTTAATGAAATGTTATACACTTTGAGGATGTTTTTCTTTTTTTCTTTTGTACCGTCCTCATTTTTATTTTCATCTTTTTTCTCAATGGCTTTTAAACTTTCCTTATAATTAAGAATTTCTTCTTCACTAACATCTGTAATACTCAAGCTTGTTGGTTCTAAATAATGATCTATAGCTAATTTCGTGATTATTTTATCAACATCTTCTTTTTTCAGATTGTCATAAAATTTTGCCTTTATCGCTTTTAACTCTTTGCTAGCCTCTTTTATTTCTTTATCAAGATCATCATATCGTGGAATAGATGCTTTTGTACTAATCAATTCCATTTCTGCAGTATCTTTTTTTGCTTGCAAATCCGTATGTTTTTCCATCGCTGGCATAATTAAATAAAAGAATCCACCTACAACGATGATGATACATAATAATATATACAACAATACTTTTTCACGTTTTGTTAATGTCTGTTTCATGTTTCATCACCTACTTCAATGTGCACAGAATAGTCGCAGTATAAACTTTCTGTGTTTCTGGTTGTTGTTTAATAGTTTCTTGTTGTTGTGTCTTATTCAAATTTTCTAAAAGTTCCATCAATGCCTGAGCATCGCTTACATTCTTATTCGTCTGTTTATTATCTGTAGCGTCTTGCTTTTTACTTACAGTATCATTGTTTGCAAGTATTTTTTCATTCTGTACATATCCAGAATAATTAACCGCCGCAAATAAATCGGTATTTTTTAACCTTCTCACAAATTGTTCCGTGGAGTTTACATTCGTGCCTTCGATTTGCAGGGTAACAATTTGCGATTCTCTTGTATAATTAAAGCTAGTAACAGTAATATCTACATCACTTGCCAATAAAATTTTATCAAAAGTATCCTGACTAAGTTCCGGATAGGATTGAATATCTTTTTTAAATTTTTTATAAGCAGCAATATCTCTTTTTACTGTTTGTAAGGAATTATAGCGTTCTAGGTTAGGATCATTCGCAATTTGTTCTTGTATTTTTGTAGTTTGTTGCTTTAAATCTTCTGTTTCATTTTCTAATTGATGATTTGATAACGTAAAGTAAATAAATAAAGCTAAAACTACGATCAGCATACCTGATGGTAATGCCGCATACTTTAAAGCTCCTGTATATTTAGGTGTTTCTTTTTTCTGCTTATAAGCAGAAAGCAAATCAATATCTTTCTTACTAAGCTTACTTGCCATTTCAGGTACACCTCACTTTCTAATCAGACATCCGACAGTAAATACATAATCGTGTAACTGAAATGCCTTTTCTCTACTTTTATCTGTTATGTATATAATTTTTGAATTGGGAAATTCTTTTGCTTCAATATCAAGATTTTCCCTTATATTCTTAAATACCTTTTGTTCTTCTTCGTCATCTAAGCCACAAAAATAAGCCGTTTCAATAGTATACTGACTCCGTTTCGATTTGCTGAATTGTATCAATTGTGAGATATTACTATTCATTTCCATAATAAATTCATAAGTTCCTCGATCAGAAAATAAACGTGTACGATTTGAAAAGGTATAATGGTTATTCTCAAATAAATAACTGGATACATTATTTCCATCAATAACAGATATCACATAGGTTTTATCCGCCATATCAACTAATTCATTTGTTAACTTTTGCAATGCGTTTACAGAAATATCAATCCCTTTTAAAGTGATTTCTGCATTTTCAAACAGTTCTATATAAGAAACTAACAGTTTTCGCTCAATCGCGCAACATAAAATTTCTCCACCTTTTCTGCCATCTTCATATTTGGGACGTAACACACAGTAATCATATACCAAATCTTCATAACTGCCTTCAATATCTGATAATTCATCTCTTGTGATTTGCAGCAATTCTTTCTTTTTTAAAATAGGTACATCTACATTTTTGGTAAGAATCTGTCCGCTGTCTATCAACAATCTGGCAGTCGTTATCCCATTACTTCTCATTTCCTTTAAGATTTCCAAAATAGGGGTATCATCCGTAATAACACCATTAATCATAGCACCTTCTGCTAACGGATATTCGCGGAAAGCATCCACTTTGATCATATCTTCTTTATCATTAGAGCCGCTGATTAGCTGTACTCCATGTGAAGATATATAAATAACATTTTCCTTTCCCATGCTACTTCCTCCCATCTTTATCCAATTGTTGGATTCTGATACATTTGATAGATTGGTAATAATACTGATAACATAACACATAATACGATAAGTGCTAAAAAGATAATCATAATTGGTTCTAGCATAGCAACCATTTTTTGTGTTGCCATTTCTGCCTCATAGTCAAAATCATCTGCTAATGATGATAGCATATCCTCTAGCTTACCGCTCTCTTCGCCAATATAGATGGAACTTGCTAATTTTGCATCAAAACCATCAATTTTTTGAATACTTTGAGATAAAGAAGTACCATTACGTACCATGCGAATAACTTGATCAAATTGTGATTCTATATATTTATTTCCAATATTATCTTTTACGATCATTAAGCCATTAATAATAGATATCCCACTTGTATATAAGGAACACATATTTCTGGCAAATCTTGATGTATAAATCGTTCCTAATAATTTACCTAATTTAGGAAATTTCAATTTCATTTGATCCACTTTGTATCGTATTTTTTCAACACGCAACATACCTGCAATCAAGGCCACCATACACAACACACCAATAAGCATCCAATACCAATAAGCAAGCATTGCTTCACTGATTGCATTTACAATTTTGGTGATCATAGGAAGTTCCATACCATTAAAGACCTTAGAGAAACTTGGAATGATAAAGGTGAATACTCCAATTACAACAAAAATGGTAACACATATCAGAATAATAGGATAAATCATCGCATTACGTACTTTACCTTTTATTCGATTATCTTTTTCATATTGTAAAGCCATCGTCATCGCAACACGTTCCATTTGACCGCTGGTTTCACCAGTTCGATACATATTAATCATTAATTCTGGAAAAGCTTTTCCTTGCTCTTCCATAGCATATGATAATGTCATACCCTGTTGCAGCTTTCGATAGATATCTGTATAAATAGCTTTGATTTTAGGATTTTTTTGTCTCTGCACTAAGATTGAAATCGCACGTATTAAACTTACTCCAGAGCCTATCATCGTTCCTAATTGACGTGAGAAATCTGATAATTCCTTCAATTTTAGTATATAAGTGTTTTTTTCAATATTCGTAACATCTTTACATTCTATTAAAAATTTGCCGTCACTACGCAGAAAAGCGGCAAGCTCTTTACGATCATTTGCCTCCATCTTGCCGGTTATTTTTTTTGCATCCATATCTTTTGCAGTATATTTAAACGTAGCCATGATCGTCACCTCGTTTATTTTAAACCAAACATAGATAAATACGTATGTATGATAAATTCACTATACATTAATGATACCACAATTCCAAAGCATAAATAAGGACCAAACGCAATATGTGCGCCTTTTTGTGTTTTTTTAGTTATCAATAACCAACTTGCATAACAGCCACAAGTTAAAACACCAATAAATGCTCCTAAAAGTATGCCTTTCCATCCAATCATAAAACCTGAAACAGCCAATAATTTAATATCCCCACCGCCAAAGCAATCAGGAATCATTAAAGTTAAAAGATACATTGGTAAGGATACGATAAAAAAGCCAATACCTCTTTCAAGCAACGTGATTTCAGGATGTAAAATAGTCATCAGAACAGCCGGTACTACCAATGCGATAATAAGACCGTTTGGAATAGTCATCGTATCAAAATCAATCATTGTTATTGCCAAAAAAATCATGATAACAGAGAAGATGATAAGGGTATCCCATGTGAATTGATAACGATGAAAGCAAAAGATTGCAACACCACCACCAAGAAATTCTATGATCGTATCTCGCATGGGAATTTTAACACCACAATAACGACATTTCCCTTTCAAAAGGAGATAACTGAAAATAGGAAATAAATCATACCACGCTAATGTATGATGACAATTGGGGCAATATGATCTACCCTTTGCCACAGACAAACCTTGAGGTACGCGCCAAATCACGACGTTGATAAAGCTGGCAATACATATACCGATTAAGAATGCATATACGTAAAATATGATAAGTATCTTTTCCAACTTTATCCCTTCCTTTCTATAAAGTGAAAGCCTCTATTTACCATAGAGGCTTTGAAAAAGCATTTTTTATTCTGTAGGCATTGGATGAGTGTCATCAACCGGAACAAATTCAGCTTGTTTGTTTGCAGTGATAGAAATGTATTTACTAGTGATATCTTTTACGGCAAAATCACATTTCTCAATTTTCACATTGCCTTTTGTTCCACTCAAAGTACATTTTGAGACATTGATATCAGATTCGGAAGCTAAAATTCCCGCATCTGCTTGAATTTTTGCAGCTGTCAAATCATAATCTCCAACTGGTTCATCTTTTCCGTTTTTATTGGTCACAATGCCTTGAGCACCAATATAATATGCTCTAGCGTCAGATAAATACCTCTGCTCTTTTGCCTTATTGACATATCCCAATACACTAGGTACTGCAATAGCAATCAGAATTCCCATAATTACCAATACTACAATGATTTCAATCAGCGTAAAACCTTTCTTGTTTCTTTTTAAACTCTACATTTTAAACATCTCCTTTATTTATGATGTCAATGTGACATACATCTTCTTTACTATCTTATCATAAGAGAATAGAAATTGGAAATTTTTTTCTAACTTTTTCTTTTTATCAACGGAAAAGGATAATTTCCTTAATAATTCCATTTGTTTTGTAAGAATAGCATGTTAATTTATGCAGTTTGTATAAGATTGATTTATACTAAAATAACAAAAAGTTATCATTTATTTATTTTTAAAGGTATACATGCAGATAGCTGCTGCTACAGCTACATTCAGTGATTCAAAAGTATCCATTTCGATATATACATTTTGATCTGTTTGGCATAATATTTCTTCCCGGACGCCTTTTCCTTCATTCCCCATGATAAGTGCATGACGTTTTTTTGGATGAACTTGTGATAAAGGAATTGCTTCATGTAATGAAGTTCCATAAATTTTATATCCCTTTTCTTTAAGCTCTTCTATCGCAGTAAGTAATTCTGTACGAATAATATTTAGATGAAAAAGTGCTCCTTGTGTAGATCGAATAACCTTTTCATTATATACATCTACTGAGTTTTTAGATAGCAATATTGTTTGATAGGAAAAAGATAAGGCAGTGCGTAAAATCGTACCAAGATTTCCGGGATCTTGAACACCATCCAGAATGATGATCTTATCTGATGTGAGTGCTTGCTGCTCAGGAAAATGACAAACCGCCATTACCCAACTTCCTGATACACTATCAGTTAATTTTTTTAAAATTTCTCTTGTAACATAGTATACGGGATATTGTTCATAAGGTATGTTTTTCCCTTGTTCAACAAGAATACATTCAATAAGGCCAGCCGTATGCGCTTCTTGCAGTAAATGCTCACCCTCAATCAAAAACTTTTGATCTGCATCTCGATACTTTTTTTCTTTGTATTTTGCCCACTGTTTGATTTTCGTATTTGTCAATGATGTTATTTCCATAGTTTTCTGTCCTCATTCTTCTAATTTCATTTGCTAGTTTTTAATATCTAAAATCTGTTAAGCCTCTGAATAACTTGTGCCTTTTCATAAAGGCTTAAATCATTCAGATAAACATCATGTTTCGGATGTTTATTGCCATGAATACTTTTTATCTATTTTAACATAAAAATGTCAAAATCGTATAAAAATAATGATTCCTCTAGAACAACCCAAAGAACTGTAAAAAAAGGCTGTTTATCATAATTGACAAACAACCTTATCGATTATTCTAAAACCGCAGCACAGCGTTCACATAAACCATCTTCAGCATTTGATTCCGTGATATTCCAGCATCTTGGGCATACTTTCCCTTCACATTTTTCAACAGCAATTTGACAAACCTCATATGCTTTTAACTCATCTACGGAAAAGCTTACTCTTGAAACAATTAACCATTGATTAAATTTATTACCGCAATATTCTTCAATCAAAGCGCGGTCTTCATCATTTACATTGATCATTACATGTGCTTCCAAAGATTTACCAATGATCTTTTCTGCACGTGCTTCTTCCAATGCTTTAAAGACATCTGCACGAATCAGCATTAAACGTGCTACTTTTTCTTTAATTTCATCAGCATTTTCAAAAATCGGTACTACCGGGAACGCACCCAAATGAATGCTTTCCTCTTCCGTATGGAAGAAATCATTAACTTCTTCTGCCGTATGTGTCAAAATTGGTGCCCATAAGCGCACTAACGTATCTACCGCATAATATAGAACTGTCTGTACCTGACGTCTTCTGTTGGAATCTTTCTTTTCAATATACAAGATATCTTTTGTATAATCCAGATAGTAAGCAGAGAATTCATTTGTCATCAAATTGGTCAGCATACTTGTCACATCAGCAAAACGATATTCTCCATATGCTTTTTTAACCTTTTCACAGACATCTGCCAACATGATTAACATATACTTATCCAAAGCAGGCAATGTATTAACATCTACCAGATCAGCCTTAGTAAAGTCGTTTTCGCCATCAATATTAGCCAACAAGAAACGGAAAGTATTACGTACCTTACGATAATTTTCACTGATTTGTTTTAATATCTCATCAGACATACTACAATCTGCCTGATAATCTACACTTGCCGCCCATAAACGTAAAATATCAGCTCCATATTTCTTTGTAATTTCTCCAGGTGCTACGGCATTCCATTGTGATTTGCTCATTTTCACACCTTTACCATCCATGACGAATCCATGGCTTAATACTTGTTTATATGGAGAATGTCCATGAACTGCCGTACCAATGATCAAAGAAGAGTTGAACCAACCACGATACTGATCGCTGCCTTCAAAATATAGATCAGCGGGATAACCTAAACCGCGTTCCACCATGGCGCCGGTATGCGAGCTTCCGGAATCAAACCAAACATCCATGGTATCCGTTTCTTTACGGAAAACACCATTTGGAGAACCAGGATGTGTATAACCTTCTGGCAATAAATCTTTTGCCTCTTTTTCAAACCAGATATTAGAGCCAAATTCCTTGAATAAACCCGCCACATGGTCAAATACTGTCTGATCCATAATAGGTGTATCATCTTCCGCATAGAAAATTGGAATTGGAACACCCCATGCACGTTGACGTGATATACACCAGTCACCACGATCTGCAATCATATTATGCATACGTTGCTGACCCCACTTAGGAATCCAATCTACATTGTCAATTTCTTCAAGCAACTGATCACGAATTTTATCAATAGAAGCGAACCACTGCGTAGTAGCACGGAAAATGATTGGTTTTTTGGTTCTCCAATCGTGTGGATATGAATGAGTAATGAATTCTAACTTCAATAAAGCCCCGATTTCATCAAGCTTTTGTGTTACTGTCTTATTAGCATCATCTACGTATTGTCCAGCTAACCATTCCCCGGCATCACTCATCATGCAGCCATGCTCATCAACATTGCAATAGGCTGGTAACCCATATTTCTGGCCAACAAAGAAGTCATCTGCACCAAAGCCTGGAGCTGTGTGTACACAACCGGTACCTGCATCAGCAGTAACATGATCACCTAAAATAATTAATGATTCACGATCATATAAAGGATGTTGGCAAGTGATCATTTCTAATTCACTACCCTTAAATGTCTTCAACAATTGCTTTTCTTGTAAACCGAACTTTTCCCATAGTGCATCTACTAATTCTTCTAATACGATCAGCTTACCTTTTTCACTATTCACAAGCGCATAAGTATAATCTTTATTCAAGCAAATTGCAAGGTTTGCTGGAATAGTCCAAGGCGTTGTTGTCCAGATGACAAAACTAGTATCAGTGTCTAAAATTCCTTTACCATCTTTTACTGGAAATTTCACAAAGATCGTAGGAGATTTAACATCTTTATATTCTATTTCAGCTTCTGCCAATGCCGTTTCACTGGATGGGCTCCAGTAAACCGGTTTTAACCCTTTATAAATCAAGCCATTCATTGCCATCTTACCAAAAATTTCAATTTGATGGGCTTCAAATTCTTTTGTTAAAGTGATATAAGGATGATCATAATCACCAACAACCCCCAAAGATAAAAAGCCGGCTTTTTGTTTTTCTACTTGTTCCATTGCATAGTTATAGCAAAGTTTACGGAAATCCGCCAATTCCATTTCTTTACGATTGTGTCCTAATTTCTGGATAGCCGTTTCAATAGGAAGACCATGCGTATCCCATCCTGGAATATAAGGCACTTTATAGCCATCCATAAATTTTGAACGGATGATAACATCCTTTAAAATTTTATTTAAGGCATGACCCAGATGGATGTCTCCGTTGGCATATGGAGGACCATCGTGTAAAACAAATGGTTCACAGCCTTCCCGTTTCTTTAACATCTTTTCATAAATGTTTTGTTCCTTCCAGCGTTTTTGAAATCCTGGTTCTTTGCTTGGAAGTTTTCCACGCATTTCAAACTTTGTTTTTGGCATCAATAATGTTTCTTTGTATTCCATATCATTTTCCTCCTAACATAAACAAAAAAAACACGCTTCCTTGTCTAAGGACGCGTGAACGTGGTACCACCTTAGTTCTATTTCTTATCAAAATAGCACTCAAACAGATAACGGCTGTAACCGTATCATCTTACTGTTTTCAGATGATAAGCTCCAAAGTGATTTTTCTTTTCGCTTCACACAGGACTTCCACCAACCGCCTGTTCTCTTTGCATCCACCGATAAGAAACATGTCTTTTTCTTCGCTTTTATAATTCTTTTTTTAATAAATCCATCTTTGGAATCGCCGGTGTTTCAAAATCGTCCAACGCTTCCTCAATCTTGTGCAGCTCTTCTTTCATACTGCTTTTCATATCATTAGCCTCATCACCCAAACGGGCAATTTCCATCAGAATACCTCGTGCCATCATCAATGCTTCTTTGATAATCGTATCTGCATTCTGATTCGCCGTGTCGACGATCATATTCGCCTCTTTCATTGCCATACGTGCCATTTCACTGGCAGCACTTTCCTTGATATGCAGATTGTCATTCAATTTCCGATACTCATTCTCAAGCACCTTTTTTTCCTGACGCAACATTTCAAGCTCACGATTTACACTTTCCAGTTTTTTCTGCAAGGCATCCATTTGGAGCTTTTGCGTCTGCATGTAATCATCGACCTGATAACGGTTGTAGCCGTTTTTCATCGTATCAAATATACGTTTGTCCATACCATCACCCTATCTACTGATACTTGCCCGCCAGAATCACCAAATGATCCTTTTTGGTCGTTTTCACAATTTCCTTGAAGTAAAAACGTCCATGTCCACGAATGGAAATAGCACTATTATTATTGCATAAATAGGAAGTTTCTTCAAGTATTACATGATTAACTTTTACAAGTCCTGCACGTATCAGCTCCTGCGCTTTCTTCCTTGAAATATTTGCAAAGCTTGATACAAGTACATCTAAACGTAGGCTCGATACGATTTTATGCTCATACCGTATTTTTGGCTCATAAGTGACTTCACCTTCATAACGTTTAAAATGCACATTGCTTCGTTTAATGCGTGTCAAATTACACACGATATAATTTTCGATTTCTTCATCTACAAAAATGATAAGTTCATTATCTTTTACAATTAAGTCACCGATTTTTTCCCGTTCAATACCAAGATTGAGAATTGCCCCTAAAACATCTGGATGTGCAAGCTTACCAAATTGCGGTGAATAAGTCGCCTTGAGAATCGTTATTTTTAAATCAGCCAGTTCATCTTCATAAGGTAAAAGTGCATAGCGACAACGTTCTGCACCTTGATAACCTCCGGATTTTCCATACGGTATCTGATGCCCTAAAATAGCATCGCAGATGTTACATTCATCAGGCGCAAAAAATGGAGTAACGACAATTCGACGGCGGCGTTCCATCAGATCTATCAGATCATAAATACGCTTTACGAATTTTTCATTACCCCTATAATGTTCAAAATGAATTGGCAATGCTAGTCCTCTTCACTGGCATCCAGATTAATTTCTCCGTGAACAGCAACATTTCTTGGAGCACACAGAATAACATTATGTCCAATCTTTTGAATGGTTCCATCCAGTGCGAAAATAACACCTGTTAAGAAATCGATGGTTCTTTGTGCATAATCTCTTTGCAGTTTATGTAAGTTAACGACCGCTGCTTTATTCTCTTTTAAACGTTTAGCGACTTCTTCTGCCTCATCAAATGAACGAGGTTCAAACAATACCATTTTTGTGTCGCCAGGCAAACGATTTATAGCTTTGGATTTTGGCTGTTCATATTCGGAAAGAGAAGGACTTTCTTCTTCCTGTTCCACTTCCAAAACATCATCTTCATCCATTGGTGCAATAAACTCTTTGAATTTCTGACCGATGCTCATGTAGCATACCTCCTATACATTACTTATATTTTAGCACAAATGTGCATTAAGAAAAAGTTTTTTGTGTAATTTAAGTGATTCTTCATAATTGGAATCTCATTTTCGTCATTCATTGACAAATTTCTACAGACAGAACTTAAAGCACCTAAAAAAGCTTACTATAAACTTAGGGTATTTAAGAAAAGCAGCTGCAGGATAGCAGCTGCTCTTTAATATTAATACATTCCGCCTTGTGGCATTGGTGGCATAGGCGCTTCTTTTTCTTTGATAGCAGCAACGCCTGCCTCTGTTGTTAAGAATAATGCAGAAATACTTGCAGCATTCAACAATGCACTTCTTGTTACTTTTGTTGGGTCAATAATACCTTCTTCAAACATATTCACCCACTTGCCGTATTTTGCATCAAAGCCCATATTCGCCTCAGCACCTTTCTGGTGTTCGACGATTTCTTCAGCGTTATAACCAGCATTTTCGGCAATCTGTGCAATAGGTGCTAATAACGCATCCATGACTACCTTAATACCTTTCTGTACATCGACGATATCTGATTTCAACTGATCTTTTAAAGCCACATAAGCTTCAACCAAAGCAGCACCACCGCCAATTACGATACCTTCTGCAACAGCAGCACGCGTTGCGTTCAATGCATCTTCAATACGCAGTTTCTTTTCTTTCAGTTCACTTTCTGTAGTTGCACCAACCTTAATGATAGCAACGCCATCGCTTAACTTACCTAAACGTTCTGCATAGCGTTTTTTATCATAATCGCTCTTACAGTTTTCCATCTGTGCGCGTACTTCAGCAATACGAGCTGTAATTTCATCTTTATTGCCATTTCCGCCAATCATTGTTGTATTATCTTTTGTAATAACTGCTTTCTTCACGCTACCTAATTCTTCCAATTTCATGTCTTTTAATTCCATGTTCAAATCTTTTGAATAGAATGTAGCACCTGTTAACACTGCAATATCTTTCAAAATTTCTTTCTGATTATCACCAAAACCAGGAGCTTTCGTAGCAACTACATTAAATGTACCACGCAGTTTATTGACAACCAAAGTAGAAGTTACTTCATTTTCAACATCATCTGCAATGATCAACAATGGTTTATTGGACTGCACTACCTGTTCTAATACTGGAAGCACTTCTTGCACATTATTGATTTTCTGGTCAGTTACCATAACAAAAGCATTTTCTAAGACTGCTTCCATTTTCTCATGATCACTTACCATATATGGAGAAACGTATCCTTTATCGTACTGCATACCTTCACTGATTTCTAATTCTGTATCAAATCCATTAGATTCATCAACAGAGATAACACCATTACGGCCAACTTTATCCATTGCTTTAGCAATGATTTCACCAACTTCTTTACTGCCGCTGGAAATAGCCGCAACACTGGCAATATCACTGTTTGTTTCTATTTTACGACTCTTATCTAGAATATGATTTGCCACTTCCTTGCTAGCATATTCAATACCTTCACGCATTAATACAGGATTTGCACCTTTTTCTACCTGACGCAAACCGTTGCTAATCATGCTTTGTGCTAAGATGGTTGCTGTTGTTGTACCATCACCAGCAGTATCGTTTGTTTTATTGGCTACTTCATAAACTAATTTCGCACCCATATTTTCAAACTTATCTTCTAATTCAATTTCTTTTGCAATAGAAACACCGTCATTTGTGATTAATGGTGATCCAAATTCTTTTTCTAAAACGACATTACGTCCTTTAGGACCTAAAGTTACACGTACTGCATCAGCCAGTGTATTCACACCTGCTAACATTGCATTTCTTGCATCTTTTGAAAAACGTACTTCTTTTGCCATGTTCATTACCTCCTGTTTGTTTTTATCTTACGCAATGACTGCTAAAATATCTTCATCTTCTACGATGATGAATTCTTCTTCATCTAATTTCACATCTGTACCAGAATATTCTTTGTATACAACCTTATCATCAACTTTAATTTCTGCTTCACTTTCTGGTCCAATCGCTACTACAGTAGCATAACTTGGTTTGTTTTTACTGTTATCTGTCAGGATAATTCCACTTGCCGTTTTTGTTTCCTTTTCGGCTTTTTCCTTCTTTAAAATCACGTTTTTGTGTAATGGCTTTAACATCTAAGATTCCTCCTTTAAGTTTTAGCACTCGCAGTTCATAACTGCTAACACCCTATATTATACTCACTTTTAGCACTTTGGCAATAGGAATGCTAAAAAAAGTTCATATTTTTTTAGCTGGTGATTTATAAACATTAAGCAGCTTTGCAAACGACAGTCACATTATACGTAAAAAGCTTTATTTATATGCTGTGATAAGAGTGCTTCCTTTATCAATTTCATTTTACGACAAGTTAAAACAAAGCTATGATAACTAGTAATTGAAAAAAGCTCGCATATAAGCGAGCTTAGTGCGTATGAGATCCACAATCATGATTACCACAATCGTGATTACCTTCCTCATGATGATGGTTACATTTACCATTGGGATCATCCTGTAGTGTTCCCTTCTTTAACTGTTCTACAATTTCATCAACATTTCCACTGGCACCACCAATTAAAGCTATATGAGCTTTAGCTAACGCATCACGTGCGCCTTGACCGATACCACCACATACTAATACATCAACACCAGCTTCTTGAATCAGTGTAACTAGCGCACCATGACCGCTCCCATTAGCGCTAAGAAGTTCTTTTCTTACAATTATGCCATCTTCTATATCAACAAGTAGAAAAGCAGGGCATTTCCCAAAGTGTTGGAATACCATATGATTTTCATAAGTTATTGCA
Source organism: Longicatena caecimuris (assembly GCF_018406465.1). Classification (GTDB taxonomy): domain Bacteria; phylum Bacillota_I; class Bacilli_A; order Erysipelotrichales; family Erysipelotrichaceae; genus Longicatena; species Longicatena caecimuris. Next base: position 1,782,874 of record NZ_AP024510.1, read on the forward strand.
TATTTCATCTTCATCACCTCAAATTATTTCGTATATGCATCATCATTGATAGAAATATTAAATTGCTTTAAGAATGTAGCAATATCTTCTTTTACAGTTGCCGCTTTAACATAGTTAATATTCAGACGAGGCCATGTCTTAACCGCAATCTGTGCATTTGGAATACCTAATTTCTCTGGAGTTGCCGTTTCTACTGCTTTGCTAATCGCCGTTTCATCCTTTTTACTTGTTTCATTAGCAAACGTTGTAGCTGTTTCAATATATTTCTTTACTTTATCCTCTGAACCTTTTTTTACAAATAACGCTGCTTGTGGATATCCCGCACTCTTTGTATTATTTTTATTTTGGTACTCTTTTTGTAAATCTTTTAAAACCTTTAAAGTTATTCCTTTTTCTTTTGCTTTAGCAATGGTTGCTGTAGCAGCAGGTTCAGCCATCAACCCGACATTTGCTTTCTTACTTAATAATTGTTGTTGTACTTCATTCACAGAAGCAAAATAAGTGATTTCAGGTTTTATGCTTTTCACATCCAAGCTAGCCATAAAAACTTTCTGTGGCACCGCTTTTTCTCCAAAAGCCGCAAACATTCCTGTTTCTGTTAAAGCTTTTTCATCAGTTCCAACAACATATAAATTACCCCAGGTTACGACACTGTCTAACCTATATTGACTTTTTCCTTTTGATAATAATGCAGCTCCTAAATTAATAGGTGCGATGATAGCATCATATTCTCCATCTTCCTTAGCAATTTCTGCACTGATGACACTTGTACCGTCAACGGTGTCAACACTCACATTTTTATCACCGTATAATCCTAACAATGATAAACTAGTTGCCCCTAAAGGCGCCAGTACCTTAATCGGTTCTGTTTTTGCTTCCTCTTTTTTTGTGTCATCATTACTTGCACAGGCACTTAAAGACAAAGCCATGACACCTGCCAGTAATCCCTTCAATAATTTCATAAACGTTTCTCCTTCACTTCAGCACTCAGCTTAGCGATAAATTCTTCTACCGGCATTGTCACAGATTCCTTACTTTGTGCACGACGTACCGTAACTGTATTAGCTTCTACTTCTCCATCACCAATAACAAGCTGATAAGGAATTTTAGCAAGCTGTGCTTCTCTTATACGATACCCCAATTTCTCATTTCGTGCATCTGATTTGCTCCTAAATCCCATCGCTAACAATTTTTCATTTATAGCATTTGCAGCTTGCGCATGACGTTCATAATGTACCGGAACGACCATGACTTGAGTTGGTGCCAACCATGTAGGGAAATGTCCTGCATAATGCTCGATCAAAATACCAATAAAACGTTCAATTGATCCAAATATAACACGATGCAGCATAACAGGTCGCACTTTCGTGCCATCCTTTTCTACATATGTTAAATCAAAGCGTTCAGGTAGATTCATATCCAATTGAATCGTTCCACATTGCCATTCTCTTCCTAAGGAGTCTTTGATATGGAAGTCAAGTTTTGGCCCATAGAAAGCACCATCTCCTGGATTGACTTTATAATCCTTACCGGCACTGACACATGCATCAGCAAGAGCTTTTTCACTCTTTTCCCAAATTGCCAGATCTCCAATGTATTTCTTTTCCGGACGTGTCGATAATTCAATACGATAGGATAAGCCAAAGATAGAGTATACGCGATCAATGAAGTTGATCAATTCCTTTACTTCACTTTCAATTTGATCTGGGCGCATGAAAATGTGAGCATCATCTTGCGTAAAAGTACGAACACGGAATAGCCCATTTAAAGCTCCACTGGCTTCATGGCGATGTACCTGCCCTAATTCTCCCATGCGCAGTGGCAAATCTTTATAGGAATGTAGACCATTTTTAAACACTAATAAGGACCCTGGACAATTCATTGGCTTGATTGCAAATTCGCGATCATCCACCATTGTCGTATACATATTTTCTTTATAGTTTGCCCAATGTCCACTTACTTCCCATAATTCCTTGCTCATCATGATTGGTGTTTTGATAAATTTATAATTTTCTTTTGTATGTTCTTCATACCAGAAGTTTTCTAACAGATTACGAATAATCATTCCATTTGGCAAAAAGAATGGCATACCTGGTGCATATTCACTCATCATGAATAGACCCATTTCACGTCCTAATTTTTTATGGTCACGTTTTTTGGCCTCTTCCAGCATATGCAAATGTTCTTCTAATTCTTCTTTTGTTGGATAGCAGACACCATAAATACGTTGCAGCATTTTATTTTCTGCATCACCTTTCCAATAAGCTCCGGAGTGTTTTAAAAGTTTGAAGTTTTTCAACAGCTTAACCGTTTCTACATGCGGCCCGCGACATAAATCGATAAACTCTCCTTGTTGATAACAGGTAATTGTTCCATCTTCCAAATCTTGAATCAGATCAATCTTATAAGGATCGTCCGCAAACATTTCTAAGGCTTCTTCTTTACTAATTTCTTTACGGACAATACGCTTTCCATCTTTGGCGATCTTCTTCATTTCCTTTTCGATTTTTGGCAGGTCTTCATCTTTGATTACATCATCACCAAGATCAATATCATAATAAAAACCATCTGATATAACTGGTCCTACCCAAAATTTTGCCTGTGGATACAGACGCTTTACAGCCTGTGCCATCATATGAGCACAGGAATGATTCAACATGCTTAATTGTTCATTTTCTCTAATATCAATCATACGTTTAACCTCCTATTTTATACATCTCGTATGTGATTCCATCGTTTACTTCTTTTCTCATGAAATGACCCTTACAGGCTAAGATTGTTTGACGGCTTGCCACGTTTGTTTCCTCACAACTCACTAGACAAGCATTCATGTGGAAGTTTGCTTTCGCTATTGCAAGTACTTCTTCAAGCATCCATTTAGCGATTCCTTTTCTTCTTTTATCTGGTGCTACACTATAGCCGATATGTCCGCCAATACGTTCTAAATAAGCATTTAGTTCATGACGTAACATGATAACTCCAACAATTTCTTCATCTTCCATAGCTAGATATAAAGAACTGCCAACGATACCATTTGGAAGATTACGTTCTTCATGCCAGTCCATCATCATTTGTAAATAGGCTTTTGTATCTTCGCAAGTATCTAAGAAAGCCAAACCGCAAATCACGCTGTCTTTCGGGAACTTATCCACATAACGTTTTAATGCTGTCGCATAAGTGCTGTTTGCCAAACAAAGTATCATGCATCATCACCTCCAGTTAAAAGAAAAAAGACTGCATCTCAAAGGACGTCAGTCTTATACGCGGTACCACCTTTATTCTTCGCATAAGCGAAGCTCTCAAACCTGATAACGCAAGGTATGCGGCACACCCTTTCAGGGGCAACTCCAAGGTAGTAAAGACAAGGCTCTTCGTAAAAGCTTTCACCATCCGCTTTTCTCTCTGCTTTCAAAGCACATATCTTCATGTCCTCTTCTTCGTTTGTCTACCTTATTTTTATACACCATAAGTTTCTGATTGTCAATGTTAACACAAGCTTTCCTTACATTTTCCCTAGTGAAAAAGATGTTGAAGCGATAGCCATATGTATTCTACCATTTGCTAATTATCGCAGTTAGAGGATACTGCCTTTAGTTATTTTATGGATAGATTGTAAGAATTACAGAAACTGTTTTTCCTATTTTATATCCCCTTTTTGGATATAACATCCTAAACATATAACGGTTAGCATAATTTGATGAAAACTGTTTCTCTAACCTACCAATTATGGGATTGACTGGTGGCACTTATAGAACTATGGTAAAATACCATCTATGTGAATGGTAAATTTTGGAATTCTCAATAAATACCAAAATTTAGTATAATTCACAATAGAGAAAGGAGTGCATTATGAGAAGAACATATGGATATGTCCGGGTATCAAGCCAAGATCAAAATGAGGCAAGGCAATACCTGGAGATGCTGGATTATGGGATTGATAAAAAATATATCTATATGGATAAGTTAAGTGGAAAGGACTTTAATCGTCCAGCTTATCACAGACTTGTTTATAAAAAACTGAAACCTGGTGATTTGCTCGTAATCAAAAGTATTGACCGACTGGGAAGAAATTACAATGAAATCCTAAATGAATGGAAGTACATAACCAAAACCAAAAGTGTCGATATCAAAATTCTCGATATGCCGTTACTAGACACTGATCAAAACAAAGATTTGATTGGCACCTTAATTGGTGATATCGTATTACAGTTATTATCTTTTGTTGCGGAAAATGAACGTAATAACATTCACCAGCGTCAAGCTGAGGGTATTCGTGCCGCCAAAATGAGAGGGGTACGTTTTGGTCGTCCGGAGATTGATTTACCGAAAGATTTTGAAAAAATCATGGTACGCTGGAAAAAAGGCGAATTGATGAGTAAGGATGCTATTAAAGAATCCGGTTTAAAATACTCAACCTTTTATAAAAAAGCCAGAGAATATGAGGAAAACAGAAGGATGAAAGAAAACGACAGATAGCTAGCGTGCATATCTGTCGTTTTTTTGATAAATATTTAGAACACAAAGTTTCCTTTGCGAAATACTGGTACACAAGATCCATCATCTTTTATACCATCAATGCTCATATCATCATTACCAAACATGAAGTCTACATGTGTCATAGAATGATTCGCACCTGCTTTATTCAATTCTTCTTCATTCATATCAATGCCTCCCTCAACATTCATAGGATAGGCATCGCCAAGAGCGAGATGGCACGATGCATTCTCATCAAATAAGGTATTAAAGAATAATATACCGCTTTGTGAGATTGGCGACGCATCTGGAACGAGAGCCACTTCACCTAAATAACAGCTGCCTTCATCAAAATGAATCAGCTCAGATAGTGTATCTTTCCCTTCTTCAGCATCAAAATCAACTACTTTGCCATCTTTAAATTCCATCCAGAAGCCGTTAATCATATTACCATTATAGTTTAATGGTTTGCTAGCTACGACCTTACCCTGTACTCCTGTCTTTTTGGGCATTGTAAAAATTTCTTCTGTAGGCATATTCGGATTAAAAATCACACCAGCAACTGTCTTTTCACTTCCCCCTGCCCAAATATGATGATCCACAAGTTCAACTGTCAAGTCCGTTCCTAAACAATTGGTGAAATGTAACGCTTTAAACTTATGTTCATTAAGTGCTTGTATACGTCGTACGAAATTGTTTTGCATCTCATCCCATTCTGCAATTGGATCATTATCTTCTCGTACGTGTACGGCATGGAGAATACGCTCCCATAACTCTTCAACTGCCTCATTTTCAGCATCTTCAAATTCCGGGAATACTTCCATAGCCCACGCTTTATTTGGCACTGCGATAATACTCCATTGCGTTTTATTCATCATCGTATAAGCCTGCGCTTCTTTATTAGCTTTTGCACCAGCTAAACGTGCTTTCGCAACTTTGGCAGCGTCCACATCCTTAAAGACTCCAGGAAGTTCACTTATGATATGAAGGATGCAAGCACCCTCTTTTAAATAATCCAGTTTTGAATGTACTTGCCATTCTCGAACATTGCACAAAGTTTCTTCATCAGCATGCAAATAAGTCTGACGACGATTCATATCATCCTGATAAAATACAACAACTTCTTTGGCTCCAGCTGCATATGCTTCTTCAACACAAGCTCGTGTCATTTCTACTGCATCCACATCTGCTTGAATAAGCAATGTTTGTCCTTTTTGTAAATTAACTCCTTTGCGAATTGCAAGATTTGCATATTTTTTAATGATTGCTTTGTTCATATATTTAATCCTTTACATAGGCTTTTGGCAACATCGCAGCACCTATGATACCTGGCTCTTCTAACTCGGCTTCTTTAAATTCTACAATCTGCATCCCTTTGTGGATCATATTACGGAAATAGTTTTCCATTTTTTCAAAGAAAACATCTTTCCCTTTCATTACGCCACCACCAACAACAAATACTTCTGGATCCACAACATGTGCAATCACGGAGAACATGATAGCTAAATCATATGCCATGTCATCACACAACTTTAATGCCTCTGCATTGCCTTTTCTTGCCAGATCAAAAACATCCCCAGCATGTGCAATCGCATCTATTCCGAATACAGCTTTTCCTTTTCTTGTCATCGCTGTACCGCTCGCTTCGTTTTCTACAGCACCAACATTCAAATAATTTACTTTTTCACGATTGCGATCTATGATGATATTTGCAATTTCACCAGCATGCCCATTCTTGCCAGCAACTACATGCTGATCGACAACCAAGGCTCCACCTATACCTGTCGAAATAGTAACATAATATACAATTCCTTTGCCCTTACCAGCACCTAAAACCGCTTCACCCATACCGGCAACATTAACATCATTATCAACAAAGGTTGGCTTATGGAAATGATCTTCAATACGTTTAGCAATTGGATAGCCTTCAAAGCCAGGCAAATTTGTAGCCAATACCATTTTACCGTTCACTGTATCTACAGGGCCAGGCACTCCCATACCGATACCGACACAATCATCATAACCATCAATGCTTTCAATCAAAGAAATAATTTTCGCGATTACATGTTCTGTGCCTTTACCAATTTCTGTAGAATCTTTTACGATTTGTAAAACATTACCTTCTTCATCGACTTTGGCAACTCGTACATTTGTGCCTCCTAAATCGACACCAATATAAGTTTTCATAAAACTCCTCCTTCACATTTGCTAGTTCTATTTTAGCATAAATGAAAGGGTTTTTCTCTAATTAATCTAAATTTCTCTTACGCTTTCTCAACATACAGAGCACGCATAAAGATGTAATAGAGCAAAGCATCAAGAAATCCCTGCGCAAACTAGCATCCATGGTAACAACATTATGCTTTACTTTTATCTTTTCATCTTTCATCACGATTGTTTTATTATGTTTAGCCGTAAATGTGATATCGTCTGCTTTTTGATAATTCTTTGGCGCATATACCTCATGAAATACATAGTTTTTGCCTTCTTCCAGATACATGACAGTATAAGGGGTTCCATCACTTGTCCATTCCGCTATCACTTGCCCATTTTGCTTATCTAGTATTTGTAAAATAGCGCCTTTTAAGTGCTTTTTATCTTTCTCATCAATCTTATCAAAGCGCATCTTTACTGGTACATTTTCAATACGGATTTCTAAAACATCCCCATGTTTCGCAACCTTTGCCTGATAAATATGATCGTTTAAAGTATAACCGGCGACTTGCTCTTTTTCCTGTACATAATACATACCTAATTCTAAATTAGCAAAATGTGCATAACCGTTTTCATCTGTTTCCTGTTCTTTCAAGATATGTGACATATCTTTTTTATCCGATAACCTAAACGTCACATTTTTCATCCTTTGGTTTTTATTTTCACTATCTACTTTATGGATCAAAAGACTGCCTCTGGCAAGTTTATTTTCTAATGTGCTTTCTGCTTGCAGATGTACAACATAATTCACCACATCTTCACCATGCCAGCCGATTTCAAAATCATATTCTTTTTCATCCAGTACATATTGGGCATTGGTCTTAAGTTCCTTTACATAATAAACACCGTTAGGTAAATCGATCATGTTTTCTAATTTTCCTGTTTTATCAATGCCACTTGTATGTAATAACGTCCCATTAGGTATCGCAACCTTTCCCATGTAATCATAAATATCTTCTCTAGCATATATACCATAAAGAACATCTAGATAAGCATCTTCATTCTTAAAAACTTCCTGTTGTTCCAAAAGTTTCGTCATATTTAAGGTAAAATGCGGACGTTCGTTATATAGGGAAGATGTATGAATCTGAAGCTTTGTTGTTTGTGCGTCTTCAATCATGAAATAATGCTTTCTAACATCTTTTACATAACCATGTGGTGTTTTCGTTTCCATGTAATAATATGCTCCACACACCAAATGCTTACTAGCAACTTCGTCCCAATCTGATTCTAAGCTTTCAACTTTTTCATCTTTATGGTAATACAAAGTATTTCCAATTTTAATGTCTTCTGCAGCATATATCGTAATTTCTGCATGCAATAGGTTTGATGTTTCCCATACCGGACTTTCCGTCTTACCAAATTCACACTGGCCAGTTACAGTTGACATAAAGATTTCACCCGTTTTTTCCCAGACCAATTGTCCTAAGACAAGTTCATCTTTCATTTCTACGAATTGCAAATCTCCACTATCTTTTATTTCGAATTCAACATCTTGTGCTAAAGCATACCCATGTGGACTAGAAATTTCATGGAGAATATAGGTGGTATTTGGTTGTAATCCTTTTACGATATGTGGCTTGATCTTGCCTTTATCATCCTTACCATCTTGTCCAGAAATCCATGTTGCAAAAACTGCCCCAGGTTCATCTTTTGGGTAAATCATCATTTGTGCACCTTCGATTTCTTCGTCATTGGTAATATCTTTTTTGGCAACTTCTACTTCCGTGATTTCATTTTCTATAAATGCTTTATATGTTATCGAAGGAATATCCTGTCCTTGGTAATGCGCATCAATCTGTTCTTCAAAATTTGTAGAAACATACCCTATTGGTGCTTTTGTTTCTTTCAATTTATACATTGAAAGCGGCAAATCACTTATTATTGGTACTTTTCCATCTTTTGATGACGTCGCAGTTTCAATACATTCATCCTTGCGAATTAACATTTTGCCATCTACCGATACGATATCTTGCATGGCATACAGTTTAAATTCTGCATTTGCTAAAGGTTGTTTCGTATCTTTATCAAGTTTTTGTACATCAAGATGAACTTTCTGCCGTTTATTCTCAAACATACCCGCCAAAGCAAACACAATAGGCACCTCTTGGGTTTCATATTGTAGAGAAACATCATGTACTTCATTGGTTTGTATGAATCCTTCTGGCGCCTGCTGTTCTTTCACCATGTAGTTTCCAAGTGGTAACAAGTTAGAATGCGCCATACCGTTTTTATCGGTTTTAATGCTTTCCACTAATTGGTTTTTCTTATACAAAAGTGTCCCGCTGTTATCTGGAGCAAAAATATCTTCTTTAGCAAATATTGCAAATTGAGCATTTGGCAACTTTCTAGTTTCATATACAAATTGTACATTTCCTTTACCATCTTTTTTTACATCAGTCAAAACTTCTCCTTGTTTTTCTACGCTTATTTTCCCTTTAACCGAGATATCTTTCATGATGATGCAAATAACAGGAGTTGTACCATCTGGCAATGTTTCATACGCCACATTGGAACTGACTTTAAATTTTACGGGTGTCGTGTTTACCAAATAAGGTTTTGGAGCATTAGTTTCTTCTAATTGATAATTCCCTGGTTCTAAAACATCTCCAGTCATTACCGTACCACTTTCATCACTTGTCCAACTATCAACATAATGAGGGAAAGGGTTCCATTCCCAATAACCAAAATATGAATTAGTATCCAAGTTTTTTATCTTAAAGGTTGCGCCAGAAACAGCAATGGTTTTTTGTGTCTGCGCATCTTGTTTGATGATAGATATCACAGCATGGAATTTCTTATCATTGAAAATACGCCACGTTTGTGGTTCTCGCTTATCTTCTTTTATGATAACCGTAAAGTCGTCAATCCTGTAATGCTCATCAGGTACCTTTGTTTCTCTTACGATATATTCTCCATAAGGTAATTCATCACTTAATGCATAGCCTTTCTGATCAGTTTTCATGATAGCTACGGTTTTACCTTCTGCATTTTTCGCAATTGGTGCTTTATCCCATGAACCAGCTTTATTTACATCTGCTTTTAATTTGATTGTAAATTCCGCACATTCTAATAGATCAGTCTCCCCAGACCCATGATCTGATATTTTAATAAGTTCAAATGCTTGTGCTTTCACTCTTTCTAAAACAGTCTGTTTCTTGGTAATGATTGCTTCACTTTGATTTACATAGTCAAGAATAACATTGTATGTTGTAGTATCTAAAGTATAGCCTTTACTTGGAGTAATTTCTTTAATGTAATAAGCACCTAGATATAAACCATCTTTTGATGCATTACCATCTGCATCCGTCGTCATAGTAGCCACTTTATCATCTGGCTTATAAAGAATCTCACCATCTGCTGGATCCAAGATATTGTCTTTTGCATAGATACCATAAATCGCATTCGCAAGAGTAGCATCACCCAATGGCTGCTTCCCTGTCTTACTATCTTCCTTACTTATCATTATCTTTCCAGGTGTTCGTACATTAGCAAATTCCGCTGTATAAGTTTTTCCTTCTTCACGTATCTGATACTTAATTTTGGTTTCTGAGTACGCATAACCATAAGGTGCTGTTTTTTCTTTCAAATAATAATCACCATAACGCAATAGATCCGTTTTAGCCTTACCAGCGCTATTTGTAGTGATGGTATCAATGAAAGAGTCATCAGATGCCCTATATACTTCAAACACGGTATGTGCTTTTACGATTGTCTTACCTGACTTACTATCTTTCTTCACTACCTGAATATATCCTTCAATCGGCTTATCTTCAACTGTGACTTGGCTATTTTGATCTTCAGTTTTGATTGTGGCATTATAAGTACGTGTACTCAATACATATCCTTCTGGAGCTACGATTTCTTTTATGGTATAACTTCCATAAGTTAATGCTTTAGATCTTACATAAGTACCAGCTTTTGTCGTTAATTGTTGCACTTCTTTTCCGTCAGCATCATAAATGCCATAGATTGCTCCACCGATAGATGCACCATTCAAGCTATCTTTCTTCTTAATTTCGATATAGCCTTCAATTGGTTTATCTTCTGCATTAATGGTGATAACTTCTTCATTTTCTGAAACCGTCACAGGATATTTTGTTGAATTTAAGACATATCCTTCAGGAGAAGCAATCTCTTTCACATAATAATTACCAAAGCGTAGATAGCCAGATTCTGCATATCCTGTAGCTCTGGTAACTAAACGCTGTAATTCTTGGTTTTGTTCATTATAGATACCGTAAGTAGCACCTTCGATTTGTTTTCCATTCTTACTATCAAATTTCCGTAATTTTAATTTGCCTTGTTTCCATTTGTTTGTAGCTGTATAAGTAGCTGTTTTATTAGCTTCAATAGTAACTGAATGGATTGTATTATCTAAAATCAGATGATTAGGAACTTTTGTTTCTTGAATGTAGTATTTGCCTGGAAGTAATTCATTAGCAGTAACTGTTCCATCTTCTCCGGTTGTATAAGTACCTACAGAAGAACTCATATCTTCATTTTTAGATACCTTAAAACTGGTACCTGCTACTTTATTCCCATCTTCATCTATTTTAGCAAGTTTAAGAGAGCCATATTTATTCACCTTTACATCAATATATGCAAAAGTAGGGTCATTCACCAAAAATACTGCCGTCTTTTGATGACCTGCAACACCATCCCAATACATAATGGAATCTCCTTGTTTTGATGATGGTACATTTGATAAGATAATTTCTGAATTATCTTTCGCAGATGCAGTTGCAGTAATGGTTAATTTGTTGCCACTCTTAGTCACGCTCAATCCATCACTTGATTTTACGTTATATTTAGATAAAATTCCTTTTGTATCAGTCAAGGTAATTGATTCACCAATATCTAAAGTATAAGAATTACTATCAAATGATGGTTTTGTGTAATAATCATTAACATCATCCATGATCTGATTTTCAAGAGAAGTCATACTCTCACCACTAACCTGAATATAGTCACGGCGATAACCTAAGACCTTTTCCCAAATCAAATTCTGTGTAGCGGCTGCCCACTTCTTATCGGTTCTACCACTATAGCCATAACCATAATAAGAGATATGGGATAGCTTTTTAATTAATGTTTGAGATAAAGTTTTATCTATATCGTGTATCCCATAAGATACTCCTTCTGGATATCCTACCCCTGGTTCAATACAGTACACATGTTCACCATCACGATATAGCATAGCACCTTGTCCATACGCTTCACCAGCCATACTCCAACCATCCATATACTTTAATGATGTATTTCCTGCAGCATGTATAGGGGCACTATTATTTAACATCGTTGTCAAACACACCGTTCCTGCCAAGGCTAGTTTTGGCAATTTTTTTAATTTGTCTAATAAGCCCATTTCACATTTCCTCCTTTATTGCTTATCTCTGTAACCCTCTTTCATTCAAAAAGCCCAGCAATGCCGGGCTATGGTGGTTTCATCCTAAAATAGTACATGTTATTTATTTTCCTCCTTGCAGCAATAGAAAAAGAGAGCGATTGCTCTCTTTACATATACATAATATTTTAATTTATTTTTCTAAGTTTAATGTTCCATATCCCAAAAGATTGTATAAGCTTGGACATGATTTATATTATTAAATAAAGGACCGGCAGTAAAACCCTTCATCCAGTATGGACTTTTCCTATCTAATGCCAGTCTTTCGCCATCATCCATTGCAGCTTCTATCGTTGGATAAACACCATAACCTCCTTTATAATTCAAAATCGCATTACAAGGTTTGTAAGGATCTTTTCCTAACGGACATAATTTCCCATCATCTTTCTTATTACCGGAAGGTTTATCCGTTTTATTTCCTGAAGAAGACGTATCATTCTTAGCAGGTGCCTTATTTGTGCTATTTGATTCATTAGATTTATTCGTATTGTTTGTAATATTGGTGTTGTTGTTATTAGACTGTCCCGAAACATTCGATGTATTAGAATTGCTAACTCCATTATTTGTAGGTTCACTTACAGGTCTCACAACCTTCTTTTTCTTTACCACAACTTTGAAGCTTTCTTTTGCTTCATTACCATTTACATCTTTTGCAAATACCATCACTTCATAGGTTCCTGCTTTTTTTGTGTTCAGTTTGCCGCTATCTATATAATAACCATTCTTTTCAGTTTTCTTATCACTATATGCTAAATCACCATCTACAGGATCTTTTACAGTTTTTATATTATTTCTAACATCGTATTTCTCGCCTGCATTTAGAGTAACAACTTTTTTCTTAAACTTTATGATTGGATATGCGGTATCCTCAACATCTATCACCATTTGTTTTTCAAGAGTTCTGCTTCCATCTGTAAATGTAACTTTCACTTCTTGTCGTCCTATTTTATTAATATCTAGATCCTCAATCTTAGAAACGCTCACATTCTTGTTCGATTTCTTAGCATCAATCAAAACATTCTTATGAATCGCATGACCATACTCAATAACGATGTTGTCATTTATCGTTACATCAAGCTCTGGTGTACAGCCAATACAGAACACACATAAAATGAAAAGATATCTCAACTTTTTCATATTCTCCCTCCTATACCATCACTATATCATATTTCCTTACTTTTCTATAATATAATTTCCATAATAAAATTCTTATAAAATCTTCATGACTCAGCCTGAACACTTTTTGACATTATCATTGTAACATGGAAAGATGTGCAGAAAACTTGCAATTCACTGGCAAAAAACTCGCAAAAAAAAGACACACACGAATTATGCATGTCTAGAAGTCAATTTATTTTACTTCAATAATCTTCATGGTATTTGTTGCACCATTTCCAACAGGATATCCCGCAACTATAATAATTGTTTCGCCAACTTTGATTCCATGTTCTTTAGCAATTGCACGTGCCAGTTCACATTCATTGTTCTGATTATTTGCAATTTCAGAAAGAACAGTTGTAACACCCCAGTTCATAGCTAATGAACGTTGTGTCTTTTCATCGAAAGTAACAGCAATTACTGGTGCCTCCGGACGGAATTTAGAAATACGGCGTGCCGTTGTACCACTCTGTGTAAAAGCAATTACCGCAGCAACATCCAATGCCATAGCTGTATCTGCTACAGAAATAGCGATTGCATCATTTTTTGTACGCTGTGAAGTTTTAATACTTGCTTTTAAACGTTCACGATATGGTAACGTTGGTTCCATCACCTTAGCAATGCGATCCATCGTCTGTACAGCTTCAATTGGATAAGCGCCGGCAGCTGATTCACCACTCAGCATAATTGCATCTGTTCCATCTAACACAGCATTGGCAACATCACTTGCTTCTGCACGTGTAGGGCGTGGATTTCCTTGCATACTTTCTAACATATGTGTTGCTGTAACAACTGGTTTTCCCATTTCATTTGCCGTTTTAATAATCTGTTTCTGATAAATTGGTACTAATTCCAATGAAACATCAACACCTAAGTCACCTCTGGCAACCATAACACCATCCGCAACATCTAAGATTTCTCTTAAATTATCGAAACCTTCTTGATTCTCGATTTTTGGAATAATCTGAATATCTGGTTTTCCTTCTTCACGAAGAATTTTACGGATTGCCAACACATCTTCTTTACGTCTAGTAAAAGATGCAGCGATATAGTCAACACCCATTTTACATCCGAAACGGATATCAGCATCATCTTTTGCAGAAATAAACGGCATGCTTAAACGCACTCCTGGCAAGTTACAGCCTTTTCTGCTTTTCAATGTATGTGGATTCTCGATACGGCATTTTAATTCGCCTTCTCTTTTTTCAAGAATTGTCAGACGGCATTTACCATCATCAATTAAAATCGTTCCATTCACTTCTACATCGTTAAATACTTCTGGACATTGAATGTGGAATTTTTCATGTGTTCCCAACATTTTTTCACGTACGATGGTAATAATTTCTCCTGTTTCATACGTTTCAGATCCATTTTCAAAGTCACCTAAACGAACCTCTGGTCCTTTTGTATCTAATAAGATTGCAACATTCTTTCCTGTTTCTTTAACAACTTCGCGAATGTTTTTGATACGGTTACCATGTTCTTCATAATCCCCGTGAGAGAAGTTCAAACGGATGATATTCATACCGTTTTCAACCAGCTTCGTCATCATTTCTTTGCTTTCGGATGCTGGCCCGATCGTACAAATAATTTTAGTTTTTCTGTTTTCAATCATAAACTGTTTCCTTTCCTAATAACCTATTTACCTTTTATATGCTATACCAGACGCTCAAACAGATTCTGCAACTTCTTACGTGATTCTCTTGGCGTATTCAATGCCTCTTCAATAGGAACTGCAATAATCTGATTGTCTTTAATGCTGACACATTGTCCTCCAATACCCTGCATCAGCAAATCAACTGCTTTTTCACCCATACGGCTCGCTAACACACGATCCGTCGGTGTTGGTGATCCTCCACGCTGTACGTGGCCTAACACGGTGGCTCTGCCGGAAAACCCGGTATTTAAACTTACCTTCTTGGCAAATTGGTGAACATCGGTAATTTTTTCTGAAATCACAACAATTGCATGACGTTTCTTTTTGATCAAATCTAAATCACGCAATCTCTCCAGCACTTCGCCTTCCTCAAAGCCGGTTGAAGATGTAATAACGATTTCAGCACCGCACGCAATGCCTGACCAAATGGCCAAATCACCACAGCGGTTTCCCATGACTTCAACAATGGAGCATCGATGATGAGAGCTTGATGTGTCTCGCAATTTATCGACTGCTTCAACTATTGTCGTTAAGGCTGTATCAAAACCAATCGTAAAGTCCGTACAAGTGATGTCATTATCAATTGTGCCAGGTAAACCGATACAATTAATACCCATTTCAGTCAGTGCTAAAGCACCACGATAGGAACCATCACCACCGATAACAACGATTGCTTCTATTCCACGTTTTTTCAGCTGCTGCACTGCTTTTTCGCGTACATCCGGATCTTTAAATTCCGGCAATCTAGCAGAGCCTAGAATCGTTCCGCCGCGATCGATGATCTCACCGACACTGGCTTTTGTTAAAGGTTCAATATATCCCTCTACCATACCCTTGTATCCATCATAGATACCAAAGACTTCGATTCCACTGTTCAGTGCAACTCTTGTGACGGCGCGAATTGCTGCGTTCATTCCCGGTGCATCTCCACCAGAAGTTAAAACACCTATGCGTTTTACCATAAAAATTCCTCCATTCACGGTTATTATGATACCATTTTCTTACAATTTTTACTAGCATTTATTTCCTTCTTGAATTACCTTTTACAAAAATTTCAGTTGATAATGTAGAAATTCGCTCTAAAAGCCGTTCTGCAGCCATTGGCTCCATCTGTTTTCCATTACCCAGTGCCCATTTTTCCTTTAATTCCTGCATCCGATAATTACTTGTAAAAATTGTTAATTTCTTACCTTCCATACGCCCATCTAAGATAGGCAATAGGATATCATCACGACTCCATGAGGTAACACTTTCTCCACCAATATCATCCAAAACTAAAACATCTACATGCCGTATACTAGCCAGTTTTGCTTCCATAGCTAGCGGTTCTTGAAACATCATTTTTAAATCAGATATGAGCTTTGGTACATTGACAAAAGATACACTACGCTTTTTTTTCGCAAAATAATTACACATACCGGCGGCTAAATAGCTTTTCCCTGCTCCCGGTTTCCCCCATAAGTATAACCCTTTTGAGCTATCTTCATCCATGATGGTCTGCAATACCTGCATGACAACGCCTTTATATTCACCGCTTTCTTCTTTTAGATCCAGTTTTGCCAGATCCACACATAAATAGGATTGTGGCATATCACATTGGCGATATTGTTTTTCATGCGCATATAACTTTTGTTGTTCGATTTGATAATGACAAGGCACCAGTACATTTTGTAAGATACCATCATAGCGTAACTCCATACGTGTTCCTGTCATCGGTTGACGACAAAAGCTTATGCCCTGGCAATGCTCACATTTCTTCATTACATCGCAATAATCTTGAAATCTTCCACTATGTGCTTCGACAAAAGCAGCAGTTTGATCATACTGTTTCAGCCATTGTTTAATCTGTGGTTGCTTTATAAGAGCAGCCACACGCTTTTGTTTTGCTTTTTTTTGTTCTTCACTTAATGTGAAGGAAAACTCCACAGGTTCCATCATTATTCACCTCGCAGTCGCTCCATCATCTCTTCTAATTCTTTATCATCTACCGTCTTGTTAGCCTTTTCACTGCCTTCATCCTCTTGTTGAAACCATTCCGGCAGTTCCTTCTTCTTTGTTTTAATTGGTTTTTGTTCTTCTTCCTTAATATGTGCTAATGCTTTTTCACTCGTATCAATGTTTAAACGTACCCAAACACTAGCGATTTTTTCAACATATGACTTACTGAAACGCTGATTTGTTTTTTCCAATACATATTCAATCAATACATTTACAACTTCTGGTTTCATCTTAAAATCAGTGATTAGCGTTTCTATCAAATAGGCATCACTGCGGCTAACTTCAATCCCATGCTGCTTACTTTGTAAAAAGCGCACCGGTGGTAAAGCATATGGATTTTTCACATCAAGATCAACCATAACACTGCGTTTGGCATTGCGCACCTTACGTTTCAATAGTTCGGCATTTAATGTATTATCTTTTAAATTCATACTTTGCGATACATATTTTCGCATATCCATTTCTGAAATACCATGAATAGTGGCCAATTCTCCAATTAAGCGAAGATTTTTTTGATTGCGACAGGTAAGCGGAAACAGTGTTTTTGAATATCCTGTTAAAAAGCGATCATAATTGAAACTTAATGGAATATCGCTCATCCGCTGCATATCATCCTCATCTGGCTTTAATTTCTGAAAATTCTCTTCTTCACTGTCTTTCCACTGATCTTTAATGATATTTTCAAAAGGCATGGTGATTTCCTGATATTCTTCCTTATCTTCCAAATCATGAGCAAAGCACAGTTTATTGAATTCATATACCTGTTTTCCCATTTGTTTAAGATATAAACGGCCAAACACCTCATGTCGTAAGAATGTATTACCTTCTTTTGGCATGAATACCTGATAAACATATTGATCATCAACAGCACGATAATACGTTTTTACTAACAGATATTGTTCCAAAATATGGCGATTTTTCTCAATGACCTCTTTGCTGAGACCACTGATTTTTTCTATCAAGAGATGATTGCGTATTTTTTGGTTTCTTGTGCCAATGGCAACCATGGTGCTATAAAGTATCGCTGCATCTTGACCAATCAAAGGATAATACAGCATGACAAACGCAGCATGGCGTTCCTGTGTCATTTCGCCGATGACTTCAATGCGGCATTTCGTCATAGCCCCCACAGCATCACCTCCTAATTACTTTCAGTATATCACAAATCTGCCTTTCCAGATTTTCTTTATTCGAATTATTATACAAAACAACATCCGCTTTCGCTATCTTAGCTTCTTGCGACATTTGATGTGCTAAGCGTCGCTTCGCCTCTGCTTGTGATATATGACGATACTTCATCAAACGTTCTAATAAAAGCGAGTTTTCACAAGCCACGACCCATACAGCATCAAAAAAGGCTTCCCAACCTACTTCAAATAGCAATGGTACTTCAACAACAACGATTTTCTCATCCGCATGTAATAAGAGTTCCTGCTCAATTTTGGCTTTGATCAAGGGATGCAAGATGGCTTCAGCCTGTTGTTTATGTAAAGGATCTTTAAAAATTAAATCACTCATGAGCTGTTTATCAAGCTCTTCATGCTCATCTAGCAATTGATTACCAAAAGTCGCTATTAGCTTAAGATAACCTTCTTCTCCTTTTTCAAGGAGCTTCGCATTGATAGCATCACAATCTAAAACGGTAATACCTTTTTCTTTTAATATTGCGATCACACTGGATTTACCAGCTCCCATCACTCCGGTCAAACCTATTTTTTTCATCGTTTTCGCTGGCATGTCGGACAATAACAGGTACCTCTGGTCGCTACTGTTATTTTTTTGATTTCTCCTTGACATACCGGGCATTTCTCTCCTTTTTTCGCATGTACTTTTAATTTCAATTGAAACCTTCCATCCACGCCAAGACTTGAGGTGTAAGAACGTATTGTCGTACCTCCATAACGAATAGCCCCCTGTAAGATTCTTCTCGTTTCCTGCAACAGCCGTTCAAAATCTTTTTTTCGTAAATGATAAATCTTAGTTTCTGGATGCATACCTAGTGCAAAGCAAATTTCATCAGCATAAATATTACCAATTCCTGCAATTACGCTTTGATCCAGTAGAGCAGCTTTTAATACGATCTTTCGTTTATGTAATGCATGATATAAATAAGTGGGTGTTAAACGTTCATCAAAGGCATCTAAGCCAATATTTTGAAAGCATGGATACTGATGGATATCCTTACGTTTCTCATATAAATACATTTTGCCGAATTTGCGAGTATCATGATAGCGCAATTGTCTGCCATCCTGTAAATCAAACAGCACATGCACATGCTTATCATAAGGCTCATCACTTTTTTGAATATAAAACTTCCCTTCCATGCGCATATGGGCAATCCACATCATGGAACCTAAATCAAATAATAAATACTTACCATAACGTTCATAATGCTGAATCGTTTTGCCTTTGATCTGTGCACAGAACGTTTGGGGTGTAGGATAAGCAATAATGTTATCCCATAATACATGACAATCCTTGATCGTCACATTGCCCAGTTGATGTTCTAAGGTCCTGACTACAGTTTCTACCTCAGGTAATTCTGGCATATCTTCACCTACTTTGCATCATACCAACTCTTGCCGATATTTGCTTGTGCAATGAGCGGTACTTTTAATTTCATAACATTTTGCATGCCTTCTTCTACAATTTGTGTCATCTTATCAATTTCATCTTCACATACATCAAAGATAAGCTCATCATGAATCTGTAAAATCATACGCGATTTCACCTTTTCTTCCTGCATTTTTTGATAGATGTGTATCATCGCCATTTTAATCAGATCTGCAGCGCTTCCTTGTATTGGTGCATTCATAGCCGCCCGTTTTCCAAATTCACGCATCATATAATTTTTATCTGCTATCTCTTTTATGTAACGACGTCGATTATATAATGTTTTCACATAGCCATGTTCTTCACAGTAAGCAATAGTCGCATCCATAAAGGTTTTGATCTTCGGATAGGAAGCAAAGTATTTTTCAATAAAGGTATGAGCTTCTTTCCGTGAAATGCCCAATTGCTCACTTAGACCGAAATCACTTTGTCCATAGACAATACCAAAATTCACGGTTTTCGCACTGCGACGCATATTGGCATCTACTTCATCATGTGAAACATCAAATATTTGCATGGCTGTTTTGGTATGAATATCGATATCATGGTTAAACGCATCGATCATCTGTTCCTCATCTGCCATATGTGCCAACATCCGCAATTCAATCTGTGAATAATCAGCAGATAACAGAACATGTCCCTCACTTGCCACAAAGGCTTTGCGGATACCTTTTCCTTCTTCATTACGTACGGATATATTTTGTAAATTAGGTTCTGAAGACGATAATCGTCCCGTCTGTGTCTGAATCTGATTGAAAAGCGTATGTATTTTCCCATCTGCCAAAATATGTTTTGCCAAACCGATTGCATATGTACTATAAATCTTCTGATATTTGCGATGCTCCAACAACAGAGGAATGATTGGATGTACATGCACAAGTTTTTCTAAGACATCGGCTGCTGTACTACGTTTCTTGCCTGCCTTTAAACCTAATTCATCATACAATACAGATGCCAACTGCTTAGGTGAATTGATATTGAACTCCATCCCTGCTATTTCATAAATCTGCAAACTTAACGCGTTGATCTTAGCTTCTGTTTCATCGGCAATTTTTTGTAAAACTGCCTTATCACAATATACGCCTTCTTTTTCCATGGCATACAATACGCGCGTTAATGGCATCTCAATTGTATCAAACAAATCCTTCATTTCCATTTCTTGCAAGGTTTCATCTAATAAAGCTACAATACTATATAAATTTTCTGCCTGCAACATAGCATATTTGCTTTGTTGCGCAAAATCGATGAGTTTTGGCTTCCCTTTTTTGCCATAGATATCCTCTTTATGAATACTTTGATCAAAGTGATATTTTTCTGCCAACTTCTCATAATCAGAAATGGTTTGATCAACTAAAAAGGCTGCCAGCATAATATCAAAGTTCACATCTGCTGCGATTAGGTTATTTTTATGACAAGCATGATAGAAGTTTTTCGCATCATAAACCGCCTTGTCATTTTTTGTAGCTAGATACTGTAAAAACGCCGGATCTTTTCTTGCATCTTCTAAAGTGATGTATTCATTTTTATTTTCTTTGCTTAATGCAAAACCATATAATGTAGCATCATAATAATTTTCATTATCGATATCTGCATAAACAACACTATGTCCATCATAAAATGCTTCTGATATCTTTTGCACTACTGCATAGGTTCCATCACGCGTTACCTCTTCTTTTTTACGTGTATTTTTTGCAAAACTATTCATTTCATATTTTATATAAAAATCATGCAGTTCTTCTTTGGGAGGCTGCAGCATCAACGCTGTAATATCAATAGGCAAGGTTTCATCGGTTTTAATTGTTGCCAGATATTTTGATAAAAAGGCTTTTTCCCTATCTGTTTCCAATTTTTCTTTCAGTTTTCCTTTGATTTCCTCAATGTGAGCATAAACATTATCAACGGTATCATATTCCTTTAACAGTTTTAATGCTGTCTTTTCGCCAATACCTTTTACCCCTGGGATATTGTCTGCACTATCTCCCATCAATGCTTTCAAATCGATAATCTGTGAAGGCTTAATCCCCATTGTCTCCATCAATTTTTCTTCATTCATGACCTCAATTTCACTGATACCTTTTTTCATTAGATAGACATCGGTCGTAGGATCAATCAATTGTAATAAATCTCGATCACTTGATAAAATATGAATCTCTAATTCAGGATGCTGTCGTGCCATGCAGCCTATGATATCATCTGCCTCAATACCATCGCATTCATAACGCTGTAAACCATACGCATCCAAATATTCACGAGCAATTGGAAACTGCACGATCAATTCTTGATCTA
This sequence comes from Longicatena caecimuris, assembly GCF_018406465.1. Classification (GTDB taxonomy): domain Bacteria; phylum Bacillota_I; class Bacilli_A; order Erysipelotrichales; family Erysipelotrichaceae; genus Longicatena; species Longicatena caecimuris. Next base: position 1,804,680 of record NZ_AP024510.1, read on the forward strand.
ATTCTTTACGTGTCCCTTTATACTCCGTATAAGTTTCATGGCGAAAGGTTGGTTTTCCACTATCCCAAGCCACTAACACCATATCCGGATGTATCATATCAAAGGCTTTATTAATCATTGTGATAAAGCCATATACTGCATTTGTCGGTATTCCATTGCTGGTTTTCATCATGCGTCCATATACGGTTGCATAATAGGCACGAAACAGCATGGAATTTCCATCAATTAATAATAGTTTTTTCATAAGCTCCTCCATATTTATTTACATTGCTTTCGATAGCATGCATTTTTATCTTTTCTTGATTATTTTACCACGTCATAGCACTTCTAGCACGCTTTCTACTTGGAAAGTAAGAAAACTTTATCCTGCTATAACACTGCTGATTGCTCTTTTTTATATGACAATCCACTACATCTTTGCTTCTTAATGAATCTTTCTTTTATGATTTCATGATGCATTTCTAAACAAAACATGTTGCAATGCCTTTACATCTTCTTCTTTATATCCTTATCCATGAGAGCGAATGGAACATGCTTAATTTGCATAGTATTACAGCAAACGCAAGAAAAAGGTCGTGTTGACCTTTTACGATGCAATGGATTCTAAGGTTTCCAAATTTTTATACATGATCGACATATAGTCTTTTCCAGCCTTTTGATCACTTTCTTTTAAACTGGATACATTATTTAACTCAACGGGAATTAAACCAAGCTCCTGGATTAATTTTTCTCTGAGCCTTACCATATCTTCTGGCAAATTAGATTCCATTGCCATATAACGCACATGATCATTTCGAATACGCTTTTTTATGATTTCTAACTGATCCTTGGTTGGCAAGGCACCATATTTTGATAAAATGACCGGATATACTTCTATACCATAAGACTTCTGCCAATTTCCAAAACTTGGCGTCATGGATACAAAAGCAATATTTTTATGCTGATCGTGAATACTTTGAAAATCGGCATCTAAACGAGCAAGATCCATTTCCAATTGATCATAATTTTCATCAAAGATCTTCTGATATACCGGATATTTATCAACCAGATAATCGCGTATATCACTCGCCATGCTGGTCATGGCAACCGGATCCATCCACAACATAGGGTCATTATCATAAGTTTCTACACTGTCAAAACTTTCTCCTTCATAATAAGGCGACTCTACGATAGCACTGACATCATTTACATAGGTCGTTGTATATCGTTGAAATTTATAGATGGCACTTTTAGTAGCCAAATCTACCATATCCGTCTCTTTACGAATATCATCCGCATACATCTGCATATAAGGCTCTAAGGAGCCAATGTAAAACAATGCATCTGCAGATGCTAGAATATCCTTATAATTCGCTTTGATCTGTGCTCGTTGGATCATTGTATTTTCGCTTATATCCTGACTTTTTACATTATCAGCGCCAATGCGTTCTACTAAATACTGTACTGGATATACAGTGGTTGCAACACTTGGCGTTTTTTCTTCACAACCGCTTACTAAAAGAATGCTCAGCAAGGAAACAAATAGTAATTTCTTTTTCATAAGGTCTATGCCTCCTTGCCTCAAATTATAACATAATTCGCAACTATCGCCTACTCCTGTTTTCAAAGAAATACGACTTCAGCCACTCTTCCTCTTTCATCCATCCGCGCGAACATTTTAAGATATTATAGCGTCCCCGATATAAGTCATGATGCTCATGGAAAAGAGGCGGATAAGGGATTGGGTGCAGCAAACGATAATGATAGAAACGCAGAGTATCACAAGGCAAATTTTTCCAAGCGACATATTGTTCACATAGTAAACAGATGCACAATAACCACATCGAAATACCCTTACAAAAAGAAGAACACATAAAGAAAAGCAACAGCAAAAAGCTGCCGAAATAACAAATACGATTCGCAGTTTGAAATGGAAAAAAGCAATGCAAAAAATTTTGTAACAGACGTGCTCCGTCCAAAGGATAAATCGGCAATAAATTAAATACAAGCAATGCGGCATTGATCTGTAACAGATACGTATAAAATGCCAGTGATAAAACACCTTGTTGATACAGAAAGGAAAGAAGCAATGGCTGTAGCATATGAGTGAATGGACCGGCTGCTAATATAAGTGTTTCCTTGATTAAGCTGCCATAGCCAATATAAGATATCTGAGCGGCCAAACCAAAAGGATATATGATAATTTTTCGAATTGGATAATGAAAAAGCCGGGCAATCAAAATATGCGCCAGCTCATGAATGGTCAACATCATAAAAATATACAGAACGATTTTTTGCATAGGTACGATCCGTAATAGGAACAGATATGGCAACCATAAAATGGATATACTAAACGGAATTTTCCGCAAGACCTTTTTCATAGGAAATCTCCTTATTATCTTTTAGAAAATCAATCGTTATATGATTTTCATACGTGCCTAGCATCTTCCCTTTCAGAATACGTTCATCAGCCTTTACATTGACTTCTTTTAAATGTCCATAGGTTGTCACAACACCATTATCCTGTTTTAAAGATACACTGCATTCTCCAGAATCACTCCGTTGTACATGAAGTACTACACCATTAAAAACCGCATATGCACTATTTGTGCCATTTTGATATTGATTATCCTTGATTGGCGTATAGGCAGGTGCAGCACTGACAGCTTCTTCTTTTAAAGAAAACCAATTATCAAAAGGTATCCATTGTGTCAGTGAATCCAATTTGAAATTTTGAATATATGCCGGCATCTCGATCAGCTTCAGCTTGGCATTTAACATTAACGCCAACACGACCACACAAATCCCCATTGCCAGCATCACCGTATGATAAAACAGGCGAAATAGGGAGAATGAGTGTTCCTTTTCTGTTGCTTGTGTTCCTCTTCGTTTACGTATACGTTTTCTTACATCATTCAGATCGCTCATATCATCCCTCCTACAATACAGCATATGCAAAAACATAACCAACTAGAACAGGGTAACAGGATAAAAAAAAGAGGAAATGCATCCTCTTCTTGGTGTTATGTAGATGGTGTATCGTCTATTTCTGTTTTCATCGCCTGATTAAAGGTGCTATGTTCATGACGTTGTTGATACAATTCACTCGTTGTTTTAATAGCAATCACAAGTGGTACAGATACCATGATGCCGACGACATTGCCAATAACTCCTCCGGCAAATACCGCAAATAACGTAATTAACGGTCCTAATGCACTTCGTTTCTCATGAACAATTGGCGAAATGACATAGTTATCCACGTTGCTTAATACGATAATACCAATGATCAAGGCTGCCAAATTGCTTGATGGAAGTGTCAGCCCGGTCAAAATACCGATAGCATTTGCCACAGTACCGCCAATATAAGGGATTACCGCGCCAAGTGCTGAAATGATTCCAATAATCAGCCAGTCATGATGACCGACACAGTAATAAAAGGCACAATATTCAACAAAACGAATCAAAATCAATAAGGCCATGCTTTTTAAATAAACCGTAACATTTTCATCAATCTCATGTAAATAAATATCACTGTTTGGAATAAACAAATGAAAAGCTTTTTTCACATAACCTTTCATACGGTCAAAATCAAACAGCATATAAATGGCAATGATGATCGTAAATAAAATATTTGTCACATAATCCAAAATCGTACTCATCCAAGATGGCAGGCTTGATACAAGTCCCGGCATCCAATCATCATAAGCTTCCAGCAATTTAATGATATTGTCGGTTAGACTATTCACAAGTGAGAAATCTTTTAGATTACCAATTTCTTTAATCTTAAAGCTGATCCATTGCACACCTTGAATCAAGGAAGAAATGAATTCATTGATTTTCGCATATAGCATAGGCAGCAATAAGACAATCAATATCACCAAAATCACCAAAATGATGATCCATAGCAGTAAGATACTGAAATTTTTATTTAACCCTTTTGCCTTCATATATAAAACAAGCGGATTCATGATGTACGCCAAAGCAAAGCCATATAAGAATGGCTGTAAAACACTATAAGCAATACTCATCCAATTTCCCCAAATGCGCTGTGTCTGCATGAGCAGAAACAAAATGATCAAGACTCCGATGATCTTCGCCATCGCATATAAAGAGAACCGCTCATCTATTTTCCTTAATATTTTTTTCAGCATTTGAACACCTAGCTTTCTATTTGTTATTTTATCATGAACATCGTAAAAAAACTAGGAAGTTCGCCATTATCCAAACAGTTTTGCCAATATTGTTTTGGAACGATATTTTGGCAAAGCGCTGGTTTCGCCTAACAAACGCTTTACGATACAGTGAAAACAACTGTATAATTGGCTATCCTTTCGTCTTGTTAAAGGTGTTCCATGATTGTTTGCACGTATCATTTCCTCATCTTCAAACACATATCCTAAAAAATCCACTGCTAGCCATGACTTTGCTTCTTCTAATGTTATACAGATGCCTTTTTCAATAAGTCTTGGCTGCATGCGATTCACGATAAAAGAAATTTCTTCCATTCCTTCTTTCATTAGAATACCAATGACACGATCAGCATCCTGCAATGCTGTGACATCTAATGTTGTGACAACAATTGTCTTTTTGACACAGGCAATGGCCTGTAAAAAGCCACTTTCAATTCCAGCCGGAGCATCTAAGAGCACAAAATCAAATTTCTGCTTCAACGCCTCAACGATATGAGGCAACTCATGTTTTGGAAATTGATCAATATGGATAGTCTTACAGGCAGGCAACAAATATAAATTCTCTTCCCGTTTATCCTTGATGATGGCTTTTGCCAACGTACAGCGCCCATCTAACACATCCTTTAAATCAAAAATGACCCGATGTTCTAAACCAAGCATGATATCTAGATTTTTCAATCCCAGATCCATATCAATCATACAAACCGTAAAGCCTCTTTGAGCTAATAATGTTGCGATGTTTATGACGGTACTACTTTTCCCTACACCGCCTTTTCCGGAAGTTATTGCAATTGCCTCTCCCACATTCTCTCCTCCTTTAGTTGTTTCAGTTTCACTGTGCAATGCTCATAATAAACCTCTGCTGGTGAAAAAGATGTCAGATTTTGAAAGCGACTGTCACAGATGCGCACATTCCCTTGCATAGCTGAAACGTATAATTGACAATGGGCATGCAAAAGGTCCACACTCCCATACATATTTCCTAACACATACAAAGAAGCTTCGCTCACAACATAAGCCTGCTGTTCAATGGTGCCTAATAAAAGGATTGGCTCATGAAAGTGATAATGCTCTCCATTCCCTAACGTTTTCTGCAAAATCTTGATTCGCGGTTTTTCTGTTTCTACATTGCAGCCTTTCATGATGATATGACATTGTTCACAAACTTGCAAAATAGCAAGAAATTGCGCATCATTGATCTTTGGCAAATGAAAAAAGACTGCAAGCGCAGATGTATGGAAAATACTACATTGCAGCAGTCTATGATGTAATTCTTGTAAGCATGCATCAAAATCGTCAAATTCGACAAACACATGATAATCCTTATTTATTCCTTTGATTTTAATCTGAACCATTCGACCTTTTCCCCTTTTCGTATCCGACGGGCTTTCATTTCCAGATAATCGTCTTTGATTTTGATCAAATAAACAATGACCATCGCTAAGATAGCATTCGCAAGTAGGGTCAATAATTCATAGCGTTCTGCCCAAAGTGTCAAAGACATTTCTGTCATTCGCTGAAAGCTCATGTAGAAGTATATCAAAAGGTCTTTGACGAAAATTGTCACAATTGCTAGAATTAACGATTCTATTAAGGTATCGGTCATATGCTTGCTCCAAAGATGTAGCAGGCAGGCAACCAGAGTATAAACAATTGCATAAATCAGAAATGTATTCGCAAAACAGAAATCATAGATCATTCCACAGCCAAAGGCAAACAAACAGGTGTCTATCAGATTAAACTTGCGAACAGTGAGAATCATTGCACAAAAACCCAAGTTTGGAATAAACATCAATGTATCTACCAAATAAGAGTTGGGAAATAAAATCATCAAAACTTCATCGATTAGAAAACAGAAAACAACAAAGAGAAGATGTGTCATATCACTTCTCCCCCTTTGCGCCTGTAATTACACGCACCAACGTGAATTCTTGAAAATCATCAACCGGACGTACATAAATAGTCTGTCCACTTTGATTACTTAAAGCTTGAATAGAATCGACATTACCAATCAACAAGCCGCTAGGATATCCTCCACCCATGCCACTTGTAATGACCTGCATGCCTTCCTTCACTTTATCCGTATCATCATATAAATATATGACATACATGCCACGCTTGATATCATAACTTTGCAATACGCCATCAACACTTGTCTTCTTATCAATATTGATCTTAATGGAAGCTGTCGTCGTCTTGTCTTCACTCGTTAACAACTTCACGACACTGGTATGATTTGACACACTGGCAACCTTGCCGATCATACCATTTACCGATTCGACTGCCATGCCTTCCTTAACACCATCTCTTTTTCCAATATCGATGGTAATAAGATTATTCCAACTTGCCTGATCACGGGAAATCACATGTGCCCATGTCATGGTATATTTATCTTCGCTCTTTTGCAGTTTCAAAGCCGCTTCTAGTTCTGTGTTCTTACGGCGTTCGTCATCATATTTTGCCTTGTAAGAAGGATTTTGGCTAAGTTCATAGCGTAGTAAATCATTTTCTTCCTTCACGCTCCACAAATTTGCCAAATCTTGCAGCCAATCTTTTGCGGTCATTACCGGATGATCGATCAGCGCATATTTCAGCATACTGATGCCATCATAGCCTAAATTGCTTGTTAGCGTACCACTCATGCTTTTCAAAAGAACACCCAATGCCACAAAGGCCAGGATGATTCCGATTACTATTTTCTGAAGTCGATTAAATTTTGACATCTTATCACCTATTTCGTACCTCTCCATTATAAAGGGTAAAATGAAATAGTTCAATCCATAAGTCGTTTTTGTCGAAAACTTATGTACGTATTCCGTGCAACGATAATATGATCAATCAATGGAATCGCTACCATTTTCCCAGCCTCTTGAATAGCCTTTGTTAATGTGATATCAGCATCACTTGGTGTTGCATCGCCAGATGGATGATTGTGAACGCAAATAATCTTTGCACAGCCTTGTTGCATCGCCTCTTTAAAGATTTCTCGTGGATGGACACTTGCAGAAGTTAATGTGCCCATAAACATAGTACGATAACATAAGACATGATTTCTCTGATCAAGAAACAACACTAAAAAATGTTCTTGTTTAGCATAGCCGATTTCCTGATTCAACCATTCCAAAATATCCTGTGGTTCTTCAATTTGTTCCTTATGCATCACTTTATCAAAAGCAATGCGTCGGCACAATTCAAAAGCGGCATTCAATTCAATGGCTTTTGCTTTTTTAATGCCTTTGATACACATAAGCTCTTGTATACTGGCATTTCCCAGTTCTCCAAGTGTTGCTTTTAATGCTAACACCTTATCTGCCAATTCTAAAGCACTTAGCGATTGCGTACCGCTTCTGAGCAATAATGCTATTAATTCTCGGTTACTCAAAGCGTTTACTCCATACTGAATCGCCTTTTCACGTGGCCGCTCTTCTTCTTTTAATTCTTTAACTTTCATCTTTGATCCTTTCCAGTACTTCACCATATTCTTTTTTATCAATTAGGGTAGCCAACTTCGCATCCGTAATGGTTACACTTTTTTGAATATAGTTGTACTTCTTCTTTTTCAACACAGACTCTACCTTCTTTGTTTGTTTCTCATCAACATCAACACCACAAACAACCGCCGTTGTCTTTCCTTGTTTCCAAACATAAGATGATATGCCTTCCTTTTTCAGCTTTTGTTGCATATCGTCAATACTGTCTTGCTGTTTGTATAACCCCACCTGCACCATATATAATGTCCGTTTTTGTGCTTCTGCATCGGACAGTGTTGTAAACAGTGCATAGTATACGATGGAAAATACTATTGAAAACAATACTGCAAAAAACACAATTAATCGTTTATTCTCCATATGCCTTACCCTCCTACCCTTGTATATGTGTTTTGTGCATGAGAAAATGCCGATACGACAGAAACAGACAAAGAATCCCTTCCGTATACATATACGACGCAATCATGCAAAAAACGTAAAAATTGCGCACATATTTCACCAACAATTTTTTATAAAGGTTATTCCTTACAAGACATATCGTAGAAAGTAGTAAATTCTTATTGACATTTATTTGAAAATAAGTAAAATAATAAAAGTAACCTTGGAGCGTTGGCCGAGTGGTTTAAGGCACCATCTTGGAAAGGTGGCGTAGTGAAAGCTACCGTGAGTTCGAATCTCATGCGCTCCGCCATGGAAATTATCAGCCCCTACTACCGTAAGGTAATAGGGGCTTTTTTTACTTCAGCGTTTTCGTTTACGATGCTCTTTCATCACCGCAAATAACAGCCAACAGCCTAAACCAATAGCTGTAATATATCCGATGAAACCTAATGCCGGAATGCCAAATACTTTTGGGGTCATCTGTGTAGTACACAGTAATGAACTAGCCATTAACAACCCAGCACTGACAATACCAACAGTCAGCTTATTCACCATATGATTAATAGCAGTCATTGGTACATCACTGCCCATGACATCTAGATTAATTTTTAAACGTCCTTTCATAACCATTTGCATGACTTCATATAACTGAATCGGCAATCGCATGCCATAAGTAGTTGCATCATACAATTGTTTGCCATTTTTGGTCAGTTCTTTTTTTAGGTCCCACTTTTTTACCATCTTTCCTGCCACATGATTTGCCGCTATAGAAATAATGTTAATACTTGGATCTACGATTACCATAGTGCTTTCTATCGTGACTAGCCCTCTTGCGAGCATGCTAATACCTTTTGGCATCGATATTTTATGCTTATGTGCAATCGTAAAGATTTCCTGTATCGCTACACCAAGATTGATTTCTGCCAATTCCATTTGTAGATAACGGCGCATAAAGCTTTCCATATCATCATAAAACAAGGCATGATCAATTTTAGCATCATGGATACCTAAAGCCAAAACGACATCCACTAGTTTCTGGGTATCATTATTGCCAATCGCCATGACGGCGTTTTTCATTAAATCTTTATCTTGCTTGCTAAGCATGCCCATCATGCCAAAATCAATCCAGACAATCTTACCATCCCGAATACGCAAATTGCCCGGATGTGGATCAGCATGAAAAAATCCATCATCTACAATCTGTTTGATATAGTTTTCTGCTAACTTAATCGCGATTTCTTTACGGTCATAGCCTTCTTTTTCCAAAACCTCAAATTCATCGATTTGTAAGCCATTAATATATTCCATGACTAAAACACGGCTCGTGCTGTATTCCTCTTCTATCTTAGGAGCACCAATATATTGAATGTCCTCATTAAGGGCAGTAAAACGTTTGGCAAATTTAGCTTCGTTAAGAAAATCCATCTCCTCTTTGGCAGTATGCCAAAATTCATCTAAAACGATATTAATGTCTACTACACTGCCTAATATTTCATTGAGATGTAAAAGTTTACTAGCTCTTCGCACTAATGAAATATCACGTTCCATGGTCGCATAGATGTTGGGGCGCTGTATCTTAGCAACAATGTCTCGTCCATCCTTCAGTTTGGCTTTATGAACCTGAGCGATTGAAGCACTACCTAAAGGCTGTACATCAAAGTCTATAAAAACATCTTCTAGATCCATCCCATATTCTTCTTCGATGACATTACGTACCGTTTCCATATCCATGGGAGCAACATTATCTCGTAGTTTGATAAGTTCTACGCAATATCGCTCTGAAAACATATCCTGCCTTGCTGACATGATCTGTCCGATTTTGACAAAGGTAGGGCCTAGATCTTCTAAAATTTCACGAAATTTTATTGGATCGACACCTTTCGTAATCTGATGCTTTTTTAGGATACTAATGATTTGAGCAAGTCGGCGTTTACTGCTTAGACTCTTATTATTTGTCTTCTTCATCACTCTTTGCTTGCAATTCTTCAATCTTTTCTTTAATTGCCGCAAGTTCTTCCTTGCTCACCTTTTCCAGATCTTTCTTAATACCTTCTGCATCTACAGGAGTACTTAGCTTTTCTTTGACCGCATGTTTTAGTTCTTCATTTAACACTTTTCCCTGCTCTACAGTCAATTCACCTTTTTTAACTAGCTGATCTACTAATTCTTTTGCTTTTTCTGCTGTTGTAGCAGCTGCACCGATTCCGGCAAGAAATACTTTCTTTACATCATCACTAAAATTCAACATAGTAATACATCTCCTTTGGATATTTTTTATTACTTTTATTTTACCACGTTTTCTATGCTTCGGCACAAAGGAAATACTTTTTTCCTTCTGAATGATCTGCTTTCCGTATGATATGTTCCATCTTTTCAACAAAGCCTTAGAAATAGTAGACTTTTCCCTATCTTTTCGTTAAAATGAAACTGGTGATGAACATGAGGAAATATGTTTCTTTCATAAAATTTCTTGATCATGCACATATTGCTTATAACGAGGTACGCATCGTGAAACAGCCATCTTATCTAAAACGTTATTTCGAGCAATATAAAGCATATTATAAATTATTTTTGATTGGGCATAATTATGCGGGTGAGTATGAAAAATTGGAAGAAGATCTCAAAAATGTGACAAGCAAATTAACATAATTTGTCTTTTCTTTCATTCAATGTTAAAATAAGCTGCATTGGAGGCGATAATTTGAAACGATTTCGATGGATGGCAATCATCGTAGCTATGCTTATGGTATGCGCAGGCTGCAGTGAAAAAGAAAAACAACCGACACCAACTGATGTAACCAAACAATTTCTGACAGCAATCCAAAAGCAGGATGAAACAGCTTTAAAAACATCTTCTCAATGGAATCTGGCAAGCATGAAATCTTTACAGATGCAAGATGAGGATTATATAGATGGCATTGATCACGAATTGCAAAAAGCTGCACATGATACGATGTATGGATTTCAATTCACGATAAAAAAGGAAACCATAAAGGATAAAAATGCACAAGTCGCTATAATCTTAAAAACAAAAGATATTCGTAATGCTGTAAAAAAAGGGATGAAAGAAGCAGAGAAGAAAGTGGAAAAGCTCAGTAAAGATAAGAACTTTTCTGATCAAAAAGCCCAACAAGAAATACTTACCACGTTATATACTTATATTCGTGATAGTAAAGAAGAAAAAGAGCAAACTGTTACTATTTCCTTACAACAAAATGATGGTGTATGGATCGTGAAAAAGGAAAATCAAGAGTTGGAAAAAGCATTATTAGCTAACGGTGAAGAACTGATTCAATTGATTCAATAAAACAAAAGGCTGTGACAGCGGAGAACATCCGTTATCACAGCCTTCATATTATCTTAAAATCCCATTCCTACCTCTTCAGGAACGCTGGCATTACTTGCCCGTAAAACTCTAACTCCCAGCGCCTTGCACACTTGTAAAAAGTCCGCTTGCAAGCCATCATCCCCATGTTGATACCGATAAGCCATGATTGTATCATGTTCAACATAAATAGCTTTCTCTTTTAATATTTTCGCTAATTTATGAAATGTATGATCCATAGAAAAACTTGGTTTTATCTGACAAATCTTAATCGCATCAAACCCTGCAACCCCATCAAATAATTGACTTGTTAACAAGGCGTTCATAGTTTCATAATAGCGACGATATAAGAAATTAGCATTATACTTATTCCACATCATCTCATAAGATTCATTCCATGAAAAAGCAACATTATCAATAAATTCAATATTGCCGACAAAAACATCATATGGATACGCTTGCTTCAACTGCTCAAGAAAACGTTCGTGTTGCGGCAGATAACTGACACATAGACCGAATTTTATTGCTATTGGGAACTCCTCTTGCTTCATTTCATCAATAAAATTTTGATATTCACAAATAGAGCATTTGGTTATATTATTATACCATTGATTCTGACATGGATAAGTTGCCCGTATTTCCTGATACAACAATTCACATTCTTGAAACTTATAGGTTGGCTCTAACACATAAAGCTCATCAATGTGTTTCTTTTGTGCTACCTTGCTATATTCCATCAACAACGCTTTGCTGTAGGATCCCTGTAAAGATACATGTGCATCTATCATATGCTAATACCGTATCTTTTTAATGCGTCCAAAACCAATCGTGCCAGGTCCGGCATGAGACATAATAACCGCTTTAAACACTTGCTGTTCTACCGGTTGATGAATTACCTCTTCCAATTGAAGCTTTAATTCATTGCTTACCTCACGATTATCAGCATCAATGATCATCCAATCATATTCTGCCGGATCAATGTCCTTTATAACATAAGCAATTCCCTCTTTGTATGCTTTTTTCAAGGTACGTACTTTATCTACTAAATCAATTGCCCCATGTTCAACCTTTAGCAATGGTTGAATTTTTAATAAACCTGCTAACGCTGCAGCAGCTGGCGAAATTCGGCCGCCATTCTTTAATGTCGTCAAATTTTCTGGGATCAAAACGGCAAATAGGCTGCCTTCCTTCTCCAGTTTTTCTTTTACTTGTAAGCTTGTATATCCCTTTTCAAACATCTTACGGGCCGTTTGCAACATTTTGACAACAGGATAACAAACATATTCACTATCTACTACTATGACTCTTCCTTCATATGCATCAGCCAGTCCGATAGCAACATGGCAAGTTCCGCTTAGTGCTTTTGATAAAGGTAAATAAAATACTTCATCGTATGTTTGCAATAAGTCATCCCACATCCGCGTAAGATCTCCGATGATGGGCTGTGCTGTTTTTACCTGATCACCATTCTTTAATGCCTGAATGATATCTTTGTCAAATATTGTCTCTTCTTCAATAAATTCTTTTCCGTTCATGCTGATCGGCATGCGGATGACATGAATATCCAGCTCTTTTGCTTGTTCTTTGGTGATATCTGCGCTGGAATCACACATTAATGCTATCTTTTTCATGGAATCACTCCTTACGTGCAATTATAGCAATTTTACTTTAAAATCACAATACAGAATTAAGAATTACAATGTTTTCAAGGGCAGCCTCTTTGAGCTACGTCATTTCTTCTTTCTTATTTTTACGACACGTACCGTTTATCCCCATCGTCCGCGCATAAAAAAACCGGCGATGCCGGTTACCTGTTCTTATATGGGGCGGACGATGGGGATCGAACCCACGCATGACGGGACCACAACCCGCTGTGTTAACCACTTCACCACATCCGCCATGATTTCTTTCATCAGGCGAGTTATATTATATCTTATCCCTTTTTATTTGTAAATAGTTTTTTTAATTTTTTTATAAAGACAGGAATGGAATCGTAAAGTCCATTCCTGGTGTTTTCTTTAAAACGGTTGGGATCTTCGCTTACACCTTACTTTTTCATCCAAGTTATCAACCTTGAGTTGCATCACAAAAGACCGGTTAAACCGGTCTTCACTGCGCCTTAATGTAAAACAAAATACTGCTCATACCATAATAAGAAAGAATAGACTGTATAAATCTTACGCTGATAATTTCCTAAATTATTTTTATGATCTTCAAGCCATTGTAAGATTAACTTCTGGTTGAAGAACTCTGCCGCATATGGTTTTTCAAACATCGTTTTCACTTTTGCATAATACGCTTCTTCTCGCAGCCATACACGCAATGGAACAGGAAAGCCCATCTTTTTACGTTTGCCCCAATCACTTGGTATATTTTTCATAGCCGCCATACGGAACGCACGTTTGCTTTCTTCGCCTTTTATACAATATTCACTTTCCAGCGATTTTGCTAAGTTCCAAACTTCTTTATCTAAGAAAGGAACACGCAGTTCCAAGGAATGTGCCATCGTCATCTTATCGGCTTTTAATAAGATGTCATGAGGCAACCATAAGTGCATATCTAAATACATTTTCTTATGTAGGTCATCTTGTTCTTTTACACGTTCAAAGTAAGGTCGTGTAACATCCTGATAGCATAAAGCTGTTTTATAACCATCTGCCATGACCTCATCCGCATCTTCATTATCCATAATAAATGCCTGCCCGATATAAGAATCCTCCAAAGAAGTAGCATTGCGTTGTAAAAAGCCCATACCTCGTTTTTCAGCTCTGCCTTTTGCCCAATGCCCTAACTTTTTGCGTAATGCAGCAGGTACGATTTTTTTATAAAGTTCATCATTTTTGTTTTCTTTATAAGCATCATATCCGCCAAACAACTCATCGGCACCTTCACCACTTTGTACAACTTTCAGATCCTCCACAGCCATTTCAGATAAATAGAATAAAGGTACAGCCGATAAATTGGCATGAGGTTCATCTGAATAATATTGCACCTTTGGTAAAGCATCGAAGAAATCTTTTGAAGTTAATGTTTTTTTCTTGTTTTTCAGATGTAGTGTCTCACATAAATCTCTAGCATGGGTCGTTTCATCAAACCCTTGTACTTCAAAACCAACAGAATATGTTTTATCCGGACGTAAAACAGATGCAATATAGCTAGAATCTACACCGCCGGATAAGAAAGAACCTACCTCAACATCAGCTATCTTATGATAAGCAACAGAATCCTTGACACTTTGATGAATGCACTCTACCGTTTCTTCTAATGATCTTGACGTTTCCTCAAAGGCAAAGGTAAAATAGCGTTTCACCTTAAAGTCACTGCCATCATAGGTAAAACATGTACCTGGTTCTAATTTATAGACATCTTTGAACATTGTTTCTTCTAATGGATTGTATTGAAAAATCAAATACATTTTTAAAGCATCTTTATTCACCGCTTTGTGAAAAGCTGGATGAGGTAAGAAAGATTTAATTTCTGAACCAAATAATAAGGTGTCGTTCATCTTAGCATAGTAAAATGGTTTAATGCCAAATTGATCGCGTGCGCCAAACATCGTATGTGTTTCCTTATCATAAATCACAAAGGCGAACATACCTCTTAACATCTTTACGGCATCTTCACCATAGGTTTTATATGCCTGTAAGATAACCTCTGTATCGCTATGTGTCGCGAATGTACAGCCATGTTTTTCAATCAGTTCTTTGCGAATATCCTGATAATTGTAAATTTCTCCATTGAATACGATGACATGTCTGCCATCCTCACTGTGAATAGGCTGAGAGCCTCCTTCTAAATCGATAATACTTAAACGACGAAATCCCAATGCTACATGATCATCTAAAAATGTTCCATCACTATCAGGGCCACGATGAGCAATACATTCACCCATCGCATCTAATATCTGTTTTCGATCGTAATTACCAAAACCGTAATAACCCGTAAATCCACACATTGTTAACACCTCTTTACGCTATTTCATGCGTTATCTTCCAGTATCCTGTTTGTCTCATATAGATAATTCTTTTGAATAAGACAGGAATCTTATTTATTATAAAGGATGTACAAACGTTTCTCAATAGCTGATTGCAAGAAAGCTATTAATAATTCTGAAAATTGCGGATACTGTTGTATACTTTTACAATTTGTACAAGGAAATCGATGCGTTTAAGAAAAAAGGACAAGCGCAATGTCATGTCCTATTGTGAAATGCTTCCTATTTGATTCTACCATAAAGAGGTTTTTCTTTTCTCTTCGATCCATTTGCATCAATCAACAAGCTTCGTATTATGGAGCACTACTTCCTGCAACACCTCGCCAATTGGATCATGAATTACGATATCTGCTTGATCATCCATTGCTGTTACCGCTTTATTTAACAGCACCAAGGTCTTACCTCGAAAATAACGCAATAACCCCGCAGCCGGATAGACAACTAAAGAGGTACCACCGATAATCATCACATCTGCATTGGCAATCGCTGTCACAGCTTCCTCCATTACTTGCATATCTAGTGATTCACCATACAACACTACTTCTGGTTTGATGGTATGATGACAGTTCGGGCATTTAGGAATGCCATCTTTTTGCTTCAGCATATCCTCCAATGTAAAAAAACTATGACAACTCTGACAGCGATTACGATGTATGCTGCCATGAAGTTCTAACACTTTTTTACTGCCTGCTTTTTGATGAAGTCCATCAATATTTTGGGTAATCACAGCATCTAATTTCCCCAATGCTTCTAATTTTGCTAAAGCGAGATGTGCTGGATTTGGCTGCGCATTCGGATAGACCATCTCATGAAAGTAAAAATCATAAAAAGCTTCTGTATGCTCATAAAAGAAATCATGAGATATCATTGTTTCCGCAGGATAAGGATATGTTTTTTTGCTATATATACCACTTTGTGAACGGAAATCGGGGATATTACTTTCTGTGGATACACCAGCTCCACCAAAAAAGACGATATGTTTATTTTCTTCTATAACCCTTTTTAATTTATCATACATATTTATGCTCCCTTTCGTATTTGGATATAACTGCCTTCTCTGGTTTTAACAACAGCGATACCTGCCTGAATATTTTCCTTTAAAATTTCCACATGGGAAATGATACCAATCATGCCTTTGCCTTGTGTCATTGTCTGCAAGATAGCCAATGCGTCCGCTATGCTATGCTCATCCAGAGTACCGAAACCTTCATCAATAAACATACAATCAAAACGGATTCCGCCATTCCTTGCTTGTACGACCATGGATAGTGCTAAGGACATGGCTAAGGATACTAAGAATTTTTCTCCTCCACTTAAGGATACCACATTTCGTGGTTCCATGGAATAGGTGTCAAAAATAGATAGCTCTAAGCCATATTTGCGACTTCTTCCAGTTGTATCATCATTGCGAAAAATCTGATAGCGACCTTCATGGATATGGGCTAACAGCTTATTGGCTTGGGTGGTGATGTTATCTAATAATACCCCTAAGACATAGCGTTCTATGCCAATGCCTTGATCTCCGCGCATTGCTTTTACAAAGTGCTGCATGCGAAGATAATCTGGTTCAACAATTGCTAATTCTTTCATTTGATTTTGTAATGCAGACAAAGTGCGCGCATAGATCTTTTGTTCACTTTGTCTTTGCGCTAAGCATTCCTGTATTTGCAACAGTTCTTCCTTAAGTTTAGCATCTTGTGCAACAAGTTTATCTAGATCAAGCCATACGATCTTGGCCAAGTATTCTTCTTGTTTTCGTATTTCTTCTTCTAAATGAGCAAGGTTCAAAAAGTAACGTTCAACCTCACTTGCACTGTTTTCAATATCCGTATCAGATGGCATTGTTTCCAGTTCCACTATCTTGACCTGTTGTTTGACAACTTCTTCTTCCAGTTGTTCTTGTTGTTGCTGTAACTGTTGCTGCGCCTGTCTATATTCCTGTTCGCTGGTCTGATAATGTTCAATAGCCTTATTGTATTCAATGATGCTTGCTTCCCTTTGCTGAAGCTGTAGATTCTTTTGCTCTTGTAAGTATTTCAGACTCTTTTGCTGTTGTTCATATTGCGTCTGTAACTGCTTTAAATCTTGTTGTGGAAGTCGCTTTTGTAAGGCAGCTACTTCTGCTTTGGCCATTAGATAGTTTTGTTGCTTTGTCTGCTCTTGTAAAAGGGAAGCTTCCAATTGTTCTTGTCTTTGCAAAGCACTGGATTGTAATACTTGTAACTTTTGCCGCCTTTGGCTCTGCCTTTCTTCTGCTTTAATTAGCTCTTTATACTGCTTTTTGATCTGGTGATATTCTTCCAAAAGGAACGGTTTTTGTAATAATTCCTGTATTTGCGTTTGAATATCCTTAAGCTGTTTCTTTAACAAGGCATAGGCAGCTTGTTGCTTTTCTTCTAAACGATACAGTTGTTCTTCCTTTTGCTTTCCTTCTTCCAACTGTTGTTTCAAAGAGCGAAGCGTAAGCAAATCAACGGCGGCTTTTTGTGCTACATATGGTTTTGGATGATGAAAAGAACCACAGACAGGACATGGCTTTCCTTCCTGCAAACTTTCTGCCAACTGTAAAGCACTGTGTTCTAAAAACTGCTGATACAATGCATCATGTTGCTGCTGCCGTTTTTTTAAAGTTTCCTGTTGTTGCTGATACGCAGATTGCGCATTCATCCATGCCTGTTTCTGCTTGTTCATCTGTTCTTGTAACGCTGTTTGTTTTTGATAACGTTTTTCTGCTAGCACGTAATACTGCCAATCTGCTTTGAGTTGTTCATGTTGCTTTGCTTCTTGTTCAAACGCTTGTATTTCTTGCTGCAACAACTGCTGTGTCTTTTGTAATGCCATATTCTTTTGCTTCCATTCGATATTCTGTTTATGTATTGCCTGGTATGCTGTTGCCAGCTGTTCACTTTGTTGTTTTTGCTTATCAAAGGTTTTTAACAACCGCAGTTGCTCTTCGCACTGTAGCAATTGTTCTCTTGCAGTCTGTATTTGCTCTTCATAGCCCTGAATGCTTTTATTTTGCTCATCCAAACAAGCATATTGCTGGCTAGCTTTCTGTTTTCTGTCCTTTGCCTGTATATATTGTGCTTCACGTAATTCCTTCGCTTTTTGCAAGCGCTGCATTTCCTGATACATATGCCGCAGTTGCTGCATCTGCTTCCAACGCAGTACCTGCTCTTTTTGTTGCTTCATTTGCCCTTCTTGTTGCTTCTCTTTTTCATATTGTTGTTGTTTCAGCTTATAGTCTTCTTTCCAACGATGATATTCTTTCTGCTGTAAAAGATCCGCTTGAACGTTTTCCTGCTGCTGTAAAAGTGCGTTTTTTTGTTCATTGTCCTGTGCAATCTGTTCCGTGAGCGAAGCATAGGTTTGCTGTGCTGCTTGCATGCTTTCTTCATTTAAAGAACGTAAATCCGCTGCCATTTGCTGTTTTAAAAGATCTAAGGCATTCCGTTTCTGATTCAGTTTATCTGTAAGCCATCCATTTATAGAGCTCCAGCGTTCCATCTGAAATAATGTTTTCAGGATATCTTGCTTCTCTTCACTACGACTTGTTAAAAATTGTTCAAATTTTCCTTGTGGCAAAAGCATCACCTGCACAAATTGTAAATAGGATAAACCAATCAGTTCTTGTGCCTTTTCTTCGACACTACGCAATTTAGGATTCTCAAAGAAAGGATGAAAGCAACCATCGATCATTTCACCAGCATCGACATTCACTTTATATGCCTTTTCTTTATTTCGTTTGGTGCGAACTTCAACACTTCGAAAAAATCGATATTCCTTCTCCTTGATCGTAAACGTAAAATCAACAATCGTAGGCATTTGCTCAGAAGCAAAGCGAGAACGCATACTTTCCAGATCTTCCCGCTGTCCACCGCTGCTCTTTCCATATAAGGCATATGTCATGGCATCTAACAACATCGTCTTGCCACTTCCGGTTTCTCCTTCCAAAAGAAATAGGCGATCCTTCATAAATTGTGTAAAATCAATTTGCTGTTTCTTTACATATGGACCAAATGCCTGTACTTCCAATCGTTTTGGCAGCATTCCCTACACCTCCTCAAGCATAGACAGACCCTCTTGCAAGAGCTGAATATCTTCATCACAAAGAGTTTCCTGAAACATGTCTTGAAAGTAGCGTTTCACGATATTGACATCATTTAATCCATCTAGTTGCTCAACATCCAATGAAATTTTACTCTTTATCTGCTCATTTTTCCCACTCAACTGTAAAAGTCCTGGATAATGTTCCTGAAAATAAGTCAGCATTTCATACGATACACACACATCTAACAATTGCAATTTTACATAGCCCTGTGGATATCCGTCATCAACTTGTCTTAGCTGTTGCAGATATGATAAGCTGCCTTTTAGAACATAAAGGGGATGTAAAGGTTCTATGGTACGTGCATATACCTTTTGATTGCATGTATCATATAGTAGCACCTGTTTCTGCTGTTCAGCTTCTGAAAAAGAATACGGCAATAATGATCCACTGTAATATACATGTTCCCCAACCTTTTGAGGACGATGAAGATGTCCCAAAGCTACATAATCAAATTCTTCAAATAGTGTGGCAGGCACCAGATCACTGCCTCCTACACGAGCAAATCGATCACTTTCACATACACTGGAGCCCGCAATAAAAGCATGCGCTATTGCAACATGGCATAAATTTTTCTCCTTATGCAGATGAATATCTTCACAAATAATACGAAAAGCCTCTTCTTGTGTTGCACATGGTTGTTCATACACTTGAGCTACCTGTGCAGGATGTAAATAAGGAATTGGATAAAACATTGTATCTTTGATCCGTAATCCTTTGACCTTCTCTTCCAACTTGCCATAAATATGCAGTCCCATAGGTGCCAACAATTCTGCACAGGTAGCCAGGCGAACAGCCGAATCATGGTTACCGGCAATTACTATGACCTGCTTTTGTAATTCTAAGCATAACATGCTCATACAACGATTATAAAGTTCAATCGCTTCTTTGCTTGCCAAGGTCGTATCGTACACATCTCCAGCAATTACGATTACATCCACATCTTCTTCCATAACGATTTTCTTTATTTGCCATAAAGCATATTTTTGATCTTCCAGTAAAGATACCTTATGCAAATCAATGCCCAGATGCCAATCCGCCGTATGTAATATTTTCATTGTGATACCCCGTTTCCTTTTATTTCTTCGCATTATTTTCGTCTAGTAAATCAAGATGCCCTATTCTCATATTCTATTTGATAGCATTTTGATATTATATGCAAATAGGTATTCCTCTTTCTATTTGCTACCAGCTTACATCGTTTGACCCTTCTATAAAAAATTGAAAAAAGATGGCGAAAGATCCTCTCACACATCTTTGTGAACTACGCATTGTAAAAAGCTGAGGAAACGCGGTCATTTTATCACGAACCATTTAATTTTCATTAGGATTTGCCTGCGTTGCGTTTCCCTTTTCTAATGTAAAATCAACACTGTCATTAATATCCTCAAAAGCCCAGCGGATGGAAAATTGCTGATACTCGACTGGATATTCATACCATTGGAATTCATATGTTGTTTTCGCGATAATCATTCCATTTTCTTCTTTATATTTCGTATCAATATAATCCATACGATTATAATTAATCGTATCATCCAACATGATCAATTTGGGCACCTTAACCGGATGTTCCTTTTGATATTGATATGTTAGTGTTACTCTAGTACGTCCCTCTTCCTGCTTCACCTGTTGATCAAAACGAACGACATATTTCACAAATACATTTATTGTCTTTTTGATTTCCTTACCATTTGCCTGTGTAATGATCAAGGTAAAATCATTATCCCCTGTCGTTAAGCCATAGCTATCTCTTGGTAAAGTCCAAGAGCTATAGGAAGATACATCAATGGGATTATCCTTTGAATGATACAAATGAACACTTTCGATTTCAGTTTTTCCTGCAGAATAGCTCCAATGGAAATGAATTTGATCATCCATGCGATTATAGGTTCCTAAAAATTCGGTAATCATAGCATCTTCTTGCGTAGGTTCTTCTTGTGTCGGTACATCAATCGGTGTATTGTTTTTCTCTACTAATTTCTGGGTTAGGATATAGATCGTTAAAGATAGGATGATTAGCAATAAGACACTCAGCAGTAATACAAAAAATTTGTTTCTGCGAATAAACCCTTTTTCTTTATCCATACGATCTCCTCCTGTTCATGTTTTTATTTATTATACTGTTTTTTGGTGAAAAAAACCACTCTTTCTCATGCCTTTACAACAATTCCCTTAGCTTTTCCTAATAATGGCAGACGGCTCTTAAGAAAAAAAAGCATCCGTAATGGACACTTTTTCAGCCTATTTTGTCGGAACTAAAGGCACGACAATCCCATGATATGTTTCGTCAATATAGTTTTTCACATCTTCTGTATTTAAGGCATTGATCAATGCTTTAATTTTCTCATCATCTTTATGTGCTGTTTGTACAGCGATGATATTGCCATATGTTTTTGCAGCCTCACTGTCTTTTGATTCGGTTGTAAGAACATTTTCACTGATTTTGGCATTTAAAGCATTATTCCCATTAACAACGGCATAGTCAACATCTTGAATGCTGGCTGCACATGTTTCTGCCTGCATCTCGATAATTTCGACTTTAACATTATATTTGGCGATATCGCTCTTTGTTGCATCTACACCTTTTCCATCCTTCAAAGTGATGATGTTATTATCCGCTAATAATTTTAAAGCACGTCCACCATTGGTAGGATCGTTAGGTACTGAAATTTTCATACCATCTTTCACTTCATCCAATGATTTATGATTTACCGAATAAATACCGATTGGTTCAAAGTGAACAGAGAACACACTTGTGATCTTATCTTGAGCACCCGCTTTTTTCGCCCAATCATCCATATATGGTTTGTGCTGGAAGAAGTTTGCATCCAGATCACCATCTACTAATGCCTGATTTGGTTTTACATAGTCTGTGAATTCCGTAATTTTCACCGTATAGCCTTCTTTTTCCAAAGCCGGCTGAATATGCTTAATAATTTCTGCATGAGGTGTTGTACTAGCACCAATACGCAATGTCTTATCTTCCTTACCTGTATCATCACTTTTTGCGCCGCAGCCTGCAAGTAAGACAACAGCTAAGAATCCTGCTACTAATTTTTTCATTGTTTTTTCCCTCTTTCTTTCTATTTTTTTATATTTCATCCAAACCTGCCTGACAGGTACAACACATTCGACAGATTCGGCTTCCTTGTTTTAATATATGTTTCATATTTCACCTCTAATGGGTGGTTTTCCGGATTAAGATATTTCCTACACCCTGAATCGTTGTCGTAATCAACAATAAGATAATCACACAAACATAAGTCACATCATTTTGCATACTATTATAACCATAGCGAATAGCAAAATCACCGATGCCACCACCGCCGACAGCACCGACCATGGTGATCAAACCAATCAGTGAAATCAAGGTGATCGTTGTTGCACGTATAATGCCAGGAATACTTTCTTTCAAATATACCCGAAAGATAATTTCCATTGGCGAGCTTCCCATTGCCTGACTGGCTTCAATTAATCCGCGATCGATTTCAGCCAATGCACTCTCTACCTGACGGGCAAAAAAAGGAATCGTTCCTACCATTAAAGGAAACAAAGCTCCGCGCAAACCAATCGTCGTTCCCGCAATAATGCGTGTCATTGGCCCTAAGAAGAAAATCAAGATAACAAAGGGAATCGCACGAAACAAATCAATAATTTTTCCCAAAATGAAATAAATCACTTTATTCTCTAAAATATCACCACGTCTTGTAACAGTTAAAATAACACCAAATAATGTACCAAAAATAAAGGATACAGCACCGGTAATTCCCAACATGATAAAGAAGTCAAGAATGGCTTGCCAGAATTCCGGAAGTTTATTCATAATGTTTGGAATTAAATCATTTAGTACTTCTAACATTCTTTCAGCACCTCAACTTTCACATCATGTTTTTCCATATAAGCAATTGCATTTTGAATATCTTCTTTTTGGCCACCAAAGATTACAACCAAATCTCCTAATGGGCTGTCTTTGATGATTTCTACATTGCCAAAGATGATATTCGTATCCACATGGAAATCACGGGAGATTTCGGATATTAACGCCTTCGAAGTATTTACCGCATCA
Source organism: Longicatena caecimuris (assembly GCF_018406465.1). Taxonomy (GTDB): domain Bacteria; phylum Bacillota_I; class Bacilli_A; order Erysipelotrichales; family Erysipelotrichaceae; genus Longicatena; species Longicatena caecimuris. Next base: position 1,828,211 of record NZ_AP024510.1, read on the forward strand.
TAATTTAATTTCACTAGATGCTGTCCTGGTTTTAATTCTGTTAATGCACTACCCTCATCTACCATTTCGTAAATACGGGATATATTGCTTGTAGTCGCAATGAAATCTTTGGTTACCTTCGCCTGTGGTTTACAGAAAACTTCTAAGATATTTCCTTCTTCTATGACTTTACCTTTTTCCATTACCGCAACACGGTCGCAAATTTCTTTTATAACAGCCATTTCATGAGTAATCAAAACGATGGTAATCCCCAGTTTTTCATTTACCTGTTTTAATAATTTCAAAATGCTCTTCGTCGTTTGCGGATCTAAGGCACTGGTTGCCTCATCGCATAATAAGACCTTTGGATCATTTGCCAAGGCCCTGGCAATTGCCACGCGTTGTTTCTGTCCACCGCTTAACTGTGATGGATACGCATCTTTTTTATCGCCTAAATCGACTAATTCTAATAATGAAGTGATTTTCTTATCCATTTCCTCTTTTGATAAGCCACTCCCCTTTAATGGAAAGGCGATATTTTGATATACGGTACGTGAACGCATCAAGTTAAAATGCTGAAAGATCATACCGATTTTCTTACGCACCTCACGTAATGCCTTTTCACTCATTTTCGTCAATTCCTCGTCGTCAATCCAAACTTTGCCGTTGCTAGGGCGTTCCAACAGATTGATACAACGTACCAAGGTCGATTTACCGGCACCGCTGAAACCAATGATGCCAAAGATTTCACCATCCTGGATTTCCAGATTGACCTCTTTTACTGCATGCACATCACCGGAAACGGTATCAAATGTTTTACTGACATGCTCTAAACGAATCATCCAACTACCTCCTTCTTATAAAAAAAAGCTCTCATCCATTAGGACGAAAGCTTGTGCTTATCGTGTTACCACCTAAATTCACCCATCTTTTGCAAGATAGATCTCATCAAGTACGCCTTCAAACAGAAAGTTATACTCTATCGCTGTAACGAGCGAACACGTCATAGCCTAAACGTTCTTCGACCATGCGACTCCAAGACCATTTTCAACAGCTTCGCTTTATCCTCTTGCACCAAATGAGAACTCTCTGAGAAAGTATACACTGTCTACTCTTCTTTTCTACGTCATTTTGTTTACGTGAATAATGTTACTTTATTTTCCTAGATTCGTCAAGTGAAATAAAACAAAATTCTGAATTATTCCAAATAAACGCTTCTTCAAACGTTTTGTTTACTGTCACACATAAGATTGCCACCAATATAGCTTTCGGATAAAACGAACCTATTTCAATTGGAAAAACCATATAGCGAGACACTTTGCTCATACCAACAAAAGCATATACGACACAATAATGATGTTGATTCACTCTTATTTCATCGTACAACACAGAGGAAAGTTCCTGTCACTAACCAGTATAAGAAGTAAACAGCATTGACTCCAAAAATAATGACAAAGAAAAAATTGCTTTTCTTTCGAGTGTAATAAAATTGCGCCAAATTATATAAAAACATGCCTATTTGGGCAAAGCTATGAAGATAATAATAGCGATCTGTATATGGCGGCCCTATAAGCCAAACCACAACATCATATACAATCAACACACTCATAATAACACGAAAGCTCCATGAACTGGAACGCTCATCCAAATAGGTTATTCGCTCATCACCATGCTGATTCTCTTTGCGCGCTTTCTGCAATAGCTCTTCTTTCTCCATGTCTTATTCCCCTGTCATTCTCCTATGATGTAGTATCATCGTATCCTTTATCAAACGTCAAATAAAGTTTAGCACATTTTAAAAGCTTATAGCAAGTGTACTTTGCATAACGCCATCCTTACACCCTTATGCATTGTTTACAAAAGACACATAAAAAGATAATAAAAGCAGCTATCTAGTTGTCGAAAGTTTTCTTATATCCAACAGCAAAAGAAGCATCGTCTAGCACAGAGAGAAAGCAAAGCTTATGGAAAAATCTTAGCCAAAGCAACATTTACCTTATTTTCACAAATAATAAAGAAAAGCGATTTGCTATAGCTGTAAATGCAATGCAACTAGCTTTAAAGAACTCTGTAATATAAAATCCGCCCCTAAGACGGATCTTACCCTATTTTATATTTAAGCTTGTACGTTTTCCCCTCACTTTCATCATCAAAATATTCCGTATAGCTAAAGATGATTTTTTTGGCTGTAGATGAAATGATAAAGATCAAAGAGCCATATATTTCTTCCATTGGTTTTAACGCATATTCATCAGGAAGCTGATTTTTTACACCAAAATAATCCTCTGCTTCGAATGGGCCTTCCTCATCAAAAGTTATCATAAAGTCATCCTTGTACATATTTAATATTTCATTTGTTATATTTTTGATGCGGACATGCAGCATTAGAAACTGCGCTTGCTCCTCAACTACAAAATCTTTTAATTCCTTACCCGGTAATTCAATTTTTGTCACCTTGCAAGTAAAAAAGATTGTTTGAAATTCATTAATGAGAGCCTGATTAGGACAATAATCACCTGTCAGAAGCACATTCTGTTTTTCCTTTTCATGTTGTATGATTTCCACTTGTTTTCACCTCTCTAACATACTATATGACGAAGAGCTGAAAAACTGTCGAACTTTGTGTTATATGAGCAGATTTGGATAGATGCGGACACCTTTCTTCACGATTTGCGTTATATGATTCTCATATAAACCTTGAAACAGATGTGATAAAGAATTACCATGACAAATCAAGATATCCGCCTGTTTTCCTTTTTTTAATACACCAACATGGGGTAATTGTAGCGCTTTAGCAGGATAGCATGTCAATGCCTTTAAAAGCAATAAGGCATCCATGCCCTGCTTGATATGTAGCAACTGTGCCAGCAATAATGGATCCTGCATGATGAAATGGTTATCTCTGGTACTAATACAAAACCGTTTTTTGGTATATTTTGTTGATGCTTTGATAATAGCATTCCCATATAGAATAGGATAGGTCAATGCTTGTTTGGGGACAATATCCATTTCAAGAAAGGATTGTGCATGGCTATCCATCGCCATCGTTAAGACCCCATGCTGCATATACTGCATGCGATATTCTTGCAACTTTCTGGTTTTATTCCATTCATCACATGCAGGGTAAACTGCATCAGTTTCAATAAATGCTGGAATCGCAAAATGACTGCGTCCTTCTAAGATTCGCGTATCTTTATCCAAAAGATGTGTATAGCTTCCCTCACCGATTTCCAATATGACATCATGATGCATTGCCAAATAGGCGTGTGAATAAATAACATCTTTTTGTTTAATTGTTTGCATAGTATAAATTTTCTCAAGATTTGTAATGAGTAACGTTGCTTTTTTCTTCATGAATTCTCCTTATAGACTTCTCTTATTATATGACAATTTCACACAGAAAGAAAAGTAAATTATGATATAATTAAACAAGTAAAGGAGGGATGTTATGTTTGATTGGCTAAAAAAACACTTCGAGAAAGAGAATCCAGCAACAACCCCAAAAACAAAGCCTGTAATCCTAACAATTCATGGCTATGGAAGAAGACGTAAACATGAATTTGATAATCTTGCCTTATGGGGTAAAAAAGATGGATATGATATCGTCCAGTTTGATATGTATGATTTATTTGATGAAGAAGATCATGATTGGATGTGCTGGGTACAACGTGCAAAAGATCAGCTAGATCAATATAAAAAAACAAATCGCGATATTTACCTAGTGGGCTTTTCTATGGGCGGTGTTATAGCTTCTTATTTAGCCGCTATGGTACCTGTAAAAAAATTAGTTTTACTTGCGCCGGCATTTAGCTATATAAATATGGATATGATTACGGATGCGATCACCAAATCGGCAATTTCTTTATGGACCAATGATAAAAAAGAAGAAATACAACTTCCCCGTTCCTTTTATAGTGCTTTTAGTGAACTCATTAAAAACCTTAAAAAGTATATTACAAAGGTTGATTGCCCAATCTTATTTCTACATGGTGATGAAGATGAAGTTATCTCAATCAAAAGCTCCATAAATGCATACGATAAAGTCCCACATGAACGTAAAAAGCTCATTATTCTTCACGAAGGACATCATCGTCTTTTGATGGATGAAAAAGTAAACTGGGAAGCTTATCAAATTATGAAATTATTTTTTGATGATCATCTATTAAATGAACAAAAAATAGAGATGGCAGAAGATATCATGGATAAGCTAATTGAAAAGAAACATCGCTTGGATGCTGAAAAAGAAAACTTAAAACAAGTGACGATACATGAGGAATCGGTTACATCGTAATCGATTCCTTTTTCCTTAAAGAAGTGATCATGTAAATAATATTATAAAGAAAAGGAAGGATGTCCTTCCTTAACTAATATTTAATATATACTTTTCTAACGGTACTATAGGAACCAAAAACTTTGCTGCCTAAAGAATCTGTTTGATAGGCCCGTACCTTAACATAATACGTTTTCTTTATTTTCATATTGCTCAGCGTTTTTGAAGTGGCACTGGTATACAAGCTTTTGGTTGTACTTTTCGTAAACTTTGAACTCGTGGAATACGTAATCTGATATCCCTTTGCGTAGGTTACCTTACCATATTTCACACTTAGTTTCCCTTTTGCACTATTTTTTAATGTTGGTGTTTTTCCCTTACCTACACTAAGCTTACTCCATCTTGCATACAGTTTCTTATTGCCCGTACTACCTTTCTTAATGGATGTCACTTTATACTTATATTTACTGTCACTGTACCATCCCTTAAACGTATAGCCTTTCCGTGTTGGACTTTTTAAGGTAATCGTATTGCTGGTTACCGTATAAGAGGATGGATTCTTGCCATTTTTCCCACCATTCAGCTGATAGCTAAGTTTATAGGTGTTTTTGCTCCATTTCGCATACAGTGTCTTATTTCCGGTACTGCCTTTCTTAATGGATGTTACCTTGTATTTATATTTACTATCACTGTACCATCCCTTAAACGTATAGCCTTTTCGTGTTGGACTTTTTAAGGTAATCGTATTGCTAGTTGCCGTATAAGAGGAAGGATTCTTACCATTTTTCCCACCATTCAGCTGATAGCTAAGCTTATAGGTGTTTTTGCTCCATTTCGCATACAGTGTCTTATTTCCGGTACTGCCTTTCTTAATGGATGTTACCTTGTATTTATATTTACTGTCACTGTACCATCCTTTAAACGTATAGCCTTTTCGTGTAGGACTTTTTAAGGTAATCGTATTGCTGGTTACCGTATAAGAGGATGGATTCTTACCATTTTTCCCACCATTCAGTTGATAGCTAAGTTTATAGGTGTTTTTGCTCCATTTTGCATACAGTGTTTTATTTCCGGTACTGCCTTTCTTGATAGACGTTACTCTGTATTTATACTTACTATCACTGTACCATCCCTTAAACGTATAGCCTTTTCGTGTGGGATTTTTTAAGGTTATGGTATTGCTAGTATTATTATAAGTAGAAGGATTTCCCTGTTGTGTACCGCCATTTAGATAGTATGTGATTTTATAAGTATTGGGCTGTACGGTGATATTCACAGTAAGTTTCTTCCCATTTGGGCAAAGTGCATATACTTTTGTACTGCCTCCTTTAACACCAGTAACTACGCCATTACGGATGTTTGCAATTGAGCTATCACCACTGGACCATTGAATTACACTTTGTTCTACTTCATATCTTACTAAACTCCATCCATTGTTTTGACCGTATACACTTAAGGTAGTTGAAGCATTTGGTTTTATTGTTTTACTCGTGCTGCTGATAGAATAGTTCTGAGAATTGTATTTTGCCTGTATCTGATAAGTTTTTAAAGCGTCAGATGCGTATGTCGTTTTGTTGGTACCTTTACTTCTTGAGAAAACTTGCACCCAATAATGTACTCCATCATGATAAAAGCATCCAATACCGATGGACTGAAAACTTCCATTTATGATATTAGAATGATGCCCAAGTGAATGATTCCAATCATTCATTACACTGTTTGCATTAGATTGAGCCGCTGCTATATTTTCACCATCGATCAATGATGAAACACTATAACAGCTTAAACCGGAAGGACGCGTATGACTATAATATACGGCAAGCTCAGCTGCTCTTTGCTGGGCTGCTTCAAACAATGTTTCATCCATAATCAAATCAGCTCTGCCATTTGCCCGACGTTCCTTATTAACTAGATCAAGCACTTTTTTCGCTTCCGTGTACATGGAAGTTCCTTTAATTTTTAAATTTTCTATTTGAATATAACTACCATCGCTCATCTTAGATAAAGTAGATGGTACCACTTTCGCTAAATCCACACCGGCTGCTTCAAAGGCTCCTGCTTCAATATATTCCAATGAACTTGGGAATTTTAAAGAAGTTAATTTTTTACAACCATAGAAGGCATACACATTAATTTGTTTAAGACTATTAGGGAATACAATATTGCTTAAACTATCACAACGATAGAAAGCTCTTGCAAAAATGGTCGTTATTTTCCCATCAAACACTACACTGTTTAATTTTTTGCATTCTGAAAATGAAAGATAAGGTAAAGTATCCAAAGAAGCATGAATCGTTGCTGTAGTCAGATTTTGGCAATCTTCCGCAACACCATAACCTAACTCTTTCAAAGAGGATGGTAACGTCAAAGAAGTAATGCCTGAGCGTACAAATACCCAATCCTTCATTGTTTTAACTGATGAAGGGATGTATATAGCTTGTAATTCTTCAACATCACTAAAGGCATAAGATGCTATTGTTGTCACACTGGATGGTATCGTAAAAGAAGCTGATGTTTTATTTGCTGGATAAGCAACTAATTCTGTCTTATCTTTGTTATACAACACTCCATCTTTACTACTATACACTGGATTTCCTGCAGCTACATTAAATGTTGATACACTTCGCATAAATGCTAGTTCTTTACAGGTTTTCAATGATGCAGGCAATGTAACAGTGCTTAATGCTGTATCCTGAAAAGCGAAAGACTCGATTGTTGTCAGTCCTTCTGGAAAGGTAAAAGAAGTAAGATCGCTACATAACACAAAAGCTCCTTCACCAATGCTTTTTAAAGATTCTCCACCGCTTACTTTTTGTAATCGGCGACATCTGTAAAAGGCGGAATCTTTAATGCTCGTAAGCCCTGCTGGCAGACTTACGCTTTCTAATGCATATAGATAGCGAAATGCTTGCTGTCCAATACTGGTAATCCCTTTATTTATAATGACCTTCTTAATATCATAATCATAATCGCCCCATGGTGCCGTACTCTTATCATAATCAGGAATTTCACCAGTTCCACTGATTGTCAGAGTATCCCCCTGTAATACTGCATGAATATTTGCTGTCAGTGTATAAGTCTTACTGTCTGTAGAAGCACTGACACTTTTTAACGCTTTGACCTTGCTGGCTGGTCTTGCTAGTTGATAACCTTTCGATGCCTCTTTGTTTATTGGATTCGTCTGCGAAGTCTTTTGCAATTCTTGTTCAGCAAACGAGATATTTCCATTTTCCTTCGCTTTCATTTGGAAAAACGGTTGTTCTCCCATTGCCATTCCTAACATACATGCTAGCAATACTACAATTATCTTTTTTAATTTCATAACTATTCTCTCATTTCCCTACATTCATAGTAACGCGAAACATATACAGACGCAAGTGTTTCATAGCAATAATCCTATGAATTTCATGAATATAACCAAAAAAACAAGAAAATAACCAAAAATATTTGCAACATCCAAGCCGTAGATGCATATCGCTTAATGAAGAAAAAAAAGGCTTTACGCCTTCATTCTTGGTTTGATATTACGTTCATAGAATTTCTCATACACATTCGTAAAGAAATTACTTTTCCCACTCTTATAATACCTAACAATCAATAAGGTTAATAAGATACCGCCAACGGTAGCGCACATAACATCGGTAATCGTATCATGTACACCTTGTGTATAATGATTGATGCAATCGTTGTCAAAGAAGATCAACATCGCATATTCATAAAACTCCCATATTTCTCCAATCGCGATATTCACAGCATTAATAAACACTAAAAATAAAGTGAAATCTTTTTTTTCAGGAAAGGTATTACTTTTCCGAATGAAGAAAAACAGAATAACGGCTACTGTTGTAAACATCCAACCACTGGAAAAATGCAGAACCTTATCAAATCCTGTCAAAGAATACCAATGGAAACTGCTGCCGATCAATGACGCAAAATAGGTGAAAACAGTCGATATGATATAGATCTCATATACCGGTTGAAAATGCAACACCTTAAATAGGACAGGAACGATCAACGGTGTCAGCATTGCTACAAACCCCATGCCTAGCGCATTATAATCTTTGACCATAAAATTATGATAAAGGGCAAGAAACAACGTGATGATATAAACAGCAGCACAACCATAAAGCAGACGTTTCAAAAAACGTTCGCGTTTATTTATTGGCATTGACATGCTTAACATCCTCCAACATTTTAAGTTTTAGATCTAAGAGCTTTTTCGACAGATCCACATAGTATGTCTGTGGATATTCAAAGCGCAGAATTTCATCCCACATATGTGAGAATTCTGCTTCGCTGTAATCACGTATTGCGGATAATTCCGGCACATCATATACAAGCTCACCATTTATGAAAATTGGCTCTAATAAATCTTTTATGATATAGGTTCCAGCTGGAATCGTTTTATTTTTCCAACTGTTCATCTGATGATAAATAGTCAAATCCTGATTAGGATCAAGCACTTCTCCATGAACCGTCATGATATCACCAATAGCTTTCATCGTCTCTTTATCATATATCCGGTATAAATCCTTAAATGCCGGATTCGTTACTTTTTCGACATTTTCACTGACTTTGATTTTAGGAATCATTTTCTCATCTTCATAAACCGCACTCATTTTATAAACACCGCCGAACACTGGCGTGGATTTACTGCACACAAGATTTTCGCCAACACCCATACTATTGATTTGGGCCCCTTGCGAAATCAAGGATTGTATCAAATACTCATCCAATGAATTGGACACAACGATGTTGCAGTCTTCCATTCCCGCCGCATCCAAAGCTTTACGAATCTTCTTAGACAAATATGCCATATCTCCAGAATCAATGCGCACACCCTGCATACGATAGCCATTAGGTTCCAAATATTCCTTAGCGACGCGAATCGCATTCGGCAGACCGCTTTTTAAAGTATCATAGGTATCTAGCAAAACGGTACAGCTATCCGGATATGTTTTTGCATAAGCTAAGAATGCATCATATTCATTATCAAAAGATTGAACAAAAGAATGTGCCATTGTACCTAAGACAGGCATACCAAATTTTTGACCGGCATATGTTGTTGCCGTACCTGCTACACCACCGATATAAGCAGCTCTTGCTCCATAATTGGCTGCATCAAAATTATGGGCACGGCGTGCACCAAATTCCATGATTGCTCTTCCCTTTGCAGCTTTGACAATTCTTCGTGCTTTTGTCGCAATTAAGGTTTGATGATTCACACATAAAAGCATTGCTGTTTCCAACAGCTGTGCTTCAATAATTTTTGCTCTTACACGAATTAATGGTTCATAGGGGAAGACTGGTGTTCCTTCTTTGATGGCATAAATATCACCCGTAAAGATAAAATGACGCAAATAATCTAAAAAGGCATCTGAAAATTTATGTAAGGAACGCAAATAGGCAATATCTTCATCTTCAAAATGAAGATTTTGAATATAGCCGATGATTTCTTCTAAGCCGGCAAATACAGCATATCCACCGTTATCCGGATTCTTACGATAAAACAAATCAAAGGTTACGATACGCTCACGCGCTTCTGAATTAAAATAGCATTGGCTCATTGTCAATTCATAAAAATCCATGACCAAACTCAAGTTACGTTCATCTCGAAAATCAAACTTATAATCTAGACTTTTCATACAGCTTACCCTCTTTCTATCCTTGAAACCATTAAGATTCCATTACTCTCCATATTGCGGATACTATATTCATTATGCGTAACACACTCATGAACATTTTCGATATGAAAAGTATCAATACAATCAATAGGAATAATAATACGCATATCATCATAATTATGTTCATTTAACCAGGCATTCAAACACAGCGCAAATTGTAGGATACAAATATCGGTACAACAACCGGTGATGACAATATCCTGATAATTCTGAATACGTTTTTCCAAAAATGCTTGAAAGTCTGGACATGTAAAGGTATTTGTGCTGTTTTTATGCATTACTTCATCTACATGAGGTTGTAATTCCTCAATGATTTCACTTTCACTTGTACCAATGACACAATGGCTTGGATAAGCATTAAATTCTCTTGTCTTTGGCGGATGGGCATCTGCGATAAAGATACACCGACACGCTTTATCTTGAAGCAAATGTTGGATATTCGCAGTGATATCATGAATTGCTTCATCATGTAATGCGCCTTCTTTTACAAATCCATTAATCATATCCACAACAAAAATGATTGGTTTTTGAAGCTTGTCCATCTGCATTGCTTGATACGAATTCAAAAAAGTTTCACTAACTCTTGCCATAAGAAAGATTCTCCTTTAAAAAATTTATTCTTTATCATTATAGTCTTTTTTTTCAAAATAGGAAACAAAAATCAAGGAATTGCTATTTGTTTTACGGTTTTATACATCATAAGGAAGGACAATTACTGTGAATAACAATCATCCTTCATCAAATAAGAAAAAATCAGGAAATTCCTGATTTCTTATACTCCTGCACAGCTTTCCTTTGTATTAGTATTAAAATAAAGAAAAGATCTGAAAGATAAGTAAGGAAACTAGATATGGTATTAATAACATACTGCCAATCGATATGCTCATCAGTTTCCATCCATATTCATGAAACATCGCTTGCAAGGTCATAATACAAGGAATGCTTAATAAGACGTAAACCATAAAACAAAAAGCTCTAAGATTCGCATGTTCATCTGACCATAAGGATTGTATCATAGATACCTGGGCATCGTTATCCGGCTTCAGACGAATTTGTGGTCGGATGAAGGCAAAAATACTATCCGTTAATGCCGTTTGGGCATGTTTACCAATTGCCGCCATATCTTCCAGCGGCTGTAAGGATTGTTGTGTTTGTTCCTCTTTCAATGGATGGGAAAGCGTTTCAAAGTAGCCGACAATTGTTTCTTTCGCAATGATACCTCCAGGCAATGCTGCCACACATTCCCAACGATTGCCAAAGCCTAATGGCTCAAAAAGAGGCGCTACCTTCTGCGATATAGTTGCTAAATAACTAGTTGATACCTGTCCATTAGGGAAATAAGATAGACCCCATAAAATAACCATGGCCCATAAAACTATCCCAGTGGCTTTTTTGATATAACCTTTTACTTCCAAGACTACTTTGGCAAAGACCATGCGTAGTTTAGGAAGACGGTAAGGAGGCAGCTCTAAAATAAAGATAGCATCTTCTTTAAACGCCATAAATCGTGAATAGACAAAGGCTAAGATAAGGGCCAAAAAGACACCTAATGCATACATGGTAACAATCATCAATCCGGCTTTGTGGGGAAAGAATGCCGCAGCGAATAAAACATAAATAGGTAAACGCGCTCCACATGACATAAAAGGGATTAATAAAGCACACATTTTTTTCTGTTTTTCATTATCTAAGGTGCGGGTAGAATAGATTGCCGGTACATTACAACCAAAGCCTAACAATAAGGACACAAAGCTTTTCCCACTTAAATGAAAACTTCGCATAGCTCGATCTAATAGAAAAGCAATGCGTGACATATAACCGCTTTCCTCTAGGATCGATAAGACCATGTAGAGAAAAGCCATTAAAGGAAGAAAAACCAGTACTCCGCCAACACCGGCAAGAATACCATCCAGAAGCAGTTTTTGCACTGCTATTGGTAAAAAACTTATTCCAACTGCCAGATATTTGTATAAAATGTCATGAATCAGATAATCAATAAAAGTCGTCCATGGGGCACTGGCTTGAAAAACAAATAACAATACTATTGTAAAAATAGCCAAAAAGATTGGCATACCAAGATATGGATGCAAAATCATACGATCAATGCGCCGTGATATTGCATAGCGTTGATGTTCATCTTGTTTTACATACTTCATAAAGGAATGAATGATCTCATAGCGGTGTTGCTGCATCGTTTTATCATCCAACCTTTGTGCAAACGCTTGTAATTCTATCTCTTGTATCCCCCAGTTTTTTAATTGCCGCCATGTTGCAGCATCCTTATGGATAAAACGCATACAAAGTCGATGCAATTCATCTTCTTCATAAACGCTATCTTTAGGAACTGCCTTTTCGATACGCTCAAACAACTGTATGTATGCCTGTAATTCTTGTTTTTCTAACAATGGATAATAACAGACCTTTTGTTTCGTCATTTGGATGATTGCCTTTTTTACTTCTCCATAATGTTTTTTATCTAAAGCACTGTAAGGCAATATTGGTATTTGAAGGCGTCGCTGTAATGCATTCATATCGATGTGAATATGTTGTTTTTCTACTTCATCCATAAAATTAAACAATAAAAGCATGGGCAGCTGCAATTCACGCAATGACAAAGTGAGTAATAAATTTCTAGACAGGTTGGTTGCATCAAGCACATTTACGATGATATCTACGTGTGCTTCTTTTAGGAACTGTGTGGTTATACGTTCTTCATTCCCTATTGTTTCTAAACTGTAACAGCCGGGAAGATCAATAAAATGATATTGAGCATCTCCCCATGTGACGATGGCTTCTTTCTTTTCAACGGTAACACCTGGCCAATTCCCCACTTGGAAATGCGCATTACTTAACGCATTGATCCAGGCACTTTTCCCAACGTTTGGATTGCCTACAAAGGCCACTTGATACTGTTTCATCAAATCACCTCCACCTGAATGTTTTGAGCATCTTTTTTTCTTAGAATCAATTGATTGCCTTGTGCAAAATATAATATAGGATCCTTCATGGGCGCTTTTTGCAGCATCGTAAGGACGCCTCCTTCATAGATGCCTAAATAGAATAAACGTTTTTTATCTGTCTTTGACATTTCAATATGCTGAATTATAGCACGCTGCCCTTCCCGCATTTCACTTGCTTTCATCTTATCACCGCTATCATCGTAAGCGATGCAGGTTTCAAAATGCGTCGGAATAACACGAAATTATATGGTTCTATTTTTCATAAGAAATGAATATATTTTCAAAAATATGAAAAAATTAAATTTTTTATTTTCATTTTTTCTTTTTGCGTATATAATATAGGCAGGCTAAAAGGAGGAATACTATGGCTAAATTAGATTACATTAAAGAAGCTGTCATCAAACGCAACCCAAATGATGTGGAATTCATTCAGGCTGTTGACGAAGTATTACTTTCTCTGGAAAAGGTTGCAGAGAAACATCCGGAATATATAGAAAAAGGTGTATTTGAGCGCATCGTTGAGCCAGAACGTCAAATCATCTTCCGTGTGCCTTGGGTAGACGATCAGGGAAAACTACAAGTGAATCGCGGTTATCGCATTGAGTTTAACTCCGCTATCGGACCATACAAAGGTGGTCTTCGTTTTCATCCAAGCGTAAATATATCAATCATCAAATTCTTAGGATTTGAACAAATTTTCAAAAATTCTTTGACTGGACTGCCTATCGGCGGAGGCAAAGGCGGAAGTGATTTTGATCCAAAAGGAAAAAGTGATGCTGAAGTTATGCGCTTTTGTCAAAGTTTCATGACTGAATTATGCAAATATATCGGTCCTAACACAGATGTTCCAGCTGGCGATATTGGTGTTGGAGCACGTGAAATTGGATATATGTTTGGACAATATAAACGCATCCGCAATGAGTTTTGCGGAGTCTTGACCGGTAAAGGTTTGAAATGGGGCGGTTCTTTAGTAAGAACAGAGGCTACCGGTTATGGCCTTTGCTATTTTACAGAAGCTATGCTGCAAGATAAAGGTAACTCCTTTAAAGGAAAAAAAGTTGTTATCAGCGGTAGTGGAAATGTAGCTATTTATGCAGCGGAAAAAGCAACGATGCTAGGTGCCAAGGTCATCGCTATGAGTGACTCCAGTGGCTACATCATTGATGAAAACGGCATCAATTTAGATGTTATGAAAGAAATCAAAGAAGTTCGCCGCGGACGCATTTCTGAATATGCAAAAAGCGTGAAAGGTTCTGTTTTCCATAAGGATGGTCGTATTTGGAATACCCCTTGCGACATCGCACTCCCATGTGCTACGCAAAATGAATTAAACAAAGAAGATGCTGAAACATTAATCAAAAATGGTGTTATCGCCGTATGCGAAGGTGCTAATATGCCAACAACGCCAGATGCGATTGATGTACTGATGCAAAATCACATCCTGTTTGCTCCAGGTAAAGCAAGCAATGCCGGTGGTGTTGCCACTTCTGCATTAGAAATGTCACAGAATTCTTTGCGCCTTTCTTGGACAGCAGAAGAAGTGGATGCTAGATTAAAAGATATTATGGAAAACATTTATAAGACAGTGAGTGAAACAGCAAAAGAATATGACGCTCCTGATAATTTTATGGTTGGCGCAAATATTGCTGGTTTCATTAAAGTTGCGGATTCTATGATTGAACAAGGTATCGTTTAATCACCTATTCTAAAAAATCCCCTACACTTGCCCTTCGCTAGTTGGCAGTGCGGGGATTTTTTTTGAGCTTATGTATAAGACTTTTTTCAAATGGATGCTTAAATTTATGATTACCTATTTTGCTTTGGTTAATAGGGCATTTATCCATCGCCCGATTGTTTTATTATATATATAACTAATGAAAGAACATAGCGCAAACGTAGCTAGGATTGCCCCTATCGCATATAAAATTAAACGACTATCGTTCGCATGTTCCGCACTATGAAATACCGTTTTCCATAAGAATGGTCGAATATATTCATTTTCATGAAGTAAATAAACACCGAAGGTTGTTGCGGCAATCGTATTTATCATCTTAGAATGCTTAATATTTAAATTTTTGAATCCTATAAATAAGAAGATTGAACAAAACAACATCGTAATGGAATCTATTCTTGCAAAATAAGTAGCATAATCACTAAAAATAGCAATTTTTGTACCAATGATATCAAATAGTACACAAGATCCTAAACAGAAAACATATCCTATTGCCCCAATCATTAAACTGTGATCAAAAACTTTATTTGTCAATGCATATAAACGTATTCGGGCAGCGATGATATATAACAGAAAAAACCACATAAGGGTAGATGTCATACGTGCTGCCATAAACGTAGGCAGAATCGAACATATGACGATTAACAATAAGATGAGATGATCCAATTCCCTTTTAGATAAAGCATAAATTAGTTTATTGATATATCCGGATAGCAAATACATCATGAAATAAGATGTCGCAAACCACCACATGTTATAAGGTATCGGAAAGATATTCTTTACGACTTCAAAGAAGTTGAAATCGGTACCGGCAATAGCAAATATAAGCATGATGATAATCGCATATATAGAAATATCCATCCACAGCTTCACCGCTTTTTTTACTTTGAATTCATTCTTTACCAAAAAATAACCACTGATCAATACGAATAAGTTAACGCCAAGCTGACCCCCATATGATAAAAATTGAATGAAGACGCTATTCATTGTTATCGTGGATGAAGGATACCGAAAACCACTATACAACGCAAAATGATGACATATGATCAACAACATGCTGATGATTCTTAAAATTTCAAAATTCGATAATCTTTCCATGGTTTTTTTCATAAACAAAATGTCCTTTCTGCTCTACAGGATACGAGCATGTTTCTTATTTGGAATGGCTTATTCCATATCAAAAAGGGAAACAATTTCATCATAAGACATATGATAAATACTGCCTTCATTTTCTTCTACAAAATGATCTGATAAATCTTTCTTCATCTTCTGCAATGTTTGTATTTTTTCTTCAATACTATCTTTCATAATCAGCTTGTAAACCTGTACATTCTGATTCTGACCGATGCGATACGCACGATCAGTTGCTTGATTTTGCGCAGACACATTCCACCATGGATCAAAATGTATAACAGCACTTGCTGCTGTCAAATTCAATCCGGTTCCCCCGGCCTTTAAAGATATTAGGAAAACATCTGTCAAACCATTTTGAAACTGCTGTACCATATCGCGGCGCTGTTGTTTTGTATTGTTGCCTGTCAGCTTCAAATAAGAAAAACGACGCTTGATAAGTTCCTCTTCCAAGATATCTAATACAGATGTAAATGATGAAAACAACAAGACTCTTTGATGATTTTCCCGTAAAGTTTCTAACAAATCCAAACAATATAGTAATTTACTACTTGCAGTAGTGATGTTCTCATATAGGATACGCGGTTCACAACAAATCTGACGAAGTCGCGTTAACATGGCAAGAATCGCAAATTTATCCGGACGTTCCATCTGCAGATGTTTGCTTAATGCTTGATTGACCTGAGATAAATTTGCCAAATATAGTTTCTTTTCAGTATCTTCAAATGGAATCATGAGCGTATGTTCAATTTTATCTGGTAACTCTTTTAAGACCTTGCTTTTGGTACGTCTTAAAATAAACGGTTCCACCATCTTTTTCAGTTTCATTTGTGTTTGCTCATCATGATTTTGTACAATATTCTTTTCGAAATGTGTTTGAAAATAATGATAATTAAACAAATATCCCGGCATTAAAAAATCAAAAATGCTCCATAATTCAGCTAATGTATTTTCAATCGGAGTACCACTCAATGCCAAGCGATGCACAGCTTTAAGCTGTTTCACACATTCCGCATTTTTCGTCTTTTGATTCTTAATGAACTGTGCTTCATCTAATACAAGATAGTAAAAATGAATGGTTTCATACTGTGTAATATCACGTTTTAAATAATCATAAGATGTTATCAATACATCATATTGTGAGAAAGATGCTATTTGCATGCATCTCTCTTTGGCATTTCCCATAATGCATTGTACACGCAAATCCGCCTGAAATTTCTGCAATTCATCTTCCCAATTTAACACCAAAGAGCTTGGAGTAACAATCAAGGAAACCTGTCCTTCTTGCTTCATTGTTTCTAATAAAGCAATGACCTGCAAAGTTTTTCCTAAGCCCATATCATCTGCTAAAATACCACCGAAATGATAATGGTGCAATGTCTGCATCCATTTCACACCTTCTTTTTGATAATCACGCAGCACATGTTCATAACGAGAAGCAATGTCCGCTAGCTTGATATCCTTTTTGTGATATTGTGAAAGATAATCTACATAGCTTTGCTTCGCTGTAATATCGACATCATGATCTTGCTGTAAAACATCTTCCATATGAAAGCTGCGATATGCTGGCATTTGTACACTGCCTTTTTTAATATCTTTTAAATCAATTGCTAAATCATCTAATAAAGCATTGGTTTCTTCTAGCTCTTTTCCTTCTAAAGATAATAAGCGTCCATCCATCAGACGATAATATTTCCGTCTCTTTCGATATGCCCTTAAAATATCATATAACTCATCCGCTGTAACATCAACACTGGCAATATCAATCTGTAAAAGATCATTTGACATGCCAATGCCAACACTTACATGCATGGCCATAGGTTCATTGATGCTCTTTAACGCATCGGATACAAAGATATCACAATAACGGCTTAAGTATGGTAAGCCTTCCTGTAGAAAGACTAATGTTGTATCCTGCTGTTGGCTTAGATAAGCAACATGTCCATCATAATCAATCGTTTGTGCATATGCCTGTACGCATTCACATACCAACTGTACATGCAAGAGTTGCTCCTTCACCGTATCATCAAAGCCATTCACTATGGTACCATCAGGCATGTGTGCTTTGATGCGGATACTAATTAATCCTTGCTCATCCATATCCGCAAATAGCTGTATATAGTCTTCTTCCATATAAACAGGCAGACATTCTTTATTCTTCACCGTAAGATAGCCTTTACACTGTTTTATGATATGGCCTTGAAAACGACGAATATCGTTTTTACCAATCCAAAAATCTTCTTCTAGTAGTTGTTTTAATAAAGAAACGCTGTAATGATTCATCGTTTTACGAATCAGCGTCTTTTCCTTAATTTTATACACATGCTCTTTCCCCAAGATCATATTGCGTTTGGGGCTTAACAGAACAATCTGATAATCCTCATCCTTAGGAAGTATTTCAATGCACATCTTTCCTTTTTCTTCCACAAGATTAAAATCACGATACTCCCTTGGTATATCCAGCATCTTGTCATAAAAAGCATCCAGTTTTTCTTCTTGTATCCGCATTTCACGTCCTGAATAATAATAAAGATGATCGGACATATTCTCCTTTAATAGTTGAATAAGCTCTTGTGATATTACATCAAATTGCTCCATCGTATGAGTAAAAGCTAGCTCTTTTCCATAACTGATATATTCTTCATGAGCGATAGCTTCCAGAAATTCCTGTATTCTCTTAACGATGTACATGCGTTTACGGCCTTTGCCAATTTTTAATGAAATATAGCAATCCCTTAAATGGCTTCCATATTCACTATCTATATTCTCTAACTGCACATATAAATGGATATCCTGATGTCCTTGCAGAATAGGAAACTGTTGATCCTTATGCCACTGCTCATCCAGCCATTCATGCGCTTTCTCCATAAGACGCTTACGCTGTTCAAGTTCTAATTGACGCCGATATTCCTCGTATTCACGCAACCGTCTTGCCTTACGTTCTTCATATCGCTGTAATAGGCTATTTTGCTGTTTTTGCTCTTCTTCATTATTTCTGGTTTGCTGATATTCCTGATAACGAAGTAAGAATTTCTGTCTTTGAAAATGATAAGGGAACATACATGGCTCCATAATAGAGATGATCATCAACACTTCACCAACGTGAGCACAGCCACTTTCTTGCGTACAAAAAGGGCAACTACATTCATATGCCGTCACATGATAATTTTCATCTATGGTAATGGTAATATGATTACTATAAACATCCTGATTTATATGGGCGTCCACATGATATTGTCCGGATGCATCACATAAAACGACCATGCTTTCTATATCAGCAGCCTTCAGATATTTCTTTGCCAAAGTATAATTTTGTACATTACTAACGACACGTTTTATTTCCTCTTTCGTTATCTGCATATATACCCTCCATGCGCTTCTTGTAGGATACTCAAATGTTTAATAAAACGCACATGAACCATGTGCGTATAAAGTTATTTATTATCCGTTTCCATGTGACGTCTAATGATCGAACTGATTAATTCTGCAGCCAATTTAGGGTCATCATTACAAACAATATATTTATAATTATTCACCATCTTCATTTCTTTTCCAGCTTTCGCCAAACGCTGCTGTACAACCTCTTCTGGCTCACTTCGACGACCGCGAATTCGATTTTCCAATTCTTCCATACTCGGTGGAATAATAAATATTGTTAAAGCATCTGGACATTTTTCTTTTACTTGCGTAGCCCCCTGCACTTCGATTTCCAAAAGGACATTTTTTCCTTCATTGCGCAGTTTTTCTACCTGTGACATGGGAGTGCCATAATAATTGCCAACAAATTCAGCCCATTCTAAAAGTTCACCATGTTGGATTGCCTCTTCAAATTTTTCCTTCGTAGTGAATATGTAATCAACGCCATCCTGTTCACCAGCTCTTGGTGATCTTGTCGTCATGGAAATGGAATATGCCAATTTCAATGACGCATCATTCATAAAGTAATTACGCACGGTTCCCTTTCCTACTCCACTAGGACCACTGATAATAATTAACAGACCTTTTTTCATTTGCACACCCTCTATTCTTTATACTTATTTTACTAGTAGTGATTTCGCTTGTCAAACATGTTTTCGCTATTTTCTGCTTTTATGCTATAATGTTACTCACGAGGTGATAAGCATGGCAATTGATGGATTATTATTAAGACAGTTACGAATAGAAATAGCGCAAGCTTTACCAGCTAAATTATTAAAATTGCAACAAATAAGTGATACTGAATTATTATTTACATTACGTACCCAAACAGGCAATCAAAAACTGTTAATCTCTTTGCACAGCGTTTATAATCGTATAAATTTCACAAAAGAATCCTATACGACAATGGAGGTTCCCAGCAACTTTTTAATGTTGTTGCGAAAACAGATTGATGGCGGCATCCTCCATACCATAGAACAACTTGGTCTTGACCGTATCCTCCATATGGAGTTGGAAGCACGCAACGAATTAGGTGATATTCATAAAAAGCACTTATATATTGAATTAATGGGCAAATATGCCAATATCATTTTGGTAGATGAAGATGGACGCATCGTTGATGCCTTAAAACGTATCCCGCCGTTTGAAAACAGTAAACGTACCATTTTACCCGGTGCAGTATTTACCTTGCCAGAGCCACACAGTAACAAACAAGACCCATATCATCACGGACCATTTGATGCCGAAGAATCTTTCAGCAAACAGTTTCATGGCTTTTCCCCACTCTTGTCTAAAGAGGTACAATACCGCATGCACAAAGGTGAGGCATTCGACGATATTTTAAAGAAGATTCACGATTCCAACACTTTATATATTAGCGATGTTAAAGATCAGGTTTATTTTCATTGTATTCCACTTACACATCTAACAGATACGTATCGTCAATATCCTTTAATGCATGGCATGGATATTCTGTTTTATGAAAAAGAAGAAAAAGTGCGCATCAAACAACAAAGTCAAGATTTATATCGCAGTGTCAAACGCGAGTTGCATAAAAACACCTCAAAGCTCCCAAAACTTAAGCAATCTTTAGCTGAATCTATGGATTGTGATAAATATCGAGAATATGGGGATTTATTATTTGCTTATATGCATGAAATTGAGAAACAACCGATAATTACGCTGCCCTCTTTTGAAACAGGAGAAGAGATTGCGATTCCTATCGATATGCGTTTTGATATAAAAGGTAATGCCAATCGTTGGTATCAGAAATATCATAAAAGCAAACGAGCACAGAGTATTTTAAAGGAACAAATCGCTTTGTGTGAGAAAGAGATTGCATATTTTGAGGCTATGGAAACGCAATTATCGCAAGCTGGTGTTCAAGATGCCATTGAGATACGGGAAGAATTGGTAAAACAAGGGTATTTACGTGCACAGAAAAGTCGTATCCGGAAAAAGAAAAAGCAAGAGCTTCCTCATTATGAAACGTTTCTATTTGATGATTATCGCATATATGTAGGTAAAAACAATTTGCAGAATGACTATGTCACATGGAAACTCGCACGAAAAAAAGATACATGGTTGCACGCAAAAGATTTGCATGGTGCTCATGTCATCCTTACTTTAGAACAGCCAAATGAAGCTGCTTTACGGACTGCGGCCATGTTAGCTGCCTGGTATTCTAACGGGCGCTATTCCTCCAGTGTTCCAATCAATTACTGCCAACAACGACAATTAAAAAAGATTCCTGGCAATAAAGGAAGCTTTGTATCCTTAACGACCTATAAGACCATTTATATCGATCCAGATGCAGCCGTCATTCAACGATTGCTAGATGAACACAGAGAAAACAAAAGAAAATAGCTTTTTCACGGCATTGTCAGCTAAAATACATGCTGTTGATTAGAGCATGCTATGCATAAGTGATAATATCTTACTTTATGCAACTCATGAACTCTTTTACCATTTAGGCATAAAAAATCATACAGTGTAAAACAACAAAATGAATATGCTAGTAAGAATGCTATCCTACTTAAGAACACATCAAAAAAGTGAACAGGATACGATCATGTGTCCTCTTCACTTTTTTTCACTAGCTTTATCTTTACCAAAACACATAGTGCTATTGTTCCAACCTTTATTTACGTAAGCACTTTTTAAACCATCATACTATGAATTAAAATAGCAATGATAGTTACTATCATATGCAATAATATGCCTCTCAAATATTGATACTTATCACTATAATAAATATATATGATGTCGTTCACATTCGGCAATCATGTCATCGCTCCACTGTGATACCTGCACCTCACCGATATGTGCTTTATTTAAAAGAATCAAACATATTCTTGATTGCCCAATCCCTCCACCTATTGTAAGCGGCAATTCATCATGTAACAACATTTGATGATAAGGCAAAGTTAAACGTTCTTCACAATCAGCTTTTTTCAGCTGTTCTTGTAGTGCCTTAGCATCTACACGAATGCCCATACTGCTAATTTCGACAGCACAATCCAAAATAGGATAGTAAATAAGAATATCTCCATTTAATGACCAGTCATCATAATCCGGTGCACGTCCATCATGTTTCTGCCCACTGGATAAAATATCGCCAATTTGCATGATACATACTGTTTTATGTTCCTTTGTAATTGTATATTCTCTTTCTTTAGGCGTCATATCCGGATAGCGATCTTCGAGTTCTTGTGCGGTAATAAAATACACATCCTCGCGTATAAACGGTTCTAAATTTTCAAAGATGATATCCAATTCTTTCTCTGTTTCTTTAAGCGCCTTCATAATATTACGCACTGTCATTTTTAGGAAATCAAGATTACGATCATGACGATCGATAATTTTTTCCCAATCCCACTGATCAACATATGTGGAGTGCAGATTATCCAAATCTTCATCACGACGGATGGCATTCATATCCGTATAAATACCTTTTCCATAGCCGATATGATAACGTTTTAATGCCATTCGCTTCCATTTAGCAAGTGAATGGACAATCTCCATTTCATCTTCATCAATCTCTTTAATATCAAAGCCTACTGGACGCTCAACACCATTTAAATTATCGTTTAATCCACTACTTTTTCTTACATACAGCGGCGCCGAAATGCGCATAAGATTCAAATGATGAGCCAATCTACGTTCAAATAAATCTTTTACATATTTAATGGCAACCTCTGTTGAGATGACATCTAATTTATTTTCATAATGTGATGGAAGGATCAAATCCTTAACTGCCATACTATCAACTCACTTTCATGTCTTTTATTATACCGCATTTATGTTACAAAATATATCTTTTTTTGAAATTTTTTACAATCAATTTTTACATATGTTTCATCCACTTTCTTACTATATGCAACAACCTCTTTCATCATGCCAGAGAAAAAGCAAACAGTCTCAATTATACTGTCTGCTTCTTATTTTCTTATTTTAAAACAGCACCTTCATCCGCCGAAGTTACAAGACGTGCATAACGATACAGCCAGCCTTCTTTGATTTTCGCTTCTGGTTTCACCCAAGCATCCATCCGTTTTTGCATTTCTGCTTCATCAATCATCAGATTGATCTTACCGGCATTGATATCGATGCTGATGGTATCTCCCTCTTGAATGATGGCAATCGGACCATGCGCTGCGGCTTCCGGTGATACATGTCCGATAGCTGCCCCACGAGTTGCCCCAGAGAATCTTCCATCCGTAATCAAAGCGACTTCTTTATCCAGTTTCATACCAGCCAATGCACTTGTTGGATTCAGCATCTCTCGCATGCCCGGTCCACCTTTTGGTCCTTCATAGCGGATAACGACAACATCGCCTTTGACAATTTTTCCCTGATAAATAGCATCAATAGCATCTTCTTCACTATCAAAGACACGGGCACGTCCTGTATGCACCAACATACTAGGATCCACAGCGCTGCGCTTTACCACACAGCCTTTTGGTGCTATGTTACCAAATAATACGGCAATGCCACCAGTAGGTGAATTAGGTGTATCAATATCCTTGATGATCTTATGATCTAAATTGACAGCCTTAGCTAAATTTTCTTTGATTGTCTTGCCAGTTACGGTCATTAAAGAATCATCAATCAATTGTTTCTTCTGCAATTCTTTCATAACTGCCTGTACGCCACCGGCACGATACAAATCTACGATATGATCCGGTCCGGCAGGTGCTAATTTACACAGATTTGGAGTTTTTTGTGATACCTCATTGATTATATCCAGATCAATATCCACATGCGCTTCTTTCGCAATGGCCAAAAGATGTAAGACCGTATTTGAGGAACAGCCTAATGCCATATCACAAGCCAATCCATTACGTAAAGCCTGCTCATTTATGATATCTCTAGGCTTGATATCTTTTTCTACCATATCCATGATTGCCATACCGGCTTTTTTAGCTAACTGCATGCGAGCCGAATAAACGGCTGGTATGGTGCCATTGCCAGGCAAGGCAATTCCCAACACTTCACATAGACAGTTCATCGAATTCGCTGTAAACATACCGGAACAAGATCCACATCCTGGACAAGCATTTTGTTCAATGTACGTCAATTCTTCTTGATCAATCAGTCCTGCTTTTTTCGCTCCTACCGCTTCAAACATGGTCGATAAACTCATATCTTTGCCTTTATCATTACCAGGCAGCATCGCTCCTCCACTCATGACTACAGCTGGCAGATTCACGCGCAAAGCGCCCATCAACATACCAGGAACGATCTTATCGCAATTCGGTACAAGTACCAAACCATCAAACCCATGCGCATTGGCCATGGTTTCTACACTATCCGCAATCAATTCACGAGATGCTAAGGAGTACTTCATTCCAATATGCCCCATGGCAATACCATCACATACACCAATGCTAGGTACCATGATTGGCGTACCACCTGCCATGCGAATACCGGCTTTCACGGCCTCGCTAATCTTATCCAAATGCAAATGCCCCGGAACAATTTCACTATACGCACTGACAACACCGATCAAGGGACGATTTAATTCTTCTTCGGTTAATCCCAAAGCATAGAAGAGGGAGCGCTGCGGCGCGCAGGCATCTCCCTTTAAAACTCGATCACTTGCTCTACTCATCCTTCTTCACCTGCTCTTCTTATTTTTTTAACCAGCTCATCATCTTACGCAGCTGTGCACCAACCTTTTCTGATGGATGCTGGGCATGGACACGGCGCATTGCCAAGAAATGGGCACGGCCTGCGGATTTATTTTCGGTAATCCAATTACCAGCAAAGGTTCCATCCTGAATCTCAGCTAATACTTTCTTCATTTCTTTTCTTGTATCTTCGGTAATCAAACGTTTACCAGTTACATAATCACCATATTCCGCAGTATCAGAAATTGAATAACGCATCATTGCAAAACCTCCGCTATTAATCAAATCAACAATCAGTTTCATTTCATGGATACATTCAAAATATGCCATTTCCGGTTCATAACCGGCTTCAACCAACGTATCAAAACCAGCCTGCATCAATTCACAGACACCACCACATAAGACAGCTTGTTCACCGAATAAATCAGTTTCTGTTTCTTCTTTAAAGGTAGTTTCTATGATGCCGGCACGACCAGCACCGATTCCACTTGCATAAGCCAATGCATATTCACGTGCTTTACCGGTTGCATCCTGATGGATGGCAATCAAAGAAGGTACCCCTCTTCCTTCTAAATACTGACTGCGAACGGTATGTCCCGGACCTTTTGGGGCACACATGGTAACATCGACTCCTTCCGGTGCGACGATCTGATTAAAATGAATTGCAAAACCATGGGCAAACATCAACATATTGCCTTCTTCCAAGTTTGGTTTAATATCCTTTTCATAAATATCCGGCTGATTCTGATCCGGAGCCAAGATCATTACAACATCGCCTGCTTTTGCGGCATCTGCGGTATCCATAACCGTTAAGCCAGCTTCTTCTGCTTTGGCACGACTCTTAGAGCCTGGTCGCAAACCTACAACGACCTTGACACCACTATCCTTCAAGTTTTGCGCATGCGCATGTCCCTGACTGCCATATCCGATAATAGCAACCGTTTTTCCTTTCAATAAATCCAAATTACAATCTGCATCATAATACACCTTTACCATATCTTTTTCCTCCTGTTCTGGTAATTCCTATCTTATAGCATCAAAAGATGCTTGAAAAGACTAATCGTTTCTGGATAATTCCATCGCCACACCACCGGTGCGGCTGATTTCCACAATCTTATAATCCTGTAATTCTTCAATGAAATAATCAATGCTTGCCGGTGTATCTGTCAATTCCACGACACAACATCCCTTTTCGATCAACTGACAGCGTCCTCCAAAATCTTTTACTGCTTTTAAGAAGTTATCCTTTTGATCTTTATTTACCTCAACCTTGATCAATACAACTTCACGGATAAACAGTAGATCCTCTGGTATCTCTTCAACTTTTTTAACATCCTCTAATTTGGCCAGTTGCAATTTGATTTGATTGATGATTCCCTCATCTCCGCGTGTTGTAATCGTAATACGCGAAAACTTAGGATTTTCCGTTTCACCAACCGATAAAGTATCAATATTAAAGCCTCGTTGTCCAAATAGATTGGTCACTCTGGTCAGCACACCGAAGTGATTTTCCACAAGTAATGAGATTACTCTTCTCTCCATTCTGTCCACCTCCTAGTTTCCATATAAGATGATATCCTTACCACTTTTTCCCGGTGGAATGATCGGATATACACAATCATCTTTATCGATCCAACAATCGACGATGCATGGCACTTTACTGCTCAATGCTTCTTTCATAACCGGTTCAATATCCTGATGTGTTTTAATACGTAACCCTTTCCCGCCAAATGCTTCTGCAAGCTTGACATAATCTGTCTTACGTTCAATGCTTGTATTTGAATAGCGATGGTCATAAAATAAGGTTTGCCATTGTCGTACCATACCAAGTACGGTGTTATTAAAAATCAGAATAACAATTGGCAACTGTTCACTGACAGCTGTTGCCATCTCATTCATATTCATATGGAAACTGCCATCTCCACTTACCAATATAACCGGACGATGTGGATTTGCGACCTTTGCGCCAATAGCTGCGCCCATACCATAGCCCATGGTTCCTAAACCACAAGAGCTAATAAAACTACGCGGACGTGAAAATTGATAATATTGCGCCATGATCATTTGATGTTGACCAACATCTGTCGCTATGATGGCATCTTCTCCGACAATATTGTGTAAGGTCAAAGCTAAATCGCGTGGATCTACTTTATCATCACCTCTAGGTTTTGGTAAGTCTTTCTTATCTTTAAAAGCTTTTAAAGTATCTGTCCACTCTTTATGCTTTGTTTCCGGCATACGGGCAATCATTTTTTTCAATATATAGCGAGCATCGCCAACGATCGAAATATCGGTTGCGACATTCTTAGAAATTTCTGAAGCATCGATATCAAAATGAATAATTTTGGCATCCTTACCGAATTCTTTACGATTGCCTGCTACACGATCAGAAAAACGCGCACCGATGGCAATGATCAAATCGGTATTCAAAGTTGCATAATTAGAAACAGGGGTTCCATGCATACCAATCATGCCTAAGTATAAATCATAATCATAAGGTACGGAGGATAATCCCATCATGGAACAGCATACTGGTATATCCATGTGTTTAGAAAATTTCAATAGCTCTCTTGTTGCATTTGAGCTGATCACACCACCGCCGGCATAGATCATTGGCCGCTTAGCCTGCCGAATCGCTTCCAATGCTTCTTCAAATTTTGCATCATCAACCTTTGGCAGCTTACGAATCCGATATCTTGGCAGTTTTACATATTCAGTAAGCGCCGCTGTGACATCTTTTGGAATATCAATCAAGACCGGTCCTTTTCTTCCTGAATTGGCAATTACAAATGCTTTTCTTACGACATATGCCAGATCTTCAACATTTTGTACGATAAAATTATGCTTTGTGATTGGCATCGTGATTCCAGCAATATTCACTTCTTGAAAGGAATCTCTCCCTAATAAATCATTCGGCACATTACCTGTAATGGCAACAACAGGAATACTATCCATATAAGCTGTCGCAATTCCCGTAACTAAATTCGTAGCACCCGGGCCACTGGTTGCCAAGCACACACCGGTTTTCCCGGTACTTCTGGCATAACCATCGGCGGCATGCGCAGCACCTTGTTCATGTGATGTAACAATATGATGTATATCATCACTTCGCTCATATAAAGCATCATAAATATTTAAAACGGAACCTCCTGGATATCCAAATATGGTATCCACTCCTTGATCAATTAAGGCTTGTATCAGTATTTGCGAACCATTCATCTTCATGTGTGTAAACCTCCTCACAACTTTCCCTTACCATCTTTATCCTTAATAACACCTTAAAAACGGGTTATCATCAATTATTATTCCATTGTAATTTCATAACCTTTCTGTTTTAATGCTTTGATTAACGCATCCCCATGTTCTTTACTGGAAACCTCAACGGCCACATGGATAATTGTTTCATTCAAATTCAAATCCGCTTGAATGCGATCATATTGAACCTCAATGATATTGGCATTTGCCTCTTTGACGATGTGAGCAAAATGTTCCAGACTTCCCGGTACATCTAACATTAATGTTTTAAACTTTATATTACGACCTCGTGTTACAAGGCCTTTTTCTACGACCTTATGAATAAAGGAAACATCAATATTACCTCCGGACAACACACAAACGACACGTTTTGCGGTAACATCCATCTTATGATTCAGCACCGCTGCTAAAGAACTCGCTCCGGCCGGTTCTACTACCAACTTTTCGCGTTCTAACAAAAGCAGTATCGTTGCGGCAATCTCATCATCACTGACACTCACCATTTCATCGACATTTTCCTGTATGAGCTTCACTGTTTTTTCACCGGGGTTCATAACAGCAATTCCATCCGCAATCGTATTGACACGTTTTGTTGAGCAATGCTTCTTTTGCTGAAACGATTGAACGATTGCATCAGCGCCTTCCGCCTGTACCCCGACAATTTTGATGCGCGGATTGATTTGTTTTGCATAATAGCTAATACCGGCAAGTAATCCGCCTCCTCCCGCCGGAACAACGATCATATCGACATTAGGTAAATCATGACAGATTTCATAAGCAATTGTACCTTGTCCAGCGATCACATCCTCATCATCGAAAGGATGAATAAAGGTTGCCTTTTTTTCTTTTTGTAAACGCAAGGCCTCTTCATAACATTCATCATAATTATCACCAGCGAGCACGACATCAGCACCATACCCTTTGGTTGCCAACACCTTCGCAATCGGTGTGCTTTTGGGCATAACGATCGTTGCATGCATACCTAGCTTACTGGACGCATAACTGACCCCCTGTGCATGGTTTCCAGCTGAGCTCGCTATGACCTCGTTGGTTTTTCCCTCTTCTTTCAATTTCGCCAATTTATTAAATGCTCCGCGAACCTTAAAGGAGCCTGTCTTCTGACGATTTTCACATTTTAGAAATAAATCACAGCCGCTCATCGCCGAAAAAGTTTTCGAGCTTGTGACCTTAACGTTATGGATATTCCCCTGCAACCTCGCGGCTGCCATCTCGACTTCCTTGCTATTCATAAGACTTCCTCCTATTTAATCAAAAAAGCAGCACATTTTCTCATGGCTGCTTTTCTTTCGTTCTCTTACGCCCTTGTACATACGACAAAAGTGATCTGTTGGTGAGTGACTCATCATATGAGTCTTGAAAGAAAAACAGACTTACTTAGGACTATGAGAATAATAATAATGACGCTAATCGTTATAGTCACCATGAGTCCACTTCCTTTCTATTGCCTCACTCAAGTTACTGATTGCATATAGTTTAAATCTTTTTTGAAACGTTGTCAATGATTTTTGATAATATTTTCAATAAAACTGTAAATTATTTACAGTAATTCATGAAAATTATATTTTATTTATTCATTTTCTTTTCAAAACACTTTCTCTTCGGTATAATAAAGACAATTCAGGAAGTGAGGCGTGCCTATGTATAAAGAAAGTGCTAAGCTAGTTTTATATCGCAATTTTGGAAAAGACAGTATCTTTCAACAGTTATGTGAAATTTGTCGTGATTTTGATGAAGGACAGTATAAGGAAAGTGTCTTAATTGAACGTATCTATGTACAAATCAAAGCTCTTTTGGATCTTTCAACGAGTTATGGCTTTGATGATAATTTATGGCATAATTATCTGACATACCTATTACTGATGAATGAAAATTCTTTTTCTTTAGTCAGTGAAAAACGAGGTGCTCAACAAGGGAGTGTGAATCATTTCGCGAAAAATGATTTTAAAATCTTTAAAAACTTGTTTGATTATGATTTTTCAAAAATGGAAGAAACCCTGCAAATCGATTGTTTCACCATCATCACCCAGTATCATGCCATTGAAAAAAAAGAACGCATGTATAATAAAAATGTCTCTGAAATGGTCCGCAAGATCAGTAAACAAATTGAACAAGCCAAAGATGAAGAAGATATCTTTCACATCATTACCGACTTTTACGCCCAATACGGCGTCGGTATGTTTGGTCTGAATAAAGCCTTTCGTATACAACCCAATATTGATGGCAGTGTAAAGTTCTTACCAATCAATAATATGGAAAATGTATATCTAGATGATCTCATCGGCTATGAGCTTCAGAAACAGTTGCTTGTGGATAATACAAAAGCTTTTGTGGAAGGACGTAATGCGAATAATGTATTATTATATGGTGACAGCGGTACCGGTAAATCCACATCCATTAAGGCAATCGTCAATGAATTTTACAAAGATGGATTACGCATGATTGAGATTTATAAGCATCAGTTCCAAAATCTATCGGCCATTATCTCACAGATTAAGAATCATAATTACCGTTTTATCATTTATATGGATGATTTGTCTTTTGAAGAGTTCGAAATTGAATATAAGTTTTTAAAAGCCGTGATTGAAGGCGGTGTCGAAACTAAGCCAGATAATGTACTCATTTATGCCACTAGCAACCGACGTCATCTCATTCGGGAAACATGGGGCGATCGCAGTGATATGAGTCAAGATGAGCTGCATCACAGTGATACCATGCAGGAAAAACTATCCTTGGTTGCTCGCTTTGGTTTAAGTATCTGTTATGAGCGCCCAAATCAGAAAAATTATTTCCACATTGTAAAAGAATTGGCAAAACATTATCCCGAAATTACTTTGACAGAAGAAGAATTGCTTGCCGAAGCACGTAAATGGGAATTGAGTCATGGCGGTATGAGTGGTCGAGCGGCACAACAATTGATGAATGATCTGTGTGCAAGAAGCACGGTTGAAAAAACCTAAGCATTCTTTAAAATAAAATTGACTTTTGTTCAGCATATCGTTTCCAGTATAGCAAAATGTAAAAGGAAGTTACAAACGCATCCATGTACGTTTAAAACTTCCTTTTTTAACATCGTAGTTTCTATGTTGGCGATGAGCTTACAACTTAAAATCGCTGAATCAGCATGAAAAGGGATCCATCCATGGCAATGGCTTGTCCTATTGCTGTTTTCATACGCTTTAATGTTTCTTTAATATCACTTTCATACCCTGTTGTATAGCGATATCCAGGTTTTTTAACCAATTTCTGATAAAATGCACTTTTCCTCAACTTAGACAGACGTTCATACACGGATAAAAGCAACTCCTTATCCTCCACCACCAT
Source organism: Longicatena caecimuris (assembly GCF_018406465.1). Classification (GTDB taxonomy): domain Bacteria; phylum Bacillota_I; class Bacilli_A; order Erysipelotrichales; family Erysipelotrichaceae; genus Longicatena; species Longicatena caecimuris. The sequence goes on from NZ_AP024510.1 coordinate 1,859,614, forward strand.
CCAATATCGTTCATTCTCATCCTGACGCAGGATAAAACGCACACTTTTCTCAATACTCTTTGTAGTTAACATTTCCCATATACGAAAGAAATCTTCAAAACGACATATGAGTATTTGTTTACTGATTGCTTTTCGATCAATTTCAAAGTGCCATATATCATAATACGAATCGTTTTGTTCAGCCTCAATACGCTCTAGGGCATGTACGACATCTTGTTCTACCACATATAGTTCTTTCATAAGGTTCTCCATTTTCTTAGCTTGTATAGACAGGATGATATCTTGCAATAAGCACTCTTTAGATTCATTTGCCATACAGCTATTTGATTATTCATAGGTGTAATAGTAATCATAGGATGATAAATTTTGTGTTTTTGTTAAAACAATTCCTAATATCTTTGACCGGCTGCGTTCTAATTGCCGTATCGAAGATAGTGCTATGTCTTTTTTTGTATCTTTCATGGATATGACAAAAATAGTTCCATCACTGACATTACTTACATAAAAAGTATCACTGATCATACTGATAGGAGGACAGTCCAAAATGATGAAATCATATTGTTTGGATAAAGCCTGCAGCAGCTTCTTGAATTTGGATGATCCTAACAATTCTTGAGGATTTGGCACTTTACTTCCAGATGTCAAAACGGAAATAGCATTCTCACAATCCGTTACTGTAACTTCTTGAATATAAGTGCTTAAATCCGGCTGTTTATCGATAAACACCAGCAAATCAGATAAGCCTACTTGATTACTGATTTGAAAATAACGATGCATTTTCGGTCTGCGTAAATCGCAATCGATGACCAATACCTTTTTATACTTTGCCGCATACACTTGCGCAAGATGAAAAGCCACTGTTGATTTTCCTTCATTCGCACAGGAAGAAGTAATATTAACAACTTTGATCGGTTTTTCTACTGCGGAAAACTCGATATTCGTTTTCAATTTACGGAATGCTTCCATGTTATCAAATTTATAGGTATTTTTATTTTTTGACATATGCTTTGACCCTCCTTTTGATGCTTTTTCTTGGATGATTCTCTTGGTTTAATTCATCGACAAAAGGAATACTTCCCAACACCGGATAACCAAAATATTCTTCCGCCTGATCACTGGATTTAATGCGATTATCAAGCAAAAATACCAAGATGAAATAAATATAGGATAAAGCAAAGCCAAAAATACCGCCTGCAATACTATTCAATTTAATGTTTGGCGAAATATAATGCGTTTGTAAGGTAGCTTTATCAATTACTGTGATGTTATCTATTTCACTGATTTTCATCATTTCTTGTGTAAAAACAGCAATGGTCTCTTTCACAATGTTTTGGGATAAATACGGGTCCTCACTATTTGCCCTTATGGTGATGATATTGGAATTATCTTCGACATTTGTTTGGATAGCTTTGCTACATGTACCATCCACCAAATGCAGCTTTTTATCTACCTGTGACAAGACGGTTGTCCCCTGCAAGATTTTTTCATAATCTTTTACCAAATTACGATTCGTAATGACGGTTTGATTATCAATAATTCCTTCCGAGGTTGTCTTTGGTTTTAAATATATATTGGAATCACTCGCATACTTCTTTGGCAATATACACAAAGAAACGACCATTAAAAACACCATACACAGCAAAGTACAAAAGAGAATGACTTTGTAATGCTTTTTAAATATCCCGATTAAATCATTTAAGCGAAGCTTTATTTCTTTTTCATCCATTTATTACACCTCTATATCTTTCTGATACGCGATTTGCGTTAAAACAACAAAACCAGTCAAATCTTCAACTTCATCCTTTGATTGAAATGTATTGTGCTGGCGCTTTCGTATGTAGAAAACAAGCAAGATGAGGAAAGAGGAACTTAGGACACATAAGAGATAACGAACTATGCTCTCTTGGGTGGTCTCTTGATGCTTTGCTACTTCTTCATTAATTTTATACAATCTTTTATTATGCTTTTTAAAATCCTGCAAGATGCGTTTTTCAATACACTTGTCTATTTTTAAGACATCCTGTTGCTTTCCAGCTTGAATCGATATATGTAAAACACTTCCGCTACTTTTTGCATGATATTTGACCGTTTTCACATGCATCTTTTCCGCTATCTCCATATGAGCGTCATCACTATTGATCATATAGCTATAATCTGTTAATAACCCCTGATTGACAAGAATCGTATTTGCATTCACTGAAGCATTGGGGCTGATTTCATTTTGCAAATAATATGCCACATCACCATAATAATCATCACTTATTTTATATTGACTTACAAAGATCATCACCGCTATAAGCATAATGGTTTGCAAATAGTATTGACGTTGCTGCAGGATATCTTTTATGTCTGCTAAAAATTTTTTAGGAAGCTTAATACGATGGTGCCCTGTTTCTATTTCTAAAGGCAATAATACGAAGATAATCAACCCATTTGCCACGCTTAATATTGGGTTCATTAATGAGAAAAAGCCAATGGCAAGCATGCATATGATACAGGCTCCCTTCTGCATGCTACGATATCGTATCTGCTTTAAAAAGCAACGGATGCTCAATATATAAAAGGTCACACCGATACCGCCATAGTATGCAAAATCGTCTAATATTTGACTATGTAAGCTAATGAGCCCTTGAACATTGCTGTGATGTCTTCCTATGCCAAAGAAGGGATGGGTAAGGAAAGTATGCAAGCTGTCTTGATACAGTGTAAGACGACCAGACATCGTGATTTCTGATTGAAATTGATTATCCAACATATGTAGGATTTCTAAACCACGTTTCTTGATCATCTCATCCGGTATTGAAGAAATTAAAGCATTGCAGCCATTCATGATCGCATCGGAATTTATCACAAAATAGAGAAGCAGTATGCCAAAGATAGCCAATATACATAGAAAAAGTTGTTCATTTCGCTGTCTCAAATAATATAACAGCATGCCTATCAAACTACATGTACATATGATGATTGATATCATGGAGGAAGACAGAATAATGGTAAAATAGGTACATAGAGCAAGAAGCAAATGTAAATAACGAATGCGTGTTTTGATCGTTAAGTAACGATGTAAGAATAACAGACATAAGACGATTTCCCCTAATAGCTCCGTAGTGGTAAAAATATTTAATTGTGTGACGTTACCTGCAAATTGACCACCTGTTACATATTTTGATAGATATGGATCTTGGATGAGTTGAATGAAATTACTGAACATATTGATAATCAGAATACCATAGAGCACTCTTTTGCATGTATTTTTTTCTGCCATTTGCATATGATTGCGATAATAATCATAAAAAATTATACATAGCCAAAAGGTCAGACAAGTATACAAATTTCCGATATTATTATCTGAGATGTGTAAGACTTGTAATAACATTAAATAAAAGATCCAAAAAAGCAGAAGCAGATGCATGAGACGAAAAGTCAAAAAATAAGTTGCATCGTGCAAGAAGGCTGTCACAAACCATAACAGCAGCAGACCAATCATGAACATATACGATGTGTTATGCAATAGAATAGGCGTAAAACTGATGCATGCAATACTAAGAAAGAGCAGTTTGTTTATAAAATGCATCAATTTCTGGAAACTGTTATTCATACACGTGCAAAGCCTTTGTTATTGCTTGCTTTGTATACATTCCCATAAGCAGCTTATCACGTAAACGTAAAAGATTATCTACATATAGCTGATAGGTTGATGAATGCATCGTTAGGATTCGACCTTCTATTTCCGTTAAACTATCTACGACAAAACCAATGTTGTGCTGTATTACAAATGGTGCGATTGCCGCTTTTGACCATGTTATAATTGGCAATAATGAAACGATATATAAGGATAATTTATGTGGATTATTATAACGCATATATTCTCCATTTAACCCACGGCAGCTATTTAAATCATCACCATCCCAAATGAGTCCAAAGCTTCCCTTTAAAGCAGCCGGTAATGTATTCGCCGGATATGCTCCTTCATATAAAATATGTCTGCTCTGATTTGCCTTTATATATCTTCCATATAAACGAAAAATAAGATTGTCCAAATGATGCAATTGCGATATAAAATGACTTTTTTCTAAATTGCCCGCATAGACAATTTCCTTTGTCAGCTTTCTTTGTTGCCAAGGTATGGGATTGCTTAGATAATCAAATACCATAAGTTCTATGATGTTCCCTTGAAATCCAGTTTGTCTGATCAGTTTTGCCATCACGCTATTATGAACAATCAGTGTATCCATTGACGTAAAGTTTTGCAGATCTTCTTGCAGCAAACGCCCACAACGTATGGATTGCAAATCATGGATCAAATAAATAATTCCTTGTCCTTTGCTGCGTCTTAAGATTTTCTGATTCCATCTGCTGATGGGATATTGGACAATCAAACGCTTGTCCTTTTTCTTAATAAAAGTCAGTTTAATGCTTTCTAATAATCGTTTCAACCGACTTTTTTCATAATGATGCAAAAGGGCTTCGATGCCTTGTTCATGCAGAATCTGACATACATCAATACGCGCTTTACTGCCCGCATCAACACCTTGCACATCATAATCCTCTAACTGATATATGTTCATTTTATCATCTCCTTCAGCCTACGTTCATAAGATACAGCCGCTGTCTCAATTGACAATTCACGAAACACCATTTTATCGTTGTTATGTCTGCACATACGAGGCAAGTTCATAATTTTTTCAGCCCATTCTTCCTTGCTTTGAATGGATGCTCGCAGGCAAGTATGTGTGATATCGGTTTCCTGAGGAATCGTATCTGATAAAATAACTTGCAATCCATTGATTTGTGCTTCAATTGCCGATATACAAAAACCCTCATAGAAGGAAGGCACCAATAGGATGTCAGACATATCGAGTAAGGCACAAACATCATTTCGTTGCCCAAGGAATGTAATTTGCTCTTGTAAACCTAATGACATAGTCAAAGATGTCAACGCTGCTTTTTGTTCCCCCTCACCGACAATGACCAAATGATATTGGTCATCTAACAACTTCATTAGACGAATAGTGAAGGCGATGTTTTTCTCTTTGGATAAACGTGAAATTACAAGCAATACCATTTTGTGCTGTAACTGATAATGACGGCGATATTGGATACGTGTGGCTTCATCAAATTGAAAATCAGAAAGAGACATGGCATTGTACATAAGAAACCCATGTTCTTTCCAACGTTTTTTGCCATACAACAACTCTCCACACGTTGGCCCTGTCGCATAATAATCATTTGCCATATGCACATTCAGAAATTTCATCAGGCGAATCATGAGATTTGGTCGTTGTGTTGTCAAAGCGTAGGTGGAGTGCGCATGGGTAATACGCAAAGGAACGTTATGGAAACGTGCAATCAGTAAAGGGAAACATGACAGATAGCCTTGATGAACATGAATGACATCATACGCACCGTGGGCAATAATGTTATTCATGGCAGCCAGATTTTTTCTTAACGAAGTATGTTTGGAGGGAATGCGATATATACGAATACCTAATTGTAAAAATCGTTGATAAAGCATACCTTGCTCATTCTCATCATGCGTCATAATTTCAAAAGTGATATCCCTGTCCTTCATATAGTGAAGATAGCGATAAAGCATGGTTTCAATGCCACCGCTTTGCAATACAGATACGACATGTAATACCCTCATATACGCATCACCTCAATCACTTGATCCTTTTGCGCAATTGCTTGGGCAAATGTTTGTAACTCTTCCTCAGATACACCTTCATATGCAGGTTGCGTCATTCCCAATACTTGATATTTCTTTGTCGCTAACTTATGTATTGAAAATAGTTCAATCTTTTCAAATTGGTAATTGGGTAAAAACCGTTTGATAGCTTCCAAATTGGCATTTGTGAACGTGTAAGGTTTTACTAACGGAATCCGTAGGATGATATGTTTTTGCTGAGCAGTTAAGTAATTTAGATTTGTTATATACTCATTTAAATTCCCTTTTAGCTTACTGATGCAGGCAGGTTCTAAACTCTTTAAATCCACATACCATGTATCCACATAGGGAAGCAGCAATTGCAACTGTTTTAGCGAAGCATATAATGAGGTTTCCACACAAATCGTTATTTGTTCTTTTTTTAAGGCTTGCATGACACCTACCAAAACATCTGCTTGTAACAATGGCTCACCACCACTAAAGGTGACACCTCCATCAGCTTGATAATACTTTCGATCTTGCAAGCAGGCCGCAAGACATTCTTGCACATCGATCCTTTTTCCAATTGAACGCATAGCTAGACAAACAGCATTTGACTTACGACTGGGGCAAATTGGATAGAAACAGTTATCCATATCGATGGCCATTTGTTCTTGCAGCGATTGTGTTTCCGGATTACAGCACCAAGGACATCGCAATTGACATCCCTTTAAAAATATCGTCGTACGTATACCAGGACCATCATGAAGGCAAAAGCGTTGTATGTCAGTGATACACAGTTTCATATTCTTCACACCTCCTTATGACAATATCCTGATAGCTTTTTGGTAAATCAATGAAATACGCACTGAATCCCCATACGCGAACAATCAAATCTGCATGCTTATTAGGATGTTGCTGTGCATCCAGTAAAACATCTTTTTGTAATACATTCATTTGCAATTGAAAGATTCCCTGATCCAAGGCACAAAACAACAGTGTCCGACATTTATCTTCGAAATTATTCAATAATTGAGGATTCATCATGATATCTACCACATTACCATTGCACCTGCCATGATCATAATGTAGTTTTGCCGCAAAATTTAATAATGACGTATAAGCTCTGCCTGCGATTCCGGAAATATGTGTCATGAAAGGCTCTCCATATGCGCGCCCATCCGCCGTTGCAGGAAAGGTAGCAGCACTACTTACATAGCCTGGAGAACTAAGACCAAAAACAAAATGACCGCCCCATTGATTTTTTTCTTCGGCAAATACTTGTGCTGCATAGGCCGTTATTTTATTGATGCGTGAAATCATCGTTTTCTGTTCATCATCACCAAAAACACCTTTTTGTTGCAGAAAATAGCGAAATTGTTCTCCATATTCTGCATCTTCTAAATACATTTGCAATTGAGCAAGCGTGAAAAGTTTTTTCTTATACACGAATTCTTCAATATTGAAAAGAGCATTTATCGCATTGCCCATAGCCACCGTGGTAATACCGGTGTTATGGTAACAGGCACCACCTTCTGCAACATCCTTTACAGACTGCCAACAACCATCAATACATAAAGATAAAAATGCATCTTTTTCATATACCAATGCTTTTGAAGCCTGACAAATTCTTAAAATATCTTCCTTTAAGTAACTAAAATATCGTTGATAGACTTCTTCTATCGTCAAAAGATCATCGTTCATAAGTTTTACGATAGGAACAAGGAAATTCAAGATCGATGTATTATTTTGCGAACTATCTTTTCCGATAAGCAAAGGTTCCCAACAAGCGGATGTTCCATAATGCAAAGCATCAACTTGTGCAATACCTGCTTGTTGCAAACAAGTTAGAATCACATCGTCATTACTTAGCAAAGGCGAACCATTCCCCTTTTTTAGAACCCTAAAAATTTGTTCCTTTATGACATTAGGGCAGGTTTGGGTATATCGATACAACAGCTTTGGCTCTGGTTTATCATATTTTTCAAAAACTTGTAAGATAAGCTTCGTAAAGGCCGTATTCGCTTGGAGATCTTTTCCACCAAGAATCAAAATTTGCCCCGTATCCCCTAATAACTCACTGCTTTTAAACCAATAATCTTGATGTAAAATATGACAAAACTCCAAAAGCATAGACTTTGCTTTTTCTTCTGTGATATACCCAGTCTGTAAATCCTGCTCATATAATTGAAACAACAATGCATCAAAGCGTCCCAATCCAACCAATTCATGACCGCTTTGCCAAAGCATCTGATTCAAAAACAATATTCTTTGCATCCCATCTTGTAGATGTCTAGCTTCACCCTGCACCATTTCGGCAAACAGCTGCTGTAAATCAAAACGTTGCATAGCATGAAGCTTTGTGCTGATTGTTTCAATTTGTGTCATGATAGCTAATAACACGCAGTTTTGCTGTTTTTTAAATGATGTATTGGGTAAGTTCTCGCCTTCTGCTAACAAGGCTTGAAAACTATTTTGAATGAATTTTTCATATGCAATCGTGATATTACTAAACACATGATGTCGCTGGCTTAAGGATAGATAGGGATTTATATAATAATAAAAATATTGATAACACCCTTGTTTGTGAAAGGATGCTTTTTGGCATAAATTTTGGAAGTCTTTTGCTGCATCATCACTTCTCATCACGATTCTTGTTTTTAAGAAAGCCTTGCATAAAAACAGCAAATCGTTTTCTCTTTCAAATAAACGCTGATGTTTCTGATACAACTTTTTGATATGCTTTAAATATTGGATAAACCGAAAATTACGCCAATTCATATCCATCAGACCTCCTTTTTACACCTACCCAGCTTTTGCGACAAGAAGTGTAACATATTGCCAAATAAGGTGTCCTTGCTTATATATAAAGCTATTCCATAAGAAACACTCGCCATAACCCCCACCAATACCATATAAAGGATGATGGGAATATCCAAAACGTTGATCCAAATGATGCAAAGAAACATAATACCGGCACATAAACCATAATGAACGCATTCTCTGAAAACTTTGCGAAATGCTATCTTCTTGCGAACGATATAAAATTGCACTGCGGTAATCAAAAACTCTGCACAGACACTTGAAAGAATTGCCCCTTTGGCAGCAAATTGCGGTATCAGTAAGGCATTCATGATAAAATTTAAAACAGCTCCTAACACTACCGTGCATGTAAATGCATTTTGTCTTCTTGTAGATATCAAGTATTGCATGCCGGTAACATTATTTAAGCCAATCAGCAACAGCAAAGGTGTACTCCATTTTAATAAGCTGATTGCCGCATCATAAGATGGTCCTAAAAACCATGGGATAAAACGATTGGCAATACACAGCAATAGAAAAATCGCAGGCATTGCTAATAACAATGCAAATTTATAGGATATATAAAGATAATGAAGAATCTTGTCGTCCTTATCTTCTGCCTGAATACTTGCAATGCGTGGCATCATGACCGTGCCAAGGGATGTGATAAAGATGAGAATCAGACGAATGATTTTCTGTGTCTGATCATAATATCCGGTTTGCGCATAGGTAGATAAATACCCTAACATGGTCCTATCGAATAAGGTGTAGATCTGCATGGCAATCTGAGGTAAAAATACCATGAAAATAGGAAAAAGATGACGTTTTAAATGAAGCTTTGTAATATTTGATAACTGCATCGTTTTATGTAAGGCTAACCATAAAGATAGATTAGCGATGAGTCCAACCATCCCCAAACATACGATATACAGCCACATATCAGCTTTCCTTCTGATAAATGTAAAGATACAAATTGCTCCGATGAGCTTTACGGCTATATTACGAAATGTGATATAGCGAAAATCTTCCATTCCTTGATAATACCAAGAAATATCAAACACATTCGCGATAATTTCAATCATCTGCAGTAAAAACAAAAACTGTAATTCCTGTACCTGTCGCAAATACAATACGTATACTATGATACTTACCATCAGCATCAGACAGCGAATAATCAGTATTTCTAAAAAGACTTGCGAACGCGCTTCTTGTTTATTTTGATAATAAGCGATTTCTCTTTGTCCATACAACCCGGTTCCTAATGTTCCAAATAAAATAAAATATGAGCTAATCGATTGTACATAGCTTAAACTTCCTATTCCTTCAGCACCAAAAACTCTTGCCAGATAAGGGGTCGTCAACAAAGGAAGGAAAATAATCAGAATTTGATAAAGGGTGTTATAAATATAATTGCTAATTAATCTTTTATGCATCGCTTTTCTCACACAGCTGAGCAAAACATTTGCATGCCTCAGCTACGATCTGATCTATGTTATAGTATTTAAAATTTGCTAATCGTCCTAAAAAAATAACATCCTTTTCCTGTTCTGCCAATCTCTGGTATTGTGCTAATATCGCATTTATTTTAGGTTGTAAGATCGGATAACATTGGATTCCCTCTTGCACGGGAAACTCTTTCAGTATGACCGTGTGCTTATGTTCTTGGCCCGTCAGCTTTTTAAATTCGGTGATACGTGTGTAATCATAATCATTGGGATAATTGATTACCGCTGCTTGTTGATACGATGGGGTATCATGTGTTTCAAAAGCAAAACGTAAACAACGATAAGGAAGGTGCCCATAACAATAATCATAATAGGCATCCAATGGTCCTGTATAGATTAGTTTTTCATAGGATATTTCATCTTTAATCTGTTGATAATCTGTATTCAGAAGAATATGCATTTTCGCATTTAACATTCGCTTCATCATGGCTGTAAAGCCGGCTTTGGGAATTCCCTGGTAACGATCAGAAAAATAACGTTGATCATTATTCAGACGAATCGGTATTCTTGAAAAGATGGAAGCATCCAATTCTTTGCATGGCATACCCCATTGCTTTTCCGTATAGTGTTTATAAAACATCTCATATAAATCAGCTCCCACACTGGCTATTGCTATATCCTCAAAAGTTTTGCAAGATTGAGGATCCTGTTGTACCTTTTGAAAATATTGTTGTGCTTTTTCTTTCGTAAACGGCTCATGAAATATTTGGCTAAGTGTACATAGATTTACAGGAAATGGAACATATTCGCCATTTACATAAGAAAGCACTTTATGTTGATATTCATGCCAAGTGGTAAATGTACTTAAGTAAGAAAATACAGATGCATCATTTGTATGAAAGATATGCGGTCCATAGGCTTGTATGAGAAGCCCATTCTCATCATAGCAATCATATAGATTGCCACCTATATGTGATCTTTTTTCAATAATCAAAACCTCTTTATGCAAAACATTTGTAATACGTTCTGCCATACACAAACCGGCAATCCCTGCACCTACGATTACATAATCAAATTTCATCTCTTTTTCCTTTCTGTGGCATATAAAATCCATTTTATTCTATTTCTTATGCATTGTTCAGCGAACATGAGTGTGACATGTCCCTGATAAAATCCTTTGCGATATTTTCGGGGAATACTGAATAGTTCCTCAAGATGAAATAAAGAAAGTTCCTCTTGTATATGATAGTCTTTAAAAACCTGCTTTAGATAGGCTCTACGTTTCCAAAAGGAGGCCTTTGCATCGACTTTACTTTGATTCACGATTTCCTCATAGTAATTCATGAGCCTGCGATAAGCAAAACTCTTTTTTAATTGCTTTGCCAAAGCAGGCTGATGCAACGTGATCTTCTCTAGCAATAGCTCATGACTATGCACCATATCTGTAAAATAATGAGGCATATAGCTTTGCGTCGTCGTCCGTCTGGTTTTTTGATAATGATAAAACGGCTGATTCATAAAAACGACAGTTCGGCATTGTAAAATGTAATCCACCAAAAATTGTAAATCTTCTGTAAACCGCACAGCGGTATCAAACGTGAGCTGTTTTTTCTGAATGAGCTCCTTACGAAATAAACACCGACACACACTTCCTATGATAATCTTCTGTCGTGTATTCGTTATTGAATATTCCGATACCATAGCAGGAACAATTTCCTGCATAACCTTTTCATGTGTGTATTCCTGCTGTTCTTGTGGAAACGGAAACAACATCGGTTGTTTAATATTACGAAAAGATAACTCATAGGAACACATGACTAAATCTACGTCCTTGTGAAATTGTTTCGACATTTCTTCATACATGTGTTTATCAATCGTATCATCTGAATCAATGAAAGAAATAAGCTTACCTTTTGCATGCTGCAGGCCGATGTTACGAGCAGCTGAAGGGCCTTGGTGTGGACAAGACAAATACTGTATGCATGGGTATAATGTCGCTAAGTGTTGACATAGTTGTGCCGTATTATCCGTAGAACCATCATCACAAAGTAAAATTTCCGCAACACCTTGTTGTTGTAAGATTGATTCTACACAAGCTTTTATCGTGCTTTCAGAATTGTACATTGGTACAATGACTGATATCTCCATTTTTTCATCCTCCTTCCCTATTAACGCAAAGTTTCACGCAAGTATTTATTTTTATATAAAACCTTACATACCACTACAAGCACAACAAATACGAAATTACTGAAAAGAAAATACCATATCGTGCTGAAAGGCCATTGCAATATGAACTGAAATAATGGAGATGTCATCGTTAATAATGGCAATTGCAGGATATAGATTCCTATAAAATAAGTTGCGATATGCAATGACCTATGCAATTGTAAAGCAGCTTGCTGCCGATACGTAAAGCAAAGGCAAAGACTGCATATGACCAGTATCGAACCATAAAACATTTCAGGCATACAAGTGTCTATTCGCTCACTTGCTATCAATAGCAGAAAAAGCGTAATAAACACACTTAGCAAGACCTTACTTTTCGTTACGATCATGCACCTTTCCATCCTTTGACAAACATCCGATAAGCAGCCACCAAGCATAAAATAAAATAGCCATATCCACATTCGCAATATTTGTGGTATTCGCATTATGCAAGCATATCCTTGTATTTCACATCCCAAATTAATACTATCAACTAAGATACACAGTACCCCCAACCACATAACTACTTGAAGATAACGTTTTTTGTGCGTGGTATATAAGCGATATAGTAATGGGGTGATACTGTATAAAAACATCAAGAGATATAAAAACCAAAATTGATAATAATAACTCCCCTGCCATACATCTTTTATCATCTGTAGCAATGTCATTTGTAAGATAGTAAGAATCCCTTGTTGCCAATAGACAACTATGGCATATAAGAAATTCCAAAACGCAATCAAAGCGATAAAATGCATGATTTTCTTAGATATTTCGCGATAGCTATACGCTCTTCGCAACATCAACTTTCCCGATATGATAATAAAAATCGGTATTGCATAGACAATCGCATTGAAAAGGGTATGTAAGAAAACAGAGTTCATCACAAAATCCAGATGTAGGATACAGACATGTGCAAAAAAGACCAGATAACAACCGATTCCTCTTATGAAATCAAAGTACTGATTTCGTTGCTCATATGCTTGCTGCATAAAACTCCTCTTCTAATCGATCTATCAAGGTATCACTGATTCCACTAACTGCTTTGCGAAAGAATAATGCCTCACTTGCTTTAAGATATGCGTAATCGTCATTACTATATGGCGAGACTTCACCATATGCATTGATTTTCATCACATGCAAAGCTGTCCACCGATGGATATCATCAACATAAGCCGCTTCAACACCTTTTTTAAACGTATGATCACGAAAAGGTGAATTAAAGAGGATCGTTTGAAACAACATTTCATCCGGTGCATATGAAGTCTGAAAATATGTTAATAACTTTGGCTGGGTATCAATCAAATCCATCATATAGCTTGCAAACGCATGCGTTAACGCATGCCATTGTCCTCCACCATACACCGTATAAGTTTGTCCTTGTAGAATTAAGTCCGTTTTTTTATAAAACAGACGATTCTTTGTAATACCATAACGTAACAGGTGATGAAGAAATCTATCCGCTTTTTTGTTATGGAAAAAAGGCTTCATAAAATGTCGTTGCTGAATCTTAAAATAATCTTGGTTCTTATCCGTGATTGCAAATCCTCTGATAAACTCTACATCGGCATGCTTTGCAAAAAAAGTCTGCAAATCTTTTTGTGCATACAATGGATAATCTTGTCCGGATAATAAAACATAGCGATCATATTTTTTCTGTAATGCGGCACGATACAGTAATAAGGTAGCTTCTACTAAGCTGATATCTCCCCAATAGCACCTTGTGCGTTGTGTAAGGATATATAAGGATGAATAGTCATTTATTTCATCGATGGAGAAATCAGCCTTTTGATCCACATGCAAATACACATCCTGCATTTCACATAACTGTTTTAACAATCGATTCAATTGTTTGACATCTGTATGTGCCAATATTAAATATGCAATTCTCATATGGTATCCTTCCCATCTTCATGTAACCGTCCTTCGTATAAGGTAATATACGCAAGAAACGCTCTATTCTTATCCAAATGAGCCTTTTCTTCTGGAAGCAATTGTATACGCTGCAATGGCTTTTCCTTTAAAAGCTTCAAGAATTCGTTTACGTTATGTACAACATAGCTTCCTTTACACAAGGTTTCTTTACATCCGCCCACATCATAACTAACAATTGGGCAGCCACATGCCTGCGCTTCAAGATTAACACTTGGGTAAGTATCCTCATATGTTGGATTGAAAAAGACATAGCTTTGCTGATACCAGGAAACAAGCTCTTTCACATCGTGTGTTTCTTTATATCCTTTGATATTGGATGGCAATTGATGCAGCTGTTGTTTCGTTAACCCAATCATAACGATTTGATATGCATCTGGAATGTGCTTTGCCAAAGCGATAAAATCATCAAACCCTTTTGCAGCAGTCCATTTCCCAGCAACCCCAAGAATCGTTTTCGTTTTTTTATCCATCGCGGTCTTCCTTGGAGAAAATACTTGTAAGTCAATTCCATTATGAATGGTATAGATTGGATATGCTTGTAGAAAGGAAGCTTGCACTTGCTGCAAAAGCCAATCGGAAGGAGTAATCAAGATGAGATTTTCTATGCCGGTAAAACATGCTTTCTTTTTCTGAAAGCTGCGTGTCATATCGCTCCTTATTGTCTTAGGATAGCCATCATGATGCTGACATTGACGACATTGTGATTGCCATTGCATACAGCCATGACCATTGTAGTGTGCACAATTCCCTGTAAAGCTCCAACAATCATGTAATGTCCAAATTTTTTTTATTTCCGGATGACGTTTTAAATATGCACAAAATAGTGGTAAATTCAGATAATAGCCATGCAGATTATGCAAATGAAGAATATCCGGCTGTAGCCGTTCGAGCTTTTTAATAAAGCGTTTGGTCGCAAAATAGCTGCCAAAACCATTTTTTCCTAAAAAGCGTGCCTTTCCCACATGCCATAAAACATCAAAGATCGTTCCTATTTTTATTGTTTTATAAGTTGCCTCTGCCTTGCCTCTGCCATAAGCCATGTAACAGCTATACCCTTTTTGCTGTGCCATTGTATACAATGTCTTGCATATCCTTCCTGTACTGCCATAGCATACGGTATTCACGAAAACTATTTTTTCCATACGGTTTTATTTATGATGGAAGTATAGGATTGAAGGATTCTTACGACTTTTCCACTGATTGGCTCAATATAATCATAAACAGGCAAGCTTTTTTCATGATGCTTTTCTAATTGTATTGCTAAGGCAACCGCCTGTAATACCTCTTCCTTTTGGATACCGGCAAGAATGAAATTTCCTTTTTCCATCGCCTCAGGGCGCTCGGTACTAGTACGTATGCAAACAGCCGGAAATCCTAAATCGATGGATGAGAAAAAGGCAGCTTCTTCAGGAAGTGTTCCAGAATCACTTACAACAGCCAATGCCTGTATCTGTAATTGATTGTAATCATGAAAACCTAATGGCTTATGAATACGGACACGTTCATCAAAAGAAAAATTCCTTTCCCTAATAAACTTTTCTGCTCTTGGATGACAAGAATATATAATAGGCACATTGTACATATCTGCTAAGGCATTGATTGCCGTAAATACATCATAAAAAGCTTCTTCATGATCGATATTCTCTTCCCGATGCGCGGATAACAAAATATATTGTTGCTTTACTAAACCAAGTTCTTTAAGAATCTTTGAATCACGGATTTGCGTTAGATTCTTCGTAAGAACTTCAGCCATTGGAGATCCTGTTACAAACACTCTGTCTTTTGCTACTCCTTCCGCCAAGAGATATCTTCTGGCATGTTCGCTATAACACAAATTTACATCTGCAATATGATCTACGATACGACGATTCGTTTCCTCTGGCAATCGTTCATCAAAACAGCGGTTTCCAGCTTCTAGATGAAAAATCGGGATATGCAAGCGTTTCGCCGCGATCACACTTAAGCAACTATTGGTATCTCCCAGCACCAGCACTGCATCAGGACGAACATTTGCCATTAGATGATAGCTTTTTGCAATAATGCTGCCGATTGTCTCACCAACTTCATCTTTTGCGGCATTTAAGTAAAAATCCGGTGCCCGCAGCTGCAAATCCTTGAAAAAAATCTGATTCAGTTGATAGTCATAATTCTGCCCGGTGTGTACAAGGATTTGTTCAAAGTATAAATCACATGTTTTGATGATTTCTGATAATCGTATGATTTCCGGTCTGGTACCAACGATTGTCATCAATTTTAATTTTTTCATAAGGGTGTTCACACCTCCTTATAATAGGTATCCGGATAAGTTTCATCAAATACTTCATTTGCCCAAATAATTACTACCATATCCTGCGTTCCCGTATTTTCAATACAATGTAAATACCCCGGTGGTATATCCACTACTTCCATTTTGTTCGCCGAAAGATGATAGGTAAGAAGCTTATGATCATCGTTATAAAGATTGCGCAATTTAACATTTCCTTCGCCGGCGACAACAACATATTTTTCATTTTTGCTCATATGCCAATGATTTCCTTTTACAATACCCGGATGCAAAACATTTACACTCACTTGTCCATAAGTATCCATATGAAACATCTCGGTAAAGCTGCCTCGCGCATCCTGATGCATTGTTAAAGAATACGATAAGTTTTCTTGCGGCAGATAAGACAAATAGGTGGCATATAGCTTTTTAACAAATGCCGTTTGATTAGGCAATGTAAGATTCTGCTGCTCATTTTTAAAGGAACATAAGATATTTCTTAATTCCGATAAACGACACCTCGTTGTTGGTTCTACCTTATAGAAATCAGATTCATCTGCAACCGTTGCCTTTCCTTGCAGACAATTCAGTATTTCCGTAATGACATCATCAATATAACAAAGCGTGATTTCCTTTTGTTCATCGTGAATCTGAATATCCTGATTTCTAGCAAGGTGGTAACACCAAGTTGCTACGACACTGTTGTAATCAGGGCGGCACCATTTCCCATATACATTCGGCAGACGATATAGATAAATTTTATTACCGTTTTTTTGCCATAGCGATCTTAAGCAATTTTCAGCTGCACGTTTGCTTCTTCCATAATCATTATCTAGCACTGCCTGAATCGATGAGGTCATTAAAATGGGACATGTATTCCTATGCTGGATTAATTCATCACAAATAAACTGTGTGAATCCTTTATTACCTTCTTCATATTCTTGTGCTTTCTGTGGTCGATTGACACCGGCTAAATGAATGATGAAATCACAATCCGTCAAGTATTCTTTTAAGTCTTCTATCGCATCACGGCGATCATAGGTATACAACTTCAGTGGTTGTAAAAACGACAGTTCTTTACTTTGTAATACATGTATTAAATTTCGGGCAATAAAACCATACGCTCCGGTTATTAAAATGTTCATGCGTATTGATGCTCCCAAGTACGCAACTCTTGTTGTACATAAGCCACTTCCAATAGCTTGGCTTTTACTTCCTCAGTATCCATAAGAACTGTCGTATCGGAATTAAAATGGGATATGCGAACATGTTCATTACTGCCCGTATAAAACTTGTCATAATTCAAATCCCGCTTATCTACCGGAACACGATAGAAATTACCCAAATCAATCGCACTTGTACATTCCTCATCCGTTAATAGTGTTTCATACATCTTTTCCCCATGACGGATGCCAATGATTTTGATAGCATTATCGGCATGGAATAATTCTTTTAATGCCTCTGTTAATACTTTTATGGTACACGCAGGTGCCTTTTGCACAAAAATATCGCCACTTTCACCATGATTGAAAGCAAAAAGCACCAAATCAACCGCTTCTTCTAAAGTCATTAAAAACCTTGTCATATTGGGATTGGTTAACGTCAATGGCCGACCTTCTTTGATCTGCTTGATAAATAATGGTACTACCGATCCTCGAGAAGCTAATACATTCCCATATCGTGTACACATGATACTTGTTTTACGTGGATCCACGATGCGACTTTTCGCCGTAATCACTTTTTCCATCATCGCTTTACTTGTGCCCATGGCATTCACGGGATAGGCTGCTTTATCTGTGCTTAAGCAGACCACTCGTTTCACTTGATACTCAATTGCTGCACTTAACACATTATCTGTACCTATGATATTTGTTTTCACAGCCTCTAACGGAAAGAATTCACAGGAAGGCACTTGCTTAAGCGCTGCCGCATGAAAGACGAAATCAACACCATGCATGGCATTGCGAATAGAATCAATGTCACGAACATCACCGATATAAAACCGCAATTTATGAAAAAGCACAGGATACTTTGCTTGATATTCATGACGCATATCATCTTGTTTTAATTCATCTCTGCTAAATACACGTATTTCTTTGATATCCGTTTCAATAAATCTTTTTAAGACCGCATTGCCAAAGGAGCCTGTACCTCCCGTTATTAACAACACCTTATCTTTAAATATGCTCATCTTTTAACACCCTCATTTCTTTTATTAATTGCTCAATCAAGACTTGTTTATCAAAATGCGCCTTTCCATATGCTAGTGCATTCTTGCATAAACGATCATAACGTTCCTTGGGACATGTTAAGAATTGTTTGCATACACTTGCTAAACCAGCAGCACTGATTTCATCTGTCACGATTCCTGCTTCTGCTTCTAAAAGAATACGTTTACTTTCTCCTTTAACACAACCCACGATGGGGACTCCACATGCCATATACGTCTGCAATTTCGCCGGTAACGCCATCTTAAATACATCATCATCCTTTAAAATTAATAAAGCAGCATCTGCACTCGCTAAATATTGAGGTACTTGTGTTTCTGGTATCCAACCATGGAAAATTACACACTTTTCTAATTTCCGCTGCTTCACCATCGCTACTAATTTCGTCATATATCTTCCGGTACCGATGAAATGCCATTGCACATGGAAATCTTTGAGCATATCAGCTGTTTCTATAGCGATATCCAATCCTTGCGCTTCACCGATATTTCCGGTAAAAACAATATGAAACGCCATCTCATCAAACAATACCTTGCTTTTTGCAACCTTTTCCACCGTAGCGTATTGCGGCCAAAACATGATCTTATCACTGTTTGTCCCCAAATATCTTTGAATACTTTGCTCATAGCTTTTTGAGGAAATCAAGATCTTATCACAAGAACGATAAATATAACGCATTAGTTTATCTAATATGCAGACACAAAGCGGATTTTTTAAACCGGTAATAGCTGTTACATATTCCGGCCATAAATCTTGTACATTTAAGATAATCGGGATCTTCCATTTTTTCTTCAAATAAATAGCGGGCAATGCTGAGGTAAGTGGTGATACGCCAAATACATACAACAGATCAAAGTTTTGTTCTTCAAGTATTTTACTTTTCTTTATCGCTTGGTAAGCATAGCTTAGATAATTGCGCACAAGTTGTAGGCTGCCTTGTCCTCTTGGTCGCATATTGCAACGATATATGGAAATATTCTGCCACTTTTCATCATTGTTCTTTGTTTTACTATACCCTTGATAATAATGTCCTTTGGGATAATTAGGCAGTCCGGTTAAAACACTGACCTCATTGCCTAACTGTTGTAAAGTTATTGCCAGATCGTTAATGCGAAAATGCTCCGGCCAGAAATACTGACTTACAATTAAGATTTTCATGATTTCCTACCTTTGACAATATCCTCAATACTACCAGGTAAAGGGCATAAGGTATCTGCTTTCTGATTGCTGTAAATTGTCGAAGAAAATAACTTTTCAAAATTTCTAATGGATAGAAAGACATCCTTTTTTTTCATTACTTTATAAAAAACACCAAGAAACAAGATCATTGCTTCACATAACAAATAAGGCATTCGAATATGATATTTACACCAGCCTTGCGCTTTATAAAAGGTAATTAATTCTTTCGCACTCACTGCCTTTTTATCACTAAGATTATAAATTGTATTTCCATAGGTATCTTTTTCAATTAAAAACGTCACAAACGTTATAATGTTATTTACTGAACAAAAATGAAATTGATATTCCCCATTTTTAAAATAATAAGCCAATGGTATTGGTTTTAATAATATTCGTTTATCAATGTTCAAGGTAAACGCTTCGCCATAAACAGGAGCAAATCGTAAAATGGCATAAGTCAACTGATCGCTATGCGTACGTAAATATTCCTCTGCTTTATATTTTGCGATAGCATAATAACTCTTAGGAGAACACACTGTACTTTCCTTCACCAATGTCTGCTGACGATTTCCATAGACTTCAATCGTTGAGGAAAAAATTAATTTACAGTTTCTCTGTATGCATTCATCAAAAATATTACATGCACATTCATAATTGATAAAATCATAGTTCGCTTGTGAGGTATCCGCATGGTTTTTATGAACAAGTGCAGCTAAATGAATAACAATATCCGGTTGGATTCTATCAAATATCGTATGTATAGAAGTAAAATCACTAAGCTCACAAATAAAACCATGCTGTTCATCCAACTGCACACTTTGCGTTCTATTAATACCGAAAATTTCATATTCCTTAGCAAGTGCTGCGCATAGCTGTCGACCGATAAAACCATTACTTCCGGTGATTAAAATTTTTTTCATAAGGATTTCACATCTCCTGAGTATGTATCTTTTTGCTCAATTGTTACATGATCCTGCTGGATACAACCTTCGACAACACCTGTTCTTCTAAAAACACATGTTATTGTTTTAAGCAATATTTTAATATCAAAGAGAAGGGAACAATGATCAACGTAATATTTATCAAAAGCTACTTTCTCTATAATTGGTAGCTCGTCTCTTCCATTGACCTGTGCCCATCCACTTAACCCCGGACGATACTTATGAACTCCATATTTTTCTCTTTCCGCAATAAGATCATCTTGATTGTACAAAGCAGGACGAGGACCGATAAAAGACATATGACCCAGCAGTATATTGATCAATTGAGGCAATTCATCCAAACTTGTCTTTCGTAAAAAACGTCCTGACCTTGTGATATATTTTTGCGGATCCTTTAATAAATGTGTTGGGCAATCGCTTGGTGTTGTTTCTAACATGGAACGAAATTTATAGATGTCGAATAGATTTCTAGCTCTTCCAACCCTTTTTTGTTTAAAAAATACCGGTCCAGGACTATCACATTTGATCCATATACAGATCATAAGGGCTATGGGGCTTAGTAAAACGAGTGCAAGGAAAGATAAACAAAAATCGAAAAACCGTTTCATAAACTTCTCATACATTTTATTCACTCCCTTATCAAAATATTTTTATTATCGTCTTTACAATTAAAAACACCTTAATAACTCCTATAAATGAAAAAAGCGACTTTTTTTATGACCGAAATGATCGGTTTCCAATTCTTCATGATGTACAACATGCAAAGGATTTCGATAACATAAACAATCACATACATCCTCACCACAAATCTTCAAAGCTTCTTTATAAGCTGCCTGAAACATCATCTGTCTTCTTCCTGCATCGTGATGAGCATCTGATGCGATAAAGTGACAAAGATTTCTATGTAACAACTTCTTAGCATGTTTCTGACACGTCTTACCAAAACAGCCACAAATACTTGATGCGTTGATTTGCAAATAGCACCCTAATTCCACCCATCTTTGGATCCTTTCTATATCTAGCTTTTGGGGAAAATAACGTTCAATATGTGCGATGATCGGAACATATCCTGCAAGTATCAGTTCATATAGTCGTTCTTCCACCATAAACTCATCACCAAGTTCATTCCTGCATGAAAATTCACATAAGACATAATCTGAACCTGCTAATGTAAGCATTTGCTTTTTTGGCAAACTTTTCGCAAAATCAGTATTTAATAAAAATTCACATCCACAGTATCCTTGTATGCCATATTGTTTTGCTAGATCAATACACTCTTGAAGACGATGTTTCATGAATGTCATGGACATTACCGTGTCTTCT
Organism: Longicatena caecimuris; assembly: GCF_018406465.1. GTDB lineage: Bacteria > Bacillota_I > Bacilli_A > Erysipelotrichales > Erysipelotrichaceae > Longicatena > Longicatena caecimuris. The sequence continues at coordinate 1,881,582 of NZ_AP024510.1, forward strand.
CTTTCACAATAATGTGGTGTAAAAATAACGCGTTCTATATGCTCTTTCACACAACTCTGAAGACACTTATTGGTTTCTTCCAGTGATTGCGAACCATCATCTAACCCCCAACACATATGATTATGTATATCAATAAATCTCATAGGGTGCTCCTTTAATATCTTTAAAATATCGTGGCGATATCTATTATGTTATACTTTTTTGAATGTATCGTTTTTATTGTGTATTCTATAGATTTATGCAAATAAAGTACAAAAGAAAGTAGGCGATAGTCATTAAACTACCGCCCCTTATCAAACCGTACGTGCCCTACTAAGGCATACGGCTTACCAATATGCTTATTTATGTTATCCACTATATCGTAGATTCACTCCTGAATTTACGATTTTCTTTATTCTCTCCTGTGTATAGTATTTGATTCCCTGTTCTTTTAATTTATTGATATATTTTTCTTTTCTGACTTTGTTCTTTTCCTGTTGTTTGTTCACATACACATCTATTGTATAGCTTGGATACATATCCTTGTAATAATGCCATGCCGCGGGTATCAATCCTATCTTACAGAAGAATTCGATATTCCAGACTCCTATTTTCGCAAATCCTTTGCGTATGTTTGGATGTTTATGTATCATGCATACTCTTAATCTTTGCCTAATATATGCATCCAATTTATGAAGATTTCCAATACAACCTTTCACATAACAGTGACTTTCCTGTCCTGCCTGTTCATTCAGTTTTATGGCTTTCTGCACTGTCTTATAATAGTTTACTTTACCAACGATTACATAATTCACTCTTTTGACCCATTCTTCTTTACTTAGCGTCAATGTTTTCTTTGTCTTTTCTTTGATTTTCATTTTAAAATCTTTCAATGACTTTTCCGTTGGTGTTACTAAAAAGTATGGTTTCCCATCTTTCTTTCTATTTCTCCAATGTTGAAAATCAAATCCTACGAAAGTAAAATCGTCATCATGAAAATCTACTATCTTTGTCTTGTTCATGGCTATTTCCAAGCCTAATTCTTGGATTACTTTTTGCGCCAGTTCTCCTGCCTCTATGATTTTCTCTTCACTTTCCGCAAACAGTAGAAAATCATCGGCATATCTTACAAAGTAGATTCCTGCTTTCGCCAGTTCCCAGTCCAGTTCATTCAAATAGATGTTTGCCAGTAATGGAGAGATTACTCCTCCCTGTGGTGTGCCACTATTTGTTTCAAGATATTTTCCTTCTTCCATATATCCTGCCTTCAGCCATTTCCATATGAGGTTCAGCACTGTACCATCTGCGATATATTTATTCAATACGCGCATTAACTGTTTATGTGGGATATTATCAAAGAATCCTTTTATATCACAGTCATAGATATAATTTCTTCCTTTTTCTATATTCCACAGTATCAACTGCATTACTTTCTCCATACCATAATTGGGTCTGTATCCACAGGAACATTTATGAAAGATTCCATTCTCAAACTTTGGACTTAGTATATTCACTAGGGTCTGTTGTATGATTCTATCTTCTATCACAGGTATTCCAAGTGGTCTTTTACCTCCACTCTTCTTAGGTATATACACTCTTCTTACAGGTGCTGGTGTATACGTTTTTGTTTTAAGTTTTTCTAGGATTTCAAGGATTCTTTCTTCCGACTTTTTATCGAATTCCGCAATGGTCTCCCCATCTATCCCTCCGCTTCCTTTATTAGTCTTTACCTGTTTCCATGCCTCCCTCAGTTTCCTGTCTCTCAGCATTTGACCATATAAAGAATGCCACTTAAATTTTAGTGGTTCGTTCATAAAACTCTTTTCCTCCTTCCCCACACATCTGGTTCGTCTATACCTCAGTATCGTGACCATTGCCATTGTGTGAAATTTAGTTAAGTCGCATAAGGTCAAGCCTCTTCACATTCAGTCAAGCTTTGGTTTCTTGACCTACTCCGCTACTACAAGCTTGTCTGACTACTCCATACGTCTTATGAATTTCGCATTACGCTTATATCATAAGACCCTTTGCGAGTATGGAGTCCTCACAGGGTTATCGCTATATCCTTACTGACATGCCAACTATCATCACGTTAATACTCCTATCTTCTCATCCAATTCATTGAAGAAGATTAGTACATAGACTTCCCATTTTTTCGCATGGTCGCCAAGTATTCCCGCCGCCTATATAGTTCACTTTACATTTCGGCCTGCCAATCCGTCTGTGGGCCTCTCGGTTACCCATAACTCCTTCATACAATTTCTCACGAAACCGCATTAGTTTAGACTTTCTGTCTTGCATTGGAACTCAACAGAGTAGGACTTTCACCTACGTAACACCTATCTTTTTAGGATTCATTTATTTCGTTTATACTCCGTATCGTAAATACAATCCCTAATAAGAAAGAATTTCAACCATGCCTGTACATGGTTGAAATATAGCGACTGCCTGTCGCACAAAAAGGCGATTTCCTAAGAAATCACCACTATGCAACAAGGTATAACTAATTGTATACAACCATTGATATAATACTCCTAAAACCTCATCTTGTAAATATTATTTTCAATTTTTGGAAATTATTGTTTATCTTTTACAAAAAAACCAGCATGCTTAGGATATGATGTCATATCCTATCAAACTGGTTTTGTTAATTTATTATGCGTGTTTTAAAACTACACTTTCTACTAAATGTCCAATTTTCTCACAAGAATCACAAGCTAATTCCATGCGATCATAAATAGATTTCCAACGAATCACTTCTACTGGATCAAGGACATCGCTAAACAATTCTCTAGTCGCTTTGGCGAACAAAGTATCGCCTTGCCCTTCTAGATGATTTACCCGCTTGATACAATCCATAATATTGTTGTTGTACTGAATTTTTTCAAATTCCTTCATCATTTCACGAACCGCATCACAGCACATCACAATAACCTTCCCATATGCCATTGCTGCTTCTTGCACTTCTTTTACATTATAGATATAAAGGCCGATAGAAACATCTTCCACCATATCCACCATATCATCCAACGCATTACTTAATGCCACAATATCTTCGCGATCCATAGGAGGGCGCGAATCTTTTGCTAATACGGTCATAATTTCATGACGACGTAAATCAGCCTCATGCTCAATGCGATGCATTTTCTGCAAATGTACATCAATGGCATTCGGTTGGTAGTCTTTCATCATCTTCATCAATTCAAAAGCCGCCTGATAAGCACATTCTGTCATCAGTTGATATGCCTGAAAATAGTTGTACTTTTTCTTTTTGATCATTCTCATATACCTCTTTATCTATCCCCATTTCCTAATGAAAGGAAATCTTAGAATATTCTATCATAAACGCATATACTATACAATCTGATTCCCTCAAAATTTGTACTATTTCAAAAGTTCTTTCACATATTTCAATACATCTTTTCCCTGAACCCAAATATCCGGAGCAATCCCCTGATATTCACTGGCATACGTTTCAGGAAAATCCCCATATAAATTTCCAAACATGATTTGCAAACCACTTTTATCTAAATAAAAGCTTGACATTGCACTGCCACTAATTGCCCCTGCACTCGGCATTCCAATAAAGATTACATTTTCCATTGTATGCAATTCATCCATCAGCATTTCACTGGCCGATGCGCTGGTTTCATCTTGCAAAACCAATAATATACTTTTATTCTTGATCAGCTTTTTTCCCATATAAGGCTTTTCAATATATAATAAATTATCATGTTTCTGATAATTGCCATCTTCTAATAAAGATGCTAAGGATTGATCGGTTTTCTCATCCATCAGCTGTTTGAACTTTTGTTCATGCAATGGCAGCCGCAGCATTCGTGCTCCATAACCACTTAAGCGCTGTTTGGCATAACTATGCGACCACGCATAACTCAACATTGCATTACCACCAGGATTGCCCCGTAAATCTAAAATGGCAAGCGGTTTTTGGGAGAATTGCGCTGCCCTTGCTAAAAAAGTTTCGGCATATTGTGCATACGTATCACTGGCTCTGGGATATATCATTTTTGTAATATGCAGATAAGGAATACCTTGCACGATTTTTTCTGTAAGAATATCCTCACTACGCTTCATCTGTTCCACTTTTTCCATAGCTACCTTACGCTCACTTCCATCTGCATAGCGCATGGATAAGTGCGTAATGTTTTTTCTGCTTCGATAAAACAGTTGATAAGAAATGCTGCCATCCTTATGCAAGACAGGCTTTAAATACGTCGCAAGATCTGCATCCTTATGGATTTGCACAATACGTTTTTGATTGGATTGATCATAATAACCATCCTTCTTTTTCACATAAGCCTTTTTTTGATAGTGTACCCCTTGTTCGCTATACGTGGTATAGCTTTCATGCAAAGGTTCAAAATCAATTTGAAAATGGACATCTTCAATAAAAGAAAGTTGTTTTCTTAATACTTCACCTAACTTCGTTTTCTTAATTTTTGCATATGTCTTTATCTGTTTATCTACCATTTGCTTTGCTTCTTGGAAGCGCGCATCTCCATATATAGGATATTTCCCATACAATGCCTTCAAAGTAAAGAAAACATCTTCTACATCCTGTAGGGCTTCTTGCTGTGTCACACTTTCTTCACCATTCGTTTTTGCCCCATGTGCAATGACATAATCCATTGCTCGATAATACGCTTCACTGCTATTGGCATATGGTGAAAAAGCATCGGTTTGTATCGGATTTGGGATAATTTGTGCATGCGCTGCATTGACATATTTCTTATACTCCTGCAACACCTGGGGTACTTTTTCATCTTTTACTTTCGCTGTGCAGGCACTCAAGCATAACACACAACATAAACAGACCCATAATTTTCTCATCGTTTTCCTACTCCTTTTTATTCCATATCTATAGCCTTTTTATACCTTGATCAACAAATTGTTCTTCCCTATGTTTGAACGTATGGTTTTATTTCTTTTAACACAGACGCAATATCCTTTTCAATTACGAGTGATTGTTTTGCCAACTGCATGGGACAATATGCTTCCAATTGGTTGATGATAACATAATATGCCTGTGGATTTTCATGAACGAATTGCCAAAAAGGATATTTAATGATGCCCGGAGTATTATTCCCTACTCCTAATTCTAAATATACAATGTGATCATCTTTATGCTGCTTGAGAAATTGCTGATATCGTTTTTGTGCGGCATGCCAACCTGCATCCTCACAAAAATTAGCATCATAGCGTAGATTTACTGTCATAGGAGCATGGCAATAGGGACAATAAGGAATCAATTCTTTGGGAATGCAACGCTTTTTTTGCTGCATAACCATCTGCCGTATCACTTTCTCATTATCATACGTCTTGGCATGACAATTGTGTGAACATTGCAACAAGCCATAATCGCCTTGGGTATAAAATAAACGTTCTTTCGCAAATCCATGCAATTGAAACTGATGATCCACATTCGTCGTAATGACAAAATAATTCTTATCTTTGACAAGGGATAACAGATCTGCATAGACCGTATTTACCTGAGCAGCATAGCGATTATGATAAATATGTCGGCTCCAATATCCCCAATATTCTTCCAATGTCGCGAAAGGATAAAACCCTGCTTCATACATATTAGTAAAATGATAAGCATCTATAAAGTCTTGAAAATAACGATAAAACCGTTCACCATCATAACGCAAACCGGCTGCGGTAGATAAGCCAGCTCCGGCACCTATTAAGATTGCATCTGCCTCTTGTAACAGCGCATGCAGCTTTTCAATGTTGGAGATAGGTTTGATAAATGCGTTCGTCTTCGTCTTTGAATACATTAAAGATCACCTTCATTTCATAATTGGTTTCTTGTAAATAGGTTTTCACCGTATGAATAGCAATAGCGGCAGCTTCTTCATTAGGAAAATGGAAAACCCCGGTAGATATGCAACAAAAGGCAACCGAAGTCAGATGATATTGTTGTGCTAAGCTAAGACAAGAGCGATAACAATCTGCCAGTTGTTGCTTCTGCGTATCTGTGACTTGCCCATATACGATAGGACCTACCGTATGCAATACATAGGTTGCCGGAAGATGATATCCTTTAGTTATCTTAGCTTTTCCTACTGGCTCTTCATGCCCTTGTTTTCGCATGATAACAGCACACTCCTGACGTAATTCTATACCTGCAAAAGTATGAATAGCATTATCAATACAACCATGACAAGGTTGAAAACATCCTAACAATTGTGCATTTGCAGCATTCACGATCGCATCTGCTTGTATTCTTGTGATATCACCTTTCCATAAGTGAAGATTCTTATCAAAAGCCTGCATTTGTGCTATGGTAACGATACCTTTTTGGTGTTTTATTGCTTCTAATACTGCCTTTTCATGGCATAAATAAGCATTAGACACCGGTTTCGGTTCTCTTACATTCACTAACGAGCGATATAGTTGGAAACATTCTTCTTCCTGTTGCGGTATGGAAATGTCCCTGTAAGCTTCATTTTCCTCTAATAAATATGTGATAAGCCATTGTAGATGTTCTTGCATATGACCACCTTGCCTTTCTTTATGTAATCATAACGCGTTTCATAGAATTTGCAAAGCAAGCAGTTTATAAGTTCGCCGTTCTAAACAAATCAATATAAGAATCAACATATATGTACAATACGTTTAATAATACAATCAATAGTACCTCTTTACGATCATCTATATGGTTCTTTTCTTGATTTGGGCAAAAACACATAATCTATCTTTTCTAGATTCATTTTACGCTTTATCACATAGCGATTTCTTGTATAAAGACAACATAATGTAACCACGCAAGATAAACTATTTCGCACTTCGCACCATTCGACGTTATTCTTGTATTGTAAAAAGGTATTTCTTTATCATGTCCATATTCTAATGCAACCTTCTTCGCATTACCATCCAAAGTTGCCTGTACGATTTCTTTGAATTGTCTTACGATTTCAGAAATTTCTTTCATGCTAACTCTTTTCAATTTAAAAGTAAAATACTTTCAATCTTCTTTTGTTTTAACTGCATGATGATGTACATTCCCTGCTATTCTTAATTTATCTTCATCACACATTTTCTCCTTTACCCTACTTAATACGGTAGTATCAAAGCTATGTTGTTGAACATAAGAGATTAGCGAATCCCTGTCTTTTAAGTATGCATATTTCAATATCCATCCGATTGCCATACGTATATACCTGTTTTCTTTATGTTCCACCTCATCAATTACTGCGTATACAAAAGCCAGTGGCAAATGAATCGCAAATTCATCTCCGGAGTAAAGCAAACATACAATAGCGGCACGATTTACCAAGACATTCGCATCATGACACCATGCGAAAACATGCTCTTTTACTTGCGTGTAATGCTGTTCCAACATGGGATTTAAAACGCGATAACAAAATTGATCACACCATGCCCAGCCATCCACATACGTCTTGAGCCATTGCTCATAAACAACAAAATAAGAAAAATCATATAGCTTGCGTCTTTTGATCCAAAGCGATATGTATTTTATATAAGTTGGTGTGACCTCTAATAATTTTTCACACAAGGCAAGAAATGCTTTATCATCCTTAGGAAGTTTCTGATAGGAAACGTTTGCTGCTTTTTGTATTTCTTTTGCGGAAACACTAGGATCTAATGCTAAAAAAACTGATTCTATGAAATCCTTCTTGCTCATCTTTCACCCTCCTATCGTTATCTTTTCTTTATTGTAAACATATCTTTTGCATAAGACAACTATCAGATAAAAAAAGAAGCATAGCTATTCACTACACTTCCTATGTTCCCTTATTTACATTTACCATCTGCATCAACATGCATCGGCTAATTCATTCATTGAAATCGTGGTAAAATTCATCGATTCTAACACCTTCAACATCGCATTGGCAGTATCGAAGCTAGTAAAACAGCTCACACTGTTTTCGGCTGCTACACGGCGTATCAAGAAGCCATCCATAGTCACTTCTTTCTTTTGTGACATGGTATTGATGACATAATTGACATGACCTTTACGAATGACATCTAACACATTCTCCATGGCTTCCTCATGCGCATCAATTTTCTGCACGGTTTTCACATATAAACCATGTGCTTGTAAGTAATCAGCTGTTCCTTTGGTTGCCAGTATGCCATATCCGATAGCAGAGAAGCGTTTGGCTATCAAAAGTCCTTCTTCTTTGTCCTCATCGGCGATGGTCAATAAGAGATTGCCATGTGTAGGAATCTTCACGCCGCTTGCCAACAATGCTTTATATAAGGCTTTTTCCAGTGTTACATCTCCTCCCAAGGCTTCACCGGTGGATTTCATTTCCGGACCTAATACGGTATCAACACTGCGCAGCTTAGCAAAAGAGAAGACCGGTGCTTTGACAAAGACGCGTTGACTTTGTGGTCGTATGCCTTCTGCATAGCCCTGTTCTTTTAAAGAATGACCAAGTGCACAGCGTGTTGCCACATGACTCATTGGAACCCCGGTAATCTTAGATAAGAATGGTACGGTACGAGAAGAGCGTGGATTCACTTCGAGGACATATACCTGTTCCGCTTTATCAATGATGAATTGAATATTATATAAACCAATAAAATGGAAACCTTTACCGATACGAATCGCATAATCCACGATCGTATCTTTCACCTTTTGCGAAACGGTTTGCGCTGGATATACCGAAATGGAATCCCCGGAGTGGATGCCGGCACGTTCGATATGCTCCATGATACCGGGAATATACACCTGCTCACCATCACAGATAGCATCAATTTCCATTTCTTTTCCCACAATATATTTATCTACCAAGATAGGCGCATCGTGGCTGATTTCTTTTACCGCCGTTGCCATATATATCTTTAAATCAGCATCGTTATGCACGATTTCCATAGCACGGCCGCCAAGCACATAACTTGGACGTACCAACACCGGATAACCGATCTTATTCGCAATGACTAAGGCTTCTTCAACCGTCACGGCGGTTTCCCCGGTTGGCTGTGGAATATTCAGCTTATGCAGCATTTTTTCAAATGCATGTCGATCTTCGGCACGATCGATGTTTTCTAAGGACGTACCTAAAATCTTTACCCCGCGTTTTACGAGCTGATCGGCTAAGTTGATAGCCGTCTGCCCACCAAATTGGACAATAACCCCTAAAGGCTGTTCTAAATCAACTACATGCATGACATCCTCAATGGTTAATGGTTCAAAATACAATTTATCAGAGATAGAGAAATCGGTGGATACTGTTTCCGGATTGTTGTTGATAACGATGGCTTCATAACCACATTCACGCAAGGTCATGACACAATGAACCGTCGCATAATCAAATTCAACACCCTGTCCGATACGAATCGGTCCACTGCCTAACACGATGATTTTTTGACGATCACTGCGTATAGATTCATTTTCTTCTTCATACGTGGAATAAAAATATGGTGTAGCACTCGCAAATTCCGCAGCGCATGTATCTACCATCTTATACACCGGACAAATGCCATGTTGTTTACGTAAGTTATAAACAGCTTTTTCTTCCATTCCCCAACTACGAGCTATAAAACTATCCGCAAAGCCACAGCGTTTAATTTCCCATAAGATTTGAGTGTCCTTTGGATGTTGTTTCATGCGTTCTTCTAAGGCGATGATGTGGGCAAATTTTTCTAAGAAGAAGGTATCGATCTTGGTAATATCATGAATGCGTGACAAGCTTTCTTTTCTTCGCAACAATTCGGCAATACCAAACATGCGCTGATCATCTTTTATCGCAATGCTATTCCACAACTCTTCCTTTGCTTTTTCTTTGCTTTCTTTATTTTCGATATGATCACATTTCATTTCCAGTGAGCGTATCGCCTTTAAGAAGCTTTCTTCAAAACATCTTCCAATTGCCATAACTTCCCCGGTTGCCTTCATCTGGGTACCTAAACGACGATCGGCATGAGGGAATTTATCAAAAGGAAAACGTGGCAGTTTCGTGACAACATAATCTAACGCCGGTTCAAAACAAGCATAGCTGGTATTGGTAATTGGATTGATGATTTCATCTAAGGTAAGACCTACCGCAATTTTCGCTGCGATTTTGGCAATCGGATAACCGGTTGCTTTTGAAGCCAGCGCACTGGAACGTGATACACGAGGATTTACTTCAATGATGTAATATTTAAAAGATGCAGGATCCAAAGCTAACTGCACATTACAGCCACCGCAGATCTTTAAAGCGCGAATAATCTTTAAACTGGCATTACGCAGCATCTGATGCTCACGATCACTCAATGTCTGTACCGGTGCTACGACCATTGAATCTCCTGTATGTATCCCCACCGGATCGATATTTTCCATATTGCAGACGACGATGGCATTATCATGCGCATCCCGCATGACCTCATATTCGATTTCCTTAAAGCCGGCAATACTACGTTCAATTAAGCATTGCTGTACCGGAGAAAGTTTTAAACCATTTTCGGTGATGATACGTAGTTCTTCTTCTGTATCCACAAAGCCACCACCGGTTCCTCCTAAGGTATAGGCAGGACGTACAACAAGCGGATAGCCAATCGTTTGGGCAAAGGCAAGTGCTTCTTCTACGGTATGAACAATGGCACTTTCCGGTACCGGTTCTTTGATTTCATACATCAATTCACGGAATAATTCACGATCTTCCGCCTGGTTGATAGCTGTTAAATCAGTACCTAAGATTTCTACACCATATGCATCCAGAATTCCTGAATTGGCTAGCTCTACCACCAGATTCAAACCAGTCTGTCCACCCAAGCTTCCTAAGATAGCATCAGGACGTTCCTTATAAATGATGCGGCTGGCAAATTCTACGGTCAAAGGTTCCATGTATACACGATCGGCAATCGCGGTATCTGTCATGATCGTTGCCGGATTAGAATTGATCAAAATGACTTCATAACCTTCTTCTTTTAAAGATTGGCATGCCTGAGAACCGGCATAATCAAATTCCGCCGCCTGGCCAATGACGATTGGACCAGAACCAATCACCATGATTTTTTTAATATCTGTACGCTTTGGCATATTACACACGCTCCTTTTCCATCAGTTCCATAAATTGGTCGAATAAATAATTGCTGTCTTCCGGTCCGGGAGCAGCTTCCGGATGATATTGTACACTGAAGATCGGATAGCGCTGATGACGCACACCTTCCACACTTTTATCATTTAAGGCTTGATGACTCATCACCAGTTCGCTATTTTCCAAACTTTCCGCTTCTACTGCATAGCCATGATTCTGTGATGTCATTTCAACTTTGCCGGTTGCTAAATTCATGACCGGATGATTACAACCACGATGTCCGAATTTCAACTTCACGGTATTGGCTCCACAGGCTAAGGCAATCAGCTGATGTCCTAAACAAATTCCAAAGATGACGACCTTTCCCATCAATTCTCGTATGGTCTGTATCGCAACTTGCATATCCTTAGGATCACCAGGACCATTGCTGAGCATTACCCCATCCGGATGCAAGGCTAAGATGGCTTCTGCACTTGTATCGTATGGCATAACGATCAAATCACAATGACGTTTTGATAATTCACGAATGATGCCATGCTTAGCACCAAAATCCAACAATACGACCTTTTTCCCTCGTGATGGAATCGGAAAAGGTTTTTGCGTGGATACACGCGCCACTTGATCATGCAGATACGGTGTTGCTTTTAACATCTTTACCGTTTCCTCAACATTCGCATCTGAATCTGCCAAAATGGCCCGCATCGTTCCACTGTTGCGCAGTTTGCGAGTGATTGCTCTGGTATCCACACCGGCAATGCCTGGAATATGTTTTTGTTTTAAAAAGGTATCTAAGCTCATATCCCCGCGAAAATTGCTAGGTGTTTCACAGTATTCTCTGACCACAAAGCCAAAGACAGCGGGATCCAAACTTTCAAAATCATCTCGATTGATGCCATAATTTCCAATGAGCGGATAGGTCATCAAAACGATTTGTCCGCAATAGGATAAGTCACTCAATACCTCCTGATAACCGCTCATTCCGGTATTAAACACAAGTTCACCGACCTGATAAGTATCATCACCAAAGGCGATCCCTTCATAGACACTGCCATCTTCTAAAATTAATTTTCGTTTTTGCATAACCGTATCCTCCTGTTTGCTTGCCTTACATGTAAGGACTTACATTTCTTTTTTCCACCAAAAAGGCATAGACGCTATCAAATAGTGCTATGCCCCTTTGCTTTACTTCTTCATCCAAGATTCATCTTTTGGATCTTTTTTCCATGCTTTTAATTTTTCAAGATCATTTTCCTTGATGTACGCATTTTCTAAAGCTACATCAATCAAGACATCGTAGTTACTTAATGTCTTAAAGCTGCATGCGATAGAATCAAACAATTCACTGCTTGCTGGTAACAGATAGGTAAAGATAGCCACAACGCCCAATACCTCAGCACCTGCTTCACGCAAAGATAAGATGACATCCTTTACGGAACCACCGGTAGAAATTAAATCTTCCACAACAACGACTTTCGCACCTTTTTCGATCTTTCCTTCGATCTTATTTCCTTTGCCATGTGTCTTATTGGAACTACGTACGTAGCCAAATGGTTTTTCCATCTTATCCGCAACCATTGCACCCCAAGGAATACCGGCAGTAGCTGTACCAACGATGACTTCTGCTTCACTGTATTCTTTCTGAATCAACTCGACAAAGCCCTGCACAACGACACTGCGTTTTTCAGGAAAGGATAATACCAAACGGTTGTCACAGTAGATGGGACTTTTAATACCGCTTGCCCAAGTGAATGGATCATTTGGCTGTAAGGATACTGCCTTAATATCTAACAGGTTTTTCGCAACTGTTTTTTCTATGCTCATCTTATTTTCCCTCCATGATTGCTTCTATTTCGTTATATGTCTTATATGGATCTTCACTCTTGGTGATACTGCGGCCTACGACGATATAGTCACAGCCTTCTTCTTTGGCAAACTGTGGAGTAGCCACACGTTTTTGATCATCCTTAGAATCAGAGCTTAAACGAATGCCTGGGGTTACCGTTAAAAAGTCAGCCCCGCATGCTTCATGAATGGCTCGTGCTTCATGCACGGAACAAACCACACCGTCTAAGCCGCTTTCCTTTGCCAATTTAGCATAGGAAATAACGACATCCTTCACATCTCCGGGAATCAACAATTCTTCATTCATAGCTTCCTGTGAAGTGCTGGTTAACTGTGTGACTGCGATACACAAAGGACGTTTGCCATTGACAGCTCCTTCGTTTAAGCCTTCCATGGCTGCCTTCATCATCGCACTGCCACCGGCCGCATGCAAGTTTACCACATCCACATCCAGCTTTGCCAGATTCTTCATTCCGTTTTTTACCGTGTTTGGAATATCGTGCAATTTCAAATCAAGAAAGATTTTATGCCCTCTTGCCTTGATTTCACGAATCATTTCAAAACCAAACGCATAGGTCAATTCCATTCCAACCTTTACATATATAGGTTTATCAAACTTATCAAGAAAATTCATCACATCTTCTTTTTTTGAAAAATCCAATGCTACCATCGTTCTGCTCATTACTTAAAACTCCTTCCTACAGCTTCTTGTAAACTGTTTACCCCATAGGTTTCAAGAACCTTTGGCAACTCTTCAATTATTTTAACACAACAGTAAGGATCAATAAAGTTCTGCATGCCAACTTCAACAGCACTTGCTCCTGCATATAAGAATTCTAAGACATCTTCTGCTCTGGTAATACCCCCAACTCCGATGATCGGGATGTTAACAGCCTGGGCTACCTGATACACCATACGAATGGCTACCGGTTTGATAGCAGGTCCACTTAAGCCTCCGGTAACATTCGCCAAGATTGGTTTTCCGGTATGCAAATCTAAGCGCATGCCCATCATCGTATTGATCATGACCAAGCCATCGGCTCCCGCTTCTTCTACCGCTTTCGCAATCTCGACAATGTTGGTAACATTCGGAGATAATTTCACGTAGACCGGCTTATTCGCTGCTGCTTTGGCCATTTTGGTTACTTTGGCAGCCAGTTCAGGTGTTGTGCCTAAACCGATACCGCCATGTTTAACATTCGGGCAACTGATATTTAATTCATAAGCTTTAACAACCTGTGAAGCATTCAGTTTCTCAATGACCTCAACGTATTCTTCTTCACTGGCACCTGCTACATTGGCAATGATTTCCGTATCAAACTGTGCTAACCATGGCAGTTCTTTTTCCATGATAACATCGACACCGGGATTTTGTAAACCAATGGCATTTAACATGCCACTTGGTGTTTCCGCAACACGTGGTGTCGGATTGCCAAAACGTTTCTGTGGGGTAGCACTCTTTATCGCAATGCCTCCCAGTATGCTTAAATCATATAATTCCGCAAATTCACGGCCAAAGCCAAAGCAGCCGCTCGCTGGAATAATCGGATTCTTCAGGTTTAATCCTGGCAGTTTTACATGTAGATCCATTAGAATTCCACCTTTCCGATTGGGAATACCGGTCCTTCCTTACAAATGCGATGATAAAGATCAGCTTCTTGTTTATCCTTTGCCACACAAGCCATGCATGCCCCAATACCACATGCCATACGACTTTCAAAAGACATATATCCTTTTTGATAAGCAGCTTCTATCGCCTTTAACATCGGACGCGGACCGCAGCTATAAGTAAAATCACAAGTAATGGCATGGGCCTGAATGGCATCCATGACCGTTCCTTTTACACCATAAGAGCCATCCATCGTAGCTACGACGACATGACAGCCTAAGGCTTTAAATTCCTGTTCATAGAAGACGCTGTCCTTATCATTAAATCCTAAGACAACATGTACTTCCTTGCGTAACACACGATATTGTTTCGCTAATTCATACAGCGGCGGCACACCAACGCCACCTCCAATCAATAAGACTTCATTGCGATTTTCATGAATCGGATAGCTGCTGCCTAAAGGTCCGAAGACATCAATGATATGATGCGCATGTTTCTTAGCTAAGGCTAAAGTGCCATCGCCAACGACCTTATAAACGATGACAAAGCCATCCGCCTCAATGCTAGAGATACTGATGGGACGACGCAGCATATAGCCATCAATCTTGATATTCACAAATTGTCCGGGTTTCATATCCTTTGCCATACCTGCCGCAATTTTCATGCGGTAGGTATCTTTGGCAATTTTTTCATTACTTTGGATAATTCCTTTTTCTTCCTGCATCTTAATCCTCCAATTCATTCATAGAAATGGTTGTAAAGGTCTGTGCCTCCAGTACACGCAGAATAGCATTTGCCGTATCCAGTGACGTGAAACAGCTGATGTTGTTTTCAGCAGCGGCACGACGAATTTCAAAGCCATCCTGATTAGCGGTCTTGGAAATGCTCATTGTGTTGATGACATAATTGATACGTCCTTTACGAATGACATCTACCACATTCTCGCCTTCTGCTTCATTTACTTTATTTACGGTACGTACATAAATACCGTTTTCTTTTAATAGATTTGCTGTACCCTTGGTCGCATAGATACCATAGCCGATGTTTGAGAAACGCTTCGCTATCTTTAAGCCTTCCTGCTTATCCGCATCCGCAACCGTCAATAAGACATTGCCATGCAAAGGAATCTTCACTCCACTTGCCAAAAGCGCTTTATATAAAGCTTTTTCTAATGTATCATCACCGCCTAAGGCTTCTCCGGTTGATTTCATTTCTGGACCTAAGGTTGTATCAACACTACGCAGTTTTGCGAAAGAGAAGACTGGTGCTTTGACAAAGACACGTTCACCTTCTGGATGTACGCCTTCTTCATAGCCCTGTTCTTTTAAGGAATGGCCAAGTACACAGCGGGTTGCCACATAACTCATTGGTACACCGGTAATCTTAGATAAGAATGGTACGGTACGAGAAGAACGTGGATTTACTTCCAGCACATACACTTTCTCATCTCTATCGACAATGAACTGAATATTGTATAAGCCGATGAAGTGGAAACCTTTTCCGATACGGATGGCATACTCAATGATCGTATCCTTCACCTGCTGAGAAGCTGTTGGTGCTGGATAAACGGAGATTGAGTCACCGGAATGGACACCGGCACGCTCGATATGTTCCATGATACCTGGAATATACACATGCTCACCATCACAGATAGCATCAATTTCCATCTCTTTACCAACGATATATTTATCTACTAAGATTGGGGCATCATGACTGATTTCTTTTACCGCAGTTGCCATGTATACCTTTAAGTCATCATCGTTATGCACGATTTCCATGGCACGGCCTCCTAGTACATAGCTTGGACGCACTAATACCGGATATCCGATTTTATTTGCGATCACCAAGGCTTCTTCTACCGTTACCGCCGTTTCTCCCATTGGTTGTGGAATTTCTAGCTTATGCAGCATTTCTTCAAATTCATGGCGATCTTCGGCACGGTCGATATTTTCTAAAGAAGTACCTAAGATCTTCACCCCGCGTTCTACCAGCTTATCGGCTAAGTTGATAGCGGTCTGTCCACCGAACTGCACAATGACACCTAATGGCTGTTCCAGATCGATGATGTGCATAACATCTTCAATCGTCAATGGTTCAAAATATAATTTATCGGAAATGGAGTAATCTGTCGATACTGTTTCCGGATTGTTGTTAATAACGATGGCTTCATAGCCACATTCACGCAAGGTCTTTACACAATGTACGGTCGCATAGTCAAATTCGACACCCTGTCCGATGCGGATAGGACCACTTCCTAGCACGATGATCTTCTTATTATTGCTGGAGATACTTTCGTTTTCATGCTCATACGTAGAATATAAGTATGGGGTATGGGATATATACTCTCCGGCACAGGTATCCACATTCTTATATACCGGAATGATCTGATGCTGTTTGCGCAGTTCATATACTTCACGCTCGCTCATCTCCCATTTTCTGGCGATATAGCTATCCGCAAAGCCCATTTTCTTCGCATGTCGTAAGACTTCTAAATCCCCTTTATGGGCAGCGATGACTTCTTCATAGGCAACGATATTTTTGAAACGATTTAAGAAATAGCGATCCATCTTCGTTACGTTAAAGATATCCTCTACACTGGCACCTCTTCTTAATAAAGCGGTAATCACATAGATACGTTCATCATCACTGCGTTCTAACTTCTTCCACAACTCTTCTTCACTTAAGGCATTGACATCCTTTTGTTCCAGATGATCGGTCTTCATTTCAAGAGAGCGAATGGCTTTTAAGATAGCTTCATCAAAGGTACGTCCAATGGACATGACCTCTCCGGTTGCCTTCATCTGCGTACCTAAGCTACGATCCCCTTTCGGGAATTTGTCAAAGGCAAAGCGTGGGAATTTCGCAACAACATAGTCGATGCATGGTTCTACACAGGCATAGCTTGTCTGCGTAACCGGATTGATGATTTCATCCAGCGTCAGACCAACCGCAACCTTCGCAGCTAGTTTGGCAATTGGATAACCGGTTGCCTTACTTGCTAAGGCACTGGAACGTGAAACACGCGGATTGACCTCGATCACATAGTATTTAAAGGAATTTGGATCTAAAGCCAACTGGACGTTACAACCACCGCAAATCTTTAAGGCACGAATGATCTTTAAAGCAGATGCACGCATGATGCCACATTCACGATCGGTTAAGGTCTGCGTCGGTGCTACAACGATAGAATCTCCGGTATGAATACCAACCGGATCCACATTTTCCATGTTGCAGACAACAATCGCATTATCTGCATTATCACGCATAACTTCGTATTCGATTTCTTTATAGCCCGCAATGCTTTGTTCAATCAGACACTGATGTACCGGAGAAATCTTTAAACCATTGTCACAAATCGTACGTAGTTCGGCTTCACTATGCGCAAAACCACCACCGGTACCACCTAAGGTAAAGGCTGGACGTACAACAACCGGATAACCGTTTATATTTGCGAAGTCAACGGCTTCTTCAATCGTATGCACAATGACACTTTCCGGTACCGGTTCACCGATTTCATACATCAGTTCACGGAATTTATCACGGTCTTCGGCTTTTTCAATAGCATCCAATGCCGTACCTAAAACTTCCACATGGTATTCATCTAAGATGCCGCTTTCTGCCAATTCAACGACCAGATTCAAGCCGGTCTGTCCACCTAAGCTGCCCAAAATAGCATCCGGACGTTCTTTATAGATGATACGGCTGGCAAATTCCAGTGTTAATGGTTCAATGTAAACACGATCCGCAATGACTGAATCGGTCATGATCGTTGCAGGGTTAGAGTTAATCAAAACGACTTCATAGCCTTCCTCACGCAAAGAGGTACAAGCCTGTGTGCCGGCATAATCAAATTCTGCCGCCTGTCCGATGACGATTGGTCCAGAACCAATCACCATGATTTTCTTAATATCTGTTCTCTTTGGCATTCTATTCAGCACTCCTTTCCTGCATCATCTTGCAGAAATCATCAAATATATAATTGCAGTCATCTGCTCCTGGAGCAGCCTCTGGTTCAAAGGAGAAAGACAGCAATGGATAAGTTTCATGTTCACAACCTTCAATCGAATTATCATTTAATGCCTTATAAGTCACAATCAAGCCGGTTCCGATAAGGGAATCTTCGGCAATCTCATAGCCATGGTTTTGCGCCGTAAACTCAATTTTATTTTTCTTTAAGTTACGTACCGGTGAACTATTGCCATGATGGCCAACCTTCATCTTAACGACTTTTGCGCCACATGCACAGGCGATCACTTCATGACCTAAACCAATGCCCAACATTGGCAGCTTGCCTAATAAAGCTTTGCAGGTTGCAATCGTTTCCGGAATATCTTCCGGTGCCCCAGGGCCACCGCTGAAGACTACACCATCCGGATGGATTGCTAAGATATCCTCAGCACTCATATTGTAAGGCACAACAACCAAGTCACAGCCACGCATGTTAAATTCACGGATGACCGCAAACTTCGTTCCGATATCCACCATGACAACCTTTGCGCCACGTGATGGAATCGGGAATGGTTTTTGCGTAGATACCTGCTGTACTCCATCATGAGGCAATTCGCTGTTTTTCAGCATGGCAACAACTTCTTCCACATTTGCATCTTCATCTGCCATGATTGCCTTTAAAGTACCATGATCTCTAATCTTACGCGTAATTTCACGAGTATCAATATCGGCAATGCCCGGGATACCTTTTAATTTCATGAAGGCATCTAGTGTCATATCACTGCGAAAGTTACTAGGTTGTTCACAGTATTCTTTTACAACAAAGCCAAATACCATAGGGGAAATACTTTCAAAATCATCGCGGTTGATGCCGCAGTTGCCCATTGCCGGATACGTCATCATAACGATTTGTCCATAATACGATAAATCAGAAATGATTTCCTGATAACCGCTCATACCGGTCTGAAAGATCAATTCTCCCATACGATAATTGTCAGCGCCAAAAGCAATTCCTTCATACACACTGCCATCTTCTAAAATCAAGCGTCTTTTTTTCATGCGAATTCCTCCTTCTTGTGTTCATACACACAGGTTCCATTGCAGAAGGTCTGGATGACCCAGCCTGCTGCCTCTACACCATCAAATGGTGTGTTCTTACCTTTCGAATAAAACTTGTCTTTGTCCACCTTGTGATAGCTTTCCAAATCTACAAGGATGAAATCAGCGTCATAGCCTACGGCTAATTTACCTTTGCGCTTTAAGCGGAAACGTTTTGCCACAGCTTCACTCATCCAATACACGAGCTGTCCTAAGGTAAAGCGTTTTTCTTCTTTCACAAATTTCGTATATAGTAAGGGGAAGGCGGTTTCTAAGGCAACAATGCCAAAGGGTGCCTCTTCCATACCTTTTTGTTTTTCTGCTTCTGCATGAGGGGCATGATCGTTCGCAATAAAATCAATCGTGCCATCCAGCAAGCCTTGGATCAGTGCTTGGCGATCTTCTTCGCTGCGCAGCGGTGGATTCATCTTATGGTTAGGACCTTCAACATCCATCTCATTTAGCAACAAGTGATGTGCGGTTACCTCACCACTGCAATCCACACCAAGCGCTTTATATTCTTTTAAATAGGCAACACTTTCCTTCGCACTCATATGACACACATGATAGCGACAACCAATAGCTTTCGCTAAGTCTAAATCACGTTTCATCTGCGCATACTCGCAAGCACTGGGAATACCTAATAGATGCAATTCTTGATTGCGAATGCCTTCATGCATACAAGCCTTTGGTCTGCGATAGCGCATATCTTCCGTATGTGCCACGATCATACCATCTACTTCCTTGCATGCCTGCATCGCTTGTTTCATCATTTCCGCTGTTGCCACACCAACACCATCATCAGAGAAAGCATGAATGCCCATGGCACTCAGTCCTTTCATATCTACGACTTCCTTGCTGGCTTCCCCTTTTGTGATACAAGCATATGGCAGTACATGAACAAGTGCATCCTGTTTGATTTTTGCTAAGTAGGCAGTCATCGTATCAACATTATCCGGATAAGGGATGACATTGGGCATCGCCATGATCGTTGTAAAACCACCATGGGCAGCTGCCTTGGTGCCGCTTTGAATCGTTTCCTTATGCGTATAACCCGGTTCTCGCAAATGCACATGTGCATCGATCAAACCTGGCAATACCGCATGTCCTGCGGCATCAATCACTTCCGCCTCAGTATCATCAATATGTTCTGCTATCTGTTTGATCCCGGTTTCATCAAAAAGCATTTCTGCTTTCTTTAACTCGTTATCCAACAGCAAATAGCCATTTTTTACCAGTTTCATATGCTTCCTCCTAGCGATCAAATGGTGCATAGCCTAACGCGCGTTTCACAACCGCTTTACGTACCAGCACACCATTGCTCATCTGCTGAAAGATGCGGCTGTTTTTAGCTTCTACCAAGTCACTGTCAATTTCCACACCGCGATTGACCGGTGCAGGATGCATGATAATCGCATTTGGCTTCATCATGGCCGCTCTTTCCTTTGTCAAACCATAGTTTTGCAAGTATTCTTCCTTGCACATCTTCATGGTTTCTTGATGGCGTTCATGCTGGATGCGCAGCATCATGACAACATCTGCCCATTGCACAGCTTCCTCGATATCTTTATAAGAAGCATCAGTTTCTACCCATTCTTTAGGTCCGCTGAAGCATACCTCTCCACCTAGCAGATCCATAGCTTCCTTGATACTGTTTGCGACACGAGAATGTTTTACATCACCAATCACGGCAACCTTAATGCCTTCAAAGGTGTGAAATTCTTGATAGATCGTTAATAGATCCAATAAGCATTGGGTTGGATGATTCCCACAGCCATCTCCTGCATTCAAGATTGGAATTTGAATATTTTCCAATTCTTTAAAGTATTCATCCTGACTATGGCGAATAACAAGCGCATCATAGCCAATGCTTTCAAATGTCTTTACGGTATCGTATAAGGATTCTCCTTTTTCAACGCTGCTTCCCTGTGCGGTGAAGTTTTCCACGCTTGCTCCTAATTGATGCTGTGCTGATGCAAATGAGAAGTGCGTTCGTGTGCTTGGTTCAAAAAAAAGATTAGCAATCAACGTACGACGAGGAAATTGCCAATCTGATTGGGAACACGAAAACGCTTCAGCATCATGGAGAATATCAAAAATCTCTTCTTTTGTTAAATCGCAGATTCTTAACAAACTGTTTTTGTTCATAACCTAACCTCCATGGCTTTAAAAAAAGCCCTTTTGCATACAAAAGGACCTTACATCACTATCTCCAGTTATCTTTCCTTCATAACCTCTCTGGATTATTTTAAAGGACCTTTTTCTATTGATAATTTTACCATATATCATCAAGATTACAAGAATTTTTTTATGAAATTCATACGCACATTAGCTCATCTTATTTCTACACTGCATTTTAAGCTTTCTGAATCACTTCCTTTTTTGATGCGTAACTTCTTAACGATACGGATATCGCATGCCCTACCATTTCTTTCTATTATTTTTGAATGTCTTTTTATAACACAGATAGATCCTTTCCTATATGGTCTATTAAGAAACGTTCTTCCATTCCTTTACTATCTTTTATTATATAGCATTTCTGTTTCATCATTTGCCAGTATCTTGTACTTTTTTTCTTGATTGGCAATAAATTGCTCACTATAGCGGAAAAATTCATAAAAACGTGATGTAAGCTCCACATCTCGCGTCAATAAGCGATGGGCATATTCTTGTCTTATTATATCATCATGAAATTGAAATAAAAAATCATACATGAAGAAATAAGCATGCAACTCTTTTTTAGCACAAAGGCCACTCGTACTTAACAATGCCGTATAAGATAATAAAGCATCTACACATTGTTCGACACTTTGGTTTAGTGCCTGTAAATGTTTTTTGGCCTGGTTACTGCGAATATATGGATTTCTATCCCAAAAAGGCGCATGCTGCAACTGCTCTAACTGCTTTTTTAAATCATTGACATAAAGCTTCAGCTTAGCTCCTTCTATATAAATCTTTCGCTGTATGGATGAATCCATCATGCTAACACCCGCTTTAAGATTGCTTCAACCATCGTAGCATTGCGATAATGCAGTGGATATTTTTTTACAACATCTTTTTGACGATGTAGAAAACGTAAAGATACGCTTGGCATTTCATCCTGCAAATCAATTTTCATCCATAATTGCAATTCGTCATATGGATAACACATTTCACCTTGAATAAACTTCTTCCGTTTCCAATGCATATGAGTTCTTGTTTCTCTGTCCTCCCAAAGTTGAAACTGCTCTATTACTTCTGGCAATAAAGGTATCTTCACGAATTCTTTTGGATATTTTTGAAATTGCTGAATCATCATGGTCCGCAATCGTTCATTTTGTTTCTGTCGCACTTCCTGTTGTTTAGCCTCTTTACGATTTACTATATCCAAGATACGCTGAGCATTTTGTGCATTACCATCTAAATAACGTTGATGAATATACATCAGATCTTTCGCATCATTTAATGCATTATGATCAACAGCCCCCTGAATATCATAGATCAGCTTCATATCATCCAAAGATAAGCTTGGAGAAATAATCTTATTTTGAAATTTTACGGTTGCGGATATTTCTTTTTGTAAATCTTGAATACGATCAAACAGTGCACCATCAATATGATGAATAGCACAATTTTTCATTAATGTTCTGGGATCATCCGGCCCACAGCTGTATAACTGAATATCGGCTAACTCACCAAAGCGTTGCAACCATGATAAAAAATGCTCTGTGACCACTTCCAAGGGCTCAGCAGCTAAAATTTCTTTATCTTTTAAATGCGTCATCTTTTTTACAACAGGTGTCAAATGGCGAAAATATCTTGGCCGTACTAATGTGTAAAACGTATCTAACATCTGTTTTTGTCGACAAGCCACAGCACCAAAACTGATGACCGCCTGTTCAAAGCGTTTCTGATAGCGCACTGCATCAAATTCTGCATCAATATATACTTGAATCATCTTGTTACCTCACTGTTCTTATTATAGTAAGATTTGAAATAGAAAGCAATAAAGGGCTCCCTTTTTCAGCAATTTGCCTGCGTATATGTGAAATATGCTGGCAATTCATGGTAAAATAGAAATAGTTTTAAGAAAAAGGAGCACTGGTTATGTTTACACATAAGAAAATAGACTTACATTTACACTTTGATGGTTCTTTACCCTTAGCATATGCGTATACTTTGGCAAAGCAACACCCATCCTTACAAAAACTAGATGAAAAAGCCTTTCAAAAACGGATGCAGGTAGATGCTGATTGTCATTCCCTGTACGATTATTTAGCACGTTTTGATACACCGCTAGCTTTATTACAGACACCGGAAGCGTTATACTTTGGCATGTGTGCGTGCATCGAAAACTTAGCTAATCAAGGTCTTATCTATGCTGAAATCCGCTTTGCTCCACAACAGCATACGCGAGGTGGTTTATCACAACAGCGTGTAGTTGAAATCTTATTGCAGGCACGAAAAGATTGTGCCTTGCGCTTTTCGCAACTTAAAGTAAATTTCATTTTATGTATGATGGTACTTGGTGAAGAATCGCTAACACATCAGGCGAATGTAGAAACTGTGCATTTATGTCACCGCTATCTTAAGGATGGCGTCGTTGCCCTTGATTTAGCCGGTGCAGAAGGGTTAGCCCCGATGATAGATTTCAAACAATTATTTGCTTTGGCACGCTCTTATCAAATTCCCTTGACCATTCATGCTGGTGAAAGTTATGGTCCAGAAAACATTGAAACCGCCATTGCCTTTGGAGCATCAAGGATTGGGCATGGGACAAGTGCCTTGCAAGATGAAGAAGTCATGGCTTTATTAAGAGATCAACAAATACCGCTAGAAGTCTGTATTACCAGTAATGTACAATGTGAAGTCACAGCATCGTATGAGGCACATCCTATTCATCAATATCTCTCCTATGGCATTCCTATCACAATCAATACCGATAATATGACCATTTCACATACCGACCTAGATAAAGAATATGCTTATCTGATAAAGTACCAAAATTTTCAGGAAGAAGATTTAGCTGCCTGTCTGTCAACTTCGCTGCAAGCTGCCTTTTTAAGTGAACATGAAAAGAATGAATTGCGTAACCTTTTGCAAAAGGAGTCTTTGTGATGCTAAAAGAATATATCTTTTTGGCATGGTTTACTTGCCTTTTCATTCTTATCCTTTTAAAAGCTGTTATGCTACTAGAAACAAAGCATTCGTAACGCACAACGATTAGTATACTCTTGAAAAGATAAAAGGTGGAGTTAGCGGCTATGCGAAAACGCTAAAATAAGAAGATCGTACCTATTGTATTCTGAAAAGAACCCTTTTCGTTTGGTTATCCAAACGTTAGGGTTCACTTCCTTACTTAAGATACTATCTTCATTTTTTCTTATCTTTTTGTTCACTGTTTATGAATATATGGATTTTCGGCACAGTACACAAAATGGCGCATATCCATATGGTAATACTGCTTAACGATAACGCCAGTTTTTATCATGCCGTTACGTTCTGCAACCTTGATAGATGCCGCATTATTATCGCGAATGATAGAAAAGACCCAAGGGGCATGAAATTTGGTAAACGCATATTCCTTCACTGCTTTCGCTGCTTCAATCGCATACCCTTGATGCCAATATGCTCGCTGTAGCAGATAGCCGATTTCAAGTAGCTTTCGACCATCGATTTCTTGTATTGTTAAACCACACTGTCCTATGAAATTACCATCATGTTTCCTAATCAACGCCCATAAACCGAAACCATCTTCATCATAACGAGCTAACTGGCGCTGTAGCCACGCTTCCACTTCTTCATCACTAAATGCATGCGCATAAGCATACATGGCGACTTCATCCTGCAATGTTTTCTTTAAATTATCCATATCATCGTAACACAACTTACGAAATACTAAGCGATTTGTTTCTAAGATGTTATCCATGAGACAATACGACCGTAATCAAATGCGGATGATTATGAATGCGCAAAGGGAACTTACTATTTCCCAATCCACGGCTGACAACTAACACACTGTCTTTTCCATGATACAATCCATCACAATAAGTAGGTTTCCATCCTTGATGAGGAGAAAATAATCCCTGTCGATGACCGATTCCTATTTGACCGCCATGGGCATGACCACTAAAAATCAAATGATAGCCACAAGCTTCATACCAAGGAAAATATTCCGGACGATGACTTAATAAAATCGTAAAATCATCTTTAACCGCTTTGCGCAGTTCAACCAAAGTTCGTGCAAATTGCGAAGAACTATCCTCATAAAAATATGGGTCTTTCACACCTACGATAGCCATTGTATCGTCATCCTTTGATAAATAAGCTATGCGATTATCCAAAATCTTAACGCCTTGTTTTCGCAAATATGCAACCAGTGTTAAATAAATAGGACTATTCGCCTCATGATTTCCCGGTACATAATACACAGGAGCCATACGTACAATTTCCTGAATGAGGGCTTTCATAGGTCTAAGGTTTGTTTCCTTGCTTCTTGCTCCATCAATTAAATCACCGGTAATTACAATGATATCTGCATGTGCAAACTGTATTTCTTTTAACAGTTTTTTCTGGTAATGTCCAAAGCTGGTATTATGCAAATCAGAGATATGCAATATGCGACAGCCATGAAACGCATTCGGTACCTTTTTATTCTGATACACAAAGGTTTCACAATCTAAGGTATGATTTTCATGATAGCTCCACCAAATGCCCCCTGTACACATTGCCCCTGCTAAAAAGGCCTTTGTTTTATTTTTCATATGTTTCACCTCACATAGGATTTCTATGTAAAATTATACCACCTTTTTCTGTCTTTTCCTATTCTTTTCCTTAATAGCTATGCTATAATACTTACACGAATAAGCATAGAAAAGTAAAGGGAGATTTTCATGAAAGAAACGCATATCGGAATCATTGGTTCCTGTGTCTGTGATGTCATCCTGACATTACCTAAACTTCCCACAACAGCACAAGATGTACATCTGTATACCCAAACGATGCGATTAGGTGGTTGTGCATACAACGCTGCGCAAGTGTTACAAGTACTCCAACAACCCTATGTATTGTTTTCGCCTGTGGGCAAAGGAATTTATGGAGATTATGTACGTACTCATCTGCATGATAACCATATGCATTCCATAATCGAAGATGTTGAAGACGAAAACGGCTGTTGTTATTGCTTAGTTGAGGATAGTGGTGAACGTACCTTTTTATCCTTACATGGCTGTGAATATCGCTTTCAGAAAGCTTGGTTCACAAGACTGAATGCCTATACCTTTGACAGTGTATATATTTGCGGTTTAGAAATAGAGGAAGATAGTGGTCGTTATATTTTAGAATGGCTCCAACAACACCCTGAAGTGACTATCTATTTTGCCCCTGGGCCACGAATTTGTAAAATACCGTCAGAGCGCATGCAGGCATTGTTACGCATGCATGCCATACTTCATATCAATGAAGAAGAAGCACTATCCTATACCCATTCAACGAGCATTCAACAAGCTGCCACAATGCTTTATGCCCAAAGTCATGCACCAATCATCATTACATTAGGAGCGAATGGTGTTTATTTCTATGATGGCATGCAAGCATTCACCATTCCTTCCCCAAGTGTACAAGTAACAGATACGATTGGAGCCGGTGATACCCATATAGGAGCTTTGCTTGCCCTAAGACACATGAAAAAGGATTGGCCAACTGCCCTTTTCTATGCCAATCAGCTAGCTGCAAAAGTTGTTTCACATGTAGGTGCTGACTTACGTAAAGAAGATGTAATAGACTTATTCCCTCACATAAAATCTTTACGTAATTGTTGGAAACCATGATAATGTAAATACCACCAGATACTGCCACATGCAATAAAACATAAACCCAAAAATAAATAAAGCGCGTCATGTGAGGATGAAACATTACCGCTTTTTTTCTGCAAATGGAAATAAATATTCTGAATCTGCTTATGATTTTTCGAAGTCATCGTGAAACGCAGACCTTCCTCATTCTCCTTATATAAATGCTCATCTAAAACGGCTAAACGATAATTACCTAAAAAAAGATGTTCCGCCATAAACATCCCCTCTTGATTCGTTTCCCCCTGACAGCAACGCTGGTTCTGTTCATCTAACACTTGTAAAGACATTTTTGCAATGGCTTTTCCCTTTTCATCCTGTAACCATATCCGCACACTCCCTTCCATATGCGCATTACGTATTGTATCTACAACAAGTGTCTTATCCTGCTGCAACGAAATCGCTAGTGGTTTTTCCATCATCTCATAGCCATAAGGGCTGCTTTCTTGACTCAGCACATAATCTCCTGCCGGCAATTCTGTAATTTTCCATTCTCCTTTGGCATTGGTGATAACAGCATCTTTCATAACGGCACCATATTGATATAAAGTGAAACTTGCCCCCTGTACAGGGTGTCCCTTTTCATCTAACACTTTACCTTCAACACAATATCCTTCCTCTTTTGCGGTAACCGCTGTTACCATCAAGAAGACACTCACCAATACTGACCCAATCCACTTGAATAATCTCATATGCTCACCTCATGACAGTGTATGAATCAAAGCAATGAAAAAAAACCTTTTTCATCTAAAAACATCCTTTGTTTCCTCTCTTCATGTCGATGCTTCTAGGCAATCATTGAGATGAATATGCACATGTTACATATAGTATAAGGAAAGGAGATGAAAGAATGGCTACACAATATGTAATTAAACGAGGTGACCTCGGTATCGGTGTGAACAAACTGCAGGCATATCTGAATATGATGCAACAACGGAATCTAATTTCTACCGTGAATAAACAAGATGGTGTCTTTGGCCCATTAACAGAAACAGCCGTACGGGAATGGCAACGTTATGCCGGCTTACCAATTGATGGTGTTATTAATTATAATACCTGGAATTCTCTTGTCGATAAGCTTCGTGAATTAGGTGTCGTCACCAATATTCCGGTTGCCAATCGTGGTTTTTATTTATCCAGCGGTCAACAAGGACTTTCCGTATTTAAAATGCAAGAATACCTCAATGAAATTGCAGCCACCAATAAATGTCTGCGTCCGATTCCGGTAGATGGCATCTATGGACCAAGAACCGTCGCTGCTGTACAGCAATATCAGTATTTATATGATTTAAATGTCGATGGTGTCATCGGTAGCATGACCTGGGATAGCATCATCAATGAGCGTAATAAGCTCTAACCTTTACAAACGTATAAAAAAAGAAGACATCCCCTTGCAAAGATATCTTCCATAAGTTTATGAATATCGCACAGGACGATCAAACTCAAGTACATCGTCCTCTACATAATGCTCAATTGCTGCAGTTTGATTCTTCTGAAACATATCCGGTAAGCGACGCTTTTGTAGGATATAGTTCAATAAACCAATCAAAGCAGCATTTATAAGTGACATTAAAAAATTCAATTTTAAAACAAGGATAAAGATTAAAAGGATAATAACAACTAAACCAGCAGTAATTAACAACAAACGTTTACTGATGAAGTTATATGTATCTTCCAAAAAATCCGTGTAACGCTCAATAAACTCAAGCATTTCTTCCGGTATCGTATAAGGAATCATATCCAAAAAACGCGGACGTTTTTTCTTAGGATTTTCATAGCATTCCTTAATTTTCAGCATGCGCATGGCACAAAAGCGTGCAGCATTTTTATTTTCCTGCTGTTCATACTTCAATCCTTCCATATACATAAGCTTCATATATTCTTCACTTGTTAACTCATTTTCGGTATGCGTCAACAATTCTTTTAATCGTGCATCTAATCCGGCATCTACATGCTCATCCATAATTTTAAAATCCTGATAGATTTCATTCAACACCGTTTCAAATTGAAAATCTACAGATTCCGCCGTTACTTCCTTTGTTTCTACGGCTTCTAAGGTTTCTTTTTGTTCCATGATATTCCTACTTTCTATTCTGTTAGTAATTATAGCATACCCTTTTCTGTTTGCGAAAGGATTTCATGAATTCTTTTCCTTCTGTTTTCATCTATGTTATACTAAGGATGCAACATGAAAGAAGATGATCTCATGAATACCGTAGGATTAATGATTCCGACAAAAGAACATGAACATCGCCGCGTTTTACGTCCATGCGACATCGCATCTATGAAACACAAGGAACAACTGTATCTCTGCCATGGCTATGGAGAGATATGCGGATTTTCAGATGAGGATTATCGAGCTAGTGGCGCTCATATAGATGATCCTAAAGAAGTGATGAGAAAGCAAATCATCTGCGACCCAAAAATCGGAGATGCCAGCTATCTACAGGATCTGGCAGATGGCACGATTTTGTTTGGCTGGGTACATCCTGCCGAAACCAAAGAACGCGCAGAATTGCTGATGCGTAAAAAAATGAATGCCTTTGCCTGGGAAAACATGTATGAGGAAGGTCGTGCTGTTTTCTATAAAAACAGTGAATTGGCTGGCAAGGCTGCTGTTTTACATGCTTTTCAATTATACGGAACACTTCCTCAAGGGAAGAAAGTAGCAATCTTAGGAAATGGCAACACAGCAAAAGGAGCTATGCAAATATTGTATCAGCTAGGTGCTTATGTGGATGTTTATCCACGTAAGGCTGAACAAGCATTTCTTCATCATTTTCAGGAATATGATGTTATCATAAATTGTATTTTATGGGATGTTGAACGAAGTGATCACATTTTGTATCTCAGTGATCTAAAAAAGATGAAACCACATGCGATGATCATTGATGTTAGCTGCGATGCACATTGTGCCATTGAATCTTCTCAACCAACAACCTTTACCCATCCGGTGTATGAGATTGATGGGATATTGCATTATGCTGTTGATCATACACCTAGCTTGTTTCATCGAAGCTTCTTAGAGGATTGCGGACCGATCTGTGCACATTATCTGGATATCCTGATTGCAGATGGCAATGACCCTGTTTTACAAGAAGCAAACATTCTGAAAGATGGTGTCTTTACCAATAACGACATCTTTGTTTATCTGCAGATGCTCGAAAATAACAACATCTTGTTTAAAAACAAGATGGCTGAAAACGATTGATTGCCAGCTAGTTTTGACATCATCCTTTGCTTAATAGCGGTAACATATACCAAATTGAATAAGATGATTAAGAAACCAGTGATAACTGATGATATACCAGCTTAAGAAAAAAGCTGTAATACTAGTGGAAAATGAAAAGGGTATCCAAAATCTTTAGGGGTCTGAAATTTAGGGGCAACTTTAGGGGTCTAGACTTTAGGGGGTTATTTCAAATGAGAAATAGGTGAATCTGCCTGTTTCTTTATTTATAATATTTCATGGTTATGCTCTCTGTTAAAAGGAGGTAACTCATGGATTATTCTTATATTTTTAAATTGCTGAGCCTACCTGATGATGGCTCTATCAGTATTGATAATGTTGAAGTTGCTGGCGATACGAAATATGTCTATATTTCAAGACCGCCTATACCCACTTACTGCCCTAACTGCTCATGCAGGATGCTTCTAAAGGCATCTATAAGAGAAAAATCAAACACCCTATTTTACAGGATTCTACCTGCATTATCTTTATCGTTAGCCAGAGAAAGTGGAAATGCACTAACTGTAAGACTTATGTCAATGAATCTTATCCTTTCTTCAAGCCATATAAACAATCTACTGATATTACACCTATGCTCATCCTAGAAGCTATGAAGGATCTCAGCCGTTCCTCTGCATCTATTGCCAGGCAGTTTCATCTTTCAGATACGAAGATTCATGATATTTTCACTGCTTTCGTTGACTTGCCACGATTGAAACTTCCTGAATTTCTTTCTGTTGACGAAGTTCATATTGATATCTCTGAAAATAAGAAATATGCCAAAGCCTCAGGAAGAAATACACAGTTACAGAGGAAAAAAACGTGGCAACTATAAAGTAAAAAACAATTAATAAATTGATAAAAACAAATAGAGCATAACCTAAAAAGGGATCATATCATCAGCACTGTTTTTGCTGATTCCTTTTCTTTTTAACTTTAGGGGTCTTAAATTCTTTGTTTGTTTCCTTCATCCCACTGAAGTTGCCCCCTAAATATCTGGCGAAAAACCCTAAAAAATTTGATTACCCAATCGAGTAGGGTGAAATAAATCACCCTCTCACACCACCGTACGTACGGTTCCGTATACGGCGGTTCGTTTTAATTTCAAAGCGTGTCTCTCTATATAGTAATCTAAACAACTGACTAGTCCTTTTTGGGCTAGTTTTTCTTTTGATATTGCTCTTATCACACATGTCTTGGTTACTACCCATTGATAATGGTCTCCCATATATGATGTCTGTCTTGCTCTATCTTTTGAAATCCCAAGTTTTTGTAATCCCCACTGTCGCTTGCTGGGAACTTTCCACTGCTTCCATATAATTACTCGAAGTCTTGTACGAAGATGTTTATCTATATTCATCATATGTGTTTTCATATTACATATGGAATAATAGTTTATCCATCCTCGTATTACTTGGTTCAGTTGTCTTATCCTTTCATTTAAAGCCATTGTGTTCTTTCTGATTGTTAGCTGTTTCAGTTTCCTCTTAAATCGTTGTATGGAACTTGCGTGTGGTCTTGCACAATATTTCTTATCTTTTGTATCATAATAAAATCCAAAGCCTAGATATTTTAATTTATTAGGTCTTGTAATATGCGTTTTTGTCGCATTTACTTTCAGTCCCAATTTGTGTTCAATCCACTTTGTTATTGTATACATCACTCTGTTCGCACTGGCTCTACTTTTTACCGCTATCACACAGTCATCTGCGTATCTGGTAAAGTGTAACCCTCTGCTTTCTAATTCTTTGTCTAATTCATTTAGGATAATATTACTTAGTAATGGTGATAGGTTTCCACCTTGTGGTGTTCCCTTTTCACTCTTTTCATATTTTCCGTTTATCATGATACCTGCTTTAAGATATTTTCGTATGAGCGACTCTGTATCTCCATCATTTATGATGATGTGTACATAACTCATCAATTTACCCTGTGGCACGTTGTCAAAGAATTTCTCTAAGTCAATGTCTACTATCCATTCATATCCATCATTGATATATTCCAATAATTTATTTATGGCCTGCTCACAACTCCGATTTGGTCTGAATCCATAACTATAATCCGAAAAGAACGTTTCACATATTGGGCTTAATACTTGTACCATTGCCTGCTGGATGATTCTATCCATTACCGTTGGTATCCCCAGATTTCTAGTTCCTCCATTCGGTTTTGGTATTTCAACTCGCTTTACTGGCTGTGGTTTGTACTTCCTTTCTGTGATTTCTGCTCTGATACGTTCCCAGTTTTCTTTTATATAAACATAGGCATCATCAATTGTTATTTCATCAATTCCGCTTGTTCCTTTATTCGCTTTTACACGTTTATAGGCTTTGTTCATATTTTCTCTGTTCAGTATCTTTTCTAATAGTTCTGACATACTTTGTGCACTCCTTTCCTTTCCGCTTTCTTACGAATCATCATACGTGTTTTGGATATTTGCTCATTTACGTTTTCACTCATTTCCTTGTCTGATTATTGTAAGAAACATACATTTTGCTCGTTCGATTAAAACGTTCGGTCCTTCAGTATCTCTACCTAATATGACCTCTGCTGACTTCTCATTGTTCGTTGTTACTACTCCTCGACTGCCCGTCGTTCTACGTCTCGCCTACTGAGTCAATGAGACCTCGCGGGGTAAGTCACATATCTTTCCTCGTTTACTTATCTGATTTACGCCATTAGGTTACGGTTATCTTTTGGACTTTGATGCTTCATGCCATCTCATCCGCTAATGCCGCCTTATTATCAGCCGTCTGAATTTAATGTTCAGACTTCTTGTCCGTTAAGCCACGATTTCGCTATTGCTTCCTCTCTCCCATACCTCACGATATGAAACTTGCAAGTCGCTCTTGGGTTCGTCGATAACTACGCCCCGAGGGATTTTCACCCTAGATATGTGGCATGCCCGCCACACATGAAAACACACCTAAGGAAGAAAAGCTCAGGTGTGTTTTTTATGTCAATCTTTACTATTCATTTTCTTTCTAACGTTTATAATTAAACGAAGAAAAATCCAATTTCATCAACCTCCCTTATTTATTATTCCATAAGGTAACTTTCTAAAACTCCTGCTTCCTGTGCAAAAGCTGATGCTGCTGATTAATAAGCATATACACCTTTTTATTAATGAGGATACCATATGCTGTAAATGAATCATTAAATGCTTCATAGGCTAATTTTTTTCATATTGTCAGCCTCCCAGAAAATGCTTAATTGTTATTTCAAGTCTTTATGTAATCTTATTTCATTTTTAATTTTCTTTTCTTAACAAAAATTAAGGACATGGCAATTATGGATGTAGAAACAAATACCAAATATAGTGAAACATTTGTAAAATCTCCTGTTTGTGGTGCCTTATTATTAGATGGAGTATACTCATCTTTTGGTTTTGTTGGCTCATCTGGTTTTTCAGGAGTGATTGGAGATTCTGGCACATGAGTATTTGTAATTATGAAATCACCATTCTTATCAATCTCGGTTTTACTTGTATAACCATCAGAAATTGTTACTTCTTTAATAGAATAATTTATTTCTTTTCCTGATTCATACTTTGGAAGATATTTCCAAGAAGCACTCCAATTATTTTTTTCATTCAGTGTGAGCACTTCCCCGAAGGCCTTTCCATTAGCTAAAAGTTGTACCTTTACTTCATTTGGTCGTATTCCATCTTGGTTATTACTATCATTCCAAATCTTCGCTACAGTTTTATTGATAAGTTCGACAGCATGTGTATTTGTTAAAATAAAGTTTCCATCCTTATCACTTTCTATCTTACTTTCATATCCAGAAATTGTGTCTAGTTCTTTTATAGTATATTTAATTTCTTTTCCTGATTCATATTTTGGAAGATCTTTCCAAGAAGCACTCCAATTACTTTTTTCATTCATTGTGAGCACTTCACCAAAGGCCTTTCCGTTAGCTAAAAGTTGTACCTTTACTTCATTTGGTCGTATTCCATCTTGGTTATTACTATCATTCCAAATCTTCGCTACAGTTTTATTGATAAGTTCGACAGCATGTGTATTTGTTAAAATAAAGTTTCCATCCTTATCACTTTCTATCTTACTTTCATATCCAGAAATTGTATCTAGTTCTTTTATAGTATATTCAATTTCTTTTCCTGATTCATACTTTGGAAGATCTTTCCAAGAAGAACTCCAATTATTTTTTTCATTCAGTGTGAGCACTTCCCCGAAGGCCTTTCCATTAGCTAAAAGTTGTACCTTTACTTCATTTGGTCGTATTCCATCTTGATTGTTACTATCATTCCAAATCTTCGCTACAGTTTTATTGATAAGTTCGACAGCATGTGTATTTGTTAAAATAAAGTTTCCATCCTTATCAATCTCGGTTTTACTTGTATAACCATCAGAAATTGTTACTTCTTTTATAGAATAATTTATATCTTTTCCTGATTCATACTTTGGAAGATCTTTCCAAGAAGAACTCCAATTATTTTTTTCATTCAGTGTGAGCACTTCCCCGAAGGCCTTTCCATTAGCTAAAAGTTGTACCTTTACTTCATTTGGTCGTATTCCATCTTGGTTATTACTATCATTCCAAATCTTCGCTACAGTTTTATTAATAAGTTCGACAGCATGTGTATTTGTTAAAATAAAGTTTCCATCCTTATCACTTTCTATCTTACTTTCATATCCAGAAATTGTGTCTAGTTCTTTTATAGTATATTTAATTTCTTTTCCTGATTCATATTTTGGAAGATCTTTCCAAGAAGCACTCCAATTACTTTTTTCATTCATTGTGAGCACTTCACCAAAGGCCTTTCCGTTAGCTAAAAGTTGTACCTTTACTTCATTTGGTCGTATTCCATCTTGATTATTACTATCATTCCAAATCTTCGCTACAGTTTTATTGATAAGTTCGACAGCATGTGTATTTGTTAAAATAAAGTTTCCATCCTTATCACTTTCTATCTTACTTTCATATCCAGAAATTGTATCTAGTTCTTTTATAGTATATTCAATTTCTTTTCCTGATTCATACTTTGGAAGATCTTTCCAAGAAGAACTCCAATTATTTTTTTCATTCAGTGTGAGCACTTCCCCGAAGGCCTTTCCATTAGCTAAAAGTTGTACCTTTACTTCATTTGGTCGTATTCCATCTTGGTTATTACTATCATTCCAAATCTTCGCTACAGTTTTATTAATAAGTTCGACAGCATGTGTATTTGTTAAAATAAAGTTTCCATCCTTATCACTTTCTATCTTACTTTCATATCCAGAAATTGTATCTAGTTCTTTTATAGTATATTCAATTTCTTTTCCTGATTCATACTTTGGAAGACCTTTCCAAGAAGCACTCCAATTACTTTTTTCATTCAGTGTGAGCACTTCCCCGAAGGCCTTTCCATTAGCTAAAAGTTGTACCTTTACTTCATTTGGTCGTATTCCATCTTGATTGTTACTATCATTCCAAATCTTCGCTACAGTTTTATTGATAAGTTCGACAGCATGTGTATTTGTTAAAATAAAGTTTCCATCCTTATCACTTTCTATCTTACTTTCATATCCAGAAATTGTATCTAGTTCTTTTATAGTATATTCAATTTCTTTTCCTGATTTATATTTTGGAAGATCTTTCCAAGTAGCACTCCAATTACTTTTTTCATTCATTGTGAGCACTTCACCAAAGGCCTTTCCGTTAGCTAAAAGTTGTACCTTTACTTCATTTGGTCGTATTCCATCTTGGTTATTACTATCATTCCAGACTTTTGTTACTTTTTTTTCGATGGTACTCTGTGTATTCTTAATAATTATAGATATTTCATTTTCGCTCACAACTTTCTCATATGTTGCTCTATATCCTTCCATTGCATGTTCTTCAACATCATAAGTATATTGCAACGGTAAATGGTTAAATGTTACCTTCCAATTATTCGTTTCATTTAATTCTACTGTATCAAGAATTGTTCTATTCCCATTTTGATCAATACGAATTAGGTCTACTTTTACTGTCGGTGTTTTTCCATCTATAGTTGCCCATTGTTTCTCTACATGAATGGTTTGATTATTCTCTTCTTCTCCAATAACGACACTTCCATTTGTTCCTATTCCACCACCTCTTACAGAAGTATTTCCTGAAATAATTAGCTTGGCTGCATCCTTTGCTATTTCTTTTGCATTCTGTGTTGTATCAACTTTCAAAGCATATGTTTCTTTACTATTACTAATATTTTTTATTGGTTCCCCATGATTTGCAGGATCAAATCGAGAGACGGATGGATCTGGTTTTCCTAATACTCCTAATTCTAAAACCTTTCCATCTTCATAATATGTAACACTGCCTCCCCCTAGCATTCTCTCAGCAAGTGTTGTAATATACTTATCACTTCTTGGAACAGACACATAATCATCTCCTGCTGCATTTGTCAAGGCATTATTATCAAACAATGCCCCTCCATTATTCACATGAATTTGTACACTACCAGTAGGACAAGACCATATCCCTCCTCCTAATAAAGTTGCATCATTATCTGTAATCAAGGTATTATACATATGAAGTTCATAAGGAATACTTCCAACATATACACCACCACCTTGATCTTCTGCCTTATTATTAGTTATTTTGCCAGCATTCAATGTCACTTTATTCGAAGCGACATAAACACCACCACCTGTACCTTGTGTAGCATCTGCTTGAATGGCGTCATTTGTGCTATTCCCGGATATCACACCACCATTCATAGTGAATGCAGCAGGACAATTATACTTAGTGCCCCAATCATTTATATCAAAACCAGCATCACCTGCCCCCATCGCAACAAAAGCATCAAATGCTGAGACTCCGCCTCCCATAGGAGCTTGATTATTTATGATTTCCCCATTATTCATCTCAAATTCACCATTACATAAAATAAAAACTCCTCCACCACTGAATCTAGAAGTATTATTGGATATTTTACCACCATTCATTTGAAAGTTAGCAACTGTTACATAATCAGGATCTAACCAAGTACCAACAGTTACTCCTCCAGCTGTTCTATTACTATAATTATTGGAAATTTCTCCCCCATTCATAACGAAACTTGCAGCATCTTCATCTCGATTACTTCGACCACCACTAACATTAACAATTCCACTCATTAATCCATCGCATATATTATTTGTGATGTATCCATTATTTAATATAAACTTACTTCCATTTAATAAATAAATTCCATTTTCTTCCATATCTGACCAATTATCAAAGGAGTTTTTTGTGATTTCTCCCCCATCCATTATAAAGGTAGCATGATCTTCTATTAATAAACCAGAAGAAGCTTCGTTCTCAGTAATAATGCCTCCTTGCATATGAAATTCAGCATTTTTTCCCTGCATATGAATCACATAGCAGGTGTGTCGAGTAATTGTTCCAGATACTAATGTAAGTTTTCCTGATATTTCTATTGCAGTGGCAACTCTTTTCATGTTCATAAATCGATCACCAACATTATTACCATCAATAGTAATACCCTCTATATACACATTTCCTCCTTCTTCTATATTTATCATATGCAATGATTTATCAAGCTTTTCAGAACGGACCAGCCTGCCGACACCAGTAAAATGCACCGTTCTTCCATTCTGTATAAGGATTTCATCTTCTATTTCAATATCCTTTGTTATTTCTATAAAAATATTATCTTTATTTAGTAGTGCTGTCTCTAACTCTGCCCATGTAGAAACCTGTACTGAATCTTCAATTTTTGTTTCTTTTAACACATTTTCCTTATTTAACTTTTCTTGAGCAACTTTTTCTTGAGCAACTTTTTCTTGATCAACTTTACTCTTTTCAATATTTTCAGATGATTCTTTCTCTATTAATTTTTCAATATCATCCACATCTACTGTAATATCCACTGTCAAAATTTCATTTGTTTGATTTTTATCATTAATGACCTCAGAACTAGTACCCTCTGTTTTTGTATAATACACAGTAAATACATATGTACCATTTTCTAACGCACGATAAGTGATGCTTGAATTTACTAAAGAAACTTCACTTTTATCCGGTAAAGTTACCTTCTGTATATTGATATTCTCTTTTGCTTCTATTTTAATATCAATTGCAACTGCTTGTTTATCTGATTCCATCGTTGTATGAACCACATAATTTGATGCTTCATTCTCACCAAAAGCAATGTTGTCATTATTTGCAAACACTTTATTTTGGGGTATTGCAAACGTTATTAAACTAACTAAAAGTAATAATATTGGCATGACTCTAAATATTTTCTTCATAATTGCATCTCTCTTTCTCTCCTTATATAAAACATTGTTCTTTATTTTATGTGTTTTTTCTAATATATTCGTGATTCAGAATAAATAATGAACGGCATCAAAAAGATATTAGATTCTTTCTTAATTCTTTATTCATAAAGTACCCAATCTTCGAATTGGAAAAGCCCTTTTTCTCTTCTACTTTTTTCAAAATTCTCTAACTCTTCAACTTCCCGCATCTTGATTTCTTTTAGATTACTTAAAACACGAAATGCGTTTTTCCCAACTTTCTTCACCAACAGTAAGTCGACAACCTCTAGCACATTGGCTCTATAAAACTCTAATTCCTCTACCTCTTGTACATATGGTATTGTAATAGTTTTTAAAAAAATTACCGTCATAAAACATTTTATTTCCTACTTTTAAAAGGGAAGGCATATTAACTATTTCAATTGGGGTTTCCATAAAGGTATTAGTTCCTAATCGGCTTTTTCAACCACTGTTACTTTGGGTAATGAAACTTCTTACAATTTACTAAACACATAAAACATTTGAACAGGTAAAGAAGTAATGTTTTCTAAATCTAAGGTATGAAAACGATTCTTAAAAAACATAAAATCATCTCTTGATTTGATTTCGTTACGTTTGGAAAGATTCTTTTCACTCTAGCCTAATCTCAGTTACCTGAAGGTCGATTTGAAAATGTATTCACATTAGTCATTATTACTGTTTCATATCCAGTTACAGCCAAATGTTCTACTTGTGTAATTAAATAGGTTATGCTACCATATGTCACACTATCTATTTACAATATTTTGGGATTACTAGATTGTGAAACAAATTTATCTATATCAGAGATACTAACTTTTCCTTCTTCTAATACTTCATAACGTACATCTGCTTCCCAGAACTGTGTATTAATTGGTAACGAAACTTTAATATCGCCATTCAATGATCCTTTTGTTTTCAGCTCTTTTTCTTCTAACCCTAACTCAATAATTTCTAATTCTGACTCAGTCTCTCGCCATGTTTCTATTACAATTTCATCATTAATTATTCATATTTCCTCCATTCCCTCACTACATGTAAGCAAAAGTATTGTATGAAAATTGTTTCAAGTCTATTAAATTGCTATATTTTTGATTTTCTTTCACACTTATTCTCTCCTTATTTACATATAATGAACCATTTCAAATTATCTGTTTTTGTTTTCCTGATTGTATGCCAAAATGGCTTAGCAACACAAACACTAAATTTAGTTACTTCCTATTCATTAATAGCATTCACTTCTTTAATGTCAATGAATACTTCATACAGCACATCGTTTCCAAATTCAGATAGTGTTATCCCACCTGACAGAGCTATAGGCATAATTTCTTTTTTCAATTTCCTTTCAATTATTCTTTTCCATACCTTCAAGAAATGGCTTAAAATATTTCTCTTCGCCTTTTTTCTTGCTTTTTCTGCTTCATCAATTGTTGCATATGTTCCAAGAAAATATCACTTTCCCTGAAATGTGATTTAGCAATCCATTTACCATTTCGAGTAGGGGACATTCCTCTTACACCACTTGTATTACTTTTCGAGAGTTTTTCAACTCGGATTAGACATAAATTCGTACCCTCAATCAGATTCGGATTTTCTCTTGTATAACCACAGCTTTTTGTCCCACCAATTTAGAAGATTACTAGTGAAAATTTCTTTTTGCTTTCCACACTTGCATTGACAAATACATTTCCAATATCCCTTTTTATTTCGATAAGAAGAAAGGACTATTAAAATTCCAAATTGTCTCCCATGGTAACAATCTGTCTGTATTTCCATTTTTCTATATAACAACCTCCTTTCCCTTTTTTTCACTAATATATTTCTAGCGATAAATTACTATTTAGACATATTAGGAATTTTACTGAAAACTTTTTTAAGTAAAATTATAAGTATCGAATTTGTAGATGGTAAAGAAAGCACACTTTTCGTTTCAAGGATGATAAAATGGAAATATGACATAAGGATGGGAATTTTAGGAATTATTCAATCAAAAAAAGATGGAACTAAATGTGTAATTTTTATTCCAAAAAATCTAAAATTTAACTATTTAGGGTTTGTCACGAAAAGTGTGCACCATAAAAAAATAATTAAACATCTATTAGGCTTGTCGATAACAATGTGTAAAATTTTTAAATTAAGGAAGGTAGCAGGTTTGTCAAGAAAAGTGTGTAAGTAAAATATAATCACTTTAGATATTTCTCAATGCGAGAGCTAAACTTGTCATTGATAATGAGTTGATTTAATACTTGTGACCAACTGCGGATGGTACCATTCTCCCATTTATTTTCAAGTTCTGTACAACGTAAATATAGTAATTTGTATAAGGCGTTCTCGTTTGGAAAGGCGCCTTTTTTCGTCACTTTGCGGAAACTGGAATTGATTGCCTCGATCGCATTCGTCGTATACATTACTTTTCTTACGGCACTCCCATAATCGAACAGTTGTTTCATAACTAAAATTACGCCGCCATACGTCCACTGCTCCTGGAAATTGTGATCATGCATGTTGGAATTTTTCAAACTCTGCTTGACAAGTTTTAAGGCTTGGCACTCCATATACTTTCTTAAGATGGGAAGTATATGTTTTAAAATCTTTACTTGGTACATACTTTATTGAGTTTCGTATCAAGTGGACGATGCTCGCTGTACGATCACATCCGAAGTTGGCTTTTGCGCCATCCTTAAGTACACTAACCCCATCCATCTACATAAAGAAAACATCTTCTAATCCTCGTGCTTTCATTCATCAAATATCTGCATCCAATAATTCTTACTCTTACTTTCACTAAGCCATAATCCAAGGATATCTTTATATCCATTCAAATCGTAGCCTAATATCGTGTATACAACGCATTCTTTCGCCTCATAGCCATTACGCAATGTTACATACATACCATCTATAAACAAGAAGGCATAGCACTTCTTCAAGGGTCTATTTCGCCTTTCTTCTAGTTCTGGTAGTATGACATCTGTAATATCGGATACCATTTCATGAGAAATTGAAAATCCATAGATATCTTCTATTGTTTTTGATATATCACGTTGACTCATTCCTCATGTACAACGCCAATACTTTATCTTTTATTCCTGAAACATCTCTTTATCGTTTTGATATCATCTGTGCTTCAAAAGAGCCATCACGATCTCTTGGTGTAACGATCGTGATATCTCCCTTTGTAGTATGATCAGTTTTTTGACTATATCCATCTCTGCGATTCTGCCTTTGTTTATAATCTTTATCATCATTTTCGTATCCTAAATGATGATTCATTTCACCTTGGAACAATGATTCAAATATAGGATCAAAAAGTTCCTTGAGTGCTTCATCTGCATCCTCTATGGATTGTAAAAAACTGCGTATCATTAAGTTATACGATCTTATTTTACACAGTTTATTTTACACTCTCACTATTTATTAAGTTTTTCTACTCGTTTCACCCAGCGACCGAATGTAACATGATTGGTATTAAGCAATCTTCCCGCTTCACGTTGACTTATCTGCTTGGCTTTCCATAAATTATATACTTCTGTAAATCTTTCCGGTAAATCATTTGCAGGTCTCCCAAATTGAATACCTTTTATTTTGGCTTCCTTGATACCTTCCATCTGACGTTGACGAATGTTTTCACGTTCAATCTGTGCCACATAAGAAAGAATTTGTAATACTAAATCTGCAATAAATTTCCCTGTAACGCCGTTGACCTGATTTCTTGTATCTAAAAGAGGGAAATCCAATACAATAATATCCACATCCTTTATTTTTGTCAGAAAACGCCATTGTTCAATGATTTCATCGTAGTCCCTACCTAATCGATCAATAGATTTGATATAAAGTTCATCACCCATTGTAAGCCGATTTACTAATTGCTTATATTTGGGGCGATTAAAATCTTTACCTGATAATTTATCAATAAATATTTTCTTTTTATCAATTCCTATTTCTAGCATAGCAGACATCTGTCTATCGATATTTTGATCTCTTGTAGAGACTCTTACATAACCATATTTTTTCATTAAATAATTCCTCCTATTCCGGTAATTCAATTTTTAATTATCTCACATCTTCATTATAGAGTCAGTGTTAATTATTTCCATATTTGAATTAGCTGAACTAAAAAAGCTACTACCCAAAATAGATAACAGTATGGTGTTTATAGAATAAATTTAAGCAGAATATTACAGATCAGAAATTATATGAGTTTTCTTAAACTATGTAGAATGAGCGAAAAAGTCTTCATTCATTTTTGATAGCTTCGTATCCATAAATAATTCTGCTATTAATTTTATAATTACTCATAGATGAAATTGCCTTTAATCGTATAAATAGTATTATTATCAACACGTTCCACGATTCCAACATGATCACTAACACCAGCATTTTCCCAATCGAAAAAGATGATATCACCTGGCAGAGGAATACTACCTCTTGGTTTCCTTTGTTGATGTTTCCAGAACGAGGCATAGAAAAAAGAGGTGTAACCTCATAGACTTGTCAATTCAGTCTATTTCGTTACAGCC
This sequence comes from Longicatena caecimuris, assembly GCF_018406465.1. GTDB lineage: Bacteria > Bacillota_I > Bacilli_A > Erysipelotrichales > Erysipelotrichaceae > Longicatena > Longicatena caecimuris. The sequence goes on from NZ_AP024510.1 coordinate 1,924,915, forward strand.
TCTTTTCCCTATGTTTAATACGTTGTTACTTCGAGTAGTATTCTACTCGACACCAATTATAAACGAATATACCGGCTGCATGCCATTGTTGAGTTCTACCTCAACATCGTATTTATCTTCAATATAACTAGCAATCTCATTTGCTTCTTCTTCGTTGACATCCTCGCCATAAACAAGCGTCACGATTTCACTTTCTCCATCAATCATCATATCCAGTAACTGTCGTGTTACTTCCATTTTATCTGGTAATGATACAACAATGTCTTTTTCTTTTAAGCCCATGTAATCGCCAGCTTTGATATCTAATCCTTCAAATGTCGTATCCTTGATGGCATACGTAACTTGACCGGTTTTTACCATACTGATGGCATCATTCATTTCAGCCAGGTTCATATCGAAATCCACATCAGGATTAAACATGATACATGCACTTAATCCTTGAGGAATGGATTTTGATGGAATGACTTCCACATTCAGATCCTCACAGACACTTGCGGCCTGTTGTGCTGCTAAAATAATATTGCTGTTATTTGGCAATAAGAAGATATTTTCTGCGTTCACTTGATGAATGGCTTGCACAAAATCTTCGGTAGAAGGATTCATCGTCTGCCCACCACTGATAACATAATCAGCACGCAGTTCTTTAAACATATCTTTCAAACCATCCCCTGCTGCAACCGTAATAATTGCATACTTCTGTTTTGGTTTTTCTTCTTTTGGTTTCTCTTCTACCGTTGCGTTCATCATGATATTTTCATGCTGCTCCTGCATGTTTTCTACCTTAAGTTTTGCGAATTCACCATAACGCTGTCCCATATTTAAGGCATCTCCAGGAGTCAAGGTATGTACATGTACTTTAACGATATCATCATCACGCACGCATACAATAGAATTACCAATTCGAGCAAGTGAATCACGTAATGCTTCTTCTTGGAAATTTCTAGCGCCATGCTCCGATAAACGAATGATGAATTCTGTACAGTAGCCGAATTCTTCGCTCTCCATACCAGCACCGGCAACTTCTTTACTTTCCTGTGCTTCTTGGCGTTCAATAACTTCACCTTTCAGTGCAGAAACAAACCCTTCAAAAATCGTAACAAGTCCAGCACCGCCACTATCAACGACACCAACTTCTTTTAATACCGGCAAAAGATCAGGCGTTCTCTCTAAGGACTCCTTCGCCTCCTCCAGCATTTTTTCCATAACTTGTAAGCAAGTCACATCTTGCGTTGAGGTTGCATATGCATATGTGTAATCAGCAGCTTCACGTACTACAGTTAAAATAGTTCCTTCTACTGGTCGCATGACCGCTTTATAGGCAACACGAGAACCCATAACCAGCGCATTTGCTAATTGGAAACCGTTGATTTCCTTCATGCCATCTACACCCTGATATAAACCGCGGAAAATCTGCGAAGTAATAACTCCGGAATTTCCTCTTGCTCCCATTAATAACCCTTTTGATAATACTTTTGCAATATCGCACACATCATCGCTAGTGCATGCTAAAGCATCCTTTACGCCCGCATTAAACGTCAGCGACATGTTCGTTCCTGTATCACCATCAGGCACAGGGAACACATTTAATGCATCGATTTCCGTAAACTTATTTGACAAATTATTGGCACCGCTTGCCAACATGTCTTTCAACAATTTTCCATTGATCATTTCCATAGTTCTCTACCTACTTTATAACCTTGACATCTTGCACATAGACATTAACTTTCTTAAAGTCTAATTCCAGATTTTTTTCCAACATGTATTTCACACGCATCTGCACCTCATGAACGATTTCACTAATCTTCACGCCGTAAGATACGATGATATATAAATCCAATTCCAAGTCATTGTTATCCAGCTGACGAACAACAACACCTTTGGCATAATTATCCTTCTTTAGTAATTCTGCGATTCCATCCTTCACAAATTTTTGGGATGCCATACCGACTACGCCATAGCATTCGGTTACAACACCACCGGCAAGTGAGGCGATTGCGTCGATGGAAACATTGATATTTCCGTACTGTGTACTTTTAGAGATTGACATAAAATTCCTCCTTATATCCTCATTATTATATCAAAATCCCCTTGGAAATCCAAGAAAGATTCTCAAATACCTTAAAATTCTTACTTAAAGGCTTTACAGTCTTCCGTTATGTAGGTTTCCGTATTCGCATCCATGACAAAGCAGACATGATCTTTTTTCAAATTTTTTAAAGTCTGTTTATAAGAATTAAGGATAAATACGGAATCATAGGAGGTATAGATCGTATTGCCATCCTGCATCACGATTTTCACCATATGCTTATCGTAACTTTCAGCATGCGGTGTAATCTCAGAAATCATAGATACGATATCCTGACTAACCTCTTTTTTATTTTTAGCAAATGCAGCAGCTAAGTTTTTCCTTTCTTTCTTGGAAAAACCATCAATCAATGGGTAGTTGACTATGGTGTCAAGGTTTTCACTGGTTATTTCCTTCTGTGAGCCATCTTTCAATAAAACATAATTCTTTTCACCTTCGACAAAGTAACCAATGACCAGTTTTTCTTTGATTTCAATAGCAATCACGCCATCCATGCTTTTCTCAATTTCCACATCTTCAATGAAATCGTCTTTTTTCAATTTCCAAGAAAGGTAGCATTTCGGTGTGATCATATATCGTGTTTCATAGGAAAGATGCGCTTTTTTCAAGACATCTTCTTTCGTATAAAAGCGATTACCTTTTACTTCTAATGATTTCACCTTAGAAATATCACTCATAAAATACAAGGATGCCACTAAAAGTATAGCACCAGCAATCACAAGTCGCCGTTTTCTGCGCCGCTTTTTACGTTTTTTCTTTTTATTTTGCAGAGCCAGGTATTTCGCTTCGACATCATCGTAAAGCAGCTCGTCTAATTGTTCCAATTGAATTTCTCTACTTCCGTAATTAAATCAATGTCGAAACGTTCCTTGACTTCTTTTTGAATTTCTTCTACCAATGCCGCCACATCGTTAGCTTTGGCATTATCTTCATTCACGATAAAGTTTGCGTGTTTTTCAGAAACCATAGCTCCACCGATGCGTTTTCCTCGCATGCCGATACTCTCAATCAACTGCCAAGCCTGATGGCTTTCCGGATTGCGGAACACACTGCCGGCACATGGCTTATTTAAAGGTTGTGAATCCATACGACGTTTTCGCCGTGAATCCATAACATCACGAATCTCCTTTTGATCGCCTTCCTGTAATTGCAAACGGCATCCTAAGATCAACCAGTCTCGGTGCTGTTGAAAAATAGAATGACGATAGGCATAGTCTAATTCATCCTTACGCATAATGCAGATCGTATGTTCTTTCAGTACATAAACCTCTTGGACAATGCCTGCCATATCACTCTTATAAGCACCGGCATTCATAAACAAAGCGCCGCCAATCGTTCCGGGGATGCCACTGGCAAATTCCAAACCGCTTAAAGAACGCTTCATAGCCTCATGTGCCAACAAGATGATGCTTGTACCTGCTTGCACCAAACAACTGCCATCCTCTTCAAAATAAAAATCCGTAAAATAGCGATCCAGACAGAGAATCACACCATCATAGTCATCATCGCTGCATAAAATATTGCTACCTTTGCCAAAAATCTTTATCGGCATTTCTTCATCCTTTAAGATGTCCATAACTCTTAACAGGCAAAGCTCATTTTTTGGGTATATAAAATAACTGCAGTTCCCACCAATGCGAAAGGTTGTACGTGTTTTTAAAGACACATTGACTTCCACATCCGCATAGGGCTGTAATTTTTCTTTCAATGTCATGTTATATTTCACCTTTTCATTTCATCGCACCAGTCTAAAATATCACTGCTGGCATTGGGCTTACCAAGCGCCAACGCATGCTGATGCATCTCTTCCTTTATTGCCGGATGATCCATAATCAATTTGATTTTTTCATCCAATACTGTTGCATTCAAATCTTTTTCTTCTATCATATATGCTGCTTTTTTTTCAACCAGCACACTGGCATTATAAAATTGGTGATTGTGTGCTACGTAAGGGCTTGGAATCAATATGCTTGGTGTTCCCAATGCTGTGATTTCAGCAGCCGTCGTTGCTCCAGCACGACATATGATCAGATCCACTTTAGCAATGATATCCAATTGTTTTACATAGTCTACAACCTTAATGTTATCCTGTGGAAAAACGCTCTTCATTTCTTCATAATTGTTTTTTCCGCTTACAAACAAGATTTGATATTTGTTGTCGATCTTAGGTAAGACATCTTTCATAATGGCATTGATGGAAGAAGAACCTAAAGATCCCATAACCACCAAAATCAGCGGCTTATCCATTGACAGACCTAAAGAACGATAATATGCCTCATCAAATTTAACCTGGACAGCATTGGTTGCCCGTGGATTTCCTAACAATCTTGTTTTTTCTCTGCCAAATTCTTCAAAGCATTTTTCATAACAGATTACGATGGCATCCATATAATTTGCCACCATTTTATTCGATACACCAACAATGGAATTTTGCTCATGTATCATCGTTTTTACATGCTTTTTATGTGCAGCCAGCATTACCGGTGCACTTACATAACCACCAAAACCAATGGCAATGTCAGGTTTAAAATCTTCTATGATACGGAGTGCCTTGCGATAGGCCTTTGCCATCAGCAATAATGCCTTCATCTTATTGACAATACCACCTGTTAAACCGCTTGCATGCAGACCTTTAAATTGATAGCCGTGTGCAGGTACTTCTTTCGCCTCCATACGATCATCATTTCCAACAAACAAAATGTCAATATCGTCATAGCGTTTTTTTGCCGCATCTGCCAGCGCAATGGCCGGATATATGTGACCTCCCGTTCCACCGGTTGCTATCAGTAATCTCATGTCATCACTCCCTGTGATTTATTATACCATGTTCATACCGTATTTTTAAATAAAATTCGCTTTTTTCAACTTTCCTTTGCAATACTCATAAGCAGTCCCATACTCCCCATCATAACCATTAAAGAACTGCCTCCATAGGAGATAAAAGGAAGCGTAATCCCAGTTACTGGAAACAACCCGACAACTACACCAAGATTGATCATGACCTGAATAGCAAACAGGGAGGTAAGACCAATAGCAATATAGCATAAATATGGATCTGTACAATTTTTAGCAATTTTAACTCCCTGATAAATAACAGCTATAAATAAGCCAATTAGTAAGACGCTGCCGATAAAGCCAAATTCTTCCGCATAGATAGCAAAGATGAAATCTGTTTGCGGTTCGGGCAAATAAAAATGCTTCTGCATGCTATTATCAAAACCAACACCTAAAATCCCCCCAGGTGCAATAGCGAAAAGGGATTGTATAATCTGAAAACCAGCTCCTAAAGGATCTTTCCAAGGATCAATAAACGATGTAATTCGTGCCAATCGATAAGGTGCGCTTAAAATCAAGCCACCCAAACCTCCGGCGCCTAAAATACCTACGCGTACGAAATAAGATAAAGGAGAATCGGCCGCTAACACCATGATAACAATTGAGCAGACCATAACCAAGCCACTGCCAAAATCAGGTTGCAATAAGATCAAGCCAAAACCAATCATTACCAGAAAAGCGGGAAAAAACAAGTCTTTACGAAAGCTTTTGATACGATAGCGCTTTGCCAGATAATCTGCTACATAAATGATAATGGCAATCTTAAAAAACTCTGAAGGCTGGATAAGAAAAGAACCAACACCGAACCAACTACGACTACCATTACGCAAGACACCCACACCTGGAATCAATACCAATATTAATGCGACAACACATAAAAGAAATAAGCGTTTGGCATAGCGGCGCACATGCACTAATGATATGCGGCTGGCAACATACATCACAAATAGACCAAGTAAGGCAAATACCGCCTGACGGCTCATGAAATATGTTGCGTCCTGGAACTTCGCGGCTGCCCAAACTCTCGAACTGCTGCCAACCATAACAATGCCTATGATAAGTAAGACCATGATTTCCAAAGTCAATAGTCTGCATTTTTTAGAAAACATAGCGCCACCACCTTCCCTTCATTGTATGCTCAAAGGAAAAGAAAAAGTAGCAATGCTACTTTTTGCTTATCATTTTCTAATTATCATCTATGTAAAAACAGCTTCATTACTTATTCGATCTCTATTTGCTATTTGATGAAGCAGTCAGCATCTACTTCCCTTTTTTCACCTTATAGCTGCCATCCCATTTAACCAGTTTAGCATGAAGAAGATAACGCAGATCTGTGGAATTTCCCTCTTCATAGGAACATGTTGATAAAGTCACGATATGATCTTGAGTATTTAGCTTTACATTCCGTTTAAAATCGGATAATCCTTCAACCATATTTAAATATTGTTGCCAGCTTTCCTTTGTCGGATAGTTTAGATCATACGATGCCGAAAGATCTTTGGCTGAATGGATACTGAAAATTTCACATCGATAATTTTGCTGAGGTGTAAAAATATATAAATACGGATGTTTATCAAAAAATGCTTTTTCTTTGAATTTTTCAATATCTGTAAACATCGTCTTATGCCACATATTATGTCCATAGATAATGGTATTACGATCTTTAAATTTCCCATCTGCCTGATAATCCATGAAAATGGCACCAGCATAGTTCGCTTTCTTTTCAAACGAATGTGTCAGATAAAAGGAATTATCACTTCCTTTTACGATAGGGTAATTGATATTGGTATCCGGTATGAGTATCCAGGCTAATATTTCATCATTTTTCTTTTTTAAAGCCTTCCAATTCACCGTAAAATCTTTTTCTAGATCATCTGGTATATTACTCAATTGTTGTAGCTCTATTTTCTCTTTTTCTTCCGCATGATTTTGAGAGTATATATGAAAGAGCTGATACCCGGAATAGATAAAGACGCCCAAGGCAATTAAAAATAAAATATCGTATAGGATCTTCTGCCATTTTTTTAATGGTTTCTTTGGCTTTTTCTTACGCATGCAGTATCACTCCTTATTGCTTTTTCATTTTATCATATTTCATAATGCTTTACTAGAAATTCTACCATAGGAACTATCGTAGTACCAGTTGCTGATTACTTAAGTACGATGATTTCACAGCCCTTTTAGGAAAACGTTTTGCCTTGTTTGTTTTACATCGATTCTTTGATCTGCTGCATCTTACTGACGCGGCCATTAAAAAGATACCATATTTACCAAAAAAAGCCTCATCAATCCTTTTGCATCATTACTTAAATCATTTGACATTAGTATGGAGCTAGCTTATACTACATTTAGATAGATTTCAAAATGAAAGAGGGTATGTTAGGTGCAAGTTCAGGAAGCATTTAAAGCTTTAAGTGACCCAACCAGAAGAGCAATTATCCTTCTAGTTAAGGATCATAAAAAAAGTGCAGGTGAAATTGTCTCACAGTTTTCCAGCACCAATGCCACGATTTCTCATCATCTTGCAGTTTTAAAAGAAGCTGATCTCATCCTAGATGAACGTGATGGTAAATTTATCTATTATGAATTAAATAGCAAAACCGTAAATGACCTCATTGATTGGCTAAAAGCTTTAAAACGTACGAAATGAAATTCGTATCGGTAATTGCTTACCCCTTAGTGTATATGCATTGTATTCTAATGTATATCGTAAATAAGGTGAATCGCTTCTTTCGAAGATAGTATGCTGATAGCAGCCAATATCATCATTGTTTATTTGCTTAACTTTGATGATCAGTTTAATGATGTCCCTAATCTAAACGCATTGCCAACGGCAATAGAAAGGAAAAAGATCATGATTGAAATTAAACATGTTACAAAAGTTTACGGAGGTACACACAAAGCTGTTGATAACATCTCCCTTACCATACCGACGGGAGAAATCATAGGCTTTATCGGGCCAAATGGCGCTGGTAAGACAACAACCATTAAAATGATAACAGGCGTTTTAAATCCCGATGAAGGAGAAATTCTCATTAATGGAAAAAATATTGTCACACAACCTTTAGAAGCTAAAAAGGAATTTGGTATTGTTCCAGATAATGCGGATATCTTCTTGCGGCTAAAAGGAATTGAATATCTAAACTTTATGGCTGATATTTATGAAATTGATTCAGCAACCAGAAAACTACGGATTGCGCAATTAGCTAAAACCTTTGAAATGGAAAATGCATTAAATGATAAAATTTTATCGTATTCTCATGGTATGCGACAAAAAATTGTCATTATGGGTGTTTTGATTAGCGATCCTAATGTATGGATTTTAGATGAACCTATGACGGGCTTAGATCCGCAATCTAGCTACTCACTAAAGCAGATGATGAAAGAACATGCGGCAAAAGGCAATACGGTTTTCTTTTCAACACATGTCTTAGAAGTTGCTGAAAAGTTATGTGATAAAGTTGCCATCATTAATGCAGGAAGTATCATTTTCTTTGGTACGTTAGAGGAATTGCAACATAACCATCCAAATTGTGATTCTCTAGAATCCTTATTCTTGGAGGTTATATCTCATGCGTAAGTATTTCTCACTTACCCGCACATTATTTAAAAATGCAGCAGGTATGGTTGCGGATGGGAAAACAAAGAAAATGCGGGTTTACCTGTTATATGGTTTTTTAGCTATATGTTTCATCCCTTTGCTATTCATGCTGTATTATATGTTTCAAGAAGCTTTTAAAACGATGGCTCCCCTGCAACAAAGCGGCAGTATTTTAGCAGCCGGTTTTCATATGACAAATTTAGTAACGTTTCTATTCTCTATTTTCTTGATTCCCGGCGTTTTTTACTTCAGTAAAGACAGCGAAATCTTATTATCCCTCCCCTTAAAGCCCCAAACGATTTTAGCAAGTAAATTTAGTGTTTGTTTATTATATGAATATGTGTTTACGCTCATCGTTTTTCTTCCTTTAATAGCGGGATATTTGCAGAATGAATCAGTTAGTATACTATTTTATGTATTCGTGGTCATCATCGCTTTAACCTTACCGATTTATCCTCTCGTTCTTTCCAGCATTATTTCCATGCTGGTAATGCGCTTTGTGCCCTTTTTTAAAAATCGCGATCGCTTCAATATGATTGGTGGTATCTTAAGTGTTGCTTTCGCATTGAGTTTCTCTTATTTTATGAATTCTAGCGGAATGCAGCAAGAAGATCCTTCCGCCCTAGTGAATTTATTAATTGAAGGTAATAATTCTTTGATTTCCATGTTTGCCTATTTGTTCCCTGCAGTACCTTTTGCATCCCATGCCTTAATCAGCCAGGACATCTTGCAGCTAGGCCTTTACTTGCTGATTTTAATCGCAGCACTTGCTGTTTTCCTTATCATGGGAAAATATTTCTATTTCAAAGGGGCAATTGGATTCGATGAAACAAAGAGCACTCGTAAAGTATTAAATGATGTTGAAATGAAAAAAGCATTAACACAGAAATCAAAAGTATTTACGTATACGCAAAAAGAACTGCGATTGCTTTTACGTACACCAGTTTATTTTTTGAATTGTATTGGTACTTGCTTTATTTTCCCGATTGTCATTGTCATTTCCATCATGTCACAAGGTGAAAGTTTGAATTTAGCAGCCCTTAATCAAATAGATTTTAGTGGATATGCTTATTATGCCATCTTACCTGGATTAGCTATGGGCATGTTGATTGGTTGTATTAATATGATCAGTGCAACAGCCATATCACGAGAAGGCAGTAATGTCATGTTCATGAAGTACATTCCTATGCCTTTAGGAAAACAAATAATAGCTAAGATGAATGCCGGAATCATTGTCAGCGTTCTCACTATTCTCCTTTTATTCATTATTGCTTATATCCTCTTTCCAATGCTTCCTATCCTTTATTATATCATCGCTTTTATCAGTGCAATTATAGCTATTTTCTTGGGTAACGAGCTTTGCATTCTGCTTGATATGGCACATCCTAAGCTAGTATGGGAACAAGAGGCTGCTGCAGTTAAACAGAATATGTCCGGTATGATTGCCATGTTTGGGGGAATGCTAATAGCTGGCTTATTGATTGCAGCCTTATTCCTGCTTCCAAATGATCTTATCATGCCAATCTCCATAGGCATATGTATTGCCATCCTACTAATATCTGTAGTAATCTATAGCAAGATGGATACCATCGCTTGCAAATTATTTAAAAAGATATAAGGAGTGTTTATGAAAAAAATTCTGCTATATTTCGGTGATTATCAAGAGAAAAAGCCGATTCTTGAAACTATTCTTTCGGATATGCAGATTGCGTATCGTATCTTAACAGATACAGACTTGCAGCAACCAATTGGTTATCTGCTAGGCATACAGGATAAAGCCCAACAAGAAGTAACGCAAACTATGCATATGCACATTGATTTGATGTTTCTTGATGGGTTTAGTGATGAAGAAATTCAAGAACTGAATGCCCGCATGAAAGCGCAAGGAGTTAGTATGCCGCGCAAAGCCATGCGTACAAAACATAATGAAACATGGCGGTTAATTGATCTTTTAGAAGAAATCGAAAAAGAGCACGCATATTTTCAAACATTAGAAGAAATTCAGAAATTATTAATGGCAAGCAGTGAATTGCAAATGGATATATACACACCGGATAGTTGGAAAGCCTATGAATCCGCCTTTATCCAAGCATACGAGGTCTTGCAAAACCAAAGCGAACCAGATGTAGCCAAGGCTGCCTTAACAACCCTTACACAGGCAAAAGCGGCATTGCAAAAACGTTAAATAAAATAGCAAAAGCAGGTCTTATGCGTTCCTCCTGACAAAGGGCTTCTATCACGCATAGCACCTGCTTTTTTATGTGTAACCATCAGATTCTTCGAAAGCCTATGAAATTTTTATTAAATAAAGGTCCATTTTCTCCCATATAATAAACATTTTCACGGATTCCATCTTTCGTATTCATCGCTTCAATCACACGCACTTCATAACCATTGGAAATTTTCTTTTTACTGATTACCAAAGCAAAATGGTTTTTATAATGAACAATATCCCCCATTTTAATAGTTGCTGTCTTTTTGCCAATACTATGTCCGGCATAAGCCAACGCTCTAGGTACCTTATAGCCATTTTGACGATAAGCATAATAAATCAACCCAGAACAATCAAAGTTTTTAGGGCCACTGCCACCCCATTTATATGGCTTTTTTTTCTGTGCTATGGCCGTATCCACAACATCATATTTCGTATGGGATTTGCAGGTTGTAATACTTAGCGTACCTGTGTACTTGCCATCATAATGCTTTTTATTTCCAGCAGTAACATAGGTTTTTATCTTAAAATAATATTTCTTACCCGCCTGTAAACCGGTATTCTTATAAGATGTAGTCGCACAGTTTGTAATTGTTTTTATTAGACTATATTTGCCATGATAGCTAGTGCTGCGATAAAGCTTATATCGGGCATTATTGATCTTTTTCCAGTTGATGATCACCTTCCCTTTTCCCGGTGATGAAATGGAAGTGATTTTTGTTGTTGGTATTTGTGTCATAGCCATGGTTACATTACTATTACTTCCAACAAACTTCCATTGATAATATTTGCGAATCGGTTTTATCTTATAGTAATAGGTTTTTTTAGGGATAAGTGATGATGAGGCATCCGTATACGTAGTTGTATTTGCCGTTGTGGCAATTTTCACAAAGCCTTTTGTCTTACTGGTGGATCGATAAATTTCATAATTTGTAGCTCGTGTCGCTTTTTTCCATGTTATCTTTATTTGATTCGCATTAACGGCGCTTGCCTTAGCAGACGTTGAAGCGGGATTTCCTATACTGATAAAAGCGGAAACCGTATTAGAAATTGAACTTTTCACACCACTTGCTTCATTCTTGGCGATGATACGATAATAATATCGTTGATTTGGTTTGATTTTATCACCTTTTTGTACATAGCGATTGTCAGAAACACAAGCAATGGCTTTAAAACCTGTTGTACTTTGCGTAGAACGATAAATAGTATATATACTGGCATCCGGCACTTCCTTCCATGATAACGTAATTTGTGGACCACCACTTGCTTTCATGGATGGCTTTGCCAAGTGCATATTGCCACTGACAACCTTACTGAATGCTCCATAATTTGCCTTATTGTTAATGGTTCGTCTAGCTCTGACTTTATAATAATATGTTTGATTTGGTTTACAAGCGTTATTGACGCGATTTGTATAAAAAGTATAATAATTTTCAATTACCGCGATTCTTGTAAATCCCATCGTCGGTGAAGTTGAGCGATAAATTTCATAATATTTGGCTTTTTGTATACTATCCCATGACAAATGAAGATAGGAAGTATTTGCTTCCATTTTCACATTTGGAGTTGCTAACGGCTCCAGCGTTTCCGTTATTGTATTGCTATAAAGTGCTTCGTTTGTTCGTAGGGCTTTGATCTTGTACGTATAGGACTGATTTAAGGCAAGATCTGAATCCATATAGTTAAAGCTGAACACTTTATCTGAATGAGCTATGGTTGCTATTTTTACATAAGCTTTCGTCTTAGCCGTATATCGATATACTTCATAAGAAGTACTGCCTTCTACCGGATCCCAGTTTAATTGTACATATGGATCTATGCCAGAATAATCTATGACATAGGCACTCAGCATGGGAGCTGTCATCGATTGCAGACGATGATTAGTTAATGTGCTTGTAGCGATGAGCCGTGTTCCTGTATATGCCTCGATACGATAATAATACGTTGTATTCCCCTTATTCACCACCCTATCAGTATATTCTAAGTTCCCAACACTGCCTATATAGGTAAAATGTTCTGCATCACCTTCACTGCGATAAATTTTATAAACATCTGCTTCTGGCACCCATTGCCAAGTTAAAGTAATGGATGTCACATTTGATGTGCTGCTGACAGAAAACGGCAGCTGTTTTGCCATTTTATATTCTTGTGCATCAATTCTTTGCATACATACAATAAAAAAGAGAATTACTATTAAACTTCCCTTTATCCAATGTTTAAGACTTTGTATCCTCATCTCATCATCCCCTTGCTATGGTTTATTATAACGCATAGTCCTTCATCTCTCAAGTTTTTATATCATCAGGGTTTCCCAAATAAGAAAACCAGCAAACGATCTTATTCTGCTGGTTTTCATTCTATCTTGATAGTTAAGATTCTTCAAATTGTGAATTATACAGCTGTGTATAGAAGCCATTCTTGGCCATTAATTCTTGATGATCTCCGACTTCCACAATATCGCCATCCTTCATAACCAGAATCAAATCGGCATCACGAATCGTGCTTAATCGATGCGCAATGACAAAGCATGTACGATTTTCCATTAATTTTTCCATGCCCTTTTGAATCAGAACTTCCGTTCTGGTATCTACACTGGAAGTAGCTTCATCCAAAATTAAAATCTTTGGATCTGCTAAGAACGCACGTGCGATGGTTAACAACTGCTTCTGTCCTTGTGAGATGTTGCTGCTTTCTTCATCAATCATCGTATCATATCCATGATCTAAAGTACGAATAAAGTGATCAACATATGCAGCATCGGCTGCAGCCATGACTTCTTCATCTGTTGCATCTAATCTGCCATAACGCAGATTTTCCATAATCGTTCCATTAAACAACCATGCATCTTGTAACACCATGCCAAATAAAGAACGTAAATCACTGCGGCTAAACTGACGTATATCACAGCCATCCACATAAATCGTACCACTGTTTAATTCATAGAAACGCATCAACAGTTTTACGATCGTTGTTTTACCGGCACCAGTAGGTCCAACGATGGCAACACGTTTTCCGGCATTGATATACATCGAGAAATCATTGATGATAATTTTATCTGGTGTATATCCAAAATGAACATTTTCAAACGTCACCATACCGTCAATTAACGATTTTCCATCAGGTGCCGCAATCGGTTGCGGTGTCTTGGTCTCCGCTACTTCTTCCTCTTCGGCCAAAAACTCAAATACACGCTCTGCTGCGGCAGCCGTTGACTGCATGACATTCATTGTCTGCGCCAGTTGGGCAATTGGCTGATTAAAGCTACGAACATATTGAATAAAGGCAGTAATATCACCAATTTCAATAATACCATTCATGGCCAAATAACCACCTAAAATACATACACCGACATAGCCCAGATTACCTACAAACATACTGATTGGCTGCATCAATCCGCTTAGAAATTGTGATTTCCATGCAGAATTATAAAGTTCATCATTAAAAGTCTCAAACTGGGCAATACTTTTTTCTTCCCCATTAAAGGCTTTCATCACCATATGTCCGCTATACATCTCTTCAATATGACCATTGACATTACCTAAAGATGCTTGTTGACGGGCAAAGTATTTTTGTGAATGCTTTACAACCGTTGTTACCAAAATCAAAGATAATGGAATAACAATAAGAGCCATCAATGTCATTTGCCAACTGATGGTCAGCATCATGATTAAAAAACCAAATAGCTGTACAATTGAAGATAATAGTTGTGATAAAGATTGACTTAGTGTCTGCTGAATCGTATCAACATCATTAGAGAATCTTGACAATACTTCACCATGTGATTGTTTATCAAAATATGCGAATGGCAGTTTATTGATTTTTTCTGACATAGATGTTCGCAGATTATAAGATACTTTCTGTGACACGCCTGCCATCATCCAGCCTTGCACGAAATTACAGAAGGTTGAAATCAGATATAAACCAATTAAAAATAGTAATATTTCCGAAATGCGATCAAAATTAATTGCGCCACTTCCTCGTACTTTCGCAATAAAGCCAGTGCTTAATTCGGTTATAGCCTTTCCGCTGATTTTAGGACCTACAACCATAAAAATCGTTGAAAAGATGGCGAATATGAAAGAAATAATAATTTTTACATAATAAGGTTTCATGTAGCTAATTAACTGCTTCATCGTACCTTTAAAGTTTTTAGCCTTTTCAACCGGGCGTCCAGGACCGCGATGTCCTCCCATCGGCCCTTTACGCATTGGTGCAGAAGGACGGTTTGTTTTACTCATTTCCCAATTCCTCCTTTGACAATTGACTATAGGCGATTTCCTGATATACCTCACAGGATTTCATCAATTCTTCATGATTACCGATACCCACAACTTCACCCTTATCCAACACGACGATACGTTCGGCATGCATGATACTGGAAATACGCTGTGCTACCAATAATACCGTGCTTTTTGTTTCTTGACATAAAATATTTAACGCCTTGCGCAGTTTAGCATCTGTTTTAAAATCTAGAGCTGAGAAGGTATCATCGAAAATATAAATTTCCGGTTTTTTCACTAAAGCTCTGGCAATCGATAAACGTTGACGCTGTCCTCCAGATACGTTAGTTCCACCTTGTGTAATCGCTGTTTCATAACGTTCCGGTTTTTCTTCGATAAATTCTAAAGCCTGCGCAATTTCAGCGGCCTTCGCTAATTCTTCCTCAGTAGCATCTTCTTTAGCATAACGTAAATTGCTTTCGATCGTACCCGTAAATAACGTACCCTTTTGCGGCACATAGCCAATATGATCACGCAATTCATGCTGCGTCACATCTTTGACATTCACCCCATCTACATAGATCGCACCCTGCGTCACATCATAGAAACGAGGCACCAAATTAATAATCGTTGATTTCCCTGAACCTGTACTTCCAATAAAGGCCGTCGTCTGTCCTGGTTCCGCAGTAAAGGTGATATTTTTTAAGACATCCTCTTCTGCACCTGGATAACGGAAGGATACATTACGGAATTCAATGCGACCACGCTGATCATCTGCCAAGTGTTTTGGTGCTTGTGGATCTTCGATACTTGGTTTCGTATGCAAAATTTCCGAAACACGTCCAGCCGCTACACTGGCACGTGGAATCATGATAGAAATCATTGTAATCATCATGAAGGCCATAATAATCTGCATGGAATATTGCATGAACGCCATCATATCACCAACTTGCAAGCTGCCAGAATCAATCTGATGACCACCAACCCAAACAATCAGAATGGTTGCACTGTTCATAACCAGCATGATCAATGGCATCAAGGTAGACATTGCACGTGCTGTAAACATGTTTGTCTTCATAATCTTACTGTTAGCTTCTTCAAATTTTTCTTCTTCCTTTTTCTGATTATTAAAAGCACGAATGACTGGCATACCATCTAGCATTTCACGAACGACTGAATTTAAGCCATCCATTAATTTCTGCAAAATCTTGAATTTAGGCATAACAGTCGTAAAAGCCACCATCATGATACTTAAAATAACCACAATAACCAAAGCAATGATCCACGTCATATTGGCATTGGACTGAATTACTTTAATAATCGCACCAATACCAATGATCGGCGCATAAATAACAATACGCAAGATCATAACCAGTACCATCTGAATTTGCTGGATATCATTTGTCGTACGCGTAATTAAGGTATTGGTTGAAAATTTATTAAATTCTGCACTGGAGAAATGCTCTACCTTATGGAAAACATCCTTACGCAAATCACGGGAGAAGCCTGCTGCCACACGCGCTGCTAAAAAGCCAACCGCAACCGCTGCTACCGCAGAGCCTAATGCTACAAACAACATCAATCCGCCTTTCACAAACAAATATTGATATTGTATCGCATCCACATCCATACCCATGGCTTTATATTCATTTCGAACATATTGCGCATTAGCAGTATCTGCTGTGCTTTCCCCCATTGCCTTCATTACTTTATTCATATCTTTCTTCATTTCCTGCAGTTTTTCATGCGGCATCATCTGCATGGCCATGAAGACATCCACACCTTTTGGAAGTTTCTGGATCATCTCCATCATTTCCTTTTGTTCTTTACTAACTTCTTTGCTATCCATTGCATCTTTATCTTTTATCTTATCTACCGCTTGTTCAATGCCCATCACGATTGTTTCTGAGCCAGATAATGCATGCTTGATTGCTGTTCTGGTATCAGCATCAATGTCTTGCAACAGATAAACGTTTTCCTTTTTTAATGCAGGGTAATCATCCTTTGCTTCCTGCTTTGCGGATGCCGGTGTCATGAGGGTATAGTGTTTTTCAAAGAGCTTTTGCTCTTTTTCTTCCATAAACACCTTTAACTTTTGATATTCACTTTCGCGTATCGCTTCTGGAACACCGTCTTCTATACCACCGGCATTAATTCCGATATTTACAATATCAGACATATAATCCGGCATTGCCAGTTCACACATCGCCTGTCCAAATAACAATGCGACGATTATGAGGATCGACATCAGAAACGGTTTCGTATAGCGTCTTAATTTCAGCATTTCCCTGTCTCCTTTCCTTCTTCTTTCTTGCGTTCACATTTGAAAAACGTAAAACCTTTTTCCAAAATACGTACAAATGCTTCTGCATCATCTTCACCAAGTTCAGCGATGAATGCAATGAGTTGCTGTTTCATATGCTCTTCCATTTCCTGCACCATCTGCTTTGCTTCATCACTGACACGAACATACACACTTCGACGATCTGATTCAAGAACGGTACGTTCCACCCAGCCCTTCTTTTCAAAGTTTTTGATGCATTGTGAAACAGCCGCCGGAGTTATCTGAAAATATGCACTGATATCACTCATTTTAACCAAATCGCCCATTTTAATAATGGCATCCAGCATCATGATATCTCGATGTTTCACATTTGGCTGTTTTTGCCCCGTAAAGGCAGCATCACGGCGATGTGTATACACAAGATGTGTTATTTTCCGGACAATATCCATTTCATCCATCGTATCCCTCCTAAAATAGTTAAGTAGCTTAATAGTTAACTACCTTAACTATTATAGTGATATCTTTCAGACAGTCAACCATTTTGCATGACTTCACATAGTTTTCACATCATTATTAGAAAACGAATGCTTACATCATCGAAACATTTTTTCGTTTTCTCGTAAACTATGTAAAGATAAGATCGTATGTAGATGAAAAAAACAGGAACTTTTTACAAAGTTTCCTGTTCACTATAAGCTTCTTCATTCGCTTTTTCTAAAGCGAGAATCGTTTCCATAAAAGAATCCGCTTTTTCCTTAAAATACATGCGGTTGCCATGTTGCTGCACATATTGGAAATGAATTTGGGCTTCCCGCATATCCTGTTCAACAAAAGAGATCAAGCCTAAATAATAGTGAGAATCTACCAATTGAAATGGCATCGCTTGCGCTTGCAATCCTTGCATATAATAAGTTCTCGCCTTACGGAAATCCTGTTTCATCAGATCCAATTTATTTTGAATGCTTGCCAATGCCTGCTGGGCAAACATGTTCATAGGACCTGCCATATTGCCTTTTTTACTTTTCTCACATTCCTGCAAGTGATGTTTTACCATACTTTCATCACCAAGTTGATAATAAGCATATGCCATCAACGTATGATAAGGATATACAAACCCATTACGAGATGGATTGCTGGTAACCAAAACATCAATGGCCAGATGAGGGTCATTAAGATAGATCATGCACTGTGCCAATTGCTGTGTCAATGGGAAATTCTTTTTCTTATGTGCTTTTTTCGCTAACGCAAAGATGGCACTGGCACATGCCTGAGGATCACATTTATCATACAATAGTGCGATAATCGGCTGTAAAGCCTTATTTTTATACTTCGTAAGCTGAAAAAACAGCATCATGTACAACAGACCAGCCGCCATAACAATAAATAAATCTTCTACATACATCAATACAAGAAATAAAGCTAAGATTCCACTGAAATATAAGATATTCACACGAAGCATAATATTCCATGCATTTTTACCATAAATCTCGCAGGTTTCATCATAATGATGATGCAGGCGATATACACGCTCTACCTCTTGTACACTGGTTACGGTATTTTTATCTAGCATGCGCTTTTTACCACGATTCGGCACAGTCAGCCAGCCATAGATACATACGACAAATGCCGGTAACAGTAATACCATGCCTGCTAAAATAATTAGCTCACTTGCCAAAAAGAAAATCATCATAAAGATAAAATAATTAATATTAAAGCGCTGCATCAGCTGAAACATTAACATTAAACCATTCACCAATCCACCAATTGCCAATGCTCCCATAAGGTAAGGAGTCATTGGATCCTGTAAGATTGCTTTATCGCTTGTCACCATTTCTAAAGTGGCAAGTAAACCTTCTCTTTGCCAACCTAATGCCCCA
This sequence comes from Longicatena caecimuris, assembly GCF_018406465.1. GTDB lineage: Bacteria > Bacillota_I > Bacilli_A > Erysipelotrichales > Erysipelotrichaceae > Longicatena > Longicatena caecimuris. Next base: position 1,944,030 of record NZ_AP024510.1, read on the forward strand.
AATACGAGCGCGCCGATGATAACGCCTGTTGTCATATACAGTAAATGTCGTTTACATTCATATTTCCACATAATAGCCTACCTCTTTTACTTCACTGTACCATACTATATCATAAAACCGCCAAAAGCAAAAGAAAAACTCCCTGGACCAGCGGAATTTTTCAATCTTTTTACATCTTCATCTACATCTGGAATCAATACATGTATGCTTAATCACTACTGAGTTCATTTCCATTCATCATATTACGACAACCATATAGGATAATACCGGAAAGCACAAAATTAATGAGCAAATTGTAGATCGTTATGCTATTCATCATTGCTATTGTCAATGTATTTTGTGATATCATATAAATCAGTACCCCGGTAGATGGAATCGCTGCTAAGATCATTAAAAGCATGCGCAACATATTTTCCATCATTACATTGTTACGACTTTTTAAAATACGTAAAGATAAAACGGTCGTGGCAAGAAATAAGAAAGCATAACCACTCAACATAACAAAATATTGCAATGCCTCTTTGAAATCCGGCTGCAAAAGGATATAAGCACTTACGATAGCGATTAACAAGACAAGGAAGGTCTTAATGATAGTAGGAAGCATGACATACCATAGTTTCTTTAATGGGGCATCCGGAATCAGATATATCTGATAATTTTTCATATCCCGCATAAAATCACTATTTTGAATCATGGAAAACATCCAAAAGATCAACATATAGCAATAAAAGCTAAAGCCTAGGCCCATGATGAGCGTTATAACTAAATAAATACCCACAAACATGACATCCTGCATACGAATAAAATCATTCGTTTTCCGCATTAACAACATATTTTTTGAAAAAATAGCTTTCGCCCCTTCTTGAAAAGCAAATTGGACGTCTTTAACCTTACGATCCGCAAAAGAATCCGTCTTGCCTTCTTTTATGGCTTTATAACGCTTGCTGAAAGCCTGAGCATCCGCCATAACATCTTCGACAAAATCCTTGCGATAACAAGACATGCATAAGAAAATCACGATACATGCACCTATCAACAATACGCTGCCAATCAGCATCTTGTAAAAATCATGGGCAACATAGGAAACTAAAATCAGTTTTACCCAGCCAAATACAGGTACCAAATGAAATGGTGTACCCGCGACAAATTCCATACCACTTTTTGTAACATCAAAATCATTTGCTACTAAAACAACAAGGAATATTATGGCAACTAAGAATAGACATGCTAGCGGAATGATACGTATCAGCTTTTTCATTTTTGCATTTTCTAATCCTCTTAAATACAAGTAATATTGGGTGGTCAGAAAAAAGAAATATAAAAGTGATTGCGTCAAAAAGACCAAAAGCAGAAAGCCGCCATCAAATGCAATGTGACTTCCCAACATCACGATCATAAAAAGATTAATCGCGCCAAATAATAATGCTGAAACTACTACACTAACCATCAAATACTGCATGACGGCACTGCGTTTAAATGGTGCAGTAAATAAGTAAAAAGCATCATCTTCCGTGAATAGAGCCATTTTTTTCTGCATCATCATCGTTGTTACCATCAAGGCACTAAATCCGATATTTACCAAAATTACCATAGAAACATCCTGGAGATTTCCCACAGACATCGCAATTTCCGGATGTGATAATGCCATTACAATCAAGGCACCATAAAGCAAAATCATTATAATCGTAAAGATTGCGCTGGAAGGTTTTGAAAAAATATTTCGTATCGTACCTTTTAATTTTAATAAATACAACTTTCCTAATACTTTCATGACGCCTCCCCCACTTCATGCTGCGTAGAAGTAAAAAACAATTCTTTTAAGGTTTGCTCCTGTAACCCTTCCTTACGTACATGGGCGACAATATGCCCCTTATTCATGATATAGGCTTCATCCCATATGGCATCGATGACATCTATGATATGCGTAGATATTAAGATAGCAACCCCTTCTTCTTTAAGTTGTTGGAATAACTGCAAAGTTTCCTCTATACTGGCAGGATCTAAACCAACCATTGGCTCATCCACTAATAACGCCTTGGGCGCAATCAATAAAGCCAGCAGCATACTTACCTTTTGACGCATGCCCTTACTTAGTTCCTTTACCAACTTTTTACGTTTTGATGATAAATCAAACATCGTGATGTAGTGTTCTGCTCTTTCTTGATAATGCTCACAACGATAAGCCTTTCCAATAAACTCTACATGTTCATCTATCGTTAATAGATCATAAAGTACCGGCGTTTCCGGAATATAACCGAAAATGCGTTTTGCCTCTAGCATATCATTGGCATATCCGCCAATCTTAATTTCACCTTGATAACGTAATAAATTTGCAATACTTTTGATCGTGGTAGATTTCCCAGCTCCATTAGGACCTAACAGTACCGTTATCTCACCATCTTTTGCCAATAAACTAATATCATCGACAGCCTTAAACTTCCCATACGTTTTTGTTAAATGTTTTACTTCGATCATAATTTTCTCCTTTTTTCATTTTCCTTTTTCTTATTTCTTAAACAAATATTGTTCCTTGTGATCGCGATACAACGGATATCGCCAATACATAGAAAACAAGGTGGCGATGAAAAGCATCCATGCTCCAAGGCGAAGAAAGCGCCATAGGATATGCAAAGAGGGAACGATATCTGATAGGAACGGCATACTAAGCATAATGAACAGACTGCCTAAACAATAACACATACTGCGTTGAAAGCTCCACATCGTAATGCATAACTTTCGCTTATGTTTGCGAAACTGCGTACCGATCAAAAGCATGAATAAACCTCCTATACATCCACAGCCAAAAGCAAATAGATACATAAATATGGCAGCCTGTTTAATCAAGAAAAAGCTAAACAAGCTAACAAACGCTAATACCAACAATAGATATTTTGCAGTTTTACCGGTACCGGTATATTCTTCACTCAATGTCGCATGATCACTGTGTAAGGGAGGCGTTCCTTGCTTTGCCATAAAAAACCATGTACTAGAGGAGTTACAGGTAATTTGTTCCCATCCTGCTGCCGCAAAAAGATCTAGATATTCTTGCGCGTCTTCTTTCTTTACCTTATTTAGATCATAGCTGAAAATAAGATCTTGTGGTTCTTCTTTATATAAAACATAAGATAAACCACTGAACTTTCTAAAAATCCAGCCATCCAGGGCATATGCATGCAGCATTTCCATCTCTTCTTCTCCACAAAAGGCTAAACCTCCGCATAATATTTGTTTCGTTTTTCTTTTTTCCTTCATACAATCCCCTTCTTTAAAGCCTTATTAGCATCTTCCACCATACGCTCACGCCGTTTCACTTCTTGGCATAAAATACGTTTTCCTTCTTGTGTAATGAGGTAAGTCTTGGTGCGGCTATCACTTGTAAGCTGCTGGATCCATTGCAATTTCGTCAGTTTTTTCAACAGCGTATATAATGTTCCCGGCCCCATCTGCATCATGCCATCACTTAATTCTTCAATATATTTCATGATGACATAACCATAACGCTCCTCTAACAAAGCCAATAATATATAAAACATTGCATCTGTCAGCTGTTCATTTTCCTGCGTTGCCTGTTTTGACACACATATCAACTCCTATTATATCGCAAATGGATATATCCATTACAGATATAGTTTAACAGAACATAGATACTATGTCAAGCAGTCTTACCGCAATAGAAAACCATCTTTTAAATCATCATGCAATGAAAACACGATACTGAAGCAAAATATTAAAGCAAAATGCAGAAACAAAATACAATTACCAGAAACAAGGGTTTATCAGTTCATAATAAAAAAAGAAATCTCTTTATTTGCTTAAGGCAAATGAGGGATTCCTTTTCTAAGATGCTTTTACGATAACACTTATATTTATTCGATAAAGCCTTCCGGCGTACACCTGTGCTTTTGTCGTTTATCTTTTGCGGCTAACCCGATAAAAGTTGTTTCCGCTGGAACATCCGTAATGACCACGGCGTTTGCACCGACTTTCGCATGATCACCAATCGTAATGTTTCCTAAACATTTTGCCCCTGCTCCAATCATAACATGATTCCCCAATGTAGGATGTCGCTTAGCATGCTCTTTCCCCGTACCACCTAAGGTGACACCATGATAAATATGGCAATCATCACCAATTATGGCAGTTTCTCCAATGACTACACCAATTCCATGATCGATCAGTAAACCACGACCAATTGTTGCCCCCGGATGAATCTCAATACCGGTCCAAAAACGGGCAATGTTGGAATTAAAGCGAGCAAGGAAAAACAGATGATGCCGATATAGAAAATGCGATACCCGATGAAATGCCAAGGCTTTGATATGCGGGTATAACAACAGCACCTCTAATTTAGAATGAGCAGCCGGATCATTCTCCAATGAGCGATTTAAGTTATGATTGATATCCTTTAATACGCGAAACATTAGTCAAAATCCAATACGGAAAGATATTTCTCTCCGCCATCCGGTGCGATCGTAACAATCTTTTTATTTGGATAATAGGCAGCTAATCGTTTTGCTAAAGCAATATTGCCACCACTGCTGATACCAACGAGTATACCAGTGGTACGCGCAAAGTTTTTGGTTTCTTCAATTGCTTCTTCATTGCTGATCAACATCACATCATCTGCTAATTCTTTATCGAAATTAGCAGGGATAAAATTTGCGCCAATTCCTTGAATTTTATGAGGTCCTGGCTGATGCCCACTGATGATAGCACTGTCTTTGGGTTCTCCGGCTACACAGCGAATATTTGGATTAGCTTCCTTTAAACGACGAGCAACTCCTGTAAACGTGCCGCCGGTTCCAATGCCGGCCACAAAAATATCCACATCCGGTAATTGCTCCAGGATTTCCTTGCCCGTAGTTTCATAATGAAACTGGGGATTATCCGGATTATCAAACTGTGATAAAGTGATGTAGTTAGGATGTTCTTTCTGTAAGCTTGCCAATGCATCTAATGATCCCTGCATTCCTTTTGCACCTTCGGTTAAAATCAATTCCGCTCCATATGCCTGAATGAGTTTACGTCGTTCCATACTCATAGTTTCTGGCATAATGATAATGACTGGCAAATGATAAATTGCTCCTAACATGGCTAAAGCAATCCCGGTATTGCCACTGGTAGCTTCAATCAAAACACTGTCTTTTTTTATCGTGCCTTTTTCCATAGCCTTTTTCAACATTCCTAAGACAGCACGATCTTTAATACTTCCAGCAGCGTTAAACTTCTCTAATTTTACATAAATATTGGTATTTTCTATACGATATAATGGCGTATTGCCAATTAATTTCAGCGTTTCTTTCATAAACGTTATTTTCCTCCTATTGTTTTACGATATGTTTTTCTTATGCATCTCTTTCGCAACAACATCGTTTCTGAAGCAGGTCATCTGTACATCGCAATCCAACCCTTTCCATACTATATTCTATAAGCTGATGAAACATACAAGTACCTCCTTCTCTACAATAGTATATGCATTCATACAAAGAAAGTCAGTTTTGACGCTCTTTGTTTTTTTATTATGACACATTTCACCAAAAAAAGAAACTGATTTACCATCAGTTTCTGAAAATCAATGTAAATTATTGGAAATATAAGAAATCACTTGCTGGTTATATGAGTGATATTCTTTAACTGGATGGATATGGTTCCATCGGGCTGATTTTTGAATTCGACAAATTCCTTCGTATTCATATAGTCCACAGGTATGATAATTTCAATTCCTTTATCTGTTTTAATCTTCTGTACTTTATCTGAGCGAGTCGGCTTTACATATTCCACCTCAATGGCAGTCGGCACCCCCTGTTTCTTCAACGCTTCTTTAAACTCTGCTTTAGCAAGTGGTTTTTCTGCAAATAATTCTTCTGCTATTTCATCAATTTGAATCGGCTTACTATTTTCGATGTTATCTACCAACATGCTCTTCATTTTCGGAACAATATCAACTTCATCCATTTCATACTTATCACTCATTTCTTCTGTTAACTTGGTGATGCTTTTCACACTTTCTTTATACGAAGGCATTGTCGTACTTTGTAAAATGACCTCCGCATAAAAATTTACCTTTTCACCTTCAATCTCTACCTTATTTTCCACACAACACAGACTTTCATCGGATAGTTCTATAAGAAATGCGCGATCTTTTGCTGTTAACGTAGAACTGATCAATGCTTTGTAAGGTATTATTTCTGTAATTATGGAATCTTCCTCATTTTGAACCGTATGAGTAATACCTTGCGTACAGGCATTATCGAGCACCAATACATAACGACGTTCATCCTTTAATAATAAAGCCACAATAAAATCGCTAACATAGTATTGGGCATGCTCCATCTTTTTATCAAATACATACTGTGCCAATTTCTGCGAAAAGGTTTCAAATGTGATACTATGATCTTTTAATTTCACAAGCAGCTCTTTCACATAACTCGTTTCGCGAAAAACGCCCCTTTTACGAGAGGCACTATGGAATACTTTTTCTGCCTTGCTACTCAACATCTTTGCTATCACATCGTCTTCTTTTTTCATACATCCTTCTGATAGGATACACGTATTGTGTTCACAATCCAAAACATGGACAATTTTCTTTTCAAATTCTAACATCATGCTTCCTCTTTTCCATTTTCTCTGCTATTCATCATACCTTATTTTCATTATTTTGCCTATAGGATGAATTCACAAATTTCTCACATGATTTTTTACACAGAATATGATACATTGATTATATATCAGAAAAAAGGTGGTAATGGCATGCAGAAAGCAATATTTTCCAGAGTAGATCTAACAAGCGATAACGACTTACTGGCAAAAGAATTTGTCAGTTGTATACAAGATTTAATTGAGGTTGACGATGTACAGGAATTAAAAGCCTTTTCTCAGCATATGGATACTTCACGATTTCAACATTCTCTGAATGTTTCTTATTATTCTTTCTTATTCGCACGAAAATTTCGTTTAGACACCTACAGTATCGCACGTGCCGGCTTACTACATGATTTATATTTTTATGACTGGCGAACTAAGAACAATCGTCCCATGGAAGGCAGACATTGTGCAATTCATCCTTTAATTGCTTTAGAAAATGCTAAGAAAACCTGCACAATCAATCCTGTGATAGAAGATGCCATTGTTCATCATATGTGGCCAATGACCCTTCATATGCCTAAAACAAAAGAAGGATGGCTTCTGCAAGCTGTTGATAAGTATTGTGCACTATCTGAAATCATTTTACAAGGTAGCCGCAAAGTTCGTTATTCTAGAGCAGCTGTTTCTTTTTTAACTATTTGCTCTTTCGCAACTCAGATATGGAAATAATACTGTTTATGCATACTGCTGTGAAATATTTTGATATGTGTACTATAATAGGTTCTATATGATGGCATATAGAACCCTTTTTTTATGTTTCCAGCATCCCTTTTTCTTTCAATTTGCCTATCAGGAAATCGCGAAAGCTGAATTCTTCACTATCCTGCATTCCCACAAAATACACGAATTCTACATCTTCGTGTTGAAATAAAAATAGCTCATGTGGATTTAAAATACCTTCCGGATAGTAACATGCCGCATAATCATAAATTTTTTTCGTGGTGGCTTCCTCTTGGATACGACCGCATATCATGATTTTTTTCGTCCCCTTTTTTAAAGTGACGATACTGCCCAAAGGCAGTAATTCCTGTAGATTCGTTTTATTCATATGTACTCCTTTATTGCCTTATCGATCAGTAATTTACTTTTACACGGAAACCCAGACCAGCTAACAAACTGCCTTTTGCTCCAAATGAAAATTCTCCTTTTTTACTGGAAAACTCAGCTCCTGCTCCGATAGCACCTAATTCACCAGTGCCAGTTGCTGTTATGCTCACGCCCAAAATCGTTATGCTGCCTTTTACTTCACCTTGTACTGCTGCTGCACCAACTTCACCCTTTAAAGTAAGCTCTTCTTTATTTAAGACAGCTGTCCCTTCCGCCTTAACAACACCAACTCCCACACTTGCTTCACCATCCGCGTACACATAAGAATTACCTAAATGAATATCGGCAACTGCCTGTGCCAAGGCTGCTTTTGCCACCAAGCTGACGGTTAGTGAAGGAGAGAAACCTTGATTATCATACAACGAAAACTTAGCATCCCCACTGACACTGGCACTTCCAACACTCGTTGATAAATTTCCTTGCGCATACGTTTCATGAAATCCCACAGAAAATTTCACAACATCCAGTCCAGCATAAATCCCTGCACAGACACCATTTTGCAAATAACTAAACAAGGATTTATCTTTGCGAAAAGACGTATGCCAGCGCATAGAATGATCCATCGTGTATGTTTGATATTGCAAATGATCACTTATCGCCTTTGCTTTGCTGCTCAATGACGATTCCATATTTTCATAAGCTGTTGCACTCGTTTTTAAGTGTGTACAAAGTTGTTGCTGTTTTGTTTGTAAAAGTGAAAGTGATCGTGATAACTGTGACAACACATGAGGTTGAATAACATCACTAGTTACCTTTTGCAGTTTTTGTAAATCCTGATACAGTTGTGACAAAGGAAGTGTCTGCAGCAATAGCTCAGCATCTTTCAGCCTTCCAGTATTAATACATGTCAATGCATGTTAAATGGCAAATATTTTACTATTTTTTATATCTGCAGCCACCTTCTTTGCTGTTGCAGTTCTTTTAACATAGAACGAATCACTTGCAATAAAAGCGAATTTTCATTATTATCTTCAACTGTCTGCAAAATGACAGTCACCTGATTCAGCAGTTGTTCACATTGCGTCAAATGTAATTCATAAGCATAGCTGTATGCATTCATTTAACGAAATTGATCTGCTCCGGCCTGTAGCTGCTGTTCCAGTGTATGATAGGTATCTACCGTCTGATCGAGAAAACGGGCATAAGATTCTACAACACTTCGATAGTTATCAAAAACGGGGAGTAAACTGTGAAATCTTGTTCGCAAAGTTTCTGACGCCGGACTCTGCCAATAAGCAGCCAACTGATTCATTGTCATACTAATATCTTGCAAACAATGATTCAATTTCTGATTTTGAGTACGGATGGCAGCGGCACAGCCTTGAACTTGTGCCAGCGTGATCGTTAAAGTATCCATGTATACGCCCTCCTAATTTATTAGATGCCGTGCTTGTTGTGCACGTTCATTCTGTGTATTGCGATATGCCCTAGCCGATGCTTTTAAAAATTCTGCATACTCCTTCATCAAATTTCGCATTGAGGCAAAGTCTTTCACAAAGCCATTAATTTGCTGAACAAATGCCTGATTATCCTTTCCTTGCCAATTATTTCCCATCGTTTGAACATCTTGAAACAAACGACGATATTCACGTTCATAATTCATATACATCTGTTCTATGTGAGAAGCGCTTGCCTCTAGTCGTGCTGGATCTACATTGATTTTTACACTCATGATAAACTACCTCCTAAAATAAATATATACAATCACCGCTTTGGACCCTTGCCTCTTTTATTGTGCTATCCTTTCTAAGCACACAGTTATTGCTAGCGTTATACAACAAGATTGGCTTTGGTATCCATACTCCTTTCTCTACCTGTTGCATCGCTGCTTCATATAAAAGCTGCATCGCCTGTTGAATCGTCAAAGAAGATGCCAGACCTGCATCAAAACGCATTTGCACGACTGGTAGGCACGTCTCCACCAAAATTCTTTCATCCATGTTGATCGTCCTCCCATACACGTATCCATCGTATTTCCCCCTTTCGATACCATAAAGCTTCGTGCTCCTGTAATTCTTTATCCATACATGCCATAGGCAGTTTCAATATTGATGCTGCTTCCTGCAATCCTTTTCCAATCCACAAAATATCCCCTTCATACAAAGCCTGCACATACCATGGCAACAATTGCAGCTCGCTAAGTGTTGTAAGATTTTGTAGTAATACTGGTATGCGCTGGTTTTCTTGTTGCGGTAAGGAAGATGTACCTTGATACAGCGATAAGTGTTGGGCATAACTTGGGAAACGTTGTTTCCATTCATTAAGATAAGCGATAAACGCATTTGCATATTGAAAAGCCTGACATATGAAAAGATAGGAACATGAATCGAGCATTAACCAACAATCTTCTTTACTTTCTATATCTTTTCCTAAAAACAAAGCATCACTACGGTATTGCGTTGATATATGTTTGGGAAGGATAGGAACAGCATATACACTTTGTCCCTGTGTTTGGGCAAGCAGCAATTGTTCTTGTATACTGTTTGCATATGGATAAATTTGAAATAGCATCACGCGCTGTTGCCTGATAAAAAGACCACTGCCTTTTTGTGCCATAGGCCGCAACGAAGTATCTTCTAATAAACAGGCATACTCACTTGAATCCGGCAGTTGCAAAACATAACGTTGCGCGAAATAAGTAAGAAGACGATAAGGTAATAAAGCGATTGCAGTAACACTCATGAAAATATGCACAAAAGGCGTTTTTAAAAATACGGAAGTTAATACATCATCCAGTTGCGGATAGCTTTCCTTCCATTGCTCATAGCCATGAATGATAAGCAATATATGCTTTGTATCATCCTGCCATAAGGTTTCATGTTGCAGCTGATAAAATAAACTTTCCACATATTCGTTATCTTTCATACACATCACATTCGCAACTATATCTAATTGTTGCAAAACCTTTAACTTGGTGGCAAAACCATCCAAAACATAAATTGCCGATAGCTCCCTGTACGCAATTCTCGCGCATTCCCATAAGAATTTCTCAATAAATATCGTTTTCCCACTCCCTTGCTTTCCCACAACCAATGCATGTGTCATGTTCACAATAGGAAATAGAAATGGAAATTGCTGACGCTTGCTGATATCATCCGCCATTCCCAAACAAGGCTCACTTTCTGTACATAAACATTCTTGTACCTTAAACGGTAATGGAGCATGCAAAAAGAACGGGCGCTGATCATCTGCTACTTCACTTTGTTGTTGTAGATAATGACAAATAACATCCAGCTGGGTATGCAAGGAAGCTTCCTGCTTTTTTAACTGTTGCTTATGGATGATTTCAAATTGATCGTTATATAAGCAAATATCCTGTGCTAAAGGTTTTTGATATGTTGTTTCCGGATGATACGGGGCTTGCGTCCAACTGCTTATTCCTTGCAAATATAGCTCATCATTTCCCACCTGCATATAAAATTCACCAGCCTGTTGAAGATTACATGCATCCTCTTTTTTTAACATATCCATACTATCGCTTTTATCCTGCACCTTTAAACATATATGAAAACGCGCATTGCTCCATATTTGATCATCGATGATGCCATATGGCTTCTGTGTAGCCAATACCAAATGAATGCCTAAACTTCGACCAATGCGCGCTGCTTGTTTTAATTGTTCCATGAATTGTGGCTGTTGAGTTTTCAATTCAGCAAATTCATCAGCAATCAGAAACAGATGTGCCAAAGGTTTTTTTACAAGAGCTTCACGATAATAGTGTTGATAAGCATCCATATCTACCGTAGCCACATCAAGCTGTCTTTTAGTATCTTGAAACAACTGCTGACGATATTTCAATTCCGCATCTAGCGCCTGCATAAAGCGATACATATTCCCTTCTTCTAGATTCGTCATACAATATGCGATATGTGGGACATTGGCAAATGCGTTTGCCATCATGCCACCTTTGTAATCTATCAATACAAAACTCACTTCTTCGCAGCTATAACAAACACATAATGACAATATATATGTCATTAAAAATTCACTTTTTCCTGATCCCGTCATGCCGGCAATCAAACCATGTGGTCCATGGCGGCTTTCATGGGCGTCTAAATACACCATTTCACCATGTTGATCTTTTCCCACAATGACAGCTAAAGAACGTTTTTGCTTTCTTTGTTTCCAACGATGTAATACATCTAGTTGCGATACATTCCCACAATGATACATAGACAGAAACGACAGTTTCGTACTTGTTACACAAGACATTTTGGTATAGCTGTCGATAACTTGAAAATTATTTTTTATGACATCATCTGCACATGGAAAAGGCTGAAATGATATGCTTTCACCAGCTTGCTGAAGATATGCCAAATCACGCCGAGGCACATAACAAAGTGTTTCCATTGCCGATGCTAAAAAAGTTTTTTCCTTTGCTTGTTGTAAAACATGTAGAAATGCATATTGCTTTATGTATTCATCAATGGGAAGATAGGACATCTTAGAAGATGTAAAATAAACCAAAAGGCATGTAATATTCTGTTGTTGTAACTTTTGCAGGCTATTTAATAAATAGGATACCGACTGGCGATCAGTTATAAGTAAACGTTGTTGATCTAAGAAAACATGAGGTAAAAAACGTAAATGCCACGCTCGTGTCAGATATTCATCGCCAATTAAAAAAAGTTTTAATTGTTTTGGTGAGTGCGTCAGACATAGTTGCAATACCAATTGCAAGCTCATCCATAAACTCTCTTCACCCCAAATGGCTAGACTACGGTGCTCACCAAAAGAATGCGTAATCGTCTGTTGAAGCTGTAACGTAGCTTGCTCAATAAAACGGGAAAACGCTTTTGTTATAGATGTCTCATACAGCGACAACTCTTGTTGTTGATAGTTCAAAGGCACTTGCAAGCTCATCCTAGTTTCCCCTAACAAGACATCTAAAAAGCCGTTCGCTTGCTTTGTTAGAAACCATATTGGATGCGCCTGCTCTTGCAGCTTTTCATTTCCTAATAACCAAAGCTGTTTTTGCTTTATCATATAAGCAATTTTAGCACTGACCTGATCCTCTATACTCTTTTGTTTTTTTTCTAAATAGGACAAATACACGGTTTCATATTGTCGTTGTTTTTGAAGTTGTTGTCGTTTTTCAAAGGAACGACTTATGATTGGCCACAATATGGTTGAAAGCGCCATACTGGCAGCCATGACCAAAGAAGGCATACTTTGCCATATAGATTGTTTCAGTATGATTGCTTGCATCCATGCTGATATCCCCATCACAATTGATGAAATGCCCATCGTTAAGGAAGGCCCTAGGGAAAGCCATAAGGGAAGCTGATTTTGTGGCACTTTGTCATTCGGTGGTTCTATGGTAATTGGCTCTATCGAAAATTTTGGAAAATGGACACTACTTTCCTTTAAACAGAATTGCTGTGGAGATAACGCTTGTTCAGTAGGCAATTGATAATATGAGAGATTTCGCACGCGGACACCTTCTAACATCTGCACCATAAAAAAATCATGACCAAATACCAGCTGCAACCCCATGATATGAATAACATCGCCACATTGTAGCTTTATTTCTTTCACACGTTGCTGATTCACATACACACCATTACGACTTTGCAGATCACTAAGCACCCATTGTGTTTGCTCACAACGCAATAAAGCATGATGAAATGATACATAAGGTTGTTCATACTGAATTTCACAATCTTTTCCACGACCAATGAGAATTTGCTTATATGATAAAGCGTAATAACGAAATTGGGGCATAGTATCATATTGCTGTAATAATAAACGTAAACTTGGCTGTCCATAAAATTGATGAATATGTGCTCTTTTCAAAAAGCCTTCACAAAGCTGCTTCGCATCATAAAACTGTTGATTACCATACCAATGCCAGCCTAGCTTACTATCCCAGCTTACCTCCATCACAGGTATGCGTTCATCTTTTGATTCTAAATACAGCCAATACTTGGCACGCTCTTTTATAAGTAATTCAATTTGGGTAACATTTTCTTTGGTATATAAACAAAATGAGCTATGTAAACACAATAACTCTGCTGCTTGCCTATTCATGAAGAAACCTTGCTATGATAATAAAAGCACTGATTCGCAAAAGCGATTTTATCACCATCCTGTAGCCTTTGTTCATGAATCTTTTCCCCATTCACAAAGGTTCCATTAGAGGAATGCAAATCTTTTAAAAGGTTTTGCGAACTTTCCATCGCCGCATGATACGCTGATACTTCCAACGCCTGTAAACAAAGATCATTATCCGGGCTTCTTCCTATCGTAAAAGGTTCTTTGATTAAGATAATTCGCTCATGACTATCCACATTTTCCAAATAAGGTATTGTTTCTTCAAATAAAACCACAGTTTGCGCATAGCTGTCCTCTCTCTTGTCTATTGTCGAATATGCTTCTTCTTTCACTTGATGATTATGCGCAAACTCATTTGGAAAGCTTGGAATATCCACTTTATCCAATCTTCTGTTACTTTGATCTTCTGCCTTTTCTATTACCTTTTCTTTATCCTCCATAGCTGCTCGTATAGCATCACTATTTGAATTTTGATCTTTCTTTCCCTGTCTGCGTTTCCTCTTTTTTATTTTAACCTTATTCGAAGCTTTGTCAGATGTATCTTCTTCTTTCATCTTTTGTTGTGTCCCACAGTACAGCCTTTCTTCCTGAATGGAAATTTCCGGCAGAATACTGGGATAAACTTGTACATTAGGTAGATCTCTTACATAATAAGCCTCCTTCTCTTTATGCCATATGCGCTGCCACCAAGTTAACTTTGCCATCGTTTGTTCCTGTAATGCATGCAATTGTTGTAACAAGACAGGCAATGTGAATTCTTTTTGTTTTAATATTTGAACCAATAATCCAGCTGTTTCATAATCTTCATTCGTATGTACCGCACTCAACAACTGTTTAACAAAGGCTTTTACTTCCTCTTTTTGAAATAACCAACCATCTTCTTGTAATGGCAAAACAAGAAATTTTAAATGCTTTCCATCAGCTGATAAAAAAATATATTCTACATCTAAACAGATGGGTTTGCTGGCATTGACACGAACCATATCTTCTAAAATGAAAAGCAAAAAAGCAAGAAATTCTCCCTTTTCAAAAGCATGTTGCTGTAAATAAGAACGTAATGTGAGATGTCCCTTTAGATCATAATACAAACGGCTTTTACTTCGGTAATCACGTATACAAAGTAAACAGCTTGCATCCTCATGCATTTTCTGAAACAGATAGTCATCAAAATCAGCCAGACGTTTCAACTGAACTTCTAAAAAACCATCTTCACGTTTTTCCATCTTTTTCAGCTTATCATTCATTGCTCTATCCCCCTTCACCTTGTATATACGTTTTAAAATCAAAAAAACGTAATTTTTAATGATTTATTTCATTTTTTTATTTTAGGTTCATAAAAACTGATAACAAATACGGTCAAATCATCATCCATGTCATAATGAATGATCTCTTTTTATCTACTTGTTTTTTGTGTATAATAATGACATTAGAAAAGGAGAGTTGCCATGAAGGATAGGAATCAATTCATACAGTACATTGCCATTGTTTTGATTTGTATAATAAATCTGGGAACCTTATGGTACTGTGCTCCCCTAACAGAAAACTTATCTTACCTTGGAAATACATTACATCATCCTGTATATTTAATAATATGGGCAAGCAGCGCTGCCGCCTATTTTTTCTGGTATACAATGAAACTCATGCAAGCGTTACGCTATACATCATCTTTGGGTAAGTTTTGCTTAGGTGTTGTCTGTATCATCATGATCATATCTGTCTGTCTTCCCTATGATCCTATGCAATATCCTCAATTATCCAAATGGCATACACGGCTTGCTATGTGGTCAACCATTGGCTATGTCCTGTTATTCTTTCATTTTCTTTTCGATACATTTAAAAAAGATTATCGCTTCTTTAGGAAAGCTTTTCCTAAATATTTTACCCTTGTTGTATTTGACAGTTTGCTTTTTTTATTAAATGGAGGCGTTTCTACTTTATTAGAAATATCTTTTACGATTGGCATGAGTCTGTTCCTGTCGTATTTACTACATGAAAATGTACCATCTAAATAGCCTAAGCTATTTTCGTCTAGTCCACTACATCCATCACATAACAAAAAAACGTATATCCTCATTCCTAATGAATGATTCTATACGTCATTATTATGCTAAAACAGTTATTTTTTCGCCTTATTCATAACGAAATTCCTCACGGAATAATTCATCTATCGACTTGTTGCTTTCCTGACGAATTTCTTCTACTTCTTTATTCAAAACAATTTTACCTTTCTTAATGAAAATAACATTACTGAAAATTCGTTCAATATCAGCAATCAAATGTGTGGCAATTAAAATGGTCTGCTCAGGTGAATAATTTTCCAATATCGTATCTAAGATCACTTCACGTGCCGCAGGATCAACACCACCAATTGGTTCATCTAAGATAATCAGCTTAGCTTTGCGGCTCATGACCAAAGCCAGTTGAAACTTCTCTTTTGTTCCTTTCGACATCGTTTTAATCCGCACATTTTCCTCAATCTGGAACTTTTTCATAATTTCCAGACATTTCGCATAATCAAAATCAGCATACATATCCATAAAAATTGATAATGCATCCTTAACCTTCATCCAATCTGAGAAATAAGGTTCATCAGGTAAATAAGATACGATTGCTTTCGTTTCCGTGCCAATCGCTTTTCCATTGATTTTTACAACACCGCTATAATCCTTTAACAATCCCGTCAATATTTTGATCAGAGTTGTTTTACCACTGCCATTTGGTCCTAACAAACCAACAATCTGTCCGGGCTGTAAAAATATATCTATATCATGTAATGTCGGCTTATTACCATATGCTTTATTTAATCCGCAAATCTCAACAAGATTTTCCATTTTGTAATCGCTCCCTTATCGTTTCCATCAATTCCTCTTCATCAAATCCATATTCATGTATTTCTCTTAGAAATTGATCTGTTTTCTCTTTCATCATTGTTACTCTTAATTTTTGTATACGTTCAATATCATCACATATAAAACGCCCACTCGTTCGTTCGCTTGCCACGAGTCCTTCGCGTTCAAGTTCACTTAACGCTCTTTGTACCGTATTTGGATTTACACCATAATCAATTGCCAATTCACGTACAGAAGGAATTTTTTGTGATGGTTTATAAGTTCCTGTTATGATCAATCGTTTTATTTCGGTCATAATTTGTAAATAAATTGGTAGATTTGTATCAAAGTCCATCAAGATCACTCCTTTTTAGTACTCACCATTTTTCATACGTTTTACTGTATGCAGACATGCTGCTATAATAATCAGCAAAATGAGGATACCAATCAGATAAAATGGCCATCCGATCGTAAAATAATCAAAGACCAGATATCCGGTATACAAATACCAAAAGGAAAATAGCAGAATCAACGCAATAATAAGTACTTTTTCCTTAAGATCCTTCATCATTCTACCTCTATTTTATGATCTATCAAATACTTACCTGAGAAGAAATACAAACAAACTAACAATAATTCCCAGCCACATAAAATGAGTAATTTCGTCATATCTGTTAACAATGTCGTATTTATATTTTGTCCTATCATTGCATTGCTTGTGACCATTTGTAATAAAGAACCTTGTCCGGGATTGATGAACATGTTCATAATCTCCGATGATACCCAAGAAATAATTAAAAACAGCACAATAGCAATAGGGACACGGAAACGTTGGATATGTGTCGTATGAGTAATATCAATTACAAGATATAATAAGGTAATACTTTCCACAACACCTAGCACAGTGTATACCGCATATAAGATTGCTCCCCATGAAATATGGATATGCGAAAATGCCTTAAAAAGGAGCTGTAGATCGAAATTGTCGACAGATAAACCAATGACAATAATGGAGGCAAGGATAACACCATAGGATAGTGCAAACCAAATAAGCCCTACCAAAATTTTTACAATTAACAGCTTTGTCGTAGATACCGGTAGTGTATGGGTTAAATATGCCGGTTTGGCAAACATGGATGTATGATAATTTTTAATGATGACATACATCGACATGATTAGGATAACACATAGCAGCAATCCATAAATCAATGTTAATGTTACCACAAACATTGAATCTATACTTGGATTGATCATCACCGCCAATAATAATGTGATTGCATATAAAATAAGAAAACCTCGATATGAACATTTCAATTCATGTTTACATAATTTCCAAAACACTTTTATTCCCTCCTTGTTTCTTACTAGATGTATTATTGTATTAATCATCTAATACAATAATACATTGATCTGCCAGTTGTGTCAACCATTATTTCACTTGATATGTGTTATGGAAAATAAAGATCACTAACGTTATGGATAACGTATGAATTGTTTCTCCTTTTTATATAGCGTCGCAATTCCCAAAGATTATCTTAATTTCATAACTATTGTTTCATATCTCTGTAGGTTATCTTGTAAAAAAACCTCATGACATTAACATCATAAGGTTATTAGATTACCAATCAATGAGAAATTATATAAGATGTTTCTTATTTTTCTGATGAATAAGTAATAAACATATACCACAGCCAAGAAACCAAACCAATACATATAGCCATAATCGTAAAATCGTTATACTGCCAAATTGGAAAAACAATTGTGATGTATACCCCAAATTATCAAATATCCGCATTAACAGATAGGATGGAAACCAGACATTGAGATTGGTACTTTGCAACGTAAAGATATTATAGATGGGTAATATCGTCAGCATTAAAACACTGACCCCTGCAATATACGTATTTTTTACATAACGTGATATTGTTAAACATGTTAATGTCAATGCTGTATAGCCAACCAACAATGCAAAACACACGATTATTAAAAGTTCCCCATTCGTAAAAATATAAGGTACGATGCTATTGGCAGATACATCACCGATGCCATAATAAAACATCTGTAAGTCAAAACCACCATACCGTAGATAATTAACCAAACTGGAGATAATTGGTATCAGCATAGGAATCAATACGCCAATAGTCAAAGCGACAATGAGTTTAGCGATAGATACTTTTTTCCATCCAGCCTTGCTTGTACAAAGATATATCATTGTTTGTTCACTTGATTCTTTGCTGTAAATATTGCCTAACAAAATACTGATGAGCAATAGAACAAGAAAATTCACTCGCATGATTTCATCAAAATATTTATTAGCTAGGATGGTGGGATGATAGGTCTTTGACGCATTCAGAAAGCGGGTATTTAACGTATCGTAGTACATCGCATTAAAACCATTACACTCTTTCAAAAAACACTGTGTGGAACCTTGCTCAGCTTTTTCTTTGGTATAAAGATAATCTTGACGGTTCGTTAATATCACCGTATCTGGAAACATTGCCTTAAGATCGGATACCTCTCTTTCATCAGTATAAAGATAATGTATCGTAAAATCTTCCAGTCTTACAATCGACTGTTGCTGGGTATCATCTTGACTCATAACGTTCCAATCATTCAACATTTCTTGCGTCAAAGTGTGCTCTTCATATGCCTTTACAAGTTCTTTCCAGTGTGTACCATACGTTACCTTCATATAATTTTCATCCAAAGAACGACTAGAATTATAATGCTCTTGATCAATCTCATTGTAATGGATGGCGCCCATCTGTTTCTGTAACTCTTCAAAGCTTTTGTTCGCAAAGTTTTGTTGTTCTTTCACCACATCGAGATGTTCATCGGATACGAAATAATAGTCTTTTATATCCGTTGTTACATTCGTTTTAATCTGGTAAGCACAGGCCGCTAACAACACCACGAACAGCAATAAATTGGAACGGCTTTTCGCTAACTTTTTCCATTCATAACAAATTAGTTTCCACATATTCAGCCTCCTCATGAAAATAAGATAAATATACATCATCTAATGTTGGTTCTACAACAATTGAGCGCTTATCTTTCATATCGTCACTTAACAAACGAAACAGGATACCTTCACTTACTCTTTTACAATTCACTACTGTGTAATTTTTTTCAATAATTTCTCGCTCATTTTCTGCTGTTAATAATTCATAAACGTGTCCTTTTAATTCTTGCAATGTATCTGTTACTGTCTTTTGGAAGAGAATATGCCCTTCTTTCATTAGCAAAATATCATCTGCTATATTTTCTATGTCACTGACGATATGAGTTGAAAGAATCACAATAGTATCTTTTGCTAAACGCGATAATAGCTGCCGCAAGGCAATACGCTCTTTAGGATCTAAGCCACTGCTTGGCTCATCCAATATCAATAGCTTAGGATGGTTTAACAGGCTCTGTGCAATACCGACACGCTGTAGCATACCACCAGATAATTGACGCAATTTCTTTTTGGACTGTTCTTTTAGATGTAATAACTCCAATAGCTCATCAATTTTCCGTTTTGCATAATCAGCTTCCAGACACTTTAATACGGCAATATATTGGAGAAATTCAATTACTGTGAAATTCATATAAAATCCTGCATTTTGCGGTAAATAGCCCAAATGAAGAATGTATTCTTCATAATTTTCCATAATATTTTTAGCATTAAAGGTAACTATACCTTCACTTGGTTTTAAAATACCACACAACATCCGCATAAGTGTTGTCTTCCCGCTTCCATTTGCTCCTAATAAAGCATGAATACCTTCTTGCAAAACAAGATTCACATCGGCAACCGCTGCCTTTTCTTTTGTATAAAATTTGCTGAGATGATGTGTCTTAAGCTCCATAATGAATCCTCCTTTGTAATTTTAAGCCATATCGATATGCGGCAATCAGAAATAATACGGTAGAGAACAATGACACAATAAGTGTTTGGATCCAACCTAACTGCAGTGCACTACTGTTAATCAAGATTGGATGAAAGAAATTGCTAAAGAACAAAAATAATATTATATAGCTGATGAAAGCTGTATAAAGTCGTTTGATTCTGTTTAAGAAAAACAACATACAACCATGTGCCAGGAATAAAGGTATTAAGGCTAATTGCATGATTTCTAACATGGAGATGTCCATACGTAGATAGCCAACTATTGAAAAGCTTAGAAAACTAATGAGGTGTATAATAAGAAACGTACACATATGCAAGATAAAGCGTTTACCTTCATGAATTGGAAGTGCCTGCATTAATTCTTCCATATCATTATTTTTAAATTCATATAATTGATAGAGAAAATAGGACCCTAGTAACAGATAATACAGCAACACGATTCCGATTTTCATTTGTTCTGAAAAAAGTAAAAAATATAGTAAACAGAGTAAAAAGAAGCCATATACTACACTTATACGTTTAATTTCTAATTTCGCAAATTGACGATAGGCTGTTTTTTTACTGACGAACCAATTTTCTTTGTGTTTCATTAGTGTTTGGCATTGCGCTATCGTTTTTTCCATTGCCTTTTCATCATATTGCCGCAATTCTTTCCAATGTATTCTCATAGCCATTCCTCCTTTTTCATATACGTTTTAAGTTTTTTTAAGCCCAAACGAACACGCGTTTTTACCGTAGATTCACTAATGTTTAGTAATGTTGCAATCTCTTTACTTTTTAATTGTTCAAAGTATTTTAACAATAATACATCTTTTTGTTCATCCGGCAATTTGTTAAGATAAAAAATCAATCGTTGTCGATCGTATGTATCTTCTGTTTTTTCATCAGCAATTTCCAAATCATCCGGCAATGCTATTTCTTTGTATTTCGCATACCAACTATTGCACTGATTGATGGCAATTCTTAGTAAATATTGTTTGGTTTTTCCTTGAAAGGTGTAGGAGTCAATATGTTGTGTGAAACGGATAAAGACTTCTTGTGTAATATCTGCTGCAATATCACGATGTTTGACACGTGCATAGACATAGGAATATATCTGTGGATAATATTGACGGATCAACGTATCGAGTGCATTCACATCGCCATGTCGTATGTGTTCTATGATTGTATGTTCTTTCATAGCAGCCTCCTCATATAGTTAACTGATAAATCAGAAAAAAAGTTTTCTTTTAATCGTTTTTTTTATGCGTGTCGTAGTAACGCCTATTTTGAAATACAATAAGGTGTGTACGATTATGGATGTGCGTTTGACTACCCTGTTAGGAACGAAGTGCACTTGACGAGATCAATTGAGCATAAAATTGCGTTCATCCTGTCATCCATACGGGTAAGCAAGGTCGCGGGAACGTTATGAAAATAGCCCCCGCCACGTCATACCCAAGTAACATGTTCATGATTGGAAAACCGGTAGGTTTATTTCTCCGCCATTGTACAGGCAGAGCAGCCCTCACGTGCATGTTGCATCCTTCCCCCGCCACTTTTTCGAATAGACGTTAATGAGGAATGTAAGCAACGGACATATCCGAATGTTCAATTCCACACAAAAAAAACCGCCTCATCTAGAGACGGCCAGTTATTCAAATGGTGGTCCCGGTCGGAATTGAACCAACGACACACGGATTTTCAGTCCGTTGCTCTACCGACTGAGCTACGGGACCATTTGGTTGCGGGGGAAGGATTTGAACCAACGACCTCCGGGTTATGAGCCCGACGAGCTACCAGGCTGCTCTACCCCGCGATGTTTAATGAGCGATTCGGTTTTCACATATTTGAATAACGTAATGGCGGAGGAACTGGGATTCGAACCCAGGCGCCAGTTTCCCGACCTACCGGTTTTCAAGACCGGACCCTTCAACCACTTGGGTATTCCTCCAAAATATAGTTTTATTTTGGTGGACCCTGTAGGACTCGAACCTACGACCGACCGGTTATGAGCCGGCTGCTCTAACCAACTGAGCTAAGGGTCCATTTAGCCAAATTGGTGGCGGGGGCGAGACTCGAACTCGCGACCTTCCGGGTATGAACCGGATGCTCTAGCCAACTAAGCTACCCAGCCAAATAATGGTCGGGATGACAGGATTTGAACCTGCGACCCCTTGATCCCAAATCAAGTGCACTACCAAGCTGTGCTACATCCCGATATAAATGGCGCGCCCAGTAGGAATCGAACCCGCAACCTTTTGATCCGTAGTCAAACGCTCTATCCAGTTGAGCTATGGGCGCATTTATGAAACCATTTTTTCTTTTGCACTTCATCAGTGCCCTAATATAATAACAAATAATTCCTACTTATGCAAGTGTTTTTTTCAATTTTTTAAAAACTTTTTTGAATCTTTTTACGGCTCTTTTAAAACCCTTTATTTAAAGCATTTTAACATCATCAGGAACAGCTACAAAGGCCGTTCCTGACTACTTTTTTTATCTTTCGTTGCTTTAATAACCTTCTGTCGAGAAAACTCTTCGCGCTCTTTTTCCTCTAACGCATCACTAATGAATTTAATATTTCCTTCAAAATCCGGTATCACGATATTCTTCAACGCATTTGCTCGCTTTTGCGCCTTGCGAATAGCATTTGCCAAGCGATAAACACTATTCTCAACCTCCGCCAAAACAACGGTCAGCTCCTTCACACGATAAAAGCAGCGATACGCATAATCCAATTTAGAATTCGCATGTTCTAAACCATAACTCAAAGTATAATCCGGCTTATCATAAGAAATCTTAGGAATTTCAACACCCATGACACTGCGATAACTCACATGTATACCATTATCGATAGGAACTGCTTCAACCAGATCACTGATAACACCCAACGTCATATTCGCTTGCTGTAAAGCCGCATATGCACGTTGATAAGTCTCAGTTATTTCATCACGTAACATTTTGACATCATCCAGTAAACCCATCATTTCACGCGTTAAAATATTCCGTTTACGATCCATAAGCTCATATCCCATATGAGCCAGCGCATTCGACTTTTTCGTCGCAATCAGATTTCCCTTCGTAGGAAATACCTGTTTATTTGCCATGACTACTCACCCTCATTCGCCAGTTCACGGATAATTGGTTCCTCTTTGATGTCGAAACGTTTCACAGCACGTTTGTGATCATAAAACTTCTCCAACACCTCGTTATCTACACGATCTAGTTCCGCTTTAGGTAAGACAGAAATCAGATCCCAACCTAAATCCAAGGTTGTTTCAATACTTCGATTATCCTCAAAACCTTGATTCAAGAAATACTGTTCAAATAGATTTCCAAATACCATATACTGTTTATCTGCATCACTTAACTCATCCTCACCGATAACGGATGCCAGACTACGCGCATCCTGTACCTTGGCATATGCTGCAAACAACTGATTTGATACATCAGAATGATCTTTACGCGTATAACCCTCACCTATGCCATCCTTCATCAAACGGCTTAAAGACGGTAAGACACCTACTGGTGGATATACTCCCATTTGATTCAGATTACGATCTAACACGATTTGCCCTTCTGTAATATAACCAGTCAAATCGGGAATTGGATGCGTAATATCATCATTGGGCATCGTCAGAATAGGAATCTGTGTCACAGAACCTTTTGCATCCTTAATGATTCCTGCTCTTTCATATAAGGAAGCCAAGTCAGAATACAGATAACCCGGATAACCTTTCCGTCCTGGGATTTCACCCTTACTGCTAGAGAACTCACGCAGTGCCTCACAATACGATGTGATATCCGTTAAGATAACCAATACCTGCATGTCATGCTCATACGCCAAATACTCTGCGGCAGTTAACGCGCAACGTGGTGTTAACGTACGTTCTATGATTGGGTCGTTTGCTAGATTGACAAACATGACAACCTTTTCCATGACACCAGCCTCTTCAAACGAACGCTTAAAGTAATCTGCCACATCATTTTTTACCCCCATGGCCGCAAACACGATACAGAAATTTTTACCATCTCCATCTGATATCTTTGCTTGTTTTACAAGTTGTACTGCCAATTCGTTATGTGGCATACCGGAGCCGGAGAAGATTGGCAGTTTTTGCCCACGAATCAAGGTCATCAAGGCATCAATACTGCTGATACCGGTATTTATATAATTTCGCGGATATACTCGAGATACTGGATTCAATGGCTGTCCATTGATATCCATACTCTTTTCCGCATAAATTTCACCCAAGCCATCAATTGGCTGTCCACTACCATTGAACGTTCGGCCAAGTATTTCTTTTGATAAGGCTAGTTCCATTGGCCGCCCTGTGAATTTCGTTCGTGTATTTTTTAGTGATAAACCATTTGTACCTTCAAATACCTGAATTGCTGCCTTGTCGCCCTCAAGCTGAACGACCTTACCTAAACGCGTTGTTCCATCACTGCACTTGATTTCTACCATTTCCTCATAGCTGGCATCTAACACATGATCCAGAAAAATCAGAGGTCCATTGACTTCATGCAATCCTACATATTGTAGACTCATTGTACATTTACCTCCTTCACGCTATGGTGCTGATGGCAGAATCAATCATCGTCGGATACTCATCCAACAATGCTATATTGTCATTCGGCACATCATATTTCATCTTTGTAACTTTATCAAATAAACCAAGCTGCATTACCAGACGCAGTGGTTTACCGGTCGTAATTACCTCTTTACAACGACGATATAAATACAAGATTGTATCCATCATCTTTAACTGTTTTTCTAAAGGCACATACGTATCATCTTGATGAAAGGCATTCTGTTGTAGATAGCCAACTCGAATAACCTTACAGATTTCAATTACCAGTTTTTGATCTTCTGGTAAAACATCGCTACCAATCAGCTTAACGATTTCCATTAATTTTGTTTCCTCTGCTAATAACGACATGATTTCCTGACGGTCACGTAAGAAACGCGGATCAACATTTTTATTGTACCAGCGTGACAAATCTGTTACATATTCAGAATAGCTTTCATTCCAGTTAATAGCAAAATAGTGACGCGCATATGCTAAAGATTTATCCAAAGCCCAGAAACAACGAACAAATCGCTTGGTATTCTGGGTTACCGGTTCACTAAAGTCATTACCCTGAGGAGATACTGCCCCAATGATAGACACACTACCGGTCGCATCATTCAAAGTTTCCATATAGCCCGCACGTTCATAGAACTGCGAAATACGAGATGGCAGATAAGCTGGGAAACCTTCTTCAGCCGGCATTTCTTCCAAACGTCCACTGATTTCACGCAATGCCTCTGCCCATCGTGAAGTAGAGTCGGCCATAATAGCAACATGATATCCCATATCACGATAATATTCTGCCAAAGTCAAACCCGTATAAATGCTAGCTTCACGTGCAGCGACTGGCATATTAGACGTATTGGCAATCAAGACGGTACGATCGGTCAGCGGACGATTAGATTTTGGATCAATCAGTTCCGAGAATTCCTCTAAAACCTGCGTCATCTCATTACCACGTTCTCCACAGCCGACATACACAATGATATCCGCATCACACCATTTTGCCAATTGATGCTGTGTCATCGTTTTTCCGGTACCGAAACCGCCTGGAATTGCGGCTGTTCCTCCTTTGGCGATTGGAAATAGGGTATCAAAAATACGTTGACCGGTAATCAACGGTACGCTGATTGGCAAACGTCGTTTCACTGGACGTGCCGTTTTGATAGGCCATTTCTGACATAAGGTCAGCTCATGTACCTCTCCTTGTGCATCTGCCACTTTGGCAATACATGTCAAAATGTTATATTGACCATTCGAAACTGTTTCAATAACCTCACCTTCCAGTGTTGGCGGAATCATACAGCGATGTTCGATCAATGGCGTTTCTGGCACCGTCGCAAAAATCTGTCCGCCTATGACATGATCACCGACCTTTACCTTCATGGTAACATCCCACAAAACTTCTTCATCTAAGCTAGCCACATCACTTCCGGTTGCGATAAAGGCACCCGATTGTTTGGCAATTTCCTTTAATGGACGTTCAATTCCATCAAAGATATTTCTTAAAATTCCCGGTCCCAGTGTTACTGAAATCGGACTTCCGGTAGGTTCTACCGGCTCTCCTGGTTTCAATCCAGTCGTTGATTCATATACCTGAATGACCGTAGCCTCACGGCTGATGGATATTACTTCTCCCATCAGACGCTGATGACCGACGAACACCTTCTCCATCATAGAGAAATCGGTTGAATCTTTCACCTTTACAACTGGCCCGTTGATGGAATAGATTACATTTTCACTCACATTATCACCTCGATCATGCGAAATTTACATTCACATGTTATTTTATAAATAATCCTGAATTTGTATAGAACCAGCTGCGTTGTTCCTCAATTGCCGTATCAAATGTTTCATCAATGACAATGCCGCTATCTTCACAAGCAAGCAAGAATCCACCAATGCTGATACTGGCATCCACTTCACCGACACACCCATGACCATATCGTTCACATAACATTTTCAGATAACGTTCATCTTTTTTCGCCATATGCAAAACCGCATGCTCCTGTGCATGTTCTGCCAGTTTATCAAGCTTATCCAACAGCATTGTTTTATATGCTTCACTTTCACAATAAGCAAGCATACGTTGTTTTACCTCATCAAAAACAGCCTCATTCAGCTCTTTACGCTTTGCCATCAGCTTACGGTTAGTATCTTCATGCAAACGGCTTAAAGCAATGGCATGCTCACTTTGCTTTTCACGCAATTCTGTTTCTCTCAGCATACCGGCCTCAGTTTGGGCACTTTGTTCCAAAGAGGCGATTGTCTTTTTGCGAATTTGTTCGATTTCACGTTCAATACCGCTGATCTGGATGTCGCTGACTCGTTGTATCTCTTCTTTAAAATATTCTTCCAGTTTCATTTTTTCATCAAGCATCACTCAACACCTCATAGTTTCACACCGATTGCCTCGGATACATAGCCATCAATTGTTTCGCCAATTTTGGCGGAGCCATGACGATCCGGTATCTCAACAATCAGCGGTTTCTTTTGTTTTAGTTTCAACTCAGAGATTACTTCGGGACATGTCTGAATCAGTTTGGTTGTCATTAAAACAATGGCCACATCTTCCATATGCATGGCTGTTTCCAAAGCCTGTAGCACCTCATGGCGCTCATGTACAACAACACCCTCAATACCAGCCAGACGCAATCCCATCTGTGTATCAATATTATCACTGAGCAAGTAAAATTTCATAGGAAAGCTCCTTTCCTTACAGCTGTTTATTACTTTCTATACGACCTACATCAACAATACAAGTAGTCTCATCCTATATGGTACAAGATGAAATCATCTTCCTTTTATATATGAAAAGGCATTGTGAAGGCAGTATAAATAAGTTTAGAATATCATCATGATTTAGAATTTCTTCATGTATAGAATTTCACCATGATTTAGAACTTCATTATGATTTAGAACTTCATTATGATTTAGAACTTCATTATGATTTAGAACTTCATCAAGATTTATAATTTATCAAGATTTATAATTTATCAAGATTTAGAATTTCATCATGATTTATAATTTCATCAAGATTTATAATTTCATGAAGATCATAATAATAGAAATCAACAAACCATAGATAGCAACACCTTCACCCATGGCAACAAAGATCATTGATTTACCAAAGTTCTTTTCATTTTCTGAGAAAGCACCAATGGCAGCTGGTGCTGCAGCAGCTACGGCGATACCAGCCCCTAATGCTGAAAGTCCGGTAGATAAAGCAGCTGCCATAAAGCCCAGACCCTGACCGATGGAGCCAGCCATCTTCAATGCAATATCATCCTGTGTCGCAGCATATGCCTTAGAAGCAGCAAAGAATACTGTTCCAAGCAGAATGGCAAAGAAGAAACATACATGCGTAATCATGCGGCGTTTGGCCACTGATGCGCTCTTTTTTCCACGAAATACATTCACCAAAGGTAAAGAGATCAATACGATCAAAATCAGTGGCAACAATAATTCAAATGCGTTTAACATAATAAATTTCCTCCTAATCGTTCAGTGTTTTAAACACGATTCCATTTCCCGTAAAGTAACGGGAGAACATTTCATAAAATTCTAATCGCAGTACCTGGATACCGACAATCAGTCCTTCCAAACACATAACTAGAATATTCCCAAAAATACCAACAGCTAATCCGCCGATACCGCCAGCCATTTCCATGATCATGGTAACTGCCATCATCATGCCCGCGTGGGATAAGACGAATCCACCAACACGTAAATAGGAAATGGTATTGGTAATATAAGATAAACAAATTTCAAACAATTCAAAGAATCCTTCCATAAAGAAAGCCCCAAAGCTTTCCGGGAACATGCTTTTACCATCCAGTTTGCGCATGAGTGGTTCTTTTAAAAAGATTAATAGAAGTGGCACAACGATCAGCAGCAGGATATACAGTGGTGAAAATACGCTGATACCAACAGCTGTAAAGCCGGCACCAATTACTAAAGCACCATAGAAGACAAGCCCTGCCACTCCGTTTTGAGAAAACAGGCATTCCCCTTTATTATCATCTTTGGCATGCGTAATGATATTTAAAACGATTGAGAACATATTCAAGAAAGCTCCAATGCCAACCGCTACGATCAATAAAGGCAAAATGAATTCACTTGACATAACTTCTATAGGCTTCTCAGTAAGTCCTAAGATTGCATGATAGAGAGGGTTCAACATGGTTTCATTACCGAAGACGGAACCAAAGACGAAGCCAAAGATGGTAGAAAAGATACCGATACGAATCATGACATCTCCTAACTGCATCTTTTTATATTTATACATCCACCATCCAACAAGGATAACACAAAGTCCCTGACCGACATCTCCAAACATCATACCAAATAATAATGAATAGGTAATAGCGACGATTGGTGTTGGGTCAAAGCCTTCATACTCCGGCGTGCCATACATTTCTATAAACATCGAGAACGGCCTGGCAAACCACCCATTCTTTAATTTGGTCGGAGGCGAGAGTCGCTTGTCGCTATGGGCAGGTCTGACTTCGATTTCCACCTCCTTCAATTCTGAGAATGATGCTTTCAGTTTTGGTACATCATCTTCTGCAATAAAACCTGTTATGGAGAAACGTTCTCCTAATCCAACGACATATTTACGTGCTTCAAAGGTATGATTCAAAAAAGCTAATTCGCTTACGATTTTAGCAATATTTTCACTGCATTCCTTTTTTAAGTTTGCCAGCACTTCTTCTACGTGCTGTAACTGTTTATAATCATTGTCTATTTCCTCTTGCAAAGATTCCTTCGCTCGTTCCGGTGTTCCATGAACAAATTCCGGAATACGGATACGCTCGAAGTATAAGGAAGAGAAAATGTTATCGACATCTCCTTCATATTTTGATGTCGTAATATATAAACACCAGCTATAGGTGTCATCTGTATTGAAGGATTTAAAGACAAATGGACGGTTACGATAGTACTGTAATTTTTCCACACTATCGATTGGCAAACGGCCAAAGCGAATTTTTATATACTCACACTCGAATAAATCATCCAAATTTAAATCAATACTTTCAATATTTCTGACCTGAACTAAGGCGTCCTTATTTTCCTGAATAACGTGTAACAGATCATCTCGAATCTGTGCGCCATCCTGATAACGCTGATAAATGCCATCTACATAAGAAGTCATCTTATCCAGATCATAGTCACGGCTTTTCATACTCAGCTGCGGCAAATTCAATTGCATCTCGTTGACGATTTCTTGTACATGAGATAATACTTCTGCGATAGGATTTTCCTCGCTCAATGTTGTTAAGCCATGTACACTGTCCACAAATTTACTGGCTGGTTCCGGATGAAAATAGTTCAAATCCACAAATTTTAATAAGACATCATTGAGATACTCATTATCGGCCGTAATGTTGATGAGTTTCATTTTTGCGATCGCCATGATATCCTCCTTTCTAATACACCAGCATCGATGCAATATCTTCGCTGTTCACCTGATAGCGAACACCTTCGATGATATTGATGATGTTGTCAAGTTCTCGCTGCATAACGACGAGATAACTGCTGTATACCGTTGGCGCATCCTGAGCAAAATACACATTGCGTTTTGCCATTTTATAAAGATAAGCCTGGGTATAATATTCTACATATAAATCTTCTTTATCTTCCAGATGCAGATGGTAAGGGCCTTCCTTAAGTTTCTTCAAAAATAATGGCAAGGGACTTGCCAGAAGCTCTTCCAATCGCTCTTTGGAAATGCGATGATACAATGGCACTAAAGAATCCCGTATGGTATCCTCTCTTGCCTGAAAATACTTTTTAAAACGATAGATTTTTGTCAGATTATCTAGTTCTGCCTTAGTGGCAAACATATCATGGCATTGTTTACGGCTTTTTCCTTTTAACACATCGTGAATCGTATCCATTGCATGCGCATAATACTTCTGATGCAAAGTCGTCTCGATGTCCGTATAGGCAATATCGTTTTCCTGTCCTTTTTTCACCCGATAAGGGACAAGGGCATCATAATACATCGTTTTTTTCACAACCTCCAGCAATTCATCAAAGCTGCGAACATTCCCCAATTTCGTCAAATCATAACTAGTATATGCTTTTAGGAAAAGGGGAAATTCTGCGATAGCATCTTCATACGCCTGGGAAATCAAAACACGAATGCGTGATAGCAATAAGTCAATTTCTATCTGTTGCATATGCAACTTATAATACTGCTGCTGCTTAGATTCACTGTAACGATACAGTTTCATAGATTTGCGAAAGCTTTCTCTTCGTAAAAGATCTTCCAGCTGTCCACGGTGAATGTTGTTTTCGCGTACATCTTTTAGGGCATGTGCATAGGAAGTGCCATTTTTTAGGTAGGCCGCTATTTCGGCAACGCTGCGCTTGTGCAGCAATTCTTCATAGTCCTGTGCGCTCAGCTGTTCGCCAAGCATACTTCTTGCTTTTGCGGCGATAACACCAGCTGCCATTTCCATTCACCATCACCTCCTTATCGGCATCACATTTATGATGCCAGACACCGTTGAATGATTTCGTTCACCCACTCCTCTTTGCTGGCATCATACTTCGCTTCCAGATTATGCAGTGCATCTTGATAGGCTTTTTCTTCCTGCTCTTGTTCTTTTTGTAAAGCTGCATTCAGTTCTGCCTGTTTCGCTTCCAACAATGCTTTTGTTTCCTGTTGATACCGCGATTTGATTTCATCATCTTGCTGTTGTATCAAATTTTGGATATTCAGACGTTCCTGTTGCTTTTCTTTTACTCGTCTTCTTGCCTGTTTGTCAGCGTCAACGATTTCTCTGATAATCTCTTCCAAAACACGACACCTCCTTTTTTATTATTATAACACTTTCAGCGATTTAGGATACAGGAATCTTTCCTAAATCATTTTCAAAGTATATTCCTTTTTTTCGTATTTTTCAACAATGAAATTAAAAATTGGTTCATGCATGAAAAAAAGGGTCAAAAACCCTTTATATAAAGGATTTTTGACACCTTAGCAGATAACTGATACAAGCTGTATTAGGCAGCACTGCGCTTTTTCTTTTGTTCTAAAATTTCCATATTCTTTCGTTCGTTATTTTCAACTTCACTATAATCTTCAATCAATGCACTATCCGTATAAACATCTGGATCATTGATACGATCTTTAAAGACAAATTTCAATAGGATTGGCGTGACAATTGTCGTAAAGACAACCATGATGATGATCGGACCAAAGAATTGATCATTCATCAATCCAACAGCCATCCCCTTGCTGGCAACAATTAAGGCGACTTCTCCACGCGAAATCATACCGACACCAATACGAGCCGATTGAATTGTCTGATAACCACAAAGTTTTGCACCAAGGCCACATCCCAAAATCTTGCTGAGGACAGAAATAACTAATAATAGCACAGAGAAAATTAAAATACTTGTCGTCATCTCTGGCAGAACAAATTTTAAACCGATACTAGCAAAGAAAACCGGTGAAATAAGCAGATAGCTTAAAGTTTCTATACGCATCTTCACATAAGAAGAACGACTCGTTCCGGAAATGATCAATCCGGCAATAAAGGCTCCCGTGATATCAGCGACACCGAAGAATTCTTCTGCGCAGTAAGCAAACAATAAGCAGAAAGCAAAAGATAGGATAGAAAAACGACGGTGTACTTTTTCATAACGATCAAACCATTTTTCAATCAGTTTATGAGCTGCTAAACCAATCACCATGCTGACCGCAAAGAAAGCAACAATTTTAATCATGACTGTCGTTAAATCAACAGATGTATCTGCCATACCAGTAATTAAGGTCAACGCGATAATTCCTAATACGTCATCAATCAAAGCAGCTCCTAGGATGGCATTTCCACTAGGTGTTGATAATTTCCCCATTTCTTTTAAGGTTTCCACACTGATGGATACCGAAGTTGCTGTCAAGATAACACCGATAAACATGTTTTCCAAAAATGCTTTATCGCCACTGTTATAGAAAGAAGCCAGTAAATAACCGCCGATCAATGGTATTAATACACCAATCAAGGCAATCACAAAACTCTTTCCGCCACTTTTCTTAAGTTCATTGATATCCGTTTCCAACCCGGCTGAAAACATTAAGACGATCACACCGATTTCAGCAATATGATCAATGAATTGCGATTCATGAACAATTTTCAAAAAGCCTGGGCCCAACACGATACCGGCCATCAAAGCACCGACAACCTGTGGCATCTCTATACGTTTTGTCACAAGTCCCAATACTTTGGTAAAAATTAAAATTAAGGCAATATCTAATAAATATCCATAAGATTCCATAACGATTCTCCTCTTTTTACCACCCGAATATTATACACTACAACAATGAAAAAGCAAGTTATATTTTTACATCTTTTCTCTTATGCGTATTTGTATAAAAAAGTATGTTCGTATCGAAAGCGTCTACATATTTGTAAAGGCGCATCCATCAAAAAAACATTCCTTTTCGTGATTGTTTTTTCCTTATTGTTCTAATAGTTCATAGCGTGC
Source organism: Longicatena caecimuris (assembly GCF_018406465.1). Classification (GTDB taxonomy): domain Bacteria; phylum Bacillota_I; class Bacilli_A; order Erysipelotrichales; family Erysipelotrichaceae; genus Longicatena; species Longicatena caecimuris. The sequence continues at coordinate 1,977,611 of NZ_AP024510.1, forward strand.
TTTGATATGGTGATGGATAAGCGTAAAGGTTTGTTGAGAAATGGCAGATAAAAGATCATCATCAAAATTAAAGTGGACTTTATAAGCGCATAATGCTTGAAAATCCTTACGCTGATTCTTTTGGGCGCCATATTTCACATCCCCAAATAAAGGATGATGAAGATATGCCATTACCGCGCGTATCTGATGACTTTTTCCCGTATGCAATTGCACTTCCACATACGCATATCGCTTTCCTTGATGCAATGTGCGATAGCTGGTTTCTATGCGTTGACTGTTCTTTTGTTCATGGGCATACAAATGAACCTTGTTGCTTTTTGCATCCTTTTTATGCCAAAGTACCACATGCCCTGTCTTTTGCTCCATAACACCTTCAACAATACATACATAATGTTTTTCAACTTTATGTTCGCGAATATAGGCATTCATACGCCGCAATGCTTCCGCTGTCTTCGCTCCTATGACAATTCCTTCCGTATTGCGATCTAAGCGATGACATAGAGCCGGTGTAAAACTTTGTCTTGTTTGTGGATCATACTGTCCTTTCTTATATAAGTAATGTAAGAAGCGATCTGCCAGATTATCTTGTATTTCATTGCTATCTTTATGTGTCAATAAGCCGCTCGGTTTTTTCATTAAAATGACATTTGCATCCTCATAAAGAACATCCAATTCGCTGCTAACCTTTAAAAAGGAGCAATCTTCTCCTGTTTCAAAAAATTCTTCTGCAATAAAACATAATACGTGATCTCCTGGCAGCAGACGCTGCGCGATTTCGCAACGTTTTCGATTTACTTTTATTTTCTTATTTCTTATATATTTATACATCAAACTTTTAGGCAATGCTGGCAACGTCTTTTGCAGAAATTTATCCACACGCTGGTTGGCATCATCCTCTTGGATAATAAATTCACGCATGTTGCTTCCTCCTTGTATCCCTATGCTGATGGCTCATTGCTAGTAAGTACGAAGAAAAAATCTTATTACTTACAGACTCCTTAATTATACATGACGATTTCCAACTTTCCATTGTAAATTTTCGTTTTTCTAGTAAAATGAACTATACAAAAGGATGTGAAGGTATGCAATATCGTCTTTCAGTCAGAGAACTGGTTGAGTTTTTATTTCAAAGCGGTGATTTAGTCTATAGTGGTCAAAGTGTCGAAAGAGCGAATTTAGGCAGTCGAATTCATCGCATGTTGCAATCACAGGCCACAGGTGATTATCAAAGTGAAGTTTATCTGAAACAGGAGACGATCATCGAAGATGTGACCTTTGTGATTGATGGCAGAGCCGATGGCATTTTAAAGGACGAACATGGTATCACTATTGAAGAAATCAAGACGACTGCTCTTCCCCATGATGAAATAAATGACTCTTGTTTTGTGCATTGGGCTCAGGCATATTGTTATGGCTACTTGTATGCCATGCAACATGCGTGTGAACAGCTTACCATTCAATTAACCTATTATCAGATTGAAACAAAACAAATCTTCACATTTCAACAAGTAAAAACACAGGAACAGTTGACCGCCTTTTACCTCGATTGTCTAAAACAACATTTACGCTGGGCACGTCTTTCCCAAAATATTCGTATTGCTTCTTCCACTACCTTAAAAAAACTAACATTTCCTTTTACTTCCTATCGCAAAGGACAACGTCAGTTTGCCGTAGCTGTATATAAAACGATTTTAGATAAACAAAATCTGTTTGCTCAAGCTCCTACCGGTATAGGGAAAACCATTTCTACAATATTCCCCTCTTTAAAAGCCATTGGAGAAGGAAAGGCCGAAAAGCTTTTTTATCTCTGTGCGAAAAACATCACGGCAAGTGTTGCCTATGATACAATTGCGTTATTACAAAAGCAAGATGTATCGTTTAAAACGGTCTGCATTACGGCTAAAGATAAAATCTGTTTACTGGAAGAACGTAATTGTGACCCTAAAGTTTGTCCTTATGCCAAAGGCTATTATGACCGAAATAAAAATGCTTTGTATGAGCTTTTAAGTGGTGAAGACTTCATGAATAAAGAAGTGATTGTACATATGGCTAAGCAGCATGATATCTGTCCTTTTGAATTGAGTCTTGATGCCAGCCTGTATGCAGATGTGATTATCTGTGATTATAATTATGTTTTTGATCCTCATGTCTATTTAAAACGTTTTTTTATGGAAAAAGGCAATTATATCTTTTTAGTAGATGAAGCTCATAATCTGATTGACCGTGGTCGCGAAATGTATAGTGCTGTCTTGGAAAAAGAGCAGTTTCTTTCCATACGCAAAAAGATTCCTAAGGATGCGGTGTTGCTTCATAAGGCACTGCAAGCTGTCTTAAGTGAATTTGCAAAGCTGAAAAAGTGTTGTGAATATAGTGATTTCTTTGCGGATGAAGAACCCTGTTTGCCTTTTCTGGAAAAGTTAGAAAGTTTTTCTGAGCATTGTGATGCTTATCTGCAAAGTGAGCATGAAGAAAGCCACGATGATGAACTCAAGGATGTTTATTTCGCAGTAAATGCTTATATCCGTATCGCTGATTATTATGATGAGCATTTTGTGACCCTAATACAAAAGGATGCAAATAATGTCATCGTCAAACAATTTTGCATGAATCCCCGCCATCCTTTACAAAACATCATGAAAAAAGGACGCAGTACAATCTTATTTTCAGCAACGCTGTCACCTATTGATTATTATCTGGAGCTTTTAGGCGGTGATGAAAAGACTCCTCGTCTTTCCTTGCCTTCACCTTTTGCAAAACAACAGATCAAAGTCATCATCAATAATGCCATTTCGACAAAATACCGTAATCGCAGTCATAGTCTTATCGCCATAGTGGAAATGATTCACGCATGTGTGCTTGCAAAAGCCGGTAATTACATTGTCTTTTGCCCAAGTTATGCATATTTACAACAGATTGCCGAAGAATTTGCGAATCAATATCCGGATATTGCCATTTCCATACAGGATGGCAATATGAATGATGAACAAAAACAAGCGTATCTAAAGCAGTTTGAAGAAATGGATGGTTTGCATGTCGCTTTTTGTGTATTAGGTGGCATGTTTGCGGAAGGCATTGATTTAAAAGGTGATCGTCTGATTGGTGCTATCATCATCGGTGTCGGTCTTCCCAAACTTCATCCTCAGCTAGATCTGATCAAAGCGCATTTTGATGAAATTAATCAAATGGGCTATGCCTATGCCTATCAATTTCCCGGTATGAACAAAGTTCTACAAGCAGCCGGCCGTGTCATACGTTCCCTTTCTGATAAAGGGATGGTCGCTTTCATTGACGAACGTTTTACCACACGGTTTTATCGCAATTTATTACCGATACAGTATGCGCATTATGAAATTATTAATGAGCCTCAACGCGTATATACTGTTCTATCCTCTTTTTGGCAGGAATAAGGAGATTATCTCATGAAACCAAATAATCATTTTGTTCTTTCGCTCGTATGCATGGCATTAGGTGGCTTATGTATAGGGTATTATAGTTATTTATGCATTGTTTATGGTATCAATGAAATTGTTTTTTCCTGGGTCTTTTTACTTGGTGGGATGTTGTTACTTATCATAGGAATGATGACCTATAAAAGGAAAAAACATATCTTTTCATATCTGCCTATCCCCTTACGCCGCATAGTATACTTGTGCACTACTATCATAATTATCCTATTTTTGGGATTACAATCCTGCATCCTCTATCAAGGTATGCACACGGATAAACAACAAGGTGATGCTGCTATCATCTTAGGGGCGCAGTTGCATGGTTCTTCGATTTCTCGCTTACTTCGTTATCGTTTGGAACGAGGTATCCAGTTTGCTGAGGAATATCCAAATACCTATCTGATAGTAAGCGGTGGCAAAGGGCAAGCGGAAACTTGCAGTGAAGCCAGTGCCATGAAACAGTATCTGATTCAGCATGGTGTAGCAGAATCACGTATCTTAATGGAAGATGCTTCTATGAATACACAGGAAAACTTAGCTTTCTCAAAAGTGCTTATGAAGAAATACCATATAAAAAGTGCTTCCATCATCACCAATGATTTCCATATGTTTCGTGCCGGTTTCATCGCAACTTCTTTAGGTTTGTCTTATCATAATTACCCTGCTCGCAGTGATCTTGATCTGGCACCCAATTTTTACTTTAGGGAATTTTTTGGTTCTGTTAAAGATATCACCTTATCAATAATCAAAAGATGCTAACATCGTCATAAAAAGGAAAGCGAACGCTTTCCTTTTTGATCCTATAATAACTGAGCAAATTCCTTTATATTGCCAACCACACGTCGGCCTGTCTTTGTAAGCTTATCTCTGTGTTCATGTCCATTCGCTATCAAGATACAATGACATCCGGCATATTTTGCCACTTCACTGTCATGTACACTGTCACCGACAAATACAACTTCATTTGGATTTAACTGGCGTTCTTTTACAAAGGCTTTCGCCAATTCTGCTTTGGAATGAGCATGAATGTTATCTAAGCCTTGAATATCCTGAAAATAATTAGAAATGTCATAAACAGCAAGCTGTTGTTTTAGAAACTGCAGATCACTGGCGCTCAACAAGTATTGGCGATAACCCTTTTGTTCTGCTTTTTCCAAGGTTTCTTCTACCCCAGTATGCAAGGAACATTGTAAAGAATGAGGCTGATAATATGCCATATATTGTTGTGCCAAGATGGGAAATGGTGTTTTGGCAAAGTCGAAACCAACTTTTTTATAATATTCAATGACAGGAAACTGAAAGTATTTACGATATTCATCTTTATCCAGGACAAGCGGCAATTGTTCTTTCGTTAAGATGCTGTTTAATGCATCCATGCTGACATCTAGATCATCCAATAAGGTACCATTCCAATCCCAAATAATATGTTTCATATGCAGCATTTGTATCCACCTCCTGTATAATTTTCATCATTATATACTATCTTATGTATTTTTGCAAAAGTTATTACGCTGAATCCACAGGAGAAAAGAACCTTTCTTTAAGAAAGGTCCTCATCAAAAAGATAATTGGATGGATTGCCAATAGGATGGATTAGTCTTCGTACTCCCAACGATCTTCATTCATCATGTCTGTATCATACTGGCCTTCTTCATAGCCACGTTCAAAACCTTGCTCATCTTCACGCATACGACAGTTTCTCATACACTGGCGATATTGTGCACGGCAGCGGTCTTCACAACTTGGGCGTGGAGGGCATGGACGTGGTGGACAAGGTCTAGGTGGACATGGGCGTGGTGGGCATGGTCTTGGTGGGCATGGACGTGGCGGACAAGGTCGCTGACAGCCACAGTTACAATTGTTATGACAGCCGCAGCTGTGATTGCCCGAATTACCACAGCCAGAGCCTGGGCGATACGTGTTTGCACATGAGCAGCGAGAACGTTCTTGAACATTATGATTGCTGCAATTTGACTGATTTACCATGATTCTTTCTCCATTGCGGTTACAGTTCGATGAATTGTTACAGCTGCAGGAGTTGTTGCAGTTTGCATGATACATATAGTTAGTTCCTCCTTTTTCACTGAGATTTCCTTCATCTCAATCCACTATATGCATTCACCCTCATGGGCTTCTAGGCATATCATTCAACTGAATAGGAAAAAGTTGATGTTTTCTTAATAAAGACATCAACTTTCCCACGATAACGTATTCTCTTTGCTTATTGTGAAACCATCTGATAAAACACATCCAGCTTCGTATATGCATTCACATTAAATCTTGGTAATGCATAAGGATCATCCTGTCTACTGGCTTTTCTATTTTCGTTAAATCCAAATGCCAACTTCGTACCATGTTGTTTTAATACCTCCTGTATCAAAGGATTATATTTTCCATATGGATAAGCATAAAATTCTGTTGATACAAGCGATGCTTCTTTTTGCGTATCTATTTGCAATGCTTCTTTCGTCAATTGATGAACACGAAAGCCTCCATCCTTATGATGAAGATCAAAGGAATGCGCATAAAAAGACAACTTTTTTGCATGTTGCATATCTGCTAAGGTTGCATGCTGACGTTTATTGGGTTTATATTCGCTGCGATTCGCCTCAATTTGTGAGCCAATCACAAAAACACTTCCCTGAAATCCATATTTTTCTAAAATTGGCTGTGCATATTTAATCGAGGAATAAAATCCATCATCAAAAGTGATGACAACGCTTTTTTCATCTAACTCTTTTCGTCCCATACGCCATTCATAAACATCCTGTAAACTAACACTATGATATCCCTTTTCCTTTAACAACTTCATCTGTGCTTCAAAGGAAGACAATGAATTCACCCACATATTTCCTTTAAAATACGCTTCTTTATCCTTATCCTCGACAATGTGATGATAGCCTAAAATAGTGATTTGTTCACTTGGCAAGCTTTTTACATACACAACCTGCAAACCATAAGCAAGCAAAAGGGTCATCACGACTAGCATGGTTTTTCTTCTCATTTTCATCGTAAAAACATCCTCACGATCGTTTCTTTCGTTTTCGTATATGGGTGATAGCGCATAGGAAGATCTAACCATGTCGCCTTTTTTACGATACTGCGGAAATGAGAAAATGTTTTAAAGGATTCATATCCATGATAACTCCCCATCCCACTTTGTCCTACACCGCCAAAGCCCATCTGACTGGTTGCCAGATGAATAATGGTATCATTGATACAACCGCCGCCAAAGCTCAACGTATGCAAAATGCGCTGTTCTACTGCTTTTCTGCTCGTGAATAAATACAAAGCCAGCGGACGTTCTTGTGCTTGTATGAACGTTATGACCTCATCAAGATCATCATAAGGTAAAATTGGCAAAAGCGGTCCAAAAATTTCTTCCTGCATGATAGCAGAAGTCAAGGAAACATTTTCTAACACAGTCGGTGCAATCTGTAAGGTTTCTTCCCGCAACTGCCCACCAATACATATATCACCACTCTGCATAAGCTGGCGTAGACGCGTAAAATGTTTTTTATTGATAATTGCTGGATAATGGGGATTGGCTAATACATCCTCACCGAAGAAAGATTGCAATTCCTGTTGCAAATAGGCAAGAAAAGCTTGACGTATCGAAGAATGTACAAACACATGATCAACGGCTACACAGGTTTGCCCGGCATTAAGAAATTTGCCAAAGGCAATACGACGTGCGGCGATGCGTAAATCTGCACTTTCATCAACGATACAAGGACTTTTCCCTCCTAATTCTAATGTGATTGGTGTAAGATATCGACTAGCTTTCTCCATCACCATTTTACCAACCGTTACTCCGCCAGTAAAAAAGATGTAATCAAACCGTTGTTCCAATAGTTCATTATTTTCCTTGCGGCCACCTTCTACAACGGCAACATACTCCTCTTCAAAGCATTCCCTTAGGATCTTCGCCAAGACTGCACTACACGCTTTGGCATATGCGCTGGGCTTTAAGATCACCGTATTACCAGCAGCCAATGCCCCAATCAATGGTTCCATACATAATTGAAAAGGATAATTCCAAGGTGCCATGATCAACACTACTCCATAAGGTTCTGCAGATTGAAAGCTTTTAGCGGGAAATTGGGCAAGAGGTGTACGCACTTTTTTAGGTTTTGCCCATTGTTCAAAATGTCGCAGTTGCATGCGTAATTCTGCCAACACCATTCCGGTTTCACTCATATAAGATTCCATTGTTGCCTTATGCAAATCTTCATACAAAGCTTCATGAATAGCCGTTTCATTTCTTTTGATACATGCCTGCAGCCGCTGTAATGCCTGTTTACGTTTTATCAAAGAGCGCGTATTTCCTTTTTGATAATATGCTCTTTGCCGCTGTACTAGTTCTTTGATTTCCATAGGGTTTCCTTTCTCAAGCTTTTTCCATAAGCCTTGTATTACGTTACGATGTTGATTTACATTTTTCGTTTAATGATTTCTATCTTTCTTTTATTTCATCCTTATCATGATAATGCAATTCCTGCATAACGACAAGTAAAAGGGTTGAAATTCTGAAATTATACTTACAAATACTGGTAAATACAGTATAATGGAGACGAGGTGATACATAATGAGAGGTATTTATAATTCGGTAACGGATATACGAAGAAAGGTCTTCACTGAAATTGCCCGATTGGCATATGAAGGTGGAGATTATGCCACTGAAATTGAAAAGCTTCCTTTTAAGATCTTACCAGGAGAACAAGCAAAGTATCGAGAAAGTATCTTTTTAGAACGTGCCATTGTTGGGGAACGTCTGCGCTTAGGAATTGGGTTGCCATTACGTAAAATGGATGAGCATGCACCCTTAAGCGATGGTATTGAAGAAAGTGCGATCGCTGAGAAATATTATGATGATCCTTTGATCAACATCATTAAATTTGCCTGCAATGCCTGCCCGGAAAAGCAGATTGTTGTCACGGATACCTGTCAAGGGTGTTTAGCACATCCTTGTAAAGAAGTTTGTCCGAAAGATGCCATCAGTATTATTAATGGTAAATCTGTCATTGATCAGGATAAATGTATCAAATGCGGCCGCTGTATGGATGTATGTCCTTATGGTGCTATTAACAAGTTGGAACGTCCTTGTGCCAGAAGTTGTGGCATGGATGCCATAAAAAGTGATGAATTCGGAAGAGCTGAAATTGATCATGAGAAATGTGTTTCTTGCGGTATGTGTTTAGTCAATTGCCCATTTGGCGCGATTGTTGATAAAGGACAGATCTTTCAGACGATTCATGCGATGAAAAGCGGAAAAGAGGTTATTGCGGCAATTGCCCCGGCCTTTGTTGGACAATTTGGGGCAAGCGTGACACCTGAAAAAGTAAAAGGGGCCTTAAAAGCGTTGGGTTTTGCGGATGTTGTAGAAGTAGCCATCGGCGCCGATTTATGTACGGTTGAAGAGGCTGAAGACTTCTTAAACAAAGTGCCTGAACAACAGCCATTTATGGCAACATCCTGTTGCCCTGCCTGGTCAGTCATGGCGAAAAAGCTTTTCCCTGATTTTAAGCCTTATATTTCTATGGCCTTAACGCCGATGGTCTTAACCGGTCGTTTGATTAAAAAGCAAAAACCGGATGCAAAAGTCGTTTTTATCGGCCCTTGTGCTGCCAAGAAACTAGAAGCCAGTCGCAAAAGTGTACGCAGTGATATCGATTTTGTCTTAACCTTTGAAGAAGTCATGGGTATGTTTGAAGCCAAAGGCATTGTTTTAGAACAAGCCATGGTAGATGAGCCATTTGCCGAAGGAACTGCGAATGGACGTGGCTTTGCCGTTAGCGGCGGTGTTGCCAATGCGGTGAAACAATGTATTCAAAAAGAACATCCGGATAAAGAAGTATTAATTGATTCGGCTGAAGGTTTAAAGAATTGTAAAACGATGCTCATGATGGCAAAAGCCGGTAAACGCAATGGCTACCTGTTAGAAGGAATGGCATGTCCCGGCGGTTGTGTTGCTGGTGCGGGAACTTTACAGCCTGTAATGAAATCCAGCGCATTGGTAAAGAAATATACGAATGAAGCTGAAAAGAAGCTTGCTTTTGAAAGTGAGTATCTGGAGAACTTAGCATTGATCACAAAAGAATAATGTGATAAAAACATTTGCATATACAACCTTATGGAACAAAGAGGTGAAGAATAAGAAACACCTCTTTATTTATAAGGTAACGACATATGCGTGTAGATCACATATAAGAGTACATGAACCCATAGATAACATTACCAAATAAAAATAAATACGATTTTCGATAGGCGTTATAGCACTATCCTAAGAAAATCGTATTTTCTTTATTTACATCATATCCTCTTAACTGTATCTAACCGCGTAAATCGATCACTTGTATTCCATATGACTATCGTTAATGCGTTTTATTTTATGATCAAATCCGGAGATATTTGTACATCTACCCCTTCATAGCGATCATGCAACCCCTTTTCGATGCGTAGCTTTAGCTGTTCCAATTGCGCCACATTCAACATATTGGAATGCGAGCGAATATAAATTTCAATCCACAATTTACGTCCTGTCTGAATAACATCATAAAATGTAATTTCATATGCATAATCATCAAACAACTCTTGAGCACACTGTTTGATTTCTTCCATGACCTCTTCTTCAGGAGCAAATAAAACAAGATTCTTTAATGATTCTTGAATCAGATGGAAAGGCTGCGGTAACATGATCAGCGCAATAATAATGGCAATGATCTGATCTATATAAGGGGAAAGCCAGTAAAGTGGTGAGTTGTCCAATAAGGAGCCAAGGAAAAAAGCCAATCCGACACCAATACTGCTAAAAACATCCAATTTCCAGCCAAGGATTTCGGCTTCTACTAAAGGTGCCTGCACTTGTTTATGCATACGTGTTAAAAGCCATAACACAATGGCACTGATCATTGCCAATCCAAATTCGAAATATCCAATCAATTGCTGATCGATCGTGTTTCCACCATGTAATAGCATTTGCACATTCGCTAAGATCAATCCAATTGTAACAGCAATCAACAGTAAACCTTTCCCAAGAATCAGTAAGCTTTCAACTTGAGCATAGCCAAATGGTTTCCGTTCACTGACCGGTTTATAAAATAAAGGAATTAAAAAGATAATTAAGCCAAGGACAATCGCCTCTGCAAAATCATAAATACTATCCATCAACACTGCCTGTGAATTGGCATACAATGCCATCATGATTTCTAATACCGAAAATAAGATACCTGCATAAACAGGCAGTTTCATCATTTGTTTCTCTGTTTTCATTTTTTTATTCATTATCATCAACCCGCCTTTTTCGTAAATGAAAAACACGGATAAGGTACAAGAATCGTTTTTTCTTATATTGAAACAAGAAAAAGTCTAAAAACTAATTGCGTGTATCGTAATAGCTTTCAGACTTCTTCTTGAATTTTTATGAATATACATTAGCAAATATCATCCTTAGATGGCTTATGATTGTATTCACGCATTACAAAAACACACATGTATTCTCTGCCCTTATCCTTTTTTGAATTATTTTACAAAAGGCCCGGGTTTCATATTTTGTTTCGTCGTATGTTTTCGTCTTTTGTCCATCTGGACACGCATGATTTCATCTCTCTTTCCTACATCTTCTCCTTTATTCTACAGGAAGTAACGATATCTGTAAAGGTTCTCCCAACAATCCGCCAACATTTCCCTCTTGGATCTTCTTTTGATTCTGCACATGTGCGATAAACCATTTATTGCGTTTTGTCAAAAGTTCTCCTTTTCGATAAGAAATCGGTGTATTTGTTTTATCTAAGAGGATCACAATTGTGGAAAACCCTTTTTGATCTGCCGAAAATGGGCAATAATGCAAAGTACCTTCAAACAACTCTATGACACTGCCTTTGGGTACATAAAATACTTCCAATGCCTCCTTATCAATACCAGGTGCCTGAAAGTCTTCCTTTCGTCCTAACGCTAAGACACAATCGGTAATGGCCATATTCACCTCAGATCCTATATGGTATTCCAGCCCCAGTAAGGTCGTATTATGTCCATGACAGATGCCTACTTCAATTGCCATTTCAGCAAAAATACGATGGGCGATTTCAGCTACACAAGCAAAAGGATGTAACGCCGCAATATCAGCAATATATGCATTCCCGCTAGTTGGTATCGGATACTGTTTTTCTGCTTCTTGTAACAAAGCATCCACATCCAAGTGGATGAGCTTTCCATAGCGTGAAAATGCTGCATCATTCACATTTTTGATACATACTTGTGGATTTCTTTTCTGTAATATTTCTTGTTTCATGTAAGTCATGCTTCCTTTCCGTTAAATTCTTTAACCACGTTTCTTTTCGATAAAACCAAGTAGCAATAAAAATTTTAAAAATACTGCTGCCTTCTACGATTGCAAACATCCATAGCATAGGGATATGCAGTACACGTGCGCACAGCGTTGATAAGAGTAAGGGTCCAAAGCAAGTAAATAAGCCATCAATACACAAGACGGAACGCGTATCTCCACCGGCTCGTAAAATATAATAAATGGTTTCTGAATAGCCTTGTGTCCAAGTAATACAAGCCTTGATCATTAAAAGCTGCATCGCCATATGCCGACTCTCTCCTTGTAACGAAAACAGAAAAGGTGCTATCGGACTGGTGCATAAGACCAAAGCACACCCAATGATATAAATGGATAAACCGATCCGTATCATCTTTTTGGCATCCAATTTGGCCTGCTTTAGCTTGCCTGCCCCTAAATCATTGCCAATGACGACACCCGTCACCGCACTGCAGCCGCTAAAGGCTACATAAATCATGCTAGCAATCGTATCAACTACGGTTAAGGCAGGTATATAGCGTTCATCTACAGCACAATAATTCATAAAGATAAAGGATAATCCTAATGACCAAATAAATTCATTGCAAACAAGTGGAATTGCCCGCTGGGCAATCTTGTATTTCTCCCTTAAAGAAAAACGAGTATAGGCAGTTAACAAATAAAATTCACTTTCTTTACGTAAAGCAACAGCACATAAGAAAAGTGCTTCTACAATGCGTGAACATAAGGTCGCAATACCGGCTCCTGCTACACCAAGGGATGGAAAACCAAAATGTCCAAAAATCAAGGCATAATTCAAGGCGATATTCAAAAGGAAGGATAGACAACCGGCATACATAGGAATACGCGGCTGGGCAATCACACGATAGCCAACGCCCAACATCTGTGCTAATGCATAAGGAAGATAAGAGAATACCACAATGCCATTATACACATTGCCCAATCTGATCAACACCTCATTTTTCACAAAAAGCGACATGATGAAGGAAGGAAATACAAGTAAAATAACCATAAAAATAATGGCTGTATATACGCACAAGCGCAAGCCAAAACGCAATGTGCGATTTTCATTTTCTTTCTGCAATGCCCCATGATATTGCGAGATAAACAGTCCTACACCATTGCTTAACCCAAAGATTACCAGGTTATAGATAAAGAAATATTTATTAGCTACACTGACAGCACTGATTGCATCTTCACTGAAAGCTCCTAACATGATCGTATCACTCATCGCTAATAAGTGTGCTAAAAGTTGTTGCAAGATGACCGGCAATGCCAGTCCCATAAAATAACGTAAAAAACTTCTCTGCTGCATGTCCACCTCCTTGAATACTCTCATTTATCCTAATATCAAGTATAAACGCTTAAACATGCGTGTATATTTGATGAAAAGCTTATAAGAAAAGAGGCAATCATCAAAGGACGTTTACCTCTATTCTGCTTTATGCTTGTTTCTCCCCTTCACAAATGGCAATTCCTGCACTTGCCCCCAATGCCGATGCGCCGGCATCAATCAATGCTTTTGCCTCTTCATATGTGTGAATACCGCCGGCTGCTTTGATACGTACCTCATCTTTTAAGATTTTCTTCATCAATAAAACATCTTCTAACTTAGCTCCGCCAAAGCTCTTACCAGTAGATGTTTTTAAAAAGGCTGGTTTTACGCGCAATGCAATCTCGCATACCTTCTTTTTCGCATCCTCATCCAACTTACACATTTCAACAATTGCTTTATCGCAAATGCCATGTTTTCGACAGAAAGCCGTAATGGTCTTCATTTCTTTTTCAATATAAGCATAATCTCTTGTTTCGATAGCATGCTGATTTAAGACATAATCAATTTCCTTAAAGCCTTTCTCCGCATATGCCTGGAAACGTTTCATTTTTTCATCTAATGATAAGACACCTTCAGGAAAATCAATTGCTCCTGCGATGATGATGCCGCTATCCTTTAAATAAGCAACGGCTTCATCATAAGTGTCAATCTGCGCAAAGATACAGCGGAAATGATACTTTTTTGCTTTCTCTAAATACTGTTCGTAAGTATCATTTGGATCATCAATGTAATCAATATACGTATGTATATTCATATGTAACCGCCTTTCTATGCATCTTGCATGCATATATTATCCTAAGAAACCAAAATAAACACCAACAACACCAAGAATCATCGTGCCGAGAATGAGCCACATTGGATTGACTTTCTTTTTCAACAGCCAATAATAGATCCAAGTAGCAGATAAGCCTAGCATACCAGGCATGATGCCATCCAAAATCGTTTGTACGGTCTGTACATCTTCTCCGGAAACATTTGCCCCAATCTTCAACGGAATCGTCGCATAGAACATGTCTTTGCTCATGGCACCGATTACCATGATACCAACAATACCGGAAGCAAACATCACTTTTTCCATCAAACCGCTTTTCTCAGCATTCGCCAAGAAAGAGAAGCCTAATTCATAACCTTTCACTGCTCCGATGAAACGTACTAAGAAGGCTGGAATATTATAAATCAAGAAATAAGCAATTGGTCCCATGATGTTGCCGGTAGATGCTAATGAAATACCAACGGCAACGGCAATGACACGGATACAACCTAAGAAGATAGAATCACCGATACCACTTAATGGTCCCATTAAAGCAGCTTTGACAGAATCAACAGCAGCTCCTTCCAATTCCCCTTTCGCAACACGCTCTTCCATAGATACGGCAATACCGCCAACAAAAGGCGCAAGCTGTGGCGTGATATTAAAGAATGCCACATGTCTTGTTAAAGCCTCTGCATAACCTTCAGGATCATCTGCATAAATCTTTTTTAACATTGGGTTGATCATTAAACAGAATGCCAAATGCATTTGGCGAGGATAGTTCCAGGAATATTCCATTCCTAAGGCACCGATATTGCATGCTGAATGCAACAGGTCCTTTTTGGTAATCAGTTTTTCATCCGTATTAGAAGTCGTCATCATCACTTACCTCCTCAGCATTACCAGCCATCACTGGCCGATCTTCCAAAAAGCCAAATTTCTCTACGGCAATGATGACCGCAATGATAGCGACACCAAGTACCGGAATGTTGGCATAAGATGCCAAAACAAAACCTAAGAAGAAGAAAGGAATCAGCTTCTTGTTAATGATCATACGCATCAGCATCGCAAATCCCATTGCAGGAAGAATACCGGCTGCCACGCCCATGCCATCTAGTACAAATTGTGGAATAAAGTCTAACAAAGCCTGTACTTTATCAGCACCAACATAGAAAGCACCAAAGACCAACAGGAATTTATAGATGGTAGCAAATGCTCCCATAAGCCACTGCGTAAACATGATTTTCTTATCATTACCAGCCGCTGCACCATCATCGGCTATTTTCAAACAAACAGGTGTAATGGCGGAAACTAAATTTCCGATGCCCAAGGAAATTACGGCAATTGGCATAGCTAAAGCAACAGCAGCGTCAACACCTTTTCCCATTGAAATGGCAAATGCCGTCGCTAAGACACCGCCGATATTAACATCTGGTGGAATATAGGCACCTACAGAAATTGCCCCCATAAACAACAGCTCTAAGCTTGCCCCAATTTCAACTCCTGTTTTTACATCCCCTAAAACTAAACCTACTAATGGTCCTAAAACGATTGGTCTAAAGGTATATAATGTACCGAATGCATAATCCAAAGAACCCCATGCAGCAATCAGACCAATTAAGATAGCTTGTACTACCATGATTATTTCCTCCTCATTTTACTTTAAAACGTGGGCGACATTAAGTTTATTATCATCTACAAGTGCTCTGATTTCACACTCTACGCCTCGTTCCATCAATTCTTTCAAAATCGCTTTCTCTTCTTCTTCAAGGAAAACCTGTTTGCTGACTTGTGTTGTTGTCTTGCTTTCCTTGGTGTTTCCTAAATTGATACTGGTAATCGATGGACAACCATCCACAAGCTGTTTTGCTTCTTTAATGGTCTGAACAACAATAATCAGTTTGTATTTATCCGTTACTCCACTGTTAATAGCCGCTATGGAATCGGCCATATTTTTAATTACCAATTTCACTCCGCTAGGTTTCCCCAGCTTTAATGTGGTCTTCCATACATCATCATGTACTACGGTATCACTTGCTACCAAAATACAATTTGCGCCAACACCATTGGTCCAGGAAAAAGCCACCTGACCATGCAGTAAGCGATGATCAACGCGTACTAATTTAATCATGTTACATCACCTTTCTAGAAGTCTTCTTCTTCTTTTGCTGCGCTACGCAGCATATCGTTACAGTACTTTACGCGTGTATCTTCACTGTTCACGATATCATGGATCATCTTTTCCGTATCCTCTTCAACACTGAGAAACAACTGCATCAATAATGGCAGATTCATGCCGGTTATCAAATGCATATGGTTGCGATTTCTCAGCTGTTTCATGAATTCGTTGTTGACACTGCCGCCAAACACATCGCTGCATACGATTACTTCATCTTCAGGCGGAATCGCTGCTAAGGTTTCCTCTACTAAAGATGTGATATCGTTATTGCCTTCCACAAACGCCTGTACGATATGTATATTGGGCTGTTCGCCAATGATGATCTGAATGCTCTCATAGATTCCTTTCGAAAAACCTCCGTGTGATGCAAGTACATAATGTTTCATTTGTCAATCTCCTTTATGTGTTCTTCAAATATTCGCATAGATGCTGCATCGGCTGTGAATGGCTCTTTGAAGTAACGCTGATTGACACATTCTACGGACAGGATGCCATGATATCCATACTTCATGAAATCCTGTAAATCACATCGCATGTCACGTTTTCCATCTCCCCATGCCAGATGTGTGATTTCTTCATTCACATCCACAAAGTGGCAATGGATAACTTTATCATGAAATGTTTCAAAATATGTTTGAATTGTATCGTTTGCTCTTGCCATTGCACCCATATCCAGACATATGTTTAATGCTGGTTCATCTACTTCATCAAGCAGTTGAGCAAGATCTTGGGCACTGTTTGCTAATACAGATTCATTTTCCTGCAAAGCTTCAATTGCCAGTTTCATGCCGTTTGCTTGCGCATATTGGGCAATGCGTTTCAGCATTGTCACACTGCGTTTCCAGGCTTCTTGTTTTGGCTCATCTAGAAATGCCCAGCCGCTTGTAACGACAACTTGTTGTGCCTGCAGTTCACATGCCACATCAACCGCATTACAGAAATAGTGATATACTCTATCCTGCATATCTTGTTCTCTTGCGGCCATATTATTAGGTTTAGGATTTGTCTGTTCCGGACAGATTCCGATAATTTTCAGATGATAGCGTTGTTCCAACTGTTTTAGTTTATCGATGGAATCATAACGCTCATGATCCATATAGAAATGTTGTGGCCCTGTCCAGAGTTCAACCTTTTTATAACCATTTGAAGCAGCACTGGCAAAGAATTCTTCCAGTGGATAGAAACGATGATGACAATTCATAGCCGCAAGTTCTAATTTGCTCATCCTAGTCTTCTCCTTCCAAGATAAGATGATAGGCTTCCAATAGATCATGTACCAGATACGTTGCTTTTGTTTGATCATAATGGAATCGTTCATCTTTTAATGCTGCTACTTTGATATCTGCACGTATAGCTGCTTCAATACCATACGTGGAATCTTCGATAATGATACAATGTTCCTTCGCTACTTTCAGCTGTTTCACCGTATGTAAATAGATGGCAGGATCTGGTTTGCTGAAAGGAAAATCCCTGCCGGTTACTACCAAATCAAAACTATTCGATAATTGACATTGCTGCATCATGGCATGAATTGCTGACATTGGTGATGAAGATGCAATCGCTGTTTTTATGCCCCTTTCGCGTAATCTTGGTAAGATATAACGCACATATGGATTCACAATATCCGCAAACACGACTTCCTCTTCACCCTGCATTATGGTTTCGTATAGCTGTTCCAGCTCTTTAGGATCGATCGCCTCCTTCCACCACGATGCCATCATCTGCCAGCTGGCTTCATTGCTGCTGCCGGCCAATTTTACGACTTCTTCATATGGCACATGAATGCCAAAACGTTCATAGAATGAAAGAACATGATGCATATAGATGGGTTCTGAATCAATCAGAACACCATCCATATCAAAGATTACGGCATCAATTTTTTCCATTGCTTCTAATATTCAAATTGACGGTAGTAACGGCGATAAGCAAGATTGTGTTTGGTATAAGTTTCATAATAGCTTGCCAGACGTTCTGTCACTAACGCGGTTAAGATCATTGGTGAAACAATCATACGGAATTCAGGATCTAAACCATCAATCGCATATTCTGCGGTATCGATGACAACCAGCTTATCCGTGAATTTCTTGGCAAACGCTTCTACACGGTTATCCAGCTTACGGCACTCATCTTCACCCTTGAACAAGAAGACCGGTACATCTTTATCTACCAATTCTAATGTTCCATGGAAGAAATCCGGACTGGATACTGCTCTTGTGCGTACCCATTGCATTTCTTCTAAGATACACATGGAGAATAATACGGTTTCTCCCCACAATGCGCCGCTGCCAACGAAGATGCTATATGGTTCTAAAGCATAGGCTTTTGCAATTTCATCGGCTTTTGCATCAAATTTTTCACGAATATCTACTAAGTCATGGAAGATATTTTTCGTTTGGGCAATAAAGGTTTCATATTTTGGGAATTCATTACGACGATTTAATAAGCGCAGTGCTAAGACGTCAAACATCAGATAGCTATATTCACACTGTCCGGTTGTTACAGGAGCAGTGATGATCGTAGTTGCAAGTTTTCCAAGTGGTGTTTCTGGTTTGGTGAAAGCAACAACTTCAATGCCTTCTTTCACGATCCATTCCACAGCTTCCACGATTTCTTTGGTATCACCGGAAGCACTGGCAGTAATAACAACAGAACCCTTCTTTAAACGCTTGTTGCCAAGGACGTTTAATTCTGCTGCATTGGCTAAATGCACTTCTACTTCTGAGTATTTATTCATGATGTACTGAATTGGCTCTAATTCATCATAAGTTCCACCCATTCCTAACAAGAAAATATTTTCATATCCCTTATCATGTACTTTATCCGCAACCGCTTCTACTTCTTTTAATTTCGCAACGACAGCATCGCCATCTTTCAGATAAGTTTCTACATTAAATTTCGGTAACATCACTTTTTCTTTTTCCATGTTTTTTTCTCCTTCGATTTCCTATCAGCTTTTCTTTCCCATCCAATTCTTTTTTTCATCATTTGTGCTATACTGGAAAGGAATGTTTTTCAAAGTGAGATCCAAGCTGAAGTAGTCGCAGTGTGCACCCTGTGGTTTATCAGCTAATCCACTTTACGTTTTTAATATACCAGTATTGTAATCTTTTTGCAAGCGTTTTCTTTTTACTTTTTCACCACAAGTGTAAATTATTGTCTATCAATATCGATAATTTTATGAAAATTTGTTTAATAAAAGCCTTTATTTATCGCATTTCTGATAATTATTAAAAAAAATCAAAAAAATACATATTTTTTGATAAAATTTATGAAATTCTATCGTTCCTGTGCTCATGAGGTTTCATGTATATACCAGTTTATACAGTTTTTATACCACTATAATAAATATCGTGCGAGTCCATCTATATTTCGATATACCACATATTCTAAACCATAGTATTTTGACACAAACAAAGTATAAATTTCTAATTATCTTTTTATATTTTCTTAAATGCTCGTAAAGCCTTATTCTATGTGCTTTCGAGTATTTTTACTGTAGGAAGATACTTCACGTTTCTTTGCATATTTCCTCATGTCTTAGCTGTCAGAAGTGGTAAATAAGTAGTAAATTCATTTGTACTACTAAGCAACAAGACGCTCCTGTTGCTTCTCTTTATTCAAGCGTTTCATTTCTGCCATTGCAGAATCGAATGTTGCATGTGCGTAATAGTTCAGCGTCATGGCTATATTAGCATGTCCCATAATGTACTGTAATGCCTTTGGATTCATTCCTGCATTTGCATAGTTGGTACAGAATGTATGTCGCAAACTATGTGGAGTGATGTGTGGCAATTTATCCTCGTTATACTTATTGTATTTCTTAACAAGACCTTTCATCATGCCGTTGTAATCACTTGCCACTTTTGGATAGTTCTTTCTATTAAGAAAGAGGAAATCACTATATCCATCAATCTCAACACGCTTATCATTCTTTCGATTCGCTAACACTCGCTTAAATGCTTGATAGGCTTCTTCAACCATAGGAACTTGACGTTCGCCACTTTTGGTCTTTGGTGTTTCAATGTAGTACCCAATTTCAGTATCTCTCAATAGCTGATGGTCTATATTGACAAGACGATTCTCAAAATCTAAATCTGGAAGTGTCAAACCACCAAACTCTGAAATACGAAGACCTGTTTTTAAGAGTATCAGAATTTCATCATAATTTTTGCTGTAGGTTTTATCAGCTTTTGCAAAGGCTAACAGTTTTTCTTCCTGTTCTTCTGTTAGTACGGTCTTAGGGACAGTATCATCATCAAGAACTGCTTTCAGTTGAAAGTCAAATGGATTCTTCCGAACACAATCATCTTGTATAGCAATATAGAATGAAGCCTTTAAAGAACGTTTGTAGTTATTGATGGTTTGATAAGCATAACCATTTTCACTCATTCTAATAGCCCATTCTTTAGCGTCTGATGGCTTAATACTGTCAATACTTCTTACACCTAACTTGTCTTTCTTCAAAATATCCATAAGATATTTGCGTCCAGTTTCAGTGTTTTTTCTAACCTTTGGTCTTTGAGCGTTCTGTTTTGCGTAAAGCTGGCAGAGTGTCATTTTCTTTCCTACAACATCAATACCATCATGAATGTCTTTCTGTAACTCTGCGATTTTCTCTCTAAGTGAGATACAATCACGCTTTCCTGCTGGTACTCGGTCTGTAGCCACAAGTTTCCACGAGTAAACAAATTGCGGTTCTCCAAATGAATCTATATATTTGTATAAGTATCTTCCGTCTTTTCGTTGGCTCTCTCCAGTCTTTAAGATTCGACCTTTATTGTCACGTCTTTTTTCTGACATGGCATTTGCTCCTTTCCTTTATGGAAAGAGCCTTGATACGACTTAATACTATTTTATCATATACAAGACCCTTTGGCGACGCTAGATTGCGTCCAATGTATCTATAATTTTTTCAAATTGTTTTCGTTTAATCTGAATACGATTGCCATTCATAATCAGCCAATTTGCATTTTTATTTTCCTCTGCCAAGCGTCGTAGCTTGTTTTCGCCAATACGAAAATATTTTGACGCTTCTTCAATGGTTAGGGTATAACGTTCCCAAATAGGAATGTCAGTCTGCTTCATAAAATCCTCCTTTCCAAATCACTTATTTGGATTTCATAAAAGTTGTTTTACCAGCAATCGAACAGCTTTAGCAAAGCTCACGGGAGTTCCACCCCTGCATGGTTCTCATGTAGCCATACTCATTGCCTGCGACGGTTTTATCACGCTCGGACTATTGACTGTATGGGAGTATCATTATCACGATAAGAATGTCGTTGCAGGCAATCCTGCTAAAGATTGCTTCTCGGATCACTAACATGAATCGCTCGCTATCTTTATAAGATAGGTCATGGCGGTTAGTTCCGTTGGCTCTTTTCTTATCGAAACGTATTCGATTACTTTTATTCAGTTTTCAAAGAACAATGGCTCGTTAGCCTATCAAAACACATTGAAAGCTCAATATGCTTTGGTGGAATAACAAACCTCCCTGTTCGGGAAGCGTGGAATGGTTTAGCACGCTTCCACGAAAGGAGAGAGGATATTACTTAATTTCAAATGACAAAATCTTTGTAATCAGTCTGGTTTCCATTCTTCCACGTAAGACTTCATCAACGACCATACTTTGATTGCCATATTCATCTTTCATAAGTCGTAGGGAACGCTTCGTTATGTACCCTCTGTAATGATGTAGAATCTGGTTAATCGCTTCGGTATCGCCATCTGTTGCCTTTACAATGAGAGGAAAGGGAATCATAGGATATTGTGTTTTCATTCTTCAAATTCCTCCATAAACTTTTTAATTAAGGCTAGTCCACTGGTTCTATGCCGATAGACAGTAGAACGGTTCAATTTCAACAGGTCTGCAATTTCTGAATCGCTCATGTCCATAAAGTAAAACAGCAGTAGAATTTCACGTTTCTTGTCTGGCAACTCACGTAATGCTTCACTCAACAAATCATTTTCAACGCCTACTGATAACCCATTGAGTGTAAAAATCTGAAAGTCAGTTGAATAGTTATCTGTTGTCGCAAACTGGCTAACAAGATAATCGCCAACATCCGAAAAGGACACCTCACGCTTTGCAATCCTTGAAAGATAAAGCATATAATTCTTTCGCTCGTCTTCCATAGCACGTTTACAGATATAGTCAAACTGATTTTCTATTGTGGTCTGAAAAGAAGATGGTTTCATGTTTCTCACCCCCTTTCTGTCTAGGAAAGGAAGTGAGCCTTGCTCGTTTATCTCCTTTCACTCTTAGTCCCAATGTGAAAGGGGGATTTGTTGCATTACTGATAAATAAACTTTGTAAAAAAGTTCTGAATAGCCAAAAAAGCATATAAACAGATTTATTTCTCTGTTTACATGCTTCTGTTATTCTATCTATATGATTTATAAAACCACATTGGTGGACGTACTTATCTATTGCAGATAGACGACTTTTTTTGACAAGAACCCAATGTAAGGAAATTTATTGTATATGATGTACTTCATGGCGACGTTGACCTCCAACAAACCGCCATTTGGAAGTAATATACAATATTTTAACAGCGTAAATAGCACTACCATATAACGGTTTTTTTTATTGGCGTTTAGTAGTGCTTTTTATTAAATATAAACCTATAAACCATATAACACGTTTTTCTATACCTGTTTTTAATTCAGTAGGAACAATAAAATGTATAGAGGTGGTCTACTATGCGTAAAAAAGAAGATAAATATGATTTTAGAGCCTTTGGTTTAGCCATTAAAGAAGCTCGATTGAAACGAGGTTTAACTCGTGAACAAGTGGGAGCATTGATTGAAATTGACCCACGGTACTTAACTAATATTGAAAATAAAGGGCAACACCCCAGCATACAAGTTCTTTATGACCTTGTATCGTTACTTCATGTTTCCGTTGATGAATTTTTCTTACCTGCTAATAACTTGGTAAAAAGCACCCGACGATTACAGATAGAGAAATACATGGATAGCTTTACAGACAAAGAACTATCCTTAATGGAATCTTTAGCCAGCGGTATCAACGAAGCAAGAAACATCGAAGACTAATTAAAAGAATCCATACATAACGGAAAGAGCCGATAAAATGAGATTGTATTAATCTCATTTTATCGGCTCTGCGTCTTTGCGTCTGGCTCTGTAATCACAGTTACTTTGAACTGCTTTATTTCAATTAAATTTTCTTGTCTGCATTTCGGACAATAGAGGGGGAATTTTTTTAATTCAGTATCTTCCCTTATCTTTAATCGTGTTTTATTTCCACATACAGGACACAATATCCACTTGTAGTTTATAATAACTATCTCCTCCTTTACACTTTAATTCAAATCTTTATTAAAAAATATTTCATCTTATTTAACAAGAAACCATATTTATATAACAACATAAAATACACTAAGTTATTTTATTGAACATATATCGTACTTTATCTATCCGACTATTTGGACGACGGGGCTGGCAAACAGGTTCACCGGTAGTAACATGGTACCCTTTTAACTCTGTTAAACAAACACTACGTCCATTTGTAAAGAAAGTTAAATCACTACGATATTCTTGAATACACCGAGCAGGGATTTCTCCACTAAGAATGACCTCATTATTTTTCAATTGAGTGTCTACGATGTTCGCACAATATTTAGGAGCATCGTTGTATGCTCGTGAAAGATATTCCTGTGGCGCATAAATTTTAAAACTAAGATATGGCTCTAACAATTCTGTTCCAGCTTTTTTTAAGACTTGTTCCAATACAATAGGAGCAAGCATCCGAAAATCTGCTGGAGTACTAACAGGGCTATAGTATAAACCGTACTTAAAACAGATTTTACAATCCGTCACATTCCAACCATATAATCCTTGTTCGCAACCATAGCGTATCCCTTCCATAACTGCATTTTGAAATGATTGATTTAAGTATCCAAGAGAAACCGAGCTCTCATACTGCATTCCACTTCCCAACGGAAGCGGTGATACAGATAAACCAATGGAAGCCCAGAAAGGATTTGGCGGCACTTCGATGTGAATGGTATATTCTGCATTTTTTAACGGTCTCTCCATATAAATGACTGTAGGCTCTTTTAGTTCTATCTCCACATGATACTTTTCTTGCAACAGTGCACTAATCACTTCCATTTGTACTTTCCCTAAGAAAGAAAGTATAATTTCATGTGTCGTAGAATCCACGTAATATCGTAGAAGCGGATCACTATCTGAGATTTCCAAAAGGGCATCAAGCAACATTTCTCTCTGTTCAGGTTTACTCGGTTCAACAGTTGTTTGTAGTAGAGGGTGCGGATTTTCAATCTTTTTTCTCTGTGGCAATAGTTTTGTATCTCCAAGAACACTATTTAACTTCAAAAACTCATTTTGCAAAATAACAATTTCTCCAGAATAAGCTCTATCAATCTTACATAATTCACCATTTATTGAAGTATACATTTCTGTAACTTTTATTTTTTCTTTTTCTGATACTCTAACCGAATCTCGTAAATGTAGTACTCCACTATAAAGGCGTATATATGCAAGACGTTGTCTTTTTTTTGTATATTCAATTTTGAAAACATTTCCGCAAAGTTCAGACGGACCTCGATGTGTTGATGAATAAAATTTATTAGTAATAACTTCTATAAGGTTATCAATCCCTATATTACTTTTTGCACTTCCATGATAAAGAGGGAACAGAGAACAATTCTGAAATCTTATGCTTTCCTCTTGTTCGAGTTCCAATGCTTCTAATGATTTACCGGACATATATTTCTCTAAAAGGTCATCGTTTCCCTCTATTACCGTATCCCATTGTTCAGATTCGGTAAAGTTCGTCACACACATATTAGGATACAGTTCTACCTTCTGTTTGATTACAATTTCGGCAGAAAGTTTCTCTTTAATATCCTGATAAACCGTTGATAAATCAATTCCATTTTGGTCAATCTTATTGATAAAAAAGATTGTGGGAATCCCCATTTTCCTAAGTGCATGAAATAATATACGAGTTTGTGCTTGTACGCCATCTTTTGCAGAAATCAGTAGAATTGCCCCATCTAAAACTGATAATGAACGATATACTTCTGCTAAGAAATCCATATGTCCTGGCGTGTCTATGATGTTCACCTTCGTATTTTCCCACTGAAAAGAGGTTATTCCTGTCTGAATTGTAATTCCTCTCTGACGTTCTAAAAGCGTATTATCCGTCCTCGTTGTACCTTTGTCCACGCTTCCTAATTCTGTAATCGCTCCACTGTTATATAATAAGCTTTCTGTTAAGGTAGTTTTTCCCGCATCAACATGAGCTAAAACTCCAATATTAATAATTTTCATGTGATTTTCCTCCATTCAAAAGCCCAAAAGGGCATAAAAATCCCAGTGATAAATACTCTTATCACTGGGATTTTTATGCATAACCATAGGCATACAAAGCATACAGATATTCTCCGGATACTTTAGAATCACATGATAAAGGTATTCTTAAACTGGGTACAAAAAACTAAGCCCTCCTAAAAAAGGACATCCAATTATTTGTTCCCACTATCAAATTGACAGTTTATTTAAGAATACCTTGCCGCATATTTATTAACTCCTTTTAAATAGATACTTAAATAATAGCACGTAAGAGCATATTTGTAAAGGAATCTCCAATTTTTTATCAAAGAGAGTACGTGATTACAAAATAGCTGTAATAATGTACCAATATTTGTTATTCTATAATCTTCCAATTACTCCCGTTCTTTTCAAGTACCAAATCAAATTGAGATACCTGCGTTGCTTTGGTCTGCTGGTCGATATACTCCACTGTCAGCGATACCGTGACTTGATTATCCTTACGATTGTGAATAGGATTTACCAGTTCTTGAAAGATGTACTCTTTTCCGATTGGTTTTAATATCCCGTCATTCACATAGTAGGAAAGTTCACTGGCTGTCGCTGTAGGATAGAGCTTGAAGAACGTCGTTAAAAACTCATTGATTTCATTGGTTGTAATGGAATCAACCGTCCCCTCACTTTCAATGGCTTTTGGTTTATAACTTGATTTCTTAGGTATGTTGGTAATGGTCGGATTCTTAACCAGTACCATATTTCCAGAACCATCTACATAGACACTCACAATATAAGCAGAGTGGACGGTCTTTGTATTTTCTCCCTCTGTAATGAGCTGGTCTACACTGTAGGTTACATTAAACTCATTGTCGCCAGTTGGCTCTACCGTCCATATCTGAAATCCTCTTACAGAAGACGATACAGGAATATCTTTGCGTACTGTATCAACATTGAGAGCTTGAAGTTCATCTGTCAGATAGCCTTTTAGACTTTCCATTCGATTATCAATGGACTTATCGGATTGCTCCCATGAATAGTAGACTTTCGCAAAGTTCTCTACAAAATTTTCTACATGATGAGTATCAACGTATTCCTTTTCTATGATAGTTGTTTCGTGAATAGTATGAGTATCTATAGCTGTAAAGTGCTTGAATATCGCAAAGCTGAAACTAAGCCCTAAAAGTACCCACAAGGCAATCACAACCTTTTTATGAGGATTGACCTTATAGACACGAGGTTTCTTTTCCTTTGGTATCTGTTTTTCTTTATTCTGATTTTTTCTAAATTTCATCATTAAATCTTCCTTTCTCATTGTTTGATTCGTCCTGCTCCCACTAAATGCTGTTGCCAGTAGGGGCTTGTTAAGTCGGCATAACCGATTGGGTCGCCTGCATGAAACATACGGTTATTGCCAAGGTATATCCCAACATGAGTAATATAAGAGCCAGCGTTATAGGTAGAATGAAAGAAAACCAAATCGCCAGCTTGTGCTTCCGATAGTGGGATATGCTGGGTCACATCATATTGCTGTTGTGCGGTTCGTGGTAAGTTAATTCCAGCTTTTCCATACGTCCATTGTGTCAGTCCGCTACAATCAAAAGAAGTAGTCGGGGAAGCTCCACCGTAAACGTATCGCCAGCCCTCATATTTCAGTGCTTCGTCCATGATGGCTTGTACCGTATCATCATCAAACTCTGTTGTGACAAGATACTGCGTTACCAGTTGCACATAAAACATATTGCCATAGTTGTATCGCCAGCCCCCATTGATAGGTATGGCTATGGGATTGGGGTAAGACACTTTTTCGCCACCTGAATACTCTTTTGAGAAACTTTGAGCCAGTTCAAAGGTATATTTATTTCCACGATTAGCCACATACCCTAAGAAACCACCACCATAATTGTAGGACTGGATAACCGATTCTAAATCTACACTGAGCCTTTCGCTACTGGCTAATAATTCACTGAAATACTTCACACCTTGCTTAATGGATTCTTCTGTACTCAATGAATTAGGTGGAAGACCGAGGGATTCCGAGGACTGCATAACATCTTCCGCAGTACCGCCCGATTCCACCTGTATAATCGCAAGAAGTATGTTGACATATTCTTCAACGCCATATTCTTTGGCATATTTTTCTACCATAGGCTTATGAGCCAGCACTTCTGCGGAAACATTCACACCTCCATAATGAATATTGGAAATTCCGCTGTCCTGTTCATCTGAAAATAAAATGGCAACAAACAGAAGCAGTGAGAAGACCATCAAGAATAATCCAGAACCACCAATCACTAAAGTTTTCAACTTCATGGTTTCTTACCGACTTTCTTAATGGTGGCGGTTTTGATTGGTGGTCTACTTCTTGTATTTTGTAGTGGTACTCTTTGAACAGTAGACGGACGTTCTTTTGTGATTGGACGTTGTGAAGTTCTATCTGCTGTAGTGGTTGAAGTTGCTGGCTTTTGAACGGTTTTTTCTTGAACGGTATTGCCTTGGCGTTCCACTTTTGGACTTGAAAAATCGGACTTAACTGCTGGACGCTCTTGTTTGGCTTGTTGAGATTCCTTATATGAAGTCTGAATATTAGACTGTTTTGAGGTCTGTTCATCATGATATTGTTCTTGTCTTGTAGTCGGTCTTTCATGAACAGAAGAAGCAGGCTGTTTTTTCTGTTTGACCTGTTCCATTTCAGAGCGACGCTTCGCAATGGTTTTTCGCCTTTGTTCCTGCTGTTCCTTGCGTCCACTGGCTCTGTCCGCTTTGGTTTGAGAAATACTACTGGTTAAATCACGGACATTCTCTTTTACTTTGGATTTTCCTTGATATACTGCATATCTTGCATTGGTCGGCAAATCTTTAACCTGTTCTTTCAAACCACTAGCAGTGTCTACCATTCTGTCTTTGGTATCAGCTACTGTACCGATGGTTTGACCGATACGTTTTCCAAGTGTTGATTTTTCCTTTCCGTCTGGTCGGGAGTGATCTGCTTGTGTCCTTGCAGAACTCCCCGAACCCGACTGTCCTTTTTTACCTGTAACAATGGCAGACCCAGCCCCTAGAGTAGTCATGGAACGTCCAAGTTTCCGCTGTAGACGGTGCATGTGAGCGTGCATAAGCATACGAGGTTTTCTCATCACACGACTTCCCACACTTTGAGAATCGTTACTCTGTAGAGAAAACATACTCATTAAATCGCCCAGCTTGAAGTAGATTCCTGCAAAGGTCACAATCTGTAGAAAAGCAATCAAAAAGAACGGATAACCAGCCGATAAGGTATAGAGCATGGTTGAAATACTAAATGCTGTCGTAATAATCAATGTGATTCCAGCTCGTGTCAAAATGGTATTAAAGAGCTTTGTTATGGCTCGTTTTGACATACCATCAAATGATGGAATCATGCTTAAAATAAAGCTCACAGGCAGAAACATAGCATAGATGATAAAAAGTACCTGCGAGAAAATCATGATTCCTGTTAATAGGAATACAAATATGGAAATCCCAATATTGAAGACAAATAGGAAGAAGACTGTACCTAAACGGTTAATGGTCTTTGTAATGGTTAGATTGGTATTGCTTCTGTCTTCAATTTCTTCCGCAACAATTTTTTCTCTGTCTTCGCCATTGTTGGAATCTGGGCTGGTGGAGAGCAGGCTTTCCACACGGTCAATACCGATACTTTCAATGTCTGAACTGTTGTATTGAAGCAGTAGCCACGGTTGCTGAACCTGTATGGAAAACAGGCTATCTCTGATTAAGTCCACGCTGTCCTTGCCTTGACTATCGGAATGGGGCATGACAATCTTCGTGCCAAGTGATAAACTGGCATTACTGATGTCTGATGAAAAGTCATTGATTTTTTTAATGTAGTCGGGAGCGTAGGCAATAAAGGAAGCCGATAGGATAAACACCAGCACAAAATTCATAATGGCATGAATTGCCTTTGTGGTTTCTCTCTTTATCAGTCCCGTATAGGCAACATAAACCCCAAGAACCAAAATCAAGAGTAAGAGGAATCCAACATAGAAACCCTCTGTTGAAAATCCGTTTGCACTCACACCAGCTAAGGTCTGCATATTCTTACCAATGGAATCTGCTGTAGCGGAAATGAAGTCTAAGGAATAGGCTTCCTGTACTAAGTAACCTGTCGCATTGGAAACATACAAACTGATTGTCCAAATAAAATTGGTAATGGCATATAGTCCATACATGACCTGTTTTCCAATCCCGTCCGACCAGTTCCACGGAAGCCAGCCCCAGCTATTATCCACATAAAAATCCAGTTGATAGTTTTCAAGTGGGTATCGGCTGTATTCATTTGCCACATTGACCGTATCATCTACCAAGCCCGCAGCTTGAACCACCGTTCCCAGCATGGCTAAAAGAAAAATGGCAATCACAAGTGTGAAAGCCACTGTCATTGCCACTTTACCTAGACGTTTCAGCGTCCAGTTTGATTTTATTCTGTTTACTATTGATGGTTTCACATTTACACCTCTTTTCGCACAGGTGGTCTGGTATCAAAGGCATGGAGCAGTTCTTCAAATACAGGGTGGAACTGTATCACACCGACACGACCATATAAATCACTGATAAGGCATTGCCCGTTTTCCAAATCACGCAATCGCTTCTGATTGTTTTCGTCCTCTGGGTCTACACCAAAAAAGGCTAAGGTCTTTTTAATCTCGTTAAGGTCAGTGGAACGAAATGCAAATTTTAAGCCGAGGTTATTTTTCAGTTTTTCATCTAAGAGGTCGTCTGTATTTTGGGTCACGAAATATACCCCAGCGTTCATAGCACGACCAGCCCGAACCAGCTTCATAGATAGTGTTTTTCCTTGTGCTACCTGTAAAAAGCTCCATGCTTCGTCTAAATCTACAATCTTGAAAATGCTTCGGTCTGTATGGATAAAGTCTAAAGCAAAGGTACTAATGACAATCAGCATAGCAACGGATAAAAGCTCCATAGTGGTATATTCCTCAAAGGAAGTTTCCTTGTCGGGAAGTACCAAGTCCGCAACCTGTATAATGTTCAGTTGTTTTTCTAAGCTGATAGACTGCTCCACATAACCATTACTGAATAATAAATGTGCAAAGTCATAGTCTGTAAAACTTTCGATATGGTCGGCTATACTGGTACTTAGTGGCGTATTCTCAACCCGTAATTCCTCAATCACTTTCATCAACCCTCGTACTTCACTATTGGTTACTGCACGAATGGCTTTTCTAAGGATTGGGAAGCGTTCCCCATCACGAGAGGAAATCCCCGTAAGGAATGTCAGAATATCAATAGCCAGTGATTCAGAATCTTTGGGATTTTTCATAATCACATAAGGGTCAAGTAAGCCTTTGTTTTTCTCATCAGAAGTCAGAGTGACGATATTGATTTCATGGGAAATCTCTGGCAAGGTTTCTTTCCATCTGCCACGTTCTGCTTTTGGGTCTACAATCACTGCTTGTGCCCCATAAAGCACCGCATAATAGACGATAAGGTTATTCGCAAAGGATTTACCACCACCCAGCGAACCAACAAAAGCCGACGCTAACGCATTGGTTACTGAACCCTTAACCCCTTGACTGGCAAGAGCAGGTTTCAGATAGACATTGCGTCCAGTATCTAAGCTGTAGCCAACATAAATCCCCTCATTTTCCCCCAGCATTTGAGTAGCACCAAAACCTAAACCAGCGAGGAAATCAGAGGTCACGTATTGAATATAATCATTCATATAACGCTTGCTGGCAGGTAAAAATTCTTCATGTAAGCCGAGCATATCCCCAAATGGTCGTACCAGTTTTACGCTTAAATCGTCATAAAAATCTTTCACTTCATTACAACGACGTTTGAGTTCGTCAAGATCATTTGCTGATACCCTTACCACATAAGACAGCTTGTACATAGATTCCTTGCTTTGGTCTAAATTGGTTTCCAGCTCATTCACACTTTCCAGAGCTTCCGCCACATTGGAGCTGGTTTCATTATCACTTTGCCAAGCGTGGTTATCCAAGTCTTTCAGTTCTTTCTTTTTATTGCGGACAGTAGATAGGGCTTTACGATTCGCTACAATTTCCACATTCATTGACGTATCAATCGGGAATGTAAATTGCTGTTGCTGGTAGTAGAAGATTTCAGAGGACGGGAAGTCCAGTTCTCCGACAATGCTGTTAATGGTAAAGTAAGCTACATAGACGGTTTCATCTTCCTGCTGGATTTTCAAATATCGCTGTTTTTCTTCCACCAAACAGCGAGTAGGCTTAATCAAGTCATAGTATTTAATCAGCGTTTCATTATCCAGCTTTTTCTTTGATAGATGGTACTCATACTCTTCATAGGCAGTGCCTGTCTGTCCGTAAAGGTGTTCAATCAGATAGCCGAAGTCGTCCTTATCTAACCTGCGGATTTTGAAACGACGAGAGATTTTATTTTCTAAGAGCTTTTCCATCTTCTGAAAACGCAGGATTTCATCATTACTCATACTAACAAAATCGCCCATCAGCTTATGGTTCACATCATAGACAAAATCAGACAAAGCATTTTTTGCTTCAACGGTAAGACTTTTCATAGAAAACTCCTGATCGTTGAGAAGCAACTTAAAGCCGATAAAGAAACGGTAGTTCACTTGATTTTCGCCAATCATGGATATTAAAGCGTCTGTCTGTTGGTCGATTTTGTCATAGGCAACCGCTTTGAGCTTGCCAGTGACTTCATTTTTGGAACGCTCTTGTGCAGAACGTATGCTGGATTCTGTACTGATTTGTAAAGCATGAATTTTGCCATCACGATTTTGTGCGATAAGCTGTCTGAAAGAATCATGCACTTGTATTTTCTGTTCTGGACTTAGAAATGAGTAATTGTAAGGAACAAGCTCATAGTAAGCATAACATTCCCCGTCTTTATTCCAGACGAGATTGTTTTCAATGTATTTAATTGGATATGCCATAAAATTCACTCCTAACTGCTGTAATGGCTTCTTGTGGCTGGTTTCTGCCAAGCGTTACTTTTTTTCCTGCATAGGTCAGCTTTGGTCGCAGTGCATAAGCAATGACAGACTTCAAAAATCCATAAGGCTTTTTACCATCAAAAGTTTTTGTAGACATAAACCATGTGAAAGCCACAGGAATCCCAAAGTATTTGAGAAATGCTCCCTCTATCATGGAAAGAGGGGGCAAGTTGCCAAGTATCATCACTGCAAAGAGTGACACGACAAACCATGTCATTTGCGTAAAGGTTATGGGAAACGGAAGTCTAAAATCATTGATAGAATACAGTACCTTTTCCACAGACCAGATACTGGTATAGCTTCGTATTTTCTTCATGTAATCAATCCTTTCATAAAAAATAGGGGTAGCTGATTGAGCCACCCCGTAAAATAGAAAATCTGCCAGTAGTAATGTACCGACAGATTTAATAGACGATTTCAAAAATCCCATGATTGGTTGAGATAAACGTTCCTGAAAGGTCTAAATCCCGACCATAGGCTTGATAATCAATATAGTTTTGAAGACTAGCTGGTACTTCGCCTAAAGCACCCGTTTCTTCAATGTAGTAGCGTGCCACGTCATACATATCATCACAATCGGAATGAATGATAATATCCTCTTGATGTTCGCTTAGTTCTTCAATGCTTGAAAAATGAGTGAGCAGAGCAGATAGCTCCGATTGTAATTCTTCGGGTAATTCCGATACCATTTCCCATAGTCGATTGAGTTCGCCAATGGAAGTGTATTCGTCAACCGTAAAGGGTAACTCGTAGTCATGAATGGCGTATTCCTCATATTCATCATTCAAGCCGATTTTCTCTTTGACTTCCTCAAAGTCAATGGGAAAGGTAAACCACGCACCGACCAATTCGCCCTCATTGTATTTGCCTAAATTCGCAATATAGACTTGCATATCGTCCATATATTCACGTCCTTTCTTTGTAGAGATTCAAAAATCCCTACCGCACTTCGTTTGGTGTACCATTCCTTTGCGGAACATAAGAAAACCACTTATATTCCACAAAAGAACGGTTTTATTTAAGCACCAATAATGCGATTGAATAGCTCTAGTAAAATGTCTTTTACTCCAGCAGCGTTGAAGACTAAGCCAACCGCAATAATCGCAATAATTAAAAAGCCAATCAGTTTGCTAAACTCACGCTTGAAGCCAAGATACAAGCCAATCACAACGATTGCTAAAAGCACCAGTGATTGAGCGTTTGATAGAAACCAGTTATATATGGATAGGTAAGTTCCTGATATTATAAATATCTCAAACTTTTCCCCCCATTCACACGGAGCGTGCGACTTTCACCGCACTCCGCGTTCCATCGTGTTTATATTGAAAAGTATTTATGTAGTAGACCTATATCAAGTTTAATTCTTGATTGCCAGCTAATACTCTATATTTATTTAGTCTTATGAGCTGGACTTTATTTAGTTTCAATAGAGCTATATATTTTTGTATTGTTTCTTCTGTTTTTGCGTGTATTAGACGATGTACCGCCTCTTTTACCAAAATAAGATTTTTATAATCGTCATTACCACCAGCCCTAGTTGGTACAATATGATGACAGTGTATTTCATTAGCTTGTTGAAATTCTTCCAGAGTTATAGCACATTTTCCATGTTGGGCAGAAAATAGCGAAATTCGATTGTCTGCGTATTCTATTGTGCGATTTTCCAAAGATAATTTCATCAACTGATACATCAGTAATTTATCAACACTTAGATTGGTATGGATAAATTTTCTTCCCTCTGGAGTATAGCAGTTTGCTGAATACACTTTTGCCATTGGTTTTCTGTGTTGGATATATCCAACAGGGAATATAGGTTCGCCCTCGCCAGCAACATATCGAAGCATTTTAGATTTACCATATCTTGTTGCTTCTTTTGTTGTAAGTTGTCTGCCTGTTTTTCTCAATCTGCCCTTTTTGCTTGCACCTAATCTGTTAGTGAAGATAGCCATTACAGCTCTATTAAGTTTCATACAATCCAGATTTACATTTGTTGCAATCTGATAATAATTTTGCATACCTAATACCATTGAATTATAAAGTCTTATTTCCTCTAATTCTGTTTTTCCCTTTGAGGGAGAAGCAATTTTCTTTGCCTGTGATACCAGCTTGTCTTTTTGGGTCTTGAATTGTTTATCACTTATATGTGATTTAACAACTAACTTCTTTCTTCTCGGTATCATTTTAATCTTGAAACCAAGAAAGTCGGAGTATCTTTTTCTAACATTTACAATTCTTGTTTTTTCTTGTGATACTTCCAATTTTAGTCGTTGCTCGATCCATTGAGTAATTGCTATTTTGGTTTTTTCAGCACTTTCTTTGTAGCGACAGAAAACTCTAAAATCATCTGCATAACGAACCATATACATTTCCTTTAACTTTGTTTTCTTCATTTCTTTGTAAGCGTTGCTTTTACATGGGCTACCGCTTTTATTGATATGAACCACATAGTTTTTTGTAACAGGATTTTCATGCCATTGACTTTCTACCCAATGGTCTAACTCATTAAGAACAATGTTGGCTAGTAGTGGGGATATAATTCCCCCCTGTGGAGTTCCTTTCTCTGGATATGTTATTGTGCCGTCAGGCATTTTAATTGGAGCTTTTAATATCCTTTTTAAAATGAATATCAAGTGCTTGTCCCGTATTCCCATAGCCCATATCTGTTTTATCAGTTTGGAATGGTTCACGTTGTCAAAGAAACCCTTAATATCAAATTCAATCACATAATGTAGCTGGCTGATTTGTAGGCGGTTATAGGTTGCTTTTATTGCATTTTCAACCGACCTATTAGGTCTGAAACCGTAGCTGTTTTCACTAAATTTAGCTTCGCAGATTGGTTCTAATACTTGTTTGATACATTGTTGTATAAGCCTGTCCCACATACAAGGAATGCCTAGAGGTCTGGTTTTCCCATTTGGTTTTGGTATTTCTTTTCGCCTTACTGGCTTAGGTCGATACCCGTGCGGAGTGCCTGCGACAATATATCTTACCTTTTTGACAACTGTTTCTGCTGGCAATTTGCCAATATCTTTAATTATTGTACCGTCTGTTCCTGCTGTCTTACTGCCTGCATTTGCTTTGATATTTCGATATGCCAGTAATATATTTTCTCTCGATAGGATAATATCCATAAGATGAGTGAAAATATCTCCATTCTTACTTTTGGCATATAAATCATCAAAGGTGTTTTGCATTTCGTAATATTCAGCGTGTCTTAAATCTTCTACACACAATGTTTCATTTTTATTTTTAGGCATAAGGCTTCACTCCTTTGCTTGAAATTGAGTGAGCTTTTTTATCTTACTCGTAATCCTTATTAAAGCAACATAATACTTTTCTAATATATACACGACTTGAGGGTATTCCTCCATTCCCATTACAAGAATTTCTTAGGTTCGCCCTCTGCTTTTCAGCATTGGTTCAACTGCTTATTGTTCTTCGTCAGCTTATTCTCTTGATGAGAACCCAATACCTTTCCTCGTTCCGATAATCTTATCTATACATATATATCCTTAGGTCACTAGCTATAAGCCTGCTGGCTTGATACCGCCTGTAACGGTATATGGCATTTCATAACCTATATTCTTACTTTGCCACACCAGCTACGATTTCTCGTACCTTTGCATTTCTACAAAGTACAAATTTAGACCCGTACATTCGCTGTTTCGTCAGTCCCTTGTGGAACATTCTAACCATAGATATTTTATAGACCCCCGACCTGTTGGATACGCTACCCACCTCTGGATAGTTTTCGATAGAAGATATATGTTCATCAACTATTACGGTATCTTTCAGCCGTCTTTACCGAGCTTCAAACATTCTGAGTTTCCTCATTCAATGCTTGTCGGAGGCTCAGGGCAGGCGTTTCAGAGCGTTACTTCATCATTCCACCTGTCAGATTATCAGTTCTCCTAATAATCAAACTTTTTCGTTCTTTTATTAGTGCCTTAGCTTTTCACTAAGGAACGAGTCGCACAAAGGTTTTGTCCAAAATTCATAAAAATGTTCTCCTCTCTATATTCAATGAATTTGTATTTGAGTTATTTTTTTGTTGTTATCACGTCCTGTTCTTTTACTGACTGTTGCTTCAAAATCTGCTTGTGTCGGTCTGTCAGTTTCGCATGGTCGAGAATGTCTTTTACAACCTGCGTCTGGTTGATTTCATCAAGTTTAATCGCAACCTTTAAGGTCGGGGCAACTTGATGAGATAGCCAGTTCAGCGTCCTTTGGAAGGAGTAAGGCTCTGGTTTTGTGGTTAGTTTTAATCGTTCACGATTGTTCCCAATAAACCAAGCCCATTCTTCATTCAGTTTCCAATCAGAACGAGGTTTGGAATCGTCTTTATCTACAAAACGGATATACCGATTGATAATTTTAAAGGCGGTATGCTCTGGATTGTCATAGACGAGTAAATCACGGACTGCATAATAGGCACGCTCATTTTTCAATCGAATCTCAAAACGGTTTTTTACTTCTGCGTCTTCAATGGGAATATCATTTTTCTTGTACTGCTCGTAGTCCTTTTCATAGATACAGAAATAAACTTCACTTTGTAATGAACCGATATAGAGGGTGTTTCCCATACATTCCTTTTCCTCTTTGCGTACCAGTTCGCCACTGCGATAGCTTTTAAAACTGCGGAAGACGGAGATACATTCTTCCTGTTGGCACTTTTCAGTGAGTACAGGGATATTTAAAATCCCTGTCTTATCGTTAATGGCAAGGTCAAGGCGTTTCATCACACCGCCAGCCACCAAAACGTCCATAAAGAACTCATACCAGCTTCTTTGTTGTGCCAGAAGATAGCTTTCAAATTGTCTGCACCCACGACCTTTCAATTCCACCAGAACTCCTTTGTCCAGTTCATGGGAGCAAAGGACGAATATGTCGCCTAAAGCATAATGCTCTGAATAAGAATAGAAACCATAGTCCTCATGAAGAAAATAGGACAGTTTCAGTTGTAAGATGTTTTCGACCACCTGCTGTACGTCTGTTGTCGGAAAGCGAATTCTTACATAATCAAACAGCATTTCAAGGGGAGCGTCGGGATTGAAGCGTTCCAGAGCTTCCCAAAGGGACTGCTGTAAATCCTCTGATGGCTTGACTTTTCCTGTTTCAATATCGCTTAGATACTGCCTTGTAATACCAGTCGCAACAGCTAAACGGTTTTGAGATAGTCCATAAGCCAAGCGTTTTTCTTTTAAATGCTGTAACCAAGTTTGTTCATTCAGTAAAAATCCCTCCAATCAAAAAGGCGTATGTCAACTTTTAAAGCCCATTTGACATACGCTGAAATTTTGTAAATCCCTTGTAACCAAAGGATTTTCTAATGTTTTTTTGACTGTTTCCTGTCGATTTGTACCCCCCTGTTAGATACGGGGGGGTAAGTGCTGGCGTGGCTATTGCCACACCAGCCAGCAAGATCAGTCCACACCTGCGACTTCCGCTTCGCACGTCGCCTGCGTGGACTGTCTGCTGTTGGATAACTTTTTAATTTCCTCCAAGAAATCATATCCTTTTGGTACAAGGGGAGTATAAAACTCTGATATGACACTTGTTCCTACATCAACATAGCCACGACCTTTGATTCGCTTTAAGAAGAAATCCTTTTGTACGTCACTGCCAAACATCATGCCATAGCCCATTTCAGACATACGACCTAAAGCCACTCTGAAATTAAACTGATCACGGATTCCGTCGCCTAAATATTTTGCGTCTGGACGTTGACAAGCCAGTATTAGAAAGAAGCCAGCTTGACGACCTAACATGACAATCTGTTTCAGCTTATTCATAACTGCGGTGTTTTCTTTTGTTCCCAGCATTTCCATGAAAGCGACGTATTCATCAAAGATTAAGAAGTGTGCCGGGAGACCTAAGTAAGCATAATTTTTGCCAGTCTTATAGTTCTTCATCTGCTTCATTTCCTCACTACGTTTCATCATTTCTTCATAGAATGTTTCAATGCAAGAAAGCAAGTCTTCTTTTCTATAGTAGACATTTGCCATCACAGAACCTAAGTCCGCAAGATCAGCATTTTTCGGGTCAAGAATATACAGTTTTGAATCTGTATGAAGCAAGGCTTCAATCAGTGTCAGTATAAAGTAAGTTTTACCGCCACCTGTACCACCAGCAATCAACATATGAGGGAGCTTATCATATTCCCACCATACGTTTTTCATTAAGCGAAGTTTACCATCTTTAGCTTCTACTTCATCAATAGAAATACGACTGGCTATGGTGTCATAGAGCAAAGTATATTCCACATAGGAATCCTTTAACTCTTTATCCGTCAGCTCACAGTACAAGCCACTCTCTAATTTCTTTTCCAAGTGTAAGAGTTGGTCTTGATATTTTCCCAGCGTGATTTCCACCCGTATCTGTATCAAGCCATTTTTAAGTCGATAATACATTTTAGGGAAGTAGGTTATCTTTTCCTTTGTACGACCAGCACTATCTTTAAAGAAACCCTCTGTTTTGACCTGTTCAGATTCATACCACTTGTTTTCAAGTATCATCTTTGCCAGTTTTTGACGGTGGTAAAGTTGTTTAACCGTATCATAGCGAACCCGTTTGAATACAAACGCTACCAGCAAGCAGATAAGAATTGCGACACTGAAACTGATAATTAAATAGGGAATGTCAATCTTATCTGCTTGTGATAGGTTAAAATCCTGCCAGTTGATCTGCTGGATTGTCTTCACATGAAACAGTCCGACAACCAGCAGGAAAACAGGCAGGAGTGACGCTATCGTAAAATGAAAGACTAAATCTTTACCAGATGGGCGAATCCTTTTACCACGCTGTTTCATGCGAAAAA
The DNA here is from genome assembly GCF_018406465.1 of Longicatena caecimuris. GTDB lineage: Bacteria > Bacillota_I > Bacilli_A > Erysipelotrichales > Erysipelotrichaceae > Longicatena > Longicatena caecimuris. The sequence continues at coordinate 2,016,772 of NZ_AP024510.1, forward strand.
GTCTCCTTTCTACCTAGCGACTATTTGTCTTGTGTCGGTTCTTTCTTTGCTTGTGGTTGAGCTTTGAATGAACTAGAATCCTTTGTCAGCACAATATCGTCTGCCTTGATATACCAGTCAACATCTGCTCCTTGATAGGTGGCAGTAGCAACGGTGTCCGCAATGGGATTGATAAGTTCCACCCGTGCGTTATAATCAAACTCTTTCAAAGGCACGCTGGCAGGAATACTTACTTGAATCATGCGTCCTTGTCCTTTGGATTTTAAGTCATAGGTACGTTCCTTGATTTCATCTGAAACCGACCCGTCTTCATTTTGGATTCTCACTTCACGACGTAGAGCAGAGAATTTCAATTCTCCAAAAGTCGTGTCTTTATCTAATACAATGCCATTTGCTAATCTCATCATTTTTCCTCTCTTTCTTTATTCTTTTATCATGTCGTCAGCATGTAAAAGGTAATTTGTAAAACCACGAGTGCCGATTTTGTAGCCCTCTGCGGTAATACGTGGATTGACTAACTTCACACGTTCCTCAAAGCCGAAATGTTTTTCGCCAGCTTCAGCAGGAAGCACCACCACAATATCATCTGCTCTTTGAACATCAGAATAGAGATTATAGCTTCTTGATAAGACAGTTAGCCGTCCGTTGATTCTTCGCTGAACGACTTTATCCTCGCCAGCAAATTCTAAATTGCCGAATGTTTTTTCCATGTTGGGAATCACAAATTTAAGTTCCATATTTTTACCTATCCTTTCTTTTTTATTGGCTGAATGAATGTTTGATGGTCTTAAAGAGTGGGGAACGACCTTTTGATTCTTGATTTTTTGTTTTCATAAGTTCACTTCCTTTCAAAATCGGGTAAAAAAATAGACACCTCATTTTTTGAAGTGTCTACCTATTAAATATTCAAATTTTATTGGAAGTATCTTTATATCTTCACTTTTCAAGGATAAATCGTCGTATCAAAGCTCATTCATAAGTAGTAAATTAGTAGTAAATTGAGTGGTTTTGACCTTGATAAAGTGTGATAAGTCCAGTTTTTATGCGGATAACTAGATTTTTATGCTATTTTTCAACATAAAAAAAGTCCTAGCTATGTCAAATGAACCCTGTTAAATTGGGCATAAGAAAAAAGACATTCTAGGTTTCTATTATACAGCGTCCATGTTGATTATAAAGGACCTCATTTTCATGGCAATACTCATTGAATTTAGCTTCTCGCTTTTGTATGTTGAATAATCTTCAGAAATGAAAAAAGTCAGCTTTTTGCCGACTTATCGTTTTGCGCGAAAAGTAAATTTTGCCTTATCACAACGGACATAGCTTTCAGTGTATTCTACTACATTCCCTTTTGCATCTTTGCCAATGTATTCAAAATAATACAATGGATGACCTTCCGCTATCTTCATCAATCGGGCTTCCGGTTGCACTGCTTTTAAAATCGTCAGCCGCTGAGAAAATACTACCGGTCGATGACCTTTGCTCTCCATGTAATCGTATAAAGACACATGCTCAAAATTATAAGTATCAATATCTTTAAACAAATGATAAGGAACATAACAGTACTCTAAAGCAAAGGATTCTGTTCCGATATTACGTAAACGATGCAATACATAAACATCTTCATTCTTTAAAATATGCAGTTTATTGGCTAAATAGCCACGTGAAGATATGACACCCTTTTCCAAAATTTGATTCATCAAAGGTATTCCACTGTCTTTAATAACAGCACCTAATCCTCGACTGGATTCAGATAAATTATCATAAAAAGTTACCTTTTGTGTTTTCTTTTGCGCGACAAATGTTCCCTTACCATGAATTCGATATAATATATTAGCTTCCACCAAAGAATTAATAGCGTTTTTTACCGTCATTCGGTTTACACCATAAGTATCTGCCATCTCTCTTTCACTGGGAATCTTTTCCCCGGGAAGATATTCCCCATCCTCAATGCGTTTCATGATGATTTCCTTCAACTGCATATAAAGCGGCATCCGATAGTCCATACATCACATCCTCCTAATTAACATAAACAAAGCGTTCCATCTTCATCAGACTTTCTGTATACTCAATCTGACGATTTTTAGTATCGTACACCAAGCCCTGTTGCAACACTAGTTGTTCACCTTTTGCTACCTGCAACGACATTGCCGCAAAATCATCAGCAGTACTGACAAGAATTTCCTGTTCACTATGATCAATATGAATATCATAAGCAGTTTCCAATATTACATACAATGCTTGTTCTTGTAAATCGTAATGTTCAAGATCAGGTACGATCTCAATAGGAATGTACGTTGTCTCCAAAGAAATCGGCTCATCATCTACATAACGTAAACGCTGAAGTTCATATACTTTAGTTCCTAAAGGCAAACGCATATGCGCAGATAAATATTTATTCAATTCCATTTTTGACAAGTGTAATAATTTCATTTTCATTTTCAGACCTTGTTGAAAAATTGCTTCACTGGTCGATTCTAAATGGAAGACATTCTTTTCTACTCGTAGTTTGTTGACATAATACCCGCTGCGTTGTTTTGAAACTATGATTCCTTCTTGTAAAAGAATCCGCAATCCACTGCGAAGGGTTAATCGCTGAACATTTAATTTCTCACAAAGATCTCGTTCACTAGGCAGTTTATCTCCCTCTTTCAGATTCTCTTGTTCTATCATGTTTTTGAGTTCATTGGCAATCATGATACTCAATGTCAAGATTTTCATATGCTTTCCTTTCTGCTGCGGTATACAACCTCTTTCATGCATAATTATACCAAATTAACAAAGAAATAGATAGGGAAAACTGTTTTTTCATATTTTACTGAAATACTTATATATGCATTTATTTAAGTAAAAAAAGGGAATACTCATTTTTTTGAGTTATTCCCTAATGTACTTTTATAAAGAAAGCGATTTTCCATCGCAAAGATGCGCGGAGTAAAGCCTCCTGGCTCTATTGGTGCCAATGCCTTTTCCATTGACTGCATACGTGCATCCATATTATCCAGCAAGTACAGCATTTCCGCTTCTGGAATCATTGGTAACACCGGAGATCCATAAGCGTATTGTCCATGATGAGCAAGGATCATATGTCGCAGCAACAGCACCTCTTCCCCTGTATAACCAAGCTGTTTTGCTTTTTCTTCCACTTTGCTTTGCATAATACTGATATGTCCCAACAATTTGCCTTCTTTGGTATAATCCGTCACAACCGCTCCGCTTAATTCAATCAGTTTTCCGATATCATGTAAGATCACTCCGGCAATCAACAGATCACGATTCAACAATGTGTATTGCTTGCATAAAGCATCCGCCATATGCAGCATGCCTAACACATGGGTTGCCAAGCCACTCACAAAATCATGATGATTTTTCATAGCTGCCGGATATGTATAAAAATCTTTTTCATAATCCGTGATAAACGCTTGTGTGATTGCATGAATGGCTTCATTTCGAATAGATGCTACATAAGCCGTAATTTCTTTTTGTAATTCATCTTTCGCAATTGGTCCACTCTTCACAAAGTTCCAAATATCATATTCTTCATCATTTACTTCTTCCATGTGATTTACACGAAACTGAAGCTGTTTTTGATGACATAAGACATCACCACTCACTTTAACCAACATTCCCGGTTTATAAGCATATAACAAGTTCTCTGGAACATTCCAATATTTCGCATCCATGCTGCCTGTCTTATCTTGTAATTGAAAGGACAGATAGGGTGCTCCCTTCGCTGTGACGCCTTTATTTACCTGAAGTAGCAATACCGTGATTTCCCCACGAAAACCATCTTCAAGCTCTGCTAATGTTTTATTCATCTTGCCACTCCATTTCTTCTATTTTTGCTATTACATCTTCATGCCGAAAGCCCTTTTGTAGACAATATGCAATGACCTTATTGCGCAACTGAACACCCTGATAGCGCCTTGCATAATTACGCAACGCTTTTTGAATGGTCTTCGTTAATGCTTCGCTGTCATCGACACCGGAAAAATCAAGTTCTTCTGCGCTCGATCTTGCCAAATCACCATCAAAGCCCTGACGAATCAACTTTTGAATGATCGTTTGCTTTTTCATAGCAGCCGACTTATCTTTCACACTATTCATTAATTTTTCAGCCATTTTACGAGCCTTATCTGCTTCTTGTACATCATCAAAATTGTTTAACGCCTGATCAATGATCTCAGGATCAATTCCCTTATTTAACAAGGTACGTCGAATCTTCCCTTTCCCGGTCAATGAAAACTGCATGCTATCCAAGCGATCCAATACATAACGCTGATCATTGATATAGCCTTTTTCTTCTAATTCATTCAGCAATATTTCAACATCTTCTTTCCCTAAGCCTGGCAGACGATTAAAATACAACATCATTTCTTTGCGTGTATAATCCTTTATACGTAATTTGCGAATAGCAGCACGATAAGCTTCTAAACGAATTTCCTTATGTTGGAAATCCGCTACGGTATAACGATCCAACATTGTATGCAGACGAATCTTATAGGTGAAATAATCATCCAGTCGTATCAATATTTTAATTGGCTGATCTTCTTTATCGTTTTCCACATAAATGCGAACATAATCATCTAATGTCTTAATTTTTACGACTTCATATGCATCCTCAAAATCATCAATCGCCTGATAATAAACTGACATGACCTTAGAATAAAAAACCTTAGAATCGTATTTTACAATTTTTGCTTTTGCACGCTTGCGGAAAGCATCACGTTCATCTTGTGGTAAAGCAAAGAATGCTATTAGCTTGCGAGCAAATTCCTGCGGTGTATCAAATAAAAAGCCACTGTCGTTTTCGACAACAAGATCTTTTAAAACATCATCCCATCGAGCAAAAACCGGTAATTCACAAGCTAGCGCTTCGATATATGTCATGCCTTGTGTTTCCGTTAAGGATGCAGACACAAAGCAATCTGCACACGCATAATAATATGGTACTTCTTCTCTTGGCTTTTTATCAGTGAAAATCACATGGTTTTCTAAATGGTATTTTTTTACCATCGCTTGCAATTCATCCAGCTGTGGACCACCGCCAACAATCAGCAGCTTAATTTTAGGATCATCTATATAACGGAATCCTTCAATCGGAATATCCACACTTTTTTCTGGTGCAATGCGACCAACAAATGTAATCACATGATCATCATCGGCAATTCCATATTGATGCCGAATTTCCTTCACCTTCTCCATGTTAATGGATTCACGATTAAAGTTCTCAAAATTCAAGCCGGTAGGAATCACATAAATCGGTGTCTTAACACCATATTTCTGCAATGTCTCTTTTGTTTTCTCACTTGGTGATATAACTGCCTGTGCACTATCTGATATCGCTCTTGAAAAGGTTGATATCACTTTTTTTGATACCTTATCTACTTCATCGATATCAAAACGATTGATATAATGCGTATAATCCTCATACATGGTGTGATATGTCGTTACGACTGGAATATTCAAATATTTTGCCACGATGCGAGCAAACATGCCTACACCGAATTCCGTATGCACATGTATTACATCTAAATTCATTTTACGCACTTCATCACGTGCTGCAAAATGATATGGAGTAGACAACTTATACCCATACAGCCATTTTAATTCTAATCCAGGCAGGCGCAGTACATTGCCTTCTTTTTTCATGCGAGCTGCTTTATGATTGGTAATAACAAAAACATCATGACCGTTTTTTTCTAGTTCTTTTTGTAAAGTAACGATGCTGGATACAACTCCATTAATATCTGGTGTATATGTATCGGTGAATAAACCTATTCGCATACATCCGCCTCCTTTTCCTCTTTCATCCATTTTTCACTATCATATTTCCGTTTTAAGAACAAGAAGACGACAGCCCCCACCAGCATGACAACATGGTAGGTTGAAAAACGCCATAGGATCATAACGCCGCTTGCTAATGCTGCATGTTTTACTACGGATTGAAATAAAGCCGTAAAGACCAATTCTGTTCCTCCACTCGCCCCGGGTATGGGGATAAAGGCATTGGCCATTAAGACAAAACTGGAAAGTGCTAGACAATCAATAAAACGATCTGCCCCTACAGAAACCCCCATTGCTTTCATGATAAAGTAAGGCAATGTAAATTGTATCGTCATTCGTACTATATTCAATACAACCGCCTGTAAGATCATCTTTTTCTCATGCTGCATCTTTTTGATTTCTGTAGTGAAAGATTCCATCTGTGCCGTCCAGCTGCTTAATGTCTTCTCTTTATTTTTTACAATATGCAATTTTGCCAAAATCTTTACACAGCCTTGTGACAATCGCACATATAATCGAGGAAACAACGCCATTGTCCACAAGACACCAATCACACATACATTCACAAGATAACCCAATAAGATACCAAAAAACAATGGACCGATGATTGCCATAAAATGAGAAAAACGTGCCAGAAACAAAATGGTAACATACAGCATCATCGTTGTTTGATAGACAATAAAATCAGCCCATAAGATACTGGCACCATCACTGAATTTAATCCCCTGTTTCTTAAATATATACGCTTGCGCAAATTGTCCGCCGGTTGCACTAGGTGTGATACCACTGAAAAAGATACCTACAAAACCATTTGCGATACCTTGTAAAACGGTATAATCTTTTTTACTTCTTTTAGCAAATACTGCTAAGATCCAGCCTACCACACAGGCATAGGCAATTCCCCACAGCAAAATGATCACAAGCCAGTACCAGTGCATACCGCCGATCAGCGTCATGACCTCCTGATAATGATCCTTTAATGCAAACCATAAGGCAACAACGGTCAACCCAATGATCAGCAGGAAATTCAGGACATAACTCTTTACAGAATTTTTCATCTTAATCCCTCGCTTTTAAGACCGCTCAACAAATGCGATCAACAGCATATCGCTATCTTTTAAATAATGAACAACAAAGATATAAGATATGCCTTAAGCGCAAAACAGACAGTTATTACTGCTTATTTTTTCGCTTTCTTTTCTTCTTTGCGTCTTCTCAGCAGTTCCCCACTTTCTTGCTCTTGATAAACCCTTGTATAAAAGTCCTTCCAGATCTGCAAGACATTTTCTTTTGAATAATACTGACTGATATAAGCGGAATCCTCACTGCTTTGTTGATAAAACGCCGTATCCTTTTGTAATCGGTCAATCAACATCACAAAGTCTTCATTGGATTCCCCACATTGATATTTATGAAATAAAATATCCTCATATAATTCCAAATTACGTAAGACTAATGGGCGTTTTAAATTCACTGCTTCCAAGATGGACATAGGAAACAATTCATTATAAGATGGCATGAATAACAGATTGCTCATGTTATAAATATCATTCATTTCACTGCGTGGAATGATGCCTAAAAATTTCACATTTGCAGGTGGATTTTCAACGACTTTTTTCAGTTCTTCATAGCCATCGGTAATCTTTCCAAAAGAGAACCCACCACACCAAACGAATTGAATATGCGGTAATTTTTTAGCAACCTCAATAAAGTCCAGCACCCCTTTACGAGTCTGTACCTGACCAACGCCAATAACGACAAAAGCATCTTCCGTAATGCCATATTTCTTACGTATAGCGAAACGTTCTTCTTCACTTTTTTCATAAAAGTCTTCCTTGGACACATAATTGGGAATATATACCATCTTTTCTTTAGGTATATCATAAGTTTCCAATTCTTTCATAAACGTCGGATTTACAACAATCAGATAATCGGCTGTCTTATAGAAGCTTATAACATATTTTTTGAATACATGAAATAATGCCTTAGGCAATTGAATACTGCCATCTAAGGTATCAGGTAAAAAATGTACATAACATACATTAGCATTTTTATTATTTTTCATACGCAGATAATTCTGCGGTTCTATCGTATGAGAATGAACGATATCTGCTTTTTTCACACTGTTGATGCGAACATCGAACAGATCACTTGCGCCTTCGCTGACTAGTTTCACCTGTTCCAGATAAGCACTTCCTACTCCCTGGCCTTCCACTTTATCGGCATTGGAAAGCATATTAATGACAATTCGTTTATCCAATCTGATTCCCTCCTGTTATCGCAAGAAACAAAAAAAGTTAACCTTTTTCTGCTTTGACAGAAGTATTATATCATATTTTCCATATATGGAATAGATTGACTGCTAACAACTTTGTAAGAAAGCCTTAAGAAATCCTAAGAGTTGCATAGTGTCACCTTTGAAAAAATAACTATCTTACATATAGCGCAAAAGTTCATATACATGCTGATACGCTCGTTGCAAGCGACGATATAATGTGCTTTCTACGATATCTCCTTGATGCAGCATGATGATTCTGCGATCTAAGCCGCGGACATACATATCTAACAATAGATCTTTCTCTTGCTTGGGTAATTGTAAAATCGTTTGAAGCAATTGATATGCATGATGATCACGACTTTGTTTCTGCAGATGTCGCAAATTTCGTTGCTCCATTGCTTTTAAGACTGGCTCTTTCCTCTGTTTACAGTCATTTCGTAAATCTAAGACACTTCTTGTATAATGCAAATAATCCACAAGCTCATCTTCAATTTGCAGATGCCTGCCATCTTCCTCATATAAGACACTATGCAGCCGCAATTCTTCTGCATATCGTTGCAAAAACAGCATTTCTTTCTTAATTTGCTGTGTAATTTGTTTTTGTATATGTATCTTTTCCATGCCATACCTCCTACCATACTGTCATACGATAAAAAAAAGAGAAAAGCGTAAATTTTCTCCATTTTGTATATTTTAAATTTAATTTCTCTCTAATATCTTGAAGAATTCCGTTAAATCGTAGCCGCTGACAACGATTTCCGCTTGTCGACCATGTGTATTCCAAAGGATGGGATTTCCTTTAAAATCATAAGCATATCCATGCTGCATCTTAGCCATGATCATCGCTAGCATGACATCTCGCAAATTGCGCTTTGCGCAACAATACGCCATAGCTTCATAACGCATACAAGCCAGTATTGCAGCAGGACAGTTCCATCCATGCACTTGATCATCGATCACTTCATATCCCGCATCTTGCATTTTTTCTACCAACGCTTGAGGAACCCGCGCATTCTTAAACAGTAATTTGGGCATTGGCGGTTGCGAAGGAAAGGTCAATTTTTCACCCTGTTCATAAGTTTTTAAGGATGCCTGTTCATAATACATTGTTCCAGCATCCTCAACATAAGAATAGCAAACATCACGTGCTGGAAAATAAACAATTACAATAAGTGGCTCATGTTCTTGCAGCAAAGTCACACATATCGAATAGGTATCCGCCTGCTGAATGTAGGGCAGCGTACCATCAATTGGATCAATAATGAGGGTATATGCATGATCCTGCTTTGGATATAAGCGCAACGAGGGTGTATCCTCTTCCACATCTAAAGTTACCATATGACCAAGATAAGGATACACACTTTGTAACAGCATCTCCTGTACTAACTCATCCACCTTAGTTTTCGCTTCTCTCATTGCAAAATGTGCATCACTTTCTCGTTCTTCACGTTCAATGGTTTTCCCTTCGTTTTGAATATTGGCCTGTAAATTTCTTGCCACAACACCGGCTGCTTTTACTGTTTGAAATAAAATTGGTGCTATCGTATGCACATCCATCCTTACTCATCTCCCTATCTGCTATTTATGCTGTTTCTTAGCTAAATACCTTTTGCGCATTTGCAAACCGAACATCGCACTTAAAACATCAATGCCCACATCTTGAATTTATCCGCTTCTTCCAATTACAAACAAATGAAGAAAGAAGCGCTGTTGGTACAAATACACTGCATAAAAAAGCGAGTATCCACGCATGATGATATGTGTCTTCATGAAAACAACCCTAGTATTGCATCGTCAAGCTTGTATATTCACTCCTATTCACAGCCTTCCTAAAAAAACTGCACATCATCTCTAAATAAAGTTCCTTGTTGTGCATATTCCTAACCTCGTATTTTCTCCATGTATCATCTATTTAATAGTAACGAATACAAGGTGAAAATGCAATGGAACATCGCGTATTATTTACAAACATCTCGAAACTGAAGTTGTCATAGAAAAAGTAGGGAGATTACACGGTTGTGCTTTTTCCCTACAGATTCATGATGACAAAAGGAACTAAGTGCTCCCTTTGGATTATCTTTTTTTGTTTATTGCTTTTGTAATCGATAGCGTTTTAAAAATGCTTTCGTACGTTCATTTTGTGGATGCTCAAAAAGCTCACTCGGTGTTCCCTGCTCACAAATAACACCTTGATCCATAAATACGACACGTGAACTGATATCATGAGCAAATGCCATTTCGTGTGTTACGACGATCATGGTTAAACCATCTTTAGCCAATTGTTTCATGACATACAGAACATCACCTACCATTTCCGGATCTAATGCACTGGTTGGCTCATCAAACAATAGGATTTCAGGATCCATACACAAAGCGCGAGCAATTGCCACACGCTGCTTCTGACCGCCAGATAGCTGCATACTGCTGGCATTGGCAAACATCTCCATACCAACCTTACGCAGATTATCCAACGCTTTTGCCTTCGCCTCTTCTTTACTGCGTTTCAAGACCTTGAGCTGGCCTAGCATACAGTTTTCTAATACCGTTTTATTATTGAATAAATTAAATGACTGAAACACCATACCAACATGTGATCGATGAACATTCAAATTCAACTCACCCTTTAAGATATCCTTACCATGATAAAGTATTTCACCGGCATCCGGTGTTTCTAATAAATTGATACAGCGTAATAACGTTGATTTTCCACTTCCGCTAGAACCAATAATAGTAATAACCTCATTGCTATCACAGTGAAAATCAATATCCTTTAACACTTCCAAAGAACCAAAATGTTTTTTTAAATGACGAATTTCTAACAAAGTATCACTCATGCCAAATCACCTGCCTTAGGTACGCTTTGACTAGTCGGAAAGGAAGTCTTAGGCATATGCAGACGTTTTTCAATCCATGTCAACAATAGCGTAGCAGCACTCGTCAATAGCAAATAAATAACACAGGTAGATAGAAAGGTTTCCGTAAACAGCATCATACTTCCCGCTACAGAACTAGATTGGAAAAACAATTCCATTACGCCAATGACATTCAGCATAGAACTATCTTTGATATTAACAATTAATTCATTGCCTAAAGAAGGGAAGGAGTTGCGAATGGCTTGTGGTAAAACGATGGCTGTCATGGTCTGTGTATTTGTCATACCAAGACTTCGAGCAGCCTCAATTTGCCCCTTATCGATAGATTGAATCCCTGCTCGTATGATTTCGGACATGTAAGCACCCGTGTTTACAGATATGATGACGACTCCAGCAACATTAGCACTCCATCCCAGATAAGGGCGCAATGCATAATACAGAAACATTGCCTGTACCATCATTGGCGTACCCCTAAAAAACCATACATATACTGCCACAATGCTATGCAAGATACGTTTTACTATACGTATTGGCATACGATCACGCGGCTCTATTTTTACGGCTCTGACACCACCAAGCACTAGACCAATCAATAAACCGAAGAAAGTGCCCAATACTGCCAACATTAACGTAATCTTAATACCATACCATAATAATGGTATATTGTTTTGGAATATCCACCAGGCTTTTGGCAGCATTCCTTCAGGAACAGCAGCAATTACCATGTAAGAAACTCCTCCTTATTCTGCCTTAGGCTGAGCTTTTCGTGCTTCTTTCATCCATTCATCTCGCGTTTTCTTAGAAAGATTATCAACTGCTTTTTGAACGTCTTTAAAGAGCTGGGAATCACTAGTCCCTTTCTTCATAGCAATAGAAACACTTGTATCAATGTCAAAGCCCTTCCCTTTTTTGAAATGTACAATGGTAAGATCCTTATTAGCCGCAACTGCCCCTTCAGCTACAGGAAGTTCCGCTGTAATACCATCCACTTCTTTTTTCTGTAAAGCCACGATCATTTCAGGATAAGTCGCTTTTGGTGTTGCATGCTTTACCCCTTTGATTTGATCAATGACCGTATCATAATTCGTACTCTTCTGACCAATAACGGTTTTGCCCTTAAATTGTTGAATATCATTGTATTTTGCAACCTTTTTATCACTCTTACGAACGATCATAACCATTTCACTTTCATAATATGGCGTAGTAAAATCCATACCTGCGCGGCGTTTATCATCGGCTGTCATCCCAGCAATCACCGCATCAATCTCACCTGAATTCAATGCTGGCTGTAATCCTTCCCAGCTAACTTTTTTAACTTCGATTTCACGATCCAACTGTTCTGCCACATAACGTGCCACACGTACATCATAGCCATCACAATAACCGGCTCCACCGATTGCTACACTGGTATCTGTCTGCTCATTGCTCTGCCAATTAAATGGCGCATAGTTACATTCCATACCAACTACAAACTTTTCTTTACCAGTTACGCTAGATACATTTTTTCCATCATCTTCGCTTCCTCCACATCCGGAAAGCACAAATGTCATTGCCAATGCGGCTGTTGCTAATTTCTTAAGTTTCATTTTTTTACCTCTTTTCTTAATACACAAAAAAGTCGCGCTATTGCACGACTCCATAGTTCGAGTGTCAATAGCTCCTCTTCATCTTACATGAAGGAGTGTTATCGGTATTTCCAGATAACCCCAGATAACTTCCCCGCCGGAAAATCACCTTCGGCGATGATTACCTTTCAAAGTTTTCACTGCCTGCCGGCTCCTACTCCTACTCTGACGCATCGCTGCCTCTATATGATTTTTTTGTCTTTCCTACTTTATCGCAATTCATCTTTTTTGTCAACCGTCAATTATTTACAATTTCTTCATAAATTTTGACTTGCTTTTCTATACTTTCCATAGAGCAGCAATAGCCCTCCACTGCCTAAGAAGAGGCTCAAGATCTCTATTCTCCTGGTAATATCTTTCGTCTGCACATCTTTATTTGCAGAAGATGATGCATCATTCCCCGTTGCGAAAGAGGGGTCTTTTTGATGAGAGGCAGAAGAATCATCGTCTTGTATTGGTAAAGTTTTGTTTTCAAATTTTGGTTCTATCACAACTTCCCATTGTTCTTTCCCATCCATCTGCAATGGAACACTAAACAACGATGGGGCACTGCTATAAATACTGTCTTGTAGAGTTGCCTGCTTTTCTTGTACTAATAAATACATCCCCGCTTCTTGCTTAGTAAAAACCGCTTCACCTTGACTATTAGTTGTACTCTGTATACCTTTTAAACCATGCTCATGTACATAATCGGCTAACATTTGAGCATTTTGTTTTTGATGCAAAGAATCCATATCATCTAAATTCAGTGATACATGCAGAAAATCACCACTTTGAGTCCATTCTGAATCTTTCCAATCGGCAACTTTGTATATCGCAAACGATACATTTTGTAATGCGTGCCTATCATCACCATCCTTTTGTATGATTGCTTTGATAATGACATTTCCATATTCCTTTGCGTATGCAATACCAAAAGGCATTATAAAAAGCAGACTGCAGAAGAAAATACCAATACTGATTTTATATCGTTTATTTCCTTTCTTCATATGCGTTTCCTTTCTTTCGTACATACCACTTTACACTTATATATACCCCAATTAATACAATACATGCAACACCTAATGCTTTAATATAGAATGGCAATTCAGCCTTTAATTCCATTTCATCAGCTATTTTAACAGCTTCCTCATAAGGAATCCTTGTTCCTCTCACTAATAGGCGATGTGTATTTATCGCATAAGGCGTACACGTCAATAAAGTTACATAATCTTTTCCTTCTACTATGGATAACGCCTGGGTTTGTGTTGGTTTCACAGTTAGTATCTGATCCACCTGATAAGCAAGGGTATGATGCAAAACTTTGATGTAAAATACGTCCCCTTTTTCCATTTTATCCAGATCGGTAAAAAGTTTTGCGCTAGGCAATCCCCGATGTCCAGATAATACCGTATGACTTGTTTCCCCGCCCACCGGCAAAGAAGTTTCTGGTAAATGTCCGATACCAGATTGTAATACACGTTCGCTTATTCCGTGATAAATTGGCGATAAAATATGAATCTTCGGTATCTCAATATAACCAAGCATGCCATTTCCATCTATATCTAGCAGTTTATTATAAGTAGTATGCTTCAACTGTTTCGCTTCTTCACTGAAGGGATCAAGTATCTCACTGTTTCCAATTAATGTTCGATTATATGCCAATGCCTTTTGCATCATTTCATCTTCTTGCTGTTGCGTAATATGTGATACTTCCTGTTCATAATCTGTAGCAATCGTTGTCGCATGTCGCTGATTCAAATAATTGCTAATAGCCGGATAAAATAAGATACCTAACCCTATCAGATAGCCACATATTCGCAAACACATAAAGATTCGTCTTTTCATAACCTCATCCTCAATCTTATCTTTCTTCCGCAATAGGCACAAGCTTTCTCATGCCCATTGCGGAAAAAACAGGTGATTTTCTTAAATAAAGTCCTGTTCTTCCTTTTTACTTATGCTCTTCTGCGTTTTCTACTAATGGCAGAACAGCTAATCATCACTGCTAAAATACCAACACCAACGATAGTGAACATAATCGTACCATTCCCACCTGTATCCGGTAATACACTGCCTGATTTGTTCTCAATTGGAATTTCTGGAGAAGCATCTTTATTTGTTATTGTTATTGTTTTTGATTGATCTCCTATTGTATATGTAACATCCACTTTCTCTAATTTTTGTGTACTAGTATTATAAGTTGGCGCAATCTTGATCGTTACATCTCCTACAAGTTTATTGTAACCATCAGGAGCTTTGATTTCTTTTAACTTATAAGTTCCAGCATCAAGTCCACTTATTTTTACTTTACCATCATCATCAGAGGTTATAACAGCTGAAGTAAAACCTTCTTTATTTGCCTCCTCTGAAGTAGCCTGTCGGTAATTTCCTCCAGTAAAGGCAATTAAATTAATTTTAGAAGTACCATCTGCTTTATACAATTCAAATTGTGCCCCAGCTAAAGGTGTTTTTGATTCAGCATCATTTGTATCTGTTAAATAATACTTATAAATCGTAAAATCAAAAGTATGTACATCAACTACACTAGGCTCAGAGTCTTCAGTTCCTGTTGCTGGATTCGATGGGTCATTGCTATACTCTACAGTTGCGCTATTGGAATTCGGATTCATTCCGGAAACTGCTTTTTCATTTAAAATAGCTGTATACGTAACCTCTATTGATACTCCTACTGAATCCTTGTTAGAAATAAAGTTATTAAAGGTTATTGTAATGCTTTGCCCATTTTTAGTTAAAGTATATGTATCCTCTTTCGGTGTATCTGTATTATCTTCCGTTAAAATCTTTTCCCCTATTTTCACACTGCTAATCTCGCCAAATGTTAAACCCTCTGATAATGTATCCTTAAAGTTAAAAGTATAACTACTATAACCGGTCATATCAGGAACAACGGATGTCAATTTAAAAGTTACCGTGTCACCGATATTTGCATCTTTTGCTATATTAGTGTTTCCATCTACGATTACCTTATCCACTGTCGGATATGTACTTTTCATATTAATTGTTGTTTCAGTTTTATGAATACTAACTAACATAGCTGGACTCTTTACTAATTCATTAGTCCCATTTACTGTGTCTGCTGCACCCTTTGGATAAACCAAATAATATCCGTATGATATATCTGCTATCGTTAAACTATCTGCATTAGCTGTCTCAGATTTTGTCGGATTTATTGTTTTTCCTTTTTCTGTGGTGACTAACCAATTTAGAACATTTTTGGCAAAATCTACTTTAGCTGTATCCTCATTTAATCCACTTACATAATCATATGCAGCAGTTGACAAAGCATCATCTGCCTTACCAGTAAATCCAGGTAACGTAAGGAAATACTCTTCGAAATCCGTATTCAATGTATATGCGACATTATCACCACTTTTTGTAGCACTAAACAATTGATACAATTCCACCGTTTTACCATCTTTCGTACCGTTGATTGTTAAACTTCCTTGTCCATCCGCAGCCGTGATTGGCTTACCAAACCCTAACACCATGACAAAGGCAACTGCCACTGCCATAAAACTTGCAAATATTCTTTTCATTTGTTTTCCCTCTTTCCTTTTCTGTTATGAATATTTTTCTGCTTTGTATCAAGCAGGTGGTGAATTACTTTGTCGCTGCTGTTTCTTCATAGCTAGCCGCTCCTTTCTTCTTTTCTGATGCCTTATCACATCACTATAAAGCATAACGATCAATATACAGCCTCCCACCAGAATAAACATAAAGATTCCCATGCCACCGGTATCTGGCAGTATTGCAAAATGACTATTGGTAATCGTAAAGGTTGTATGATCCTGTGAACTATCTATTTTGGTAATATAGTCTGGTATTGCTGTTTCACTTACGGTATAGGTGTAATAACAAAGACTTCCATCCTCTGCTGTCTTGTAAGCTGGCAGATCTGTAAGTACATGCTGCCAAGTTGCTTTTGTTGTATCACCATTGATGACATAACTCTCATATCCCGTTACAATTTCACTTTTCTCTTCCTTATTTTCTATCCATGATCGTTGCAGTGTAATGTTGATCTTGTCTGGTCGCAGCTGATCGCGATTATCACTATCTTTCCAAACTTTATTGATTGTGAGTTTCAAGAATTCATCGCATGGATCTTGTTCCTGTGATGGTTCTGGTTTGGTTGTATCAGAAGCATTAGTCCCGGATGATATATCATCCATCAGCACTGCTTTTGCTGGTGATACATAAGCATTTAATGGAATTGCTTGCTGTGAAGTAGATGATACAAGCTGCGCATCTTTCAGCGTTTCAAATTCTTTTACATTGACGATATGTTTAATGCTGTATGCATTCCAATCATCAACCTTTGTTGTTATATCAGTTAAGATGGACGTTTCTTTTGTTATTTCGTTATATATACTGTTTACTTTTCGATAAATGTGATAGAGATTATTCTCACCTTCTACCTTTTCAATCGTATTGAAGTCATAGCTTGAAGCAAGACTACTCTTTCCTGTAAAAGGTCCAATCGAATTTGCAGTACCCTTGATAGTATCACACAATTCCATCGTGTTATCGAAGAAGAGTCCTTCTTTGTTAAAACCAACAAAGCCACCACTGCTACCTTCTTCTTTCTGCACATCCTTGTCATTATCCGCTCCACCGCCAAATACATCATAACCAAACTTTGTACCGTTAACTTTACTGTTTTCTACTTTTGTTCGATTTGCTTTGATTAAAGTGACGCGGACGTTTTGTTCATTCTGCTCAGAATCTATTAATCCATTCTCATTACATGGTAACTTTATTGTAGAATCTCCTAAGGTAATAATCGCAAAATCGGTTTCAGCTGGATTTTCTGATGATTTTTTTGACAAACTAACCGAAATTTTTAAACCTAACAGGTTCAGATTGACTACATCGCCATCTTTTAAAGCTTTTACCTTAAGAATGCCAAGATTGATATCAAGTAAACCCAGATTTTCTAAATCGTCTATATATAACGCTTTTACTAATGGATTTAAAACAACCGTTAACAAGGCGTTGACAAGTTCTGACTTGAATTGTACATCGGCCAGATAAGCAAAATCGGTTTTGCCAATAAAGCCACCGGCAATACCTTGACTGGCTACCTGATTGACTCCTTGTTCCTGTGTTTCACCTCCGGCAATACAATTCACGATGCGGGCAAGATTACCATAACCGATAAAGCCACCGGCAATTGGCTGTGTTCCTTGCCCACTGTTTACAAGGTAACCACCCGCAATACCGGATACCTTACTATCATGGATATTAGAGCCAAAAACATCCAGTACACCTAAAGAGCCACCAAGTAGTTCTCCAAAGCTACCTTCTAAAACATCTAGCTTATCAGCATCAACGACACCGCTCTTGCCACAATAGCCAACAAAACCGCCGGTGTTATTTAAGCCTTCAACTTTTGCTAGATTGGTCACGGTACTATTCTTGATAGAGCCATCCAATAAGCTGCCGCCAAAGCCGCCGGCATTGCCATAATAAACTAAAGATGCATTGCTTCCTTGGGATGATTCCGTATGTGCGCTAACATGTAAGCCAGCCTGTGGACTTCCTTTAACCTCACTATGGTATACATAGGTGCGGAAAGTATCCAATACATCAATACCACCGGTTTTAATAAGATGTAGGATATTGGTTGTTTCATCTCCAGATACTTGTGCTGCTGCATCGACATCACCTATTCCAAAACAACCTCCAACATGATCTCCTCCAATAACAGAACGTAAACGATCTACATGGACACCGGAATCTGCCGTCTTTTCTTCTCCTAATACCGCGCCTGATAAACTTCCGGCAAAGCCTCCGGCTGCTTTTGCATACGCTGTATTTACACCCTCTTGATAAGCACCATTTACGACAATGCCCCAATCATCCCAGCTGGATACTTTGGCATAGCGGATGGTTGATATCGTTGCATTCAATACTTGAACAAGATCTGCTGGGGATGCTATCAATAAATTTAGTACCTGATTTAATAGTCCTTGCTTGGTTGCGGTATCCACACGTGTGACACTGCCTGGATCTACTTTACCCGCATAGCCTCCTACATAACTTGTCCCATCTACACGACGCAGTTTTTCGATATTACAAGCTGTTGTCGCATTCCCCCAAATTTGTCCGCCAACCATGTAGCCGACATAACCACCGGCATACCCGGTTGTTTGTGTTTGATTGACACCAGTAGCAGCAATACTGGCACCGCCACGATATCCTTCAACACTTGATGTGTGAATGACAGGCACAAAAGATTCTATCGCTGGTATCGTACCTGCTAATTTTACATTAGCTAAATCAATATCACCGGTTTTGGCAACTGTTCCCGTTATCATTTCGCCTGCAAAACCACCGGCACTGCGATATGCATTACTTATTTTTAAGTCCTGCGCTATCGCATCTGTAATTGTACCGCCTTCCATGCGTCCTACATAGCCACCAGCTGCACTTCCTTGTATTGAGGTTGCAGCATCCTGGTTACGGCCGGCACTTACTGCATAACCATAGGCATATTTTTGTATGATGTTAGTGAACTCTTCAGCAGTATTAACTTCTCCTAATTCTTTTAACTGTTGTCCATATGCCCCATATACACCGACTGCCTTTACCCAGGCATTCCATTCTGCCATATCCAAATTTCGCAAAGGTCCTGAAACCGCTGTTTGCTTTTCGCTAGGATATACTGACTGCATTACAGTCAATGGATTATCAAGTGTAATCAAATCAAATAAGAGATGCAGACTGCCGGTATCTACCACATTGGCACATTGCATCAAACCTGTGTAACCACCGGCATATTCCACACCATATACCGAACGAATGCGCTTTATACTTGCTTTGCGCTGTGGTCCAGTATAGGCACTGCTCTTCCAATCACTACCATCATTGCCCCAAATCTGACCACCGAAATTATGACCGACATAGCCGCCTGCCAGACCTCTTAGCACACCATCACTGCTTTGCGCATCTGCTCTTACGACACCGCCACATGGGATACAAGTTGTTTCACTGTTTTTAATTGTTGGGACAAACGTTCGCAGGACGCTTACTAGATTATCCGCTTGAATCAGCCCACCTAATACACTTGTTCCTGTGACAACATTTGCCACATCACCTGGTTGTATAGTACCTGCATAGCCACCGGCACTTTCTCTGGCTATGATATGAGCAAAACGATAAACATTGGCATCTTGAACCTGTGTTCCCTGCATATCTCCTGCAAAACCGCCTGCTTTTCCGATCTTTCCAGTCGTATCACTTGCGATAACATTAAATCCGGAAGCAACGCCGTAAACATCACTATGCTCTACGATGGATACAACAACATTTAAGGCAGAAGCTGCATTTGCCAACTTTAAAACCTTATCTAAAACCTTAACTCCGCCAATGGCTGCCGTGCTGCCGATTACAACCTTACCAAAATAGCCACCGGCATAGCGATAACCTTTTATTGCATAGTCACTTGTACCATCAAAATAAGAATTAGCTTCTCTTGTCTGCAAATCCTTTGGTTCTACAACCTTTGTATTTTGCAGCTTTTGTACATCACAGTTACTAATTTGAACACCACTGGCATAACCGATATAACCACCGGCACTTCCGGTATTTACATCATTTGTATTATCTTTTGTATCACTGCCACTTACATGCACACGCATTCCACTCGCAATTGAGCGTATGGATGCATGTTGGATAACCGGCACAAAAGCTTGAATAACACTAAGTGTATCATTGAATTGTGTCAGCTTATTTAAAAGGCTGCTGTCTTGTCCGACTTCCGCAACACTGCCTGCCTGCACAAGGCCACCAAAGCCACCGGCATAGCGTAACCCTTCTACTTTCCAAAGATGCTCTACTGCTGTTCCTTTTTGTCCATCAACGGCATTCGCTTGATTATCAATATATCCACTCTGCATCTCTCCGACATAACCACCGGCATAACCTTGTGCCTGCGATATATCATTTCCTTCAAACACTTCAGTATGTACATACAATCCAGCATTGCCCTCATCATTTGCATGTCCGGATACTTTTGCATCCGTAATGGTACTGCTGGCAGCTTGTAAAACACTGGTTAATTCTTTTACATTTAATAATTTACCTAAAATAGAGTTT
This sequence comes from Longicatena caecimuris, assembly GCF_018406465.1. Lineage (GTDB taxonomy): Bacteria > Bacillota_I > Bacilli_A > Erysipelotrichales > Erysipelotrichaceae > Longicatena > Longicatena caecimuris. The sequence continues at coordinate 2,037,438 of NZ_AP024510.1, forward strand.
AACAATTCTCCTATAGCATCACTTGCCTCTGCTACACTTCCGGAACGTAAGATGCCCACATAACCACCGGCATGATAAGCACCGATAACTTCTTTTACATCTGTTATATTGGCATGCGCTATTGTCACCGCCTTGCCATGGCCAAGAAAACCACCCGCATCACCTAATGCAACATCACCTTGTTTTCCTGTTGCACGAACAATTAGCTGTTCTCCTGTAATAGAAATATCAGAAAGTTTAGGGTATGCGACATCCATGACACTTAGCAACTGGGTAGCATCTAACAGATTTAATACCTTGATAGAACCGGTTTGTGCAACATCACCTGGCAATAAGCGACCAGCAAAACCTCCGGCATAAGCTGTTCCTTTTACATATGCTAAACCACTTACCGTTGTTTTTGCCTCTGCTGATGTATCACCGGCATCCGGATGGTTCACACGGTAATTCATATCAACTGCCTGTCCATCGCCAATGACACCACCAGCGATTTGCGCAGAAACCTGTGGATCAGCACCATTCGCTACATAAGTAAGTGTAATATCTTGAAATTCCGGTGTTAAGGCACTCATGACTCCTAATAGATTGGTGAGGTTAATTCCCGCTAGATTAGTTGAATTTCCTACGGTAGCTAAAGCATCTCCGGCTTTCGCATAGCCGATAAAACCTCCGGCATTTCCGGCATCCATTGGTGCAGATACCAATTGTAAAGCAGTGACACTGGCACGTTTTACCTTTCCACTGATACAGTTACCGATAAAACCGCCGCTATGACTGTCCGTTTCACTCGTCACTACACGAAACCCTGTTGTTGTACCGGAAATGGAACTATCGTATACCATAGTTTCCACCATGTCAGCCAAGCTAAGAATGCCATCTGCTTGAATCAAGCCTAATCCTAAGACATCTACACCTCCAACACTCGCTAAGGTTCCACTTCCAAAATACCCGGCAAAACCTCCGGCGTTTTTACCGGCACTGATGGATGCTAGATTCGTTAAGTTCACATTTCGTACTTCTCCGCCTAATCCATAACCAATCACGCCTCCGGCATTACTATTGGCACCAGTAGCTTTCACCTTTAAACCAGTTGTACCACCTTGTATCGTTATATCTTTTACTTCAAACCGCATATAATCCGCAGCTTTTACCGTACTGCCTAAGACATCACTTAAGCTTGTCATGGTTGCTTTCCCAATGCCACCACCGGCATGCTCTATTGCTGATACAGTAAGAGAAGTTGATGCGCTAACTTTATTTCCCTTCTTGTCATACGTATAAGAAATATTATTTTTTGTTAAAACCCGCTGTACTTCCTTGGTTGTTGTCTTTGTATCATCCTTTAATTCTTCCGTATTTGAGATTTGTACTGCCCCAGCATAGCCTGTGAGTCCTCCGGCATGCTTGCCACTGGCGATAATCGCAATCTGCTGTCCGCTAACTTCTATTCCCGTCATGACGGAAGGACGCATACCTACTAGATTCAGTATTTGAATATTTTTATCCCCACTTAGGATACTTGATAACAATCCTTGAACCAGTTTTAACAATCCTTGCTTATCATCATCACTTTCATTGATATCTGCGACATCTCCCATATCCGCTTTACCGCTAAAACCGCCAACATAGTCCTTACCTGAAACCTTACCAAGATTTTTCACACTGCAATCAATTGCATAGCTATTGCTCATACTTCCTACAAAACCACCGGCATAACCTGCATTATCCTCTGTCGAAGTTGCCGTCACATTAAGTTTACCGCTACCTTGTATTTGGGAATTTAAGAAGACGGTATTGACAGGAAAGTTACCTAGCAAATCGATACCTAAAGAAGAAAGGGCTCCAGCAATGACTTGATTTGCTGCTCTTCCTGCGAAACCACCAACATAATTTGTTCCTTGGATTTCACTATCACCATTTGTGATAACTTTCGCATTGTGGATGATAGAACCTCTGATATCCCCGATAAAACCGCCGGTATAATCGTTACCGATAATTGATGCCCCACTTGCAAAACTTACGGAACAATTTGTTATAACCGCATTCACATAGCCAATAGGAATTAAGCTTCCCACATCTAATAAGCCACCATCTAATAAGAATGTAACTAAATCACCTAAGCCTAAAACAGGTAAAGCATTTAATAATTCGCTTAATGTTTTTAAAGTACCTCCAATCAACCCTGTAATAGCTTCATATTTGGTGATGCCTGATACATATCCTATCAATCCTCCAGTATAATTATTTGCATTTGTAATTCCCTTAAGATTGGTTACCTGACAATTGTCTATTTGAACGTTTCCTTTTACAACACCAGCTAATGCCCCAGTCGCAAAGGATTTTGGATCATCTTTTAAGCTCTCCCCTAGACCTAATACCTTTAAAACACCAGCAATTAATGAAACATTCTTATCAATGCTCTTTGTTGTCGTCTTCACTTGAACAGTATCTAAAGTAATATGTGATACAAGAATAGGTTCATCAGAAAACTGTAAGTTACTATCTCGACCTGATGCTAAGCTTCTAAAGAAGCCTATTCCATATTCTTCATGATAAGTTTTTGTAAATATCCCTTCACTTTTTTGATTAATAGCATCTGTCTGATTGATCTCTACATTATGAATGATTGCATTACTGCCTTCAACCATGCCCTTTTGTCCAATCATCGTACCAGTGAAATTTTCAATTGGCTCCCAGGCAACCGTCGCTCCTGAAGCTGTCCCATCCTCTGTTAAATAAATATCACGGAAAATAATATAATTCGCCGTATTGCTATAGGTTGCTCCAGCTTTTCCAATATTGATAGGTTCTGTACTGGTTGCATCATAGGTTAATTTTTGCTTGACATCTAGTTTACTACCATAGTAGTTGTAACATTTTGTTGCATCCGTAATCGTGATTCCATCTAATTTTTGACGATCGCCTAATTTATGTTCTCCATTCTTTACGGCATATAATTCTCTATTAGACCAGTCAAACGTCTCATCAAACTTAATCAAATCTGCATCTCCTGGATAATACAGACGAATTGGATGATCCGCATTGTCTTCTTTGACCTGCCATGAAGTGAGAATTGATGTACGTTCTTCATATACTTCCCAAATTGGTTCTGTGACTTTTGTATCCGTACCGATTGCTCTTAGCTGTTTTTGATTCCCAATTAGGATATAATCTTTATTATCAATAGTCTTAACAACCTGTCCAAAATACTCTCTTCCATCATATACCGATGGATATTGATCCGTATTGGTGAAAGCAAGGGCAGCTGCTTTTAAGGTTACCTCTTCGATAGAAAAAGAGGAAGCAAGCACATACGTATGTGCTTTGCCATAGGTTAAATGTGTACCATCCTTTAATGTATAAACTTGTCCAATACCAAGTGTTTCCGCATTCCAGTCCCCGGTTGTTACATATTCCTGCTCAGCATTTGCTGATTGCATCAAAGATAACTGATAGCGATTGTATATATAAATGGTATCTGTTGTTTCATCATACAATACATGTTCTTTACGTTCTTTATATGAAGTTATCGTTCCCGTAAAATCCTGTGGATAATACCACAAGGATGACTTTTCAAACTCAATATCCTGCATAAGATAATAATCCTGGTTCAATGAATACGTGATTGGCTGATCATCTATAAAAATCATCTCGCCATTACCAATCGCACCCTTTACATCCCCTTCATATACGGGCTTACCACTACCAATTAATTGAAGCTGTTTGTAATTATAAATACAAATTTTATTATCCTGATAGTATGTAGAAAGTGCTGTTTCATCTTGTGATAGTTTAACATCTTTTTGCACATTCTCTTCTACAGTCGTTTCTTTATTGTTTTCATCTGGTTTATCCTGCTTTAAAAGTGATTGTTCTTCATTCCTATCTGATGTTGGGGTATCCTCTGAAGCTACCTTACTTGCTGAAGTCTCTATCTTTTCTTCTGGTAATGTCTCTATTGGCTGTTCATCAACAGCATTAAAATCATCTGCTGATAACAATCCACTTTGCATAATAAAAAGAGCTGCACATAAACAAAGCATAATGATTTTTTTATGCATCCTTTTCCCCTGTGGCATGACTTTACTCAACCCTTTCAAATGTCTATATGATGTTAAAGTATTTTTCTCATCTGTATGAATGATTTCAGGTAACTTTTAAATAATCACAAATACATCATACCTATTTCTACTTAAAAGTTTAGCACGCTTATTTCTCATCGTCAATAAAAATGGTTATTTTATGTATGATTCATTAAGTATATTTACTCTTTCATACAATGTGATTGATAATAGATTGCTTTCCCTATGTTTTCCTAAATAACCTGATCAAATAAAAAAAGCTAGGAATCAAACAAATTGATTACTAACTTAATAAGAAAAAATATGATATATTATTTTATTTCATCCACCGTCGCAAAACGATAGCCTTCCTTCTTCATATTCTTTATAAAGGTATCCATGGCTTCATAGTTTCCTTTATTGCTAGGATGCAAAAGATAGATAGCACCATTATGATAATGATCCATCATTGTCTTTAATGCTTCTTCTCCACTTACATCACTGGCATAATCATAATAAGCGTGACTCCAAAAATACGTACGATAACCTAAATCCTTTACCATTTTCATTGCACGTTCGCTGCCTCCGCCTTTCGGAAAACGAAAGACTTTCTTCATTGGTACTCCGCATACTTCCATATACGTTTTTTCTGTCTCTGTAATTTCCTTAACAAAAGCATCTACATCTTTAGCGTTGGCAAGTGTCGTCATATCATAATGGTGCCAAGTATGATTGCCGATTACATGACCATGCTTCACAAGATCGCGCATAAAATCGGCTTCGTTCTTGATATAGTTACGCGTCAAGAAAAAGGTCGCTTTCACGTCGTTTTTATTTAAGACATCAGCAATTTGTTTGATATAGGTAATATCATTTCCCCCTTCATCAAACGTCAGATAAATAACCTTTTCATCTTTCCCCTGATAATAAGCATCATATTTATCTAATAAGCTTTGCGGTTTTGCGCCAGTAGTCCGTTTATGTTCCTTACTTTTATTAAACCACCATTCTTCTGCAGTATTGTCGTAATCATCATGATTATAATACAGCTTGGTCGTTGTAGGATCTTTACAAACCTGCACTTTACGTGTGACACTGGCAATATTGTTACTAGCGTCTTTGACTTGATAAACAATGTCATAGGTACCTGTTTTTTTCATATTAACATGATGTTTAACCGTTACTTTTTTGGTTAGATCACCATCATAATTATCCTGTGCATGAAAGCCTGGTTCTTGATACGTACCATTCTCAAACACTCGAATCATCTTTCCTTGTTTTAGTGTAATAGTAGGTGCTTTCGTATCAACAACATGTACCGTTCGACTTACTTTTTTATCATAACTATCAAGATGATAGACGATTGTATACGTTCCTAATTTATCTGTATTCAGATTCGAGGTGCGTTTCACTTCATCACTATAATCATGAAATCGATAGCTCGCTATCACTCCGGGATCGCGAAATGATTCATGTACCTGTACCTTCATTTCTTTGTCTCCATCCACTTTTAACAATGGTACGAATAAGCCACTGAAAAAGAGTATTTTAACGAGTACACCTATTACACAAATACCTAAGCATGCCAAAATTCCATAAATCGTATAGCGGCAACGTCTGCTCATATGCATCACCTCATGGTAAAGCGTATGCATAAGCATCATTTTTTATGATTGTTAAGTAGTTTATGATCGTATGTATCCATGCCCATAACATTTATTAAGAATGGTACAAGTTAATCGCATTATTTATTATTCTTGGTGATAATGATACATTCCAATTAATTGCTCACTGCAACGCAAACCATCAATCGCCGCCGATACAATGCCTCCTGCATAACCGGCTCCCTCACCACAAGGATAGATACCTTTGATTTGTATAGAGGTACAATCTTCTTTATTTCTTATCATGCGAATTGGAGAACTGCTGCGTGTTTCCACACCAATCAGTACAGCATCTTGATAGGCAAAGCCTTTCAATTTTTTATCTAATCCTTGTATTGCTTCTTCCATCGCCTCACACACATAGCTTGGCAAGATAGTATGCAGATTTGCCGGTGTTACCCCTAACGCATAGGTTGGTACTACACTGCCAAACCCTTTTGAAGTTTGATGTGCCAAAAAATCCTTAACCAATTGTGCTGGAGCCTTATAAGAACATCCGCCTGCCTGAAATGCTTTTTTCTCTAATGTTTCCTGAAATTGAATCGCTTTTTCCGGGTCATTCCCATAATCCTCAGGACGTATTTGTACCAGCAAGGCACTATTGGCATTTTCTCCATCACGGGCATGCTCACTCATGCCATTTACCACAACGCCACCTTCCATAGAGGCACTTGGCACGACATATCCACCCGGACACATGCAGAAAGTATATACCCCGCGCCCATTGGATGCCGGATAGGTCAAACGATATTCTGCCGCTTTTAAACGAGGATGATTCGCATATGCTTTGTATTGCGCTTCATTGATCAAGCGTTGTGGATGTTCGATTCTGGCTCCTACAGCAAATGCCTTTGGCTCTACTGCGACACCTCGTTTCATCAACATACGCATCGTATCACGAGCGCTGTGACCGATTGCTAAGATTAGTTGTTCACACGGTATCACTTCACCATTTGCCACAACACCACAGACTTCTCCTTTTTCAATCAAGATATCATCTAAACGCGTAGAAAAGCGGATTTCTGCCCCTAAACGAAGGATTTCTTCACGCATGCGTTTCACGATATCACGTAATAAATCCGTACCGATATGGGGATGCGCTGTATATAAAATATCTTCAGGAGCTCCAAAGCGTACAAACTCTTCCAAAATCTTGCGAATGCGTACATCCTTTACTCTGGTAGTTAATTTGCCATCGCTAAACGTTCCGGCACCACCTTCTCCAAACTGCACATTACTTTCGGTATTTAAAATTCCTTCCTTCCAGAAGTGTTCAACGCTTTTTACACGTTTTTCCACACATTCTCCACGTTCTAAGATTAAAGGTTGATACCCCATCTGGGCTAATAACAAAGCTGCGAACATACCGGCTGGTCCAAAGCCAACAACAATCGGGCGATGGACAAGTCCGACAACACCTTTTTTCGGCATGCGATAGCGTTCATCCGGGGTCTTGGTGATATCCTTATGAGGATGTTTTAAGACATTTTCTTCATGTTTGAGGGTACAATCCAGCGTATACGTAAACTGCATATGGCGCCATCTTGCATCAAAGGTTTCTTTATGAATGCGCCAAGATAGTAATTCCTCTGGTGCTATGCGCAATTTTTTAATAATTTTTTCCGGAAGTAACGTCATATCTTCTTCTAACGTTAAATGAATTTGTTGAATACGTATCATAAGTATTTTTCTCCTTTAAAAGGGAAAAGAAAGCCAATCAGCTTTCCTTTCTAAGCATATAAGTGTTTGAAAATAGGGAAATGTTTTGCTAGTGTATAAATAATGAGCGCAAACAATAAGGAAGACAACGCAACAATTCCATATTGTAATAAAGCATTCATCGTTGGAAATAAAGCTGTGACCACAACAACAAACATAAGATGAGATACATAGATCAATAGCGATAACACACGCAAGGTCTTATAAAGCTCTTTGACCTTAAGATCTATGGATAATAAAGTAATAAATAAGAATGCAACCGTTGGTACCAACATCAAATACATACTTGCCAAATCATGCATATATCCTTGTTCTCTTAAGAAAAAGCATTCTCCGAATAAAGCACACAGGGACAATACAAAGCCGATAAAGGGTCCTAAGGTACTGCGGCTTACGACCATGCGCCCTTGCGCAAAATAAGCACCTAAAGAAATAAACAACATACCAAAGAAAATCCCATTTCGCGTTGTCACAAAAAGCTGGATGTAATAATGGTATGCACGACCTATATAAGGTAACTCTTCAATCATCTGTGGATAAACATTACCAAGCATCCCTATGAGATACAAAAGGGCACTGATGATTATCGTTGTCGTCAAGGAAACATAACGACGCAGAACATAAACAGCACATACCGCTACCATCAAAGCTGGTAAAAACCAGAGATGGTAATAACTTCCGGTAAAGAAGAAGTCACGCAGATAGCGCAAGAAAGTCATCGCATGTAATCCATCGCCCCTAACTAACAAATAATTAAATGGCAAATAGAAGATTGACCAAATCAGATAAAGTTTACCTAAACGAAATACATAATGTTTTAAGGCCGTAACATTTGCATAATCATTCCATTCTCTTTCATTATCCAGTTTCGCAAAAAATAAATAACCGGAAATTATGAAAAACAAAGGTACGGCAATTCTGGCGATAATCTGAACCAATACAAAATTTGCTGTCTCATTTATATCCAATAATGGCCCTGTATGTATACAAATAACTAAAAAAGCACTCATAAACTTTGCAATATCTAATGCACAATATGTTTTCTTCTGCATCATTTCCCCTCCTTTATGATCCCTATTACTTAATTCAGCAGATAATTTCATGAAAAATAGCCACTTCTGGCTATTTATAAATTCTTGGCAATCGCGCACTCATCCAACAAAATGTTTCATTATTGATTGTTTGAGCTAATCTAGTTAATTCATCAATCGGTAACTTTTCATCACCGTCACAACCAAATAAAGTAACAACATCGCCTTCTTTGACATGTTCTATATCTGTAACATCTAACATCATTTGATCCATACAAATATTGCCAATGATCGGTACCCGTTTCCCATGCAACAATGCACATGCCCCTTTATTGGAAACACTGCGTGGATAGCCATCCGCATAGCCTATAGAAACTGTGGCGATACAACTGATGCGCTCACTGGTAAAATGGCGGCCATAACTTACACAGACACCTGGCTGAATCGTTTTTACCATTGAAATGTTTGCTTTTAATTGCATGATAGGCTGAAAATCAGGATGCGTGATCGTATCAATGGCATCATCACTTGTCGCACCTAAGAACAATAAGCCCGGGCGTACATAATCATACTTTAAATCCGGATAGTTCAAGATACCATAACTATTTTGTAAATGGCGTATGCCAACATCAATTCCGGCATCTTCCAAATCCTTCAACACCTGATCAAATAACATGATTTGCTTTCTTGTATAAGCCTTATTATCCTCATCCAGACCATCACTTACACTAAAGTGGGAGAAAATGCCATCGACTGCTATATGTGGCAGATGATAAACTTCTTTCACTTCCTCGATACGGTAGTCCTGTTGTTGTGTTATGATGCCCAAACGTGACATTCCTGTATCCACCTTGACATGTCCATGCATGATAACCCCATGCTCTTTACACCATGCATTTGCTTTTTTGGCATAGTCTAAGGATAAAAAGGTTTGGATCAAATCATGTTGAATGACTTGATGAAAATGAACAGGTGGTGTATAACCTAAGATTAAAATTGGCTCACGGATACCGCCTTCACGTAAGGAAATGCCTTCATCCACACTGCTGACACCGAAAAAATCAATGCCACAGCGGCTCAATTCTTTGGCACATGCCACATCTCCATGACCATACGCATTCGCTTTTACGATTGCCATGATCTTGCTGGTAGAGGGCAATAATTTTTGTATTTCTTTTACATTATGGCTGATCTTGGACAGATCAATTTCCAGCCATGCTCTGGTATCGCTCATCAGCATGGTTCTCACCTCTTTTATTTATCTTGTTAATGCAAATGCAATCAATTTGTCTAATAAATCGCCGAATTCAATACCGGCTTCTTTCATCATCGTCGGATAACGTGAAGTATCCGTAAAGCCGGGAATCGTATTTACTTCATTCATCACAATGCTTTGTTGAGGAGTAACAAACATATCAACCCGTGTCATACCTTTACAATTCATAGCACGATAAGCTTTCAAAGCCAAGCTTCTTGCCTCTTCAAACAGCTCTTTACTGATTCTGGCAGGACAGTAGATATGAGAGTCTACCATTTGATATTTCCCTTCATAATCAAAGAATGGAGCGGCTGTTTCAATTTCATCCACACTGCCCGCAAACAACTCTTTATTTCCCATCACCGCACAGCCGATTTCAAAACCTTCAATCGTCGTTTCCAAAATCACCTTGCCACGGCCATCATGATAAAACGCATCCTTCATGCTTTCTTCAAAGTCATCAAAGGAAGCAATTTTATGAATACCGAAACTACTGCCGGCATTGGCCGGTTTAATAAAGATCGGTAAACCTAACTTAGCTTTTGCTTCTTCATAAATATGTCGATAATCCAAATGTTCATCCTCGTATACACACAGATAAGGGGCACAAGGAATACCGGCATTTTCCATGACGATATGCGCCATTTCTTTATCCATGCAAATAGCACTGCTCATATGATCACAGCCGACATAAGGAATGCCACTTAATTCAAACAATCCTTGAATGGTTCCATCCTCCCCATTCTTGCCATGTAGAACAGGGAAAATACAATCCACTGGAAGTGTTTCATAGCTGCCATCTTCCTTTAGTTTAAGAAACCCCTTTTGGGCAGTGGAGCAGGATAAGACACATGGCGTGATATTACCATCCATCCACGTATCATGCTCAATGGCATCTACATCACCATCATATGCAAACCATTCGCCATCCTTGCTGATTCCGATGAAGATCAGTTCATATTTATCTTTATGTAAGGAACGAATCAAGCTTGCTGCAGAGTGCAGAGATACCGGGTATTCGCTTGATTTTCCGCCAAAAATTACAGCTAATTTCAATGTACTCATTTTACTACCTCTTCTTCCTTTTTTACTAATGCATCCACTACTTCATCCAGCTTCATGCCACGACTTCCTTTTACTAACAGCATGCAGTCTTTATGCTCATATGGACGAAGATAACAGATTAATGCTTCTTTATCCGTAAAGTGTTCAATATGTACACCTGTTAAGTTATTAAATGCTCCTTGTGTGATATAACGCGCCATATCACCAATCGTTAAGACTTCATTTAAATGGTACTTCGCTAAATCTTTACCTAATGTATAATGAATCATATCACTGGTGTCACCTAGTTCCAGCATATCACCTAATACCGCAATCTTATAAGGAACATCAAATTCTTCCATGGTATCTAAAGCTGCCAATGCACTTTGTGGATTTGATTTATAAGAATCATTTAAGATCAAACACTTACCAAAATCAACAAGCTCATTGCGCAATCCTGTTTTTTCAATATTTTGATAACCTTCTCGGATTTCTTCTACACTTAAACCTAACGCTTTCGCTGCAATCCAGGCAGCTGTTGCATTCATCGCTTGATGCTTACCAATCATATCTACATGATATGGACACACATCATCATTTAAACAGAAACTGACACCTTCACGTTTTTGCGTGATATGCGAAATCACATAGTCATTCTGTGGCTTCACTCCAAAGGTGCGGATACGAATATGTCCAGGAATCTGTGCCTGGGTGACCGCATTTTGCAAGATTTCCTGATCACCATTGTAGATAAACAAGCCATGCTCTTTTAATCCTTCAACAATTTCTAATTTCGCTTTAGCGATATTTTCCATCGTTTTCAGATTTTCTAAATGCGCAGTACCTACATTTGAAATAATCGCAATATCCGGTTCTACCATATGCGTCAGAAAAGATAATTCCCCTAAATTTTCCATTCCCATTTCAATAACAGCTGCCTCAACATTTTCACTCAAACTTAATAAGGTTAAGGGAACACCTATCTCATTATTATAATTGCCCAATGTTTTTTGCGTGATGTAGTGTTCTTGAAGCAATGATGCTAAGATATCTTTGGTACTCGTCTTTCCATTACTGCCGGTAATTCCTACCACTTTCATATTTAGTTGATGCCGATATGCCTTTGCTAAGTCTTGCAAAGCTTTTGTTGTATCTTCAACTAAAATAACAACGACCTCTTTGGGAGGATTCGGCTCTTTTCGTTCCCATAAAACAGCTTTTGCCCCATTCGCAATCGCTTGTGCAACATATGCATGTCCGTTATTCTTCACACCATGGATTGGGATGTATAAGTTTCCTTCCACGACCTTGCGAGAATCAATACAGACACCCTGAATCTTTTCTTCAATAGCCCCATTTTCTATATAGTCCGCATCCAACATACGGATAATTGCATCAATTGATCGTATAATCATGAACCTTACGTCCTTTCATTAACATCTTAATATCTACACATATCTTGTTTTCGTGTGATATGTTCCGCATTTTATTATAGCATAACCCCTCCAACTTGAACCAAAGAATTTTCATAATTTCCTTATATTATCGTAAGAATTCCCACATCCATTTTTTTACAGCGCTTTCATGCCGAAAGAATCCCTAACCATAGGAAAGTTCTACCTAAAAAGCAAAAACATCTGTAGAAAGCTAAACACATAGCTACATTTGCATTTACAAAGCTTTATAACAAGGTTAACCATCGAACATATGAAAAAAACATATCGGCATCTTCCCATGTAAGCAAGCTTACCTTGCATAGCATTCACTCATTCATACCATAAAAAAAATCAGACCATATGTGATCTGATCATATTTTCGGATGCGCTTATAAGTTTTCCAGGAAAATCTTTAAAAAGATGTAAGTTCTATCAAAGCTATCCATATCTAAGCGTTCTTGTGGTGTATGAATATCTTCCATCAGCGGTCCCATCGTTACGATTTCCATGTTTGGATTTAAGGCTTTAAACACACCGCATTCTAAACCTCCATGTACGGCTAACAGCGTTAATTCTTTTCCATAAATATCCTTGCATACACGTTTCATAACTTCTCGCAATTCGCTTTTTTCATCATAGCTCCAAGCTGGATAGCGTGCCTCATGTTTTGTTTCAAAACCAAAAGCCTCTGCTAAAATATCCATAGTGATTGCTAAATCATCCACATAAGATTCCAAAGCCCCTCGTAAGGAAACATTTAACATGACTTCTTCATCGCAATGAATGACTGCAAGATTACTACTGGCAGTACTTAATCCTTCAATGCTCATACTGTGATGATGTAAACCATCTGGCACACTAAGCATTAGTTTTAATAAATTTTCACTATCTTCAATGGACATGGCTGTTTTTGCTGATGTTTCATAAAATGCGACTTCCATATTCGCATCACTAAATTCCAATTCCTTTTTTATTAACGCAGTCATTTCCTGGACTGTTTTTTCCAATTTTATAAAAGGTGCATCACTAAAGAAAACAGCTGATGCTTCACGTGGAATTGCATTATCCTTGTCACCGCCATCCATCATATGCAACTGCATATCAAATTTTGCATTTACTGCATATAATATGCGTGCTAATAAACGATTGGCATTTCCACGTTCTTTATCAATTTCACCGCCACTATGGCCACCTTTTAACCCCTTTACATCTAAACGATATGCCTTTTCTTGCATAGGCACTTGCAGATTTGGACGTGTGAAGATTACATTCATACCTCCTGCCGATGAAATACAGGTTGCGGTTTCCCCACCATCATCTAAATTGATCATGCGATTTGCATGCAATTGTTCTTTCTTTAATGCCAATGCACCAAATAATCCTACTTCCTCCTAAGCGGTAGATGGTTCGAGTCTAAATTAGGAATACAAGTTCATATTTTTTGCATAAGTCCCAGTAGCTCAGTTGGATAGAGCACACGCCTCCTAAGCGTGGGGTCGGAGGTTCAAATCCTCTCTGGGACGCCAGAAACAACGCTGTAAGCCTTTGTTTTCAAGGGTTTACAGCTTTTTTGTTCAGCCATAATCCTTAGACGAAACCATCTTCCTTTGGTTGGAGGGTAGTTGAATGTTTATGAGTTGCAGTGTATATTTTGCTAATTGGAAACGAACAAAAATCTGAGCCTTGCTAATAAAAACTGCCTCTTTGCTAATTTGAGATTTCAGACCGCTTTTTGGCCTGCAATCAGCGCCGCCAGCGTACTTGCAAGCTCCGGTGATTTTTGAAGCTGTTCGATCAATGCCGCAAGGTCTACAGTCTGTGCCTGAGGCTGTTCTTGCGGAGGCGTTACCTTCCTCAAATCAGGATTCGCATAGAAGGCACTCTCAAATTTCTGCGCATTGATCTTGCGGTCCTCGTCGAGAATGTGAGCATAGACCTTTGTAATCATATCTATCTCTGCATGTCCTGTATCGCCCTGTGTGGCCTTCAGATCGCCGTGGTTGAGTTTCAGCTTGTAAGTTGTACTGGAATGTCTCAAAGAGTGAAAGACGACGTTAGGGAGCTCCGCCTTTTGTTTCAACAGTGAAAACTCTTTCTCGATAATCCGATTTTCGCAAGGTCTGCCATTTGGCAACGCAACCACCAGGTCAAAATCCTGGTACTCGTCACCGAGAAATCCCTTTAATTCTTCCTGCGACTTTTTCCATTCACGGAGGATATAGGCAACCGTTTTAGGCAGCCATACCTTACGGACACTGGAATCTGTTTTCGGCTTTTTCAGAATCAGGCGGGTACTGGTATTCGGCATGAGCGGGGTAAAAATATAATAAATATCTTTTTGCCCCAACATTTCAATAGCCTGCTTGGAGGCCCTTGTCAGCTCTGCCTCTATGTAAATATAAGCATTGTCCGCTGCAATATTTTCATCCTCAATGTGAACATTTTTCCAGGTTAGTCCAAGAATCTCTCCCATACGCAGAGAACACGCAAAAGCAAGATTCATGGCGATATACAGCTTACTGTCCGTACACTGATCCAGCGCCAGACGAATTGTTTCCGCATCCCAGATGTCCCGCTTTTTGTACTCGGTCTTTGGAAGGACCGCATTATCAAAAGGGTTTTTCCCGATCAGTTCCCATCTTACCGCCTGCTTGAAAGCACAGCGGAGCAGCTTGATAATCTTTTCAATGGTCTGGTTGGTAACAAATTCCGTCCGGGCTTTCCGGTTCTTCCTGGAAACAGAAGGCGTCTTTTGAAGGGTCTGAATGTACTTGTCCACCACGCGGGGAGTAATGTCCTGAACCTCCATGTCTCCGATAATCGGATTGATATAGTTGGCAATCAGGGCTGTTTGGCCGTCATACATAGACACGCCCCATTTTTTCTCTCCATAGGTGGAAACAAAGTCATACAGAAAATCCGATACCTTTTGATTGTTCGGAGGAAGAAATGTGCCGTTGTTCTGCTGGTTCTCAACTTCTGCTTTCCGTTTCAGGGCTTCTTTATGGGTATGCCAAGTTTCCCATTTCTGTTTCGTTTCTCCATTTTCATCAACATAGTTGTAA
Organism: Longicatena caecimuris; assembly: GCF_018406465.1. GTDB lineage: Bacteria > Bacillota_I > Bacilli_A > Erysipelotrichales > Erysipelotrichaceae > Longicatena > Longicatena caecimuris. Next base: position 2,052,716 of record NZ_AP024510.1, read on the forward strand.
ACAACGGAATAAGATTTTTTACGTTTGATAATAGATGCCATATTCGATCTTCCTTTCTAAGTTAGAACGTCTGTGCGTCTAACCATTCGTCAAATGATTTTTTGGAAACTCGTATGGCATTACCAACCCGTACAATTTTGAAATGACCCTCTTTTACCAGACTATAAGCAGAAGTGCGGCCAATATTCAGCATGGCAGCAATATCCTCCACTTTGTAAGTCCTCTGTTCGGGAACATTTCTTTGCACACTGTTTGTTGTCTGGCTCATTTTCCCTCCTTTCTGCATCCGACAAAGACAGTGTGCGGGATATGACTTCCTACCATTATTCTACCGCGCCGCCTGCCATTTGTCTGCTGCTAATTGAAAAATTTACGATTTATCCATAGTTTGAATTTGTGTGTGGAATTATCAAAACCACATGAATAGGTCGGGCCTGCGGCATCCAGAACCACAGACCCGGCCCATTGTATCTGATTTCGATTTTGTTTGCCGTATTTGCCACGCCCCCCGGCAGCCCTGTTTACACAAAGCGGGGTTGCCATAGGCTGCGGCCAGCTTTACCGCATCATAGCCCCACAAATGCCGCCGCTTTGCCAGAGCAAGCGCACACCGCAGGGACTTCCCTTCAAGTCTGTGAGGGATTGTGAAAAAGTACCATTATGATCTGTGCCGTCGTCGCGCCCGGCCTGCCACAGCCGGGTCAATGAGTTGCGTGGATCGCTCGGATAGCCGGATTCATCACCTCCTTAGCTGCCTGTCTTTGCGCCGCCCCATTTGCCGCTCGGAACACAGAATGACGTACCTACAGCAACGTATATTCGGTTGTCAAGGAACAGCGAGGGGCGTGGCAGTTATGACATTTTTACATTCGGGGCGGGCCGGAGCATGTGCTGTACGGCCACACCCATCAGGCTTGTCCCGCCGAATATGTCCCTCTATTATTCATTTCATTTTCGGGCATTATTTTCGGGGTCTGTATCCATTTTTTCTAAAACTTTTTTCAAACGCCGAAGTCCGCGCTGGATTCCTTCATGCACGGAGCTGACGCCGGAACCCTCGCTTTTTGCAATTTCCGATATGCTCATGCCGAGCAGGAAATGCGAGGCTATCCGGTTTCGTTGTTTCTCCGGTAGGGAAGCAAGCGCCTGATACAGTCGGGCATTTTCCTCCTTCTGTTCAAGAATTTCGGCTGGTGTCAGGACGATCACCAGCGCATCACGCTCCACGTTGGCATCATAATCAAGAGAAAAATATGCCTTATGACGGTATGTACGCAGGATATAGGCGGCTTCAGCCAGCTTATACTCTCGGAGCAGATCAGCCACCTCGTCCGGCACTTCAACAATAACGTCCTGTGTATAAAACGGGTAGTAATCCCGCAGATTGATTTCTTTCATGGGTAATTCCTCCAATTTCGATTTTTAGGGTGGTAAGCAAAATCGAAATCAGAGGGTGGGGAGCGGCAGCGCGGATAACCCTTGTTGTAACAGCCGCTTATATATGAAATGCGCGCCCATAAAAGATTGGGCGCGCAGGAAGATGTATGATAAAGTATTTCCTCAAATGCGGTCAAACTTAAAAACGCCGCAATCCACACCACATGGATTACGGCGCATAAAGCTCTATATGCAAAATAACCTTTCTGTTGAACATTCCCCTTTGGCAGCATTTATCAGCCCTCCCCGAAAAGGAAGCGCAGAAGGCCTATCCTTCATCAGCCTCCTTTTGGGGAAATTATATAGGGGTAAATTCTATATTTTTCCTTGAAATATCATAGTTCTGGTAAGGCTTATATAAAGTGTGTTTTAAGGTAATCACGGTCTCGAACGGATTTTACAAAAGATCCCCATATTATGATAAAGACCACAAGACAAATAAAATTGCCTCATGGTCTTTATCACAATACTTCAAATTTGTAACCAATGCCAATAACACTTTTAATGTAGTCCGGGGAACCAGGTATGATTTTCAATTTCTTCCGCAGATTACTCACATGGTTATTGACTGCCTTGCGGGAGTAGTAGGAATAATCCTCGTTCCAGACCAATTCCATAATCAGTTCATAAGTAAATACCCGCTTCGGGTGAGTAATTAACAAAGCGAGGATGTCAAATTCCTTAGCTGTTAATTTGATTACCTGCTCCCCAATACATACAAGCCGTTGTTCCTGGCAGAAGTATAAATCACCCATGTGAATCTCTGTAAACGGTTCATCAATGACTGTCTGCACCTTATAAGTTTCGGGAATGGCACATGGGCTGTCAGCCGGATTGTTCTGTTGCTTTTGAGAATCGAGAAGATAATTTACTAACTCCTGACGCTGACGGGCGCTTAACAACATGAGCAGCTTTTCCGCAATTCTGCTGCCCGGTTCAGATACATCAAATACAGCTAATTTCCCATATCGTCACATCCCTTCCGCCAGTATAGGCATTTATTTCGTCGTTTCAATCGAATACCCAAATTTTACTGCCTTTTAAAAGTTAGCCTTAATTGTCCTCACTATCTTTTGAACGATTGTTTGAATTCTTCTTATCATTATACTTTTTCATAATTACAATTTTGAGAAGCCCAATAGCAATTAAAACACCAATCAGTATCAGCCACCAATACCAAGCCATATTATATATCACCTCCTAACCAGCTAATTTTTTCAATAACTTGCTTATCAATACATAGAACCATATAGAAGCAACGAGTAAAGCAATCAGCAAATTTATATAACCATTGTTCTGTATTGCTTTTCCCACCCAAAATGAGGGTAGAAAACCAACTACATATTGAAACATACCCTTTACAAAAAAAGGAGCTGGAATACCTAATAGTGTAAGTGCAGAGAGTTTTGTTACAGCCATACCCTCTAATTTATTACCTGATAACGTAATAATCATAAGTGAAACAATGATTGCCTGTACTGAGCCGAGAAGCGCCAAACATATTGTCATTCCAATGGACAACTTTTCTAATGAAAAAAGCAACAGTACGATAAAAGCAATGACCGCTGAAATAATTGCGGGTACTACCAACCTTGTAAAGAGATACCCCACCTTACCAAGAGGGGTAATTGAAAAGTACCGCGATACTTTATCATCGATTTCCTCTAACGTAATCATGGCAAATGCAAAACAAAGCAATACAGGAGCCATGATAGAAAGCAATAAATCAAAAATCGGATAGTACCCTTGCAAAGAAAACTCTGTTATTCTTTCAAGAAATGGAATACCAAACTTAATCAAGGCACCCATAATAAACGGTGTGAAACAGGCTGCAAACATCATAGGATCACTCTTGATTTGCCTAAATACCTGTATGGTACTGGATAATATCTTTTTCATAGCTTTACACCCCCTAAACTTCTCCACATATGCTCAACCGTATGCCGCGCAACCATATAGAGAATAATCAGCGTAGAAAATACAAGTATCGTATCAAATGATAGTAAAGAGCTTGTTCCGGTTATAAGGTTCATGCAGGATATAAACGGGAAAAAGCAAAATATTTTTGGCAATTCCACAAATAGACCAACAATAGGTGGAACAAAACAAACAATTTCTATCGGCATAATTACAATGAGAAATTGGTTCAAGTTTGAAATTTTTGTAGCTGCAATTATGCCGAGCATAGTAAAGATTGCCGATGTTAAGGCGGTTCCAACGGCGATACCGAGTAAATGATTGCTCCCGGAAACTAATCCTAATATCAATGCAATAATTGTGGAAATAGCAATCAGTGCGATTGTTTTTGAAAGTATATATTCCGACATCTTTACAGGTGATACCACCATAGCATTTAATACCTTTTGACTTTTTTCTAAAAGTACAATCGCCCCCATAAAAAACAAGCCCATAGCTGCCGGGTCAGAGTAAATCATGATGGCTGCAATATCTTTTTTCCAATGCTCCGGCAAGGCAGCAATCGCGCACACATACAGAAGTGTCAAGATACAGTAAATAAAGTAGAAACCATATTTCCATTGGAAATGTATATCTCCACGGATTAAACGCCCTAATCTCATTGTAGTGTCCTCCCCGTAATATCAACAAAAATGTCATTTAATGTAGGTTCGCTACTATGTATAGAAAGCAGACGGTTTTCAGAAATTAAACTCTTTAACGTTTTATCCTCTGTGGTTCTGTCAAGCAGACATTCCCCGGTTTTTTCGCCGTTGTCATAATAGGTATATTGTATTTTTGCAGCACCCCTTGACATGATTAAATTATGTGGTCTGTCTAACGCGCTGACTTTTCCCGCAACAATAAAAGCCACATAGTCGCATAGCTCCGTTGCGTCAAACATATTGTGAGTGGTGATTATGATAGTTTTTCCGCGCTTCTTCTCTGCAAGGATAATATCTTTCATCAAGCGATTATTTGTAGGGTCAAGACCGCTTGTTGGTTCATCAAGGAATAATATATCGGGGTCATGGATTAACGCTTTGATAAAATTTAAGCGGGAACGCATACCTTTGGAAAAGTCAGAAACCTTTTTGTTCCCGTCATTTTCCAAGCCCACCATATGCAATAATTCGTCAATAGACCGGGGCTGCTTTTCATATAGTGAAGCAAAATAGGCGAGGTTTTGTCGTGCCGTAAATTTCTCATAGCAGGTAGAAAATTCAAAGTCCACACCGATATTTTCATAAAACCGATTTGTGTGTTCCTTTATTTCAATACCTGCAACTTTTACGCTGCCTTTATATTTTGTATTAAGCCCAGTCAATACTTTTTGTATGGTTGATTTTCCAGCACCAGAGGGTCCTAAAAAACCGAAAATTTCTCCTTTCCCAACATGGAAACTTACATTCTCCACAAACGGTTTGTCAGTATAGCTAAAATACAGTTTTTTTACATCAATCATTATTCATTCCTCCTTTAACTTTATGACGTTTATAGATATATAGTCATATAAACTGTTAAAAATTTGTTTGGCTACCTGCCTGTCAAATAACCAAACAAAATTGTTACTCTGCTACTACTTGCTGAATAATACCATTCACTAAAAGATTTTGTATCATATTCAGTTCTTCGTCCTCTTTGAATTGTTCCAAACAGGATAAAACAGAATACAGGGATTTTATAATTACCGTATGCGGAACCAAAAATACAACCCCTAAATCTTCCAATATCTCCAATATACGAATATCACTGTACATATGATTTTCAAAAATATCTGACGATATTTTTCTTTGCAGATAGTCCATTAAAGATAAATCAATCTGTGAAAGAATAGGCGAAGTAATCACCCCCGTTAAACTTAGCATGATAACGTCCTTTGCTAAATCTCTATGGTTCTTATACTTTTTCTTTTTAATGGTTGTTTCTATACTTGTAAATAACTCTTTTTGTAAGCGAAAATTGATTTCAATATATAGGTGTTCTTTACTGGGATAAAAAGCATAGAAAGATCCCTTTGATATGTTTACGGCGGCCACTAGATCATCAACCGTTACTTTTTTCAAACCGTGTAATGCAAACAGCTTTTCTCCCTCTATCAAAAGTTTATTGCTGATGATTTCTTTCTCTTGTTCTGTAAATCGTGGCAATTTTTATAACCCCCTTATGACTAAATTGTTAGTATCGTCATGAAAAGTATAACATTCACTGCTCATATTATCAATATACTATCCGAGATATTTATGCAATGTAGGTTCCAATGCGTTTATTGTAGTGTCCGTGTCCTCATTAAAAATCATGTGACGATTAAGCTCTAAAGCAAGTAATTCCTTTTGCGGTACATGAATTAAATCAAATACTTTGTTGGTATAATCAAAGCTAAAAAGCGGGTCGCCTTTGGCAGTAATTAAAATAACAGGACATTGTATAGCCCCATTCTCCAAGCACGATAAGTCAGCATTAAATAAGCTGCCGACAAATCTTAAAGGATAATAGGGTAAAAGCATAGGGTCATTTAAGCAATCTTGTTTTGCCTGTTCACTATAAAATACTCTGTCATAGTCTAAATAAGCGTCTCCTGGAACCTTGTAGTTAGGCAGCAATTTTCCACCTACACGAAAGCCCCACTGTATCAGCCCCATAAAACGGTGCGACCATGCGGGATATTTTGTTAAGCTCATAGTTTCTTTTAATGTAGTCAGCATGATATTATGTGGAAAAACGGCTTTTAACCTTGTGTCCCTCCCCGCCGCCATTGCAGCTAAAATCCCGCCTTGACTGGAACCCATGACAGCTATGTTTTCACCGAAATTTTCTATTCCGTAAGTTGTTGCGTCATATACATTATGCAACATATCTTCCATTATATAATTTTTTTTGATTTTAGGGCTTTTTCCGTGTGAAAGATAGTGAACACCTATTATATTAAACCCTCTTTCGCTCAATCCACATAGAAAATTCTCATACATGAGAGGGTGTGACATAGTACCCGGCAAAAAAACAATGGTAGGACTACTTCTTTCTGTATACCAAATAGAAAGTGTTATCGGAACATTATTTGAAGAAATGCCAACTTCTTTATACATACACAATACCACCTATATAACTGATTTGATTTTATAGTCATATTATAGCTTATTGCAAGCAGAAAGTCAATAGCTATAAATACATACCATATTGCTGTGAGAATATCGAATCCTCACGGTGGGATTGTGTACTCACTGTGCAATCCATATCCGCAGCAAAATGCCCACTCATGGTATTTTGTGAGCCTCGCCGAACCACGGACAACGATGTAAGGAGATTTACTATCTTCTATATATACACAGCCCCTCCTCTTGACAAACCCGTTTTAAATGAATATAATGTACTTGTACGATAAGTACAATTATGGACATAGGAGGGACATTGTGGAAATTATCATAAGCAGCAATACGAGCAAGCCGATATATGAGCAGATAACTTCACAGATAAAAGCCCTGATTATGAGCGGAGAATTACAAACAGGCGACCCTATTCCCTCTATGCGGGCGTTGGCAAAATCTATCCATGTAAGCGTGATTACCGTTCAAAAAGCGTATGAGGATTTACAAAGGGACGGATTTATTGAAACAACTATCGGCAGAGGAAGTTTTGTATCGGCACAGAATAAGGACTTTTATCAAGAGGAACAGCAGCGATTAGCAGAGGAACATTTACAGGAAGCCGCTGATATTGGACGAACAAGCGGTATATCGTTGAAAAAACTGATTGAGCTTTTATCGCTTTTTTATCAAGAGGAGGAGTGACTATGGACGCTATTTTACAGGTTGAAAATCTGACAAAACAGTACGCCGGTTTTATGTTAGACCATGTTTCGTTCTCTGTTCCCAAAGGAACTATCATGGGGCTTATTGGCGAAAATGGAGCCGGAAAAAGTACAACGATCAATGCAATTCTTGACCTTATCCATAAAGACGATGGTACAGTTACTTTTTGGGGACAGGAATTATCCTCATCAAGTCAGCTTAAAGAGGATATAGGTGTTGTTTTCGACGGCATCAATTTTTATGACACTTTGACTCCTGCCAAAGTCGGAAAAATCTCAAGTGCCGCCTATAAACAGTGGGACGAATATTTATATCAGGATTTTCTGAATCGCTTTCAGCTTCCATCAGATAAAGAGATTAAAACACTCTCCAAAGGAATGAAAATGAAATTGTGTATAGCCGTTGCGCTTTCCCATAAGCCAAAGCTGCTGATTTTAGATGAAGCTACCAGCGGTCTTGACCCTGTGATGCGGGATGATATTCTTGACGTATTTCTTGATTTTGTGCAGGACGAAAACCACTCCATTTTGATGTCGTCCCATATCACAACCGATTTAGAGAAGGTTGCAGATTACATTACTTTTATCCATCAGGGTAAAGTGCTTTTTTGTAAAACAAAAGACGAACTTCGTTACCACTATGGTATTATCCGTTGTGGAGCTGCAATGTTCGATCAGCTCGATAAAGATGAGATTTTGGCATACCGAAAAGATGATTACCAATGGAATGTGCTTGTAGCAGATAAAGGAAAAGCCAGAAGAAAATATAAAAATGCAGTAGTGGACGACGCAATAATCGACGATATTCTGCTGCTGTATGTGAAAGGAGAGCAAGCCAGATGAAAAGCCTTATTTTGAAAGATTTATTCAATATCGGCCACAATGCGAAATCCATGCTGTTCATTCTCGCGGTTTTTGCCGTTGCGCTTATCCCATTTTCCGGCGTAGAGGGATATATATTTGTATGTGCAATTTTGTGCAGCATGATGATCGTAACAACCTTTTCTTTTGATGACAATTCCAAATGGACGCGATATGCCATGATAATGCCTGTTTCAAAGAAGGAGTTAGTGGTTGGGAAATTTGTTGTATTAGCAATCTTTTGTGCTGTCGGCAGCCTGTTTGGTCTGGTGATTGGTTCCATCAGTGGATTTGCTATGAGAAAAATCACTTTTGACTTCGCGGGAATTGGAGAGCTGTTATTTTTGGCTTTGGCAGCATGGGTGATCTCCCTGATCTTTGGAAGTATGTCAATGCCTCTTGTGTTCAAATTCGGAGCCGAAAAAGGCCGTGTGCTGCTGTTAGTATCATTCCTCATTCCGGCAGGGATTTGTTTTGGGATATACCAGCTTCTTACCATACTGGGAGTTGAATTGACAGACCAGCTTGTGTTTATCCTTCTGTGCTGTTCTCCGCTCCTTGCATTGGCGTGGTGCTATGTAATGTACCAAATCAGTTATCATATCTTTTCAAGACAGGAACTTTGATTTTAACCTATACAGGAGGCATTTTTTATGGAAAGCAAGAGATTTGAAATTACAGAAACCGAGGGAAGCGTTAAGGGCTTTTATGTGGTAGTAGATAAAGAAACCGGTGTTAATTACCTTGTCGCAAAGTTTGGAACGGGCGGGGGTATTTGCCCATTAGTTGACAAAGACGGAAAGCCCCTCGTGACAAAATAAAGTAATCGAAACGAAAAGCGGAGAGAAAATCACTCTCCGCTTTTCGTTTGGAAATGACGAATATCATCAGTATACCAGTTCAGTTAGTCATGAAATGCAAAAATTGAAATATGTATTTGGGTACGGTTCATCTGCCAGAACATAATGCCACCATTCGTTACAATAGGCTTCAAATCCGCTGCTTTCCATAATATGACACAGACATTCCCGGTTTCTTGATTCCGCTTCTGTCAGACCGCTTGCAGTATGATGGGACCGTTCATCCATAAAATCAAAGTCACCGCCCATAGGAACAAGCATACCAGTATCTAAATAAAAAATCGTGAGATCAACTGCACCTCCGCGGCTGTGGCTGGACTGTGAAGCCACATATCCCTTTGTAACCATCTCATTCCTCTTTATATTTGGGTAATACCGCTTTTTCGTCAGATTGTTCTCCGGGAGTGACGCCCAGTGTAGAAAACAATCTACGGCACACTGAGGGCGATAACCGTCCCATAAGAGTAGACCATATCCTTGTTTTCTGGCAAGTTTTTGAGCTTTGCGTAAAGCAGCTCCCAACTCTTTCGTTCCCACAATACGGTTTACCGTATATCCGTCCACCGGTTTACCAGTGAAATTATCCCATGTGGCATATTTGGCGTCCCAACGGACACCGGGCAGCATTTCATCTAAAAAAACAAAATTCTTTTCCATCGTGTTTACCTCCTGAGAGCCAGTTCAATCAAACGGTCAATGAGTTCCGAAAGGGTAAAGCCTGCCGCAGTCATCATGCGGGGATAGCGGCTATACGAAGTAAAACCAGGCATGGTATTCACTTCATTGAGGACAATTTGCCCGTCCTCCCGCAAAAACAGGTCAATGCGGGCCAAGCCTCTGCACCCAAGTGTCTGATAAATCTTCTTAGCTGTTTCCTGAATCTGTTCCCTTACCTTTGTCGGAAGGTCAGCCGGAACTTTGATCGTTGCATTTTCAGACCCCTTTTCTGGCTGTGCTTCCTGGTGAATCTTAAAGAATCCGTGTTTCAGGCTGATCTGATCGACCTCGCCAACAATTAAGTCAGTACCATTTCCCAATACGGCGCAGCCGACCTCACTCCCGGAAACCGCCTGCTCGATCAATACTTTTCTGTCATATTGCTTTGCTTCATTTATCGCTGCACATAAATCCTCCGCTTTATCTACCTTGTTTACGCCAAAGGAAGAACCAGAGCGTGCAGGTTTCACAAAAAGGGGAAAACTAAACTTCTCTGTTTCCGGGCTGCCGCCGTCCTGGATGAGCTGGAAATTGGGGGCTTCGATACCTGCATTTTTTACAACGGTATAAGCAAGCGATTTGTCCATGCAAATCACGGAACTTTGAATATCACAGCCAACATAAGGAATACCCGACAGTTCGAGCAGCCCCTGTATTGATCCATCTTCCCCAAATTTGCCATGAATCATTGGAAATACTACATCCACAGGCTGTATTTCATATCCATCATCTTTTTGTATCAGCAGGCCATGCGTATTTCTTCCCGGCGAAAAGACGACCGGATATTTTGCATATCGTTCCCAATCCAGGCAGGGCTTTTCGCACAGTTTCCAAACGCCGGATTTTGTGATCCCAATATAAAAAGGCTGATATTTTCCCGTATCTATGTTTGCGGCAAGCTCTATTGCAGATTTTATCGAGACAGTATGTTCCTCTGAGCAGCCCCCAAACAGGACCGCAACGTTTATCTTATACATTTCCAAGACTCCTTTCAAAATTCAGACAATTCCGAATCGTATTGCTCACTGTGTCAACCAACACCCGTTCCGTATGGTAGGCAGTATGCGGCGTAACAATTACATTTGGCATCCTTTGTAGGGCCGATAAAAAGGGATGTTCTAACGCCTTGTGCGTGCAGTCATAATAAAAAACCCCTTCTTCGCCTTCCAGTACATCTAAGGCGGCGCCTCCAATTCTCCCATCTGCCAGCGCGTCTACCAATGCCTCGGTGTCCACTAAAGCGCCCCGCGCTGTATTGATAAGAAGCGCCTCTTTCTTCATCATTTCTAATTGCTCACGGCCAATCATATGGAAAGTATCTTCTGCCAGTGGGACATGAAGCGTAATGATGTCGCTTCTTTGCAGCAGTTCACGAAACGGAACATAGTCTGCTCCTGCCTTACGATTGCGGTCATATGCCAGCACCCTACAGCCAAATCCCTTCAGGCGTTCCATCACTGCCTGTCCGATCCGTCCTGCCCCTAACACGCCAACCGTCATATCCCGCAGTTCCTTCCCGCGAAGGTTATTCAGGCAATAATCCTGTTTTTCTGTTCTGTGTATTACGGATTTTGTTCCACGCATCAGCATAAGCATCAGCATAATGGCATAGTCGGCGACGCTCCCTGGTGAGTATGCAACCGTGCCGATGGTCATTCCCATTTGCCCGGCTGCCTGTATATCAATATGGTTGAAACCGATACTCCGGGTGCAGATATATTTTACGCCGGCACTTTTCAGCGCAAGAAGGAGAGGTTCTGATAGTTCCGCTTTGTGGCTTATACTGACACACTGGCATCCTTCCGCTAATTTTGCATTGTTTTCCGATACGGCTTCTCCTATGAGTGAGACCGTAACGCCAAATTCACGGGAAAGTTTATGGAAAACCGCTGCTTCGTCCGGCTCACATCCAAAAACAGTAATATCAATCTTTTTCTTCATTGGTTCCCTCCTTAGTATTCTATTGGTTTTTAATTGCGTCGATAATATCAATGCTGTCCTGGAATCTGTCGTTCTCAGTGGAGCCCATGACTGCACAGATATAGGTGTTCCCGTTAATGACAGCAGCAGAAACGATACAGGCGCCGCCGAGACTGCTGGTTCCCGTTTTTAGGCCGATCACTTCTGGCCGATAATACTGGCTGTTTGGATTGAGAAGTTCATTTGTATTGTTGTAAGTGACTTCCCGGCCATTCGGCCATCTTTCATAAGACGAATAGCTTGCCACGATCTCCGAAATACAAGGGTCATCCAAACATGCCTTTGCAATAACCGCGAGATCGTAGGCCGTAGTATACTGCCCATCGGCGTCATATCCGTCCGGGACTACAAAGTTTGAGCTTTCAGCCCCAAGCGTCTTGGCCTTCTCATTTACTTTATCCATGAACACATCAATGGACTGCGCATCTGACAAGCCGTTATCTCCGGCAATTTTCTTTCCGGTATTCACCGCGAGCGTATAAGCTGCGTCATTGCCGGAGGGAAGCATAAGGGCAATTAAGAGCTGTCTGACGGTCAGGGTATCGCCCTGCATAAGCCATGCCCTTGACGAATCACCAGACATCATTTCAATTTCCGCGCCTACCCTCATTTCATCGTCCGGGGAACAATAGTCCAGCACTGTCAATGCTGTAATCATCTTAGCTGTGCTGGCCGGCGCAATTTTGTCTGTTCCGCTTTTCTGATACAATGTCTCATTGGTATCAGCATTGATTACAATAGCATTTGCCGCCGTGATGTCTACGGAAAGAGAATTGCTTAAGTCAAGGGACGGGGAAACCGTCTTGTTTTGTCCGCTATCCCCAAGAGAATAAGCCTCATTATTTTGAGTAACCTTTTTGCTGGGGATAGGGGTTTCTTTGCCGCTCCTTATCAGATTCACAATTCCGAATGCTGTAACGGCTATGAGTAAACAGAGCACGATACATACAGCTCTGTAATAACCCCCTTTTTTCTTTTTTGATTTCCTCCGGTTCCTGTTATCGTAGTTTCCGTTATTGTTCTGATATTCCATCGTTATCCCAAACTCCTTTCTGGAAGTAAAAAAATCGCTCCACCCGATATATAGCATATCAGAATGGAGCGATTTATGTTTTCGCTTTCCTTTGCGGATAATATATGATTTTTAGCGGAATTTCTTACGATTTTCCTACGAGCGGCAATGATACCTCAAAGCAGGTAAAGCCGTCCGTACTGTGGGCGGTAATCTGCCCGTGATGAAGTTCAACAATCTCCTTTGCAATGGCTAGTCCCAGGCCGGCTCCGCCAGTGGTTGAACTTCGTGATACATCCAGGCGGTAGAATTGCTCAAATATTCTTTCTAATCGTTCCTGCGGGATTGTATTTCCCTCATTTACGACTTTAATCAGCACTTGATCTTCTATTTGCTCTGTAATTATCTTAATGCTTGTATCTGCATTACAATAGCTGACAGCGTTTCGCAACAGGTTATCAAATACACGCTGCATCTTGTTTGCATCACACGAAACAAAAATATCCGGCTGCATTTCAAATTCCAGCTTGAGGTCTTTCCCGGCCAGCATCGGCTTAAACTCATATGCCAACTGTTCGAGCATCCTCGTCAGATTGATTTTGCCGTATACAAGCGTAATACTGGAAAGATTGAACCGTGTAATCTCAAAAAATTCGTTAATCAAATCTTCAAGGCGCTCTGCCTTATCCAATGATATGGTTAGATACCGTTCCCTAAGTTCATCGGAAATCTGGCCTTCGTCCCTTAACAGGGTCAAATATCCGATCACCGATGAAAGAGGGGTTTTTAAGTCATGGGCCAGATACATAACAAGGTCATTTTTCCTTTGCTCTGCAAGCTCGGCGTCCGATTTTCTTTTCGTCAGGGTATGCCGTATGGAATTTATCTTTCTTTCTGTTGAGGCAAGTTCTGCCGGAAGGGCAATATCCTGGGCATCTTCATTCACCAGGGAATCAATTCCACGGTTGATCTCCTGAAAGTATTTTGAAACATTGCCCACAAACATGCGAAAAATCACAAAAAACACACCCAGAACCGCCAACAGGAAAAGCCATATCTCATATCTCTTGAAGGTTCTAAGATAGACAGACACAGCCTCGTCGCGGTCATAGTAGACAAAGCGTTCTAAAAAGCCTACTACGACATTTGCAAAATTTCCTTTTAAAATAAACAGATAAACAACCGCTATAATCAGAAGGGAACAAACCATCATGAGCAGCATTTTGATGGATAATCTGTTTTTGAAAAGCAAATAATCATCTTCATAATTTGTTTTCTTTTTATTTTTCAATGGTATATCCCACTCCCCACACAGTTTTTATGAATTTCGGATTTCTGGCCCGTTCGTTCATTTTCTCTCTGAGACGTCCGATATGGGCCATAACGGTATTATTGTTATCAATGTATTTTTCGCCCCATACCGCTTCAAATAATTCTTCTGTTGAAACAACCTTACCCTGGTTTTCACACAGATACCAGAGAATAGAGAACTCCGTTGGCGTCAGCCCGAGCTCTTTTCCAAACAAGATACATTTATGGCTGATCTTGCTGATCGTCATTCCTCTTATATCGTATTCGCTGCGTTCATCCTCCTGTTTGAGTGATGGTTGCCTGTATCTCATGTACTGTCTTAACTGCGCTTTTACTCTGGCAACCACTTCCAGAGGATTGAAGGGTTTGGTAATATAATCATCTGCAACGGAGAGCCCCATGATTTTATCCCCATCTTCAACTTTTGCCGTCAGCATAATCACAGGAAAATAAAATTTCTCCCGGATTTTCTGGCAAATTTGAAAGCCATCAATATCCGGGAGCATAATATCCAATATGGCTAAATCCAGAGGGGTGGACTCAATACACTTTAACGCATCCGTGCCGTTATAAAATTTATAAACGGTATATCCATCGTTTTTCAGATAGACTTCCACTAAATCGGCCAACTCTTTTTCATCATCAACCACTAAAATTTTTTCATTCATTGCATTACTCCTTACTGCTTCGATCAATATATCTTTATTATGTGCAAAAATGCTGTCACATTATCAGCCGATGGTAGCATAATTACAGATAATCGTCAAGGGAGCTTATTTCTAATCTTGACGATTACCTACATAAAGCGAAGCAGATAGCTACGGCAGCCACACCTTAAACACATTCAACTGCCGTCTGATTTCATAGTTTAAATTACGGCACTTCAAATTTATATCCAACGCCAACAACGCTTTTGATGTAGTCCGGGGAATCCGGCGTAATTTTCAATTTCTTCCGCAGATTACTTATATGATTATTGACTGCCTTGCGGGAGTAATAGGAATAATCCTCATTCCAGACCAATTCCATAATCAGCTCATAAGTAAATACCCGCTTCGGGTGTGTGATCAACAAAGCAAGGATGTCAAATTCCTTAGCGGTTAATTCAATTACCTGCTCGCCAATACATACAAGCCGTTGTTCCTGGCAGAAATATAAATTGTTCATTTGAATCTCTGTGAACGGTTCATCAATGACTGTCTGCACCTTATAAGTTTCGGGAATGGCACATGGGCTGTCAGCCAGATTATTCTGTTGTTTTTCGGAATCAAGAAGATAGTTTACTAATTCCCGACGCTGACGGGCGTTTAACAGAACAAGCAGCTTTTCCGCAATTCTACCGCCCGGTTCAGATATATCAAATACAGCTAATTTCCCATGTCGCCGCCCCCTTTCCGTAGTGTGGGTATTTATTCTTTTACCATCAACTAATATTCCTGTTGTATTCCAGCGTTCTATGCAAAAAGCTCATTTTAATCGTTATAAAGTTTGCTATATTGTTTCGGAGTCACTCTGGCATATTTTTTGAAAAAATTATTGAAATGGCTTTGGCTGCTAAAGCCGAGCTGATAGGTTATGTTTGATAAATCTTCTCCGTCCTTCAGCATTTTTTTGGCTTCTGTCATTTTAATACATTCAATAAAACGATAGGGGGATATACCCTTTTCTCTCGTAAACATACGTATAAAGTGGTACTTGCTAAAACCGGTAAAGGAACTCAAATCGCATAAAGAAATGTTTGTGGCATAGTGCCTTTCAATATACTCGCAAGCACGTTCTACACCATCCGAAATTTCCTTTTGTCCGCATTTCAATGGTTGAGCATAATCTGCAACCAAATCACCGATAATCATATAAAGCAGCTCTTCCTTTTGCAGATCACAATACGATCCATTTTCAATTAAATCAATCAACTCTTTGATTTGCGGAATAAGGTCGCTCTGGTGAACAATCTGCGGATCAAAATACGGGCATATAGCATATCCTATACATTCCAATGCCAATTCTTCCATGCGTTCGGTAGTGATGTGAAAACATCTAAAATCCAACAGTTCTTTTTCCAATTCTAAGCAGGTATGATTGTCATTCGGGTTAAAAAGGAGCAGATCATTTTTCCCTATTGTATACTCCTTGCCTTGACATATTACCCGTCGGCTTCCGCTTTCTATATAGCCCAATTCATAGTAATCATGAAAATGCGGAGGTAAGTTTTCTATCATTCCTGTCAGTGTTAATACCTCTATATTAAGTTTTTCGTCAAAAACAATTCTACTGCCAGCGTTATCCATAAGTCACCTCCATAAGCTACCTCCACAAAGTTGTCCCGATAATATCATTATAGTTTATGCGCATCTCGTTTTCTTGCATAATGTTGCTATCTTTATCAGGGCTTGTCGAATATTATGTTTCCATTTCCTGTTATGACTGTATGCGCTTTCTGAGATTGATGAGGCTAAATACATCATCCATAATTTCTCTATCCTTTACATCCAGCATCAACCACTTCTGTCCATTTCCGGTTTTCGTGTTTTTGAATACCGTCTGCACATAGTCGGAACATAGCGGCATAAGAAGCTCTGCCTCCGTAAGTTCACGACTTCCTACAACCACGAGAGCGATAAAATAGCCTTGCATCGGATAGAGCGTACAAAGAGACTTTCCACCTTTTTTATACTTAATATTCCAGCCAGCCTGCATGGAACAGCGGCTGTGTTCCATGCAGGGCTTGATCTGGTAGGCGGACTGGATACGCTCATTAAACTCCGCCCATAACGGACTGCCGATATATTCTGTGACCTGCTCCCACGTAGGCGGCGTTACATTTGAATAGAGCAAATTCCAATCCATTCTTATTTTCCTCCTTAGCTTTTATTTTTCAGCGGCAGGGGTTTAACCCAAATTTCCATGTAGGCCATGTCCTCCGCATCTCTGTAATACTTCTCTGCAGAGAAGGGCTCTGTGGTCAGGCTGTGGTGCTGCAACCATGTACCAAAAAGGTACTTGCTGGCCTGATCCAAAGCTACCGTCACCAAATCCTCAAAATTTTCTGCTTCGACTCTGCAAACGATGTATTCTCCTGCCGAGAGTTCTCTCTTAACAAAACCATCCTGCAGCCGGTCCGGAATATTTTGAACAAGACCGCCTGCAAAATAAGTGAAAAGGGGTTGTGCAGTACCTTTCGCATGGGACATTCCCATTTCTACATTAGTATTTAGATTGGCTACGATTGAAGCCTTCTCCATGTGGTAGCGCTTCCAAAGCTGCCCTGGCACATCTACACCTGTGCTTTCTCCAACTGGGATTTGTTCAGAAATGCGAACTTCCGTTTCCAGTCCGAAATAAATTTCCGGTTTTTCCAATGTCTTTCTCTGAATCTCCAAGACAATATTTCCTACCACTAGCGGAACCCCTTCGTCTACCAAAACGTAATTCATAGAAACTTCCGGCTTGTCGAATGTATTGAGCATTGGTAAATCCCTTCTGTAGTTTTCAGGCGTAATCCCATACGTTTCCTTGAAAGCTCGTGTAAAATTCGCATGGCTTGAAAAACCATAGTCCAAGGCAGCGTCAAGAATCCTCTGTTCGGTACTTTTCAGATTTTCAATAACCTTTGCCAAACGGCGGAGCTTCACATATTCCTGAACCGGTTTATTTACCAGCCGCCTGAATAAGCGCTGAAAATAAAAGGGGGACAGGCCGACAGTATTTGCCAGTTCTTCCGTTGAAATTTCTTTTGTCAGGTGTTCCTCGATAAAAGTCAAGGATTGTTCGATCGCTTCATATGCGTGCATTGCGGCACCTCCTATATTTGATGTTCAAATTATATCATTTTATTTTTTGCCAGGCTTTTCACGCAATGCGCTTTTTGATTAAGAAAATGCACTTTGTAAAATAGAGACATGGAATAAGGGCTGCTGAACGACAGCTTTTTTCTTTTGCCGTCGTTCAGCAGATTGGGGCTATATGGATTTAGTTTTTTCGGAAAAAGCGTTCACAGTGCTCGTAAGGGGGTAGCCCCTTATCGGTGATTTCAATATAATCAGCTTTAATCATACCGTACAAATAGTAATCGCAGTATGTGTTTACCATTTTACCCTCACGGATTAGTCCCTCACGCTTGAAGCCTGCTTTTTCCAATGTTTTATACGATGCCATATTTTGCGTGTGAACATCAGCCCATAAACGTTGTAGTTCCGTTTCTTCAAAGCAGAAGATAGCTACTCTCGCCAGCGCTTCTGTCATAAACCGGTTCCCTTGATAGGCAGGTGAAAGACGAAATGCCACTTTTGCCATGCGGTCATTCTCAATGAGATATACCCACATATCACCAATAACTTTATGATCCTGTTTGTAGACAACACCCCAATGAAAACTTTTCGTAGGTTTTTCTGGTTTTTGGAAAAGTAATTCCGGATTTAAGTCGCTTTTTCCGGGGCGTTTGCCCCAATACTGATAAATGGAGCTGTCGCCCAGCCATTCTTTCAAATCCGCAACATCTTCTTTTCGCAAGGGGCGCAGGATAAGCTGCTCCGTTTCAAGAACAGGTTTATCCTGAACAAAATCCTGTAATTTCATAAGCCGCCCCCTTAAAAGTTGAACACCTGTCCCCAATCGAAACAGCCGGACGCTTCTGTGCTTTTCGGCCATCCGCTGCACCATGCGGGAACACCGGGCGTTTCAACCCTGTCAAAACTCGGTGTGTAGGGCTTGATGTCGAGTACGGGCGTATTGTCGTTTGCGTCAATAAATGTAATGCGAATCATGCCGTTGATGAAATCAATATCGATAATTTCGGACGCCGTTAATGCGATAGGGTTCGGACGTGCAGGAGATCGTGTCGCAAATACACCCATGACTTCGGGTGAGCCTCTATAGGGCTGTTCTGTCTGTAATTCATTCCGGTCTGCATCGTTGTCACAATCACTGAACCACCAAAGAACATTGATATGGCTGAAGCCCTCTAAGGCTTGCAGTCCGGGAATGTACTCCGGCTCTAACTGAATAAATGTGCCGGTTTCATCATTTTTTACTTTGCCAATGGCTTTTAATTGATAGGTCATATTTTTCCTCCTTGCTTTGTTGGTAAATCCAGTATAATACCTCACATCATGTGAGATGCAACAGGGAAAAATAAAAAATGCCCTGTATTTTTAGCAGGACATTTCAAAGCCTGCACAATCATATGTGTTCCAGCGGTATTTGAAGTTCGATCAGATATTTTTCAGGGTCATTCTCATTCCACGGGCCTCTATGTACGATCTGACGCATCGGGTTAGACATTTTGTATTTGCTGTTTTTCTGCAGCCATTCGGCAAAGGCAAGGTAGGCTCCTTTTATATTTGCAAAATCTCCATAGACCATTGTACAAGCCATATGTGGGACTGGTTCTGTCATGCGGAAACAAAATGGTTCTTTTGCCGTTCCCATTTTCTTTACCGGAGCACATAACTCAATATCAACATCTGTCTCCCGAAATTCTGTATCGTGATAAATGGAAAATGTATTGCTCGTTATTTCTATTTTTTGCGCATCTGTAAAAGCAGAAAGTTCTTTCCATAAGTCGCCCTCGGAATAGTAGGTTGGTACAACTTTCCGCAAGGATAGCACCTGATACGCAGGGATCGACTTAACGGAGATGTTATAATGCAGTTCTCCTTTGCCACCCTGTATTTCACTTTTTGCAAGTTCAATCTTCCGCAGTTTTTCTCGTTCGGCCTGTATTGCATCTTCTATCTCTATGTGCTTTTTGTCAAGCTGCGCAAGAAGTGATTGCTCGTCCAGCGTCAGGGCAAGCGCGATTTCTGAAACATTCAGCCCACTATCCCGCAAATACAGGATTTTATTCAGACGCAGTATTTGCTCCACCGAATACAGCCGGTGTCCCGTCCATTTATCAACCTCTGCTGGCTTCAGAATGCCCACCTCGTCATAATAGCGGAGCATACGAATAGATACCTGCGTCAGCTTTGAAAATTCTCCTATCCGAAACATCGTTTCACCACCTACTCTAATTATATTTGTACTTTTATCTCATTACAGCTTTATATGTTACTTGCTGCATCCTTATTGTACCGTCTTTCGTTTAGTCTATCAATGCTGTTCATGGTATGAGAACTTTTTCCTAGTCACCACAAAATGGCAAGCAATGCAATCTTCCGTAAGATTGCGTATTTTGGCAGGAATCCGTTTCCGGTATTCCTGCCAAAATGCTTGTTGGTGACATATCCCCAAACCCCAGAGATCATCACCTGCGGTGATGGCTGCGCGTTCCGTTGTAACGCTGAAATCTTCATACATGAAGATAGAAAAAGGGAAAAACCTTATCATAGCAATAGAAAAACGGCATGGCGGCCTTGATTTTTCAAAGCCGCCGTCAGTAAAATGTAATATGAGCGGGGGAAAGGGGCTGTTCAGCAACGTTTTTCTTTTCCGCCGCCGGGCAGATACAATAGGTTATTAGCGATTACAGCAATAGACTTTAATTGCTTCAAAAAAAAACTCTGCAACATTCCATGTAGCAAATCTGTTGATGTACTCGGCAAACCGTTCGTCTGTTTGATAGAGTTCGCCTAGATACATCAGCATATCATCCGAACAGGGATAGAAGTTTTCAGAAATATACTCTTGCCACTCTGCAACAATAGATTGAACGGCGGGTAGAGTAGGTGTTTCTGCCTTATATTCCGCCAATCGTTCAAAGACATTTTGGGAATATATTAAAAAATCATTCCACTTCCGATTTCTCTCTTTTTCGGCTCTGGCTGAAAAAAAAGAAGAATACTCTTGATACTCATGGGTGCTGCCCCAACGTTCGATAACTTCATTCCTATATTTTTCTTGTAGAGCAGAAATTTCTGCATTTGAAAATGCTGTAAAAGAGTAATCACTCTTTCCGGCCAAAGTATCGTTGACTAAGCAAATAAGTCCCTCTATTTTCTTTTTTCTAAGATTTAGAAGATCTAAATGTCTTTCTAACGCTTCTCGTTTATTATATACGGGCGCTGATAATAATGCCTTGATCTCTTTTAGAGAAAACCCCACTTCACGGTAAAATAGAATTTGTTGTAACTTCTCTAAATCATTTTCAGAATATAAACGATATTTTGTCTTATCTGCTTTGGTAGGTTCCAACAGACCGATTTCATCATAGTAATGCAAAGCACGTATCGTAATGCCGGTCAGCTTTGCAACCTCGTGAATCATCATTTTTTTAGAATTCATTCCAAAATCCCTCCACTTCTTTTAGTATTTCATCAGCAGGTGTCATGGTAGCTTCAATTATAGATTTTCCTGTTTTTTTCAGATAGTATTTTATCATATGATAGCCACAAGCATATCCAGCACAATAGGGTAAACCAACAGGAAAATAATTTTGCATTTGAGCCATTTCATCACCATATAGATATGCTGTCAGGTTATCTAAGCCTTGTACATCCAGCCCTTCCCGGATGATGGGTTTGATATATCCGTTCAAAGTTTCCATATCTGTCTTGCTTACCCACGGCCCTACATTTTCCTCACCATATAGGTAAGTAGCAAAGTTTTCAGCAAGGCCCTCACTTATCATCATTTCAGCAAGAGTAATGTCATTGTGCCATTTTATAAACTGGAAACGGACATTATGATTTGTTTCATGTGCCAACGCTACGGGAAGTCTGCTCTTAGTGTGTTCAGATGGAACAAGCCATGTAAAAATGTAGCCGGGAATACCACCATCACCACAGTAATTGTCATTCATTATCGAATAAGGGTTTTGGGGGTCAGCCAGCAAAACAGTGTATAGATATTCTTTCACAGGAAATTCAATTCCAGCATCGGAAAAACACTTTAATGACCGCTCGATAGACTTTTGACAGTTATCCCAAAATTGGTTATCGTCTAACAGTGTAATACCTTGGGCCCATGTTTCATCAATTTTTTCTGGCAGAAGAAAACCTAACATACCACTTGCCATAATAACATCATAGCCATTCGGTTGTGCAGCCTTCATCGGCACATTGTAGCAGGCCCATTTCTTTTCAAAAGGCTTCATCATTTCATAGCGATAAATATCATTTTTTTTAGAAACTGGCGCTTCCATGATTTTTCTGTAGATACCGTCAGAACGAACGGCCTGTACTTTTAGGATGCTCATATTTTGTACTTCCTTTCAATATTTTGTAACCTCATTCTACGGTATGACGGAACGTCAAAGTCAATAGTTTTTGAAAAATTTCTTTCCAGAACATTGAATTATAATTTAAGCAATCTGATTAAAAACACAAAACTATCACTGGCGTGCATTATCCCGCTCCCGTTCCATCACAGACTCGCCCAACAGATAGTCCACATTGGCTTTAACATTATAAAGCTCTTTCATATCAGCCCTGGCCTGCTTGTAAGCAGAGTAGGCTTTCCGTTTCTGCTCCAGAAGTCCGGCGTATTCCTCCCGCAGAGATTTGACGGAAGGCAGCTTTGTGATCCCCAGCTCGTCAAAGTGTTTCTTCGCCGCTTGTTGCAGCAGGATTTCCGTCTCATGTGCCGCACGGAATTTTTTGCTGTACCCGGCTTTCCGGTACTCCACATAGATTGCCCGCGTCTTGGCATAATTTACAATCTGTTTCTGCAGCTCTCCGTTGGCGGTCATCTGTGATTCCAGCTCCTTGATCTGTACCGACAGCGCATTGAAGCTGGCGGTAGCGGCGTCTGATTTTTTCTGCAAATCCTCATAGCTCATATCGCCATGCTCTTTGAGCCAGATCACCGCCTGGGAGAGCTGCTTTAAGTTGAATACCTTCGCCCAGCGTTCATACCCCGGCCCCTTGCCGGAACAGATCGCCGCCTCAATATCCACCAGCAGCCCGACTTTGGAAACCGGCTTTTGGGGAGAGGTACGGCGAGGATTCACCGTCTGGGTGCCGGCAATCCGTTCTTTGATGGCCTGCTCGGTATAGTCGCCCTTTAGCGTGTCACATCGGGTATATCTATGCTCCGGTGACAGGCGAAAACGGAGGTACTTTCGTTCCTGATTGACTTCCATCCCAGCCGCCTCCAGCTTCTTCAAAAGTTCTTCAAAGTCTTTCGGCTTTTCTTCCAGGGCAGCATCGATAGCCCATCGTAGCTGTTCCTGATGGGAAGGCTGTTTCTGACTTCCCATCCATGTGCCGTAATGATCCCGGCTGGGTTTCGGATTCTCTACAATGGAAAGCCCATGCTCCAGGCACAGTTTGTCATTCATGCGCCGGATCGCCCAGGTAGAGCCCCAGAAGTTGCGGAATTTTTTCTGGCAGTCCAGCGTGGTAGAATTTATGATAATGTGATTATGGACATGGTGTTTATCCACATGGGTGCAGACAACAAAAGCATGGTTTCCCTTCGTTAGTTTCAATGCCAGCTCCCGCCCAATCTGGTTCGCTTCTTCCGGCGTGACCTCGCCGGGCCTGAACGCCTGCCGGAGATGGTAGGCAATCACATCATCCACGCCTCGGTTACGTCCGGTCAGGTTCGCATACTGGCGCTTGGATAAAAGAAACTCCGCATCAGCGGTCCGAGTGTCGCACTCATACCCGTAAATGAATTTTCCAAAATCGGTTTTCTGCGGATTCTCCACATAATCAATGATGTCCGCAATCGCCGTGGAAACATCCCGGCCTTTCCCAACGTGCAGCGGCATGAGCCGTGTGGTCGCCATCTCATCACCCCCTTACTGTAAAACCGGCTCTGTTATCGTTCCTGTTCTTTTTTCATTTTCGGTTTATCACTGTGAGCCGCCTGCTGCCCGACACTTTTATTCAGGCTGTCACGGACAGAAGGTTTCTCCTGTGCCAACGCATACTCCCGTCTTGCTTGTGTGAGAAATAAATCCATCAGCCCTGTATGGCTGCGGTCTACAACAAAGGAAACATTCCGGTCATATCCGAAACCGTCTTTATCCTCACAGACCGGGATTGTCTGCGCCCAGGCTTTATTATCATGGGAAATTCGCCCGTCATGCTCTTTCTGCCGGACCGTGTTGGCGAGGACATAGAAAATCCGGCCAGAATCAAATTGCTGTAAGACCTGCTGCACACATGCGGGGCCTAAACGGTTATCCCGGTAGTTGTCCGCAATAGCCTGTTCGATTGCCTCCTTACACGCAATGTTTGCTTTGTGGGAAGTGCGGTACTGATCCAGTTCCCCATGCTCATGCGCATAGGCTGCCGAGTGAAAATAAATTGGTGTTGTATCTTTCAATCAAATTCCTCCAATCAAAAAAGCTGCCATGACAGACAGCCATAATTATAGAAAAAGGGCGGGGCTGCCAATGAGCCCCGCCGAAACTGCTTAACCAAATACAAAATCCTTTAACGCGCTGTTTGCTCCGCCGATAATCCCCACCAGCCAGGCCGCCGCCATTGGCAGACCGTAGGGGCTGATCAGGAACGCAATCACCAGCCATGAAAGCCCCGGCCAGAACCCGGCAATGAAGAATAGCACCAGCGCCGCCAGAAAAACAATTCCTGATAGAATTCCCAGCACAGCGCCGGAAATTACGACAAGAAATTTACACATCAAATAGAGAATCCCCGTTACTAACATAAGGGGAAGTGCCAGCAATTTACCAATCAGGCGCATACGCTCCGCCTCCTTTCAATAGGGCAGTTTTGCCCTTATAGAAATTCTATCGTGCCAGCCTGAGAAAAGCAACCGCTTTCGTGCCTGTTTATGAAATATTCGCAAATCCCCGCAGCAGCTTATCCATGCCATCCCACAAACTGTCCAGGCGGGTGCGCAGATCGTCCACGTCGGCGGCGTAAATACTCCCTGTCTCATTGGCACGTCTGGCGTACTGGTTTAAGTTATTGGAGCAGATGCGAAGAAGCCGTATCATTTCCTGGATGTCGCTCATATCCAGATGGATGATATAACCGTCTACTGCCATCTTGCGCAGATATGCGGAGAGGTTGGTAATGCCGAGCTCCGCCATGCGCCCCTTTACCAGCTCCGCCTCCTGTTCAGACATAACGAATTCCACCCGGACGGATTTTTTGTTATGCCCGGCTTTCATCGTTCCGGCTCCTTTTTGGGGGAAGGGAAAGGCGGTTTATGAGCGGAAATGGCGGCTGCCCGGGACTCTTTGAGCTTTCCACGCAGAGTACCTTTTTTCAGGCCGTCAATATACTCGTTTATATCGCCGTTTGTGGCATGGTAAGAGCGTTTGAGCCGTTCCCGTTTCAGGATTATGGCAAGCTCCCGCTCATTCTCCGGCAGCTCGGTCATTGACTTTGGGCTCCCATGCAGCGGCATAAGCTCGTTCATAAGCCGCCTCCGGTCCTGGTAGGGAATTATGATATTGGTTCCATCCTCGAAAGCAACAGCTACATTTCCAATAGGGCAGGTCAGCAGCTTTACCCGCTCCACATGCGACCCATAATCCAGCGGATAGATATTCCCGATCACTTTTCCGTCCAGCACATCTTTGATAGAGAGGGCATAAGCAAGGACCGGGTCTTTCGTCTGTTCATGGTAGAACTTCCACACTTTATTTGCATGGCTGCCCTCCAGATAGACCTCCCATTCCCGCAGGGTATAGGTGCCGCAGGGCCGCGATAGCCAGAGAAGGTGCCGGTCCTCTGGTTCCCCTGATACGGCCAGCTTTGGAATCAGCTCTTTATCCAGGTCAAAATCATCCTTATAATGCTGCGTGTGCAGCTCCATGATCTGCTCCAGGCTGTCCAGTATATCCACGCCCTCGAACCTTACCGCACCCATCAGCGTTCCCTCTCTGCCATAAGCGGCGCTGCCTGCCTTGCTTCATGCTCCGGGCGGTCTGCCTTCAGCCGTTCCATCAGGGAAGGCTTTTCCTCCGGCAATGTTTCCGGCGCCAGTTCCCGGATTTCCTCATAAGTCTGACCGTCCGTCAAATCAGGGCGTTCCGGAGGTTCATTATTCAGTCTGCCATCCAGCATATTGTAATTTCCGGTCTGGCCTTCCTCGTAAAGCTCCGCATTGCGCAGATAGCTTTCGGGCGCCTGGAAAGGCTGCCCGGCAAACAGGATTTCTCTATGGGGCGTAAACTGTGAAAGCACGCCGTCCCGAAGCCTTGCAAATTCCTCATACTGGCGCAGGGTAAGGCCGCGCTCCAGCATTTCCGCCTGGGTATGCGCCCAGCCCTCCCCATAAAGAAAATAGTACATATCCGGCTGGTCGCAGACAAAGCACAGGGAGCCGTCCTGATTATCATAATAGGACGCCTGCATATCCTGATAGTGGCAGCGTTCCTCACGGCCCAGGTACACCCGGTTATCTGCGCCCAGCATGGCGACCATGCCTGCATAATTGCTGTGGACCGCAGAGCGGATTTGCACCAGCGGGTCCGCCTCCGGCATGATCTGTCTGCCGGGAATCTCGTTCCGTTTCTCCGCTGCGTCATTTCTCGGCGTCACTTCCTCATGGGCACGGGCATCCAAATCCGGCTGCGCCTGTGCGGAAGTCTTTCTGACGGCGCCCGGTTCTGGTTCTTTCTCCTGTGCATAATAATGAACATTGGCGTTGGTTTTGCTGTTCATTTCTCTGGCGTAAGCCTCCGCAGCCTCGTGGGCGTCAAATTCCAAAGGCTTTCCATCCTCCTTGCACCACGCCTCGGCATGGCCGAAGATAGAAGCGCCGCTGCGCACCGCCCATACGCCGTAGGTTGTTTCTTTTCCCATTCTGATCCTCCTTATCGTTCCTGCTGTTTTGATGGTTTCTGTTTTTGGGGTGTCTCCGTCTGCTTTGCGTCTTTTATCTGCTGCCGGAGGGAAGGTCTGTGCTCCGGCGCCGCTTCGGAATCCGTGATATTGACATACTCACCAATGATACAAAGCGCCTCCCCGTAACTGCCGGAAGCAAACACCCGCTCCTTCATTTCCTTTGCCTGGTCCTTCAGGTCATGCTCCCGCAGGGTACGGGCCGCAATGCCTACCAGGTTGAAGATATTACCGTCCTGGCCGATCAGCGCACAATCCGGCTTTTCCGGCTCCGGCGAAGGTTCCCCGATAAAACCGCCCAAACGGTTTGGTACAAAATCGGACAGCCAGGTACCCCCGAAATTCTCATGGGTCTGTAAACGCCACATGGCAAGTTTCCCAATGTCCAGCTTTACATCCTCGAAAGGGTAGAGCAGACAGGTCAGCTCCCCATACTGGAAAGTGGAAACATCCTCAAATTTACTGCCGTCCTTCAAAATGCCAGCCTCGGTGAACATCTCGTTGATCCCGTTCACCCATTCCCTCAAATCCCCGCCGCAGCCCTGCAAGATCAGGCCGTCTCTGCCCTCCATGCGCCGCAGGTCATCGGTTGTGATCGTGTTGATATTCAAAAAATCGCCTCCTATCGTTCCTGTTGATGATTGGTTTTCTGCCGGGTGGCTTTTGCCTCCGGCTGTTTCTTTAGCTGCTTGCGGACAGAGGGTTTCTGCTCCAGTTCCCTCATGTCCGTAAAAATATCGGATAACGGCTGCTCCCAGCGTTCTCCGAAGCCACGGACCACCGTGCCCGCCAGCGCGCCATTTTCCTGAAACATTTTCAGTGTGTCAAAAGCCCGGTCAAACAGCTTGATATTTCTCTCGTCCACACAAGGCGCGAAGTGGATCACCCCTTTGGGATAGTCCCCGCCGGTGCCGATCCAGCCCCGGACAAAATCATCAAAATCTTTTGTGATCCCGGTGCCGGCAAGTTCCTCGGCATGGCTGGCCGGTAAACCTTTGGCTTTTCCATACTGCCGTCCCAGCACAAGAACGGCGGTTATGGGATTATACAGAAAGCGCCGGTTATTGATCTGTTGCATGTCAATGGCCTGCGTCTTTGTATCGATCCGCATAATATCCGCCGTGATCGGTATTTTTTCTATAAGCATCCCTCCTGACTGTTTTCTGATAGCGGCAACGCCGCGCAGCCGTTCCCGAAGGGAACGATCTGCCAGATCGTTAGGTTTGGCGTCATCCCTGAGAAAGCAAAAAATAAGCGCCCTCAAAGCGCCTTTGTCCGCAACTTAACTTCATTTTGGAGGCTGGGAGTATTCTAATATAGATCCCCCTCAAACCGGAGCCTGAAAGCCTTAATAATCAAGCCTCTTTTTGGTTAAGTTGCGGACACATCACCTCTTATTCAGCCGTTCCCTGCGTTTGCGCTCCCGCTCGGATTTCCGTCTTGCGAAAGCACGGCAGGAATCAGAACAATACGCCTGGCTGGTGGTGGGAAGATATGCCCTGCCGCAGACCGGGCAAGTTTTCTGTTTCAGGGAAGTGTCCTCACCTGTAATGGCAGATTCCAGTGCCGGGTCCACCGGCAGCACCGCCTCTTGAAAGTACCGGCAGAAAGAGCCGGTCCACCATTTATGCAGCATGTAACAGGGGCAGTCTAAGGGGAGGCAGAGCTTTTCCTGATTGTCAAAGTTGGCGCAAAGGTCTGTCACCAGCCTTCGGATTGCCGCCCGTTCCTGCCTGGTTAATTCCCGTAAGGGAGGCCCGTTCATTTCCTCCTGCCTTTCTTAGCCGGAAATTCCAGCTTGAAATTTACATATTTGCCGCCTGTATCATCCAGCAGCACCACCGCGTCATAGTTTTTTCCCGTCTTTTCGCTGTAAAGCCCGGACATAGAAACGCGGCCCTCTTTCAGAAGGGCCGCCGCAACAGACTTTGTTATGGATTTTTTCTTTCCGGAAAAGAACTTATTATCTTTCCAGAGGGCAAAGGAACAGCTTTGGTTGTCGCAGAAAAACCCTTTTTTGCCCTCATATACGGTTCCGCCGCAGCGGGGGCAGGTGCCGACAGCCTCACGCCCATTTTTCTTTGCATCTGGGAACAGACCGGCAAAACATTCCTCCGGGGCGGTATGGGCCTTGACAAGCGCCCGGCTCATATCTGCGATCCCATCCATGAAATCTTTTGCCGGAACTTCGCCGCGCTCCACCTGCTTTAATATGGATTCCCATTCCGCGGTGAGCATGGGCGATTTAATGTTATCCGGCAGGACCAGAATCAGGTTCGTACCTTTTTCCGTGGGGATAAGCTGCTTTTTCTTCCGCTGCACAAATCCGGCAGAGACCAGTTTCTCCAAAGTAGCCGCACGGGTGGCCGGGGTGCCTAATCCCTTGCGCTCGGCGTCCTCCGGCATGTCCTCGGCGCCAGCGGTCTCCATAGCCGCCAAAAGGGAATCCTCCGTATAGTGCTTCGGCGGGGAAGTTTTGCCCTCCCGGACGCTGGCAGAGACCATTTCAAATAACTGTCCTTCCTGCAGCATGGGAAGGGAGACATCCGTATTCTCGTTATCCTCCGGCTTGGATTCTTCTAATCCCATTCGGTAGAGACGTTCCACTTCCTTCCATCCGGCCTGTAATACGGTTTTTCCTTTTGCCGTGAAGGAATTGCCCTGGCAGTCCAAAACTGCCGTTACCGCCTCAAACCGGTGGGCCTGGGCCGTGGCAGAAAGCAGCCTTGCAGCGATCAGTGTCAGTACATCCCGCTCCCCGGAAGGAAGCTCCGATAAATCCGCCCGGGCAATCTCCACCGTAGGAATAATAGCGTGATGGTCGGTGACTTTGCTGCCGTCCGTTATGCGGTCAATATCCGGTTCCCCGGCGCAGCCCTTTCCAAAAGGCATATTGTCCCGCAGCCAGAGAATCAGGGAGGTAGCGGTTGCCTGCATATCCTCGGTTAAATATTGGCTGTCCGTCCGGGGATAGGTCGCCAGCTTTTTCTCATAGAGGGATTGTACATAGTCAAGGGTCTGTTGAGCTGTATACCCATAGATACGGTTGCATTCCCGCTGTAAGGTTGTCAGATCGTATAGGCGGGGCGGCTGTACTGTCTTGACCTGTTTCTCCACGGACAGCACCGAAGCAGCCTGCCCGTCACAATCCATAAAGATTTTTTCAGCTCCGGCCTTATCCGGCAGCTTTTCGCCGGAGGAAACAAAGCCGCCGCAGGTGATCTCCGGCACATAAAAGGGCTTGCTCGTAAATGCTTGAATATCCGCCTCCCGCTGTACCAGAAGGGCCAGCGTGGGTGACATGACGCGCCCCACATTGAGCGTGACGCCATACAAGACAGAGAAAAGCCGGGTGGCGTTAATGCCGATCAGCCAGTCAGCACCGGCTCGGCAGACCGCCGCGTCATAGAGTTTATCGTAATCGCTGCCAGGACGCAGGTGTTCAAACCCATCACGGATCGCTGCGTCCTCCATACTGGAAATCCAGAGGCGTTCCATCGGCTTGCTGCATCCGGCATACTCATAGACCAGACGGAAGATCAGCTCGCCCTCACGCCCGGCATCCGTAGCGCATACAACCGATTCCACCCGTTTGTCTTTCATCAGCCGGCATAAGAGGTCAAGCTGCTTTTTCTTATCCTTCGGCACTTCGTATTTCCATTCTTCCGGCAGGATCGGCAGATCGCCATAACGCCATCTGGCGTACTGTTCCCCGTAGGCCTCCGGCTGTGCCAGTTCCAGAAGGTGCCCCACGCACCAGCTTACCAGATAACCGCCGCCCTCCATGTAGCCGTCTTTTTTCTCATTCGCACCCAGAACCGCCGCCAGCGACATGGCGACAGAGGGCTTTTCCGCAATTACTAATTTCATTCCTGTAACCTCCATTTCTTATAGTTCCGGTTTATTCCGGCCTATTTGCTTTGTTTTGGGTTTCATAGTGTCTTTTTCCTGTATCTGCTGTCGGTGGCTGGAAAGCTGCTCCACCACGCCTTTTTTCTGGCTGTCAGCGCACCCACTGAGGGCTGCGGTGGTTTCCTTTACCAGATTTGCCCGCTGGATGTTTCGGTCAAAGCAGGTAAGATAGGCATGGTAATCGCCTTGTCCGGGGGAGCAGCGCAGACAGTAGCGGTAATTCTCTGTCTCCACTACATATCCATAATTCTGCCGCCAGCCGCCTTCGATTGCCCCGCCGTGGCTGTAGCAGAAGCGGCTCATGGAATTTAAGTCCTTCAAAACACTGTCTCTAAGCTGATCGACCACTTGGCCTAATTCTTTTTTAAAAGCGGCGCTGTTCAGACTTTCTTCCCCGCGCGGGTGCCAGGTATGCCAAAATTCCTTACCGCCTGCTCCAAAGTCAATGCGGACATGACCGATGGCGCCCATCTGTTTATCTTGATCTGGCGTCTGTGCATAAAAAATGCCTGCCTCATCATTGGAAGCAGGACGTATCTCAAAGCGGGGACAGTATTGAAGTTTGTATTCCGCACAGAATTCTTTCAAGCTGATTTCGTCGCCCAGGAAATTCAATCCATCCCGCAGACGCTTATAACCGCTCTTTGGAATCTTGACCGGTTCAGGAGTCAGGACAGTACCCGCATGGTTGACACCTACATACAACTCCAATGTTACCGGCCTGCCGGGATCATTGTCCGAACCCCGCAGGTTATAGCAGTAAAAGCCCAGCGGCACTGTACTCACATCCATCCGCGAATTTGTAAACAGAGCCGGTTTTCCAAACAGCTCCACATGTTCAAATTGTTCCTTCGTCGCATCCATGCTCATTTACACGATTCCTCCTTTGCATTTGTTCAAATTCTTCGTCCGCTCGCTTTCCAGCCTGCAAAATACACATCAGTACAACGCCGGCAGACATACCGCAAGTAAAGGTCAGAAAGTGTGCTATAAGATTCCACATAAAAATCGCCTCCTTTTTGAATTTAGCTTATATAGCAAAGATAAAATCTGACACGGCAATACCGCCCTAGCGGTTGCCATTTCTTTCCCAAGAAAAAGAGCCGATAACCGCATTTTAATTTGCGTGTTATTGGCTCTGCGTCTTGCTCTGTATAGTTTTATATTTACTTTAACTTTCCATCTCCAGCCATTAAATCTGTCATTTCTTCAATTTTTTCAAGCGGGAATGGTGGAAGTGCTACGGGTTTCATGGCGATTGACATTAGTTTCATGGGATTGTCATCGGCTGCTATTCGGTTAGATGAAAGTTGTCCACATCTACGGCAACGGTGGATAATTGCCCATTCACCATTTTTACGTACCCATACCGCTATCGGCTCCATAATACCACCGCAATCAGACTCACGGTCGCCAGTTTCTATATCCACATGGAGACTGTGCAAACAGTTTGGACAATGATTGCGGTGATCACTTCCGGCACCTGCTGGCACAACAAGCCTGCCACAAACTTTGCAGGTAAAACTGTCATTACAAGCATGAGTACGATAATACCCTTTTTCATATTGTTTCCGTTTGTTTTCTCTATTCATGAAAATTGATCCTCCTAAAAGTCTTGGTAATTGCCCTTTTGGGAGGTTTGGTAGAGATTGATTTTACGCAAACCTCCCGGTTAGCAAACAATCTCCGATAATAAATATTTCTTATACATAAAAATCCTCCTGTTTTTATAAGCACAACTTTCGTTGGACTTTGTAAATTATTATATTTTCGGAAAACCAGATGTTTCCTCAATAACGACTATCTTTAAGTTTTCCGCTGAAATAATTCGTTCTTGTTTACACTTTGGACAGAACAAAGGGTAGTTTCTTAAAAATGTATCTTCTCTCTATTTCAAGAGTGTCTTGTTTTTGCAAACAGGGCACAAAACCCATTCAAATTCCATATGCTCACATTCCTACTTTACGTTATCTGTTAATTCAACAATTAGCCTTTTTCAGCATAGCCGTCCGTTATTGCATATTTTTCTATGAAACGATCCATATGCTCTGTAAAGAGATTTTCAATTTTTTCTCTTTCTTCCTTATCATGTGCTGCATCTGAAATAGTTAATAACAGATAAAAGGGAGCATAAAATTCAACCGCCATTTGCTTTGGCTCACCTTTGCACCAAACTCCTTGTTCCATCATTTCACGAAATAAATCCTCGATAAAACTGACAGGGCCATTTCCCAAAACTTTTTGATAAAGGCTTGTCATTTCGGAATTTCTGTACTGTTCCAATGTCAACATTTTGCGAAAATTGCAAGCAATTTCATCCTCTGTCCAATAATGAAATTGAGACTCCATATATGCCTTAACGCTTTGTATTGAAGTATTCCTAAAAAGTTCTGTGGTTCCATCAAATTCTTTTTCTGGAATGCCTGCTTTTTTAGATCGTTCAATGTCTAATTGGCATATATGTTCAAAAATCTTATCGAAAATATCGCGCTTATTTTTATAGTGTCTATATAGTGCGCCTTTTGTCATGCCCAATTCTCCCGCAATCTTACTCACAGAAACTGCTTCATAGCCATCTTGGGCGAACAGTCTAAGAGCGGTTACTAAAATATTTTCTTTTGTATTAGCCATTTTCACACCTCCTGCAAGTAAACGCTCGTTTACATATCTGCATTATAGTAAACGAGCGTTTATTTGTCAAGTGTGTTTGAACGATTTATTTGTAAAATAACTTTTATTGGATTAAAAAAAGCAAAGGCTTCCAATACCTTTGCGTTTTATTACAGAGAAAAAGCACCACTGAAAATATGTGGCGCAGTTTCAAAAATATTTAATTGAGAGAAGGGAAGATTAGATGATCTATAAGCAATGATTCATGTGTAAAAATCATAGTATATTCAAATTATCCCTTTTTCTTATGAAGCTTTAAATCGATATTTTTCGTTGCCGCTGCATCTTGCAGTAATCCAGCAACAAAGGCGCTTTTTTCTTTGAGCGTCAGTGTTTCCATATCAGGTTTACGTTCAATTTCCCTGAGTACCGTTTGTAGGTCTTGCAGTTCTAAAAGGTTGACGGCTACACAAAAGAGTGTCTTTTTGCGGCCATCATTATAGCCCAACAAGAAAACCTCCAGGATTTTTGCTTTTTCCGCCTGCTCTGCATTATAAGCATCTATCCCGAATCGTTTGGCCTTTTCCATATCAGATTTTCGGTTTCGATGTGTTATAAAGGAATCAAAGTCGTCAATATGATCGTATTTTTCGCAAGGGTATTCACTGCATTGGAAACAATATTCAACACCGCCATGTTCCATGCTGCACCTTGCGATTTTGCAGGATTGGTTCCCCTCACCGCCGCCGCAGCCGGGGCAGTTTTTATTCAAGAACATGGGGCAAAGCCCGCAATTCAAACCGCAGAGGGAAAATAATTGATTTGGTCGGTTAAATCCTTTCATGGAACCTCCTTAAACAGCCTGCCTGCAAATATTCAAGACAAGCTCTGATAATACTTGACATAGCAAAGTAGAAAATTTGAAAACTTAAAACTCATATCTTGTACCATGCGAGAGCAACAAGCCATCTGTTAATTCCACACGCAGAATGATAGTGTTTTCATCGTCAAAATCAGTATGGCCGTTATCGATCCATTCTGCAAAGACCTTTTTCAGCTTTTCAGCAATCACACAATTCTCTTTTTTTCTGAAATAACCCAGGCTAACACCTTTCCCGTGCGCTGTAAACCATTCGCCGGCGATTGCAACAACAGAGTTATCTTTTATATGTTTCATTTTATTTGAGAGGGCATGGGTAATGATATAAAATGCACCATCTTCGTAATAGGCATTTACATATCGCACATAAGGCGTTTTATTTTCTGTTGTTGCCAATGCTATAATTGCGTCTTTTCCAAAGCGTTCATTCATGATCTGTTCGGCTTCTCGACTAAATTCTTTCATTGAATTATTCTCCCTTCAAATTACATTTTCCAGATCTATTCAAAGTTCTGACAGACTGGAATGATAGACTTTACTTGCTCAAGAACATTATCAGTGCCTTTGATACCCAGCATAGGAATATTCAAGTTTTCCGCATTTATTCTATTGCTAAGTTCGCTCATAAAAATACCTTTACCGTTTATCTCTTTGTTAAAATCTGATGTGGTTTCCACACCGCAGTTTGGCGAACGATTTGCACCAATAATCCCGATTATCTCGAAGCCGTAGGCATTGTATTCTGTTATCTGTTTCATCACATATTCAACCTGAACCATTAGCATTTTGTATGATTCCGCTTTTTGCATTTCCTTACGAATACGGGTATTTTCAATAACGACAGGAACATCTGCCCCATCGTTATTTCCTCTATTAAGCCCTAAACAGCAAAGTTCAGGACATGGCATTTGGACAATACCAATATCAGCATCAAGAAGAATTTTTATTACATCCTTAAAAGTTGCTGGAAAAACGGCTGTTCCATCAGATATTGAATTTTGATTTAATATACAATGCGCTATAAAAATAACTTTTTTGCTTCGACCGTCCTCAAACATAAATTTTCCTCTTTTTAAGCTCGAATTTGTTTTTTGTTGTGTTACTCTCTGATAAACTGTAAGTTGTCTTTATAATTTCAGAATTGCAATCAGCTCTTCTTCGTACATTTCTCCGGTTTTAACAAATCCAAACGAACGGTATAATTGACTGGCAATTTCGTTCTTAGGTTCATATGACAACCAGCAGTATTCCGCTTTACCCTATAAATATTTTCATATACTTTTCCTCCGAGTACTGATTTGTTACCCTTTATATCAACTTTAGCAGTTCTGTATGTATATATCCGTTTGTTCCTGCTACGCTGCTGCCTTTCCTCGGATCAAGCAGATTCCCCGTAAAATCAGTTATTTTACCTCCTGCCTCCTGAATCAACAGCATACCGGCAGCATAGTCCCAGGGATTCAGGTAAATCTCGAAATAGCCTCCCTGTCTGCCACAGGCGGTATATGCCAGTTCCAGAGCGGCAGACCCAATCCTGCGGACATCCTGACATTGGCCGAACACTCTGCGGAACCGGGCAAAGTGTTCATCCGCCAGCTCTCTTTTTGCTGTTCCCAGCCCAATTATCGTGTCGGATAGTTTTTCTGCGTTTGATACATGTATGGGCTGTCCATTTAGGAAGCTCCCCTTGCCTTTAATCGCTGAAAACACTTCTTCATGGAAGGGATCATACACGATCCCGATAACAATTTCCCCTTGGCGGCAAAGGGCTAAAGATACAACACTGTGCTGATAATCGTGCATAAGGTTTGTAGTCCCGTCAACCGGGTCTAAAATCCAAAAGCTCTCCGCTTTCATTTCCTGCAAACCGGTTTCTTCTCCAAGAAGCTGAATATCCGGTGCAAGGGCAAACAGCTCCTTTTTTAAGAAATTTTGCACAGCAATATCTACCTGCGTTACATAGTCCGCAAGACCTTTCTCTTTCACATGAGAAGCCATTTCACGGTTTTTTATTAGCCCCTGCGTTTTTGTTACTAAACTGATAATTTCCTGAATATCCATATACATTTCCTCCATTGGCGCAGTCATCTGACTACAAAACACTGCTACGAAAATGAGGTTTGAAGGAACTCGGCAAATGGGAATTGTTATTTCCGATTCGGTTTTCTTTTGATAGTCAGCAATTTCATGTAATCATCAAAATCAGCCGTATTGGTCGGTTCAAACATGACCCATTTTCCGTCACGATAGGTTTTTGCCTCATCATATTGCCTGCAAACGGCGTCAGAAAGAGTACCCCTTATATCTTCAAATTTTATTCTTTCATCTTTTCCAAAGATAATCATGAATCCAATGCAATTACTTTTAGCGTATAGGCAGCAAAGTGTTTTACCGCCTCTGCGATATTTATACTCGTAATCCCATTGCTTACCACCAGTATTCCATACTCGATCCATATCGTATTTTTTATCAATAGCCAAACATAATGCTTGCCAAACTTCAAGCAAGGATTGTCCAAGCAATTCCGTCATAGTTGAATGAGATGGTATATTTTCAAGCATCGTATCCCCCTCCATAAATTTCCATTTATTTTTCTGTTGCGTTACTCTCTGATAAACAGGAATTTATCGAACTTAACTATTCTGTCGCTATGAAGCCGACTTACGCACAGTAACCTCTGCACAGACCAACCTAGCTATATGCTCCGCTGTTTCGTTTGTCAGTAGGAAGAACATTCCGTCATTACGGCATTTTTTATGTGTATCGCCATTTAATGTATAAACAAAACCTTTAACACAGGTATCGCTACAAGCAGTAGGGTCAATAAGTCTCTTACAGTCACGAGAAGTAGTCATTTTCTTTTGCATTTCAGCAGGCAGAGAAGCGATCATATCCTCATACTTGCCAGCATTGTCTCCGTAAATACGTGCAAAAACCCCCGACTTCCGAAACACCCAATTCATTACAGTTTTCTTCTCTAGTTGGTATGAAGCAGCATAACCGCTCTTTGCTTCCTTGATTACAAGGTCACAGCCTTGTTCAATAAGTTTGTTATTAAGTTTCTCGACAAATGATTGATATTCTGGTGCAACTGCCGATAGAAACTCTTTGAACGAACCCTTTTCTTTTGCCATTACCTTTTCCCTCCATAAAATTCTAATTTGCTTATTCGTCCATCATGTATTAGCTGTTTAGAAGTTTTGTCAAATCCTCAATAGAAGCGTCCATTTTCACAGAGACTTCTTCCATTGTCATGCCGGAAGCAAGAAAACGCTTTATCACCATTTTCATATCCTCGCCAACCTCTATGATATGCCCGTCCAAATCGTAAAACCGAATCACCCGCTGACCCCAGCTATGCTCGATCACTTCTCCCAGATATTCAATATCCGGGTATTCTTTCAACTTGTTCAGAAAACCGTCAAAGTCCTGTTCCTCAAAAACGATTTCCGCATTATTGGATTTTTTTAATACCTTTTCTTTTGGCAGATCTACAAGCCAGTCAAAATCCTGCTGCAATGCCAGGCCGCAGGTAAAAGCAATGTTCTTACCGTAATCCTGGAACACCTCTAATCCAAACAAATCCTCATAAAATTTTCTCGCGGCGTTAATGTCGGCCACCGCTATAAGCATACATACGTGTTTCATGCAAATACTCCTTTCAAACTGTGGTTTCCCATTTTCGCAAAAGGTGATTTATTATTCTCTGTAAGTCCAACCGGATTGTCACTGGCCTTCACGGTTGAACATTTATTATACCATAGAGCAGCCTGTACCTCCACTTTTTCATGTCCGGTTTTGTCCACGATTTGTCCTGTTTTTGTCCAAGATTAACCCTACGGGTATTTCCCGCAGTTCCTTCCGAAATTGGTGCGCATAACGGATGGTCTTAACTGTACCGCCTTTTTCCCGTCCGTCATATACCGCAATTACACGGTCTGCATGTTCCACCATGTAGCGGTTGCGTTTGGAATAGACGTTGGGCCTGTATTCTTCCTGAATTATGATAACCTCTGCACAGGCGTCCAACAGGGTGTTTGTGTGTTCCTTCTGGCACAGGCTGTCCTTCCGTTTTCGGTATGGAAGCACCGCGATCAGCTTCAAATTTGGATTTTTATTCTGCAGCTCCAGAATAATCTCCGCAAAGTATTGATCCACGCCATCCGCAAAGCCGGAGAGAAAGATAGTGAAACCATCGTTTACTGCTTTTCCAATTTCCCGGCGCAGAGCCACCTTTACATGGGCTGTTTCATCAGCAGGTATATCTCTGTGTCCTGTGACACAGCAAGTCTTTCCTTCCATCAAGTTCCTCCGATTGATAGATTTAATTTTGTATCTCTCATTATTATAATAGGTTTGTTTTTGCAAGTCAACGCAAACACCCTTTTTTAATTTGTGAATAATGCGTCTGCGTGAGGTACAATCTATTATAGAATGGGAGGTGAGGGTGATGTATGAAGAATTCGTCCCGGAACGGCTGGCAAAGCTGAGATTACAAAAGGGTGTATCTGCACGCGACATGTCATTGTCGTTGGGGCAAGCGAACAACTACATCAATAACATCGAAAACAAAAAATCACTTCCTGCCATGCAGTCCTTCTTTTATATCTGCGAATATCTCGGCGTAACGCCGAAGGAATTCTTTGACGAAGAAAACCTTTATCCAGAGACCTTGCAGGAATTTATTGCAGAGGCAAAGAAACTGGATTCCAGATCAATGACATATATCCTCGGCATTATGAAAGAATTGAACAGCAAGAAGTAAAGCGGTCACGGGAAATGACCGCTTTCTTCTTATTATTTCCCATACTGTCCTAAATTAAGTCTGGAAACACTCTATATTTATCCTGATTTATACCCCGGTACTCCCAAACCCTCCGGTTCCGCGCTCTACTCCCAAATCCGAAACAAAATCCGCAATTACAACCGGAGTAATCACAAGCTGTCCTACCCGCGCTCCTTTGGAAAGTTCCTGCGGTTTGTTGCTTACATTACTGATAATGGCATGGATTTCCCCGCGGTAGCCGGAATCTACCGGGGGCAGCTCACAGACCAGACCCTTTGCCGCCATGCTGGTGCGGGGGAATACATAGCCAGCGTACCCGTCCGGTACTTCGATCCCGAACCCAAGCGGAACCTTTGCGATTTCTCCCGGCTGCAATGTGCAGTCATAGGGCATATACACATCCGCCCCGGCGTCGTTGCCATGTGGCCGGAAGGGGCGCTGACTCTCCGGCACGCCAAAGTCAATTAGTTTGATCTTCATGTGCCGCCTCCTTCCCAAATCGCCGGATAGTCCATTTTCAGAATATCCTCCGGCGTCATGTCCTCTTTCAACATTTTTCCGCAGGTCATTTTCCCCTCCAGGCATTTATCTCTCTGACAGAAAGGGCCTGTAAGACCAGACGCAAACAGCACCGGGCTTAAAGCATAAAGCTCCTGCCAGATTTTTAAGAGCACGATCCGGGTCTCGTCCGTATTGCGCCGGCAAACCCGCTGGCCGATGATGTGTTTCCACTGATAGGGCGTGGCGCTGATAATCAGCACATTCCGAAGCCCCTGGGGTGTGGCATATCCCGCCGCATCATGGCCGACGCCGGTATTACATAGCTGCTCATAGCAATCCATGCCTTCGTGACAGCTATTCAGGTACAGCTCCCGGACAAAATCGGGCGCGGTCAGCACTTCATAGGGTACGGCAAAATCTGCCTGCCCCGTATAATTGCTGTACTGCAAGGACGCACTCATAAACTTGACCTCATTCTGGTGGCGTGTGATCTGCGCCAGAAAGCGCCGGCTTGCCCCGACAATGGCAACGGTGATGAATGCAAATTTCTGGACCGTGGGGTGCGGAAGCCCGCCGATGACCGCCACAGTATCGTTACTAAATGATTTTTCATAAAGGGCCATCAGATCATCCATTCTGGCGATCCGGTGGCCCCTTTGAGTGAGCCGGGCAGCAAAGACCATGTTTTTCTCGGCCTCTGCAACCGCCTGGCAATTCAAAATCTTCACTTCAATTCTGTTGATTGGTATGTCCCTCCTTTACAATGGCTTTCAGTAAAAACAGATAGTTGAGGCTGTCTGTAATCTTTTCGTCCCATGTGTCCATGCCAAAGCTGACGCCATCGGCAAAACACATGTCATACAGGGAAACGATATGCTTTGCCAGCATCCCGGCAAGGGCACGCTCTGGCGTGGTTTGCTGCAAAGCTGCCGCCGCCTTAAAAGCTCCCAGCCGGTCCGTATCGTCTCCGGTGTATTCTTTTGTTTTCCGTTGCAGCGTGTCGGCGCAGAGCCGCACCTGCTCGTCAAAAACAGCATTGACTTCATTTTGTGTAATGTGACATTCCTCCTTTTTGAAAACAGAAAGCCGGCTATCCTAAAACATCTTAGAATAGCCGGCAAATAAATGGTTATGTAGTTGTTACAGGGTATTGATTTCTTTTTCCAGTTCCCGGACCTCTGCTATGACAGTATCGAATGTGGGAACATCACCATACAGCATATCCTTCATGGAATCGTAATCCGCCTCTAACGCTGCGAACCGGTATTCCGGCGGGATCAACTTTAAGGTGCCTGGCACAGCCTCCGGGTACTTTGCCCATGCTCTGGGATAGAATTTCATTTTGAAATCCACAACCTTCTTCAGCAGGTCGAGCCGGGAGAAAGCGGTTTCTTTTACCGGGGTCATAGCCATGCGGTACAAATCGTAATAATGCCTGGAATACCGCTGCGGCATTTCCAGATGTTCCGGCCTGTTGGCCTCATGGTGCAGGATCGTAGCTTTTTCCCAAAAGGTTCGCTCCGGAGCCACAGTCAAAATACTTGTGTCCTTCTGTGCAAATATGTCAGGGTAATACTCCGCGGCATACGGCATAATCTCCGCCGACTTCGCCGGCGTCCAGGCTGCCAGCGCCCCGATTTCCAGTCGGATCACCTGCAAGGTTCCCGCATTGGTAAACAGTTTTGGGTAGGCAAAAATAACTGTCTGCTTTTCTTCCTCGTCCATGTGAATGTCAGCTTCACGGCCAAGCTCCTGAGATAATCCTTCTTTGATTGCGGGGCAGAAGGTTTCTGCCAGAAAGACCTCCGCCCGTGCATTGGCCTCTTTGTTGAAAGCGTCCTGCTTCGTGTTGGAGCGTTTCTCCCAGGGCTCGTCTTTGCCATATCCTAAAACCCGCCAGTCCAGAATCAGGTCAATATCTTCTGAAAACCGGCTGATCAGGTGAAAGGCTTTTGACAAGCTGGTACCGCCCTTAAAGGTAATCGAATCTTTCCAGGGGGAACGTTGAAACAGATAATCCAGCGTAAAGCATACCCAAAAATCTTTTTCCACAATGGCATCGTTGAGCCCCATCTTATCTGCTGTGTTACGGAACAGCCTCCGCTTATCATTGTCTGAAAATTTTGCAACATGTTTCATCTCTATTGTACCTCCCCGGCAATCTGCCGTATCGCATTGTAAACCCAATCCGTAGATTCTGCCGCCTCTCTTAGCATAGCGGCTTTATCGTCCTCATTCAACCGGGAGCTAAGCGTCTGAATCGTTTTGGAAGTGACATTTGTTTTCCCCAAAGTTTTCAATGCCTGAATCACCAGAACCGTCATATAAGAAAGACCCGTGATCTCCTTATTAGTCCTG
Source organism: Longicatena caecimuris (assembly GCF_018406465.1). Classification (GTDB taxonomy): domain Bacteria; phylum Bacillota_I; class Bacilli_A; order Erysipelotrichales; family Erysipelotrichaceae; genus Longicatena; species Longicatena caecimuris. Next base: position 2,094,412 of record NZ_AP024510.1, read on the forward strand.
TGCTTAAATTCCAGCTTTGTGAAATTCCACTCATAGGTCTTATATGGACCGTCGCTGATATAGGACCATACCGCTGTTACCTGCGTGGAAAGCCCTAACAGGTTCAGCGCCGTATTCCCACAGGGAGCAATCGTCCAGTGATAGTTCCGGGCCAGCGCTTTTGCTACCGCCTCCGGGTCCGCCGCTACATATTCTTTCAGCATTTCGCTGTATTCCGGCTTCTCGTAAACACCTTTCAAAATCCGCCGGAGCGTACCTGCCTGCGTAAGCCGGTTCAGGTTCCGTCTTATGGTTTCCGTATCAGCAATATCAGCAAAATCAGAATTGACAAAAACGGTTCCTTCTGCCGCTGCGCCAATTCGCTCCTGAATCTGCCTGGAATATCCATTTGCCACTTTGCTCACCTCCTTTTGTCCCGAATATTATATATTATTCGGGACAAATTTTCAATAGGCTCCGAGAGTTTTGTTTATAGTATTCCCACGCAGATCAGGATTTATACAGCAATCTCAAAAAAGGAAGGAACCGCTGCCGGCAAGGGGCAGAGCATATACTACTTTTTTGTCCCGTATTTTATATATTATTCGGGACATTTTTAAGCAGAGGGCAGATAAATCCAGTCGTGCATCAGGCACACGCTGGGTTCGTCCTCCCTGGGAACCAGGCGATAGGTACATTCCCCGTACACGGTCCGTTTATCCTCGATCTCCATTTCATAAGCCTTGTAGAAGCGGTATTCGATATTGGAGATAATACATCTAAGCGTCTGCAATGCCTCCCGCTGGGAGGTCACGATCAGATCCCGGTCCACGCTGCGCTGTAGGAACAGTAGCGACTTATAAAGCTGTACCTCTGTGCGGTAGGGCCGGCAGTCCATCGTCTCCAGCCAGTGGCAGAAGGCTACCGGGCCGCTCTCAACCAGTTCCCGCTCCGGGTGGTAATACTCGTAGCAGTCCAGGTTGGCCGTGTTAAGCAAATACAGCATTTCCCTGATCTCATTTTCCGGCATGTCATAGAACCGGAGAAGGGAACGGTACAGGTGTACATAGCCGGGTATTGAAACAATGGTATTCACCATAGAAAAAATCCTCCTTGTAAATGACTGGTGCGGGAGCACATGCCCCCGCACCGGTTTTCACTCTGTTCAGTTGTTTACTTCCACCAGCTTAGCCATGACGATGAAGCGGCTCGCGCCTCCGGGCGTACAGGTGGAAAGGGTCAGCACTTTATCGCTGCTTGTCACCGTGACGTCCGTTTCCACAACGGAACGCTCTGCCATAGCGGTAAGCCAGGTCGTATAAGAGCCGTCATCCTTCCAGCTAAGACGCCAGGGAGAGGTATCGCTGCCGGATTCGGAAGGCTTTGCCACAAACGCTGCGAAAATCTCACAGAGATAACCGCCCTCCGGGGTCACAAGGTACATCTGCTTATGGGTATCAAAGTAGCTCTGTTCGTCATACTCATTCAGGGCGGCGAACATGGAGCCGTCCCGCATGTTATGCCCGTAAATAATGGTGTTTCGGTCAGAAAAATCCGCTTTGTTCTCATAATCCGCGAACAGGCATCCCACCTTATTGTAGGTGCCGTCATACAAGTGGTGCAGGTAATACTCGTTGTCGTCCGCCTGCGTCACCGGATAGTTGACAGGCGTATCAGGAAGGGTAAGCCATCCGATGATGTCCGGCCCGGTCTCCCTTAAAGCCTCAAAGTCTACCACAGGGAGGACCACAGAAGGTTCCTCCCCGGCAGGTTCCGTTTCCGTCGTATCATCCTCCGGCGCTTCGGTCTGCTCCGGCAGTTCTACAAGAGAAGCAAGGTCCTCATAGGCTCCGGCACTTTCGGTATACTGGCAGATGTCGCGAACCATCAGAAAGCCGCTGCCTAATGCCAGCGCCGCACAGATGGAAACCACCGTAATACCGACAGCTCTTGTCTTTGGGGTATTCTTACTGTATTTTCCCTTTTTGAAATAGAGAGCAGCGAACAGCCCGCCGCCGATCACAGCCAGCACAAGAAGCCCGCCGTATAGGAAAATAAAATTATCATCCCCGGTCTGCGGTACTCCCTTATCAGGATTAGAAGGGGTGGAAGGGTTAGACGGATTGGAAGGCGTTTTCGGGTTATCAGGAGTTTCCGGTTCCTCCGGCTTCTCGTTGAAGAACTGAACCGTGGCGGTCTGATCCGCCTTGATCTCCACCGTGGCCGCGTCAGGAATGATATAATCCTTGCTTGCACGGTTGGAAAGCTCGGTTACGGTATAAATACCGACGCGCAGTCCCTTAACCTCGATCACGCCGGATTTCGGTGTGGTGAATGTCTCACAGTAAGAACCGTCCGCGCTCTTGACCTCAATGGCAAAGCCGTCCTTTCGTCCGTCACTGGAATCTTTGGTAATTTTCAAGTTGCCGCGGTATGCCTCATTAGTAAAGCCCCGGCCTGCCTCGCCGTTTTCGATCACAACGGTCTGGCCGTCCTCGGTGATTTCAAAATAGTAGGCGTTTTCGTCAGGCTGGTAGCCCTCCGGCGCTTTCTTTTCCTTTACGAAATAGCCTTTAGCCAGAAGATCCTCCGCCATGTGGAATCCGCCGTCTGTTTCTTTCAGAGTGCCTACCAGGGTATCTTCGGCATCCAGCTCCTTGTTGCCGTTGATGTCCTCATACAGTTCAAATACTGCGCCGGAGAGGAAGCGCAGGAAGGTATTCTCTTTGTCGCTCTCCACAGAGGAAGGTTCATCCACCGCCTCGGTCTTATGGAGCTGCACCCGTCCGCGGATCAAGGTATCATCCACACGGATTTCGATTGCCTGGCCGTCCACACCGATATAAATATGGTGTTCCTCCGGGCTCACTGTATAAAGCGCGGGAGCGGAAATTTCCTTTACGATCCAGTGGCCGTAAGGGATATTCTCAAAGGCAAAGCTGCCCTCCTGGCCGGTGGTTACGGTAAGCAGTGCGTTTTCTTCGGTAAATTCCTCGGTGTCCGGCTGAAACAGGCCCATCACCGCGCCGGCCAGCTTCACAGTCTCGCCGCCCTCCGGGTTTTCACCGTATTTCACACCGTCTACACGCCCACGAAGCAGGTCATTGGGAACGGCCTCGCCCTCACCCACAAGAATCTGTACCAGCGCCGCCTCCTGGCCCGCATATTCAAATACTACCGGGTACTCGGTATCGGAAAGGATATAAGCGCTGTTTGTGGTGCGTTCCTTCACAAGGTAGCTGCCAAAAGGAAGGTCAGAGGCGAAAGAAGCGTCATAGCCGCCCGCCTCATTTGCAGAAACGGAAACCACTTCCAGAAGGCCGCCAGCCGGGATCACGCTGCCATCCGCAGCCGTCAGGTTATCGGAAGCATACAGTCCAAAAGAAATATCCTTGTATTCCTCATTCATGCCAAGCCCGAACAGCTCGTCCGTTTCCAGTGCTTTGAACAGGCTCACATCCACCTTCTGGCGCTCGTCATAAAGGCCAACGGCGGTCTGTGTCACTTCCACAGTTTCACCAGCATAGGTAAGCTCTACATATTCTGGCTGAGAATTTAATACCATGCCTGCCGGCGCCTGGCGTTCCTCCAGGCGGTAGCGGCCCAGGTACAAAAGCCCGCTCTGTGCCGTCCCGTCATCCCCGGTGGTAAGGTTTTCCACAACCGTGTCCTTTGCCGCGCGAAGCGTACCGTCACCGGTATAAATATCTTCGTCGGCGATCACATCATAGACCGCACCGGGAAGCCCGGCCACTTCATATACCGGCTGATACAGGCCGTCGTTTTCCTGGACGGAAGTGAATACCTCGCCGGTCTTTGTAATGGTGAGCTGTCCCTTTTGCGGCATGTTATACTGTGTTACGGTCACAACCGCCTCGCTGCCGTCAATGGTGAACGGTACGGGCTCACTGGAAAGGACATAGCCGTAAGGTGCCGCCACCTCGTAAAGCTCATAATCCCCGGTATGCAGAGGTTCCGGCAGCATGAGCCAGCCTTCGTCCGAAACATAGAAAGTATCAAGGGTTTCCGGATTCGGATAATAGATTTCCTGGTTGACAAATTCCCCGGTAGACAAATCCTTGATCTGGAAACCAGTGCCCGTCATCGGGATAATATTGCCGGTCTCCGCATCGCATTTCTCCACTTTCAGTCGTGCCGTGATGGTACGGTTATTCAGGATATAGCTGTAAGTCTGGCCGTTTGCGGAAATAAATACGGTAAAGTCCGGGATAAACGCCTTTCCTTCTTCGCCGGCTACCTGGTGAACCGTATAACGACCATAAGGCAGCATTTTGGAGGAAGCGAAGCCATCCCCATCGGTGGTGAGCAGATCACGCTCGCTTTCCTTCGCCGCGTCATAGCTGCCCGCCGCTTTCAGGTAGATTTCAAAGACAGCCCCGGCCTCCGGGCGCTCGATCACACCCTCATTTGGTTCGTCCGTATTTTCATCCTCGGACACATCCGGGTCCAGGTCGTCCGTATGCTTTACAAGCTGGATATTGCCATAGATCACGGTTTCCGTGACCTGGTTCTCCGTGGTGTTCAGTTCCACTTCGTACAGCGTCGGGGAAGCGCCCACCTCATAGACCATATCATTTAATAGGTAGCCGGTGCTGGGATCAATTTCCCGTACCGTCCAGCTATCACCACAGACATAGTAGCGGGTCATAAAGCTGCCGTCCGGCCCGGTGGTATAGGTATCTACCAGATCACCGTTATTGAACAGGCCGTAAGTCGCACCCGCAAGGGTAGCATCACCTTGGGCGGTTCCGGTGTCCGCGTCGCTCTTAATCACATGGACGCGGAATTTCTTCAGGATATTGCTGAAATGGACGGAGGCCGTCTGACCGCTCTCAACCGTCACATACTGCGCGGAAGGGGTCACATAGCGGTCCACCGGCAGCTCCTTCACCAGATAGGTGCCGGGCAGCAGCTTTTCTTTGATCTGCCCGTTGTCTCCGGTAGTTACAGTTTCATCCACTTTATTTCCCAGAATGTCCGTGCCGGAGATACGGAAAGGAATCCCGGACACAATGCCGTCCTCGCTGGTCTTGACAATCTTTGCGGTGCCGTAGGTTTCGGTCTTGATCTTCACAAAAAAGGAAACCGGGTCGCTGGCACCGGTCATCATAGTCTGGTAGCCGGGTCTGCCCCAAATCAGCATGTCATTGGCAACCGGAATATCCTTTCGGAATTCAAAGGTGACAGGGTTCATAATCATGTTCTTGCTGGTGAACGTGTACTTGTTCCCGTTTCTTGTGACGGAAACGCCGCTGCCTTTCAAGGTTTCCAGATTGATTTTCAGGTTATTGGTGTCAGTGACAGTCAGGGTATAGACTTTTCTCACCGTGTCCCATTTCAGTTCCAACTCCGGGGCTTCGCTTTTCTTCGTGGAAGTAAAGGATGGAACCGTAGAATGGGAAGCAACCTGTGAAAGAATCCAGTTGTAGGCTTTCTCTGCCGGGCGCCCAGCGATTATATTGTAAAACTGATCTGCCGGTGCCTGCCCATTTCCGTGGCGGCTATACGGGTCGGTACGGAGCTGTTGCTGGTACTCCCACAAAATAATCTGAGTCGCCATTTTATAGTCATCTGCGTTAATTCCGGAAACCGGCAGAGATGAGCCGGGTTTCCAACCGTAAATTGTTGTCAAGGTAATTCCGCGTCGGGCAGCAGAAGGAAGCAGATTCAAATAAGTGCTGTTTTTTCCGCTTTCGGAAGTATAGCCATTATCAGAAGCCTCATAGGGAATCCCACTCTCCACGCAGTAGACAGAATGGGTTACACCGTCCGAATCTGTCATCATATAGTGCTTGTATCGATGGCCGCCGGAACTGGATAAAAATTCCGCGGTTCCGTCTGCATGATAGGCCATGAAGATGGTCGGAGCAGGAGAATAATATCCGTTTCCGTCAGAACCGACATAATAATCACCCATCCATGAGCTCGCCTTTTGACCTGGCGACATGGCAAATGCCTGTGTGGGGATTAACCCAAAGACGCATACCGCACAGAGTAAAAATGCCACGATCCTGTGCAGGCCGCGGCGGTGTGTGTTTGTTTTTATATTCACGATAGAAAGACCTCACTTTCATAAAATAGGTAAGGACGGCGCATTACTCGCCGTCCTCATGGGTGCTATCCTCAAAGTCATCCTCGGAGAGATATTCCGGCTCACCGTAAGCCTCGTCCGGGTCAAAGCCCTCCCCGTAGCCGTCGTCCTCGTCAAATTCGGCCTCCGCCTGCTGCTTCGGGCGCACGATCTTCACATAGTAGCCGATACCTCCGACTGCAAGCAAGGCGACGATCACAAAAATAATCGTGCCAGCGCTGCCATTGTCCTTTTTCGGCTGTTCGGTCTGTGCGGGTTCCTCTGTTTCCGCAGGTTTTTCTTTTCCGGTGCAGCCCTTCAGGTCGTTCTTGCAGACCGGGCAGGCGGTATTGACTTTTCCGGCCTCGCATTTCTCCGTACAGGTGCAGACATCCGCAGCCGGGATCACGCTCACGCTGCCGTCGCCCTTTTCCGCCAGGGCCATCAAATCAGCTTCGGTAACGCCGTTCAGGAAATAGACGTTGTTATTGTCCCTTTTTCCGTCGATGATAAGATAGAATACATTTCCGGCTTCGGTGGTAATCGTATAAAACTGCTTATCGTCACCCTCGCCGGTAGCTTCATCCAGAACCGTTCCGGTACCTTCCGGGGTAAATGCTCCCTCCGGGATAGAAGAAGTAGTTTCCGTTTCCTCCTGTGAATTGGAGCTATTGCCATTTCCGTTTGTGCCGGACGCTGCATTGCTGCCGGCATTATTGCCCGTGTTCGTACCTGCATTAGAGCCATTCCCGGAATTGCCGCTTTGGGCGCTGTTGTTTGTACTTCCGGAAGAAGCCGCCTGAGCCTGTACCGGTTTTACAGATGGCGTACTGCTCTGGGCCTGCTGTACTGTGGCAGAAGGTTTTTCCGTAGGTGCCGGTTCCTTGTAATAGGGATTCTCAAACTTCACGGTCTTTGAGCGGTTCCCGGCATAGTCCTGGGCATACACACTCACCTGTTTTTCTGTGCCGGCATAGTCCTTTAAGGCAACGGAAGCCGCCCCATTGGTTAAAGAATTGATACGATTCCCGTCTACAAAAACCGCCTCCACGCCGGAATGATCGTCGCTGCTTTCTATTTTCAGCGAGTCGCCGTCCAGGGAGGCCGTGAGTTTTGGCGGTGTGGTATCTTTGTCCCCGGCAGCATAAGCCGTCAGGGGCAAAGCTATGGCGCTTATGATAAGCACAAGCGCCAGTAGCAGAGAGATTTTTTTAGTCCTCATTCATTTCCTCCTGTTTCTTAAGCGGACCATCCCCGCCCGGGGCGGCCTGCTGCGATTTCAGAAATTCGGCCAACTGCTGGGGGGTCAGATGGAAGCTGCGGGCAATCGCCACATAATCGGTGTTCTCCAGCTCCGTTTTCTGTTTTTCCAGATCGCGGAGCTTGGCCTGCATCTCCGCGATCCTGGTTTTTGTCTTGTCGATCTCTTTCTCCAGTTTTTCAATCTTAGGGTTCAATTTATTACCTCCAATCTGTCAGGGCAGACGCCCAAATGTATAAAAGTGCTGTTGCCAGTAGCTTGTGTTGATATTTGCGTAGGAGATTGGGTCCCCACAATGGATCATCATTCCGTTACCCACATAGATTCCTACATGGCTTGCGCCGCTGGTGTTATAGGTGCCCTGGAAGAATATCAGGTCGCCGGGTCTTGCATCGGCGCTTGATACAGGCGTACACACGCCTAAAAGCCCATCTGCGGTCAGGCGTCCGAAATTCCAGCCCACGCCGCAATGGTTGACTACCCAGGAAACATAGCCGGAACAGTCAAAGGAAGTGGAAGGGCTTGCGCCGCCCCATACATACGGATAGCCTAAATACTTTTCAGCCTCCGCGAGCATAGCGGCAAACTTTTCATCCGCAAGAGCCTCCGGTGGAACATCATAGTCAAAATAGTTTCCTCCGCCGCCTGCGCCTGCCGCTGGCAAATGACGCTCGCTGGTATCGCCGGTATCGGCAAAGTACAGAGGATTCAGGTATTGCCCGTCAACCAACACTTCCAGGTGCAGGTGCGGCCCGGTGGAATTTCCGGTGCTGCCGACCTTTGCGATCACATCCCCGGCCTTGACCTCCTGGCCCACGGACACAAGAATCTGCGAACAGTGCCCGTATTTCGTCGTAAGGGTATGCCCCTCGTAAGCCTCGCCCTCAATGGCGACACACAGGCCATAACCACCGGCTTCACCGGCCAGCGTGACCGTGCCGTCATGCCCGGCAAGGATTTGTGTACCCTGGGACATCCCAATATCAACGCCGGTATGGTAATTCTTTTCCCCGCTGATCGGGTGTACCCGGTAGCCGTAGTAGCTGGTGACATAGGGCAGCCAGTTCGTGCCAAATACATTTTTCACATACTGCCGGTTGCCTTTGGTCTGCAATAAAATCTCGCAAATTTCCTTCTGGTCTGCGTCCATGCGTGAAACCACCAAGTTTTCAAGCGGCATGGTAGTAAGTGTTACATTTAGAATGTGCCACTCATAAGGCACTTCTTCCTCTGTTTCCTCGCCGGTCTCCGGGTCAATGCTTGTTTCTGTCCGGTAGCGGATTTCCGTTTCCTCTGTGAAGGATAAGGAATACTGCTCATTAAAAAGCTGCCGCAGGACGCTCTCGATCTGCGTATAAGTGAAATTCTGATAGGCAGAAGTGAGATAGCCCATTAAAACATAGGGGTCATGCTCAATGGGGCCGATATTATAGCGGTACTCGTCATAACCGGGCCGGTCCGATTCCACACGGTTGATCTGCATCTGCAGGTCCGTTTCCCACTCGGTATATATAAGCTCCGCATTGTTGATGTCCGCATCGTCCGCCAGATAAGTAGAGGCAGCAAGGCTCCCCAGCCCTCCGGTTCCAATATTAGAAAAGGAAGAAAACAGGGATGTAATCAGGAAAAATACCAAAAGGAGCAGGATCACGATTCCGCATATAACTGGGTGACGCTTGATGGCATGGACCACGCCGGCAGCAATCTTTTCTGTTGTAACAGCGGTGTCCTTTGCGCGCTTTCCCGCTTTTTTCGCCTCTCTGGCTGCTTTGGCATACTGGCGTTTTATTTTCTGTTTCTGCCACATCCGGGCAAGAAGATTTTTCTTCAGCGCCGGGTTATCCTGTAAAGCCTGCTGATAAGCAGCCCTGGCATTAGCCCGCGCCGTTTTCTGCTGTAACTTTGTCACCCTGCGGTATGGGGCGTTCTTATGACGGTGATATGCTGTGCGCACCCCGGCCTCGCCCACAAGCTCGGTGTGGTGGGCCGCCTTAACGCCAACATTTTCTTCCTCGGCCTGGTATACCTTTTTATGGGCATAACCGACTGCCATATTTGCGCCGGCCTTTACCGGGCGCATGGGAAGGGGACCTTTTACATGGGCCCTTTGGGTTTTGACCTCCTTTTCAAATTTCAGGCGCTTTGTGGCCTTGCCCGTATCAGGATCGGAAGATGTCTCCATCCGCAGCTTACGGCGGGCGGGCAGGCATTCCTCCGCCTGTTCCAGCTTTTGGGCGGCCCGCTCGGCTTTCCGTCTGGCTTGGGTGAGCTTTTTACCCGCCGTTTCCGGGGGAAGCTCGTCAGCGGTAAATTCCAGCTTGGAAGGACGCTTGGGCTCGTCCCCGGCTGCCTCTGCCGGCTTCTCCTGCGGTTCCTCGGCCTTTGCCGCCTCCTGGAAACGCTGCTGGTATTTGTTGCCGTGCTGGTGCATTCGGTGGCGGTGTTCCGTCTGGCCGGATTCTCCTTGCGTGGGGCGTCTTGTATCAGAAGTCCCGCTGCCAGAATCCTCACGCCGGGAATCTTTATATCTGAAATCCCTCCGGCGCGGTTCCTGTGCGGAAGGCTCCGGCTCCAACGTGCTCCGCGTTTCCGTGTCCCTTGCCGGCTCATGGCCCAAATCCCTGCCAGACAAATTTTCCGGTATGGAAGTGTGCGCCTGCTGCGGCATATCCGCCGTAAAAAACTGCGAATCCTCCGCTGCCGGCTGCGCTGCGGTATCATATATCCGGTTTCTGGAAGTACCCGGAGAAGAAGGGGCGTCTCTGGCCCGCCGCAGGTCAAAATTTGTTTCGCTCTGCCGGGTGTCCATGCGTTCCTCCGCATGGGAATCACGGACCGGCATCCGGGTATCTTTCTTCTTTCTCTGAAATTCTTTGTCCCGTGGCATTGTTATCACCTCCAGTCGTTTTTATTGGTTTCCTGAAATTTACGCACCTGCAACTTCATCCGGTCGGGTTGTGAGCACGCTGTATAACAGAGTGTCCTTCGGAAAATGATCGACAAATGGGATAATCACATTCCCAAAGAACAAAAGCCCCTCGCCGGGGCCGGAATGGGTCACATAGGAAAGCTGGTGTGGGGAAATCCCCAACTGCTTTGCCAAAATCTGCCGGTCTCCCTGCGCCTGGTTCAGCATGTAAATGAAGTCCGAGTTTTCAAAGATATTCTCGATCTCACGGGAGGCCAGCAGGTCCTTTACATTCTGCGTTAAGCCGCTGGGAATCCCGCCCCATTTTCGGAATCTTTTCCATATCTCCACGCTAAAACTTCCCGTCTGGCCCTTCAAAAGAAGGTGAAATTCGTCGATATAGAACCAGGTCGTTTTATGTTTGGAGCGGTTGGCGGTAACACGGTTCCATACCGCGTCCTGCATGATTAAAAGGCCAATCTCTTTCAGGGCCTTTCCGAGAGACTTCAACTGGAAGCAGAGTACCCGGTGATTATTCATATCAATGTTGGATCGGTGGTTGAATACATTCAGGGAACCATTGACATAGATTTCCAGCGCCGTTGCGATATTCTGCGCCTCCGGCTCGGACTGCTTCAAAAGCAGCTCATACAAGTCGCCCAAAATCGGCATATTCTCCGGGCGCGGGTCCTGCAAATAATCCCGGTAGACCAGCCGGGTACAGCGGTCAATAATAGTCCTCTCAATCGGGGAAAGCCCCTCCTTGCCGCCGATAATCAGGTCACACAGCGACAGGATAAAATCGCTTTTCAGGGTAATGGGGTTTTCGTCGTCCGAATAGTCCAGGTTAATGTCCATCGGATTGATGTAGTTGGTAGAGTTCGGGGAAATGTCAATGACCTGCCCCTGGGCACCGAACTGCTGTACCAAAGGCCCGTACTCATTTTCTGGGTCCGCAATGATGATGTCGTCCTCCGTCAAAAGGAACACGTTGACAATCTCGCGCTTTGCTGAGAAAGACTTGCCGCTGCCAGGCGTCCCCAGAAACAGGCCGTTAGGGTTTTTCAGGTTCTTACGGTTCGCCATAATCAGGTTGTTACTAAGGGCATTAAGACCGTAATATAAAGCCTCGCCCTCCTGGAACAGCTCGCAGGTGGTAAACGGCACGAAAATGGCCGTGCTGCTGGTGGTAAGCCCCCGCTCGATCTCAATCTGGTTCTGCCCCAGGCATAGGGAGGACATAAGGCCTTGCTCCTGCTGGAAGTCCAGACGTTTTAAGGCGCAGTTGTATTTCTGCGCCACACCGGAAGCGGCGAAAATATCGTTAAACAGCTTTTGGCGCTTCGGGGCGATATTCTCCACCAGAACTGTAACCAGAAACATACGCTCATTTCTGGATTGCAGGTCTTGCAGAAGGTTCTTTGCTTCTTCGCCATAAGTGGCAAGGTCGGTAGGTATGATGTCCATGTCATAGCCGGAGCGGACCGCTTTTTTCTGTTCCTCAATCGTCATTTTCTGCAAATCGGACATCTTGCGTTTGATGTTCTTGATCGCCTGTGCCTGGTCGATAGACTGGATATGAAGGTTCACCGTTACAGCGTCGTTCAAATCCAAAAGGTCGGCAAGCAGCCGGTCCGTCAGCTCCGGGGCTAAAATCTGCAAGAAGGACACCGCGCCGGAATGGTCGCCCACCCGGAAGGTCTTGCCGTCCTGGGAGAAGGAGAGCCCGGAAGGGGCGATATAGTCCTTTGTGGAAAGCCCGGTTTTCGGCAGGTCACTCCAGGTAAAATGAAATTTCTCCTGGCCGTCCGGGTGGAGCTGGCTGTGCAAAAGCTCCAGGCGTTCCAGCCCGTTTAAGGGCCTTGCCTGCGCGCCTAAGGCTTTGAAGTTCCCCAGCACATCCGTTTCAATCCGTTCCAGACGCATTTTCGCCGTGCGAAGATCATCCGCCTCGATCCCAAATGTGATGTATTTGCGCTTGGTAAGGCCATTGTTGCCTTTTTGAAGCTGCCCTTTGAGCATATCCCCGTATTCTTTGCGGATTCCGTCATATTCGTCACCGCGGACAGGAATATCAATACTGCGGGCGAAATCCTGCATATTGGCCCGCTGGTTGATAAAGGTGAGCTGCACATGGATAGAAGCGTCAAAATAATTGAGGAAATCGCAGTAACCCTCAAAAATCTGCGCTTTATCATCTGCCTGTGCAAGCTGGTAATTAATGTCGAAGAACTGCACCGTCTTGGTGTAATAATTGCCGCTCACACGGCAGATACCGTCCCGGTACATTTCCTTATAGGGAATACTCTGCTGGACCGTCTGCGGGGCGTCCGCTTTCAGCCCGAAGAAAAAGCCGGGCTTTTTCTTCGGCCCGGCAGGAGAGGCAGCTTTACTTCCTGCCTTTCTTGCTTCGGCGCGGGTCTTTTTGGCCTGCTTTACATTTCTTTGCAGACGTTTTTCCTGCGCCTCCTGCTGTTTGGTTTTTGGCAATCTGTGATACCTCCTTTTTGGAAATGGATTTATAGAGATTTTCCGTCCGGTAAGGGCGGTTTTTCGGCCAGAGCTTATAGCGGAGCCGGTTCCTCAACAGCTTTTCCGCCGGCTGCCCGTCCTTCTCATACATGGCAAAGAAGAAAAAGGGCATCATCAGGCCGATCATAAGGAGCACCGCCGCTGAATTGCCGATGGCGCCGCGGGTAAGGAAATATATCGGCAGCCCCACCAGCGCAGCCAGACTGAAACAAATAAGCTGGCGCTTCGTCAGGCCAGCGGCTACTTTGGTCTTGACTGTAGTTAAGTCTTTGGGTACGGGTACATAGGGCATTTCGTTGTCACCTCCGATCTGCGAGAATATTTTCTATCCATTCTGCGGCATCGTGATACTGCAATCCACTTCGTTGCCCCACACATCCCATCCGGGCGTCTGCTGCCTGGCAAAGAGCTCCACCCTGGGCTGATCGCCCATGAGCTTTACGATCTTGTCCCGCACTTCGTCGGGCTTCTTGCTGTGCTGCTCGATATGGGAGATCACAAACTGGTGGATTCCCGCGCACTGGCGTTTCGGGTGCCCGCGTGTTGCAAGCAGGCACACCTCCGCGTTAGAGCGGGTCCAGAAGCCCATTCCATAAAACCAGCTATCGGCTTTCCGGTTCTGCTTCAGCCACAGAAATGCCAGGGTCTTATACTGGAAACCCCATGCCTCCATCACCCGGAACGCCTCATTGAGCTGCGGGAAGGTGGCCCATAGAAAAAGCGCACTGTCTTTGGCTGCAAGGTCTGCAACCGGCAGTGCGCATATTTCATCAATGCTCATGGTAGGATAATGGTTTTCCGCCACGCCTTTGCCGCGCTTCATGTCATAGCGCCAGGGCGGGTCTGCGTACACAATGCCATATTTTCCGGTATCCGGCATCAGCGGGCCTGCTCACTCTTGGCAGTTGCGGGCTTTGCCGGCTGCGTCTTGACCTTCCCGGCATTTTCCTTCAGGGTGCCGGTCAGGGAAGGTTTCTCCGCCGCCCCTTTGGTCGCTTCAAGGGTGGCCTGCAAATTTTCAATCGCCTGGCCGTACCCTTCGATCAGGGCATCATTAAGCTGCCTGCGAAAATCCGCCGTCACCGGCCAGCAGACATCCCTCCATTTCCCCTGCTTATCCTGGGTGGAAGGCATGTTGACATACAGGCCGTTTTCGCCGGAGCAGATACGGAAGCCGTCGATCTTGAAGCAGTCGCCAATCGTCACGTTGGCAAAGGCCAAGAGGTTCCCCATCGGGGCAATCGGGCGCACGGTTACATCCAGCTTCAAGCCTTCGGACACCTGGGCCTCCGGCTGCATGGGTTCAGTGTTGGTTTTACTCATAATGAAAGTTCCTCCTTGTTAGAATGTAGTTGTTACCCGCTAATGCGAGTTGAAAATACTTTTTGATAACGAGCCTGTCTTAAAGAGGGCGAAGGCCAGCAGGACGGTATATCCCGCCGTGCCCCAGATCGCACCGTGAATATCGCCGGACGAGGGGATCGACTGGACCAGCACCGCGTAGATTGCGACGCATACCAGGATCAGGAACCCCTGGAATCCCAGAGCGAACAGGGAACGAAGGTAGTTCGTCCCCATCTGTCCCCATTCACGGTTTGCCATTGTGGAAAACGGTATGGGTGCCAGGCTGACCGTGAGATATATTTCAATCATGCGGCCATAGACAATGACAAAGATTACAATAGACAGTACCCACATGCACAGGTTGATGATGTTGGTTTCCAGCCACAGGCCGATCAGCTCCCACATCCCCATTGCTTCAAGCTGCGTTTCCAAATCAGCCAGCGCCGCCGTGACATCCAGATTCCCGTTTATTACGCCGGCGCTCTGCGATACCACATTTTGGGCGACATCAAACACCGCCATGACAATCGTAAAGCAGTTGGTGAGCAGATAGGTGGCTACGAAAGTTTTGAAAATCCACTTAAAGATGTTGAAGGTATCAAAGTCGTGCATGTTGTTCTTTTCCAAAATCATCTGAATCAGCTCATATACCAGCACAAAGGTCAGGATAATGCCCGCAATGGGAATGACGACGGTTTCAGAAAGATTCTGGATCATACTGAACACGCCGCCATTCCAGCCCTGCGGGGTCTGTCCGACCTGCCCGGCCACATCTGCGACCTGGTTATTTACCGATTCAAAAATACTGGTGTACTGCCCGGTGATCGCTTCGATCAGGCCCTCTTTGATCCAGTCTGTTATCCAGTCAAACAGACTGCCCATCGGCTATTAACCGAACAGGCCGGACAGGAGCGGAATCAGCGTGGCACCCACCAGGGCGATACCGCCGCCCGCCATAAGCTGCTTCATTCCCTGTGATTTGGCCCCAGGGTTGTCATTTCCGTATCCTTCCAGAAGGTTGATGACGCCCCATGCGCCGAGGCCGGCGCCCAGAGCGATAACGAGAATCTTCAAAGTGTCAATCGCGCTTGCGAAAAATGCCATATATTTTAGTCCTCCTTAATATTTATAAAATTTGTTGTTGTGGCCGCATTGGGCCGGAAACGAAAAAAGCCGCCGCCATGCTCAAATAGAAAATCTACAAAAACATGACGGCGGCATAAGGGGCAGGGTAAGACCTGCGGGGATATTCAGTTGTCAGGGAGAATCACGAATCCGCAATAGGCGCCTCCTTTCAAAAGGATATATAAAATCCCGCCATATAATAAGGAAATGATACGGCGGGATTTTATACGGTTGTCTGTGCTGCCAGTTCTTCCGGCGTGATTTCATAGTTGGGATACAGCTCTCCGGGACGTACAGGCAGCCTTGTAGACAGGTATTTCTCTATGTCAAAGGCGTTCTTTTCGTCAAAATCCGAAAGGTATTTGTAATTCGGGTGTTTGGTAATATCATACTTCCGGGACAGGAAGGGACGCACACCCCTGATCTGCAGGAGGCATTTGCCGCCGTCCATCACCGCAAGCTCGTCAACGGACATCAAATCTTTCCCCAATTTTTGAAAGTTCTGCCCGTGGGATTCCTGGGTGCCCTTCGTGACGCTGGTGTTATACATATCAATGGTTTCTTTCCCCAGCAGGGAGTTCCAGCTTTTCAAGGTAGTTTCCTCCTTACCGCCCAGAAAAAGAGAAGAATCACAGTTGCCTATGATCGTGTCCATGTTGTCCTTATAAAGTGCTTTGAGCTGGCTCTGCGCCTGCAATACCAGACAGGCCGATATTTCACGGCTTCGGATCGTTGCCATCAGCTTTTCCAGGTTCGGGATTTGTCCGATATTGGCCGCCTCGTCGATCAGGCACCGCACATGGACCGGGAGCCTGCCCCCGAATTTATCATCCGCCCGCTCACAGAGCAGGTTAAATAATTGGGTATAAGCCATGCTGACAAGGAAATTAAAGGTCGCATCCGTATCACTGATGATAAAGAACAGCGCCGTTTTCCTGTCGCCCACCAGGTCAAGCTCCAACTCGTCATACATGGTGATCTCTCGGACTTCCTTAATGTCAAAGGGGGCAAGTCTGGCGCCGCAGCTAATCAATATAGATTTTGCGGTCTTGCCGGCGGCCAGCTTGTATTTTTTATACTGCCGGAGGGCAAAGTGGTCCGGGTCCTTCTGTTCCAGGGCGTCAAAGAGCAGGTCAACCGCGTTCTTGAAAGTCTCGTCATCCTCCCGGACCTCCATAGCGTTTATCATTTCCACCAACGTGGAAAAATTCTGCTCATTGGAGGGAGCTTCATAGTAGATGTAGCCGATCAGCGCCGTATAGAGCAGCGTTTCGGCCTTGACCCAAAAGTCATCCCCGGATTTTCCTTCTCCTTTGGTATTTGCGATCAACACCGTTACCAGTTTAAGAATATCTTTCTCATTGTGGATATACGCAAAAGGTTCCGATAGGTAAGCCTTTGATGTTATCTCCGGCTTTTCCCCCGGCTAGCACCGGACATGCGACTTTCACCGCATCCGGCGCCCCATCAAGCATAGTTTCAGCAGTGATACACACTCACTCTTTCACATTAGCTAAATCAGTTTGTTACGATTTACATTGACATTTCTGCCAATCCTGCGGCAACGCGCAGTTTGTTTACTTTAGTAATTTGTGCCTTATTCAAATCATACTTCTTTGTCAGTGTAGCGAACTTTATACTGTCTGTTGTTGAGATAAGTTCATATCCGGTAGGTGATAAAAGCAACAGATTACGGTAACTGTCCCTTCCATTTTTACACTCATTCGATTTTCTGTAACAAGTACAGTGAATCACTTCCAGATGTTCCCCGGTGATTGCACATTTACCTTCCTGTCCGGCATAGAGAGAGATTCGGTTATCATTGAACTGTACCGTTTCACCTGTTACCGGGTGGCGCATGAGCCAGAGCATATCTTCAACGTTCAGTTTCAGATTGCTGTGGATTTCCATTCTTCCGTTTGGAGTATATGGGTTGATTTTCCTGCTCTTGCGCATTGGTATTTTAAACTGCACATATGCCAGAGGTACTACTGGTGTATCTCCAATCCAGCGCATTTGCTTCGATTTTCCATACCGTTTTTTTAAATATTTGTTGTTTAGCTCGCCCTGCTTTTTATATCCATCTATCCGATGGAGAAAGCGACCGTTATTCACATGAGCCATTCGGCTGAAATTCAGATTTATCCTCGTAGCAATGCAATAATAGTTCTGCATACCTATGACTTTGGCGTTGTATTCGTGAATGTTGCTCTTTATGTCACTTGCTGTCTTGCTGTTCTGAATCTCTATAATTGCTTTTGAGAGTTCTTTCTGCATATGCGACATTGCCTTGTCACAGACATTTGAACTGATTACCCATGTCCTGCGTTTCCTTATCAGCTTCATACGGAACCCCAGAAATTCACTGTCTCTTTTCCTGAGATTTGTGACCTTTGATTTTTCATCGGAAATTTCCAGTTTGAGCCGCTTTAGTAGCCAGTCCTTAACCGCATGGTATGCTCTGTCAGCGTCCTTACAGTTTCTGCAAAAGATTTTAAAATCATCTGCATACCGGACTATACGCATTTCCTTGAGGTTGCTCTTTTTGAGCGCCGTGTAGCTGTTGCACTTTTTCTCTGCCCCATTCGGATAATATGTGACCTTACAAGGAGACTTCATATGGTCTGCCATACCCTCCCACTGTGACGCTATCCACCAGTCCAGTTCGTTCAGGACAATGTTGGCTAACAGCGGGGAAAGTATGCCGCCCTGAGGGGTTCCCCTGTCTGGATATAAGATTTCTCCATCTGGCATTTGAATTGGCGCTTTCAGCATTGCTTTGATTATCTGAATCAGTTTGGTATCCCGTATACCCAGCGTCCATATCTGCTGTAACAGCTTTCTATGATTTACGTTGTCAAAGAACCCCTTTATATCCACGTCCACCACATAGTGGAGCTTGTTCCTTTGAGCCAGTCCATAAGCGTAGGAGACAGCGTTTTCAGCGCTCCTGCAAGGTCTGAAGCCGTATGAATGTTCATAGAACTTTGCTTCACAGATTGGCTCCATGACCTGTAATATGCATTGCTGTACAATCCGGTCTATGATACACGGTATGCCTAACGGTCTTAATTTCCCATTTGGTTTGGGAATCTCTACCCTCCTTACTGTTTTTGGCACATACCTTGTAAACTGTTTTTGAATAAGGGAGACAAAATCTTCTCCCGGCATATCTGCCAGTGATTCTATCGTTCTCCCATCTGTGCCGGCGGTATGGCTCCCATCATTGCTTTTAATATTTCTGAAAGCAAGCATGATGTTATTTGGTGCCGCAATGATTTCTACGAGATTATTGAATATTTCTCCATCTCTGCTTTTTGCATACAGTTCATCAAAGATGTTCTGCATGTCGTAGTATTCCGCATGGCGCAGTTTGCTTCTTTTTTTAGCTTTTTGTGTCATGTACATCACCCCGTTTCATTGATTCGAGTGACAATTTCTTATTCTTACTCGACTGCATGATTAGAGAGTGTGTACTGCTGATTTTCTGCCTGACTTGTGGCCATTCCTCCGTCGCCCTCTTTTTCGCAGGCAACATCGACAGTTCGACCACGACCTTTCAGCAGAGATTCATCCGCTTATTGTTCTTCGCCGGATTATCCATAGGACTCTCTGCCTTTCCTTGTTCCGATAATTCTATCTGTACATATATACCCTTAGGTGTTCCCTCTAAGCCTGACAGCTTGCATGTGCCTGTAACACATCACGGTGGTTCGTAACAACCATTCCTACTAGACCGCACTGTCTGGGCATGAACCCACACATACATTTCTGTATGTGGCACTTTTAGACCTTTACATTCGGGAGTTTCGTCAGGCATTGCTGCCATTCTCACCATAGGTATTTTATAGACCCCCGGCATATGGGGTGCGCCGTCCACCTCTGGACAGGTTTCGTCAGCGTTATCTGTTACGGCACCTTTCTGCCGACTTTACCGGGCTTCACACCTCATCACAGAGTGATGACGCATGCCGGAGTATCAGGGGAGGCGCTTCAAGGCGTTACCCTATCATTCCACCTCTCGAATTATCAGTTCACAGAACTGATTAAAAACAGCGCTGTGCGCCGCCTTTTCAGCGGCGAACAAGTCGCACGGTTATAGTGCATACTCTTTGAGAAATTGATGGTGTTGAATACCTTGATTTTATAAGGCTCATATACAATCTTCCCATTTTTGCCCCGGACCGGCTTTCCTTCCTTATCCAGTTTCGGGGTTCCCCGGCTTAACAGCTTTCCAACCTCAATCAAGACCGTGCCCTTCGGGTCGGTAACGACATAGGAGCTGTGCATCTGCATGAGATTGGGCTTGATAAAAAATCTTGTTTTGCCGGAGCCGGAACCGCCCACCACCAGCACATTTTTATTCCGGGCATTGGCTGGGTTCTTCGGCCTGCCGGACATCATAAGCCCCTCTGTCTGCGTCAGAATGATGTTGTTTTCCGGCTTTGGGTCCATAAACGGTGCAATATCCGTTTTGCTGCCCCAGCGGGCAGAACCGTATTCCACGTTTTTGCGGTACTTTTTTGCGTCCTTTCCTTTGAGATAAACCGCCAGCCGCACAATGGCCGCACCGCAAAGACCAATCAGCCAGTCGATCCCAGCACCGGGCCACATGCTCTGAAAGGCATAAGCGAATCCTTCACTTAACCCCAGCAGTTTTTGCGAAGCATCTGCTCCGGGAGCCAACCGCACCGCCTGGCCCAGCTTCGCGAATACCAAAAGGAACAGAAGGTAAGGCAGGTGGAGGATCACCTGCTTTTTCAGGGTATCGGTATCTATCTTCAACGCTCCGGCCCTCCATGCTCCTTGTTCTTTACCTTGTCACGGCCAAGCGCCTGCGCCAGTTCCTTAAATTTGGCAAGCTGGGAAAGCAGCGACGGCCTGGTGCTGCGGGCAAGGTCTTTTCTTGTATATTCCTTAAATGCCGCAGTCAGGGCGTCCGCCTGGTTCGCCTTGAAATACACCGTCCATTTGGGCGGGTCTGTGCCGGGGTCCTTTTCAATATGATAGCGGACCTCATGCTTTTTGGCGATCCGTTCAAAAGAGCGAATCCGCCCGGTCACTTCAATGGTATTCGCGCCAGGGTCCCTGGCCGTCAGCCGCTTCATGCTGTTGCGGCCAACCTTTGGGGTATTGCGTTCCTGCTCCATCTTTTGAAGTGCGGCGGCAATGGCCGCTTTCAGCACCCGTCCGGTCAGCTTTGACGCCTGGACGGTGATGGAAACAGTTCTTTGTTCAATATCTTCCTGCACCTGCATCCTCCTTCCTGAAAAAATGTAGTTTGTTCATTACCGCGCCTCGCTTAGCACCTGCTGGCGCGGGGCGTGTTCATGGACCTTCGCCGCCTGTTCAATCTGAATACGGGCGTGCCGAAGGAACGTCTTAATCATGGAAGCCGGCTCTTTCACTTCCGAAAGGTGCTCCGTCATGCCTTTGCACTCGTCCGGCAGATAATCCGCCATTGCTTTACAGGCATCTTCCAGATTCCCAATGAAGCCCCAGCAGCTATCCGAAAGCTCACCGTTTTTATACAGCTCAAAGCCATAGCACTCACCCCGGAGATAGGCGTCATACTCGACAACCTCGCTCCGTAGCAAATCCTCGGCTTTCTTTCGGAGGGCGCCGGTCATTTTCTCCGCGCCAAATTCTTTCAGCACATCCTCTTTGGAAACATACACCCATCCAACCTGCCCGCTGTCCCAGGGATCGTGAAAGCTGGTCGTCTGCATGGCAAGACCGCTGTGATCCAGAAGGTACAGGGGCATCACAATATATTTTTCAGAGATCACCCGGAGCATGGTATCATCCACCGCGCGGGGGTCAGGGTGGTCGCCGGTCATTTTCCGGCTCCAGACCATATTTACCATGCGCTCATAGCGTTCCATGCCGCGCTCGTTGTTGCCAACGGTGTTTAAGTACATTTCCCGCAGAAAATCGTCTTTGTCCATATAATTGTGATGGTCGCCCAAGGCATAGCGCGGGTGGAAGCATACCATTGTCCCGAAGTTGTCATTTACCTCGCGGGGACTAATCAGCATATCGTCCGGCTGCACCATTAAGGCATAGGGTTCCTGTTCTGCCATCAGCATAGGGCATCCCTCCATTTCTACAGCTCCGGGCCAGAATGAGAGGGCT
Source organism: Longicatena caecimuris (assembly GCF_018406465.1). Lineage (GTDB taxonomy): Bacteria > Bacillota_I > Bacilli_A > Erysipelotrichales > Erysipelotrichaceae > Longicatena > Longicatena caecimuris. Next base: position 2,115,787 of record NZ_AP024510.1, read on the forward strand.
TAGGGTCTTTTTCCTGCCTCTCATTTGTGACTGGCTGCTTAACCGCAATGATTTCACCGGCGATCCTGGCGAATTTCTCCGGGTGTTTGAATTGCTCGCCAAACTTCTCCATCAGCTCAGGGGGAAGGTCGGTAAAATCTTCCTCACTAAGCCCGACAATCAAAAAGTTGCCGGCAACAATGTCATATATGCGTCCTTCATCATCATATAGAGCCCGGTTCAGAGGCAGCCCCATATATTTGCCTTCCTCATTGCAGATCAGGGCAACCAGATCATCATAGGGGTAAACCGCCTGAATATCGCCGCCAACAGCAGCCTGCAATGATTCCAAACCACCTGCAATTTCAGTTTCATAGGGCGATTTGCCCGGTTCTACCATTAAAACTTTCATAACTGCATATCCTCCTTCTTTTTCGTTGCCGCAGGAGCAGCGGGTGCCTTCTCCTGGGATTTTGCTGCCGCCAGTTTCCCCAGCACGGACGGCTTTTCCGACTTTTCGGGCAAAGAAATACCGCCCTCCGTACCTTCGGTGGCGGTGTGCTCTGCCTTGACCGGCTCCTGGCCCTCCACGGTATAACCGGGAAGAAGGGCGCCGTTGACGGTAAAGTGACGTTCATATTCTTTCGGAATCTGCGGCGAGATTTCAGTAAACAGGTGGGAGTAGGCTTTCTTGCGCCCGTCCAGATACTTTACAGCAGCGGCTTTATCTGTGTAGCGCTTCTGGTTCTGCCCGGCAAGATGTATATTGTGACCGTCCTTCGGTGAATTCAGGTACAAATCCCAGGTCACATACCATGCGGTCGGAACCATAACCTTTTTGATACGGTCATAGCTGGTGTCCTCCCTGATCCGACAGCTCATTTTATAGACCTTGTTGCTGATTTCTTCCCAATCACTGTTATTTTGATTGGGCTGCCACTGGTTTGCGGTATGCGCAACCTCCGGGGTCCGCAGATATTCCAGCGCACGGTTCAATTTCTGTGTGACCGCCGCCTGCTGTTCCCATTGTTTTGCCGCTGCCTGCACGATCTCAAAGGCTTTCTGCTCGCCGTCCATGCTGTCCTGACGTAATGCCTCCAGCGCATCCGCACCCTGCGTAATCAGGGAAGAAATATCTACATCTTCACAAAAAATACTGTGCTCGATTTTCAGCTCTGCACCTGGTTCCAAATGATCGCCGTAACGGTAAGCGCGGTAATCTTTATTTTCTTCCAAAATCTTTCACACCTCCTATATCTCCGGCACATGGCTCTTTTTCGGAACCGCCTGTGCCGGGGTGGTTTTTTCTGCTGGCTTCGCCGCTGCAAGCTGTGCCATGACCGAAGGCCGATCCATCGTAAATATGGAAATCTGCTCATTTTCAGCCAACGGTGAAATATGTGCCGGCAATGGCAGCGTCGTTTTCTCATGGGTAAGAATGTGCTGTAATTTCAGGTCAGACACGATCTCGTCAAATGCCGCGTTGATAGCCCGCCGTTCCTCACCTTCAGGATAGGCTTTCAAAACCTCCATTTTTCCGTCTTTATTGGAAACAAAGGTAGCGGCACAATCCGCGTGGCCCGCCAGATAATCCGATTGATAGGGCAGCTTATCCTTGATATAACAGGCAAAAGCCCTGGCGGTCATTTCCACGTTGCTGTCCCAATAGCCCCCGTCCTTTTCGCATTCCTTACCCATGCGAACGGAGTTCCGGTAAAAATCGGTTTCCACCCGCCCGATTTGCGGCACCTCCTGTGCCTGCATCCCGGACAACATGTGCTCAAATATTTCCAGACGTTCCCGCTCACTTTTTGGGATCACCCGCCCAGTGACAGACTTCTTAAAGGCGCTGATCTGTTCCACGGAGCCGGCCTCGCCGGACAAGAACACCTCCCTGAGAACCGCGTAAGTTTCCATCTGTTCCTCATTGCCATGCTGTTTCAGGGAACCGAGCACTGCTGAATCCAGCCAGCTTGCAGCATTTTTCCGGGTGCGTTCTGTCTGTGCTTCGGTACGGGCCGCCGCCTGCTCCGGTGTCTCCGGCTTATATTTCATGGTTTCAATCAGCTTCTGGAATGGAGCATAGAGGCGGGGCTGTTCCGAAAGCATCCCCTTTGCGCCCATCTTCGTACCCAGGTAATCGTCAAATCCGTGCCACCATTCATGCGCCAGGGAACCAGCGCCGTGCATCTTCGTAAGGTTAATGACTTTGCGGAGCGGTTCATAATGGGCCGCGGCGTTGCCGCTGCCTCTGGCACCGAAAGCAATAGCAAGCGTGCCCCCAAAGGCAATATCCTGATCGCTGATCTGTAAGGCAGCCGCTAGGTCTTTCAGTGCTTCAAATCCCATGTTTAGGGACGCCTGCCGGTCATTCTGGTTCATCCAGTTCCCAAACTCGCCGCCGCGGAAGCCGAAGGTTTCAAGGTAATGCTGGCCTGTGATCTCCTGGCCGCTCCGGTAGTCCGGCCCCGTTCTTCTCACATACGCAAGCTGCGGAGGGGTAAACCGGACCTTTCCGCCTTTACTCCGCTGCCGGGCAAAATCCTGTACCCATTTCAGGGCCGCCTCACGAGACTCAAAGTTTGTCTGCAAAATGGAATAGCCCTTCGTCACATAATAAGTGCTAGGTTTCCAGTCGTTATTTCTGGAATAGGTGTTTTTCCCGTCATTGAAGTAGATCGCGTAGCCTCTTGGCACCTTCTGGTCTTTGGAAACGCCAAACTGTTCCTGCTGTGCCTTCTGCGTGAAATTCCGGTCAAAGTGGGAAGCAGAGCGGATATATAAGGTCTGCGCCAGTTTATTGGTAATGACCGGATTGTCCTGGCCTTTCTTTGTGGCACGGTAATGGATTCCGCTGCCCCAGCCCTGCACCTGCTCCACATATCCATTCTGTACCAGAAAGCGGTCATAGGCTTGCATGGCGTCATCCAGTGTACGCACATCCTCGATCACGGCCTGTAGCTGCCGGACGGTCTCAATATATTCCTCCTGCCTGGCACGCCTAAGCTCCGGGGTCTTGTCACTGTACCGGTACTGGGGGGAAGCCCCCAGACTGTCCCGTGCCTTTTTGATAAAGTAAACAACACCGAGGGGAACACCATCGTCAAGCATGGCCTGATAGTCCGGCTTTTTCCAGACATTATCCTTCTTGACGAATTTCTCCGCCTCCCGCTCATTCATGCCGCCCAGGTCATCTACATATAGGCCGCGGTCTTTCCAAAGGTCTTTTTTCGCGCCTCCGATCTTTTCCCCAAAATCCTCATGCTGTAAATTATCTGCCAAACATTATCACCTCCAGTCTGTGCAAAAATTTACCGTTCCGGGGTGGAACGGTTTTTCTCTGATTGATAAAGTTTCGGGCGGTTCCCTGCGAGCCGGTCCGTTTCCCTGCGTACCAGGGCATCTATCGCACCCAAATCCTCCGGGGTAACGGCAAATTCCCGGTAGTTCTCATACCATAAGCCTGTTGTGACCGCCGCAATAGGGGGTATCTTTTCCGGACCGGAAGGGAGAAGCCGGTAAACCGGCGCTTCATCATAAAGAAGCATCTGCCTGGCCGTACCCAACGGTATGCGGTACATATCTGTATCAGGATTTTGCGCCGCCTCCATGTAGCCGACATTCAGAAGTTCCTCCAAATCCTGAACCATGTAGGAAAATGCCTGCTCCTTCCACTGGCTGAACATTTCGGAATAGTGGTGCTGCCATTCTGTGACCTGTTCCGGCCTGTAGCAGAACCCCCAGCTTTTCAGGGCGTCTTTTTCGTAAAGCTCCATAGAGTGCCATTTTTCAAGGCTGACTGTTTCCATGCATCCATTCGGATGATATACGTCAACACCGTAAGGAGAGAGGATATTTCTTTTCACGTCCTGGCGCAGCGTATCTAAGTCCAGCATCATAACATCACCGTACAGGCGGCCATCCTCTTTCCGGTCCGTGTGGAATAAGAAAGCCCTTGCCCCGATATATTCCGTTGTAAAGATCATCTGGTGGAGGTCTGCCGTGGAACAGTAGGCGTGCAGGGCATCCGACAGCCACATGTGGTTTTTCCCCATAATGGCAATCGAATCCGCCCCGGTATTCGTCACCAGGGAATGGATATTAAATTCTGATTCCCGCAGGAAGTCGCCCGCAAAGATATGGAGCTCATAAGCAAATGTAATAAGGTCCGTGTCGCGGATCAAATGAATCTGCGGAAGCGGTTCACTGTTCAATCAAGTTCCTCCCATCTTCCGGGCGCTGTCCGCCGGCGATCTTGCTCACGATTTCCGGCCCGGTCTCATAAATCTGCATCAGGCGTTTTGCCGTGCCGCTGGGCTGAACGGCACCGCTGGTCCAGAGCCGGACAGTAGAGGGAGTAACGTTCATCAGAAGCGCAAAGCCCTTTTCGTTCATGTCCAGCTTTTCCATCAATGCCTTAACCATATCAGGGCCATATTCCGGGCACCGGGCAGCTTCGGCGATCATCTGCAAAGCGGTATTTTCTGTTTTCGTCATGTTAAAATCCTCCTGTTATCCTGACCCCATTGTTAAGCTGGGGCAAAACTGATTTTGTTGTGTTCCATTCTCCGGGCAAATTCCCGGAGAGAATATTTCACGCCGTCAATCTCCGCATGGGTTTGGTTCAGACGACGGCAAAGAGAAAAATGCCGGTCTCCATTCCCATAGCGCAGACAGAGAAGGCCATTATCAGGAATTGAAAACAACGCATTTCCAGCGCTGTCCGTAAAGCAAATCTGCTGTGTTTCATTCATACCAAAATCCCCCTTAAATTGAAACTGCCGCCTGTTTCTGGCGGCATAGTAGTTGGCGGTCCTTGATCTGTTCCCTGGTATGTAACAGCTTTTCGTTATAGTCCTTTCCGATGCGGGGCGGGTTGATGCCTACCCGGATATGCTTAAAACGCTGGTCCTCATGGAGCATGGCTTTGATTTTCCGGGCATTGGTAAGGCCGCCAAGATCATTGTCCATGTAAAGCGTAACCCGCTTTATTTCCGGGTGGTGTTCCAGAAATGCGGTCAGCGCCACATGGGAAGTGCCTCCCAGAGATAAGCGGTAGCCATCCCATTTCCAGCCTTCAAGCTCCTGCAGCGTGGCATGGGAAAGAGCGTCAATGGGAGCCTCAAAAACCGCCACATGGCGGCTGCCTGGTTTCTGCGGCGGGTAGCAGAAGCTAAATTCCTTGTCGCTGCCGTAAACATCCTTTTTGAGATTGCCGGTGATACTGCGCATACAGGCAAACTTTGCTTTTCCTGCGCCATCCTTACCGACAAACACACAGACCGGTTCGCCATGATACCGGGCCTCATAGAAAAGCCCTTTCCGAAAGCACCGGCTGATCACATCCGAGCTGATCCCGCGCCGCTGCAAATACGAAACAGCGGCGGTGGCGCACCGTCTGGCCCAGGGCAGCGTAAACGGTTTCTTTTCCGGCTCTTTTTGCGCCTGCTTTGCCACCGTGCGCTGATAAGCCGGCATCTGCCGGATTTCTCCGCCTGCCAGTGTTTGAACCGCATCCACCAGACCATAGCCCCGAATCTGGATCAGGTAATCCAGGGCGTTGATACTCCGGCCCCGGCTGTTCCAGTACCAGTACCGTTTCCCGGTCACATAGACCAGGCTGTCATGCTCCTTGTGCCGGTAATTGGGACCGTCCCGTTTGAGCACACCAGGCTCATGGGATTGCAGATAGACGAACAGGTCGGCCTCCCGTGCCGCCTGAATCTGCTCTTTGGTTACGCCGGGCATGGCGCCGGCACAGATTTTCGTTTCATCGTGCTTCGCCTCCTTCCTGTGATGATATGAAAAAAACGCCCGAAAGCGCCTAACAGCCGTACAGGTCATGGTTGACCTCCGCACGGTAATAGCTGTCCATCGTTGCCGGAGCGTTATACAGCGCCGCCAGCAGATAAGCCTTGATATTGTTGACCTTCGTAACGTTTTTGTCGATACAGTCAAAAACATACTCCAGGTGGCCGGAATTGATCTTTAAGAACCGGCTCCTGACAACCTCCCGTGGGAAATCGTCTCCAGCAATGCGGATATATGGCCGTCTTGACAGCACCGTTTCCAGTATAAGCTCCACAGTCTCGTCCATGCGTTCCCTCCCATAACGGGGGACCAGGAAGTCATACTCAACATTCTCTTTGATAATTTCACGGTATGCCTCTGCCGTATCCATCCTATCAATCCCATCCTGACAGCCTGCCGTTTCCGGCTCTGCCGGATAGATTGATTGATGTGTTCTTGATATATCCGTTTTTGATTTTTTAGTCCTTTGTGGATTAGTATTTAATTGTGCGGGATTTTCCTGTTCAGGTTCCGCCTGTTCAGGTTTTGCCTGTCTTGGATTTACCTGTCTTGGATTTTCCCGTTTAGGTGAAACACCTTGTTTTACGCCGGTTACGGGCTTTTCGTGGATCGTATACTCGATGTCTCCGAGCTGTCCGTTTTCATAGCGGAGGCGCTGCCTGGTGAGATACCCGTACCGTTCCAGCTCCTTCAGGGCGGTGGTAATGGAATCCACGCCATCCCTGCAAATGTGGGCCAGACCTTTTGTGGTATAGTCCCAATCTTCCGGCAGCGACAGCATAAGGGAAAGAAGCCCCTTCGCCTTTAAGGACAGTTCCGTATTGCGCAGGTGGTGATTGCTCATAACCGTAAAGTCCTTCGTTTTCTCTACACGGAATACAGCCATTTCACAGCCTCCTTTCTTCGGTTATTGCGTTACAAAGCGCGGTCCCTGCGGTCATAGTGGAGGTGCCCGCCTGAGACCTTTGCATGGTTTTTCAGTTTGACCTCGCCCCGTTCCTGGCTGTCTAAGAATTTCTGATAACCGGCATCCGTAAGGAACAGGCGCATCTTATCGCCCTTGTCACCCACAGGGGAATCATAGGACAGCACATCAAAGACGATCATGTGCCTTACCTCCGGGTCAAAGCGTTCCAACGCCATGATGTCATGCCCCTTCAATTTCTCTGCGCCGGATTGCTGCCTGGCCTCGGCAATCTTTTCCCCAATCGTCCGGGGCGGGTAGGGCAGACGGTAATTCTTCTGAATATCCCGCACGATGTCCATGCACTCGGCATCCGTCAGGATGCGCAGCTTTGCCATTAGATTTTCCGCTGCCTTCCGCTGTTCGGGATTCTTTGTGTACCGGGCGGTCATGTAAAGTTCGTTCAGGACTTTGGATTGATAGTCACCCTCAACCTGAAAAAGCATCCGTTTTTCCATTTCGTTTAATTCCATGTGAATCTCCTTTCTCCTAAAAATGGGTATAATAAAACGCCATAGGATTCTGAAAGCCTATGGCGTTGAATGTTCATATCAAATTGTAATTAGGGGTGTTTACTCACGTTTCAATGCTTGACATAAGGTAGTCTCAAAAGTATAATAATCGCAGTCAACAAGCGTGAACAGAAAAAAGATTTCCCTAGGTCGGCATAAGGAGTTTGCTAATAGCGTGCTAATTGGACGGTACAGAATTAGTAAAAAACACGTTGTACAAGCGAGCACTCTGTAATGAGTGGAACGCCCACAAAAGCCCGTGGTTGCAAGGTTTCTGGCGTATTGGAAGTCACGCATCCGTATGACGTACAAGGTGGTATGCCATACTCCTGTACGGTAAAAATGCATTCCAGCATTGGATGTTTGGCCTCTTGATCATCCAATAAAGCCAGCATATATGCCACACCGACACCATCATCCGCGCCTAGCGTCGTTCCTTCCGCCATTAAATAACCGTCTTCCAGTTTTAACTTTAAAGCATCCTTTGCAAAGTCAAAATCCACATCGCGATGTTTCTCACAAACCATATCCATATGAGCTTGTAAAATGATCGGTTCATGCTCTTCATAGCCCTTGCTTGCCGGCTTACATATAATGACATTATTCATTTCATCACGTTCATACGTAAACTGATGTGCTTTTGCGAATTCTTCTAAATAAGCACTATATGCCTCCTCATGAAAAGAACCATGAGGGATACGCGTCATCTCTTCAAAATACTTTTGATGAGCAAATGCATGATTCAAAATAGTTTCCATTTTATACATCCTCCATAAACATAGTGTTATTGTACCACATTCTCTTTGAATTACCATGAGATACGCCTTATTGTTTCACATTCATCTGCCGATAATACCCAATTCGCTCCTTAGCGCACTTCAACTGTTTCGGCGACATTGTGATTTTCCCCTTCTGTATAGCAAACAGACCTTCCTCTTTCAATCTGGCAATCGTACGATTTAATGTTTTTACACTGATGCCAATTTCTTCATACAATACATTGCGTGTTTTTTTAACGACGATATGCATTGCCTGCGGATCTTTAAAAAGGCAGATTCCACATAATTGATCAGATAATCCAGTAATAAGAATTGGGGAGGATAAAACAGCTTTGCCCCACGATTATAACTCGAACGATATAGTTTTAAGGCAACTTTTGCCGCAACCAGACGCAAAAAGTGTATATCCTTAGCAATCCAATCTTCAAAATCTTGCCTGCTTAAGTATAAAATGATACTTTCTGTAATTGTCTCAATCGTCACGCTGGTTTTCGGCATGCCTGCTAAAATCGTTACTTCCCCAATGAAATCTATCGGTTCATTTTTTTCAATCATAAATATATTGCCATTCTCAAATTCATTAATGACCCGATGTTCACCACTGGCGACAATTCCAAAATAGTCAAGCGGACTATCTTTTTGATGAATGATATATCCACTTGGATGTACCTTGATGATAAGACGCTTTTTATATTCTTCAGGCATATACGTAAGATAGTCTTTTAATTGGGGCACGATATGATATACTTCTTCCAATGTCACAGTATCACCTTCATCATTGATTGTATCATGAAAATAGTAAAAATTTTCCTTGAAAATAGCCCATTTGTCCTTTTTTTACCTAATTATGATCTGTTACCATTACAAGGAACAAAAGAGAAAGAGGAAGAAGGTTTATATGAAAAAAGAAAAGTATTCATATCGTTCTTTACAAGAACGCTTGCGGCAGGAATATAAATTATATCTGCTGGCTTTTGTATTTATCGTGATTGCAGATGGTATTGGCGTAATCAAATTACCGATTTGGAAAGGAACTTTTATCCTATTCCCCATCTTTTATGCAATTCTTATGGGGGTATGTGCAGGACCATGTGTTACAAAGTTCATTAAGCGAAAAGAGGTCAAAGCTGCCAGTAAATTGGTTATTGTTGCGATATGTCCTTTTATCGTCAAGTTAGGCGTTAATGCCGGAGCCAGTCTAGAAACCGTCATTTCCGCCGGACCTGCCTTATTATTACAAGAAATCGGTAATTTAGGAACCATCTTCTTAGCATTGCCAATTGCCCTATTGTTAGGTCTAAAAAGAGAAGCTATTGGAGCCACACACTCAATTAATCGAGAAAGTAATCTGGCATTGATTACCGATATGTTTGGTCCGGATTCACCAGAAACCAGAGGAAGCTTATCCATCTATATCGTTGGTGGCATGATTGGAACGATTTATTTTGGTTTTCTGGCTTCTATGAGCGCTGCCACTTCGTAATTTCATCCCTATGCCTTAGGGATGGCTTCCGGTGTAGGGGCCGGTATCATGATGGCAAGTGCTACCGCATCTTTATCCACGATTTATCCGACGATGGCAGATCAGCTTTCTGCATTAGCCAGTGCCAGTGAAACCATCAGCGGAATCACAGGAATTTATGTTGCCATCTTTATTGGTATTCCCTTAACAAAAAAATTATATGACATCTTAGCACCACGCATTAGCAGAAAGAGAGGCGAATAACATGCGCATACAAGAATGGATTTTTTTATTTATCGTAGCTAGCTGTGGCATTGCCTTAGCTAATTTTGTCGGATTTCAAGTTGGACTCATAGAGTCATTACCAGGTATTGGCATCCTATTCGTTTTATCTTTATGTGGTGTTGTCATTAGTAAAGTATTACCTATACGCTTACCCATCGTAGCCTACTGTTCCCTATTAGGGTTATTAGCAGCATCCCCCCTTTCTTTCTGTCGGGAATTTGTCATTACATCCGTTAATCAGATCAACTTTACGGCACCTTTAACAATGGTAGGGGCATTTGCCGGTATCTCTATTAGCGATCAGTTAAAAGAATTCGCTGCCCAGGGATGGAAAATGATCATCATCGGCCTCTTGGTCATGACAGGAACTTTTTTAGGTTCAGCCGTAGTTGCCCAGATAATGCTGTCCATCACAGGAGCTATCTAAATGCTGTTACAAGATATTGCTTATCTGGATGAAACGATGGAGGTTAAAGAACATCAAGATATCCGTATTCAAGACACATGTATTCATGAAATAGCAAATCATGGCTGCTTAACTCCTTATCCAAAAGAAGAATGTTTATCCGGAAAAGGCTTGCTTGTAATGCCTGGTTTATGTGATGCTCATATGCATACCGGGCAACAATTGTTAAAGGGATGTGTCTTAGATGCATCCGGAATGATATGGAAAGATATCATGTTACCTTTTGAAAGTACGCTGACAGATGAAATCATGCAGTTAAATGCTGAATTGGCTGCTCTTGAAATGATACGTAATGGTACGACCTCGTTTTTAGATGCCGGCAGCTACCATATGGATGCCGCAGCTAAGATCTATGCACAAAGTGGTTTGCGGGCACAGTTAACCTGTAGTACGATGGACGATGCAAGTCTTCCCATCCAAATACAGGATGATGTAGAGAGCGCTTTGGCTAAAAATGATGCTTTTTATGATACGTGGCATCAAAAAGGCAATTTGAAAGTCAGCTATTCCCTACGCACGTTATTATCTGTTAGTGAGCGTTTGATTAAAGAAATACATGCTCATGCCAAAGCCCGTAATGCTTTATTGCAAGTTCATATGAATGAATATGAACAAGAGGTACACGCTGTTATTGCAAAATACGGTATGCGTCCATATACCTATCTTGATCAATTAAAGATTCTAGATGAGCGCTTTGTAGGCGCCCATTCTCTCATCGTAGATGAAGAAGAAATATCCCTGATGCAGAAGCATCATACACATGTTGTACTATGCCCTTTCAGTAATAGTGCCAAAGCTTTGGCACCCTATCCCACCTTAAAAAAGCAGGGTCTTTTACTTGCCTTAGGCAGTGATGGAAGTGCTCATGGAGGCTTAAGCCTGTGGAATGAAATGCGTCAGCTTCGTTGTATGATTCATGTGACACATGGCATCGCAAACCATGATCGTCATATTTTAAGCGCCAAAGAACTCTTGCATATGGCCATTACAAATGGGACAGCCCTTATGCAAGAAAAAAATTTGGGTTGTATCAAACCCGGCTATTTAGCCGATCTGATATTTCTTAATATCCATCAGCCTCATCTTTATCCCAGCGGCAACCTTACAAACACTTTAGTAGAATGTGTGGAAGGGCATGATGTGCTGCATAGTATGGTCAATGGAAAATGGCTGATGAAAGATCATAAGATATTAACACTCGATGAAAAAGCTATTTTCCAAAAAGCCGTTGCCTTTCAAAGAAAGTCATAAATATTAAATCTATTCAATATTTTCGTAAACATCAATATAGGAAACAGAAGCAAGAACATTTTATCTATCATTCATGCTTCTTTTTTAATAGGTATACCTTATTTTGATACACCGCACTTATTTATAATTAAAAAAAACGCTATGCAAATGCGTTTTCTCATTCGATCTATCTTTGATATATGCAGTTACTAACACTTACAAAGGATTCTTTCACATCTATCTATTGATAAAAAAGTATTCCGACAACACCAGAAAGCATCATTAAAGCAATGGGATTCATCTTCCATTTGCGGCTAATGAATAAAATAATCAAAAAGATAAAGGCGGCTGGTATTTGGATGGCCTCCATAGCAATCCTTCCCTCTTTGAAAAAAGCTAACGACACAATGATTGCCGCTGCCGCCATAATCAGACCCAAAGAACCGGCTTTTAATCCTTTTAATACTTCCATAAAAACACGTGAGGAAGAAAAGCGTTGAAAGATATGATAAATACCATAGGCAATGCATACCCCCATGCAGATACAGCCAATCGTTGCACATAATGCACCAGGTATACCTGCTACACGCATACCAACAAATGTGGAAGTATTCACCGCTAAAGGTCCCGGTGTCATTTGGGAAATTGTAATGATATCCGTAAACTCTTGTGCGCTCAACCAATGTTGACTTTGAACTACCTGTTCACTGATCATAGGAATAATGGCATATCCACCGCCTATACTGAATAAGCCAATCTGAAAGAAAGCAAAAAATAATCGTAATAAACTCATATGCTCACGCTCCTTCTCTCCATATGGACTTTCAGTACACAAATCAAGGCACACAAAATAATCAAAACAGCCACATTCATTTGAAAGAAATAATTTAACACAAAGACCGCCGGAGTCATTAAGATGAAAAACAATTGCTTTTCTTTCACGATCATTGCATACATATCAACAATCAAATCAACAATCAATGCCGCAACACCTGCTTCCATCCCTTTTAATACAGCATTGACCATTGTATTATCCCGAATCACACTATAAATTGCTGAAACAATAGATAAAATGCATAAAGGTGGTAAAATTGCCGCAATACAGCTAACAAATAAGCCACTTTTACCAGCAACTCGATAACCACTTAAAGCACTCATATTAATAGCTATCGCACCAGGAGAAGACTGTGCTATAGCTGCAATCTTCATTAATTCGTCTTCATCGAAAAACGCTTTATTCTCTACATAATATTTCCGGATCATTGGTATAACGACATAGCCGCCGCCAAAAGTAAAGGCACTGATAAACATATTGATACCAAACAGCCAAGTCAGCTTTTTCATCTTATTCATAAAAACACCTCTTCGATAATAGTTTACCATTTGACGCAGCATAAATAAAATTATATTATTTTATAAGATAGATAACCTATAGGTTATGGAGGTAACTATGGATATTCGACGTTTTCGCATCTTTCAAAAAGCCGCAGAACAGCAAAGTTTCACAAAAGCTGCTCAATCCTTGTATATGACACAACCAGCTGTTTCAAAGGCCATTCGTGAATTGGAAGAAGAGCTGCAGACACCCCTTTTTGAACGCTTTCCCAAAAAAGCCATCTTGACCCCGGAAGGGCAACTCTTCTTAAAAAAAGTAAATGCCTTATTAACCCACTATGACGATGTCCTGCAACATGTTGCAAAGATTCATTCCCAATACACCCTGCGCATTGGTTCTAGCATCACCATAGCAAATGACTTTCTTACCACTATCTTGAAGGATTTAAAAAAAGCTTATCCCTCTTTGTCGATGCAGGTAGAAATCGCGTCAAGTTCGGCTATTTTAGATAAACTAGTCCAACAGCAATTGGATATAGCTTTTGTTGAGGGGATGATTGATCAAGATGCATTTATCTGTCTGCCCTTTTCAACCTATCACATAAAAGCGGTCGCTCATCCCGAAGTATTGCAGAAGCAATCGATTACTTCTCTATCGGATATCGCTAAATTTCCATTATTACTGCGAGAAGAAGGCAGTGCCATACGCGATGTTGTAGAAAGCTGTTTCTTGCTATATGATATTCCTTTACATCCCGCATGGACATCAACCAATTCTACCGCTTTATTGAAAGCCGCAACGAAAGGTTTTGGTATCACGTTTCTTCCGGAAAAAATGGTTACAAAGAAATTAAAGAACCATACGCTTGAAGAAGTACAGTTAGCTGAGCTTCAGCTGATGAATAGAAATCACATCGTATATCTGAAACATAAACATGTCAATGATGCAATGCATACGCTGATTAAATTGGCAAATACCATCCCCCATAAATAAAGGAAGGATTGCCCCTTCCTTTATTTATGTTTTAGAATACTTTTATTAATTTCCAATAGGTCTGTTGCCATGCGTTCCAATGATACAAATAAACGGAATTACCACTTGCATCATAATCTCCTCCACGCGTTAACTTAAAGTCTGGATATTGCTTTAATTTGATGACATACGTTCCATCATACAGTTTCATCGCTTGCCACTCATCCGCCATAGGATCTGTATAGGGATTCAGATATGCATGTCCTTCGACATGCCCATAATATGTTGGAGGTGTCTCATATTGACTTGCTGCTGTAATATAATCTGAGTGGATATGATAGATATCAACTACCTTGTTATTATCAAGTTGACTTCGTAAGATAAAAGCATTACCGCCAATATTTTGTAGATTCCAATATTGCGCATTATAATCCCCATTGGGTTGGATATTTAATTTAGTAAAAGCTTGCGAACCTGGTGCTGTTAACGCATATCGCGCATCTGGTGATGTGAAAGCATATGTGCCATCTGCTATATAGACATTATTTTGATTAACATGAATCGTACATTTGGTTGTTTTTCCATTACTTGCTCTTGCGGTGATTGTTGCACTACCAGCTGCTTTGGCCGTTACTATTCCAGAAGAGCTGATGCTTGCAATATTAGTGTTGCTAGTTGTCCATGTTACTTTTTTATTTGTTGCATTGGCTGGTGTTATGGAAGCTTTTAATTGATATGTGTTTGGGGTATAAAGGGTTACTAACGAGGTATTTAATTTAATTCCTGTCACTTTTTGTTCAATCGCGATTTTCGCGCTGCCAGATACTGTCGCGTAATTCTTGTTTGTGATTTTATAATATACGGTTGTAATACCGATTGATTTACGATATGGTTTCGTTTTTGTCCAATTCCCTTTCGTACTAGTACGATAATAAACCACTGAGTTTTTCGCTATATTGCTAAGCGAAATGGAATGATTTTTTCCATCATAATATCCTGTATAACTTTTTACGCTAGGTTTTTGCATACCTGTTTTTACCGTGATAGAAGATGTACCATAAACCGTTTTCGTACAATTTGCATTACTTAGTTTATAATATACCGTCGTTTTTCCAATAGATGTGCGCGTTGGTTTCTTCATTGACCAGCTAGCTCTTGTGCTTGTACGATAATATATCTTTGTACCCGCTGTTACATCATGAAAACTTATCGTATGGGCTTTTCCATTATAAGAACCGCTATACCCCTTTGCTTTACCCTTTTGTATTGCTTTTTTAATTGTAATCTTAGCACTACCTGTTTTTGTCCTTGTGCAATTACTATTCACTATTTTGTAATACACCGCCGTTGTTCCAACACTTGTGCGAGTAGGTTTTTTCGTAGACCATTTTGCCCTGTTATTGGTACGATAATATACTTTAGAACCTGCTGCTACATTACTCATACGTATCGTGTGAGACTTTCCATTATATGTTCCTGAATAACTTTTTGCATAGCCTTTTTGTGATGCCTTTTTAATTACAATTTTCACAGTTCCCGTTTTCGTATTTGTGCAATTGCTATTTACAATCTTATAATAAATTGTCGTCGTTCCTGCACTTGTACGGGTTACTTTCTTTGTTGACCATTTCGCTTTCGTACTCGTACGATAATATATCTTAGAGCCACTGGCAACATTATTGAAACTTATTGTATGAGATTTCCCATCATACGTTCCATTATAACTTTTTGCATAACCTTTCTGAATATTTTTTTGAATAGTAATTTTTGCGTCCCCGCTCAGCGTTTGAAAATAAAGGGGATTTGTTATTTTATAATATATTGTGGTCGTTCCCGCACTTGTTCGCGTTGGTTTTTTTAAGGACCAAGCGCTACTTGTACTTGTTCGATAATACACCTGAGAACCACTTGGTACATTTGCAATACTTATACTATGTGGCTTGCCATCATACCTACCATTATAATCTTTTACAACAGCAGGAATTTTTATTTCACCTTTTTTGATATAAAGCTTATGTGCTGATGTTAGATCTATTGGATATATCTGAATATTTGTTCCAGATTCAAAGTTTCCTCCTGAAGCATTCATTGCCATATAAGGAGCACATTCTGGTTGTAATGAGTAGCCATCATTAAATTTCCGTATGAAGAAGCGCTGCGCAGGTCCAGGATTGTATGAATAGAACTGCATATTCGTAGCACTTTTTGAAGCAGCCTGATACACATCTAAATATAATCCTGTTTTCATATCTTTTATGGTATATGCCTCATTCGCTGTTCTGGTAAACTCATAAATAGCTTGATTAGAAGAATTAATGTTTCCTAATTGTGCATTGTTATTTACATTCACCAAATATGTGTTATTAGAAAAGCCTATTTGCGCATAAAAATGCTCTCCAAGATTTTGCGCTTTACCTAGCAAATTATAGGCGTTAGGTATCATCTCCACCAAATTAGATAATGGTGATTCACCAGCACTATTTTTAGCGGAAACTCCTGCCCAATAATTCTTTCCTAATAAAGGTATTGTATAAGAGAAATTTCTTCCGACATTTATAACCTTCATTTCTTCATCTGCACAATAAATTCTTACGATATATTCACTGGCTCCAACATCATTCCAAGACATCGTGTAATGATAGCCAGAATTGCTTAAATTAAGAGTTGGAGCATTTGGAATACTTTCATTAGTAAAATTTCCTAAATAGATATACCCTTGAAAACCTGGATCTTTTTTCTGAATTTCAGTAATACTATCCGTTTTTGTTCTAAAGTTAAATCCACCATAGGCTGATTCAGAAATCGTCATCGTATTTCCATTTACTGCTTCTACTACCGCTACATGCCCATAACCACCATTCCAACAAATGATTGAACCAATTTTAGGTGTGTTTCCATAGCTAAACGCGCCCTTATTTACATTATCGTTAAACCAATTATAAGCGTGACTTCTTGATAAATTTGGTTTATATCCTAAAATTTCATATGCTCTACCCCAAGCATAAGCTGTACAGTTTGGCATACCATAACCAGATTGATAAAAAGGATTATCAGAATAATAATGGTAATCACTTTTACTTGGTGCCGATGTCCTTGGATAAAAAATGGCAGCAGCCTGTAGTTTCGATAATACATTGCTATCTTGAAAAATAAAGCTCATTGATAAAAAAAGTGATAGTAATGCAAATGATACTTTTCTAATTGTCTTTTTGCTTGTTTTCATCTGTTTCCCTCCATGAATAAAATAAGAAATGGACTCATTCCTATCTCATTAGTATGCCTTTAATATAAGCCTATTTGATTACAACCTCAAGCATTTATACAAAAATTGCATAATCAGTGTCATTTATATAAAGAAAAAACCTCAAATAAGCTCATATGCCTATTTGAGGTTAATGACTTAATGATGGAACAGACGCACATGTGTCATACACATGGCGATATTATATTTATCGCAAGTCATAATCACATGATCATCACGAATAGAGCCACCCGCCTGTGCGATACAAGAGACACCACTCTTATGCGCACGCTCAATGTTATCACCAAATGGGAAGAACGCATCAGAACCTAACGCAACATTTTGTAAGGTTGCTAACCATGCTTTTTTCTCTTCTTTTGTAAAGGGTTCTGGTTTCGCCATAAACATCTCTTGCCACATGCCATCATTCAATAAATCTTCATAATCATCAGAAATATAAACATCAATCGCATTATCACGATCAGCTCTGCGAATGCCATCTTTAAATGGCAAGGTCAATACTTTTTCATGCTGACGAAGATACCAATTATCTGCCTTATTACCTGCTAAGCGGGTACAATGCACACGGGATTGCTGACCGGCTCCTATTCCCACAGCCTGACCATTTTTTACATAACATACGGAATTAGATTGTGTATATTTTAATGTAATCAAAGCTACTAATAAATCACGTTTTTGCTCAGCGCTCAACGTTTTGTTTTGGGTAGGAATTTCTGTAAATAAAGCATCACTAATTTTAATATTGTTTCGCCCTTGTTCAAAAGTAATACCAAAAACATCCTTTTGTTCAATAACTTCTGGCACATAAGATGGATCCATCTGAATCACAACATACTTCCCTTTTTTCTTTTTCTTTAAGATTGCTAATGCTTCTTTGGAAAAGGAAGGTGCTATAACACCATCACTGACTTCTTTTGATAAATACTTTGCACAAGCAGCGTCACATTCATCACTTAAAGCCGCAAAATCCCCATAGCTTGACATACGGTCACTGCCTCTGGCACGAATGTATGCACTTGCCATTGGTGTTAACTCCACATCATCCACAAAATACATCTGCTTTTCAACATCGTTTAACGCCACATAGACAGCAGCTCCGGCTGGTGATACATGTTTAAAGCTAGCCGCACTTGGCAATCCTGTAGCTTCTTTTAACTCCTTTACCAATTGCCAGCTGTTAAAAGCATCTAACAAATTGATGTATCCAGGATTTCCATTTAATATTGTGATAGGAAGTTCCCCTTCCTTCATGAAGATACGAGCAGGTTTCTGATTGGGATTACAACCATACTTTAATTCCATTTCTTTCATTATAATACTCCCTTCCGTTAAGAATTGAAAAAAGCCGACACTTCCAGACGTCAACAAACGCCCAGACGGTCGGCTTATCTAACATTATACTCCCTGTGGTCCATTCCACTTCCGTCAGTCATATAACTATGAAAACTTTATCATGCAATAAGAAATTCGTCAATCTTTTTAGCTTATTCAAACAATCTGTGTATCCTGTGCCACCTATATAAACAATAATGTTTTAAAGCATTACGGCTATCGGATAGCGCATAAAGCAAGCCTATTTCACAACTCTTTTATTTTGCAATCTTTACCTTTGTCCAATAATCAGAAATAATTTTCTTCACATCGGCATTATATTCAAAGATTTCATCTTTCGCATAACCCACACGAGGCAGATATGCATGATTGCCATCAAATTCTCCACCTTCACTGCTTGCCTCATCTAAAACCTCTTCATTGCTGGATGCATAACCGACAAACAGTGTGTTTTTCATACTTGCTTCATAATCTAAAAGGAAATTGATATAATCATTTGCCAGTTTTGGATTTTTAGCATTCTTAGGAATGACCATGGCATCACTCCACAAGTTCGTTCCTTCCTTTGGCATATAATAGTCCATATCTTCATTTTCACTTAAGATATATGCAGCATCTCCACTATACACTAATGCCATATCTTTATTGCCATTGATCATTGCATCAATAACTTCATCCGTCACAATTTCCGGATCCATGATATCGACTGCTTTGACCAACCAATCATAAGCATCTTTCAACTCTTTTTTATCACTTGTATTCATGGAATAGCCTAAGGCTTTTAATGCCATCATAAAGGAATCACGTTCTGAGTCATACATATAGATATGACCTTTATATTTCGTATTATGGAAAATATTGAAGCCTTCTTTTTCCAAATCAGTCTTATGAACTTTCTGCTTATTATAGACAATACCAACCGTTCCCCAGAAATATGGCGCACTGTAAGTATTATCTGGATCATATTGCAAGCCTTTGACACCTTTTGCTAGATTACTCAGATTAGGAATCATAGATTTATCTAAAGGCTGCAGCTGTTTCTCCTGAATCAGACGTTCAATCATGTAATCACTTGGTACTAATACATCATAAGATTCACCGCTTTGCAGCTTCGTATACATTAATTCATTTGAATCAAAGGTATCATAAACGATTTTTACACCAAATTTCTTTTCAAATGCCGCATTGACTTCAGGATCTAAATATTCCCCCCAATTATATACCTTTAAGGTATCGCTGCCATACTTAGCAATGGCATCTTCTGGTGAAGAAGAACCAACACCGCCTTTTAAAGCAACTAACACCGAACCAATGACTAATGTAAAGCATACAGCGATGATACCAAAAACTTTATTAGAAATTGGTCTTCCCTGTTTTTGACGTTTTTCTTTCACCATTGGTACTAAATTTACAAACAGCAATGTAATGGTAATCATTATAACAATTAGGGTAGATAAAGAATTGATGCTAGGATTGATACGTTTGCTCATCGTCCATACAAGGGTTGATATATTCTTTACCCCATTGCCTGTGACAAAGTAGGAAATGATGAAGTCATCAAAGGACATGGTAAAGGCTATTAAAGCACCGGAAACAATCCCCGGCATGATTTGAGGGACAATGACCTTCCACATGGCTTTGGCTGGTGTTGCACCAAGATCCATGGCAGCCTCTGCCAGATTAGGATCAAGACTTCTCAGCTTTGGCATGACGGATAAAATGACATAAGGTGTACAAAAAGCGATATGTGCCAATAACATCGTCAAAAAGCCTTTTTCCATATGCATGGAAACATAAAATAGCATTAAGCCTACCGCCGTAACAATTTCTGGATTCATAATCGGAAGATCATTAATCTGCTGTACAACCTCACGAACGATGCGTTTGGATTTTGATAAACCAATTGCCGTAATCGTACCGACGATCGTAGAGATGAATGTCGCAATCACAGCAGTGATCAATGTATAGTAAATAGCCTCCATCATATTGCGGTCAGAGAACATTTTCTCATACCATTGCAAAGAAAAGCCATCAAAGCTGGTAAGCGAACGACTGCCATTAAAGGAAAATACCAGCATATATAAAATCGGAAAATAGAAAAATACCAAAATGAGTCCGAGTATCAAGCGGCGGGAAAACTTTTTATTGTTCACTGTACATTCCCTCCTTTTCTAGCTCTGACGGTATCATCCCCTTTATCAAGACGACGGGTGATATACATACTGATCATGATGATAACGGCCATGATCATACTGATGGCGCTACCGAAATTCCATTCGCCAACCGTGATGAATTGATTTTCTATGACATTACCAATCATCATATAACCGCCTCCACCCATCAGCTTGGGAATGACAAAGCTGGAAACAGATGGCAAGAAAACAAGCGTGATACCAGAAACTACACCAGGGAGCGATAAAGGAAACGTAATATTTTTAAAGCGCTGGAAACGATTTGCCCCCAAATCATTTGCTGCTTCTAATAATGATTTATCCATTTTAGCTAAAGAGCTTTCGATTTGCAAAATCATAAAAGGGATAAAGTTATATACCATACCTAAGACAACGGCGAAATCAGTATATAATAATTTTGTTGGTTCTAGCCCAAAAAATGCTAGGATATGATTGATTAATCCATTATCAGCCAAGATACCGATCCATGCATACGTACGCACCAACATATTGATCCACATTGGAAGCGTCACTAACAAAATCAATAAGTTCCGTTTTTTAGGCGATGCCTGAGCAATCGCATACGCAACTGGATAACCAATACATACACATAACACTGTGGTAATTAACGAAATTCGTAAGGATAGCCACAATGTCTTTAAGAAGTCCGGGTCTGTAAAAAACTTCTTAAAATTATCAAATGTGAATTGTAAAGATACAACATCATTCCCCTGTTTAGTAAACGCATATAAGACAATCAACAACATCGGAATGACGATCATAGCGACCATCCATACAATGTATGGGATCGTTAAACGCTTAAATGTCTTCATGTGTTAAAATCCCATCTTACTCATGACATGAATATCTTCCGGGAAGAATGTTAGACCCACTTCTGCACCTTCTTCGGCAATATCCGTCGTATGAATCTTAAACTCACGACCCTGTGTACTAAAGGTAACCTGATACGTACCAGCTGTGATATGATCAGGATCAAAGTCATATTCCACATTTGAAATCTCTACATCACTTTCATCAGACAACTTCCAACTCTGTGCATTTGCCCATGTTTTTAAATCCGTATCTAAAGCTGCACTTTCCTTAATTTCATCCACAGTCTTAAAGAAATTAAATGCCGCAATGGCTTCATTCGCTTTAGGATTTTCCACATATTGCTGCTGCACAACAAAAACATCAATTGAGACACTGGTTCCATTGCTAGTAGCAAACGTTACCGGGTAAGTGCCAATTT
Organism: Longicatena caecimuris; assembly: GCF_018406465.1. Classification (GTDB taxonomy): domain Bacteria; phylum Bacillota_I; class Bacilli_A; order Erysipelotrichales; family Erysipelotrichaceae; genus Longicatena; species Longicatena caecimuris. The sequence continues at coordinate 2,137,600 of NZ_AP024510.1, forward strand.
CTTCTTTGATATCATATTCAATCTTTGAAATAGAAATATATTCATCTTCTTGGGTCTCCCAAGCCTGCGCATCTGCACGCGCAATAATTTCCGCATCGTTGAGATCTTTGACATCTTCGATATCCACATAGAAATCATTCGCAGATATTTTTTCACTGGCATCACTAGATGTGATATCGTGCTCCTTTGTTACCTGCATATTAACACTGACACTCGTTCCCGGAACGGTTTCCACCATAATTTCATAATGAACACCTTTAAATAATACCGATTTTACAATACCTGTCATTTTCCCATCTTCTTCTTTAACGATATCCAAATCTTCCGGACGGATGACGACATCCACCTGTTCTCTTTCTTTGAAACCAAAATCGACACAATCAAATACGATATCATCAAATTGCACCTTGTAATCTTCCAGCATCACGCCAGGAATAATATTACTTTCACCAATAAAGTTTGCCACGTAGCGATTTTCTGGTTCATTGTAAATATCCGTAGGTGTACCAACCTGCTGAATCTCCCCATCCTTCATGACAACAATCTTGTCTGACATGGTCAAAGCCTCTTCCTGATCATGAGTGACATAAATAAAAGTAATGCCGACTTCTTGCTGAATTTTCTTTAATTCATATTGCATCTCTTTACGCAGTTTCAGATCCAAAGCACCTAATGGCTCATCCAATAACAATACTTTTGGTTCATTTACTAATGCCCGCGCAATGGCAATACGCTGTTGTTGTCCTCCTGATAATAAAGTAACATCTTTCTTCTCAAAGCCCTCCAGATTAATTAATTTCAACATCTTTAAAACTTTTTGTTCAATGACATCCTTGCTCATCTTCTTGATTTTTAAACCAAAAGCGATATTGTCATATACATTCATGTGTGGAAATAACGCATATTTTTGAAACACAGTATTGAGCTCACGTTTATAAGGAGGCAATTGGGCAATATCCTCTCCATCGAAAATCACATGGCCTTCACTAGCCTCTAAAAAACCGCCTAAAATACGTAGCAATGTCGTTTTTCCACAACCACTTGGTCCAAGCAGCGTCACAAACTCATTTTCATAAATATCTAAGTTAATTCCCTTTAAAACAAGCTGTCCGTCAAAATCTTTGACGATATTCTTAAACTGAATCAGTTTTTTCTTTTCCATTTCCATATTGCATATCTCCTTTAAAATAACGGCGGTGTTGTAATCCACAGCACTTTAGCGTCATGTTTCCCTACATTACGAAGATAATGACGATACTTCCCATGAATATAGAAGGTTTCTCCTTTTTTAACCGGATACTCCTTCTCCCCATTAACCAGAAGAATACGTCCTTCCAGTACATAACCAAATTCTTCGCCATCATGAGGATCAAAAACCATACTGGTTTTATCCGCATGGAGTTCCAGCAGAATAGGTTCCATTTCATTTTTCTGCGCATTTGGTACGATCCAATGAATACAATATTCTTCATGCTCATCAATGAAATGATCTTGTTTGCTAAAAACGACCTTCGTTTGCTTGCTTTCCTTAAAGAATGAGGCAAGATCTGTTCCCAATGCTTCTAAGATATCTTCCAGCGTTGAGACCGAAGGGGACGTCAGATTACGCTCTACTTGTGATAAAAAACCTTTTGTTAATTCACTGCGTGAAGCCAGTTCTTCTAAGGTCAGATCATTTTGGATGCGCAAAGCCTTAATTTTTGCTCCGATATCCATGCCATTCCTCCTTTTTGTCAGTTTAGTAACACTAAACTTTTTGTATTATATTTCAAACAAGTGTATTATACATGTTTTTGTTAAGATTGCAATATATTTTAAACAAAAAGTTTGATATATTAAACAAGAAATTCCATAGCACCCTATTTCGCTATAGAGACACCTTTAAAACTATAGAATTTAAATATATTATTTTTCTTATCTCAACCTTTTCATAAGAAGATAGCATCATTTTTTAAAGAATATACATTATTCTTCCACATATATAATGGATTCTGTTTTTTTACCATTTATAATGGTATCTTAATAAGCTTATTCAATTCTATTTTATACTATATATAAATATGAAAGAGGTGTCGGTATGTTAAAGATAGGTGGTATCTTGCAAGCAAGGATGGTTCAAAAGGATATGAAACAAAAAGAATTAGCAAATCTTTTGAATGTAGATCAGCGGACAATCTCCAGTTATTGCAAGAATATCAGTTTCCCAAATCTGGAAACCTTATCAGCGATTTGTGAAATTTTGGAACTCGATTTAAATGAACTGCTGCAAATACATGCCAAAGGTAATGAAGAGCTGCTCATTCACGATGACATCGAATTATCTTTGCTGCAACATTTTCGTAAACTGCCCAATGGTAAAAAACGGGTTTTTGCCAAAAGCATGGCGCAGCTGATAACACTTTTGCATGAGGAAGAATAACTTATATAAGAACTTATAGCTTTTCCTTACGTAAAACTTTATCCATAATAAAAAGACAGTTTCTGTCTGGATAATGAAGAAATGTTAAGAAGAAATCTTATGGATTCGTTGTTTCTTGCCATAAGACTTCTTTTCGTACGCTTCATGTAACAGAAAAACTGTCATTTTCATAAAATAGATATCTTTTTTAAATTGCTCCGTATTCTTTCCGAATTTCTTCCCCGGTTTCCCAAATCGTTTTTACCGCCCTCAAAAACTTAGCACCGCGATTTGTCAAAGCATATTCAATTTGCATCGGTTTTACATTCTTATGAATAATGGTAGAAACTAAACCAAGGGCTGTTAATTCCTGCAAACCATCACGAATCATTAAACGGTTTTCCACTTTCATGTCCAATGCAATTCGCCCAATTTCTTTTTTACAGCTGTCTAGCTGCCGCAAAAGTTCACATAAATCTTCTCGTTGTAAAATAGCTATGCCTAAAGTGTAAGCATCCTTATACGTCATTACCTTCATATGATCAGCTCCTTATGGTGCTTATCCTAGCATTATTTTCCTATTTTTGACAATGTTTTTTTATTGAAATGACAAAACTTTTTAAAACGATTACTAACTAAGCATATTCTTACAAAAACCCATCTTTTAGAACTTCACATATTTTCACGTAATTCAAACATTTTTTACCTATAGTATTTTTTTATACTTATAGACGAGCAAGGGAAACACCTTGCTTGTATGTACTCATCATTCTCCCTAATGATAATTCATACAATTTTCTATCCCCTTAAATAATCATAATGATTTAGAAATCGCCGGTCCCCCCTTAACCGGCTTTTTCTATGTCTTTTTTCATCATGCATATCATTGGGTTCTTTTGTTAATATCCCTAAAGCTTAACATCAAAAAAGCAGCTTGCTTTCTCTTTCTTGAAATGCATACACTAGCTGCTTTTTTTCTTAATTTAAACATGCTTTTCCTATACAAGAAATTGCAGGAAATAATCAATTTGCTTCTTCCACCAATACCAATCATGGGAAACATCATAACCCCAGAAATCAATCCATACATCAATTTGCTTATCCGCATAAATCTGTTCCATATGATGTAGACTATTTTCACACTCCTGCTCCCAGGCGCCCTGACCACAGCATAAGATGACTTCAGACTGGCGATATAATTCCATATATGGATGATCTTCCTTCAGATTAGCTAAATAATCACTCGGTGAATTTTGATAAGTCAATTCATCATGATATTCATGGAAGAAGAAAGATGCATGATAAATACCGCTCATTGCCAGTACCTTATCAAATACATCCGGTCTTCTTAACATTGTGTTTAAAGCATGAAAAGCTCCCATGCTACATCCACATGTCATCATCTTATCATAGCTTTTACCACCATTATCAAAGGTACTGATTTCTTGAACACGCAAAACGAATTCATCCACGATGTAATGATACCAGCGTTCATGCAGCTCTATACGCTCTCTTGGATTTCCACCTTCATTTGACCAAGTTTCTTCATCAATACTATCCACACAGAAGAATTGAATTCTCCCTTGTTCAATAAACGCGCTTGCTGCATCAATCATACCGAAATTCTCAAAATCATAAAATCTGCCATTTTGTGCCGGAAAGACAATACATGGCTTCCCCGCATGTCCATACACCTTAAACTCCATGTCACGATTCAATTCATGGCTAAATTCCTTATAGTATGCTACCTTCATAAATTATCCCTCCTCATCGTATTATGATTTTGCAGCAGTTTTCTTAAAATGGATAAAAACGCATAGATACTTATATCATTTCGTCATATTCTTTTTATTATTATATCATAAAATACAACAATTCGTGGAATTATATATCATTTCCTATCCTAAGAATAAACAAGAGAAAACAGGCATTTGGCCTGTTGTTAGGATCTTCTTACCTTATCCGGATGATACGTATATAATTCGCTGACCGTAACAAGTTGAAATCCCTTCTCCTGCAGTTTTGGAATTAAAATGATAGCCGCTTGTGCACTTGTATCATACAAGTCATGCATCAATATAATATCTCCATCCTTCACTTGTTTCATTACTCGCTCTACAATGACCTTCGTATTGCGATCCTTCCAATCTCGTGTATCCAATGACCATGTGACGATGCGTTTGCCCTGCGCACACTGCATAACGGTATCATTTTTCGAACCATATGGCGGACGAATAACATTCGGATAGGTTCTCGTTATTCCATAAATAGATTCTTGCGTAGCTGCGATTTCCTCTTCGATATTCGCCTTGGATAAAGTTGTCAGCTGTTTATGCGAAAACGTATGATTGCCGATCTCATTTCCTTCCAACACCATGCGTTGTAACAAATTGGGAGCATTGGCAGCATTTGATCCTAAAACAAAGAAAGTCGCACTGCCATGATATTGTTTTAGTGCATCTAATATGGCGGCAGTATAGCGTTTACTAGGACCATCATCAAACGTCAAAGCAACCATCGGTTTTTGGGGATCAATATTTTTCACAGGTTCATTTAATATATCTTCATATGGTACTACCGTAGGAATCGTTTCACTGCTTAATGCGGTTTTTCCTTTTAATTTCTCATAAGGACACTCATATGTTGCTGTTGTATCAAATAATGTATGAGGTGGAAAATAAAAAACCATAGCATCCTTTTTTAGCACAAAATGCGCATAATTCTCCATCAAGGCTGCACTATGCGTCCGAAAAGCATCACGGTCACAAGCCTTTGGTGCATGCTTTTGAAAATACTGTATGACGTCTGCTGAAAGCTGTGTCAAAGCATCTTCACTTAAAAAATCTTCAATCGTTAAAAAAGTGTTTTGTTTTGTATCATAAACCATGGTTTCAACGGTCTCGTTTTTTTGATACAATACCTCATAAAATAATAATTTTACTGACAAATAACGATTATCTTTTACATACGATTCATAGCTCACATTGAATTCCGGTTTCCTTGTTTCTTTCATCTTTACCGCTTGTTTAATAAAGGATGATTCATAGGAATGTATGAGTTCTTTTATTCTTTTGTTCATTTTTGGATAGGATGTTTCAGGGTATTGGACACTTTTCACATAGGCATCTTCCACTGCCAACTGCTGTTGTCGCTTACCCACTTCCTGTTGCGGATTGCTGTTTTGCGCAATCTCTTTTTGCGAGCATCCCCACAACAAAAGGCATAGGAAAGGGCATACAATTTTTCTAAGTTTCATGTTTTCTCACCTGCTCATAAAAGTATATGGAAAAAACCGCATAAAAATGCGAAAAAAATTGTAATTCCACCCATTTCGGTATATGATAATACATGGTCATAAAGGTGGAATATATATATGAGTGAAAAAGAAAAAATTATAAATATTGCGGTTATCGCGCATGTAGATGCCGGTAAATCGACATTAGTTGATGCTTTCCTGCGTCAAAGTGATGTCTTTCGCAGTAATGAAGAAGTTGTCGACTGCGTCATGGATAGCAATGATTTGGAAAGAGAACGTGGTATCACGATTTATTCTAAAAACTGCTCTGTCATTCATGACGGTGTAAAAATTAATATTGTGGATACGCCAGGCCATGCGGATTTTTCCAGTGAAGTAGAACGTATCATTAAGACCGTTGATACTGTTATCTTACTGGTTGATTCCAGTGAAGGACCTATGCCACAAACGCGATTTGTCTTAAGTAAATCCTTAGAGATGGGCTTGCGCCCGATTTTGTTGATCAATAAGATTGATAAAAAAGACGCTCGTCCTCAAGAAGTTGTCGATGAAGTATACGAACTGTTCTTGGACTTAAATGCCAGCGATGAACAATTGGACTTCCCAATCCTGTATGGGATTGCGAAACAAGGTATTGTTCAATATGATTTGGATACCCCTAGTGATTCTATTGAGCCATTATTCAAAACGATTTTAAAACATTGTGATGTTTATCCAGATCTGGATAATGAACCATTACAGATGCAAGTATCTGCTTTAGCTTATGATGAATATATCGGACGTTTAGGTATCGGACGTATTTACCAAGGTGTATTAAAACCACAGACACAATATGTGGTATGTGATTCCTTTGGACATGAACGTACCAATACAACAAGTCAGATTTTCGTATATCGTGGCTTAAGCCGTGTTTCCGTTGAAGAAGCGCATAGCGGTGATATCGTTGTTATTGCCGGTATTGCGGATATTTCCATCGGTGAGACCTTATGTGAAAAAGATCATGTGATGCCATTGGAAAGCATTCATGTGGAAGAGCCAACCTTAAGTATGAACTTTATTGTCAATAAATCTCCATTCGCAGGACAAAGCGGTAAGTTTGTTACTTCCCGTAATTTAAAAGAACGTTTAGAAAAAGAACTAGAAGTAAACGTTGGTTTAAAAGTAGAGCCTACAGACAGTGGTGATTGCTTTAAAGTCAGCGGGCGCGGAGAATTACATATTTCTGTCTTATTAGAACAGATGCGCCGTGAGGGCTATGAAGTCGCTGTATCAAAACCAGAAGTCATTCTGCATAAAGATGAAAATGGGAAAACGGTAGAACCCGTGGAAGAAGTTGTCGCTATTGCCCCGGAAGAATATAGTGGAACCATTATTAATAAATTGAACCTAAGAAAAGGCACAATGGTGGATATGGTTGAAGAAAATGGCTATGTCCGTATTACTTATGAAGCACCTACACGCGGCTTATTAGGTTATCGCAGTGAATTTATTAACGATACACGTGGAGAAGGTACTTTAGTACGCCGTATCAAAGGTTACACACCATATAAAGGTGAAATCACCCAACGTGCAAACGGTGCTATGATTTCAACCGATACCGGTGGTGCCATGACGTATGCCTTATGGAATTTGCAAGAACGCGGAACCCTCTTTATTTCACCACAGACGGAAGTGTATGAAGGTATGATCATTGGTGAATCCGCACGTAATGTTGATATGGATGTAAATCCTTTGAAAAATAAAAAACTAACCGCTATTCGTTCCTCTGGCAACGATGAAGCAATGCGTTTGACTCCGCCAAGAGAAATGACATTAGAAGAAGCATTAGAATGGATCAATGATGATGAATTAGTAGAAATCACACCAGACTGTATCCGTCTACGTAAAAAAGGCTTAAAGCCGCATGAACGCCGCCAATACTATCGTGATCGTATGGCTGCTGAAGAAAACTTATAAAAATAAAAACCCCAAACGGGAAATAAGGATGCATTTGCTTATCCCAATAAATGTTGATGCATACCTTCTCAGATGGGGTTTTTCTTAATCCTTTTTATCAAAGCTTTGCGATAAAACAGCTCTTGCATACGTTTGCTTCCTCAAAAAAAGATGTGCTATCCTTTGCACATCTTATGTTCGTTTATCAAATTTTGTATGACATTTTGGACAAGTAATTGTAATTTCGCCCTTACCTTTTGGTACCCGTAATTCCTGTTTACAACTAGGACATTTATAATACTTATGTGTCTTACGATCCTGAAAACGGTTTTTTTTCTTACGAAACCACATACGAATCGGATACGTCTTCTGCAGATATAAAGTATTCTCTGCACTTCGTTTATATGTTTTACGCGAAAGTATGCGAAACCAACACCAGATAATCAATATTGTAGATAAGTACGTAATCATGCTATTTTGCATGATCATTCCTATCATCGTTACAATGAAATATAAAACAAGAATAGCGAATGACAGTTGGTCAACACCATATCTTCCACGCATAAAATTCTGAAACCATTTCATGTTGAAAACTCCCTTCATCATGTAGGGTATTATATCACTATTTCATTATATTCTCCAGTTTTCCTTCTATATTTGAAAGTTTCACATAATTGTGAAAGAACCTTGTGCTTCTTGTAATTACGAATACACCACAAATACGTATGATAGATATCATCATCTATAAACGCAATTGCATATGCATTGACAATCCCCAAAAACAATGCTATCATAACAACGACAAAAACTTCAGGGTCGGGTGAAATTCCCAATCGGCGGTAAACCCCGCAAGCCGTAACTGGCAGGAACCGTGTGCAATTCCGGTGGCGACAGTATAGTCTGGATGAAAGAAGTATAGTGTCTTTTTGATATTCCCTAAAGGTTTTGTTGAAAACCTTTTTTTGTTGTTTTCACAGCAGAAAAAGGCTAACAAGGATGGCTCTATCAGCCAAAGGAGGAATAACATGTCAGCTTATGTTTCAACAAAAAAACAGATGAGTATGCAAACAATCGCCAAAATCAGCATGCTAGGAGCTCTAGCCTGCGTCTTGATGATGTTTGAAATCCCATTGCCTATCGCTCCACCATTTTATAAGATTGATTTTAGTGAAGTTGTTGTATTAATCGGCGGTTTTGCCATGGGTCCATGGGCAGCAGTTGCCATTGAGGGATTAAAAGTCGTTTTAAACCTTTTATTAAATGGTACGATTACCATGGGAGTTGGTGAATTTGCTAATTTTCTAATTGGCTGTGCCCTGGTCGTACCGGCAACCGTTTTTTATCAACATGAAAAAACAAAGAAAAATGCTTTGATTGGCCTAATCATGGGAACGATCATTATGACACTAGTCGGGGCATTGGTTAATTATTTTATCTTAGTTCCTGCTTATGCCTATTTTATGAGTCCTGCCATTACGATGGAAATCATTATTGGAATGGGAGCTGCTATCTTCCCCAATATTCATGGATTGCTTGGCTTAGTACTTTTATGTGTCGTTCCATTCAATATTATAAAAGGCGTTTTAGTGAGTTCCATCGTCTTTGTTTCTTATAAAAAAGTAGCTCCATTATTAAAACGTTCCTAAGCAAAAAAACGATGTTTTGAAGTGACTTGAATCCCCTTTATTTGGTTAATTATAAACTATGGGGTTGACTTCAAAATAAACATCGTTTTTTTATTTATTGCTTTTCCTTCTTCAAAAATCTTTATACATTATATCTTATACTAACTGTTCTTTTCAAATACCAATTCCTGACAACTCAATTCAAAAGCACACGCTTGTACGATATCGCGTATATAAGCGTTTCTTACATCAATATCCCCAATGATCGTAGAAACGCTCTTTTCTTTAGCTGCTAATGCGCAAGCCGCCTGTAACAACACTTTTCCTAAGCCCTGAGCTCGAAAAGCAGGGTGCACTGCCAAATATCCGATACCACGATACTTTTCACTAGACGTATTTAAAAAGACGATTCCAGCAGGAGTACCATTCACAAACAACATTTGCCGATACGTAAGAGGTTCTTGCTCGATTAGTTCTGTAAATAGCTTGACCGCTGCTTTATATCGCCCATATCGTATAGCATCTTTCCTTATAGAACGATCTTGATTCTGCTCATAACATGCCTGTATCATCTCAATAAATAAGGTATCCTCAACATCTCTGCCATCACGAAGATCTGCTTTTATAGGATAAGCATAAGGTTGACAAATATAACTCTCTTTTTCCTGGGTAATTACAAAATCTGACAATAAAAGACTAGTTTTGACAAGTTCATGATTGCTTTTATCGGAATATAAATGTATTACGATATGTTTCTCATGAATTCTATTACAAGCTTCCTTAAGAAAGCCAACCGCTCTTTCAACAGGTATTTTTTCCAGTGTCAGATATGTCAAATAGCGATTCAGAATTATTCTGCCATAGATTCGTTGCCCTTCTTTTAAAATTAGGCAATCTTCCATATTCAGACTACCTCGGTGAAACTCCTCAGATAATGCTTCATTTTGCGCGTTACTGCTAGCTGCCATATGACATACAGCAAATAGTTCATCCTTTGTTGAAACAATTTTTATTTCCATGAAATTCCCTTCTCATCCACCCATAAAAAAACATGTATCCATTTCTGAATAACATGCTATTTTACACTTGGTTTAAGAAAAGCTTCATAGGGTGGATGTGCATGTCAGATTCAGAAATAAGTAAATCGTTTATCTTCATCGCACATCACCTCACTTTATTATCATAATTATAACATGCTTTTTATGAATCTTCAATGACCTTACCTTGCTACCTTAAAGCAATAAGAAAAAACTTCTTTTTTATCATCAAACATCATGATCTATTCTGTAAGATCGTTTATGTATTATGTATCATCTCTCTTTGATGCAAACACGTAAGATACGATCCATCAGTACAAGCAAAAAAATCATCCAGCCTGTCCACGCAAACATGCCAATCATATCGAAATTCAAACGACATAAATTTAACTCTCGACCAATTCCTTCCTGCATGCCCCCTAGAATCTCTGCCATGACTCCGACCTTAAACGCTAAAGACATCCCTGCTGACAGACTAGCCTCAATGCTAGGACGCAATAAAGGTAAGTATACACGTCGAATTTCATAACTTTCCTTTTCCGGATAAAGTTTCATGACTTCCATTAAATCTTTATCCATATGCAAAAGGGCACTAAATAGATTACTGTATATTACCGGAAACAGAATAAGAAATAAAATCAATATCACTGCAATACTGCGGGCAAAGATAATTAAGACAATTAAGATATAAGAAATATTAGGAACACTTCTTGTTAATAAAAGGAATGGATAAAATAAATCACGGAAGATATGAGAACGATAACTTAAATATGCACAAAACAACGCAAAAAGAAATGCTATAATCAGTCCTGCAAAACCACGCAGCAAAGTAACCTCTAACGTTGTATAGAAAGAAACAGAAAAAACTTGGGTACTCATACGTTGTACCACTTGCCATGGATATGGAACCAGCATATCATTATCCTTTACCATGGCAAAGACTTGCCAAAAAAGTAAAAGAATTGTTGCGGCAGCTATTGTGCGATATCTTTGATGGCGTTTCATTACTTCTTCTCCTTGATAAACAATAAGTCTTCATTATCAACCTGAAATGCTAGTTCCTCTTGTAAATAAGAAATGATTTGTTCCTCACGCAAAATAATAGGTGTTCTATTATGAATCTGCGCCATCGCATCTGAGGCTTCTCCTGTTACAATCACGAATTCTTTTTTTTCGTTATATATTCCTGCCAAGTAGAATAACGGCATGTCTTGTTTACGAATATAAATCTTCTGCTTCCCATTTCCTGTCTTTACCCACTCATAAAACCCATTGCAAGGTATCAAACAGCGTTTCTTTAAATAAGGCGCAAATGTTTTTTTCTGCTCTATTCCTTCCTTACGGGCATTGATCAAACGTTTTCCTTGATACCCTTCCATGCCCCATTTCATAACATCCACATCATAATCATTTTCTCCACGTGTTAATACCAGTGCTTTTTGTGATGGAAACACTTCTTCCCGAGCATATTCAAATAAAGCCTTTTGTTCTACCTTATATTGCAAACGTTGAAAAGGTACACTATCCTCAAAGGCAAAGTAATAACGTCCACACATGATCATCACCTCCTATCTAACCATTAGCTTACAGCAACTTCTTCCTTTTTCAATTTTGCGACTTCTTCTGGTATCCAATCTTCACCATATTCCTGTGCTAACGCCTGTTCATAGTATTGGATAGCCTCTTCCTTCCTATCCGCTTTCGCCAATACTTCTGCCATGCTAGCGAAAATCCAACCATCCTTTCTTCCCAACTGCATCGCTGTTGTAAAGTCACAAATTGCATCTTCTAACTCATCTAATTGGTAATGACACCATCCGGACATCGAAGGATGCATCGCATTCTTAGGTTCTTTTTTTCTAGCCTTTACAAAATATTCAAGGGCTTTTTCATATTCTTGCAGTTGCAAATAATTCCAACCCAACTCGCCATAAGCCCAGCCATCTGCACCAAAACGCTTCAATCGTTTCGATAATACTTCGATTGCCTTGCGTTCCTTACCATCTCGCCCCAGATTCCATGCATATAAATCAAACATATCCATGCCTTGTTCTCCATGCGATAAACAAAACTCACAAGCATTTTCAGCATGTTCATAATCTCCTAAATCACTATAACAACGGGCAAAATGATACATTAACCACATATCATCCTTCTTTTCTTTTTCAGCCCGCTTTAAAAATGCTAATTTCTTTTTCCAATCCCGCTGCTTGTGCGCTATCCAAATCATTTCCTGATAAATCCAATAATGCTCTTTCTCTCGATGAATGGCCTTTTCGTAGTAAGATAATGCACGATCATAATGTGCATTTGCATGCTCCATATCATCTAATAAACGATAGGCATCTCCCATTAGGGCATGTAAGCTCGTATCATCTTTCCCGGCAGCTTCCGCTTTTTTTAAATGTTCTAGAGCATCCTTTGCACGATGTAAAGATATGTACGCATTCGCAATCTGAAATTCCTTCCATGGTTCATGTTCTTTCTCATGGATTTTTTCCAAATATTGAATTTCACTCTCATAATCTTCTTTTTGATGATAGAAATTTGCTAAATCAAAACAAGCGTCACTATCTGGATCTAATTGATAGCTTTTTAAATAATACTCCAATGCCTGCTCCTTTTTATCAAGTGATAGATAACAAGATGCAGCTTGAGCTAAAAGCCATGTATTATTAGGATCGTCCAATAATGCATCTTCAAAGCAATTCACAGCCTGCTCATATTCATGAGCTTCTTTGAAGCACCATCCAATCTCGCCATGAATCCATGCTTCATCAAATCCAAGCTCTAAAGCTGTCAATAACTCCTCCATGCCTTCTTTGATTCTTCCTTGCCGATCATAACAAAAGCCTAGCTGTGAATGCATCCATCCATCTTCCCCAAACTGATGAATACCTTTCAGCAGATAGATTTCCGCCTCTTGATAACGTTCCATATGATTTAATAGCCATCCCATATTTCCATAATAAAAAGGATCATCTAACGCATATATTTTATATTTCTCCAGCAGAATACGAGCATCTTCTAGTCGATTTTCAGCTAGTAGATCCGCAAATTCTTGTTTATAATCCAAACTCATCACCATCCACTTGTTTTCGTATCTTTATTATATCTCAAATAGAAGATAAAGAAAAGAAAAGCGATTTCTCACAGAAACCACTTAACTAAGAATTTGTAAAATACTTCCAGTGACAAGAGCAATTATAAATAATATACCAAGTATACGGCAAATATCCTTTTTATTATCATACATCTTAAATAACACTAGTAATCCCAATCCAGCACTCGTAATCAGTCCCGCAGTTAATGCACCAAAGCTCACAACACCGTCAATAAACAGTTGTGATAAAATAACGCTGGCAGCACAATTGGGAATGAATCCGACAAGCGACGCAAATAAAGGTTGCAAGAAACTTCCAGCACCTAAAAATTGTGCTAATGCTTCTTCACCAAACTCATGAATGATGAAGGATATGATAAAATTCACACAGAAAATAAAGAGAAAGATTTTCAGTGTATGTAAGAATGCAATCGCAAAGATGGATGGATGTTTTTTCTGTTCTTCATCACAGTGCTCATGAATGTCATGTAAAGGATGATTTTCCTTCAAGTGATGCTGTTTCACTAATAGATCTATTAAGTACCCTGAAATGCATCCAATCACCAGTTTTACTGCAATCACCTGCAACAATACATCTAATTGATTAGGTTGCGCAATTAAAATAGGAATAGCTTCATCACTAGTTGATACAAAAACTGCTATCAACGTACCAAGAGTGATAGAACCATTCATATATAAACCACCTGCAATAACAGAAAAACCGCATTGTGGTACAATACCTAGCACAGAACCAACCAGTGGACCAAATCGTCGGGTTCCAGCTAATAAACGTTGCATCTTATCATTGCTTTTATGTTCAAGATATTCCATAAATACATAAGCTGCGTATAAAAAAGGTAGCATACTCAACGTATCATGTAAAACATCAGTTAAAAGATCCTGCATGTTGATTCTCCTTTCGCATCACTTAGCAATTTTACCACTTTTCGATTATTTATACCAGTAGTATGAGTTCTTTATGAATTACTTAAATTAAATCCTATCAGCGAATCAGGCAAGTTGCATCTTTGTTGAAAAAACATGAAATTTGATGCCATTGGTTTCGCTCACATAAGGAATGTGTTTGGATTTCTTTCTCTATATAGAAAAAAACCTGTCCTTCTCAGAACAGGTCTTCCTACCTGGCAACGTGCTATCTTTACTGGAGCTCGTCCAGCTATTGTCGCCGCTGAAGTGCTTAACTTCTGTGTTCGGGATGAGTACAGGTGTGTCCACTTCGCTTTCATCACCAGATCGCTTGAGGTCTCTCCCTCAAAACTGAATAACAGTCCAAACATTTCTTGTGATTAAGTCCTCGACCTATTAGTATCAGTCAACTTCACATATCGCTATGCTTCCATCCCTGACCTATCTACCTCGTCGTCTTCAAGGGGTCTTACTTCTTGCGAATGGGAGATCTCATCTTGGAGTAGGCTTCGCGCTTAGATGCTTTCAGCGCTTATCCCTTCCCTACTTAGCTACCCGGCTATGCTCCTGGCGGAACAACCGGTGCACCAGCGGTAGGTCCATCCCGGTCCTCTCGTACTAAGGACAGCTCTCCTCAAATCTCCTTCGCCCACAACAGATAGGGACCGAACTGTCTCACGACGTTCTGAACCCAGCTCGCGTACCGCTTTAATGGGCGGACAGCCCAACCCTTGGAACCGAATTCAGCTCCAGGATGCGATGAGCCGACATCGAGGTGCCAAACCTCGCCGTCGATGTGAACTCTTGGGCGAGATCAGCCTGTTATCCCCAGGGTAGCTTTTATCCGTTGAGCGACGGCCCTTCCATTCGGCACCGCCGGATCACTAATCCCGACTTTCGTCCCTGCTCGACCTGTTTGTCTCGCAGTCAAGCACGCTTCTGCATTTGCACTCGTCGATTGATTTCCATCCAATCTGAGCGTACCTTTGGGCGCCTCCGTTACTCTTTGGGAGGCGACCGCCCCAGTCAAACTGCCCACCTGACACGGTCCCTCATCCCGCTTAGGGATGCAGGTTAGAATTCCAATCAGACAAGAGTGGTATCCCAACAGCGACTCCTCATACACTGGCGTGCATGTCTCTTTGTCTCCCACCTATCCTGTACATCTCTGATCGAAACTCAATATCAGGCTGCAGTAAAGCTCCATGGGGTCTTTCCGTCTAGTTGCGGGTAACCTGCATTTTCACAGGTACTAAGATTTCACCGAGTCTGCTGCCGAGACAGCGCCCAAATCGTTACGCCTTTCGTGCGGGTCAGAACTTACCTGACAAGGAATTTCGCTACCTTAGGACCGTTATAGTTACGGCCGCCGTTCACTGGGGCTTCAATTCATTGCTTCGTATCGCTACTGACAAATCCTCTTAACCTTCCAGCACCGGGCAGGCGTCACCCCCTATACTTCGTCTTGCGACTTTGCAGAGAGCTGTGTTTTAGTTAAACAGTCGCTTGGGCCTCTTCACTGCGGCTTACTTTCATAAGCACTCCTTCTCGCTAACTTACGGAGTCATTTTGCCGAGTTCCTTGGCAACAGTTCTCTCGCTCACCTCAGGATCCTCTCCTTGCCCACCTGTGTCGGTTTTGGTACGGGCCGCTATGGAATATACTAGAAACTTTTCCTGGAAGCTGGCTACATATGCTTCGGTACTTGCCCTTGGGCGTTCCCTTACCTTTCACGCTTTACATCCTGATGACGCATTTCACTGCCATCCTGCTATACGCTTCGCCCACAATCCATTTAGTGGGTCATACTTACCTTCTCCGTCATTCCTTCATTTCCATCGCGGGTACAGGAATATCTGCCTGTTTTCCATCCACTACGCCTTTCGGCCTCGCGTTAGGTCCCGACTTACCCAGGGCGGACGAACCTTCCCCTGGAATCCTTGGGCTATCGGTGTGTAGGATTCTCACCTACATCTCGCTACTCACACCGGCATTCTCACTTCTATGCGCTCCACCACTCCTCACGATATGGCTTCTACGCTGCATAGAACGCTCCCCTACCACTTGTATTCCTACAAATCCGCAGCTTCGGTAGCATGCTTAGCCCCGGTACATTTTCGGCGCAGGGTCACTCGACTAGTGAGCTGTTACGCACTCTTTGAAGGGTGGCTGCTTCTGAGCCAACCTCCTAGTTGTCTGTGCATCCCCACATCCTTTTCCACTCAGCATGCATTTTGGGACCTTAACTGGCGGTCTGGGCTGTTTCCCTTTTGACCATGGACCTTATCACCCACGGTCTGACTGCCGGGCATATCTTATGGCATTCGGAGTTTGATTATACTCAGTACCCCGGGATGGGGCCATCGTACATTCAGTGCTCTACCTCCACATGACTAAGCCTCGACGCTAGCCCTAAAGCTATTTCGGGGAGAACCAGCTATATCCGTGTTCGATTGGAATTTCTCCCCTAGCCACAACTCATCCGCCAACTTTTCAACGGGGGTCGGTTCGGTCCTCCATTCAGTTTCACCTGAACTTCAACCTGGTCATGGCTAGATCACACGGTTTCGGGTCTATGTCATCGTACTCTCGCCCTATTAAGACTCGCTTTCGCTTCGGCTCCGCATCTCCTGCTTAACCTCGCACGATAACATAACTCGCCGGTTCATTCTACAAAAGGCACGCCATCACCCTTTAACGGGCTCTGACTTCTTGTAGGCATACGGTTTCAGGTTCTCTTTCACTCCGCTCCCGCGGTTCTTTTCACCTTTCCCTCACGGTACTGGTTCGCTATCGGTCACTTGTTTATATTTAGCCTTGACGGATGGTCCCGCCTGCTTCCGACAAGATTTCTCGTGTCTCGCCGTACTCAGGATCCCACTAGGCTTCACATCGTTTTCGGATACGGGACTTGCACCCCCTACGGTCGGCCTTTCAATGCCGTTCTCCTAACAATCCTCTTGCCATATCGTGGTCCTACAACCCCATCTCTAGAGATGGTTTGGGCTCCTTCCCTTTCGCTCGCCGCTACTCAGGAAATCACTTTTGTTTTCTTTTCCTCCGGGTACTTAGATGTTTCAGTTCTCCGGGTACCTCTCTCATGGACTATGGATTCATCCATGGATGCCATCCTATTACAGATGACGGGTTTCCCCATTCGGATATCGACGGATCTTTGTGTACGTACCACTCCCCGTCGCGTTTCGCCGTTTGTTGCGTCCTTCTTCAGTTTCAAGTGCCTAGGCATCCACCGTACGCCCTTACTTACTTAATCACTTCTTCGTGTTTTTGCTTTCGGTTTGCTTGAGTATTACTGTTTGTTTAACTTTATACTCGTGAATATCTATTTTGTTTACAACTTTTACGTTATAGACCTTCTGTTATGTCTTTTCTGTTATTCAGTTTTCAAAGATCGACTTCTCTTGGAAGATTCTTTCGGTCTTCCAAAACCGAACAGGAAATATCTGCTTCTTTGTACTTTCTCCTTAGAAAGGAGGTGATCCATCCCCACGTTCCCGTAGGGATACCTTGTTACGACTTAACCCCAGTCATCGGTCCTACCTTCGACGGCTCACTCCTTGCGGTTATGCCACCGGCTTCGGGTATTACCAACTCCCATGGTTTGACGGGCGGTGTGTACAAGGCCCGAGAACGTATTCACCGCAGCATGCTGATCTGCGATTACTAGCGATTCCGACTTCATGAAGTCGAGTTGCAGACTTCAATCCGAACTGAGACGCCCTTTATGAGATTCGCTCCACCTCGCGGTGTCGCTGCTCTTTGTAGGCGCCATTGTAGTACGTGTGTAGCCCAGGCCATAAGGGGCATGATGATTTGACGTCATCCCCACCTTCCTCCGGTTTGTCACCGGCAGTCTCTCCTGAGTCCCCAACCTAATGCTGGTAACAGAAGACAAGGGTTGCGCTCGTTGCGGGACTTAACCCAACATCTCACGACACGAGCTGACGACAACCATGCACCACCTGTGTGATATATAGCTATCTTTCTATCTCTAGAACATTTATATCCATGTCAAGGCCTGGTAAGGTTCTTCGCGTTGCTTCGAATTAAACCACATACTCCACCGCTTGTGCGGGCCCCCGTCAATTCCTTTGAGTTTCACACTTGCGTGCATACTCCCCAGGCGGAGAACTTATTGCGTTAACTGCAGCACTGAATCTCTCCAACACTTAGTTCTCATCGTTTACGGCGTGGACTACTAGGGTATCTAATCCTATTTGCTCCCCACGCTTTCGTGCATCAGTGTCAGTTACAGACCAGGCGACCGCCTTCGCCACTGGTGTTCCTCCATATATCTACGCATTTTACCGCTACACATGGAATTCCATCGCCCTCTTCTGCACTCTAGCTCGACAGTTTCCAAAGCATACAACAGTTGAGCTGTTGCCTTTTACTTCAGACTTATCGTGCCACCTACGCACCCTTTACGCCCAATGATTCCGGATAACGCTTGCCACCTACGTATTACCGCGGCTGCTGGCACGTAGTTAGCCGTGGCTTTCTGGTAAGCTACCGTCACCCACATAGCATTTCCTCTATATGGCATTCTTCACTTACAACAGTGCTTTACGATCCGAAGACCTTCTTCACACACGCGGCATTGCTCGTTCAGGGTTCCCCCCATTGACGAAAATTCCCTACTGCTGCCTCCCGTAGGAGTTTGGGCCGTGTCTCAGTCCCAATGTGGCCGTTCACCCTCTCAGGTCGGCTACGCATCATCGCCTTGGTGGGCCGTTACCTCACCAACCAGCTAATGCGCCGCAGGTCCATCCATGTTCACACCCGAAGGTGCTTTAATATGAGGAAGATGCCTCCCTCATACCTATCCGGTTTTAGCTACCGTTTCCAGCAGTTATCCCGGGCACATGGGCAGGTTACCTACGTGTTACTCACCCGTTCGCCACTAAGTCTCTTTGGAAGCAAGCTTCCTAAAGACTTCGTTCGACTTGCATGTATTAGGCATGCCGCCAGCGTTCATCCTGAGCCAGGATCAAACTCTCCATTTGATTTAGCTCAAAACGTTTACTAACGTTTTTCTTATTTGTTTATCCGAGAATTACTTCTCTTTTTCATTGAAATTGACGTTTCCTGTTCAGTTTTCAAAGACCGATAGCATCCACTGCTTGGTGGATGTCACTCTCGTTGAGTGCCTGTTTATAATACATCAATTTATCTTTCATGTCAACGCTTATTTTTTATTTTTTTCACTTTTTAATGATCTTTTTTATCTTTTCATACTGTAAACGATTACATCCAAGATATCAAACTTTTCTTATCTTTTCATTCCTTATTTCCATATCATCTCTTTTCCGATTACACATCCAATGGCTTATTATCTAATAAAAAATGCCATGCATTCACATGACATTTCTATAATATATGAGTATATAATTTTAAAACTATCAACTATGACAATTATGAATGGTCATAACGGCTCATATACAAAATCTAACATGGCGATATGATTATACTGCTTCTTCCCGCACCTTACCACAGATTGGATAATTCGCACAGCTTGGATTACAAGCCTTCTCAGCAGTCAAGCGTAGTTTAGCAGGTACCAAAGCAGTAATTTCATCATCATCATAACCAACCACAAAACTATTTTCATTAATCATAATCGGACGTTTTAATATAGATGGATTTTTCTGAATGATGCTGACAAGTTCCTTCACGGATAAATCATCTACATCCCGATGCAGTTCCTGAAACGCTTTACTACGCGTTGAGATAATATCTTCCGTTCCATTCTCTGTACGCTGTAATAAATATTTGATTTCATCTTCTTTTAACAACGTCGTGAAAATGTTTTTTTCTATGAATTTCATATCATTATCTTTCAGCCATTGTTTCGCCTTACGGCAGCTGGCACATCCAGGTGAGGTATACAAGATAATCATAAACAACGACCTCCTTTTTCTTTACTCTATCATTATAACGAATTGTTTATTAATAGAAAAGTTATTTTTGGATAATTTTTATTTTTCCCATTCCTTATACTTACCAGCTATCAATACGTTCCATCAATATTTGAAATACCCTAATTCTGAATTTTTTTCTCTTCCTTCACCATATGAACAGCGTTATATCTCTTCTTTTTTTTATATTTTCGCACATTACAACAAAGTTATTAGGCATAGCAAGTAGAATACCTCATGTTTGTGACTATACATGTTCAGAAAAAAATCACGAATCCTAAAGGATGAGAGTTATCTTTATGCTGACTGCTGTAGGCAAAGTATCTGAATTTAATGGTGCAACTAAAAAAGGTAGGCAAAGAAAACACTTCTTGCATCTGTACTATTTTTTATTTAACCTCTTGTCAAGTTTTCTCAATGATAGTATGATATACAGGAAAAGTACATGCGATGAAGAAGGTATAGTAAAATACAGAAACTGTTTATAGAGAACTGATGGTTGGTGTAAATCAGTACAGCCTGCTATTTGAAATGGAACTTTGGAGCATATTCCTTTAAGGAATCGGTGTCACCGTTATCGACAGAGTGATTCATCATAAAGAAGATGAATAAGAAGGCTGGTACCACGCATGCATCATGCGTCCTTATTGGGTACCTTTTTTATTTTAGGAGAGGATATATATTATGAAAAGAATGTTAAGTGGCATTAAACCAACCGGGCGATTAACACTTGGAAATTATATCGGAGCCATCCGTAACTTTGTCGCCTACCAGGATGATTATGAAATGTTTGTTTTCATCGCTAATATGCACGCCATTACAGTTGCCCAAGATAAAGCGGAATTAAAGAAAAATACCAGAGATGTCATTGCCCTGTATCTAGCATGTGGCCTGGATCCTGAGAAAACCACCATTTTCCTGCAGAGTGATGTACATGAACATGCCGAATTGGGTTGGATCATGACTTGTAATTCCTATATGGGAGAATTACAACGCATGACACAATATAAAGATAAGACTGCCAAGGGCGAGACCGGAATAACAGCAGGACTGTTCACATATCCTTCCCTTATGGCTGCGGATATCTTATTATATGATGCTGATTATGTTCCTGTAGGAGTTGACCAAAAACAACATGTCGAGTTAACCAGAAATCTAGCTGAACGCTTCAACAATCGTTATGGAGATACCTTTACCATTCCAGAACCTTTAGTCGCAAAGGTTGGTGCCAAAATTTATTCCTTACAAGATCCAACAAAAAAGATGTCTAAATCTGAAGATAATCCAAAAGGTACGATTGATTTGCTAGATGAGCCTGCAGTTGCACGTAAAAAGATTATGTCAGCTGTTACAGACTCTCTTGGCATCATTCAATATGAACCAGAAAAGCAGCCAGGCATTGCCAATTTACTGACGATTTTATCTTCTTTAAATGGCGAAGAAATTGATCATATCGTAGCTCGTTATGAAGGCAAAGGATATGGAGAATTGAAAAAGGAAGTCGGACAGGCTGTATTTGACTTTTTAACGGAATTGCAAATAAAGTACCATGAAATCATAAAAAGTGGTGCTGCTGAAAAAGTTATTAAAGAAGGTAATGAGAAAGCCAGCTATTTTGCGCATAAAAAATTAATGAAAGTAAAAAAGAAAATCGGTTTCCAGATCTTCTAAATAACCATTTTCCTGCTGTCGTACATGTAAACACCCTAATGTATCATGAAAAGGGGCACATGAGCGACAGCTTTTTTACTGGCATAAAAACAAAAAATATGTATAGAAACAAGCCGTGTATCAAACAAATAGTGAACCAAAAGAAACCCTCTTGTATGCACACAATTTGCAAAAGATGCTAAACACGATGCATTCACCTGTAATAGGTAAATAATAAAGTACACAGCTAGCTGCAACATAAAAAAAGCTGATATTCATATAGGAATATCAGCATGGCTCTATTTACATTTTAATGATTCCCATAAAGAAGCAGGCTAAGACAACAATGCCTAGAACAATACGATAATAGCCAAAGATCTTAAAGTCATGTTTTTTAATATAGCTCATCAAGAAGCGAATAACGATGACAGATACGAGAAAGGCTACGATCATGCCCGTGCATAAGATTGCTAATTCAGCACCAGTAAAGGATAAACCAAATTTCAGCAATTTTAATAAGCTTGCGCCAAACATGACCGGAATTGCTAAAAAGAAGGTAAATTCTGCCGCAATTGTTCGACTGACCCCAATCATCAAGCCGCCTAAAATAGTTGCCCCACTGCGTGAAGTTCCCGGAAAGATAGCTGCAATTAACTGGAACACGCCAATCTTAAGTGCATCTACATAACTTAGTTCCTGCAAACTAGTCACTCTTGCCCGTTTATGACGGTTACGATTTTCAATAATAAGAAAGGCAATACCCACCAACACCAGCATTGTCGCAACGACCACTGATGTATACAGATATTTCTCCAAGATGTCATCAAATGCGATACCAACGATGGCAGCCGGGATACAAGCAACCAAAATTTTGCCCCATAAGTTCATGATATCATAGCGGATAAAAGGACGATTCTTATTTTTAAAGTTAAAAGGAAATATTTTATTCCAATACAGTAAAACGACCGCCAAAATCGCCCCCAGTTGAATGACTACCAAAAAAACATTCCAGAAGTTTTCTGATACTTTCATGGGAAGAATTTCTTCAAACAGGATCATATGGCCGGTAGAGCTGACGGGCAACCATTCTGTAATGCCCTCAAGGATTCCATATAGCGCAGCTTTTAAGATTTCTATAAACATGTTTTTCTCCTTTTAGATTTTTTTCATACTACCGCAAATTGCCATAAAACGCAAGTCGATAGTATCGTTTTTTTATAACGATTTTGTAAGGTTTTTAGGCCTTTTCCAAATATGCCTGCACCATTTCTTTAAACAATGTACCTCTGACCTCATAGTTAGGAAATTGATCATAGCTGGAACATGCCGGCGATAATAAAATGATATCTCCACTTTGGGCCTTGGCGATTGCGGTATGCAATGCCTCTTGCATTGTTTCAACAGTTTCCACATGCGTGAAAATTGGTTTAAATTGCTCTCTAGTTTCACCAAATGCGATACAGCATTTTACCCGATCATCATATTGCTTTAAATCTAGAAAGCTGATGCCTTTATCATGTCCTCCCGCTAACAGTAGGATATTTTTATCAAAGCTGCTTAAAGCTGCGGTAACTGCATGTGTATTTGTTGCTTTACTATCATTATAAAATTTAACCCCATCTTTTTCCCCAATATATTCTAAACGATGTTCGACTGGTTGAAAACTAGCAATCGTCGCTTGAATATCCGCTAAAGACACACCAAGCTTATAGGCCATACAGGCAGCGACCATCGCATTCGATAAATTATAATCACCGACAATAGGAAAACGGCTTTCTTCAAACAGCATGAGATCAACTAGCCATACCTTGCCATCTTTGCGATACAGATCCACATCTTGACGCGTTAATGAAAAATCAATAGTGGTACAAGGAATATTTTTCGCATAGGCAACTACTGTAGGATCGTCGACATTTCTTAAAAACCAGTCCTCTTTTTGACAATTTTCATATATCCGCATCTTGCTTTCATAATATGCTTCAACTGATGGCATATAATCCAAATGATCTGGTGCTAAATTACAGACAACGCTGACCTCTGGTGCAAAAGTTTCAATACCTAACAACTGAAAGTTGCTAAGTTCTAATGCCACATATTTTTCTTCCTCTTCAAAATCATAGGCCAAAGCGGATAATGGAAAGCCAATATTGCCTGCGACAATCGCATTCCCTTTTCTCTGCAGCATTTCATAGAGCATGGTCGTAATCGTGGTTTTGCCATTTGTGCCAGTAATCGCTCCATAATGAAAATGCGATGCATAACGATATCCGATTTCTACTTCGGTTACTATTTTAACTTGATGTTGAACAAAGTAGTTTACAAATGGCACTGTATATTTGATACCGGGATTTTTTACAATAAACGCGTAATCCTCGCGTTTTAATATATCCGGATGACCTTTTTCATAAACTTGGATACCACGTTCTTGCAATTCAGCTTTTTCTTTAATTTCCTGCATATCCGTGATGATGACAGCATAACCATGACGATTTAACAGTTTGGCTACGGCAACACCACTTTTGGCAGCACCGATAACTAATACACTTGGTTTCATATTACAGCACCCCCAGCCATAATCCAACAACCGCAAAGATTAAGCCGATACACCAAAACATCAATACGACATTGGTTTCCTTCATACCACCTAGTTCAAAATGGTGATGCAAGGGAGACATCCGAAATACACGTTTTCCGGTCGCTTTAAAGCTGGTTACCTGAATAACCACACTTAATAATTCCATCACAAAGACTCCGCCAATCAGCACTAACAAAATTTCCTGTTTCAGAATCATCGCACTAGCTGCCAACAAACCGCCAATGGCCAAAGAACCCGTATCACCCATAAAAATTTTGGCAGGATGAATATTAAAGCGTAAATAACCAAGCAAGGCACCACTTACCGCTAATAGAAACATCGCCAGATCATTGTTTTTTTGTAATAAAGCAAAGATGACAAATGGTGCAATGGCAATTAAGGAAGTTCCTGCACATAAGCCATCCAGACCATCTGTTAAATTCACCGCATTACTTTCACATGTAAACATAAAGAAAATCAAGATGAAATATAAGAACCCCAATTCCAGTGTCATATGGAGTACAGGAATCTGAATCGTAGTTTTTGCTATCTGGGTATAAGCAAAATAAAAGATTACTGCTAACACACTTTGCATCAAAAACTTCATGGATGGTTTTAAGCCATCGTTATTCTTCTTTACGACAATTAAGAAATCATCGATAAAGCCAATCAAAGCATATCCTAAATAGGCGAAGACGACAATGAGCATTTCTGGTGTTAGAAAAGCCTTATAGTTTAAGATGGCCATGACCAATATAGGCACTAGGACAAACACGATGCCGCCCATGGTTGGTGTCCCGGTTTTTGCCATATGGCTTTTTGGACCTTCCTTACGCACACTTTGTCCAAATTTAATTTTATGTAGAAACGGAATGAGCTTGGGCATTACCAACAGTGTCAATACCAAGCTACATCCGAATGCAAGTAAATATTTTATTTCCAAAATAGTTCCTCCTTCGCAAAACGTTTTCTTACACAGTCCGCATCATCGAAGGGGTACATCCTGCCTTCCACATCCTGTGTCTTTTCATTCCCTTTTCCAGCGATTACTATTATATCACTTTCTTTTGCTATTTTAATAGTGTATTTTATCGCAAAATAGCGATTTTCTACTACCTCATAATTTTGATAAGTGGTCTTACACATATCCAAAAGGATGGTAGATAGTGATTCATGACGTGGATTATCACTTGTAAAAATCGCCATATCACTATATTTACAAGCTGCATCAGCCATTAGTTTACGTTTGCTGCGATCGCGCTCACCACCACATCCGACGATAATATAGAGCTTTCCTTGACAAATAGACCGTGCGAATTCCATTAATTTTTCCACAGCATCCGGTGTATGTGCATAATCTAATAAGACCGTATGTTTTTTTCCTTTCATCAATTCCATACGCCCACTTACATATGGAAGATCTTGACAGCTGGCAATCAGTTGTTCATAGGTGATATTAAGCATATGGCACAGGGCAATAGCTTCGGTTGTATTATAAACATTCATCTTGCCCAACAAAGGAATAACAAAAGAATATCCATTGATTGTAAAGATGGCGCCTTGTTCACTAAGATGCATATCCTCAATGGTGAAATGGGCAGCATCAAAGCCGATAGTTATAAGTTTAGCATCACTTAAGTGCTGTAATTTCATTAAATAAGGAAAATCCTTGTTTATGATAATAAAGCCATCCTTTTTCAAATAACGGCGTAACTTAAATTTTGTATACATATAATGTGTACGCGTGAAATGATAATCCAAATGATCTTGTGTAATGTTTGTATAAACAATAGCATCATAACTCATAAAACAAATACGATTCTGATCAATTGCATGCGAACTCACTTCCATAACAATATGCGTAAAGCCTTGTTGAATTGCTTCTTTTAGTAGATTAGCTAAAGTGAAAGAGTCCGGTGTAGTGTTTGGAATCGCTTGTATATGTTGATTATCATCTACCTCATGGGTGCCAATGCGAAAGGTTTTTTTCTGTTGTTTCCGTAAGATATGTGTGATGATACAGGCAACACTGGTTTTCCCACTCGTTCCACTGACACCAATCACACACAAGTGTTTACACAAATCACCAAAGTATAATTCAATCAGTGCTTGTGCAATCGCTTCTACATCTTCACACGCATAGACTTGTTCTTTTTCCTGATGAGATGTTGCTTCTACTTTTTGTCCATTTTTTCGCCATTGCCTTTTTTTATCGCATAATACAACTGCGCCTTTTCGTAAAGCATCATCTATATAAGCAGCGCCATCATGGGTAATCCCTTTTCGACAGACAAACAGCCAATCTTTTTTAACTTTGCGACTATCATCACTGACACCTTGCAAGATGCGTGTGTCATCACATGCGATATGAAGCATGCCTAATAGTTCATTTAACCTTGTCATCACCAAGATAGATCCAGACCTCCCCACCTTCTGCCGGAAGGGTCGTTCCATCTACCGGCATTTGTTCAAGTACGGTATCTCCCTCACCAAGAAAAGTGAAGGTCACACCTTCCTGCTGCACATCTTTTTTCTTTTTCCCAACAAAATTTTTAACTTTGATATTTTCAGTCTCTGGCCAAATTAACTTTTTGGGTATCTGTTTTTCCGCTTTTTCCACTTTTAAATAAGGAAGAATATCTTCATAACAAGATTTCGCAATTGGCGCAATGACCGTACCTCCATATAAAATATCATTTTGTGGACTATCGGCAGCAATATATAACACGATTTGAGGATCATCAATAGGTGCTGCGGATAAAAACGATAGAATATAATTACTTGTGGAATATACTCCATTTTCCGCTATCTGTGCTGTTCCAGTCTTACCACCTATCTTATAGCCTTCCATATAGGCAGGTTTTCCTCCCCCATTTGCCACAACGCTTTCTAACGCATAGCGCATAAGTTTACTTGTTTCTTCACTGATTACCTGACGTTTCTTGGTAGGTTTAAATTCTAGTATCGGATCATGGGTAATGGGATCATTAATGCTTTTGGTAATGTATGGTGTATACAAAGTACCACCATTGACAACTGCCGAAAAAGCCGTTACCAATTGAATCGGTGTCACACTCAGTCCCTGGCCAAAAGCAACTGTAGCCTGTTCTAGCTCACCCATCACTTCTTTTTTGAACATAATACCTTTACTTTCCCCCGGCAGATCAATGCCGGTCTTTTGTCCAAAACCAAATTTAGTCACATACTCATATTCCCTATCCAAGCCCATACGTCGTGAAATTTCCACAAAGCCCGGGTTACTTGAGTTTTCTAACACTTGAAGAAAGGTCTGATGCCCATGACCGCCTGCTTTCCAAGATTTAATGCGGGCACCGCCAACCATCTCATACCCCTTATCATCATAAGTGTCTTTAAACATATCATATAATTTCAATTCCAAACCACTTGCGAAAATCACGGATTTGAAAGTAGAACCTGGTTCATAACTTTTCCAAATCGGCAAATTCCGGTTGTAAACATCACTGGAATAATCTTTATAATGATTTGGGTCAAAATCTGGTTTTGATACCATAGCAAGCACTTCTCCTGTTTGCGGATTCATTGCTAATGCCAATGCTGACTTAGGATGATAACGTTTCATCAAATTATTCATTTCTCGTTCCACGATATCCTGAATTTTGGCATCTATTGTCAATTGTACATCCATGCCCCTACCGGGAGCTTCATAAGTTTCCTGATACAGTTCTACTTTATGACCTTTCGCATCAAAAGGAATATTCAATCCTCCACTTTTGGCTGATAAAATATCATTATATTGTAATTCCAAGCCTGCCAGCCCCTGATTATCAATACCGGTAAACCCCAATACCTGAGCCAAATAGTTATTATTCGGATAGTTACGCAAAGAATCTTGTACCAGATAGACACCTTCCAAATCCATGGCCTCTAACTTGCGTGCTTTCTCATCACTAATCAACCGACCTTCTGGTTGGATTTTCTGTGTTGAGACATGTTTCGTAATTTTTGTTTTTATGGTTTTTTCGTCTGCGTTTAACACTTGTGCTAATTGTTTTGCGGTTTCATCAGGATGCTTAATCTGTGCCGGTACGACCATAACCGATGTCGATGGTATATCATGGGCCAATACCTTCCCTTGTTTGTCTAAGATAGAACCCCGCAAACCGGCAACGGTAAAATCACGTTCCCATAAATCCAATGCCTTCTCCATGATATCCGTATGATGAAAGATCTGTTCATAGCCCAGTTTTCCAAGGATGCAGCCAAAAATTACTAGAGCGCATAGAAAGATGATGGAAATCCTTGTTTTGACCTTTCCTCGTATCATACACTCACCTCATTGCAGTGTATGCCTATTTCAGCAAAAACATGTCTTTGTTGTTTTACCTTCTTAACCATATCGCATTTTCATGCACCCTTATGTAACTATGTGCTCTTAGTACCATCTTGCATGATACAGTTCAAAACTTACCAATCCTGCAACAGCATCTATGCTAAACATGATGAAGGTGAAACATAGCCGATAGCCATATTCTTTCTTTATCATTTGTTTCTGTTTCAAACATTAAAAACAGTGATTCCTCTTTTAACGATTTACATAGATAAATCTTTTCCAAAGAGAAATCACTATTTTTTATTTCATCTTGACTTTAATGATCGTATCCTTACTAATGGTTTTCCCCATCTTAACATTCTGAGAATGCACACTGCCGCTTCCTTCCATCTGTACCTCAATATGAGTCAGATTCCAAAAGGCAGTAATATCTTTTTTTGTCCAACCTTTCATATTAGGCATAGCGATTTTCGCCCCATCACTCAGCAAAAACATACGTTGATTACTCATAATAGCATCTCCAGCTTTCGGAAATTGTGCTACGATACTATTTCCATTGCCAATAACAACGGTATCTATATCCATTTCCTTTAATTTCTGTTTTGCATAACGCAATGTGTGATTCACTAAAGATGGCATTGTATACTCTTTCCATTCCACATGATTTTGTTTTTTTGTTTCCTGATTCTGTCCCTCTTCCCCTGTAATGTTTTCCGCAACTAAAGCAGCCTTCATCACTTCTTTAAAAGGATCACCGGAATAGCTTAAATACTCAGAACTTTCAAACGCATAATAAACCATGACTTTAGGATCATCTGCCGGCGCCGCTGCCATAACAGAGTTCGTATAAATATCACCATACTGCCCGTGTTCATTGGCAATCTGTCCAGTACCGGTCTTTGCGACAATAGAAACATCGTCCATCTTATAACGTATATGACCAGTTCCCATTTTATCGTCAATTACCTGTTTCATAAGTTTCTTTACATAATCTGCACTCTTTTTTGAGATTGGCTGTCCTACTTGCTTTGTGTCATACTGTTGAATCGTTTTGCCACTGCTGGCATCAATAATACGTTCCACTACATATGGCCGCACCATCTTGCCATCATTTAAAATTGCTGTATAAGCCTGTGCCATTTGCAAAGCTGTTACAGAAATACCTTGACCAAAACCAGTATTCAGCTTTTCTGAAGCATAAGTAAAGTTCATATTTCCTTTACTGTTTTCCACAAAAGGAATATCAACTTTTTGATTAAATTTAAATTTATTCAATACATAATCCTGATAGATGCTTGGATCCATATATTTAGTAAGCAGTTCACATATAGCGATATTACTGGATACAATAAAACCTTTATCAAATGAAATCGTGCCATAATTCTTGTTTAATGCATCATAAATCGGCTGAATACCGCCTACTTTTGTAGCACTTCGATAAATTTTTCCTTTTTCATCTGTACCAAAATAAAAGACCCCACTATCATATTTTTTATTATATGGATAATTACCGCTATCTAATGCGGCTGCGTAAGTAATGCCTTTCATAACCGAACCTGGTTCATATAAGTATTGACTTGGTACATCCAGATAATCTTTTATATCGCGCTTATTTAAGTCAAAACTCGGTAAACCAGCCCAGCCTAGCACCTTACCTGTTTCCACTTCCATGACCAGTCCCCAACCACGATCGGCTTTAACTTCTTTCATCGTTTTTTTCAGACTGCTTTGTAAAGCAAGTTGTACATTGCGATCTAGGGTAAGATACACATCATTTCCATTCTTCGCATATTTTTTCGTATATTTTGTTCCTGGTAAAATATTGCCATTGGCATCTTTTTGGTAAACCTCTATACCGTCTTCTCCTTGTAAAAAAGTATTCAACGATTTTTCCAATCCCATCTGTCCTTCGATTTGACCGCTTTGTTCATTATATTGTGCATAACCGATTAAATGCGAAGCAAATGTGCCCGTAGGATAACTGCGTTCCACTGACTTGGTAAATGTAATACCAGGTAATTCTAATGCTTCAATGCTCTCTTTTACACTTTTGGAAAGATTTTTTCCTTTTGTTCCTAGTTCAGTCTGATATTGTTTATTATCAATTGCATTTTGTAAGATATCACGTATAGAATCTTCCTTCATATCTAGCTTTGGTGCTAGTAAACGCGCCGTCTTATCCACATTTTTTACATATGCCGGCACATTGCCGATTCCTTTGCGACTTTTATCCAAAATCGCAACAAGCGTATAGGTATCTTCATCCTGTGCGATTACTTCTCCACCGCGATCATAAATCGTTCCCCGGTTTCCTTTTAATACCGTTGTGTTAGAGATATCGGGTTCTTTAAAATCTTTTACATTGACACCACTACGAAAATGCTTCTGCGTCACCATAGTAAAAAGCACATTTGATAAAATGAGTGTTGCTATTACCATCATGATGATCAGCAATCCTGCCAATGTACGATTACTTCTTCTAGGATTCATAGTCATCCACCTTTACTCATTGTTCTTCTTGTCCTCATCCCCCATGACAACGACCTGATCCTGATTCGTTTTAATGCCATCTTTTTCTGCCATGCCTAATACACATTCACGATTTTCTAATTTATTTACTTCGTTTTCTAGACTACTAACAGTTTCTTTTAAGGTTGTTGCTTTTTCTTCTACCTTACTAGCTTCAATGGAAAGGTTATAGTTATACGATTTCAATCCAATACGCGCACCTAAAAATAACAGCACTGCCAGTGTCAACAGCAGTGTTGCCACACCTTCGATACGGAATCTTCTTTTACGTTTTACTAATTTCGCCTTTGCCATTGTTACTTACCTTATCCTTTCTATAATTCTTAATTTCGCTGAATGACTGCGGTTGTTCTCCATCAGTTCTTCTTCTTGCGCGGTAATTGGTTTTTTGTTGATGAGTTTATAGGGCGCTTCTTCCATATCACTTGGTAAGATAGGAATGCGCTTGTCATATTGCTTAGGACGACTTGCTGTTTGGAAAGCCTCTTTTACGATACGATCTTCCAACGACTGAAAACTGATCACGCAAATTCGTCCATGAGGATTCAGCATTTGCAAGGCCTCTTGCAACACTTCTTCTAATTCCCGTAATTCATCGTTTACGGCAATCCGTATCGCTTGAAACACCTTTTTCGCAGGATGTCCTTTCTTATTCAGTACCTTTGCCGGAAGTGATGCCTTAATAACATCTACCAATTCAAAGGTTGTACGAATTGGTTTATCTATGCGTTTCTTTTCAATATTGCGCGCAATCTGTTTAGCAAACGTCTCTTCTCCATAGGTATAAAAAATCTTTACTAAATCTTGATAGCTCCAAGTGTTTACGATCTCATAAGCATTTAATGCCTGACTTTGATCCATTCGCATATCCAATGGAGCATCAAAACGATAAGAAAAGCCGCGTTCTGCTTCATCGAATTGGGGAGAACTTACTCCTAAATCTAGTACCAAACCATCAATTCTATTTACACCATAAGCCGAAAGTTCTTCTTTCAGATGAGAGAATGGGCTATGGATGCATGTGAAGTTATCTGCCACCTGCAATAGTCTTGGTGTCGATTCTTCAATCGCACTGGCATCACGGTCAAATGCATATAAATGACCGTCAGGAATTTGTTTCAAGATCTCACAACTGTGTCCTCCTCGACCCAGCGTTCCATCCACATAAATGCCATCATGTTGTATATGTAGTCCTTCTATGCTTTCCTGCAGCAAGACACTGTAATGTTTGTTCATAATAGAAACTCCGTAAGATTTTCCGCAATCTCTTCAAATGCAGCATCACCATCTTCATCCAGTGGTTCCCAGCGCTCTTTGGACCAGATTTCCACATGGTTAGCAGCACCGATGATACGGCATTCTTTTGTCAGATCCGCAAGTTTGATTAATGAGGATGGGATTAAGATCCTTCCCTGTGCATCAATTTCACATTCTGCCGCTTTGCTTGTCATCATACGTACAAACATGCGGGCATCTTTCTTGGTGGATGGCAATTTCATCAGCTGTTCATAAATGAGCTGCCATTGTTCCTTTGTATAAATACTTAAGCAGCCGTCTAAACCGCGTGTGATGATGAGCGTATCGCCAAGTTCTTCACGGAATTTTGCCGGAATGATGATACGCCCTTTTTTATCAATATTGTGTGCGTATTCACCCATGAACATGACGTTTACCTCCACTTTCCACCACTTTGTGCTACTTTACTCCACCATTATATCGCTTTTTATGCTATTTGTATAGATAATTTCTAACTTTTATTTGTCGCTTTTTTACAAATGCTTACAAAATCTCCTTTCTTTCCAGTTTTTTCTGAGTATCTTATGTGGCATATAAGTTGAAATACGCAAGAAGCAGATGAATTCCCTCTTACATCATTTGTAAAACGAATTGCTTCTCAACAACATTTCTGTTTTTCTTATGCTTAACGCCGCAAAAAAAAGCCATGGTGTTCCATGACTTTATCATTTTATTTCATTTCATCTTTTTTCTCCGACAAAACGATTTAGGAAAAAAAGTAATATTATATTTCATCAGCAATGCATAAGCAAATCCACACAACGCCAAATTGACAAGGTATAAGGTATATAGAAAACAGCAAAAGGTAGGATGTAAGCAAGACATCATGTAACACCTCATAGGTCATAAAATTAATGCTTCCTACAATCCATAACATCGATATATACAGAAAACGACTAAGTTTTATTCGTTTTCTAAGTAACAACCATTACGATAACTTTCTAGTACATAATTTTTCTAAAGCATGTTGCACATAAGGAGCATCCTCATCATTGATCAAAGCCATTAATGTATCTCCGGTAAATAAGACAGTATCTCCCTTAGGAATAATTTCGGCATTTCCTCGATGAATGCTGATAATCAGACATTTGCCCGGCCAGGCAATATCACTGACCTTTTTCTCACATACCTCGCTGCCGATTTCAATTGCGGCTTCAACAATATGTTTCTTTCCTTGAAACGCATCTAAATTCACACCATTCTTCCATAAAAGCTTATGCAATAAACTTTCATAAATGGGATCACAATTCAATATATTGGCCGTTAAGTAAGCACATAAGGAAACTAGCGCTAAAGGTAATAAATGCGTCAAAGTGCCACTCATTTCCGCAATCAAAATAATACCGGTAATCGGTGCTCGTACGATTGCCGCAAAGAAAGCAGCCATGGCCATGATAATAAAGTTTGCCAGATACATCTCAGGAATCTGAAAATACTGTATGGCGATAAGGCCATAAATGGCTCCTACAAAACTGCCGAGCACCAACAATGGGAAAAAGATGCCACCGGGTGCTCCACTGCCAAAGCTAGCTAAAGAAAAGATAAATTTTACTACCAGCAATAAAATCAAGGTTTTTAAGAGCAATGGCTCTTTTCCACTTAACATCTCGATCATCGTATGCCCACTGCCTAACACTTCAGGAAGGATGAGCATAAGCACACCGGCAATCATTAAAGGAATCAAAACACGATAATGGGCTTTTAGTCTTGGCACTTTTTCATACCAATCCTGAAACTTTAACGTCATCTTATTATATAGGACACCACATAAACCACAAATGATGCCTAACAACAGAATGCTTCCATAATAGCCTAATGGTAAAGTTTCTGTGACTACAAAATGAAATGCCGGTTCTAAGCCAAACACATATTGTGATAGAAAATCACCGGTAACACTGGCACACATGACCGAAACTAAAACAGAAACGGAAAAGTTTTTATGTACCTCTTCCAAGGCAAACATGACACCTGCCAAAGGCGCATTAAATGCCGCACTAAGTCCTGCCGCTGCACCACAAGTCAATAATAATTTTTCTTCCATCTTTACACGATGAAAGATACGTGACATACCCTTGCCACCCATAGCTCCTAATTGAATACTTGGCCCTTCTCGCCCTAATGATAACCCTCCAAAAGCGCATAAGGTCCCAGCAACAATTTTATAAGGCAATATTTTATACCATTTTTGATCAAGAAACGAAATGATTTCTCCTTCCACCTGAGGGATACCACTTCCTGAAATCAATGGTTCTTGTTTTAGGCACCAGCCAATCAAAACACCAAGCACTAACAAAAAGAGAAACCACCCTATAATATAGAGAAGGTTATCCCAAATCACGGATGCCATAAAGGCAATAAACTGTTCCGCATAGCCTAATAGCAAACGATAGATAATGGCGATCAATCCGGCAAGTAATCCACAAGCCAAGCCTTCCATGATCAACACATATTTAAAATTTCCTTCACTCTCTAAAATATGACGAGTACTGCCCTTCTCCTTTTTCATGTTACTCCCTCTTTCCAATTACATAAAAAGTATAGCATTATCTTTACATAGTGACAAATACAAATCTTTTTCTCCTATGCAATGTGCTTTAGGAACACATATCTCATAAAACTTTTCCTTATCATCAAAAAAGACTTATCCCACACACTTTGATTCGATCATATGTGGCGATAAGCCTTTTCTATGATTTTCCTGTTGTTGCTTGTTTCTAATCGTATATGATTCAGCTTTTTAAAATAAGGACATCTGATTTTCTTCCTGTAAGCCTTCTAAAACCCCCATCGACTCCAGTTTCTTAATCAGCGTACCACTCAAGGCGGTTCTTCGCTGTAAATCCTCTTTGGATAAGAATGCCCCATTCTTGCGAGCTTCCACAACAGTATCCGCAACACTTTCTCCCAAGCCATCAATACTGGTGAAAGGAGGAATAATGTAGTTAGGTCGTTCTGGATCGACAATAAAATCACGACTGGCGGAACGCATTAAATCAATATTAGCGAAATAATAACCACGCAATGTCATTTCCAATGCCAGCTCTAAAGTATTATAAGTATCCTTATCCTTCTTGGTGACATCCTTTTTCTGCGCGTTGTCATGCAACTTAAAGTCAATTTCCTGCATCTTTTTACGAATGGATTGTTCTCCCTTGATCATTGTTTCAATATCATATGCATCACAACGAATACTAAAGAACATACAGTAGTAATATTGCGGTTCATGCACCTTAAACCAAGCAATGCGGATGGCCATCATGACATAGGCAACGGCATGGGCTTTCGGGAACATGTATTTGATCTTTTTACAAGATTCAATATACCAGTCTTCCACCCCGTTTTCTTTCATCTCCGGTATCCATTCATCCTTCAGTCCTTTTCCTTTACGAACACTTTCCATGATCGTAAAGGCCAGTTTTGGACGCAAGCCCTTGTGCAATAAATACACCATGATGTCATCACGACATCCGATTACGCTCTTTAATGTACAAATACCATCATCAATCAGATCCTTGGCATTGCCTAACCATACATCTGTACCATGAGATAAACCGGATATTTTCAATAACTCATCAAATGTGGTTGGACGTGTTAACTCCAGAATTCCACGAACAAACGGTGTACCGAACTCCGGTAAGCCGGCAGCTCCAGTTTCTTCGGTATTCTTACTAGTATCTATTTTTAACGCATCCACCTTAGAGAAAATGCTCATGGTTTCCGGATCGTTCATAGGAATGGTCGTTACATCAATTCCACTCATACGCTCCAACATCTTCATCGCTGTAGGATCCACATGACCAAGGATATCAAATTTCAAGATATTATCATGAATCTGATGGAAGTCAAAATGCGTCGTCTTCCATTCCGCATACGGGTCATTGGCAGGATATTGTACCGGTGTAAAATCATGCACATCTAAATCCAATGGGACGACGACGATGCCACCTGGATGTTGACCGGTCGTTCGTTTGACGCCTTCACAACCTTTTGCTAAACGCAAGATCTGGGCATTGCGCATACTGCCTTCAATTCCCATCTCTTCCTCATAGCCTTTCACATAACCAAACGCCGTTTTTTCGGCTACCGTACCAATCGTACCGGCACGATATACATGGTCTTCACCAAACACTTCTTTGGTATAGGCATGGGCATTGGGCTGATAATCACCGGAGAAATTCAAGTCGATATCCGGCACCTTATCACCTTCAAAACCTAAGAAGGTTTCAAAAGGAATATCGTGTCCATCACCGCGAATTGTTTCTCCACAATTCGGACATTCAATATCTGGTAAATCATAGCCATTTAACACACTGCCATCGGTAAAGAACTTTACATAATGGCATTTCGGGCAGACATAATGAGGTGCTAAAGGATTTACCTCAGTAATCTCTGACATCGTAGCGACAAAGCTAGATCCTACCGAACCTCGCGAACCTACCAGATATCCATCATCCAAGCTCTTCTTTACCAATAAATGAGAAATATAGTAAACCACATAATAACCGGCGCCGATGATACTATCCAATTCTCGATTTAAGCGTTTCTCCACGATATCCGGTAAGACAGGTCCATATTTCTTATGGGCATTTTCAAAACAAATTTCTCTTAGCTTTTGATCAGAACCTTCAATATCCGGTGGATATAAAGCATCCTTGACCGGACGTATCACTTCAATCTGATCCGCTATCGCCTTGGTATTCTTAATGACCATATCATAAGCACGCTGTTGGCCCAACCAAGCATATTCTTTTAACATTTCATCCGTGGTACGCAAATGCTGATCCGGGCTTTTAAACTTGCGGCGACGTTCCTGATTGTAAATATATAAGGCATGACGCATACCGCCAATCGCCTGAGAATTGATATAAATGTCACGAATCAGCTTTTCATTAGGATGCACATAATGCGCATCACTGGTTGCCACGACGATTTTTCCCATCTCTTCTGCCTTTTCCACGATGGACATTAAGATTTCTTTTAACCGCGCTTCATCTACGATGGAATTGCGTTCTACTAAGAAACGATAGTTGGCAAGTGGCTGTATTTCGATGTAGTCATAAAACTGCATGACCTCTGCTAACTCTTTTTCACTGCGCGTCTGGGCCATGTCGAAAACTTCCCCATTCACACAGGAAGAGCCGATCAATAAATTGCCGTTCATCCGGCGCTTTTCTATTTCTTTACGAATGATGCGCGGTTCTGCGACAACATTTGCTGTACTTTTACGATTATAGCTTAAATATTCCGTATGCGAGAGTGTAATCAGCTCAAACAATTCCTTTAAACCTGCCATGTTTTTCGCAAGGATAGTCACATGCTTATCTCTGACTTTATTAAAACAATCAGGATCTTGCATATCTTGTAACTGTTTCAAGGTTTTGATATGCTTTAGATCATTTAACATATGCATAAAGACCTGAGCCAACACTTCAGCATCATAATCAGCACGATGGGCTACATCTTCATCATAGCGAATACCATACTGACGTGCCAGATTGCCCAAGCGATAACCTTTGCGATCCATCATACTGCGGGCCAGATCCAAGGTATCAATGACCGGATTCATTAATGGCTTACGACCGATACGTTCTAATTCCGCATTTAAGAAGCCATAGTCAAAGCTGGCATTGTGGGCAACTAAGATACTATCACCGATAAATTCCAGAATCTCATCGACACATTCCGCAAACGGTTTGGCATTCTTCATGTTTTCTTCTGAAATATTGGTTAATTCAGTTGTGAATGCACTTAAGGCAATCGGTGGTTTGACAAACAGCTGTAAGCTTTTTATGCAGGTGCGATCTTTCATGATCTGCCCGCCAAACTCAATGATATGATCAAAGCGCGAAGATAAACCGGTCGTTTCTAAGTCGAATACACAATAGGTTCCCTTTTCCAGTTCCGTGTCATCCCCATTGCGCACGATCTGTAACATAGGGTCAACCATATTCATTTCCACACCATATAAGATCTTCATCGGTGTTTCACGTTTCTTGTTAATGCCATCAACCACCGTCTGTGCAGTAGGAAATGCCTGAACAACACGATGATCAGTCAACGCAATCGCATCCCAGCCCCATTCATTCGCTGTTTTGATATACTCGCTGATATCACATACCCCATCCATTTCAGATAGCTTCGTATGTACGTGTAACTCTACACGCTTTTCTTCTGCTTCATCCACACGTTTGACTTCAGGTACCTTCTGGATCACATCCGGCATAAAGACCAGTTCACGAGAATAGGAATCAAACTCCACTCGTCCATATGCAACGACACAATCTCCGGCACCGATTTCATTAAGAACTTCCTTTGTGATAGAACCACGTTCAAAACGCTTCATGATGATGGCATCATCGTCATCCGCAATCCACAGTGTCTGAATATCCTTGCCATTTCGTAAAGTTCTTACTTCACTGTCAAAGATCTTCCCATGGATGCGAATATCATGACATTCTTCGCTAATATCATGAATGGAAAAGGGCACATACCCATCTAAGCCCTTTTTCTTTTTAGGTTTAAAGCTATAGGCTTTTTTCTCTTCATATACTTGTGTCGGCTTAGGCGCTTCCTCTTTCATCTTCACCGTTGGAATCTTTACGCTGACCTTCATTTCTTCAACCGTAATTGCCAATTGGAAGCCACAGTTTTTCAAAAACTCTTCAAGCAGATGTTTATTTTGAATTGCGATATCACGATCAGTTTCATTCGCAATATGATAAATCAGATACTTTTTCTCTAAGGATGGCAGACTGTCCTGAAAAATACGCAACGTTGGATGCAGACTGACAAAGTGCTGGATATATTCACTTACTTCTAAGATCGACGTATCACTGTTTTCTACGGTAAGATATACTTCGGTTTTACAACGAGTAATTTTTGCTAAACGCATACAAAAAACATGCCATACCTGAAAAGGCAATAGCTTAGGTAAGGCCAATTCCATATGCAAAACATTGCTGCGCTTGCGATATACCGGTTTCATGTTAAAAGAGCCTTGTTCAAAATAGACAAGATCGGGATTATCCTCTTCCATTTTCTTTACTAAATCAATCAGTTTCAGTTCCATCCAATTCCTCATTTCTTACGTTTCTTATGATATCATAAATCGTTCTTTAGCAAAAGTAAAAAGGCAAAGGATTTCGATTTTCATATTTTCACATAAAATAAAAACAGCCTCATTTTTATAAGCTGCTTTCTTTGTGATGAAGATGGTACATTCCTCTATAATATCAGGGTTTTTTCTTGATGATGATGGAAACACTCCCACTTACATCTTTATAATTGGGATTGGTAATTTTGTAATAAACCTTTGTTGTACCTACGCTTGTGCGTGTAGGTTTTATCTTCGACCATTTTTTCTTTGTATTGCTACGATAGTAGATTGTTGAATGGGGTTTTATCTGCGTCATACAAAGAGTATGCTTTTTATGGTCATAGCTGCCATTATATCCTTTTATCTTTGGCTTTTGCGTAGCTTTCGATACTGTGATATTGGCTTTGCCGGTGATTGTCTTTCTTGCATTAGGATTGCTAATTTTATAATACACGCTTGTCGTGCCAACGTTCGTTCTCATTGGCTTTTCCTTTGTCCAATCCTTTTTTAAGCTGGTGCGATAATATATGGTTGAGCCTGGTAGTGTTTTTGTGATAGAAATCGTATGTTTCTTTTCATCATATGTATGTTTATAATCATTGATACGCGCTTTGCAATTCGCTTTATGTACGATGATCTCTGCACTGCCATACATATCTTGCGCATAATGTGGATTCATCACATGATAGTAAACCATTGTTGTACCTGCATTTGTTCTAGTTGGTTTCTTTGAAGACCATCCACTCTTGGTACTGGTACGATAGGTAATCGTAGAGCCTGCAGGTACATTTTGTAATGAGATACTGTGTGCTTTCCCATCATAACTACCTTTATACGCATTTACGTTAACAGGCAATGTGATTCCGCCTTTTTGTATCCTAAAGCTCTGTGAGGTCGTCAAGGCTATCCTGTTTATTTGTATCGGCGTTGTTCTTTCTGCTTTTTCTCCTTTTACCCCGCATACAGCATAAGCTGTATCACTAGGCTGTAATGCATAACCTTTTTTTAACTTTCGAAGAAAAAATGCCTGATTCTTTGTATCATCTATGTTTGTAAAAAATAAATCTACATTATTTTTTTGTCGCATAGAGGTCAGTAATTCTTTAGTTTTCGTATCTTTTATCGTATAGCTGCCATCTTTTTGACGTATAAATTCGTATATTCCTTTGTCATCATTGGTCGCTGTTTCCAGCATTGCCGTATGGTTAACATTTTTTACATAGATATCACCAAATGCAATTTGGGCATAAAAATGCGTTCCTAGATTTTGCTTTGTCCCCATCAGATGATATGCTGCCGGATTCACTCCCACCGTATTAGAAACACTAGCAAAGTCATTATGTTGTGCATGTACTCTTACCCAGTAAGGTTGATCGGCAAATGCTTTGGTGAAGGTGAGTTTGCTTGTAACAAATTCGTCAGTTAATTCACATTCCGCATCATGACATACATCAATCTGATAAGTAGTAGCATCGGCTATTTTGTCCCATTGAAAAGTGTAATTCATCCCTGAACGGCTAACCCTTAGCTTCGGTTTAGCAAGATTGACGGCAGGTGTAAAATCGTGCAAATAGAGAAAGCCTTGAAATCCCGGATAATACGTTTTTAGATATGCGAAGGTATTGGTCTGTGTGTAAAAGGCTTCCCCACCATAACTGGAATTGGAAATGGTCAGATATTCTCCTTCAATTTTTTCCACAATAGCCACATGACCTCCCCAATCTCCATTCCAACACATCACACTGCCAACCTTAGGTATAGAACCATACGCATAATAATGATGTTTTGTATTGTAATCGTACCATTCTTTCGCCATCCCGGTAGATAATTGTGGGGGTTCTCCTAATATTTCATAGGCTCTTCCCCACGCATATGCCGTACAATTGGGCATACCATAATCATATTTATAATATATATTTTGATCCGAATAATAATGAAAATCACTTTTTGAAGGTGCGCTGCTGCGAGCAAAGAAATAGGTCTTCGCTTTCAGCTGATATGTACCATTAACAAAGCTTGTTAAAACAGCTAAGGTGATTGCCAAGAATGAAACGATGAATTTCTTTAAAAAGCGCATACGTCCACTTCCTTTTATGTGTCTATTATATCAGTTTCCACCGCGAAATAACATATGTGTCACATCAAATGATGGACATTTGTATTTTGATGTTATCTTTCACAAGAAAAAAGGCCAGTGTTTTTCTGGCCTTTCATCACACATTTGTCAAATATTTATATTCCATCTTATTATCCATATCCGCAACCACTAGGATATATTTTCCAGACTCCTGATGCATCTTTTACTAACATGATCTGCCATTCAGGATATTCACTGTTTTTATTTAATGTATCACTGCTAAAGTTGCCGGTTTTATAATCCATGAAAAACAAAAGGGTATCTGCTTTTGTATAGTACTCTCCATGTTCTTTTGATTGTTTATCCCCGGCATACACCAAACGTTCCATCGTACAATCTTCAAATGATCGTACAAAATCTTTTTTTATGACGTTTACCGCTTCTTCAAGTTCTAGTCTGGAATACTTTGTGGAAACTCCATAGTCGATCTCTACATCGTTGCTGATGGTTCCTTTACAGCCTGTGAAGATAACACAAAGCACAACACTCAACATAATAATACGGAATCGTTTCATACCCTTCCACCTTCCTTCTTCTTTATGATACCAAAAATCTATCTTTCATATCTTAATAAATCCTAAAGTATTTCTATTTATTCTGTAAGAAAAGAAGAGACAATTCATCTTGCCTCTTCAAGTTCATTTATTCTTCTACATACTTTCTTTTCTTGCGCAATACTGCTAAGACAGCTCCACTTAAGATAACCATGATACCTGCTGTTTGTGCCTGCGAAGTATCCCCTGTTTTAGGCGTATCTGTTTTGTCTGTTGTGTTAACTGGCTCTTTTTTGTGTTGCTCAATTGCTTTCAACTGTTGTAATGCTGTCACAAGTGTTTCATATGCTTGTTGAATTTCAACTTTTGTTGCATCTTTCTTTTGTAAGATGTTTTTAGCATCTTTTAATGCTTTTTCAAATGTTTTCCAAGATGCAGCGGTATAAGCACTTTCTTTTTTCTTTTCAGCTTTTTCAACTAAGTTTTGTAAAATCGCTTTGGCACTAGTTTGACTAACTGCCTCTAAGGATTGAATTGCTTTTTGAATATTCTTTACTTGTACTTTCACATCATCTTGACTTGCTGCAGCGTCAGCATAAACTTTTTCGGCTGCTTTGATCGCTTTCTGTAGCTTCGCATAGCTTGCACTTGTAAAGCCCTCTGCCTGTATAGCTTTGGCTTCATCTAATGCATTTTTCAGTTCTGCTTTGTCTACAACAATTGGTGTTTCTTCTTTTTTCAAAGCCGAAATAGCTTTTTCAATTGCTGTTACCTGTGCATTTACAGCATCCTGTGTTGCCTTATCATCGGCATAAACTTTTTCAGCTGCCTTGATTGCTTCTTGTAGTTTCGCATAGCTTGCACTTGTGTAGCCATCTGCCTGTATTGCTTTGGCTTTATCTAACGCTTTTTTCAGCTCTGCCTTATTAGCAACAATTGGTGTTTCTTCCTTTTCTAAAGCCGAAATAGCTTTTTCGATTGCTGTTACCTGTGCATTTACAGCATCCTGTGTTGCCTTATCATCGGCATATACTTTTTCAGCTGCCTTGATTGCTTC
The DNA here is from genome assembly GCF_018406465.1 of Longicatena caecimuris. GTDB lineage: Bacteria > Bacillota_I > Bacilli_A > Erysipelotrichales > Erysipelotrichaceae > Longicatena > Longicatena caecimuris. Next base: position 2,180,966 of record NZ_AP024510.1, read on the forward strand.
CTGTAACTTCGCATAGCTTGCACTTGTGTAGCCATCTGCCTGTACAGCTTTAGCTTTATCTAATGCTTTTTTCAGCTCTGCTTTATCTACAACAATTGGTTTTTCTTCCTTTTCCAATGCTGCAATGGCTTTTTCGATTGCTGTTACCTGTGCATTTACAGCATCCTGTATTGCCTTATCATCGGCATATACTTTTTCAGCTGCTTTGATTGCTTCTTGTAGTTTCGCATAGCTTGCACTTGTGTAGCCATCTGCTTGTATAGCTTTGGCTTTATCTAATGCTTTTTTCAGTTCTGCTTTATCTACAACGATTGGTTTTTCTTCCTTTTCTAAAGCCGAAATAGCTTTTTCAATTGCTGTTACCTGTGCATTTACAGCATCCTGTGTTGCCTTATCATCGGCATATACTTTTTCAGCTGCCTTGATTGCTTCCTGTAACTTCGCATAGCTTGCACTTGTGTAGCCATCTGCTTGTATAGCTTTGGCTTTATCTAATGCTTTTTTCAGTTCTGCTTTATCTACAACAATTGGTTTTTCTTCCTTTTCCAAAGCGGCAATGGCTTTTTCGATTGCTGTTACCTGTGCATTTACAGCATCCTGTGTTGCCTTATCATCGGCATATACTTTTTCAGCTGCCTTGATTGCTTCCTGTAACTTCGCATAGCTTGCACTTGTGTAGCCATCTGCCTGTACAGCTTTAGCTTTATCTAACGCTTTTTTCAGTTCTGCTTTATCTACAACAATTGGTTTTTCTTCCTTTTCCAAAGCTGCAATAGCTTTTTCGATTGCTGTTACCTGTGCATTTACAGCATCCTGTGTTGCCTTATCATCTTTCAGAACTTCCCTTGCTTTTGTTACAACTGTCATAAGATTCAGATAACTTTCTTCTGTATAAGCATCTGCTTCATACGTATCTGCCTGCTCGATGATCTTCTTCAAAGCTGTTTTATCAGCCTGTACAAAGACACGTAATTCTACTTCTTTTCCTAAAACTGTGCCTTTGACCTTGTAATCACCAGATACAGCAGTATCGATGTTGCTAAGATCCCAAGAAATCGTTTCTTTTAACACATTTCCATTATCCAATGTTACCATGACATCTTTTGGCAGTTTCGCTGTCACATTATTTTCTTTAAAGGCTACTAGTACCTCTTCAGGCAATGTAACATCGTTTACAACTGCTTGTGGGAATGCCACCTTTATATGATTAAAGACGGTTGTAGATCTAAAGGTTTGTACACCAATATAGCCATCTACAATATCTGCATCACTTTTCTGTGCAATCTGTAGATCATTCACATAATAGGTCAAGGTTCCCTTACCATCATAAGCAACCTTCAAATGATATGTATCCGCATCCACAATTGCTGGTGGTAATAGTTTATCAATATGCCAGTCTTGGCCATTCATATTTTTAAAGATTTTTGCGATTGCGCCATTTTCATTACGTTCCACATTTACACAGAACCATAATGATGTAGGAGCATTTTTATCTTTTACACCAAATACTAAACCGGCCGCAATACCTTCCTTGATGCTCATATCAGCTTCTAATACAAATGGCTGATCCTTAGAAATCTTCGTATCACTTAATTGGAAGCTATCTCCACCGGTATTTTTCCCTTCCATACCTTCCTCAGTGATTTCCCAAACCTCATTGGTATTCCAATTTGTGATATTAGAATCTAGTGATGGTACAATAGCTTGTACACTAACTTCATCACTTAACTCCCCTACCGTTGCCTGAATCCGATAGACACCGGCCTTTAAAGCTTTTACTGTAATACTGCCTTTCTCTTCTTTAACGATTTGTAAGCCTTCAGGAAGTGTCCACTTGATATCGTTCATTTCACTTAGATTTGGATACACATTTGCATCAACCGTGAATTCTGTATCTACATGAACACGCTCTTTAGCGGATACGTATAGCTGTGTTTTCGCCGTCTCACTTCCCGATTTTTTGCTATACATAGACTTCATATCATAAATCTTTAGATCATCAATCGTTACATCCCCATCGTTTGTGAAAAAGGACATGGCAATATTATGATTATCTTGATAAAGTGTTGTTGAAATATTTGCTTCACCATCATTACCAAATGCTTCTACAGCACCTTGATCAACTAAAATACGCAGTTTGATTTTATTTCCTTCTAATGGTGTCAACTGATAAGAGAAATTACCACTGTTCATATAATGACCAGCATTTCTAGCATCCAGTACCATCTTTTTATTTACCACATCGTATTTATAGATAAGTTCTTTTCCACCGCCTTGACGCAGTTTAAAGCCAAATTCTTTACTACTGCCTAGTGTAAACGTACCCTCTACATCATAGTAAATACCTGATACACCACGTAATATATTATCATCGTTTGCGGAAACTTTCTTATTTGCTGTCTGATATAGGATATGTTCTTGGTCCCGCAGTTTATTGACTTCTTCAACCACATTACTAGTTACTACATATTTACCATCACGATCGGTTATCAAACCATATTCCTGTGGCAGAGATTGTGACCCTTTATATATCTTGCCATCAAACTCTGTAAAGTCTTGCAGCCAGCTGATTCCGATTTGACGATTCTTTCCGGTACCATCTTCAAAGAATGTCATGGTTGCATATTTTCCAAAACCACGCCATGGATCTTCATTAGAATCCACATTGATACGATCGGTATCAGCTACCCATTTGAAAACATCGCCATCTCTTTCCATGTGACCGATGACATAGAAACCGGCACTACCGTTATAAATCCACTTCTGCTCACCGGTTCCATTCACTTTTGCAGGAATAAGCCCCGGACATTCTGAATAAATCTGATCACCATTTTTATACGTAAGATTTTGTGTGCGTGTCCATGTTTTCAAGTCTTCACTTGCAAACAGCTGGGCAGCGCCACCCGCAGTAATCATATACCATTTTGTATCCCCATCGATCTTAAATACTTTAGGATCACGGAAATCATTTCCACTAAGTGTATTTCCTTCATTTGGCAAGACTGGATTTCCTTCATATTTGATCCAAGTTGTTCCATGATCTTTTGAATATGCAATGGCTTGTGATTGTTTACCATTCTTTTCATTATGATAAGTAAAAATAGCTACTAATTTAGAATCCCCTTCTTGATTATCCGTAAAGAAACCAGAAGTGTTATCCTTATCTTCTACCGCAGATCCAGAGAAGATTAATCCAAGATCATCAATCTGGATACCTAGAGGCTGTTGTTCCCAATTCACGAGATCCTTTGAACGAACATGTGCCCATGATTGTTTATAAAAGTTATTATTTGGTGAATACTGATAAAACAAATGCCAATAGCCATCGGTAGAATCATATACCATACCATTTGGATCATTCATGAAATTGATTTGTGGTGTTACATGGAACTGCGCACGATTTTCTTGAGCTGCCAATTCCTCATTGCTAAACCATTTATTCACAGCAAATTGATAGGTTTTTGTAAAACCATCACGTTCAACACTGATCATGACATTGGCAAAGTTAGTTTCAAAATCATCAGCACGCAATGTATAAGCATCTTTCACTTCTTCACGTGGACGTGTCACGCGTAAATTGCGATCTTTTATCGTAATATAGACCTTTCCATTGCCACTAGGCTTCAATGTCACTTCATCAATACCGGCAGCTATATCCATACCATAAATGGTAGTACGTGGATCAATAGCTGGTGTAATACTTACACCATCACTTAATGCAAGTGTTGTTAATTCCGGTTCTGAAATGTTTGGACGTTCTGTTTCATTTTGATAATATAAATTTTGATATACGACACTGCCATCCCAAGTAAGCAGGCCTAAATATCCATCACGATGACGATCATCCTGAACATGTGCAACCCCTTTTCCATTGACATAAGCATAAATATCAGAGCCAACTACAGTAACTTTCAAATCATAGGAACCATCTTCATTCGGTGCCACTTCACTTAGCGGAATTTCAGCTAAACTGCCACCTGTTGGAAATTCAAATAATTTGAAGATGTTATTTGTGTAATCGGCGTTAAATGCATAACAACCAGCTTTAGGATCGTTAGGGTTTTCGACACGGAACAATAAAGCTCCTGCGCCTTTACCATGTTTATTGACCGTATGCACCTGATAAGTAAAATCTTGACTTTTAGTATCGGATATGGCGAAGTTATCACCGGTTCCAGAGGATGTAAGACCATCCTCGCCTTTTGTCCAAATACCTTGAAGTCCTCTCAAATTTTCAATATTTGTTTTGAAATTATCTACGGTACGAATCGTTCTGTCCGTAAATTTTATGTTAGAATAGGCAGCTTCTGTTTTAAAGGTCAAAATACCGATATAGCCTCCTACCCATGCATCGATTTTACCTTCCATCTGATATAAACTGCCACCTTCACTTTGCACCTTATAAATAAAGGTACCATCTGCTTTTACATCCAGATCTAAGTGAATTTTCTTCGTGATATCATAATCTGTTAATTGGATTTGCTCGGCATAATCTTCTCCCGCCGGGACCTTGAAGACACGCATGATGTTGCCATCTTGTTCCCTAACAACATTGGCTCCTTTCCATGTAGTCGAAGGTTTATCTTTATCCCCTATGCCAAATACCAGAGCCGCTGAATTTTCACCACCAGCCGTGAGTTCAACATCAGCGCTGTAATGAAAATCATTGACCAGCTCATTGATTTCATTACTTACCGCAAAGTTATCGCCACCCGTATTTTTTAAGAGAATGCGATTTTCTTGCACATCCTTATCTCCCCCAATAAAATCAGATAGTGTCATTTCCTCTATGCTTTTTTGCATTTGGGAAACCATCTTTGGATTTGTGGCCGCTACGATAGAAGTTGGAGCGATGCTGCTTACCACCATCGAACAGGTCATGAGCACTGTTGCAGCTTTTAATACTTTTTTTGTCATTGTTTCTCCTTTCCCTTTTCTTTTTTACCCTGTGAGTACAGGTGCTATCCTCATTATAGAAAAAAGATCTTGTATTCACAAGTGAGTTATGTAACCTCTTTCATTGACAAATGTAAGCGTTTAATTATTTTCTGTATGATTATAAACTCAACAATAATGTTCTAAAAAGAACAAGGAAGATCGTTTATTTCTAACAAATTAATACCATATAAAACCGTTGCCGAAATTCTTACTTTTCTGATTATTTTCATACTATGTTTATTCTCATAGCCCGATGTGAGAATGCAAAATATTCACTTACTCTCACCTATATCATAGCTCATTATATGCGTAATTCTAGTTACGCTACGCGCATGCGAGCCAGCAAAAAAAATGATGCCCCTATAACGTATATTTTACACTACGTCATCCTAGCATCATTTTTATTTCTATCTGCCATATTTGGCATTATTTATATCATGAAAACGCTCTTGTCTATAAATGTGCAATGATAGCATCTCGATAAGCTTGCGTAGTTGCATTGCCATGAAGATCAGGAGTGAGCACCTTAGCTTCCTCTAACACCGCATCAACAGCATTGCGAATCTTAGTGGCAATATCTTCCATACCTAGATTCTCTAGCATCATACAGGCGCTCCACAACAAAGCGGTTGGATTGGCAATATGCTTTCCGGCAATATCCGGTGCAGAGCCATGCACTGCCTCAAACATTGCATATTCACTACCCAAATTGCAGCTTGGCAAAAGTCCCAAACCACCAATTAGACCACTGGTAAGATCTGATACGATATCACCATACAGATTAGGCATGACCATGACGTCAAAGGTTTCTGGATGCATGACTAGCTGCATGCATACATTATCAACAATCTTATCATCTGCCTCAATATCAGGATATTCTTTGGCAATCGTTTGAAAAATATTTAAAAACAAACCATCACTCATCTTCAAAATATTCGCCTTATGCACACAAGTGACCTTTTTTCTTCCATGCTCTTTCGCATAAGCAAAAGCATCATGAATAATACGTTCACTTGCCTTGCGCGTAATGATTTTTGTCGCATGTACAGTATTTTCATCAATCTGTTCTTCCACTCCGACATACAGATCCTCTGTATTTTCACGAAATGTCACGATATCCACATTCTCAAATCTGGTCTTTACGGCGCTGTTTGATTTCGCAGGGCGAATGTTTGCGTAAAGGTCATACTTATTACGCAGCGTGACATTTAAGGAACGAAATCCCTTACCGATCGGTGTCGTAATTGGTGCTTTTAAAAGTACTTTATTTTTTTCAAAGGACGCAAAGGCAGCATCCGGAATCAGTTTCCCATGACGCTCATATTCTGCTGCCCCTACTTCAAAACACTCATAAGATAAGGGGGCTTTGGCAGCCTCTAAAATTTTTAAAACGGCATCTACAATTTCAGGCCCAATGCCATCTCCCTTAAATACGGTAATTGTTTTCATATACTAACGCTCCTCCATTTTTACATACTCTTTTACGGCTCCTACATATTTCGTAGCCGGACGCATAATCCTGCCATCATATGCTTTATTTTCAATGTTATGTGCCAGCCAGCCGACAGTTCTTGCTGTCACAAACAATGGTGTATACAAATCTTCAGGTATGCCCATCATCTCATATACAAAACCACTATAGAAATCGACATTACTAGAGACATGAATGCCTTTGACATCCCATATTACCTCTTTGGCACACCGCTCAAAACGCTGATAGAATTCATATTCATTCGACTTATGCTTGCTTTCAGCCAGCTTTTCAATATAACCCTGCAACACCTCACTGCGCGGATCACTCAATGTGTAAATGGCATGACCCATTCCATAGATCAGACCGCTGCAATCATAAAACTCCTTATTTAATATGCGATACAACAATGCCTTGATTTCCACATCATTATCCGTATAGCCAATTTCACGAATAACTTCTTTCATCATGGAACTGACCTTTAAATTGGCGCCTCCATGACGAGGTCCTTTCATGCTGCCAATAGCACCAACGATCGAAGAATAAATATCAGTTCCGGTAGAAGAAATGACTACATTTGTAAAAGTAGAGTTATTCCCACCGCCATGATCTGCATGTACGATTAGCATCATATCCAAAATTCTCGCCTCTAATTCACTAAAGCGATGATCTTTCCTTAACATATATAAAATATTTTCCGCGATGGACAGCTTTTGCTGAACCGGATGGATGACCAATGATTTCTTATTATAGCGATGCATCTTGCTCTGATAGGCATAGCAGATGATGCTTGGTAATTTGGCCAAGATATTCAAGCCTTGCTCTAGCGTATTCTCCACGCTGATATCATCGGCAGCATCATCATAATCATAAAGTGCCAACACCGCTTGTTGTAAACGATTCATAATATTTTTACCCGGCATATGCAGAAATTTGGTTTCCAAAAAATCATCCGGCAATTCATAGTGATCCTTTAAAATCTTACAAAAATCTTGTAATTCCTCACGATTAGGCAAATAGCCAAACAGTAATAAAAAACAGGTTTCTTCATACCCACATACCTGATTTTTGCTAATATTCGCTATAATATCGCGAAGCTCGATACCACGATAATATAACTTCCCTTCATCATCTGTTTTTACTTCATCTACATATTTATAACCGACGACATCTGCAATGCGTGTCAGACCGACGCGAACCCCCGTACCATCATCATTACGCAATCCTTTTTTGACATTATATTTATGAAACAATTCATTAGGAATATCCGAATACTGTTTCGATTTTTGATAAAATGTGTGCAATGCATCAATCATAAGGCTCACCTCTCACTTTCAAGTTACTTTCAATATTACATCATATTTTTCATAAAATCAATGAAATATTTTCATGATTTATGATATAATGTTACCTGTATATGAGAAAGGAAGAGAATTTATGCCAACGATAACTGAGAAAATCATCAGCGCACATCTCATCGAGGGTGAGATGAAACGCGGCGAGCCAATCGCCATTCATATTGATCAGACATTAACACAGGACGCTACTGGCACTATGGCGTATCTGCAATTAGAAGCGATGGGCGTCGAGCAGGTAAAAACCGAATTGTCCATCAGCTATGTCGACCATAATACCTTACAAAGCGGTTTTGAAAATGCCGATGACCATAAGTATTTACAAACGGTCACTATGAAACACGGTATCCGCTTTTCACGTCCAGGAAATGGGATCTGTCATCAAGTTCATTTGGAACGCTTTGCCATTCCCGGCAAAACATTATTAGGAAGTGATTCTCATACTCCAACTGCCGGAGGTATGGGAGCTTTAGCTATCGGTGCCGGTGGTTTGGATGTAGCCTGTGCCATGGCGGGTAGAGCTTTCCATTTAAACATGCCACATATTATCAATGTGAAATTACATGGTGCCTTGACAAAAGGTGTTTCCAGTAAAGATATCATCTTAAAGGTCTTACAGCTGTTAAGTGTAAAAGGCGGGGTAGGCAGTGTCATTGAATACAGTGGAGATGGCGTTGCCTCTTTAAGCATTCCCCAACGTGCTACAATTACGAATATGGGAGCAGAATTAGGCGCAACAACCTCCGTTTTCCCAAGTGATGAAGTAACAAAAGACTTTTTAAAAAAGCAGCAACGTGAAGAAGATTGGGTAGAAATCGTTGCAGATGAAGATGCGGTATATGATAAAGTCATTGAAATTGATCTAACAACCTTAGAACCAATGATTGCCATGCCCCATTCTCCGGACAATGTCCTGCCTATTTCTGAAGTACTAGGCTTAAAGGTCGATCAAGTTGCCATCGGCAGCTGTACCAATTCCTCTTATCGCGATATGATGAGCGTTGCTAACATTCTACAAGGTAAGACCATTGATGAAAATGTCAGTCTGGTCATTTCACCGGGTTCTCGACAGGTATTAAACATGATTGCCCAAAATGGTGGTTTATCAGCCATGATCTCTGCCGGTGCTAGAATTTTAGAAAGTACTTGTGGCCCTTGTATCGGCATGGGACAATCTCCTATTACCAATGCTTTATCACTACGTACCTTTAACCGTAACTTCTATGGAAGAAGTGGAACACTTAGTGCTAAAGTATGCTTAGTTTCCCCTGAAACCGCAGCTGCAAGTGCTTTAGCCGGTTATATCGTAGATCCAAGAACGATTGATTACACGATACCAAACGATCCTGAAACCTTTGCCATTGATGATTCCATGGTCATTGTACCAGATGCACAGACTGCAGCAGAAACAGAAGTTATCCGCGGTCCAAATATCAAACCATTGCCTATCAACACACCGTTAGATGATGTTATTGATAAGAAGGTCATGATCAAGGTAGAAGATAATATCACAACAGATCATATTGCCCCAGCCGGCGCAAAGGTATTGCCATATCGTTCCAATATTGAAAAGATCAGTGAATTTATCTTTATGAATGTTAAAGCAAGCTTCCATGATGATTGTTTACAACATGGTGGTGGCTATATTGTAGCAGGCGCGAATTATGGACAAGGTTCTTCTCGTGAACATGCCGCATTAGCACCTATGTATCTAGGTATCAAAGCCGTCATTGCCAAAAGTTTTGCCCGTATCCATCGTGCCAATCTGATTAACTTTGGCATTCTTCCTTTGACCTTTGTGAATGAAAAAGATTATGATACCATTGATGAAATGGATGAATTAAAGATTGAACATCTATCAGATCTTCAAGTAGATGTGCCTTTACAGGTACAAAACATTACCAAAGGATACTGTTTTGAGGTAGCACATCATCTTACGGCATTAGATATTGAAACCATCAAGGCCGGTGGTACCTTAAATCTGATTCGTCAACATCAGTAAGGATAACGCTACAATCAAAAGAATACAGCTTCTTATTAAAAATGAAGCAACAAGTACATTGAAAAAAGCAATTCCTGTTTTGTTAAAGGAATTGCTTTTTTTGTGTCTATCAGCAAAAGACTTATTATTTATGTAACCTTATTTAGCTAAAGATGAAATTTCTCTATTTTAAACTTTTTTCTTTTTCCTAAACTTTTGTTCACTTTCAGGATCCTTCACAAACATCAAGAAAATCATTCCTAACACCATCATAGGAATCAATCCCAGAATTCCATAACGGGTTTCTCCTGTTATCATGATGATGATGGATACCGCGATAGGTCCTAAAATAGCCGAGAATTTCGAGAACACAGAGAAGAAACCAAAGAACTCATTGCTATCTGCCTTATCAGGAATCAGTTTCGCAAAATAGGAACGTGATACGGATTGAATACCTCCCTGAAACATACCCACCAATAAAGCCACTAACCAGATAAAGGATGGATTGCTTTGTATCATGGCACCACAGCCAACCACCCCGATATATCCAATGATGCCGGCATAGATCATTTTCTTGGAGCCAAAATTTCCTACCAATTTACCAAATAAGATGGAGAAAGGACAAGCGATGATATTGATAAAGATAACAACTACTAAACTCATCGTATCCGTAATTCCCATTTCGGTTGCTAAGGATACTGCCATTTTAATGACTGTATTCACACAGTCGATATAAAAGAAATAAGAGATACAGAAAAGGAAGATATTTTTATTTTTCTTAACATCCCGAAAGGTATGCCACAAATGAGCGAACGATTCTTTTATTACATGAGGAACCGGTTCATGATAGTTCTTTTGTTTGACATTTTTTAACATTGGACGTGAATAGATCCACCACCATAAAACTGCCAATCCCATCGTTATTCCACATGCCATGCGATAGGTTAAAGTAAAGGAACCAATCACCAAGTCACCCGTTACTTTATCACCAAACAATGTAACTGCCGCAAAAGGAATGACAAAAATCAAAAACGGTAACACCGAGCCGATATACCCCCAGGCATAGCCGGCTGCACTGACTTTATCCACACGTTCATCATCACAAACATCCACGATGAAAGCATCATAGAAGATAATGGAACCATTATACCCCAGCATGGCGATAACAAAAACAAGCAAAGCCATCTTGTAATCAATGAACGGCAAGGCTAAGGCAAAACCGCCAAAGATTCCCATATATAAGAAGAATTTAAACATTCGCATCTTTTTATCTTTATAATCTGCCATCGTACCTAAGACCGGCGATATCAATGCCAGAATAATCGCATAAATAGCATTTGCCCATCCAACATAGACACTGCTGTCACCCGGTGTAATCTTCGCTATCAATAAAGGGAAAATCACCGTACAGGTCGTTAATACTTGTGCTGAATTACCGACATCGTATAATATCCAGCTGGTTTCCTCTTTCGTAAAGCCTAATTTTGTTAAAATTTTTGTGAACATACTTTCTTTCCTCTCTTATCTTTTATAGGTTGGGTAATGTTTTCATTTCCGCATGGATATGTTTCCCCTCAATTTCAACGATAGCATAACCGGCACCATTCATCCCAAAACTAAGCGAGCCTGGATTGATCAGGGTAACACCTTCATATTCCACACAACACTGCTCATGCGTATGACCGAAAAACAGCGTATCACAGCCCTGCCGTTTTGTATAATCAGACAATTTTTCATATAGGCGCCGCATGCATTCTTCCATCATTTCTTCACCGCTGAGATGTTGCATATGTAAAAGCTCTTGTACGGTTTCTTCATCAAAACGATTTCCATGCATACATAGCACTTTCCGTTCTCCTAATGTAAAACGCAATTCCATGGGCAGACTGGTATGACGGTCATGATTGCCTCTGACAATATGAAACTGCTCTAGATACGACAAGGCAAAGCCCACATCTCCCATATGAAAATAGCCATCCATAAGAGGATATTGCAATATCAGATTACGAGTCTTTTCTAATTGTCCATGCGTATCACTTATCAGCAGGTATTTCATAACGTTTCCTCCTACCGAACTCTTCTTTTATTATAAACTGTTTTAGAGAAAGTTCCTATCCTAAATTGTTCGATTTACAAAGAATTTACAAAAAACAAAACGGTGATAGGTAAGAAAATCCGTATCCGATAAAGACGCATCCTGTATATTGATTGCACGGTCCATATCTGCGATTTTCACCTAGATATTCCAATTATTTCCTCACCTTATATTGATAGGAAAGTTTATGATTATCTACTTCCTATGATAAAATAAGACAAGCAAAAAAAGCTATCCAGATAGGACATATAATAAGAGGAGATGTAATCTTATTTCCGTTATAATGAATAGGAAAGGAGTCTACCCATGGATTGGAATACAAAATTACAAGATATTATAGATTATGTTGAAAACCATTTACAACGCGACCAAGAACCTATCAAGCAAGAGGAAATTGCCCAATTAGCTGGATGTTCCATAGGTTTTTTTCAAAAAGTATTTTCCTATATGTACGGTATTAGTTTTGCCGAATATGTTCGATCAAGAAAATTAACCTTAGCTGGCTATGATTTGAAAAGTACAAACTTAAGAGTCATCGATATAAGTTATCGCTATGGATACGATTCTCCTACTTCTTTTACAAAAGCTTTTCAGCAATTTCATGGAATTACACCGACACAAGCAAGAAACATTGATGCCCAATTACGTGTTATCCCTAAGATGCAGATAGCTTTGAAGCAACGCTATACTTGGTCAATAAAACAAAAACCGGGGTTTCGTCTGCTCGGTAAGAAGATGCACTATAGAAAAGGGGAACAATATACAAAAATTCCTGCTTTTTGGAGCGAATGTCAACGAGATGGAACGTTTTCTCAATTGATAACGATGGATCAAGGTACACCACAAGGCGTATTTGGTTTATATCCTTATGAGAATTTTAACTCCGATAGGCAAAACTATTCTCTCATGGTTATTTCAGATGACGCTCTGCCCAAAGGCTATTACGAAATATCCATACCCGCAACCACCTGGGCTATTTTTGATTGTCAAGGTCCTGTACCACAAGCCATGCAAAATGGTTGGAAATATTTACACGAAGAATGGATCATGAAATATCCATTTCAACACGCAGCCTGTCCAGAACTAGAATGGTACAGCAACGCTAATGCCTATGACAGTAATTATAGTAGTCAGATCTGGATTCCCATTATTCATAAACACTAGAAGGAGAAAAACATGAAAACCGCATTTCACATAGAAGAAAAACAAAGCATACGTGTCGTAGGCTATTTCCTGGAAACAACAAATCAAAAGGGCGAAGCAAGAAAAGCCATTCCTGCATTCTGGTCTGCCATTCAAAAAGATCATCTGGATAAGAATTTACTTGCGATGGCAAAGGATAGTACACAAGGTCTTTTCGGTATTCATATTTATCAAAGTGACCCTTATGATTCTCGTAAATTTACCTATATGATTGCTGTTGCAAGTGATCATGCTGTACAGGGGGATCTTTTTGCATATACCATTCCTGCAAGGACATGGGCAATCTTTCCCTGTACGAAAAAGACAATAGGAAAAACAGAAGCACAGGCAATTACAAAATGGCTGCCAAAGTCAAAATATAAACCTTTAAATAAAGGCTATATCACAGGAAGAATGAAAGCAGGAGCTCCAGATATAGAATATTATCATGCCGATGGCAACGTTGAGGTATGGATCGCCGTACAAGAAAAGAAAGGAGTGTAAATCTTATGAAAAAAAACATTGATTTCTCAGAATTTATGACAGCTGTATCGCAAGAAAACCATGCATTTATAGTAAATTTGCATCAAGAGCTTCTTCATCAGGGGTATAGGATACATATTAAAGAAGCCAGAAGTGGCTATGTCGCTGCTTATGTATTGCATAATAAGACAATTGCAAATTATATCTTCAGAAAAAAAGGGATGTTGATAAGGATTTATGGCGCTCATGTAAATGAATATGAAGCAGTTTTAGACACCTTGCCCTTGGAAATGCAGGAAGCCATTTCACATGCACCTGTTTGTAAACGTTTGCTTGATCCACATGCATGTAATCCGAAATGTTCTATGGGATACTCTTTTTTTATGAAGCATGCGTATCATCAGAAATGTCGCAACGGTGCTTTTATGTTTTTGCTTCACCCAGATTATCATCCATATATTCAATCGCTTGTATTACATGAAGCAGAGGCATATAGAAAGGAACTTATGTTGTCCCAGTGATAAGTATGTAATGCACAATTCTTTATTAGAATAGTGACAAGATGAATCATGACACATACAGACATAAAAAAACTTCAAACCTTACGTCTGAAGTAGTCTGTTCCATTGGTGCGGGCGACAGGACTTGAACCTGCACGCGCGAAGCACTAGATCCTAAGTCTAGCGTGTCTGCCAATTTCACCACGCCCGCATTGCTTAAATATGATAGCATATTTTTATTTGCTTGGCAAATACTTTTTTAGAAACTAGTTTTTTCTTGGATCGTATCATGTTCATTTTATCCTTCTATCACGTTATCTGATTATTTAATGGCTGTTATGAATGCCCACTGCAATTTCATCCTCTCTTTCATAGACAGGCTTCCCTTTTAATTGCTTTTTATAGTTCCAGCAAGCTATGGCATCCTGTAAACGGCCATTTTTATGATCAGCAAAATAAGCACGTATATACGCATTATACGCAAATTGCTCGCCAATCTTTGAATCCTGCGTTGACTTATCTTGTAAAAGCTGGTGATATGCTGCGATAGCATCGGCATAAGTCTTTCCCGCATGATGTTTCAACCATTTCTGAAAGGTAACACAAAAGGTAAATGACGATCCTATATGTTGTTTAAAAAAAGTCCGATGTTTCTCACTGCAAATAATATTAGGTTCAATAAGCGTCGTCAAATAAAGATCTTCGTGGATGGCTTTTTTTATTACCCGTTTGCTTGGCTGTAAACAACAACCAGTCTCTAAGAAATAAGCAATCCGTTTCGTCAATTCTTGTTTATTGCCTGATGTAGGAAGTCCAAGTTCCTTACAAAAAGCCACTAACTCCTCTTTTAAATAATAGTAGGAAGAAAAGGTTTCGGCATTCATAAATTTGCTGAGCTCAGGTTTTTCCATACGCCTATCTTATCCTTGTTTATCTAGGGCATTTGCTAGATCCTGCATATAAGTTTCCTGTTGTTTTTGTAGAAAGCCTTTTATAAATGGTTTCATATAAAATTTTTTCACCCTTACTTCTTCTGTAAATATCACTTGTGTCCCAGCATCTGTATCATAAAGACAACCTTCCCAAGAGCCACTCATATTCTTATTCTCAATAGAAAACGCATATACCCGATAAGGTTCTTTCTTAGTAATGGTAAAGGTGGTTGTGATACCATCCAAAGATCTTTCTTGAAACTTTTGATCATCCAAAACTTTTATTTCACTTATATCACTGCGCCAAGCATACGTGTCCAATGACGTCATCAAATTCCATACTTGTTGTATGGGATATGGAAATACTTTTTTTATTGTTGAAACAGTCATAATAAACATTCCTCCTTTATTTTCTTAAACGACGATTCGCCTTACCATAAATATCTGCATATGCAGACGTTGCACAATGTGATATACATATTTTAACAGTAAAAATCGCCATTTCAGCTTCTTTATTACCAGAAATTGTCCTTTGCTAACGTCAATCATCGTTCCCTGTTTGTTTAACCATCCACATATGAAAAGCGAATAGGTTATTTTATTGTATCATAATCACAAAGCAACACAATATAAAGTACAATATGCTTGTTGGTTTTTATCTTTTATCACACTACCTTTTTGATAGGATACCCTATTTTTTTAATTATGATATCACTGTAAGCTATCCGTACACATAAAAAATTGGTTATTATTTCATGTCTTAACTTATGCTTTATAAGTTTTCACATTCCATCGATAGACATCTTACCTATATATTATACAATGTCATATAGGACAACATCCTGTCATATTAACCATGATTTTATCAAAGGTTCATCATCCTATGAATTTTTTACTTTTTGTTTTGTTCATAGAAAAGATATAATATTTACATGATGATGACTTCGCAACATCTATACCATGAATGAGAAAACGAGGATGCGGCTATGACAACTGGCATAGCAGAATTAGATTAGATATGGCATTAAATAGTATGCATATGTATTTTTGAAGTGATTCGCAGCAATTAATATACACTTATTTTGCTAACAGTGAAGCCTTTTTGGGCATTAAAGCAGAATCAATTTAACAGGATATTGCCTCTTACAGTACAATGCCTGTTGACGCATTTGAAAAGCAGTTTCAAATTATTCTGATGACCGTGCCATAATGGATATAGCTTTTCGAATATTTATTGAAGCTATTCTGCTTCTTATGTAAATAAAGCTTTATATCCGGTGGAGAAATAAAAAGCTTTTATCGCTAATTTCATGCTTTTAAAGATACCCCATTAGTTACAACTTTTTGCGTTCTTTGCCAATTGGGTACGGATACTATCGCATTTATAAATGATATATACTAAAATTAACCATACACGAGGTAAAGGATATTTCATCTTATATATTCAGAAACTATTATAAAGAATTATGTGAAGAAAAATCATAAATAATAAACTTGCGATAGGTTTAGATATGACTGTTTCTGAATAGCTTGATATTCAAAAATGAACGTATCAGCATTTGATGGTGCATAGCAGTATATAAATTTTTAAATCATATATTTAAAATATTGTAACATTGTTATGAGTTATTTTATTGTAACAATGCTTTTTTGTGTCTAACTTGAAAAAGTTAATAGTAAATCAAGAGATCGTGAAGCAAATTTTAAATGACCGTTGACATTAGTACGGATTCGTACTAATATATAAAGGTACGAATCCGTACTATAAAAAGGAGGCTATTATGCAAATTCGAGAACAAATCAAATTAGTCAATATTGCTCTAAGTGGAACATTAGATTTATATAGGATATGGGCTAAAAAACATCAATTAAATTATAATGCTCTAGTCATCTTATATACTCTAAATGATTATAAAAAATGCACACAAAAACAAATCTGTGAATGGTGGGCTTTACCAAAACAGACTGTACATGGTATTTTATTGGACTTTGAAAAAAAAGGATATATCACTATTACAGCCAGTACTAAAAATAAAAGAGAAAGACTCATTGCATTTACTGAAAACGGTGAGATATTCGCTTCTTCTATTTTGAATAGATTATACCAAATGGAAGAAAACGCCATGCATAAGTTAGGAGAAGAAAAAAGAAAACAACTTATTGAGAGCAATACAAAATACTATGAATTACTAAAGGAGGAAATAGAAAATGGATAAAACATTGGCTAAAAATTTTAACTTTGCTTCATTACTATCATTTGCCATACCAAACGTAATTATGATGATAAGTCTATCCATGTACATTATCATAGATGGCATGTTTGTTTCTCGTTTGATTGGAACTACTGCATTATCAGCAGTTAATATGCTTTATCCTGCTATCTGTTGCGAAATGGCCATTGCCATTATGATTGCAACTGGAGGTAGTGCTATTGTTGCAAGAAAGATGGGCGAGGGAAAACAGAAAGAAGCACAAAATAATTTGAGTTTTCTTATCGTCGTCGAGTTATTAATAGGGATTTCTATTGCTATATTGGGAAATTTATTTACTTCAAATATCGTTTCATTTTTAGGTGCCAGTTCAACACAAGCTCCATTATCAATTACTTATGCAGAAATTATATTTACATTTGCACCAGCATTTTTTCTACAAACTGCTTTTCAGACCTTCTTTGTAACTGCTGGAAAACCATCATTAGGATTGGTTGTTACAATATTAGCAGGGATAACAAACATAGTACTGGATTACGTTTTTATGGCACCATTAAATATGGGAATTGCAGGTGCGGCAGCTGCAACAGGAATCGGCTACTGCATTCCTACTATTGTCGGTATACATTTTTTCTTGACTGCTAAGCATAATGCGCTGTATTTTGTCCGACCTAAATTTGATAGCAGAGTACTATTGCAGTCTTGTACAAACGGCTCATCAGAAATGATAACAAACTTAGCAAATGCAGCTACTACATTTTTATTTAACTATACTCTATTACAGTTTTACGGAGAAAATGGTGTTGCCTCTATAACGATTATTTTATATTTTCAATATATTTTTACAGCGCTCTATTTTGGCTACGCTAATGGTATCGCACCAATTCTGAGTTATAAGTTTGGAAATGATGATAAAATGCAATTGAAATGTATCTTTAAAAACAGTATCTTGTTTCTAATCATTAGTTCAATAGTAGCAAACATATTAATGCATATATTCTTGACAAGAGCATTAACTATTTTCACTGTTGCAAATAGTGATGTTTATAACATAACATTGCATGGGTTCAATATTTACTCTCTAGCATTTACTATTATGGGATTAGGTATTTTCTCATCTTCTATGTTTACAGCTTTTTCTGATGGTAAAACATCGGCGATTATATCATTTTCCAGAACATTTATTTTCATCATAGGTGCTATTCTTATTCTCCCAAAGATATTTGGCGAGATTGGTGTTTGGATAGCTGTTCCAATAGCAGAGATATTAGGATTCATCATAGCTCTTTTTTATCTAGTTATGAATAGAAAAAAGTTTTCTTATATTTAAAAGATCTTAAATTGAAAAAATTGTTTTAATCGTTGTTATAGTTCTTATCAATTCCCCTCAGTAATAAGATAAATGGGGCAGCCATGATTATGGCGGTGATACTGTTCACAATGATGAAGATTTTATGACTTCATGTAGCTTTAAAATTTCGGACAATGAGAGCGTTAAACTAGTAGACTACTAGATAGCTGATAGAATATGATGATTATCTTATGAGCTGTGCTCACCCGTCAATTTATAAAATTAAGTATTAACGTCATCATTTTTACACATGAGTATATCGTTTCTCAGTTTATTGAAAGCAGAAGTGAAAACTTCTTATTTTCTGCTCATACCTTTGATGACAAAATACCCCTTTAGATTTCTCAATCCCCCTAAAATCATACAAATGAATTTTCAGCATGGTAAATAAATATTAAATATAAATGAACAGAGACAGTGATATGAATTTAATTTTTCTATTTGAAAAGAAAGTATTAAAATCATGAATAATCCATGTACTCAATGATATAAACTTCCTTATACTTGTTCCAATATTAGATATAAATGGTAATACATTGACTTATTTTATTCAGTTTTTGCAATCATAAAGTTTTCCGGTAGCTCTTCATCTTCCTGTAACACACCTTCATCGCATAGGATAACGTCAAAACGACTAAAGTCAGTAAAACTGCAAAAACCTTTGATTTTAGTTTTACTGGAATCAATAAGCAAATAAGATTGTTGAGCAAGCTGCATGGCTTGCTTTTTTACTGCCAGTGTATCCATTTCTGCTGTATAAACCTTATGACGCAATAAGTCAATACCGGCACAGCCAATAAACGCAAAATCAAAGTTAAAGCGTTGCAAAGTTTCTAACGCTATGGGGCCCACTGCCATCTTATATTCCGGTATTAGTCTACCGCCTATTGCGAATAATTCAGCCACATCACTGTCAAAATGCTCTTGAATCAAGGTACTATGAGTAACGATTTTAATCTTTTTCGTTTGCAAATATGAAAGCATTGGAAAAATACTGGTACCTCCATCCAAAAAAACACAATCCCCATCCTTGATGAATTCTGCTGCTTGCTTACAAACGCGGTTTTTTTGTTCAAAATGCAGCTGTAAGCGATCGAGCATACGGCTTTCATCATTCTTTGACAGGATATCCGTTTTCGGATTTTTTTTGGCTCCGCCATGTATTCGTATCAATAAGCCTTGCTTTTCCATTTCTTCTAAATCTCGACGTATCGTCACCTCACTCACAGCTAATTCCTGTGACAGATGCCGAACATTCACACACCCTTTGGCATTGAGCTTAGTCAGGATGTAATCATTTCTTTCATGTGCCAGCATGTACTTCACCTCAATATCTTGTTTCATTATACTATAAATTTGTTCTTTTGCGTATCCAACGCGAAGAAATAACACACAATGGATAAAAATAAAAGGAAAGTCTTACGCGTTCATCCATCTGATTTTAGCAAGACTTTCCTAGATTGCTAACAAGTTATTTGATTTTCCGTGCGAGCAATAATGGCTTCTTGTGCTTGTGGCATCAAAGAGATGAATTGTGCACAATATCCGGCTACACGTACGATTAAATCGCTATGCTTTTGCGGATGTTTCTGCGCATCACGCAAGGTTTGGCTGTCAATGACATTAAACTGATTATGATAAATGCCTTTGCGTGCAGATACATACAGAAAGTCAACAAACTTCTTTAAATTTTCATCTCCCTGCAATGCCGCAGGTGCAAAACGCATATTTAACAATTGCCCGGCAGCCACCATATGATTTGGCAATTTTGCTACCGAATTAATAACCGCAGTAGGTCCTTGGGTATCACTTCCCTGTGTTGGTGAACACCCTTCATTTAAAGGAGTCCCGGCATAACGCCCATCCGGAGTTGCCCCTACCACAAACCCATTTGGTACATAAGAGGTGATATTACTAGTAGACATCGTATAACAGCTTACCTTTGGCCCTTTTCCTTTACGCAGCGTTTCATAATCAGACAATAAAGCAAGATAAGAATAGAAAACATCCGCTACGATCTTATCAACCTCATCCTGATCATTGCCAAATTTAGCAGCCTTTTTAACAAGCTTATGAATCTTACGACTTGCTTCTGTTTGCCAATTATCATGCATGGCGGCAAGTAATTCTTTCATGGTAAATCGTTTATCTTCAAAGACCAACTTTTTTATTGCATAAAGTGAATTTCCAACGACACTGGGTCCAATATTAGATTGTGATATCACATCATAGCGGCATCCGCCTTCTTTTAAAGTCTTCCCTAATTTTAAGGAATCTTGAATCAGACAGCTAGCAAAAGGATCGGCATCATAAACAGCTAATGAAGCATCACAGATAGCATCACATTGTACACTGATGTCGGAATAAAACTTTAAATAGGTCTTCCAAGCCTGCCACAGCTCTTCATAATTTTGGAAATCGACAAAGGCTTCCTCACTTGCTGTATATGGCAACATACGGATACCACTTGCTGGATCATAGCCATTGTGCAACATGATTTCTAACACTTTTCCCCAGTTAACATAGGTCATGCCCGTAGCTCGATGGCCATATTTACCAGGTACACCGGTTTCCACGCAACCAATCGGACAATAATCCAAGGCATCTTCTTTAGGAATGCCCAAAGAAAGCAGACCGGCCACTGCTGTTTCATCATGAAACATACTCGGCATGCCACAGCCGGTGCGAATAAGCTTAGCGCATGCCTCAACAAAAGAACGTGGAGAATCCTTATGGTAACGTGCCGAAAAATTAGGTTCTGCCAGAGAGCATAAATGCATCGCCTCGATACATAAATAGGATAATGTGTTTGTGCCATCTTTTCCATTCGGCATAAGACCACCCACAACCAGATTGGAATAGAGTGGATATCCTTGTGAAAACCGTGTATGGCCATATGGACGTACCTTATTACAAGAGGAATTCATAAGAAACATATGCGTGATGATTTCTAATGCATTTTCCTTTGTTAAGATTCCTTTCTTTATATCCTGCTCATATAAGTCCAGCATATATTGATCAAAACGTCCATAACAGAAAGAATGTCCATTGCTCTCGATCATTTGCCAGATATGAATCAGATAGACGATTTCACAACCTTCATGAAAACTACGTGCTCCCTGTTCTAACATGGTTGCGGCCATATCACTTAATTCTCGATATTCCATCTGTTTCGCAATATCTTTACATGTTTTGGCCTTTTCCTTAAAATAGATCGCAAATCGCTTACAGTATTGCAAAGCTGCCTCTAAAACTAGAATGACTGCCTCATAGTAAGCTTTTGAAGAAGCACTGATGTCATCTTTTTGCAATGCTGTTTGTGCCTGTTGAATGAAATAGCGAAAACCATAACGTAAAACCATGGCATGATCAGGTACGATATGTCCATCCCCACTCATGGAGATACCACCACGATGCAATACTCCCTGTTTCTCTGCCAAACGGATATCATCACTTATATGACGGTTTACTTCATCTTCATGGGTATGGGACAACCAAAAAGGCGCGATGTCTTTGATGTCCTGCTTTACCTGTTCACTGATGGTAAATACATCACCATCGCGCTGAGCAAAGCTGTCTAATTCATCTAACACCCACTGTATGGAATATTCAGGATAAATCGGAGCGGCAAAATTGCACGATGCCATATTTCCAAAGATCAAAGAATCCTCTTCTGCATAAATACTCATATGTGTAAGGGTATAAGCAAATGCCTGCGCTTTGCGCAAAATATAAGGTTCTCCTTCATTGTTCTGAAATACTTGTGTATACAGTTTTGCCCGCTCACTGCAAATGGAAGCCTTACGTTTTTCCATCTTATTGCGCAAACGCTTTATACGTGCTCGATCAAAACGTTGTTCCTGTAGTGGCTCTATCAGCCAATCTTCCTTCATTGCTCTCACCTTCTTTAATAATTATAACATCCATATACGAAAGACAGAAAGCACAACACTCTCTGTCTATCATTTTCTTATTTTTTATCCAATCCTAAAACTACCGGTACAGAACGATAGCCCACGCCCATACGATCAATGCCCATATCAATGAGTTGTAAGAAGTGTTCTCTTGTACGAATACAGCCACTTCCCTTCACCTTACATTTTCCATTAACTTCTTCCATCATGACTTTAATGATTTCACAAGTTGCCCCATGTGCCTCATATCCAGTTAAAAAACCGGTACTCGTTTTTACAAAATCAACACCTGCTTCTATGCAGCATTTACAAGTCTTTCTAACCTGTTCTTCATTTAAAGCATCGGTTTCAAAAATGACTTTTAATGCTCTTCCATAGGAATGTGCTAATTCGGCACATGCTTTTAAATCCGCTGTAACAGCATCATATTTTCCACTGCGAATATGCCCGAAATTAGCGACAACATCAATTTCCTTTACGGTGTCATATCGAGCAACAATTTCAATTTGTTTTAATTTAGATTCAGTAGAACTTGTGCCAAAAGGAAAATCACATACAGGACAAAGCATCGTATCGCTGCCCTTTACGATAGGTTCACATAAATCCATATATCCCGGGTTGATGCAGATGGTTGCACAGCCAAGTTCCACACCATCTTTTGTCAGAGCGATGATTTCTTCTTCCGTAAACTCTGGTTTCAATACCGAATAATCAATATAGGCTGCTAATTCTTTTACTGTCATTTCATTTGCTTTTTTGTTTGGTTTCATATGTTATTTCTAGAGAATCGTACATTCTCCTTCCTCCTTACTTGTATAATAGAACATTTCCAATCATTTGTAAAGCACTTTTTGTTGTTTTATTTACGTTTTTATGTTCGATTGCTTTCGTTTTTAGCATTTCTTGATATTTTCCCTTACCCTCTTCATCAGCCTCTTTCTTTTCTATTCCACATAAGATACATGTTATTCACAAAATTGTCATAAATTTATGATTAAATACACGAGAAAAAACAATATGGTGTATAATAAGGATAATAAACGCTTGTTCACCTAGGAGGTAGGACATTATGAAAAACATAAAAAAATTAGGGGCAATCCTATTGAGTACCTTATTCCTAATGAGTAGCTGTAGCTCTAACAGCAATCACGGTTTATCTGCTGATCAGCCTGTCACTTTACGTTTATGGCACTATTACAGCGGTTCACAAAAAGAAGCTTTCGATGATCTTGTTGAAGAATTTAATACAACCGTCGGAAAAGAAAAAGGCATTATTGTGGATGCTATCGGAAAAGGAAGCATCAGCAATATCGCAAATGATGTGAATAAGTTATTAAAAAATAAGGAGGAGACGGAAAAACTGCCTAACATGTTTGCCGCCTATCAGGATACCGCACAGATGGCTATGAATGAACATAAATTGGTATCTATGGAAACTTACCTTAGCGAAAAAGAAATTCACACATATGTAGATGGATTTTTAAAAGATGGTCGCTATGTTGGCAGCGATGAAACCATGCTGTTTCCAATCGCTAAGGCCAGTGAGGTCATGATTATCAATAAAGAAGAATGGGATCGTTTTGCTAGCGCCACTCATGTGAGTAAGGCGGATCTTTCCACATGGGAAGGCTTAGCTAAAACAGCGGAATTGTATTATGAGTATAGCAATGGCAAAGCCTTTTTTGCCCGTGATGCTTTGGCAAATTATCTCATTTGTGGGGCACATCAGCTACAAGATGATATCTTTCAAGAAAAGGATGGGAAAGTAGCTTTTGCCATCAGTGATAAAACATTGCGTCGTCTCTGGGATAATTATTACATTCCTTTTATAAAAGGATACTATGTAAAAAACGGACGTTTTGCCAGTGATGATATTAAAACAAAAGATGTGATTGCTACCGTTTCTTCAACGGCTGGAGGAACCTTTTATCCCAACGAAGTCATTGATGAACATGGGGATAAACAAAAAGTGAGTTATCTGGTATTGCCAACACCACATTTTGAAAATGCCCAAAATGCGGTCATATCGCAAGGTGGTGGCATAGCCATAACAAAAGCAGATGAAACAAGCGAATATGCCTGCATCGTCTTCTTACAATGGTTTACGGAAACAAAGCGTAATATTACATTTTCTGCAGCATCCAGTTATCTGCCTGTTAAAAAAGAGGCAAACACCTATCAAACATGGGAAACGACCTTGAAGAAACATAATATGAACCCTAACAACTTATTAAAGGATATTGTTAAGACAACGATGGATGAGGTCAATGATCAAAAACTGTATGCAGCAAATTCCTTTGATGGTTCTTATGAAGCACGCAGCTATTTGGAAAAAGCTGCTAATATGAAAGCCATTGAAGATCAAAAAGCTATTCAGAAAGCAATACAAGCAGGTAAGAGCCAAGAAGAAGCCATGGCTTATTATCTATCAGATGAAAACTTTGCCAAATGGGTACAGCAATGCCGTAAAGATATGGAAGCTCTATTACAAGGGGATAAGGCACAATGAAGCAACGGCATGTGCATTCATTATTTCAACGCCTGTTATTAACTCTGATCATTTTGGTCTTGCTCATATCCTCGATTTTCTTTATCTCCCTTCTTAACAGCAGTGCCTTGCAAGATTTAAAGGCCAGCAGTTTTAACCTGTTTGATCAGCGTGTCATGTATCGCAGTGACGCCATTCAAAAAAACTTAAATGAACGCTGTTTAGATACAGATGATGTAGCCATGATCATCTCTGCTACACATCCACTTTATGAGCATAGAAAAACATTAACATCGCCTTACTTAAATGAAGATATTTTAAATCGGCTGCATAGCTTAACCAAAACCAAAAAAATCAACGGCATTTACCTTATTTTAGACAAAGAGGTTTTTCACAGTAAAGAATATCCAGCCTTTTATCTGCAAGATGCTTCCCCCGAAGAATCTTTCAATGATAAAACAGATATTACGGCCAAGTATGGTGATGCTGCCTTATTAAAACAAAATGACTTTATCTTAGATCAGAATTGGAAACCCTCCCTTACGATGAAGGAAGACGAGGATACATTCGATTTTTACTTTAAGCCAAAAAAAGCTGCGGAAGAAAACCCTCAGCTGAACATGTTGAACTGTGGCTATTGGAGCACTAGTTCACATATGGCTGACTCCCCTACTCCCTTCCTTAGTTACAACATTCCTTTATTCAATCAGGATCATCAGGTTTATGGTGTACTGGGTATCGACCTTTCCGTTGAGTATCTAAAGAACTATCTGCCCTATGAAGAATTAAATGATCATAGTAAAAAAGCCTTCCTTTTGGCCAATCGAGAAAGCGATGATGCCTATCATATCATCCTATCGAATGGACCAGCCTACAGTGCTTATTTGAAATACGATACATCCATCGTATTAACGGATGCCCCTTATGGGAAACGCATCAGTGCTCCGGCACTCAGTGATGATACCCTTGCTTGTGCTCATCAGCTAAAGCTTTATTCATCCTTTAGCCCATTTCAAGATACCCTTTGGTATTTAATCGGTGTTGGTTCTGAAGATGAAATCTTTTATTCAACAAAACAAATTCATCAGCTTTTGCTATATGCCTGTATCACCGCTTTAATCATTGCGACACTGGTAGCTTTATATGGCAGTATGCTGTTTACGAAACCGATTCGCGCTTTAGCCACAAGACTTCGGCAAACACCGGTAACAACCAATAAGATTGAACTGCCGAAAACCCATATCAAGGAAATTGATGAATTAAGTGCTTCCATTGAAGATCTAAGTTATCATTTGCATGGTGCAGAAACTCGCTTATCCTATGTCCTACACACAATCGATATCCCAATTGGAGCTATTGAGATATATAATGAACGTAAAGTTTTCTGTACAGAAAAAGTAGGAACATTGTTGGGATTTCGTGATCCTTCAAAAATGGAATACACGTTTAAAGCTTTCATGGAAGAAATACAGCTTTTATGTTTAAAAAATCATCTCTAGTGAAAAACAGATAAATACAGAACATAGGACCAGTGACATCTATCTGATACATGTTACAAATTCCGCAGAACAAACATGTTGGCTGCGTTTCCTCATCAATCGTGTCGAAGGAAATCGTGTGATTGTCGTCAGCGATGTGACTTTGGAAATACAAGAAAAAGAACATCTGATGTATGAACGTGATCATGATGTGCTGACCCAACTATTGAATCGCAGAGCTTTCCGTGTCCATTGTGAAGCAATACTGAAACAAGCTGATTTGAAAACCTGCGCCATGGTATTATGGGATCTTGACAATTTAAAACTTGTTAATGATACCTACGGTCATGATGCCGGTGACCATTTGATTTGTGCACTTGCAGATGTACTACAAAAGGAACGCGGACCTAACTGTATCGCAGCTCGTATGGCTGGTGATGAATTCCTCTTATTCTATCACCATTTTGAAAATGAAGAAGCCATTTTGAAACATATCCGTCATATTCATGAAGTTGTTAATGAAACGGAAATGCATTTCGGCAATGACGATATTACCCGTGTAAAAGTATCTGCCGGCATTTCTTGGATGCCAAAAGATGCTATGGATTTTGATACCTTGATAAAACATGCAGATTTTGCAATGTATGAGGTAAAAAACACACAAAAAGGAAATATCCGTACCTTTAGTGAAGAACATTATCTTCACAACAACTTAATATTTGATGGCCGTCAGGAACTGATGAATATCTTAGAAGAGCAACGTGTCAGCTATGCTTTCCAGCCAATTGTTGATGCCAAAACTGGTGCTGTACTAGGTTTTGAAGCCCTTATGCGTCCTAATAGTGATATTCTAAAAACACCATCCGATGTCATGCAAGTCGCCAAAACACAAAAACAATTGCACCGTGTGGAGTATATGACCTGGACACAATCTTTATCCCATTTCAGTCAACAGGTAGCGATTGATAAACAATGGAAATTATTCATTAATAGTATCCCTAGTATACCGATGCTTGACGAAATTAAACAATACCTAGAAGAACACTATCATGAATATCTTTCCAAAATTGTTATTGAATTATTGGAAAGCGAAGAAATCGAACATTCCTATATGCTAAGCAAACAAGACTTCTGTCGCCGCTGGCATGCCCAAACAGCTTTAGATGACTTTGGCAGTGGCTATAGCAGTGATCACCGCTTATTCAACGCACAAGCAGACTATGTCAAGATCGATATGGAATTCATTACAAATATCGCCCACGATAAAGGACGCCAAATGCTTGTAAAAAGCGTTGTCAGCTTTGCTCACAGCCATGATATCAAGGTAATTGCAGAAGGCGTTGAAACACATGAGGATCTGGTATATCTGATACAGCACGATATCGATTATCTTCAAGGATATTATATTGCAAAACCTGCTTATGCTATTAAAGATATTGAAGAAAGCAAACAGCAAGAAATCCGCGCTATTTATAAAGAGATATAGAAGAATCGAAAAGCGATTCTTCTTTTCTTATGTCTTCCTCAAGATGCCCTATGATGGCGTAAAGGAAAATCCTATGCAAACAAACTTTGACATAATTTCACAAAATCTTTTTAGCACTCTAGTGTTGACAGTGCTAAAACAAGTGCTATAATATAAGCGAAGATAAGGTAAGACCTTATCGGGTAGTGTTTCATAAATATGAAAACAAAAAAAGAGGCGATGTATATGAAACGGCTGCCAGGATTATTCAATGACTCATTCGATGAAGTGTTTAAAGATCCTTTCTTTTCTCGCAATATGGAGTATATGAAAACCGATATTCGTGAGAAAGATAACACCTATATCTTGGAAGTAGAACTTCCTGGATATCAAAAAGAAGATATTCATATGGAATTACAAAATGGATATCTCAGCATTCAAGCTGCCCATCATCAGGTAAAGGAAGATAAAGATGATAAGGGTAATCTGATTCGTCAGGAACGCTATAGCGGGACATGCAAGAGAAGCTTTTATGTCGGTGATAACCTGATGGAAAGTGATATCCATGCCAGCTTCCAAAACGGTGAATTAACAATTACATTCCCTAAGGAGGCTCCTGAAAAGGTCGAAGAATCACGTTTCATCCCAATTGAGTAACGTATAAAAAAGGAAGGTGTATCGTATGATGAAATTATTACCAGGTTTATTTAGTGATGCATTTGATGACATGTTTTATGATCGCAGTAATATGAAAACCGATATCCGCATGAAGGATGGCAATTATGTATTGGATATGGAATTGCCTGGATATCAGAAAGAAAACATTCAGATGGAACTTAAGGAAGGCTATTTAACCATCCATGCATCCCGCAATACAACAAATGAAGAAAAGGATGCCAAAGGCAATCTGATTCGCCAGGAACGTTTCTCAGGCTCTTGTTCAAGAAGTTTCTATGTCGGCGAAGGCATTACGCAGGAGGATATTAAAGCAAGCTTTGATAACGGAGAGTTGCATGTGCTGATTCCGAAAGAAGCGCCTAAGAAGGTCGAAGAAAAACGTTTCATTCCAATTGATTAACTATGCTAAACAGGGTATTGAAAACCCTGTTTTCTTTTTATCAATGAACAAATTGATAGAAATATATGCTATACTAATACCATGAGGTGAAAAATTTTTATGAAATCATGGACAAAGGATGCAGTGTTTTATCATATCTATCCACTAGGTTTTTGTGGATGTGAGCAGTTCCATCAAGAGCAACAAACAAGTCGTATTTTAAAAATTAAAGAATGGATTCCCCATTTACAAAAAATGCATATCAATGCCTTATATTTAGGGCCTGTATTTGAAAGTTATGAACATGGTTATGATACAAGTGATTATCGCAAAGTAGACAATCGGTTAGGCAGCAATGCTGATTTTCGGGAAGTTTGTGATGCTTTGCATAAAGCCGGCATTCGCATCGTATTAGATGGCGTTTTCAATCATGTAGGGCGTTATTTTTGGGCATTTCGTGATGTTATGGAAAAGCGTGAACAATCCCCTTACTGCAATTGGTTCCATAATCTAAACTTTCAATGGGATAACCCCATGCATGATGGATTTACCTATGATACATGGGAAGGACATTACAATTTAGTTAAATTGAATTTACAAAATGAAGAAGTTGTTCAGTATTTATTAGAAAGTATTGCGATGTGGATGGATGATTTCCACATTGATGGTTTGCGCTTAGATGCTGCAGATTGTATTGACCCTGCCTTCTTTCGACGCTTAAAACAATTTTGTGAAGAACATAATCCTGATTTTTGGTTAATGGGTGAGATTATCCATGGTGATTATAACCGTTGGGCAAATCCGGATATGTTAGATTCAGTAACCAACTATGAATGTTATAAAGGTTTGTATTCTTCACACAACGAAAAGAATTATTTTGAAATTGCTTATTCCTTAAACCGTCAGTTTGGTGGTAATGGAGGTATTTATAAGGATCTAGTTCTATATGATTTTGTGGATAATCATGATGTAAATCGTTTAGCTAGTACGGTAAAGGAAGAACGTGATCTGGCAAATATTTATACCATGTTATATGCAATGCCGGGGATTCCATCAATTTATTATGGTAGTGAATATGGCATCAAAGGCACAAAACATGATGGCAGTGATGCCGATATCCGCCCTTGTTTAACTTTGACAGAGCTTGCGACAGAAAATACGGCATTATTTTCTCATATCTGCAAACTGGGAAAAGCTTATGACGCTTTACCGGCCTTAAAGCATGGCGATTATCAGCAAGTTATCGTACGCAATCAACAGTTTGTCTTCGCTCGTAAAACGACTGAACAATGCGTATATGCAATTTTCAATGTCAGTGATGAAAGTGCTGATATTGATTTTCCAGTACAATCTGCACATTTATATGACATGTTAAATGAAAAAGCCTACAATTGCTTGGAACATCATTTTATCATTTCGATGCCTGCTAAAAGCTCCATGCTGCTGGTGGAGAAGGAAGATGTAGCAGCTGTTTCTTCAACACCAAGTGATAAAGCAGTAACCTTGCACAACACAGAAACACAAAATGAAACTACGACGAAAAAGAATGCATCAGTGCAGGACGCAACAGCTGTACCAAAAGCTCCGCTTCCAAAAGCAGATGGTTATCCAGAAGAAGATGCTTCACAGCTTGCCATAACAACACCTTCTATTCCTCTTGGCGTTTATCAACACTACAAAGGAAAACGTTATGCTTTATTATATATTGCAAAACATTCAGAAAATGAAGAAGCTTACGCGGTTTATCGACAGCTGTATGGCGATGGTAAGGTATGGGTAAGACCATTGCGTATGTTTGTTGAAGAGATTGAAGTTGATGGTGAGAAAACACCTCGTTTTACGTATCTTAAACCCTAGTAAAAAAAAGTCCAAGCGGACTTTTTTTTATACATTATCATTTTTCATACTTTATCATATTAAATTATGCAAGATAGATGCCATACAATAACTTCTTATGACAAACCTTTGTCCATCTACCAAATACTCTAGATGATAGCTTTTTTAAATTCTGGATTATTTCATAATGACTTATTTACCATGTGCTGCAATAAGCTGCAAGGTTGTTTGAATACAAACATCCTCTTTCGTGCTGACTTCATTAACGGTCGTTGACTTAACGTGCACATCCGGCTGTGTCTTGATCTCATCGTTGATATTTCCATCTTCATCTACACCTAAGCATATAGCCATACGTATCACTATGCCGCTGTTAGGCAATGCAAATAATACAGGATCACTTCCAATACCATCTCCGCCACTCACTCCTCCAACAATCGTTGCTGCTTTGCTTTGTTTTAGAAAGTTAGCCAGCATTTCACTAGAAGAGTACACATTTTCATCAATCAACAGATAGATTGGTTTCTTAAAACGAATGCTATCTTTCGCTGGTACCACCTTCATATCACCTACAATGCCATGTGAGAATTGAGAAAATTCTGATTTTGGGAAGCGGATGTTTGGAAGTTTCATATCCGTAATACGTTCTCCTTCAATCATGTTGGCATATTCCCCATCTTTCAAGAAGACATAAGAAGTTACCGTGATTGTTTTATCCACGATCTTTGGCAATAACATTTCAGACCAATATAGCGAGTTCCCTCCACCATTGCCCCGGATATCCAAGATCAATGCCTTTGCGGATTGATTTGCTTTTAAAAAGGAGGCGAGCATTTCTTCATCTTTTTTACTCGTTTCCAGAGATAACATTTTAGGAATGCGGATATACATAACCTGTCCATCTAATAGAAGTGCTTTTGCATTTACCGTAACATTCTCATCCGTTGCTGCATTTGGTAAAACATAATCACAGAACTGCTTCTCATCAAAGCCATAGTGTTCATAAACAGCTTTTGTTTTCAACTTTTTTATCATCTGATAACGATAATCCCTAGGTTGTTTCGCAAAACTTTGTTCATATAGTTTCATGGTATACATCAGCGATTGTGTATCTTGTATGCGCTGTGTATGACCATTGTGTAATTTTTCCAATACACCATCAATAATATTCTCAAAATCATTCATAGATGTACAACTTTCCACCTTATCACGTGCTGCTTTTTTTGCCTTCTCCCATTGCAAATTAGACAAACGTTCACTCATTTCTAAAAATGGATAATTTTCTTCAATGGTTTTGATGAAATAATCAAAATCCTTCAGATATTTTTGTTCGTTAGTACGGGAACAACTGCTTATGAATAGTACCAAAAGTAGTGATATCATCATGATTTTACGCATACACTTCTATCCCCTTTCAACCTGTTTTTCTTTTATCTTCATAAGTACTTTATTTTTAAGCTCTCTGATACATTCATAGGATAATGGCATAGCTGCCTTAATCTCTTCGACAAAGGAAGTTGGGAAATAGGCTGCCGTTTGTAAAACTGACAACAACATCATTTCGCGGCAATTTTTGATAATAAAGCGGCAAACTTGCTCATCCTGAATGTGTGTGAAAACGACCTTTTCAAGGAAAACCCATAGTTTTTCCAATAAGGCTTTGCGTTCTGCCTTATTACATATAGTAGCTAAGGTATGATGGTGATGCTGATCATCTTCTACAACATCTTGTAAATCATCTGCTACCTGTAAAGTAAAGCCAAACAGCATACAAAACTCCTGTTGCACATCACTTAAATGCCCATCGATTAAATAACCATCCGCTAAGACGCTAGTACCACCTTTCCAAATGGAAATTTCAAGTACGTCCTTCTCAGGTATCGTTTGCTGTTGACGCAAAGATTGTTGCTGTCCCTCTTGGATCAAATATAGGCTTTGATACACATCTTGATAACTTGATGGTGCATACTGATGTTCTATTTTTTCCACCAATTGATGCATCTTATTGGCATACGGATGTGCAAAAGCTTCTGTATGATGATGCAGTCGCCGCATGAACCAGTGATTAAAAGCCTTCTTTTCTTCCTTATCCATAAGGGTATCGTCTAACACATTATCAGAATATGGATACAGCATACTATAACCAAACATGGCTTGATGATATTGTATGGGTTTTTGAAAAGCAACTTCTAACATCCAAATGATCCACATATTGCGTAGTGCCTGAAATACCTCTTCAGCGTGAAGATTTTCATCAAAAGCTTTCGCATCATCAATAAATTTTTGGGTGCAAGTTTCAAATTGCTGCTGATCTTGTTTAGACATCCAAGAGATATCAAGGAATGCAGGAAGCAATGCTTTAATTTCCTGCACATCCTCTGTCATATGACTAAGCTGTTCCTGTAGTTTTGCTTCATTATGTTTTCTTTCCGTTTCATCATATGGTGGAAAAGAAAGTGGCTTTCCAGAAGTTTGCTTCCAAAACAACTTTGTGCTTTCGCATAGTGTCTGAATATCACGCATGATCAAAAGCGATTTCCACACTGCCAGCCTGGCAGTCAATATCTAGTTGATTTTTCGCATCATTACGTACACTGATTTCATTCGATAATCCACTATAGTCTTGCTCTCCAAGTTCAACAGAGCCCACTTCATTTTTTATCTGATACCCATACTGATTCTCTTTATCTTGTAAGTACAGATTTACACTACCGGCCTGACAATCAATTTTCGTTTTACCGCGTAAATCACCGGAAACATCAATACTTCCTGCCTGTACATCAAATTCGCTGTGCTCACTCACCATTTCTTTCATATCTATGCTGCCCGCCTGCGCTGACAGTTCCATTTTACGTGAAACTTGTACCTTTTGCATTTCTACTTCTGTAGCGTCACCATCTACTATCAGATCTTTTAAACGCAGACCTTGAACCGTTAAATGACCTGTGGAAGCATCAATTTCTAACTTTTTCAATAAGTCCTCTTTTTTCAATGTGATATCCAAACGTGCTTTATGTAGAAAATGTTTATTTTTCACATCTACTTTCATGGTATTTGTACTCCTAGAAACACTAACCTGATTTTCATAAATATTGGAAAAACGCAAGCTGTTGTTATCACCCACACGTATCGTTGTGTTCACGGCTGCTACGTTTAATTCTAACTTGTCTACATCATCAAAAGTTTGTGAGAATGTTTTCGTTTTTGAAATGTCTTCAGCGACCTCTTCAAGGTGAATACCAAAGCTACCATGAAAGGGCCACCAAGGAGCTGTTTGGTTATCAACTCGTAAATAGGCAATATCCCCATTTTGCACAATTCCCATGCCAATGCAGAAAGCACCGATGATGACACAAATTATGGAAATGATTAAAGTTACTTTTATCCCATTATGCTTTTTCATAATGCTTTCCCTCCTTTGCTTTGTGATAAAGGTTTGTTACAAGTCGCATGAATGCCGGCAACAAAGTACGAATCAACCAGATAAATAATAAGAGCAGCAAGATTCCCAATCCGATACATAACAAACCTCCGCCAATGGCAATCAATGCATTGCCTGGTGTTTCTAAATGATAAAATCCATTAACAAGTAAGGGAAAGCCTGTAAATGCAATCGCTCCTACGGATGCAAGACCGGCGATAGCAAAGGCTCCTATTGTTATAAATAGAGCAAATATCACTGCAACCAATGCCAACAGCAAAGGCAATGCGATGGGTAATGCACAGATACCAAGAATAATTGCAATAATGCTTTTTAGAGAAGATTTCTTGGTTGTATTTTGGTCATTTGCAAATGTCGTGTTATGACGTCGTATTTCTGCATCAGCTCTTATCTGTGCCGCAAATTTGTAAGGTGAACCAAGATCGGCTATGACCTGTTGCTCATTCCCTTCACCTGCATCATCAAAATATTCTTCACAATAAGATAATGCATCTTCTATTTCATCTTGTGATAATCCCTTTAAACGAACCCGAAGTTCTTCTAGATATTGTTGTTTACTCATCACAAACGCCTCCCTCTAAAATGTCTGTAATTTTACTGGAAAATTGTTTCCATTCCTCTACATATTCCTCATATTTGACTCTTCCTGTTTCTGTTAAACGATAATATCGTCTATTTCTGCCCATATGCTGCTGGTCATATGTCTCTAAATACCCATCTCGCATCAATCGACGCAAAACCGGATATAGTGTAGATTCACTCACGCTCATCACTACTTTTACTTCCTGGGTAAGCCGATATCCATATGTGTCTTCTTTATGCAAGGTCGCTAAAACACAAGCATCCAGCAATGCTGATCCAAGCTGAAATGTCATATACATCACCTTTCTTCCACAATATTATACATCGTATAGTATTATAATTCAATATATATTATATTTTAATTAATTAAATATGTAAAAACGCATAACATATAAAAATGCAGAGCTATTAATCATAAGCCATCTACTCTTATGAAAGAAACATTGTTGATGTAAAAACCTTAGTATACTCTTAAAATAAATGCGCATTTTTAAAGATTACCATAAGTAAGTAAAAAGTGTATTAAGCTCCATCTGATAAATAGTCTGGCGGATATTAATTTTTTACAAAAAGTTCTTGACGCTTAAAACCTATTTTGTTATAATTACGTGGCAACAGTTAAATGGCGCGTTGGAGAAACGGTTAACTCACATGCCTTTCACGCATGCACTCACGGGTTCGAATCCCGTACGCGTCACCAGTTAAATATATAAGGTAAGTTCAAGTGAACTTACCTTTTTTCAATAAGCGG
Organism: Longicatena caecimuris; assembly: GCF_018406465.1. GTDB lineage: Bacteria > Bacillota_I > Bacilli_A > Erysipelotrichales > Erysipelotrichaceae > Longicatena > Longicatena caecimuris. Next base: position 2,216,477 of record NZ_AP024510.1, read on the forward strand.
GATGAGAAACACGTTACGGCTGTTTGGGCATGTGAGTTTTGATAAGTACATAAAAAAGACTGTTGTTTTTGATCAACAGTCCTTTATGCTCAACTATTTATTAATAATATCCATGATATTCTGATAATATGTGTAGCGTCCATCTACGTACTGTAAAGACTCATAAGCCAACGCTTTTGCTTTATTAAAGTCAATATCTTCATAAACAGATGCAAAGCGATAATAGATATAATCTTTGATTTGATTATCTCGTAAGATATAACCATAACATTCATCACCGTGCTGGAAATCACCATGCTTGATATATAAATCAGCAACATCCATCAAAATACGCAACTGATATTTTGTAAATAAATCATAATATTGAGATAATACGGCATATGCGAAATCTTCATAAAATTTCACATCGTCATACTGCCAATCTGGCAATATAGCATATGCCAAATCAAAGAAGTGTGCAACAAATGCATCAACATCTGCACCAATCAATTCGCTGACAATCGCTGAATCCCCTATATTCTTGCGCTGACCAATCATTAGCAATTTTTCACAAATCTTAAATTCCTTCAGATATTCAGCAGCATTTACTTCAGCATCTTCACTGATTGTAGTCTTAACCGCTGTATTCATATCCTTCTTAATATCTTTATAATCCATTGCTTTAATGTCCATAGTATCAGCCACCTTACCTAAAGTTACAGCCACTAAGTCGGTATCATAACCATCTTTTTCGTAAGCAAAGTCTGCATTCTTTAAGTTATTTCCCTCAATGATATCTTTCTCTAGTTTCTTAATGTCAGCCTCATCCATCAAGAAACGTGCATAATCTTCATACACATGCTGTACACCCATGGCTTGCATACGCTGGATGCATTCTTCTAAAGACAACACTTCATAGACAGCGGTTTTTTCCTTCTTTGTTGGTTTTTTGGCAGCTTTCTTAGCAGCTGGCTTCTTTTCATTAACTGTCTCCGTTTTTTTCACAGCCGATTTTTTTTCTTCTTTCGCTTCTACTTTTTTCGTTTCCGCTTTCTTTGTACTCTTCTTAACCGGTGTTTCTTCTTTTTTAGGTTCTTCCTTAACGCTCTTTTTAGTAGCAGGCGTTTCTTTCTTCGCCGCTTTGACCGTTTTGGTTTCTTCCTTTTTCACCGTTTTTGCACTCTTTGTTTCAGCTTTTGTACTCTTTGTTTCTGCTTTGGTTTCCTTTTTTACGGTTTTCTTAGGTTCTTCTTTCACAGTTAGTTTTTCTGGTTCCTTTGCTACCGTAATTTTTTCTGGTTCTTTTGCAGCTGTGATCTTTTTAGGTTCTTTTGCAGTCGTAAGTTTTTTAGCCTCTGGTTTTACGGCAATACTTTTAACTTCTTCGCTCTTTGTTTCTTTTTTAACAGTTTCAGCTTTTGCTGCAGCACTTTTCTTTGCTGTTGCTGTCATTTTCTTTTTACTGGTGTTTGCCATGTGTAATTCCCTCCCACATTTTCTTTTTATATATAAATACGAAAGTATACCGACGTTTACGAACGAATATGTATGATACACATTCCATTGTTATTATAGCATAGTTAAATGTCGTATTTAAGTAAGAAAAGGGGAATCCTTTACTTTTTGGCATTTTTTTCGTGATTTTATCCCGTTTTTCACATATTTCCATCCAACTTTGAAAAAAATTCATCTGATTTTCACATATTTATAAAATTTTTTTGAGATAATCTATCTGTATACTAAAAGGCGTAAAGAAAACATACTTAAAGGAGGAGCAGTATATGAACGAAAATGAAAACAGTAATGTCGAAAACATGAATAACAAAGATGAAAACAAGTATGATGAGACTGTAGTAAATGAAACAGTCACTGACACTGAGGAAGAAACAAGTACTCAAAAAGAGCCAGTAAAAGAAGAAACGACGTTAGAAGAAGATGTAAAACAAGAAGAAACCACTTCGACTGAAGAAGCACTGACTGACAATGGAAAGCAGCCAAAAGTGCCTTTCATAAAAAAGCATAAAAGCGGTGTTATGATGTCAGGTTGTTTCCTGTTGGCTTTAGCCGGTGGATTTGGCGGTACTTTAGCTGCCAATCATATCAATGGTAATGGCGGTGTCATCATGTATCAATCTGCCAACACCACAAAAACTACAACAACAGCAGCCAATGGTGACACGATGAGCATTAAACAAATCACCGAAGCTGCCGCAAACAGCGTCGTTGAAATTAAAACCGAATCGGTGTCCACGAATAGTTTCTTTCCTCAAGCAGTATCATCTGGAGCCGGTAGTGGTGTTATCTTAACCAAAGATGGCTATATTGTCACGAACAACCATGTCATTGATGGTGCTGATAAAGTCACTGTGACAACAAAAGATGGAAAATCTTATAATGCTAAATTGATTGGGACCGATGCATCCACCGATTTAGCTGTCATTAAAATCGAAGCCAGCAATCTTTCTCCTGCTGTAATGGGAAAATCCAGCAAGTTGGAAGTTGGTGATACGGCGGTTGCTATCGGAAATCCATTAGGTGAATTAGGTGGAACCGTAACTTCTGGTATCATCTCTGCTTTAGATCGTGAAATTACCGTTGATAATCAGAAAATGCATTTATTACAAACGAATGCTGCTATCAATCCAGGTAATTCCGGCGGTGGTTTGTTTAATGATCGAGGTGAACTGATAGGTATTGTTAATGCCAAATCCAGTGGCAACAATATTGAGGGTCTTGGTTTTGCTATTCCGATTGACCGAGCGAAAGATGTCATTGAAAATCTGATTGAAAATGGGTATGTAAAAGGCCGTGCTTCTTTAGGAGTTACCCTTTCAACCGCAACAAATCCTTATGGTGAAAGCATGTCTGCTGTTTACATCGCTAAAGTGGAAAGTGGTAAAGCCGCAGACAAAGCAGGTTTAGAAGTCGGTGATCAGATTTTAAAGGTAGACGGTAAGAAGGTTAGCGATATTGCGGATGTAAAAACTGCCGTAAATAGTCATAAAGCCGGAGAAACCATGACAATGAATATACTTAGAAATAATGAAACGAAGACCATCAAGGTGACACTTGGTGAAGCTGACGCATCAACAACCACTTCCAATAATGAAAAATCGCAACAATCCGATCAACAAAATGGGATGGATCCATTTTCCAACTTTAATTAATCGCTATATAAAAACTGCACATGACGATATGTGCAGTTTTTGATTTTCACTATAAATAAATTACTATATCAGCTTTTTGCTTTGTGTCACAAAACTTAGAATTATAGCATGGGAAGGAATATAAAAAGGCAAACTAATTTGCCTTTTTATATATGACGATTCTGAATAAGAAATTTTTCCGTTCCTCATGAAATGATGATTTAGCATCATTACTTAATGATCTCTGCCGGTTTCCCTGATCCAATCACCAAGCTTTGGTAACAATTCATAAAAGGTTTTTAAGTTCTTCAGTTTCCATTCCCAATTAGGTGAACCTATTGTCCCCGGTGTATTGATCCTGCCTTCTTTTTTCAATCCCAGAATATCCTGTACTGGTAAGATGACAACTTCTGCCGCACTGTTTAGGCAATAGCGAATAACCAGTTCGTGGAAATTACGGTTTTCATAGCCACAGTTGTGAAAATATCTACGCAGTGCAATTTTACGGTTTTGCGGTAAATCTTGATAAAAACCTTCCAGCGTATCATTATCATGAGTGCCGGTATATAAAATCACATGCTCTCTGCGTTTTTTCTTTAATTGCTTTGGAACCAATTCAAATTCAGCAACATTCATTCCTAATAAGTGATAATGATCTCGCAGCTTATGCACCTGCTTGCGCAAATCACCCAAATCTTCAGCGACGATTTGAATATCAGGCATCTGACGATATACTTCATCAAAGAAGTCATAAGCCGGTCCGCTTATCCATTCTCCAACCTGTGCCGTAGGACATTCCACCGGAATCTTCCAATACGTATCAAATGCCCGAAAATGATCGATACGGGTGATATCAAAGTTGGCAGCACTCCATGCTAAACGCTTCATCCAGAAATCATAATGCTGCTTTTTCATCTGTTTCCAATGATAAATTGGATTTCCCCAACGTTGACCATCCTCACTGAAATAGTCAGGTGGTACTCCGGCGATAAAAGTTGGATAACCATCTGCATCCAATAAGAATTCTTCTTGACGTTGCCACACATCGGCACTGTCTAAACCGACATAGAATGGCATATCACCCATAATCTTAACACCTTTGGCATTCGCATATTCTTTTATGCCTGCCCATTGTTTATAAAAGATAAATTGTAGAAACTCCTCATAACGGATTTCATTTTCAAGGCTTTGTAAAGAGTAGTGGCGATCAATGATCCACTCCCGTTGCTCCTTAGGCCATTGTTGCCAAGGCTTATCATCATTTTGTTTCTTTAAGGTAATAAAGACCGCATATGGATACAGCCATTCTGATTGTGACGTAAACAGTTGATACTCCTGTTCAAACTCATGAAAATTTTTTTGAAACGTTTTAAATGCCTTTCTTAAATAAGGCTCTTTGAATTTGCGCACGCCTTCATAATCTACACGTTCACTAAATTTATTATAGTTACGAATAGAGCTTTGTTTTAAAAGCCCATAATCAGCTAATGTATCTATACTGATGTATAGCTCATCTCCGGCAAAGGAAGAATACGGCTGATATGGTGAATTCCCATATCCGACAGGATTCAATGGCAATATCTGCCAAATATGAATATGCTGCTTTGCGATTGCATCAATCAAGCGATACGTATGCTTGCCAAAATCACCGATACCCTGATTTGACGGCAGTGAAAAAATCGGTAGTAAGATTCCTGTAGTCCGTTCCATGTGACCCCTCCTCTAAGACAATTTCCAGATATCCCTGTCATACTCTTGAATCGTTCGATCACTAGAGAAGAAACCGCTCATAGCGATATTCATCAGCATTTTTCTGCCCCAGTCCGTTTGCTTTTCATAATCTTGCAACATCTTTTCTTTACATACTATATACTCTTCTACATCTAACAATGTCATGAACCAGTCCTTATGAATTAATTCATGATGCAACCGTGTTAGACTGACCGGATCTCCAACACGTAGCATTTCATCACTGATAAGGAAGTCAACCAACGTTTTTACATGTTCACTTCCTTCATAAATATCCTTTGCCACATAATCTTGGTTTGCATAATGAGCGATTACAGTATCGCTATCTTTGCCAAAGGTATAGATATTCTCTTGACCTACCAAGTCCGCTATTTCCACATTCGCACCATCATTTGTGCCCAATGTCACAGCGCCATTTAACATGAATTTCATATTACCGGTACCACTGGCTTCTTTCGATGCAAGTGAAATCTGTTCAGAAATATCACTGGCTGGGATGATAAATTCAGCTTCACTGACATTATAGTTTTCAATAAAACACAATTGCAGATATGGAGATACCTTTTCATCCTTTGCGATAAGTTCTTGCAAACATAATAAAGCATGTATGATGTCCTTGGCAATTGTATAGGCGCAAGCTGCTTTCGCTCCGAAAATTATGTTGATCGGACGTGGCGGCAGTTCGTTGTCACGAATTTGCAAAAGCTTATGAATAATATATAACGCATTCATTTGCTGGCGCTTATATTCATGCAAACGTTTGACCTGTGTATCAAAAACAGCATAAGGGTTTAAGGTTATTTGCTGTTTCTTTTTCATATGCGCAATCCATTCCATTTTCTTTTCCTGTTTAATTGCCATAATATCTGCAATTACGGTTTCATCATGCGCATACTTTACCAATTCTTTTAATATTTCAGGATGGGAAGATGGATCTTTTTTCAACAAATCACATAAATAATGATGTAGTTGCGTATTACATCCACTTAACCAGCGTCGAAAGGTAATACCATTCGTCTTATTGTTAAATTTCGTAGGATATAAGGCATAGAAATCTTTCAATTCGCTTTGTTTTAATATATCAGTATGAATGGCCGCAACACCATTGACACTTTTACCGATATGAATGTCAATATTGGCCATATGCACATTGCGGTTTGCATCTATAATAGCAGTACTTGCTTTTTTACTGCGTTCTTTCATCATCACATCCAGTGTTTCTATAATATTCATTAATTGTGGTACAACGTCTTGCAAGTAAGCATAAGGCCAGGTTTCTAATGCTTCGGCTAAGATCGTATGATTTGTATATGCACACATACCGGAGACGACTTCAATAGCTTCAGCAAGCAATAGACCTCTCTTTTGCAAAAGACGAATAAGTTCTAAGATTACCATTGTCGGATGGGTATCATTGATTTGAATGATGACATGTTCATGCAGATGGCGCAGATCCCATTGGTGTTGTAAAGCTTCTTCTAAAATCATCTGGGCAGCACAGGATACCATAAAGTATTGTTGATAAATCCGTAACTTTCGGCCTGCTTCATCACTGTCATCCGGATATAAGAATAACGTTAGATTTTTTTCAATGGCTGTTTTATCAAATTGGATACCATCGTGAACAATTGATTCATCAACACTTTCTACATCAAATAGATGCAAGGTGTTGCGAGTGCCATGCTCACCGATGACTTCCATATCATATAAGATTGGTTTCAGCCAGCCGTTTTTATAGGGAACGCGATAATTGACTTCTTTTTTCGTAAACCAGGAAGTTTTACCGATCCAGCGATTTGGTAATTCTACTTGTTTATTGTTTTCAAATTTCTGTTCAAATAATCCAAAATGATAATATAAGCCGATACCGTCTCCATTGCGCTGTAAGGATGCAATTGAGTCAAGGAAACAAGCAGCCAATCGGCCTAAACCTCCGTTCCCTAAGGATGGTTCCATTTCCTCATCTTGAATCTGCGACCATGCAAATCCTTCTTTCTGCACCAATTCTTGCATTTCATCTAATAAACCTAAATTAACTAAATTGCTTGTAAGCATCTTTCCTAACAGAAATTCTGCTGAAATATAGTAGAGCTTACGCTCACTTTGGTGTATTGGTGCCGATTGCATCTGCGCTTTTACATAAGCTTGAATCAGCTCATACATTCTGGTTGCGCTTAAATGGTTATATTTACGTTTTTCCTGTTGGATATGTTGTTGCAGATCCTGCAGTTTCTTTATCATAGCTCTTCTCCCTTCGCATATGTAAGTGTTATCATTATTCTTATTTTAACACAAATTTATCTATTTTTGGCTGAGAAATGAAAAAAGTACAGATTTTTTCATTCTGTACTTTTTTCACCCTATTTATTTCTAACCTAAAGCTACATCCATGACCATCATCAGAAGGAAACCAAACATCACGCCAGCTGTTCCCGCATGGGTATGTTCTCCTAAATGCGCCTGTGGTATTAGTTCCTCTACCACAACATACAACATGGCACCTGCCGCAAATGATAACAGCCATGGCATGACCAATGTCGCACCCTGCACAATGGCGACGGTCGCAATTCCTGCTATGGGCTCTACGATACCGCTTAAGGAACCATATAGGAATGCTTTGCCATTTGAACATCCTTCTTTCTTTAAGGGAAGCGAAATAGCCGCACCTTCCGGAAAGTTTTGCAAACCTATGCCAAGAGCTAAGGAAATGGCTGCCGCTAATGTTACCGATGCCCCAGTTTGTAAAGACATGGCAAATGCTAGTCCTACTGCCATGCCCTCTGGTATATTGTGCAATGTTACGGCAAATACCAGCAAGGTTGTTCGCTTTAGTGAAGATGTTGGACCTTCCGGTTTCTCACTGCCTGGATGTAGATGAGGTAAAGCATGATCTAAGCCAAACAGAAAAATACCACCTAGGATAAAACCTCCAGCTGCTGGAAGCCAAGGAATCATCCCTAATTCTTCTGCTTGTTCCATGGCAGGGATTAATAAGCTCCAAACACTTGCGGCTATCATGACACCTGCCGCAAACCCAAGAAAAATTGATTGTACATTTGCTTTTATATCTTTACGAAAGAAAAAAACCATTGCCGCACCCAAAGTTGTCATAAGAAAGGTAAAACCAGTTCCCAGTGCCGCTAACAGATATGGATTTGTAATTTCCATCATAACACCTCACTTTATTACATATAGTATAGCGTAAGTAAGCTAAAGATAACATTAAAACGCCCAAAACCTTCCTTTTTCTTACCAAATATGTGTATGTTATGATTTTTCATATCTGTTTCCAAGTAAAAACCGTAACATCAATAGAAATGATACGGCATTTTCTATACTGTTACGGTTATATACTTATTTATCTTACATTCCTTTTGCAAATGTGAAATGATAGTTCAAAAGATCCTTTAATAATTGAATAGAGGCATTCATTTCTGACTCATCCATTGTTTTAATAACCTTAAAATTATGCAACAACATACCTTCATCAAGTTTATATTCACTGCTGAGATAATTTGCCCAGCGATCCGCCTCTTCTTTTTGTTTTTGTGCTAAGATGCCTTCCGATACAATCACACAATGATACTCCTTATAATTAACAGGAACCGCCCATTTAATCAAACCAGCATGACAAGAATAAATACATTCCTTATCAATCTGGCGTGCATTTTCATACGTTTCCTTTGTACATTCTTCACACTTTTCCAATGCCTTGCTTGAAATCTTAAGACATTTACAAAAATAATTTTTCTCTGATGCACTCTGAATCACCGTATTATCCTCAACGATATAAGAGCGCAGTCCGGTAATTCTCTGATAATCATCTAGCGCATGTTTTACTATTTGCTTTTCATCCATCATCTTTATCACCCTTTATCTTTCCTCTTCGTACTTTCAAATATATCATATTTTCATAAAAATGGCTACCGGATTCCGTTATATTGTAAACGTTTCCATATCTTTTCTAATCTTTTGGATACGCTTTGCATATGCTTTTACTTCATCTCTTTTACATAATTTCTCTACTATATCATATTGATCCCACATATGCATCGGGATGATATGCTTTGCATCACTATACTGCATAAAACAGCTGACACCTTTATAAAACCCTTTAATAAGACGTGGATCAACTGGTAAAAATGCCACATCCATCTGGTAACGACTAAGTTTTTTCATTGCTTTACGATATGCTGTTTCCATTTGTTGAGCCTCTTCTTCACTGTCTTCCTCGCCCCAATCCCACCAATTTAAATCTCCTGCATGATAGATGATATTTTGTTCACACATCACAAGGAAAGCAACCCCTTCATCTGTGGATGCAATCGTTTTTACTTGCAAATCATCCACTTCATATATCTGGTCACAAGCGCATACCAAAACGTCCTTACGATCCTTACAAGGAACATCATCACTGATCAGATAATGTACATCTGGATGAATTTTGGCTAATGTGAAAATCGCTTCATGGAAATGATCTTCATGATGATGAGAGACAAAGACATATAGTGGCTTATCTTTCGGTAGTTCACAAAGTGGCGTATTGACCCAATCAAACAATAGCAGATGATGTTTTAATTCAATAAGAAAGGCACTGTGATGTAAATACGTAATTTTCATGAGTAACTACCTCCACTTTTCTATATCTTATCTTAAGTTTTAAAAATACACAATAAATTCATATTTTCATGCTACTTGCCAAATGCTTTCTGCATAAACTATAATAGCATCATAACAGAAAGGAGTGTTTATTATGAACGCTTTACAAATCATAGAGCCAGAAAAACTGCATGGAGATGTCTTTACCATGATTGGCAAAGAGTGGATGCTGGTAACAGCAGAAAAGGATGGACGTGTCAACACCATGACCGCTTCCTGGGGTGGTATGGGAATTTTATGGAACAAAAAAGTCGCTTATATCTTTATCCGTCCGCAACGCTATACGAAGGAATTTATCGATGGAAGTGAGCGATTGACATTATCCTTTTATGATGAAGAGTATCGCAAGCAATTAAGTTATTGCGGTACTGTTTCGGGAAAAGATGAAGATAAGATCACAAAAGCCGGTTTCCATATTGCTCATCACCATGATGTTCCTTACTTTGAAGAAGCGAATACGGTACTGGTATGCCGTAAGCTGTATGCACAAGAATTAAGCGAAGCGTGCTTCTTGGATAGCTCCTTAATTGAGAAAAACTATCCATTAAAAGACTACCATACGATGTATGTCGTTGAAATTGAAGAAGCCCTAGCACGCTAAAAACACAAAATAAAAGATGGAATGTATTTCTTAAAAAATACACTCCATTTTTTTACATATGTTCAATAATTTCAACTTCGACTTTCTTCTCACTTGGATAATATTCATAAGTGATTTTAGCCAGATTGGTATCTCCTAAATTTTTGGTAAGAACACGCGTAATATTATCCGTCAATGTTTTCGTATCATCTTCTGATTCACAGAAATATTCAATCTTCGTCGTCACAAATTTTCGAGTCGTCACATTTTTAGAGATTTCTTCACTCAAACGAATTGCATTTTTCATAACATATACTCCTTTTTTTCTATATTATATTACCACTAACTTTATGATTTAGGAAGTCCTTTCCCTCGATATTTACGATTATGATGAAACTGTGATGGTCCCGTTATCCTCACTCACATACGTGAATGTTTCATCGGAATAATTCATTTTGACATTCTTTAACAGCTTTTTAGGCTCTTTTTCAACATAAAACGAAATTCTTTCTTCATCAGATAACTGTTGATATATACCATAACTCAATAAATAATGGCAAATACTTTCTAGTTCCTCATCACTTAAAGCATCATGCACATACAGTTTACTCGTACGAACATTATCTTTCGTAATTCGTGTTTCGTAACGATAGGATATTTCCGGTTTATCAATTAGCAGACTGCTTTCCTCTGTTCCATCAAAAGGACATGCCCCCGCTACATCCTGCAGTTCCATGCGCAATTGTTGTTGCGGAAACACAATCACATGAGTTATCGCCTTATCATTCAAAAAACCGTTGATGACATAATCGCTTGGATTCGTAAGGATGACCTTACCTTTTTCAACGCTACAATCAATTTTCGTAACCGGATGATCGTTCACCAATGCATCATTGCTTAATTCTGTATAGGCACTGTCATTATTATAATCTTCAAACTCATGCGACGATGATGCAAAGACGTTATAAGCAATGAAAGCAATAAGCAATAGGACGAAAATGATGATCCCCATAGCATTTTTCAATATAGTTGATGGCCCTTGGCGCTTATCTTCTTTATAAATATGAGCTTGGCGCTGCCGTTTTCCCCTTTCAAACTTCATTCTGGGGTGTTCAAATTTCGGCTTTTCAAATTCTGGATGTTTAAATTCTTTATACTCATAGTTTGGATGCTGTGCTTGCCGCTCATAGGAAGCCGCATTTTCAATTGTCTTTTTTTCTTTTTCCTTCTGCTCATTTCTATATTGACGTTCTTCATTTGATGCTATATCATCCTCTACGATATAAAGATTCTTTTCATGATAACGTTCACTGATTGGCTTTGTGTGTCTGCCGCAGATCTCACAAACCGCATCATTTGTCTTTGCTCCGCAGCTTGGACAATAGCGTTGTTTCTTTTCCATATCATTACCCCTTAAGTACACCACTTACGGTATATCCCTTTTTATTATTATACTATAATTTCTGATATTTTTTACAATTGATATTGATAGTTTGAAAAAATTTATGAATTAGTGAAAAAAAGAACATAAAAGAGGTATAATGGTATAGAGAATAAAACAGGAGGAACTCTTATGAAACAAGTTATGTATGGAATTGAGATCGCTGATGTGAATGATTTTGGCGGATGGGTAGGTTATGAACCTGTAAAGGAAGAGATGGCAACCGTTTTAAATCATCACATGTATCTGTTTTTCCAAAACGAATATCATATCCGTCAATTTGCGGAAGGACGTAAATTTGTCATTAATGTAAAAGATGATTCTTTTGGTAAAGTTGTGGATAATGCGCGTATCATTAAGGCTATTGTAGAATATGGAACACCATTAAGCATGAATGGTTATGAAATAAGTGCTCCAGCGTATGCACGCAATATCGTAAAACCATTAAGCCGTGCTACCCACTTCATTCCTGAGAAAGATATTTATAGCTTTGCGGATGAACATTATAAAACGATGAAGACAGACTTTAACTATATCACTGATTTAATGCGCCGCACTTCTATTGAAGAAGTAGATGTATTGCTAGGCAGTATCTCTTTTGTAAATAAGAATTTATTGTATCATTATCCACATTACTTTATTGTTGGTGACAGCCAGATCAAAGTATTAGATGATGATTACCAAATTGCTGAGTAAATGATAAAAAGCCGATTACGGCTTTTTTCATAATTGTATAGGCTTAAAGTCTTTTTTGGTGTTTGTGAAATAATAGCCACGTAACAATCCCCACCCCTAATACAGCACTTAGTTTTTTCATATTATCACGTTCCTTTCTTGCTATCAGTATAAAGAAGGAACGATAAAAAGACCATCGAATATGCTTACAATAGTCTTACAAAATCGTTAGTTGAAAGTAAATCTTGACTTATCTTCCTGTCAATCTTAAAATATACCGTATAAAAGGAGGTTTTATCTATGCAACCAAAAGGAAAAGCCATCGCATCAATGAGTGTGGGTATTGTAGCAACCTCCATCAGTGTCATAGCAATGATCCTTCCATTTTTTTGGATGGTAGCAGGGATCTTAACAGGGGTCATCGCCGTCATTTGTGGTATTATCGCCATTGTATTAAGCAATCGCTCCTTACATAGCGGCAGAGCCGTTGCCGGTTTAGTTACCGGTATTGTGGGCTGCAGCATCGGTGGCATTGTTGTTGTCTTATGCAGCGTGTTAGTTTATTTCTTTTCCTTCTCATTAGTGTAGATACCGTATGTGGTATCTTTTCTTTTTATCTGACATCTGTTAAAATGAGAACGCAAAAAGAAAGGAAGATCCTTATGAATACACGAGTAGAACATGACTCCATGGGTGAAATAGAGGTACCTACTGATCGCTATTGGGGTGCGCAGACCCAGCGCAGTTATCAGAATTTCAAGATCAGCGATGAAAAAATGCCATTTGCCGTAATTTATGCATTTGCCCATTTAAAAATGGCAGCCGCAAAAGTTAACTTAAAAAATGGCACTTTAAATGAAGAGAAAGCCGAAATGATCTTACGTGTCTGTGATGAGATCCTAACCGGTAAACTGGATGAACACTTTCCTTTATCCGTTTGGCAAACCGGCAGCGGCACCCAGAGCAATATGAATGTGAATGAAGTAATTGCAAATCGTGGGAATCATTTAGCTGGTAAAAAACTACTGCATCCCAATGATGATGTGAATCAATCACAAAGTTCTAATGACACCTTCCCCAGTGCCATGCATATTGCGGCAGTAACCGTATTACAAAAAGAGGTGCTTCCAGAAATCAACGAAATGATCCTTTGTATGAAACAACTAGAAAAAGAGTATCATGATATTATAAAAATAGGACGCACCCATTTGCAGGATGCTACCCCTTTACGTTTCAGTGATGAAATCAGTGGATGGCGTGGAATGCTGGAAAACAATGTGGATATGTTGCAAAAAGCAATTGACTCCTTAGGTAAGCTTGCCATCGGAGGTACAGCGGTAGGTACAGGACTAAACGCTCCTGAACATTTCGATGAAGATGTCAGTGCCCAGCTTTCACAGCAGCTGGCTATGTCGTTTATTGCCGATCCCAATAAATTTCATGCCCTAACGGCAAAAGATGACTTAGTTTTTGCTCATGGTGCTATCAAAGCATTGGCTGCTAATTGTATGAAAATAGCCAACGATATCCGTTGGTTGGCAAGTGGACCGCGCTGTGGCTTGGGTGAAATCCGCATTCCTGAAAATGAGCCGGGCTCCAGCATTATGCCGGGAAAAGTAAATCCTACCCAATGTGAAGCGATGACCATGTGTGCTGTTCAGGTCATGGGCAATGATGCGACGATTGGCTTTGCGGCAAGTCAAGGTAATTTCGAGTTGAATGTTTTTATGCCGGTCATCATCTATAATTTCTTGCAATCTTGTACACTGATGTGTGATGCTTTACGTTCCTTCCGTATTCATTGTGTAGCAGGTTTACAGCCAAATCAGGAAAAGATGGAAGCGTACCTACAACAATCCTTGATGCTCGTAACTGCCTTAAATCCTTATATCGGCTATGAGAAAGCTGCCAAAACCGCCCGTTATGCTTATGAAAACAATTTGACCTTAAAAGCAGCCTGCCTGCATTTAGGCTATCTTGATGAAGAGCAGTTTGATCGTTACGTAGACGCTAAAAAGATGGTAAAGTAGCTGACTTTGCATCTAGCATGCAATCCTACATTCTTATATTTTATATACCTTACAAGCTGTTTCATACAACAGCTTGTTTTTGGTTTGTTCATCCATGGCAAGAGATAACGCAAATTGTAAATGATCCAATTGATTGCATCCTGCATAATCAGAACCAAACATGATACGATTAGGATGCTTGTATAAAAATTTTTCTATTTCTTTCTTCATGCTTGGCAAGTAGATCCATTGATCAGCTAAGCTAGACATATCAAAGATCATATTTGTTGTATCTTCATAAGCCGCAAAACAATCCGCTACATCCGGATAATGGCAATGACAGCAAACAAAGGTGATGTCAGGATGCTGTTTTACTGCCATTTGTGTACTGGCTAAGCTGGCGTAAGGTGAGGTATGTCCTTCACTGTGATAAAGGATAGGTACTTGATAAGTTCTTGCTAAATCATAAACCGGTAATAATCGTTCATCATACAGATAAAACTGCTCATGTCCGCAAAATAATTTTATGCCAACGACACGTTTCTCCTGTAAATATTTTTCTAAGAGTCTTAGTTGTTTTTCATAGGTAAAGAAAGGACTAATGCCTCCAACAATCGCAATATGTTCATCATGGGCAAACAATTCTACACATTCCTGTAAGGAGCCGATCGTGCTTTCTAAAGAAGAATCGCTGATAACGATACCTTTCGTAATCTGATTGGTTTGCATTTCTTTTAATAGAGTACTTCTTTTATCCGCAAAAGACTTACAATCATAAGGCAGATGCATATGCGCATCTAAGATGTTTCGTTTCATTTTCTATATCACCGATTCCCTTCTTAAAAAACATATTATTTATAAGTATAACACAGTTTTTATCATTGGCCTTTTATCCTTTATCATCATTTGTAGCAGTTTATCTAATTGTCTTTGCGTTATCCTCATATGCAATAGCTATTCTAGAAAAAATGCTAATGTTCGAGGCATGACTGATTTGCGTTATCCTCATATACAATAGCTATTAGCACTTTAGCACTCATTTGAAACTGCAATACCATGTAAATCGCTGCATTATCAAAAAACCGGTTTGCTTATTACAGTTACATAAACTGTGTCTGGCAAATCGGTTTTCTTGTGCTTAAGCATCCATATCCTATAAATAGCATTTTATGCTTATTTGTGTCACCTATATTTATTTACGGGCTACTCCGCTTTCACGTGCCGCCTGCATTACTGCTTCGGCTACAGCATCAGCCACACGTTTATCCAAGGCACTAGGAATGATATACTCCTTATTTAATTCTTCTTCCTGAATCAGGGAGGCTATGCCATAAGCAGCAGCTATCTTCATCTCTTCATTAATATCACTCGCCTGTACAGCTAAAGCTCCTTTAAAGATTCCTGGGAATGCCAATACATTGTTGATCTGATTTGGAAAATCACTGCGACCGGTACCTACCACAGCTGCCCCTGCTGCCAAAGCTTCATCAGGCATGATTTCAGGAACTGGATTCGCCATAGGGAAAACAACAGCCCCTGCTTTCATAGAACGCACCATTTCCTGGGAAACGATATGTGGCGCACTTACCCCAATAAAAACATCGGCATCTTTCATAGCATCTGCTAGTGTTCCCTGTCGCTCACACTTTGTGATATCCAAGATTCTCTGCTGGCCGCTGGTTAATGTGCTATGGATGTTTAAAATACCTGCTTTATCTACCAATAACACTTCACCAAAGTGCATATCTAACAATAGTTTCGCAATGGCACAACCGGCACTACCGGCACCATTGATAACGATACGTACACTGCCCATAGGCTTGTTTACAACCTTTAACGCATTTAACAGTGCGCTGGCCACAACAATGGCTGTACCATGCTGATCATCATGAAAGACGGGAATATCACACACTTCCTTCAAACGTTTCTCTATTTCAAAACAACGCGGTGCAGCGATATCTTCTAGGTTAATACCGCCAAAGCTACCTGCTAATAAAGCAATTGTATTTACAATTTCCTCAGTATCTTTACTGCGGATACATAACGGTATCGCATTTACTCCGCCAAATTCTTTAAATAAGACACACTTACCTTCCATGACCGGCATACCGGCTTCCGGACCAATATCACCTAAGCCAAGCACAGCAGTTCCATCGGTAATAACTGCTACTGTATTTCCTCTACCGGTTAAGGTATAGCTTTTCTGTGGATCTTTTTGAATTTCCAAACAAGGTGCTGCAACACCGGGCGTATAGGCTAGTGACAAATCATCACGATTTGTTATTTGCATTTTCGGCTGAATATCTAGCTTACCCTGCCATTGTGCATGCAGGCGTAAAGATTCTTTTGCATAATCCATAAAGTGATCACCTTTCTCTTTCGTTTTCTATTTTAGCATAAAGTATTCTCATATATATACAATATTTTTTTGTTTTATGATCTTACCAATTTACTTACAAGTTCACAAATTAATTCCTACTTGTAGCGTTCATTTCACCATCTAACTTCATAAAGTATTCATAATCCTCTTGAATACAACCACACTAGGAAAAAAGGAGGATGCCTTATGAAGCAAGCACAAGTTTTGTATCAAAACCGTATACAAAATGAATCTAGTTTACTGACGTTTGATGTTTTGGCAGATTTACATATCACTTTACCATGGCGCAACCTGCATTTAGAAACGGCATTGGAAGATATTTGGCAGCGTGATGTGAAACATGTTGCCATCGTCGGTGATTTTACAAATAACGGTTATGCTTTTCAGTGGAAAAATGTCCTTTCACAGCTACAGGAATTTCCTTTTCAATATGTGATTGCTTTGGGTAATCATGATATTTACAATATACAACACCGCGGTATTCATATTCATCCTTTATATCGTTCTATGATTCTACGCCATCATAAACATGTGTATTATGATGAATATTGGAATGGGATTCATATCTATGTTTTAAATCCCCAACTTGCCACAAAGCAGCATGGTATCTTATTTCAAGATCAATTAACATGGTTAAGGCAAAAACTAAAACAGGATGACCCAACAAAACCCATTTTACTCTTTTGTCATCATCCTCTTTCAGACCTTTACGTAAACAGCGACAGTCAAAAACAAAAAGAAGAGTTAAAAATGATCTTACACAAGTATCCCAACATTTGTTATTTCAGTGGGCATTTGCATAACGATGCAGCATTATGTGAAAAAACGTATGCTCATTGTTTTTTCATTGATGTTCCGGCGTTTCAACATGTTGAAACAGGCGCAAAACAAAAAGGCTGCGGTTATGAAGTGCAGCTTTTCCATGACTTCTTATCGATTCGTACCAGAGATTATTTAAACCATGTATGGATGGCATCACAGCATTATATTCTTGCTCTCAACAACCACCGTGTTTATGTGATGGACGAATAGGCTCCTTACTTGCCAATTGTGCAATAAAGATGAGTACGAAGGCAAATAATAAAGAAATAAAACCAAAGATAAATGTTAAAAGAATGAATAGTAATGGCAATAAAAATAAATAACGTTTGCGTTGCTTCGCCCAAAGATACTGTACATAGGCGCATAGAATGACAATTGCTCCTATACATATCAGGAATAGATAGCTCATCGTAATTCCCCCTTCTTGCTAGTACAGTATATGAAGAATTCACAATGGAAAACACAAAAAAAGTGTTTCCCCATCATCTCTCTTATACAGAAAGATTGCTCTGGTTATCACACTTTATTTATCATCGACAGGATGTTCATTCACTTTTAGTAAACGTTCCTGCAGCGTTTCTCTGACATAAGCCGTATACGCTATGGATTGTATCGTATTGCGAATCAAATCTACGATAGCACTTCCTTCATCATCACTTGGAATATGCCGCACCTTTTTATGCGAAAAAATACAGGTCAGACAGCATTCTAATTCAGCGCAAAAATAATCGTATGCTTGATCCTGTGGATATTTTTCAACCTGTACACTGATCAGATTACTGATTTCCTCCATGGAATACACTGTCTTTAAGATACATACAACAAATAAATAAGCTACATGGCGTTTCATATAACGCTTTTTTATTGGTGCATTGACAATGCCATGTTTGACATAGTTATTGATCATCGTACTTGTAATGGGTTTCCCTTGATGTGGCTGGGTAAACAGCTGCAAGGAGGAGTTTAAAAGGGTTACGACTTGATCCATATATAAATCCATATCCGGCAGCTCTCGCCATCGTGGACAATGAAAACCTAAAAATCCCTGTTCATCTTTCATCTTATCACCATCTCTATATTAACATTGTCAAAATAAATTGTCAATTGATATAAATAGCTAAAACATCTGTACTTCAAAACTAAATGAAGCCTTTATAAAAGATGCATCATCCCATATACAATAAACACTTACATCCTAAGTTTCGACAGCTGTTTCTTTCCTATAAAAGCAGCTTTTTCCTTTGCCCTTTTCGCTTTATAGCATCTTTATGTTTTCTTAACATCCTTTATAAGAACTTCATGCCATCTTTATATCCCATCTGCTAAGATGATGGCAAAGAAAGTGAAGGTATTGTATATGAAATTTATAAAACACCATGGACACACATCCATTCTGATTGCCGGCTGTGGCCGTTTAGGCTCTTGTATGGCTTCCAGCTTAAGTCAAGAAGGCTTTGATGTAACCGTGATTGATAAAGATGAAAAAGCATTTCGCCGTTTAAGAGAAACGTTTAGCGGCTTTCAGGTTATCGGCGATGCCAGTGATCTTGACATGCTGCAAAGCTGTGGCATAGCTAACGCAGATATCGTCGTTGTTGCTACTGATAGTGATAATGTCAACTGTATGATTGCTCAGATTGCCAACATGATCTTCCATATCCAACAGGTATATATTCGCTTAAATGATCCGGATAAGGAAGAATTGTTAAAGGATACAAATATTCAGGCAATTTATCCGGCAAAATTAAGTATGCAAGAATTTATCAGAATCAGTCATATTCAATTAAAGGAGATGTATGCATAAATGAAAATCGTAGTAGCCGGAGGTCGCAATAAAGCAGACTTCCTGATTGGTTCACTTTTAGAAAAGCAACATGAAGTTATCGTCATCAATGATGAAGAAAGCTATTGTGCTTATTTATCTGAGAAATATAACATTCCCATCATCACCGGTAATCCTTGTAAACGTTACATCTTAGAGGAAGCAGATATTGAGGATGCTGATATTTTAATTGCGCTTCGTCCCAGTGATGCAGACAATTTGACCATCTGTCAATATGCCAAAAAAAGTTTCCATGTGAAAAAAGTTGTGGCAACCGTTGCCAATCCAAAGAATGTTAAGGTATTTCGATCACTTGGTGTCAATACCACGATATCCGCTACCTATACGATATCGAAAATCATCGAACAAGCGAGTACGATTGAAAATCTTGTGAATTCGCTTACGCTAGCACATGAAAATATTGTCATGAGTGAATTGTTGCTAACAAAAGACTGTAAGGTTATTCATCATAAGATTAAAGATCTACACAATATGCCAGCCAATGCCATCATCTGCTGCATCTTACGTAAACTGCGGATGATCGTGCCCAATGGAGATACCGAATTATTAGAACAGGATAAGCTGCTTATCCTAAGCGATTCCCAAACGCAAGACAGCGTATTATCCATCTTTTCTCAAGGAGTTTCTTTATGAAGATTGTCACGATACAACCACAGCCTATCCAAGGCTATCGTTTGATTCTAGGCTATTTAGGTATGCTATGCATGCTGATTGGGGGCATTACCCTGTTACCGTTGCTGACGTTATTCTTTTATCCACAAGATGGAAAAGAAGCAATCTATTTTCTGTTACCGGGTATGATCAGTATCTTGGTCGGTTTTCTTTTCTATCAACTGATTCGTGGCAAGGAAAAAGGTAGATTAGCCCGCAATCAAGATGCTGTCATTGTTGTTTCTTGTTGGCTGCTTGCCATTGTAATTACCGCATTTCCTTTCATGTTAAGCGGTCATTATGATTTTACCAGAGCGGTCTTTGAAACGACCAGCGGCTGGAGCACTACCGGGTTAAGCGTTGTCGATGTAACGCATACCTCACATTTATTTCTCATGCATCGCAGTACCATCCTTTTCTTTGGCGGCGTAGGGTTGGTAGTAATCATGCTTTCAGTATTAAGTGATACATATGGTATGCGCCTTTACAATGCAGAAGGTCATAGTGATCGTCTATTGCCGAATGTCATAAAAAGTGCTCGCATCATTCTCATCATCTATTTTTGTTATATTAGTGCCGGTGTGCTGTTATACGTTATCTGTGGCATGCCAATCTTTGATGCCATCATCCATTCCATTGGTGCTTTATCTACTGGCGGTTTCTCAAATCAAGCCGATAGCATTGCACATTACCACAGCATTTCGATTGAGATTATTACGATGGTCTTGATGATTTTAGGAAACATTAATTTTCTTGCCCATTTATTTCTATTACGCGGAAAATTTCGTAATTTTTTCTATTACTGTGAGATTCGTTTTCAATTTATTCTCATTGCCTTTGCTATTCCAATTATTGCTTTCCTTTTGGTTAATAACTTACAATATCGATTTGGAGATAGCTTCCGTTTGGCAGCCTTTCAAGTCATCTCTGCTTTGACAACAACCGGCTTTCAAACCATGTCTTCCTTTCAGGGATTGCCTGCCTCCTTCATGCTTATTATGATCATCTTACAGCTGATTGGTGGAGGTATCGGTTCTACGGCGGGAGGTATCAAGCAATATCGTGTTTATGTCATGATAAAACATGTCATGTGGCATCTTCGTTCGCTGTTTCATTCCCAAAAAATGCTTTATACCCATAAGATCTATAAGGTAGAACGCAAAGAAAAAATAGAATCCGCAGAAATCTTTTCCTGTTCAACTTATATCTTTATGTATCTGGTTATTTTTCTCTTAGGAAGTCTGCTATTGAGCCTTTTTGGATTTTCTTTACAAGATGCCATGTTTGAATTTTCCAGTGCCCTTAGTACGGTCGGCTTATCCACCGGCATCATGAATTATCATGCTGCTGATGCCATCTTATGGATTGGAACCTTTGGAATGTTTGTGGGAAGATTAGAGATTTATGTTGTCATCCTGGCCATTTTACGACTGCGTAAAGATGGGTATCACTATCTTCATACACTGAAAAAAGCTTAGAAATCTGTTATAATGAGGTCATGAAAATGAAAAATAAAAATGTTACAACGCTTTTGCGTCATTTCTTTATCACCACAGCAATCATTTTTATATGCACACTTGTTTCTTTATTCTTTGTCGAACTGCATATCCGTACCGAAAATATCATCATGATTTATTTGCTGGGTGTCCTTTTTATCGTCATCGAAACGAAACAGCTGGTATGGGGCATCGCTTCTAGCTTCATCAGTATCATCACCTTTAATTATTGCTTTACCCAGCCGTTATATTCCCTGCATATCCATGATCCGAATTATATCATCACCATCATCATCTTTCTCATTGTTTCCATCATCACGAATATTTTAATGGGAAAATTGCAAAAGCATGCGGCGATTGCTCGCTATAATGAGCAACAGACATTGGCCTTTTATGAAATATCCAAATCCTTTTTAAATCTTTCAGGAATCCAAACTATTTTCATGCATACTATACATGCTCTTTATGAAAATCAAAATATCATAAGTGTCTTATACTATTATGATGAAAAAAGTAAACAGCTGCAACGTTATCAGGATGCTGCTATGCCTCTGGCATTACATGTTGTTGACGAGCTTGCCGCATGGTGCTATAAACATCAAAAAGTTTGCGGACATGCTACTGCCATAAATGGCAATGAACAATGGAGCTATCATCCACTATGCCATGGTGAAGAAATACTTGGCGTATATGCTATTTCTCATACCCCAGAGCTTACTAAAGAAAATGAATTATTCATTCATACGCTGATTGCACAAATGGTTATGGCTTTAGAACGCGAACAATTATATGCACAGCAGGAACAAAGCCGCATTGCTATTGAAAAAGAGAAACTACGCAATAATTTACTACGTTCATTATCACACGATTTGCGTACACCGCTAACGAATATCGCTGGTTCGAGTGCCGTATTGTTAGAAAATGATGATGTTTTTGACTCTGGAATGAAAAAAAAGCTGATGAAAAGCATCAGTAATGATGCTCAGTGGCTAACTCAATTAGTAGAAAACCTGTTAAATATGACGCGTATTCAAGATGGTCGTTTGTTATTGAGCAAGCATTATGAAGTTGTAGATGATATTATTTGCGAAGCTTTACAACGCTGTGAATCACGCAAAGGAAGTCATACCCTTTCTGCTCATCTTCCTGAAACAATACAATTAGTAAATATGGACGGACAGCTCATTATACAAGTGCTGGTTAATTTTATTGATAATGCAATCAAACATACACAACCAACTTCCCATATTGATATTTATTATACACAAAAGAAAGGAAAAGCCTGTTTTGAAGTGAGTGATGATGGCAATGGCATTCCTGATAACATAATCGATACACTTTTTGACAGTTTTGTGACAACGAAAAGTGAACGTTCAGACGCAAAACGCGGTGTTGGTCTAGGCTTATCCATTTCCAAAGCGATTATCGAAGCACATGGAGGAACCATTTACGCTCATAATAGAGCAGACGGTCATGGTGCAATATTGGGTTTTTACTTGTAAGGAGGAATTTCCATGAAGGATAAAATATTATTGATAGAAGATGATAAAAGTATTCAGCGATTTTTACGTATCTCATTAGAAACAAAGGATTATAAAGTTATCAGCGCTGAAACAGGTATTGAAGGCATTTCCTTATATATGACAGATAACCCTGATTTGATCTTACTGGACCTAGGACTTCCTGATATTGATGGAATGGAGGTACTTTCTCAGATACGCGCACAGAGTGAGGTTGCGATTTTAGTCGTATCTGCACGTGGACAGGAACAGGAAAAAGTGGAAGCTTTGGATCATGGAGCGGATGATTATATCACGAAACCATTTCATATAAATGAGTTATTAGCACGTGTGCGAGTAGCTTTACGCAAGAAAACAAGTGATGTTATCAAGACAAAAGTATTTACGATGGATACATTGAAAATCGATTTTGAGAAATATAAAGTATTTGTTGAGGATAAAGAAATTCATATGACGCCTATTGAATATAAATTACTCGTATTATTAGTTGAAAATGCCGGTAAAGTTTTAACACATAGCTTTATTATTCGTAAGATTTGGGGATATAGCACAACTGAGGATTCACAATCCTTGCGAGTCTTTATGGCAAATATTCGTAGGAAAATCGAAAAGGACAGTGCCCATCCTCGCTACATCATCACGGAAGTCGGTGTAGGATATCGTTTTGTAGAATCATAAGCAGTAGGTGAATACACAAAAAAGCTCTTTATTTTCATCCTATTTCTCTTATTTCATGTGCGATGGTTTGGTATCGATGACAGATTTCATTATACTATATATGATAGAAATCAAAGAGGCGGCTACGCACACACCTATTACACTACCGATAATTTCTAGCATCATGATCGCCTTCCTTTTTACACCTTTATCTTAACGAAAAAGTCATCAATGTGCTGTTAGGATTTGCGAAAGCGCATTAAGGTGAGGTTAAGAAACGATAAATCTGAAGTATCATGTATCCTATAAGGTATTCCCTTCCTTATATGAAACAAGTACAGCATAAAAAAAGCGATAAATAACACGCTTTTTTCCATCTTAGATGATTAAAAAGCCTTAAGCATGACTATCCTTCATTCAACTATGCTTTTTACATGTATCATAAAATAAGAAAAATTAGCATATTATATCGCTTTTTTGATTATAGCGTGATTTCGTTTACCAAATTGGTTTCAAATAAAGCTTTCACCACTTTTGGATCTTGACTCTTTCCCAATGCCCACATTAATTTTGTGAGCGCTGCTTCACTTGTCATATCTAAGCCTTGTATCACACCTTTTTGTAATACTTTCTGTCCCGTTTGATAGATGGAGAAATCGCTATTTTCATAAAGGCATTGACTGCATGCAACTACGCTAATGCCTTTTTCTACCATCATTTCTAGTTTTTGGATCAGATCGCGGCGTTCAAAATGCATCCCACCTGCACCAAAAGCCTCAATAACCACGCCTTTATAATTCATCTGTAACAACATATCGAAGATATCAGGATTGATTCCTGGAGTTAGTTTCAACAAAAATACTTGCTCACATAATGTTTCATTGAGTCTAAATTTACCACGAGGATGTATCAGTAATGGTTGTTGTAGCGTCATGCCTCTAGCGCTAACTAAACCAACTGGCGGAACATTTACACTTTCAAATGCATTTAGATGCATTGTTCTTACTTTAACCGCTCTGGTGCCAAGAATCAGCTGACGATTAAAACAAACATATACACCTGTTAAAGCATCCTGCATAGCTGCATGAAACGCACAGCGAATATTGTCAACACCATCACTGAGGGGATGTTGTAAGGGCAATTGTGAACCTGTCACAATGACCGGGATGGGGAGATTTTCCAACATAAAGGATAAAGCGCTTGCCGTATATGCCATGGTATCTGTACCATGCGTCAATACAATACCATCATATTCTGGTACAACTTCGTAAATACGTTTCGCTATTAACAACCATTCTTCCGGTTGCATATTACTAGAATCTAGGCGCAATAAATCTTCACAGTAAATTTTTGCGTATTGCTGATGATGCCCTAAATATCCAATTAACTCTTCACTTGTTAAAGCAGGTACTAAACCTTCTTCACTTTCACTAGAGGCAATGGTTCCTCCTGTTGTTAAAAATAATATTTTTTTCATATTGTTTTATCACCTTTTCATCTTTTTAATTATACCTAAAACAAGGGGAAACTTCTATTCCTTTTCATTCGATATTCGTATTTTATGAATGTCGGTTATCGGCACTTTGAGACATGGCCGTTTCTGCTTGATTTTATAAAAAGAATTTTTCAAAAAAGTTGAAAAAAGTATTGCGTTATCATATTCTATATGATATTATAATATGGCACTTGCGAAGTGCGATAAATAGATTGTGGCGCGTTGGAGAAACGGTTAACTCACATGCCTTTCACGCATGCACTCACGGGTTCGAATCCCGTACGCGTCACCATGTGCCTTAATAGCTCAGTTGGTAGAGCATCCGGCTGTTAACCGGCAGGTCACAGGTTCAAGTCCTGTTTAAGGCGCCATATAACAAAGCAAGCCTTCTATGGAAGGCTTTTTTTGTGCATACGATTTGTACATACCAATGAATGAATCTGTGACCTTCCTTTGTAAGAGGATGCTCGTATAAGACGCATCAGCACTTCGCAAAGTACTCATAAGTGATAAAGAGGTGCGATTAAGGTAGCATTCTTTATATTGTAACTCACGTATCTCAAAATAGCTATGACTTTCATCCCATAGTTGATAAATAATAGATATGATTTATTTCAAGCCACGTACCTAACAAAGCAATCGATAAGTTAAAATAACAATAAAATATCTTTAGGATCGGTAAAGATGTAATCGGCCTCACCAGTTATATTCGACTGTTTCCAATTTGCGAAACCACTGCGCATGCCGGCGGACTTTGCACAGCGTATATCGGTTAACATATCGCCAATATAAAGACAATTAGCTTTATCGGCACCACTTACTTCTAAATATTTATAAAGTGGTTCCGGATCAGGCTTATGTTTTGAGGTATCATCCGCACATAGTATAATTGAGAATCGTTTATTGAACTGGAAAGGAGTAAAATATCGATCATATTCTTCCTTAGTGCGAGAAGTGACAATGCCTAACGTGCATCCTCTTTGTGTCAGTTCCCTAAGCATATCTTCCATACCATCAAAGTACTTCATTTCTTTTGCGAATCGTTCATATTGCTTGATCCAATATTGTTCAAAATCATCCTTTACATCCACTTGCAATATCTTTAAAGCAGCTTTGCTGGTAATGCCTAAAACCACACGCAACGCTTCTAATGTAAAATATCTATTCACCTGAGCTAGTAATGTCTGCTGCCACGTTTTTAGCACAGCCTCTTCGCTATCAATCAGCGTACCATCTAAATCAAAAATTATATGTTGTTCCTTCATCCCTTTTCCTCCTCATATGTGTTAAGTGTAACACGGTTTTTCTTCTTTATGATCATTGTAAATATTTTCTTCACCTTTAAAAGTTTTCATCATCTTCTAGTCTTATAACACCAAAGGCTTAACTTCATCCGTAAATACCACATGCTTTTCCTTTGATATCTAACATAGTTAGCTTTAGCAAGTTTTTCTATTTGCTTTTGATTGTTCCCTTCTTTTTATCATCCCTTTCTTTTAATACAAAAAAAACCCTATAAGCTTAGCACGCTTTTTTATCGTGTCTATCTTATAGGGTATCACTTAATGATGAGTTCTCTGTAAATTCCTAATAGCCTTACCTTTTCAATCGCCATAGGACTATTTCCTGCTTCTTACCTATTTAGAGGACTTTGCCTAAACCAATTAGGATATCCATCCTCCTAATTACTTAGCTGTGTCCCACCTTCATAAGCAAAACTTAATTTTCAGAGAACACACACCTTCTTCATCTCTATAGATTTAGCATAGCTCTATCAATTTATTCGCAATGCATAACTTCATATTCATCTGCTTAAGACCATCCGCAAATTTCACATGCATCATGCCATCCGCAATTTTCATGATTTTTCCTTCACCAAGCTGCACATGACGAATCATCATCCCTCGTTTAAGAGAAGTCAGTCGCAGTTTTTTGGCAGTAGGTGTTGCAACTGTCGCTGTTTCATTTCTTTTTTCTTCTTCCATCTTTTCATGTAGTTCATACAGATAAGGAGATATTTCCAAACGATGTGTCGTACAACGCTTGCTGGCAAAAAACTCCAATTCATGCTTCGCTCTTGTCATTCCATGATAGAACAGCATTCGCTCTTTCTGACTATCTTCTTTTTGAGGAAGAATCCCACGGATACAATCTAAAATGCATACACGATCATATTCATAACCTTTTGCATCCGCTAAAGAGCAAATCGTGATACGACTGATAGGATCTGCCTGATAATCTTTTAATGCACCTAAATGATATAGGAATTCATCCGGATCTTCATATCGCTGTGCCAGTATCTCAAAAGCTAAAATAACAGGAGCATTCATAGCGATACCTTCTTTGCGTAAGGTTTCATTATATCCCATTTTCTCTTTGATGAAGATGACCATATCCAAAGTAGATTTATTTTCAGCCATGCGAATCCGTTCCATTAAGGACGCTAATTTCTTTTTACCTGCTTGTTTATAGCTGCTTTCCATAAGTGCCTGATATACATCTACCGCTTCATCTGCTTTTAAACGTTCACTGACTTCTAATAAAACACGTTTCGAGATATCCAACCCCATGGCTTCATATACCTCATAAAAAGCTCGCATATCTCTAGGATCTATTAATAATTCAATAAAGTTCCACATATCTCTAACAAACTTATCTTGTAAGAAATGCTTCATATTGCCCTGATAACTGAATGAAATACCTTTTTCTTTAAATAATTCAATCAAAGGTACTGCCATTGCAAAATCATGGTATAAAAAAGCCGTTTCCTCTTCGTCTTCTTCTACCTTTTTCAAGGCATAGGCATATAATTTAGATAGATCCGCAAAACCTTTAAACTTTAATTCACATGTTTCCTGTGAGATACTTTGCAGACCTTCCTTATCTTTATAATAAAAACGATTGCAGGCATCTGTAATTGTCGCATTATTACGATAATTACCATTTCTGGTTAAGATTTCCCCATTGGCATAGGTCTGTGTAAAGGCATCTAAAGCCTGTGGATAAGCAGCTCTATGCTGGGCAATGGAAACATCCATATCGGCACATAAGAATAACTCATGTGTTGAAGATGAAACCATCTTTAATAACATATGCGCAAGAAAACTCAGTTCCTGAGCATCGTCCACGTGAACAAAGTGACAATGCTTTTTCACATCTTCTAATAGCACCGTATCTTTTACTAAAATCTCCGTAGCAACGGCTAAAATATCATCATAATCATAAATATCTTTTTTATCCTTGAACTTTGCATATTCTTTGTATAACGCAAGAAAATCAAGGTTCTTCCTATCCGCTATCATGATTTCTGATATCTGTTTTTCCGGCATCATCAAATTGCGACATTCACTGATCTTCCCCATTACTTCGCTGCATTGTTCCTTTGTTAAGGTAATGGCAAACATATCCTTACATAAACGACGTATCACACTGCTCATATCACGATAAGCCTTAGGTAACAATCTTCCTGTTGCTTCACAATGACGACGAATCAGCGCATAAGCAAAACTATAGATATCCACAAAAGATGGTATTTCACCATCATCCCCAAAATAGAAGCGATACTGTTTCGTCATCTCTTTTGCCATACGTTTATCATAAACAATATTCAGCATTTCTTCCTTTTGCGCCATCTCACTCTTCAATAGGTAAGCAATACGGCTCAAGAAAAGGAATGTTTTACCACTCCCTGATTTACCTTTCACAAGCATTGGATGTTGCTGCAACGTCAATAAAGCTACCTGTTGTTCATCCAGTTTTAGATCATATTCTTCTAAAAATTCTACTTCTGTCATACACTCACCTTTTCAAATTCTTACAGTAAAACATTATAACGTATAATCCCTTAAATATCTAACATTTTCCAACTATTTTTCTGCTTTTTTACTACTTTCCAAGTGTAACCTCTTACAGTCTTTTCGTTATATCTTCATCTGCATCTTTCCCTGTTTTTTTTCTTCTATACATCTAAATTTACCCTTTAGACGATACCCACCTTGCTGATTAACCAAACATTTCTACACTTTTTTCTTACCTATGCAGATGGCTCTATGTTATAGTTGCATATCAAGACTCATGACATGATATAAACGATGTTTTTGAAAACGATCCTCATGACAAAGTACTCGGTGTTTTAGAATAGCTGAATTTAACACATGGGGTTCCTAATGGGATGATGGTAGGTTAAAATTCTTCCTTACAAATCATTCTAGGCTTCCTTTCGTAAGTTACTTTTATATTTATCCTTTGGGTAGCATTAAAGTAAGGATGTTGTATAGTTCTATAATTCATAAGGTAAATTAAAGTAATTCAACAAACCAATATACATGGCAAAGGCAAAACGGAACTGTTCATTTTTAAGTTTCACCGCATCCTGAGGATTGCTAAGGTATGCCAGTTCTACTAAGATTGCCGGCATAGCTGTTCTACGCAATACATATAATGAAGGATTTGCTCTTACCAGATTATCCTTTGTGCCAACAAATGCAACAATAGAATCTAGTTCTTCATGAGCCAATTCAGCTGCTGTAGATTCTAATGAATATACATATACCTCTGTTCCATTGATAGCTGGATTGGGATTAGAATTCACATGGATACTGATAAAATAATCTGCCGGCCAATCATTGGCCATATCGACACGCGCACGTAAGGAAGAACTCTGATCGGTTCCTACCACTGTATCTAAGGTACGTCTGGATACTCGAACATCAAAATTGGAATCGGCAAATAACAAAGCAGCCAGATAAATCCCGACCCAATAGGTTACCTCTGCCTCCACGACTCCATTTCCACTTGCTCCTGCATTGACGTTCCCTATGTTATGTCCTTGATCAATAAAAATTTTAATCGCCATAAATTTCCCTCTTTTCTTTCTTATCGTATGTAAAGTGAGTGAAATGGTCTGGTATAGTTGCCTAGACTGCA
Source organism: Longicatena caecimuris (assembly GCF_018406465.1). Classification (GTDB taxonomy): domain Bacteria; phylum Bacillota_I; class Bacilli_A; order Erysipelotrichales; family Erysipelotrichaceae; genus Longicatena; species Longicatena caecimuris. The sequence continues at coordinate 2,246,505 of NZ_AP024510.1, forward strand.
TGTAAGAATGCAGAAAAATACATGTTCTTTTTTCATCCGACTGTTATAATAAAAGCAAGAGGTAAATAAGGATATAAACACATCGAAGTGTTGATTCTTTACCGGAAAGGAAAATACATGCCACTGTTTCAGAACAGCAGCATGTAAGAAAAAAAGAATGAAAGAAGTAACGATTCGTGGACAGCGGGTTCCTTCCCTTATGCAAGGTTGTATGCGCATATCCAATCTAAGTGAAGCACAGGTGGATGCTTTACTGCATTTTGATCTTGAACATGGGATAAACTTTTTTGACCATGCTGACATCTATGGTGGAGAAGGTGTTTGTGAAACTATTTTTGGGAATGTTCTGAAGAAACAGCCTGCCTTGCGTGATAAGATGTTTATCCAAAGTAAATGTGGTATTCATCGCAGTGAAACCAATCACTATGATTTTTCTAAGGACTATATCATCGAATGTGTGAATAAGAGCCTAGAGCGTCTACAGTGTGGATATCTAGATTATTTGTTATTGCATCGTCCTGATGCGTTAATGGAACCTAAAGAAGTTGCTGATGCCTTTGATACGTTATACAGCAGCGGAAAAGTACGTCATTTCGGCGTTAGCAATCATAATCCTTATCAAATTGAACTATTAAAAACGGCGCTGCAACAGCCACTTGAAATTAATCAGATGCAGATGAGCCTTCTGCATACCCCGATGATCGACGCTGGTTTGAATGTAAATACATTTGATTCTCATGGTATTGAACGAGGCGCTATGACCTTGGATTACTGTCGTTTGCATGCGATTACCATGCAATGTTGGTCACCTTTCTTATATGGGATGTTTGAAGGCAATTATCTTGATAATCCAAAATTTCCAGAAGTGAATCAGCGGTTACAGGAATTAGCAGATGATTATCATACAACAAAGGCAGGTATTGCAATTGCCTGGTTACTACGTCATCCTGCGAATATGCAGGTGGTACTTGGTTCATGTAATACCTCACATATCAAAGATATCATCGATGCAAGTGATATCGTATTGACGCGTGAAGAATGGTATTCCCTTTATGTGGCTGCACAAAATCCTTTGCCATAGGTTTTAGATTTTAAAGATGAATGGTTGAGAAAATTTATCAAAGAATTAGCATATGTAGATCACACATATGCTTTTTTAACAGAAATTTTACATTTAACGATTGGTTTTTGATGACTTTCCTGTATAATAAAGGTCATGAAAGGCGGTTATAGTAATATGATTTTAAATTTCATTCGTGGCTTTTGTATGGCATTGGCAGACAGTGTTCCTGGCGTATCAGGAGGTACCGTAGCTTTCCTGCTAGGTTTTTATGATAAATTTATTGGTTCTTTAGATGCATTAGTTGCAGGTTCTATGCAAGAAAAAAAAGAAGCAATCATCTTCTTAATTAAAATTATGGTTGGCTGGGTCGTTGGTTTCTTAATGGCAGTCAGTATTCTTGCGAGTATCTTTGATGCTCAAATTTATAAAATTAGTTCTTTGTTTATGGGCTTTATCCTTTTTGCCATTCCGATTGTTGTTAAAGAGGAAAAAGCAAATATGAAGTTTAATGCCAGTAGCATTATTGCCGGTATTATCGGTATTGCCATTGTCGCATTGATTACATATTTTAATCCGATTGCTGGTCAAGGTAGTACAGTGGATCTAAGTAGTTTAAATATATCTTTAATTTTATATGTATTTGTTGCAGCGATGTTTGCTATTTCGGCAATGGTGTTACCCGGAATCAGTGGTTCTACCTTATTATTGATTTTCGGACTTTATGTTCCTATCATAAGTGCTGTTAAAGCGGTGATTAGCTTTAACTTAGATTATCTGCCAATCCTGATTGTCTTTGCATTGGGGATCTTAGCGGGAATTGTTTCAGTAGTGCGGGTTATCAAATGGGCTTTAGATAAACATCGTTCGATTATGATATTTCTGATAATCGGTATGATGATTGGTTCTTTTTATGCCATCATCATGGGACCACAAACATTGTCAACACCAAAAGCACCATTGAGTTTTAGTTCTTTTGATATTTTATGGTTTGTAGTTGGTGGACTTATTATCTTTGGTTTGCAGAAGATGAAGGATGTTACAGAAAAGGCAGATTAATACGTTATTTGGAAGGTAAATCCAAAGAGGATTTGCCTTTTTTATTTGTAAATACTTACATATAGACATCTGAATTTCTCGTAAGAAGTACGACCGATTATCCTCAATAATTTTTCATCTAAAATCAATAATTTCAACTCACATACCTCATAAGAGGTACGACGGAACCGGGGAGATCGCAGTATACATATACAATTTATTTCAACTCTCGTACAAGAGGTACGACAGCTGCAGATCAACACGTATGAACAATTAAAATTATTTGAACTCACGTACCTCACAAGAGGTACGACTGGTCGTAGATTTCAATATCTCCAAAATTACCATTTCAACTCACGTACCTCACAAGAGGTACGACAGTTGTTCATATTTATCACCTACCATATATTCATATTTCAACTCACGTACCTCACAAGAGGTACGACTATTATCGAAGTTATCTTTAAATCATTAAACAAAAAATTTCAACTCACGTACCTCACAAGAGGTACGACGATAGCAACTGACTTATATGTATTTAGACAGATGATTTCAACTCACGTACCTCACAAGAGGTACGACTGATGTTGACAGTAAAATGACCGGTTTAAAGGGTATTTCAACTCACGTACCTCACAAGAGGTACGACACCAACAACTAACCAACAATCAACCACTATAAAAATTTCAACTCACGTACCTCACAAGAGGTACGACCGATTCATGCGATGAAAAATTGTCTTCACGTCGGATTTCAACTCACGTACCTCACAAGAGGTACGACTATCAAAACCAAAGACATTACCCGAATGGTATGAATTTCAACTCACGTACCTCACAAGAGGTACGACACGCGTATAATAATCGATAAATACAGCGTCATTTATTTCAACTCACGTACCTCACAAGAGGTACGACCTTTAAATTTGATTTGACCTAACCAAGTTTGAAATATTTCAACTCACGTACCTCACAAGAGGTACGACGCAAATTGGGAAGTGCTTAATACTTGCCAATGATGATTTCAACTCACGTACCTCACAAGAGGTACGACCACAAAATTGAGTTAACAGATGAGCGTACAGGTATTTCAACTCACGTACCTCACAAGAGGTACGACAGCAAATATTGCTTTTAATCTCGATATTAGTAACAATATTTGCATTAAATTAACATAAAAATTAAATTTCTATCAAATAAAAGCATAAAAATCCAATTAAAATAATCAAAAATAGGTGCGAATGTCCTAGGAAATTTATGTTAGCTTCACATTCGCACCAACATTTAAAAAATCAAAGGTTCCGTAACATCGAATGTTGGTTTTGCTCCAATATGAATAATCTTATTTTTATAATTATTCCCTAAAAGATAGAAGCGTAGGCTGTCTTTACTTTCATCGATTTCAGTAGACAATACATGCTGCAATTCAACATATTCTTTTTGATTTACATTGCATTCAAACACTGAATTTTGTACTCGCAATCCATAATTCAAACAATGCTTAGCTACCTTCCTTAAACGTTTCCTCCCAGCTTTATCCTCTGTATTCACATCATATGTTATTAATACCATCATAATCATCACTTCCACAAAAATGGTGCATATTCATCTAAATCACCTCTTAAGTACCGAGCTAATAATTGTGCTTGTACGAAAGGCACCATACCCCATTCAATTTTTTCTTTTAGATAAGGATGTGTAATCTGTTCGTTTTTCTTGTTTTGCCAAGTTGCCAGAAATATTCGTCTACCTTCTTCATTTAAAAGAACAGCATTATTTTCTTTCTTTATAAAATGAGCACTTGTTAAAATTTTCTCATTTATAAGTGTTATAACAAATCTGTCTACCATGATTGCTCTTAATTCTTCCATAAGATCTAAGGCTAATGAAATCCTGCCAGGTCGATCTTGATGTAAAAAACCAACATAAGCATCTAATCCGACACTTTCACATGCAGAAGCACAATCATGAGATAACAATGTATAACCAAAAGAGAGCAATGCATTTATGTTATCTTCTGGCGGTCTTTTATTTCTGCCATGAAAGAAAAATACATCTTTTTGCTGCAATATTAATTCATCTAGTACACTAAAATAGGCAACAGCAGCTTTTCCTTCAAAACCCATTAACATTTTACGATCATTTACACTTTGTAGATTGCACAAACATTCCTGCATGATGGAAACAGCATTTTTAATAGCATTTACATCCACACGCATCGCGTGATCACGCACTACTCTAGCTAATACCCACTTTGCATTATATATCTTTCCTATCAACATATTTTTCGCGATGGCTAGACTTTCCATCTCTGAATCAGATATCCGATATTGTTTTTTTCGCAATACCACATTACCATATTGTTCACCATTTACTCTAGCTAAAAAGCGTCCATGTGAACTCAAAAAAGTCAATGCAATGTTTCTTTGAGCACAAGCATGCATTAAGTCTGGGCTTGCCCCTGCATATCCAAAAGTGATAATTCCTTCTAAATTATGAAAAGGTATACGTTTTTCTTTATCATCACCTATTTGTATCTTTACCGTTTCACCATCCAGCGATAAATAAGCATCTGGTGACGTAATATATAAAATATTATTTAATTTTTTCATCTTCTGCTTCCTCATGCAATTTTCTCTTGATGTAGGTATTCACTGTTTCTTTATTAGCTATCTCAGGCAGACATATGTTTTGTAAGTAACATCGTTTGCATTTTGCAGAAGGTTTTACTTTAGGTGTATAAGATTTTTCATAATATGCATGCATCTCTTGAAATGCGCTTTCTACTTGTTTCCGTAATGCTTCTGAAAACTCCACTTCTTCTCTCCTAGCAATTTCATGATAAAACAAATACCCTTTATCAATGTTGCAATCAAACATTTCTTCTAAAGCGATTGCCTGTGTACACAATTGCAAACAATCCATTTCAGTTGTTTTAGGTTTTCCTTTTTTCTATTCCACAGGATAAGGTTTCCATATGCCTTCCCTATTGAATAATTTTATCCCTTGCTTATCTTTATGAAATTCCACCACATCACAAAATCCATGTGCTTTTAATGCATAAGAGTGCACTTCTAAACTTCTTGTGATTAAGATATCTCCTCTTTTTTCAGTAAATGATCCATCGTGGGCATGTTCATGAACTATCGACCCTAAAACTGTTAAATCGTTATCTTCCTACTCTTTTTCAATGTGTATTAATGCCCACTGTCTACGACAAAAGGAAAAGTGCTGAATACCTGCTATATCAAGGAAATCTATATCTTCCCATTTATTCATAAGTTTCAGGTTTTAAATCAGGGTAATCTTCCGTATAAATTTCATAATCATTTATATCAGAGGACATGCTTTTCTTGACATCTATCTTTAAAGTACGATGAACCTTTGCAGATGAATATTGACCATTTGCACAATTATGCTTCCACCAAAACATCTTTAGTACTTCCATACTACCATCAGGACGTGCAGCAGAACAATCATTTTCAAATAATGTGCGCAGTGCCTCCTTAATAACCTCAGCATCTTCTTCGCTAAAGCCAGTCTTTTCTGCTAATTGACAATTGATACTTCCCTTAAATACATAAATACCAAAATCTACACGATGCTTTGTCCCCATGGTGTCTGAGCTTTTCTTATCACCACTTTCACCATTTACGCTCTTTGTAATCTGCAATCCAGATACTTCCGCCGGTTCAATGCTATATGCTGATTGTACAGATACCGGACCTCTAACACTGACACTGACGCCAGCTGTTGAGCCTTTTTCTTTAAAGGCAAATACTTGCCCAAAACTTCGTACATCTAGCCATGATTTACATGCAGCTTCTGCATAAAGTCCTCTATTCTTAGCTTTTTTTGCAGCTACAACCTGCTCATTATTATCAGCTCTTTCTTTTAAACTATCATATCCATCTGTTGCTCTATCTTCAGATTGTACAAAAATATCGTATCCCATATCTTGCATACGGTTTCTGATTTTTCTTTTAATACAAACATCAGATACTTCTCCATACCCATCTAAGGTCGTTCTTGGACGGTTTCCATTTAATGGATCACCATTAGGATTCGCATAGCGAACAGAAAATACTACTGCAAAATCAATCTTGTTTTTTAAGGTACTCATATTATTTATCCTCGCTTTCTTCTTGTTTATTTGTTTTATATCGCAATTCATCAAGCTGTGCGCAATAGCTTAAAATAAAACATTTATCTAATGCACCATCTAACTGATATTTCTCTTCATTCAGCAGTGTGTTAGCCAGTTCATTCATTTCTTCGTTCAAGACTTTAAAACGATAATTTTTATTCTTCCTTAACTTTACCTGGTAAGGCTGTAATCTTAGGTAAAGTTGTTCCCAAGTTTCTAATGGTCTTAACTGAAAGCGCCGCATATAGCGCTCCGCATTGGTTTCTCTATCTCTTACGCCCATAGTTTCTAAAGCTTCTTTTTCTACTTCTTGCGCATAAGCAAGTAAGCGTCCCCATAAATAACTAATATCCATTTTTTGTTTATCTAGTCCCATGATCCAGACCTCCTTTTCTGACGCTATATCATTCAGATATTTTCTTAAAACAGCACAACCGATATGTAAATCAGCATCATATTCTCCACTTGACATAGTATAGGGTTTATATAAGCGTTGGCAAATATGATCCACTAATGCATAAGGCAGTTTACGCCCATCCATGATACAGCTTAATAATTCCTTTGTTGTTGCTTTTTCTATTTCTTTTTTAATGCTATTACCATATGCGCAATGGATGATACTCTTAATCGAAGGCGTGCCGGTGTAACGTATACGTTGGTAGATTTCTTTCCCTTTTGCATCTATTTGTTTTTCAAAACGAATAACATTTTGCCATGCACAGGATGCATACCACTTACCTATACGTTGTAAGAAAGCAGAACCTTTTAATTCACTGTAATACGAAATTGAAAGTCTTCCTGTAGTGGCAGAATCTAAAGCCATAATGACAACATCTTCATCTGGATCTTGAAATCTTTTGGTATAGTATCCTGATAAAGCTTTATTTAATGCATACGCATAATCTTCCTGTATATCTATTTTAATTTCCTTTTCATCATCAAAATCAAAGATATTGTCTAGTGGGTTGATAAGCTCAACTTTTTTTAATCCCCATGCAACGATGGCTAATTCACCAGAACCATATAGCTTCCCTTGACGTTCAATCAGCCATTTCAAGGCATTGTGTATTTTCTGGGATGCTTCATAGCCAATACCTGCACATTGTGCACTATCAGTTAATAGTCCTAAGTAAGTGAAATTGGTTGTATCATTTGATGATATCAATTTCGCTTTATCAGCAACATTGCGTATCTTATTAGGATGTTTTGTAGATAGCGAGGTATGTTCCCCACTAATATAGCAAAGCCCTTTTTGTTCAATCATCGGTTCATAGTATGCAGAAAAAGACTTTATTAAATCTGCTTCCATCCATAGTTTATGAAAGTGCCCATCTTCATCCTCTACAATAAAACGAAGTACCGCACTGCTCTGTTCTGTTACTAATTTGAAGATATCAATGCCATCTGTGTCAACCATGCGTTTTTTGCTAAGTTTTCCATTCTCATCAACAATCAGAATGTCTTGCTGTACAAGATCATGCAGCAACGTTCCTTTATCCAAATATGTATAAAGCGATTTTAAAAGTGATGTTCCCAGTTTTCCTTGTGCCGATTGGATCCATGCCTGCAGTTGTTGCATATAAATCGCATGGCTATCATAAAGCTTTTTTTCATCTGAATATTGTGCTAGATTTTTTGCCATGAAATAAAGCTTATCAAACAGTGGATGGGGAACCTTGTTGGCATCCTTACCCGAACGACAAGAAGAATCAATGGTACTTGGTATCATTGTTTTTGCATTCGCTTTCGGAATAAGTACTGCTTGTATACTACCATCTTGAAACAACGTACATTCGATATGTGCACTTACGGTTGTATAACCGATTGGTAACAATATCCGATGATTATTATCGGCAATTCCTACCTTATCCAAACAATTATCATAAGTTTCACATAGCTTTACCGCCCAGCTCATACCTCATCACCATCCTTTAAGAAGGAAAAGTTCTGACCGGGAATGAACAGTTTTTCTTCTTTCATAACACGCAAATCATTTTGAATAGGACAATTTTGTTGTTGTGGGAATTCAATAATGCCATGCTTCATCTGTGGATAGAAAAACAGCGCTCTTAATTTCTCATCCGCACTTTGTTCCGGATATTGATAGCTATGAAACATTAAGCCAAACGTCATGGCCGCAACATTATCATAAGCTGAACTTCCTTCGCCAAATATGCATGGTTCTACTTCTGCAACACATTCTCTGGTCCCAAGAAATACATCTCGCTTGCCACCTTTTTCCAGCATACGTTTAGCAATTTGATAATGTTTATCTTCGTTGCGATCTTGTTTCAAATCGGGACGATTTTCATTCCATACAAAATGTGCTTCAATCTGATACTCTACATCATACAAATAGGTGTAAAGGGATAGTGAATTCCCTTGCGATTTGCTGATGGCACCATCATAAACCAAAGGCCGCATTCCTTTTGCTTCTGTTTGAATTTGTTTCATCACACGACACTTATCAATCATCCATTCGATCGTTGGTTTCCAATATATCGCTTCTACAATACCTCGTAAAGCACCATAGGTTGGAATTTGATATGACATCTTTTCTCCACCCATACGCGTGATGGGATCCGTAAATAACGCATATTGCCCCTGCACTTTAAATTGAATTTTATTTTCTCTCATATTTCATCACTCCTTTCTTCATAGAAAATAGCCACCTTTTTGTGCCATCATGTGGAATCCACACGTTTCATCATAATAACCATCATTCAGTATCATCACCCCCAAGTCTTTTATAGCTGTAAAGCAGTCTTGATAGTGATTCCCTTGTGTATATACTTCAATGCTATAACGCTGTGCTTGTTTTATTAACGTATCGATGCGTTCATAATCTTTTATATCCGCACATAATTCGGTGATGATGTCTTCACCTTTGCCATATGGTACAATTACTGTTGTCGTTGCATTAGGTATTACTTCAAATAAATCGCCAGCTTTACGAAAAGCTTGCCGCATAACACATTGTTTTTTCTCATCATTACTGAATTGCTTTATACTTTGTTCATTTTCTGACAATAAATCATATAGATTGTAAGTCACTTGTCCAACTTTTTTAATATAATCTGTTTCGATAGCTAATTCGCTCTTATAAGCAGAAAGGTTTTCATAGTAAAATTTATAGTAGCTATGCAATGTCTTCTGTGATGCGATATTATTATCGTATTGTAGTGGATTATCTCTGAATTTTTTCAATACTCGAAGGGTCAATGCTTTTGCTCTGGCAATTTCTGATAGTCTTGATAAATTTTCATCAGCATCCGAAAAAATATACGTAATTCCTTCTTCATATTCACGATTTCGATTACAGCGTCCAGCTGCTTGAATAATACTGTCTAAACCTGTACAAGCACGCCACACAGTTTCAAAGCTTAAATCCACTCCTGCCTCAATCAAAGATGTGCTGACACAAATGACTTTCGTATCTTTCTTTAAAGCTGTAGTCATCTCTTTAATCATATCTTCTTTATGCTGTGCACACATTGTATTCGCCAAGAAGAATATTTTATAATCTTTATCCAAAAGAGTCTTAAGTTCATGGTAAACATCATAAGCTCTTTTCTTTTGGTTTAGGATAATTAGAGCCGATTGGCGTAATTGCATATCCTCGCTAATTACCTTTACTAATTCATCTGTGTGCATTATACACTGTGTCTTATCTTCATAGCGGACACGTTGAAAAGCTTCATTATATATTTTTAAATGAGAAAGTATTTCTTCATAAGGAGGAATAGCGTTTAATTTATTGGGAGGAAATGGCTGTGTAGCGGAACACAATAAAACAGTAGACCCACAAAATTCTGTTAAATAGTCAATAGCTGTTTGAAACATATTCTTACAAGACACAGGTAATGATTGAATTTCATCGAATATCAAAATCGCATCTGTCAATTGATGCATTCTGCGAATATTTTGTTTAGACCCATGGAAAAGTGCATTTAATACTTGCACATAACTTGTGAGGATTACTGCATGATCCCAACGTTCTGTGAATAGTTGATGCTGTTCATCATCATCAATAACAAGACTAGAATAATGTTCTAAGATGATGACTTCATCTTTTTCACCCAACACATCTCTTAAGTTAGCTGCATTTTGCGTCAATATTGACAAATAAGGTATCACATAGTAAATATGACGGATATGTTTATGTTTTTTTGCATGTGCTAATGCAAATCGTAAACTTGCTAACGTTTTCCCAGAACCGGTAGGAGCAGCCAGTGTGTAAATGCCTTGCTTTTTTTCTCCGGCCTGATAACATTCTAGAGATATTTGATTTCGTAACTGATTGATTTCTGTTTGCTTGTTTCCTTGTTGAAGAGTTAAAAGATGTGCATTTAGTTTTTCTTCTAATGTTTCCCAGATATGCAGGCGGTTCTTTTCAAAATAGGGAGGTTGAAGTACATTATAAGATAAAGTAGGATGATTCATGAACAAATATGTATCATAGCAATCTGCATCTCGTAATGCACTTTGTAATAAGCGCGTTTGCAATCCTAATTGAAAATACAAAAGTGTTCCATTTTTCTTTTTACAACCTTGCTCTTCTAAGAATGGTTTTAATTTATTTACATGTTCTTTCATGCGTAAAAAGAGAGTTTGATATTGTTGAATAGCCTCTTGGATGAGTGTTTGCAAATACCTTTTATCAAATATGCTGAAAAAGGTATTTACGCTTTCTTCATAATCTAATATTTCTTTCTTTGTCATTAATTTTGAATGAAAAGGCATTTCTTTATCCGGATTATACATATCATAAAGTTTTGAATGATGGGATAATATGATCAAACTTACGGATTCTATAAAGCATTTTTGTATAACTTCATTAGTATTATCTAAATTATAGAAATGATCATATAGATAAATAGCACCTGCAAAAGCATGATTAATTTTTTCATTTGTGTCTTCATCTTTCATTAAATATGCTTGAAATAAAGATTTAGCTTTTCCTAAATCATGCAGTATCCCACTTAAATAACCAATTTTATCAAGTTCACAAGTGGTTAAAAATTTTTGGCATAAAGCTGCTGTATTTTCTTCGTGCTGTTTTAGTGTTTGTGAATATGCTGTTTTTTTGATACGATGCGCTAATAGTTCACCCATGAAATGCCCCCCGACAGTGTTTGTAAGCGTTTTCTCAATTATATCATAAAATTTTAATTATTGAACGATATTATATGATTGACTTTTACAATTTATCGCTTATGACAAAGTTGACAAATCTTTATATTCTATATAAAATATGTAAACTACATATAAATTATATAGAAGGTGAAAATATGAATATTTCTATGTATACGTATCAGAAACAAATTGAACGCATTTATCGCAAATTAAACCATCGTTCTACTGGTTTTCTACGTCCTTACTATGAAAAATATCAAATAAGTGAACTTCAATACCGTGTTTTATCCCATATTCAAGAACATACCGCTTGTACCATAGGTGCCTGTGCAAAAGCCTTGCAACAAGATGCAGGCAATATGTCTGTAACCTGCAAAAAATTAGAAAAATTAGGATATATCTTTCGTAAACGCAGCGTGAGCGATGAACGTGTAGTCTTATTATATCCTACAGAATCCGGAAAAGCTTGTATTCATACGATCCATGATGCCATGTATCAGCATTATCAAAAACAATGGAATTATTATAACGATAAAGACAAAGAACTCATCGTAAAAGGATTACAAAAGTTAGAACAATTTATAGAAATGATAAATGAAAAGGAGGATCCTCATGAATAAAAAAGGTGTCTTATTCGATATGGATGGTACTCTCATCAATACCTATGAAAATATCAATTTCAAGCAAGCATTAAGTGAATTAAAGACTGTCCAAAAAACATTAATATTAAAAGTTTTAAAATCACGCGTGCGAAGCTTCTCAGAAATGGAACAAAAGATTCGTGAAGAGGTGGAAGATCCACAAGAAGCGCAAGATTTAATTGATCGTATCATGGATTTTTTACTAGATCATTATGATCATGCTCCTATGAAAAATGAAGCTTTGACCTTCCTGCATTATCTGAAGCAAAAAAATTATAAAATATGTCTATGTACAAACAATGCAACTGATGTGGTCAATCACATCTTAAAACACAAACAAATGACTCCCTATTTTGACTATGTTATTACTTCTCAACAAGTAACACGCAGTAAACCAGATCCTCAGATGTATCTAGAGGCATTACATAATGTCAATCTTAAAGCAGAAGAATGTGTAATTTTTGAAGATACAGAAAATGGTGTACAAGCTGCGAAAAATGCCGGTATTGATGTTATCGTTGTGAGCGATAAAGAAAAACGCAAATTTGCAGATTGTCCGATTATCATACAAGATTATTCTGATAAACGTCTGTATGAGTTATTCTAGGAGGATATCTTATGTTCTATATCTTATGTTTCTTCGCTTATAGCTTTTTAGGTTGGATATGTGAGTGCATCTATTGCAGTATTCCTGCCAAGAAATTCATAAATCGTGGATTTTTAGAAGGACCCTACTGTCCAATTTATGGCTGTGGAGCTATGCTTGTTATTTACCTACTCACACCTTTTGCCGCTAAGCCACTGCTTCTATTTGTAGCAGGCATCTTTGTTACAAGTGTACTTGAATACATAACCAGCTGGCTGATGGAAATGTTCTTTCATACAAAGTGGTGGGATTATTCAACATATCCTTTTAATATTAATGGACGTATTTGTTTAAAAAACTCTACACTTTTCGGTATTATGGCTGTATTTGTTTACTATGTATTGCATCCATTTGTAAATGATTCAATAAATCTTTTGCCGCATCCGGCACAAGCTATACTTTGTATATTGTTAATTATCCTATTCACCTATGATGGTGTATCAACACTTATGGCATTACTACGCAAAAACAAGGACTTCTTGGAAGTGGAGAACAGTATGAAAGAATTGGTCAAAGAGTTTAAAACAGCCCAGATTTTTCCACTTGAAGAACCTATAAGTGAAAGTATTCGCCGTGTTTTAGATAGTACCGATGCAGATGAAATTTTATTATCGCATATTAAAAAAATTCATGATATGGTAGATTCCCTGCATCAAAAACGTAAGCATACACACGAGCGTTTAAGTAAAGCATTCCCTAACAGAAAAGAAGCTTTATCTAGAACGAATATTGAAGCATTATTTAAAACAATGCACAATCACTTACATCATTAATCTTTGTAAACAATGAGCATCACAAAACATTAACCAAAAGAATTGGAAAAGCTTTTCTTCGTACAAATTCATATAGTATAAGATGTACTATAGCATCCAACTCTACCGTCATTGTTTGGACAATTGAATGGACATATAATCGCGGCTTATTATAAATTTATTGCATTTTCAAATAACATAAGGAGAATATCATGTATATAAAAAAATCAGATATTTGTACCATACCAAATTTACTTACTATGCTACGCATAATTCTAGTACCTATTTTCATATATTATTATATGCAGGATGAACAACTGATCGCAGCTATTCTTATCCTAGCATGTGGTTTTACTGATTTCTTAGATGGCTATATCGCAAGACATACGAATGCAATAAGTGAAGTAGGTAAAATGTTAGATCCTTTTGCAGATAAACTTCTGCAGTTCGCTATTGTATTTGTACTGCTATTCAAGATTCAGCATATGAAATGGGTGTTTCTGTTATTCATGGTCAAAGAAACCAGTATGTTCTTATGTTGGCTGTATATGAGAAAAAAAGGCGGTTATATGAACGGTGCGCAGTGGTTTGGTAAGGTATCGACGGCAGTTTTCTATGTTACAATGTTTCTACTGCTCTTGTTGCCAATTAAAAACACTATATACTCAGATATCCTTTTACTCATTACAGCCATATTCTTACTGATTTCGTTCCTGCTTTATATGAAAACCTATTTCTCTATGTTTCATAAAATGAATCATTCATAAAGGAGGGTGCAGAATGGATACAGAAAAACAACGAGCCTTTATCATTCGTTTTCTGTATTTTTCCATTCTAATGCTCCTTTTTTATGTCTTTTTTCAATATATCATTCCCTACCTTTTACCATTCATTCTTGGTTTTTTCATAGCCTTTATGTTACGTCCCATTATCCGTATTTTTGTCAGGATTACAAAGGGACATGAAAAGTTTTGGAGCATTGTCATCATTTTATTTTTTTATGCATTATTAGGTGTTATATTAAGTTATTGCGGTATGAAGATATACTTTTGGACGCAAGATGTGCTTGTTAAAATACCCGAATGGTATCAAAACACGATGGAACCTTTTCTTCAAGATTCTTTCTCTCATGTCCAAGTAGTTTGGAAGGATTATGATGGGGCGATATCAAGTGCCATCACATCCATTTGGGAAGGACTACAAAATTTTCTTTCAGGATTTGTTACCGACTTATCGCAAAACATTCTAAGCATATTAAGTAATTTACTATCTTCAGTACCTAAATTCCTTTTAACCTTTTTTATAGCCATATTTTCCAGCTTCTTTTTTACTTCTGATTACCATAACCTTTCTAATTTCTTTTTTCAACAGTTCTCACCAGAAACACAAAAAATCATATTATCTATACGTTATTTTGCCACTCATACCTTTTTAAACATGTTTATAGCTACAATCAAATTAATGCTATTAACATTCTTTGAATTAGTCATAGGTCTTTCTATTTTAGATATAAAAAAAGCCTGGCTAATAGCCTTAGGCATAACGATTTTTGATGTACTTCCAATATTAGGTACCGGCGGTATTATGATACCATGGATTCTGTTTTCTTATGTTCAAGGACAACATAAACTAGCCATAGGATTATTAATATTATATTTAATTATTACTTTAATACGTAATATAGTAGAACCTAAATTAATGGGAAAGCAGTTAGGACTGCATCCTTTGTTAATGCTGTTATGTATGTATGCAGGTGGTAAATTATTTGGTGTGTTTGGATTCATGTGCATGCCGATGGTGTTACTAATCCTTAAAAATCTTAATGAAGAGGAAATTATACATTTGTATAAATGTTATAACTTACATGAATCCAAATGCAACATTTCAACTCACGTACCTCATAAGATGCGACACTTTGACAAATAATTATGTACGATTCAATTTCAACTCACACATCTCGCGAATGCGGCGTTTCTCATAGAGTGCTCTATCGAATACTTTATCATTTCAACTCACGCTTCTTACAAGATGCGACCTTCGCTGATAACTTCATCTGCTTTATTTACTTCATTTCAACTCACGTACCTCATAAGAGGTACGACATCAGCGTACTGGAAGATTATTTCAAAAAATGGTCATTTCAACTCACGTACCTCATAAGAGGTACGACCTGTAGATCATCTACCTGCTGCAGAAAGGTATCATTTCAACTCACGTACCTCATAAGAGGTACGACACTTGTTCATTTGGTTTATGATGTTCGTTAAATCATTTCAACTCACGTACCTCATAAGAAGTACGACGAGCTAAAAACTCCTGCTAAAGCAAAAGTAAAGGTTATTTCAACTCACGTACCTCATAAGAGGTACGACAGGACTAAAGATAAAAGGTGGAACAAACTCTAGCGATATTTCAACTCGCGTACCTCATAAGAGGTACGACTGGCATTCAGGACTCGTCGACAGGGTTATGAGCATTTCAACTCACGTACCTCATAAGAGGTACGACATTCATCTTCATCACTCCAATCTATTGCTTGCATTTCAACTCACGTACCTCATAAGAGGTACGACGCAAATCTTCATGTAAAACATACCATTTAAAGAAGAAATGTATAAATTTTATATACTTTCTTAATACTTCTTCAATTATTTTCTATAAATTACAACATATGATACAAAAAAATTGGTGCGAATCTCTTAGCTTTTTTATGTATGCTTCCCATTCGCACCAACTTATTAAATAGTTAAATTTATTCCCACTCGTCTTTTACATTCGTACAAACGCTTATAAAGTGTATTATTAGTTCGTTTTATATGTGTTTTGTGATTGATTATCCGCACAATCCGATTCGTTCGTAATGTTTTTGTAGCCAAAATGTAGCCACTGTTTTTATTCACCTCATTTTTATTTAATGTTTAATAACAGTACTCCTTATCTTAGATTTTTATAAAGAAACATTTAATTTTGATAGTAAAAACAAAAATAAAAACATCAAAATTCCTCTAACAGTATCTTCTATAAAATCCTTCTTCTTTGATTTTGCAACATTATATCTATTAAATAAACTAGTAATAGCATAATATCCATCACTTTTTATTATAGGCAAAAAATTAATCAGTATTGTAGAAATAATGGCATAATTATACTTATTTAAAGAAGGGAAAAAAATAAAACAAATCAATACATAAATACAATTCATAAAATTCCCTGCTAGATATACTGCTATCCTTTTATATTTAGGCAGTAAATAACTATCTGATGTATCCACATAAAATGCTGGATAAATAAAATAGATTTTAAAACCTATTTTTATTTTTCCACTTTTATAAAATAATTTAAGAAACAAAACATGCCCTAGTTCATGTATAAATATATTCGCAAATAAAATTATGTTTGCAATTATAAAATTAGAATCAATAATAACATACTTTTCATGGAAGAAATACATTACTATTGTCAAAGAAATGATACCCACCATAATTATTGCGTATATTGGATTTTCTTTAATTTCTTCTCGAAAAATCAATTTTTCTTCATCACATATCTGAATAAAATCCTTTTTTTTCATTTTATAAAAGTCATTTTGATATTTTAGAATATAATCATCAGCAGATTTTCCAACTATAATACTATTATCTTCATTTTCTAATATTTTCATAATAATTAACAGAGGCTAATAACTGTAAAAACCAATCGTCCTTAAACAAAAATTCACAAAACTCACAAGGACTAGCTAATTTATGCGGATAATCAATTTTGTTATCTTCAAGCAATTTTATAAATGGTGTAAATCCTTCTGTAAATACCGTATTTAAAACATAATTACTTTTGATGTCTGTAATTATTTCTTTTAAACTGTTTTCATTCAAGTTACCCATTTGTAAAATAGTATTTTCAATAACCTGCGAACAACATGGATAAACTTCCAATCTAGGATTGATTAATATATTAGGTTCAATACATCCTACACATCTTAAAACATCATTATCTGAGTCAAGTAATTTTATATAACTATTTTCTTCAAACAACTTTCCTGATCCAGTTGCAATTACTGGCTGATAACAAAACTTTGTATAATATGCACTTTCTCCCAATTGATTTAATATATCTCCCGGTGTCATCGAATCTTTTAAAAAACATCCAACTACATCCGTTGAAATATTATACGATTTTGCTACCATAATAATATTTTTCAAGCACTGTATATCAATAAAGGGCATATGAAATTCATCATAACTCAACGATATATACGAAAGTTTTGTCTTATATTTTTCTATGAATTTTTCAACATCTTCTATATTTTTTCCCCAAAAACCATTAGTTTTAATCGAAATTTTTACATTTCTGTCGAAAGGAAATTCCATAATTCTATCTATTAACGCAGGATATAACATAGGTTCACCACCAGTTATACCAATATCAGTTATCTGTTTACATTCTTTAACATCATTAAGAATTTTATCCAATTCTCTTTCTGTTAAAGTCTTTCCTCTCACTATTCCACGACTATCACAGCACATTTTACAATGTGCATTACAATTCTCTGTTAACAATATAGCTAAATGACTAAATTCCATTCTTTGCCCACCTCCTACGTAAACATAAAACAGCCATAACACAAATTAAAAATACTATCAAATCATATACATAATTTCCAGCAATGTAGTGTAACAAACTTGTTATTTCAATTTTCCCATCCAAATAAGATATTAGATGATGATAGTCCGTTGTTGATGCATCATAATATGCAAAATACTCCATAAAAGGAGAACCAGCTGAAACTACTATTCCTGCGATCCACAAAAAGAAACTTGAAAAAAATGCAACCAAAAAATTGCTAAATATAAATCCTATTGTCGATATGATAAGGGTATAATAAATCATTACCCCTTCTATTTTTAGGAATACCACTGGCAACATTCCTAATTTTGCATATGGTACACAAACCAAAATTGAAGAAAAAGCACTGCCAATTATTGTTGCTAATAAAATCATGCCAACCTTTGTCAAATAGTATCTTAACTCTGAAAAACCTAAAGTTTTATAAAAAAATATATTTTTTTCTTTATAATCCACATAAAACTGCATTATTATAAAAGCCGAAAATAACAATGTTCCAAATTGCGTATAAACAGTATATACACTTTCAAACATATCTTGGAAAGTCACATTTTGAACTTTGTCTATAGTAACCAATAAAATGTATCCTAGCAAAACATTTAATAAGTTAATCAATGTAAAAATTACATAAAATTTGTTTCTTACAGCCCTTTTCATTTCTAGCTTCATTCTAACCATCACCCCTTAATATAAGCATTTACAACTTTCTCTTTAGTCATATTTGACAAAATATTTTTATTTTCTATCAAATAATATGCACCTTCAAGATATTCTATATCTGTCAAATTATGAGTAATGTTGATAATAGTTGTATTACTCGTTTTGATGTATTCATTCAAAAAGCTATATATATCAAAGCAACTTTTTTTATCCAAAGCATTTGTAAATTCGTCTAATACTACAATTTCTGGCTGTGTCGCTAAGAAAAATAGTAATTTAATTTTCTGTTTTTGCCCATCACTTAAATTTTTCATCTTATTATCAAATGAAATTTCTTGTATATTCAACTGTTCAATCAATTTTTGGGCAACTGTAACATTAAATTTACGTTTAGTCACATCTATAATGTCTTTAACTTTTAAATCTGATGGCAAATTAGTATAACTTCCTATAACACAAACCTTCTTATTAACACCTTCTATATCTCCATCAAACTTCATTGCTCCAACAAGTGCTTTTGCTAAACATGTTTTTCCAGTCCCATTTTTTCCTAAAATATGATTGATTGTTTTTGATTTAAAATCTACATTTACATTTTCTAACAGGCACTTTCCTTTTATTGAAAGAGAAAAATTTGTAAGCTTCATATTTTTCGCCAAACAGTATCAAAATACTTATTAAAGTGGAAATACCTCTAAACTCCTTTTTAGAGAATTTAGAGGCATTTCTTCTACGGTTATTTATGATTTACTTCCAACAATCGTAGCCTTACCTGATGAACGGACAAAATACCAAAGGCTCAGAACTTTTTCAAGTTTAAAAGAATTCAGCTTTTTTTCCAGTTCTTTTTTGTCTTTGTCATCTGTTGCTTTAAAGTCATTAATACGCATTTGGCTTTCCTCCTTTCTTCATATCAAGCAGTATAGCACTCTTGTTTAAAAATTCAATATCTTTTTCGTATTTTTTATTGTTTTTTCATATTTTTTCCAAAACAATTTATTATACTTTATCTTCCTCTATCCATAGATTTTTTCTTAACTGACCGTTTTGGTTGCTGTCTGCCTTCATGCTGATAGCGGTGCAGTTTTTCCAGTACGCTTGCTTTTTTCGGCTGTTCTAACGGATTTTCTTTCTTCTGGTCCGTCTGATTTTTCCATGCCCGCAGTTCTTCATTGTATTCTATAATCAGTTCTTCTGCCTTGTTATAAACCTTCTGAAAGGATTGCACATTTGGATACCCTTCACGTTTTACGATCTGCTCCATACTCCTGTGCAGACGCTTTTCCAAATCCTCTAACAATTCAATTTTCCCTTCCAGAGATTTTCTCTCTTTGCCTTTAAATAGTCCTCGTAACTCTGACAGTTGCTTTTTCAAAGAAGAAATATCCTGCTGTGTGCGTTTTATCTCTATTGACTGTCTCTGCAATTCATACATGAGCTTCTGCATATCTTTCCACTCCTGCAAGTCAATCTTGGGTACAGGTTTAGGCGGTAGCTTAAATTTGAAAATTACTTCCTGTAAAAAGTCTTTCGCACCTCGGATAATCTGACGGAACATATCCGGCAACCAACCGTATGCCCTTATAGATTGCAGCGTTTTATCTGTGATTTTTTCCTGCTTGATCTTCAAAATATCTTCTTCAGGAACACCTTCAACTAATGCCACATCAACTGTCCGATTCCATTCCTGCCTTGCCGCATTGTCTGCCTTTATCTCCTCTGCTTTCGGATTGTTCTTTCCAATTTTCTTCGTTGCTAAATATACGCCGCCCTGTTGAAATACGGATAGTTTTTCAGATTCTTCTTTTACATATCGGTTGATCGTATCAGTAAACAGTTCCTTGACTTCTTTGGTAAATGCTTTGTTCTTAAACCATTCATCCTTTTTCGTGAAAATATGGCTTTCATAGACTTCCCCTTTGGGGATAATACTGCATCCCACCCGAAGATTACCCTGCTCGTCTAAAACCTCTTTCTTTGTGCGTCTATGCTTTCCCTGCTCATCATAAAACATATTTCGGGTAGCAATCTTTACTTCAGGCTGTTCCAACATTTTCCGTTCACTGAATACCAGATGGATATGATAATTCGTCTTTGCCTTGTTGTGATGAAGGGCTGCACTACACTCCACACCATACCTTTTATGAAAACTCTCCGTAAAAAGCCTTACCACATCATCTGCCCTGTACTGAACAAAACTTTCAGGAAGTGCAATGATAAACTCACGCCCTTCAATACATTTCCCTGCCGATCCACTCGCCTTAAAATCCAACTGATTTTCTCTTGCAAGATTTTTCCAAAACTCCGGTGTTACTCCTTCTGTCTGATAGGTCGCATAGAGATATTCCTGCCGTTTCGGATTGGAGATATAATCAATCCTTCCTTCCACATCGGACAGCTTGCTTTGTCTGATAAATGAATGTCTGCCTATAAGCATCCTCCTTCCTCGGCTCCCGCCGACTTTGTTGTGAGTAGGTGCATAGGCACCTGTTTACGAACTGATTGCCGTATCCGGCATAAGCCTCGCAGAGCGAAATACACAGAGTACAAACCATAGGTTTGTGCGATGAGTGTATTTCGCTCTCAATCGCCGAGGGCTTGTCTTTGTTTAACATAATCCGATTACTTCTCGGACTCACGCTTAGATTTATGGGCGTATCCGCCCTTTTTTTCTGCCCGTATCCGGGCTGTTTTTTCTATGACTGATAGCAAATGATCCACAGTACTTTCTTCCCATCCAGCAAGCCATATCATGGTTCTTTCCTCTGCTTTAGTCAGTTCCACGCCTTCCAGTACCTTGTTCATTTTCTGTATCTGTCTGCCCTCCATCTCATAAAACAAATCATTCACATTTCTGCTTTCTCTTTCCGGCTGCTTTAACATCTGCAACACTCCCTTCTGCTAAAAAATAAAATAAATTTAAAAATTACACGTATAAGCGTATAAACGTATCTTCCACACTTTTCAGAAACCTGTAACCCCTTGATTTTCCTGAAGATATACGCATATACGCTTCTTTGGAAAATTCTTTTTTATCGGTTTTTCATCCGTATCAACGGTAACTGTCTATGCGTATCTGCGTATGGATTCCCTGAAATCCTCTGGCATTTTTCCCATTGTCTGAGGGAATATTGGTAGAATAATGAATGTGATACTTCTTTTCATTTTCTTTTAAGTACCCCGAAAAACTTTTTGCACTCATAGGTTTTTCCGTATTGTCTTCACACCAGCGGCCGTATGCCTGATATAAATTTTTAGAAGTTGCCGTTGTATTTTCTTCCAAACGGATATACCCAGATGACTGCATAAAAGCGATAATATTATTTCCAGATTCCATAGCTTCGTGCAGATTTTTCTTTGCACGTTCACTGATGGTAAATCGGTATTTATTTTTCAGTAATCGTTTCAATCCCTCCAGACACCAGAGAAAAATATCGTCTGCTTCTCTTTGCAATTTCTCGATCAGATAGGGATCATCTACTCTGTCCGGTGGCACATCTTTGACCGTAAGGATAATCTGTCTGCGGTAAAATCCATAGGAACGATCATGCAAAGCACTCAGACTCCCGTTTCCAAAGCAGAGAAATCTGACATATAAATTCCCCTGTACGCTCTGCTTTGACTTCCTTTCCAAATCCATCTTATCCTCCAGCGTGACTATGGTTTTAATGTAGTTGGTGTCTTTCAATGCTTCCAGTTTCATATCATCATCCACCATCAAAAGTCGGTATTCCAAATCCGCCCTTGCGAAACGATTATGTTCTACTTTCTGAATATTACTTACATTCATATTCGTTCCGAGAATTTTTCTCATAACCAAACCTATACGGGATTTCCCCTCCCCTCCTTTTCCTAAGATAATCAATAACTTCTGTGCCTTGTTGGATGGAATTAAACAATATCCCATATATTCCTGCAAGGTAGGAATATCATCTTCCTCCAACAGTTCTGAAAGAAATTGTAACCACCGTTCCGGCTTTGCTTCTTTCATTTCATAATTTACAGGCAAGCGGTTCAGACAGAACTCCTTCTTTTCTGTAAAATCTCCATTTAGAAAATAAGTTCCGTTATTCACATGGATACGATCCATTTGCACCGGAAGTTCCTCTGAATAGGCTTCCAGTTTCAGAACCTCCAAAAGCTGTTTTACTTTCTTGGAAATTCCTTTCGTAAGAACTGGTTTTACCATTCTGTAAATTTCTTTTTCTACCTCGCTGTCCGGCAGCATTCCGTCATAGCTGAAAAAGATACCGTTGATACATTTCAATGGCATTCTTTGCAGGAAATTTTCACAAAATGCCACCTCATCAATCTGCCCATCCTCAAACCATTCCTGAGAGTACCCTTTAAAGTTCATTTCTCTCTGATCCAATGCTTCTTCCAGTCTATTCCTTGTTGTTTCGTCTATATTCTTCCATTCGTTTCTCAATTCTTTTCACATCCTTCCCACTATCCAGTAAAAATTCAATTCTGTCCTGTAACTCTCCAAACACCAGTAAATCCAGATAGTAATTTATCTTTTCTGTCTGCTGGCAGGCTTCTATAAATTCTGCTTTCCATTCTTCCTCTGGTGTTTTTGGTGCGTATCTTATTTTCCATTCTTCCAGCAGATGAAGATAATCCGATAAAATACGGATACTTTCCCGTTCCCATTCTTCAAATTTCTTTTCCGTCTGGTAGAATGTTCTTTTCGGTTTTTCTTTTTTCTTACTGGCATTCCTTTTTCTTGCGTTATCTGTAAAAACAGGTATCTGAAAATCTTCTGCCAGTTTCTTTGCTGCTTCCAATGGTGCTAGATGAAAGAAATCTGCCACAAATGTGATCACATCCCCTTTCGCACCACAAGCAAAACAGCAAAAACCTCTATCCACTTTCATACTGGGATGCCTGTCATCATGAAAGGGGCAACAGACCATCCCGTTTTTATTGACTTTCAACCCGTACTGTTCGGCTGCCTGCCTTGCAGTTACGTTTTCTTTTACTGTCTGAAAGATATTCATTCCATTTTCATCTCACAGCCATAATATTTTTTCTGGAAATACCTGACCGGAACTTTCCCCTTGATGATGTTATATCCGGCATTTTCCAGTTCTTCATTCATTACCCGCACAATTTCATAGGCTTTGCTTCTCCCAACCCCGAGAATCTCCATAATGTCATTTGCGGTAATATAAGATACATTAATCTGCATACAATCTCCTCCTTTTCTTTTTTCTATTTATCGAAAGTGCTATTGCAATACGCCTCTATTTCATATTTATTATTCAATACGTTTTTTATATGCACTTTTAATTCGTATTTACATCATACGTTTATTCTTCACATTTGTCAATATATATTTTTAATATTACGCACTTGCAATTCGTTTTATTTCATGTTATATTATCCATGAGGTGAATAAAAAATGAACAAAATGGAAGTTTCAACAATAGGAGAACGGATTAAAACACTCCGAAAAAAAAGAGGATATAACCAGAAAGATTTAGCAAACCTTCTTGGAAAATCTCTCCGTACCATCCAGAAATATGAAAGCGGGGAAATTGAAGTATCAATCGCAATGGTCAATGAATTGGCTAAAGTGCTTGATACGACTTCTACCTATCTTCTCGGACATCAGACAGGGGATTTCAAATTTGACTGTCTCTCTGATGTTATGGAATGTTTGTTTCAACTGGAAAAAATCAGTGGACTGCACTTTTCCATAGAAACAAAAAGACCGCCACATCATGACGGCTGGCAATGTTCCATTACTTTTGATGGGAAAGACAAATCCGCTGATCAGAATGCAGATATGTGCCTGTTCCTTGAGGAATGGGAAAACAACAGGGAATCTTTTCAGCAGTATTGCATGGCTAAAGATGCCTATGAAGAGTGGAAAGATAAAACTCTTGCCTACTACGCTTCACAGGGTGTAGAGATGGAAGAACCGGAAAATCTCGATACTGAGGAACGGTTAAAAAGAAAGAATGCTCTTTTTTCTGGCAAGTAGACCTACATAAGACGAGTTGAAAACTCTTATGAAAGGAATGATGTAATTGTCAGTAACAAAAGATACAACAGGAAAATGGATGTCACAGGTGCGTGTCAAAGACTACACAGGAAAGACTATCCACAAGAAAAAACGTGGTTTTACCACAAAAAAAGAAGCTCTGGAATGGGAAAGGGACTTTCTCAATAAAGCCAATGCAGATATGGGTATGCTGTTTCGGGATTTTGTAGATTTGTATTTTGAGGATATGGGACACCGTCTGAAAGAATCCACCATCATCAGCAAGCGTTATATGGTAGATAAAAAAATCCTTCCGGTGTTTGGGAAAATCCCGATCAATGAGATTACACCAAAGGATATCCGTAAATGGCAGAACGGATTGACTGCATATCGTGATAAGAACGGAAAGCCTTATGCTCAGACCTACCTTAGAGCAATCAATAATCAGATTACCGCTATGTTCAATTATGCAGTGAAATATTATGATTTGCGGGAAAATCCATGCACAAAGGCTGGGAGCATGGGAAAAAGCAATGCAGAAGAAATGCAGTTCTGGACAAAAACGGAATTTGAACAGTTTATTACAGCCGTACAGGATAAGCCAGCTTCTTATACAGCCTTCATGACCATGTACTATACTGGAATGCGTGTAGGCGAACTGTGTGCTTTAACGCCGGAAGATGTGAACTTAGAAAATAATACCATCACCATCAACAAAACCTTCCAAAGAATCAATGGCAGGGATGTTGTCTGGCCTCCTAAAACGCCAAAAAGTAACCGGGTTATCACGATACCTCAGACACTTGCTGATTGTTTAAAAACCTATATGGATAAGTGTTATGAGATTCAGCCTAACGACAGACTTTTCCCTTACACCAAACATTTCCTGAACCATGAAATGCTCAGAGGATGTAAAAAATCCGGTGTAAAGAAGATTCGTGTGCATGATCTCCGTCACTCCCACGCCAGCCTTTTGATTGAGATGGGATGCCAGCCACTTCTGATTGCTGACCGTTTAGGGCATGAAAAAATACAGACAACCTTAAATACTTACAGTCATCTGTATCCAAACAAACAAGCCGAAGTCGCACAACAGCTTGAAAACCTTATCAACGGAACAGCAGTCCCAGATAGTAGCCAAATGGCAGATGTAGCCAATTTGTAGCCAACAAAAAGAAAAATCTCTGGAAATCCTTATAATTCAAGGCTTTCCAGAGATGTAGCAACTATTCAAACTCAATGGTCGCCGTAGGTTTTGGTGACAGGTCATAACAAACACGATTCACATTCTTAACTTCCTTCAAGATACGATCCGTTATCTTCAACAATACCGGCCAGTCAATCTGCTCAATCGTCGCCGTCATGGCATCCACCGTATTCACCGCACGTAAAATCACAGGATATTCAAAACATCTCGCATTATCACGTACACCTACAGATTTAAAATCAGGAACAACTGTGAAATACTGCCAAACCTTTTTATCCAATCCTGCATTATGGAATTCCTCACGCAAGATCGCATCCGCCTCACGCACTGCCTCTAAGCGCTCCTTCGTAATAGCTCCTAAACAACGCACACCCAAACCTGGGCCAGGGAACGGCTGACGGAATACCATCTCATCCGGTAACCCCAATTCAAGACCACATGCACGTACCTCATCCTTAAACAGCTGACGCAATGGCTCCACTAACGCAAACCCAAGATCTTCAGGCAATCCTCCAACATTATGATGAGATTTAACCATTTTTGCCGTTTTTGTACCACTTTCGACAATATCTGGATAAATAGTACCCTGTGCTAGGTAATCAATACCCTCCAGCTTTCTTGCCTCTTCTTCAAATACACGAATAAATTCCGTGCCGATAATCTTACGTTTCTTTTCAGGATCCGCAACATTTTCCAATTTTCCTAAGAATCTTTCACTCGCATCAACATAAATCAGATTCGCATCCAATTGATTTTTAAACACTTCCACAACACTTTCTGACTCACCTTTGCGCATCAAGCCATGGTTTACGTGTACACATACTAATTGTTTACCAATTGCTTTAATCAATAAAGCTGCCACAACGGAACTATCCACACCACCAGATAATGCCAGTAATACTTTTTTATCCTTTACCTGTTCACGAATCAACTCTACTTGATCCGCGATAAAGTTTTTCATATTCCAATTTGTTTCACATTTACAATCATCAAATACAAACTTCTTTAAAACAGCAAGACGCTCTTCCTTATCCTCACTCCATGCATCCAATACATCCTCACATGTTGCCAATTCATGTGCAACTGCCATTACCGAATAACCGTGTGCATAAACATGCGCATCAACATCAATACGTTCACCGTCTACGATATGATTAGGTCCACCATTAATGATAATACCCTTCACATTTGGCAATTTTACCAGTTCTTCCTTCGTGATATCATGTGGATAAATTTCACTATACACACCTAATTCACGAATTTCACGAGCTAATCTAGTGTTTTCACTGCTGCCCAAATCTAGAATTACAATCATGTCTTGTTTCATATTCATTTTCTCCTTCTTTTCTTCATAAACAGTTTACCATAATCTGTAAACGGTTGCACGATTGGATTGTAATTTCTATTAGAAAATCTTACATCTTCTCTCATGCACGCCTTTTCCGTAAAGAAAAGTGCTGAAATCCTATGTTTGACTTCAACACTTTTACGCAAACTACACTTATCATAGTATCTTTACACAGATATAGGTGGTAATCATTTTCCATAGTACCTTTAAACACCATCTTCTATCATAATCTTTTTTGCGCGATTTCCTTTAATCACAAAGGAAAGTTCGCAGAATTCTTCGTACGTTTCTTCCATTACCTGCTTAATCATATTTTGTGTATCTTCATGAATCTGTTTTTCCTTGAAGAATGCTGCAATCGCCTCTTGATAATTATTATTATACTTTGTATTCAGCAGTTTCCAATTTACATCCTTAAAATATGATAAGATTTCTTTTCTTATCGCTACCTTTCCTTGCATCAACACGACCGCTATGATTGGATAGCCTGCATAATGCTGCCAAATAGTCGCATTATCATTCGAAGAATAGGTATTTTCTAAAAAGCGTACCGTATACTTTTTCGTATGATCACTGGAAATTACATACGCTTCATCCTCTTTCATTTCTACTCTGCCATCCGCAACTGCACTATACGCCTCATAAACCTTTGCTAAAGGTGATGTTATCATTGAGAAACCTCCTCCTTCATCTGTTGTTATATTGGTTATCACGACATGAATCATTCTTTTACCACTTTTTTATTTAACATTCGCATGACTTGTTTGGCTGCTTTTTGTACCTTATTCTCCTGACACATAGCACATTCATTAATAAAATCTTTCCACTCCTTAGGATAAGCACTTTTACGAAACCAATCCTTTAAAAATCCTAATATTTGACGTCTAGCGGCCATTTGACATGGTATCGATACTTGTCCATGATGATAAAATACATGATTATTAATGTTTTGCGCACACATAAGAAGCTTCTTTTCCTCTTCGGGAAACCATTGCAACAAGGCCGGCATCCCCTTGATTGTATTTCCAAAAGCAGCGATCTCCTGTGTCATTAGATTTTCCATATAGCATTCCCGAAAAGAAGAAGCCATTTCCTGATTTCCCACCTGCATCAGCATGGCAATGATGGAAACCATCCCATAACGCAAAAAAGCATTTTCATGGTGCAATAACCTTTTGCATTGATCATGGTATGCAAAGACTGCCAAGGGCTGATGTTTGGCAAATTCCATGACTACTTTTTGCGCTTGGTATTTTAAAGCAGATGGATCATATTCCATGATGTCGCACAAATCTTTTAACACTATAGGATCATTTTGCAAACACCGATAAGTTGCGACTGCATCTTTTTTGGCTAATTCTCTTTTTAACTCCTCTACTCTTCTTTCTACTCCATCTTCCGATATGCTTTCCTTTTTATTTTCTGACATTCTTCCCTTGCCATCTTCTGATATCCTTTCTCTTCCATCTTCCAACCGTTTTTCATGATCTCCTTTAACCACTTTTACAGTTTCCTCTTCACTTTCCTTTCCTGCTACTAACATTCTTTCATCCCCTTTCATATGGCACAATGATCTTTGTTACATATTTATCCGGATTTCCCTTTAACACGATACCCGGCCCTTTTTCATAATGCTGCCAATATGGCAATTGCAGATGCAAATGATGTTCTTGCGCATAATCCAGTAAGGCTTTATAGCCGATGTGCAGCGTTTCATAGCTGCCAATATGATATAAAGAGAGAACTGGCCGTGCCTGAATCTGCCCAATAAAAAAATCATTAGGAACTGTTTTTATCTCTTTCTTTAAAGCTACACACACTCTGCTTGCCATCATTTCATCATAAGCCTCCTCAAAATATATTTGAAAGATAGCACCTTTTGTATTTCCTTTTAACTCTTTATACAAGCGTTGGACATAAGTTTTGATTTTATCATAACTGCCTTGAAAAGGGATAGCGGCATACTGAATCTTTTCGCATATTTCTTCTTGAATCTGGTAGAGGGCATTGGCCTGCTTCGTGAAATCGCGTTCTTTTAGATAGCTATCCATCGCTTTCATACAGGCTTTTTCTTCCAAAATATTTTTCTTGATCAATGCCATCTTTTCCTGAAGATAATAACAGATGTCCTCATCATTCTCACAGTTTTGTAAAACATCCTTCATTTCCTGAATAGAAAAATGAAATTCTCGCAGCATGCTAATTCGTCTGGCTGTTTCATAATCCTTATCGCTATATAAGCGGTGTTGTTGCTCATTGCGTTGACTTGGTACTAATAGTCCTTCCTCATCATAATAACGTAAAGCTTTTATGCTGAGTTGTGTGATATTAGAAAATTCGCTGATTTTATACATGATAGACCTCCCTTCCTCTCTACTGTAACACCTCCCCTGCACAGGAGGGCAAGCAGTTTCATCCTTTTTATCTGTCGTTTATTTTCTTTTATTGTACCATGTATCGCATACAGAAAACAGCTTAGAAAAAACAGGAGCGTTATGCCTCCTACACACTCCTGTTTCCCTTGTCTAGATTTTTTCAAAGACCGCTGCCGGTGCTCCACAGATTGGACAAATATAATCCTGTGGCAATACTTCTCCTTCATAAAGATAGCCGCAAATACTACAGCGCCAGCCATGTTTTTCTGTTTGTTCTTGATAACTGGATGCTTTCTTTGGTGTCGTTCCATTTTTTACCTGATGATAATACGCATAGGTCATGACTTCTTCCTCGCTTAAGACCTCCATATCAACAACCTCACCAACAAAGATTACATGACTTCCCACATCCAGGTGGGATACGACTTTGCAAGTATAGTAAGCACAGGTATGTTCACTGACATATGGAATTTGTTGCCTATCTTCCCGATGAGTTATCCCCTCATACTTATCGATATCCTTTCCGGATTGAAACCCAAAACGACGAATTACATCCATGTCAATGTTTTGACTCACGACAACCGCATTAAATTTACCGCTTTTTTCGATAAGCTGCTCGGTATAGTTTTCTTTATTTAAGGTAATGCTAAGTTGTATCGGTGATGAAGTCACCTGTTGCAATGTATTTGCCACACAACCGCTTATTTTATCTTCATAGCTGCTAGATATAATATACAAACCACAACTTAATTTATATAAACTTTTCTCATTCATATGAAATCCTCCTATTTTTATAATGCTAGTATGTATGAAAATTATACATATGTCTAAAGTTTTGCCCATGTTATAATAAATGAACCTATCTTATGGCTGTAACCGTATGTTGTTTGATAGCCTTTATTTAGTTGCACTCGTCTTCAATTATAAATTGATGTTAAAATGTTTAAGAAAAGTTAAGAGAAAATTATAAAAATATATGTCATAATAAAGATGTCTTTTCTTACATTTCTATTAAGACAACAACATGCAAAAAAGCTTTTTCATGCCAATATGAATGCAAAAATAGTCAGTCAGAATTTTACCTAATTCGACAAATGTCTGATATAATGAAGAAAATATGAAAAACTATAGGGTACAGGAGGATTTACATGACACAATATAAAAAAAGCAGAAGAAGTCACATACGATGGGATCGTTTGGCAATTATTATGGCCGGGATCATCGTTATTGTGGCTGGAATCTTTGTGGGGATCAAGATGTTAGCAACCAATCCATATGAAAAATATGATGCTTATAACGAAAAGACTAAATTATATGGGGAATTGCAACATGATAGTCAGAAGGAAGAAGATGTTTATTATCTATCTGTACATTATCCTGAATATCAAGAAAAAGTGATGAATGATCTTGTCGCTAACTATCGGAAAAAACATGTAAAAGTAGATAAAAAGCATAGCGGCATGCAATATATTATGGTGGATTATGACAGTAAACTGCTATATGACAGTTATATCACATTAACTTTCCATCAAGTTATTAAAGATGAAAATGATAAAGTCTTAAAGAAAGAAGACGTATCTTATAATTACGATATTAAGCGTAAAAAATTAATGGATGTAAAAGATGTTTTACGCCGTGATTATATTGTGATGCTGAAAAAACTGGCAAAAGAAAATGGTTTTAAAGAAGATCAGATAAAAATTGCAAATTTGAACAGCTTCATTTTGCAGGATAAGAAAGTCTCCTTCTATTTTGACGCAAATGCATCAAAAACATTAGATGTTGTTTATGAAGATCATAAACCATACATAGCTTTGACAAATGCTAAAATTCCTTCTTATTATATGAAAGATCCTATCATCCCAGCTGCGCAGCCGGCTGTGAAAGAAGGAAAGAAATTAATTGCCTTTACCTTTGATGATGGACCGGCTAGTGAAAATACGAAAGCGATTATGGATGAATTTGAAAAATATGGTGGACGAGCAACTTTCTTCATGTTAGGACAAAATGCGGATCTGAATCCAGATTTAGTAAAAGAAGTATATAAACGCGGACATGAAGTTGGTAACCATTCTTGGGATCATTCACAAGGTATCGCTGTAACAAATACGTTAACCAAAAAACAAGTAAGTGAAGAAGTTTATAAACCAAATGATGTCATCTTTAAAGCGACCGGCTTTGAGCCTCGCTATTTCCGTCCGCCTTATGGAGCAATTGGTAATACATTGGATTCCGTATGTGGTTTAGATATGGTTGGTTGGGATATTGATTCCTTGGATTGGCAAAATCATAATCCGGAAATGATGACAAGTATTATTAAAAAAGGGGCTTCCGTTGGTTATGAAGTTGTCTTAATGCACGATATTCATAAAGAGACTGTAGAAGGTGTTAAAAAGGTGTTAAAAGAATTGGATGCACAAGGTTTTCAATTTGTGACAATTGATACCTTGATGAAACAAGATCGTAAATATCTAACGGCTTACAATAATGAGCGAATGCATAATATTGTGATTACTTCCAATGTAGGAAAGTAATACTCACCTTATTCAATTAATCTTTGATTCTTTAAAGAGTTCCAACACAGTGAAATGAACCCCAAAGTTTGGACAATCAAATGAAAGGGGTTCATTTTTAAATGTCAAAACTTACAAGAGAACAAAAAATAGAAATATATAAAAGAAGAAAGCAAGGAGAAAACTTAAAATCATTGTCAAAAGAATATTCTGTTCTTAAGGGTAATATATATTACATGATAAAACTAATAGATGAACATGGTGAAGATATTCTAAGGAAAGATAAGAATAGGCACTACTCTCCTTTATTAAAAGAAGAAATCATAAACAAAGTCTTACATCAACATCACACGATTATGTCCACTGCAATTGAGTATGGACTATCTTCAGATGGTATATTATTTAATTGGATTAAGTCGTATAAAGAGAATGGATATGTTATAGTAGAGAGGAAAAAAGGAAGGCCTCCAACTATGCCAAAGAAAAACATTGTAAATAAAGATTATAAAGATATGACACCAGAGGAAAAGATTAAATATCTTGAAGATAAAAATTTATATTTAGAAGCGGAGAATGAATATTTAAAAAAATTGAGAGCTGTAATTCAGGCAAGGAAGAATCAACAATCAAAGAAAAAGTAGCGGTTGTTTTTGAATTACAGCGTAAATACCCAATTCGTATTCTTCTACATATTTCAAGACTGAAAAGATCTACATATTATTATACTTTATCTAAGACCAATAAGGATATGAAGAACGATAAAGTTATGAACACTATTATTGATATCTACTATACACATAAAGGTCGTTATGGATACCGCAGAATCACGCTAGAATTGATAAATAAAGGGTTTATGATGAATCATAAGAAGGTAAAACGGTTGATGTCTGTGATGGGCTTATATGGCGTTACACCAAAAGCAAAATACAAGTCTTATAAAGGTGATATGAATGGCACTGTAAAAAACCAACTGCTTACACAAGTTATCGATAAAGAAAATCACAAAACTTATTATGAGAGAAATTTTGAAACAACACGGTGCAATCAGAAATGGTCGACAGATGTTTCTGAATTTCATATAGGAGCAGGTAAACTGTATTTATCCCCAATCATCGATTTACATAATCGTGAAATCATATCCTACAGCATATCGAAAAGTCCTAATTTTAAACAAACAAAGGACATGCTTGATCAAGCATTTGACAAACATCTAAACCTTAATGGATTAATCTTTCAATCTGATCAAGGATGGCAATATCAAATGGAAGTTTATCATAAAAGCCTAGAAGAGAAAGGGATTATTCAATCCATGTCACGTAAAGGAAATTGCTTAGATAACTCTCCTATGGAGAATTTCTTTGGTAAGATGAAGAATGAAATGTTTTATGGACATGAATATGAATATAAAACATTAGAAGAATTAGAACTTGCCATGGAAGAATATATTACGTATTATAATACTCAGAGAATAACAACCAAATTAAAAGGATTAACTCCTGTACAATACAGAAATCAATCCTTATTAACTACTTGATTTAGCTTATTTACTTTTTGTCCAAATAATTGGGTTCACTTCACAGGAACTCTTTTTTTCATACATTATGCATATTCAATATCATCATGATGTGAACAAGTAAAGAAACAAAATCTTCCTATGAATCATCATGACAATTGCTTTTTTCAACATCGCTTTTCTCCTCTATCATACGATACTATCATCAACCATGCATTCGCGATACATGTTTCTCATTTCTGTGCTATACTGATAGAAAAGGAGGCATCATGTTATGTTAGAGGAACTATTTAATCGTGTTAGTATTCGCCATTATCAAAATCGTGAAGTGGAACAAGCAAAATTAGAAGAAATGTTAAGAGCTGCCATGAATGCACCAACGGCCAGAAACACACAGAGCTGGCGTTTTCTAGTCATCACGAATAGAGAAACATTAAATCATATGACAGAGCTTCAGCCTTATACCGGGATGATGAAAGAAGCCTATTGTGCGATTCTCGTTATGGGAGATCGCAACGCAAATCCAGTCGATGAATATTTGTATGTAGATGCTGCCGCTGCCATTGAAAATATGTTGATTGAAGGTGTGCATCAAGGCCTTGGCACTTGTTGGTGTGCTGTTGGCCCTTCAAAAGAGCGCATTAGCAAGTTTAAAGAGTATTTCCATTTAAAAGATCATCTATTGCCTGTTGCTGTCGTTGCTGTTGGATACAGTGCAGAAGATAAGACAAGAATTGATCAGTATGATCCTGAAAAGGTTAGCTATTATCGATAGTGTTTATGTAAGCATTTCTTTCAACTGATTTCTAATAAGCCCTTCATGATTGAAAAGATGACAAAAAGAAAAAAAGATATAAAAAAGTGTTTAAAAAAACGTAGCACATCATTTCTTTTATAGACAACGTTTTCTTTATTTACGTTGTCTACTTAGAAGTGATCATATCTTTTCATGCTACGTTTTTTCTTATTGCTTATATCATTTCCAATCAGCTTTCAGCATACCTAAAAGCTTTAAATCTGTTTTTTGCGCATGTATACCTAATCTCCGGTATATTGCTTTATCCATGCGGCATCTGCTTCAAAGTTGTCATGCTTTCCATTTTGATAAGTCGCAACCATTAACTTGATGTCATCTTCTTGAATGACAACATATGGAAATTCTGAAATATTTGTGGAAGCGCCACAATTCCCATCCTTATCCATAGCAATCACACTGATCGCATCACAGGTACGATTGGCCATCTGCATGCGTTTTACATGTGCATCTAATACTGTATCGACGGCTGCTTGTACAGACATACCTGCTGCCATGGCATCGACTATGCGAATGGATAAGCATCCACGCATGATATCTTCTCCCAATCCGGTAGCTGCAGCACTTCCATACAGGGCATCACTGTAAAAACCGGAACCGATGATTGGAGAATCTCCTACACGTCCTTCATGTTTCATAAACAATCCGCTGGTAGATACTCCTGCTGCTAGCTCATCCTGACACTTTCCTAGCACACAAACTGTATCATGTCCTTCATATGCTTTTAATTCCATGTCTTCTTTTTGTTTATCTTGCCATCGTTTTTTACTTTGAGGCGTCATGTGATTTTGAAAAGCAAAACCTTCTTCTTGTGCAAAGGCCTCCGCACCCTTGCCTGACAGTAAACAATTTACTTTATAATCACTTAGCTTAGCCGCTACCGCAATTGGACTTTCAACATTTTCAACTTCGATGATACCACCAAAACCAAGCGTATTTCCATTCATATAAGCACTATCCAACTGCACATGTCCCTGCGCATTCGGCAAACCGCCATGTCCAACAGAGATAAATTCTTCTCTAGCTTCTACATCCTGAATAGCAGCTAAGATTGCCGCCTGTACAGAGCCATCCTGCTGCAATATATCTTTTGCCTTCAGCATTCCATCATACGACATTTTCCATGTCGAAATCATTGCCTTATTCATCTTCGATTACCCCTTTTCATACTACTTTATCACGATTGTAAAAGGCCTTACCATTGCTTTTTAACAATAACCTTTTACCATTTTAACGCTGTTATCATAGCATAAATCCATACACTTGCAAAGTTACAATTGACATCAGAAACTAGATGAGATGCTTCATCCTTACACAAATTACTCCTATAGAGAAAGTAACACGCCTTCTTATCCCCCCTATGCGCTATACCTTTATGATGGCATGTGTATAGCTATCGAATGTCCTTTTTGCCTTTTACTAAGAAATTTTAGATTCCCATAAAGAAAGAAAAAGCTCTCCGTTCAAACGCTGCTAACGTTTGCCAAGAGAGCACATCAATTATAACAATGGGTCAATCGTTCCTGTGTTGATGCTGCGCAATGTTTCACAGCTAGCATCAAATTTTGCCTGATCAACTTCATTTAATTCTAATTTTACAATTTCACGAATACCTTTGCGGTTGATAATAGCAGGAACACCAATATATAAGCCTTCCTGGCCATATTCACCTTCCTGATATGCAGAAATTGTTAAGATCACATTTTCATCGTCCAAGATAGCATGCACCAAACGATTCAAAGAAAGCCCGATTCCATAATACGTAGAACGTTTCCGTTTGATAATTTCATAACCAGCCTGCTGTACCTGTGTATAAATTTCATGCAGATCACTTAAGTCTTTACCTTGTTCATCCAGAATATCTAATAAATTCTTACATCCAACATAGGCATTTGTCCAAGGTACAAAACTGGAATCTCCATGTTCTCCCATAATATAGGCATGAATATTGCTGGAAGATACATCCAGATATTCACTCATCAGATAACGCAATCTGGCAGTATCTAAGATCGTACCAGAACCAATAACTCTTTCTTTTGGTAAACCACTTACTTTTTGAGCAACATAGGTCATGCTGTCAACCGGATTGCTGGCAACTACAATAATACCATCAAAGCCTGATTTCATGATGTTTTCAGTCACGCTTTTTAAGATCATCGTGTCTTTGGCCGCAATATCCAGACGACTTTCGCCTTCCTTCATCGTAACACCGGCTGTAATCACAACGATGCTTGCATCTTTACATTCTTCATAACCACCAGCTTTGATCGTCATTTTTCCACGTGCATAAGGAAGTCCATGCTGTAAGTCCATCGCTTCTCCTACAGCTTTATCATGATTAACATCAATCAAAACCAATTCATCAATACCGCCAGTGTTTAAGAAGCTGTATGCCATACTCATACCGACAAAGCCGGTACCTACCAATACTAATTTTCTTTTCTCATTCATATTCAAGTCCTCCTTTTTTACTATGTCCATGATTTTTAAAACCATACACAGTGTCTTTATGATGTTATCTTTAACTAACACAAGTATAGCATGTTTCTAACGGAAAGAACATATTAATGATTTCCCTTTTTCATGCAGAAAATGACCTATTCTTCCTTTTTATGCCATATTTTTTATATATTACTTATGCTTCTTGCGCCATTCCTCAATCTGCTTCATACGTGCAGTGACCTTACTCTCAGAACCTTGCATGGTGGGTTCATAATAAATCGTTCCCTGTAAAGTAGGTGGCAAACATTGCATGGTTGTCAGCTTATCCTCATAATCATGCGCATACTGGTATCCTTCCCCATAATGAAGTTCCTTCATTAATTTAGTCGGCGCATTGCGAATTTGTAGTGGTACTGGTTCACTAATCATCTTTAAAGCATCTTCTTTCGCATGTTCATAAGCCATATATAAAGCATTGCTTTTAGGTGCTAAGGATAAATAAGTAACAGCATGTGTCAGATGTACACTGCATTCAGGCATCCCGATAAAATGACATGCCTGATATGCCGCCACACAGATTTCTAGTGCCCGACTATCAGCCATACCAACATCCTCACTGGCAAAGCGTACCAATCTTCTTGCCACATACAATGGATCTTCTCCAGCCTCTAACATACGTGCAAGCCAGTAAATAGCTGCCTGCACATCACTGTTGCGCATGGATTTATGCAAAGCGCTGATTAGATTATAATGTTCTTCCCCTTTTTTATCATACAATAAGGATTTTTGATGGATGCACTGCTCCAGCGTTTCTTTTGTGACAAGATACCCTTCATCTGTTTTTTCCGCATTCAATACGACCATTTCCAAGGTATTCAAAGCGACTCTGGCATCTCCATTGGCAAACTGGGCAATCATATCCAACATGCTATCTTCCATCTGCACATTTAAAGTTCCAAAGCCTTTTTCATCCTGTAACGCATGTTGTAATAATTCCACTAAATCACTGGTTTCCAAACCTTTTAAAACAAATACTTTACATCGCGATAAGAGGGCAGAATTAATCTCAAAGGAAGGGTTTTCCGTTGTCGCTCCAATTAAGATGATGCTGCCTTTTTCCACATAAGGTAAAAAAGCATCCTGTTGTGCCTTGTTAAAACGATGAATCTCATCTACGAATAAAATAGTTCGTTTTCCAAACGCTCTGGCATCACTTGCTTCTTTCATGACTTGTTTGATTTCTCGTATGCCACTTGTGACAGCACTAAAATCAATAAAGCGGGATTGTGTCTTATGAGCGATGATCCTAGCCAAAGTTGTCTTACCAACACCGGGTGGACCCCAGAAAATCATACTGGTTACTTGATCTTTTTCAATTAGATTCCATAGGACCTTTCCTTTACCAATCAGATGTTTTTGCCCTACATAATCTTCTAAGCTCTGTGGTCGTAATCGACTTGCCAAAGGATCTTGTAAATCCTGATAAAACAAGGATTCTTGTTCCATGCACATCACTTCCTTAACTGCTTTCATTATAGCACATTTTAGCGAAAGCTTACGTGCCAGCTAAACTCATGTCACAATTCTTTCACATCCTAGATTAGTTAAATTGCTTTCTTACGACCAAAAACCTTTTTCTTATCAGAAATCTTTTTTACGCTATCGCTCATTCTATATCATGCAAGTTTCTCATACCGTTTTCTTCCTTTTGCCTAAGCTACCGTTTCCTCCCTGCATAACAACAAATTCTTTATTTTCATCTTCATCTTTACGTTCATCTTTTAGGACTTTTTCTTTTCCCAACTACTTATCAACCCTTCTACTTATCAACCCTTCTACTTATCAACCCTTCTACTTTTCATTCACCTTCATCATCTTCCTCATCCACAACAACAGGTAGGCAAGCTATGACCACTTCCATAATGTTGTTGCGCTTCTACTTCCGTAAAAAACACACTCTTGCCAATTTCTTCCTCAGCGATCCAATTATCCTCATCGCATAGGACATACGTATCAATCAGAAAAAAAAGCTCTCCCTTCTCTATTTTGATATCGCTCACTTTACCGCATTGAATATGTGAGCCAAGAATATAATATACTACACCGTTTCTTTCTAACATAGGAATCCTCCTGTTTCATCGGTTATAGAATACGAAACTAATTCCTCACTGTCAATTATTCTGCCTGTTAACTCGCTGTTGCATTCGCCTGAACAAAAAAGAAACGATGCTTTTAAAAAATGGTCAACTGGTGCCTGTAATGGTAATTGTTCTCATACTTTCATATGGTTAGCTCCTGTTTGGATAATTGCTCTCCTACTTTCATAGGGAATCGGTTATTCGTTCCTGTGTGGTAATTGTTCTTATACTTTCATTCAAGTAGTAAAACGATCTATCGGTTATAAAATGAACACTGCCTTACCTAATAAGAATTTAATAGCAGCATTCTAATACCACCAAATCTTCATACTTTGTCATAAGAAAAATTCGCTGGTGCATATCGCTATACAAAGCGCTTACATTCTGATATTGTATAACCAGAAAGTGAGAATACATTTCATTTTAATTCTTAATTTTAATTAAATGTAATTCTCAACCTATGGTTGCTCATGAAGCTCTTCATGACTGGCATTGTGTAAATAAGGAGGAAATGTACATGCTTTTTCAAACAACCAAGAAACAAGAAGACCTACGGAAAAAAGTACGCGAATTTGCGGAAAGCGAAGTAAAGCCAATTGCCTTTTTGCTAGATAAGGAAAATGAATTCCCTAGCGAAGCAATTGCCAAATTTGCCGACATGGGAATGATGGGTTTGCCTTATCCCAAAGAATATGGCGGTGCAGGAGCAGATGTCTTAAGCTATGCGATTGCAGTAGAAGAATTATCCAGAGTTGATGGAGGAACCGGTGTCATCTTATCAGCACATGTATCTTTAGGAAGCTATCCAATTTTTGCGTTTGGTAATGAAGAACAAAAACAGAAATATTTAACACCTTTAGCAAAGGGTGAAAAACTTGGTGCTTTTGGGTTAACAGAACCAAATGCCGGTAGTGATGCAGGTGGAACAGAAACAACGGCAGTATTAGAGGGTGATCATTATATCTTAAACGGTGGTAAAATCTTTATTACCAATGCGCCGGTAGCTGATACGTATGTTGTCTTTGCCTCAACAAATCCGGATGCCGGAACACATGGTATCTCTGCTTTCATCGTTGAAAAAGGATGGGAAGGCTTCACCTTTGGAGATCATTACGATAAGATGGGCATTCGCTCTTCTTCCACTGCGGAATTAATCTTTAATAATGTAAAAGTACCAAAAGAAAACCTGTTAGGTAAAGAAGGACAAGGCTTTAAGATTGCAATGGCTACGCTTGATGGCGGTCGTATCGGAATTGCTGCACAGGCATTAGGTATTGCTCAGGGTGCTTATGAACATGCTTTAGAATATGCAAAAGAGCGTATTCAGTTTGGCAAACCAATTGCCCAACAACAGGCAATTTCCTTTAAACTAGCTGATATGGCAACCAAATTACGCTGTGCTAGATTCCTTGTTTACAGTGCTGCTGAATTAAAAGAAGCCCATGAACCTTATGGCATGGAGAGTGCTATGGCTAAACAATATACCTCAGACATCTGCTTAGAGGTTGTCAATGATGCTTTACAGATCTTTGGCGGAAGTGGCTATTTAAAGGGTATGGAAGTCGAACGTGCTTATCGTGATGCGAAAATCTGTACAATCTATGAAGGTACCAATGAGATTCAGCGTGTTGTTATTGCGTCCCATATCATCGGTAAGATGAAAAAAGATGGTAAGGCAAAACGGAAAAAAACATCCATTACCGGTGAACGTAAGAAAATGATCTTCCGTGATGGCACACCAAAAGAACAAGTCGCAAAACTAGTTGAAGCATTGAAGAAAGATGGTTATGATTTCAGTGTAGGTATTGCGATGGATACTCCAATCGTCGATGCGGAACGTGTGATCAGTGCCGGCAAAGGTATTGGGGCAAAAGAAAACATGAAATTAATTGAAGAAGCTGCTAAATCACTAGGTGCTGCGATTGGTTCATCTCGTCCGGTTGCGGAAACTTTGAAATATGTGCCATTAAATCGCTATGTTGGTATGAGTGGACAGAAGTTTAGCGGCAATCTATATGTAGCTTGTGGTATTAGCGGTGCCGGTCAGCATTTAAAAGGTATTAAGGATGCGACAACCATCGTTGCCATCAACAACAATCCAAACGCTCCAATCTTTAAGAATGCCGATTATGGTATTGTAGGTGATTTGATGGAAATCTTACCTTTGTTAGCGGAAGCTTTGGATACGGGTGTAAAACAGCCGGCTCCACCAATGAAGAAGATGAAACGTCCATTTATCAAGAAAGAAGGACCTTCTTATAAACGCTATATCTGCAGTGGCTGCGGCTATGAATATGATATGGAAATCGGCGATCCGGCAAGTGATGTACCTGCAGGAACAACCTTTGATAAACTACCAGAAGAATGGATTTGTCCAGAATGCGGTGAAGAAAAAGAAAACTTCATCGAGATTGAATAGGAGGAAAAAGACGTATGTATTGTGTAAGAAAAGTTGTAGATGATCTGTATTGGGTAGGCGGTAATGACCATCGCTTAGCACTATTTGAAAATATTCATCCGATTCCTCGCGGCGTATCCTATAACTCCTATTTGCTGCTGGATGAAAAAACCGTTCTCTTTGATACCGTAGATTGGTCCATCTGCCGTCAGTTCTTAGAAAATGTGGAACATGTATTAGATGGCCGTGACTTAGATTATTTGGTAATTAATCATATGGAACCTGATCATGGTGCCAGCATTGAAGAAATCTTGTTGCGTTATCCAAATGTTACCATCATTTCCACAGAGAAAAGTATCATGTTGATGCATCAGTTTGGCTTTGATGTTGATGATAAGACCATGACTGTGAAAGAAGGCGATTCCTTTCGCTTCGGTAAACATAACATCGTCTTCGTGGAAGCTCCTATGGTCCATTGGCCGGAAGCAATGGTTAGCTTTGATACAACCGATGGCATTCTCTTCTCTGCCGATGCCTTTGGCTCCTTTGGTGCCTTAGATGGCAAACTGTTTAATGATGAAGTGAACTTTGACCGTGATTGGATTG
The DNA here is from genome assembly GCF_018406465.1 of Longicatena caecimuris. Classification (GTDB taxonomy): domain Bacteria; phylum Bacillota_I; class Bacilli_A; order Erysipelotrichales; family Erysipelotrichaceae; genus Longicatena; species Longicatena caecimuris. The sequence continues at coordinate 2,288,550 of NZ_AP024510.1, forward strand.
ATGATGCTCGTCGCTATTATACCAACATCGTTGGTAAATACGGTCCACATGTACAAGCCTTGTTAAAGAAAGCCTCCACCTTGGATATCCACTATATCTGTCCGCTACATGGACCGGTATGGCGCAATGACTTTGGCTATCTATTGGATAAATATGATAAATGGAGTCGTTATGAACCAGAAACATGCGGTGTGATGATTGCTTATGCGTCTATGTATGGAAATACTGAAAGTGCTGCTCAGGTATTAGCTGCGAAACTGGCAGAAAAAGGCATGACCAACATTGCCTTATATGATGTATCAAATACCCATGTATCCTACCTCATCAGTGAAACCTTTAAATATAGTCATATCGTTTTAGCAAGTGTTACCTATAATCTAGGTATTTATCCGGTAATGCATGATTATCTGATGCATATGAAGGCATTAAATCTACAGAAGCGTACCGTAGGTATCATTGAAAATGGTTCTTGGGCACCAAAATCCGGTTCTTTGATGAAAGAATTCTTGGATGAAGAGATGAAACAGATGAGCATTCTTAACAGTGAAGTCAATATGATTTCTGCCTTAAATGACAACAATGCAAATGAAGTTGATAATTTAGTAGAAAGCATCCTTGATTCCATGAAAGAAGCATAGATCTTCCACATGCAGGTGGGATGGTATTGATAAGGAAACGATCAATACTGTTACAAAACACATAGGGAAGAAAGATAATAAAAATAGAAGGAAATGGTATATCTGTTTCCTTCTTTTCTTATATGTTAAGGCATATCCTAAATTGTCTTTACATCTTGATGTTATCCTGTTTTATTTGAAGACGCTAAGAAGTACGAGTAAACATATGAGAGGACCTAATATTAAAACTCTCATCTTATAAATCCTCTTTATTTTTTCCTGGGAAATGCTCTGGTAAAAATAAATTCTTCACTACTGGATAAGGCTTCTTGAAAACGATAGCCAAGACCTTGAAACTGCTTGATATCCTCGATATCGGTAATCTGGTGCTCTGCCATATAACGCACCATTTCGCCTCTTGCCATTTTGACATAGACACCTTTTTCTTTTAAAGTATCCTTCGTTTCTTCCATGAAGCGACATTTCACATACCGTATAGCATCACGTTTGTAGCGTGTGATACAACGGCTATATTGCGCACTTGCCAGATCAACGATGACAGAGGATTCTTGGATAAGTTCACGATAGAGCTTATCTTGCCAAAAGGCATAGAGATTGCAAAAGGTGTCTGTACGTAAAAGACTGTTAATTTCCAGACGATAAGGCACTACACCATCCAGTGGTTTTAAGACACCATAAAAACCAGATAAGATACGCAAATGCTTTTGCACATAGGCAAATTGTTCATCACTGAAGATATCCGGTGCCATATACGTGTATTGAATGCCATCATAGGCTAACAGGGCCGGTACAACATTTTGTGTTAACTGCATAGTTTGGAATATCTGATATGCTTCTTGGGCGATACGTTCACTACAGGAAAGAATATGACGTAAAGCACTAACATCCTGCTGTTGCATAATCTTCGCCAATTGCTTGGTTTCCTTTAGCAACTTAGGTGTTCCCTGGGCGTCTAAATAAGCGATATCATTGCGCATGCGTTTCGCTGGTGCAATGCAAATCATCATCTGCATATCCCTCCTTACGTGCCTATTAGCAAATGGAATCATGGCTTAATCATTCTTTACACATAAAATTATTTAAATGAGGTGTTACTCAAGAACTTAAATGAAAAAACTGATGAGTCTCCATCAGTTTTTTAATCGTCATCTTCATCATCATCCTGATATTTGCTAAGAATTATTTTGGCATATTTATAGAATGTTGATTTTTTCATTCCCGTAGCTTTCCGATAAGCCTCTAACGGACGATGCTCACGTTTTAAAGTTATAATTTTTTCTTCAAAGTCTTTTGGAAGCTCTGCAATCGGACGACCATATGCGCCTTTTCCTTCTTCTTTTAAGCGCAATGCATCTTTAATTCCGCGCAATTGTTTTTCTCGATGATCTTCATTCTTCAATGATAAGGTGAAGTAAAACATCGCTAATTCCCGTTCACTGTTCAATGTCAATCCATAAGATTCATCATACAGTGAAATGTTGTTCTCTTTACAGAATGTAAGCTTATCCTGTAAGTCTAAAAGTCCAAATCCAAAACGTTCAATTTTTTTAAAACTAATTTCATCCCCAGGTTTTAACTGCTTTTTAAAATCTTCCCAATACTGCTTTTTGTCTTTTACGTTCTTACATGAAAATTGATATCTCATAGTCCTGCTCCTTGCACAAATTGCTTTCTCATTTGTATTTCTAAATCCTCTATAATTCTATCATAAAATTCTAAATAATGTTCTATTTTCTGCTAATAATTTTAAAAGTTTTCGTATTTTTTTGCATATTTTCTTCTTTATGTAAACTTTAAGATATTTATGTCATTTTTATAGATAATTTTTTTACAAATATTTCCAGAAATTATGTGTAAGGGTATACATTACTTATCTTTTTTCACATCTTTTTGTTCCCTTAAAGCCGTCAATGCTTGATGACGGAAAACGGGTTGTTGCTTATATTCTTGTGAAGAAATTCGATGATGTTCCTCGACCTCTTTTTGAAATTCTCTGGCAGAAATTCTTTGTGCTCCCTGACCGATAACAATTAGCTGTTCCAAACCATCACTTGTTGCGACACGGACACGATACTCCTTTGCCAACTTATGTGTAGCCATCTCGATGTAGTTATCCGCTGTCTGTGAAGTTTTCGTATACACAACATGTATATTTCCGTGCTTTCTGATTGTCTGTGCTGATTGCTTCACGCGATACGCATCAAAGACAAGGATTACCTCACATTTGCGATATCCCTGATAATTATTCAATTTATCAATCAAGCGATCTCTTGCCGCATCCATCTGATCTTTTGCCAATGCACGCAATTCGTCCCAGTCATAAATAATATTATAACCATCGACCAATAGACATTCTGGTAAGATTTTCAGAGTCTTGATTTCCGTAGCAGGTATTTCTTTCCCTGGTTTCCTTTTCGGTTGTTTTTTATCCTTTGGCTTTCCATAAATACTTTCAAAAACACGCTGTAATTCTTTCTCATCAACCTTTGTATTTTCATGTTTGAAACTTGTTTCAGAAGGAGATTGCCTACGTAATGGTAAATGCATATAGTCTTCTACTTTATCCCATGATACCTGATAGCCACTGCCATGCATACAGAATATGGAAGAGGATGGATTATCCAAATCACGTTGTGCATCATAACCAATTTGTGAAATCACATCAGCGGCCTGTTGACATGGACGATAGCCATCCAGAAAACAGCTTAATTTTCCTTTTCCGCCAGTATACGATCGCAATTCAAGTTGGTAAGATTGCATACATGCAACAGGAGCTTCCCCTTCTAAAATACATAGATCCTCATCTTGTGACAAAATAGAAAAATGCGCCTTCATAGACTCTAGATCATAGATGAGACGGCTGAGATGCATCGCTGTCACTTCTGCATGAAAGCGATAATATGGTTCTAAAAGAACGCTTTTTGCTTTCATTAGTCCTTGACGTATCGCACGATATGTCGCCTGCCGAAAATCACCGCCTTCCGTATGTTTCAGATGTGCTTTTCCACATAATAAAGTGATTTTCATATCTGTTATTGGTGATCCACTCAATACTCCGAGATGTTCTTTTTCTTGTATATGATTTAAAATAAGTCGCTGCCAGTGCCGATCCAATTTATCTAATGGAGCAATACTATCTACTTGGATACCACTGCCTGGTGCAAGTGGTTCCAATAGTAAATGAACTTCCGCGTAATGACGCAATGGTTCATAATGACCGACTCCTTCAACTTCCTGTTCTATCGTTTCCTTATAATTCACCATGCCTTCATCAAACGTTACTGAAAGACCCAAACGCTGTGCAATCGTGTATTTCAGTATTTCCATCTGCACTTCACCCATTAGCTGTACACGTATTTCTTTTTTCATCTCTGAATAAGTAATATGTAACTGTGGATCTTCTTCCATTAAGGGAATTAATTTACGCATCGTCGCAAAAGCATCCGTATTCGCAGGTAAAACCATTCGATAATTCATTGCGGCTACACTTTCCACTTCTGTATGATGTTCCTCAAAGCCCAAACCATCTCCTGCCTGCAGCTGACGTATCCCTTTGATAACACAGATTTCACCAGGCAATGCTTCCTGAATCACCTCAAAGCGATTGCCACTATACCGCCGTAATTGATCTACTTTTTCTGTATCACTGATCTTCATTTTCGCTTTCAGGACACCACCACTTACTTTTACATGGGCAAGCCGATTTCCTTGTTCATCATGACTGATTTTATAAATGCGGGCTCCAAACGTATCGCCATATTGTTTTGGCTTGATCCATGTTTTTAAACCATCTAAAAAGGCATCAATACCATCCAATTTTAATGCCGATCCAAAATAACAGGGAAACACCTTTCTTTGCGCAATCGCTGTCTTTATCGCATCTTTTTCAAGAACTCCCTGTGTCAGATACGCTTCCATTAATGCGTCATCACACATCGACACATCTTCCATCAAACTAGCATCCTCTTGCATGAAATCAATACAACGGCTATCTAACTTCTGATTCATTTCTTTTAATAGTTCTTCTTTACTATGATAAGAAATATCCATTTTATTCACAAATACAAAAGTAGGTATCTGATGGGCCTTTAATAGCTGCCATATCGTTTCCGTATGGGCCTGTACCCCATCACTGCCACTGATAATCAAAATAGCATAATCTAAAATTGCTAAAGTCCTCTCCATTTCCGCACTGAAATCGACATGTCCAGGTGTATCCACAAAATTCATATGAAGCTGTTTCCAATGCAAAGCTGCCTGTTTCGCATATATGGTAATACCCCGATTTCTTTCTAGCTCATCATAATCAAGAAATGCATTTTGATGATCTACGCGGCCTAAGTTTCGTATGCTTCCACTGCGATATAACATTGCCTCACTAAGCGTTGTTTTTCCGGCATCCACATGAGCCAACAGACCTGCACAAATATGCATGTTGTTATCTTTTTCCTGTTTGTCCATCTAAATACCTCCTCATCATCTTTTCCCATTATCTGCTACATCTTGCAGTGTTCTATATTCTGTAATATCGGTATGCTGAATTGATCACATACAGGACATTTTTCTCTTCTTTATGCATGGTATCCCTCGATCTAGTTGTACGGTTTTTAAACTATTTTTTTGTGTCATCTGCACATTTCTAAAACTGCTTTATGATTCCCAAGCTATTATATCATTTCCTTTAAAAACCGAAAACAAAGTTTATACATTATGCTCCTTTTGGGTACACATTGATGTGAAGATGAAGAAAGGCTATGCATCTGCACAGCCCTTAACTTTATTCTTTGCCTTCGCCATCTTTTCCATTATCATCTTCTACACCATCAAAACAATAGGTACATAGCTGACATTTATCCAAACCGATTGCCTTTACCATATCGTCAATGCGATGATAGCGCAATGATGTGAAATTAGAACGTTGACAGATTTCGCTACACATCTTTTTATAACGATCACTGTCTGGATTGGCATATTCTGCTAATACCTCATCAGAAACATCGTCACCCTCCAGTTTGCGAATCACCCGACGGGTAATCAGATCCATCTCGGATTTAGAACGTGAGAAGTTGAGATATTTACAGCCAAAGATAATCGGTGGACATGCAGGTCTAACATGAACTTCTTTTGCGCCACTTTCATACAAGAACTCAGTCGTTTCACCTAACTGTGTACCTCGAACAATGGAATCATCTATCAAAAGCAGACGTTTATCTTTGATTTTTTCTTGTACCGGAATCAGTTTCATCTTCGCTATCATTGAGCGCTGTTTCTGACTGGTCGGCATGAAGGAACGTGGCCAGGTTGGCGTATATTTAATGAATGGACGTGCAAATGGTACACCTGATGCATTGGCATAGCCCACGGCATGAGCAATCCCTGAATCAGGAACACCTGCTACACTGTCAACTTCTACATCATCACGATTTGCCAACAGTTCGCCACAGCGATTACGCATACACTCTACATTGACACCTTCATACGTAGAGGTAGGATAACCATAATATACCCATAAGAAACTACAAATTTTCATCTTTTCCAATGGTTTCTGTTTTACTTCAATACGCTGAGGCGTGATAAAAACGATTTCCCCGGGACCTAAATCACGATAATGATGATACCCTAAGTTAAGGAAGGCACTACTTTCAAAGGTTGCACAAAAACCTGTTTCTTTTTCACCAATGACAATCGGAGTTCTTCCTACACGATCTCTAGCGGCATAAATACCTTCTGAAGTCATTAACAGAATGCTCATACTGCCTTTTACAACATCTTGTACATATCGCAGACCTTCGACGATCGTATCTTTATGATTGATAAGAGATGCCACAAGTTCGGTAGGATTCACTTCTCCTGTGCTCATTTCTAAGAAATGCGTAACCCCTTTTTCAAAACACAAATCTTGCAACTCCTGGACATTGTTGATACGTCCGATCGTGGTAATCGCAAAGGAACCTAAATGTGATTTTACCAATAATGGCTGCGCTTCGTTATCAGAAATACAGCCAATGCCGATATTCCCACTGAATTCTTCAATATCTTTCTCAAACTTTGTACGAAATGGTGAATTCTCTATGTTATGGATTGCTCTTCCAAAACCTTTATCACCGTGAATCGCCATTCCACCACGTCTTGTTCCCAGATGGGAATGGTAATCAACGCCAAAAAATACATCTAATACACAGTCTTCTTTCGATGCTACACCAAAAAAACCACTCATAATTACCTCCAATTAAACTCTCTCTTTTTGTAATACGTGTATATTTTACCTTATTTTTTCATGAATGAATATAGAAAATATAATTTTTTCATGGGAATGCTTACATCTTCACAGAAATATAAAAATTTATCTTCTTCATACTGCCTTTCTTGAAAGACACACACTAATTTACTATGCCAATTCTTATGACTTTAAAAGCACATGCAGAAGAAAAGGATAGAATTCTTCTATCCTGTGTAAGATCATAATAGCTTTTTTCGTAATTCTTCACCACTTGCCTCATGCAAATAGGCTGGCGCAATATCAAATACTGTTTTACAGCCGTATTGTCCCTCTTGGGCTAAACGATAGGCTGCTCTGGCATATGCGGTTAACACACTTGACGTGAATTCTGGATTTGAATCTAACGTTAGTTTATACTCTATCACATGTTTATGCTCATCGTGCAATCCTGTGGTACCACTGCGTAAGACAACTCCGCCATGTGGAATGCCTTTATGATGCGCATTCAATTCTTCCTGTGTGATAAAATGCACGGTCGTATCATAATCCGCAAAGTAATTGGGCATCGTTTTGATTTCCTCTTCAATACGCGCAAGATCTGCACCTTCTTTGGCCACGACAAAACATTCCCGTGTATGTTTTTCACGAGCGCTCAACACCGGATGCTCACCATTGCGTACTTTTTCCATTGCTCCTTCTACAGGAATCGTATATTGTCGGGCATCTTGTACACCTTCTATGCGTCGTATCGCATCAGAATGTCCCTGAGATACCCCTTTCCCCCAGAAGGTATAATCATGGCCATGTGGCAAAATCGCCTGTCCATACAAACGATTTAATGAAAATAAGCCCGGATCCCAGCCAACAGAAATTATACTGATATGCTTGCCTTCCATACTTGCTGAATTCACCATAGCAAAATGTTCCGGTATGTTTGCATGTGTATCAAAACTATCAATGACATTAAAATGTTTAGCCAGTTCAGCGGTTTGTTTAGGCAAATCGTTAGCACTGCCTCCACATAAGATTAAAACATCAATTTCATCCTTTTTCTCATATATGCAATCCATGGAATAGACTGGTGCTTGGGTCAATGTCTTTAATGTTGATGGCTCTCTACGCGTAAAAACACCGATAAGCTCCATATCCTTGCTGTTTGTAACTGCACATTCGACACCTTTTCCAAGGTTGCCATATCCTACAATTCCTATTTTCATATGCATTGCTCCTTCCTTACAGCCACTATTTTACCATTTTTTGAAACAACAGTATAGGTTTAATTTCATTTTTATTACAATATTTTCTGAAAATATATGAAGCACTATTTTCAATGCATTATGAAGACGCAATGTATGCATACACCAAACGCCTGAAATTATTCAGGTTATGCAGATGGTATCTATCTTTTAGCGATGCTTCCGTTTGTAATGCAAGAAAGAAAAACCAAGGAAAATACAGATACCAAAACCCATTCCGATAGCCAAGCGATTCCATAAGCGTTCCTTCTCGATTCGTTTTTGTGATGCCGTACTTGCTGGTTGTTTTGTAGTAGGCGTTTTTGTTTCTTCATGATCCTTGCTAGCCCGTTGTGCATAAACAAGATAGCGCTGTTTATTGGTCGGATATGGGTGGCAGGTAATCAAAGTAATCATATCCTTGCCTTCCTGAATCCATACTTTCTCGATTTCATTAGGTTCGATGATTTCTGTCTTCATAACGACATATTGCAAGGTTTCCCAATGATTTCTTATATAAATACGATCTCCCTTTACTAATTTTTCAATATCTTTGAACATCGCTTCCCCTTCATATCCGCCTCGATGCCCTGCAATCACACTGTTTGCGGAAGCTTGGCCTAAGGGCATACTTGTATTGTTAAGTAATGCTAACCCTTTCCGTAAATGCTCTTCACTTGCTCCATGATATATAGGAAGATTTAGCTGCATCTTTGGTATTCGCATAATACCAATTACCGTTTCATCTGTACGATTCGTCTTACTCTTCCATGCATCCTGCACACCTATTTGACCTTCTTGACATAATCGCTTATTATATCTAACCATCTTTTGATACCATTCTTCCCTATCTGTAACACTGTCATTTTCAAATTGTTGAATGACCTGAGCTATCTGATGTTTACGCAGCTGTGTTTGAATATTGGGATACAGACAAATAAGCAGTCCTCCTACTACCATGATTGCGGCAAGTAGATAGTTACGTCCCTTGTTCATGCTTTGCCTTCTTTCTCAATTTTAAAACGCATACCAAACTAAGCAATATGATGATGCCTCCACCTATTATCCATAGGTTTTCCGTTTTCTCTTTTTCTTGCGATGTCACATCCACTTCATGGATGGCTTGTACGCGTTTGCCTCTTACTAACAAGCGATGCGTATTTATTCCATATGGTGTACATGTCATTAAAGTTACATAGTCCTTACCTTTTATGATGCGCAATTTTTCGACTTCTTTGGGTTTTACTACGCGTATCTCATCTACTTCATAGAAAAAAGTTTTATCTAATACCGTTATGCGAAAGGAATCCCCTTTTTCCAACTCATTCAACTTAGTAAACAGTAATGCACTTGGTAAACCTCGATGAGCACATAAAATTGCATGCTGGCTATTTCTTCCAATCGGTAGTGAGGTTCCTTCCAAATGTCCAGCCCCTTTTTTCAAGGCCTCTTCACCACAACCATGATAGATAGGTAAAGATACATTGATTTTACCGATAGTTAAATGGCCCATCACACCGTCATGATTGACATTTAAAACTTCTTCATAATCCTTTGGAAGCACATAGCCGCTACCTTTCACAAAAGGGTCATGTACCGGGTCACCGGAAAGATTTTCATTATATGTAATAGCGGCTTTCCATAACTTCTGTATGTCCTCTTGTTTCTCACGAGCTATGCTTGTCTGATATTGATGAATCACTTTTTTTTGCTGCTCTTCCATATACCAGTTACTGATATGAGGATAAAGGAAAATCCCGGCACCTATCGCTATAAATAGCACAGGTACCAGGAAGGCCGACCATTTTCTTTTCTTATGCATGTCGCTTGCTATTTCTTACAATCACAAGGACACCACCAAGCATAAAGACAATTCCGACTATGCTAAACAATACGGTTCCAGCTCCCCCTGTAATTGGCAGTTGCATATCTTTTGCTTTGCTGTTTTTTACTTTCATTACTACTTTATTCGTTTCTAGTTCCACGGTTCCTTCTAATTCATAAGTCCCTTTTGTTGTTAATGTTACCTCATCTTGTTCTAAACTTCCATTCCCATTTTTATCTTTTAACGCTATCGTTATATCTCCATTCGGTAATACATAGCCACCATCCGGAACCTTTGTTTCTTTTAAGACATAACTTCCTTCATCTATACCCTGTATCGTAAAATGCCCATCAGTTCCTACTGTTAAAACAGTATCCCCCTTTGGATTGATAACATAAGAACCATCTGTTGCTTTTTTAAACTTCAATGAAGTACCATCTTTAGATAACGTAAATTCTGCATTCTTTAAAATATCAGTTCCGCTTTCGCCGACCTTCAATACCTTAATCCCATAAGTATATACCAATTTTTCTGTCGTTTTTTCTTTATAAGATTGTGTATCATAAGGATCGTGATTATATCCAATATAGGCAATATTCTTTAATGCGTCCATCGTTAAGGCTTTATCATTAACCTCAGCATCATAAGTAACCTGTACGTTTAACATAGGATTCGCTTTTATATAAGCTTCTTTGAATACTATTTCAAATGTATAATCAGTTAGCTTAGCCGTTTTTCCAGGATCTTTCTTAACGTCGTAATTGGTTGCGGCTATTTCTTTTCCACTAGCCTCCTTCACGGCAATCGTATCCGGCTTTAAAGTCAATCCTTCTGATAATTTATCACCGATTGCAAAAGTGATAGCACTGGCATCTTCTGGATATGTCGGAATTTGAGCTGTCAGCTGATAGCAGACGCTATCTGTAATAGCTACCGTCGTATCCGTTGGATCAATAACCGTTTTAACAATTGTCGGAGTTGAAGATTTCATAGTAACCGTTTGATCATTCACACTCCATGTCCCTTCCTCTTCGACTGGTGCTATATTGAAACCTGTAGGTGTATAAACCTGTTCTACACCATGTTTTGCGCAAATCAGATAATATCCCAAGCCAATATCCGTTAACGTAACAGAAGGCGCACTGGCAGTAGCCGTTTTCGCTGCTGTTATCGCGATCGTTGAAGGTGAGCGATGAATTTCTGCCGCCATTTTTTCATAAAAGCTTTTTGCTTTTTCCACATCCTCAAGCAAATTCTTGAATTCTGTTGTCACCTCATGGTTCTCTCCTATATAACTAGGATAATTGTCTTTCACCCAATTTTGGACGCCAGTCACCCATGTATATACCGGCGCTTTGGGAGCACCATTTTCTATCTGTATATCAATGATCTTATACATTGACAATTCGGTACCATTTTCAACACCAGTTATGGTTACTTGAACCTTACTGTCTGCACTGATTTCAGCAGAAACATTGCTTGTTTGTGTCATGAGTACCATCCCTATGGCAACCATGGTTGTCAGGACTCGCTTTAACCATTTATTTTTCATTTTCATTCTCCTCCACGTTCCTTTAATTTTTTCTTTTTTCTCCAAAACAGCAGACTACCATAGAAAATACATCCTAATCCAAGCAGATAAAGGTGTTCATCATAGCCGATACTTCCTGTGATCGGTATTTCTTTTAATCGATAATTCATGAGTTCAAAAGATTCATCTTCTTTTCTTTCAAAAGCAGGAGGATTATCCAAACTACCTGTAATTTGAAAAGCCTTTTGTTGTGTATCGTATGCCAACATCCATTGCCCTGCTGGTAGTACATAACCGATTGGTGCCATATATTCTACAAGACGATACTGTTTTTCTATATTTAAACCGGTTAACTTGACACTGCCATCACTTTCCTGCGATATAGCGATTGAACGTTTTTTCCAACATGGATCATTCGATACTACGTTGCCATCTTGATCAAGCTTTACTATATCTTTTGCATGATCATGCGCATCACTCTTACAATTCAGCTCATATGCAGCAAACTTCGCATTTGCCAACTTATTTCCCTCTTCATCTATTTTATAAAACAAGAAATCGGCTGTTGTAATATCCAATTCGTGATACGTTGTTTCGCTTTCTTTTTCAAAAGAATGCTGATGAACCTCGATGATTTTCGCCGTATTTACAAATAGAGTATCATCGCCATTATCAGTTACTTTGGTAGGAATGACAAAATGGAGCTCTTGCTCAGCCTGCAGCGCTTCAATTGTAAAGATCAGCTTCTGTTTGTTTTTAGCATCTTGCATCACCTCTACAAATTGCGAATCTTTCACAAGTTGCTGTTTTGTGGAATCATTACCCAAATACCACGCAATAGCATCCAATTGGATATCCAATCCTGAAGGCAGGATATCCTCCACCTTAATAGCATTCAATAAGAAAGATGTTTCCCCATTTTTTACACTGATATCATAGTTGATTTCATCATGCTTTTTCACCTTTGCCGGATGATCCTGAGTTCCGGAGGCAGGTGTTGATGTTTTATGGATTTCCATTTCAGGTTCACGTATAGCCACCGTTGTTTCCGTTGTTTCTAATAAAGAATCTTGCCACTCAACATTGGAAACCTGTGTGTTTGCATTTACCCATGAGGTATTGTATGCCAATATCTTCTTTTCCATATCTTGCTTTATTATATCAATTGGTGCCTTCATATGAAGAATCGCAGAGACTTGTTGCTGTGATTCTAATACAAACGGCGTTCCTTCTACGGTATTACGCATATCAATAGCAACTGCTGTAACTTTTGACATATCCGCTGGTTTTTCTGCACTCCATATTGTCTCATCTTCAATATTGGCATCCCCTTTTAAACCGGCATCATCATGAGATAATATGATATCTTTTTTCATGGAATATAAAACCTTAGCATCCACACCTTTACGAAGCGCCGATGACACATCAACACTTTGTAAAGTTCCTTTCCAATGTTCTCTTTCTCCAGCATTATTTTCCAAAACATCAAATAAAACTAAATTATTAGCTTTCGCTGTATCTTGTGAAGAATACTGTAAACGATAACTATAGCTATCGCCCGTTAATACTTCTGTGGAAGCTGCATATTTCAATTCCTGTTGGTTTTTCACAGACTTAAAGAACCCTAATTTTGAAAATGTATCCCCTGTAAGACTCGTCGAAACAGAAGCATACAAAGTATCTTTCTGAGCACTTTCCCCCGCTTTTCCATCTTCGTCGATATCAATGAACCATTTTTGATCAGAAAATGATGCATCCGGCATATCCGGATAGCCATTTGTTATACTTTCATTACCAGATTTGTAGGCAATACTATTGCTTATATTTCTTCCAAAATCAAAACAAGATTCCCAAGGATAATACCCATGATATTGTAACAGAAAACCACTTTCCCATTCCCAGCCATTAGGTTGAATATTTGTATATTTTATACTATTTTTTTCACCTGGTTTCATACTTACCTGAATGATCATCATGGTTCTTCCGGAGTTCTTCCAATTTTCTTTTATTTGTACCGTAAAATCACATGGTTTATCTGGTAAAAAAGTAGTACCACCCTGTCGATATACAGTAGTCACTTTAATCTTTCCTACATCTACATACATTCCTTTTGGTAATAAATCATAAAACGTTCCTGACTTTTGTTCTTTGAGCGTTCCATTATCTGATGCTTCATCAAAGGGATCGGCATAATTTGAATATGCTGCCTCATATGCATAGCTCTGATACTCAATATCGTATTGTTGATTTTTTGTATCATTTGTCGTTTTAACTATTTCTTTCTGCATATTGCTGGTTGTTGGATAACCTTCTAAAAGAACCCAAGCTTTGCTATGATTTCCTAACGCACCTTCCATACAATATTCTGCTTTATCTCTTTCTATCATCTGTTCTTTTATTTTTTCAGAGCCTTCAATGGTAAGGGTATTTTTCTGGTTTACCCATTTCCCATTACTATCAAATATTCTGCCCGAATTTATGTTATAGAGCATAATCGAATCTTTTCCCTCAATCAGACTAGCAACATGGGCGGTTTTTCTTAATTGAATGCGAATATCTAAATTCAATTTGTTTTTAAAATATTTTGATTCGTGTTCTAATTTCAATGCAATAATCCCTGCTGGCAATTTTACTGTATTATTTCTATCAATGTTTTCAAATACTTTACCATCGTTATCTATAAAATTAAATATTTTATTGCCAACACATATAAACTTTCCTAATTTTATCCATTCACCATCAAAGCTTTTTCTACCATATAGATCAGCAGGTTCCCAATTCCCATATTCCGTATTTTCATTAAATAGATAGCCTCCTATATCCTCATTCGCCGTCATATCAAACTCATTGATAACCACATGCACAGCGCTAAATACATAATCGTTCTCTTGCAGTCGCTCATCCTCTAATGTAACAAAATCATCTACTAATTCGGTTTTATAGCTCTTTTTCCCATAACTATCCAAAACATTGTCAGGCAATCCATCGCCTTTGGTATAAATACCTCCATCCGTTGTCATTTCATTCGCCCAATGCCCCTGTAATTCAGGTAATTCATCATTTATATGAGCTTGTTCCATTAAATTGAAGAAACCCGGTGCGTTGCCGCCCCAACATATATAATTATGAAATCCCTTATTAATCCAACTGTTCCCTTCAGGGTATTTAAAGTTAAAATCTACATAACTGTAACTTGCATCAGCACTTTTTTCCTGATCGAGCGTAGGCATTTCATTAGGATATAAATCAATAACTTTTGCAAACACCTTATTTTTATATAGCGAATTTTTGATTGCATCTTTCCTTGGATATTTCACTAATACATGGGTGATAAAATATGGTGTTTCTAGTTGTGCTTCATCCCCTTGGATCATAAAGTCCTCTTCCCCTATATGAAATACGTTGTTTCCAAATGTATCACCAGGTTCAATTTTGGAAAAATAAGGGTCATACCAGCCTAAAATAGTACCATTGTTATCAACTACATCTTTTAAAAGTAGTTGGTATGGTCTAGTCATACTTGCATCAAATTGTCCTTTGATTAACCAATTCACAAAAAAATAATCTTCTGCATCCGCTGGTTTTGCTCCCCACTCTTTTTGCCAAGTCTCATATTTTTTATATTTCTTCTTTGTTAAGGATATCAAATCTGATTTTGTGATCTGGGTAACCTGCAATTCATCCGCTTTATGTAATAATGTACCATTCCTATATAGTTCCGCCTGTACCTTACCAATAGAACCTGATGAAATAGCACTTGGTTTTTGATTTACAGCTTCATTATAAGTATAATACGTTATATCAAAGATCAGTGTATGCGCCTGTGTAATTTCTTGCGAATTTGTCACTATAAGACTATTGCCATCATCAGATATCTTATAATAAAAACTATTTTGATCTCCATTATCAGGTAAACCAATAGAAAAATTACCTGTCTGCTGTCCTGACCTATCAATGAAAATCGCTTTCGGTAATATTATCTCAATTTCACCTGGACGAATGTTTGCTTGCGTGAATTCTGTTTTTACCTGTGCGGTAATGGATGTACCTGCAGCTTTTGCTTTATTTTCAGCAGGTGTTAGTGTAACTTTACTTACATCATTTGCATCATATTCAATGCAACCATCTACAGCAGCGCTCGTCCATTTCATTTCAAAGCTTGCTATTGAAGATGTATCCGCGCTTGGTTGTATAGCAAACATTTCATGTGGAAGCAGCATTAAAACTAAAGTAAACAAGACACATATCGTCATCCCTCTTTGGATAAATTTTTTCATGCACCGATCTCCTTTCCATCCTTTTATGCATTTTATATCTTTCTTTCCATTTGGTTTTGTGCAAACACCCGTTTTCAACATAGGAATTGTTTAAAAAAGGGAACGTTTCGTCGTATTGTAAAGGTTTTCACATATGGATTATAAAATGTTTTTCCAGAAATTACAAGGCGAATGACGATGCAACCATACCAAATGCAACAGCCTTTTTCTTAATGATGTTTAGCTTTTTGAAAGAGTTACTATAAATAACGGAAAAATTGAATAATAAATAACAAATATATCACTTAGCATAAAAAAAGAAAAGAAACCCTTTCAGAATTTAGTTGGTGATGAAAGATTATTTCCCTTTTTCTAGTGATGCATCTTAAGCTTACCTTCTTTACAAAAGGATAACTATTATTTTTTTATAACCATGCATAGTAAATTACCGAAAAAAAAACGTCATTCTCTTATGGAATATCTAAAAAAACATGGGGAACTGAAATCCATCGCAAAAACATGTGGTGCTTCAGTTTTTTTCTATACATTTTATGGGGTTTTATGTTTTTATCATTTATAACATATCTTCGTAAAAGGATAAAAAAAGATAGAAATCTCCCCGACCAAAGTTTGCTTTCTATCCGTTCATAAGAACAATATGATAATAATAAATTTAGCTCATAAAATCAAGTTAAATCAACAATTGGAATCGATTCAGAGCTAAAGTGATGTATTCTCTTAATGATGATATTTATTTCAAAATGTAATGTAAAAAGAAGTGCTCTTCTTACTTCTAGATTTTTAGCACTTCTTCATTCATTACAATTTATGGGGAACTTTTTCCACCACGGTTTTTTATACCCCGTGTTTTTATACCCCATACTATTTCAGATTACCAATTCTAATAGGCCTATATTGTGAAAATCCCCCATCCATAAACAGACGTTTATTTCCGAGGGATTTTTTAATGAAACTCATGTTGAGATATGCAATACAGATTTTTATATCTTATGCTTGCTTATTTCTTTTCTTTCGATTAACAATTAACAGAATAGCTCCACCTGAAATAATCAGTAGTAATAATAGAGCAGTCGTGTTTGTTGAATCTCCAGTCTTAACATCGTCATCATTGGCAATGTTGCTGGTAGGTTTATTATCTGTCGTATGATTTCCATCATTTACAGATGGATTACTTGACGGACCATCTGTTGTTTCTCCACCATTGTTTGGCTTGTTGTCAGTTCCACCGGCATTTGGCTTATCCGTATTTTCACCGCCATTTGGTTTGTTATTATCATCGTTTGGTTTATCAGTATCATCACCATGATTTGGCTTGTCATCTGTTACATCACCATTTGGCTTATCCGTATTTTCACCGCCATTTGGTTTGTTATTGTCATCGTTTGGTTTATCAGTATCATCACCGTGATTTGGCTTGTCATCTGTTACGTCACCATTTGGCTTATCATTTTCTGCTTCAATCTTTTTTACAATCGCATAATAAGATGCTTCTGTTGTATTAAAGCTCAATTTACCATTCTTCTTTTCCGTTGACAATACTGTGACATTGCCATTTTTATCTATTGCGACAATACTTAATTCATCTTTTTCATTTCCTTTTGGTACACTAATAGAAGCTGCATTACCTTTACCTAAAGAAAGATGTTTATCATCAATTTTTAAATATAGATCATATGCTTGAACAACACTGTATTGCTTTTTAAATGTAGTATCTTTTATGTTATTCAGCAATGCTTTTAACTGACTTGCTGTAAATAAATCAGCATGTAGCTTGGTATTTGGTTTAAAGAGTCCTGTAACACTTACATTATTTGAGGTTAGCGTCTGTTTTGTAGGATTATCATTTACATCATCCTTTTTAACTTCTAACTGATCAATAGCAGCCAATAAACGACTATTTGCTTCATCTAATTCTGCTTGCGTTACTTCTTCTTTATTGAATGTTGCAATAGCTTTTTTATTTTCAGATGCTAAAGCTTTCCAGCTATCCTCGGTATACTTACTTGCTTCTAGAGCACTCACTTTATCCAGTGTAGCACGTAATCCAGAGCGATCCAATTTTTTCAAGCCTTTTATTGCATTTTTCAATGCGTCTACTTTTTCATTTACTTGTTTTTGTGTAACTTTCTCTGTATCATATACAG
The DNA here is from genome assembly GCF_018406465.1 of Longicatena caecimuris. Lineage (GTDB taxonomy): Bacteria > Bacillota_I > Bacilli_A > Erysipelotrichales > Erysipelotrichaceae > Longicatena > Longicatena caecimuris. The sequence goes on from NZ_AP024510.1 coordinate 2,306,420, forward strand.
ATTTTGCATCTTTTAATTTTGTTTGTAATGCTTTCCATGTTGTGCTATCATATTCATCTTTAACAAGATCTGCACACTGCTGTATGATATTCAATAATGCTGCTTTATCTACTTGTACACGACTTGCCTCAAAGACTTCCACAGCTTTCTTTAAATCAGCTGCAATTCCTTTGATTACATCTACATTTTTATTGGCATTTGCATAATCTGCTTCTGCTTTATCAATCGCCGTTTTTAAAGCAGTCTTTGCTTTTTCAGGAATTTGTCCATGAGCTTCGCCAACTTCAGCATTCTTATAAGCATCTTTTGCTAATGCTAAGTAAATATTGTACTGTTCATCGGCTTCTAAAGAAGCAATTACTTTTTCAGTTTCTTTCTTAAGCGCTGCTGCAGCTTCATCAATTTCCATTTGTGTGGACTTGTATTTTTCATATACTGCCATCGCTTTATCATATAATGCTTTTAGATCTGCTGTAACTGAGGTATCTTCAACTTTTTTCAACACGATCTCAGCATTAGAAATTTCTGTTAACAATGCATCACGTACGATATATACGACACCATCTTTATAGAATTTATTCATAGCAGCTTTGATTTTATTGATCCACTCATCTACACCAGCGGAATTTAAACCTTCCTCTTTTGCGGCTTCTGCTTTCGCAATAACATCTAACACAGCCTGTTTTGCTTCTTCTTTATAGCTACCATTCGTATTATCATAAGACTTAGAGTCTAATACATCCTTAACTTCTGCAATATATGCCATCAAAGGAACACTTGTATCCACTTTATATGCTCTAAATTCTTGGATGTCTAAACTATCACTTAGTACGGTTAAGCGCACTTTATCCATAAATGCTGTTTCTTTCAGCGAAATCATCAATGCCGGATTTGCATCATCATTGTCACTTCCATCATAAACAGTTGTCCATTTATCTGTCGTAGGGTTATGTGCCTCTATTAATACTTTTGGTGCATTTAATGCTTTTGTACTACTTGCTGTTAATAACTGGAAGATGTTTACATCTGCCGGCTTATCTAAAGCAATTGTAATGACCTCATCTTTTGCCGCAGTATAAAGTGTATCTGTTTTAGCATCCGCAATAACCTTTGCAGCATCAGGAGTTACTTTTGCTTTTAGCGCTACATTTTCTGGAGTTCCCATAAAGAACTCTGCCTCATACAGACGTTCTTCTGCTAAGTATGCATCACCCTTACCATTGTTACCAAGATGCTTAAAGATAATTTTTGTTGCACTTCTGTGTATTGGAACCTCAATTGTACGATTTTCAAGTAATTCGGTAGTAGAAGACTTATCTAATACCAACGTACGGTTGCCGTCATTATCTTCCGTATATACAACATATTTCAGACCAAGGCCAGCCTTTTCAAAAGTAAATTGTGCTTTATCTACATAATACAGATTACCAAGATTATAAACAATATCTTCATCTTTTGTTACTTTGTTGAAGGTATCTTTATCACCATCTACCGTATTTGCATAAGAATTTGTTACATTTTCAATTTTTCCATCACCAAAGATAACTTCATTACTGCTTTCTTCCTCATAGCCCATGACTTCTAATTCAGCAATATCGAACCATCCGTTCTTATTGGCAACTTTACCCATAAATTCAACTTCAACTTTATGAATACGCTTATTCACTTTGATGTTATATGGATGTTTGTCTGGAGTACTATCGTTTACGTCATCTGTTGTTACAGACAGTACTTTTTCTCTTGTATCACTGCCTTCTGGATACACATAGACATTGAAGAAATACCATTTTTCTTCGCCTTTTTCAAATGCTAGATTAATATCATCTACCATATAAGATTTACCTAAATCAACACCTGCTTTGATAGGATCTTTATCTAAAGTTCCTGTTCCATCCCAGATTGGTCCATATACATCCCCATCAAATACCCATAAAGTATCAAGGTTTCCATCAATCATATTTTGTACATTACGACCATATTGTGTTGTATCTGCATAAGCTGTCTTATTTAAAGCTAAATTAACTTTTCCACCGGTTACTTCATCCTTTGTTGAAAGAACCTTAAGTTCTGATAATGCCGGAGAAGCTGCGGAGAATTCACCTTTGCCATTACGGCCAAGATAATTTACATTGACTTTTTTGATTTTCTTATTTACCGGAATCTTAAAATAACGCGTGGTTAATGCTTCCGCATTGTCACTCATATCTAATACAACTTCTTCACTATCATCTTCTAGAATGACACTTACCGTAAATTTATAAGGCAATCCTGCTTTTTCTAAATAAAGCTCAATGAATTCAGCAGAGCCAATGCCTTCTAAATCAACACTTAATGTACAAGGATACATGTCACTTTCTGAACCAGACCATCCCGTTTTCCACAGATTTTCCGTATTCTCATCAGTTACATATTCCAAGGAAGCATCTTCTGCAGTGGCAATTGTTGATGTTGCCGGTTTACCTTTCGCAATATTGTAATATGTCTGTAAATCCTTCTGTGTACCGTAAATGCTAATTTCTGCAAGTGTTACTGGTTTTAAAGAATCTTTTGTGGTAATGGTGAAACGCATTTGCGTAGCTACTTTTTCAACTTTGAAATTTGTATTGGAACCAAGATTTTCATTTGTAGCTTCTGCTATGGTTTCCCACTCATTTGTTTCTGCATTTAAGAATTCAATCTTATAATCGTTAGGATAGTTACCAGCGGCCTGCTTCATACCAAGATCCATATCCGTGATATCGTAAGTACCTTGTAAATCTAATGTCAGTACATGTGGACCATCACCTTTTGCTACCCATTCACTACCATAGTTGCCATCTGTAATATCTTTTAATTCACCGGACACAGCTGTCGAATTTGATGTAAATACCTTACCAAGTGCGATATTTACCTTATCCTCTGTTGTTGTACCCTCTTCTTCTAGTTTTGCTACTGTATAGTTATCAGCTACCTTTTGAGCATTTGTTTTCAGTTTACTATAATCTGCCTTATCCGCATAACTATAGCCATCATCAGATTTCAAATTCGCCCAATGCCAGCCATATAAGAACCAACCTGCATCCTCAATTGCCTTATTTTCAGGATCCTTATCTTTACCATCTAATTCCGCTTGACGATTTTCGATCCAGATTTTCCAACGTTTACCATAGAAATCTTTTGTTAAACCATTCCATTTACGGTTGGAGTAATCATTCAGATTATTTAAGGAGCTGCGTTCGCCAGACCATGTTGTGACCATTGCACGTGCATTAAATTCAAACAGATCCTTTGTCCAATCATCCCCATCACTCATCATATTTCGAGCATCATTGATCCAGTTTCCTACCATAAATTCTTCGCTAGAACCTAATATTTCATCAGAAAGATCAATTATTTCTAGGAATTTCTTTGAGTATTTACGGAAATCATCTGCATTGGATTCATTTTTTGCCTTTACCATTAAAGAGTGATATTCAATTGCTACATTACATAATACCTGATCCGCTACATCTGCTAAATCATAGCGATAAGCTGGAGAGGCTTTAAAGTCATCATAGTTATCAATCAGCAATTGCAGAGCTTTTTCAAATTCTTTCTTATCATAAGTAATATTGCTATGTCCCCATGTAGATGCAGAACGGAAGCTATCTCTTGGAGTTGCATTGATAATCGTTTCTGCAGCCCCTTGATAAGACTCTTGTTTTGCTCCATAAGCAGTTTCATTTAGAATCTTCCAAGCTTCTTGCAGCTTTTCACTTGTTCCACCTGCACGACGTTGTGCATATTTAGCAATCCATGCATCTTCATCAATTGGATCTTTTGTCCAAGTCATATCAAATAATAACTCATAAGCAACCGGACTATTTTCTAAAGCTTCCGGCGTGATGCCGATACCTTTCATGTATTTTGATTCATTCATAGCGATAGCAGGATTTTTAGCAACATTTGGAAGATTTCCATCCATTCCCATACGACCGCCGAAGTTATGCAGCATACACCATAACCAAGGTGTTTCACTGTTTTCCATTACCCCATTCTGTGGGTTTAAGTCGGTCTGCAAATCCAGTGCCAATGCCTGAGAAGGCTTCAGAAGACCGCTTAGTTTTGTCGCATCTAGATTGCCTTGCCATTGCTGCATGACCCATACAGCTTTTTCGTTTGCTTTTAACATCTCAGTTTGCACTTGTTTAAAGGTTTCTGCAAAATCCAAGCCGGATGGATTTCCGCCTTCATGGAAAGGATCGGTTGCATAATAATTTGTTACATTTCCAAATACATTTTTCTGTGCATCATAGAAATCTTTCGCTACTTGTGGATATAAATTTTCTTTACCCTTAGCTGCATCATTTTCTGTAATATATGGCTGAATGATAGAAGGACGTGTATAGCCTACCCAATCTTTCATTTCCGTAATTAAAGCAGTTGGTTGTTTTTTATCGAAATTATCTGGAACCTGTCCAGAGAATCCCTGAACAACAGGAGAAATGCCATAAGTTTGCATACGATCATGCATTTTTCTAGCTAATTCTGTACGTTGCTCAAACCAATTATCAGGTAATGGTCCACCATAGCTATATAAGTTTTGCATGTAGAACCAAGCAAAATATGCAGGACCACATATATATTCTTTTACTTCTTCATCACTATAGCCCCATTTATTCAAAGTTTGACGAAGTACTTCTTCCTGCCCCACGATGTCCAGCATCAAATTTACACCGTTCATAGCAGCCCAGTCAATAAATTCTTCATACTGATCCCAATTCCAGAAAGACATGGTATAGGAATATGTACAGAAGTTCAAAGCGTAACGATATTCATACTGTGTATCCTTTACGATTTTCTTTCCGACAGGAACAATCCCCTTCTTCATTTCCGTATTGCTGTCAAATAATGGATTATAATCCACCATAGCATAGTTCTTTAGATAATAATTGAAGCCACTAGCTAATGAAATACCGTTATTTCCACGTACAATAATGGTATTGTTACCACCATCTTCAATTTCAAAGACATCTCTGCCATTCATCTTAGAACGTAATTCAAATTTGAAAGAAGATTGCCATTTAGAACCTATTACACGGCCTACTAAAGCACTTGCTTCATTTAACACCTTTTGATTTGCATAAGTTTCATCACTTTCAAATTTATCCCATTCTTTTTGCCAACTGCTGCCTTCCCAATTACTTGTTTTGATAGCCGCTGGCTTTTGCACGGTGTCATTTACCTTTGTTCCATATACCTCAATCTCTGCCAGATTTGTTTGGTAGCCTTTTGAGTTATATGCCATATTTAAACGTAAATAGGATGCACGCTTGTTTACATTATGCGTATCTCCCTGTGCCGTTGCCACATTGCTGTCTGTCTTAGAAATAATCTTATCAAAGTTCGTTCCATCTACAGAAGCATATACGTAATAGTTACTGTAAGAATCATCTACATTGGTAAAAATCTTAATTTGTGAGAGATCATATGTTCCATCAAGCTTAATATCAATATAGCGATAGTGATCACGCATTCTGCTTTTCCACTGCTCTTCCATCGTGCTGCCTTCTCCATTCGCGGACATTGATTTCCAACTGGTGCTCTTAGATCCATCAACGATGTTAGAAACTGGATGAGCGGATGCCTGTCCCATAGCAGTTACAGAATTTGCATCAATCGCTATCTTAGATGCTGCTGCAATTTTAACAGGAAGATTTGTAAAAACTCCTGCCGTCATGCAGGCAGCCAAAAACAATTTGAATACCTTTTTCATAGTTTCCTCCTCTTTACCTTTCACTGTTTTTATTATAATCTTGCATAGATTGTAAAATATTGCTAAAGATAATAAAATATTGCTACTCCTTTAAGAAAAGTCATATAAAGATACAAAAAAATAGTTGGCACAAAAGGGCCAACTAAAAGTTCTTATCTCTATAAATAAATAAGCAGTAATTTACATCATTCAATGAACATATCTCGATATTCAATCGGTGTGATACCGACATTTTTCTTAAAAGTTTTCGCAAAGTAACTGGAGCTTTGAAATCCTATCTGTGCTGCCACTTCTTTTGCCATAGCCCCATCTTTCAGCAACTGCTTTGCTTTCGCAATCCGAAATTCATTCACAATATCTGTAAAGGTTTTCCCCACCTGTTTATTTAATAGTTTGCTGATATAAAATGGTGTTACCTTTAATTGGGTAGCCACATCATTAAGGCTAATTGCTTTATTATAGTTATTTTCTATGTATTCTAAAGCCTGTCGTACTAAATAGCTGTTATTTTGATAAAGCAAGTTTTTCACACAATTGCGAATCATTGCTATCGCATAGACAAGATTAATTTCTAAATTATAATATTTATCTGTATCATTTATTTTACGTATTTCAACATCTTTCTTATCGATATAAATATCATGTAGTTTTTGTTCAGCTTCTAAAACACCAACGATAAATTCAGCAACCTGTTCGTTGATCTGCCTAGCTGGAAAACTATGAAGATAAGAAGCATAATCATGTAGTATGGATTTAATTTTTTCATCATCGTGCTGCTCGATTGCCGGCAACATTTTTTTGATCCACTGCGTACTATCTGCCTGAAGCTCACGCTGTACCATTTCCTTATTACGAAGTGTAAACTCGCTCTTTTTCATATGTGTTAATTGTTGAAGTGCATGACAATAGGAATGATATAGGCCTTCAAGATGATCTTTCAATGTACCAAGGCCAATCGGATAATCGAAAAACTGATATTTTTCCATCAAATCAGCAATCTGCTTTAAATTTTCTTCTGTAATATTTTGATAGGACAGCAAAAATAAAATCAATTGTGCATTACGATATCCCAGCAGACAAAACAAACCTAAATCACCAATCTGATTGGTTAAGGTTTCCTGCTTGCTTTTTGCTAGACGAATACCATCAATCACGATACATAAACCGTTTTTTACTGACATATGCAATAAATTCAAAGTTTTCTGGATAACTAGCTCACTTTGGTTAGATAAAATCTGCTGCACACATTCATTTTCTAAAGATGAACGCATATTATCCACCTTTTTCAATAGCTCACTCGTTTCATAATAGCGGCTTTTTTCACTTTTTAAGCGGTCCAGCACCTTTGCTACACTATGGATGATCATTTGCGGTGTTGATGGTTTTAATAAGAAGTCTTCTACTCCTAAACGTATTGCCTCTTGCGCATATGAAAAATAATCATAAGAGGTTAAGATGATGAAACTTACATTTTTCTGTGAAATATTTTTGATGATTCTTGCACATTCTAAACCACTGTAAACCGGCATATTAATATCTAAAATAACGATATCCGGTTCATAGCGCTGATATAGATCAATCGCTTCTTGTCCATCCTTAGCACTGTATATTTCACCAATTTCCAGAATCGAGTCTTTTAAAATAGAAACCAGTGAGTTTCTTTCAATTTCTTCATCTTCCGCTATCAATATCTGAAACATATGCTTCCTCCTCATCTTTTATATGGATTTGAATTATCAATTCAAAACCGCAGTCTTCATCACTATTTATTGAAATTGAGGCATTATTTCCACAAACCATCTCAACTCTTCTCACCACGTTATATAGACCAAAATGATTTTCACCATCATATTTCTTATAGTCGTTTAAAATTAACTCTTCTAATTCTACTGGATTCATACCGGTACCATTATCAGAGACCGACAGCAAGATATCTTCATCTGTATATGAGGCACTCACTAAAATCTCGCCACCGTTTTTACAATCTTTTAATCCATGCTTTAAAGCATTTTCAACAAGTGGCTGTAAAATCATACCTGGGATTGCAATATTCGGTATGCCTTCTTGCACCTCTAGCTTGAATTGCACACGTTCACCAAGGCGTTTCTGTTGAATTTCCATGTAATTGGCAACCGACACTAATTCGCTTTGTAAATCACTCAGCCGATTTTGTTTATCTAATCCATAACGTAATAAACGACTCGTCCGCTCTATCATTTCAGCAGCATTATCCGCATTCTCACTCAATGCTAGTTTGTAAATCATATTTAAGGTGTTAAACAGAAAATGTGGATTAATCTGATTTTGTAACATACGCAATTCACTTTGGGCTAACTGTTCATCTTTGCGTAAATTTTCATTTTCTGTTTCTAATAAGCGATGTTGAAGCTCTGCTTTTTCTTTTGTACTTGCAATTTCATTTTGCACTGAAATAGCCATTTCATTTAAGGCGATGCAAAGTGATTCCATTTCCTTCCCTGTGCTTGAAATATCACTTAGATCATATTCACCTTTTTTTACCTTGTTAATATTTTGCAAAATTACGTATAATGGTTTAATAAAAGATACGCTCATAAAAAAGCCAAAATAGAACAACCAGCATAAGACAATGAGCAGTAAAATGATCGTTCCTACAAAAGTCACATGTTGATTTGCATCCATCTGGGTCTTTTGTAAGGTCATCTCGTTGGTAATCACATTATAAAAGCGATCTGACGTTCTAGCGATTAAATCATGAGAATGTAGTAAAGCATTATAAACTGCTGTATAATTCCCTTTATCATTTTGATATTCATGAATCGTGTTTTGACATTCTTCATCATAAAACCTTGTCATGTTTTCTAATAAATCAAAGCGCCAGCTTTCATCGGATACAAAGTCATCTTGTAAGCCATGAATATAGGTAGTAGCTCTTTGCATTTCCTCTTTATATTTTTGCAATGCCTTATTCTGTTCTGTATATAAATAATCTTTAATATCACTGGTTGCCGCATCTATATGATTATAATAACTATTTAACTGACGATAAGCAGAAAGGGCTTTATCATACTGTTTCATCGTATGATAGTTGATCATGTTGGAGGCAATCATCATCGTGCTTACCAAAAGGAACATGACAGCTGCGGTTATATTGATTCTGCGCTTTAAGCTCCATGTCTTCATTTTGATATAAGCTCCTTTTTATAGGTTTCCACATTATTTGCAGTTACTAAAATAAGCTTTGCATAATGTATGGAAGATACACTCTGTTGTTTGTTTTTTATTTTTTCATACAGCATTTCAACACTTTGGTAGCCATAATCATAAAAAGACACAACAATACTGCCATTGATTTTTTTCTCTTTAATAAGCTGTATGGTTTCATCCATTTCATCTACCCCATATATTAACATTTGTTCCCGTATGTTATATTTTGTAGCAGCTTCATAACAGCTGCTTGCAGATTCTCCTGCAAAATTAATAGCTACATTGATATCCTGATGTTCTTCCATAACACTGTCCCATTCTTTTTTTGCCCGGACATTATCTGATTTTGATTCACTAATAGATACAATGCGATAACCCCCTGCATGTTGTGCAAAAATCGTTTCAACCTGTGCTATTTGCTGCTTCGCGATATTAAAATTTTTTTCAGCTACTTGAATAGCAATTTTTAATGGTGCTTGTTTCCCAAACTGCTTTTCTACATCAGCTAGCAGTAAAGTAGCTTGTTTTTTGAAATCTTTACCAATATAACCAAATCGTTTAGAGCTTGGCATATCACTATCTACCAACATCACCGGTATTTGCTTCTTATCTGCTTTCTTCAAGAGCTTATCACTAACAACCCCTTGTGTAATAATTGCATCCGCTTTTTGCATAATGCCTGTTTCTATTACTTGATTCATCTCTTCCGTGTCAATTGTCGTTGGTCCTTCCCAATCACAATGCAGCTGATAGACATTACACGCATCACGGAAACCTTTTTCCGCTTCTAGCCAAATTTTATGTTCTTTTAATGGGGTAGCAAACAAAAAATAGTATCGGTTTTCTTCCCTTTGTTTTTCAGTTGAGCAGCCACCAACACAAAGCAGCATGCACAAAAGCAGTAGTTTCTTCATCGTCGTTTCCCTTTCCTCTATGATAAACTGCAGATAGAAAGTATCCTTATTTAAAGAATTATACTTTATTACACAGTTAATTTCAACTTGAAACCAACTGTTTTTTTATACATTGAAAGAAAATAACCTGAAAAAAAGCAGGGTTTTAGACTTTCATCAGATTGTATTATAAAGTACTATTTTACGAACATCCTGACGTATTATCAAAATAATCATACCATCAACATTAGCTAGCCTTTTCTTTACTTATTAAGACTTTTAAAACCGTCGTAATTAAACAAAATCAAGCAAAGTATCTTAGTACGTTGATTATAAGTTATTAAATCGAGTAGGGTGAAATAAATCACCCTCTCACACCACCGTACGTACGGTTCCGTATACGGCGATTCGTTTTACTTTCAAAGTGTGTCTTTCTATATAGTAGTCTAAACAACTGACTAGTCCTTTTTGGGCTAGTTTTTCTTTTGATATTGCTCTTACCACACATGTTTTGGTTACGACCCATTGATAATGGTCTCCCATATACGATGTCTGTCTTGCTCTATCTTTTCTAATCCCAAGCTTTTGTAATCCCCACTGTCGCTTGCTGGGTACTTTCCACTGTTTCCATATGATTGCTCGCAGTCTTGTACGAAGATGTTCATCTATCTTTGTCATATGTGTTTTCATATTATATATAGAATAATAGTTTATCCATCCTCGTATTACTTGGTTCAGTCGTCTTATTCTTTCTTTTAAAGCCATTGCGTGCTTTCTGATTGTTAGCTGTTTTAGTTTCCTTTCCTCGTTACTTATCTGATTTACGCCATTAGGTTACGGTTATCTTTTGGACTTTGATGCTTGTTGCCATCTCATCCACTAATGTCGCCTTATTATCAGCCATCCAAACTTAATGTTCAGACTTCCTGTCCGTTAAGCCATGATTTCGCTATTGCTTCCTCTCTTCCATACCTCACGATACGAAACTTACAAGTCGCTCTTGGGTTCGTCGATAACTACGCCCCGAGGGATTTTCACCCTAGATATGTGGCATGCCTGCCACACAACAAAAAAGATGGTCTATCCCATCTTCATCACTTTGTTATTCTAGTTTATCATTCTGTTTTGCATAAGCTTTGTTAACATGTAGCCTCCTGTAAGGCTTCTTGCATTTCTTCTTGCAATATCGTACAAAGTCCTTCTGCTTTTTCCTTGCGATATTCTTCATAGCTTCTTGCTTTTAAAAACTTAACCTGAAATGTTGCCCCATGTAATAAGACATGCTTAAAGTCATAAGAGTTTACCAATACCATAGGAATAATGGTGGCTTTTGCCATGAAGGCTGGTTGTAAAGAACCGGCTTGTAGCTCTAGCAGTTTGCCATCTCTTGCACGCGTGCCTTCCGGAAAGATCAGCAGATTACGACCGCTTTTTAATTGTCTGGCACTTTCTCTTAACATGTGGATAGCACTGGCACGATCTTCACGATCAAAATAGATTAATTCCAATGTCTTTGCCCAATTTGCCACATAAGGGAGCTTTTCATTTTCTTTTTTTGATATGAATGTAAAAGGTGTTGTAATGATTGACATCTGTAACAGCATGTCGAATGCACTTTGATGATTTGATACAAACAGCAAGGGTCCTTCTTGAGGTATGGCCCCCTGTGCATCAATACAAACACGGCAATGGAATGCTTTGATGATCCGTTTTGACCACTTTTTCATATGGGCATAGCGTTCTTCAAAGGGCTTCTTACGCACCAGAAAGGCATCTAACCAAGATGCAGGTACCAGATATAGCATACGTAAACAACCTAATATAAACATCAATCATCAATCTCCTTAGACTCCACGATGGCATAGGCAATCGCATACGCCTTTTCATGGGCGATGGAAACTTGTATAGCATATTCTTCCATCGTACAATAAGGCGCACCATCGTCATCACTTAAAATTTCAATATCACAAAGTGTGCAGGCATGTATTGCGTGAATTGCTTTATAGATAGCTTCTTTAGCGGCAAAGCGCCCGGCAACCCACTCTGCCTTACGTAAGAAAGGCATATCTTCACAGCATGCCTGTTCTTTGGGTGTTAAAATACGTTTTACATGATCCTTTTGTAAAGCCACTTCAATACGTTTGATTTCTACTATGTCACAACCAATCCCTAAGATCATAAGTTACGCTCCTTATAGATATTTGACAAGGAGATTTCTTCACTGCACAAAATACGTGTAGTCTGTGCAGTGCAGATGCGTAAACCGCCCTCACTTGTTACTTCCTTTACCTCCCATAATACATCATCCAACCATATTTTTCTACCTTTTAATACATGATAGTTCTGGTAGGTTTGCAAAAGGGTTTCTAAAGGAAGCTGTCTGCATCTTTCACACTGGGTTAAAACAGCCTGCAGCAGTTCTTCTTTATCTACAGCAACATAGCCTGCTTTATCTGCCAGCTCGCCTTTTTTTTGTGTAACATTGATACCAATGCCAACGATCATGGCGGCTTTTTGACTGCCTTCATACACTGTTTCAATTAAGATACCACAAACTTTTTTACCATTTAGTAAGATATCGTTAGGCCATTTGATCATTGCTTGCATGCCAAAGCTTTCCAACGCCTTGACAAGTGCTAAAGGAAAAATGATAGGGTAAGGAAAAGCTTGTTTATAAAGAATAGAAAAGGTCAGATCTTCATTGCTTTCCCATGTTCGCTCAAAACGTCCTCTTCCTTTTGTCTGCTGTTTGGCAAGGATGACACTGCCATCCATTTGCGATGCATAGTTGCGTTTCAGCCAATCATTCGTACTGTCCAGCTTATCAAAACGCTGTAACTGATAATCATGCTTCATCGAGGGCAAACATCAGTTCTCCACTGACTGCAACTTCATCATCAACGGTTGCCACAGCATTCACAAAGACGATTCCCATGCGCTCTTTCGTGACTTCACAAGTCAAGGTCAGCTTGTCCCCGGGAATAACCTGACGTTTAAAGCGTGCTTTGTTGATACCGGCAAATAAACCAATTTTTCCTTTATTCTCTTCCTTGCTTAACAACATCACCGCCACGGTTTGTGCTAAAGCCTCCAGCATCAGTACCCCGGGCATAATGTGCTTCTGGGGAAAGTGTCCTAGAAATTGCATCTCATTTGCGCTGATGCATTTACTTCCTACAACTTTATTTCCCTCAATGCTCTCAATGCGATCCACCAGTAGAAAAGGATAACGGTGGGGAATGATCTTTTGGATATCGTTGCTATTGTATAACATATTTATTCCTCCCACTTTCGAATGATAATGCTGGCATTATGACCGCCAAATCCTAAGGAATTAGACATTGCCACATGCACAGGTGTATGCAGGCCTTCATTGACCACCAGATTCAAGTCACAAGCTTCATCCTTATGCTGGTAATTAATCGTTGCCGGCACAAAGTCGTTTTGTACTGCCAATGTGGAAATAATAGCTTCTAAAGCACCGCTGGCACCTAATAAATGACCGCTCATTGATTTGGTGCTGGATACATATGGCTTCATAGCATCCTTACCAAAAGCTTTCTTTACTGCCAGTGTTTCACTGGAATCATTCAGCGGTGTACTAGTACCATGGGCATTGATATAATCAACATCTTGCATTTGCAAAGCGGCATCTTTTACTGCCATCTGCATAGCTTTTGCGGCACTGCTGCCATCGGCCAATGGAGCCGTGATATGATTGGCATCACAAGTACTTCCATATCCTACGATTTCACCATAGATGTTTGCTTTACGGGCAAGGGCGTGTTCCAATTCTTCTAAAATCAGCACACCGGCACCTTCTCCCATTACAAAGCCTTTACGCTGCGCATCAAATGGAATGCTGGCACGCATTGGATCTTCCCCCTCGTGTAAGGCACGCATAGAGGCAAAGCCTGCCATGGCAACCGGTGTAATACTCGCTTCACTTCCTCCGGCTGCGATGATATCTTCATAGCCATCACGAATACGATGGAAGGCTTCTCCGATAGCATTGGTACTCGCTGCACAAGCTGTTACCACACTGGAAACATTCCCTTTCGCTCCCAGATCAATTGCTACACTTCCCGGTGCCAGATTAATCAATGCCATTGGGATAAAATAAGGAGAAACGCGACTAGGTCCGCGATCTTTCAAAGTTGTGCTTGCACCTTCAATCGTTGCAATACCACCAATACCACTTCCTAGGATTACCCCAAAGGCATCGGCCTTGATCGTATCTTCAGACAAACCGCTGTCAGCATATGCCTGTTTCGCGGCGATACGCGCAAACTGGGTAAAACGATCATTAAACTTCAATTCACGTTTTGTGAAATATTGTTCCATATCTAAATCTTTGACTTCACCTGCAAGTTTCGCACGAAACTCACTTGTATCAAAATGGGTAACCTTTCCAATGCCACAACGGCCTTCCTGCAAAGCATCCCATACTTCTTCTACGTTATTTCCAATTGGGCTTACAACACCCATTCCGGTTATGACAACTCTTCTTTTCATTTACATCACCATCCCGCCATCAACTGCGATGACTTGTCCTGTTATATAATCACTATCTTCACTGCATAAAAACTTCACGACGTTGGCAACATCCTGCACACTGCCGAATTTTTTCATCGGTATATTGTTTTTGGCATTCGCCTGTACGTCTTCACTTAATGTATCGGTCATCGCTGTCTGGATAAACCCAGGGGCTACAGCATTGACATTGATGCCTCTAGGTGCCAGCTCTTTTGCTACCGCTTTGGTCATCGCAATAACACCGCCTTTACTAGCCGCATAATTGACCTGACCGATATTGCCGCATAAACCGACAACACTTGCCATATTGACGATCTTGCCATGACGCTGTTTCATCATGATCCTTGCCACATGGCGGATACAGTTATACGTTCCTTTTAGATTAATGCGAATGACATCATCAAATTCTTCTTCACGCATTCTTAATAATAAATTATCTTTCGTGATGCCGGCATTATTCACAACGACATCCAGATGTCCATATTCTTTCACGATGGTATCCATCATTTCCTTAACATCCTGTTCATTGGCAACATCACATTGCATCATCTTATGTTTGCCGCTTGGATCAAGCTTGGCTAAGACTGCTTTTGCGCCTGCTTCACTGTTGGCATAATTGATGATGACATCGTATTCCTTTGATAAGGTGATAGCGATAGCTTCTCCGATACCGCGGGAAGCACCGCTGATAAATGCTGTTTTTCTTTCCATATGACTATCCTTTCAATGCATTAAGGCATTCCTTCAAGCTTGCCTCATCTTCGACATGCAAGATTTTTACGTCATGCCCTTTGCAACATTTTTTCACAAAACCACTGACAGCTTTTCCCGGACCAACTTCAATAAAGGTATCTACACCATCTTCCAGCATATGTTCAATCGTCTGCGTAAAATAGACAGAATGTGCAATTTGTTTACTTAAGATTGTGTTCAGATCGGTCTTCTCTGGTTTTCCCGATATATTGTGATACACTGGAATGGATGGCTGTTTAATATTGTATTGTGCTAAGACCTTACGCAACTCTTTAGCCGCATCTAGTAATAAGGAAGAATGAAACGCCCCGCTGACCTGTAAAGGAATCACGCGTCTTGCTCCCAATTCTAAGCATCGCTTACTTGCTGCTTCAACGGCAGCTTTATGCCCGGTGATTACGATTTGTCCCGGACAATTATAATTGGCAATTTCACATACGCCCAACGCCTTAACTTCTTCACAAGCCTGTAAGATTTTCGCTTCTTCTAACATCAGAATAGCCGCCATACTGCTGATTCCTGAAGGCAGTGCATTGGCCATGATCTTGCCTCGCTGAGCAACGATCTTCGTACCATCTTCAATTGAGAAAGCATTCGCATAACATAAGGCACTGTATTCTCCCAATGATAAGCCAGCGCACACATCTGCTTCAACGCCAAAAGAACGTAGCAGCGTTGCACAAGCCATGCTGTGTAAGAAGATTGCAGGCTGAGCATATTGTGTATCATCCAAAGTTTCCTTTGGACCTTCAAAACAAAGTTGTTTCACATCGAAATCTAAAGTACTGCTGTCAAAGATGGCTCTGACGATAGCGTAGTTGTCATATAAATCTTTTCCCATGCCGGGATGCTGAGCACCCTGACCAGAGAATAAAAAGGCTGTTTTCATGAATGTCCTCCTTACGTATATGATGGCATGCATCTGCTTAGAATGCAGATGATACGCTCATAACTCATTCGTATATAAATGAACCTAAATAAAAGCTGCTTTTAGTTCATCCATCAATTGTTTTACTGTGACGATTTCCGTAATACGCCACGCATTGGCTCCTGCAAATACTAAGCCCTGTTCTACCTCACCATGTACGGCATGAATCAATGCCTCACTGATACAATATGGCGTTGTTGCCGGTTTACATGGCAACATACAGCCAATACAATGGGATGGCGCTATACGCTTTTCTTTTACCTGACGCATAAAATCCGTCATCACCGCTCTTCCCGGTAATCCAGCAGGACTTTTCACCAGTTCGATATCTTCCTTTTGGGCTTGCACAATCACTTCTTTAAAAGCAGGCGATGCATCACATTCCTGTGTGGCGATAAAACGCGTGCCCATTTGTACACCGGCAGCTCCTAAATCACAAAAGTGGCGGATATCTTGCGCATCATAAATGCCCCCTGCTACAAAAATCGGTACCTGTCGCTGATAGCGTTCTTCAAATTCAGGAAGAAGGGCTTTTACATCGGCTAAGATTTTTTCTAAAGGCTCTGCCTTATTTGTGATAAGATCTTCTTTCTTAAAGCCCAAATGACCTCCTGCTAAAGAACCTTCAATGACGATAAAATCAGGCAGGCGATGATGATGGCGATCCCAGGTCTTCAAAATCAGCTTTGCCGCTCTGCCACTGGATACGATTGGTGCTAGTAAAATATCCGCATCCTTAACAATGGCTGGCAAATGCATTGGCAGTCCTGCTCCGGAAATAATGGCATCCGCTTGAGCATCAACGGCAGCTTTCACATAAAACTCATAATCTTTACTTGCCACCATGATATTTACACCACATAAGCCCTTTCCCTGTGCCCATTCTTTTGCCTTTGCAATTTCTTCATGCATGGCTTGAATATTACAGATCATGCTGTTTTCCCAGAAATCCGGTTTACGATATCCCGGGTGTGCTGCACTGATAACCCCCATGCCGTCTTCCTTCATCACAGCACCGGCTAAGGAAGATAGTGAAATACCAACTCCCATACCACCTTGTATCACAGGTACTTCTAAGCTTTTTCCATTATGGAAAAGAATCCTATTCTGCATAAATTAATCCCTTTACTTTTTCGTTTAATGTAATGATTTCTTCCTGACTTTCCTGGATCAAGGAAGCGAAAATGTCTTTGAGTGGACGAATTTCCTTACACATACCGGCAACCTGTCCCATCATGACAGAACCATGCTTCACATCACCATCAAATACGGCTTTTCGCAAACCGCCTAAGGTCAGTTTTTCCAATTCTTCCTTTGGCGCATTTTCATGTTCCAGCTTCAGATATTGGATCGCCATCTGGTTTTTCAAGATACGTACCGGTGCCCCCGCATTACGCCCGGTCACGACACTATCCAGATCCTTTGCCCGCAGCACCGCTTTTTTATAATTTTCATGAATTGGACATTCTTCACTCACCAATAAACAGGTACCTACCTGTACGCCGACTGCCCCTAAGCTTAGCGCTGCATTCAATTGTTTCCCACTGGCAATACCACCAGCTGCAATTACTGGAATAGATACAGCATTTACGACCTGTGGTACTAATGACATTGTCGTGGTTTCACCAACATGACCACCACTTTCGCCACCTTCTGCGATCAGTCCATCAACACCGCTTTTTGCTAAACGGCGTGCTAAAGCCACACTGGCAACAACAGGAAAGACTTTACAGCCACTTGCTTTTAATCCTTCGATATAAGGTCCGGGATTTCCCGCACCGGTTGTCACAACAGCAACCTTTTCTTCAATGATCACCTGCATGATTGCCTCCGTATGCGGATTCATCAGCATTACATTGACCCCAAAGGGTTGCTTTGTCAATTGTTTGCATTTCTTGATAGCAGCTCTTGTCTGCACCTCATCCATCGCACCGGTGGCAATGATGCCTAAACCACCGCAATTGGATACCGCAGCCGCAAATTCTGCTGTCGCGATATTGGCCATCGCTCCTTGAAAGATCGGATAGCGAATACCTAAGAGTTCATTGATTAACATGATTGTTCTCCTTTTGTTCCTGATACATCGTATCATTGCGAACCTTTTCTATAACTCAATATAAGCTCCGGCCCAAGTAAAACCTGCACCAAAGCCACTTAATACTAATTTCATCCCTTCATTTAACAGACCTTTTTCCTTCATTTCCCCAAGGGCTAAAGGAATGCTGGCTGCAGATGTATTCCCATACTCCGCAATATTCATATAAACATGAGCCATATCAATATGACAGCGACGACACACATTCGCAATAATACGCGAATTGGCCTGATGAGGAATGATCCAATCGATTTCCTCCATCTTAACACCAGCCTGTTGCAATACAGCTTCCATGCTTTCTTGCATGGCCTTTACGGCAAAGCGAAAGGTTTCACTGCCATTCATGCGGACAAGGGATGGTGTATATATCTGTTTTTCAAATAATTTACGAGGAAGTGGAGCATCACTGTGAATAATGCCTTGCTCATCCCCCATGCTGCGCGCATAGTGAAACATTCGACAAGCGGTATCTTCCTGCTTTAAGACCATGGCTCCTGCCCCATCCGCAAAGATAATACAAGTAGCGCGATCTTCCCAATCCAATTGTTTACTGATAACCTCTGCACCAATGATCAAAGCACATTTTGCCTGATTCATCGCTAATAAGCTGTGTGCCGTCTGTAAGGCATAGAGAAAGCCAGAACATGCTGCATTAATATCAAACGCCATGACCGCCTGCTCCTTCATCCCAAGTTTGGATTGAATCAGACAAGCAGTGCTTGGTGTCGTTTTATCCGGCGTAAAGGTCGCCGTAATAATCAGATCAATCTCTTTCGGATCTATTTGCGCATCCTGCAAGGCCATTTTCGCGGCTCTCACACCTAAATCACTCGTATTTTCATCCTCTGAAATATAGCGGCTTTCAATACCTGTACGTGTCTGTATCCATTCATGATTTGTATCAACATAAGTTGATAGCTCATCATTGGTTACCTTCCGTTTGGCTTTGGCATAGCCAAGCCCTTTTACTTTACATCCCTTCATAGGATTGTCCCATCCTTCTGAATTTCTCATATCGTTCACTTAACAGTGTTTTTTCTTTCTTTTTCATTAAACGCTCCAACTGTTTCAGCAATTCTTCATCCAATTGGGCAATAACATAATCTAAATCATGATGAGCACCGCCCAAAGGTTCTTTGATGATCGTATCGATTACACCCTTACGTTTTAAATCCTGTGCTCGTAATTCCATAACTTTGGCTGCTTCTGCTGCCCGCTTTTCATCTTTCCACAAAATGCTGGCAAACCCTTCCGGAGATAGTACCGAATAAATCGCGTGTTCCAACATCATGATCTGATCCGCAACACTGAAAGCCAAAGCACCACCACTGCCTCCTTCACTTAAGACAACGGCAATAACGGGAGTTTTCAGATCGGCAAATACTTGCAGACATTGCGCAATAGCTTCTGCCTGTCCGCGTTCTTCCGCTCCTTTTCCCGGATAAGCACCACTGGTATCCACCAGCGTAATGATCGGGCGATGAAATTTTTCGGCCTGTTTTGCCAGACGCAAGGCCTTACGATACCCTTCCGGCTGCAGCATTCCAAAATTACGCTTCATATTTTCTTCCAGCGTTTTTCCCTTGCTTTGTGCCAAGACCGTTACCGGAATCCCATGAAAACTTGCCAAGCCCCCTTGACAGGCACCATCATCTCCATAGAAACGATCGCCATGCAATTCCATAAAATCATCAAACAGCCTGGCGATATAATCACTCGCTTTGGGCCGTTTGGGATGTCTAGCCAGATATACACTATCCCAGGCATCCATATGTGTATACGCCGTTTGGCGTATTTCTTCTATTTGTTTTACAATCGCCTCTTTTTGCAAGATATCCTCGCTTTCTAAGGATGCTAAAGAGGCTTCTAAAGAGGCAATCTTTGCCTCACTTTCTCTTAATCCCATGAAACTCTCCTTTCATGAAGACGCAGCAGTTGGATCAACACATTGCGTGAATCTTTGCGTTCCACGATACGGTCAATAAAACCTTTTTCCAACACAAATTCAGCCGTTTGGAAATCAGCTGGCAGCTCTTCATTAACAGTCGAGGCAATGACCCGCTTTCCAGCAAATCCAATCAGACATTTCGGTTCTGCCAAAATAATATCTCCCAGCATCGCAAAGCTGGCAGATACACCTCCGGTGGTAGGATGCGTCAGATAGCTGATGTACAATAACCCTGCCTCATGATGTTTAGCAAGCGCTGCACTTGTCTTTGCCATTTGCACAAGAGATAAAATACCTTCTTGCATACGCGCTCCTCCACTTGTACAAAAAATGATAAGTGGCAGTTTTTTCTTCGTCGCATATTCGATACACCGGGTAATCTTTTCTCCGACGATCTGCCCCATGCTGCCCATAAAGAAATTGCTGTCCATAATAGCTAGTGCGCATTTGATACCACCTAATTTTGCCGTACCGGTAACCACTGCTTCATATAAACCAGTCTTTTTTTGTAAACGCTCCAACTTTTCCTCATACCCAGGGAATGTTCTTCCCTCAAGTAACGTCATACGTTTATCCATTTCCACAAAGCTACCCTCATCGACGATCTGCCGTATGCGTTCATGCGCAGTTAGTTTTAAATGTGCTCCACAATGCGGACAAACATATAAATTATGCATTAGATCCTCAAATGGAATGCTTTCTTTGCATTCGCTGCAACTGCGAAAAAGATTCTCAGGAACATCAATCGGCTGTTTCTGATCACTGCTGCGACGGCTTTTGAATAAATCCAAGCGCATCTTGCGTGTTTTAAATAATTGTTCCATCCTCTTTCAGCTCCTTTATGAATGTTTCCATAAAACCGGTATCATACTTGCCGCTGACAAATGTCGGATGATGCAGCAACAGATACTGAAATTCAATATTGGTTTCGACTCCTTCAATGATCAATTCTTCCAAGGCAATGCGCATACGTTTGATACATTCTAAACGAGTTGGCGCAAAGGTAATGATCTTGGCAATCATGGAATCATAAAACGGAGGAATTTGATAACCGTTGTAGACGGCACTTTCCACACGTACATTGCGTCCTTGGGGAAAGTTGATAAATTTGATAGTTCCAGGACTAGGCGCAAAATTCATTTTAATATTTTCCGCATTGATGCGGCATTCGATGGCATGTCCAAGACAAGGAATATCCTCTTGTTTGATATGCAGTTTTTGATGCTCGGCAATGCGAATTTGCATTTTGATAAGATCAATTCCCGTGATTTCCTCGGAGATGGTATGTTCCACCTGAATACGGGTATTCATTTCCATAAAATAATACTGCCCACGTGCATCTAATAAAAACTCTATCGTTCCTACACTATCATAGCCAACTGCTTTGCAGGCATTGACAGCGTCCTGTAATAAATGATTTCGTGTGTTCGCATCCAGTGTATGACATTGTGCTTCTTCCAATAGCTTTTGATTGCGCCGCTGGCAAGAACAGTCACGTTCATACAAATGCAAAACATTGCCAAAATGATCACCCATCAGCTGTACTTCAACATGTTTGGGCTCAACGATGAATTTTTCCATATACACCGCATCATCCCCAAAGCAGACCTTTGCCTCAGCTCTTGCCGTTTCATAGGCATCCATGACCTCTTCTGCACAATCGGCTCTGCGCATACCACGACCACCGCCACCATTCGCTGCCTTGATCAATACCGGATAACCGATGGATTCTGCCATAGCTAACGCATCTTCCCTGGTTTTCAAGATATCCTTACTGCCGGGAATCACTGGTACACCGGCCTTTATCATTACTTGACGGGCATGATTTTTATCTCCCATCTTATCAATGATATCCGGACTAGGACCGATAAAGATTAGACCACATTGCTGAACCAAACGGGCAAACTTGGCATTTTCACTCAAAAAACCAAAGCCGGGATGAATGGCATCACAGCCCGTCATGCATGCTGCACTTAAGATATTTTTCATATTTAAATAGCTGTCAGCGCTTTTTGCTTTCCCGATACAGACAGCATAATCTGCCAGCTGCACATGCAATGCTTCTTTATCCGCTGTTGAATACACCGCAACCGTTTCAATGTTCATCTCTTTACATGTACGAATAATGCGAACAGCAATTTCGCCACGGTTGGCAATTAATATTCTGCGAATCATGCGGCCTCTCCAATACGAATCAGCTCTTGATCAAATTCCACCATAGACTCATTCGTAACTAAGATTTCCGCAATGACACCATCGATTGGCGAATGAATTTCATTCATTACTTTCATCGCCTCAATAATACAAAGAACATCGCCTTTTTTCACCTTCTGACCGATTTCCACAAATGGCGTACTGCCAGCTGCGCGACTGCTGTAAAATGTTCCAACAATCGGTGCTTTCACCCAATAACCTGCCTTTTTTTCTTCTTGTACAGCTGTTTGCACAGGTGCTTCCTTAGGCTGTGGAGCTAAGGGAAGCGTCGTAGTTGGCGCATAGGTTACTTCTTTTCCTGTCGGCTTTTCCATTTTTATTTTCATATCATCTGCTTCAAGTTCCATTTTTGCTAATTGGGAATCTTCAAAGATCTTGATGATTTCTTTTATCGTTTCTGTGTTCATGCTTTACCTCCCATGAATAGATTTTAAAAAAGCCAAGTCATCTTGGCTTTGCGTTTTATTGCTTGCTTTCCAGTAATTTAACGATATCAGCAACACTTACCAATTTCGCAAGCTCTTCATCCTCAATGCGGACATCAAATTCTGTTTCCAGCTCTAAGGAAAGCTCTACTGCTGCTAAAGAATCAATACCTAAATCATCTTTCAGGTTTGCTTCCATAGTAATCATATCTTCATCGACGTTAATTGCTTCTACTAATACTTCTTTTACTTTTTCAAACATATTTTGTTCCTCCTGGTTACTCTGTAACTGCTAAAAGATTAACACTCCTAGTTTTAATTGTCAATAGTTTTAGTATTAAAAACTAGATAACATTTCAACTAGGAGATTAATAGTGTTTTTGTTGTCGAGGTGAATTCCAATATTTTGAAATTCAAACGTATTTTAATACTTTGATATTCAAAAGTAAATAGTTTGATGGTCAAATTTTAATTTTCACATAGTTTCACATAATTTGTAATGCTATCTTTTTCTCTCATTTCCCTTGAAAATAGGCTGTTTTTAACACCTAGGTTCGCAGAAATCGTCTTCCTTTTTCCTCATGTAGCCTAATGGCACCACCAGTAAGCGTACGATGATTCATAATATTTCATATCATTTTTCAACGAACCATCTTCAAGTTTTCTTTTTCTTTTACACTTTCATTTTCCCTTTCCCAAATAAAAAATATGTAATATCTTCTCTCTTTCATATAGTTTATGAAATTATCAATAAAGTAAAAAAAAGTTTGACAATCAAAATAAGTCGCAGTATACTCTCTTTCGTGAACAGGAGGATTTACAAATGAAAACAAAACAATTAACACTATGTGCCTTTTTTACGATCTTATATATACTGGGTTCTCGTATTACAATTCCCACTGGAATCATACCGTTGACCCTTCAAACGATGATGGTGATTATCGCCGGTATTCTCTTACGTCCAAAAGAAATTTTAGCCTCTTATGGTGTTTACTTTCTGATGGGATTTGTTGGATTACCTGTTTTTGCCAGCGGTGGTGGTCTCAGTTATGTCTTACAGCCATCTTTTGGTTTCCTATTATCTTTCCCTTTTGCGGCTTGTCTGATTTCAGCTCTTCGTCATAAATATGAGCTTACACATTTTTATCAGCTATATCCACTTTGCTTATGTGCGTTATGCTTTATTTATCTGATAGGTTGTGGCTATATGTATCTGATTTTTAACTATTATATGGGAAGTGCTAAAGATATTTCCAGTATCATTGCCATTGGAGCTGCACCTTTTGTTATCAGTGATTCCATTAGCATGGCCGTTGGTTGTTTCTGTGCCATTCGCTTATCCATGGTATCTTCCATTAAACGTATTCTAATCTGTGAATAAGACTGTTTTTGAATGATCAAAACCTTTCTAATAGAACAAAATATCTTATTTTAGAAAATTATCATTCGAATAATTCCTTCCTTCATAGTACAATATAGAGTATTGGAGGACGTATATGGAAGATATTATCGTTGTATTTGCAGATATTGATACACCGCAAGAAGAAAATGAGGAATTCATCGAGCTTATCAAAGCTTGTGATATGAACATCGTAACATGTTTTAAACAGCCGCTAAAGGCTATCAACTTTCGTACCTTTATCGGTAAAGGAAAATGTTTAGAAATTCAAACGTATCTGACCTCAACAAAAGTAGATACTATCATCTTTAATCAGGAGCTATCTCCTTTACAGATACGAAATCTTGAGGAAATATTTCAGATTCCGGTACTGGATCGTACCGATTTGATTCTTGCTATCTTTGAAAAACGTGCAGTGACTCCGGTTGCTCGTTTGCAGATAGAAAGTGCCCAATTAAAAAAACTCTTACCACGTTTGATTGGGGCAAATACCCAATTAGGCAGACAAAGTGCCAGTGGTAAGAATAAAGGTGCCGGAGAGAAGCAATTGGAGCTCGATCGCAGACGCATCAAAGCCCGCATTCATGAGGTGGATCGAGAGTTAAAAAAAGTAGAAGCGCAGCGTCATACCCAACGAAGAGCAAGACAGCGTTCCCGCTTACCCTTAGTAGCCTTAGTCGGCTACACCAATGCCGGTAAATCGACGATCATGAATCAACTCTTGCGCTGCAGTGCACATAAAGAAGAAAAACAGGTTGTTGAAAAAGATATGCTATTTGCGACATTGGATACATCCATTCGCTGTATTGCACAGCCACATGGACATAGCTTTCTTTTAAGTGATACCGTTGGTTTTGTCAATCGGCTGCCACATGAATTAATTGAAGCCTTTCACTCTACTTTAGAAGAAGTAAAATACGCCGATATGCTCTTGCAGGTTGTAGATGCCAGTGATGAAGAAAAAGCAAAGCATATGGCTGTTACCATGGAAACCTTACGGGAAATCGGCGCTGGAGATCTTCCTATGCTAACAGTTTTTAATAAATGTGATAAAACAGAGTATCCTTATCCTCATAGCAAAGGACATGAGCTCTATATCAGCGCCAAGGCAAAAAATAATATGGATGCTTTATTATCGGCCTTAAACAAACAGCTTTTCGCCCAAGAACACCATGTAAAATTACAGCTTCCTTATGAACAAACCGCTATTTATGCAGCCTTGATGAAACAAGCCTGTATCCTAGAGCGTGAAGATCAAGAGGAAGGCATGTATTTGGATGCCTTGTTGAATGAAGAATTGTATCAAAAGTATCAACAATACATCATACAGCTTTATGCCTAAGCCGCTAAAATGCGGCTTTTTATGTTTTATGACAAAGTACTATTTCATTAACATAACGCGATGACACTTGTATATTGCCAAGAAAACTTTGCAATAATCATTGACAATAAAACTTGGCATGATATACTATATTTACCAAGTAAACTTGGCAAATGGAGGAACACTTATGAATAAAGATGAAATTTTAATGAAGAGTAGGCAGGAATATCAAAAAGAAGATGAACGTGAAATTTATATCACTACCCAAGGCTTCATGTATGGTGCTGTTGGAATGGCAATTGTTTTCTTTATCCTTGTCTTTCTCAAGCTATTTCTTAAAGGGCAACGTATTGATGACATATTAGCTATGTATGCAGCTTTTCTATTTGCCCATTATGTATATAAATATCGTATGGATAAAGTGCATAAAAATATCTATCCTATGCTATGCTGGGGCATATGTGCTATACTGAATTTAATCGTCTTTATATGGAAAGGATAAACAATCTCCTATTAGACAAGATATTTTCAAAAATGGATAAATAGGAAAGCAGTGGAAAAATAATGGAAAAAGAAGAAATACTTGCCAAAAGCCGCATAGAGCAGCAAGGTAAGGATGAAAGAGAGCTTTATATTTTACGTAACGCAAGTAACATTGCTGTTTATACTGGTTTTGTAGCTTGCTTTATAATTAGTATCCTAGAACTTTTGTTTATGGGAAGTTTAAGTTTTAGCAACTGGGCCGTATATTGTGCTATGATGGCAGGCTTGTTTTATGTAAAATACGCGGCTTTGCATCTATGCCATGAAGGTATCGTTTTCTTTGTTTATAGCGTGCTGACACTTCTTTTCACAGCCATTTATGTCTATAGAATCATTCTATGATCCATCTTAATAAGAATGGTATTTAAGCATCGTATAGAAAGGATGACAATATGAAAGAACAGCTGATATTAAGAAATCATATAAAAGATGTACGTAGTGAAAAGAAGCTATCACAAAGTCAATTGGCGGAACTGGTGGGTGTTTCACGCAATACGATCAGCTCCATTGAAACCGGTCAGTTTAATCCCACAGCGAAACTGGCTTTGATCTTATGTATCGCATTAGATAAAAAATTTGAAGAGCTTTTCTATTTTGAATAAACCTATTTTCAAATTCATAATAACGAAAAAGATTCTATCCGCGTATCCATCACTGATTTGCTCTAGAATCTTTTCTTTTATCTATGTATTACTTATGTTTTTCATACTGTGTCTGATAGTTCTTTTGCCATAAGATGCATACTTTTGCTATGCTGGTATGCTTTATTACAGTAATTGTCCTTCACTTGTAATAATCATCACATCACATGGCACGATCTTCCCACTATTTGCGATTGCCTTAGTGACTGCATGCTCTAACCCTTTACAACAAGGCACCTGCATACGAACAACACTAATTTTACGGATATCATTGCGTTTGATGATTTCCGTTAATTTCTCGCTATAATCTACCACATCTAATTTAGGACAACCAATCAAGGTGGTTTTTCCACGCATAAACCTATTATGGAAGTCACCATAAGCATATGCCGTACAATCAGCCGCAATCAATAATTCTGCTCCATCATAATATGGTGCTTGCAATGGTACTAGCTGTATCTGTAACGGCCATTGACGAAGCTGTGAAGAAGGTCCGCTAAGCTCTGTTGATGGTTTGGGTTGAGATAGTTGTATAGAAGCACTTCCTGGACAAGCACAAGTACCCTGTGCTTGCTGTTTGCGTTTTGCCATATGTTCTTTTACAGCCACTTCATCATAGGCTGCCGCTTCTCGTTCCACAAAATGAATGGCATCTTGCGGACATACCGGCAAACAATCACCCAAACCATCACAATAATCATCACGCAATAATTTTGCCTTTCCATTCACCATGCCGATGGCACCCTCATGACATGCTTGAGCACATAACCCACAGCCATCACAACGTTCTTCCTCTATCTGTATAATTTTTCGCAACATACGAAATTCCTCCTTTATTGACATCACAATGGCAGTATACTACAATACAAATAGAAAGTATGTTGTTAAAACAACAAAAGGTGAAAACATGAAGGTTTCTTTCCTATTAGAAACAGCATTGTTTCAAGGCATTGCTCCACAAGAATTAGAAACATTGCTGCCACGTCTTCGCATGCATAAAGAGCAATTCTCAAAAGGAGCAATCATTTACCATGCCGGTGAAAGGATACGCGAACTGGGAATTGTTGTATCTGGCCGTATCCAAATAGAAACCTATGATTTATGGGGCAATCGCAGTGTCTTAGATAGTATTGGTCCAAAAACCATTTTTGCGGAAACTTATGCCTGTCTGCCAGATGAAGTAATGTTGGTAACCGTGAGTGCCAGTGAAGATAGTGAGGTTTATTTTCTGGATGCCCACGCTATGATCAAGGCTGCTTCTACTCACCCTGCTTTAATTCAAAATCTGTTAACATTGACAGCACAAAAAAATCTTAATCTATCGCGTAGAATTTTCCATACCTCTGCTAAAACAATACGAGCGCGCTTACAATCCTATCTATCCTTTGAGGCAACTCGACAACACAGCAATGATTTTTATCTTCCTTTTAACCGCCAACAGCTGGCTGATTATTTAAGCGTTGATCGCAGTGCTTTATCAAATGAATTATCAAAGATGCAAAAGGAAGGCTACTTACGCATCCATAAAAACCATGTGATATTTCCTAAAACTAAAACACGTTAAAAGTATACACTTGGTTACCTTGTACAAATCCTTGCATAGTTTACATAAAAAAAGACGGTTATGGCAATAAGAGCGCATCGTTGCTCATATCCCATTTCCGCTTTTTTATATTGCTAAGATCGCTGTTTTATGCTGACTGCAGAAATTTGCGATGTTATTCTTCTTCTCGTAAGATCTGATAGGTTTCTGACAAAGAAGCAATTAAATCATTTGGCAATATACTGTTTGCGTCTTCATCCTGAAGTAATAAATCAGCAGTTAAGGCATGTACATAGACAGCACAGGCAGCACTTGTTAAAGCATCTTTGCTTTGTCCAAACAGACCGGCTAAGATACCACACAATACATCACCACTGCCCCCTTTTGCTAAAGCATGATTACCGGCAAGATTCAAATACATCTGCTGGCTATTGGCAATGATTGTATGTGCATCCTTTAAAGCAACCGTCGAAAAAGGATATTTACGTAAAAATTCCTTTAATACGGCGATAGGATCCTGTTGAATATCTTTGATACTATGTCCACTGAGATAGCTCATTTCTTTTACATGTGGTGTTAAGATTGTCGGATATGGACGTTGCAAAGCCGCGGTAATCTTCCCTGTTTCATATAAAGCATCGCCATCTAAAATACATGGGCGATCACTTTCTAACACGGTTCTTACAAGCTCTTTGCCTGCTTCATTGCGTCCCATGCCATTTCCTATGATGATCATATCATATTGCGATAGAATGCGTTTTAAGGCAGTAATAGCATCATGGGCAAAGAAACCATCTTCACTGGCTGCCCCAATGATCATACTTTCTTCCAATTTACTGGCCAATAATAAGGTAATACAATCCGGTACAAATAAAGTAAGTGTTCCAATTCCACTGCGCAAAGCAGCTTTTGCCGCCATGGTGACTGCACCATGCATCTCCTTGCTGCCACCAATCATTAACGCTTTTCCATAAGTACCCTTATGCGAATGAGAAGAACGCTGCGGCAATAACGTTTTTACAAGATCGTCTTCTAAGACAAGCAGTCCCTCTGCCATTTGCTCGATGGCTTTCGGCATCTGAATAGATAAAGGAATGATCTTTCCACTATAGGCACTGCCCGGATATAAAATTTGCCCCAATTTATAGCTTTCAAACGTCAAGGTGATATCTGCTTGTATTGCACATCCCATAATTTGTCCGCTATTTCCATGAATACCACTGGCGATATCGATACTGATAACCATTTTATCAGCCAAGTTAATCTGAAGAATCAAGCGATCATAAAAACCTGATATCGTTCTTGATAAGCCTGTTCCAAATAAAGCATCTACAATAATATCCGCATCCTGTATGAGTTGTTCGATATCCTTTCGTTCCTCACTATGTGAGCATGGAATCTGATAACTATTTGCTACCTTAGCAAAAACGGCCTCATCCAAAGACATATGCCCATAATCCACACAACAATGTAATTGTACATGCGTATAACCTTCCTGTACCAATAAACGCGCTAACGCAAAACCATCGCCGCCATTATTTCCTGGACCACAAACGATCAAAACATGTTTGCTTTTTTCTATATGTGCTAAAAAGTAGCCACATACCGCCATCGCCGCATGTTCCATTAAGACGGTTGATGGAATTCCATAAGTGTGAATTGCTGTCTCATCCATCTTTCGCATTGTCTCTACGGTAACTGCCTTCATAGTACCACTTCCTTTACTTATATTATAACGGATTCCGCTATGAAACGCTTTCTTTTCTTACGAAAAACATAATCTTTTCCCTGAAATCAGTGCTTGTGAATTTTTTCTCATTTTTCATTTAGTAATTCTTGTGGTGTTTTCCGGTTTGCGTTATAATGATTAAGACTTAAATGAAAATAAATAGTTACATCCTGAAGAGGTGCGTTTATGAAAAAAACGATTGTATTGGGGGTCACTGGCGGCATTGCGGCATTTAAGGCAGCCCAGTTGACAAGCAATTTCATTAAAAAGGGGTATGATGTAGAAGTCATCATGACAAAGAATGCAACAGAATTTATTACCCCTCTCACTTTTGAATCTCTGACAAAACACAATGTGATGGTGTCTACGTTTGAAAAAGTAGCCGATCGCAGTGTCAAACATATTTCCATCGCACAGCGTGCAGATATCTTTGTAATCGTTCCGGCGACGGCAAATGTCATTGCGAAGATAGCACATGGCATTGCCGATGATATGCTGACGACAACCTTTCTGGCTGCCAGCTGTAAGAAGGTCATCTGCCCGGCAATGAATACCGGTATGTATGAAAATCCTATCACCCAGAAAAACTTAGACCTATGTCGTTCTTATGGCTATGAAATCTTTGAACCAGCGAGCGGTTTTCTGGCATGCGGTGATATCGGTAAAGGAAAATTAGAAGATATTACCATCATTGAAGAACGTGTAGAACAGCTATTGATGGAAGAACAATTACTAACAGGAAAACATGTTTTAGTTACGGCTGGTCCAACGCAGGAAGCTTTGGATCCGGTACGCTATTTAACCAATCATTCCACTGGCAAAATGGGCTATGAAATAGCTCGTGCCGCAAAAGATATGGGAGCAGAGGTCACCTTGATCAGCGGTCCTACTTCCTTAGCTGTTCCTGCAGGTGTGAAACGTATTTCCATCACCTCAGCTGCCGAGATGTTTCAAGCGGTCAAGCAGGAATATGAAACGCAGGACTTCATCATTAAAGCTGCTGCTGTCGGAGATTATCGTCCCGAAGCCATCGCACAGGATAAAATAAAAAAAGCTGGGGATGTCTTGGAAGTTCGTTTCGTAAAAAACGAAGATATCCTTGCTTATGTAGGCGAGCATAAAAAAGCTCATCAAGTGCTATGCGGCTTTGCCATGGAAACACAAAACCTCATCGAAAATGCGACCATCAAGCTGAAAAAGAAGAACTGTGATATGATCGTTGCGAACAATCTTCGTGTGGAAGGTGCCGGTTTTGCCGGTGATACAAATGTCGCAACACTGATTCATCAAGATCATATGGAAACATTAGATAAAATGAGCAAGTATGAATTAGGGAAAAAGATCCTGCAGATTCTTTTAGAAAAACAAAAACAGAAAGGACAAGCCTCATGTTAATTGTTATTGATATCGGTAATACGAATATTACTATTGGAATTTATAAAGATGATAAATTGATTGGCAATTATCGTCTGACTACCAAAATGAAACGTACCAGTGATGAATATGGATTTATGATCTTAAACTTCCTCTCTGCTTCCAAAGCCAGTGCCGATGATATCAAGGATGTTATCATTTCCAGCGTCGTACCTAAGATCATGCATTCTTTCTTGAATGGTATTCGTAAGTATATGCATAAAGAACCGATCGTTGTTGGTCCTGGCATCCGTACCGGCATTTCGGTCAAGGCAGAAAACCCTAAAGCGGTTGGCGCTGATCGTATCGTTGATGCAGCCGGTGCTTATTATGAATATGGAGGGCCTTGTCTAGTCGTCGACTTTGGCACGGCTACAACCTATGATTATGTCGATGCAAATGGCAATTTTGAATTTGGTGTCATTGCTTTAGGCATTGAAACAAGCGCACAGGCGATGTGGACACAGGCTGCTAAGCTTCCAGAAATTGAAATTAAAAAACCGAAGACGATCTTAAACAAAACTACTACCACCAGCATGCAGGCCGGTTTGGTTTATGGTTATATCGGACAAAGTGAGTATATCATCAAACAGTTTAAAAAAGAGCTGGGTGTGGATATGAAGGTCATTGCGACAGGTGGTTTAGGAAAGATTATCTATAAAAATACGGATGAAATTGATATTTATGACCGTGATCTGACGTTTAAAGGCTTAAAGCATATTTATGAGAAGTATACCAATGAAAAGAAACGTTTAGAAACAAAAGTAGGTTGAGATGTGCAATTCTCAACCTTTTTTATGTCCTATTTTAATGAATTTAATGTCGTTTACGATAACATTTTTCGACCATTCGGATAGCTCCATCTTCTTTCTTTTTATCAACTTCGACATAATGAACAGCTGTATTTGATTTTACAAAGCGCTTATCAGACATCTGTAAAAGACGAGAATCTTCTTCAGAAATAACATATAGTGTAGTAAAAGCTTTTTTCAGCATTACTTCACTGATTATACGATCTTTACATGCTGTTGCACTATATATTTCCAAAATGGCATATGCATGATGTTCTTCATCATTCTTATAAATCATGCGAATGGAAGGATCTTGCAAGGCAAGCAGCTGCTCATAGAGAAGTGACAGCTTTTCCTTTTTTTCCATTACCAATATCATCAAGGCATTTTTCATATCTTTCACATCCTGACAGATGTAGTTTTTATAAGGCGTCTTTCGCATACGATGATAATACTCTTCTTCTACGGCATGATGCAGATCTTGGTAATAGACATGTAAGATCTGATGGATTACCGTATGAATAAAACAATTGATCTTTGCGTCTTGAAAGATGGTCAACAGACGTTTCATGCTTGCCTCATTTATGTACTGGCAATGTTGATACTCTTGTTTTTTTATATCGTAACAACAGGCACCATTCATAGCAATTAACGGTAACTGCAAGGGAATATCCTTGAGTTCTGATAAAACATCCACCGGACTTTGCTCACTCATGATAGCAATATTGGCATGTCGTTCCAGCAACTGTTTCATTTTTACTTTGGTATATGCGCTGAGTTGTCCTTCTTCATTATATAAACCATGTTCTAAACTAACAACAAATAAGCTGGTATCATGATGATGGTTAGGCAAATGCACACCGTTAATGAATAATGCAACGAAAATACCGATTAATGTATCAATCATACGATTTATGGCAAATAGATAAGGATTTACATCCATTGCATGGGATACGGTTATACTCATAAATACGACACAAGAAATATAAGAAGCACTTTTCATATTTAACAATACGCTTAGATAGATGACAACGATAATCGTTACAGAAATGATGATATATTGAATCAGCATATAGTCCTGAGAAATAAAGCTTTGTTCAAATAATAATACCGCCATGCCGATAAAACCGCCTAAAAAAGTTCCTTTGATACGGTTAAAAGCGACACGTTTACTATTTGTAACATCTTGTTGAATGCATAATACCGCAGCGATACAGGAATAAAACACGATGCCTTCCTGCCCACGCAGCAAATAAATGACAAAGCATAAAAACACCGCAAGACTGGATTTTAAGATACGTCTTCCAATTCTTGGCATCCAATCCCTCCAATCTTCCTTATTATAAGCAGTTTGCTAGTAATTGTAAAGAAAAACGAGGCCTATGCCTCATCCTTCTCATTGCGATAACTTGCTAAAAACAAATCCATCACTCCTTTGAATTCTAACATGCCCATACCATGAGGCACTAGCATGGTTTCTCCTTGACGTATAGGTACGCCCTGAATGCTGCCTTCGCCTTTCACACAGGTATAAAAGGCGAAACGATCATGTTTAAAGCTTCCTTGTGCTTCCACTTGTAAGCGCAGCAGAGTATATAGACCGGGTTCATCCCAATAGCGTGTCACATGAATTCCTCTTTCATAGGCACTTGGATAGACGACAAATGTTGTGGAGGTGTCAGGTATATTCACATTATCATAAACCGCTTTTGGTTGGATATCACGTTTTTTCCCGGTTGCAGGATCAATGCGATCATAATCATATAAACGTAAGGTACAATCTGCATTGCGTGAAATATTGTAAGTCAAGACTCCTTTGCCAATGGCATGTAAGGTACCGCTTGGAATATCAATAAACCCATCCTTTACTGCCTTTAAGTATTTTAATAAATGCACAAAATCATTTGCTTCTGTCATTTGCATAAATTCTTCTTTGGTTTTCGCATGATGACCGAATTGGATTTCTCCATCTTCTGTAGTATCTAAGATGACCCAAGCCTCTGGTTTTCCACGGCCGCCATTATAGTGTTTCGCAAAAGCATCGTCAGGGTGAATCTGGACAGAAAGTTTATCCATAGGATCCAAGATGTTTACTCGAATCGGTAATTCAGCAGTTTCACATTGAAACCAATCCGGTTTTTGTTCATACAACTGAGATAAGGTCATCTGCAATTCTTCCACCATACAATCCGCGTGGTTCTTTAATGCGACAACATTGTACACCTCTCCAAGTGGCGCTATCGTTGTTTCGTAATGAAACTCCTCCCGTAAACGCTTGCCGCCTCCCCACATACGCGGCTCATAAAAGGGGGATATCTTCACAATCTTTTTCATACTATATCTCCTTACTTATCCATCGAATAAAGTTTTTTTACAAAAGTATCTTAGCATACTTTCTGTGCTTCCTCTAGCATGCACGTCAAATTACATTAATACCAAGCAACAAATATTGGCATTTGATTATTTCTATCATAAAAACACAAACGGGATACTTTCTTATCCTTTCACCCATTCTGTACATTATGAAAAAGATGCCCCTAAAAGAGCATCTTTCATACATTATAAATGATGAAACATTTTGTATGCCTGTATCAATATGGTTGGTGTGATGGCCAAACCTACGATTACCAAGAGCTGTTCCCATGATAAAGTAGTTACAGAGAATAAGCCATGCAATGCCGGTATCAATAAGATACAAGATAAGAATAGAACACCTATGATGAATGCTCCAATTGTATACAGGTTTGAAAAAAGACCGATACGATACAAGGAATGTTTGCTGCGACAGTTAAAGCCATGAAATAAACGAGCTAAACACAAGGTCGAAAATGCCATCGTCGTAGCAATCTCCCAACTGCTTTTTAATCCTATGAAATAAGCACTCATGGTTACCAAGGCAATCAATATACCTTGGATGCCTAATTGCTTCATAGTGGCTGGGGTTAAAATGCCTTCCTTAGGATTGCGTGGTTTCTCTTTTAAAATATCCTTAGTTGAATGTTCCATGCCGATGGCAATGGCTGGCAAGGAATCTGTTACAAGATTAATGAATAACAGATGCACTGGTAAAAAAGGTAGTGGTAATGCTAATAAAGAAGCCGCAAGTACACAGATGATGCCGGATAAATTCCCGCTTAATAAATAAATGATGCTGTTTTTAATATTGGCATAGATATTTCTTCCGGTAGCTACTGCTTTTACAATCGTCGCAAAGTTATCATCTGTTAAGATCATGCTGGCTGCATCTTTACTGACTTCCGTACCGGTAATACCCATGGCAATACCAATATCTGCTTGTTTTAACGCCGGTGCGTCATTTACGCCATCCCCTGTCATCGCTGCGATATGCCCCTTCTTTTGCCATGCATGAACGATACGTATCTTATGTTCCGGTGCCACACGTGCATAAACCTTGATGCTTTCTAAACGTTCCATAAGCTCTTCTTCACTCATAGCATTTAATTCATTGCCATCAATACATACATCGCCATCCTGGTAAATACCCAATGCTTTGGCAATACTACGGGCAGTCACCTTATGATCGCCTGTAATCATCACCGGTGTAATGCCTGCGCGAAGACAATGTTCCACAGCTGCTTTGCTTTCTTCACGCGGTGGATCCATTAACGATACCAGACCAAGGAAAATGAGTTCTTCCTCATCCGCTAACGTAATTTTAGTATAGCTATCCGGTAAGATTCGATAAGCAAAGCCTAAGACTCTTAGCCCTTGATCGGCAAATTGCATATTTCTTTGTAAGATTTCCTGACGCTCTTTCTCATCGATTTCATGAATCCCATCTGCCTTCATGATATGTGTCGTCTTTCGCAAGATTTCATCACAAGCACCTTTTAACAGCAATGTCTTTTTCCCATCAATAACATGTAAGGTAGACATCAGTTTTCGTTGGGAATCGAATGGATTCTCATCAATTCTTGGATATTTGCTTCTTGTTGTCAACTCATCAATATGGTGCAATTCTAATAGATCGACCAATGCCAATTCTGTAGGATCGCCAATGCGCTGGGAAGGCGTTGTCTGTGCATCACAGCATAAAGCAAAACCTAGCATCATCATGCGCTCCAATGGACGTCCTTCTTCCATATTGGCAGCGGCTAGTAAGGTATTGTTGCAATATACTTGTTGTGCAGTCATTTTATTTTGCGTCAGCGTACCGGTTTTATCGGAACAAATGACGGATACACAGCCTAAGCTTTCAACAGAATTGATATTTTTAATGATGGCATGTTCCTTTGCCATTTGGGATGTTCCCATCGCAAGCACGATCGTTACGATACTGGCAAGTGCCTCTGGAATTGCCGCAACTGCTAAAGCTACCGCAAACATCAAAGCATCTAAGATAGGATTTCCTTGCCATACATTTAAGCCAAAGACAATGATACAAATTGCGATGATTGCCATACTGAGCTTGCGGCTGAAATCATCCAATGTCAACTGCAATGGTGTCTTTCGCTCTTTTGTCGCATTCATCAACGTGGCAATTTTCCCGATTTCCGTTTGCATGCCAATGGCTGTGACAACGCATTTGGCTCGTCCATAGGTGACAAGACCGCTAGCAAACACCATGTTTTTTTGATCGCCCAATGCACATTCTCCATATAATGGCGCACTGCTTTTTTCCACACTTTCCACTTCACCGGTCAATGCACTCTCATTCACCTGCAATGAATAATTTTCAATGATTCTGGCATCTGCCCCAACAACATCGCCTGCCTCTAGCAACATGATATCGCCAACCGTTAATTCACTGCTTTTTACCTCCATCGTTTCACCATCACGCATAATGCGTGTATGAGGTGTAGAAAGCTGCTTTAATGCATCCAATGATTTTTGGGCTTTCACACTTTGATATGTTCCCAAAAATGCATTTAAGGTAATCACAGATAATATAACGATCGTACTTTCCACTTCTCCGCTAATCATCGAGATAATACCAGCCACAATCAAAATGATAACAAGCAGATCCTTAAATTGTGCTAAAAAAATCTGCCAGATTGGTTTTGCCTTAACTTCCTCTAATACATTTTTGCCATAGCGTTCCTGACGTTGCAAAACTTCTGTTTGGGATAAGCCAGCTTGCTTTGTTTCCAACAGCTGCAGAGTTTCTTCACATTCCATCTGATAAAACTGTTTCATCTAAAAAACCTCACTTTTCTTATGAGCACTTCTATAGTCTTGACCGTTTTATCAATAAAAAACAAGACTCATAAAAAGTGCATTCCTTTTATAAGTCTTGTCATATAAAGAATCTGACCAGAATAGGTTCTATTCGGGGTTGTTGACCAGATCCGCACCACGTATATGGTACTGACTACTCCCTTATTGTTAACGATTTTATCATTGTTTGTTCATAAAGTAAACCATAAACCACAATTTAACACAATCTTTACAATTCCCCCAACTGTTTTGAAAGAGCCGGAATGATTTGTTTTTTACGTGAGATTACGCCATCCACAAAATATAAATCATCCATGATATCTTCCTTAAATGCTTCATCTACTACACCAGCTAAAGGACCGATAAATAAGAGATTACTGCCACTGCCATCAGCAGAAGTAAAACACATCATCAATAAATCAAACTTATTGATTGCATTGATGGTTTCCATGTATTCTAAAAAGGCTTCGCGAACTTCTACGATTTCTTGTTCATCCGCAATATTAATCTGACCAATGGCGATACGCTTACCATCAATATTATATTCTTTGAAATCATTATATAAGATTTCTGACATCGTTCTTCCTTTAATGGTTGCTACGGCACCAAACATTTCCTTTGCTAGGGCATCAAGATCAACTTCTGCTAATTCCGCAAGTCCTTTGGCGATTTCTTTATCTGCGGGTGTTGTCGTTGGTGAATTAAAATTCATTGTATCAGAGATAATAGCACAGCATAAAATAGCTGCCGTTGTTTTTTCCGGTGCAATATGTGCTTCCTGATACATTTTCGCAATGATCGAGCAAGTACTGCCAATAATTTCATTACGGAAACGAATCGGTGTCGTTGTTTCTACATCTCCGATGCGATGATGATCGACAACTTCCAATACCTCAGCTTCTTTTAAATAATCGATACTTTGGCTTAACTCATTATGATCAACCAAAATAAATTTTTTCTTCTGATAATTTAATAGGTGATATCGTGAGATGGAGCCTAAGACCACCCCTTGATTGTTTACGACCGGATAAGAACGGAAACGACTCTTCGACATCTTATTGTAAACATCATCAATATACGCATGATTGTTAAAACATATGATCTTCCGTTTCATGATCATTCCTACACAAGGTGCTTTAAACACTCTTCTAACCGTACATAACATACTGAGATCAGTTTTGATAATCGTCGTATGTTTTTCCTTTGCTAAACGTTGTATGCCCTGGGAAATAATATCCACATCAACTAAGATCAGACAGGCTGCCCCATCTTGGATGACACGTTTTTGTAATGCCAAATCATCTCGCATGATGACGATACTATCTTTATAACTAATGTCCGCATAACAGTCTTTGCGACTGCCTAGGATATGCACTTCCCCATTGGGATGATAGCGTTCACTTTTAAATACATACTTTCCCTGTAACACCTTTACGATATTGTCGCTTGGTGTATTGCGCATTAACGTTTTATTTCCAGGCCCCTTATCATTTAATAAAATATTGGAAATATCCGACATGGACACAACTCCAATCAGCTTCTGTTCTTTATCCACAACATATAATGCACTTGTGCGATTGGCTGCTATACGCTCCCACGCCTCTTTGATCGTACATTCTTTTCGTATGATCAATGGATCATCAAAAGGTACATCATAAAGCTTTACTTTTGCATTTTGTATATACACCGGTTCATTCACATGAAATTTCTTTAAAACAAAATCCGTCTCTGGATTCAGATCGCCAATGCGGCAAGCAATAGCATTCATTCCCATCTTCCGTTTCAATTCTGCATAGGCAATGGATGCGACAATGGAATCTGTGTCTGGATTCTTGTGACCGATGATATGAATGATATCCTTCATACAGCACCTTCTCCCTTTTCTATAGTATCATTTTACCTTATCTGTCATGATTATGCCAGTAAATGCATAAGAAAAAGAGTGCAATTTTTGTCAAATGATAGCGTTCGCACTCGTTTGGTTTTATGATGCATTGTATTTGGCTTAGTTCTTCTTTTTCGTTCTTATGAATATCTTCTCATGTACCTATTATGAATGTTTCTTCTTTTCATCTTGTAAGGTCTTATATATTCCCTCAGCAATCTTATTCGCAAAAGCTTTGCGTCTGCCATCCTGCAAGAGATATGCTCGATCACGCTCGCTTTCCAGAAATCCTGCCTCTAATAAGACACTTGGCAATTTATTCTTATACAAAACTTGTAAAGGGGAAATAGCGACATCCTTCAACCCACGATCCATTGTATAACCTAATGTGTTAACACTGGTCTGGATATGCTTGGCGAAGTTTAAAATCGTTTTATCGTTATAATCGCCCCATATTTCAAAGCCACTACCCGTTTTGGTTTCACTGGCATTGGTATGAATCGATACAAATAGTTTTGCCCCACTTGTGTTTGCGATCTGAACACGTGCATCTAGATCCTTTATATTATCTGCAGGCCAAGCAACGTCATCACTCTCTCTTGTATAACAGACAGGAATTCCTTTTGCTTCTAAGGCAGCCCCTATATCTTTTGTTAATGCCAGCGTTACATCTTTTTCAAGAACCCCATTAAATTCGCTGCCACTATCATATCCACCATGTCCGGCATCCAAAACCACCTCAGGAATGGGATCTATCATTTTATGTAAGGCAGTGGATATCGGGTTATCAGGATGATAGATGTATAAATACAGCAGTATGCCAAGTAACACAACTAACTCTGTCAATAGAATGAAAAGAAAGCGTATGGGACTTTTTCCTTTTTTCTTTTTCCTTCGCTGCACTCTTTTCTTATTTGCCATACATCCACCTTCTTTGATGATATTCATTATAACAAAATATGCCTGAAATTCCTACATGACGTTAGAAAAGTGTTTTCTAAAACATGAAGAATGAAAAAAAGCATGATGTTGTATGCCTATCGCATAGCAGCAGATGAAAAAAGCTGACACGTTTGTGCCAGCTTTACAAGTTTCTTACATTGATTCTTTAGCGATAGCCAGTAATCTCTTATGACGTTTCATAGCATCTTTCTTTGTCTTTTCAAACATTTCGTATGCTGTTTCGCCTTTCAGCTTAGGCAGCTGAGAGTAGCGTGTTTCCGTCATCATGAAGTCTAACATCTTATCGTAATCAGGCTCTTTAGAGTCGATTGTCAAAGGCTGTTCTTTTCTTGGGTCATAACGATACAGATCGAAGTAACCACATTCTACAGCTTTCGCCTGTGTTCTCTGGTGGTTAGCTAAACCGCCCTTGATACCGTGTTCAGCACAAGGAGAGTAAGCCAAGATCAGAGATGGTCCATCATAGCTTTCTGCCTCTTTGATTGCTTTCAGTGTCTGTGCCTTATTTGCACCCATAGAGATAGCAGCTACATATACATGACCATATGCCATAGCAATCTGTCCTAAATCTTTCTTAGCTGTTGTCTTACCACCAGCTGCAAACTTCGCGATAGAAGCTGCCTGACTAGATTTAGAAGACTGACCACCTGTGTTAGAGTAAACTTCAGTATCTAATACCAAAACGTTTACGTTCAAATCGTTTGCCAATACATGGTCTAATCCACCGTAACCGATGTCATAAGCCCATCCGTCACCACCGACGATCCAGATAGATTTGCTTACTAAGTCAACTTCAGCCAATTCTTTTACAGCTGGAATGTCAGATTTAGCAGCCAATTCTTTAATCGTTGGAGCAATTGCTCTTTCCGCTTCACGATCACCGTGAACTTCCAGATACTTAGCAAATGCATCTTTCAGAGCTGGTTCAACATTTTCCATGTTGTCTTCCATAGCTTTCAAGATACGAGCTTCTTTGTAGTTCTGAGATAATGCCATACCATAACCGAATTCTGCATTGTCTTCGAACAGAGAGTTCGCCCAAGCAACACCTTCACCGTTTGCATCATTTACAAATGGAGTAGATGGAGTTGAAGAACAGTAGATCATTGAACATCCAGTAGCGTTTGCAACCAACATGTCTTTACCGAATAACTGAGAAACCAGTTTGTAGTATGGAGTTTCTCCACATCCAGGACAAGATCCACTTACTTCAAAGTAAGGCATCAAGAACTGAGAACCCTTCACTGTATCTGTTGGGAAGTATTCTGTTTTGTATTCTGTTTGTTTGAACAGGTAATCTGCCAATGGTTCCTGATCAAGTTTTTCATTGATATCAACCATTTCCAGAGCCTTGTTACCGCCCTTACCTGGACATTCAACAGCACACAATCCACATCCTACACAGTTAGCAGGAGTTACCTGGATACGGTATTTCAAGTTTTCAACACCTTTACCCATTGCCTGGATTGTCTTGAATTCCATTGGAGCGTTAGCAACTTCTTCATCTGTCAATAAGAATGGACGAATCGTTGCATGAGGACATACGAAGCTACAGATACCACACTGGATACAGTTTTCTGGATGCCAAGTAGGAACCTGAACAGCAATTGTACGTTTTTCATTAAATGCTACATTATTACGGATAGAACCATCCAGTAAGAAGTCTCCTGCAAATGCAGATACTGGCATATCGTATCCTTCCAAACCGTTGATAACTGCGACATGGTTATCGAAGTATTCATCACCAGTCAGTTTACGATCTGAGTTGTAAGGCAGATCAGCCCAAGTAGGGTCAACAGCGATTTCAACCAAGCCGTCTTTACCAGCATCGATAGCCTTGTAGTTCAGCTGAACAACAGCATCACCCTTCTTAGAGTAAGATTTCTTAGCAGCTGCTTTCATCAGATCAACAGCCGTTTCTAATGGCATGATCTGCTCATTCAATGCGAAGAATGCAGACTGCAGAATGGTATTTGTTCTACGTCCCATACCGATTTCCTGAGCAATCTTCGTTGCGTTGATGATGTAGAATTTCGCATGTTTCTTAGCCAACTGTGCTTTCATACGATTTGGCATATGCGCAACGATTTCTTCCTTAGAGAATGTTGTATTCAGCAAGAAAGTACCGCCTTCTTTAATATCTTTGACCATGTCATATTTGAACATGTAAGCGTCTAATGAACAAGAAATGAAGTCAGCGTTGCTGATGTAATATGTTGAGTGAATTGGAGAATGTCCAAAACGCAAGTGAGAACGTGTTACACCACCGGCTTTTTTAGAGTCATATGCAAAGTAAGCCTGTGCATACATATCTGTGTTATCACCAATGATCTTAACCGTAGATTTGTTTGCAGAAACGGTACCATCAGAACCTAATCCCCAGAACAGGCAGCTAGTGTAGTCTGCAGGGATATGGAAGTTTTCATCCCAAGGCAAGCTCAAATGCGTTACATCATCATTGATACCAACAGTGAAGCCATTGATCATTTTTTCTTCTTTCAAGTGATCAAATACGCCCTTAATGTGGTATGCCTGCGTATCCTTAGATCCCATACCATAACGTCCACCGATGATTTCGATATCTGTATCTTTTAATGCAGCAAGTACATCTAAGTACAGAGGTTCACCAGTAGCACCAGTTTCTTTTGTACGGTCTAATACAGCAATTTTCTTCACTGTCTTAGGCAATACAGCAGTTAAGTATTTTACAGAGAATGGACGATACAAGTGAACCTTGATCATACCAACTTTTTCACCCTGTGCAACTAATGCATCAATGGTTTCTTTTGCAGCTTCTGTTACAGAACCCATCGCAACGATGATACGTTCTGCATCTTCAGCACCATAGTAAGTAAATGGCGCATATTCACGTCCTGTGATCTCGCTGATTTTCTTCATGTAATCAGCAACGATATCAGGGATTGCTTCAAAGTGTTTATTTCTAGCTTCGACACCCTGGAAGAAAATGTCGTCGTTTTCAGCACCACCACGGGTAACTGGGTTCGTGTGTGGGTTCAAAGCATTTTTACGGAATTTAGCCAAAGCTTCCTGATCGATCAGGTCTTTGAATACTTCAGTATCCATTACTTCAATTTTCTGAATTTCATGAGATGTACGGAATCCATCAAAGAAGTGCAGGAATGGTACAGAACCTTTGATTGCTGACAAGTGAGCAACACCAGCCAGATCCATTGCTTCCTGTACAGAGTGGCTTGCCAACATACAAGCACCTGTCTGACGGCATGCATATACGTCTTCGTGATCACCGAAGATGTTCAATGCTCTTGTAGCTAATGCACGTGCAGCAACGTGGATAACGCCTGGCAGACATTCACCAACCATCTTATAGATGTTAGGAATCATCAGCAACAGACCCTGAGAAGCTGTAAATGTCGTAGCCAGTGTACCTGCCTGCAATGCACCGTGTACAGCACCAGCAGCTCCACCTTCAGACTGTAATTCAGCAACTTTTACTACGCTGTCAAAAATATTCTTGCGACCTTGAGTAGCCCACTGATCCACAACTTCAGCCATTGGTGAAGATGGAGTGATTGGGTAAATCGCAGATAGTTCGGTAAACGCATAGGCGCAATGAGCCGCAGCTGTATTACCGTCCATTGACATAAATTTCTTAGTCATTTGTTTTCCTCCTTGCATAACTTTATACTCCCAT
Source organism: Longicatena caecimuris (assembly GCF_018406465.1). Classification (GTDB taxonomy): domain Bacteria; phylum Bacillota_I; class Bacilli_A; order Erysipelotrichales; family Erysipelotrichaceae; genus Longicatena; species Longicatena caecimuris. The sequence goes on from NZ_AP024510.1 coordinate 2,350,211, forward strand.
ATTATAAAACTAAATTTGTGATTTTACTAGGTATTTTCTTGTATTTTTATGAGTTTCTAACTATTCTTACTCAAAAATTTCCAACTTTGAAAAGTTTGTTGCTTATTTTTTCACAAATTGTAAATAAATGATTTACAAATGAAAGAAAAGAGGCGTTTTCATCCTCTTTTCCTTTACCGATATTGTTATTTAGGCATGTGAAAAACCTTATGGATCCTCGTTTTTCATATGCTTCATTTCTCATGCATCAGTTCTTATAAAAGCCTTCCCCTCTGCTCTTTTTCTCTTTCAAAACATTCTGATTCGCAAGGCTTTCTCCACCTGTTTGCTTGTTTTTTTCATCATTTAATTCTTTTCCATTCCCTTATTTATTTCATTTATTGAATAACGATGGTCAGATCATCTAACTCGCTGCCAACATCGTAAAATAAATCATTACGGGTATTAATAATGGTGATCGTGCGTGTCGCATCACTATTGATATCCACGCTGGCTGTACTTGTTTCCTTTCCATCATCAATGATATAGCTGACGGCATAAGGACTGGACATTTCTTCGATCGTATAGCTTTGATATGCCAGATTTTCCAATCGCTCACTGAAGCCATTTTCCTTATCCAAAGTCACCATGCGCTCAAAGTCATTTCCACTGACTCGGATAATGAAGCTTTGCGTGGTTGGTAAGACCAAAGAACCATCTTTTTGACGCAGGCGTTTGGTTAAGGTCATCGTTCCATTTTGTACGTTAGGCAGACGATTGATGATACCGATGATATTGGTACGCTGGGCGGTTGCCTCAAAACGTGCTTCATCTAATAATTCAGCGGAATTCACCAAATATTGCACAGGATATGGAGAACCAATCTCACGAATTTCATACATGCCGCTTGGATATTGCGTCAAGGAACGATGCCAAGAATTTGCTTCGTTTAACTCATAGCTGTCACGAATATTTTCACCGATGATTTCAAAGCGGAAAACCTGTCCGCTAGCCGGTGGTAGATAGTTATCCTCATTATCCAACATATATTTAAATACTTCAATTGTATTTTGATTGATGGTTCGCTCATTAATGACTTCTACGATATGGCGTTTCCCCGGAGTAATGGTAACCGCTGCACTATCGGTTTCCGTTCCGCCATTGACACGATAGGTCACCCGATAAGCATCCTGATCAATTTCGCGAATATTATAAATTCCTTCACTTAAATCCCGTAGTGTATACGTGAACGCATTGCCCCCATTCAAAAGAAGTTGCTGCTGGAAGGAAGCATTGGATACCTCAACCACATATTCATCCCCATCGGCTGGACGTACCAGCGTACCATTTGCCTGACGGATAAATTTTGTAATTTCTAACGTCGATAAGATGGAAGCGCGAGTATTGAGAATCTTTACCGTATGCATCGTGCCATCAACATCAAACGCAGCCTGCTCGCTTTCTTCTTCATTATCTACAATATAAGAAACCTGATAATTTTTTGCCAGTTGCTCAATGACCTGATATCTTCCCCTTGGCAAGTCATTCACATGAATCTGCCAATTATTATCCTTATCTAATATAAAGCGACGTTCATATACATCACTGATGATATCCACATCAAAACGTTCATGATCATTTGGGACGACCAATTGACCTTGGGCATTGCGCACTACTTTATTAATTGTCAATGATCCAAGTGTACTCGTATTGCTTGTATTGATCATCAAAACCAGATTACGGTTGCCTTGCACCCTGACGATGCCATGACGTACCTCACTGCCGCCATTGACGATAAAGCTGACTTCATCATTTGTGTCGACCTCATCAATCACATATGTGCCATCCATCAGATTGCTAAGCGTAATCGCAAAACGATTGGCGGCATTTAAAGTAAACACCTCATTATAACCCGGTTTTGATACATGAACACGAATGCTGAAGGAGGCAGGAGGTAATTCTAATTCTCCACTTGTCAGATTGCGGACATATTTTTCGATACGGATACTGCCGGTTTCCTTTGGTTGTGCATCAATGATATTTACCGTATTGACATTATTGCGAACCGTTACCACAGCTCTGGCAACTTCGCTGCCGCCATTGATGATGAAACTCACATCATCCTGTGCATCAACTTCATCAATCACATAAATACCATTTTCCAGATGATCTAAACGAATCATCCAGTTATTCTCTTTATTTAAGATAAAGTTCTGATTAAAGCCTGGTTTGGATACATGCATGGTAATCTGGAAATCATTGGATGGTTTTACAAGAGCATGATTTCGACGAATAAATTTCTCCATCAAAATACTGCCGCCAGGCTGTTTTCGCGTATTGATGATTTGTACGGTATTACTATTTCCCGCTACTTCAACGATGCCATAATCACATTCACTGCCGCCATTGACGATAAAGCTGACCTTATCGCTAGTTGTTGTTTCCGCAATGACATATTGTCCGTCTTCTAAATGCTCCAAAGTAGCCATCCAGCCATTTTCTTCATTCAGTGTGACCAGCTGATTGAAATTTGGTTTTGAGATATGGAAGACATATTCCCCTTTGGTTGGTCGTATGAGTTCCCCATGCTCACGTACATATTTAGCAAGTGTGATACTGCCATGTTCTCTTTCATGGTTCACCACTTGCACACTTGTCTGATTGCCTGCTACCTTGATAATTGCCTCATCCAAATGTTGTGTGCGATTGATGATATATGAAACGCGTTCACCATGCAGCTCTATCACCTCATACGTACCAGGACGCAGATTCTTTACACTTGCTCTAAAATCATTTTCACTCGTCAAGGTAAAGGTTTTTTCTTCTCCATTGCCCCTTACCATGACTTCAAAAGATCCACTCGTTGGACGAATCAATAAATCACCACTCATGATATATTTCGAAATGTCAATACGTCCCAACTGTGTCTGATAAGGATTAATAACATTGACGGTGTTGGCATTGCCCTGTACATGCACCATGGCCCGTTTGCTTGGGGTGGCATTGTTTACTACATATAAGACATCACGACCACTTTCCTCACTTACCTCATACCAGCCATCCTCTAAATTCCGCACACTGGCATAAAAATGATTGGCATGATTTAATAATACCCTGCTACTATGCGTTTCTCCTTTGATCATGATCCAATACATAGCATCAACATCCGGATAACGATAACAACCTTCTTCATCCTTAAGCAGTTTACATATTTCAATACTTCCCTGATGGTGCGTTGTCTCATTGATGATCTTCACCGTATTCATCGTATTTGCAATCTGCAGCTGCGCCTTTTCACTTTCCATTTCGCCATTGACAATATAGCGCGTATCCTGTGCACCCAACTCTTTTACTTGATACATGCCCCATGCCAGATCCTGTAAATGCACACGCCATTTATTATCGGCAGATAGTGTCAGCACCTCACGGAAAGCATTTGGTCCACTTACTTCCACTTCATATTCCATATCGGTATCCGGACGTTTGAAACAGCCACAATTTTCATCACGGATGACCTTGCTGATTTCCAGTGTGCCTTTTGCACAATTGGCTACATTCACACTAGTGATACGCATATCCTTTTGTTTCAGCACAATGTCCACACTTGGCTGCTGCACGCCATCTACCAGATAATAATGTTCATCAAACGCTTCATTTGTCTGCTGCATGATACGATATGCACCACGATCGACTTCCACACTTTGACACCAATGATTTGCCTGATTTAAAACGAATGTTTTTTTCTTCTCTTGACTGATCACATCCATATAAAAGACATCAGACGCATTTGGAGATACGATATCCTGCGTACAATTTTTCACCACAGCCTCTAAATGCAATTTCACTCTGCTTGGTTGACGGTTAATTACATGCACCGTAACATCGTCTTTCCCCACTTCAAAATAACCGCGCTTACTTACTTCCCCATCATCGATTTGATAGACAACATCAGTTCCGCCATGCACCTCGATGATTTCATAAACCCCGCTTTCCTGCTGTTGCAGCACCTTCGTCCAATGATTTTTTGCATTTAGTTCAAACATCTGCTTGCGCCCATTATGCAGCAGTGTAATCTGAAACTGCTCCTCTGGCTTAGGCATCTGCAAACTTCCATCTGCATCCTGGATATGCTTTTGGATGGTGATATCCGCTTTTTTATTGGAAGATACCACAACATTGACACAAACATGTTCTCCATTTAATTCAATACATACCACATCTTCAAATACCTGACCTTCGATTTCAAAACGCACCTTGTAATTTCCTTGAACACTTACCGTATATGCCTGTGGTTTCAGATCACACAAGCAATCACAAAATTCATTTTCATCTTGTAAGGTTAACGTATATTCTTCCTGTTTGCTTGTAACTGTGACAGCTATCTCATCCTTTGGCTTTGGCATCAATAAGGTACCATCCTCATCTATGCAGCCTTGAAATTCAATACAGCCCTTCTTTATTGCATGATTGATAATCGTAACACAAACATCCTGTTCATCAAGATCAACAACAGCACTTTCACATGGCAATTCATTGACAATATAGCTGACATGATCCGCATTTGCTTCACGAACTTCATAATGACCTTTTGGCAAATCATACAGACGCATACAGAAATCATTCTCATGCGATAAGACGATTTTACGTTTATACTCTTCACTTTCCACAATGACATCAAAACGTTCCCAGCGTTGTGGGCGGCGCAGTGTGCCATCTTCATCTTCTACTTGCTTGTTGATTTCCATACAGCCAATGAAATCTTCTTCATTTATCAGCGTGATATGCTTTTCTTCTCCATCATATAAGAAATAACCGGTATCTTGTAAACTACCGTTGATATCAAACAGTTTGCATTCATGCTCTAGTTCACTAATTTCATAATGCTGCTTTGCCAGATTGGTAAGACAGACACAGAAGTCATTATCGTGATGCAATTCATAAATCTCATGACAGTTTTTACCTTTTAATAAGATACGATAACAGCTGTCAGGATCTGGCATAATGATACGATCAGCACAGCGCAAACGCTTTTCAATACATACCATACCATGCATACGTGGTGTATTGATGATATCTACATCGATATCTTCCATACCTAAGGTAACATCAGCTGAGGCTACCGGTTTCCCGTTTATGCGATAGGTGACATCATAATCCTCACATAACTCGCGAATGCTATACTGTCCCTCTTCTAAATCATCAAAATATACACAGAAATCGTTGCGTTCATTCAGGTGGTACGTGTGTGTAAAACCTCTGCCCTTTAATTCAAATGTGAAACTATCTTGAGGACAAGGCATGACAAGACTTCCATCCTCTTGCTGTACATATTTAGTAACGGTTAGCATTCCACTGCAATCTCTAACTTGATTAATGATACCAATCGAAATATCATTTAATCCCAATGTCACCTTAGCAAAATTAGATTCTTCACCATTGATGACATAGCTGACATGATACCCCATCGTATCCTTTTGAATGATACGATATACTCCTTCAGCCAGATCATCCAATAATACACACCAACCATTGCTGGCTTTTAAGGTCGTATGCACACAGGTGTCAACACCTTCCACAAGAACATCAAATGCCTCTTTGGGCTGTGGAAGACGTGTCGTTTTATCACAATCCCGAATAAGGGTATATAGTTTTAAACGTCCGCTGTGTTTACGATGATTGATAATCAAAACTTCCTGATTACAGGTTCCCAGATAAACAAAGGCTTCCTCCATCACTTCACGATTCACCAGATAACTGACATCATAATTCTCACAATCACATTCACGTATCTGATATTCTCCCGGCTGTAAGCCTTCTAATAAAATACACCAGTTATTGGAAGAGCGCAGGGTATAGTTTTCACAGAAACAAGGACCGCTGACTTCCACACAAAATTCTTCATCTTGACTTGGTTTTACCAGCTCTTGACTGTTGGTTTCTTCATATTTACAAATTTTTAAAATACCGCTGCTGCAAGTACGCACAGAATTGATGATTTTTACCTCGTTGTCGCAACAATCATCAATCACAAAACGCGCACTGCTGCATTCTTTCCCTCCATTGACCTGATATTGTACCTGATACTCTGAATCACTGCATTCTCTGACTTCATAGCCTCCAAAACGCAGATCACAAAAGCTCATGCACCAGTCATTATCAACATTTAATTCAAAATCACGTTTACAGAAATAAGAGCTCAGTGAGACTTGAAAGCACTCATCTTTTTGAGGCTTTACCAAATCACCATTGGCATTACGGACATATTTACAAATACTCACACTGCCCCGATTGCGTTCTTCATTGATAATCGCAACACTGTTACAGCCTCCACACATGATATCAACAATGGCACTGGTACGCTCTGGTCCATCGTTCACACGATAGGTCGTCATATAATCTTTATCTGAACATTCTACGACCTCGTAACAGCCTTCACAAAGATCTGCCACATCGACACAAAAATTATTATTGGCATTTAATAAGAAGGTATCATTACGACCACAACCACACAACATGACCTTGAAAGAGTCCTTCTTATCCGGCTGTGTGATACAACCATCACAGCGACGAATAAACTTACAGATGCGAAGAGGACTTTCTTGTTGTGGATTACAGGTATTGTCAGGATCGGTATTAATAATCAGCACCGATGCTTCCTCACAGCTGTTTAATTCTAAATTGGCATAATTTGTTTCTTTTCGCCCATTGACGATATAACTGACCTCATAGCTGGCATTATCGCTGATTTCCGTAATATCATAATAGCCCGGTTCCATATCGAATAAGGTGACACAGAAATTATTTCGCTCATTTAAACGAATGATGCGATCTTGATTCCAGGCGATAATACGGACCTGAAATTCTTCAAAACGATTTGGCCGGCATAATTCACCGCAAGTGCTGCGAATGTATTTCTCAATGGTTATGCTGGTCGTATCACTTTGGGCATTGATGATTTGCAAATGATTTTCACCCTGTGTCATTTCAAAGACATTATCGACATTCGCCACATCGTTAAAGCTATAACTGACAGAAAAGCCTCGCTGTGGCATTTCTTCAATTGTATAACGATTTCCCACACGCAGTTGCTCAATGACGATGTGAAATTGGTTTTCCACATTCAAAGTGAAGCATTGTTCACATCCTCGCATATCCACGATACGTATTGGAAATTCCCATTGCGGATCTATTGGCATACGGCAGCCATCACGATCCAGCACTACTTTTTCAATATGCAATGATGTTAAAGGAATGCGACGATTGATAATTTCAACTTCTCTTGTTTCGCTTGATCTCTCGTCAAAAACAAAATTGATATAATCCATTTCACTTTCTTCACCATCTAGTTTATAGGTGATGGCATATTCGTCTTCATGTAACATCTGTTGGCCATTTTCATCCACCTGTACTAAAGCCAACTGTACTCCTTCCACATATTCCACTACGACACTGCCCGTACCGCTTTGCGCATCAATGGGAATATCATATTCACGGCATACGTCCTGTGAATCGCAAAGTTTGACATGACGCGTCGTTTCATGCAGCCATGGCGTTCCATCTTCCTGCTGCTCTCTTACTGTAATCCGCATGGTTCCTACAAAATCACAGGGATCATTTTCTATCGTTTCAAGAAAGCTAATGTGCAGCCTGTTTGCCAAGACTTCCTTTAAGCGTTTGCTCATCTTCATCCTCCTATCGTATATAAGCAATCCAATCCTTATACATTCTAGTATATGAGCCCGCCCAGAAATTGTTCTATGTACCGTTCGAAAAGATAGGCAAATTCCACATCATCATTTAAAAAAACCGCTAATTCCAAAGCGGTTCTACTTGAATAAGCAAATAAGGCTGATCATCCTTGCGTAAGAAATGTATCCGCAAGGTCACATACGTATCGTCTAATTGAAGTGTAATAACGATCGGTATAGATACTTCATTCATCCATTCATCATCCTTTACCTTATAGTATGTTCCTATTTCAACATGTCACAAGCTTATACATGAATATCATCATCAAAAATACAAATTAAGACCATATAATAAAAACTTAAAGCAATGCACATGATTATGCCATAAAGTAGAGAAAGTATTGCCGGTATCGCAATATTCACATTATCCAGGACACTTGCCATTAACGTAAACAGTTGTAAAAAAGGATTTGCTCGTGTCATGATATCAATAACGGCCGTTGCCGGAACCAATGAAATAGAAATCTCAAACATCGCATCCATACAGCTATAATATATGGCAGCGATTGCTCCCAAAGCAAGCAATGAGTAAAAGACGGATTGATAATGTCGTAAAATAATCAGCAAGGCATCTTTCAATATGCGCAAGGGATGCTTCTTACCATTTAGTATTTCCAAAATAGCAAATACTTGCCAGGGAATATAAAGCATAAGCAGTAGCAGCAAGATTGGTGTCAATAGATATTGTAAAAACGCCAGATCTTGATTTTCCATAAGTAAGTAGGATACAAAACTGCCCCCAGCCATCAATAGAAAAAACACACTTTGGGTCATAATCAGCGGTATGCGACAAGCTTTCATATCCACACGCAAATCATCATCTCGCTTTTTCTTTAGAAACTGATACAATACCAGCATGTACACATAAGCAGAAACAATGACTAACACATATAAAATCCCATAAAATAATAGGGTATTTCCATTCCAATACATGAAATTCGCCAAAATTGTATATACGGAACAATACAAAAAGCTAGTCAGCATTAAGAGCATGACAAAATTCTTTACTTGTCCTTTAAGATTTGTAAATTCCATAAATTCTTTCCATGCTTTCATATCCTTACCTCATTTTTCTCTATCAGATTTATTACGAGCGTTCTCTGCTCATTTCATATACATTTGCTAAAAAGGTATACAGCACGACAAGTATTACATATTGTACTAAGAAATACACAATACAAAATGCTAATAACAGCCAGATCGTTTCCATATGATCTGCCCCTTGCTGAACAAGTGTTAACAAAGCCTGTTCTAAGGAATCGCTCTCCTTAATAAATGGCTTTAATACCATGCTTAAACCAATTTGCGATAGGATATTCCACAGCACATAGAAACCACCTGCCCAAAATAAGGCGGATGCCTGTACTTTCATAATGTGCAATGGTTTTATGAATAAATCTTTAATGTGTGTATCCTGATCATAGATCAGCCAGGCAATGCAGGCATACCAATAGACGAAAAACAGGCTGAGAAACGCAGATACCAGCATGTATAAGATTGGTAAAAAGGCACATACACTGACAGCTATCTGCAAAAACAGTTGCAACAAGCTTAAGCATAAACCAATGACAATCTGTTCACCGGCCTTAGAAAAAGAATAGCGGATATCCTGTTTGCGGAAACGTAAACTTCTGACCCTTTGAATAAACAGAAAGAGCATCGTATTATTGACCACTACACAAAGCAGCGATAATGCCAAAGAAAGCAAGGTTGCTCCTAACCCATTACCCAAAAAACCGCCAACATTTTGGATGAGTGCTATTAGTAAGGAAACAAACAGCAGCCATCCATATAGAAATAGGAAATGCCCTTTTAACTGCGTTTTCACCTGCATCTTGATTTCATGATAAGTATCCATGTCCATCTTCCTCTCAAACACAGTGTATTATATCATATCGTCCGTAAAGAAAAAAGCAACATTACAATGCATGCTGCTTTCCTATGGCTTTTTCACAGGGAGTGGACACATACGTAACAAAGTAACGTGCCACCTTTTTTCTTCCCAAACATTTTAAAGCAATGCTTTCCTGATTACGCAATACGATATTGAGTACATCCAGATCATTGCGACTGCTGCTAATACTCCATTTTTCAACATCTTCCCAAAACAGCAAGAAACATTCATCCTTGCCATTATTTAAATAAAAGATGGCATATTTATCATAAAACTCAATCAACGTCACATCTTTCACAAACAGCAGATAATATAAAAACATGAACGTAATAACGATACCAATCAGATATAGACGCGTAAACATCAATGCTAAGCCTATCGCAATACAAACCAAGATAAACAGATAAGGTTTTGCGTTGATATGGTCAATCAATTCTCCATCTGTGGGAAGATTTCGGATTTTTAATATCTTACTTCTAACGTTCATCTTCAGACACCTTCTTATCTAAAATTTATTATATCTGAAAATTTATTTATATCAATAATATCACACAATTCCACTTATTTACTTAGATATTTTCGACAATCATCCTCTACATTTCCATATTCTTCTGACATTGCCTCTTCACTGCAAGCTTTTGACGTTTTTCTCTTATGATCCACTTCTTTTTCTTTGACAAAGCATACAATCTGACATAAGATAATCTTGTTATAGAAAGGTGGCGTCACATGGACATTTTTCATGAAATCAATCAATGGGGCAAAGGCTCTGTGTTTAAATATGGATTCTTAGATACCCTAATGATCATGTTATGTTTTCTAGTATGCGCTTATCTGTTAAAACGTCTTATCAATCGTTCTATTAAGCGCCATGTTAAAGTAAATACCAGATTTGTTATGCGCTTAGTGAAAATCACGTTATATACCATTGCTATTTATGGCTGTTTATCCCTATTAACACCATTTGAAAGCGTACTGGGCAAAGTATGGGGATCTGCCGGCATCATTGCGGTTGTGATTGGTTTCGCGGCACAAGAGGCTATGGGGAATTTTGTAAATGGTCTTTTGATCACAACGTTTAAACCATTCAAGATCGGGGATTTGGTTAAGGTCAATCAAGGGGAATATGAAGGCTATGTCGTTGATATTTCCTTACGGGATACCGTCATTCAAACATATGAAAACACCAAGGTGATCATACCAAACAGTGTTATGAATAAAGCGGTATTGGAAAACGTTAGTTTAAATGACAATACCAAAGGAAACTTTTTAGAATTGGATATTAGTTATGAAAGTGATATGGATAAAGCTATGCGCATCATCAAGGAAGAAGTTATGGCACACCCTAATTTTTTGGATCATCGCAGCCAAGATGAAGTTACAGCTGGTGTAGAACCCGTCATCGTCCGTCTGATACGCTTTAACGATTCCAGTATTACTTTGCGAACAACGGTTTATTCTACGTCAAATGCGGAAGGCTTTGCTTTACTATCTGATTTAAGAATTGCCATCAAGCATCGCTTTGATGCTGAGGGGATTGATTTTCCTTATCCACATCGCACAATTATTACAAAATCCCAACACCCGAATGCTAACGACGATTCTATAGAAACAAGATAACTTGATAAGAAAAATGACTTCGGAGAACCTAGGCGATACGTTCTCCTTTTTTATAATATTTTCAATATCTTTACAGAAACAAGCCCTTTTCATGTTATTTCTTTACATGTACTAACGATAACCGTAAAAACAATGGAAAATTGAAGGAACACTACTTATATAAAAAAAAGAGGCACTATGCCTCTAACAATCTTTCTTTACTTTGCTTTCCTTTTTGCACTTTTGCGAACACTCTTATCATGATTTCCAGGACGTTTTGCTCCTCTTCGTGTGGAACCATCCCCAGCATGACGATTGTTTCGTCTAGATGCATCACGAGTGTTATTTTTTGCCCCATCACGGCGATTCGTCTTGCGTTTTGGCGCACTGTCAATTTCAACCATGACTTCCTGTTTACGAATGGTCGTACGCTGCATGTTATTCAACACAATGTCTACTTTATCTGCTGCAATATCAACCAAAGAGAAATTTGGTCGAACATCAATACGTCCAATCGCTTTCGGACTCATGCCACATTCTTCAATAATTGCCGCCACGATGTTACCAGGTTGAATGCCATGGGTGCGACCTACGGAGAATTTCAATGTGATGGCATCAAAATCTGATGCATAACGTTTTACATTTTCTTCTTCCTCAATATCAATGACCTCATTCTTATAGTTCATAGAAATCAAAGCACTGATGATATTTTCAAGGGCAATGCCATCTGCCATCAAAGCATTGGCAATTTCTATACTTTCTTCCGTGATTCCTTCATCGCAAGCTTCTTTAACTTTGGCAATAAAAGCATTACGATTCGCTTCCATCATTTGAGCACTGGTTGGCAGGGCATGACGAGTGATATTTGTTTTTGTATAGCGGATGACATCTTTGATAGCACCGCGCTGTTTTCCCCCACTGATTAATGTGATAGCAAGTCCTTTTTTACCGGCACGACCCGTACGCCCTACCCGGTGTATGTAATATTCCATATCCTGAGGAATATCAAAGTTTACAACCAGATCAATATCGTCTACATCAATACCTCTTGCGGCAACATCTGTCGCAATCAAGATAGGACTTGTCCCATTACGGAATTGTTCCATTACACGGCTACGGAATTCTTGTTTCATATCTCCATGCAAGGAAGTCGCTTTAATATCATGCTTATTTAATTCTTCGCATAATTCATCTACCATCTTTTTGGTATTACAGAAGATCATACACAGATCAGGATCATAATGATTTAAAAGAACCCGCAAGGCATTCGCTTTTTTGCCTCGTGGTGCTTCATAATAAATCTGTTCCACAGTATCTATCGTACGTTGAGAAGATTTAATTTCTACACGTACAGGATCTTTTTGAAACTGTTCGGTGATTTTTAAAATCGCTTGTGGCCATGTAGCTGAGAATAAAATTGTCTGATGCTCATTATCCGCCGGCATCATAGAAAGAATCTCTTCAATATCTTCCTTAAATCCCATGTTCAGCATTTCATCTGCCTCATCCAGAATGATCATGTTGACATCCTGCAATTTCAAGGTACGGCGATTTAGATGATCCATAATTCTTCCTGGTGTACCTACCACGATACCACAGCCGCGTTTTAACAGCTGAATCTGGCGATCAATGGGCTGACCACCATAAATCGGAACAATTTTTACACCTTCCTTATACTTGGAAAACTTGCGCAGTTCAGTTGCGACTTGCGTCACTAATTCTCTGGTTGGACAGATGATCAGTGCATTTGGAAACTTATTTCCAGGAATAACTTTTTCGATTGCTGGAATACCAAATGCGGCTGTTTTACCTGTTCCTGTATTAGAACGACCCAGCACATCTTTTCCTTCCAGAATGCATGGAATGGATTGTGCCTGAATGTCGGTTGCATTTTCGTATCCCATTTCCTCAACAGCCTTCATAATTTCGCTGCTGATTGGTAATTCATTAAATGTTGTCATTGTTACCTTCTTTCTATCATTCGCGATAGCTTTCACTTGACGCGATAACTCACTAAGTTTATCACATGTTGTTTCACACCGTCAATTCATTTCTTTTACATACTACCCAAAAAAGACCTAACTATTCGCATATCTCCCATATGTATCAAAATGTAACCTCTTTCCTGAAATACAAAGATGTGCTATAGTTAAAGAGGAGTAAGTTTACATGAAAGCGTTAAAACCGCAGATGATACGCATACTCATCCCCAATTACATTATATATATACCAATAACCGTCATCAACCACGGTTAAAAAGGTTGATAGAAAGGAAGCGTATATTGTAAGAATGACTGCTTAGATGCGTCATTATTCAGATATACCAGATAATCAGATGAAATTACGAAAATTACTGGCTGTATGGCTACTGTGTTTCGCTATGGCCGGCTGTTCTTCCAACGATAGTCCTTCCATGGAAGAAATCGATTTCCGTTTAGAAAATGCAGGATATGAAGTAACAGGCTATAAAGGCTCGGAAGATAAAATTATCGGTATGGTAATTATAAAACTCAATACAAAAATAACGTTAACGAATGAAAAAGGTAAATTGTCCAGCATTACGTATATGGATACGTTATCAAAAAATCAATATACCATTGATGTAACCAATGATTCTGCCATGTCCATCGTTAATCATAAACAGCAGGTATGCATGTATGATATTGAAGGTGGCAAGCAACAAAAAAATCCATCCATCTGTGATCAAAAGGATGAAGAACACGGCAAAAAATTGCATGATGATTTTTACGCTTTCTTAAAAGAACTTGATATTGATGTATCTGAATTGACGCAATATTACAACTGGTTTATGACGGATTAGGATGTTTCGTTGATTAACCTTTTGATATCTATGCAAGTCCTTCCCTTTTATCAATATCTAATTGAGTAGGAGGAAACAATTGAGTTTCCAAGCTCTCACACCACCTAGTATGTCCCATACCTGGCACACCACATAAAGAAGACCCTGACAAACAGGGTCTTCTTCACTATAGGGGATAGAATGATCAATACGTAAATAGGGATAGTCTTCGGGGATTATTTACGCATAGTAGCAGTTCTCACTGCCATCGTTAGTATACAATATAGCGAATAGAAAGATTTGTCGAATTATGTCAGACGCTTCATTTTTTTTCACAAATCGTAATTTGGTCCTTTATGAAATCATAAAAATCTTCATATAATACAAATTGTATGGCATTCTCTTGTTCATAAGCAACATAACAAATATCACGGCTGTCATAAATAATTTCATAGGCATCCTGCTTTGTATAGATGATTGATAAAGGTATTTTATAACGCGTTTTATTGCCGTTTACCATCTTATCTTCATATGCATAATGCGTACTAACATAAACCGGATATGTTACAGACATGATCTGCATTTCACCTTTTTCAATATCCGGAAGATAAAAATCAACATCATCCTGCTCAATATAGGCATGAGGGAATTGCTGTTTCGCCGCCGTAAGTATCTTTTCTTTATCTAAATTCAAAAAACTTATCATTTTTTACACCTCCCCATCATGGTAACATGATATCACATAACCATGGTTGGATTCCACATAATTTACCACAGATTCAACATACTTATCTGATGACTTTTTACTATACTATAGTCAGCAGGAAGGAACTAACCTCCTGCTAAGTATGACATATTTTCCCCTCAAAATTTCATACTTTCTCCCTTTCAAAAACATAATAATTTAAAGAAAAGAAACGAGAGCTTCCCCCTAAGTTCGCGTTTCTTTTCTTTATCCTATGCAAGAGATGTCTATCTAGCCAAAGCCTCATCGCTACAGATAAAAAATGTTATCTGCAGAGCCAGCAGAACATCACATAAGATTCTTCATACCTTCCTATTTCCATAGTACGAATAGAAAAAACCGCAGTTGCTATGATGTACCCTTAAAAGTAGACCTAAAATCAAACGATGGAAGGCCGATCAAAACATGGCTTTCCGTTGCTAATAAGCGATCCTTCTTTTCAGTTTCCCATAATTCAAAGAAAAACAATGCGATTTACACATAATTTTCCATACTCCTTACATACTTATCTCACATCTTTTTTGTATACTATAGTCAGCAGGAAGGGATATGACCTCCTGCGGTAAGTATGATGATTCCCTCAAAAATTCATACTTTCTCCCTTTCCATTTAATATACTATAATTTATCAAGCAAAAAAGACGTTTCCCCAAGTAACGTCTTTTTTGTTGGATGTTCTATTTTTTTAAGGCATATGCTTTTTATAAACTTCATAAAGTATTAGGATGAGCAGATTATAGATTTTTGTTTTAACCAAATTCTTTCATCACAAATTTATAACTTATGGATATGATGGCTTTTTATTATACTAGGTGTGTGCAAAAGGATTTACCTTACCTATAAATATGACCAATTTTCCAAATGACAAATCACACTACTCTTTTCCATAAATTAAAGGAAAAAGGTACAACGCCTTTTTGTTTATGATTTAATAAAAGAAAGAATACCTATCTCTTTTTTTCCAGAAAATTTCTCACATATTTTTACATGATTCAACGAAACTTGTCTGACATCCTTTTATTATACTATAGTTGACAGGAAGGAGTTCCTGTTAGAAGTATGACTAAATTTCCCCTCAAAGTTATTCATACTTTCTCCCTTTCAAAATTGAGTTTGAGTTAAGAAAAGAAGTACCATCCCTCAGGTACTTCTTTTCTTTGTATAGATATAATTTAGAAAATAAGCTGCATCAGCTCATATAATATCGGCACCAATAACGCAGGCAATAGATTGCCGATACGTATCTGTTTGCCAAAAAACAAATTAATACCGACACCAAAGATCAATACCGATCCAACATAAGATAAGTTTTGAGTCAAAGCATCAGAAAAAATAGGCGCCATGAAGGATGCCAGTAAGGTAATACCTCCTTGATATATGAGTAATGGCAAGGCCGCAAATATTACACCGATTCCTAATGCAGAAGCAAATACCATGGAGATAACGCCATCCAAAATAGCTTTTGTGATCAACATAGTAGGATCATGAAGCAAACCATCCTGTAATGCCCCAACGACTGCCATAGCCCCCACACAAATAATCAGACTGTTACTGACAAAACCCTCCACAAAGCGGCTATCACTGGATTTAGTTAGCTTCTTCAGATATTCTGCCAATGCCTCCATACGATCTTCTAGTCGTAATGCTTCTCCCAATAATGCCCCAATGCCTAAAGAAAAAATTAACAGCATAGTTCCACCGGAGATAAGCGTTGCCCCTTCTACCTTCATCATGCCACTGATAGCACCGCTAATCCCTATAAACATTGTACAAAGCCCAAGAGCTTGCATCAACAAATCGCGCATACGGGAAGGCAAACCGCCTTTCACAAATAATCCGATACCGCCACCGATAACAACAGCTATTACATTGATGATCGTACCCATGTCCCAAACCCTCTTTCTATCTTGTGTTTCACTGTACACGGAAGAAAAGTAATTGTCAACAAATATTTTCAAACATATGACATTTTCTTTCATATAACATGAAAATAATATCATTCCATTTCCATCACCATGTAAATTTTGTCGTTTAGCTTAATCTGTAAGCGCAGAAACACATAGGCAAAAAAAGAATTCCTGTAAGATCCATGTTAAACAACAGATCATACAAGAATACGTTTCTATTTATAGTAACGATGTTCTTTTAGATAACTTTCTTGAGTTCATTCATTAACTGTGCTTTTGGCATAAAGCCCTGTAGCTGTGTCATTGGCTGTCCATCTTTAAAAATAATCATAGTAGGAACTGACATGATGCCAAAACGCATTGCCAATTCACCATCCTGATCGACATCTACCTTTACAATATCCAGTTTTTCTTCTACTTCCTTTGCGACTTCTTCTAATACCGGAGACAGCATCTTACAAGGACCGCACCACGTCGCAAAGAAATCAACTAAGACAACACCTTGTGCAATTACCGAATCGAATTCAGATTTGTTTATAATTTTCATAGTCATTACCTCCAACTGTTTACAGTATAGCATGTTTTTTTTATTTCATGCATTTAAATGCCCAAATGCTTATGAATTGCGGCCACGATTCCATCTTGCATATTGGTAGCCGTCACATCATCCGCAATTCTCTTTACATTCTCCATCGCATTTCCCATGGCAATACCAAGCCCAGCCATCTGCAGCATTTCTATATCATTTTCCCCATCACCAATCGCCATCATCTCATCCAGTTTGATACCGGTAAGCATTTCTAATTTCTTTAATCCATATGCTTTTGTCACGTTTGGCATCATCACTTCTAACCATTTATCACTTGTTAAACCGATCCAATAACGGTCCTTTAAATCCTCTTTCGCCCGTTTAGCGACTTCTTTCATGACATATGGCCAATAAGTTACGGATATTTTATTTACATCTTCAATAATCTCTTCTTTTGTATGAATATAGCGTAAATCCGGATAACCTTGACGATTATCCATCATAAATTCAAATGCTCCTCCGGTCCATGGAAAATCATTTGGCAAAGAATGCAATTTGCGATACGCTTTCTTTTCTTCCAATAAAGCCGGTGGATTATAATCATACATTCCCTCATCCATATTTCCTATGATTTCTACTTTCCATTTTGAGAAATAGGTAAATACTTCTTGAGCGTTTTCTTTTGGCATCCGACCATCCACATGACGCTTCGCATGTGCCAGATCATACACCGCCATACCATTAACCTCAATCAAATAGCCGCCATATTTCTGCATCTGTAGCTGTTGTGCATACGGTAATAATTTAGCATAACTGCGCCCGCTTGCCAAAGCTAAGATGATTCCCTTTTTCTGTGCTTCTAATAATATATTTTTGGTATTTTGCGAAATGGTATTATCACTGCGTAATAAAGTGCCATCCATGTCCATTGCGATTAGTTTTATTGTCATAAACACCCTCCCAGCATAAGATGCATCTATGTTCATTATACACATTTTACGATGAATTTCATTACTTTTCTCATTTGCAAAAAAGTGTTATACTACTGGCAATGGAGGGATATCAATGAAATTGCAGAAGACCAACGCCATGCGTTTGTTAGATAAAGAACAGATACCTTATGAAGTATTTACTTATGCCCATGGCAAAGAAGCTATCGGTGGTACACATGTTGCTGAGTTACTTCAACAAAATCCCGATCAGGTGTTTAAAACGCTAGTGACCATTGCCAATACCAAAGAATATCTTGTCTTTGTGATTCCGGTGGCACAGGAATTAGATTTGAAAAAGTGCGCAAAGGCAGCAAATGTTAAAGCTGTCGAAATGATTCATGTAAAGGATATAAATAAAATAACCGGTTATATCCGCGGAGGTTGTTCTCCTATTGGAATGAAAAAAAGCTATCGAACCTTCCTGCATGAAAGTTGTTTAGCTTTTTCCACGATCATGTTTAGCGGTGGCAAGATTGGTTATCAGATTGCCATGGAACCAAGAAAACTGATAGCACTTATTCACGCTCAAACAGCCGATATCATAAAATAAGGTCCTCTAATAGGACCTTATTTTATGATCTACCAGACTATTTTTTAGCCCTTGCAGGATAAAAAATATATTTATCCAATGCTTTCGCGATTCCCATCTGATCATTGGTATCCGTAACATCATATGCATAACGTTTTAACGATTCCATCGCGTTCCCCATCGCGATTCCATAACGGACACTTTGAAACATGGTCAGATCATTTTCGGCATCGCCAAAGGCCATCATTTCATCTGGCGAGATATGATTTTCTTTACCGATTTTCAATAAAGCACTTCCCTTACTGACACCCTTTGGCATAATCTCGATCCATGCCGGTCCGACTTCGAGTATGTCATAATCACTTAATTCGCGGCGAATACTGTTCAAATGCTTTTTAAAATATGCGGCAGTTTGAATCAAAACGAATTTATTTATATCCTGTGTGATTTCATATTCACAATCCTGAATAGGTAAAAAGCGTCGTTTGCCTTGATTAAAACCATAATCCATTGGTGCACCAAACAGTAAGCTGCGGATTTTTTTCTTTGCTTTTAACTTTTTGCTGATGAAATCATAGTTATCATAGCCACAACAACTAATAACTTCAAAATCGTATTTCTTTCCCAAACGCATAACGTTTTTCGCATCTTCTGCCCCAAAAACGCCATCTACATAATATTCCTTTTTTGCAAAATCATAAATGATCTGCCCATTCACACCAGCAACGAAATTTTTCCCTTCTTCCAAATGCAAAGGTTTACTTACAAAGTCAATTCCACCTTTATCACGTCCTGTCGCTATCGCAATACTGATTCCCATTTTTTGCACTTCTAGTAAGCGTTTCTTCGTTTCCTCATCGATGGTTTTTTTACTTGTCAACAAGGTACCATCTAAATCTAACGCTATCAATTTTATTGCCATATCCTCACTCACTTTCATTCTCCATTATAGACCAAACATAAAAAAAGTAAATGTTTAACAGATAGAAAAAGAAAAGAGGTTCTTCATCAAGAACCCCCATGTATCTTATAATTTAGCTGCAGCCTCTTCATCAACGATAACGACAACATCCGGATGATTTTGTAATACAGATGCTGGACATGCTGGATCTACTGGTCCATTTACCATTGCGGCAACGGCATCTGCTTTATTTGCGCCAGAGGCAACCAACAGAATCTTCTTAGCTTTCATGATAGTAGCAATACCCATGGTAATTGCCTGTGTAGGAACTTTATTAATATCATTTTCGAAGAAGCGAGCATTATCAGAACGTGTTTTTTCTGTTAAGTCAACAATGTGCGTTTCTTCAGTAAATGGTGTACCTGGTTCATTGAAACCGATATGTCCATTTCCACCGATACCTAATACCTGAATATCAACACTGACATTTTCCATTGCTTTTTCATAGCCTTCACAATCTGCTTTTGTATTTCCATAAGGAACATGAATCTTATCTTCTGGAAGATCAATGCCATGGAACAGATTTTCATGCATAAATGTCCAATAGCTTTGGGAATGGTTACGGTCAATACCTACATATTCATCCAGATTGAATGACTGACATTTTGCATAGCTGGTACCATTTTCTTTATGATCCTTGATCATATTTTCGTACAGACCGATTGGACTGCTTCCCGTAGCTAAGCCTAAAACAGCTTCGGGTTTATTTGCTACTACTTCTTTCATCACCTTGAATGCTTCTGCACTCACTTCATCGTAATTCTTAACTTTAATTACTTTCATTAAATTTCTCCTCCTTGCATATTACACACACCCTTATTATAACGCTTTGTTAAAGCCTTTTCAATGTAGAAAGACAAAAGAATGATTTTCTCAGATAGCAATTTCTATTGCATTATAAAAAGGCAAAATTTGCCTTTTTACTACATCCAGTACGTAGCATATTCCTTATGTTTTTCCGCCCATTTAAGAGCATAAGAGCACGTCGCTGTACTTTTGCGTTGTTCCTTTTCTAATAGACTTTGATAAGCTGCCATCAGTTGTGCGGCAACGCCCTGTCCACGCAGACACTCATCAACAAAGGTATGATCAACATTATAATAATCTCCTTCATCTGTATAGGTCAGCTCTGCCAACAGTTTGCCCTCTTGCATCAGATAAATACGCCCGCGTTCCATCTGAAAATGCACTAGAACACCTCAATCGTATAAGCTGTGGTAAATGTTTTGCCTGGGCTTAACAGCATCGTGCCTTCACGATGGTAGAAATCTTCTTTGACCTCACTAAAGTCCGCATGTCCATACCATGGCTCTAAGCAAATAAATGGAGCACCTTTTTTTGCTGTCCAAATAGCGACATATGGATAACCGGCAATGCTGATAGTAGCCCCATGACCCTTAGGCCCTTTTAAGGTCAGATAGGCACTTCTAGCGTCTTTATAAATTAAGGTCGCAAAGTTTTCGATTTCTTCATAGCTGCATGGCATGTCTTTGATCACAACATCCTTTAATTCATATGGATGTTTTTTATCAGGATCAAATACCAACTGTTGCATATGCTCTTCGTTCGTGAAAGATAAAGTGTATTCCTCAAATTTCTCACCTTCACATAAAGGGCAGTTAAATCCCGGATGTAAGCCAAAGGTAAATGGCATTTCATTTTCTCCGGTATTTGTAATATGATAAGTAATCGTTAATTTATTGTCTTCTAATGTATAAGCAATTTCATAATGGAATGGGAATGGATACTGTGCTAAGGTTTCTTCGCTGCTGTCAAGTTCCATGATAACTTCCTTACCATCGTCTTTTTTACAATGTAAGGTTGCATAACGAATAAGACCGTGATTTTTCATTGCATACGTCTTCCCATCAATCTGATAATCCTTTGTATATGTGTTTCCGATAATTGGAAACAGTGAAGGATTTTTGCCTCCCCAGTTATCATTATCACCTTGCCACATATACTGCAAGCCAGTTTGTTTATCCGTAAAGCTGTAAATTTCTCCTCCTTTTTCCACAAAGGTTACTTCATAACGTTCATTTTCCAGTTTCATGCGTACATCTCCTTTTTTCTATATGTTTATTATATCACGAATATGATATCGCTTAGATAAGATTATGTTCTTTACAGAAATGATATAAACCATCCTCATCAATATGGCCACACACCACATCCGCAGCCGTCAATGCTTTAGGATTTGCATTGCCCATGGCAACACCAACACCGGCTGCCTTTAACATATTGACATCATTAGCCCCATCGCCAAAGCATATGATATCCTGCATGGCAACGTTCCATTTCTCACATAAATGGGCAATTCCTTTACTTTTATCTATATCACGGGCAGTAATTTCTAAGGTATGACGTGAATGTTCCACAATAAAGCTTTCTTGTAATAACTGCTTTATTTCTTCTGCCTGCCGTTGTTCACTCGGATAGGCTAGCATATTATACACCTTTTCATTTTCATAGGGCTTTTCTATTGGCATATTTAAATATAGTTTAAAAAATTCATCAAGGATGCGAGCATCACCGTAATGAGCGATGCAATCATCAGCGAAAGTAGAATAGCGTACTGCTATTTTTTCTTTCTTTGTATAGTCTAATAATTTCTGAATTTCATCCGTTTGCATAGGACTTTCTTCAAATACTTCATTTCCTTCCATGACCAAAGCACCACCATCATAAATACAGGCATCAAAGGCAAATTCACGGAAAAAGCGGGGCAGATTGCTTGTTTCAAAACGGCATCGGCTGGTCGCAAAACCAACCTTATAACCATTTTCTTTTAACTTATGTAGGGTATATTGTGTAGATTGGGGAAAATCATGTACACGATGGGTATACAAGGTACCATCTACATCAAAAAATAAGGCTTTTATTTTCTTCATAGCTTACTCCTTTACTTCATCATCAAACATCTTACCACAGAAAAAGCGGCATGGACACCCATACCGCCTATTTTCTTTTTAGAATGCTTCTTTTCCTTTTAAGTAAGTCATTTCTACTGAATAATCATCATTTAATACAACGATATCCGCATCATAACCGGCTACTAATTTACCCTTACGATCATCAACACCTAAATATCTTGCTGGGTTGATCGTACAAGAATTGATGGCATAATCCCAAGGAATCATTGCCTTTTCAACCAATACCTTTAAGCCCTGGTTTACTTTTAAAGTAGAACCAGCTAAGCCTTTGGTATCTGTCAAATGTGCACTTCCATCCGGATACAATTCAATCTCATTACCACCGAACAATACTTTGGTACCTACTGGCAAGCCCTTTACCATTAAAGCATCAGTAATCATGATCGTATAATCTCTTCCTTTTGCCATAAACAAATCATTTAAGGCATCTGGTGTAGAATGGTTTCCATCACAGATTACTTCACCAAATGTATCACGGAAACGCATAGCAGCGCCAACCAAACCTGGTTTACGGTGATGGAATGGTGTCATACCGTTAAAGATATGTGTCATACCGGTAGCACCATTAGCGATTGCCATACCAGCTTCTTCGATCGTTGCAGCAGAATGTCCAATGCTGACACGAACACCTGTTTCTGCACAATATTTCGTCAATTTGAAATCGTCATCTTGTTCCGTAGCCATGGTGATAACTTTAATTAATCCATCAGCGGCAGTTTGATAACGTTTGAATTGTTCTACATCTGGTTTTACGATACACTGTTCAGGCTGTGCCCCCTTGTATTTCATATCCAGATAAGGTCCTTCAAAATGAATACCTAAGATTTCCGCACCTTCATAGCCTTCCTTCACTACATTAGCTACATTGCGTACTGCTTTGGTTAATACTTCTTCTGTCTGCGTAATTGTTGTAGGGCAGATGCTGGTAACACCTTCCTCAGGAATGTTCTTCATCCAATTGCGCAATCCTTCAGGCTCTGCATCATTTGTATCAAAGCCATATGCTCCATGTGTATGGATATCAATAAATCCCGGCACAATGCGTTTGTCGCCATAGTCTTTATCTACTTCCTTAGCACCATAAGCCAGAACGTTTTTGATTTTGCCATCTTCAACTTCCAGCTGAGCTTCTAAGAAGTGCCCCATGACCCATACGCGTTTACTTTGAATAATCATGAAAAAATCCTCCTTTAATCATCCTTTTTTATTCTCTTTTATTATACTCCAAACCTTTTGATAAAGAAAGAAACGCGACTTTTTTTTCGTTTTTTTATTCCTTTTCCTCTTTCCTTAAGATGCATTCCACAAAAGTTATGCTTGTGTATGATAGATCCGCCTATTCTTTATTCTTATTTATTATTAGTAAGTTCTATAGTAATTATTAGTGAGTTCTATGCTTTAATTTAACAGAATTTTCTGATTTCTTATAAAATGTCTTAATTTTTAAGCATATAACTTTCATTTTATATAAGAAAAGCATAGAATAATCAACGGTAAAAGTGATAAAATTAACAATACGAAAAGGAGTGATTGAAATGAAACAAGCCATTCAATTAAAAGAAAACATGTATTGGGTAGGTGTTCATGATTTTAACTGCCGCCATTTCCACGGGGATCTATTTCCGATTAGTGAGGGGACAACCTATAATTCCTACCTGATCGTTGATGAGCAGATCACCTTGATTGATACGGTGGAGGAAGAATTTTTTGACATTATGATGGAGCGCATTCATTCCATCATTGGGGACAAACCAATCGATAATGTAATCGTGCAGCATGCTGAACCAGATCATTCCGGAGGTTTTGTGAAGTTCATGCAGGCATATCCAAATGCGCAGCCATACACTTCCAATGCCGGTGTGAAAATTATGTTGAAGCAATATTTCAAGGAATATGATTATCATAAAGTAAAAACCGGTGATACCCTATGTACCGGTGACTATACGCTCACCTTTGTGGAAATGCCGATGATTCATTGGCCGGATAACATGCTGACCTATGTGGATAAAGCAAACATCGTCTTTTCTAATGATGCCTTTGGGCAGCATATAGCAAGCTATGATATCTTTGATGATGCACATGGTTTAGCGAAATGTATCGATCGGGCAAAAGACTATTATGCAAATATTGTAATGCCATATGGTATGCAGGTTGCCAATAAATTAAAACAGATTCAAGAAATGGGATTACCAATTGATATGATTGCCCCTGCGCATGGCATCATATGGCGTACATACATAAAGGAATTATTTGATGCTTACCAGGAATTTGCAACATTTGCCGCAAAAGATAAAGTGGTTATTGTGTATGAAAGTGTTTGGAAGCATACCCAGATGATGGCAGAAGCATTGGCAGAAGGACTTGGAAGAAATGGGATTTGTGTAAAGATCTTTAAATGTTCCCTAACTTCTCCTGCTATTATTATGAAGGAATTACTGGATGCTAAGGCTATTTTAGTAGGTAGTGGTAACTACAATAATGCTATGGCACCAAGCATCGCTGCTTTCTTAGAAAAACTAGCTAGCTGCAAGGTAAAGAATAAAAAAGCTCTGGGCTTTGGTTCCTATGGCTGGGCGGATGTAGTGACAAAGCAGGTAAATGAACGTCTTGTACGAGCTGGCTTGCCTTTATTACAGGATGGTGTGGTATCACAGAATTATACACCAACCCAAGAAGATCTCGATGCTTTAATGGAACTAGGTAAAACGTTAGCAACAGAAATAAAAGCAAATTAAATATTAAAAAATTCTTACTCCATACGTACTTCAAAGAGGCACTATGATGAGTGAGAATTTTTTATATGCGTGCTTATTATATGTGTGCTATTCTATGCGTGCTTTTCTATGTGTGCTATTATGAAAGATACCACAACATTGTAACTATGATAACAACTGCTCGTATGCGGATATTAATTACACATAATATTTGGCTTGTGCCTTCCACATTTTCGCATACACCTGTTTTGTATCCTTCATCAATTCCTCATGCGTCCCTCGCTGCAACAGTTGTCCATGATCAAATACTAGAATATCATCACAGAAACGACAGCTGCTCATACGATGAGATATATAAATACTTGTCTTATTTTTAACCATGTCGTGAAAATGCGTATAAATTTCATATTCACTAATCGGATCTAAGGCACTGGTAGGTTCATCAAGAATCACAAAAGGTGCATCTTTATACAATGCTCTAGCAATCGCTATTTTTTGTGCTTCCCCACCAGATACATCTTCGCCATCCTTTTCTCGATAAAACATAGGCGTTGCTAAACCATCCTTCATGCGTTCTACACGCTTTCTTACTCCCGCCTGTTGTAGCACTTGCCAAACTCTTGTTTCATCATACTGCTGTTCACATGCGACATTTTCTCCTACCGGAAACTCGAAAAGAGTAAAGTCTTGAAAAACAGCCGCAAACAGATTCAGATATTCTTGATAATCATATTTACGAATATCAATCCCATTCAAAGTGATAGAACCCTCACTCACGTCATATAAACGGCATAATAGCTTAATAAAAGTTGACTTTCCGGCACCATTTGGCCCAACCAGTGCAATCTTTTGTTTCAAATTCAATGTTAAGGATACGTTTTTTAATACGTAAGTATTCGTATTCGGATAAGCAAAACTAACATTATGAAAGGCTATTTCAAATTCATTGTCTAAACGTTTTTCAACAGGCAGTGTACCGGTATCCAACTTATTCTCTTTTTTCATATATTCACTATAATAGCTTAAATACCCTATCATCGTACGTAACTGCCCATTATTTTCTACCAAAGATCGCAAAGCTTCATTTAATTTGGCTATCGCACTAGAATATTTCGTGAATTCCCCAATCGAAATAGCGTGTGAGAAGAACTTTAACGTGGCAAATATATAGGACAATAACATAACGATATGATTGATAAAAACATAAAATAAGGTGGATCTGCGTGTATATTGCCACTCTTTCCTAAGCGATTGATTCAATCGTTCACATAATGCATTCCATGCCTGTAATAACATTGGCTGCATACGATAGATACGTACATCCTTTCCCTTATCTGCATGGAACGCATAACTATCAAAATATTGCATTTCCTGATGCACTGACATATCATGCTCAAATATCTGCAAATTGTTTTTATTGACATACTCTGCGGATTTCCCATATAACAGCAGTAAGCTGATAAATAAGACACATAGTGTGCAAAGCGAGCCAACAGGTGTCAGAAAAAAGCCAAGTACCCCCGGCATCCTCTGCCCATATTTTTGACACAGTTCCAAGAGCAATACGATAGCAATGCTCACCGATAACAGATGTTGTACCATTTCGGTATAAATTTCAAGCAGCAGACCAAATCCTCCATGAATCGCCATTGCCGCATCCGCTTGTGAAAAAGCTTCTAAGCCTTCTTTATCCGCAAATGTCGCATAGTCTAGATCAATCGTCTTTAAACAAATCATCGCATTGAACTGACGATGAACAGACATGGAACGAACCTGACTTTTGCTTTTTACATAATCCAATAAAAGCCCAAACAGTAAATTAACGATTAACATGATGAGAATGGTATAACCGGCTTTTTCCCAATGCTGTTGTAATAAAGCATCAATAATGATGGCACTAAACAAGATTTGAAGATAAGGGGATACAGCTTCCATGGTATGGCGTAATAAGAAAATTGGTAAAGCAGAATGATCAAGACGATAGATAAAACGTAAAAGCTGAAAGCCTTGTTTATGCATTTGGTATAATTTCTTCATTCCTTCCAGCCTCCTTTTGATAATAATGTGCCTGCATCTGAAACATCTTCGCATAAGCTCCCTGTTTCTTAAGCAATTCCTCATGACTGCCTTCTTCGATGATCTTACCATGCTCTAAAAATAAAATACGATCAGCGAAACGGGTACTGCTTAGACGATGTGAGATAAATAACGAAATCTTCCCCTCACTTAACTGGGCATATTTCTGATAAAGCTCACTTTCCGCAATTGGATCTAAAGCACTGGTAGGCTCATCTAGTATGAGAATAGGTGCTTTTTTATATAAGGCTCTCGCTAACATCAGTTTTTGTATTTCACCGCCACTTAACAAAACACCATCCTTTTGCAGATACGTAGTAAGATGTGTATGAATTCCCTGTGGCAGCTGATCAATCTTATCTTGCAGACCGGCCTTTTGTAAACAGCTTAAAATACGTTCTTCATCATAGATGGCATAGGTATCGCCACACTGCATCTTCTTTAATAATCGATTCATAGCAGCATCTTTGCTCTTGAGCGTTTGTTTGTCCTGGCTAGTCGTACAGGCAACATTACTGGCAATGTCAAAGGCAAAAATCTGTGAGTCTTGGAAAACGATGGATAACATCGAAACATATAATTCATGAGGAATTTGTGCAATATCCATATCATTTACATAAATATGTCCGGATGTTAAAGGATACAAACCACATAACAGTTTTACCAGTGTCGTTTTGCCGGCTCCATTCATACCAACCAAAGCAATTTTTTCATTGGCATGCAAGGTGATATTAAAATGCTCAAAGATGGGTGGCTGCCCCGGATAAGCAAAGCTCACATCCTCAAAACGTATTTCATGACATTCTTTCAGCCTATTATCTTCAAGCGCATTTGTAGCTTCAAGATGCGTTTTTGCGTTTTCTTGTGGTTGAGATGTAGTAGATACTTCTGGAACTTCTTTACTCTCCATAGCCACCGTTTCTTGTCTGCCTTCCTTTTGATCTTTATCTTCCTGTGCCAGATATGCCTGTAGAAACGATACACTCAAAGACTCCTGATTCAAGATGGTCAACGTTTCAACAATTGTTTGCATCCATGCTGTAAAACCACTGACAACACCTAGGTAAAGCAAGAACTGTGCAACATCCAAATCTCCATTGATCATGAGATAAAGCAAATATCCATAAGCTGCCCCATCCCGTAGAAAGGTCGCCATTCTAGCGGCAGCATCTGCTAAAAAGCGTTTCTGCATGACATCTTGATAAATCGTTACTGCTTCTTTACGCAAGCGTTCAAAATTATCCGCAAACCATGGAGCTAAATGATACATGCGAATATCTTTGGCTTTTTCCAAATTGATGCTATCATTCTTCATACCCCAAAACTTACCATTGTTCTCCCAGAAGCGTCCCATCTTTTGGTATTCATAAATATTAGCTCGCCGTTTTGCAAACGCGGCTGCACCACCGGCAATCATAATCAAAAACAGTAGAAATGGCTGCAATTGTCCAATGCAAATGGCATATAGCAACAAACCTAACACACTGCTGGCAAGTGATATACTGCTTTCTAACAAAGCTCCAACACCATGACTGCTTCCCTGCAACAGCGCCTGGCGAATTTCCATTTCCATCTCGTTATTCTCACCATTCTCTAAGCTCAAAAGATCCATATGCACACGCCAATTATAAAAACGATGCATGTACAATGCCATTCTCAACATTTCAAAGATGCGCATGTTTTGCGCATGAAACCATGTATCAGCCAGATAAATACCTAGAATCCCGACGATCCATATACTCAGTTTCTCACAGATCGTAACAAGATCTATCTGATGTTCCAACAAGCCAACTAAATAAACAGGAAGCAGCATCAGAAGAATTGGTGCAATGGTTTTTAAAATAATTTCCAACACCATATACACATAATATTGTCTTCCACAACAACCGATATCTTTTAATAACATCCGCATATTATCTTTATAGCGATAGTTCTTTCGTATTTCTTCTCTAGTCATAACATCAACCTTTCTCATACCAACAGTCAATACATGAAATCATGATTTCATAACGATTCCTAACCGCAAAACAATCCTCCTATTTCTCCATTGTTTGACAGTTCTTAAGCTATCGTATGACTTCTAAAATGTTTCTATGGAAAAGTATAACAAAACAATAGTAAAAAAGACATTTCATTCACGAAATCCCTTTTTTCGTTCATAAAACGTCGTTTTCTATATGCCTTTAAAAGAGAATATTATCCCTTTCTATCAGAACATTGCAAAAGGTGCATATCGTGAAGCTATGCTTTATGTGCAAGCTTCGATTGCTGCTTCTTCATCACAGGATACAATCGGCAACATGATTTCACTAACGAATACACCAGGTTCATTCTGCAAGTTTAAGTAACCATCATAACGTTCAACCGTTAACTTTACCCGCTTCATGCCATGCCCATGATTTCCACGCTTTTCACTGATATAGCTCTTTTGATTGAAATTCAGATCTTCCATAGCTGCATTCGTAAACGACATATACAGCTGTTGCTTCACAATCTCTATATAAATCCTGATAAAACGTTCCTTTTCCTCTAACATCTCACATGCTTCAATGGCATTATCTAACAAATTGCCAATGATAACACATAAATCAATATCACGTATCGCAATATGTTTTGCGACATGTGCTTTACACTGCACATGTATCTGCTTTTGTTTTGCGATGGTCAACTTGGAATTGAGAATCGCATCAACCATCAAATTACCGCTTTTTACCAAAGCATCAACACTATCGAGATCTTTTTCCAGCTCAAACAAATAGGCATCTGCCTCTTCATACTGTCCTAACTGCAAATACGCTTTTAAAGATTGCAAATGATTATGATAATCATGCCGCCAGCCACGCATATTCATATAAACACTTTTTACTTCCGCATAATGATGCGCCATTACATCTTCTTGAAATGCTCTGGTATTTTTCTCAAAGTTCGCTGCATATTGCCCATGCAAATACTGCACCATTCCTATCCATAGCAACAAGAAAATGCCTGCACTTGGCTGTTGCAACGCCAGATAACAAACCAGCACGCTAACTCCACTATGTAATAACAGCATAAACCAAGTGACATGTAACTGTAAATACAATAAGATACCATACTGTATCGCAACCATTGATAAAGCAATGATCCAAACAGGCGCTGCCAACAGCCATACCATGACAAGATAATCGATGAAAAACGCAAGTATGCTAAATAGACCATATCGCAGTTTATCATACAAGGTGGCATCACAATAAAAGAAAAGAAAACAATACAGCAGAAAGAACCCACTTAACCAAATAACAAATTGAACATGGAGCATATACCCTATCCCAAAACTACATAAAATCAACAGCCACAATACCATATGTTTAGTTTTTCCAGAATCAAAATGGAAAAGTTGTAACTGTAACAGATAAATGCTGCATAAGGCAAATGCTATAGCCAAGAGTTCCATTTACATAGCCTCCTTAAAATGATGGGCAATAAAGGCCTTGCTCAGCAGACGGTATTTCCCTTTGGGAATCGGTATGCATTGTCCATTGCTCATCCATAGCGTTTGTGTATTGATTTTTTCGATAGCCTCAAGTTGAATCAGATAACTGCGTGATAAATGAAAAAACAGGGATGTTGGTAACGCTTCCTCCATTTCCTTCATTGTTTTTTTCACATGATAACATTGTTTTTTCGTATAAACATCCAAATAATGACCATCACTTTCTACATACAGGATATCTTTTACAGGAAAGCGCAGCCACTGTTTATCACAACATAGAGCGATGGTTGGCTGCTGTGTATTTAGTTTCTCTATTGCCTTATCTAAACAAGCGAACAGCTGTTCTTTTTTTATAGGCTTCATCAGATAATTTAAAGCCTGTACATTAAATCCATCATAAACATAATCACTGACACCGGTAATAAAAATGATGATTGTATCCTTGGAATACTTTCTGACGAGTTTTGCCAGCTCCATGCCATTTAATCCTTTCATTTGGATATCTAATAATAGAATAGGGATGGCATAGTCTTCCTGATAAGCAAACAAAAGGGCATCCGCATTGGAATAGCATTCGATTGTCAAAGGTTGATGATAAATGTTTTGATATTCTTCCACATAGTTTGCGATAAGTTGCAGCTGCACAGCCTCATCATCACATATTGCGATACGCATCAAACCCCTCCATTCTGTTTCCATTATACGCGTTGTTGCTTTATCTTACAAGCATAGGAAAAAAGAGCCTTTCCTTGCCTAAGTTTGGTTTATGCAGGTGGCTCTTGCTTATAGAAGAAGCATTATTTCTTCTTTAATTGTTTCATGCCCTGACGAATCAGTTTTTGTTTCTGACGTTTCCCCTTCGTAAAGAAAACACCAATAAAGATTAATAAGATACCGCCAACAGCTGTTAAATAGTATGGTAATTCTGTCTTTTCTTCTTCATATGTGCCATCACTCCACATGTTCAGCTTTTGTTTTTTGGCTGCTTTTTCTAAACTCTTTAATTCATCGGTATAAGCATAATCCCCATAGATATATTTGACTTCGGCTAAGCCTTGCTTCACCAATTCTCTTTGTAAAAGCTTCCCATCCGCATACACCCAGGCTAAGGTTCTGCCATATTTATCTGTTTCATCACTGCCATCATCATACTCTAATTCTATTGTTTTGGCATTGGTTAAGGCATCACACACATAGGCACTAGCTTCTTTTCCATAAGGTTCTTTTTCCTTTGTATATTCCGGTGCATTTATAGCCAGAAAACGTATCGTTGTATCTTTCCCTTTGACTATGAAATGTGCTGTATCGCCATCCGTACATTTACTGAAGGTAACCTTTTGTTTTGTATTTGCCTGGACTGGCAATAGACATATCAAGTATACCAAACATAAACAAATGAATTTCTTCATCCTATTCCTCCTTTATAAGACTTTTATTATACTAGATACCACCTACATTGAGCAAGTCGCTTTTAAAGATGCAGGTATCCTTTGTGTAGATATGCAGGTAACCCTTCGTGTAGGTATGAAACTAGCCCTTTGTGTAGATATGCAGGTAACCCTTCGTGTAGGTATGAAGCTTGCCCTTTGTTAATACTGATGCTTCTTAGGTAAAAATACATGTGCCACCGATATCATCAATGAAAAAAGATGAATCCTATTTCAAGAATCCATCTACGATAACTTTTTCTGCTTCCTCTACACTTAAGCCAAATGTCTGCAATTTCACCAACTGATCGGAATTGATCTTTCCAATAGCTGCCTCATGCACAATTTCCGCATCCACATGATTTGCTGCGATTTCCGGAATTGAGCTGATCTTTGCATGATCCATAATGATGGAATCACATTGAATGTGCGCACGGGATTTATTGTTTCCAATGGCAATAGGGTGGAATACCTGAATCGAGTCATCCTTCCCCACCGAACGGGATACGATTTGCACAACGCTGTCTTCCCCATTCAAATTCACGGTTACATCACTATGCGCAGTCTGCTTGCCATGTGTCATTAGTTTTTCATTGATGACCAACTTGGCATGCGGACCTAAGTTCGCTTCGGTTTTACGCATCGTAGAATCTACACCTTTGATCTGGCTCATATCCATCTGCGCATAAGCACCATCTTCCATGTGAATGATCGTTACCGGATTTAAGATACGACCACCACGGCCATTACCTTCTCCATAATGCTTTTCAACATAGCGCACCTTTGCGTTTTTTGCGATATGAAAGGTATGAATGCCATCATGCTGAGATGTATCACAGCCATCGTTATGAATACCACAGCCGGCAATAATCTCCACATCTGCATTTTCACCTATGTAAAAATCATTGTATACAACATCCTTAATACCGCTGTCGGTTAAGATAACCGGAATATGTAGACTTTCCCCTACCGTGTTGGCATCGACAATGATATCAATGCCCGGTTTATCCAATTTGGCATTAATTCTGACATGCTCAGTAGAATGGCGTTCAATGCCTTCACCATTCTTTCGCAGACTAAATGCACTTCCCGGCATAAAGCCACGTATATCGGCAATTGTCTGTAACAAGTCTTTTTCCATGTTTTCCATATGCTCACCTACTTTTTCAATCCGCAAGGCTCAAATTCATTCATCAAAGATGGCAAAATAGCCTCGCGTGTTCCTCTTGTTTTCATGCGACCATTCTCAATGATAATGATTTCATCCGCCAGCTGCATGATCCTTTCCTGATGCGAAATCAGGATGATGGACTGTTTAGATTGTGCCTGTAAATGCTGGAAAGTTTCCACCAGCTTCGCAAAACTCCATAAGTCGATACCTGCCTCCGGCTCATCAAAGATGGACAGTTTTAAATCTCTGGCTAAGATTGTCGCAATTTCAATACGTTTCACTTCTCCTCCGGATAAGGAAGCATCCACATCACGGTCTAAGTAATCCTTCGAACACAAGCCGACATCACTTAAATAGCTGCAGCAGACATCTTCATCCAGATCCTTGCCATGAGCAAGTGATAACAAATGCCGCACACTCATGCCTTTAAAACGTGGGGGCTGTTGAAAAGCATAACCGATTTTACGTTTTGCTCGCTCATCAACACTTAGTTCGGTGATATCTTCGCCATCAAATAAGATCTGTCCACTTGTTGGCTTCTCGATTCCCATGATGATCTTGGCAAGGGTAGACTTCCCTCCGCCATTTGGTCCGGTGATGACTGTAAATTGATTATCCGCAATTGTCATCGTAATATCATTTAGTATATGTTTTCCTTCTACTTCAAAGGATACATGCTTTAATTCCAACATCTTCATCGCTCCTTTATATCGCGCTTTTTTATTTTATCACAAAATTTGGAAAATATAGCATGATTTGATTGGAAAGCATGTAAAAATAGTAAAAAAAGAAGAACAGGTCTACTCATCCTGTTCCATTTCATCAAAAAGCCTTTGTATTTTTGTATGTAATGCATTTTGTCGTTCTAAACACTGACACTTTTCATCCAATAGCTGATCTTGTAAAGCAATGATATTTTCAAGTCCTGCTTTCAGTTGTTCATGGCTTTTATTAATTCTCGAATACGCCATAAAATCAAAGATGAAATTATCAAAGAAGATATCTGCTGTACTTAGCCAGCTCTCTATTTCCATTGGCGCGATATCAATGCTATGCACATCCTTAACTTCCTTTTGTAAACGTAACAAATCTTGTTGCAGTTGGGCAATTTTTTTCGATGCTTCTTTTACATGCGAATGCTTGATCATGGATGTCATCATACCGCCTCCGGCAATATCCATCATGCCCCAATCAGATGCACTGCTCATTTCAGATACAGCGAAACGTAACTTATCCGTAACAACATAGCTTGCCGCAATAGCCTCTTGCAGTTCTTTATCCAATAATTGTTCCTGTTCCAATTGGCTGTATAGCTCTGCTGCCTCTTTGCCATGTTCCCCTTGCAAAGCTTCCTGTTTTTGCATTTCTTCCAAAGCGCCGCGTAAAGCATCTTCTTGAGCAATTTCTTCTTCGCACTTTACTAATTCGGCATTGGTGATTTCTAGGTCTTGCTGTAGTCGACTGACTAGGATAGCTGCTTTAACAGCTTCCTGTTCTTCTTTGACTAAGCGCTCTTCCTTATCTTTCGCAAACCAGGCTGCTAAGCTGGCTAAAGAGGCATGCTGGAGTTTTTCAACATCCTGTTGTTCTTTTTCTGCGATATGCATTGCCACTTCCAGTTTCTGGCTGATTTCTTCATAGCGCTGTTCCAATTCTCTTTGATAGTCTTTTAAACCTTCTATTTTTGATAAGCGATGTTTTATTTCTATTATACTTTCATTCATATCCGTTTCCCCTTTCGTGTTATATCGTAATGTAAAGGAATATCTAATAGCGTTAACCATCCTTATAGAATTACGATTTTTGCAAGTCGCCTTGTAATTACACGCAACACTTCCCTAGGATGATTCTATATGGAATACAGATAACTTCTTGTATCTTTCATACAATCATACTGAACAGAAAAAGTCTAAAAGCTATCTTCCTATAGTTTTTAGACTTTTGTATCATTTAATTCTTCAAGCTCTGTAAAGGAGCTGGTATTCTTCCCATTCGATGAATCATGACAGAATTATCACTCTGATTAATTTTCATGATAGGGCCACTTCCTAACAAACCGCCAAATTCCAGTTCATCACCTGCTTGTTTACCAACTGCCGGAATCACACGAACTGCTGTTGTCTTAGAATTCACCATTCCAATTGCAGCTTCATCCGCAATGATACCACTAATTACCTCAGCAGTTGTTTCACCAGGAATTACAATCATATCTAAACCTACGGAACATACCGCTGTCATAGCTTCTAATTTTTCCAGGCATAAAACACCGGCACGTGTCGCTGCAATCATACCGGCATCCTCACTGACCGGGATAAATGCTCCACTGAGACCGCCAACCGTGCTACTTGCCATGACACCGCCTTTTTTTACCGCATCATTCAGCATTGCCAGACAAGCTGTCGTACCATATGCCCCACAAGTCTGTAAGCCCATTTCCTCTAAGATATATGCTACGCTATCACCGACAGCCGGTGTCGGTGCTAAAGAAAGATCCACGATACCAAATGGTACACCTAAGCGCTCACTTGCCAAGGAGCCAACCAATTGACCCATACGTGTGATCTTAAAGGCTGTCTTTTTGATGATATCCGCAATCTCATTCATCGGCGCATCCTTAGGAGCTTTCGCTAACGCAGCCCTTACCACACCCGGACCAGATACACCTACATTTATGACACAATCCGGTTCTCCAACACCATGGAAAGCACCGGCCATAAAAGGATTATCCTCAGGCGCATTACAGAATACAACAAGCTTTGCTGCTCCAATACAATTGTTATCTTTTGTCAGTTCAGCCGCTTCCTTCACCATACGACCCATAAGCTCTACTGCATTCATATTAATGCCTGCCTTTGTGCTGCCAACATTAACAGATGCACACACATGCTCCGTCTGTGCTAATGCCCGCGGGATGGATTCCATTAATTCGCGATCGCCGGCTGCACATCCTTTCTGCACTAATGCGGAATAACCACCAATAAAGTTAACCCCTACTGCTTGCGCACACTTTTCCAATGTCAATGCATATTTTACAGGATCACCGCCACTAGCAGCTACCAACATGGCAATCGGTGTAACCGAAATTCGCTTATTAATAATAGGGATACCATATTCACGAGAAATATCTTCTCCTGTTTTGACCAGGTCTTTTGCCAACCGCGTAATCTTATTGTATATCTTCTCACAAGAACGATCGATATCACTGTCGCAGCAATCTAATAAAGATATACCCATGGTAATCGTACGAACATCTAAGTATTCTTCATCGATCATCTTTATGGTTTCCAGAATATCATGTACATTTATCATAGACAATTCTCCTTCTAAATTTTATGCATGGAATTAAAAATATCCTCATGCATGACGTGGATAATTAAACCTTCTTTTTTTCCTACCTCTTCCATATGCTGTGCAAAATCACTCAAGGATGTATTACCTTTTGTAATATCAATCAGCATGATCATCGCAAACATATCTTGCAGCAATGTCTGTGAAACTTCCAGCACATTCATATTCGCCTTTTCGCATTCTACACTGACTTTCGCCAGAATGCCTACCATATCTTTACCAATTACACTTACTACCGCTCTCATCTTTTTGCCTCCTCTTAAATCTTATCTTAAATTATACTGTATAGTGAAAAAAAGCACAACTATAAATCTAAAAAATGTATACATGTGTATTTACACCGCATACATTTTAAAAGAATATACCTATTTAAACGTCTCATTTGCAATTGCCATTGGCTGTAACTCAAAAGGTTCCCAAGCCGCCTGCAACCCTTCTAGATTACAAATAAATTCTTCTTCGCGATAAGGGACATCCTTCTGCTGCTTTAAACAGTCCGCAATCTTAAGGGACATCGCATTTGATAGTTGCACGATTTTTCTACCTTTCACTATATTCTTACCATCAAGTAAATATAACGTGCAGGTATAACCACTGCCTGTAGCAAAATGTGTAAACAATGTTTCATCATAATCGTTATCATGCACATTAAATACGAAATCACTCGTATCAATCGCATCCTCCAATGTTAATAAGAAGATGGCGATATCATATTTATATACAAACGCTATTTCCAAAGGCTGTTTCTTTAATGCCTTCAACTCGAAATCCGTCCATGTTTCATCCTTGATCACAAAGACAAATTCGTGATCGACATAGTCCATAACCGTTCCTTCCTCTTCAATGGCTATCGGAAATTGCTCATTTACTTCACAACGCATACGCTTTCTTTCCTTTCTGTACTATTCACTTCATGCATAAGCCACCAGCATCCTTTCAGCTTATGCATGCGCTACTTCTTTCTCCAAAGTTTCTTTGGGCAAATCAATATAAAACTGCAAGGTATCCTGCAAAGAACTTGCCCTAAGGATGCCTTTATGCATATCAACAATCTGTTTTGCAATACCTAAACCCAATACATGCTGCTTACCACTTCCATGCAAATCCTCTAAGCGATAATAGTTATGGAAAATATGAGCAATCTGATATGCGGACAAATGAGGAACACTGCCTTTCATCACAATCGTATAATGCGCACTATGCTCCATAAGCTGTATAACAATGGTACTATTGGCATCCCCTAATGCAATCATATTCCGTAATAAATCACGCAGAACTCTGGCAATCTTGTCATTATCCGCATATAAGGGCAGCTGATGTTCATACTGCACATCCACTTTCATACTCTTTTCTTCCAACATTTGATAATATTCATCCAACACCTGCTCCACCATGCGATCCAAATACATATGCTCCGGTGTCCATTTCGCATAACGCAGATTGAATCGAGTGATATCAAAGAACTCATTGATCATCTCTTCCAGATCCATGGATTTATAAAGAACACTTGCCATAAACTCCTTACGTAATTGTGGCGATATTCTTTGTTCCTTTTCTAACAGTTCTAAATACATTAAAATATTTGATAAAGGCAATTTTATATCCTGTGCTAATAAATAAATCAAATCCTTCTTCTTTTCTTCATCCTCTAAAGCTGCTTTCTCATTGCGCTGATAATCCTCCGCAATGGATAAGATTAGTTTTTGGGTAGGCTGCAACTCTTTAGGAAAATTTAACTTTTCGCGTTGCTTTTCCAAAACATCATCCATACCTTCCATTAACACGCGAAGATAGTTTGACAGCTCTCGGCATAGAAAATAAACAAGCATAAAACCAGTAATGGCAATAATGGCAGGTAAAACAATAGCAAAAATCTTCTTAAAGGTTGAAAATGGGTCACCATCTATCAAAAGTACTTTTAAAAAATCAATGACAATGCCATTTAATACATTATCAAAAATATACAAGATCGTAGCTCCACCTAGGCTCAATGCCAATACAATAAAGGTATATTTCAGCACCAAGCGGCGTTCTAAGTTTTTCAAATATCGCTCTTTCATATCGATGCCCCTAACGTATAAGGTAGATGCAGATAAAAGGAAATCTCATCGCCATCTAATTCTGCATGAATATCCCCATGATGCAGCTGCATAATTTCTCGCGCAATTGCTAAACCTAAGCCGGCACCACCACTGCTGGAACTGCGGGCACTCTGTGCACGATAAAATTTATCAAACAAATGTGCAACGGCTTCTTCCTTCATATCCTCAGCTTTATTGCGATATAATAGTTGAATGCCCTGCTCTTGTTTTGTGACCGTAATATAAATGGTCGTATCCGGTTTTGCGTAATTGATAGCATTACGCATCAGATTATCAAATACACGCTGTAGTTTATCATAATCACCATCAATCAACATATCTTGTGGGATTTCTTCCTTTAATTTAAGACCTTTTCCTTCTAATAAAGGATAAAAACCTACCAATTGCTGCTTTAACATCATAGTCAAATCAATATGTGTAACATTCAGTTGTGACACCTTATCATCATAACGTAAAACTTCAGAAAACTCATCAATCAATTCATTTAAACGGTTTGCTTTACTATGTGCAATGGCTAAAGAAGATGCTTCCTGTTCTTCATTCAAATGATGATCCAAAATGTGATTGATATAACCAATCATTGATGTTAAGGGGGTTTTCAGATCATGTGCCAGATACATTAATAATTCATTCTTATGCTCTTTCTTTTGTGCAGACACTTCTTCACTCACACTGCGTTTGGCAAGCAAATTTTCGACTTTCTTTTGAGCCTCCAGAAATTGTGGAAACATTTTGAAAAATAAAGGCTGCTTACGCAAAGGTTTTCCTTGTAGACAGAGTAGTAAGGCATCCATGCTGTGAAAGAAAGATACAATAAAAAATAACAATAAAGCGATAAACCCAATGGTGAATAACAAGGTATTAATCTCCCATGAATGCTGTAAATAGTAATAATAAAAATCCCCATTGCTTAAAGTTCCTTTACTGGCTTCTAACCCAGCTTTACTGCCGATCATGGCAATAAAGAGTAATAAAACTGCAGATACGATAAGCGTCAACAGCAGAAACCGCAGAGTCAATTGTTTCCGCAGCTGCTGATACCAATTATTCTTCAATTTTATACCCTACGCCCCAAACCGTTTTAATAAATTTCGGATTACGAGGCGGTTCCATCATCTTCTCTCGCAAGCGGCGAATATGTACCATCACCGTGTTATTGGAATCAAAATATTTTTCTTTCCACACAGCTTCAAACAATTCTTCACTAGGAACGACTCTGCCACGATTCTTACATAAATACCACAAAATCGAAAATTCAATCGGTGTCAGATTTAAAACTTTATCATAAAGTGTGCATTGATGAGAATCATTATCGATGATAAGTCCTTTAAAATCAATCACATTTACATTATCCTTTGTTGTATTATATTTCTTATAACGACGCAATTGTGCCTTTACTCGTGCTACCATCTCCAGCGGATTAAACGGTTTGGTTATGTAATCATCCGCTCCTAATGACAATCCCTGAATCTTATCCATATCCTCAATTTTAGCCGTTAACATGATAACCGGGAATGTATATTTTTCACGTATGATCTTGCATATCTCAAAGCCGTTAATCTTTGGCATCATGATATCCAACATTGCCAAGTCAACGGGATTATCCTTTATAAAACGCAATGCATCTTCGCTGTCATAAAATTCGTGGACCTGATATCCCTCATTTTTCAGATACAGGGTGACAAGGTCAGCGATTTCTTTTTCATCATCCAGTACCAATATTCTTGTTTGCATAGTATCCCTCCATGCTTGTATTATAACAAATCCTTCACATAAATTCCTTATCTAAAAGAAATGTAAGAAAATTGTAAGCCACAATCTTTAATTTCTGTCTCTTTTTCTTTTATACACGCTTATAAACGTGAAAGTTTACAGATGCTTATGAATGGAAAAAATGCTTATGAATATAAAAGTTAACAGATGCTTATGAACCTAAAAGCTAACTGTAACTTATGAATGGAAAAGCTAATGAATGCTTATGATCTTGCATGAAATTGTACATTACTTGCCATACTGGCTAGTTACTTATTCTTTAAATCACAAAAGATTTCTATCAAATATCACAAAAGCTACTTGTATGAAAAAAGAAGAAGGAAAGGCTCTCCCTCTTCTCTTTATCGATATGTATTATTCTTCAATAACTGCTTTAACAATATCCTTACTAGTTAAGCCATATTTTTCCAACAAGCCAGCAGGTGTACCACTTTCTCCGAAAGTATCCTGAACGCCAACCATCTTAATTTTTGTTGGAGCATACTGGCTCAATGTTTCAGCAACTGTACTGCCCAAGCCGCCGATGACACTATGCTCTTCACAAGTAACGAATAAATCATGGCTCTTCGCCAGTTCTACCAATAAATCTTTATCAATTGGTTTGATCGTATGCATATCCACTACAGTTGGTTCATAGCCTTTTTCCTTTAGCTCATCATAAGCCTGTAATGCTGCTTCGACCATAATGCCACAAGCTATGATTGCGACCTTTTTCCCTTGACGTAGGACATTTCCTTTTCCAACTTCAAACGCCATATCTTCTGAATATACCGTTTCCACTGCACTTCTGCCCAGACGAACGTAGCAAGGTCCATCAATTTCCGCCACAGCACGGATAACTTTATCCGTTTCCACTGCATCTGCCGGACAAATGACAGTCATACCAGGAATGCCTCGCATTAGGGAGATATCTTCAATGCTTTGATGACTGGCACCATCTTCACCAACCGTCAGACCGGCATGTGATGCACAGACTTTCACATTCAGATGTGGATAACCGATAGAATTACGAATTTGTTCAAAAGCTCTACCAGTCGCAAACATGGCGAAGCTAGATGCGAAGACGATATTACCACTTGCTGCCAGACCTGCCGCAACAGCCATCATATTGCCTTCTGCTATTCCCATATTATAATGCTGTTCAGGTGCTACTGCTTTGACTTCTTTTGTCTTTGTTGAACCAGACAAATCAGCATCTAACACGATGATATTTTTATTTTCTTTTGCTAATGCCGCTAAAGTTTTCCCATAAGCTTCACGTGTAGCTACTTTCATTATTTATTTCCCTCCAATTCTTTGAGTGCATCCTGACACTGTTGCGCACTAGGGGCAACACCATGCCAACCTGCCTGATTTTCCATGAAGGAAACACCTTTTCCTTTCACCGTTTTCGCGACAACTACCGTAGGTTTGCCCTTAACGGTTTTCGCCTCTTCACATGCCTCAATTACAGATGCAAGATCATTACCATCTTCCAGCGTAATGACATTCCAGCCAAAGGCTTTAAATTTTTCATCAATTGGTGAAGGATTCATGACATCACTAATCTTGCCATCAATTTGCAATCCATTGTTATCTACAAATGCCAAAAGGTTATCCAGCTTGTAATGAGCAGCTGCCATAGCTGCTTCCCATACTTCACCTTCTTGACATTCACCATCGCCTAACAATGTGTATACACGATAAGGCAGTTCATGATACTTGTTCGATAACGCCATTCCTACAGCCGTTGAAATACCTTGCCCTAAAGAGCCGGTTGACATATCTACCCCAGGCAACTTACGCATGCTAGGATGTCCCTGTAAACGAGAATTCAGCTTACGGAAGGTTGCTAATTCTGTTTCTTCAAGAAATCCTTTTTCTGCTAATACAGCATACAACAGCGGTGATGCATGTCCTTTTGATAACACAAAACGATCACGCTGATTGCTCGTCAGATTGTTCTCATCAATATTCATCTGTGTGAAATAAATAGCCGTCGCAATTTCCACAGAGGATAAACTTCCACCCGGATGACCAGATTTTGCTTCTGTCACCATTTTTACGATATTCTTTCGGATATTCGTCGCATGTCCCTTTAATACGTCGATTTCTGACATTCCTTAGTCCTCCTTATAATTACCACGTTTATTATACTATAAAATCTTTATTTTTCATAAGGAAATTACGTTTTGTGTAAAACTTTCGCTTGCCTTTATTACAAAGCGATATCGTCAATATTTAGTTATATGGATACTACATGTCACATGTTTAGAAATGATGAAATTTTAAATTTAAACTGTCAAAGAAAGCTTGGTTTTCTTCACTTTTTAGCTGATCGTGATTTGCATTGCAAATGATAAAAAAATGTTGATCAGATATAAAAAAAGATCATAATAAAATTAATTCCGTTAGGTTGTAAAGGATAACGCACATCATTCTTTATGAAAGTGGTTCTACTTATCCATATTAAATAAAGATGAATAGATGATGTTCTTAACGTCGCATCTTTAAGAAAAGGATGTGTTTTTTAATCGAAATGATCCTGCGGGTGAAAAGACCAGCACGTCATTTGCTTAGAAAACACATCCATATCTTCATTATAAAGTACTTCCATTACTACCTGATACTATTTTTATCATCATTGACTAACCAGTACCCTCTTCATCAACCACAGCTTTATTTTTGCAATGGTAACAGACTAAGTTGTACTTTTTGTTTTTCTTGATCAATATTGTATACCCAGACTTTGACAACATCTCCTACAGCCACAACTTCACTAGGATGTTGCACTCGCTGACGGCGCATTTTTGAAATATGTACTAAGCCGTCTTCATGCAAACCGATATCTACAAAAGCACCGAAG
Source organism: Longicatena caecimuris (assembly GCF_018406465.1). Classification (GTDB taxonomy): domain Bacteria; phylum Bacillota_I; class Bacilli_A; order Erysipelotrichales; family Erysipelotrichaceae; genus Longicatena; species Longicatena caecimuris. The sequence goes on from NZ_AP024510.1 coordinate 2,393,754, forward strand.
TCCACAACATTACGAACAACACCTTCCAATTCATCTCCGATATGCAGATCTTCCAGCTCCAATACATCACTTCGTAAAATTGGCGCATCATAGCGTTCACGATAATCACGCAATGGAGAACGTATGGCATCTAAGATATCTTCAATCGTATATACATCAGCGCCTAATTCTTTTGCTAAGGCTGAAGATGTCACTTTTTCCAAAGAAGCTCTTGCTTCCTCGCTTCCCATCATAGAAGGTGTTAAAGCAAATTGGGCAAGAATTTTTTTCGCCAAAGCATAGCTTTCAGGATGAATAGATGTTCGATCTAAAGGTTCATCACCGTCTTCAATGCGCAGGAAACCAGCCGCCTGTTCAAATGATTTTGCTCCGACCTTTGGAATTTGCTTTAACTCGATGCGGTTTCTTATTTCACCATGGTCTTCACGATAGGTCACAATTGATTTCGCGGTGGCTGCACTTAAACCAGATATATTTTTCAATAATTCACTGCTGGCAGTATTCACATTTACTCCTACACGGTTCACTGCTTTTGTAACGACAAAATCCAAACGTTCTTTTAATCGTTTCGTTGGCAGGTCGTGTTGATATTGACCAACACCGATAGATTGTGGATCTATTTTAATCAATTCTGCAAGTGGATCAATAACTCTTCGAGCGATTGATATAGCTGAACGCTGTTCTACTTGAAGATCCGGAAATTCTTCACGGGCGAGCTTACTGGCAGAGTATACGGATGCTCCTGCCTCACTGACGATGGTGTAAGACACCGCAAGGTGATAATCACGTATCAACTTTGCAACAAAAGCTTCGCTCTCGCGACTGGCTGTACCATTGCCAATTGCGATGATTTTTATAGGATATGTTTTTAGCAAATTCAGCATGATACTTTCGGCTTCTTTTGTCCTGGCATTTGGCTGATGGGGGTAGATGACACTGATTTTCAATAGCTTTCCGGTTTCGTCTATTACCGCAAGTTTACATCCTGTACGAAAAGCTGGGTCAAAGCCTAATACCATTTTTTGTTTCATTGGTGGTTGCAACAATAGTTTTTCTAAATTCATAGAGAATACTTCGATTGATTGTTCGTGTGCTCTTTCACTCAGTTCATTGCGAATTTCTCGTTCTACGCTTGGAAATGCAAGGCGTTTTAATCCATCCTGCACAGCTTCTTCAATATAAGGAACCGCTGGACATTGGCGTTTTTTGGTGAATCTCTGGATAGCCCAATTCAGTTGATAATCTTCATCAAAATCTATGGAGACTTGGATGACCTTTTCTTTTTCTGCACGATCGATTGCCATGATACGATGACTCGCTAGGGTGGAAATACGTTCATTGTAATCGTAATACATTTTATACACTTTTTTTGTATCTTCATGTTTCTTTTTCTCTTTTGTCACTAGGCGTCCATAATGTTCCATACTGTTTCTGATGCGTTTGCGGATTTCAGCATCATCACTAGCTTTTTCGGCAATAATATCTTTTGCCCCTTGCAAAGCATCTTGAATAGTTGGTACATCTTCTTTTATATAATTTGCTGCTTCTTGTGCGACATTTACGTTTGGCAGTAGTTTTAATAACCATTCAGCAAGTGGAGCAAGACCTTTTGCCTGTGCATCTGTTGCACGGGTTTTGCGTTTTTGTTGATATGGTCGATATATGTCTTCTACTTGTGACAGCTTTTCGCATGCTTCAATTTGTTTTTTTATTTCTTCTGTTAATTTTCCTTGTTGTTCAATAAGACGTGCCACGTCTTCCTTACGTTTTTTTAGGTTTAGCTGATATGCATAATTTTCCTGAATGACGCGGATTTGTTCTTCATCTAGACCATTTGTGACTTCTTTTCGATAACGGGCGATGAAAGGGACCGTATTTCCCTGCTCTAGTAGATCTAAGGTGTTTACCACTTGTTTTTCACTGATATTAAGGGATTTTGCAATTGGTGTGATAATCATTTGTTCCATTTTAATGTCCTTCCTTTATTTGGTTTTGGTTAGTGTTCTATAACTTGTCAATTTTACGCATAAGTGCTTTGAATGAATATGTATCTTGAATATCATATGCTTTGAATGAATATGTGTTTTAAATATCATGTGTTTTAAACGAATATGCGTTTTGAATTAACATGTATTTTGAATATCATGTATTTTGACTGAATATGTAGGTTTAGATGGAGTAATCAGATATAAAATACGATTCATGCTCTCTTAAAATGATAATATAAAAGCAAAATATAGAATCAATCCATGTATATAAAATACATGATATCATTATAAGACGAAATACCAATGATTGGCAAGTTTAGTTTATTTCTGAAAGGAGCAGATTTTTGAAAAAAAACAAAAAATTGGCTTTGATAATCGTCAAGATATAATCATAAAAAAGATGACTATAGTTTTTAAAAAGATTCACTTTTATCATAACGCTACTTCATCATATTTTATAAGGAATAGATGTAAAAGGACCTTTCTACATTTTTTAGGTTTATAATTAACGTGAAAGACTCTTTTTCACTATATGTTGTCAATGAGTAAGGATTAAAGTAAAAACTATACAAGATTATTCTTTTCATGATAAAATTTTGCACCATGATCAAAAAGTATATAGACTTTCATAACATGGGTGTTATAATGAATCCATTAGAATTTACTTAATAAATTTAACCGTTATACACAAATAACTTGGAGGTTTAAATGAAAATTGAGAAACCAAGAATACCCTCATATTTAGAAGAACAGACAGAATTCCACAAAATGGTGGAAGAGGAGCCCTATCTACAAGGACTAAGTTTTAAAAATTGTCTAATTACTGAACCAGAATTGCCATGTCTGCATTTGGATGGCATAGTATTTGAAAATGTATGTTTTGAAGACTGTAATTTTCTTAACATTGACATGATTGATGTCATTTTTGAAAATTGTGAATTTAACAATGTTGTTTTTAGTGATGGTGCCATACATCGCACTATTTTCAAAACATGTCGCGCAATGGGAACACAATTCATTGATTGTGTGTTACATAATATACAATATATTGAATGCAATCTGCATTATGCGAATTTCAGTGGAAGTCGTTATAAACAGACGATATATAAAAAATGTGATATAGGTAGTTCTAGCTTCATTCAATGTGGATTTAAAAAAACGTTATTTGAACATTGCAGTTTAGTAGATAGTGAATTTTATAATACTAGTCTTGATGGCATGAATTTTGCGACAAGCGAAATTGATGGTATTGGTGTAACACAAGATTTATTAAAAGGCGCCATCGTAAGCACAGATCAAGCGCTACAGCTAGTAAAACTATTAGGCTTAATAGTAGATGAAACTGAGTTGGAATAACCATAATGGTTATCTTTATCTTATTACACGCCACAACAATCCACATAAAGTAATTTATACTGTAATTACATATTAGAAAAACCAACTAAAAATTTGATTGTCCCCTAAAACACTGCATCTATCAGCATTATCAAAGGTTTTAAGATATGGGAACTCTGTATTCGAAGGAGGAATAATATGGCGGAATTATTTAAGGACAGATTTAATTATGAATCACTATACAAGCTCGCATCACAGATTCAAACGGTTTATGATGAGTTTCCGGTAGATACGTTTTTAAAATCCACGATGGACGAAATGTGGGATAGTTTAGAATTGAAACAGAGGGTCATGCAAATTAGTGTAAATTTAGGGAAGTATTTACCAGACGACTATAAAACAGCCATTCACATTATTGATAAAGTGATAATGAATTATGATACCTGCTCAGATGGTTTTGTTTCCTTTTTCCCAACTTTTGTTGAGCTTTACGGACAGGATAAAGAAAACTGGGACATCTCTATGTCAGCTTTAGCAAGATATACTCCATACGCATCAGCTGAATTTGCAGTAAGAGCGTTTATTATTAACGATGAAGAACGTATGATGGCGCAGATGGCATCATGGGCTAAAGATAATAATGAGCATGTCCGTAGGCTTGCCAGCGAAGGTTGTCGCCCCAGACTGCCTTGGGGACAAAGCTTGCCGAACTTCCAAAAAGATCCATCTCCGATTCTCCGTATTTTAGAGTTGCTAAAAGCAGACCCTTCACTGTATGTTCGTAAAAGTGTAGCCAATAACCTGAATGATATATCAAAAACACATCCTGATTTAGTGGTGAAGGTTGCTAAGGATTGGTATGGTAAAGACATGAATACAGATTGGATTATCAAACACGGGTGCAGGACACTTCTTAAAAAGGGCAATAGCGAAGTGCTTCGTATTTTGGGATTATCAGATGCTGGCTGTGTCAGAGTTAATGCTTTTTCACTAGAAACTGTATCTGTTCCTGCAGGGGGTATTTTGACTTTTTCCTTCGAGCTTGAGGCTGAAAAGAAAACTAAGGCACGGCTGGAATATGGAATTGATTATGTTAAAGCAAACGGTAGGCAGAACCGTAAAATATTCCAAATATCCGAGCTTGTTTTCAAGGAAAAGGAAAAGAGGTATTACACAAAAACACATTCCTTTGCGGATACAAGTACAAGGAAACATTACCCTGGAATCCATTCAATTACGCTTATAGTTAATGGTACTGAGCGGGGTACACTAGAGTTTGAAGTATTGGCGGCAAAATAGAATTTGCAGGAGGTGTAAAATGAAGAACAAAGGAATGAAGTTTGAATTTTCAGCAAAGCCATATCATTATTCTGCGACAGAAGGAATGTTTTTGTTTCTCTTCCAAAAGAAATATCTATAGATATAAGAAATATTTTTAAATGTTTAGAAGAAGGTTGGGGTCGATTAAAAGTAACAGCAATAATTGGTAATACACAATGGCAAACTGCTATTTGGTTTGATACAAAGCAGGATACTTATTTACTTCCACTTAAAGCGGCAGTTAGAAAAAAAGAATGTATTGAACTTAATAAACCTTTGCAAGTTATTGTCTGTGTTTAATTTAAAAAGGAAATCTAAATACCTCACTGTGATATAGGATATTAGGAGATTTATTAAATCATCCTATAATCATCACATTAAAGATAGATTTCCTTTCTTTTAGTAGTCAGATGTTAGTACTAATAGAATATCCTTACCGTCTTTTCTATTTATAATACTAATGATTAATTTTATAATTTCAAACTATTTTCAACTATTTTCAAAAGCAATGCGACGCTTTTCTCCATTTCATTTATGGAAACATATTCATATTTACCGTGATAGTTATAACCACCGGTTCCTAAGTTAGGACAAGGGAGACCTTCATATGTCAGGCGTGCTCCATCAGTACCACCACGAATAGCTGCGGAAGCAGGCTGTAAACCTATTTCTTCCATAGATTTTTTTACCAACTCAATAATATTCATATTTTGTTCGATGATTTGACGCATATTTGCATAACTATCCGTTATCTGTAATGTAATCGTATTTTCAGGATACTTTTTATTTAAGTAATCAGCTATGCGCTTAAAGTCTTCTTTTTGTTGTTCAAATAATGTTTCATCATGATTACGAATAATATAAGACATATGCGCGTGTTCACATTCTCCATGCATATCAGTTAAATGATTAAATCCTTCATAACCTTCTGTATATGCTGGGTTTTGTTCAACAGGCAACATGGAATGAAATTCCATTCCAACTAAAAGAGCATTTATCATCTTGCCTTTAGCGGAACCTGGATGAATGCTTAATCCTTGTATATCCAATACTGCACTAGCTGCATTAAAGTTCTCATAATCAATAAACTCAACTTCGCCGCCATCTACTGTATAGGCGAAATCCGCATCAAATGCTTTCACATTAAAGTGATCTGTACCTCTGCCTACTTCTTCATCAGGGGTAAATGCTATTTTTATATCACCATGCGGTAAGTTTTTTTGAATAATTGTTTCTAGCATAGTCATTATTTCGGCTATACCGGCTTTATCATCAGCGCCTAGTAAGGTTGTTCCATCAGTAACAATTAGGTTCTCACCAATATTACGATTTAGGCTTTCAAAATCATTTGGCCCCATATGAATATTTAATTTTTCATTCAAAATGATATCAGAGCCATCATAATTTTCAATTATTCTTGGTTTTACATTTTCACCACTCATATCAGGTGAAGTATCCATATGAGCTATAAATCCTATTTTAGGACAATTAGCCTCGCAATTGGCAAGTAAACTTCCATATACAATACCAAATTCATCTACATATGCATTTGTAACACCAATATTTTTCAACTCATCTACTAAGTATTTTGCCAACTTTAATTG